>CP121320.1:2185000-4507981 GCA_043585085.1 Hoeflea sp.
GAGAGGTGCAAGCTTTGAATCGAAGCCCCGGTAAACGGCGGCCGTAACTATAACGGTCCTAAGGTAGCGAAATTCCTTGTCGGGTAAGTTCCGACCTGCACGAATGGCGTAACGACTTCCCCGCTGTCTCCAACGCAGACTCAGTGAAATTGAATTCCCCGTGAAGATGCGGGGTTCCTGCGGTCAGACGGAAAGACCCCGTGCACCTTTACTATAGCTTTACACTGGCATTCGCCAAGGCATGTGTAGGATAGGTGGTAGGCTTTGAAGCGTGGGCGCCAGCTCGCGTGGAGCCATCCTTGAAATACCACCCTTATCTTCGTGGATGTCTAACCGCGGCCCGTTATCCGGGTCCGGGACAGTGTATGGTGGGTAGTTTGACTGGGGCGGTCGCCTCCGAAAGAGTAACGGAGGCGCGCGATGGTAGGCTCAGACCGGTCGGAAATCGGTCGTCGAGTGCAATGGCATAAGCCTGCCTGACTGCGAGACTGACAAGTCGAGCAGAGACGAAAGTCGGTCATAGTGATCCGGTGGTCCCGCGTGGAAGGGCCATCGCTCAACGGATAAAAGGTACGCCGGGGATAACAGGCTGATGACCCCCAAGAGTCCATATCGACGGGGTTGTTTGGCACCTCGATGTCGGCTCATCGCATCCTGGGGCTGGAGCAGGTCCCAAGGGTTTGGCTGTTCGCCAATTAAAGCGGTACGTGAGCTGGGTTCAGAACGTCGTGAGACAGTTCGGTCCCTATCTGCCGTGGGTGTAGGAATATTGATAGGATCTGTCCCTAGTACGAGAGGACCGGGATGGACGTATCTCTGGTGGACCTGTTGTCGTGCCAACGGCATAGCAGGGTAGCTATATACGGAATGGATAACCGCTGAAGGCATCTAAGCGGGAAACCAACCTAAAAACGAGTATTCCCTGAGAGTCGTGGAAGACTACCACGTTGATAGGCTGGGTGTGGAAGCGCAGTAATGTGTGAAGCTTACCAGTACTAATAGCTCGATCGGCTTGATCGTTCTCATTGCTTGTGCTCATCTTGAAGTGCAAAGCACTTCAACAATGACATGTCCTCACGGATGAGCGGCGCAATAGCGCCTATCCTCCGGACGGGGCGGCCAGAAATGGTCGGCGCGCAGTCGCGCTTGCAGAGCATAGCTCTGGTTCTTGCCTGCCTCATAAATTTGAGGAAACAAGAATACGAAGCGTTCGCTTCGCAAGGGCAATTGCCCGTCGCCAATCATTTGGCGCACCGTCTGTAGCGCAGCAATCGTCAGATTGCTGCAGCGTGAAGACAAACAAAGACGTGTTCAAATACAAAGGATTAGCCATCCGCCAGCTTCTCATACAGATTTACTGAAATGTTCTGTCTTAGAACATGGTCAGCCAATGCGCCCTGAGAGGCAACGAGCAAGACAAGCTGCATTGGCCAGTAAAAATGTTGCGCTTTGCCGACCTGGTGGTTATGGCGGGGCGGCTGCACCCGGTCCCATTCCGAACCCGGCCGTGAAACGCCCCAGCGCCGATGGTACTTCGTCTTAAGACGCGGGAGAGTAGGTCGCTGCCAGGTCTGCAAAACGCAACAAAAATCTTCTCACTTACGAAAATTGGAACCGCCGCGGGTCGCTCATCGCGACCCGTTTTTGCTTTTACCGCCATGAAAACATCATGGCTTGCCATGGGGCCGAGCAGCCCCCGTCGACCCGCAGAGGCAAGGCCTCGAGGACCGACAAAGCAAAAAGCCGGGCAAATCCCGGAACGCTCGAAACTTAACGCGGGGCGTGGAGCAGCCCCCGTCGACCCGCAGAGGCAAGGCCTCGAGGACCGACAAAGCAAAAAGCCGGGCATCCCCCGGAACGCTCAGAACTTAACGCGGGGCGTGGAGCAGCCCCCGTCGACCCGCAGAGGCAAGGCCTCGAGGACCGACAAAGCAAAAAGCCGGGCATCCCCCGGAACGCTCAGAACTTAACGCGGGGTGGAGCAGCCCGGTAGCTCGTCAGGCTCATAACCTGAAGGTCGCAGGTTCAAATCCTGCCCCCGCAACCAAATCAAAACCCATCCATGTCCCGGGCGCAAAGACTTCGTCTTTGCTGGCGAGGTAGCTCATCGTCCTGCCGGACCATAGCCTGAAATCCTCTCGGCCTTTGCTGCGCAATTCCCTGCCGGATCACCGGGTCGCAGATCCAAATCCTGCCCCGCAAACAAATCAAAAAATACACAGCCCGGACACATCGGTAACAGAGTGTACCTTGGACATCGGTAACAACCTCCTGCCGAACCGGTGATCGATTGTTTGCAGTGTTCTCTGCTCCAGGTCAGATTTCCGATATTGACTTGAACGCATTGAGAAACTGGTCATTTTCCTTCGTTGTCCCGACACTGACGCGAATGAACCTGGCAAATCCGGATTGCTTCCAGGGTTTGACGATAACGCCATGCTTGAGCAGGTCCTCTGAAACATCTGTGCTGTTTCGTCCGGTATCAACAAACAGGAAATTGCCTTTTGAAGGCGCAATACGGAGGGGTTGGTTGCTTCGGCCAGCGCCTTGTCTCGCCATGAGTTCCAAGGCTGTTGTCATGCGCGCTCGTTCCGCAAGCGCCTGATCAACCGATTTCCGGAGGTGATCGAGATCTTCCAACGCCACAATTGCCGACGCCTGGGCAATGGCATTGGTGTTGAACGGTGTCCGTACCCGGTTGAAGAAATTGCACAAGCCCGGATCGCTGACCAGCCCGAACCCGATCCGCAGGCCTGCCAAACCATAGGCCTTTGAGAAGGTTCGCAGCACCACCCAATTGCACCTGGTCCTTTCCAACAGATCTGCAGCCGAGGGATAGTCATCGCCCGCCGCATATTCCGCATAGGCCTCGTCGACCACAATCAGTGTTTCGGGATCAAGGGCGTCGATGACGCGTGCCAGCTGGTCCGGGGTCAACCAGCAGCCGACCGGGTTCATGGGGTTGGAGAACATCACCATACGCGGCTTGCGCGCAACTGCTTGAACAAGCGCATCCATGTCCACCGTCAGGTCCGACGTAATGGTGATGCGCTCAACCGTGCCGCCCATCAAGATGGTGTAGTCTTCGTGCAGGGGGAAGGAGGGGTAGAGCGTGGTGACGCGATCACCGGGGCGCACCACGGAACGGCAGATCACACCAATGAGATCCTCCGATCCATTGCCCAAAATCATCCGCTCTTTGTCCACTCCAAACGAATCTGCAAGCCGCGAACACAGCGCGTGTCCCTGTGGATCAGGATAAAGCCGGGCCAGGTCACCGATGTCGCCAAACAGCGACCTCAGTTTTGGTGAAGGTCCCAGCGGGTTTTCATTGGAGCCGAGTTTGGCAATTGTCTCAATCTGATAGCGGGTGCGTACCTCATCTAGCGTAAGCCCCGAATTGTAAGGCGCGATCGTACGAATCTCATCACGGACAAGGGGTGACGGGTTTGACACTTGCAGTCTCCATAGGGGCGAATACCTGTCGAAAAGGATAGAAACAGAAACTCTTCCTGTAAATATGTATAGACATAATTTTGAAAAAATGATGTGATTTCATCAGATCTCCCACCTCTAGGATTTGCCATGACCCGCCCAAATTTTGACCTTTCCGGCCGCACTGCACTTGTTACGGGTGCCAGCCGTGGCATTGGCCAGGCGATTGCCACAGCTCTTGCGCAGGCTGGGGCGGATGTGGCCATCACCGCACGGTCAGTCGACAATCTGAGTGAAACCAAAGCCATGATTGAACAGCACGGACGTAAATGTGTGACGCTGGCGCAGGATGTACGTGATGTTGAATCTTGCTCCAGCGTAACGGCCAGGGCGGCGGAAGAGTTGGGCGGATTGTCGATTCTGATCAACAATGCCGGATTTGAGAATGTGGCCGCGTCGTTTGACGTGGATGAGGCGCTGTGGGACCAGATCGTTTCCACCAACCTCAAAGGTGCATTCTTCTGTGCCCAGGCGGCGGGACGGATTATGGCAAAACAGGATGGCGGGGCGATCGTCAATCTGTGCTCGCTGACATCCTATGTCGGAATTCCGACGGCGGTGCCGTATGGGGCCTCAAAGTCCGGCCTGCTCGGGGTCACCCGCGCCCTGGCGACGGAATGGGCGCCGCACGGCATTCGCGTCAACGCCATTGCGCCTGGCTATTTCAGGACCGCAATGACCGAAGTTTTCTATGAAAACGAAGACTGGCAAGCCACGATGCTGGAAAAAATTCCACAGCGCCGCTTTGGCAAGGACAGCGATATTGGCGGCGTTGCCGTCTTTCTGTGCAGCGATGCCTCCGCTTACATCACGGGCCACTGCCTGCCAGTTGATGGCGGATTCCTGGCATCGATCTAGGGTTTCAGATGGTGCTGAGCCAGCGCTGAAGCGTCAGGATTGAACAAAAAATAGGCACCAACTGATGCGGCGCATAAATTGCGCAGTTCGCGTTGACTGGTCTCGTATGCACATGTATGTACAACTTATCGGAAAGGCTGACTGATCATCAGATCAAAGCTTGGGAACGGCGGGAATTTGGGTGCTTGTTTCTTCGCAGTTTCAGTGTTTTAGCCGATCCGATGCAGTTCGTAAGGTGCCTGATCGCTGTTGCGCATCAGGCTGTAAGACACAAGGCTCCGCAACGCTGCGGCTATCACGTGGAGCAAGGCAGGAACCATGATGGACGCGAGCGCCTCCGACCTCCATGCGGCTGATGAGATTGCCGTTTCGGTCAAGAATGTGTCGATGGTTTTCGGCGATGTGCATGCGGTTGACAACGCGTCGTTTGATTTGCCGAAAGGGAAGTTCCTCACAATCCTCGGCCCGTCAGGCTCGGGCAAAACCACGCTGCTGCGGATGATTGCAGGCTTTGACATGCCGACCAGGGGTGAGATTTTCATCAATGGCCAGCCGGTCAGCGCGGTTCCGCCGCACAAGCGTGCCATCGGCATGGTTTTTCAGAAGCTGGCCCTTTTCCCCCACATGACGGCAGCGGAGAACATCGCCTTTCCATTGAAGATGCGGCGCCATGATGCACGCACCATCCCGGACAAGGTTGCGCATTATCTCGAGCTTGTGCGACTTGGCGGTTACGGCGATCGCCGCATCAATGAGCTTTCAGGTGGCCAGCAACAACGCGTTGCCATCGCCCGCGCCCTGGTGTTCGAGCCGGATCTGTTGTTGCTGGATGAACCTCTCGCCGCGCTTGACCGCAAGCTGCGTGAAGAAATGCAGCTGGAGTTCCGCCGCATTCAGAAAGAGCTTGGCGTGACCACGATCAACGTCACCCATGATCAGCGCGAGGCGCTCGTGGTGTCTGACGAAATCGTCATCATGAATGACGGTGAAATTCAACAAAAAGCGGCTCCGGTTGGGGCTTACCGCACACCGGCAAATGCATTTGTGGCCAATTTCATCGGCGTAACCAATTTTGTTGAAGGCAAAGTTACCGAGTTGGCCGGGCAACAAGTAACGTTTGAAACCAATGGTGTGGCCCTTTCAGGCAGGATTGCAGGCAATGCAGAAGCTCCGGACATCGGCGTAAACTGTTCAGGCGCCCTGCGCGCGGAGCAGATCCGAATTTCCTCCAAAGACGGGCGCCTCGATGGGCTTGAATCCATTGTGCAGGGCAGGGTTGTCGACTGCATCTTCGAGGGTGAGCGCGTCGTTTACGAAATCCTGGTTGCTGAGCTTGGCGACACGCTGATGCGCGTGTTCGACCATGATCAGGAATCACATTTGCAGTTTGGCCCAGGTGACGATGTGCGCCTTGGTTGGAACGCAAGGGATATGCAGGTCTTCAAGAGTGACCGCTAAAGGTCCAGCCAGAGGAGAATTTGAAATGCTGAATGATAAAATTCTGTCCACCAAGATCCGCCGGCGCAGCTTGCTTGCGTCGGTTGCGGCAATCGGCGCCACAGCCGGTGTCTCGTCGCTTGGCGTCAGCCGTGCGTTTGCCCAGGAGCCCGAAAAGCCGTCGGAAATCATCGTGCGTGCCTGGGGTGGCAGCTGGGTGAATGCGCTCAAGGCGGGCGTTTCCGACAGCTTCACCGAAATGACCGGCATTGCCGTTCGGCATGATCTGACCGAAGACAATGAAATTCAGCCCAAGGTCTGGGCAGCGGTTGCGCAAGGACGCGTTCCGCCGATCCACATCAACTGGGACACCACAACCAACGCCACCAAATCGGCCTTGCGTGGCGTGACCGAAGATCTTTCTGATCTGCCAAACCTCAAAGACACCACAGACCTCGCCAAGCCGGTTGGGCTTGAGGGCTATCCGATCGTCAATACCTACGGCTATGTCTATGTTCTGGCGTACCGTCCGGAAGCCTTCCCGGATGGTCCGCCAACGTCATGGAAAGATCTGCTGGATCCGAAGCTCAAGGGCCGCATTGCGCTTTACAATGACGGCATCGGCTTCCACTTCCCTGCGCAGGTTGCCGGTGGCGGCAGTCTGGACGGGATTCCCGATGACATGCAGCCATGCTGGGATTTCGTCACCGAGATCAAGGCACAGCAGCCGCTCCTCGGCGAAGATCCGGATTTCACGACATGGTTCCAGAACGGCGAAATCGACGCGGCCTGCACCATCTCCACCAATGCCCGCGAAGCCAAGAAAAACGGCATCGACATCGCCTGGGTGGTTCCGGAAGAAGGTGCGAAGTTCGACACCGACGGGCTTTGGATTCCAAAAGGCCTGCCGGAAAACGAGCTGTATTGGGCCAAGCAGTACATCAACCATGCCTTGACCAAGGGGGCTCAGCAGGTCTGGCTTGATGGCCTGGGTCTGCCCGGCGTCATTCCCGGCCTGACCCCGCCTGCGGATCTGATCGGCGACCCGTCCTACCCGGTGACCCCTGAGCAGTTCAAAAACCTCATTCGCGTCTCGTCCAAGATCCAGGTCGAGAATGAAAGCGAATGGTTCGCGAAGTTCAAGGAAATCATGCAGGGCTGATCAAGGCTCTTTTCGCCCGCCGCTTCTGCCTCCGGCGGCGGGCGCTTTTGTTTGTGAACAAGGATTGGTGTCATGCGCGCTCCCCGTGCACAATATCCCCTGATATGGCGCATAATGGATGCATTGGAAGGCTTTGCGGAGTTGGTCTGGCCGTCCCGGTTCCAGCCGGGGTTGCCCTATCTCATGCTGCTGCCTGCCCTTGTTCTTGTTGGGGTGCTTGTTCTGGGGCTGATCCAGATCGGTGATGCAAGTCTGCGGACCCTCGACACCACAACATTCCTGACCTCCGAGAATTATACGCTGGCCAATTACCAGCGGGTTTTGACCGAAGGCTTCTTTTTCAAGGTGGCCAGCCGGAGCCTCATGGGCGCGCTGATTGTCACGCTTATCACGCTTATCTTTGCCTTTCCCTATGCCTATCTGATGGTGCGCACGCCATCCTCAGCTCTGCGCAAATTCCTGCTTGTCGCGCTGTTCCTGCCGTTCTTTATCGGTCAGGTGGTGCGTGCCTATGGCTGGCTTATCATTTTGGGCAATCAGGGCATGGTCAATGATGCCCTGGGGCTTGTCGGCGTCTCCCCCATGCGACTGCTTTACAATTACCCCGCAGTGCTGTTCGGGCTGGTGCAATACATGTTGCCCTTTGCGGTTTTGATGCTGGCTCCGGCACTGACTGCAATCCCGAACGAGCTGGAATCCGCTGCCAGCTCCCTGGGCGCAAGTTGGGTGAAGACCTTCCGCCATGTTGTCCTGCCGCTCTCAAAGCCGGGCCTTGTCGGGGCGGGTCTTGTGGTCAGTACGCTGACACTCACCGACTTTGCCATTCCAGCCATACTTGGTGGCGGCACGCAGGATTTTATCGCCAATGCGATCTACGACCAGTTCTTCCGTACCTCGGATCAAGGCCTGGGTGCCACGCTGTCGCTTATGCTGGTGGCTGTAGGCTCCATGCTGGTGGGTGTGGTCTTCATGCTCTTCGGTGCCGGAACTCTGGCTATGGGAGATGATCGCAAATGAGCGACAGCACGGTCAAATCTATCGTCATCTGGGCCTTTGTCGCCACAGCGATTGCCATGCTTTCGGCCCCCACCATTGTGGTGTTGGGTGCCTCGTTTACCGCCGGAAACATCATCACTTTCCCGCCCGATGGCCTGTCCCTGAAATGGTATGCCTCGATTGCCCAAGCCACGGATCTGCGTCAGGCATTCGTGCGTTCGGTGATCGTCGCAACAATCTGCACGCTGATTGCCATACCTGTTGGCACACTTGCGGGTATTGCGCTGGTCAAATACCGGGTGCGCTTTGCCCGCTCAATCCAGATCTATCTGCTGTTGCCGTTTACAATTCCGTTGATCGGTTCGGGGATCGGCATGATGCTGGTTTTTGGCAAGATAGGTATTCTGGGCAGTCTTTGGCCGGTCGGCATTGCCTGCTGCGTGATCAATCTGCCGTTCATGATCTGGGCGGTGACGGCGAGCGCCAGCAATCTCTCGCCTGACCTGGAACTGGCTGCGGCCAATTGCGGGGCGCCGCCGCTGCAGCGGTTTCTCTACATCACACTTCCGGCGGTGTTGCCCGGTGTGATCACCGGATCACTGTTGATGTTCATTCTGGCGCTTAACGAGTTTCTCGTCAGCCTGTTGCTGGTCGACGCGCGGATCGTGACGCTGCCGGTGCAGATCTACAATTCCATCCGGTCCATCATCACGCCCGATCTCGCGGCCATTTCAGTTGTGTTCATTGTCTGCGCCGGTCTTGTGATCATGCTTCTGGACCGGCTTGTGGGCCTAGACGTTTTTCTGAAATCAAAATGAAACTGCTGTCCCTTTCGGGGCAGATACGAAGGACAAGACTATGACGAACGTGTCTTTTTATGAGTATGCCAAGCTCAGCACGGAAGAAAAGGAAGCTCTGCTCCGCCGCTCCGAGACAGACCTTTCCGGCTTTGTCGAAAAAGTTGTACCCATCATCGAGGCCGTTCGTACCGAGGGGGATGCCGCCGTGGCGCGTTTCGGACGTGAGCTCGATAAAGCCGATGTGAGTAAGGCCAATATCAAAGTGACCGAGGCCGAATTTGACGAGGCTTTCAAGCTGGTCGATGAGAGCGTCATTGAGTCGATCCAGTTTGGCATCACCAATATTCGCAGCTTCCATGAAGAGCAGAAACCTGAGGCCATGTGGCTCAAGGAAATTCGCCCTGGCGCTTATGCCGGTGATCGCTTTACGCCGATCCAGTCCGTTGCGCTTTATGTGCCGCGCGGCAAGGGATCGTTCCCGTCTGTCACCATGATGACCTCGATCCCGGGCGTTGTCGCTGGCGTCCCGAACCTTGCCATTGTCACGCCACCTGCGCCCGATGGCAAAGTGGATGCGGCAACATTGATCGCGGCGCGTCTTGCCGGTGTCGAAACGGTCTACAAGGTGGGCGGCGCACAGGCTGTTGCTGCGGTTGCCTATGGCACTGAAACCATCAAGCCGGCGCTCAAGATCGTCGGTCCGGGCAGTCCTTGGGTGGTGGCGGCCAAACGCAGCCTGTCTGGGATCATCGACACCGGCCTGCCTGCAGGTCCGTCCGAAGTCATGGTTCTGGCCGATGACACCGTGCATGGCGGGCTTGCAGCCCTTGATCTTCTCATAGAGGCGGAACACGGGCCGGATTCATCGGCCTATCTGGTCACCCATAGCCAGCGCGTGGTGGATGAAGCACTCGCAGCCCTGCCGGAGCATTGGGCGCAGATGACCGAGCAGCGCGTTGAATTTTCCAAAACCGTGCTGACCGGCAAAACCGGTGGCATCGTGCTTACCTCTTCGATTGAGGAGAGCTACGAGTTCGTCAATGCCTATGCGCCAGAGCACCTGGAGCTTCTTTCCGAACAGCCTTTCGTACATCTCGGGCACATTACCGAAGCGTCAGAAATCCTGATGGGCACCCATACGCCGGTCAGCATCGGCAATTTCGCCCTTGGTCCCAATGCCGTGCTGCCAACCAGCCGCTGGGCGCGAACCTTTGGTCCGCTGTCGGTGAGTGACTTCGTCAAGCGCAGCTCCATTGGGTATGTCACGCCGCCGGCCTATCCGGAATTTGCCAAGCATTCGCACAATCTCGCCCTTTATGAAGGCTTCTCGTCTCACGCCCTTGCCGTCTCACCGGTCCGTGACGCCTATCTGAAAAAGGGTGGCTGAGCGATGAAGGCTGTCAGGCTGCATCAGGCCTTGGATCTGCGCGTTGAGGAGGTATCTTCCCCCTCCTCTCCGCCCGCCGGCTTTGTAAACCTCGAAGTCAGGGCTGCGGGTATTTGCGGTTCTGATCTGCACAATTATTGCACTGGTGAATGGATCAGCCGCAGCCCCTCGACCGCAGGGCACGAGTTCTGCGGCCGGGTGAGCGAGGTCGGCAAAGGGGTAAACGGGTTTGCCGCCGGCGATCTGGTTTCGGTGGACTCCCGCGTCACCTGCGGCACATGCCCTGCCTGCACAAGCGGGCTGAGCAATGTCTGCGAGTCCATGGGCTTTGTGGGCGAAGCCTGCGACGGAGGCTTTGCCCAGATGGTACAGCTGCCGGCCAGTCTTCTGGTCCATCATGAGCGCGATCTGTCACCACGCATTGCGGCGATGGCCGAGCCTCTTGCCGTTGCGTTGCACGCGGTGCGACGTTTGGCTCTGCCTGCGGGTGAACCGGTTCTTGTGGTCGGTTGCGGCGCCATCGGCGGATTGAGCGCTTTGGTTCTGTCTCACCTGCACAATGGCCCGCTGCTGCTTGCCGATCTCAATGCAGAAAAATGCGCATTGGTCAGCCAGGCCACCGGTGGCAAGACCGTCGCACTTGACGAGACCCAGATCAGCAAGGCCCTGGCTGACAAACGCCTGCGCTATGCGCTCGATACCACGGGCAATGTCATCGCGATTGAGAAGACACTTGGCCTGCTGGCAGGTGGCGGCGCACTGGGCCTGGTCGGCATTGGCCATGGGACGCTCGCGCTGGATCCGAAAAAACTGGTGGAAGCCGAGACCTCTCTCATCGGCTGTCATGCCTATACGGACGAGTTGCCGGAAGCGGTCAGGATGCTGCCTTCAATGGCCCCGGTGCTTGAGCGGTTTTGTCAGGTTCTGTCTTCGCTTGATGACATCCCCAAGGCCTATAACGCATTGCTCGCCGGGGAAGGCAAAACACTCAAAACCATCATCGAAATCGAGGAATAGGCTTGGCGTTTGGGTAGGTTTGTTCGAACACGGGCACTTTAAGAGCCGAGCTTTCAAGCCGGAGCTGAGGACACAAAAACATGAACGCACTTCCGGACTCTGCAGCACCGCTATATGAAAAGGTGAAGGACTTCGTGCTCGACAATATCGGCAGCGGCAAATGGAGCTTCAACAGCCGGCTTCCCTCTGAGAACGACCTGGTGGCGACGCTTGGCGTCTCCCGCATGACAGTCAATCGCGCGTTGCGCGAACTGACATCTGAGGGGCATCTGCGCCGCATTCAGGGCGTTGGTACCTTCATTGCTCCGCCCAAGCCGCAATCAACCCTGATAGAGATCTCCAACATCATCGCCGAAATTGAGGCGCGTGGCAGCACACACCGCGCCGAAGTGGTCACGCTTGAGCGCATTGAGAAACCGGAGCCGGAGCTGCTGCTCGCCTTCGAATTTGAAATCAGCAGACCGGTTGATCATTCGATTGTCATCCATTTTGAAAATGACAGGCCGGTGCAGCTTGAAGAGCGTTTCGTCAATTCAGCGCTGGTGTCGGGCTATGTCGATCAGGATTTCACGGTGATCGCTACCTATGACTATCTGCAAAATGCAACGCCGCTGACGGAGGTGGAGCATTTGATCAGCGCCTTGCCTGCCGATGTCGAAAATGCCCGGCTTTTGCAGATCCAGCCTGGCGAATGCTGTCTTGTCCTGCGCCGGAAAACCTGGAGCGGTTCGGACATAGCGACTGTGAATACACTCACCTATGTCGGCAGCCGCTACTCGCTCGGCAGCCGCTATCTGCATGGTCAGAAACAAGCCTGACCTTGTCAGCCACATGTCAATTCAACCAGTAAGTTAGCCCCATGAGTCAGCCCCAAAGCCGGACAGCAGAAATCAGGCAGAAAGCCAAGATTAGAGACGGCCATGCCGAGCAGCTGCTTGCCGGGCTGTTGCAGGATCTGTTTGAGATCGAGGCGAAAAATGTGGTGATCAACCACGATCAGTATAGCCTCAATTCACTCAACGGTTTCTTTGACACCAGCGATGGTGCGTTCTTCTTCAAGTTCCATCAGGAGGAAGGCGAAGAAGCCATGACAGGCGAATATTACCGCGCCGACATTCTTGCCCGCGCTGGTCTGCCGGTTGACCAACCGGTCTTGATGTCGGTTCTGCCCGGCGAACAAATTCTCGTCTACCGCCGCCGTGATGATCCCAGATTTTCCGATGTTTTGCGCGCGCTTGACCTCAAGGACGATGTCACCGCACGGCAAAAAGCTGTGACGGCAGAACGCGCGCTGAGCCAAACGGTGCTGAATGTCTATCTTGAGACGTTGCATCCTGTGACCGCCCAGCAGGTTGCGGCGGAGCCGGTGCATCGGCTGTTTCATGAACGTCTGATCGAGCCCAAAAGCGGGGTCTATCCCGGCGGACGCCTGGCCAGCTTTTATGTTGGCAAGGAGGTCGTCTTTCCAGGGGTGACGCTTGATTGGGACGCGTTCTCAAAATGCCGCTTTGTCATCAATGGCATTGCGTACGAAGAAAGTGTCGCAGAGCTGTTTGACAGCGCGCACAAGCGCTTGAGTCCTGTGCAGCTTGCTGATGCCGGAGGCGTTACCGCCCATGGCGACGCCCACAATGCCAATGTCTGGTATGAAGAAACCGAAAACGGGCCGCAGCTGTCGTTCTTTGATCCCGCCTTTGCAGGGGAGCACATCCCGGCCCTTCTGGCCGAGGTGAAGACCACGTTCCACAACATGCTTGCTCATCCGCTCTGGCTCTATGACCCTGCTCTTGCTGCTGAACATTATCAGGCAAGCGCGCGGCTTGAGGGTGACGAGCTGCACGTGACGACCGATTTCAGACAGAGCCCGGTTCGCGAGGACCTTCTCGCAGTCAAGGCAGAGGACATGTGGAAGCCCTTGTTGGGTGAGCTGAAATTACGCGGCATGTTGCCTGCCGACTGGCGGCGCGTCATCCGGCTTGGCCTGTTTTTGTGCCCCACACTTGTGATGAACCTTCGCGCGGGCGCCACCACACACAATCCGGTCTCCTCACTGATCGGCTTTTCCAGCGCTGTCATGGTGGGCAGCGAACCGGTCGCGGGCAATGACATCGTGTCGAGGTTTCTCGACAGCATAGATCCTGAGCAGGTCTGAGATGCCACCCGTCAACGTTGATGAGTATCGCCTGTTGGCGAAAAAGCGACTGCCGAAGATCTTCTTCGACTACATCGATGGCGGTGCCTTTGATGAGCAGACGATGCGCGCCAACCGCTCGGATTATGCGCGGTTTGAGTTGCGACAGCGGGTTCTGGCAAGCCGCAGCGACCCGGACCTCTCCACCACCTATCTCGGCAACCGCCAGCCATTGCCCTTCATGCTGGGTCCGGTCGGCTTCCTGGGGCTGTACTCCCCCAGGGGCGAGGCCAAGGCGATGCGCGCGGCCCATGCCAGCAACATTCCCTTCTGCCTCTCCACCTTTTCGATCGCCTCGCTTGCGGATTTGTGTGCGGAGGCAAAGGGGCCTTTGCATTTTCAGCTCTATGTTCTCGACGACCGGGAGCTGTGTGAAGAGTTTTTGGCCAAAGCCGAAGCGGCTCAGGTTGAGACGCTGTTTGTTACCGTTGACACCACCATCACCGGTATCAGGGAACGCGATTTGCGCAATGGTTTCCGCTCGCTTACCCGCCTCACGCCTTCATTGATGGCGCAGTTTGCGCTCAAACCCCGCTGGGTCCTCGGCCATGCGCGCACGGGATTGCCAAGTGTGCGTGCGATTGAACATCGCAAGGAATTTGGCCGGGGTGCTCTCGCACAGGCCTCCAACCTGTCGCGCCGTATCGATAAAACGCTCTCCTGGGATGACATTGTCTGGTTGCGCGAGCGGTGGAACGGCAAGCTGATTGTCAAGGGCGTACTGTCCGCAGATGATGCCAAGAGAGCCAGGGATCTTGGCGTGGACGGGGTGGTGATTTCCAATCATGGCGGCCGTCAGCTGGACGGCGCGTCGAGCACAATCCGGGCTTTGCCAGCGATCCGCGAAGCTGTAGGTCCGGGTTTTGGTGTGATGCTGGACGGCGGTATCCGACGTGGCAGCGATATCGTCAAGGCGATTGGCCTTGGTGCGGATGGCGTGCTCCTGGGGCGTGCCTATGTCTATGGCCTGTCCGCTGCGGGTGAGGCGGGTGTCGCGGACGTGATATCCATCCTCTCGCGTGAAATTTCCATCACACTCGCCCTGATGGGCATTGCTTCGGTTGATGAACTCAAGGCAGTTGGAGCGAACTGCATTCGTCTGTCCGATTGACAAGGTGACCGGCCGCGACTTGACTTGGTGCTTTCTGGCTGGTCGTACTCTTACGAACAGCAAAGCCCGGCCGCCAACTCGCCCATCAACTCTGGCGCCGCTCGTGCGGAGACTTTGCTGACAAGTGGCACCTTGATGAGATAATCGTCTCCAGAAAGGGCGAGAAGTACTAGCTGTGGCGCGCCGTTGATGCTGATGGCAAGGTCAAGTTCCCCGGCCCACCCCGCACATGCAGCTGGTTCGCCCTAAATCACCGACGCCACGCCCGAAAACTACTTTGCATCAAGCCACTCCTTCAGTTCCACCTCCGCCCGTTCAAGGGCGCTGTAGTTGAGCAGTTTACGCAAGAAAGCCACCGTGACTGCCCGGGCGCGGAGATTGAAGCGGCCGTCCTCGGTTTCGTCGCCCGAAGTCTGATAGACATCGAGCTTGTCATAAAGATTCTGCAGGCGGTTCTGCACGCTGCGCAGCGAAAGACTGCGACGCCGGGCAATGGTCCGGTCCGTCAGTCCGAGCGCGATGTCGATAAGGATCTCGTATTCGGAATCGGTGAAGCCGTTCGTCTGGCCCAGGCTCTTTTGCTGCAGACCCCGCACCTCGCGGTCAATGACGCACTGGCTCTCAATAAAGATCGAGCGTAGCGCAAGCCGCAGCCGTTCATCGGAGGCCGATTTCAAAACGTAGCCATAGGCGGCGCCGTCGGGAACGATGCGCGAGACACCGCGAACATAGGCTTCATCCGAGTAATTCGACCAAAACAGGATGTGGGTCTCCGGCCGCTCCTTCCAGATCGTGCGCGCCGCCTCGATGCCGTTGCGGGTCGCCATCTGCAGATCCATAACGATATGCGCGGATTTGTGGTCGCGGGCCAGCTTTTCCCCGGCGAGCCCGTTCTCTGCCTCAATCACCGTGTCGCACTCCGGCAAGGCGGCAACCACGGCCTCGTGCAGGTAGGTGCGATGCAAGGGATCGTCTTCAACGATCAGAACCTTCATTAAGCCCCTCCCCAAAGCTCTCTGCGCCAACTGGCGGCGCAAGCGGCAGCACCACGCGAACCACTGTACCATGATGGTGGGGCTCGGATGTGATTGTGAAGCGCGCAGAGATCAGCCGGGCGCGGGTCTGCATATTATCAATGCCACCATTGATCCGCGTTCGCGTGCTTGCATGTCCGCTTCCGTCATCTGAAATCTCGATCACCAGCCGCTCGTCATCCGCGTCGAGCCGGACCTTGATGGCAAGCGGGGCTGCATGGCGCACCGCATTGTTGATTGCCTCCTGAGCAATGCGGAAAAGCGCGATACTAACGGTCGGTTCCAATTGATCCAGTGCCCCATGGGTTTCATCGGTGAGCCCCCACTCCGTGGCGGAGCCCGTGTCCCGCGTCGAGCGATCCAGATGGTGTTCGATCGCCTGGGCGAGGCCGAAGAGCTGCAATACGGATGGCTTTGCCTGCTCGATAATCTGTCGCAGGTCCTGCATGCAGTGCTGAAGGGACCGGGAGACAGTTTCCAGCGCCTCCGGCGCCACTTCGCCTGCGCGGGATAAGCGGTCGACCCGGCGGGCGAGCCGTGTCAGATCGGCAAGCGTCTGATCGTGCAGGTCCATGCCGATGCGCTGACGCTCCTGCTCCAGTGCCTCGGTGAGCTTCAGCGCGCCCAGTCTCAGGCCCTCCTCGCGCGCTCGCGCCTCGGCCTCGACGATTGCCGAGCGCTGGGCTTGTTCGGCGGCGCGCAGTGCGAAAAAGTAGGGTGTCAGCAGATCGGCGATGATGCGGGCTCGCTCAACATCTTCCATCGTGTAGATACCGGCTTTTTGCGATGAACAGGAAAGCGCCGCGATGATGGTCCCCTGCACCTTCATGGGTACATGCAGACGGCTTCTGAGCGATTGTTCGAAGATAGGCCGCTTGAACGCGTTCTCGAAGTGGAAGCGCGGATCCGTCATGGCGTCATCGGCAAGGAGATAGTCGACCTCACCCCAGAGCAGGGAGCGGATGGGGCTGTTAACCACCGGTGCGCCCGCAAGGTCGCCCCAAGCGGTCTCGATGCCTGTCTCGTAGGCGGTATGGTAATTGCCACCCTCAAGCAGCACGCAGACATCGAGATGGTCGTGCGGGACGATATGCGCGATCTCGGCTGCGACCGAACAAATCGCTGAACGAAAGTCGAGCTGTCCCGCAAGCAGCCTGCAAATGCCGAGGTAGTGGTCGGTCAGCGCTCCTGGTGCGAGATCCAGCATTGTCAGTTCCTCCCGCAACGACGGGCTCAACCCACCGTCATCGCTTCGCCAGTAAGCACCTGTGAATGGGTCGCCGTCTTGCGTAAACCCGCAATTTCTTGCGCTGAACCCGCAAATATCTTGCCGCCTCGCGCCTATACAACCCCGACCGGCTTCAGCATACTGCCCTTACTGAGAGGAGGAAACTCAGTGCAAGAATAATTCTCATTCAGGCTCATTGGGGGCAGGAGTGAAGCGATCCGCCAATTCGGTGCGATCATCAGGGAGGAAAGACATGAAAATTCGTAAGATGCTTCTGGCATCGGTTGCCATCGTGTGCGCCGCCATGCCTGTTTCCACGCTCGCCGACACGGCTGGCAAGAAGATTGCTCTCTCAAACAATTATGCAGGAAACTCCTGGCGTCAGGCCATGCTGACGAGCTGGGAAAAGGTGGCCGGCGATGCTGTCAAGGCAGGCACAGTCGCCGCCGCTGACGCCTTCACCACTGCTGAAAATCAGGCGACCGAACAGGCAGCCCAAATTCAGAACATGATCCTCCAGGGTTATGATGCGATTGTCATCAATGCCGCCTCGCCGACGGCGCTGAACGGCGCAGTCAAGGAAGCTTGCGACGCCGGTATTACCGTCGTTTCCTTCGATGGCATCGTGACCGAACCCTGTGCATGGCGCATCGCCGTGAACTTCAAGGAAATGGGGCGGAGCCAGGTCGAGTATCTTTCCGGCAAACTGCCCGATGGCGGCAACCTTCTGGAAATCCGTGGCCTCGCCGGCGTCTTTGTTGACGACGAGATATCCGCTGGCATCCATGCTGGCGCCGAGCAATTCCCGCAGTTCAAGATCGTCGGCTCCGTCCATGGTGACTGGGCTCAGGACGTGGCTCAGAAGGCGGTTGCTGGCATCCTGCCGAGCTTGCCGGAGATCGTCGGCGTCGTCACTCAGGGCGGTGACGGTTACGGCGCGGCTCAGGCAATCGCTGCGACTGATCGCGAGATGCCTGTCATCGTGATGGGCAATCGCGAAGACGAACTGAAATGGTGGAAGGAACAGAAGGACGCCAACGGCTACGAGACCATGTCCGTCTCCATTGCGCCCGGTGTCTCGACGCTCGCTTTCTGGGTCGCACAGCAGATTCTTGACGGCAAGGAGGTCAGCAAGGACCTCGTTGTGCCGTTCCTCAGAATCGATCAGGCGAACCTCGAGGAAAATCTTGCCAATACGCAGGCCGGTGGTGTCGCCAATGTGGAATATGCGCAGGATGACGCCATCAAGGTCATAGAAGCCGCGAAATAAGCCTCCCGGCGACTGCGCGCGGTCATTCGCGGCCGCGCGCCTTCATTTCTGCGATCAGACGATGGCGACCATGACGATAGATAAGATGAAGGCAGTGATAGAAGTTGATGATGCGCGGTTGAGCTTCGGCGCCGTAAAGGCGCTCGACGGCGTGTCACTTCGCGTCATGCCAGGTGAATGCATCGGTCTGGTCGGGCACAACGGCGCGGGCAAGTCGACCATCGTCAATGTCATCAATGGCGGATTGACACCCCAGCAGGGGGTCCTGGCAAGCGATGGCGAGCGTCTCGACCGTTACGGGATCAATGTCGCGCGCGGGCGGGGCGTGCGCTGCGTCTTCCAGGAGCTATCGCTCTGCCCCAATCTTTCGATTGTCGAGAACACACGCATCATGCATCGTGATCTTGGCGGCTTCGGCTGGCGCCCAAAGGCGACTGAGGTGATCGAAAAAAGCCTTGACGATGTGTTTCCGGAGCACGGCATCGACAGCGGCCGGACGGTGGGTGATCTGTCGATCGCCGAGCGCCAGATGGTAGAGATCGCCATGGCTTTCTCGGATGCCGGCATTGCGCCGCGCCTCGTCATTCTTGATGAACCGACCTCCTCGCTCGACGCGAGCCTGGCGCGGCAGATGCTGGACCATGTCCGGCGGTTTGTTGCAGCTGGCGGCTCTGTCATTTTCATATCGCACATCCTGCACGAAATTCTTGAGACCTCCGACCGCATCATCGTCATGAAAGACGGGCGCGTCGTAGCCGACAAACCTGCGAGCGACTTTGACCACCATCGCCTCGTGGAGGCAATGGGCAGCGTGGCCAGGGAAGACGCGTTTCTTCGGTCGGAGCGAGCGCTCTCGACATCCCCCGTCGTGCTTGAGCATCAAGCGGCCGGATTGTCGTTCAACGCCCGACAGGGCGAGGTCGTCGGGCTCGCGGGCCTCGCCGGGCATGGACAGACCGAGCTGTTGCACGCCCTTCATGCCGCGCAATCGAACAGCTGGTGGCCACGGCACAATACGCTTGTGACCTTCGTTGCCGGTGACCGGCGACTCAATGGTATCTTCGAAATCTGGAGCATTCTCCGCAATTTCTCGATCGCCTCTTTGGGCGATCAGTCGCGACGCTGGATCGTCGGGACAGAGGATGAAGCGGAACGCGGCGCCGAATGGAAACGCCGCATCGAGATCCGGACGCAAAACATGGACAACGGCATCTTGTCGCTGTCGGGCGGTAACCAGCAAAAGGTGCTCTTTGCGCGGGCGCTGGCTACGCGCGCCCCGGTTATTCTGATGGACGACCCAATGCGAGGCGTCGACGTGGGCACCAAGCAGGAGGTCTACGAGAT
This sequence comes from Hoeflea sp., assembly GCA_043585085.1. Lineage (GTDB taxonomy): Bacteria > Pseudomonadota > Alphaproteobacteria > Rhizobiales > Rhizobiaceae > Hoeflea. Next base: position 2,204,331 of record CP121320.1, read on the forward strand.
CATCCGCCAGGAAGCGGCCAAGGGGCGCACCTTCATCTGGTATTCAACCGAGATGGACGAGGTCCGGCTGTGCGATCGCGTCTATGTTTTCCGGGAGCGGGTCATCACTGCCGAACTCGCCGGTGACGATGTCAACGAGACCAATATCATCGCTGCGTCGTTCGAGGAAGTGGCTGCATGAGGCAACGTATGTCTTCCGATGCAATGCGGCTCTTGATCCCGGCCCTGTCGCTCACGGTGTTGCTGGCTGCCGTCTTCTGGCTGCAACCCCGCGCGATGAGCTATTTCGGCCTCAACCTGCTGCTGAACCTGGCTGTACCCATCGCACTGGCGACGATAGCTCAGATGCTGGTGATGGCAGTCAACGATCTGGACCTTTCCATCGGCGCATTTGTCAGCTTCGTCGCCTGTGTGACTGCGACCTTCCTGCGTGATGCACCGCTGGTCGGCACACTGATCCTTATGGGAGCTATCTGCGTCTATGCGCTTGTCGGCGTAGTCATCCATCTGCGGAACCTTCCCTCGATCGTCATGACGCTCGGAATGAGCTTCGTCTGGGCCGGGTTTGCAGTGCTTTTGTTGCCGGCGCCGGGTGGGCAGGCCCCTGACTGGGTCCGCTGGCTGATGACTGCCAAACCGCCGCTGGTGCCGATGGCAATCGTCGCCAGTCTCATCATTGCCGCCGTCGCGCATCTTGTTGTCATGCGGTCATCTTTGGGGGTGCTTATCCGGGGCGTTGGCGGCAACCAACGCTCGGTTGAGCGGGCAGGCTGGTCTATCATCGCGGCACGCGCGGCAGCCTACGGCCTCGCCGGTACCTTTGCGGTCGCCGCGGGAATTGCGCTCGTCGGGCTTACCACATCCGCGGACGCCAACATCGCCCTGCGCTACACACTGCTGTCGATTGCCGGTGTCATTCTCGGTGGTGGAGAGTTCATTGGCGGACGTGTATCCCCGATCGGCGCTGTCATCGGCGCGCTGACGTTGACGCTGGCCGGTTCGTTCCTTTCATTCCTGCGCATTTCACCCGACTGGCAGATCGGCGCTCAAGGCGCCATTCTGATCATCGTACTGGCCCTCCGTCTCCTTCTCAATCGCATCGAAAACCGGGAGGCGCGGCGATGACTGTCTTCCGCCGCCTTGCACACAAACCCTGGATCTGGTCGTGGATCGCAGCCCTCGTTGTCTGGTTCGCGACGATCATGGTGACGGGTGGCGCGAGTACGCTTGGCCTTTCGCAGGCTGCCCTTACCTTCGCTGCCTTCTCCATTATCGTCGGCGTAGGCCAGATGTTCGTCATCACGCTCGGCCCGGGCAACATCGACCTTTCTGTGCCCGCCACCATGACGCTCGCCGGCACGGTGGCGCTCAAGCTGATGAATGTCGACAACAGCCTTATTCTGCCGGGTCTGCTTGTCGCCGTGCTGATCGGCGTAGCTGTCGGTATTGGCAATTTCGCGCTCATCAAGGCTCTGCGCATTCCGCCTATCATCGCAACGCTCTCCATGAGTTTCATTGTGCAGTCGGCGGCGATATGGACAAACCGGGGGATCCGCATCAAGCCTCCAGCCATCCTCGCCGATTTTATGACGTCTAGTACGTTTGGCGTGCCGAATGTCGCGCTGATCGCGCTGGCCATTTCTGTGCTGGCCTGGGTGCTTCTGGAAAAATCGGTCTATGGTCGCTGGATCTCGGCGATCGGCCAGAGCATGCCGGCTGCGCGCATGTCAGGCATACCTGTCGATGGCACGCGCTTCGTAACCTACCTTTTCTGTGCCGTACTTGCCTCGGTCGCCGGCTATTTGCTTGCCTGCTTCTCAGGCGGAGCGGCCCTCAACATGGGTTCGGAGTATCTCCTGATGTCGATCGCCGTCGTCGTGATAGGCGGAACGGCAGTGGCAGGCGGTGATTCCAACGTGCCGGGCATATGGGGCGCTTCGCTCTTCATGTTTCTGGTCGTTTCTATGCTGAACACCTACGGGATCGGTGCCGGTATCCGTCTTATCATGACCGGCTTCATCATTATCTGCGTTATCATGCTCGCCGGCGGCCGCCGGTCCAGCATGCGGTAAACAGGAACACTCTCATGGCCGAGGGCAGCATCTACGAAATCCACGATCCGCGCTTCCGGCAATTGATCGTGCCAAGCGCCGGACTTGATGAGCTTTACTCCGGCTGCCGCTGGGCGGAAGGTCCGGTCTGGTTCAACGACGCGAAGCAGCTTTTATGGAGCGACATTCCCAATGAGCGCATCTTGCGATGGACGCCGGAAGGGGGAGTCTCGGTTTACCGGCAACCGTCGAACTTCGCCAATGGCCTTACCCGCGACAGGCAGGGGCAGCTGGTAGCCTGTGAACACGGCACACGCAGCGTCACGCGCACGGAGCCAGACGGATCAATCACCGTGCTTTCCGACGGGTTCGAGGGCGCGCGGCACAATTCGCCGAATGATGTGGTGGTGAAGTCCGACGGCACGGTCTGGTTCACCGATCCCACCTACGGCATCTTGTCTGACTATGAGGGCTACCGGGCGGACCCGGAACAGCCGACGCGCAATGTCTACCGTCTCGATCCCGCTACCGGCGAAATCACGGCTGTTGTGACGGATTTCGCACAGCCCAACGGGCTCGTCTTCTCGCAGGATGAAACCGTTCTCTACGTGGCCGATTCCGGGGCAAGCCATGATGACAGCCTCCCGCGGCACATCCGCGCCTTCGATGTGAAAGATGGCAAGCGGCTTGCCAATGGCCGCGTCTTCTGCGTGATCGACAATGGCATTCCGGACGGCATTCGCACGGATACGAATGGAAACCTCTGGTCCAGCGCCGCAGACGGCGTGCACTGTTTCGATTCGACTGGAGAGCTTATAGGCAAGATCCTGGTGCCGCAGACGGTCGCGAATCTGACCTTCGGCGGTCCGAAACGCAACCGCCTTTTCATTGCGGCAACCCGCTCGCTTTACTCAGTCTATGTCACCGCGACCGGCGTTCAGGTGCCGTGAGGGCATCATAACGGCAACTCTGCGGCGATTGGCCTGTGCGATTTTGCGGCACGACCCAAATTACTCGTCACCCTCTTTGTCGTCGCCACCGGTTCCGAGTTGAAATTATTGCTCATGCCTTCTGGCTTGATTTTCGTTTCCCCTCGGCTTGTGGATGGTCGAAGACTTGCTAGCAGCGCGCGGGATCGTTGTCTCGCACCAGACGGTGCGCCTATGGGTAAAGACATTCGTTCGGCGCTTTTCGAATGATATACGGCGGAAATCCAAGGGCCGGTTAGGCGATAAATCGGACCTCGATGAAGCCATCATCTCCATTGGCGGCAAGAAGCACTGGCTGTGGGTTGTCGATCAGAATGGCTTCGTCCTGGATGTGTCGTGATCTGCATTGAATGCCAAGCCGGGTCCGATGTGGTCGCCGAGATGCTGCTGCGGTTTGCGTAGATCGACCCGGACAAGCTCAGCCAAGGGTGTTGTGTTCGGACAATGTTGCGTCAACCGGGTTGCCATCTCGTCAGACTGGAGCCGGGAAGTTTGAGCAATCCCGGGGCCTGGTCTTCGGTCGGTTTGCCATCGCAGGCGATTGTTACAATTGCGGTCAATCTCGATTGCCGGTCTCCGGCCCGGTGACAAATCCGTAGCATGCGGCGAGATGCGGAAGGCTGTTGCGCAAATGCAGCCGCATGGCCTGTGCGATCGGACTTGGCGCACGGCCTGAACGCCAAAGCAGGCATACGCTGCGCGAACAGGCCGGGTCAGCAAGCGGCAGTGCGACGAGTTCGGGGTCGAGCGAGACAGTCGCAAGGCCTGGAAGGATGGTGATGCCGGTGCCGGCACGCACCATTGCAAGCAGGGAAAGGATGTTACGCACCGAGAGGCGGCTGCGGTTTGCCTGACGTTGGAATTCCTGGCTTTGGAGCTGGACAAGCGTCTCGTTCATGATCAAGGGGAAGTCCTGCATCTGCCCCCATTCAATAGGCACGTTTTCGATTGCCAATGGGCTGTCGGCCCGGCACACCAGATACAGCCGGTCGCTGAACAGAAATTCGGTCTCTATCCCGTCCATGCTTGCCCCGGGGCTGGCTATGCCGAGATCCGCCCGGCCGGATGCGATCGCCTTTCGGACTGCGGCGCTGTCTGTGTCGACCAGGTCGATTTCTGCGCCTTCAAGATCTTTCATGAAGCTCCGCAGCAGATCTGGAAGGACCAGCGCGGCGACCGAAGGAACCGATACCAAGCGCAGGCGTCCGGATTTGCCCTTCGCGTACCGCTTGATCAGATCGATGCCGCGGTCATGGTCGCGCAGGATATCTGTCGCGACCTCCCGGACATAATGACCGAGGTCGGTCAGGTCGCGTTTGCGGTCGGTCTCAAACAGCGAGCCGGCCAGTTCGGCCTCGAGTTGCTTGAGCGTCATGGAAATGGCTGACTGGGTCCGGCCGAGCTGATCGGCGGCTTCTCTCAATGTTCCGCTTTCAGCGACAACAACGAATGCCCGCAAGGCGTCGAGACGAATCATCGGATTTCCTTCAGTCAAACTGAAATATGTTTCAGAAGTATTCGTTTGATTGAAGTCTGGCAATCCAGAACACTGTTCCGGCACTCAAGAGCGAGGGGTATGAATGTCCAAAATGCTGCAGATGTCCCTCGATGAAGTCGAAATTCTGGCGGCCGAAGCGTTGGAGCGGGCGGGGGCTACGCGCGCAGCTGCGGCGTCAATGGCGCGCTCTACCCGTTTGGCCGAGCGCGATGGCATTCGAAGCCACGGGCTTCTCTATGTGCCGATTTATGCCGAACACTTGCGCTGTGGAAAGGTGGATGGTGAAGCTGTCCCCGGGGTGGAAAGAACCAGAATGGCTGCCGTTCACGTCGATGCTGCGAACGGTTTTGCGCACCCGGCTATCGACGCCGGATGGGCTGCGCTTCTCGATGCCGCCCGCACATGTGGCATTGGAGCCATGAGCCTGCACAATTCCTACAATTGCGGCGTACTGGGTCACCATGCCGAACGGCTGGCCGAGGACGGGTTGATTGGCCTGTGCTTCACCCATGCTCCAGCCTCGATTGCCCCGGTCGGCGGGACCAAGCCGGTCATCGGCACCAATCCGTTCGCGCTCGCGGTTCCCGATGCAAATGGCGGGGCAAGACTGGTCATTGACCAGTCTGCAAGCGTGGTGGCGAAGTCCGAGATCCTGCTGCGCAAGCAGACGGGAGACCCGATCGAGCCACACTGGGCTCTTGATGCTGACGGTAACCCGACTTTGGACGCTGCAAAGGCGCTAGCCGGATCCATGCGGCCTGCCGGTGGATACAAGGGGTTCGGCATTGGGCTTACTGTGGAAATTCTCGCTGCGGCGTTGTCTGGCGCGCGGCTGAGTACGGAGGCAAGTCCGTTTTCGGGCACAGTCGGTGGACCACCTTCGACCGGACAGTTCTTCATCGCCATTGACCCCGGCGCCTTCGCCGGAGCAGCGTTCGCGCCGGCCTTGGAGCGTTTGTGCGGAAGCATCGAGGAGCAGGACGGGGCTCGTTTGCCTGGTGCTCGCCGAGCGGCGAACCGCAAACGTATCGAGACCGAGGGCGTGGCAGTTGACGAGGCGCTGCTGCAGCGCATTCGCGGCGCCTGAACAAGCAATCTGGAAGGACAGACGCAAACATGTCGATCGAAACGTGCAACTTCATCGCCGGGCAATGGATGGACAGCCGGGACCACGTGGCAAACGTCAACCCGTCGGACCTTTCAGACGTGATCGGTCATCACGCACAAGCAGATGCTGCGCAACTCGATCAGGCTATCGCTGCCGCCCGCGCTGCGCAGCGCCAGTGGTGGGAAGCGGGAATCCAGAAGCGCCACGATGTGCTCATGACGATCGGCAACGCGTTGATGGCACAATCGGCCGAAATCGGTGCGTTGCTGTCGCGGGAAGAGGGCAAGCCGCTGGCGGAGGGCAAGGGCGAAGTTTACCGGGCGGGACAGTTCTTCACCTATTTCGCGGCCGAGGCCCTGCGCCAGATCGGTGACTACGCCCAGAGCGTTCGGCCCGAGATCGAGATCGATGTCCGCCGTGAACCGGTCGGCGTTGTCGGCATCATCAGCCCCTGGAACTTCCCGGTAGCCACGCCAGCATGGAAAATCGCGCCGGCGCTGGCCTTCGGCAACGCAGTGATCTGGAAACCGGCCAATCTTACACCGGCCAGTGCCGCCGCGATGGCACGGATTATTGCCCGGCAGGACATTCCTGCGGGATTGTTCAACATGCTGGCTGGGCAAGGGCGCGAGATCGGCCAGAAGCTGGTGGAGCATCCTGGTGTCGATGCTGTCAGTTTCACCGGTTCGGTTGCCGTCGGGCGCGGCATCGCCGCCGCGGCGCTGAGCAACATGACCAAGGTTCAGATGGAGATGGGGTCGAAGAATCCGATGCTTATCATGGATGATGCCGATCTCGATCTGGCCGTCGCGCATGCGGCGGGTGCGGCGTTTGGCGGTACCGGGCAAAAATGCACCGCTGCGTCCCGCCTGATCGTGCACCAAGCGGTTCATGACGAATTCGTCGAGAAGCTGGTGAAGACGGCAAGTGCGCTGAGGGTTGGCAATGCGCTTGATGAAACCACGCAGATCGGGCCTGTCGCCAGTGCGGTGCAGCTGGCCGGCAACCTCGCCTATGTGGAGGCCGGAAAAGCCGAAGGCGCCGAATTGATGTGCGGCGGCGAAGTGCTTGAGCGGCCGACCAAGGGCCATTTCATGGCTCCAGCGGTGTTCGCCGGGACTACCAACGAAATGCGAGTCAATCGTGAGGAGATGTTTGCCCCGATTACCTGCGTCATCAAGACGGCAAGCTATGAAGAGGCGCTTTCGATCGCCAATGACAGTGAATTCGGTCTGACTGCCGGCATCATGACCAGCAGCCTGGCGCGGGCCACGCATTTCCGCTCGAACATGCGGGCCGGCACGCTGATGGTCAATCTGCCGACAGCCGGAACGGATTACCATGTACCGTTTGGCGGGCGTGGGGCATCGAGTTTCGGGCCGCGTGAGCAGGGGCAGTATGCCGTTGAGTTTTACTCGATCGTCAAGACGTCGTATCTTCATGGAGGACAAGTGGCATGAGCCTGCTGGTTGACGGTCTCCAATATGCCAAATGGTCGGAAAAGATCTTCCGGGAGATGCGCTGCGGCGGCGTCGATGCGGTCCACGTAACCATCACCTATCATGAGAACTTCCGAGAGACGGTTCACAACATCAGCTCTTGGAACCGGTGGTTCGAACGTTATCCCGAACTGATCATGCAGGGCTTTGCCGCCGAGGATATCGAGACCGCGCGGCAAACCGGGCGAACCGCTATTTTTTTCGGCTCGCAGAACCCCTCATGTATCGAGGATGACATCGGCCTGGTGGAAGTTCTTCATCGACTTGGCCTGCGCTTCATGCAACTCACCTACAACAACCAGTCCCTGCTTGCGACGGGGTGCTATGAGGACAACGATACCGGCCTCACCCGGATGGGCCGCGAGGTGATTTCGGAGATGAACCGGGTTGGGCTTGTCATTGACATGAGCCATTCTTCCGAGCGCTCGACACTCGAGGCAATTGAGTGCTCGTCGCGGCCGATTGCCGTCACGCATGCCAATCCGGAAAGCTGGCATCCAGCACGGCGCAACAAGTCCGACACGGTTCTCAAGGCGCTTGCCGAGACGGGGGGCATGCTTGGCTTCTCGATCTATCCGCACCATTTGAACAATGGCAGCAAGTGCACCTTGCAGGATTTCTGCGACATGGTCGCGCGGACGGCGGACCTCATGGGGCCTGAGCGTCTGGGAATTGGAACAGATCTTTGCCAGGACCAGCCCGACAGTGTGGTCGAATGGATGCGATCCGGTCGTTGGACGAAGCTGACGGATTATGGCGAGGGAAGCGCCGATGCGCCCGGTTTTCCGCCTATGCCGGATTGGTTCAACGACAACCGTGATTTCGTCAATGTCGCCCGCGGGTTGCGCGCGTCAGGGCTGGCAGAGTCCGATATCGATGGGATTCTCGGCGCCAACTGGCAGCGGTTTTTCGCCAGCAGTTTCGGGCCAGCTGATGCCGGCTTGAGAAAGGCAGCCGAATGATCAACGCTGATCCTGTTCGGGATGACAGAGTTGCGGCCTACCGCCGTCCAGCCTCTGAAGTCATGAGGCTTGACCGCCTCGGGTCTGCACATCCCATGCGTCTGTCCTTCTTGCGTATCCTTCTCAGGCGGGTGGTGGACGAGAAATGGAACTTTGATCGCCCGGTCTTCGATCTGGACGAGCGCGGTGTCGGCCGCGTGGTTTATCGCGCGAGTGGCCCCGAGCGCTGCTATTCGCTGGTCTGCTTTGCCCATGACCTGCCGGCTGAAATGCGTTCCGACCGGGTCATCGCCACTGCATGGGATGCAACGTTCGCACTATTCGACGGTACCCCCGATGATGCGGATCTTGATCGCCTGGCGGCAAATGTACCGCTGCAGGAAGCCGGGCGCGTCAGTGACCGGGAACTGTCATTGAGCCGCGCCAATCGTTCGGTGCGGCTGTTCGATCATGTGGTCGAGCGGCTTTCACGCGGGCGGCAACCTGATGCCGAGCAGATCGCCGGGACCGGATATCTGATGCGCACGACCGCGGTCTACGGGTCCGGGAAGTTTGGTGCGGCCGACCGTCAAGTCATTGCCGAGCGGCCGGAGATGATGTGTCCGTTTCAGGCCGAGATGCTTTCTGTGTGGTTTACCCGCTTGTTTTCGGTCGACCTCGTCGAGCATCTGGCCAGGATACGGGGCGGTGAGAAGGCGGAGCGGTTGAGCGCGGCCAATCGAAATGCGCTGGGTGTTGGAAATTCGACCGGACTGGGTATGGCACCATTCCTGGTGCGCCATCCCATCCTGCTCAACAACTGGATCATGGTGCGTGAGGAAGCGTTGGCTCGCGTGCGCGGCCAGGCCAGTGCTTCGGCACAGGCTTGCGCCGGCTTTGACGCCGCGCTGATCAGCGCAATCGAAAATGCCCGCCTGTGGCACAGCGAGCATCCGCTGCAATTGGAGAAACTTGCGGCGCTGCGCAGCGGGTTGGACCTGCTGGCAAAACATGTCTGGACGGAATGGGACCGGCAACAGGACCATCCGTGGAATGCGTTGTGGAACTGGAGCGAAGCGGCGCTGCCGGTCGAAGCACAGGAGGCGCTGGTCGCGCTGATGCTCGAACCCCATGGCGAGCTGGTTGACGGTTTGGCCGAATGTATGTCCGCAGACGAAACCCCTGCAGCCAATCTCGACGGCTCAATGAACGCGGGCGAACTTCGGGCGTTGATCCGCACCCATTATGACTGGGCGTTGCGGGCGGACTATGGCGCAGCCGCGCAGAGCGCTCGTTTCTGGTATGTGTCTGAGGACAAACTCGAGCCGCGGCTGGGCGAACGCTATGAGGAGCCGGGAGTGGAGCGGGAGTTGCCGCTTGACACTGGGCGGCAGGTTGCGGCCTTGAACGCCGCCCTGGCGGACTGTCCTGCCGACATGCCGGTGGCAAGGTTGCTGCTGCAAAGGCCCGAGCACAGAAACGCGGTGCGCCGGGTGCAACTCTCGGCCGCACGGCCATTTGCCGAGATCCAGGACAATCTGATTTCGGCCGATCTCATGCCGATCGACATGTTGCGCTGCAAGCTCGCCTTTTTCGGGGCAACGCGATTTGACCCGAGATCAGACCGGTGGGTGCGCATCAGCCTGTTCCAGGGATTGCCCTATCCCGATGAAATCGGGGTCAGCTGATCCCATGAGCAAGATCGCCTCAGCGCCCGTTTTAGCCCCGGACGACATGGTCCTGTCACTGTCGGAAATATCGTCGCTGATCTATCGCGCCACGCGCGGTGCAGGATACGAATGGGGCGAGGCTGAAGAGGCTGCATATGCCTCGGTCTGGCTCTCGCGGGCGGGACTGGATTGGGCCGGAACACTTCTGGGCCTGTTGAGCGGTGCACGTGCCGATACCCCACTGCCGGCCCGAGGGGGCTGGACTGCCTCGGCGCCGCTCTGCCCGTTGCGCACGGGCATGGCACTGGCCGATTTCGCACATTTGCCGGAAGGACCATCGGCGGAACCGGTGGTCTGCATCGCGGTCGCGCATCCGCTTCTCATTGTCCCGTTTGCCGCCCGTGTGGCGGCGTCCCTGGACCGACCCATGCGCCTGGGTTGGGCGGGTGTGGAGATCTGTCTGGAGCCGGAACAGGCGCCTCTCATTGAAGGGCAGTTGGCTGCTGACAAGCCTGTTGATGTGACACTCGCGTGCGGTGACGCACGGCGTGCGATGCCGATATGGCCACAGTTCCATCGCGAACACTTACGCAATGTCCAGTACCGGGATCTGACCGACCTGGCATTGCGGACGACAGTTCCGACCTCGGCCCGCTCGCAGGCCGGAGCGGGTGCAGCGGGAGGCGACAATGACTGACATCTTCGAATTCCGAGCCCGTCTGGCCACTCGGTCCGGCGCCATTTTCACGACATATCAACATCATGACGCCCGCCGACAAGGCAGGCACTGTGAGTGTGTCGGGTAAAGTCGACGCCGAAGACACGCTGGAGGACATCACCAGCAAATCAAACGGGGATACGGATCACAGCTACAACGTCATGGGTGATGGCGAGGCTATCGGGTTTCTCTACATGAAGACCCTGGTCAGGGCGCTGGTTCCCACCAATGCTGCGAGCGATGGCATGAGAAAGCGGGCCACTTGAACTCGGAACAATCCGGCTTCGTGGACGCCCTACGGACGCCGGACTTTGTGTCCTGTGACGTTCAGGACGGCCTGATGTCTGCCAGTCGATATGATCGCTCTGAGACGGGCACCAGGATCGCAAGTTTTAGTGCGAACAGGTTCACGAGACCAACTCTCTAACTGACAATATGGCTATCTAACAAGATGCCCTGATCCTTGCGGACAGGGAATCTCGCTGTTCAGGGGCACTATGGGTGGCACGCCAGTGCAATCGGGCCGCCCACCGGTTTTTTTGAGCGCTTTGGCTCACAAATCCTTTTGCTGGCCTTTAACGCCGCTCCCGCTCCCGCTCCCGCTGCCGCGGCATTCCATTCATTTCAGCCGGGCTGCGAGATAGTCGGTGGCCTTTGCCGCTGTTTCGATCTGGACGTAGTCATCCTCCGGGATATCGATCCCCAGTCTCTCGTGGAGTGCCGCCACAAGATTGAGCACATCCATGGAATCAAGCTCCAGATCGTCCTGCAGCTGGTCATCCTTGTTGACCGTGTCAGGATCAAGGTCGGGGGCCACGTTGATGAGTTCTTCGATGAAAATGGCGTAGAGCGTATCGCGGTTCATAGGGCCTCCGGGGCTTGCAAAAGCTTGTCGATCTCTGTGAGGAAGCGGGCGCCACGGCGTCCGTCGCTGGTCCGGTGGTCTGCCGAAAGCGTGACCGATACAGCCTGGCGGGGCTGGACGGCATCATCGACGATCCGTGGTACTGTGCGTGGCGTCCCGAAGGTGACAATTGCAACCTGCGGCGGATAGATCACCCCGGTCATCTGGTCGACCCCGTGATCGCCAAGGCTCGAAATGGTGATCGTGCCGCTGGTCATTTCCGAGGAGCGCAGACGGCCTGCGCGAGCCCGGGCGACCAGATCGCGCATGGCGGCCATCAAATCGGGCAGGCCCATTTCATCCGCCGCGCGGAGTGCCGGTGCGACCAGACCGCCGCCTCTCAATGCAACCGCGACACCTGCGTTGACGGTTTTGGAAGGAGTGTAGGTTTCATTCTCGAAATGTCCGTTCACACCGTCGACCGCCTTTGCGGCCAAGGCCGTGGCTTTGACAAACAACGCCCCCATCAGCAACCTCTCGGCGGGGCCGACATTGGCGTTCTTGCGGGCCAGCCACTTGGTGGCGCGTTGAAGATCGATCTCCTGGGTCATATAATAGTGCGGAATTTCCCGCTTGGACCGGGCCATTGCCGCGGCGATGCCCTGCCGCATGGCTTCGATATCGAAGCCTCGGGCCGGTTTCGCCGATGCTGCCGGTTCGGGTGTGCGCATTTGCGTCGCGGCATCGGTGGCGCGCTCGACATCCGCCAGCACAATCGCACCGCCGGGCCAGGATCCGGTGACACCTGCAAGATCGATCCTCTTCTCCGCGGCCAGCGCGCGTGCCGCGGGAGATGCCGCGATGCCCGTGCCTGTGACGACAGCGGCCGCCGCTATGGCGGCCGGCGGAGGTGACGACGCGGCGGGCACTTCCTGCAGAGGTGCTGGTGCTTCCACGGGTTGCGCTTCTTCGGATGCTGGCGCTCCGGGTTCGGGTTTTGTTAGTTCCGGTTCCGGTGTAGCGGTTTGCGGGATGGCCACCTTTGCAGGGGCGGGTTCTTGTGATGGCGCTGGTTCTGCGGGTCGGTCCCCAATCACCGCCAGGGTCGCGCCGACGGGAAGCTTTGTGCCAAGTTCGGCTTCAAGCGACTGAACGAACCCGTCTTCGAAGATCTCAATCTCAATCGCCCCTTTCTGGGTTTCGACAACAGCGACAACATCGCCGCGATGGACCGCGTCGCCTGGCTTGACCAGCCATTCAACGAGCTCGCCTTCCTCCATGTCGGCGCCGAGCGAGGGCATGACAAATTCACTCATCGGCTCTTATCCCCGCCCCATCACAGCCCGGGCCGCTGCTACGATGTCGGCGACCTGTGGGATCGATGCCGCTTCGAGATGGCTGGGATAGGGGATCGGCACTTCCGTGGCGCAAACCCGGCCGATCGGGGCGTCGAGGTGCCAGAAGGCCTGCTCATTGATCCGCGCGATGATCTCGGCGGAGATCGAGCCGCTGCGCCATCCCTCGTCGACTACCACTGCCCTGCGGGTGCGGGCAAGCGAGGCCATGATGGTGGCGTCATCCAGCGGCCTCAGGCTGCGCAGGTCGATCACTTCGGCCTCGATGCCCTCGGCGGTGAGCGCCTCGGCTGCTTCCAGCGTCTTCCACAGCGACCCGCCATAGGTGATCAGGCTCAGGTCCCTGCCCTGTCGCCGGACTGCGGCGCGGTCGATGTCCACCGCTCCTGCCGCCTCATCCAGCTCACCTGTCATGTTGTAGAGCATCACGTTCTCGAAAATCAGGACCGGATCCGGATCCTGCAAGGCGGTCCAGAGCATGCCCCTTGCATCCTCGACCGTCGCCGGCGTCAGCACCCGAAGTCCGGGGATATGGCCATACCATCCCTCAAGGCTGTGCGAGTGCTGTGCCGCGAGCTGCTTGCCGGCGCCGGTCGCCATCCGGATCACCAGCGGTACGCCAAACTGGCCGCCCGACATGTGGCGGATCGTGGCTGCGGTGTTCATGATCTGGTCGAGTGCCAGCAGGCTGAAATTGACCGTCATCAGTTCGACAATGGGCCTGAGGCCGGCTGCGGCAGCACCGATCCCGAAGCCGGTAAAGCCCGATTCCGAGAGTGGCGTATCGCGGATGCGGGTCTCGCCGAACTCGGTCATCAGGCCTTTGGTCACCGCGTAGCAGCCGCCATAGGCGCCGACATCCTCACCCATCAGGAAAACCCGTTCGTCGCGGATCATGGCGTCGCGGATCGCCTGCTTGACCGCTTCGCGGTAAGTGGCCTCCTGGGTTTTCCCCGAAAGCGCGGGAGGGACTGGCACTGGCACTGGTTCATCGGACACGACATGGCGGGTCAACGTTTCCACCGGCTCCCATGTGCCTGCCTCGGCAAAGGCCACCGCTTCAGTGATCTCCGCGTCAACTTCAGCCTCGATGCGGGCGATGTCACTGTCCTGCAGCAGGTGGTTCTCGAGGAGCCACCCCTGGAACCGGACAATCGGCCCCTTGGCGCGAAACTTCGCGATTTCGTCCTTGTCGCGATAGAGCTGCGCGTCGAACATGGAATGCGCGCGGAATCTGTAGGTGCGGCATTCAAGAAAACAAGGCTTGCCGGTCTCGCGAATGCTGGCGATGGCGCGGCGGGCGGCGGCCTCAACCGCGACCACGTCCTGCCCGTCGACGGTTTCCGAAACGATGCCGTAGGCTGCCGCTTTGGCATGGATATCGGTTTGGGATTCCGTGCGCGCCAGGGCGCTTCCCATGGCGTAGCCATTGTTCTCGCAGACAAACAGCGCCGGGACTTCCCACAGTTCGGCAAGGTTCATGGTCTCGTGGAACTCACCCTCGGCCACCGCGCCTTCACCAAAGAAGCAGACCGTGACACCGTCGGCACCAGCCAGCTTGTCGCCGAGCGCCAGGCCTCCAGCCAAAGGCAACCCGCCGCCGACAATGGCGTTGCCACCAAAGAAATTGGTGGGCGCGTGGAACAGGTGCATCGAGCCGCCGCGCCCGCCTGAACAGCCCTCGGCCTTGCCGTACATCTCGGCCATGACCTGGGGCATCGGCACACCACGGGCCAGGGCGTGGCCGTGCTCGCGATAGGTCGCCACGATCCGGTCGTTCTCACCAAGGACCGAGATCACCCCCATGGCGATCGCTTCTTCGCCGTCATAGAGATGCAGAAAGCCACGAATTTTCTGCTGGGTGTAGAGCTCTGCGCATTTGTCCTCGAAGTGACGGATGCGGATCATGCCCTTGAGCAATTCGGCGACATGGGCGTGCGTCAGGTGGGTCTTTTCGGCCTTGGTCATGACTCGTCCGTCTCCAATGTGGAAATGTCGCCTTCGGGCAGGCCCAGTTCGCGCGCCTTGAGCAGGCGGCGCATGATCTTGCCCGATCTTGTCTTCGGCAGCGTCTTGCGGAACTCGATGGTGCGCGGCGCCACAGCCGGACCAAGCTTCTTGCGGGCGTGACCGCGGATCGATTTCTCAAGCTCTTCCGAAGGCTCAAAGCCCGGATTGAGTGAGACATAGGCCTTGACCACCTCGCCAGCAGTCTCATCCGGCAGGCCTATGACGCCGGCCTCGGCCACCGCCTCGTGTTCGATCAGGGCGCTTTCCACCTCGAACGGCCCGATCAGGTGGCCGGAGGATTTTATCAGATCGTCAGCCCGGCCAACGAACCAGAAGTAACCGTCCTGATCCTGCATCGCGAGGTCGCCGGAAATGTACCAGTCACCCGCAAACGTTTTGTTGTAGCGCGCCTCTTCGTGAAGGTAGGCCCGCATCATCGACGGCCAGCCAACCTTCAATGCGAGGTCGCCGATTTCGCCGCGTTTGCAGGGTGTCACCTTGCCGCCTTCGACGGTGACGACCGCGGCCTCGATCCCCGGCAGGGGCATTCCCATGGAGCCTGGCTTGATGTCCATGTCCATGGTGTTGGCGATCATGATGCCGCCGGTTTCGGTCTGCCACCAGTTGTCGTGGAACGGCAGGCCGAAAACCTCGTTGCCCCAAACCACGGCCTCGGGATTGAGCGGCTCGCCAACGCTGGCGAGAAACCTCAGCGACGAGAAGTCATAGCCCCTGGCTGCGTCCTTGCCCGCCCGCATCATCATGCGGATGGCGGTGGGCGCGGTGTACCAGACCTCGACCTTCTCGCGCTCGAGCGTGCCATACCAGCGATCGAGATCAAACTCGGCTTCATCAAGGATCAGGGTCGCACGGTGCACCAGCGGCGCGATGATGCCGTAGGAGGTGCCGGTAACCCAGCCCGGATCGGCCGTGCACCAATAGACGGTGCCGGGTTTGAGTTCCAGCGCGTAGCGGCCGGTCGAGGCGTGGTTGACCACCGCCTGGTGGACATGAACCGCGCCCTTGGGGCGGCCCGTCGTGCCGGAGGTGAAGTGGATCAGCGCCTCGTGCTCGGGCGCAGTGTGAACCACTTCGAAGTCCGGTAACGCCTGTTCCATGGCCGGGCCGAGCTCAACACAGCCTTCCGGTGCGTCCTCGCCGACGATCAGCACCAGGCGCATTGAGGGCACTTCCTTGATCCAGGGGGCGATCTTCCGGCGATAGATGGATTGGGTGGTCACAAGCACATTGGCTTCGCCGATTTCCATGCGAGTCTGGATCGGCTCTGGCCCGAAGGCCGAAAACAGCGGCGTGAAGGTCATGCCTGCCTTCAGCGTGCCGAGTGCTGCATAAAACACCTCTGGCTGACGACCGAGCAGCGAAAACACACGGGCTCCGCGCTCAAGCCCGTGTTGGGTGAGCACGGAGGCAAAACGGGACGACGCAACGCTTAAATCGGCATAGCTGAGATCAAGACGGTCGCCTGACTTCCCCAGCCACCGAAGCGCCGTGTCAGCCCCGAAACCATTTGCGACATGCCGGTCCACCGTTTCATAGGCGATGTTGAGCGCGCCGCCGGGAAGGCCATCAAGCAATTCGTCCTCAATTTTCGCCCAGGAAAATGCGGCGCGAACATCCGGTGTCAATTGTGCTCGGGCACGAAGCGCCGCCGGTTTTCTGATGCTGTCCCACATCTGCAGTCCTCCCTGCGTGCCAGTATGCGGCAACCGGAATGGACATCATTGATGCCAATCAAAGTTGGAGCAGAAGATCGGGCCGGGCCTGCGCCACCGGTTAGCTCACTGGCTTCAGGGCCGTTGCCCGCTCAATTGCACAATGCAGGCGCAGGAGTTTTCGTGGAGCTTGATTGCGAATGGATTGCGTCGGAAAGCTCAGTCGCTGACAGCTGTTTCAAGCTGTGCTTGGGAATGGTGGCATGCAACGCTCCGCAGTTCCGACACAGACTGAGTAACGGGTTGGCTGACGCTGCAAGTCTCATTCGCGAGCGGGCAGCGCGGGTGATAGAAGCAGCCCGAGGGGGGGGACAGCGGTGAGGGAACCTCGCCTTCGATGGTTTCAAACCGAACCAGTTCGTCGGTATCAAGCACCAGTTTCGGGACGCTTCCGAACAATGCCGCGGTGTAGGGGTGTGCAGGCCTGCCAAAGACCTCGGCGGTTGGTCCCAACTCGACGATCCGGCCGAGATACATAATGGCAACCCTGTCGCTGACATGTTGCACAACGCTCAGATCATGGCTGATGAACACCGTGGTCAGCGCCAAATCGCGGGTCAGTTTCAAGAACAAATTGATGATCTGCGCCTGTATGGACACATCCAGAGAGGCGACGGGTTCATCACAGATCAATACGTCAGGCTGCATCGCCAATGCGCGTGCAATGGCGATCCTCTGGCGCTGGCCGCCGGAGAATTGGTGTGGGTAGCGGTCGAACCAGTCAGGGTCCAGCCCCACACGTTCGAACCACTCTGCAACATAGTCGCGGGCCAGTGACTTTGTTGTCAGCCCATGGGCGATGGGCCCTTCGGCGACCGTCTCTCCCACCTTCATGCGTGGATCGAGGCTGGCGAAAGGATCCTGAAACACGGTCTGCACACGGGTGGTCACCTTGGTGCCGTTTTTCATCACCGGCGCGCCGTCGATGCTGACGGTGCCTGTTGTCGGCGGCAGAATGCCCGCGATCACACGTCCCAGCGTGGACTTGCCGCAGCCGGATTCGCCAACCAATCCAAGCGTCTCGCCCTTACGAACGCTCAATGTGACATCTGAAACCGCGTGAACCGAACGTGTCTCCACTTTGCCACCCAGCTTGGCAGCGATCTTTTCGCCAGTGGTCAGATTGGGTCCGAACAGGCGGCTGACACCGTTGATGCTGACAAACGCGTTCATGCCGGTCCTCCAGCAATCTGGCCCACCGGATGAAAGCAGCGCCAACCACGGTTCTCACGCAGCGTCATATGGGGCGTCTCATTGCATTGGTTCGCCGCGCGGTCGCAGCGCGGCGCGAAGGGACAACCGGGCGGCAGCGATAAAAGCGATGGTGTGGTCCCAGGAATTTGCGTCAACAGCGCACCGGGGGCCGCTGTCGCGGGCAAGGAGGCTATCAGTCCGGCTGTGTAAGGATGGCGCGGGTCACGCAGCAGTGTGGCGGTCGGACCTTGTTCGACAATCCGGCCGGCATACATCACTGCCAGTTTGCTGGCGAGACTCGAGACCACGGCCAGATCATGGCTGATCCAGATCATCGCAGTGCCGGTCTCGGCAGCAAGGTCGCGCATCTGGAACAGGATCTGTGCCTGAATGGAGACATCCAGCGCCGTTGTCGGTTCGTCCGCCACGATCACCGAAGGACGATGCAGCAATGCAATGGCAATGGCCACACGTTGGCGCATGCCGCCCGAAAACTCGTGCGGATAGGCGCGCAGGCGGGCCTTGGCCGACGGAATGCCAACCTGGGTCAAGAACTCTGCAGCGCGGGCTTCAGCGGCCCGGCGGCTGAGCCTTTCGTGCGCGTCAATCGCCAGTTTCATCTGCTGGCCGATGGTCAGCATCGGATTTAGTGTTGCAATCGGATCTTGAAAGATCATCGAGATGTCACGGCCGCGGCGGCTGCGAAGGTCTCTCTGTGACAGCGTCGTCAGCTCGGTCCCGTTAAGCTTGATGGAGCCTTCCGTGATGCGTCCGGGCGCGTCGACCAATCCCAGCAGCGAGAAACCGGTGACCGTTTTTCCCGATCCGCTTTCTCCGACCAGTCCCATGATTTCGCCCTTGGTCAGATCAAAGGACACGCCATCCACGGCCTTGATCGTGCCAGCGCGGGTGAAGAAGTGGGTGCGCAAATTCTCGACGCTGAGAATAGGTTGGCTCATTTGCGCAGCCTTGGATTGAACTGGTCGCGCACCTGATCGCCGACAATGTTGATGGCGACAATCAGGATAATCAGCGCGACACCGGGATAGACTGAAATCCAGTATCGCCCGCTCATCATGTAGGGAAACCCGTTCGAGATCAGCATGCCAAGCGAGGGTTCGGTGACCGGAAGCCCAAGACCCAGAAAGCTCAACGTTGCCTCAAGTGAGATCGAATTGGCGATCTGGACGGTCGCGACCACAATCAGCGGCGGAGTGCAGTTTGGCAGCAGGTGCCGCAACACCACCAGACGTCCGCTGAGCGGCGTCGCCAGGGCTGCCTCGATGTAGTCCTTGCCGCGCTCCGCCTTGGCGGCACCATAGGCCGTTCGGGCGAAATAGGCATATTGCGCCGCCACCAATGCGCCGATCAGTTGCACCTTGCCCTGGCCCAGAAGAGCCACGATGACCAATGCCAGCAGGATCGCCGGGAAAGACAGTTGCAGATCCACCAGCCGCATGATCAGCGCTTCAATGCGACCGCCGACATAGGCGGCGGTGATCCCAAGTGCCGTGCCGATGCTGAGCGAGACGAAGCCCGCTGCCAGACCGATCTGAATGGAAATCCGCAGTCCGTAGAAAATGGCTGATAAAAGATCGCGGCCCTGTGGGTCTGTGCCCAGAATATGGGTGTAGCCGCCTGACCCGACAAAGCCGGGCGGACGACGACTGTCCATCAATGACAGGTTCGCCAAATCATAGGGGTCTTGTGGTGAGACAACGGAGGCGAAGAGCGCCAGGAGGATCATCAGGACAACAGTCACCAGGGCGAAAAGGGCGATCCTGTTTTCCCTGAACTCCGCCCAGAAACGGCGCAGGGGAGAGCTCTTGCTGCTCATGCTGACACCCCATGGCGCACACGCGGGTCGATCAGTGCAAAGACCAGATCGATCACGAAGTTGATGGTCACGAACAAAAAGGCCACGAGAATAAGATAGGCAACCATGACTGGGCGGTCGAGTACGCCGATGCTGTCGATGATCAACTTGCCAACGCCGGGCCATGAGAAAATCGTTTCGGTGACAACTGCGAAGGCCAATGTTGATCCCAGCTCAAGCCCGAAAACCGTGATGATCGGGATGGAGATGAGTTTGAGCAGATGGCGGCGCAGGATCGTGGCTTCGGAAAGACCTGCCGCGCGAGCGAACTTGATGGTATCGGTCAACATGATTTCACGGGTGCCGGCACGTGCCAGACGGATCATCATTGCAAGCTTGAAGAGCGCAAGGTTGATCGCGGGAAGGATAAGGTGGGACAGGCCGTTGAGAGTGGGAAACGACCATGCGACGCCCCATATCTCCACGGTTTCACCACGCCCACCCGCCGGAAGCCAGCCAAGATTAACGGCAAAGAAGAGAATGAGAATCAACCCCACCCAGAACGAAGGCACCGAAAAGCCAAGAACGGATACGGCCATGATGGTCTTGGACGCCCAGCTGTCGGGACGGTAGCCTGCATAAATCCCAAGGCTGACGCCCAGGGCCGTTGCCGATATGACCGACAACAGCACCAGTTCGAGTGTTGCGGGAAGACGTCCGCCAATGAGCTCCAGGACTGGAACATTGTAGACGAAGGAGCGCCCCAGATCGCCCTGCAGCAGGTTGGAGATGAAGATGAAATATTGCTCGTAGAGCGGCCGGTCGAGACCAAGGCGGCTGATCGCCTCGGCCCGGATTTCCTGAGTGGCTTCTGGTGGAATTACGATGTCGATAGGATTGCCTATCGCATAGACCCCACAGAAAACGATGACCGACATCACTGCCATGACACCGATTGCCTGGATCAAACGCTGGATGATGAAGCCGAGCATCAGCTCTCCCTTGGGGCAAAGCAAAGGCCGGGCGGCGTGTCTGTCGCCCGGCCTTGTATTCTATGTCTCAGCTCGTCTCACGACGCAGGCTTGATGAAGAACGCCAGCGTGTCTTCGTCAAAACGCGGCGCGAACTCCAGCATGCCAGCCTTTGCACCCCAGACCGTCTGAAGCTGAACAAGCGAGATGTAGGCCTTGTCTGCCATGACCTTTTCCATCGCCTCTTCGTAGGTGGCGCGACGCTGGTCCGCGTCCATCATCGTCGCTCCGTCCTGCAACAGCCTGTCGACATCCTGGTTCAGATATTCGATCCGGTTGTAGGCACCCAGCTTGACGTCGGGGTTGTTGGAGTGCGCCAGGCCACCGAGAGTGTAGGATGCCTCACCTGTCAGAGTTCCCCAGCCATTCATGAACATGGAATATTCAAGCCGAGCTTGTGCCGGGAAGTAAACGGTCTTCGAGATCGCGTTGACATTGGTCTTGATGCCGACCTGGATCAACATCTGGCCGAGACCCTGGCAGATGGCGCCATCGCCCGGCAGACGGTCTGCGGTGCAATAGAGATCAACCTCGAACCCATCCGGATAGCCCGCATCCGCCAGAAGAGCCTTGGCTTTGGATGGATTGTATTCGGGCATGGGGATGGCTTCACTCGATCCGAAAAAGCCTGCAGGCATCATCTGGTTTGCTGGTTTGCCGAGCCCTTCAAGCACGACATCGACCATGGTTTCACGATCAATGGCGAAATCGATCGCCTGGCGGACCTTCAGATCCCGGAAAGGGTTTTCGGCGAGATCGGAACCATCAATGGCGCGCACCATCGGGGTTTTCTCGCGCTGGTCCAGCTGAAGGTTCATGATGTAGACACTGTCGCCCTTGATCGCATCAACACTGGCATCGCGTTCCAACGCCAGATAGTCGACCGAGGACACGTAGTTGATCACATCAACCTGCCCCGCCTTGAGTGCTGCCAGACGTGAGCTGTCATTGGGAATTTCCTTGCGGACTACGGTTTCCCAGGCACCGGCGCCACGCCAGTAGTCGTCGTTGCGCTCCAGGACCAGATCGCCTTTCGGTTCCCAACTGACGAATTTGTAGGGTCCGGTTCCAATGGTCGCCGCACCGGAATTGAAGCCTTCGGCTGCGGTTTCAGGAGTGGAATAGTCCGCAGCGGCCTCTGAGGAAACGATAAAGAGGCGGATGAAGTCATTGGGCAGCGTGGCAGCCTGCCCATCCGTGTGGATGTGCAGGGTGTAGGGATCGATGATTTCGACATCTTTCACCCGCCGTACATAGATCGCCGTTGTGGTCGGACCGGTAACTACCGGGATGCGCTCGATCGAGAATTTGACATCCTCTGCATCAAAGTCAGAGCCATCATGAAACTTCACGCCTTCACGCAGCTTGAATTCCCAGGTGTCGTCGTCAACCGGTGACCAGCTTGTGGCCAGACCCGGTTCAATCTGGAGGTCGGTGCCCGACCATACCAGCGTGTCAAAGATGTGTTTGGCGGCCTCTGCATGAGGGCCAAGAGCTGAAAAATGCGGATCCATGGATTCAGGTCCACCGCGTACCCCCATCGTCAACGTCTGTGCCGATGCGGCGCTTGCCGCAGAGAGGCCAAGGGCAAACATCAGAGGTGTAATGAATTGTTTGTAATTCATTGTGTTCCTTTCCCGTCGCTGGTTGAGGCGGCAAACCCCGTCCCGTTGTCGTCTGTTGATTGGTGTTCCATTTGGAACTTGCTTTGACAGAATGTGCTGAGTTAATGTGTCAGTCAAGTTCATTTTGGAACTCAAATTGACCGAAAAGAGGATTGCCCAAAATATGTCAGGTCCGCAAACCGCCACTGCTCAAGAATTCGGCAAACAAGGCGTCGAACAGGGCCCGGGAATGCTGGATGCCAAATTATGGGGCAATCCTTGCCCGATTACGTTTCGGATCAATTATCTCGCGCTGCTTTACAACACCCCGCTGTACAGCTGGATTCATGATACCTACGGACTCAAGCGTCCCGAATATGTGGTGATCTATTCCCTGGCTCTGGCTGATGGCGGCAGTGCACGCGATATCTCTCACACCTCCGGCTTTCCAAAAAACACGCTCAGTCGCGCGATCAACCGGTTGGAGTTGACCGGGCTCATTGAAGCGCGCAGCAAGGCGCCCGGCGGCGGGCGCAAGCAGACCCTTCATTTGTCGGAAAAGGGTTGGGCGCTGTTTCATGAAACGCGTCCGGCTTTCGAGGCCCAGGAGAAGCGAATGCTTGAGGTCTTGTCTGATGGAGAGCGGCAGATGCTCTCTGAGCTGATGTCCAAGGTGGTGCTGAGCGCGCAGGATTGGGCCGGCGAATTGCCGCCGGAAGCAATGTCCGCAAAGGAAGGAAAGCCGCAATGAAGGTTGCCGAGATGAACTGGCGCGATGTCGAGGCAGCTGCAGCCCGTGACCCGCGCTGTGTGCTGCCGATCGGCTCGACTGAGCAACACGCCCAGCTGTCGCTGTGTGTCGATCTGATTCTTGCGGAAAAGGTTGCGTGCGACGCCGCCGAGCCACTGAATGTGCCGGTTTTTCCGGTCATCCCCTACGGTCTCGCCCCCTACTTCAACGCCTACCCCGGCACCATAAGCCTGCGGGTAGAAACGCTTATGGCTGTTGTGCGGGATGTGGTGGCCTCGCTTCGTCTCGCGGGTTTCAAGCAAATCCTGATCGTCAATGGTCATGGCGGCAACAATCCGGTGGGCGCTTTGGCGCAGGAACTGATGGCGGAGTATGGCGACATCTCGGTCAAGTTTCACAATTGGTGGAATGCGCCAGCGACCTGGGAGAAAATACAATCCATCGACACAAGCGGATCGCATGCCAACTGGATGGAGAATTTCCCATGGACGCGGCTGGCCCATGCGACGGCTCCCAAAGGAACAAAACCAATGGTGGATATGGCGTTGATGCGCGCCTCGCCGCCTGCCAAGGCACGTGAACTGCTTGGTGACGGCTCCTTTGGCGGCGCCTGGCAACGTCCGGATGCGGATATGCTGAAGATCTGGGAGACTGGCGTGATCGAGACCCGGGCAGCGCTGCAGGGACCTTGGGCGGATCTCAGCGATGACTGAGCCGATTCTGATCTGGGGTGCCGGTGCCATCGGCGGCATTCTCGGGGCCTACTGGGCGCGGGCCGGCGTTCCGGTGCTGATGGTGGATATTGTACCGGACCATGCCTCTGCCTGCGCCACAAGCGGGCTGAAAATCGAAGGACCTGTGGAGGAATTCACCCAGGTTGTGCCATGCGTCACACCCGACCGGCTGGAAGGCCGCTACAGCCGGATCGTTCTCGCTGTAAAGGCGCAATCAACGAAAGACGCGCTGGGCCAGCTGTTGCCGCATCTTACGGAAGACGGGTTTGTGCTGTCGGCTCAGAACGGGCTGAATGAGCATACCATCGCAGCGCATGTCGGCGATGATCGCACCATGGGTGCATTTGTAAATTATGGTGCGGACTGGATTGCCCCCGGGCGCATCCTGTTTGGCAATCGAGGGGCCGTTGTTGTCGGCGAGATCGATGACAGCGTGCGGCCGCGCACCAGCGAAATGCACGCGCTGTTGCAGATCTTTGAGCCCGATGCGGTGCTGTCGCAGGACATCTGGGCTTATCTTTGGGGCAAGCTGGGCTATGGCGCCATGCTGTTTGCAACAGCCTTGACACCAGACAGCATGACCGCAAATTTCGCTGATCCTCAACGGGGGCCTGCACTGATAGCTTTGGCGCGTGAAGTGATGCAGACTGCTGTCGCGGAAGGCGTGAAACCGAAACCCTTCAATGGCTTTGAACCCGGAGCTTTCATGCCAGGTGCTGGAGACGCTGCCGCTCTTAAGAGCCTGGCGGATCTGGCTGAATTCAATTCGAAGACAGCCAAGACCCATACCGGCATCTATCGTGACCTGGCGGTGCGCAAACGCAAGACCGAGGTTGATCCGCAGGTCGGTGCGGTGGCCCAGATTGCGGCGCGTCATGGCATCGAAACGCCCTTGCTGCGCCGCTTGGTCGAGTTGATACACGACATCGAGGAGGGCCGCCGGGAAATGTCTTCTGACACGTTTCATGAGCTGACCAAGGTGTTGGCATGACGGCCCGCACAGCACTGGTCACCGGCGTGGTCGGTGGCATAGGCGCAGCCATCGCGGTGCGTTTGGCAGTGAATGGCGCCAAGGTGATTGTCACCGATCTTCCCGGCGACGCGCTGCAGCAAGCCGCGGCGCAATTGGCATTGCCCGCCCTGAGTGCTGATCTGGGAGACCCTGCGTCCGTGCGGGAGATGACAATGCGGCTTGCTGCCGATCACGGTGCCGCGGATATCCTGGTGCATGCAGCGGGAGGTGTGCGCAGTCAGGTCGGCACCCCGCTTGAAGAGGTGGACCCGGAAGCCTGGCACAGCATCTTTGCGATCAATGTCGATTCCGCGCTTTACCTGTCACAGGCACTGGTTCCGGCGATGAAAGCCTCGGGCTGGGGGCGCATTGTGACCATCAGCTCTGGTGCCGGGTTGCGCCCGAGCCTGACCGGCATTCATGCCTATACAGCGGCGAAACACGCACTGGTCGGGTTGACCAAGCAACTCAGCCTCGAGCTTGGCCCGCATGGGATCTGTGTCAATTCCATCGCCCCGGGCTTTATTCTGTCCAATCCCGCTTCACGCCGTCAGTGGGATGCCTTCGGGCCTGAAGGGCAGGCGCAGGTGATGAGCCGTATCCACACCCGCAGGCTGGGCACCCCCGAAGACATCGCGGCTGCTGCCGCCTTTTTGGCGTCCGATGATGCCGGCTGGATCACCGGCCAGATCCTCAGCGTGGATGGCGGCGTAACCTGAAGAGAACATCGATGACCGATATCAACACAGACCCCGTGCTGGCTCATGCGCTTGCTCGGCAACCGCAGCTGATCAAGGTGCTGAAAGCCCTTGTGTCGTGTCCTTCGGTCGGAGCCGATCCGGCCATGGCACACGGCATGGAAGACGCCCGGCGGATCATCGAGACGCAGCTTGATGCCATGGGCTTTGAGAACCGCCGACGGCTGACGCCCGCGGACGGCAGCGGCCAGCCTGCAGTGTTTGCCGAGCGGCTGGATGCGCCCGGCAAACCGACAATTCTGGTTTACGCGCACTATGACGTGCAGCCATCAGATCCGTTGGAAAAATGGCAGACGCCGCCATTTGAAATGGTTGAACGGGACGGTCGGCTCTATGGCCGCGGAATCTCGGATGACAAGGCTCCGATGATGATCGCGCTGGACACGCTGGCAGCCTTCGTTTCGGTCGAAGGACGGTTGCCGCTCAACGTCAAACTGCTGATCGAGGGAGAAGAAGAGACCGGATCGCCGTCTTTGCCAGGAATATTGGAGACGCACCGCGATCTGCTGGCTGCGGATGCGGTGCTTTCAGCCGATGGCGCGCGCTGGCGGCCTGACCTGCTCACACTTAATGTTGGCTCGCGTGGCAATGCGGGGTTTGAAGTCCGGGTGCAGACGGCGGGACAGGATCTGCATTCCGGCCGCTATGGCGGCATTGTCGCCAATCCGCTGCACGTCCTTTCAACGTTGATTGCCAGCCTGCATGATGAGCAGGACCACATTGCAGTGCCCGGTTTTTATGATGGCGTCGCTGAATTGACTGAGGCCGAGCGTGAAAAGATCGCGGCGGTTCCTTTTGACGAGCAGGCATTCTTTGCTGCGATTATGGCACAGCCAGTTGGGGAGGCGGGCTACTCCACGCTGGAGCGGCTCTGGATGCGGCCAACCGTTGACATCAACGGCATGTGGGGCGGTTACACCGGCAGGGGATCCAAGACCGTGATCCCAAGCGAAGCCTTTGCCAAGCTCACTATGCGCCTCGTTCCGGGCCAGGATCCGCAATCGGCTAAACAGGCCGTCATTGATCACCTCAAATCGCGGCTGCCGGCCCATGCGACGCTTGAGGTCTACGGCGACCGCGGGCAGGGCGGTGCCTATGCCGTGCCGGATGCGCACCCGCTGCTGGGTGCTGCTGTGAACGCCCTCGAACAGACGACGGGACAGACGCCTCTGAAAGTCCGCATCGGCGCGTCCTTGCCGCTGACCGATATCGTGTCCCGCGTTCTGGGGCTGGATACTGTGATGTTCTCCTTTGCGCTGTCGGATGAGAATTTTCATGCGCCGAATGAGTTTTTCAGGCTGTCATCGATCTCCGATGGGTTGGCGGCCTGGGTGCAGATCATGCGGCAGATCTCGGAGATTGCGCCTGCCGACTTTGCTCCCTACCGCCGCAAATGACTGCGCCCGCAACCACCAACAACCGGTACGGTGCGGTGCTCCTGATTGTGGGGGCAGCAGTGTTTACGGCTGATGTCAGCGTTTTGCGGTTTCTGTCACCGGACGTGCCGTTCGCGCAGATCATCTTTTTTCGTTCCCTGTGCCAGCTGATAATTGTTGCGGTCTGGATTGGCGTGCGCCGTCCGGCGCTGTTTGGGTCATCGCGCTGGCCAAGGCTTGTGGTGCGGGGTCTCACCAGCCTTGTCTGCTGGTGGCTTTACTATGCCAGTTTTCAGGCGCTGGACCTCGCGCTCGCCTCGACGCTCACCTTCACGACTTCCCTGTTTGTGGTGGCGATGGCGCCACTGGTATTGGGTGAAAGGATTGGTTTGCTGCGGGCGCTAACCACCGTGGCGGGGTTCCTTGGTGTCGTTCTTGCCAGCGAAGTGAATGGCCTGACAGTGGAACCCGGTGTTCTGCTTGGACTTGGTTCTGCCTTTGTGGCTGCTATCCTGATCTTTCAGAACCGGGTGCTGGCGCGTAGCGAACATACTGCCACGATCATGTTCTGGATCGGGTTGGTGGCCAGCGCCGGCACCATGCCCGGGGCTGTTTCAAGCTGGACAGCGCTTGACCTGTCCGATGTCTTGTTGCTCGCAACCGCGGGCAGTCTTGCGACCGTGGGAATGCTGTTCACGGTCGAAGCTTACCGCTATGGCGAAGTCTCGGCCCTCGCCACTTTCCCGTACTCTCGGATCCTGTTCGCCCTGGCAATTGGGTATTTTGTTTTTGCCGAGACAGCATCGGTGCGCGAATTGCTGGGTGCTGCCGTGATCGTGATCTGCAGTCTCGTGGCCGGGGGGGCTCGCCGCTCGGTGGGGCAAGTCTGATACAACCTGAGAAGCGAGCGGCATCGTTTCAAGCCATAGCTTCATGCTCTGCAAATCTCAGTGCAATCCGGTTCCCGCAAGCAGCCCGCATTCTGATAGCAATGAACGAAATTCAAAGCGCTGATCCTCGCAGACAGGATTTTTGTTGTTCAGGCAAAACCGGCATTCAGAGAAGGGTTCGGAGTCGCCCTAGAAGAGACTCTATGCCGCATCGCCTTTGGCCTGGTGGAAGAAGTCACGCTGACCCATTTGGCCGCCCTTGAGGCTGATTTCCAATCCGTCAATTGCGGGATTATGGGCGTGAACACGACACAATGGTGCACCGGGTGCGAGTGGAGCCAGCGCTGATAGGGCAAGAGCGCCAAGACATGTTGTGACGTGGCCTGATGTGTCGCCACCCGCCACGACCATCCGCTGCAAATTCGTCGCTGTTCGAACATCGAACACAATTTGGCCAAGCCCAAGGCCGATCCTGTCGTTGAGCTCGCCGGGGCTCATGCCTGATCGCTCAAGCGCGGCTTTTACGCGCTGCAGAGCGGGATCATCTGGGCCTCTGGCTGTGACAACCAGCGTATCACGCCCCTCTGAAAGAGCTGCTAGGGCCTTCTCGCAAGTGAGGGACAGGAGTTGTGACCAGCCGCCAAGATCAATGGCACGGGCAGCATCCAACTCGATTACGGCAAAACCACGTGCCTCGGCGGCTTCGATCTGTGCGGCATTCGTAGGCGAGCATGAGCCAGATACGCAAAACAATTGATCCACGGCTGTCAGTCTGGGTGGAGCAAATTCACTGGGCAATTGACCGCTGGCGCGCCAGAAGGCGATCAAGGCATATTCGACGCCTTGGGAGCCAATGGCAAAAACCGGCGCCTTGCCGTCATTCCAGATGAGTCGGCCTGCCGCGACAAGGGTTTCATCGTCGATGACGTCGATTGCCAGGATCTCTGAGCCATTCTCGAGGCTATCAGCCAGAGCCTCGGAGGCACGTCCGGACTTGATCGCGGCAAGGTCGATCAGGCCAATCTGCCGATTGGTCTGTTTGGACAGATGCAGGCGGACATCGGCCTCGTCCATGGGGGTCGTCGGGTGCCGCCGCATGACCGGGTGGCGATCAAGCCGATAAACACCGTCATCGGTTCCGGCAAAAAGAGTTCCGAAGGCTTGATAACGCCGAATTTCCGGGGCGCCCACGACAAGCGGATGCCAAGACCCGCCAAGCATCGGTGCGCCGATGTCTATTGCCTTTCCGATCGAACCGATGGAGGGCGACGAGTCAAAGGTCGAGCAGGTTTTGTAGTGGGTAACCGGTGCGCCGAAACGGGCCAGGGCTTTGAAGGCTCCCGGCAGGTGCTGGTCCATCCAGGCGGGGCTACGGGACCGCGCTATCCCGGCAATTCCCATTGCGACAATATCCGGAAACAGGGCAAGTTCTTCCGGACCTGGCGGCTCGAGGAACATCACCGTGGGGACTCCAGCAAAGGTTAACACCTCCATGACCGCCGAGGAGCCGGTGAAATCATCGCCGTAAAATGAGAGCAGGGGACGAGTCATCGGATGCCTTTCAGGCCGGATATGCGTCAAGCGCGGCATTGAGTGCGGCATTTTGGGCCGCATGCGTTTCCAGCGGGATCCCCTCCATCGCCGCTGCCCAGGCTTCCCGCAGAGCTTCCACACCGGCGGCAACGCCCATCGGATGGGCAACCACGCCGCCGCCTGCGGTGTAGATCAGATCGGGTGACTTGAGTGCTTCCCACGTGCCCGCCGCCTGCCTGATCGTCTGGCCGGAGGAAAACACCGGCATCGCGCACATCGGTGATCCGGCAAACAGCGGTTCGCCCAGCGAACGGGCTGAGCGGATCACGCTGTCATCGGATTCTGTAAATTTATTCGCGAGTCCGTTGACATGCAGATGGTCGCAGCCTGCGAGACGCCAAAGCTTGGACCATGCCGGAAATGACCAGCCAAGGCTGGGGGCCCGGGTCAGCGCCCCCCAGCCGGCGCGGTGACCGTGGATCGGTAGTTGGCTGTGCCGTGCAAATTCGATCATCCCGGCATAGCCGATGGCAAGGACGCTCGCCATCACGCAGGTGCCGCCATGGGCAAGCACAATATCATGACGCCTGCGCATTTCGTCGATCTCACCGGTGAGGTTGAAAGCAACCATGGTCTTCTTGCCGGTCTTGTCCGCGGCGCGATTGACAGCTGCCATCACCGCGGCAACACGCGCTTCGAACGGGCAGGAGGGGCCGTCGGCCTGCAGTTCGTCGTCCTTGACGAAGTCGATACCGGCATCCGCCAGCATTCCGACCAGTTCACCGGTGGCCTCTGCGGTCAGGCCGACGCTGGGCTTTATGATTGTACCAATGAGTGGTCTTCCGTGGACATCGGAGAGCCGTCGTGTCCCCTCGATGCCGAACTTCGGTCCGGTGTACTTAACGGAAAATGCCTTCGGCAACCGGACGTCGAGAAGCCTTAGACCGGAAAAGGCTTTCAGTTCGAACAGGTTGCCGGCAATCGTTGCAACAAGATTGGGAAGCGAGGGGCCAATATTGTCGATTGGCCAGGAAAGGGTGACCAGCGCCTGGCGCCGCGTGGCTGTGCCGCCCTTTGGAAGGCCGGATCCGGGCAGCGAAGGCCTGTCCACTTCCCCGGAGATTTCGATGCGTTCGACACGCGCGGCCGAACGCTCCTTCAACTCGGCAGTTTCGCCGGGAACTGCGACGAAGGTCCCGGAAGACTGTTCGCCGGCCATCACCTCCGCGGCATGGGCCGGATCGAAAGCGGTCTCGATGAGATAGTCGGCTTCAATACGTATCGGGTCGGACATGAATGCACTCACTTTAGAGGGGTGTCGCGGTGTCGGCTTCAAGCAACAGGACCGCCGGAGATGCGAGGGTCAGCGATGATGCCGGTAGCGGGACGAGGGCGGTTTCGATCCAGTCGGGATTGGTCACGGCGGCCACAAAACTGTCTGCATCGAGAACTGCTGCGCGCGCCGTTTCCGCAAACTTTATTTCATGAGGTGTTCCGCTCAGATTGGCGATCATTGTTCGCGCTCCGGTGCAGCTGACAAACGCCAGTGCAGCAAGTCCCGGCGGAACCCCCTTGACCTGCAGGCGCTGTCCGCCGCCAGCTGCAAATTTCAACGCATGGAAGATGGGATAGACCGTGGCCTCGGGATGATCACCGAACCAGGGGCGTGGGACAGGCGTCTCGGTGGCGAGAATGCCGAACGGCCCGGTCGGGGCGGCAAGGGCAATTGCCTCGATCCCGAAACCTTCTGTCCTGGCCAGTGCCGAGACTGCCCAGGCCGCGCCGAACAGACCACGGGCGCGTGGGTCCCAGGTGGCCATTGTCAGCCGGATCTGTCCCGGGTTGGCGGAAACACTCTGGCCGTAAGGGTTCGAGCGCATGCCGATTGCCGTAAGGCCCAACCGGTAACTGCGGCCAGAGGCAATCTTGTGGGCGCTCGAGAAGATATCCGGCAGTGTCTCTATCGTCTGGGCAACGCTTGCGTCATCGGCGGCATGGACAATGGCGGAATTGCCATGAGTAATGAAGTCGGACGCGATCCCCTCGGGCCGACAACGGTTGAATTCTGTAAAATTGGTCAGCATGCCGCTGCCGCAGCGTGCCTTGGGAAAGGCGGCGCTTACGGTCTCAAATGAATCCCGGGGTGAAAGCCCTGTCGGCCATTGCCCCGAGGGCTGATAGCTTTTCAGATAGGCCGCTGGCAGCGCCGTGACGTGACGCGGCATGCATCCGGCATCACGGCAGGCTGCGGCAACCCGCTGCATCTGAGGCCGGGCCGGTGATGAATCGTCGAGCACAACTTCCAGATCGAGAGAGCCGGAGGTTGATTGCATCAATCTGGCCGCGTGGCGGATATTGGTTGCGGCATCTTTGGGGGTCGTCCGCAGCAGCAGCACAGTCAGACCGCTGGATGCCAGAATTCCGCCGCCCTGGTCATCGGGCAACCAGTCCGGGTCCGCCGCGAGCAGGATTTCCGGGAGGGCCTCGCCAAGCCGCGCACCTGTTTGCAATGGTTCCGGTGCGCTGGAAGAGCCCGGAACCGGGCGGCCGCTGATCTTCAGCAGGATCTGCTGACGGATCGTGCTACCTGCCTCGATGACATAAGCAAACGGTTCGATCAGGGGGCGCGAGTAGGTCTTGAACGAGGCGTCGGTCCAGTTCCTTTGATCCTCCATCTCGAACACGTCGCCGGAAAAGGCAATCTCCAGCGACACGCCGTCAATCGAGAACGAAAGCCCCGCAATATCCTTGATCGGCTGGTCCGGTGAGATCATCTCCGGCATGATTGAGGTTCGTAGCGTGCCGTCAGAACTGGTCACACCAACCGGTTTGCCTGCAACCCCCGCAATCGGGTGCAAAAGCGTGAAGCCGGTTCGATTGGTGGTGAAATCGCGCGTGGCCGTCGCCTCGCCGCAAGCGGTGACCGTGCCGTCGGCCTTCACCTCATAGGTGATGTTGCAGGACAGGGCGCCGTCATCAACTTCAAAGCAGCGCCGGTAGCGGAAACCATCAGGATGCTCTTCCAGTGTTTCGCTCGTGACAAGCGGTGGCAGGGTTGCCCAGTTCTGGTCGCGGACAGGAAAATCGATCTGGCGTATCAGTTCCACCGGGCCGAATGCCAGGCGACGCAAGGCGCCCGAATCGACAATGGCCGAGACATCACCCGCGTGAAGTGTCCGGGCGGGCGGATTGGGCTCGATTGTTCCGGTCTCAAAGATCTGCCGGTCCGTTTGAGAAAAGGTTCGTTCCATCAGCCGCACGTGATCCCGTTGGCGAACACATAGACCGAGTAGAGCGAGGTCGTGCCGCAAATGAAAAGCCGGTTGCGCTTGGTGCCGCCGAAGGTGAGATTGGCGACAATCTCGGGAATCCGGATCTTGCCGATCAGGGTTCCGTCAGGATCGTAGCAATGGACCCCGTCGAAGGCGCTGGTCCAGATGCGACCCTCGCGATCCAGCCGAAAACCGTCAAAGAAGCCGTTGCCGCATTCGGCGA
Source organism: Hoeflea sp. (assembly GCA_043585085.1). Classification (GTDB taxonomy): domain Bacteria; phylum Pseudomonadota; class Alphaproteobacteria; order Rhizobiales; family Rhizobiaceae; genus Hoeflea. The sequence goes on from CP121320.1 coordinate 2,236,941, forward strand.
ATACCTCGCCTCCGGCAAGGGAAAAATCCGGGTTAACGTCAAAACGCCTTATATGAGCCGGTCCGCCCGACTGGTGAGATGAACCCGTATCGGCAATGTAAAGCTGCTTCTCGTCCGGAGAGAAGGCAAGGCCATTGGGTTTGAGAAAGTCGTCCGTCATCTGGGTCAGCTTTCGGCTGAGCGGGTCGATGCGGTAGACATGGCAGCCGGACAATTCCGGCTCGGTGCGCTCACCTTCGTAGTCGGTGAGAATGCCGTAGGTCGGGTCCGTAAACCAGATCGAGCCGTCGGAATGGACGATCACGTCGTTGGGTGAATTGAGACGCTTGCCTTGAAACCGGTCGGCCAGCACGCTGATGGAGCCGTCATGTTCCGTGCGGGTGACGCGGCGGGTCAGGTGTTCGCAGGTAACCAGACGCCCATGCCGGTCGACTGTGTTGCCGTTCGAATTGTTCGAAGGTGCACGAAACACGGAGACCGAGCCGTCGGTCTCGTCCCAGCGCATCATCCGGTTGTTGGGAATATCAGACCAGATGAGGTAGCGTCCGGCGGCAAACCAAGCCGGCCCCTCGCACCAGCGAGCACCTGTCCACAAGCGCTCGACATGGATATGTGGGGCAAAAAGACTGGAAAATCTCGCGTCCAGAACATCAAAACCCGTTCCTTCCGGCTGACCGGTCATAGGCATCCTCCTCACCCCGCATTCAAGTCGGCTGGTTTCCCCGAGTGCCACCGCTTGCATAACTTGTTAACTGGTATAACATGTAGGTGAGCTGACGTCCATGAGAGGAAGCGTCTGTCGCTCGACAAACTGGGAGGAGTGAAATTGAAAAATCTAGTTACCGCAACGCTGTTTGGCGCTGCTGCGGCGATGTCAGCACTTGTTGCTGTACCCGCCATTGCAGCCGAAAAGCCGACTGTCGCCTTGAGCAACGCCTTTCTGGGCAATGCCTGGCGCCGTTCCATGATCACGGCATTTGAGGAAGCCGCAACCAAAGCCCAGGCCGATGGTTTGATTGAGTCATTTCAGGTTTCCAATGCACCGGGTGAAAATTCAGCCACCGAACAGATCGCGCAGCTGAAAGCGCTGCTGCTCGACGAGCCTGATATTCTGCTCGTCAATCCGGCTTCGCCGACCGCTCTCAATCCAACACTCCAGCAGGCGTGTGATATGGGCATCGTGGTGGCTGTCTTTGACAGCTCGACCGATCTTGACTGCGTTCACATCGTCACCAACAGCTTTGGCGATTGGGCTCGTTTGTCAACGCAGGCCGTCATCGATGCCATCGGCGGCAAGGGCAATGTCATCATTTCCCGCGGCGTTCAGGGCTCCCCACCCGAGATCGAGATGTATGCGGTCCAGTCGGAAATGCTCAAAGCCAATCCGGATGTCAAAGTCGTGGGCGAGTTCTTCACCTTCTGCGACAGCGCCAAGGCGCAGGAAGCCTTGCTGGGGACGATCGCGAGCCTACCGGAAGTCGATGGCGTCATCGGCTGCGGTGAAGGGCTGGGTGCGGTTCAGGCATTTCAGACTGCCGGACGGAAGGTTCCGGTCGTCGCATTCGCGCCGAGCGGTCGTGCCCTTAAGTTCTGGGGTGAAGGCAATGGTGCACCGGGTTCGGTGGCAGTCATGTCCGACCCGGGCCAGGGTGTCGCAGCGTTGTTCACAGCCATCAACATCTACAACGGTCAGGAAGTTCCCCGGATCACGATCTTCCCGCCTGTCGTTGTAAGCGACGAAGCCCGTGACCAGTGGATCGCCGCTGTCGGAGATGACGAGATCGCATCATGGCAGTGGACCCAGGAACTGGTTGACGCACAGCTGAAAGCGAACATCGACGGAACTGTTGCAGAGGCAGCTCTTCCTCCCGTTCCTGTCAGATAATCACGGCGGGGTCTGCGCACATCCGTGGCGCAGACCCACTTTTCTCCAGACTCTGGATTGGTGTGACAAAGGCCGTGCAGACACAGAAAACCACCGCCGACCGGGACCTTGTGGTTCAGGTCAGGGATGCAGTCAAAACATATGGACCAACCAAAGCTCTTTCCGGTGTTACGCTTGATGTGCGTGCGGGTGAGGTGTTTGGGGTGGTTGGCCATAACGGCGCTGGCAAGAGCACCCTTATGCGGGTTCTGAGCGGGATTGAGGCGGTCGGTTCCGGAACCGTGCGGATCGGTGGCGCCACCACACCGTCGGAAAGCGGATTCCCCGGTGCTCGCATGGCCTATCAGGAGGGCTCTCTTGCGCTCGAGCTGACAGTTTATGAGAACATCTATCTGTCCAGCAGCAGCTGGATCCCCGACCGCAGATGGCACGGGCCCGCATCCCGGCGCGCCGCAGCCCGCCTCGATGAAATTTTCCCCGGTCATGCAATCAGGCCGACCGACTATGTCGATGATCTCACGCTTGCCGAGCGTCAGATGGTCGAGATTGCACGGGCCACTATTGCCGATGATCTGAGCTTGCTGATCCTCGACGAGCCAACAGAATCCCTGAGCGGCGGCGCCGTAGATCATCTCTATGACTATGTCCGAAAGCTGCGGGCCAGCGGGCACGCCATTATTCTCGTTTCCCATCGCCTCAAGGAAATACTGGCGATCTGCGACCGTGTCGCCGTGATGAAGGATGGTGCGGTTGTCTCCATCCACCAGGCTGGCAACGTGAGCGAGAAAGACCTGTTTCAGGTCATGGGAGGCGAGGTTGTGATCGACGAGACAGTGAGGTCGACCAGTCCCGCCGCCTTGGACAACAAACGCCCCGTTGCGGTCAATGTGTCGATGGTCACGACGGACGGCAAGGCAACGCAGATTTTGGCGCATCAGGGCGAGGTCATCGGACTTGCCGGGATTGCGGGGCAGGGGCAGGAGCAGGTTCTGGACCGGCTTTGGCGGTGCAGCGCAGACGCTCATGTTAATGTAGGCTTGGCCTATGTGCCCGGCGACCGGCAGCGCTCGGGCATCCTGCCTATATGGGACGTGGCCAGAAACCTGACGATTACGGCCATGCCCGGTATGAGCAGGAATGGCATGCGGCAGATGGACAAGGAAGATGCTCTGGTCGCCGAGTGGGTCGACCGCCTTAAGGTTCGTGGAGGTGCCGCTGCAGCAATCACCGCGCTCTCGGGTGGAAACCAGCAGAAAGTTATTGTGGCGCGTGCCTTTGCGTCAGACGCCGAAATCATCCTTCTCGATGACCCGTTCCGCGGCGTCGATGTTCATACCAAGGCCGAACTCTATCAGTTGATCAAGTCAGAAGCCCGCAGGGGCCGGACGATCATCTGGTACTCGAGCGAGAATTCCGAGATGCAACACTGCGACCGCGCCTATGTGCTGCGCGCCGGCCGCATCGCCGGTGAATTGCACGGAACCGAAATCACCGACGAACGCATCATTACGCTGTCTTTCGCCGAAGCCGGAGGGCCGCATTCGTGAGCACCGCGAATATTCACCAAACCCGGTTCAATCTGCCCAGAGGTCTTGGGCGGCGGGTTTTGCCCGGGTTCCTCACCCTCATCGCGATGCTGCTGATCCTGCTCATCTGCGGGGCGATGCAGCCGCGTATTTGGTCGCAGAACGGTCTCACCCTGATAATGTCCCCCATCGTCGCCCTGGCCATCGCCTCAATGGCGCAAATGGTGATGATGAGCATAGGCGACATTGATCTTGGTATCGGCTTCTTTGTTGGAATGGTCACGACCATCGTCGCAACGCTGCTGCGGGAAACTCCGTTGGTGGGCGTGTTGGCGCTTGGAGGGTGCGTGCTTGCTTACGCGCTTCTGGGGGCGTTGGTTCAGCTTCGTGCTGTGCCATCGCTAATAGCCACATTGGGTGCTTCATTCATCTGGCTGGGTCTCGGCCTGTTTGTGCTCCCGGTGCCGGGCGGGATGGCGCCGGACTGGCTGTTCAAATACGCCTTCTGGAAACCGCCGCTTTCGATTCCGGCGCCAGTGGTGACCATGGTCGCTGCCACTGCGCTGACATGGTTCGTGACGCGCCGGACCGGGCTGGGTGTCCGCTTCCGCAGCCTGGGCAGCAACCCGGTCGCTTTGACGCGATCCGGCAGCTCGCTGGTCTTCACCCGGATGCTCGCCTACGCAACGGTCGGCATTTTGGGGGTGTTGGCTGGGATCACGCTGACCGCGGAAATCGGAGGAGGGGATGTCAATGCGGTCCCCGGATACACCCTTACCACGGTCGCGGCAGTCATTCTCGGCGGTGGCATGTTCACCGGAGGGCGCGCGGTCGCCTGGGGGACTCTTGCAGGGGCCATAACGCTTGGCCTGTTGACCGTGCTGCTCACACTTCTCAATCTGTCCTCGAACCTGCAGCCGGCGGTCCAGGGCTTCATCGTTATCGCTGTTCTGGCCGGACGGCTTGTTGTGGAGCGCATGAGCCGATGACCAAGTTGCGCAATCAATCCATCCCGCCGTGGACCTGGTCATTCTTGGCTGCTGCCGCGGTGCTGGTGCTGACTTTCATCGTTTCTGGCCGCGGCGGTACCGAGACACTCACGCTGGCCTTCACCATTGCGCCCTATCTTGTCCTGGTCGGGCTTGGGCAGATGCTGGTGATGAGTGCCGGGCCCGGAAACATAGATGTCTCCGTCGCAAAGGTTTTCTCACTGGGCGGGTTGCTTTCGATCGCCGTGGGGGACGTCACGGGGTCCTGGATTCTGGGATTGGGCGCGGCCGTTGGTGCGGGGCTGGCGATGTCTTCCATCAGCATCATCGCCATCCTCTATGTCCGCATTCCGCCGATCGTCGCCACGCTCGCCACCAGCCTGATCGCCTCGGCCATATCGCTTACCCTGGCCAAGGGTTTCCAGGGATCGGCCGCCCCTTTGCTGAAAGGGTTCCTGAACTGGGCCCCGTTTGGCATCCCGGCATTCGCCATCGTGGTGCTGCTTTTTACCATGGCAGTTTCCATGGCCCTCAAATACACGACCTGGGGAGCTCAGATGCTGGCTTTCGGCCAGGCGCGGCGTGCCGCAGAATACGCAGGCGTCAACGCCAAGAGGGTCCTGGTGGTTGTCTACCTGGCATGTGGTGTGCTGGCGGCGCTCGCGGGTGCGCTGCGCGCATCGTTCTCGGCACCGAATGTCGAGCTGGGCAATGACTATCTGCTCGATTCAATCGCGGTTGTCGTGATCGGCGGCACCCTGATGTCTGGCGGGCGCGCGGTGCCCGCCGGGATTTGGGGCGGCGCCCTGTTCTTCATCCTGCTCGACGGGCTGTTGAACCTCGTCGGATGGAGTTACGCCGGCCAGAATGTCCTCAAGGGCTTTCTGGTTCTCGCGGTCCTGTTCCTGGCCAGTGGCGCGCCGATCTTGAGCCGAAGTGCGTCATCTTCGGCAAAGGGCGCTTTCAACGCCAAGAATATCGCTGAGCCAGAACCCGATGGCTGACCGGCATGATGACCGCAACTGCGGTCGAAATGGATATCGATCAGGCGGGATTTCGAAAAGACGCCAAGACTCGCTGATCACCCAGTATGAAGCCGAGCTGCCCCACCTGGAGCGCAACGGCAAGAAATCGAGACAGGAGTAGAACACATGACAAAAATTGCGTTGTTTGGAGCGGGTGGAAAAATGGGATATCGCCTGTCGACCAACTTTGTCGGCTCGCGGTTTTCGGTGAGCCATGTGGAGGTCAGCGATGCAGGGTGCGACCGCCTCAAAACCGGGCTGGGCATTGAAGTTGTCTCCGCCGATACGGCTCTTGATGGGGCCGAAGTGGTCATTCTCGCGGTGCCCGATACGCATATCGGCAAGGTGATGGAGAGCATCAACAGCAAGGTCAAGTCCGGTACCATGGTGGTGGCACTCGATGCCGCGGCACCCTTTGCCGGACACCTGCCTGAGCGCCCGGATCTGACATACTTCATCACACATCCCTGCCATCCGCCGATCTTCAACGATGAAACGGATATGGATGCCAAACGGGACTATTTCGGTGGCGTCAAGGCCCGGCAACATATCGTCAGCGCGCTCATGCAGGGGCCTGAGGAAGACTATGCCAAGGGCGAGGAGATCGCCCAGGTGATCTGGGCGCCGGTGATGCGCTCGCATCGGGTGACCGTCGAGCAGATGGCGCTGCTCGAGCCGGGCCTGTCCGAGACAGTCTGCGCGTCGCTGCTGGTTGTTATGAAAGAAGCAGTTGATGAAGTCGTTGCCCGCGGCGTTGATCAACAGGCCGCGACCGACTTTTTGCTCGGACACATGAATGTGCTCGGTGCAGTCATCTTCGGGCAGACCCAGGGCGTGTTTTCCGATGCCTGCAACAAGGCGATCGAATTTGGCAAGCCGGTGCTTATGCGTGACGATTGGAAACGGGTCTTCGAGCCCGAGGAAATCGCTGCAAGTATCAAGCGAATAACGTAACAGCGAAACGCGCCGCCTGCTCAAAGGGACAGGCGGCGCGTGTTGTAACTGGAGCCTGTGCGGGCGCGCACCGGATCAGGTGCTGGAATTCTGCACATAGAGCGCCCGCGAGCGCTCCAGATGCCGGATCATCGCATCTTCGGCGGCATCGGCGTCATGGCGGGCAATGCACTCGATGATTTCCTCATGCTCGGACAGGGTGATGTTCTCCTTGCCAGTCCAGATCAGCATTTCGGTGTGGTACTCCGCCAGCCAGCCGAGCAGGGCTTCGCTTACAGCCACATAGATGGGATTGCCGGAAATTTCGGCGATACGGGTGTGCAGTTGCATGTCGGCATTGATGAAGGCCTTCGCGTCACCCAGCGAAGCGCGCTGCAGATCGAGGCATGCGCGCAAGCCTTTGATATCCTCTTCCGAAGCCTTTTCTGCGGCTTCGCGCACCATGCCGCGCTCGAAGAAAATACGTGCGCTCTTGAGGTCTTCCAGCGAATCCTTGGACGAGGCCAGCATCATCTTGGCTGTTACATCAACCTGCTTGATGATCGATTTGGCCGACAGTTGCAGTACCTTTGCACGCTCCCCGTGAGAGATCGCAACAAGACCCATGCCGGATAAGGCCTGCATGGCTTCACGGATGGCCGGGCGCCCAACCTGAAACCGTTCCATCAATTCACGTTCCGAGGGCATTTCATCACCTGGCCGAAGATCGCCGCCGGTGATTAGCCGCTTGAGCCTGTCCAGCACCTCGTCGGACAGCTTTCTGCGCACTATTGGCTGTGAATCAATCATAGGTAAACTTCACCCCGAACGTCATTCTTTCTGCAGGCAAGGCACGCCCCGGCGCGTGATCCCCGCTGTTCCTGGCGTATGTCAATGCAGCTATGGTTTCCTGGAGTGACCATTATACCATCATATATGTTATTCCATAGTTGTTTTGTGTTCTCCGAACGCCCGTAGCACGGGCGTTCGGATGCGGACTAGCAGCAATGTCCGCGAACGCAATGTGAGCTCATATGCACTTTCAATTTGCCGGTGCCATGTCGTAGGCGCGCATCCAGTCGTTACCACGCGGCGTGTAGTTTACCTTGGCGGAGACGCCATTTTTCGCGGGCTGGGCATAGAGGAAGAGCACCGGGGCCTCGTCACACATGATCTCGGTGGCTTTCTTGTAGGCTGCCTCACGGGTGGCGACATCGGTCGTGGTCGCACCAATCACCAGCTGTTCGTCAAAGCCGGTGTCGTTCCAGTAGGCATATTGATTGCCGGGTTTGAACAGCGTCAACAGCAGATGCTGGCCATCGGCCACGCACTGATGTCGCGGCCAAAATACATGCTGATTGACGAGATGTCGTTTGGCTTGGCGCCGCCGATCGTCAAGCGGCTGGTCGAGACCGTCTCTCAACTTGTCGCGCGCGGAACCGGGGTGTTGCTGGTCGGACAGTTTGCCGAAGTGGCCCTGTCCCCCGTCAATTCAGTGATCGTCATGCGCTCCGGCAAGGTCCGTTTTTCAGGCAGTGCCGAGGAAATCCGGTAAAATCCGAAAATAGTCGACGAAGCCTACTTCTGAGCTTTCGAGTTTAACGTGGGCTGAAGGGTGTTGGTCTGAAACCGACCTTTGTTCAATTCGACATGGAGCCGGCAAGCCAACCCAGTGTGATTGCCGAAAGCAAGCCATTGCCTGAAAGATAACCGCTGTCACCGGTGCCCGAGACGCCGCAAGCAGCACCTCCGGTTGCGTGGAGATTTTCCATCAGGCCGCCCGAGGAAAGGCGAGCGCGTGCTGTCAACGGATCGACAGCTATCCCGCCCTGCGTGTGAAACAGCGCACCGGTCACCTTGACCGCCGCATAGGGTGGGTGAAGCGCGGTGGCGCCGAATTTGCGCCCAAACGTATCGGTTCCATCCTGCGGAATATCTGAAAGAGTGATCCGCAAACTTGTTTCTGGGACTCCCGTTGCCTCTGCCAATGCCGCGATATCTTGAGCGATCCGTATGGCACCTGCGGCCTCTGCTTGTTTGAAATCTTCAAATTGGCGGGCAATCGCTGCGATACGGGTGTCGAACACGGTCCAGGCAACGCCGCCCTGCTGGGCCAGAACTGCGCGCGCGGCTTCGGAATAGCCTTGCGCCTCGTTCCAGAAGCGCTGCCCGGCGGTGTTGATCTGAACGCCGCCCTCCATGATCACCGCCCAGGTGATCAGAATGCCATGCGGATGGGCAACATTGCCGTGGCCTTGAAAGGCTCCCAGATGACGGGTTTCGAGGCCCAGAGCCTTGGCCCAAGCCACAGCTTCGCCCCGGTTGCCATCATGACCGAACCAGACTGCGCTTTCGATCTGCGGCATGTGGCGCGCAACCATTTCACGGTTTCCGCCAAAGCCGTTGCAGGCCAGAATCAGCCTCTGGCAGGTGATGCTTTCCACCCCATCTGGGGCCTGTACGGAGAGACCCTTAACACGGTTGGCCTGAGTATGGACGGCGGTGGCCCTGCGGTTGCACACGATATCAATTCCGGCATTTTCAGCTGCCTCGCGCAGGCGATCGATCAGTTCGCGGCCGGAGCGCGAAGGCAGGCCATGCATGCGACGTCGCGTGTGTCCGGGATAATCGAAATCGGTGACCAGTGAAAAGGGCAGTCCATGTTTGTCGGCGAGCCACTCGATCACCCGGGCTGAATTCTGCGCCATGGCGTCGACAAGTGCTTGTTCATTTTCCTGCTTCGCCTTGCGCTGAATGTCGGTGGCGAAAAGCGCTGGATTGTCATCGATACCCGCGGCCTGCTGAAAGCGTGTCCCGGCTGCCGGGATCAAGCCCGCCGACAAGGCCGTGGAGCCCGAAGGAACCGCATCAGCTTCGATCACCAAGACTTCCTGTCCAGCCTGGTGGGCTGCCAAAGCGGCAGTCAGCCCTGCAGCCCCGGCGCCAACGATCAGGGTCTGGACCTCAAAATCGAAGGATGGTGATGGCCCGGCATCGTTCATGCGTCGTCGCTTCCGTCAAAGCGGCGGCCTTCTGCCAGCATGTCCGGCGTCCCGATGACATCGTTCAAGCCATCAAAGTCGAACATACGGTCGGCAAAGGGGCTGTTGGAGCCGTTTGCCCTGAGCGATCTGTAGTAATCCTGGGCAGCGCGGGCCAAGGCGCGCACAATGCCGCCGGGGAAGATGACGATGTCGAAACCAAGCGCCTCAAGATCGCTTGCATTCCGGATCGGTGTCGCCCCGCCTTCGACCATGTTGGCAAGCAGCGGCACGCGACCGCGAAAGGTTTCTGCGACGCGCTTCAACTCATCTCCCGAACGCGGTGCCTCGATAAACAGCACATCAGCCCCAGCCTCAAGATAGGCTTCGGCGCGGTCGATGGCTGCTTCAAAGCCTTCCACTGCGATTGCATCGGTGCGGGCAATGATCAAAGTTTCTCCGCTCAACCTTGCATCCGCCATGGCTGCGATCTTGCCAGCCATTTCCGTTTTTGAGATCAGCGATTTGTCAGCCAGGTGACCGCAGCGCTTGGGATAGGTCTGGTCTTCCACCTGCAGTGCATTGGCGCCGGCTCGCTCGTAGAGCCGCATGGTGCGCTGCGCGTTGAGCGCGTTTCCGAAGCCGGTGTCGGCATCAATGACCACCGGAAGCTCGATCCGGTCACGGATCAACGTCATGGTGTCGGCCATCTCGGAGACTGAGGTCAGCCCGATATCGGGTCTCCCCAACCGGGTGTAAGCCACCGCAGCACCGGACAGATAAAGAGCTTCAAAGCCCGCCTGTTGCGCGAGCGCTGCGGTCAGCCCGTCATAGACACCGGGAGCGACAAGGATTTCGGACCGGGCAAGGCGTGATTTGAGGCTCATGGCGCGCCCTCCAGCAGCGCGGTGGCCTGCGCGCATGTCATCTGGCTGCCAAGCGATGACAGAGACAACAGTGTTGCTTGGTGAACCTCGTCCTTGAAGGCCGCAGAACCGTCGGTCAGTAAAATCGTGTCGATGTTGCGCAGATGGGCGTCGCGCAGGGTGCTGGCAACCCCACCATTGGTGACGATACCGCCAATCAGCAACGTATCGATACCAAGTGCGCGCATGATATATTCGAGCCGGGTTTGGTAAAATGCCGAATAGGCAACTTTTTCGATTGTGTAGTCCGCGGGCTTCAGCGGATCAACGAGATCATGGCCGAACTTCCCCGGTGCAAAGTCGCCTTTGGCAAGAAACGGTCGCAACTGCTTGAGATGCGCCGCGATCAGAGGCTCGTCATCCGGTCCGGGAACAAGCGTGAACTGGGCACTGAAATAGGTGCCGCCTTTTGCTTTGAGCGCGTTGCGCAAGGGCACGATGCGGTCAGGCAGAGCCGCAATTGATTCGGCTGTCTGGTTCGCACGGCCATAGGCGCCATCAGGGTGGAGAAAATCGTTCTGCAGATCGATCGTCAGAAGCGCGGTTCGCGCCGGATTGAGGCGGGTGATACCTGCCATTTTCTATCCCTCCACTCGTTCAATGATCGTGTTGCCAAAGGCATCGACCGTTGCCTTCAACCCCGGATCGACCAGCACCGTGGTATCGGGCTGTTCCAAAATTGCGGGGCCCTCGATCACCGCCCCGACAGGCAGTGCCAAGCGCTTGTAGATCACCGTGTCCCGCCATTCATGGCCAAAGAACACCTGCCGATTTCCCTTACGGGCGTCCTGCACGGTGCCGGTCTTGGGGGCAAGGGTCGAGAGATCGAATTTCGGCCGTCGTCCAATGACAGATGTGCGCAGGTTCATGACCCGCCTTGTCCCGTTCTTGAGCAGTCGTCCATAGGTTGCTGTGTAGGCCTCATCGAAGGCCTTTGTGATTTCGGCCTTCGTCGGCGCTGCCTGCTTGTCGCCATCCAGGGCAAGTTTCAATGGAACTGCTACCGTATGGGTCTGGCCAAGATAGGCCATGTCGAGCTCGACCAGAATGTCGGTTCGATCGAACCGGGTGCGCGCCGCCTTCAGCAGATCATGACCGCGGGTCACATGATCTTCGAGGAAGGCTGCCAGTGCCGCCTCGTCGAGATTGTCGCAGAGGACGTTGATTGTTTGCACAAAATCCTGACGCATGTCGGCGATGACACAGCCCATGGCCGAGGTCACACCCGGGTAGCGCGGCACGATGGCGCGGGCCAACCCGACATCATCGATCATGGCGGCTGTGTGCAATGCGCCCCCACCGCCGAACGGCATGAAGGCAAAGCGCTTGGGATCAAACCCACGTTCGATGCTGACCAACCGGATGGCACCGGCCATGCGTGAATTTGCAACCCGCAGGATCGCGTCGGCGGCTTCCACGGTGGAAAGTCCCAACGGTTTACCAACATGTGCGTCAATGGCTGCAGAGGCAGCTTCCACATCGAGGCGTGTCAGTTTTCCACCAATGGGATTGTCCGGATCGATCCGGCCAAGCACCACATTGGCATCGGTCACGGTGGGTCTTGTGTTGCCCAGACCGTAGGCGACCGGGCCGGGATTGGAGCCTGCGCTCTCTGGCCCGATATTGAGCATGCCGCCCTTGTCGACCCAGGCGATTGATCCACCACCGGCACCGATTGTGGTGATCTCGATCATCGGGGTGCGCACCACCATGCCGAAAGCGATCGATGTTTGCGGACTGAGCATCGACTGGCCGCCGGCAATCAACGACACGTCGAAAGACGTGCCGCCCATGTCGCCGGTTATCACGTCGGGAAAGCCTGCGGTCTCAGCGATGTAAGCAGCAGCTATGACGCCTGCGGCGGGGCCAGACAGCGCTGTCCGGACTGGCAGGCGGCAGGCGGTGTCGACCGCCATCACGCCACCATTGGATTGCACGATCATGAACTCGCCATCAAACCCGCCACCCTTCAGCGCGGTTTCAAGCCGATCCAGATATCCGGACACCTCGGGCTGAAGATAGGCGTTGAGCGCGGTCGTGGAGAAGCGCTCATATTCGCGGATCTCGGGCAGAATCTCGTGGCTGGCTGAGACGTGCGGGTTGGGCCAGACCGCGCGAACCGCTTCTACCGCGTTTTTCTCGTTCTCAGCGTTTGCGTAAGCATTTGCGAACAGGACTGCCACCGCCACGCAGCCTTCTTCGAGCAGAACTTGCGCTGCATGGCGGACGGCATCCAGATCGACCTTTGTGCGGATGGTTCCGTCGGCAAGCGTGCGCTCGGGAACCTCGATACGCAGGTTGCGCGGGACGATGGGTTCGAAGTCGCCGCGCAGCCCCCAGGTGCGCGGGCGGTCGCGGCGGCGCATTTCGAGAACATCCCGCAGTCCCTGGGTGGTGATGACCCCGATTCTGGCACCTTTGCGTTCAAGCAGGGCGTTGGTTCCCGCAGTGGTGCCGTGGACGACGACTGCTGCGGTCGAAAGATCTGACACCTGCTGGCTTATACCGTCGAGGAACCCGCCTGACTGGTCTGGCCTCGTGGTCGGCACCTTCGCCACCCGCGCTTTGCCGCTTTGTTCATCGAGTACGAAGACGTCGGTGAATGTGCCGCCGACGTCCACGCCGATCATTGTTCCGTTGGACATCAGCGGACCTCTTTCCATGTACTGCCATATTGCTGTGTTGCGGCGTCTTCACTCAGCAGTCCAAGCGCCACATCGCGCGCGATCCTTTCCGGGCTGCGGCTTGATGGAGATCCGTAACCGCCGCCGCCGGGTGTCTCCAGTTTGACGCTGTCGCCCTTCGCCAGACGAATGCCGCGCATTTTGGAAGCCATGGGTGGATGGTGCCAGCCATCAGCCTGCTCATAGGAGAACACGTTCATTGCAGCCTCTGCGCCGCCGGCAACGCCTTGCGGGGCGAAGCGGCCGCGTTCACCGAAAAGAAACGCTTCGGCGCCGTTGTCTTCGAGAACCTCGATTTCGTAGATTGCGCCCAGGCCGCCGCGATGGGTTCCTGCTCCAGCGCTGTCGGGCCGCAAAGCCCACTGCTTGAACATCACCGGATAGGCTGCTTCGAGGATCTCCATCGGCGGGATCGTCGCGGTTGAGATCGGGGCGTTGCCGTGATTGAGTCCGTCTCCTTCAGGCGTGCCGCCATGGCCGCCGCCATAGAAGGAGAACATCACCCAAGGCTGACCGTTGTTGCGCTTGCCGGCAATCGAGAGTGCATTGATGGTACCATAGGCGTTGGCCACAACCCGTTCGGGCGCTGCCTGGGCCATTGCCGAGAAAATGGCGTCGATCATTCGCAAGATGGTTTCGGTATAGCCGCCGACAGGAGCTGGGAATTCAGCCGCAAGAAGCGATCCCTGCGGGATCTTCACGGTGATCGGCCGCATCACACCGGCATTGGCCGGAAGTGCGGGAAAGATGTGTTTGATGGCCACGTAGGCGGTGGCCACAGCGGTCGGCAGCGCAATGTTGACGGGGCCTGCGCAACGCGGTGCCGAGCCTTCGAAATCGAGCTCCATCCGGTCGCCCGCGATGGTCAGCGCTACGCGGATTGGAAGAGGCTCATCGACAATGCCGTCATTGTCGAGATAGTCGACGGCTTCCCATCTGCCATCCGGCAGATCGGTCAACTCGGAACGCATCAACGCTTCTGCGCGGTCACCCAGCGCATCGAGCGCGGATCCTACAGTGCCTGCACCATATTCGGCGAGCAGTTCATCCATCCGCTTCACGCCAAGATCGAGCGCGCCCAGTTGCCCATTGAGATCGCCCTGAGCGGATTGCGGCAGCCGGGTGTTGCGCAGCAGGATGTCGATGATGTCCTGGTTGATTACGCCGGCGCGGGCCAGACGGACCGGAGGAAGAACAAAAGCCTCTGCAAATGCATCGGTTGCAGCTGGATTGTAGTTGCCCGGAACGGCGCCACCCACATCATGCCAATGCCCGACGGATGCCAACCAACAAAAAAGCTTTCCTTCATGAAAACACGGGCGCACCAGCCGCATGTCGGACAGGTGCGTGCCACCGAGGTGGGCGTCGTTGAAGATGAATATATCACCATCGGCGAGCTCGCCGGTTTCGGCCACTTTGTCGATCACCGCCTTGACCGCAAAGGACATCACGCCAACGAAAATCGGCAGGCCTGACTTGCCCTGAACCAGCGTGTCGCCGGTGACGGCATGGTACAGGCCATGGCTGGCGTCGTGGGCTTCCGCGATGATCGGGTTGAAAGCCGCACGGAACAGGGTGGCGTCCATCTCGTCGGCGATCTGTTCCATGCGCCCTGCCAGAACAGCAAGGGTGATCGGGTCTATGCTCATGTCAATTGTGCCTTGGTTTCTGCCATGTCGTTCCAGACGTCCTGCCGGGTGATCTTGCCATCGGTCATTTCAAAACGGTCGATAAAGCGAATGTCCTCGAAAGGCGCGCCGTTAGGCCACTCTCCGTAGAGCGTTCCCATCGCATAAATGACGGTGACCCGATCCTTCTGAAATGCTTCGAACTGGTCGTAGGTCTTTTTGACGAAGCGGTATCGCGGTGCGGCCCAGGCGATCAGCTCTTCAAGCGCCGTGAGCCCGGGAGCTGCGGGGAAATTCATCACGAAACCATCGGCAAGCATCGACCGCGCTGTGTGCATGTCGCGTGCTTCCATTGCCGCCAGATAGGCGCGGATCTGTTCACAGGGGTCAGGTCGGGCAGGGGCAGGCGCGCGGGTTTTGCCGCCTCGCATGTAATTGGCCTTTGGATTTTCGCGGATCATCACGGTCACGGCATCTGGAGCGGCCGGAATCACGAGACAGGCGGCATCTGTCAATGCACGCGCAAGGCGCTGCCGCTCTTCTTCGGAGTAGCCTTCCAGCACATGGGCTTCGATGACAGGCAAAACACGACCTCCGCAAATAATCTGTATGCTTGATAGTACAGATTTTCGTACGTGCAAACTGCAAATTTCTGATCTTTATGTGGATAGGTTTGTTGATTTTCTGAAATCAGGTGTTACGGTTGCCCGACAAATCCAGGCTTTGGAGGTCTGCGCGTGGCGGTGAGGCAAAACACGGGATTACCTGATGGCGGCAAGGCCCGGCGGGTGTATCTGTTGTTGCGCGATGAAATCCTCAACGGGACTTTTCAGGCCAGGAGTCTGTTGCCCGGCGAGCAAAAACTCGCCGAAATCCACTCTGTAAGCCGTATTACAATTCGCCGTGCATTGGAGGCACTTGAGGCCGACGGCTTGATTGAACGCCGCGCCGGTTCCGGCACCACCGTACGGGCTATTGATGGGGCCGGGGGGCAGGTCACGGCAGATTTCGCAACATTGATGCCGCAGCTCGTCGAAATGGGGCAGAGCACCACGGCGCGGCTCTTGTCCTTTTCTTACGGTCCCGCGCCGCAGATCGTTTCCTCGGCTATGGCATTGCCTGAAGGCGCCCGAGTGCAAACCGCAATCCGGGTTCGCTTGATTGACGGCAAGGCGTTTTCGCATCTTACGACGCATGTGCCGGAGGAAATTGCAGCGAGTTACACCGAGGCGGATCTCGCCACGACGCCGCTGTTCCGGCTCTTGGAACGCTCCGGGGTGCAGGTGTCCGATGCGCATCAGTCAGTCCGCGCTACTCTGGCAGCGCCTGATGTGGCCGAAGCGCTTGGCATCGAAATCGGATCGGCGCTGCTTTCGATCCGCCGTGTGGTGCGCGACACAACAGGGCGCGGCGTGGAGTATTTGTCGGCGCTCTACCGTCCGGACCTTTTCCGTCTGGAAATGACGCTTGATCGCGTCGGATCTGAGGACAGCCGCCGCTGGGCGCCGGTCTTTGATTCTGGCGCCAGCCAAGAGGCGGCCGAATGACGCCGCGGACATTGTTCGAAAAGCTCTGGAGTTCGCACGAAATCACCTGCCGTGCCGACGGCGCGTCGCTTCTGTGGGTGGACCGGCATTTGGTGCACGAAGGATCTCATCACGCGTTCGCCCGGCTCGCAGCGCGCGACAGCAAGCTTGCAGAGCCGTCGCTGACATTTGCGGTTGTTGACCACTACGCACCGACCCGTGGCCGCAGAGACTTGCCGGAAGGTGATATTCGTCGGATGATTTCCACACTCGAGGCCAACGCCCAAAAACACGGTGTGCAGATCTTCGGCCTCAACGATCCTGAACAGGGCATCGTCCATGTGGTCGGACCGGAGCAGGGGCTGAGCCTGCCCGGGCTGACGATCAATTGCGGCGACAGCCACACCTCCACCCATGGTGCACTGGGCGCTCTGGCCTTCGGCATCGGCGCGACCGAGGTCGCTCATGTGCTTGCAACCCAGACCATCTGGCAGGTTCGCCCGAAACCGATGCGGATCACGGTAGAAGGCCGACTTGGCGCAACCGTTACTGCAAAGGATCTGGCGCTTACCCTGATCGCCCGCTTTGGTGCGGACGGGGGGCGTGGCCATGCAATCGAATATGCCGGTTCCGCGGTTCGGTCGCTTTCAATGGAAGGACGGATGACGCTTTGCAATCTGTCAATCGAAAGCGGCGCGCGGCTTGGCATGGTTGCGCCCGACGACGTCACATTCAACTACCTCATGGGGCGGCCCTATGCACCCGCAGGGCACGATTGGGATCGTGCGGTCGAGGCCTGGAGCGGATTGCCGAGCGACAGCGATGCTCAGTTCAACCGCGAACTGTCCATCGATGCAGCGGAGATAGCGCCAACGGTGACGTGGGGAACCAGTCCCGAGGAAGCGCTTCCGATCACCGCGACACTGCCCGACCCGGCGAGGCTTGAAGGTGCGCGGGCTGAGCGGGCACGCGAGGCACTCGACTATATGGGGCTCGTTCCCGGCCGTCCGCTCGCCGGTACGCCGGTGGATCAGGTGTTCATCGGATCCTGCACCAATGGGCGGATCGAGGACCTGCGTCTCGCGGCTGCCGTTCTGAAGGGGCGGCGGGCACGGGTTTCCGGCCTGGTGGCGCCGGGTTCTACCTTGGTCAAGCGGCAGGCCGAGCAGGAAGGGCTTGACCGCATCTTTATCGATGCTGGCCTCGAATGGACGGACTCCGGTTGTTCGATGTGCGTCGGCATGAATGGCGATCTGGTCGCACCCGGCAAACGTTGCGCTTCGTCCACCAATCGTAATTTCAAAGGCCGCCAGGGCAGAGGCGCTCGGACCCATCTGATGAGCCCGGCAATGGTTGCCGCGTCCGCGGTGACCGGCACGCTCTGTGATGTGCGGCCTTTTCTGGAGGGGCGGATATGAGCGGATGGTCCATCCATGATGGCCAGGCTGTCGCGCTGCCGCGTGAGAGCATCGATACAGATCAGCTCATCCCCGCGCGTTTCATGTCGGCGCCACGCTCTGAAGGCTACGGCTCGTTCCTGTTGCATGATATGCGGCAGGATGGCTCCGGAGAGCAGATTGCCGATTTTCCGCTCAACCGGCATCCGCGGGCCAGCGTGCTTGTCGCACGGCGCAATTTCGGTTCCGGATCATCACGCGAGGCCGCGGTCTATGCGCTCGTGGATTTCGGCATTCGGGTGGTTATCGCGCCAAGCTTTGGAGACATCTTCTGCGGCAATGCGATCAACAATCAGTTGTTGCCGCTCGTTCTGCCCGAGGAGACGGTGGAAGCAATCCTGTCCGGGCTCGGCCCGGGCGTCGCGCCAACTCATATCGACCTCCATAGCGGAACCGCCACTATTGGCGACCGGACCTACTCATTCGACCTGCCCGAGATCTGGCGCGAGAAGCTGATCAATGGCTGGGACGACATCGATCTGACCGCTTCGCGGGCAGAGGCCATCATGAGCTATCGCGACAGCCGCAAGGCCGCCGCTCCCTGGGTCTGGCCGCCCCAATAACAGAACGCGGACCAACCGCGCGAGAACCAAGGGGTCAACCCCCACAACAGGGCGGGAGCTTCCCGCGATGAAGGAGAACGAAAATGAAGCATATGATGATTGGCGGTCTTCTGGCGAGCAGCCTGATGGTCACCGCTGCCTATGCGGAGGAGACAATTTCCGCGGTCCACGCATTCCCGACCACACTGATCTACACCCAGTCTTTCCTCAAATTCGTCGACAAGGTGAACGAGGAAGGCAAGGGCGTTGTTCAGATCGAGGTTCGCGGTGGCCCCGAGGCAATCGGCATGTTCCAGCAGCCTGATGCGGTGCGGGACGGCGTCGTCGACATGGTCTACACGCCCGGTTCGTTCTATGGCGGCGCGGTACCTGAAAAGGATGCGCTTGTGGCCTCGAATCTGACGGCTGTCGAAGCGCGCGCCAATGGTGGCATCGACATGATTGATGCAATCCATCAGGAAAAGATGGGCGTGAAGTATCTCGGCTGGTTTGACAGCGGTGTCTGCTACAATCTCTGGACACGCGATGCCCCGGAATTTGACGCCGATGGCAACCTCAAGGTCGAAGGCCTGAAACTGCGCGGCAACGCGGTCTACAATGCATTCTTCAACGAATATCTCGGTGCACAGGTGATCGACCTGCCGACCACCGAAGTTTATTCGGCGCTTGAACGCGGTGTTGTGGATGCGACAGGCTGGACCCAGATCGGCCTCATTGATCTGAAATGGAACGAGTTTCTGAACTACCGCATCGAGCCTTGCTTCTTCTCGACCGACCTTGGCGTGATCGTCAATCTTGATCGCTGGAACAGCCTGTCGGATGAGGCGAAGAAGATTCTGCAAGACGCCGCGATTGCCCATGAGGGCGAAAGCGTCGCGGCGCTCAAGGAAAAGCGTGACGCCGATTTTGCAGCGCTTGAGGCCGGCGGCATGAAGGTTGTTTCCCTGGAAGGTGAAGCCAAGGCCAATTACCTCAAGGCAGCCCGCGAAAAGACCTGGGAACGCATGAAAGGCCTGATGGCTGAGTCCCCGATGGGTGACGGACAGTATGACGCACTGATCGGCAAGTTCTACGATCCGGCACGCGACCAGTAACGGTCTCAGGGCTGCCCCGGAAACGGGGCGGCCCGTTTTTCTTTTCGAACCCGGTAACGCTATGCAACAGGTCACCCGTCTCTACACCGCCTTCCTTTATGCAATGGCGTTCATTTCCGGCGCCATGCTCGTCTGGCTGATGATATCGGTCGTGGTTTCCGTGCTGATGCGGAACCTGGGGGTCCAGCCCTTTGCCTGGCTGTTCACCTCGTCCGAGTACGCGCTTCTGTATATGACGATGCTCGGTGCGCCATGGTTGGTGCGGGTGAAGGGACATGTCCATATCGAACTGGTGACAGCAGGTCTGCCACCTTCCGCACGGCGGGTTATCAGCCGGCTTGTCGCAGCCTTATGTGTTCTGGTGTGTCTTATTCTCGCCTGGAAAGGCGCTGAACTGGTTCAGACCAACATTTCGCGTAATGACTATGATGTTCGCGCTTATTATTTCCCCCGTTGGCTTCTGACGATCAGCTTTCCGGTCTGCTTCGGCCTGATGGCGATAGAATTTTCACGCTTCGTATTCGGGCGCGAATTGATGCATTCGGGCGAAGCGGGGATCCACGAATGATGGAATGGTATTGGGCACTGATGATCCTGCTTGGATCGATCCTTGCGCTGATGGCGATAGGAATGCCTGTGGCTTTGTCGTTCCTGGCCGCCAATTTGATCGGCGCCTGGATTTTCATGGGCGGGGAAAGAGGTATTTCCGTTCTGCTGAGCAATGGCCTCGGGTCTCTTACCAGTTTCGCCCTGGTGCCGATTCCGCTGTTTCTGCTGATGGGAGAGATTTTCTTCCATACCGGGCTGGGAGCTCGCATGTTCAACGCCATCGATCAGCTGCTGGGCCGTCTGCCGGGACGGCTGAGCTATGTCACGGTGATCGGCGGGACTGGCTTTTCGACATTGTCAGGCTCCTCGATGGGATCGACAGCGCTGCTGGGCAGCCTGATGGTTCCGGAGATGACAAAGCGTGGTTACAAGAAACATATGTCGATCGGTCCGATCCTGGGAACCGGCGGACTGGCCATCATCATTCCGCCATCGGCGCTTGCGGTGCTGCTCGCAACCCTTGCCCGGATCGATGTTGGTGCTCTGCTTATTGCCGGCATCATTCCCGGGCTGATTCTCTCAGTGCTCTACGTCGCGACGATCTGGCTGCAATGCCGGCTCGATCCGGATGCCGCACCGGCCTATGATGTCGAGCCGATCTCGCTCGGCGAAAAGCTGGCGCTGTTGTTTCGGGATGTCATCCCGATGCTGTCGGTGATGGTGATCATTGTCTTCATGATGGTTGGCGGGATCGTCACGCCTTCGGAGGCTGCAGCCTTCGGAGCACTCGGGGTGATCGTGCTTGCCATCCTTTTCCGCTGCCTGACCTGGGACTCGATCAAAAAGTCGATCGTTGGGGCGATGCGCGTGACCTTGATGGCCTATCTGATTGTCTTCGGATCGGCCACTTTCAGCCAGCTGCTTGCGTTTTCGGGCGCTTCAAGTGGTCTGATCCGCTGGGCGACCGGCTATGACCTTGAGCCCGTCATCATGCTGATGGTGATGTTCGGGGTGTTGCTGCTGCTCGGAATGTTCATGGAGCAGATCTCGATGATGCTGCTGACCGTGCCGATCTTTTTTCCGTTGGCGATAAGCCTGGGTTTCGATCCGATCTGGTTTGGCCTGGTGATGCTGCTGGCGCTGGAAATCAGCTTCACCACGCCACCCTTTGGGCTCCTGTTGTTCGTGATGAAGGGGGTGGCGCCGCCGGATACGACGATGCGCGAAATCTATCTCTCGGCGTTTCCGTTCATGGGGTGCTCGCTGCTTCTGGTGGGGCTCCTGGTGCTGTTTCCGAAAATCGCGCTCTGGCTACCGAGCTTGTAGGGTCGGCGGTGCAAGCTGCCATTCGGAACTTGTTTTCGGCGTCACGCGGTTAAAGGGCAACTTCTATGGGTAGCGTCCAGACACGACGCTACCACTCCTTAGTTATCCTCAAACAAATCGCCGGTCTCAATGCAAACCAATAGGCCCTGAGCCGAGCATCCGTTGTTGTTATCTTTTTGTTGATGTTTGCGTTCAATGCAAACCTTGGTTGAAGCGATTTTCCGGACAAGCATGTTATAGAAGCTGCACCATTGGTCGGCATGGAGCAGACGATCATGACAGCTGGAGCTTTTCATCGATTGGCATTTGCCGAAGCAGGACTGAATGAAGCCGGAAAGTGGCTGGATGCCCTGGAGCCGACCATCAGCTTTCACATTGACCGCCTTGACGATCTGCAAATGGCAATGGATGTGTCGCTTCGCATCATGCCAGAGGCATTTGCCTCCCAGCAATGGCTGGCTGGCATCTGTACTTCGCGCCAAAAGGCGCATGCTGCCCGCGATGGCAATGATGATTTGTGTCTGTTGATCCCAAGAGCCGGCGCTTCTATCCAGGTGCGTTTGCCAGAGCGCCGCCATGGGCTGGATGAGGTTGTCCTGCGTCCTGGAGAGCCGGCGCAACTCCGTGGCAATGAAGAAAGCTATCAAGCATGGTCGGCGGGTTCGAAATCGCAAGTCATCTGCGTTCCGCGTGCGCGTGTTGTTGCGGCGGTCGGTGATCTCGACGAAGCGCTTTACCGGGGTGTTGCTCCGTCCGCAGAGCTCAATCTCCTGTCAGGCTATGCCGAAACGCTGAGCAGCGATATCGGGCCTATGGATGAAAATAGTCTGCTGAAGGCGGGAGACATGCTGGCGGACTTGCTGATCCTTGCTCTTGGTCCACCCCGCGATGCGGCTGAAGCGGCGAGGGGCAGTTCCAGAGCAGCCCAGATTGCGCGCATCAAGGCTGACATAGAGGCCAATCTCGACAATCCTGATCTTTCCCTTGATTGGTTGGCGCAACGGCATGGCCGACGCCCTCGGGCTATTCGCGATCTTTTTTATGCTTTCGGCACAAGTTTCTCCGATCATGTGCTTGCCGCCAAGCTGGAGCAGGCGCACAGACTGCTTTCCGATGTCGGCCTTGCCAATAGAACGATCACGGCGATTGCCTACCGATCCGGCTTCAATGACCTGTCCTGGTTCAATCAGGCATTCCGTCGCCGATATGGGATGACGCCCTCTGATCTGCGCAAGATGGTCCAGGAAGCCCATTCTGCATAGCGGTGCAATACATGTGCGCCCAACTGTCCGCACGGTGATCTAAGGAATGATGGAGGGCTCAGATCCGGTTTGGCCCCGGCGCTTCTCACCGCGTATGTTGATCCAATTGGCAAGCACAATGATAGCGCCGCCGATCAGCACCATTGCGTCCAGTCTTTCGGAGAACAAAGCCATGCCGACAACAGCAATGAGCGGTAGCCGTGTGAAATCAATCGGCATCACGAAACTCGCCGGTGCCAGAGACAATGCTGTCGTAAGGCAGTAATGTGCAATGAGTCCGGCCAGCCCGATTATCATGAGCCATGGCAGAGTTGCGCTGGAGGGCCAGGTGATCGAGGATTGCAGAGCAAGGGCTATAGCACCGAAGCAAAGCTGAATTCCGGTCAGCCAGAACAGGATCGATACGATGCTCTCATGACGGGTGAGCGCTTTGGTCATGATGATCGTTGCTGCAAAGAAAATCGCCGATATAGCCGCTGCAATCACTCCGGAATCGATCATGCTCATCTCCGGTCTGGCGACCACCAGAATGCCGATGAAGCCTAATGCGGCCGCAGCCACCCTCGGTCGGGTCAGTCGCTCGCCGAGAAAGATCAGGCTGAGCAATATTACCCATATTGGTGAGGTGAATTCGAGTGCGAACACTTGTGCCAATGGGATGGTTGCCAGCGCGAAGAACCACAGATTTTGTCCGATAAAATGGAAAAAGTTACGGAAGAAATGGGTTTTGATACGGTTTCCTCTAACTTCGCGGAGCCGGTTAAACACGCCAGCGATGGCTACCACGACTATGAAACCGATCAGCGACCGGATCGCCATGATCTCGAAAGTGCTGTGGGTCGCTGATACAAAACGGCCTGCAACAGCCATAGAGGAGAAGGACAGGATTGATCCGAGCATCCAGAAAGCGGCCCGAAGCGGCCGGTAGGTTTGAGGCATGCGTGAAGGTCTCCAACGGGTATTGCCGGTATCGCGGTTCAAGCGGTACGGCGGCTTCGCGCTTAATTCGTCGCTGACTGTCTCCGTTACTCGGGCAATCGTTCAATGGGTTGGAGCGGCTCTATTGCCTGGCCCGATGGCCCTGACGACAATGAACTGCTCCGGTGATTGGCGCCAGCGATGATCGTGGTTTCATGCAGAACCGCTACTGTGCCTTCGCAGGTCGGCTGCATCTCTCTGAGCTCGCGTGTAGTGTAATCAGACGCCGTGCGTTACACCGCCGGGTGTTCAGGCCGCCTTGCACATCGCGCATACACCACGCAGTTCGATTGTGGTTTTCTTCAATGCGAAACCGCGCTTTTCGGCAAGGCCCTTGAGATGATTTGCCAGCATCATGTCTGACAGTTCAGTGACCTGACTGCAGGTCTCGCAAATCATAAAGGCAAGGGTTTCGTGGCCGTCGCAGTCGGGATGGCGGCAGGCGACAAACGCATTGAGGCTTTCCAGGCGATGCACAAGCCCGAACTCCACCAGCTTGTCGAGCGCCCGGTAGACCTGAAGCGGGGCGCGGAAGCCGTGATCGCGCAGCTGGTCGAGAATGGTAT
Source organism: Hoeflea sp. (assembly GCA_043585085.1). Lineage (GTDB taxonomy): Bacteria > Pseudomonadota > Alphaproteobacteria > Rhizobiales > Rhizobiaceae > Hoeflea. The sequence goes on from CP121320.1 coordinate 2,260,839, forward strand.
AGGCGCTCAGCGGCCCATCGGAATTTGTCAGTGCTGACATGACCAGTGACTGGTTTTTGGTCAGGTCCACGGGTGCGTGTACATGATCATTCATGGCCTGCTCCTTTCTGAGGCTGGGGGCCTTTGTCGAGGTCAAGTCGGCGGCGCGAGTGTATTGCAGGCCAGGGCAGGATCGAGAGGACAAACAGGCCCAGTGCCGCCACGACGATGCTTGGGCCTGCGGGGGTATCCCATTCCAGCGAACCAAACAATCCGCCGAGAACCGACGCCGCACCAATGACCGAAGCGAGGATAGCCATCTGTTCTGGCCCGGAAGAAAAACGTCGCGCAGTGGCTGCGGGAATGATCAGCATGGCTGTGATCAGAAGCACCCCGACGATTTTCATGGAGATGGCGATAACGGCTGCCATCAGAAGCATGAAAATGATGTTGGCGCGATCCGGATTCATGTTTTCTGCCTCTGCCAGCTCGCGGTTGACGGTGGCGGCAAAGAACGGCCGCCAGATCATCGCGAGGATGGAAAGCACAATCGCACCGCCGAGCCAGATGATGCCGACGTCAATCTTCGAGACGGCGAGAATGTCGCCAAACAGGAAGCCCATGAGGTCCATCCGGATCCAGGTCATGAAGGCCAGCACAACCAGGCCCAGCGCCAGCGCGGAATGGGCCAGCAGGCCCAGCAGCGCGTCGGACGAAAGCGTGGCGCGTTTTTGAAGCAGCAGCAGTGCGATCGACACACAAGCCGACACTGCAAACACGGCCAGCGTGATGTTGATTTCGAAAAGGAACGCCAGCGCAACGCCGAGCAGGGCGGCATGCGACAGCGTATCGCCGAAATAGGCGAGGCGGCGCCAGACAATAAAACAGCCCAGTGGTCCCGCGACGAGCGCCACGCCAATGCCGGCAAGAACGGAACGGGTGAAGAAGTCATCAAGCATTGCGATTTGCTCCGTCACCATGATGGGCATGATCATCGGCCTTGTCCGGATGATGATGGTGATGCCCGTCCTCGGGATGGCAATGATCGGTAATGCTTCCGTCACCGTGGCGCACGCGTCCATCGGGCAGATGGGTGTGGTCATGGTTGTGTTCATAGACCGCCAGCGTCGAGGCGGCACGGGCGCCGAAAAGGGCCTTGTACTCGGCGCTTGAAGCGACCACCGTCGGTGTGCCAGAGCAGCAGACGTGGCCGTTGAGGCAGATCACCCGGTCAGTGGCGGCCATCACAACATGCAGGTCATGGGAGATCAGCAGGATGCCGCAATTGAGATCGTCCCTTATCTGTTGGATCAGATTGTACAGAGAGATCTCACCGGTGAAATCGACGCCTTGAACCGGTTCGTCGAGCACCAGCAGATCCGGCTTTCGTGCAATGGCGCGGGCCAGCATCACCCGCTGGAATTCACCGCCTGAAAGCGTGCGCACTTCCGCGCGTTCAAGATGGCTGACGCCGGTGGCCGCCATGGCATCATCCGCTTCGGAAACGCTAACCTCGCCGGTGAGGCGCATGAAGCGGCGCACAGTGAGAGGCAGGGTCCAGTCGACGGCAATTTTTTGCGGCACATAGGATACTTTGAGATCCGGGCGGCGGCTGACCTCACCTTCATCAGGCGTGAGGATGCCGAGCGCCATCTTTGCACTTGTTGATTTGCCCGATCCGTTCGGGCCGATAAGGGTCACGATCTCGCCCTTGTCGACTGCAAAGCTTACGCCGCGCACCAGCCATCGGTCGAACCGGTGAATGCCCGCATTCTCAAGCGTTACGAGCGGGTCTGGTTTTTTCAGCATGGCTTTGAACGGATCTTTATCTGGAGTCTCTTAATTGGGCCTTGTCACACCATATTGCACACGTTATACAGTTACGCAATCATGTTATGAGATAACGTGACACTGCTGTGAACAGCAAATTTGCCTGATACCATTCAACAAAAGGGATTCCCATGTTCAAAGGCCGCGCCATTCTTCTCGCTTCAACGCTTTTGGCCACAACAGCGTTTTCGGCTCATGCCGAGGTCAATGTGGTCGCTTCGATCAAGCCTGTCCACTCGCTTGTTGCCGCTGTCATGGAGGGTGTTGGCGAGCCTGGGTTGATCGTGGAAGGTGCGGGTTCGCCGCACAATTATGCGCTCAAGCCATCGCAGGCGCAGATGCTTGAATCCGCCGATGTGGTGTTCTGGATAGGTCACGAATTGGAGGCTTTCCTTGAAAAGCCTCTGGAGACAATCGCGGCGAACGCAAAGTCCGTTGAGCTGATCGATGCCCATCATCTGGTAAAGCTAGGATTCCGCGAGGGTGGGGCCTTTGAAAAACACGATCACGGCGACGAGCATGGGCATGAGGATCATGCTGAAGCCGAGCATGACCACGATCATGACCATGAGGAGAAGACCGAGGCTCACGACGACGAGCACGATCATGACCATGATCATGAAACCGCGGCGCATGAGGATGATCACGACGAGCATGCCCATGGCGAATATGATGCGCATATCTGGCTTGATCCGATAAATGCCAAGGCGATGGTGCATGAAATCGAGGAGACGCTTGCCAAGGCTGATCCTGCAAATGCCGCAAAATATGAGGCCAATGCCGAAGCTGTCTCAGCCAGGCTTGATGCGCTGATCACCGAGGTCTCGGCCACGCTGGAGCCGGTCAAGGACAAGGGCTTCATCGTGTTTCACGATGCCTATCACTATTTCGAGAATCGCTTCGGTGTTACCGCCGCAGGTTCGATCACGGTATCGCCCGAGGTCATGCCGGGCGCGGAGCGTGTCACCGAGATCCGGGCCAAGGTGCAGGAGCTGGGTGCGGCGTGTGTTTTTGCCGAGCCGCAGTTTGAGCCAAAACTGGTCTCGACCGTGATCGAGGGCACGAAAGCAAAGTCAGGCGTTATCGATCCGCTGGGTGCCGAGCTTGCCGACGGACCGGATCTCTATTTCGAGGTGATCGACAACATGGCCGATTCCATCAAGACATGTCTCTCCGAGGCAAGCTGATACTCCGGCTTCAAATCTCCACGGGTGACCAATGGTGCCATCCGTGGAGTTTCGGCGCTTCGATCCTGAGAGAAACGCTCCGTCGCTCGCTTCAATGAGAGCGCGGTGTGCCTGGTTGACGCAGACGTTTTAGAATTCCAGTCCTCCGACGTCCCTGAGATAAGCCTCGAAGAAATCCGAGAAGCTCGCAACAAGTGGCGGCAACGCTTCATATGGGGGGTAGAAGAGCGTTAGCCACAACGGCTGGATCTGCCAATCGGCAAGCACCTGCTCCACCTCCCTGGAAGCAAGCGCATCCTTAAAAAAGAAATCCGGCAATACGGCTATTCCATCCCCGGACATGACAAGAGAATAGAGAAAATCGCCGCTGTTGGAGACCAGTTCCGTTCCCGCCGGGATGTTGCGTGTCAGTTGGTCTTTGCGAAACCGCCAGAGCTCAGATCCGCCATCGCCGGAATAGGACATGCAATATTCCCTGATCAGGTCTTCCGGGCTTTCCGGCCGGTCAATCCGGTCGAACAGTTTTGGAGCGGCGATCGCATGGCGGGGCACCTCGCATATCTTCCGCCATATCGTCGATTTGTCGGTGGGCGGCCCTGAAATGCGGATCGCCAGATCACAGTTTTCCTCCACGATGTCGACAAGCTTGTCGGTCAGTTGCACATTCAGCGTGACGTTGGGATAGGCGAGCCGGAAGCTGTCGATCAGGCCTGGCAGCAGGCGCAGTCCCAGCGACATCGGCGCGTTTATTGTCAGCCGCCCGTGATCGGGCCGTGCAGCCCGGGCGACCTCTCCGGCGATTTCATCGAACTGATCCACGACGGGCGCAAACCGCGCCGCAATGCGTGCGCCTGCACTGGTCAAAGCGACCTGGCGGGTTGTGCGCTTCAAAAGCTGGGTGTCCAGATCATTTTCAAGTCTGGCAACAATCCGTGTCACCGATGCTGGCGTCATGTTCAGCGTGCGTGCTGCCGCTGCAAAGCTCTTGAGCTCTGCAACCTTGAGAAAAACGCGAATGGGTTTGATGTCCTGCACCGCTCATTATTGCAATAATGACAACAGTAAATGCAAGCTTGTTTCTATTCTTGTGGTCGCTTGTTTTCCCTATCTTGTCGGTAACAGCAATTCTGAACCCATGGAGCGCCGTCATGATCAAACAGATCAAGGGTCTGCATCACGTCACATCAATGGCCGCAGACGCCAATCAGAACAATGCCTTCTTCGCCAACACGCTCGGTTTGCGCCGGGTCAAGAAGACGGTGAATTTCGATGCGCCGGATGTCTATCATCTGTATTACGGCGATGAAGTCGGCACGCCGGGGTCGGTGATGACCTATTTCCCCTTTGGTGACATGCCGCGCGGCCATCGTGGAGCAGGTGAAGTCGGAGTCACCGAGTTTGCAGTGCCAAAGGGTGCACTCGAGTTCTGGAAAGGCCGGCTGACCAGTAAAGGCGTTACCGGACTTGCCGAGGATTCCTTCCTGGGAGAAGCCCGGCTGACATTCGATGGACCTGACGGTGACGGTTTTGCGCTGGTGGAGAGTGATGCGCAAGGACGGACACCCTGGACCGGGGCTGACGTACCTGAGGATGCAGGAATTCTGGGCTTTCACGGTGCTCGCTTCCTGCTGCGCGAAGCTGCTGCTACGGGTGAACTGCTCACCTATATGGGATACGAGAAGGAAGAATTGTCAGGCACGGTCACACGCTACCGGGTCGCTGGTGGCAATGCTGCCGACACGATCGATCTCGAGGAACTGCCGGGCGCGCAGGCGGCCGGACAGGGTGCGGGCTCCGTGCACCACATTGCCTTTGCGGTTGAAGACCGTGCCGCACAGCTTGAGGTTCGCCGCGCCTTGATGGAAACCGGCTATCAGGTCACGCCGGTGATCGACCGCGATTACTTCTGGGCCATCTATTTCCGCACTCCCGGCGGCGTGCTGTTCGAAGTGGCGACCAATGAACCGGGCTTTGACCGGGATGAAGACACCGCCCATCTCGGTGAGGCGCTGAAGCTGCCCACGCGTTATGAACCGCACCGCGCCCAGATCGAGGCACTGCTGCCTCCGATCGCAGGCTGAGGAGAGCAGGATGTCGATTGATAGCTATCATGCCTTGACCAAGGCACCTGCACCGGGAGCACCGCTGGTGTTCGCCTTTCATGGCACCGGCGGAGATGAAACGCAGTTCTTTGATCTGGCACAACAGATCCTGCCCGAGGCGGGCATTGTGTCGCCCCGGGGTGATGTGTCCGAGATGGGAGCGGCCCGTTTCTTCCGCCGGACGGGGGAGGGCGTCTATGATATGGACGATCTGGCGCAAAGAACCGAGGCAATGGCCGGATTTGTTGCAGCTCACAAAGATCTGCATCCGGACGTCGCCATCTACGGCTTTGGTTATTCAAACGGTGCGAACATCCTTGCTTCCGTTGCCATGGCGCACCCGGATCTGTTCGACCGGATCGGGTTGTTGCATCCGCTGATTCCATGGGATCCAGACTCCGTTGCCGGATTGGATGGGAAGCATGTTCTCATCACAGCCGGCCGCCGTGATCCGATCTGTCCCTGGCCGCTCAGCGAGGCGCTGATTGACTGGTTTTCTGCCCAGGGTGCCAAGGTTGTGACCGAAGTACATGATGGCGGACACGAGCTTCGCCAACCGGAGCTGCTGGCCTTGCAGGCGTTGCTGACTTCGGCTTGACCAGCTTCGGCGGTTGTCCCGCGCCGGGGCTGCCGGCTGCCATTGGATGGTGACAATAGTGCTCCGGGCAGAAGTCCGTAACGACGGCGTAAACCAGATACTCCAGAGCCCGCAGTCAGCGTTGTCTACGCCGGTGCGGGCTCTTTTTGTGGCCAGTTCCAACGGCTAATTGCGCGCAGGGCTGACAACCGCTTCTGCTTCGATCTCGACGCGGAAATCGCCGATCAGGTTTCCGACCAGAAAGGTCGTGTTGGCGGGCGGATTGGTGGTGAAGCGGAGGCCATGAGCCCTGGCTGCGGCCTCCACGTCTTCGTCGCCACGCAGATACATCCGTGTGCGCAGGATGTCCTTGGGATCGCCACCAAGGGCACGCACGGAGGCCGCGATCTTGTCGAGAATGTAGGTGGTCTGCGCGCCGGCATCGCCGAGCGCCACCGTGTGGTCGACGCCATGGGTGGCGGTGGTTCCTGAAACGACAATGCGATCACCATCGCGCAGGGCGCGGCAATAGCCGGCGATCGGCTCCCACAAGGAGCCCGAGAAAACCCGTGTGCGCTCCGGGACGTCGGGATCGGCAACGGCTTCAAATGCGGATGGCATCTGTTCCAGGTGATGGCTCAGATCGCCGGAGGCCGTGAGAAATGGCGGCTCGCGGTATTCGTCGCCGCAATCGCCGGGAATCGGGTTTGCTTTGGCAAAGGCCCTGTCGAGCATTGCATGATCGTCGGCATCGAGTTCGAACTGGAAGAGTTTGAGATTGTCGTCACGATGCTGGTTTTCGCCAAGCCGCGCGCCGACGATGACACCGGCAACATGAGTATGCTCGAGCACCCAACGGGTGGCGACATTGGAAATCGAGACATCATGCTTTCGGGCGATGCCACCGGCTGCGCGGAGGATGTGCTGAAGCACATCCCATCCACCTGCCACCTTTATGAAACGCAGATATTTCGAGCGGCTCCAATCCTCCACCGCATCAGGCTCCTTTTGCCCAAGCCAGCGGTCTGAAAGGAACCCGCCGCAGAGGGTTCCGTAAGCGAGGAGTTGCACATTGTGTTTCTTGCAGGTGGCTGCAAGATGGCCTGCCGCGCGGCGGTCAATGAGTGAGAACGACACCTGGTTGGAGACAAGCGGAATGCCGTCAGCGAGCGCCAGATCGAGATGGGCGGCGTCAAAATTGGTCACCCCGATTTCACCGATCAGACCCTCCGCGCGCAATTTTGTCATCTCGTGCAGGGCATCGAGCCAGGCCGGGTGCTCGAAACTCCACCAGTGAAACTGCAGCAGATCGACCCGTTTGACGCCGAGCCGGTCGAGCCGTTCCTGCACCCCTGCGCGAACGATCTCGGGTGTCATCGGGCCGGGTTCCGGGCACCATTTGGTGAAGGCCCTGGGCGTGTTCGCACCGCTCCAACGCCGGAGCATCTCTCCGGTGATCAATTCCGCGCTGCCATAGTGATCGGCCATGTCGAAAGTGTCGAAACCGGCTTCGGCATAGGCAGAAAGGGCTGAGGCACCCGACACCGGGTCTGTTGTCTTGCCGTCGCGTTCCTGATCGGCAACCTGCCACAGGCCGGTCAGAATCCGGCTGATTGTCAGCCCGGGAGCGAGGTCTTTGCGGTCGGGTTGCATGGTCATTTGTCCTCGTTGCGGCGTCCAAGGTGACGCGAGACGGAGCGGGTTTCGGGCAGGATACCCTGGGGCCGCCAAAGCAGAATGATGCAGAGCATGACCCCGATAATGACGATCTGCAACGAGGCGGCTCTGGCCTGCTGGTCGGCAGGAAAGATCTCGGAGATCGCAGCGCCCGACAATGCCCAGATTGCCCAGACCAGGACCGCGCCGAGAATGGCGCCGCGGTTGTTGCCGGAGCCGCCGACGATCAGCATAGCCCAGACCTGAAATGTCATCATCGGCAGGTAGTTTCCCGGCGCGATGAAGCCGATGAAATGGGCCTGGACTGCGCCCGCCAGCGCCATGATTGCTCCGCCCAGAGCGAAGGCCTGCAGCCGGAGCCGAACCGGGTTCTTGCCCAGCGCCTGGGCGGCGATCTCGTCTTCGCGAACGGCGCGAAGCGCCCGGCCCCACGGGCTTCGGGCGAGGTGTTCAAGCAGCAGATAGAGCGCCAGCACCACAGCGCAGGTGACACCGAGATTTGCGATGTTGAAGGCGAAGGTCTCGCCTTGAAAGGAAGCGAAGGGGCGCGGAATGAATGCCAGACCAAAGGCACCACCGGTGAGGCTCTCTGCATTCTGGAATACCAGTTGCAGTGCCACCGCAATGCCGAAGGTGGTGATTGCCAGATAATCTGCGCGCATTCTCAGTGTCAGCAGTCCGACGGCCAGTGAGAGCACCGCACCGGAGATCAATGCGGCAGTCCAGCCGACGACAATCGGCAGGTCAAAGCCGCCGATGCGTTCTACGGCATCGGGCGTGGTCAGCGCTGCGGAGACATAAGCGCCGACGCCGACAAAGCCGGCGATGCCGACATTGAACAGGCCGGTCTGCCCCCATTGCACATTCAGGCCGAGACAGATGATGGCATAGGTCATCGCGACGGTGAGGAAAAAGGCGGCATAGGCGACAAGTTCCATTACGCCCCCTTTTGGCCGAAAAGGCCCTGCGGGCGCAGCATCAGCACCAGCACAAGAATGATGAAGGACACGGCGGCGCGCCATTCCGCGCCGATGACCTGTACCGCGAATGCCTCTGCAAGGCCGATGATCAGGCCGCCGAGCATGGCTCCGGGGATCGAGCCGATCCCCCCGAGGATTGCTGCGGCGAACAGCGGCAGCAGTAGATCAAAGCCCATATAGGGCCGGATCTGAACCAGCAGACCTGCCATCACACCGGCGACACAGGCGAGCCCGGCGCCGATGACCCAGGTGATGCGAATGACCTGGTTGACGTCGATCCCATAGACACCGGCCAGATCTGGGTTTTCGGAAACGGCGCGCATTGCCCGTCCCGTTGCGGTGTATGTAACCAGCAGATGCAGGCCGAGCACCAGAACCGCAGTCAGGCCGATGACCAGCAACTGGTCCGGAGTTGCACGCATACCCAGTACCAGAGGCTTGGCGATCTGAAGCGCATTGGTGAAATAGACCGGTTTGGCGGTGAAGATGAATTCGAGCAGGGATCGCAGGGCCATCGAGGCGCCGAAACTTGCCATCACGATAATGATCACATCGGCACCGCGCGCACGCAGCCGCCCGAACAGGATGCGGTCGAGGCCCAGCGCCAGGAGCACGGTCAAGGCCGCGCCACCCAGCACTGCCAGCGGCAATCCCCAGCCGAAGCTGAACGGGTGGATCGGTGTGCCGAGCCCGATAGCAAGGCCGCCCAGCAATCCTGACACTGTCAGGGTGAGATATGCGCCCCAGGCGAGAAAATCGCCATGGGTGAAATTTGCAAATCTCAGGATCGAGTAGGCGAGCGTCAGGCCGATCGCGCCGAGTCCGATGGTTGATCCGGCAATCAGCCCGTCGATGAAGGCTTGCGGGTTCATGCCGGTTCTCCTGCGGCGCGATGACCTAGAAAGAGCTCCCCCAGAAGCTTGTTGTCGTGAAGCGCCGCTGTTGGCCCGTCATGCGCCAATTGTCCGTCGACCAGCACCAGTGCGCGTTCGGTCAATGACAAAGCGGCGCGGACATTCTGCTCCACCAGCACCAGTGTTACACCGGCATCGGAAATGCGTCGCAGGGTCTCGAAAACCTGGCCAACGAGCTTTGGTGACAGGCCGGCGGAGGGTTCGTCGAGCATCAGGACTTCGGGTTCCGTCAGCAATGCGCGCGCAGCGGCCAGCATCTGGCGTTGACCGCCCGACAGAGCGCCGGCAAGCTCGCCCGGACGTCCGCCAAGATCGGGAAACATCTCGAGCATCGCGTCGATGCGGGTTTGCCGGTGCGTCCGCGGGAGAAGCTGTCCTGCGATCTGCAGGTTCTCAAGAATGGTGAGTTGGGTGAAGATGTTCTCGGTCTGCGGCACAAAGCCCAGGCCCTGCCGGACCAGAGCATGTGATGGCAAGCCGGTGACGGGCTTTCCGCCCAGATCAACTGTGCCGCCAAGCACCGGCACAAGCCCCGCCATGGCTTTGATCATGGTCGATTTGCCCGCGCCATTGGGTCCCAGAATGCAAACGGATTCACCCCGGGTTACGGAAAAAGTCACACCCTTGACGATGGCGAGATCCGGATCGTAGCCGGCGCGAAGATCACTGACGGACAGGGCGCTCATGCAGGCATGCCCTCGAGATAAACGTCGATCACGTCCGCGCGTTTGGTCACCTCCGCGGGTGTCCCTTCGGCCAATGTCTTGCCTGCGGCCATGACGATGACACGCGGGCAAAGCCGGGCAATCATCTCCATATTGTGCTCGATCAGCAGCACAGCGATGCCCAGGGCATTGATGTCGGCAATCCGCTCGATGATCAGATCAAGCAGCGCCGGATTGACGCCTGCGGCGGGCTCATCAAGCAGGATGACCCTGGGTTCCGCCATCAGCACGCGGGCCAGCTCAAGCAACTTGCGCTGGCCGCCGGAGAGCACTGAGGCGGGCTGATCTTCAAGATGTGACAGCGACACGAAATCGAGAAGGTCACGGGCGCGGGTTGCGTTGTCCTTCTCCTGCCGCGCGACCCGCCGCGGCGCGATCAGCGCAGAGATCATGCTCTCGCCATACTGCTTCTGTGCAGCAGTCATGACATTTTCGAGAACAGTCATGCGGGAGAATGGGCGCGGAATCTGGAAGGTGCGACCTAGCCCGGCGGCAATCCGCGCTTCCGGTGGAGCGTGGCTGAGATTTTGAGCGCTGAGATGGATGGTGCCGTCATCAAGCGGTAGCGCGCCAGCCAGCAAATTGAAAAGCGTGGATTTTCCGGCGCCGTTTGGTCCGATCACGCCGAGTATTTCGCCATGCCCCAACTCAAGCGACATGGCGTTGACGACGCGCAGGCCTCCGAAGGACTTGGTAACGCCATGCGCAACGAGGATGGGGGACCGCTCGGGTTCGGACATTCATTCAGCCAAAGTTGATCAACTATCAATTATCATTTACAGGATCATGAAAGCTCTCTATTGTAAAGATAGAAACGCATGGAAAGGCTGCGCCGGGATGAGCAATCAAGGCATTTCACGGATCGAAGGCCCAGGGCTGGATCAGCTGGAGCCGGTAGAGCGGGAAACCGTTCAGGACCGGATCTATGCCCAGTTACGGACATCGCTGATTCAGGGCAGCTTTGATGCTGGCGAGGTTTTTCTGCCGGGTGACATTGCGCGACGGATGTCCGTCAGTTCGATGCCGGTGCGTGAGACGCTGGCGCGGCTGGTTTCGGAGCGGGCATTGGAGGCGATGCCAAACCGGCGGGTGCGGGTGCCGCTGATCACGCTCGAAAAGGCGCGCGACATTGCACATGCGCGTGCGCTCATTGAAGGTGACCTGGCAGCGCGTGCAATTGGCAATCTCACAGAGGATGACATTGCCCGGCTGGATCAACTGACCTGCGATTATGATGCGACGCGCGATCCGCGCGAGGTCGCTACCCTCAACCACGCATTCCATTTTCAGCTTTACCGGGCGGCCGGATCTTCGGTGCTGTTGCCGATTGTCGAAAGCCTGTGGATGCAGGCCGGGCCTTATGTTCGCGCGGCAGCACGGCTGCACAGCCCGGGCACTGACCGCGCAGCGACGCATCACCACCGCGGTATTCTGGCGGCGATTGCCGCGGGCGATGTGGCGCAGGTCTCGGCAGAATTGCGTGCAGACATCAATCAGGCTTTCGCCATTCTCGAGCGGGCTGATGCCGAGTTCTGGGCACGTGAAAACAGGCTTGCAGCATGAGTGGAGCCCGTGATCACGACGAGGGTTTTGAGCTTTGGGACCTGAAGGTCGAAGTGGTGGCGCCCGAGGGTGCAAAGATCTGGTGTGGCGCGAATGTGGGCGACTATTTCGAGCTGAAAGGCGAGATGCTCTATCTGCCTCCAGAGCAGGGGATCTCGATCTATTCCCTGGCTTCGGTGCTGCCCCTGCTCGCAGCCAAGCAGCGTCCAACTCACGACAATGACTGGATGACCACAGATGCTGAAATTGCCTGTCCGGATCCCAACTGTCCGTCGCGCCTGAAGATCACACGGACCGCCTTGCGCAGGTTCAACCATTCCGACACCACTGCCGTGCCTTTGGGAGCAGATGATGAAGAGCTTTGAGCTTGCACCCGGTCACCGGATCTCGCAGGTGATCAAAGGGGGCTGGCAATTGGCTGGTGGCCATGGCGCCGTGGATCGCAAGGCCGGCATTGAAGATATGATTGCCTTTGCAGATGCAGGCATCACCACCTTTGACTGCGCTGATATCTATACCGGTGTGGAAGCCATGATCGGTGATTTTCGTGCCGAGTATGAACGTGTCCGTGGCGCAGAAGCCCTGTCAAAGATCAAGGTTCATACCAAGTTCGTACCGGATCTGGGCAATCTGGCCAGCATATCGCGGGCCGATGTCGCCAAGGCGATTGAAGTCTCCCTCGAAAGACTGAAGCTTGAGCAACTCCACCTGGTGCAGTTTCACTGGTGGGACTACGAGATCGACCGGCAGGTCGAGGTCGCTGGCTGGCTCAAGGAACTGCGCGACGAGGGCAAAATCGCCAATATCGGCGGCACCAATTTCGACACCACACAGATGCAGCGCATGCTTGATGCAGGTGTGCCATTGGTTTCCATGCAGGTGCAGTACTCGCTGATCGATGATCGGCCTTCGCGATCCATGGCAGCGGCCGCGCTTGCGGCAGGCGTGAGCCTGCTTTGTTATGGTTCTGTGGGGGGCGGATTGTTCTCCGAGCGCATGCTGGGCGCGCCGGAACCCAAGGCGCCGTTCGAGAATCGCTCGATTGTGAAGTACAAGCTGATTGTCGACGAGTTTGGCGGTTGGGAGCTGTTTCAGGACCTGCTGCAGACGCTTGACGAAATCGCCAAACGGCACAAGAGCGACATCGCTTCGGTGGCAAGCCGGGCCGTGCTGGAACGACCGGCCGTGGCGGCTGTAATCGTGGGCGCGCGCAACCGGAACCATCTGCACCGCAATCTGAGTATTCCCGGTCTGTCCCTGAACCAGGAAGACTTCGCCCGGATCAACGCCGTGCTCGCACGGGCCAACCCGGTCCCCGGGGATGTCTACGCCCTGGAGCGTGACCGCTCCGGCAAGCACGGATCGGTGATGAAATACAATCTCAACAAGGAAGGTCACTGAACCGGTGGATCTGATCACGAAGGCAAAGGCGGAAGTCGTCAACCGGCATCACTTCTTTGTGGAGTGGTTCACAGGCCGGGCTCCCGAAGCTGAAATGCGATCCGCACTGCAGGCGTTCGCCCCGGACATGACCATGATCGAGCCCGATGGCTCCATGATTGGTTCTGCTCAGGTCAAGGCGATGATTGAGGGTGCCCGTGGCAAGCGCCCTGCTGATTTCGAGATCCGAGTGGATGTGGTCGAGGCGCGGCAGATCGGCGAGAGCGTGGCGCTCGTGATCTATGACGAGCATCAGGTTATCGACGGGCAAAAAAGTGCACGCCGTTCATCGGCCTTGTTCAGTGCGGATTCGGATGCGCCGGAGGGCGTTGTCTGGCGACATCTTCAGGAGACATGGATTACGAGCGAATAAATCATAAGGGCGAGAGAGGCCCGATAACAAGGAGAGCGAGAATGAACATGATCAAGACATCCGGCCTCGCGGCCGCCCTGCTGTGCGCCAGTGCGCTCAGCTCGCAGGCCTGTGACATTACCATCGGAATGGTGATGGAACTGACCGGCCCGGCAGGAGCCTACGGCCAAGCCGGGGCGAAGTCGGTGGAAATGGCATTCCGCGACCTCAACGAGGCCGGCGGTGTGCTCGGCTGCGATCTGGTGACGGATACGCGTGACAGCCAGAGCCAGGGCAATGTGGCCGTCGACCAGGCAACGCAGCTCGTCAACATCAAGCAGGTGCCTGTTGTTATCGGCGGTATCATCTCGTCGGTGTCGATTCCGATCCTGACATCCGTGACCGCGTCTGCCGGAGTGGTGCAGGTTTCACCGGCATCCTCCAGCCCGACTTTGACGCAGCTTTCTCGTGACGGGAAAACCGGCGGTTACTTCTTCCGGACCATCACATCCGACGCGCTTCAGGGCATTGCCGCGGCCAAATATGCGATGGATTCGGGATTGACCAAGCTTGCGATCATTCACGTCAACAATGATTTCGGGCTCAATCTGATGCGCGAGTTCTCGGCGTCCTACAAGGCGCTTGGCGGTGAGCTGACATCGGTCACGCCGTATAACGAGAACCAGCCCAACTACAGTGCCGAAGTGACGGCAGCGATGGAAGGTGGCGCCGAGGCGCTTTACCTGATCTCCTATCCGGTGGATGGCGCAACGATTGCCCGGGCCTGGATCAGCCAGGGCGGTCCGCAGAAGTTCCTCCTCAATGACGGCATGAACTCGACCGACTTTATCGAGGCTGTGGGTGCGACCTATCTGGAGGGTGCCTTTGGCACGTCGTCGGGCACGACCGAGACGGAATCGACCAAATATTTCTACGCGAATTACGAGGCTTTCTCGGGCGGGATTGCACCTTCTGCACCTGCGGCAGACCGGTCCTATGATGCCGGCGCCATTGTTGGTCTCGCTGTGGCCAAGGCAGGCAAGGCAGAGTCTGATGCGATCCGCGACGCCATCCGTTCCGTCGTCGATCCGGCTGGTGAGGTCATCTATGCCGGGCCGGAGGAATTCAAAAAAGCGCTCGCCTTGATCAATGAAGGCAAGGCGATCAATTATCAGGGTGTCATCGGCAATGTCAGCTTCGACCAGTACGGTGACATTTCCGGTCCGTTCCGGCTGTGGCAGATCAAGGAAGGCGAGGTTGTCACCAACGGTCAGATGACCGCTGCTGATGTGGCGGCTGTGAAGGAATCACTGAAGTAAGCACTTCAGCATCTGATGATCGGGAGAATCTGTTGGGGGCATCCTGTGATGCCCCCTTTTGATGGCCCTCTGGCCCGAGTTCCAGTTGGGCAACAAGCGAGGAGTGGGCTTCTTTTTCAGTTGCCGCCGGATTTCAGGGTTGCGAGACTTTCGCTGAATTCCGGGCTTGCCATGAGTGCGCGGCAGCGCGCAAAACGGCCGTCTGCGTAAGCTCTGAAATCCTCTGCCGGATTGTCGTTGGCAAGCTGGATCAGTCCCCAAAGCGTCCACAGCAGATCGCACATGGCCTTATAGATGATCATTCGGGCGCGATCTTGAGCCGGAGGTTCGCCGCCAAAATAGGCCTCGAGCAGGGCTGCATCCTGTGCCGCATCAAACTCGCCTTCAACAGAGAGATCTCCCAGGTCCCACATGGGATCATTCATACCCGAATATTCCCAGTCGACGATGAAGATGCGGTCTCCGGTGTCGATGAAGTTTTCGCACAGGGGATCGCAATGACAGGCCACAAGAGGGGCTGGGTCAAGCGCAAGCGCCGCGCGGACCGATTGTGCTTCGCTGACGACATCATGATAGCCTTCCGGAAGCGCCACATCCTTGGTGGAGAGGATGCCCAGATAGTCGTCAATCATCGAGAAGAGTTCGAATGTGAAAGGGAACACCGCGCCCGAGGTGTGCAATTGCCGAAACGCCTGACCTGCACGACGCACGGCACCCTCGTTGCGGCGAAAACCGTCGGGCGTCATGGTTGCTGCACCTTCGATGAAGCGGGTTGCCATCACACCGGTTTCGGGGTCGGCATGAAGCACGTCCGGGCTGACACCGGCTTTGGCCGCGGCATGGGCCGCTTCGGCTTCATGGGCGCGGTTGATGTATTCTTCGGTGCCGTCGCCGGGGAGACGGAGACAGACATCGCCAACGCGAAAGACTAGATTGGTCAAGCCGCCGAGCCTCTCGACGGGACCGTCATAGCCAGACAGCGAGGGAATGGCGGAGAGGCTGTCGCGAAGCCGTTGTTCGATTTCATCACCCATTGCAAATAGTCTCCTTTTTGGCGCTTTCGAGGTGTTCAGAGTTCCACACTGCTGTTCTCAAGGCTATGGTTGATCGGCGCAGATCCAAAGCGAACTGGGGTTGAATGATGGAAGACAAGACAGCCCGCCTTGGGGCGGCCTACCAGGCGGAAAAGCCTGAAGATATTGCCCGGGTCTATGATGCCTGGGCCGAGAGCTACGATCAGGACATGTCCCTTGCGGGCTATCGCCACCCTGCGATATCGCTGGCGATCCTGACCCGGCATGTCCCCAAATCCGCTGCTCCGGTGCTTGATGCCGGTGCTGGCACGGGGCTGATCGGCGAATGGTTGAAGATTGCCGGTTACAGCCATGTCGAGGCGCTCGACATCTCTGCCGGCATGCTCAAGGTGGCTGAACGTAAAAGTATCTACAAGGCCCTGCATGAGGCGGCCCTTGGTGGCACGCTGCCGTTTGCGGATGACAGTTTTGACGCCATAATTTCTGCCGGCGTGTTCACTTCCGGCCATGTCGGGGTCGAGGGCCTTGATGATCTTTTGCGGATCTGCCGACCGGGCGGCGTGATTGTGCTCACGATCAAGGACAAGCTCTGGCAATCGGGCTTTTCGCAGCGGATCGCCGAGCTTGAGGCGACCGGCCGCTGCGTGCTGAGCGATGACACCGGCCCCTATGTCTCGATGCCCGGTGAAGCCGGGACCACACCGAGCCGCTGCATAGCGCTTACCATGGCCTGACCCGGAAACAGGCCTATGCTTTGACGCGCGCATTGCCGGGATCGAAAAATGGTTTCAAGCAGATTTTTGCCGGGACGCGGTCCAGCGCGATCACCAGTTCATAATCGCCATCTGCCAGGAATTCGTCCGACACGCCGTCGGGGTTTCGCACATAGCCATAACCGATTGATTGACCGATGGTGTAGCCATATCCACCCGAGGTGAGATAGCCCACCGGCTGACCATTGCGCAGAATGGTTTCGCGGCCGACCAGGATGGCATCAGGGTCCTTGATGGCGAACCCTGCGAAGCGTTTGGTCAGCGGCTCGCCAGCAATGGCCTGCAACGCTTTCTGCCCGATGAAACCGGAATTCGAGTTGCGCCGCACCGCCCAGCCGAGCCCGGCTTCATAGGGGGTGTCGTTGGGGGTGATGTCGGATCCCCAGGCACGGTAGCCTTTCTCGAGCCTCAGCGATTCTAGCGCCCGGTAACCGACAGGCCTTATGTCCCATTCTTTGCCCGCCTGCATCAGCTCGTCGAAGACCTCGCCGATGGCGTTGATCGGAATGTGGAGTTCCCAGCCTAGTTCGCCGACATAGGTGACGCGCAAGGCCCGCACGGTTGCAGCCGCAATTGCGATTTCGCGAACATGGCCAAAGGGGAACGCGGTATTGGAGACCTCTGCCGAGGTCACCTTCTCAAGAACCTCACGGGCATGCGGGCCCATAAGTGACAGAGTCCCGAAGGCCTCGGTGATGTCCTCGATCTTAACGTCGGCGCCGTCAGGCACATGTTCGCGGATCCAGGCAAGGTCGTGGGTCCTGAAACCGGTCCCGGTGACCACATAGAACCGGTCTTCGGCAAGCCGTGCCACGGTCAGATCCGCTTCAATGCCGCCGCGGGTGTTGAGCAGTTGCGTGTAGGTCAGGCGTCCGGTTGGCTTGCTGACATCATTGGCGCAGATGTGACTGAGCGTTGACAGCGCATCCGGGCCGCTGATTTCGTATTTGGCGAAAGAAGACTGATCGAAGATGCCGACCTTTTCCCGGACATGGCGATGTTCCTTGCCAACGGCCTCGAACCAGTTCTGGCGCCCCATGGAGGGAATGTCGTGCATCTCCATGCCTTCGGGGGCGAACCAGTTGGGCCGTTCCCAGCCGAGTTTCGAGCCGAACACCGCACGGTGCGATTTCAGACGGTCATACAGAGGGGAGACGATGTGTGGTCGTCCACTTTGATACTCGACATGGGGGAAGCCGATCTCATAATGCTTGCCATAGGCTTCCAGCGTGCGATCGTTGACCCATTGCCGTTCGCGATGCATCTCTGAAAACCGCCTGATGTCGACCACCCAGAGGTCAAGCGGGGCTTCGCCATCGATCACCCACTGGGCGAGCACCCACCCGGCACCGCCTCCGGCTGCGATACCGAACGCATTAAAGCCGGCGCCGACAAACATGTTGGAGCATTCCGGCGCGGTTCCCAAAATGAAATTGCCGTCCGGCGTGAAGCTTTCTGGTCCGTTGATCATCTGTTTGATGCCAACCTTCTCAAGCGCCGGGACGCGCTCCATCGCTGCCATCATGTGCTGCTCAAAGTGGTCGTAATCATCATCAAAGAGCTGAAATTCCCATTCATCGGGAACGTCATCCATGGTCCAACCCTGAGGGTTCGGCTCGTAGCCGCCGAAGCTCAATCCCCCCACTTCCTCCTTGAAGTAAGTTCGGCGATCAGGATCGCGAATGGTGGGAGCATCGCTTGACAATCCGTTGAGCTTCTCAGTGATGACATACTGGTGCTTGACCGGCTGCAGGGGAACATTGATGCCTGCCATGGCGCCCACCTGGCGGGCCCACTGGCCGCCGCAATTGACCACTTTCTCGCAGGCAATGTCGCCCTTGTTGGTTTTGACCGCGAGGATGCGGCCATCTTTCATCTCGAAACCGGTGACGCGGATGTTTTCGATAATTTTGGCGCCATGCATGCGCGCGCCCTTGGCAAGCGACTGGGTGATATCCGACGGGCTTGCCTGACCATCTGTTGGCAACCAGCTGGCACCGACCAGATCATCCACTTGCATCAGCGGGAACTTTGCCTTTGCTTCCTGGGGCGAGAGAAGCTCCATATCCATCCCGAAGCTTTGCGCGGTCGTTGCCAGGCGACGATATTCAATCCAACGATCCTCATTGGTGGCCAGGCGCAGGCAGCCTGACATTTTCCATCCGGTTTCAAGTCCGGTTTCCTGATCCAGCCGCTTGTAGAGATCCACGGAGTATTTCAGCACCTTGGTGATCGAGGCCGAGGAGCGCAGTTGCCCGACAAGGCCGGCAGCATGCCAGGTTGATCCGGATGTCAGCTGGCCCTGCTCAAGCAGCACCACATCCGCCTTGTGGTCACGCGCCAGATGGTAGGCTGTGGAGCAGCCGATGATGCCGCCGCCGATAACGACGATCTGGGCCCGGTCTGGAAGGGTCATGTTGAGGTCTTTCCGTAAGTCGTGAAGTACTGGTCAATGGCGGCTTCGAACCGTGCGAGGTTCTCGGATGTGTATGCCTGGTAATCGACGCCGGGCGCTTCAAGGTGCAGTTCCGAGACGAGGCTCCACAGAGTCTCGCGCAACAGGGATGCGCATTGCATGGCGTGAAACGACTTCTCAATTCCGGTATCGGGTTTCCGGCCAAGAGCGGTTTCAAGCAATACGGCCGCCTCGGCCTCGGTCATTCCGGCGTTGGAGGCAGTTCCGGCAATGTCGAACATCGCTGTGGAGAAACCGGCATATTCGAAGTCGATCAGCCAGAGCCGGTCGCCGTCGTCCAGGAAATTGGCAGGCAGGAGGTCGTTGTGGCCGAATATGATCGGCAATGGCGTCTGCGCCGCTTCAAGCTGGTTTGAGAGGTCGAGCCAGCCTTGGAGCCTGTCGGTCATGCGTGATCTGCCTGCTCTTAGCGTGCGGGCATAGTCGCGGATGACATGGAATACCCAGAACATGAATCCGGCCCCTTCGATATGGGCCGGCATGGTGTGGTGAAACGCATGGATCAAGCGGCCTATGCGATCCGCGTTCGCCTGGACATCGTCTTCCCCATAGGTGCGCGCCTCAATGAACTGGGAGACCATGATGCCCGGTTCGGCATATTCGATGCGGGGTGCAAATCCGGCCTGGTGGGCGGCGCGCGCAGTCATGACCTCGCGTTTGCGGTCGACGTGATGGAAAGGATAGTCAGTGCCGAGCCGGACCACATGGCGGCCATTGGCATCGGAGACGATCCAGCTTTCATTGCTCAATCCGCCGGTGAGCGGGGCGATGTTGAGCGAACCGGTAAAACACGGTAGGGCGCGAATTCTGTCGAAATTTGCTTGATCTGTCATTGGTCACTCCAGGCCGAGGCGGCGGCGGGCGTGGCTGGCACCGGCCGAGATCAGGCGGTCGGCGATGATGGCGATGGCGGCAATCGAGAGACCCGCAACAAGGCCGCGGCCGGTGTCGGCCTTGGTCAGCGCGATATAGACCTCCTGGCCAAGATCTCTGGTGCCGACAAGCGCCGTGATGACCAGCATCGACAGTGCAAACATGATGGTCTGGTTGAGACCAAGCAGGATCTCGGGCAAGGCCAGTTTGAGCCGGATGCGGGTCAGGATCTGCCATTCAGTGCAGCCCATTGCCCGTCCGGCCTCGATCAGTTTTGGGTCAACTTTGCGAATTCCGAGCGCGGTGTATCGAATGGCAGGTGCGACCGCGAAGAAGACGACGGCGATCATGGCGGTGAAATCGCCAACCCGGAACAGCATCACGGCGGGCATCAGATAAACGAAACTGGGCAATGTCTGCAGCGTGTCGATGGCCAGTTGTACCCAGGACCAGAGCCGGTCTCTGGTGGCCGCGAAAACCCCGATGGGAATGCCGATCAGCGCTGCCAGCACCGCAGAGATTCCGCACAGATAAACTGTGATCATCGCCTTTTCCCACTGACCGGTGACAGCGATGAACAGTGCCAGGCCCGCAGTCAGGAGTGCCAGCTTCAGGCCGCCAAGCCGGTATCCGGCAAAAGCCAGCAGCAGCATGACGCCGAACCATGGCAGATCGCCCAGAAACCGCTTGAACGGGATCAGCACATTGAGAAGCATGGCGTTCTTGATGGCTTCCAGCGTGTCGAAGTAGTTGATGTTGATCCAGGCGACGACTTCGGACCAAAATGTGCCGGTGGAGATTTCAAGTGCTTCGGGGTAGGTGCGCAGTCCCGGAATGAGAAGCGCCAGAACGGACGTGCCCACAACCAGGGCGATTGCTGCCGCCATGTACGGATGCCGGCCGATCCAGCGGGTGTGCTGCGAAGCCACGGACGAAGGGGCAGAGAGCTTTTCGGCTGCCGCCTGGCTCAGCCGGTCCATGGCGATGGCGAGCGCCACGATGGCAAATCCCGCTTCCAGACCGGCGCCGAAATCAAGCCGCCTCAAGGCCGCCAGAACATCAAAGCCAAGTCCGCCGGCGCCAATCATCGAGGCGATGATGACCATGTTGAGCGAGAGCATGATGACCTGGTTCATGCCGACCATCAGGCTTTCGCGCGCCGCAGGCACCATCACCCGCCAGGTCATCTGCCGTTTGGTGCAGCCGACCATATTGCCCAGATCGATGATCTCGGAGGGCACGGCACGAAGCGCCAGAATGGCGATGCGCGTCATTGGCGGAGTGGCGAAAATCAGTGTCGCGATCACCGCGGCGGTGGGGCCGAAGCCGAACAGGAACAGCACCGGGACCAGATAGGCAAAGACCGGGATCGTCTGCATCAGATCGAGGACCGGCATGATGATGCGCTCGAGCCAGCGCCAGCGCCAGGCGGCAACGCCGAAGAGCAGGCCGAGTATGACGCCCAGCGGAGCTGCCACCAGGATTGATGCCAGTGTCACCATAGCGCTGTCCCATTGCCCGAATATGGCCAGAAACAGGAAACAGCCGCCGGCGAGCAGCGCCAGGCGGGTTCCGCCGAGCCAATGACCGAGCAGGGCCACCAGACCGATAACGGCGACCCAGGGCAGTTGCGGCAGAATCTGTACAGCCGAAGACCCGCTGCCCTCCAAAAACCCCGTAGACAGCAGGCTGAGGGCCAGCGTGTAGGGCATGTCCAGCACGGTGGAGACGAACCGGGTGAGTTCGGTGAAGCTGAACAGACCGAAAGTGGCTTCATTGACCAGCCATTTCATAAAGGCGCTGATCCAATTTGCCAATGGCACGATCAGAGCCTTGGGGTAATCGAATGCTGCCGGTGCGAGTGGTTTGGCGGCGAGCCAGAAGGCGACGAAAAGAACAATCGCTGCCAGCCACATCCATGGCATCTGACGTTGAGCGCCAGGCAGATCTTGGGCTGCCGGGGTCTGGGAGGTTGAAACGCCGGGCATCGACATGATCAGCCCTTCAGCATCATGTCGACCACGGCGTCGCGATTGAGGTTGCCGATGATCCGGTTGTCGTCGTCCACGACCCCGAGACGGGTGATGCCATCCAGAAACATCGGTGCCGCATCGGCGATCCTGGTGTTTGCCGAGACGGTTGGCTGCCCGTCTTCTGCTTGAGCGGACTGGCCGTCTAGACCGCTCATCAGGCTTTGCGTGCGGATCACTTTGGCGCGCGCGACGTTGCGGGTGAATTCGGCGACATAGGGCGTTGCGGGCGTAAGCACGATGTCTTCGGGCGTTCCTGCCTGCACGATTTCGCCATCCTTCATGATGGCGATGCGGTCAGCCAGACGGATGGCCTCGTCGAAATCGTGAGTAATGAAAACGATGGTCTTGTGCAGCACCGTCTGCAGCCGCATGAACTCATCCTGCATTTCGCGGCGGATCAGCGGATCAAGGGCCGAGAAGGGTTCGTCGAGGAACCAGATTTCCGGCTCCACCGCGAGTGAGCGGGCAATTCCAACGCGCTGCTGCTGACCGCCGGAGAGCTGGCGGGGAAAGGCCGTTTCCTTGCCGCCCAGGCCAACCAGTTCGATCATCTCGCGCGCCCGTTCCTCGCGCTGCGCCCGGTTCATGCCCTGAATGTCGAGCGGAAAGGCGACATTGTCGAGCACGGTCAGATGTGGAAGCAACGCAAAGTGCTGAAACACCATGCCCATCTGGTGGCGGCGGATTTCGATCATGCGGGAATCCGAGGCCGTCAGCAGGTTTTCACCCTTGAACAGGATGTCACCAGCGGTTGGTTCGATCAGGCGTGACATCAACCGGACCAAGGTCGACTTGCCCGATCCGGACAAGCCCATAATCACGAAGATCTCACCCTCGCGAACATCGAGATCGACCTGCCGCACCGCGCCGACCAGTTTGGCCGCTGAAAGCTCTTCGGCATTTGGAGTGCCGCCATGGGCAGCGAGGAAACCCTCGGAATCTGCGCCGAAGAGTTTCCAGACATTGCGGCAAACGAGCTTGGCTTCGGAAATTGTCATTGAGTGCTTTGTCCGGGGCTTCTTGAATGGAAAAGACCGTTGGATGGTGCCATGCGCGGTGCTGTCTGAGCCGGCCAGACCGTTCTCAGGCCGGGCTCAAAACAGTGACGTCCTGTAAAGGATTCTGGCTGGCGGGCCGGCAGGAGGACAGGGCAGCCCCACCACCGGCCTTCCCGGGCAAGGCCGAGACCCTGGCGCTTACCAGCCTGCGCCTGCTACTGCTTGATCCATCCTGACCAACGGTCCTCATTGTTGGTCATCCATTCACTCACTACATCCTCGATGCTCATGCCATCGAGATCGACCTTGGTGATCATCGCGCCCATTTCGTCATTGTCGATGGTGAATGCTGTGATTGCAGTATGGGCACCGGGCCATTTGTCCTTCAGGCCGGCCCAACCGACCTTCCAGATCTCGCCGAACGGCTTGCCGCAGTCATAGGCGGCGGATGTGTTGATGCCCCAGGCAGGATCGCTGTAGCACTCGGCTGTGTATTCGGGGAACTCGACCCATTCACCATTGAACTTGGCCGGCGCCCAGTGCGGGGCATAAACCCACAGCATGATAGGCGCCTGGCGCTGATAGGCGCTTTCAAGTTCGGCGAACAAGGCTGCATCGGTTCCCGCGTGGATCACTTCGAACGGCAGTTCCAGGGCTTCGACGCGTTCGTCATCAAAACCACCCCAGGTTACCGGGCCGCCAAGATAACGGCCCTTTGGCGCGGTTTCGGCGGTTGAGAACGCTTCGGCACAGGCCTCTTCCTTCAGCGCTTCCCAGTTTGGCAGGCCTGGACATTTCTCGACCATGTATTCGGGGTACCACCACTCTTCCTTTGCCTTCATGCCGGTGGGGCCGAAATTCTCCACTTTGCCGGTGGCAATTGCGGCATCCATCGCCTCACGGCCGGTGGTTTCCCACATCTCCATGGCCACGTGCAGATCGCCGGTTTCAAGACCTGCGAACTGAGCGAGGTAATCGGCCTGGACATACTCGATTGAATAGCCTGCCTTCTTGAGCACTTCGCCCATGATGTTGGTGGTGATCAACTGACCGGTCCAGTCGTGGAGTGTCAGTTTGATCGGATCCGTGGACTCCTGTGCCATGGCTGTTGCCGGAGCGCAGAGCGCAGCAGCAGCGGTCATGGCCAGTGCCGTGGTTAGTCGCCGGAATGATGTGGCGGAAATTAGATTGGCTGAATGCATGTCGAGCCTCCTGTTCACCCTTTTGGTTCCCGCATTCCGGCGCTTTTTTTATTCGGCCCTTGCAGGGGCCGATCTCTGCGCATCCGTGCGTGGATTGACGGAGCGATCCCACACCAGGCCTTGGGACTTGTCAATAAATTCTGTGGTTTTTTTTCGCTTTGGCGCCCGAAACTTGTGGCATTGTTTGATTTGTGAATCGCAATCGCCTAAAATTCGGGCATTGAAACAGGTGTTATTCGATGTTGTCCAAGCGCCATACCGAAATCATGCGGATGCTGGCCGACGAAGGCACGGTGACCATTGCCGAGCTTGCGGCCCGGTTGGGTGTTTCACTCGAAACGGTGCGGCGTGATGTGCGGCCGCTCACCGAGAACGGAGCCGTGCTCAAGATTCACGGTGCAGTGGGTCTGGCGGGACAGGTCGGGGAGGCTCCTTTTCAGCGGCGCATGCGGGAGAATGCCGACGCCAAGAGGCGAATTGCCCGTGAGATGGCGGGTTTGATCCAGGACGGTGACTCGGTGATGCTCGATACTGGCACCACCACCAGTCTTGTGGCGCGCGAGTTGCTTGGACATCGCAGGCTAACAGTGGTCACCAACTCATCCGATATCGCCCGGACACTTGCCACGGTTAACGGAAACAAAGTTTATATGGCAGGAGGGGAACTGCGGAGCGATTCCGGTGCCGCTTTCGGGGTTTCGGCAATTGAGTTCATTTCCAAATTCTCTGTCGCCCACGCCATAATATCAGCCGGTGCAATAGATGCCGGTTCCGGAGTCATGGATTTTGATCTGGAGGAGGCCGAGTTTGCGCGGATGATGCTTTCGTGTGGTGAGAAAACCTATGTGGTAACGGATCACAGCAAGTTTGGCCGACGCGGGTTGGTGCTCGTCTCAGGCTTTCACGCTGTTGGCCATCTGGTGACAGATTTGCCTGTCGATGACGACATAGCGATGGCTCTCGAAGAGCATGGCACAAGGCTGGTTGTCGCTGCGAAACCCTGATCGCAACTGACGTTCGAGGAGCCGGAAAACGGACCGGGGCTCACCTCTCCTCACTCGGGTCATTTTCGTAAGCACGTTGAATAAGACACAGTGTTTCCGTTTCCAACACTTCGCATCTGCACAAACTCGTGACAAAGGGTAACGCTGAACTGGCGTGTTCCCCTTAACTTCGCCCATGGCTTTGCTTGGGCTTGCGTTGTAGGAGTTGCCACATCGCAATCAGGTTTGGAAACCATGGTCAAAATGCCCCCATCCGCTCGCGCACTTCTTGTTGCGGTTTTGGTCAGCGTGTCAGTGCCTTCCATGGCGCAACAGCCTTTGGCGGTTGAGATCGTGGAGGCTGTTCGGACGCCGGAGCACCGCGGCTATTCACTCACCGGTGAAATTCGTGCCAATCAGAGCGTTATGGCGGCCTTTCCTGTTGGCGGGCGGGTCATCGAGGTGCTGGTCGATGTAGGTGACATCGTCGAAAAGGACATGGTGTTGGCGCGACTTGATCCAGTCCAGAGCGAACTGGCGGTGAGATCTGCTGAAGCCGGGTTGGTGACGGCGCAAGCCGATCACCGGCAAGCAATTGAAGACTATGAACGTGCGAAATCACTGCTTGCCAGCGGAGCGGGCACCCGGGCGACGCGGGATTCCACCCAAGATGCGCTTGGTGTCGCGGAAGGGGCTCTGCAAAAGGCAAAGGCAGAACTGCAGAGTTCGCGCAAAACACTTTCTGATACGGTTTTGCGCGCACCGTCCGCATCAACTGTCTTGGACCGAATGGTCGAGCCCGGACAAATCGTCGGAGCAGCACAACCTGCCATGGAACTGGCGCTCGACAAGGGTTACGAAGCAGTTTTCGAAGTCTCTGAAGCGACGGTGCTGCAGGGTCCGCCAACATCGGATATTCAGCTTTCAAGATTGTCGTCGCCGCAGAGCACTTTTCTAGGACGTGTCAAAGAGGTTTCGCCTCTGGTGGATGTCAGCACCGGAACAGTTGAAGCCAAGGTTGAAGTCCTGAATCCGCCAGCTGGTCTTGATTATGGCGAGCCGGTGCGAGGCACGGCTACCCGTTACGAAGGTGATTTGATCCGCTTGCCGTTTGAAGCGATCAGTGCTTCGAGCGAAGGACCGGCGGTGTGGAAGGTGGATCCTGAATCTATGCAGGTTTCGCTGCAACAAATCGAAATTAATCGCTACGACACCGGCCTTGTGCTGGTTTCAAAGGGTATTGAAGATGGCGACTTGATCGTAACCAAGGGTTCGCAGTTGCTCTATCCCGGTCGCAAAGTGCGCCGCGTCGAGGTGAGCCGATGAGAACGCTGATCACAGTTGTGGCGTTTGCCGTTGCAATGCCGGCTTTCGCCCAGGATGCACCCCGTCCTGTGGCCTCCATGCTTGTGGATGCCAAGGAAGGGATCCTTCGCAGCTACACCGGAAGCGTCGTGGCGGGTACGGAAGTCGAACTCGGATTCCCGATGATTGGCACTATATCGAACCGACCGGTCGATGTGGGCGATCAGGTTTCAGATGGGGATGTCCTGGCGCAACTGAGTGCCGAAGACCTGAACTCCGATCTCAGAAGCGCCGAGGCAAGTGTTGTGGTTGCACGTTCTCAGCTTCGCTCGGCAACCAATGCCCGCGATCGCGCTAAGGAACTGGCCGCGCGTGGTGTAAGCAGCAGCACCACGCTCGACGACAGGGAACGTGCGTTGGTTGCCGCTCAAGCGCAGTTGGATCAGGCGTTGTCTGGAAGTGCCAGGGCTCAGGATATGCTTGATCTGGCAACTTTGAAGGCCCCCTTCGATGGCGTTGTTACCGAAACCGAAGCTGAAATCGGGGCAACAGTTTCCGCTGGCCAAACGGTCCTTCGCCTTGCCGATAGCGGGACCCGTGAAGTCGTCATAGACGTTTCCGAACAGGATGCCGGTCTCGTCAACAAGGGAGACCGTTTCACTGTGCGGCTTCTCGCAGATGAATCGGTAACTGCCGAAGCTGTTCTTGACCGGATCAATCCTGTGGCCGAGCAGGCAACCCGAACCCAGCGGCTGCATCTGGTGCTCGACAATCCCTCCCCATCGTTCAGGCTCGGAGCGCTCGCCCGTGTCGAACCGTCCCGGAATGCCGATGTGCAGATCATTGTTCCGCTCTCTGCAGTGCTGGAACCGCCAGCGGTATGGGTTGTCGCGCGCAGCTCCAATACGGTTTCCAAGCGTCCAGTGGACATTGCTGAAACAGCTGGCGGCTTCGCGGTGATCACATCCGGGCTGACCGCCGGGGACGAGGTGGTCACCAAAGGAATACATTCTCTAGAAGACGGCCAGGTTGTTGGCCCGCGGATTTCCGAATGAACAAGTTCAATCTGTCCGACTGGGCACTCCACCACCGGTCCTTCATCTGGTTCCTGATGCTCATCTCAACGGTGGCAGGCATCATATCTTATATGTCAATCGGCCGGGAGGAAGACCCGAACTTTGACATCAAGACGATGATCATCAGTGCTGCTCTTCCCGGAGCCGATACGCAGGAAACCCTGTCTCAGGTTACTGACCGGATCGAGAAGAAGCTCGAGGATCTCAACGAACTGGATTTCACCCGCTCGGTCACCCGACCCGGCGAAAGCATCGTCTATGTCGAGTTGTTGCCATCAACACCGGGCAAGGATCTCAAGGAGATCTGGCAGCGTGTCCGCAACATGATGTCTGACATCCGGTCTGAATTTCCTTCAGAGTTCGCTGGCTTTCGCTTCAACGACAGTTTTGGCGACGTTTTCGGCAATGTCTATGCTTTTACGTCGGATGGGTTCTCTCCGCGTGAGGTGCGAGATTACGTGGAAACAGTGCGTCGGGCGGTTCAGGCGCTTCCCGATGCTGGCAAGATCGAGCTTGTCGGAACCCGGGAAGAGGTTATCTATCTTGAGTTTTCAACGGACCGGCTTGCCGCTCTGGGACTCAATCAACAGTCTGTTCAAGACACACTGTCCCAACAGAACGCCATCATCCCGTCCGGTGTTATCGATGCAGGGCCGGAGCGGGTTCTTGTGCGTGTCGGAGGGCAGTTCTCGGATGCGCAAAGCCTTGAGGATATCAACTTGCGGGTTGGTGACCGGTTTTTCCGTCTGGCTGATGTGGCTGACATACGCCGCACCTATGAAAATCCGCCCTCCAGTATGTTCCGCTATAAAGGGAAAGAAGCCATCGGTCTGGCTGTCGGAATGCGTCAGGGCGCCAATATTCTCGATTTCGGTGAAGAGCTCAACAAGGTCATAGCCGAGGCACAGTCCGAGTTGCCAATCGGCCTTGAGATTCATCAGGTTGCAGATCAACCGGCCGTGGTCGATGAGGCGGTCGGGCACTTCATCAAGGCGCTGGTCGAGGCGGTTCTGATCGTGCTGGCGGTGAGCTTCATTTCGCTTGGGCTTCGGGCCGGTTTTGTGGTGACGCTGACAATTCCCTTGGTTCTGGCGATCACCTTTGTGATTATGGACATTGGTGGATTTACGCTGCAGCGCATTTCGCTGGGAGCGTTGATCATCGCGCTGGGACTGCTTGTCGATGACGCGATGATCGCCATTGAAACAATGATTTCGCGGCTGGAGAAGGGCGAGACTCTTTCAAAGTCTGCCTCCTATGCCTGGACCTCAATTGCATTTCCGATGCTGACCGGAACGCTGGTCACGGTTTCCGGGTTTATTCCAATCGGCCTCAACTCATCGGCTGCAGGTCAGTTCACCTTTTCGTTGTTCGTTGTGATTGCTGTCTCGCTGCTGATCTCCTGGGTGGTGGCGGTGTTGTTTGCGCCGCTATTGGGCGTGACCTTTCTGCCCGCCAAAATGAACCACCACGAAATCAAGGCTGGCCGGGTGCGTCGGGCGTTTCGGGCGGCACTGCGATTTTGCATGGGTCATCGCTGGATTACGATTTTCTCGACCATCCTCGTGTTCGGGGTATCGGTTTATGGGATGCGCTATGTTGAGCAGCAGTTCTTTCCAAACTCCGACCGACCGGAATTGATCATTGATTTCACGTTGCCGCAGAATGCATCGATCAGCCAGACATCCGAAGAGATCGCACGGATGGAAGAGGTGCTTGCCGACAATGACAAAGTCCTGTTCTGGTCGTCCTATGTAGGTCAGAGCGCGCCGCGATTTGTTCTTTCCTATGACGTCCTTACACCTGGCCCCAATGTGGGTCAGATCGTCATCCTGACGCCATCCATCGAAGCGCGCGACGAGCTTCGAATAGAACTTACAAAAGTGGCGGAAGATCAGTTTCCCGGTACCGACCTGTTTATCAAACTGCTTGAAATCGGACCGCCGGTGGGGCGTCCGGTTCAGTATCGGGTGTCGGGACCGGATATTGAAACCGTCCGCGACCAGGCGCGTGACCTGACAGCGGTCGTTGCTTCCGATCCCCGGCTTGAAGGTATTATCATGGACTGGAATGAACCGGTTCGGGTTGTCCGGGTCGAAATTCTCCAGGACAAGGCAAGGCAGCTGGGCATTTCCCAACGTGATATATCTGCGGCGTTGAATGCGATTTATGACGGGACAACGATCACGCAATTGCGCGATGCGGACTATCTGATCGACATCGCTGCGAGGGGAGATGATGCATCGCGCCGTTCGGTCGAAGCGCTGTCCGAACTTCAGCTCTCCGGTTCGGGATCTGTCACGATTCCGCTGCGCTCGGTGGCAACCTTCAGCTATGAAACCGAACAGCCGGTCATTCACCAGCGCGGGCGGATGCCGACCGTGACCGTCAAGGCCGCGATTGTGGGCAAGGACCAGCCGGCAACCATTGTCGCGTCCCTGGCCGACAAGGTCGCTGCATTCAATGATAGTCTGCCATTTGGATACAAGGTTGAGCTTGGCGGAACGGTTTCGGAAAGTGCAAAGAGCCAGGCCCCGATCGCGGCTGTTATGCCGATAATGCTGCTCATCATGTTCACCTTGATCATGATACAGGTCCAGAGTTTCCGTCTTATGTTTGTTGTGGTCTGCGTTGCACCACTGGGTCTGATCGGTGTTGTCGGTGCACTGCTACCATCCGGAGCTCCCTTGGGTTTTGTAGCCATTCTGGGTGTGCTGGCGCTGATCGGTATCCTGATCAGAAACTCTATCATTCTGATTGATGAAATCGAGGTGCTGCGTGCGAAGGGGCATTCGTCGTGGATTGCCGTGTTCGAGGCTTCGGACGCTCGAGCTCGTCCGATCGTGCTTACGGCCGCCGCCGCCAGTCTGGCGCTTATCCCGATATCCCGCCAGATTTTCTGGGGCCCGATGGCCTATGCGATGATGGGCGGCATTATCGCCGGAACAGCCATCACATTGTTTTTTGCACCAGCGCTGTATCTGGCGGTGTTCCGGGTCAAAAAGGATGAAGAGCCGCCGGTGAAAGAGACCCCGGACGGTGAAGCGTTGGAAGTCCAGCCGACGACAT
This sequence comes from Hoeflea sp., assembly GCA_043585085.1. GTDB lineage: Bacteria > Pseudomonadota > Alphaproteobacteria > Rhizobiales > Rhizobiaceae > Hoeflea. The sequence continues at coordinate 2,291,306 of CP121320.1, forward strand.
AATGCGTTCCTGAACCAAGCTGGAAACGGTTTGTCTCGGGACTGGGACTGCCGCGTTCCCGTTCACGCGTCCTGAGCTGCCTGTCTTGCTATTGCCAGGTGCGTATCAAGCCCCTCAGTGTATTCGGCGATCAGCGAGCGCACGACTTCCTTCTGGGCTTCCTGCGCGCTGGCTCCGGCTGCGATTGCATGGGCATGAACGGATCGCTGCCGGTCTGCACTGGTTCCATTCTTGACGATGCGCCGCGCCGATTGCACCTCCTGCCAGCAGCCGAGCGCTTCAGCGTCCTCCTGCACCATCTCGATGATCTCTTCCAACAGCTCGGCGACCGGAACAACCTCTCCCCTGGCATAATCGATCAGGCCGTTGGAGACTCCGTAACGCTGGGCGCGCCAGCGGTTCTCGCCAATGAGAAAGCGGTCATAGATCCGCCAGCGCTGGTTTCTGGTGCGCAACCGCCACAGCATATGGGTGATCGATTGCGTCAGCGCCACGATGGCCAGCGTGTCATCGAGCCTTGGCGAGACGTCGCAAATGCGGGACTCCAATGTGGGAAACCGGTCGGAGGGCCGCAAATCCCACCAGATTTTGGTGCAATCCTCGATCAGGCCGCTGTCGATGATGATCTGCACCGAGCGTCTGTACTCCGACCATGATGAAAAACGCGGTGGCAATCCGGTGCGGGGAAGGTTGTCGAACACCGTCAGCCGGTAGGCGCTCAGCCCGGTATCGTCTCCCTTCCAGTAGGGTGATGAAGTTGAGAGTGCCAGGAGATGAGGCAGGAAGTAGGGAAGCTGGGACATCAGATCGATGCGGGTCTCGTCATCATCAATTCCCACATGCACATGCATTCCGCAGATCAGCATGCGTCGTGCAACGCCACCCAGATCGCGCTCGAGCTCACGGTAGCGCTGCCTGTCTGTAAAGTGCTGTTTGTGCCAGTCGGCGAAGGGGTGGCAGGATACTGCAAGAGGGGCCAGGCCGTGTTCGCCGGCGATGCGCGCAATTACGGTGCGCAGGCGGGCAAGATCGGCGCCGGCTTCTGAAACCGATTGACAGACCTGCGTCCCCACCTCGATCTGGCATTGCAGGAATTCGGGGCTGACCTGTCCCTTGAGTTCATCCATGCAATGCTGCATCAGTTCTTCAGGAGCTGCGCAAAGGTCAAGGCTGTCTTGGTCAACCAGGAGGTATTCTTCTTCCACGCCGAGGGTAAAACTGGGACGGTGGTAACTCATGGACCGATTTGAACCTGAAAATCCCGACCGTGCAAGAGTGAAAGCCTCAGAGCAGATCCTTTGGCGTGTCACCGCGGAAAAACGCGTCGAGATTATCGAGTGCCCGAAACCCCATGGCATCTCGGGTGCGCGTGGTGGCGCTGCCGATATGGGGTAGCATGAAGATGTTCTGATGCTTCGCGAAGTCCGGATTGCCGCCGGGTTCGGTGACGAAACAGTCTAGGCCCGCGGCGGCAAGATGCCCGTTCGTCACGGCCTCAATAAGAGCGGCTTCATCGACCAATGCGCCACGGGCTGTGTTGATAAGGATGGCGCCTTCCGGCAGCTGCGCCAATCTCTCAGCGTTCATAAGCCCGGTGGTTTCCGGGGTTGCCGGACAATGCAGTGACAGGAAATCCGACACGGCAAGCAGGCTTTCGATGGTCTCATGGAAGGCCGCACCAGCCTCTGAATCGGGGGCAAGCCGGCTTCGGTTGTAGTAGTGGATTTTCATGTCGAAGCCGCGGGCCTTGCGGGCGAAGGCCTGGCCGACGCGGCCCATGCCGATGATGCCGAGCCTCGCGCCGGTCACCTGCTTGCCGACCATGAAGGACGGGCTCCAGAAGTCCCACTCGCTGGAGCGGACCAGGTGGTCGCCCTTGACCGCATGACGCGCCGCACCGAGCATCAGCAACATCGCGATTTCCGCGGTTGCATCGGAAAGCACATCCGGCGTGTTGGTGACCGCAATGCCGCGGGCTTTCAAGGCGGGCAGATTGCAGTGGTCGACGCCGACGGAATGATTGGCGATGATCTTCAGCCTGGGGTCGAGGCGGTTGGCAACCTCCTCGGTGAAATGTTCTGAGTGACAGGGGATGATGGCGTCCACTTTCGCGCTCATGGCAACGATCTGGTCTGCGTTGCTCAGACCATCATCCATGTTGATGATGACATCATAGTCTCTTGCGGCCCGTTCAAGTGTTGCGTCGGACAGCTTTCGTGCTATCCAGACCTTTGGCTTGGCGCTCATCATTTTTTCCTGCGTATACATTCATCCCAGAAGTCATAGATCGCCATGGAAAGCACAGTGAAGGAGATGATCATGAAAGGAAAGCCGCCCCAGAAACCAGCAAAGCCTGTTGAGATGCTGTGCGACAGGCCAAGCACAAAGATGACAAGCAATGCGGTTCCGACGAACCCGGCGAACAGTTTGACTGTGTAGGACATAATCCTCTCCTTGGGTCTCTAAGCGGCTTCGGATGCCAGCTTGGTTTGCAGCCAATTGGCCGTTCTGAGAAGCCGGTCGTCTTTCTCGGCAGGTCCGATCAGCTGCACGCCAATGGGCAAGCCGTTCTCACCAACAAGCAATGGCAATGTGACTGAAGGCAGGCCCGCCAGTGTCCACAACGTGCAGAATATCGGGTCTCCCGTGCCATCGGCGAGAGGGGGGGCTTCGCCTGCGGCGCTCGGCGCAATGATGGCATCGAAATCAGTGAAGAAGTCCGCGAAAAACGCTTCAGCCGATGCTTTGACTGCCAAAGCGTCTTGATACTGGACCTCCGTTATCAGGCGTCCGCGTTCGACAACGCTCTGGAGCAGTGGGCTCACCTGATCCCAGTGGGCATCAAAGCTCTCGCCAAGATGCATGCATATTTCATATTCATGGATGGTTGCCTGTACTGCAACCAGTTCGGCCATTGTATCAGCTGGCTGCATCCGTGAGACACGTCTGCCCAGAACCTCGACCACGGCATCAAATCCCTCGCGGGCGTCAGCGGAAAGGCGATCGTGAAACGGCATGTCGAAAAAGGCTAAATCCGGTTCGACCGGAACGTCTTCTGCGGCACCCCTCGCCATGGCGGGACGAGGCCGTGGAAAGCTTGCCGGATCGCTCTGGTCGTAGCTGCCAAGGACATCGGAAAGCAGGGCGACATCGCCCAGCGAACGGCCAAAGACGCCGACCTGATCGAGCGAGGCGGAAGTTTGCAGAATGCCGCGCCGGGAAATGATTCCCCGGCTGGGCTTGAATCCGTAGACGCCACAGAAGGATGCGGGCCGTATTACCGAGCCGTTGGTCTGGGTGCCGATCGACAGTGGCACATGATGGGCGGCGACCGCAGCTGCCGAGCCGCTCGATGAGCCGCCTGGTGTGTGCTCAGGGTTGTGCGGATTGCGGGTATGGCTTGGATTGAGAAAGGCGAGTTCGGTGGTCACGGTCTTACCCATGATCACCGCTCCGGCGCCACGCAACCGCTCGACAATCGCAGCATCCTGATCGGGCTGCCGGCCCTTGAAGATCGGGGTGCCCCGCTCGGTCGGCATATCGGCAGTGTCGACGATATCCTTCAGCGCGACTGGAATGCCGTGCAACGCGCCAAGGCCAAACCCGGCCCGGCGTATCCGGTCCATCTCGGCGGCCTGACTCAAGGCTTGATCCGCATCGAGATGAACCCAAGCCTGGATCGAAGATTCGGTCTGCTCGATCCTGGCCAGGCATGCCTTGACAAGATCAACCGAGCTCACTGTGCCTTTGTCGATCAGGCCGACAGCCTCTTGCGCTGTCAGGGATGAAGGATCGATCCTCACGGGACGTAGGTGCCGAAGAGGTAGTCAGGGAACCAGAGCGCAATTCCAGGGAACTGGTACATGATGACCATGGTGAGGATCACGATGCCCAGATAGGGCATGATCCCACGGAAGATCTCCATGAGCTCGATCTGTTTTTTGAGCACCCCTTTTAGGTAATAGGCCGACATGGCCATGGGCGGTGTCAGGAAGGATGTCTGCAGATTGAGCGCCACCAGCATCGCGAAGAAGTAGGGGTTTACCCCAAATACTTCGAGCAGTGGCAGGAAGATTGGCACGAAGATGATCAGGATTTCCGACCACTCGAGCGGCCATCCCAGCAGGAAGATGATGATCTGGGCCAGGACCAGGAACTGCCATGGTTCAAGGTCCATGCCGCCAACCCAATGGGCGATGATATCGTGCCCGCCGAGATAGGAGAACACGGACGCGAAGGTCCAGGAACCGACGAAGAGCCAGCAAACCATTGCCGTGGCTTTGGCCGTCAGGAACACGCTTTCCTTGAGCTTGATCCAGGACATCGACCGATAGAGCACGGCCAAAACGATGCCGCCCATTGCGCCCATCGCAGCGGCTTCGGCCGGTGTCGCGAGACCGCCGAGGATGGAACCAAGCACGAGCGCGATGAGGACCGTGAGCGGCACAAAGCTGACCAGCAGGTTCCAGTAGATTTCACGCGGTGGGGGCACGTCCTTCATTTGCGGCCTGGGGGCCAGGCTTGGCGTTATCCAGACCCGGACGATCACATAAACGATGTAAAGCCCGGCCAACAGCAGGCCTGGGAACACTGCGGCTGCATAGAGCCGCAATGGCGACAGATCCGCGATGGCCGAATAGACAATCAACATGATGGATGGCGGGATCAGGATGCCCAGCGTACCGCCGGCACAGATCACGCCCGACGCAAAGCTCTTGTTGTAATTGGCGTTGGCCATGGCCGGAAAAGCCAGAAGGCCCATCAGCGTGACCACGGCTCCAACGATGCCGGATGCCGTCGAGAACACCGCACATGTCAGCAGGGCTGCAATGGCCAGGCTGCCTGGCAGGTTGCGTGCGGCCATGTAGAGCGAGAAGAACAGCTTGTCGACGATGTTGGCGCGCTCCACCACATATCCCATGAACAGGAACAGCGGGATCGCCACTAGGGTCGGGTTCTCCATCACCGAATAGGTGTTCTGGTTCAGCAGGTAGAAGATGTTGTTGTTGAAGATGTCGCCGAATGTCTCGATCGGGTGACCCTGGTGGTAGGCATAATAGCCAAAAGCAACCCCCATCGCCAAAAGCGTGAAGGCAATCGGGAAACCCAGCAAAACCAGAAAAATGAACAGGCCGAGCATCAGCAGGGCGACTTCAGGATTTGTCATCTTTTTGTCTTTCTCACAGCGCCATGCGAATTGTTATTTGCCAGGAATCACCGACCGGATCTGATCCATGTCGGCTTCGGTGAGCAAGTCTTCGGTTTCCTTGACGTCGGCAAGCCGTTCCGGCCAGACGCCTGTCCGCATTGCCTGGACGCAGCGGACCAGTTCCGCCATGCCCTGGATCATCAGCAAGGCGCCTGAGACCGGGATAAGGGTCTTGAAGAAGTAAATCTGGATGCTGGCCGGGCTGTTGAAGCTGACTTCCTTGTAGCGCCAGCTGTCGGCTGCGATTTCCCAGCCGTACCAGACCAGCGCCAGAATGCCTGGGAAAAAGAACATGAAGTAGAGGACGAAATCGAGACCTGCCTGCACCTTGACCGGGAAAAGCCGGTAGACCACATCGGCGCGCACATGCGTGTCTTGCGCCAACGCATAGGCACCGCACATCAAGAACAAGGCACCGTACATCTGCACCATCATGTCAAAGGCCCAGACGGTCGGGGCATTTAGCACATAGCGCACGAAGACTTCGTACGTCACCGAGAGTGTAAGAAGCATGATGCACCATCCAAAGGCGCGACCAACCCAGAGGCTCAGACCCTCTACAGCGTGAACAAATTTCATCTGATTGCTTTCCCCCAACAGATGGCCGGGACGTTTATCGGTACATCCCTAAAGCGTATGATATCCGGAGATCACAGGGACCCCCGGACATCGTGCTTTTTCTAGACTTCGATCAGCCGAAGTAGTGGTTGTAGGCTAGCTTGTAGTCGGGCTGATTGAGGTTGAGATAGTTCATCACATTTTTGGCGTAAGCCTTTTGCGATTCCATCACCTTGGCGAAGAACGGATCGTCTGCGGCAATGCGCGATGTCACCTTGTCCCAGGCCTCCAGCTGCGCCGCCATCACCGAGTCCGGCGTGCGATACACATTCACGCCATCGGCTTCCTGCAGTTTCAGCAGGTCGTCAGAATAGCGCTTGGTGTTGCCCCAGTAGAATCCGGAGTTTTCAGCCATGGACGCATTCCTGATGATCGCCTGATGCTCAGCCGCCAATGCGTTGAATTTGTCCTTGTTGATGGTGACCTCAAAGAACTCCTGGCTCTGGTGATAGGACGCAAGATGGTAGTGCTTGGAAACGTCCTGCATGCCGAAATCACGGTCCGAAGTCGGATTGTTGAATTCGGCCGCATCGATCAGGCCGGATTTCATGGCCGGCTGGATTTCACCACCGGGAAGTTGAACCACCGACATGCCCATTTCAAGCAGAACGTCTGCGGCCAGACCGACGGTGCGGTACTTCAGGCCGGTCATCTGTGATGCGTCCTTGATCTCTTCCTTAAACCAGCCAAGCGGCTGGGCCGGCATTGGTGAGTTAAAGAACGAAACCACGTTCAGGCGCAGGGTATCCATCAGTTCATCGAACAATTCCTGACCGCCACCTGCGTGAATCCAGCCCAGCACTTCCTGGCTGGACCAGCCGAAGCACGGTCCTGTGCCAAACAGCGAGGCCGCCTTGGATTTGCCGTACCAGTAGGCTGGCACATAGTGGGCTGCGTCCAGAACACCGCGGTGGACCGCGTCCTGCATCTGGCTGGTCTTGACCACAGCATCGACCGAAAGAACTTCAATCGTCAGCGAGCCGCCGGACATTTCATTCACACGCGCAGCGAACGACTGTGCGTTTTCAAGAAAGATGCCGCCGCCCCAGGCTGCCTGCATTTTGAGTGTGGTACCGGCATTCTGTGCAATGGCCGGCGTTGCGAGTGCTGCGGCACCGGCCATTGCCGACCCGCGCAGAAACCTTCTGCGATTTAGTGAGTTAGTCATGTTTCCTCCCACGAAACGATCACTGTCGCCTGCCGCCTAAGGTCCTCCTCCAAGAACCCGGCACCTTCCGGATTGACCGGAAAGCTCAATCAATAGCCGAGACGGCATGACAGCTGCCTATACGGTTGCATTTGCATGCAAAAAAAACAAGAGCCAGATAATAGCTCCGATACGGTGTCGCATGCAGTTTGTATTCGACTTTGGTCGATATGCCATAGATGGTTGGATTTGCAGCGGAATGGCGAATGAGCATGGGTATCGCCGATACGCTTTATCCCTGTTGCAAGTCATCTGGTCAGAGTCGCCGCTGCTATTGTGCCGATGACTGCCATTCTCTGAAGTTGTCATCGCACTCGATCGTGTCGAGAGCTGATCTGGTTTTCAGCCGAGCAACAGCGTTGTGGCTTCGGCGATCACATGCTCCTCATCGGCGGCAATGATGTAAGTGGGGCGTGAGCTGTCTGACGTGGTGATGCATTGCGCCGCAGCTTTGTTCGCCTCGGGATCGCACATAAAACCGAGCCAGCTGAGACGCTCGAGTGTCCTGGCGCGGATCGGGGCCGCGTTTTCGCCGATGCCGCCGGAAAACACGATGGCGTCACAACCGCCGATGCTTGCCGTCGCGGTTCCGATTTCCTGTACCAGCCTGTCGACATACATTTCGATTGCGAAGGCCGCATCGGCGGTTTCGCTGGCGAGCAGGATACGCATGTCGCCTGACAATCCGGAAACGCCGGAAAGCCCGCTTTGTGTGTTGAGCAAGCTGTTCACGGCGGCGGTATCGCCCTTATGCTGGTCAACAAGCCATAGAACCGCGCCGGGGTCGAGCCGGCCCGGGCGCTGGCCCATCATGAGCCCGTCGAGCGGGGTGAAGCCCATCGATGTCCAGGCGCTGCGGCCGTCCATCATGGCGCAGATCGAGGAGCCATTGCCCAGGTGGCAGGCGATCGCCCGTCCCTGGGAAAGCCCCAGAGCAGGCAGGTTTGCCGCCACATGCTGATAGGACAGGCCATGAAAACCATAGCGCAGCAGGCCTTGTCGGGCGTAGGCTCGGGGCAGGGGCATTTCACGGCGTACCGTTGGCACCGTGGTGTGGAAAGCGGTGTCAAAGCAGGCCACCTGACCAACGCCGGGCAGTGCTGCGGCAGCTGCGTCGATGCCTGCGAGATTGTGGGGCTGATGACCTGGCGCGAGAGGGGCCAAGTCCGCGATGGCCTGCCGGGTTCGCGCATCGATACGGACTGGGCCGCTGAATTTTTCGCCGCCATGGACCACACGATGCCCGATGCCGGTGATTTTGCCTGCACGGGGTACAATAATCTTGGTGATCAGCCTGGGAAGCAGGTCGGCATGACTTTGGCCAGTCGTGCCAAACGGCCGCGTTTCCTCTCCGGAGATCCTGAGCCGGGGTGTCTGGCCCCGGCCGATGGCCTCAATCAGGCCTGAGAGTGTTCGTTCAAGCCCTGGCGTGAACAGTGCGAATTTGATCGAAGAGGAGCCGCAATTGAGAGCCAACAGGCTGGGCTGGTCGTCAATTTTCATGCTGGTCCGGTCCTTTCAAATGGCAGACGGACAAGTGGTCAATGACGGAGATGGTGTCGCCTCCGATACACCATTGCTGTTGTGCCCGACTGCGGCAAATGTGCAACCCCAATTGGAGACTGGCCTGATCTGATGTGGCCAATTGGCCCGGTTGGCTGACCGTAGGATTGCGTGCAATCTGGAGCCTAGCGTCGACCATAAGTGGTGTTTTGGTAAGGTTGATCCAATGGCTTGCCAAGACCGCAAAGGCGTTTTATCGTTTGGTCAAAAATAATAACGGGTACAGCCAAAATCATAGTCCAACAGGAGCGTCAGCCATGCCCAAATCCAAGACTTCCAATCCACTTTCTCTTCTCAAACGCCGTCAGGTGCTTGCCGGTGTTGCTGCCGGTGCGGCCACGCTTTCCATGCCGGGTCTCATTGGCAAGGCGCGCGCTGACGGGCCATTGAAAGTCGCCGCAATCTACACCGTGCCGGTGGAACAGCAGTGGGTCAGCCGCATTCATCTTGCCGCCAATGCAGCGGTTGCACGCGGCGATATCGAGTATGTTTTCTCGGAAAACACCTCAAACAACGACTATGAACGTGTCATGCGCGAGTATTCGGAAGCCGGTCATGATCTGATCATCGGCGAGGTCTTTGCCGTTGAGGATGCCGCTCGCCAGGTGGCACGCGATTATCCCGAAACGGCCTATCTGATGGGCTCGAGTTTCCTGCCCAAGGACGACACGCCGAACTTTGCGGTGTTCGACAACTACATTCAGGACGCGTCCTACCTTTCCGGCATCATTGCCGGCGCCATGACCAAGACCAACAAGATGGGCATGGTCGGCGGTTTCCCGATCCCTGAGGTCAACCGGCTGATGCATGCCTTCATGGCGGGTGTTCGTGAAACCGCACCGGAAACGACTTTCCAGGTGGCCTTCATCGGCTCCTGGTTTGACCCGCCGAAGGCCAAGGAAACTGCCTTCGCCCAGATCGATGCCGGCGCTGATGTTCTCTACGCAGAACGGTTCGGCGTGTCCGACGCGGCCAAGGAGAAGGGCGTTCTGGCGATCGGCAATGTGATCGATACCCAGGCCGACTATCCCGACACTGTTGTCGCTTCGGCGATCTGGCATTTCGAGCCGACGCTCGACAAGGCCATCGAACTGGTCAAGGCCGGATCCTTCAAAGCCGACAATTACGGCGTCTACTCCTTCATGAAGGAAGGCGGTTGCTCGCTGGCGCCGCTTGGCACCTTTGAAGGCAAGGTGCCCGAAGCGGCGGTGAAGCTTGCCATGGAACGCGAAGCCGCGATCAAGTCCGGTGATTTCGTGGTCGAGATCAACGACGAAGAACCCAAGTCCAGCTGATGAACGCGGCTGCGCGCCCGGAGGCGGAGATTGTTCTCCGCCTCACGGGCATTACCAAGCGCTTTGGGTCGCTGGTGGCCAATGATGCGATCTCGCTGTCGCTGGGCCGCGGCGAAGTCGTGGCGCTGCTGGGCGAAAACGGAGCTGGCAAGACTACGTTGATGAACATCCTTTTCGGCCATTACACCGCCGACGAGGGAAGTATTGAAGCTTTCGGAAAAGCACTGCCGCCCGGTGACCCGAATGCGGCGCTGGCGGCCGGCATCGGCATGGTGCATCAGCACTTCACGCTTGCCGATCAGATGAGTGTGCTGGAGAATATCGTGCTCGGCACAAGGCCGCTGTGGTCTTTGAGCCTGGGCAAGGCCACCGCGCGTGACAAAATTCGTACCTTGTCGGCGGATTACGGGCTTGAGGTCGATCCTGACCGGCAAATCCTGGATCTCTCGGTGGGAGAGCGGCAGAGGGTCGAAATCCTTAAGGCGCTCTATCGTGAGGCGCGTGTTCTTATTCTTGACGAGCCGACCGCAGTGCTGACGCCGATGGAGACGGAGGCGCTGTTTGCAACTCTGAAGAAGCTGGTGGCTGCGGGTCTTTCGGTGATCTTCATTTCCCACAAGCTGGGCGAAGTCCAGTCGGTCGCAGACCGGGTGGTGGTGTTGCGTGGCGGCAAGCTCGCAGGCGAGCGCGTGACAAGCCAAGCGACAAGGCGCGAACTGGCGGAGTTGATGGTTGGCGGTCAATTGCCGGTCAACGAGGTCGGCCCGCCCAACCCCAGCCAGACCCTGTTCGAACTCAAATCCGTGTCGACCCGCAGCCTTGGTGGTTCGGGGCTCAACCGGGTGTCTATGCAATTGCGCGGCGGCGAGATCACCGGGCTGGCCGGCATCTCCGGCAATGGCCAGGCTGCACTTGCAGCCCTGATCGCCGGCACGCTTGAAATCCGTGAGGGCGAAATTGTCGTCCATGGCAGGACGGCCGGCAAGTGGTCGCCGCGCGCAGCCCTTGAGAACGGGCTTGGCCGGATTCCCGAGGACCGCCATGCGACCGGCATGATCGGTGATATGAGCGTTGCCGAGAACGTGATCTCGGAGGCCTATCGCAGTCCGCGGTTTTCGAAATTCGGCTTTCTGGATTGGGGGGCTGCAGCCGGTTTCGCCAACGACATCATCAAGGCCTATGACGTCAAATGCCCATCGCCGGAAGCGCGGGTGCGGCTGCTGTCCGGCGGCAACATGCAGAAGCTGATCCTGGGGCGCGCTCTTGATAGCGATCCGGACATCATCCTCGCCAGCCAGCCGACGCGCGGGCTTGATGTCGGCGCGGTCGCCTATGTCCATGCGCGCCTGATCGAGGCGCGGGACCGCGGCGCGGCAGTGCTTCTGATTTCCGAGGACCTGGACGAGATCCAGACACTGTCGGACCGGATCCTGGTGATCCACCGCGGGCATCTTTCGCAACCCTCTGAACGCGGCCAGCTCTCTGTGATGGAGCTTGGCGAACTCATGGCAGGGCATGGTCTGGACGGAGGTGAGCATCATGCGGCTTGAACCGAGAGCTGCCACCTCCGCGACGGCGACTGTCATGTGGCCCCTGGCCGCGATCGCAGCAACTGTCGTCTTCTCCTCGATCCTGGTGATGATTGCCGGGGCCTCACCCATCACCGTGTTTTATCTGGTCCTCAAAGGCGCTGCCGGGTCGCAATTCGCGCTGCTGGAAACGCTGACCCGCGCCACACCGCTGATCTTCACTGGCCTTGCCGTGGCGGTGGCGTTTCGCGCGCGGCTCTGGAACATCGGCGCCGAGGCGCAGCTCTATCTGGGTGCCGTGATGACCGTGGTTCTGGGGACCGGGGCGGTGACGCTGCCCTCGGCCGGGTTGATCCCGCTGATCATCTTTGCGGTCATGCTGACCGGCGCACTGGCACTTCTTGGGCCTGCCATTCTCAAGACCCGGTTCGGCGTTGACGAGGTGGTCACGACGCTGCTGCTGAACTTCATCGTGATCCTTTTTGTCTCAATGCTGCTCGAGGGTGTGCTCAAGGATCCGATGGGGCTCGGTTGGCCGCAATCCAGGCGGGTGATCGAAGAGGCGCAATTGCCCCGGCTAATCCAGGGCAAGCGGCTGCATTTTGGTTTCATCCTGGCCATCGTCTCGGCGATCATTGTGTGGGTGATCATGAAGAAGACCGTGCTTGGCTATGAGATGCGTGCCGTTGGCCACAATGCGGAAGCGGCACGCTTCGCAGGCATTCCGGTCAATCGCGTGATCGTCAAGACGGCGCTTCTGTCCGGTGGGCTGGCAGCTCTTGCCGGCTTCTCGGAAGTGGCGGGTCTCAAGGGCAATCTGACGCTCGATCTCTCGCCGGGCTATGGTTACACCGGAATCGTGGTGGCCATGCTGGCTTTGCTCAACCCGTTGGGCGTGATTGCCGCAGCGATCTTTGTTGCAGGAATTTTTGTGGGTGCTGACGCGATGAGCCGCAGCGCCAATGTGCCGAGCTACATCGCGGATGTGATGGTGGCGACCTCGCTTCTGACCATGGTCACGGCAATCATGCTGATGCGATACCGCGTGCGGTGGAGGTGACATGACAGAAGCCATCGAAATTCTGTTTACAGCCAGCTTCTGGGTTGCGGCGATCCGCATCGCCTCGCCGCTGATTTTTGCTACCATGGGAGAGCTGATCTGCGAGCGTGCCGGGGTGCTCAACCTCGGCATCGAGGGGATCATGGTTGCCGGTGCCTTTACCGGCTGGTTCACCGTCTATATGGGCGGGGATTTGTGGACCGGTGTGTTCATCGCGGCAATGACAGGTGCGATGTTCGGACTGTTGCACGGGTTTCTCACCGTGCCCCTGGGCTTGTCACAGCATGTCACCGGAATCGGGATCACGCTGCTTGCGTCGAGCCTTACCTATTTCACCTACCGGATCCTGCTTCCGGAAGTCTCCTCGCCGCCCAAGATCGAGCCGTTTGAACCTTTTGCGGTGCCGGTGCTGTCGGACATTCCGGTATTGGGCCCGGCGTTGTTCAATCAGACGCCGCTCACCTATCTCGCCTATCTCACGGTCGCTGTTGTCGCCTTCGTGCTCTATCGCACTCCGGTGGGGGTTGCGGTGCGTGCGGTTGGCGAAAACCCTTCAGCTGTCGAAGCGCAGGGCATTTCGGTCACCGCCATAAGGATCGGTGCCGTGATGGCGGGCTCCGCGCTGATGGCCATCGGCGGGGCGTTTCTCACCATGTCGGCCTTCAACTCGTTCTTCTTCGAGATGATCAATGGCCGTGGCTGGATCGCCATCGCGCTTGTGGTGTTCGGTTCCTGGCGGCCGGGCAAGGCGCTGATCGGCGCGATCCTGTTTGCGGCGTTCGATGCCTACCAGATCCGCTTGCAGCAGATTACCGGCGGCGTCATTCCCTATCAGATCTTCCTGATGATGCCGTTCGTGCTTTCGATCGTCGCCCTGGTCGTCGTAGCCCGTCGAGCGACTTATCCGAAGGCGCTGATGATCCCCTATCAGAAAGGCGAGAGATGAGCTTCGACACCTTGCTCAAGGGCGGCGTGCTGCCCGACGGAACGATTGCCGACATTGCCGTCGCGAACGGGCGGATCGCGGCCATTGAACCCGACATTGCAGCCGAGGCCGGAGAGACCATTGATGTGTCGGGCCATCTCGTCTCTCCGCCCTTTGTCGATCCGCATTTTCACATGGATGCGACGCTGTCCTATGGCCAGCCGCGGATCAACTCCTCCGGCACGTTGCTTGAAGGGATTGCGTTGTGGGGCGAGTTGAAGCCGCTGCTCACCCATGAGGCGGTGATCGAGCGGGCGCTGGCCTATTGCGACTGGGCAGCCTCCATGGGGCTTCTGGCGATCCGCACCCATGTCGATGTCTGCGATGATCGTTTGTTGGCTGTGGAGGCGTTGATTGAGGTCAGGAAGCAGGTGGCGGACTATATCGATCTGCAGCTTGTGGCGTTTCCGCAGGATGGGCTTTACCGCTCGCCGAACGCTCGCGAAAACACCATCCGGGCGCTGGATCTGGGCGTCGATGTGGTCGGTGGCATTCCGCATTTCGAGCGCACCATGGCCGATGGCCGGGCTTCGGTGACCGAACTCTGCGAGATTGCCGCCAAGCGTGGGCTGATGGTCGACATGCATTGCGATGAGACCGACGATCCGATGTCGCGTCATATCGAGCAACTGGCCTATGAAACCCAGCGGCTTGGTCTGCAGGGCCGTGTTGCCGGTTCGCATCTGACATCGATGCATTCGATGGACAACTATTATGTGTCCAAACTGCTGCCGCTGATCGCGGAGGCCGAGGTTGCCGCAATTCCCAACCCGCTGATCAACATCACACTCCAGGGGCGGCATGACACCTACCCGAAGCGGCGTGGCATGACCCGGGTCAGGGAGATGCTGGCACAAGGAATTCGCGTCGGTCTCGGACAGGATTGCGTGCTCGACCCTTGGTATTCCCTTGGGTCCGCGGACATGCTGGATGTGGCCTTCATGGGGCTTCATGTTGCCCAGATGACGAGCCCCGCCGAGATGCGCCGCTGCTTCGATATGGTGACAACGGAGAGTGCTCAGATCATGGGGCTTGAGGATTATGGCCTCGCCGTAGGAAAACGGGCGGACCTGGTGGTCCTTGATGCAGGAAATCCGATCGAAGCGGTCCGGCTGCGTGCAATGCGACTGATGGTGATGGCGCGCGGCAAGGTGATTGCGCGGCGCGAACGCTCTCCAATGCGTATCTCCATGCCCGGGCGGGAGGCGGCAATCGACCGGCGCTTCGAGGTTCCCAAGGCTGGCTCATAGCCCCTCTGATGCTGGTGCCGCCAAAATCGGCAGGTCGCCAAAGTTAACGCTTGAGAAAGCCAATCCCTTTACACTTTGGGGCAGTGTTCTGCGTAAAGGGTGTTGTTGGTATGGCTGCTGAGAAGCGCGGTCTTTTGCATGTCTTTCGGATGTCAAGAAAGCTGGCTTTGCTTTGCGGCGGCTTTTTGCTTGTGCTCGGTGCCTCCGGAACAGCTGCGCTTGTGTTGGCGCCGGCGCACCTGATTCCGGGTTACTCAGAAGAAACCGTGAGTTCCTGCAAAACTCTTTATCAATCCGAATTTCGTCGCGGCAGGGAGAAACGGTTGATTGCGGTGATCGCAACCGACGCAATCAAGCCTGCCGATCGAATTCGCACGGGCATGCGGATGGCGCGCCATCTTGTGGAAACCTCAAATCCCGACCTGGTTATCGTTCAGGTGGTGGATCACCAAGGTCCTACCGGACGGGCTGAAATACGTGGCCCGGCTGTTGGTGTCGAAATCGCACATGCGCCAAATCCCTCCAAGACACTTGCCACCGGCAAGCCTTGGGAAGTCCGCTATATTGATGCTTTGCCAACCAGCGGCGGACTTTACTTCGGGCCGCGTGTTGACATGGCATTGGCCGAGCTCGAAACGATCGACCACAGCATCGAACTCGCCGAAGGGTGCGACGGTGACATGGTTGATGAGGAAGCGCAGGCTGTCTCCGAAAAATCATCCGGACATTGAGCCGCGACCAATCGCGGCACAAACACCTTTTCACCATTCTGAACTGCCGCGTTCAAAGCAACACGGCAAGCTTCACTCCACGCGGTTCTTCCGCGCCGGAAACAGGATCACGTCGCGGATTGAAGGCGCGTTGGTCAACAGCATAACCAGCCGGTCAACGCCGATGCCCAGGCCGCCTGCGGGTGGCATGCCCTGGTCGATGGCGTCCAGGAACTCGTCATCGAGGCGCTTGTCTGTTTCGCCGCGGGCATGGGCCTGCTCCAGCTGCTCGACCATGCGCTTGCGCTGCTCTTCGGGATCATTGAGTTCGGAGAACGCGTTGCCCAGTTCCCATGTGTTGCAATAGGTTTCGAAGCGTTCGACCAGCCGCGGCTCGCCGGGCACTTCCTTGGCGAAGGGCGAAATGTCCTTGGGGAAATGCGTCACATGGGCCGGCCGGATCAGCGTTGGCTCAACCTTCTCTTCAAAGATGAAGGCCAGGCACTCGCCCCATGTCCAGTCATCCTCGATTTCAAAGCCTGCGGCCTTTGCCGCGGCGCGTGCAGCCTCATCGTTGTCGATGGCGCGGAAATCGATGCCGGTTGCGTCTTTTACGGCATCGGGCATCGGCACTCGCTTGAAGGGACCCTTGAATGACAATTCGGTCTCGCCATACATGAAGTCGGTCTTGCCATGGATGGTCAGAGCCAGCGTCTCAAACAGCCGCTCGACCAGATCCATGATGTCTTCGTAATCGGCATAGGCCCAATAACATTCGAGCATCGTGAACTCGGGATTGTGCCGGGTCGACACGCCTTCGTTGCGGAAGTTGCGGTTGACCTCAAACACCTTGTCTGTGAGCCCGGACACCAGCGCACGCTTGAGATAGAGTTCCGGTGCAATGCGCAGGAACATGTCGAGCTTGAGTGTGTTGTGGTGAGTCTTGAATGGTTCTGCCGTTGCGCCGCCATAGACTGAATGCAACATCGGCGTCTCGATTTCCATGAAGCCGTCATCTTCCATGAAGCGGCGAATGCCGGAGACGATCTTCGAGCGCTGCTGGAAACGCACCTTTGAATCGGCGTTGGACAGAATGTCGAGATGACGCTTGCGGTAACGCAGTTCGACGTCGGACAGCCCGTGCCACTTCTCGGGCATGGGCAGCAGCGACTTGGTGAGCATGATGATTTCGTGGGCGTTGACCGTAAGCTCGCCCCGCTTGGTGCGGCGCACCTCGCCGGTCACCCCGATGATGTCTCCCAAATCGATCAGCGGGAGCAGCTCACGGGCTGCTTCCGGTGTGGTGTCCTTGTGGCTAAAGATCTGAACTTTGCCTGAGGCATCATGGATGTCCATGAACATGCCCGAGTTGCGTGACGAGTAGACGCGGCCCGCCACGGTGACGATGTCTCCGGTCAAGGTATCGGGCTCAATGCCCTCATATTTCTCGCTCAGTTCTTCATTGGTCAGCGTGCGATGAAAATGTGCCGGGTAAACTTCGGCGACGGTCTGGCGCAGCTTCGCCAGTTTTTGCGCGCGCACTTCCGCCTGATCGGAGGAGAGGCCGGTGTCTTCTGGGGTCTGGCTCATATCGGATTGCTTCCGCTTGTGGTCGTCAGTTGGGTTCGTCGTGTTCTGTCAGGCAGCATTGGTTGCGGCGGTCAGCACCTTGTCGGCTGCCTTGAGGCGCTGGCGTACCATTGCGCGTCCCAGGATTGCCATGGAATCAAACAGCGGCAGCGAGCGCGGCGAGCCGCTCATGGCGACAAACAGCGGCGGCAGCATCACCCGCAGCTTGCGGCCCGAACTTTCCGAAAGATCCCTCAGTTCGGCCTCAATGGCTTCCGCGGTCCAGTCCGGCAAGGCTTCAAGCGCCGGTGCGACCTCGCGAATGATCTCCAGACAGGCAGCGTAGTCGAGTTTCTTCAACCCATCGAAATTGGTTGCCTTCAGCCCGAGATCGGACTTGAGAAGGAAGCCGGTGAGATCGGGCAAATCGCCAAATGTCTGAATGCGGCTCTGCGCCAGCTTCAATCCGGAAATCAGCCGGTCATCCTGCATTGCCCAGGTCTGGACGCGGCTGAGGAACTCCTCTTCCGAAAGTTTCTCGCGCAGCCAGCGACCGTTGAGCCAGTCGAGTTTCTGAATGTCGAAGATCGCGCCGGCCTTGGACAGGTTCTCCGGGTCGAACCGTTCCACCAGTTCATCCATATCCAGCAGCTCCTCGCCTTCGGCGATCTGGATAAAGAACAGCCCGAGGAAGTTCATCAGCGCCTCGGGCAGATAACCCAGAGCCGCATAATAGGGGATCGATGTCGGGTTCTTGCGCTTGGACAATTTGGATTTGTCGGCATTGCGCATCAGCGACAGGTGCATGAACACCGGCGGCTCGAGACCGAGATACTGATAGATCAGAATGTGCTTGGGAACAGAAGCCAGCCATTCTTCGCCTCGGGCCACATGAGTGATCTTCATCAGGTGGTCGTCGACGACATTGGCCATGTGGTAGGTCGGCATGCCGTCGGCCTTGAGCAGAACCTGCATGTCGACCGCGTCCCAGGGGATCTCGACCGCGCCATAGACCCCGTCGACAAACTTGCAGCTGCCTTCGGCGGGGATCTTCATGCGGACGACATGCGGCTCGCCCGCCTCAACACGTGCAGTGACTTCTTCCGCTGTCAGCTTGAGGCAATGGCCGTCATATTTCGGCGGCTTGCCGGCGGCGCGCTGCGCCTCGCGCATTTCGTCAAGTCTCTGGGGCGTGCAGAAGCAGCGGAAGCCGTGGCCATTGTCGACAATTTTCTCCACGTAAGGACGGTAGATGTCCTTGCGTTCGCTTTGCCGATAGGGGCCGTAATCACCACCGACATCCGGGCCTTCGGCCCATTCAAGCCCGCACCATTTGAGGGCGTCGAGAACCTTCTGCTCATATTCGAGCGTGGAGCGGGTCGCGTCTGTGTCTTCGATGCGAAGTACGAAGGTGCCGCCGTGCTTTTTGGCGAACAGATAGTTGAACAACGCGATATAGGCGGTGCCCACATGCGGTTCTCCGGTCGGAGACGGTGCGATGCGCACGCGAGGTGCAGTGTTGGCCATGGTTTTATGCCTGCTTTCAGGTCCGATTGGATGGTTTGCCGCAACGCCTGCAAGCGCCCGGCAATCAGCCAGCCACGCTGCAGCCCTGAACGGCGCGGGCGGTGACCGGCAAGCGCTGCCTTAGGCCATATTGTGCCGGTGACGTCAAGTATTGGGCGGGTTTGCGAAACATCAAGGATCTCGCTGGTGTATGGCGGTTCCGGCGGCAAGATCGGATTTTTGATTTACGTACCTCAGAAACTGATCTATGAGTGGCGCGAGGAGAAATCAATGCGGCCGACCGTTCATGACATTGCCAGTGTGGCAGGCGTCAGCCTTGCGACCGTGGACCGGGTGTTGAACAACCGGCCCGGTGTCCGCAGGCAAACGATCGAAAAGGTCGAGGGCGCGATCAGGCATCTGGGCTATGTGCGCGATGTGGCGGCTGCCAATCTTGCCAAGCGGCGGCTTTATCCGCTGGTTTTCATCGTGCCGGGCGGCCCCAACAGCTTCATGCGAAACCTGGAGGCCGAAGTCCGTGCGGCTGCTGAGCGGTCGACAATCGAGCGGACCTCGATCCGGATCGAGACAGTGCCACCACTGGATCCGGTGGCACTGGAGCGTGCGCTCGCCAAAATTGATCACGCGAACACATCCGGCGTTGCCCTGGTGGCGGCGGACGCACCGCAGGTTCGGGCCGCGGTGGAGCGCCTGACAGATGCCGGGGTTGCTGTCGCGACGCTGGTTTCTGATCTGCCCGGCTCAAGGCGATCACATTTTTGCGGCATCGACAATTTTGCTGCCGGCCGGACGGCTGCCGGACTGATCGGACGGTTCTGTTCGGGCCGGGAAGGCAAGGTCCTCGTTGTGGCGGGATCCATGACGCTGTCTGACCACATGGACCGGGCAGCCGGTTTTGCCGAGGTTCTCAAGGAAGAGTTTCCAAATCTGGAGACTATTGGGCCGATCGAGACCAATGATGATGCGGGGCTTGTCCAGCGGGAAGTCACCCGGGTGCTGGCAACCTATCCGGATGTTGTCGCAGTCTACAACCTCGGCGCCGGCAATCGCGGTCTGATCGAGGCGTTGTCTGAACATCGGGTTCGCAGGCTCTCGGTTGTCGTCCATGAGCTGACCGCGAATTCGCGCAGGGCACTGACCGAGGGATTGATTGACGCCATCCTCAATCAGGATTGCGGTCACGAGGTGCGCAGTGCCATCCGCGTTCTCAAGGCCCGGGCTGACGGGCTTGATCCTCTTGACGCCCAGGAACGCATCAGGCTCGACATTTTTCTCAAGGACAATTTGCCATGAACTTTGATCTGACGCTGAAGCGCGCAGTTCTGGAAAGGATGGACCTCCATGTATCTCGGACTTGATCTCGGCACTTCCTCCGTCAAGGCGCTGCTGATAGACGATACGCAAGTCATTCTCGGCTCGGCCAGCGCCAACCTGACCGTTGAACGGCCGCATCCGGGCTGGTCTGAGCAGGGTCCCGACAGCTGGATAACAGCAACGCGAACGGCCATCGGACTTCTCGCCAAGACCCATGGGAAAGAGCTTTCCAGGCTCCGCGGCATCGGATTGTCGGGGCATATGCATGGTGCCACGGCAATCGATCGGGCTGGAAAGCCGATCCGGCCCTGCATTCTTTGGAACGACACGCGCAGCCACGTTGAAGCCGCGGCGCTCGATGCCGATCCGATGTTCAGACGGTTGACCGGCAACATCGTGTTCCCCGGCTTTACCGCGCCAAAGCTCAAATGGATGGCAACCCACGAAGCTGACAATTTTTCGCGTGTCGCCAAGGTGCTGCTGCCCAAGGATTATCTGCGCTTGTGGCTGTGCGGTGAGGCGATCTCCGAGATGTCGGATTCGTCCGGCACATCCTGGCTGGATGTCGGCAAGCGCGGCTGGGATGATGATCTGCTTGCGGCCACAGGGCTTGAACGCTCGCACATGCCGGCGCTGGTGGAAGGTTCCGAGCGCGGCGGAAGCCTGCGGCCTGAACTTGCTGCTGAACTCGGTCTTCCGGCTGGCACCCCGATCGCCGGCGGCGCGGGTGACAATGCCGCTTCGGCCTGCGGGATGGGGACGATCGCCGATGGTCATGCGTTTGCGTCGCTGGGCACATCGGGCGTGCTGTTCGCTGCCAACAACCGCTATCTGCCCAATCCGGACAGCGCTGTGCATGCCTTTTGTCATGCGCTCCCCGGGATCTGGCACCAAATGGGTGTGATCCTGTCTGCAACCGACTCGCTCAACTGGCTCGCAGGCGTGACCTCGACGGACCCAGCGCAGCTGACCGGCGAGCTTGGCGAGAAACTTCTTGCGCCGGGATCGGTGATGTTCCTGCCTTATCTGTCTGGTGAGCGGACACCGCACAATGATGCCTCCATTCGTGGTGGTTTTGCGGGGCTGGGTCACGAATCTGATCGTGTTGCGCTGACGCGCGCTGTTGTCGAGGGCGTTGCTTTCGCTTTCCGCGACAGTCTGGAAGCACTGGCCCAGGCCGGAACCCGGCTTGAGCGCGTGACTGCCATCGGCGGTGGATCCCGGTCCAACTATTGGCTCGAGGTGCTTGCCACTGTGCTCGGGCTTCCCGTTGACATACCTGAAAGCGGTGATTTTGGTGCGGCTTTCGGTGCCGCCCGGCTGGGCCTGATCGCAGCAGAAAATGCCGATCCGTTCTCCGTCTGCGCGCCGCCTGCGACGCGCAGAAGCATCAATCCAAACAGCGAGCACGCGAAGGCCTTTGAAGAAGCCTATCAGCGCTATCGCGCCCTCTATCCGGCCATCAAAGGAGCACTATCATGACCACTGGCTATTTCGGCGACCTCACATCCATTGAATATGAGGGGCCAGACAGTACCAATCCACTGGCCTTCCGCTATTACCAGCCCGATGAAATTGTCGCCGGCAAGCGAATGGAGGATCATCTGCGGTTTGCCGTCTGCTACTGGCACAATTTCGTCTGGCCGGGCGGCGACCCTTTCGGCGGCCAGACCTTCGAACGTCCGTGGTTCGGCGACACCATGGACCTGGCGCGGCTCAAGGCAGACGTCGCCTTTGAGATGTTCTCGCTGCTCAAGGCACCCTATTTCTGCTTCCATGATTTCGATGTCAGGCCCGAGGGCTCGAATTTTGCGGAAAGCCGCCGAAATCTCGAAGAGATCGCCGATTATTTCGGGACAAAAATGGAGCAAACGGGCGTCAAGCTTCTGTGGGGGACGGCCAATCTGTTCTCGCACCGCCGCTTCATGTCCGGTGCGGCGACCAACCCGGACCCTGACGTCTTCGCCTATGCCGCGGCTACGGTAAAGGCCTGCATGGACGTGACGCAGCGCCTCAATGGCGAGAACTATGTCTTGTGGGGTGGCCGCGAGGGCTATGAGACGCTGCTCAACACCGATATGGCGCGCGAACTCGACCAGATGGGACGGTTCCTCAACCTGGTGGTCGACTACAAGCACAAGATCGGCTTTGAAGGCACGATCCTGATCGAGCCAAAACCGCAGGAGCCAACCAAGCATCAGTACGATTATGACGTTGCCACCGTCTATGGTTTCCTCAAGCGTTACGGACTCGAAAACGAGGTGCGCGTCAATATCGAGCAGGGCCATGCAATCCTGGCCGGCCATTCCTTCGAGCATGAACTGGCGACCGCGCGGGCGCTGGGGATTTTCGGTTCGATCGACATGAACCGCAATGATTACCAGTCAGGCTGGGATACCGATCAGTTCCCCAACAATGTGCCGGAAATGGCGCTGGCCTATTATCAGGTCTTGCTGGCGGGGGGCTTCACCACCGGTGGTACGAATTTCGATGCCAAGCTGCGCCGTCAGTCGATCGATCCGGAAGATCTGCTCATCGCCCATATCGGCGGTATGGACTGCTGTGCCCGCGGTCTGAAGGCTGCGGCGAAAATGGTCGAGGACGAGGCGCTCTCGAGCTTTGTCGACGAACGGTATGCCGGATGGAACAGCAGTGGCGCACAGGGCATGCTCAACGGCTCGATGACCCTTGAACAGATCGCCGAAAAAGTCGAAGAGTCCGGTCTCGATCCGTCTCCGAAATCGGGCAGGCAGGAATGGCTTGAGAATGTCGTGAACCGCTACGTGTGAGTGCATTCATTGCCGACACCGTTTGCGTCAGCGGCAATGCTGACGTAAACGGACGCTGGGCGTGGGGCTCCGGCCGGAAGGGAAAATCGATATGCAATTTGCTCGCCTGAACGGCGTTGTCATCCACCATCAGGTGATCGGCGCTGCGCCCGACCGCCCGACAATCGTTTTCGCCAACTCGCTGGGAACCGATTTCCGCATCTGGCGTGATGTTATTGTGCGCATGGTCGGTGACTTCGGGCTTCTGTTGTACGACAAGCGCGGACATGGCCTTTCCGAGATTGGAAATGCGCCGATTACAATGGATGACCACATCAATGATCTTGCGGCGCTGCTGGAGCATTTTGATGTCAAGAATGCAATCATCTGCGGCCTGTCGGTTGGTGGCATGATTGCCCAGGGACTGGCATCCATGCGGCCGGATCTGGTGCGGGCCCTGATCCTTTGTGACACCGGCCACAAGATCGGTACCTCCGAAATGTGGGACGCCCGGATCGCGGCCATCAACGAGCAGGGGATCGACGGGATCTCTGATATGATTCTCGAACGCTGGTTCACCCCAGAGTATCGCAGCGCAGACAATGCGGAGTTTGTCGGCTACCGTATGATGCTCGAGCGGACGCCGCTTGAAGGCTACACCGGCACGTGTGCCGCGATCCGCGACAGTGATTTCACCCAGTCGAGTGCGGCACTTGAAGTGCCAACAATGTGTGTGGTTGGCGATCAGGATGGATCAACTCCGCCTTCGCTGGTGGCGGAGCTGGCCCGGCTGATTCCCGGTGCGATGTACCAGGAAATTCCCGGCGCTGCTCACCTGCCCTGCATAGAGCAACCGATCGTGCTGACCGATGCAATCAAGGCGTTTGTCGACCGGCTCAGCTGACCGGAATGAGCGTCGATCCGAAACATCAGCAATGGCAAGAGCGACATGGCGATAGGACCATCACCGCAGGCATTGGCGGCCCGTTTTCCGGATGAATTTCTGTTTGGAACCGCCACCGCATCGTTCCAGATTGAGGGCGCGGCTCAGGCCGGTGGCCGAAAGGCTTCGATCTGGGATGCGTTTTCGCACATGCCGGGACGGGTCAAGGGCGGCGACAATGGCGATGTCGCCTGCGATCACTACAACAGGCTTGAAGCTGACTTGGATCTGATGGCGGAGCTCGGCGTGGCTGCCTACCGGTTTTCGATTGCCTGGCCACGAATACTCCCTGATGGCACCGGAGCGGTGAATGGAGCCGGAATCGGCTTCTATGACCGTTTGCTTGATGGGCTGAAGTCCCGCGGCATCATGGCGTTTGCTACCTTGTACCACTGGGACTTGCCGTTGGTGTTGATGGGCCGGGGCGGCTGGACGGACCGGGATACCGCCAGCCATTTCGCCGATTATGCGACACTGGTCACGGCGCGGCTTGGCGACAGGCTGGACACGGTCGTGACCTTCAACGAGCCTTGGTGTTCGGTCTATATGGGGCACCTCATGGGTGTTCATGCGCCGGGAGAACGGTCGATCGAAGCGGCAATGGCGGCACTCCATGTGACCAATCTGGCTCATGGTCTTGCTGTCCAGGCGATTCGGGCCGCGCGGCCGGAGTTGCCGGTCGGTCTGGTTCTCAACCCGATGAGCGTTTTTCCTGACAGCGACAGCGCTGCCGATCGCGCTGCTGTTGAGCGTGCCAATGACTTCCACAATGGGGCGTTTTTCGGCCCGGTGTTTGAGGGGGCATATCCTGCAGCCCTGATGGAAGGCTGTCCGGACCTCTCCCGAAACATCCAAGCGGGAGACCTTGAGCTCATCAATCAGCCGCTCGATTTCTGGGGTCTGAACTACTACACGCCAATGCGCGTGAAGGATGATCCCGGGCAGCCGTTTCCGCACACAGGCTCTGCACCGCCGGTCAAACCCGAGAAGACCGATATCGGCTGGGAGATCGAGCCTGCTGGCCTCTCGCATGTGGTGAAGTATCTCTATGAGCGATATCAGCTTCCCGATTTCTACATCACCGAGAATGGTGCAGCCGACAACACCGGAGTTGAAAACGGTGCTGTCAGTGATGTGATGCGGGTGGACTACCTCACGACACATCTGGGTGTTGCCGCGGATCTCATTGACGAAGGCTACCCGCTCAAGGGCTATTTCGCCTGGAGCCTGATGGACAATTTCGAATGGGCTGAAGGCTATTCGATGCGCTTCGGCCTGATCCACGTCGATTACGAAACGCAAATCCGCACGATCAAGCAGTCAGGCCACTGGTACACATCGCTGCTCGCGGCTCACGCCGCCTGACCGGGTAGTCAGCGGACCACGAAACCGTGGGCGAAGGGATCTTCTTCATCGTCGATGGTGATGGTGTTGAGCCCGGTTTCGACCGCCCAGCCGGCAATGGAGGGGATGATCGCGGGCTTGCCGCCGACTTCTGCGGCGGCTTCAACGTGACCGTGGAAAAGCGATCCGATTATGCTTTCATGGACAAAATCGTCCCCGGGATTCAGCCGGCCTTTGGCGGCCCATTGCGCCATCCGCGCCGAGGTGCCGGTGCCGCAGGGCGAGCGGTCGATGGCCTTGTCTCCATAGAAGACGGCGTTGCGGGCATGGGCTTCGGGTTTGGTTGCTGCGCCGGTCCACAAGATGTGGCTCAATCCCCTGATCTCGGGTTTTTCGGGATGAACAAAACTGTTCTCGGCATTGAGCCGGTTGCGCAATCCAGGGCTCATCCGCACGAGATCTGCGGCTGTGAAGCTGGCCATGTCGTCGAAATTCTGCTGCGGATCAACGATCGCATAGAAGTTTCCGCCATAGGCCACATCAACGGTGATGTTGCCCAGTCCTTCGCAATGGGTCTGAATGCCGGTCGAGTACAGGAAGGCAGGCACATTGGTCAACCGTACCTCGGTCACCTTGCGGCCTTCCTGGCGGTAACGGGCGACGATACGCCCTGCTGGCGTGTCGATGGCCAGGACGCCGGGTTCGCGCGGGCTTACCAGCCCGTTTTCGATCGCCATGGTCACTGTGCCGATGGTGCCGTGGCCGCACATGGGCAGACAGCCGGAGGTTTCGATGAACAGAAAGGCGATGTCGCAGTCATCGCGGGTGCTTGGGTAGAGAATCGCACCGGACATCATGTCGTGGCCGCGGGGCTCGAACATCAGGCCGGTGCGGATCCAGTCATAATTTGCCAGGAAATGCGCACGGCGCTCGAGCATGGTGGTGCCGTCGAGATCGGGTGCACCGCCGGTGACAACACGTACGGGGTTTCCACAGGTGTGGCCGTCAATACAGAAAAATCGATTGCGGGCCATTGGATGCTCCGGTGTGACTGGGATTAAAAACGGTCGGGTCGGCAGGCCGTAATGTCAATGCCGGGTGCGCGCCCATCCACCAGATCGGTGATCAGTTTGCCCATGGCAACCGACTGGGTGAGTCCCAGATGACCGTTGCCAAAGCCGAGCAGAACAGAGGGATGCTCAGGCAGGGCACCGATCACCGGCAGCGTGTCAGGGAGCGAAGGGCGAAACCCCATCCATTCGGTGCCGCCGCCGGTTTTCAGGCCCGGAAGGAAATTTGCCGCCTTGTCGAGCATCGCTTTTGACCGCGCGTAATTCGGAGGCAGATCAAGACCTGCAAATTCCACAGCGCCACCGACCCTCACACCGGTTTCGAGCGGTGTGATGACGAAGCCATGGCTGCCGAAAATGAGCTGTCGCTTAACATCGAAAGCGCCCTGGGGAAGCGTGGTGTTGTAGCCGCGTTCGGTTTCGAGCGGAATGTGCAAGCTGGTGAATGTCCTGAGCAAACGCGTCGACCAGGCGCCGCCGCAGATGACGATCTTGTCCGACTCTCTAAGTGAACCATCGGCAAGGCGCAGCGAAGTCTTTGCTCCATTGCTTTCCAGCGCAACCACCTGAGCCTTTTCGAAGACAGCACCGTTGCGTTCCGCATGGGCCCAGAGCGCCTTGGCAAAGGCCTGCGGTTCGGAGACCGTCTTCCAGCCCGGCACGAAAGTTCCGGCAACAAAACGCGGAGAAAGGCCCGGCTGCAGCTCTTCAAGCCGTTGGCCGCGGACATGCTCGAATGCGATGCCTGCGTCAGCACGGCGTTTCCAGCCGTTTGCGCTCGCCTGGAACTGGGCTTCCGATTCATAGAGTTCAAGCGAGCCGTCATGGCGGACCCTTGCGGCCATTCCGGCGCGGTCGACGAGGGCCATCATCT
Source organism: Hoeflea sp. (assembly GCA_043585085.1). Taxonomy (GTDB): domain Bacteria; phylum Pseudomonadota; class Alphaproteobacteria; order Rhizobiales; family Rhizobiaceae; genus Hoeflea. Next base: position 2,318,141 of record CP121320.1, read on the forward strand.
CTTTTTCGGCGAGCCGCATCAAATCGCTCTGGGTCGTGACCGAGGCTTCAAACCGCGATGGCAGGCTTGCTCTACAAAATTGCCATAGCCACTGGGCCAGCTTTGGCAGGTAAGACGGGCGGATCGAGAGCGGGCCGAGCGGGTCGAGCAGCCATTTGGGTGCCTTCAGCAAGATCTTGGGCGACGCCAATGGCATGATGTCGGAGAAGGCGAGGGCGGCTGCATTGCCCCTGCTGGTCTCCTCGGCAATCCCGGTCCGGTCGATCACGGTGACCGTGTGCCCGGCCTCGCTCAACAATGCTGCGGTGGCGATGCCGACAATGCCGGCGCCGACAATGGTTATGCTGACGCGGGGCGAGCTCACGTTTCGCTGTCAGCGGCGTCGGCCGCTTTTGATGCCAGCATCTGGCGGTGACGTGCCCGGTAGCGCACACGGTCTTCATCGGTTCGGCTGTGATAGCAGTGCGGGCAGGATGCCCCTTCCTCAAAGAGCGGCGAGGCTTGTTCTTCAGGCGTCACCGGATTGCGGCAGGCGCGGCACAGGATCTCGTCGCTCTCGCGCAATCCATGGGTGACGGCGACGCGTTCGTCGAAGACAAAGCACGAGCCTTCCCAGAGGCTCTCGCGCTCATCCACCTCTTCCAGATATTTAAGAATGCCGCCTTTCAAGTGGTAGACATTCTCAAAGCCCTGGGCGCGCATAAAGGCCGTTGCCTTTTCGCATCGGATGCCGCCAGTGCAGAACATGGCGATGGGTTTTGTCTTGTCCTCGATGCCTGCGGTCTCGACCCAGCCGGGGAATTGCCGGAATGTGCTGGTTTCCGGATTGACGGCCCCTTTGAAGGTGCCGATTCCCACCTCGTAGTCATTTCGCGTATCGATCACGACCGTCTCCGGATCCGAGATCAACGCGTTCCAGTCCTGCGGATCGACATAGGCGCCGACATCCTCAAGCGGATCGATGTCCGGAACACCCATGGTGACGATTTCTTTCTTGAGCCGAACCTTCATGCGCCTGAACGGCATCACGTGGGCGCTGCTTTCCTTGTGCTCCAGTGCGGAAAGCCCGGGAATCGCGCGCAGATGCGCAAGCACCGCATCAATGGCTTCGCGAGTGCCGGCGATGGTTCCGTTGACGCCTTCGCGGGCAAGCAACAGCGTTCCACGAACACCTGACGTGCAGCACAGCTCTGCAAGCGGCGCCTGAAGCTTCTCATGATCTTCAAGCCGGGCAAAATGGTAAAGTGCGGCAACGACAACCGGTTGGTTGGTTCCCGGTGCCCTGTCAGCGGTTTTTGTGTCAGTGGTCATGTCTGTCGCAATAGCGCGTCCGCTTTGCACAGGCAATTGTCTTTGAGGTGGAGCAAGGGGCCTGCAGTGGTCATGAAACGTGGACAAGCATGCGTCGAAAGGCTATGCGAGGGCACTTTATCTTGATGCGAAAGGACCTGCGTCATGGGTGACAAAACCCAAGTCCTCATTTCCATTCTGAAACAGCAGCCGGTGGTGCCGGTGCTTGTCATTCAGGATGTTGCGACTGCTGTGCCTCTGGCGCGTGCTCTTGTGGCGGGCGGTCTCAAGGCCATCGAGATCACTTTGCGGACACCGGCTGCACTTGAGGCGATCCGTGCAGTGGCCAATGAGGTTGATGGCGCGATTCCCGGTGCTGGTACCATTCTCAATGCCCGGCAGTATCAAGAAGCGGTGGACGCCGGGTCGCAGTTCATCGTCTCGCCTGGCACGACGATCGAGCTTCTGGATGTGGCGCGCAAGTCGCCGGTACCGCTGCTGCCGGGCGCTGCGACGGCGAGTGAGGTCATGTCGCTTCGCGAAGAAGGATACCAGGTTCTCAAGTTCTTCCCTGCCGAACAGGCAGGAGGCGCGGCGTATCTCAAGTCCCTGTCCTCACCTCTGGCGGGCATGCAGTTCTGCCCCACCGGCGGCATCACGCCCGCCAATGCGCGGGACTATCTGTCCTTGCCGAACGTCATCTGCGTCGGCGGTTCATGGGTGGCGCCTGCCGCGCTGGTCGAAGCCGGAGACTGGGACGGCATTACCCGACTTGCAGCTGAAGCCTGCCTGCTGGCGGGTTGAACCGGGTCTCTTGTCCCTTTGAACGAGCGGGTATGAGAATCAGTGGTTGCTGATAGAAATCCATTTGAAAGCGGGCGGCGGCGTTCCTATTTGCATTGAAAGCGTGGGTGTGACCCGCGCAATCAATGTGACGAGGAGCTGCCCCATGTTCGATCCCAAAGCCTTGCTTGACCAGTTTCTTGGTTCCAATGTGCCCGGCACACAAGGCACGATACGCGACAAGGCAGGCCAGGTCGGCCAGCTGGCAAAGGACAATCCGCTTGCCAGCGGCGCGCTTGTCGCGGTTTTGCTGGGGACCAAGACCGGCCGCTCGCTTGGCGGATCGGCGCTCAAGATTGGCGGCATGGCGGCCATTGCCGGGCTCGGCTATCAGGCCTGGAAGAACTATCAGGCGGGGAAGGCTCCGGTCGAGGCTGCACAAGGCGGACAGCCGGATCTTATCGCCCCTCCGGCAGAGTCTGACTTTTCTGCAGAACCTGCGGCCGTCGACGCTGATTTTGCGCTCTCTCTGGTGCGGGTGATGATTGCGGCGGCGCGCGCGGACGGTCATGTTGATGATGCCGAGCGTGCCCGCATCCATGACAAGCTCGAACTGTCTGGTCTTGGCCATGATGCCGTGGCATTCCTTGATCGAGAACTTAACCAGCCGGTCGACATGGATGCCATTGTCGCCTCTGCGGTGACAGAGGTGCAGAAGGTGGAGATGTTTACCGCTGCGCGGCTCGCGATCGATCCCGATACCCGTGCAGAGCGTGGTTTCCTCGATCTGCTGGCCGGGCGTCTTGGTCTTGCGGATCCATTGGTCGATCATATCGACGCGACAGTGGCCGCCGCCAAGGGCTGAGCGTCTGCCCGACCTGTCTTTTTTGGCACAGCCTTAAGGATTGCTTTTGAGGGAGCAGCAGCGCGAAAATCATTCGCGTTGCTGATAAATCCTGTCAGAAAATGTCATGCGTCAGCCCGTTGTGCGACAACGGGCCTGATGCCATGCTGGCCCCATAATGATTGACCAGATCAACTATCCCCTGATCCTCACAGCTGCCTTGCTGGCGACGGGCAGCCCCGGACCGTCGACGCTGGCGATCGCCGGAACGGCGATGGCACAGGGCCGGATTCCAGCGCTGGCGCTGGTTGCAGGCATCACAACGGGATCCTGGCTCTGGTCAATTGCAGCGGCACTTGGGCTCAGTGCCCTGATGCTCGCAAATGCATGGGTTTTTGAGATCTTGCGTTACCTTGGCGCCGGCTATCTTCTGTTCCTCGCCCTAAAGAGCGCACGCCGGGCTCTGGTGCCCGGCAAGCCCACGTTTCGATCGGTTTCTGCCCAAAGCCTTGGCCGTGCTTACGGCAAGGGATTGGCGATGCATCTGACCAATCCCAAGGCGATCCTGTTTTTTGGTGCACTGTATTCTGTTGGTGTTCCACCCACCGCAAGTGGTGCGGAAGTGGCATCTGTGGTGCTCGTTGTCGGTCTTCAGAGCGTTGTGATTTTCAGCTTCTACGCGCTGCTTTTTTCCAACCACAGGGTGGTTGGCATCTATGTGAGCCTCAGCCGCTGGTTTGAGGCGACCTTTGCTTTGGCGTTCGGGTTTGCCGGACTGAAGCTGCTGACGGCGCGTCTTGGCTGAGGCGGAGTCGTCCGCCAGCAACAGATCAGAAATGAAATCGTCTGCAGTCCTGTTTCTGGAGGCTGTTCAGCTGCATTTCAGGTTTTGGTTTTTTTGCCCGATCGTTCAATATGGATAGGGCATTTTTTGATGAGCCAAGAAAACATATTAGATTTCAATTCGGTTTTTTTGAATTGATACAGGTTCTGTCGAGCGTGCCAAAATCAATTCTTGGTGCTGTGCCTGTTTGAACTTACCGGTAAGAGTCGGTTACATGAAATTAAGATTCTGTTAATAAATTAGGAGCATCTTGAAGATCTGACATGCCTCTTCACTCCTCCCAAGAACGGCATGACAAAAGGGCGGCGAAAGCCGCCCTTCTCCGTTTCTGGACCTAAGCTTGCATCAGGGTTTTGCATCCTTGAGAAACGTACCGATCCGTGTGACGGCCTTTTCGATGTTGTCATCGGAGTTCGCGCAGGAGACGCGGATATAGCCTTCTCCCAAAACACCGAAATCTGGTCCGCCGATCAGCGCCACGCCTGCTTGCTCCAGCAGCGCGCTGGCAAGCGGTTTGGCCTTCCAGCCGGTCTGGGAAATGTTGGGGAAGGCGTAGAACGCGCCCTTGGGCAGCACGCAGGACACGCCGGGCAAGGCATTGAGCAGTTCTGTGATCAGGGTGCGGCGTCGGTCAAAGGCTGTCAGCATGTTATCAACAGCATCCTGTGGCCCATCAATCGCGGCAATTCCTGCGAATTGCGAGGGTGCATTAACACAGGACCAGCAATTGACCGCGAGCTTGCGCACATAGGCGATCAGGCTGTCTGGCCAGATTGACCATCCCATTCGCCAGCCGGTCATCGCCCAGGTCTTGGACCAGCCGTTGAGCACGATCAGCCGGTCGCGGATCTCTGGATAGGTCAGCAGCGATGTATGCCGTTCGCCGTCATAGGTCATGACGTCGTAGATCTCGTCGGACATGATCGCGACTTGCGGATGCGCTGCCAGACCCGCCACCAGCTTGTCGATCTCGGCCTTTGGCGTCACGCCACCGGTCGGATTGGCTGGTGAATTGAGAATCAGCAGCCGGGTTTGCGGCGTGATCAGGGACAGCGTCTCTTCGGCGGAGAAGGCAAAGCCGTTTTCCTCGCGCATCGGCACCGGAACTGGCCTGGCGCCGACATGCTCGATCATCGAACGATAGATCGGGAAACCGGGGTCGGGATAGAGAATGTCGACACCGGCCTCACCGAGCATCCGGATCGCTGAATACATGGTCGGCTTCCCGCCGGGCATGATCATGATGTTTTCCGGCGAGACCTCGATGCCGGTCATGCTCAATGTCCGGCGACAGACGGCTTCGCGGGTCGCAAGCAGTCCGGCCGCCGGGGTGTAGCCATGATGACCGTCGCGCAGCGCCTTGATCGCCGCGTCGACGATATGGGCCGGTGTTTTGAAGTCCGGCTGACCTATTCCGAGGTTGATGATGTCACGGCCTTCCCCGGCAAGCACGGTGGCGCGCGCGAGAACCGCAAAGGCGTTTTCCTCTCCAATCCGATCAAAGGCTGCGACGGGCTGTATCATGGGTGCTTTTTCCTGTCCGGGTGGTTGTTTTGTGACCACAAGTCATGTCCTATCCCGTCGCGAAATTCAATTCAGGCTCTTTTCATGCGCGATTTAACAAAGTGGACCCCCCGCGCGGCCCCGCAGGCTTTTTCTGCGACCGGCCGCTATGTGATGATCGAACCGTTCCGGCGTCATGCCCATGAAGCGACGCTTTGGGAGGCACTTGGCGGCGAAACCGTCAACGATCTGATTCGCTATTTCCCGAACGGGCCGTACGCTCAGCCGTCCGAGCTTTGCGACTGGCTTGAAAAGTCGGCAAGGGAGCTTGGGTGGGTCACATGTGTTTTCCGGGGCCGGAAAAGCGGGGATGTGGTCGGCATGGCGTCCTACATGCGTCCCGATCCGGCCAATGGTGTCGTCGAGGTTGGCTCGGTGGCTCATGGTGCCGCAATGGCGCGGACACCGATGTCGACCGAAGCGCACTATTTGATGGCGCGCCATGTCTTCGAGGATCTCGACTACCGGCGTTATGAATGGAAATGTCACAATCTCAACGAGCCCTCGAAGGTAACCGCCAAGCGATTGGGGTTCCAGTTCGAAGGGGTGTTCCGGCAGCATATTGTCGCCAAGGGCATGAACCGGGATACTGCCTGGTTCTCTATGATCGATGGCGAATGGCCCGCGCTCAAGGCGGCGTTCGAAGCCTGGCTTGAACCTTCAAATTTCGCGCTCGACGGGCGACAGAAACGTCGGCTGGAAGATTTGCGGAACGGTGCCGAATGAAAGGACTTACGCGCGCTGTTGCAGAAGACCGCGAACGGGTTGAGCTGTTTCAGAAAGCGGCCTATGCCCGGACTGAAGCTGTGATTGGCGCGCAGGCCATTCCACTTGAATGGGATTATGGTGCGATCCTGCAGGAATGCGAGGTTTGGCTCTATAGCGCGGGCGCAAGGCTTGAGGGTGTTCTGATCTTGCGCTTGCTTGAAAAGGAACTGTTTTTGGAGTCCATTGCGACGGATCCGAACAGCTCCGGTTCCGGTCTGGGGCGCATGTTGATGGATGCGACCTTCGAGCGGGCGCGTGCGTTGCAACGGGGCAGGGTCGCACTGATGACAAACAGCCGTAATCCTGCTGCTGGCTGGTACAAAAAATTGGGGTTCGTGGTCGATTCTGAAGAGGCTCAAGAGCACCGGATGGTGCTACACATGTCGGCCAGTGCAATGGATTAATACTGGAAGTTAACGGGAGTGAGTGATGACAGGACGGCTTGAGGGCAAGATTGCGGTGGTGACTGCCGCGGGGCAGGGGATCGGGCGCGCGATCGCTGAAACCTATGTGGCGGAGGGGGCGACCGTCTATGCCAGTGACCTCGACAAGGCAAAGCTGGATGGTCTCAATGCACATGACATTGCCAGTCTCGATGTGATGTCCACGGAAGAGGTGGAGGCTTATGCAAAGCGGATCGGCGACATCGACATCCTGGTCAATGTAGCGGGTTTTGTGCACCATGGCACCGTGCTTGATGCGAGCGAGGCCGATATGGATTTTTCCTGGGATCTGAATGTGAAGTCGATCGACCGGACCATCCGCGCGTTTCTTCCGGGAATGCTTGCAAGAGCCGGGAAAGGCGATGGCTCAGGGTCGATCGTCAATCTGTCGTCGGTGGCGTCCTCGATCAAGGCCGCTCCCAACCGCTATGTGTACGCAACCACCAAGGCGGCAGTGATCGGTCTGACGAAGGCTGTGGCGCTGGACTTTATCTCAAAGGGAATCCGCGCCAATGCGATTTGTCCCGGGACCGTTCACTCGCCCTCCTGGGAGGATCGCGTTTCTGAACTTGGTGCTACCATGCCCGGCGGGGCGGAGGCTGCAAAGGCGCAGTTTGTTTCGCGCCAGCCCATGGGCCGGATCGGAACACCTCAAGAGATTGCCGCGCTGGCGGTTTATCTGGGATCGGACGAAAGTGCGTTCTCGACCGGCATGGCTTTCACCATTGATGGAGGATGGTCGCTGTGAGCGAACCACATTCATCCAATAAGTCCGCAGCGATTGCGGCCGCCATCATTCTCGCGGCGACCGGGCTTGTCTTCTACTACATGCCAACAATGATCATGGCGTTGTCGGAGATCTCGCCGTGGCTGTCCTATGGCGTGGCGATTGTGTTCGTTCTGGCGTTCTTTGCGGTGTTCTGGCTGCGTGGCAGGCATCAGAACAGGAACTTGGATAGGTCCGAATAGGCGGTGAGCTCCTCAGCTCTGCAGTGAAGCTGCGAGTAAAATCAGTCCAAGACCCATCACAAGGGCGGCGCCAAGGATTTCAATCGTGGTGCCAACCCTGTTGCCCATCGAAGCCCCGGCGAAACGGACTGCGGTTCCCTTGGCGGTGACTGCGAGCGTGGCGAGCGCGGACACGGTGATCGCCGTCCCGACCGCCATGGCGAAGGCCGAGGCAACACCCGCCAGCCAAAGTCCATTGAGCATCGAGAACGTCAAGACAATCAACGCGCCCGAACAGGGGCGCAAGCCCACCGCAATCACCGCGCTCCAGGCTTCGCGTATGCTCAGCTTGTTGCCGGCGAGCAGTGTCGGGTCGGGCATGTGCGCATGCCCGCAGGTGGCGCAGACTTCGCCTTCCGCGTGGTGAAGGTGGTGGTGGTGATCATGGCTGTGATGATGAGCATCATGATGATGGTGATTGTGGTCATGTTCATGATCGTGGGAGTGATCATGGTGCTGGTGGGCGTGCACCGTGGCGGCGAGCGCAACGGAGTTTCCATTGCGCAAGGACAGCAGTTTGCGGCTGAGCAGCCAGAAGCCGAAGACCGCGATCAGCCCGTAGCTGGCGACTTCCAGGGCATGGGTTGCCTGTGTCATGGTGATCGCAGCGCCACGCAACAGATAGTAGGTGGCGGTCACCACGACAATCGCCGTGGTCGCCTGCAAAAAGGACGACAGGAAAGAAAGAAGCACGCCGCGTCTGAGCGCGACCTCATTGGCGATCATGTAGGACGAAATCACCGCCTTGCCGTGACCTGGTCCGGCCGCATGAAACACGCCGTAGAGAAACGAAAGGCTGACCAGGCCCCACATTTGCCAGGGATCCTCGCGCATGGCTTTGAGCGTTCCGGTAAGTGCGCGATAGAAATCCTGTTGTTGCTGATTGACCCACTGGATTAGGCTGCCGCCAATGCCCACCGGCGCGATTGAGGGTTCCGCCGCGCCGATGCCGAGCGAGGATTGTGCGTGGGCGACGGTGGTGGCGAGAAACAATCCAATGAGAAGTGCGGGCAAGATTTTTGGTCCAAGCGCCAGCGCTTGTTTGGCAGTCGCATTCAAAGGTTTCATTTGCAATCCAGTTCGAGCCGGGTGGCGAAAAGTTTCGACAGATCATTGCCGGTGGGCTCATTGAAAAAGGCTTCGGTCAGCGAGCCCTGGTTCTGCGCAATCACTTCGTCGGGGTCCGGTCGAACAACCTGGGATGCGCATTTCGTAGCGTCTGCACCGGTCACCACCATGTCGTCGTCGGTCATGAAATCCAGAGCCGCATACATGGTCGGGTCGAAGACGCCGATGGCGATGGTGCCTGACATCGGCAAGGGCCGCTTGGGCAGGACCGCGAAGAACATCAGCAGCTGGCCGTCCTGGAACGATACCTTGATCGGCTCAGGCAGTTTGATGTCCATGTCACCGCCGTTGACGGTCAATGAGGTGTAGTAGTCGAAATCCTTCAGAGAGTCGGTGACGACCTGACTGATATTGGCCAGTTCCTCTCTGTCGAGTTCAAAATTGCCGTTGCGGTCGAAGTCCAGCATCACGCTTGAGGAGAACACCTCGTCAAAGCGCCAAACATGGCGCAACTCCGAAATTTGCCCGTTTGCGGATGTCTCAACCTCGAGCCGCGCTTCGGCGAAGATGTGAGGGTGTGCCGCCGCTGTTCCAGGGATGAGAAGCGCGGCAAGTACGGCCAAGGCGGGCGTGTATCGCGTCAGGGAGTGGACCATGATGACCAGTCTGTGGTTTGCGAGTCAGTATATTTTAATCGCATCCAATATGGACATAATTTCGGCAGATGCCAGTTCGCGAGAAAATTGCACTTACTGTTGCGCCTTGAACCATTGGGTCAGGAAATCCACAAAGGCGCGAACCTTGGCCGGAAGATAGCGCCGATGCGGATAGATCGCATAGATGCCGCGGTCGGTCGGCAGGAACTCAGTCAGGATGGGCTTGAGTGTTCCTGTCTTCTCGCGCTCGCGAAACACAAAGTCAGGCAGGAATGCGACTCCCATACTGGCTTCGGCTGCCCGCATTGCAGCAAGCGGGCTGTTGACTTCCAGCCTGCCTGAAACAGTCACGGAGGCCGCAGAACCGTCCGGATTGTCAAATCTCCAGTTGTTCAGGAAACGGCCATTGGTGTCGATAATGCAGGGCATATCCGCCAATTGTGAAGGGTGGGTGATCGGGCCGTGCTTCTTCAGAAATTCCGGAGAGGCGCAGGCAATGAGGGAGAAAGCCGAGAGCTTGCGTGCAATCAGCCCTGAATCTTCAAGCCGTGTGATGCGGATCGCGACGTCGTAACCCTCTTCCACGAGATCGACAAAGCGGTCGTCGGAGATGATTTCAAGCGTCACCTCAGGATGGGCTGCGGCAAAGTCGATAAGCGATTGCCCAATGGGTGCATCGGCGAAGGTGCGCGGAGCGGAAACCCGGATCCGTCCCTTAAGGTCCTTCGACCCCTCGCGCACGAGATCCGCCAGATTGTCGATCTCCTTGAGGATGTCTGAGGCGGTGCGATAATAGGTATGGCCGGCCTCGGTCAACGAGAACTGTCGTGTGGTGCGGTTGAGCAGCAGCGCGCCCAGGTCATCTTCCAGCTCGCGGACATATTTCGACAGCAGCGCCTTGGAACGGCCCACTTTGCGGGCCGCAGCAGAAAACCCCTCGGCTTCCACCACATCAATGAAGGCGCGAATGCGTGTGAGTGTATCCATGAAAGGCGGCTTTCTGTGTTTCGCGTTTTATTCGGATGGGTGTGTCCGTTGTTGTTTCCAGAAATTGAACAATAACCCGATATTCGTTCGGGAATTCTGTTTTTCAAGGGCATGCGAGAAAACACTTGATTGCGACAATCGAAAATCATACATGCGTGTTGCCCAAAGTCGCACGTGCCTGTGGGTGTCCGCCGACCCTCGATATGGTGAGGTCTCGGTAAGGTACCTGGAACTAACCCCTCCAGTCGTTTCTCCGACCATCCGGAAGAGCGAGGACATCTTGAAGCAACGACGGTGCGGGCCTTTCTGGTGTCTGCCGGCTCTCCAACAGCCGGGGTTACTGAAGAGGCACACCTTCATTGCCGGAAGTGCGGTCGGGTTCTCCCTCCAATCCAAGGCAGACAAGAGCGGACCATCGCCCTCAACGGCGTGGTTCATCGACGCATCAAGCGTCCATGCCGTTTCCGGTTCCTCCAAAGGCCGGTTCGTGTCTTGGCCGTACGATGCTCTGTCTAGATATGGCTTGAAATGAGCCTGGAACGGAGCACCCGATGACGACTGCACGTATTCTCGATTTCCTGCGCACCCGACGTCCCGACGGCCCTTGCCTGGTGGTGGACCTTGATGTTGTCCGGGACAATTTCGTCTCGTTCCGCAAGGCGCTTCCCGACAGCTCGATCTATTATGCTGTGAAAGCCAACCCTGCCCCGGAAATCCTGCGCCTGCTTGCCGGTCTCGGCTCCAACTTCGATTGCGCTTCGGTTGCTGAGATTGAAATGGCATTGAAAGCAGGCGCCACATCGGCGCGCGTTTCCTATGGCAACACCATCAAGAAAGAACGCGACATTGCCCGCGCGCATGCGCTGGGCGTGACGCTTTTTGCCGTCGACAGCCATGAGGAAGTCGAGAAAATTGCCCGTGCCGCTCCCGGCGCCCGGGTGTTCTGCCGCGTGCTGACTGACGGCGAAGGCGCTGAATGGCCGTTGTCACGCAAGTTCGGCTGTGTGCCGCAGATGGCCGTGGATGTGTTGGTCTATGCGCATCAGCTGGGCCTGGTGTCGCACGGCGTCTCTTTCCACGTAGGATCGCAGATGACCAAGCTTGATGCCTGGGATGCGGCGCTCAGCGATGCCCGACGGGTATTCGACAAGTTGGCGCAGCAGGGCATTCATCTCAAGATGGTCAATATGGGCGGTGGTTTTCCGACGCGCTACTTGAAGGACATTCCCACTGCTCAGGCCTATGGCCAGGCAATCCACGGTTCGCTGCGCAAGCATTTCGGCAACAACATTCCCGAAACCATCATCGAGCCGGGTCGCGGCATGGTTGGCAATGCCGGTGCGATCAAGGCGGAAGTTGTTCTGGTGTCGCGCAAGTCCGACGAGGATGATGTGCGCTGGGTGTTTCTCGACATCGGCAAGTTCGGCGGTCTGGCTGAAACGATGGATGAAGCGATCCGTTATTCGATCGTCACGCCGCGCGATGGGGACGAGATGGAGCCCTGCGTGCTCGCTGGCCCGACCTGCGATTCCGCTGATGTGCTCTACGAGAAGACGCCCTATCCGATGCCGGTTTCGCTGACCATCGGTGATGAGGTGCTGATCGAAGGCACTGGCGCTTACACCACCACCTATTCTGCGGTGGCGTTCAACGGGTTTGAACCCTTGCGATCCTACGTGATCTGAACAGGTCTGCTGTTCAGACCGGTTTGCCTCCCGGGTGCATATTGCGCCCGGGCTCGGGCAACGGAGCACTTGTCCAAAAGATGTGCCTCTGACTGACCTTCGCGGATACCGGCAAAATTCGGCTCACGGTCATGGCCAGGATGTTTGGGCACATGAACGCCGCGCAGGAGGGCGCGGCGTTTCAAGGCGCTGGTCTCAGAGTACGATACCATTGCCAAAGATCACCGGTCCGCTGGGAAACTTCCTGGTGTCGTCGGCTTTGCCTGTATCGATGCTGGAGGTGGCCGCACAATCGACGCCTGCCTTGGCGGCCTTGGCCGGTGCTTCGGTGCACAGGGCTGCCTGGCTGTCAGCGGTCTCGGCGAATGCAGCTGTTGCGCTCAACGGCAGCAGTGCTGCCAGGGCGATGGCGGCTGCTTGTACTGTTCTGATCATGATCGTCTCCTTGTTGTGTGTTTGCTAGAGTGCTGGTGATGGGTGGCAATCAATTGAGTGACTGTCTCCCGATGCCTTTAGGTGTGGGGTTTGATTGGCAGTGAGAGGAACATGGTGTGGCTTCGCGCTTCGTGCCGCGCGGGTTTGAAAAACGAAGGGTTTGTTTCAGATTTGGCGTGAGTTTTTTGAAATCGATTGGACGCAATGGCACCAATTCCCTATCTCGGGGACACGACAAGACTTGCAAGAAGCTCCTTCTGAACGTCCAACGGGTCACCCAATGGCAATCGAACTGACGGCAAACAATTTCATCGACCTGCTCCTGCGCGGAGCGAATTTGGGGATCCTGCTCCTGATCATTGCGCATTTATCGCTGCGGCCGAACTATGATGCCCTGGTGGTCACCGGGTTGTTCTTCTGTGTGACGGGCATGATTGAGATCGTTCTGAATGCGCCGTCAATTCTGGAGCTTCTCCACGATGAGACCTTGCTGTTGTTGTCCTTCCAGCAGATCCATTTCATATCCATGTGGTGGTTTGTTCGCGCGCTCTTCGATGACCATTTCTGTTTGAGGACAAGATGCCTCTGGCCCGTCGGAGTATCCGTACCGTTGGTTCTCGCAGTTTCTTTGGTGCCGGTTGACGTGATCTGGATTTTCAAGGCTGCGCTGGTTGCCCTGAATGCGGGATTGTTGACGCATGTGATCTACAAAGCGGTTAGCAGCCGTGCAGGGGATCTTGTTGATGCGCGCCGCGCCTTCAGCCTCGCATTGGCTTTCACGGTGCCGCCGTTCATGCTTTTGGTGTTCGTGGTCAATCTGATCGGCGTTCGTGGCCCTTTGAACACGACCTTCTGTCTGGTGTGCGGAGTTGTCTATTTCCTGCTTGCGATGGGGTTTTCCTTTTGGCTGACGAGGCTCAAGGGTGAACTGTTTGAGCGCAACAGCCATGGCTCAACCAATATGGCTTCGTCCAACGTCGAGATGTCGTCGGCGGACCGGCTCGAATTGGAGCGTGTGGTCAAGGCGGTGGATGGCGGGCTCTATCTCGAACCCGGCCTGACCATCGGAGGGCTGGCAGACGTGCTGCAGGTTCCGGAACACCGCCTGCGAAAGCTGATCAATCGCGGGCTCGGTTACCGCAATTTTGCGGCCTTCATAAATGACTACCGGATTGCGGAGGCCAAACGGCGGCTTTCCGATCCCGAGCTTGCGCGCGAGCAGATTATCCAGCACGCCTTCAGTCTCGGTTATGCGTCGCTGGCTCCGTTCAACCGGGCGTTTCGCGAGCGTGTCGGCGTCAGCCCGACCGAGTACCGGGAAGAGGCCCTGGGTGGCGTGACGACACACTGATCTCTAATGAGGCGCGTACGACTGAGTTTCGGTGTGCAAACCAAGCTCTCGGGCCGTGGTTGACATTGCGATCCGGCATACCTATCTCACGGCCTTCGGGTCTGGAGCCCCGGCCGTCCGCAGGCGTTGAGCCATGGTGAAGCCTCCAGCTTTCAAGCAGTCACCTTATGGATGACATGCCAGATGGTGGAACGCGGGCACCCCCTATTCAGATGAGCATGTCATGACAGGAGAACTGCCATGCGTGAGACCGCGCAACTGCCAACACTTGGCGTATTGAAAGATCAGGCCCGCCGTTTGCGCTCCCGGTTGGAAGCCAATGGCGAAGCCATCAGCCATTCCCGGGCGCTTGAACTGATCGCCGCCCAGTTCGGCTTCAACGATTGGAACACGCTGCACGCCGCAGCGGGAAACCGTGCCGGCCCGGAGCGTTTGACACCGGGTGCCAGGGTGACCGGCGCTTATCTTGGTCAGCCTTTCAGTGCCCGCATTGTGGGTGTTCAGGCCCTGACCTCTGCACCGGGGAGTTTCCGGGTGTCACTGGATCTCGATGAAGCCGTTGATGTGGTTACCTTCGACAGTTTCTCGTCGTTCAGAAAGCGGGTCAACGGCGTGATCGGCAAGGAGGGTGTCAGCCGCGAGCGAACATCCAACGGTCGGCCGCAACTGGAACTGTCCTGGTCCTGACCAGGTTTGTTTCAGCCGGCGATGTCGACAACACCACAGTCGCCTGCTTGCGATCCGAATGCGAGCAGGCGACCTGGCTTGTTCCACGCCAATGCGGTGATGGGGCCCTGGCCGGGACGGCGCAGAAGCGCTTCCTTGCTGTCGGCGATACGAACCGCCAGAACCATTCCGTCTCCGAAGCCGATGGCCACCAGGTCTTCTGCCGGGTGGCAGGCGACACAGGTCACCATGGTGTCGGCGCGTTGCCCGAGCTCCAGAGGCGCTTTGCCCATAGGGCCGTCCTTGCCGGAAAACGGCCAGACAATGGCCGAGGGCGCACCGGAAGATGCAAGCCACTTGCCCTTGCCCGACCATGAGAGCGATTTGACCTTGGCGGGATAACCGGTCATGCGCATGTGGCGCTGTTCGCCACCTGATTTGCCGTCAAGCTTCCAGCCATGCAGCGCGTTTTCCTGCATGGCCGTTACCAGAAAGCGGCCGTCGGGGCTGAACAGCACCTGATTGTGTGCGCCCTTCCATTCGAAATCGAGCGCGGGCGCGTTGCCGTTCACAAAGGCCAGCGAGACGCCGTTGTAACGTGCCATGGCGATGCGCAGACCCTTGGGCGCAAAAGCGAGACCCTCGACAGTGCGGGCCTCCTCGAAGCACCGCTCGGTCTTGTCCGCCAGCAGCACGGTGACATTCTTGCCTTCCGAAAATGCGACGGCGTTTTGCGGTCCTGCCGCAATAGCCGACACCCATTTGCGCGCCGGACCGCGCAGTTCGGTCTCAGTGCCGTCGGCGGCAAGCTGCATGACCTTGCCGTCTTCACCGCCGCTGATAAGGGTCTTTCCATCCCAGCTCGGGGTGGCGGTGAGCAACCCGTCATGGAGTTCATGGCGATGGGTGCCATGGTCCAGCCTCACAACGACACCGGAGGCCATGGCGAAGGTCGGCACCTCGCCAAGGAAGTTGACGGCGAGGCAATGGTCGTCGAGATCGACGGGCGCGACTGTCGGCATGGTGGCTGTCCTCAGGCCTGGCAGGCCAGGAAGGTGCGCTCGAGTTTTTCGCGGTCGAGGTCACGGCCAATAAAGACGATGCGGCTTTCACGTTTTTCGTCCTCTTTCCAGGCGCGCTGATGATCGCCTTCGACAATCATGTGCACGCCCTGCACCACATAGCGGTCATCATCATCTTCGAAGGCAAGGATACCTTTGAGGCGCAGAATGTTGGGGCCGTCGATCTGGGTGATCTTCTCGATCCAGGGGAAGAAACGCTTCGGGTTCAGTGGGCCGGTGCGAAGGGAGATCGATTCGATGGTCAGATCATGGATCGCGGCGGGCGTTGCGTGCCCGTGGTCGTGTTTGTGGTCATGCCCGTGATCGTGGTCACCATGGTCGTGATCATGATGATCATGCCCATGGTGGTCGTGGCTGTGATCATGGTCGCAATCGGGACCGCAGGCATGATCTGGATGGTCGTGGTCCAGGAAATGCGGGTCATTGTCGAGCGCCCGTGTGAGGTCGAAGGCACCGCGATCCAGAACCGCATCAAGGGCCACCGAGGCGCGCTCGGTACGGTGAATGCGGGCTGACGGGTTGATGGCGCGGATGACGCGTTCCACGGCCTCGAGTTCTTCGGGTGAAACAAGATCGGTCTTGTTGAGCAGGACCACATCGGCAAAGGCGATCTGGTCCTCGGCCTCACGGCTGTCCTTCAACCGGGCCGGCAGGTGACGGGCATCAACCAGCGCCACAACGGCATCAAGCCGGGTCTTGGAGCGGACATCTTCGTCCATGAAGAAGGTCTGCGCCACAGGAACAGGGTCGGCAAGGCCGGTGGTTTCAACGATGATTGCATCGAAGCGACCGGGACGGCGCATCAGGCCTTCGACAACCCGGATGAGGTCGCCGCGCACGGTGCAGCAGATGCAGCCATTGTTCATCTCGTAGATTTCTTCGTCTGATTCAACGATCAGATCGTTGTCGATGCCGATCTCGCCAAATTCATTGACGATCACGGCGTAACGCTTGCCATGGGACTCGGTAAGAATGCGATTGAGCAATGTGGTCTTGCCTGCGCCGAGATAGCCGGTCAATACGGTTACAGGGATTGGGGCGGGGGCTTCGCTCATGGTCATTGCCTGTCAGGACGGTTCGAGAATGCCCCCATATAGGCCTTCTGTATGGATTGTGCCACTCAATTGCCTGCTTCAAAGAGACAATATGTGGCGGGCCAGAGCCAGTCCGGATTGATGTGCGGCTTCAACGCGCCCGCCAATGCACCAGTCTCCGCAAGCCAGAAGCGTGCTGGTGTCGTCGGCAATGAAGGGCGCATCCAATGGTGTTTCTGTCTGAGCATGGCGCCAGCGATGGGCAACGCAATGAACCGGTTCGGGCAAGATTGTGTATGGAGCAACGGCGTGGCGCATGGCCGCCAGAAGGTCGTCGGCAACCACTTCCTTGTTATCCTCCAACCGCTCTCGGCTCCATGCGGGTGAGGCGTGAAGGACAAAGGTTTCGCCGTTTCGTCCGGGCTTGGAGCTGTTCCGCGCGATCAGCGCCAGTGGATCTGCTGGATCCCCGCGGAGTATGTCCGGAACTGCAGCCGGACTGTTCTCAAACGCGACCATTGCGGCCCAGCAAGGGGCCATCACCACTTGCTCGATTGCGGTGAATGCCGGATCAAGTGGGACCAGAAGGGATGCTGCCTGCGGTGCGGGAATGGCGGCAACGACCCGTGCGGCCGATATCGCGTTGCTGGCTTTGTCTGCTGCTTTAATCTCAATGCTGTACCCATCATCAATGCGGTTGATCCCCGACACCTGGGCCTGGAACCGGATATCGAGACCGCCTGCCAGCGCCTTGCCCATGGCGGACATGCCAGGTTGGCCGACCCACCAGGGCCATGTGCTGTCCTTTCCGTTTGGTTGCCATGGAGCGACATCGCCGTTCTCCGCAAGCTGATTGACCAGAGCGGTGAATGCCGGCGTGCGGCTGGTGAAATACTGGGCGCCGTGATCGAAACTGCCGTGATCGCTGCGCCGGGTCGACATTCGTCCGCCAGGAGACCGCGATTTTTCGATTACGGCCACATCGACGCCATTGTCGCGAAGGTGCCGTGCTGCCGTCAGCCCGGCGAGGCCGGCGCCGATGATCAATGTATCGGTGCGGAGCATATTCTGGGCCTTTGGCTGTGGTGGTGTGAAGAAGCTTGCCTGACCGGTAAAAATAGGCGTGACACTTGAAAATCAACCGAGGCGGCCCGGGTAGACGCGAGGAATGATAGCGCCGACTTACGTAGCTGAGTCAATGAAGGTCATCGGGATCGAACTGCGCCATGTCGGTCAGCAATTCGCAAAGACCACCGACAGCATGCGCCAGAAGGGCTTCGCCTTTGATGGCGCTTGCCTGGGAGGCCTTGCCTGCCGCGCCATCGGGATTGAGGTCTGACATTTTCCAGCCGAATGCATGGGGACCATAGGCGCGCAGGTGTTTGAACCGCGCGGCAAACTCTTGCTGGCTCGAGGGGAAGTCCCGGATTGCCTCCTGGCGGACCAGCTCGGGTTCAAGCGCAAGCATGACGGATGTTTCGATGTCGCCGGCGTGAATGTCGTATGCCTTGTCATCGGGTGAGATGGCCCCGTTGGGAACGCCGAAGCGAGTCCAGCTGGTTGCCACCACCAGCATGTTGAAGCGCACCCGCGCCTCGGTGGCGACGATTGTGAGAAGTGGCGAGTTGCCGCCATGGGCATTGAGCAACATCAACCGCCTTATGCCCCGTTCTGCACACTCGCCAGCAATGCCGATCCAGCGGTTTATGGCCTCGTCAAAGGCAAGCGTCTGGGTGCCGTCAACGTTCATATGCTCGATCGAATAGCCCACCGTTTCCACCGGCAGCACTTCGAGCCCGATACCGGGTGCTGCGGCCTTGGCAAGGCGTTCGGCGACCGCGCCCGCGATCAGGGCGTCGGTCTCGAAAGGAAGATGCGGCCCATGCTGTTCATGAGCGCCAAGTGGCAGGACCGCGATCGTCACCGATTGTCGTGTCATGTGGTGGTTTTTCCGATCAGGCTTGTTTAGAGTCAAATGCAAGGGTCCGAAGCCGGTTTACGCTGTTTCTAGTCCGATGGGTTTGGCAAGTCACGGTATTGTCAAAAACTTGGAGCAAATGCTGCAACAAGGAGTGGTCAATGTCCTCCAAGAAGAAAAGCAAATCCAAGATGACGAAGCGGGAAAGCCAGGCCGAAGCGCTGACCTTGGTCAATCAGGTTGCGCGCTATGCCAGAACCGCCTTGTCGCGTCATCTGCTTGATCTGGGGCTTTATGCTGGTCAGGATGGCGTGATGCTTGCCCTCGATGATCAGGATGGTCAGACACCCGGCGCGATTGCCGCAGCTCTTGGGGTAAAGGCACCGACCATCACAAAGACCATTGGCCGGCTTGCCGCCCAGGGTTTTGTGCGGCGAGAAGGATCGCCGGATGACGGACGGATGTTGCTGGTGTTTCTCACCGATGCCGGACGTGACCAGATCAAGGCCGTGCGCAAGGCGCAGCGGCGCGCAGAGAAGGCAGCCTTTGCTGGTTTCAAGAAAAAGGACATCGGGGAGCTGCTAGAGTTGCTGGCCAAAATGGATGCCAATATTGCCAGAACGCTGAGTGTTGAAGCTGCTATGATTGCTTTGGAACCTGACAGTGATGATGCCGGAGCCATTGATCAGGCCCTGACTGCTGCTAGCGAAAGTGCCCAGTCGCGAACAGATTGATTGCAAGCGTTGTTTAAAGCTTTTAGTTTTGTTTAAAAGTTTGAATTGGAGCGGCACGCTCTGTCATTGGGGAAATCGCATTTGGCGCAAAAGGTAAAACTGTCCACCATTGCGGAAGCTTTGGGTCTGTCGACTGCAACCGTATCATTGGCATTAAGAGACAGTCCGCTGGTTGCCGATACGACGCGAGACCGGATCAAGGAAAAAGCGATTGATCTGGGCTATATTTACAACAGGCGGGCGGCATCTCTAAGGACCTCCCGCTCCGGTATTGTCGGTGTTGTTGTGCATGACATCATGAACCCGTTTTATGCGGAAATTCTCAGGGCAATTGAAACCGAACTCGATCGCAGCAGGCAGACCTTTATTCTGTCCAATCACTATGATTCGGTCGAGAAACAGCGCAATTTTATCGAAACACTGCTGCAGCTTGGCGGCGACGGGGTAATCATGTCGCCGGCCATAGGAACGCCTGCATCCGACATCCGGCTGGCGGAAGACAACGGAATGCCGGCCATTCTGATTGCGCGCTCGGTGCCAGAGATCGATGTTCCGACATTTCGCGGTGACGATGCCTATGGCACCGCGCTTGCCACCAATCACCTGATCAGTCTGGGACACACGCGTATCGCAATGGTTGGCGGTACCGACCATACGTCGACGGGTCGTGACCGTTATGCCGGTTATGCGGATGCTCTGACGAAAGCGGGCATAGAAGTTGACCCCGCGCTGCGTATTCCCGGGCCGCGAACCAAGCAGAGCGGATTTGAAGCGGCGGTGAATTTTCTTGCCAATCCGCTTAAGCCGACGGCCGCTGTGTGTTGGAACGACCTTGTGGCGATTGGACTTATAAACGGAATTGCACGGGCGGGACTTGTGCCTGGAAAGGATATTTCGGTGACAGGCTATGATGACCTTGAGGAGGCGGCAATCGCCACTCCGGCCTTGACCACGGTCTGGAATGGGCAATCCGAAGTTGGACGCTTTGCTGCGCGAGCCCTGCTCGACAAGCTCAATGGCTCCAGCGAGGCGGATGGGCTTCACCTGATAAAGCCTGAAATGCGAATCCGGCAATCAACGTCACCGCTCAATCACGGTGCGGGCCGCGAGGGGATGGGTCGATGAGTGCTAACATGCGTCCTTCAGTTCTGGTTCCTGGCCGGATCAATCCCCGGGTTCGTGAACGTGTTGAGGCTGAGTTCGATGCGGTCTTCATCGAAAAACCCGATGCGGAGTTGATGGATGCAGAGGCCCGTGGGCGCATCGTTGGTGTTGCGTCTATGACCACAATTTCCGCAGGTTTCATTGACGCCTTTCCCAATCTCGAGATCATTGCCAACTTTGGCGTCGGGTATGATGCGGTGGATGCGGCACATGCTGCGTCACGCAAGGTCATGGTAACCAATACTCCGGATGTGCTCAGTGACGAGGTCGCGGACACCACTGTCGGGCTTCTCCTAAATACCCTTCGCGAATTTCCCAAAGCCGAGGCTTACCTTCGGGCCGGACGTTGGGTGAATGAGGGGGCTTATCCGCTGACGCCTCTGACCTTGAGAGGACGTACGATTGGTATATTCGGGCTTGGGCGAATCGGTCTTGCAATTGCGCGACGGCTCGAGGCTTTCGGCGTTGCGATCCATTACCACACCCGCAACAAGCGTGATGATGTCGATTATCCCTGGCACGAGACGCTGATCGGGCTCGCGGGCGTTGTCGACACGTTGATCGTGATTGTTCCAGGTGGTGCGGCGACCGACAATGCAATTGACGCTACGGTTCTGGATGCATTGGGCCAGGATGGCGTGCTGATCAGCGTTGGCCGCGGCTCTACCATTGATGAGGATGCTCTGATCTCCGCGCTTGCGGAGCGGCGGATTGCTGCCGCTGGTCTCGATGTGTTTGCGGATGAGCCGAATGTACCCCAGGCGCTTATCGATCTTCCCAATGCCTGCCTGCTTCCGCATGTGGCGTCCGCATCGGTATCCACCCGCAACGCCATGGCGGATCTGGTGGTCGGAAATCTTATGGCCTGGTTTGATGGTCGCCCGGCATTGTCGCCGGTGGCAGAATGTGAAGGCTTTAACCGGAAGGGCTAACTGTTTCGCACGTTCCGGCCGGCGGCCTTTCTATTCAGCCGCCTGGGCCGACTGGATCGGCTGTTTGTGACGGGTGCGGACGGCTTCGCCAAAAGCTGCAAAAATGCGATCCGAGACGTCATCGCTGCCAACCCAGTATTCGGGATGCCACTGCACACCGATGGCAAATCCCGGTGCGTCGATCACGCTGACAGCCTCGACGGTCCCGTCCTCCGCGACAGCCTCGACGGCAAGACGCGGAGCGATGCGTGAAATCGCCTGCCGGTGCAGCGAGTTCACCTGAGCTTCGCCGCTCCCGAGGATCGAGGCGAGGCAGCTGCCTTCCTTGATTTTGATGGAATGTCGGATCGCGAATGCTTCATCCCTGTCCGGGGATTCCGGCTTGCGGTGATCTATACGCCCCGGCAACTCCTGGATCTCGGTTGCCAGCGAGCCGCCGAGAGCGACATTGAGCTCCTGGATTCCGCGGCAGATGGCCAGCAAGGGAATTCCGCGTTCAATGGCACGGCGGATCAGCTCCATGCTGACACGGTCGCGTGCTGGATCGAAAGGCCCATGGCTTTCGGTCTCTTCTTCGTTGTAATGGGTGGGATGGACGTTGGTGCGTGAACCGCTGATCAAAACCCCGTCGACCCGGTCCAGCACCATGTCGACATCAGCGCCATCTTCAAGCGCAGGAACCACCAACGGCAAGACGCCTGCGCCGTTTATCGCGGCGCGAATGTACTGATCTGGCGCCGCGTGCCAAGTGTACCCATCGAATGAACGGATGTCGGCGGGAATCGCCACAAGACCGTTGTGCATGGCTTCAATCCTTCAAAAAAACTGCCCGAGCGACCTGAAACGGACCTGTAGGTTGTTGCGGCAGTTCAAGATTTTGTCAATTCTCCATTGTTGTGTGGAGACATGCAGCAACCCAATAAATCTGCAGTCTTGTGTCTGGCTCCTAACTGGCCAAAAAAATTGACCATTGCGATTGAAATTGGCCGCTTTTGCTTGAAAGGCCTTTCGCAACATGGTTATGTCCTTCCCATGTCGCCGGGGCAGTAACAGGGGAAGCCCCCATGTCTCGCGGCGCAAGTTCAACTGGGAGGTATTTATGGACCGTCGTTCCTTTATCAAAAAGGCTGGTGTCACTGGTGCGGGGGCTGCTGCAGCGACCACTCTGGCCGCACCGGCCATCGCACAAACACTGCCGAAAATCACATGGCGTTGCTCTTCGGGTTTCCCGAAGGCGCTCGACACCATCTACGGTGCCGCAGAAGTGTTCGCGAAGGCTGTTGGTGAAGCCACTGATGGCAACTTCGAAATCCAGGTTTTTGGCTCGGGCGAAATCGTCGGTGCGCTTGAGGGTGCTGATGCAGTCCGCGACGGCACCATCGAAATGGCGCACACCGCATCCTACTACTTCTTCGGCAAGGATCCGTCCTGGGCATTCGGAACCGGTGTTCCCTTCGGCCTCAACCAGCGCATGACCAATGGCTGGCTGTATGAAGGTGGCGGTCTTGATCTGCTCAATGAATTCTATGCCACCAACGGAATGGTTGCATTCCCTGCGGGCAACACCGGCGCCCAGATGGGCGGTTGGTTCCGTAAGGAAATCAACACCGTTGCCGACATGCAGGGCCTGAAAATGCGTATTGGTGGCTTCGGCGGCCGCATCATTCAGGAAGTCGGCGTTGTTCCGCAGAACATTCCTGGTGGCGACATCTACGCCGCGCTGGAACGCGGAACCATCGATGCGGCCGAATTCGTTGGCCCGTATGACGATTCCAAGCTTGGCTTCAACAAGGTTGCACCGTTCTGCTACTACCCTGGTTGGTGGGAAGGCGGCGTTGCGCTTATGAACCTGATCAACATCGAGAAGTTCAACGAGTTGCCCGGTGCTTATCAGGGCGTCCTGAAAACGGCTTCGGCACTTGCCAACAGCGTGATGATGGCTCGTTACGATACGCTCAACCCACCGGCTCTGAAGAAGCTCGTTGCTGAGGGCACCAAGTTGCGTCCTTACAGCCTGGAAATCCTGGAAGCCTGCTTCAATGCTGCCAACAAGGTCTATGCGGATATCAGCGCAGAGAACGCACAGTTCAAGAAACTGCACGATTCCTACATGGGTTATAGGGGCGACGGCTATCTCTGGCTGCAGCTGGCTGAATACAACATGGACACGTTCATGATGATCCAGCAGCGTGGCGGCAAGCTCTAAGCCAGTCTTCAACAGACCAAGACATCTTCAGGCCCCGGGGTTCACAAGACCCCGGGGCTTTTGCATGTCTGGATGACACCGGCGGCCCTGAATGAATGATAGAGCGAGCAGCAAACCGGGAGGGTGGTCGAGCCTGTTCAGACTGAATTGGACTGAGAGCGCTGGGCCTGCGAATGTTTGGGCTTGTGGTAAATGCCACAGCGCGTCGGAGAGTGAGCGCAATCAGCTTTGGCATGGTTGTTGTGATGGGTGGCAGCGTGCGGCGACAGGCCGCCAGGCTTTGGTCTGCGATCCTCGCCGAGGCCTCGGGGTTTGGAAGCTTACTGTTGGCAAGATCGGCATGAAAAAACCCGGCGGAGATGTTCCGCCGGGTCCAGCATTCCGTGTCAACAGATTTCGCTCAATCGAAGTTCGGCAAGCCGGTTGCTCCGCCCGGTGCAGGCAACCCGCCAGGTGCGGGCAGACCGCCTGGGGGCGGAAGCGCACCGCCGCTTTCCGGCGCACCCAGATTTGGAGGTTCGCCAAGGCTTGGAGCGCCGGGCAGGGTCAAGCCGCCATCGAGGCTAAGCCCGGAGCCGGGGAGGCCAAAGCCGCCGCCGCCGATGCTGTTGATCTCATCGTTGATATCGCCTTGATCGAGAATGACCGGCTCGGTCTTGTAGTGGGTCACAAGACCCGGGAAGGCGATCAAGAGCCCCAGCATAAAGATCTGTATGACGATGAAGGGCAGGGTTCCGGTGTAGATCGCCTTGGTGGTTATCGGCTCGATCATCCGGTCTGTGGCTTTGTCATACCAGGCTTTGACCGGTGCGACTGATCGCAGGTAGAACAGGGCGAAGCCGAACGGGGGTGTCAGGAAGCTGGCCTGCAGGTTGAAGCCCAGCAACACGCCGAACCAGATCAGGTCGATCCCGAGCTTCTCGGCCACCGGAGCCAGAAGCGGCACCAGGACGAATGCGATCTCGAAGAAATCGAGAAAGCAGCCCAGAATGAAGACGATGATCGAGACCGTGACCAGGAATCCGGTCTCTCCACCGGGCAGGGCCAGCATAAGCTCTTCGACCCAGCGATCACCTGAAATGCCGTAGAAGGTGAGGGCGAATACACGTGCGCCGATCAGGATGAACATCACGAAGGTTGCGAGCTTCGTGGTGGAATCCAGCGCCTGCATGAGTGTTTTCTTGTCCAGCCGGCGCTTCATTATGGACATGACAAGTGCGCCGGTTGCGCCCATGGCGCCGCCTTCGGTCGGGGTCGCGATGCCCAGGAAGATGGTTCCGAGGACAAGGAAGATCAGGGCCAGTGGCGGGATCAGCACGATCACCACCTGTTCCGCCATCCTCGAGAGATACCCGAGCTTCATCGCACGATTTGCGATGGCAAAGCCGTAGGGGAGAACCGTGGCGACAAGGGCCGACCATACAACCCTTGTTTCAAATCGCAGATGATCGAAAACATAGTAGTAGCCGATAAAGTACAGCCCAACCGCAATCAGCAGGATCAGGTAAAGCGAGCGTCCTCCGTCACCAAGGGGGCGGGCCTCTGGCGGCAACGCTGGCGCCCACTCGGGTTTTACCAGGGTTACGGCAAAAATGTAGGCGCAATAGATCCCGACAACGATCAGCGCGGGGAAGAAGGCGCCGACATACATATCACCCACGGACCGGCCAAGCTGGTCGGCCATGACGATCAGCACCAGTGATGGCGGGATGATCTGGGCCAGTGTTCCAGAGGCGGCAATTGTGCCGGCAGCGAGCCCGGGATGGTAGTTGTAGCGCATCATGATCGGCAGCGAGATCAAGCCCATTGCTATCACAGAAGCAGCAACCACACCCGTTGTCGCAGCAAGCAAAGCGCCCACCACAACCACTGCAAAGGCCAAGCCACCGCGAAGTGTTCCGAAAAGCTGTCCGATCGTATCGAGCAGATCCTCGGCCATGCGCGAACGTTCGAGAATCAGACCCATGAAGGTGAAGAAGGGGATAGCCAGCAACGTGTCATTGCGCATGATGTCAAAGACACGGTTCATGTTGGCTTGAGCCAGTGGCCAGAAAAGCCGGATCTCAGGTGAGATGTGGCTGAGCTCAACACCGACGACAAAGAAGTACATACCGCCAGCTGCCAGAGTGAAGGCAACCGGATAGCCGATCAGGAGCATTGCCATCACGGTGATGAACATGATCGGCGCGAGATTGTGAGCGATCAGATCAAGCATCTTTGCCGTCCTTCATTTCCGCTGCGGCCTCGACCTGTGGTGGCACGGAGTGATCATGACCGTGCTCCTCCTCCATGAGGCCGCGGATAACGGCAATCCGCTTGATAATCTCGGATATGGCCTGGGCGGTGAGCAGAATGAAGCCCGCAAGAATGGTGGCCTTGGCAGGCCAGATGATAAGTCCGCCGGCATTGCTCGACATCTCGCCAGACTCGAAAGACCGCCAGAAGAATGGCCAGGCGAGATAGGTCATCATGATGCACAATGGAAGCAGGAAGAAGATGTGCCCGAACAAGTCGATCCAGTCACGGGTCCGTTTGGCAAGATTGCCGGCCAGCACGTCGATGCGGACATGCTCGTTGCGGCGCAAGGTGTAGCCGGCCGCAAGCATGAACACCGCTCCGAACAGATACCATTGCACTTCCAGCCAGGCGTTTGACGAAAGGTCGAACGCCTTGCGTGTTGTGGCGTTGCCAGCGCTGATCAGCACTGCAGCCAGCACAAGCCAACCGACATTGCGTCCGACAAACTCATTGATCCGGTCGATTGACCGGCTCAATACCAAAAGACTTCCCATAGCGTCCTCCCGGTCAGTTCGCCCCCAATTTGTCGGGGTGCGATCAACCACGGTTCCCTTGTGCGCCTTCAATATCATCAATGCTGCGCTGTAACAGTCCATAACAGCAAAAAAGCTCCAAAAGCAACGAGTGGTGCATTTATTTTACCAGTTGAATGTGTTGCCCATGGTGGCTTCCGGCAGAGCATCCCGCTATACCGATTTTATACGGGTTTTGGACCAGAGGGATGGCATTCAGTGCGGGCAAGTGAACTGTTCGATGTTTCTGGCGAAGTCGTGCTTGTCACCGGCGGTGGTGGCGGTATCGGTTTGGCGATGGCCCGTGTTCTGGCGCTCAATGGCGCAAAGATTGCGCTGGCTGATATCGACCTTGAAGGCGCACAAGCTGCGGCGGCTTCATTGCGCTCCGGCGCTGCTGCGGCAGTTTCCGTCGAGCTGGATGTGCGCGATGAGCAGATGATTGTTGCGGCATTTGACCGGGTTGAAGCGGAGCTGGGGCGAGTCAGCGTGTTGATCAACAATGCCGGCTCCGCACATCGTGACAAGGCAATTTCTCTTCCTGTTCAGACGTGGCGCAGTGTTATGGATGTCAATGTTGAGGGCGCTTTCGCTGTTGCGCAGGAGGCCGCGCGGCGCATGATCCGTGATGGGAACGGCGGCTCGATTATAAACGTCTCCAGCATCCTGTCGGAGATCCCAATCCGACAGGTCGCTGCATACAGCACCTCGAAGGCTGCTGTCAGCCAGATGACCCGGTGCCTGGCGCTGGAATGGGCAAAGCACCAGATCCGCGTCAACGAGATTCGTCCTGGCTGGTTCGAAACGGCTTTAACGGGTCCTTTCCTGAAGGGGGCTGGAGCCAAAGTGATAGCGGGTCAGAATCCCATGGGGCGGCTTGGCGACGGAAGTGACCTTGCCGGGGCGGTGTTGCTGCTCGCCTCTGGTGCAGGGAAATTTATGACTGGTAGCTCGATCACGATCGATGGCGGCCATTCGATCGGGAGGTAAATTGTCGGTAAAAGACGTTCCTGCGACATATTGTTGCGGCAGTTCGGTTGGAGACGCTGCACGATTGCGCAGTTGAGCATTGCCGACGAATTCGATTGACCGATGCGCGGAAGGACCCAAATATCACCTGAGTGGATCAGGCTCGGAGAAGCTCAGGGCGACTGGTAGGTGGGCTGGTTAGCGTTTGATCCCTTGGCTATTGAGGAGGCCTTGAATGACCGCGCACGATGTTTCGCTTGATGACAAGTTCGACCTGACCAAGCAGCGGATCTTTGTGACAGGTTCGCAGGCGGTGGTGCGGTTGTTGATGATGCAACACGAGCGCGACAGGCTTGCAGGTCTCAACACGGCCGGTTTTGTGTCCGGCTATCGAGGCTCGCCGCTGGGTGGCCTGGACCAACAAATCGAGCGCGCCCAACGCCAGCTTCAAAGCCGGAACATCATTTTCCAACCAGGCCTGAACGAGGAATTGGCTGCGACCGCCTGTTGGGGCAGCCAGCAGGCGGGCCTCGACGGGACCGGCAAATATGATGGCGTGTTTTCCATCTGGTATGGCAAGGGACCGGGCGTGGATCGCTCCGGCGATGTGTTCCGGCACGCCAACCTGGCCGGCACGGCTCCACATGGCGGTGTTCTGGCGCTTATGGGTGACGACCACACTGCGGAAAGCTCGACCAACGCCCATCAGACCGAGTTCAATTTCGTTGACGCGATGATACCGATCCTCAATCCGGCCGGTGTGCAGGAGATGATCGACTACGGTCTGCACGGTTTCGCCATGTCCCGGTTTGCCGGAACCTGGGCGGCGCTCAAATGTGTCAAGGACAACGTGGAATCGACCGCTTCGGTCGAGGCCGGGCTTGACCGTATCAAGATTGTGCTTCCGGAATTCCCGATGCCGCCGGGCGGGCTCAGCATTCGTGCGAATGATCTCGATTTCCTCGGTCAGGAGATGCGGCTGCATGAATACAAGCGGGATGCGGCGAGCGCTTACATCCGTGCCAACGGGCTCAACCGGATCATCTATTCGGGTGGAGCGAATGCGAAAATCGGCATTCTGACTGTCGGCAAAAATTATCTTGATGTGCGCCAGGCGCTCGAGGATATCGGAATCGACGAGGCGCGGGCCAACCAGATTGGCGTCCGGCTGTTCAAGGTGGCCTGCCCATGGCCGTTTGATCGCGAAGACATGGCCGCCTTCGTCGATGGTCTCGAGATGGTGATCGTGGTCGAGGAAAAGCGCTCGCTGCTGGAAAGTCAGTTGCGTGAGGCGCTGTATGGGTCGGCGCAGCAGCCGGTTGTCGTCGGCAAACGCGATGAACGCGGGGACTGGTTGTTCCCGGTCAAGGGTGCGCTTGATCCCAATGACATTGCAGTTGCGGTGGGCGAGCGGGTGCTTCGGGTCATCGGTCACACCGAGGAAATCGACGCCAAGGTCAAACGCATCCGCCAGTTCCAGAGCATGTTGGCGGAAAGTGCCGACGTTGCAAACCGGACGCCATATTTTTGCTCCGGGTGCCCGCACAATTCATCGACCAAGGTTCCCGAAGGCTCTGTTGCCGCAGCCGGAATCGGATGCCATTTCATGGCTTTGTGGATGGATCGTGACACTTCCGGGTTTACCCAGATGGGCGGCGAAGGCGCGCAATGGGTTGGGCAGGCGCCGTTCAGCTCGCGCGAGCATATCTTCCAGAATCTGGGTGATGGAACATACAATCACTCGGGCGTTCTGGCGCTTAGATTTGCGATCTCGTCTGGTGCCAACATCACCTACAAGATTCTCTACAACGATGCGGTGGCGATGACCGGAGGGCAGACCCACGAAGGTGGCCTGACTGCGGATGCGATCGCCCGGCAGGTGCGCGCCGAAGGGGTCGACCGGATCGCGCTGGTCAGTGATGATCCGGACCGTTACCCGGCGGGAACCGACTGGCCATCGGCCATCAGCATACACCACCGTTCAGAGCTCGATGAAGTGCAGCGCGAGCTGCGTGAAGTTCCCGGCGTTACGGTGCTCATCTACGATCAGACCTGTGCAGCGGAAAAGCGGCGGAGGCGCAAGCGCGGTGCTTATCCCGACCCTGACAAGCGTGTCGTTATCAATGAACTGGTGTGCGAAGGCTGCGGTGATTGCGGGGTCAAGTCCAATTGTGTCTCGATCCAGCCTTTGGAGACCGAGTTTGGCCGCAAGCGCCGGATCGATCAGTCCGGGTGCAACAAGGATTTCTCCTGCATCGAGGGGTTCTGCCCCTCTTTCGTAACCGTGCATGGCGCGCGGATCCGTAAGGCGGATCAGAGCCTTCTCAAATCGGCTGCCGATCCTCTTGATGGCTTGCCTGAGCCCGAAATCGCATCGCTTGAGCAAGGTTGGGCCTCGATCATCGACGGTGTTGGCGGAACCGGCGTCGTAACAATCGGTGCGATTCTTGGCATGGCGGCGCATTTGGAAGGCAAGGGTTGTGGCATGATTGACATGGCCGGGCTTGCACAAAAAGGCGGTGCGGTGTTTTCGCATGTGCGCATTGCCAAGACCCCGGCTGACATTCATGCGATCCGCATCTCAGCCGGAAAGGCTGATCTTGTTCTGGGCTGCGACCTTGTGGTGTCGGGCTCCCGCAAAGTGTTGTCTGCGGTGCGCGAAGGAGAAACGGCGTTTCTGGTCAACACCAGCGAGGTCATGCCGGGCGAATTCACCCGGGATGTCAATTTTTCGTTGCCAACAGAGCGGCTGAAGCGGGCCATTGCCCAGGCCGCAGGCGCAGAGTGTACAACATTCTTTGATGCCACCCGCACGGCGACCCAGCTTTTCGGGAATGCGATTGCAGCCAACATGTTCATGCTTGGTATGGCTTCGCAAAAGGGTGCCTTGCCGCTTTCGCCCGAAACCGTGGAGGAGGCCATACGGCTTAATGGTGCTTCCGTGGAGATGAACATTGCTGCATTTCGCTGGGGCCGAAGGGCGGGTCATGCCCCTGAGAGTGTGTTGACCATGCTTGCCGCGCCGAAAATCCAGGCGGAGGATGCCGCCGAACCAACGGTTGCCGAGCTGATCGACCGTCGCGCCGAATTTCTGACGAAGTACCAGAACGCGGCCTGGGCTCAGAAGTACCGCGAAACCCTGGCGCCGCTTGTCGAGGCGGAATCGCGTGCCTGTGGACGTCCGGGCTCGGTGTCGGCGGCGGCGGCACGATCCTTGTTCAAGCTCATGTCCTACAAGGATGAGTATGAGGTGGCGCGTCTTTACAGTGATGGCAGTTTCCGGCGGCAACTGGCAAAGCAGTTCGAGGGTTACGAACGTCTGGAATACCACATGGCGCCGCCGGTTCTCGGTCGCAAAAACAACCAGGGCCACCCGGTCAAAACGTCTTTTGGCCGGGGGATGGCTCCGTTGTTCTCAATTCTCGCTAGGCTCAAGGTTCTGCGCGGAACGCCATTTGACCCGTTCGGCTACACGGCTGAACGAAAGATGGAGCGTGAACTGCTGTCCGAATTTGTCTCAGATCTGGATTTTGTTAAAAACACTCTGTTTAAGGAGAATGTAGACTTGGCCACCGAGTTTGTCTCATACCCGGTGAAAATAAGGGGTTATGGGCACGTCAAGGAGGCAAATGCAGAAATATATTTGAAAGAAAAGCAGCAACTGAAATTGGCAATGGCAGGTTCTCAAGAGATTGACCTAATTGTTGCTGCGGAGTAAAATTCAGTCTTATCAGTACGCCAAAATATATTTCTGAATCTGGAGAATTGTAGTCGCCGCTCTGGGATCATCCCACCCACGATTTTGTATGCCCGGTAAATGCAATCTTAACACCCTCTTGCTATGCCATCTCCTTGGGTAAACAAGGCGGTGTTCATGCACTCAGCGAACAGCACAGCATTTGCAGACGATGTCCGACTCTCCTTCGTGGCGTCTTTGTATCAACAGCGCGGAACCCTTTTCGCCGGCATGATCGCGCATGTTGTGGCCACTTGTGCCATCTACTTCCGCATTGATGATCCATTCTATCTGTATGCAGGATTGGGTCTCTTCGCTATCTGGGCCCTTCGAAACTTGGACATGTTGACGTTTGACCGGTTGGACAAGGCAAATTTCAAGCTGACCGATACGCTCCGCTGGGAAAGGCGTTACGTGGTTGGGGCTCTGGTTACGTGCTCCATTCTCGGAACAACCTGCGGGTATGCGCTGGTGGTAACCCAGGACGCTTTTGCAGAACTGGTCTCGGTCGCTGTCACTCTGGCAAGCATGATATCGGTGGTTGGCAGAAACTTCGGTTCCAAGCTTAACGTCGACATGATTGTGCTGGCCGCTTGTTTGCCGATCATGGGCGGGCTGTTGATGGCCAGAGATCCATATATGAGCTTGATGGCGGTATTGCTGCTGCCAATGTTTCTAACCACCCGCTCTATGGCGAATGGTGTCCGCGATTTCCTTTTCAATTCGGTGACCGCTGAAAGACAGACTTCGGAAATTGCAGAGCGGTTCGATACGGCGCTCAACAACATGTCGCATGGCTTGCTCATGCTTGATGGCAACGGGCGGATCGAGGTTGCCAACCGAAAGGCGCGTGAGTTCTTTCATACCAATCCCGAAGTCGATTTTACTGGCCATACGCTTATGGCAACGCTTCGGTTGGGGTCGCGCAACGGGTTGATCGCTCAAGAGTATATCGCCGAAATCAATGAACACTTGGTTGACCTAATGATGGGCCGTGAGCAGCGCGCATTGGTGCGTACGGATACAAAAACGTGGTTGGAATTCAGCGCTCGGCGCAGAGGGGGCAAGGGTGTCGTCTTGACGTTTGAGGACGTCTCAGCGCGGATCGAATCGGAAAAGCGCATTCTTCAACTCGCCCGCTTTGACAATCTGACCGGGTTGCCGAACCGATCCTGGTTCAAAGAAGTGGTTGCCAAGAAAATGGCAAGAGCACGGTCGGTGCAGAATGTGGCGCTCGCCGTTTTGGATATTGACGACTTCAAACACGTCAATGACACCATGGGGCACGTCAGCGGCGACAAGTTGTTGAGTGCGGTTTCAGCCCGACTGCGGTCGATGTCACGGCAGAAGCTGGTGGTCTCCCGCTTTGGTGGCGACGAGTTCGTCTTGTTCATGCCTGATATTATCGATGAGGCTGATCTCGCTGAGAAGATGAATCACGTTCTTGATACCTTGTGCGGCACTTATGTGATCGACCGTCACAAGCTGTTCATCAACTTCTCGGCCGGCGTTGCCATGTCGCCGGTTGTCGACGCACAAATCGAGGACATGCACATACAGGCCGATCTCGCGCTTTACGAATCCAAGCGTCATGACAAGGAAAACTGGTTCCTTTTCGAGCAAGAGATGGACCAGGAGTACAATCGCCGCCAACGCCTCAAGACAGACCTCCGTGACGCCATCCAGTCACAGTCCCTGACCTTGGCCTATCAGCCGATTTTCAATCCTGAAGGAACCAGAATTGCCGGTGCGGAAGCTCTGTCGCGGTGGACCCATCCGGATTTCGGCCCCGTTTCGCCAGCGGTTTACATCGCTTTGGCTGAGGAGATGGGAATTGTCGGTGAATTGACGCGCAGTGTAATTGGGCAGGCGTTGCAGACTTGTGCAACATGGCCGATGGAGATGTTTGTTTCGGTCAATTTGTCAGCCCACGACCTTGGAGATCGCGCAATAGTGTCTGTTGTTTCTGATGCCCTTGCGGAAAATGGTCTGGCGCCTGAGCGGTTACAGATTGAGGTTACTGAAGGTGGCCTGATGAAGGATCTCTCGACTGCACGCACAGTGCTTTCTGAACTTCGCGATATGGGAATGGCTATTGCAATCGACGACTTTGGCACTGGATATTCCAGCTTGAGTTATCTGGATATGCTGCCGCTCAACAAGGTCAAGATCGACCGCTCCTTCGTCAGTAATCTGACGGAAGATGCGCGGAAGCTGAAACTGCTGCGTGGCGTTGTGAACCTGTCTCGCGAGTTGGGTCTTGATATCATTGTTGAAGGCGTGGAGACCGAGGCTCAATTGACCCTTATTCGCGACAACAATTGTGCTGATCTCATTCAGGGATACATTTTCGGTGCGCCTATGCCGGAAAGTTCCTTCGCAGAACTGGCAAAAAGGTTATCCAAATCAAATGGATCAGTTCACAAGCTGGCATTTCGCGCGCGCGCCTGAGTACCGGAAAACAAATTGTCCGTGGGTCGCCTTCCTCGGTCACAATCGCTTCAGTCCAGTTTTTCAACGGACCGTTGGTGTTCGCCATGTTTTGGTGTGATCCCACCTTGTGGCACTCACTGCACTGGAGCCGCTCATCACAGCCCTCATGCGAACGCTCATCGAACTGGCAAACTCACTCATCAAACAGAACCGCAAATAGTCCCAAAGGCTGGCTTGACCAAGACGGATACTCCAGGGTTCTGATCCTATTCTCACGAAACTATTAACCTTAACCGGAAGTTAATCGAATCGCGAAACATTATGCGATTGATTAACTCATTTTTAACGATAAGCTTTTCCCTGGAGTAGCCACAGGGGTGCAAGATTGATGACTGCGACGTCTGGAAAGGTAGTATCGGGTTTTAACGCGAAGCTGATGGGGTTTCTCGAGAGCGTTGAGTACCGTCGGATAGACAATGCGGACGACCTCGAAGACATCGCACGCCTTCGATACAAGGCTTTTACGATGGTTGGCCTTGCGCGGGAAAATGCCAAGGCGCATCTCATCGATGATTTGGATTTCAAGCCCAATGCACATGTGATGGGAATTTTCTTTGATGAACAACTGGTGTCAACCATTCGCGTTCATCACTTGACCGACGCGCAACGAGACGGTGTGGCGACGGCGCGGTTTCCAGACATCATGCATCCACTTTTGGATGCCGGTAAGACCTTTATCGATCCTGTCCGGTTTGCTGCGGATCCTGAAATAATGCGGGAATACCCGGCTCTGCCATACTTGACCCTGCGTGTGGCGACAATGGCGACTGTCTATTTCGATGTAGACTATTGTTTGTCGGTTATCATGCCCAGTCATCGTGCATTCTATAAGCGCGTTTTTCGGTCATTTGAGATGGCGCCGGCGCGATACGTTGAGCAATACCAGCATTACCTTGAATTGCACGCAGCCGATGCGCATGAGCTAAAGCGGACCCTTTTTGATCGGTACCCGTTCTTCAACTCTCAGCCAAGTGAACGCAGAATGATGTTCGCGCCGCACAGCGAACTGATGATGCCGCCGCTTACAATCAGGCCGACGGCGCGGTACACGCTTCAGCAAATGCGCTGACGAGCCCAGCGCAGATTGACGGTTAGCGGATTCCGCCTGAGGGCGATGCCGTGGCATCCTGGCGGCCGCATGCGTCGGGTTGTCCATTGCACATTGCCAGTTGTTTGTGTAATCCGTCGTTAAATTGCCAATTGGGGAGTTACAGCATGGCTGAACAGATGAGTGGTCCGGTCGAGACCGGTGCTGAGATGGACTATTCCGAGCACGAAAAGACCTATGGGATGTTTTTGGCGGGCGCCAAGTACGGAACGATCATCGTTGTGGCTTTGCTGATTGCAATGGCTGCATACTTCTTCACCGGTGCCGGTGCGATTGTCAGCTTCCTGCTGTTTTTGGTTCTCAGCATCGGCGGCAGCATTCTCGCTCGGTGAACCGTTCGTCGCTGGGTGAGCCTGGATCATCTGATCCGGTTCGGCTCGCCTGATCCTGAATGCCAGAGGAGGGGCTCGCGTGGGCGCCATAGTTTATGTAGCCAAAGAATCCGATTCGCTCGAGCCGCGTGTCGCCGCTTCACCCGAAACGGTGAAGAAGATGGTCGCGCTTGGGCTTGATGTCATTGTGCAGAAAGGCGCCGGGGAAAAGTCGCGCATAGCTGATGCCGACTTTGTTGCTGCGGGCGCCAAGGCGGGAACCGCCACTGACGCCAAGAAAGCCGACGTCGTTCTCAGGGTTCGCCGTCCGTCGGAAACAGAGATGAAATCGCTCAAGAAAGGTGCGATCGTTCTGGCGCAAATGGATCCTCATGGCAACGAAAAGGCCTTGGCCGCTCTTGCGAAGACGGGTGTGACCGCGTTCGCCATGGAACTAATGCCGCGCATCACCCGCGCACAGTCGATGGATGTGCTCTCTTCGCAGGCAAACCTCGCGGGCTATCAGGCCGTGATTGAAGCATCACATGCGTTTGACCGCGCAATGCCGATGATGATGACTGCGGCGGGCACCGTGCCGGCGGCGAAAGTCTTTGTGATGGGCGCTGGCGTTGCCGGATTGCAGGCCATTGCAACAGCGCGCCGTCTTGGGGCTGCGGTTTCGGCCACCGATGTTCGCCCAGCCGCCAAGGAACAGGTGGCTTCGCTGGGCGCCAAGTTTATTGCTGTTGAGGACGACGAGTTCAAGGCAGCGGAAACGTCTGGCGGCTACGCCAAGGAAATGTCCAAGGAATATCAGGCGAAACAGGCGGCACTCGTCGCCGATCATATCTCCAAGCAGGACATCGTAATCACAACCGCTCTCATCCCAGGCCGTCCGGCGCCGAAACTGATTTCGCGCGACATGCTCAAGAGCATGCGTTTGGGATCTGTGGCTGTCGATCTCGCGGTTGAGCGCGGCGGCAATGTTGAAGGGTCCAAACCCGGTGACACCGTGATGATTGACGGTGTGACAGTCATCGGTGTGCTCAACATGCCGGGCCAGATCGCAGCAAGTGCATCGTTGCTCTATGCGAAAAACCTGCTGACCTTTCTCGACACCATGATCGACAAGGAAAGCAAGACCGTTTCGGTCGACCTGGAGGATGAACTGGTCAAGGCAACCGCGCTGACCCATGGTGGCGCAGTCATTCACCCCGCTTTCGGCGGCGAAACCAGCAAGGGAGCAGCGTGATGGCAGGTTCCGTACTTGATACCGCGCTTGACAATCTCGAGCAGGCGGTCAGCGCTGTTCGTGCAGCAGCAGAGAATGCCGGACCCGCCGGTGATGGCGTGGCGGCGGCCGTGCATGCAGCCAGCGGTGGCGCAATTGATCCTTTCGTGTTCCGCCTGGCTATCTTCGTGCTGGCGATTTTTGTCGGCTACTATGTGGTCTGGTCGGTGACGCCGGCTTTGCACACACCTCTGATGGCGGTGACCAACGCGATATCTTCGGTGATCGTGGTTGGCGCGCTGCTTGCCGTTGGTGCATCGCTTTCGGGGTGGGCAACGGGCTTTGGATTTGTCGCTTTGGTGCTGGCTTCGGTCAATATCTTCGGTGGCTTCCTGGTGACCCAGCGCATGCTTGCCATGTACAAGAAAAAAGAGAAGTGAGGGTCGGCTGATGTCAGAGAATTTCGCCGCATTCGCCTACCTCGTTTCGGGTGTCCTGTTCATCATGGCGCTTCGGGGCCTGTCGCATCCGACGACGTCTCGTCAGGGCAACATGTACGGCATGATCGGTATGGCGATCGCCATCGTGACCACGCTGCTTCTGGCGCAACCGTCCTTCAACGGCTTTGTGATGATCATTGCCGGTCTCGCCATTGGCGGTGGCGCGGGAGCCTATATCGCACGCAAGATCGCGATGACCTCTATGCCGCAACTGGTCGCCGGCTTTCACAGCCTTGTGGGCCTTGCCGCCGTGCTGGTGGCGGCCGCAGCACTTTATTCGCCGCATGCCTTCGGCATCGGCGAAGTTGGTGAGATCCATGCCCAGGCATTGATTGAGATGTCGTTGGGTGTCGCCATCGGAGCCATCACCTTTACCGGCTCGATCATCGCGTTCCTCAAACTTGACGGACGGATGTCAGGCAAGCCGATCATGCTGCCGATGCGGCATGTGATCAATGCGGCACTCGGTATCGGCATTGTGGTGCTGATCGGTGTGCTTGTTTTCACCGAGAGCTATACGGTGTTCTGGCTGATCGTGGTGCTGTCGTTGATCCTCGGCGTGCTGATCATTGTTCCAATCGGCGGTGCAGACATGCCGGTGGTGGTGTCGATGCTCAATTCCTATTCGGGTTGGGCTGCAGCTGGCATCGGCTTCACGCTGGGCAATCTGGCGCTGATCATCACCGGTGCGCTGGTGGGCTCCTCCGGCGCGATCCTGTCCTACATCATGTGCAAGGGGATGAACCGGTCGTTCATCTCGGTCATCCTTGGCGGCTTTGGCGGGGAAACTGCTGCTGCGGGTGGTGACGATATCGACCGGACGGTCAAGATGGGGTCTGCCGACGACGCCGCCTTCCTGATGGCCAATGCATCCAAGGTGATCATTGTGCCTGGCTACGGCATGGCCGTGGCTCAGGCCCAGCACGCCACCCGTGAGCTTGCCGACAAGCTCAAGGAAAATGGCGTCGAAGTCAAATACGCCATTCACCCGGTTGCAGGCCGTATGCCTGGCCACATGAACGTGCTGCTGGCTGAAGCCAATGTGCCTTATGACGAGGTGTTCGAACTTGAGGACATCAACTCGGAGTTTGCGCAGGCTGACGTGGCCTACGTGATCGGTGCGAATGATGTGACCAATCCGGCTGCGCGCGATGACAAGTCGTCACCGATCTATGGCATGCCTATTCTCGACGTCGACAAGGCGCAGACATGCCTGTTCGTCAAGCGCTCGCTGGGATCGGGTTATGCCGGCATCGACAACACGCTGTTCTACAAGGACGGCACGATGATGCTCCTGGGCGATGCCAAGAAAATGACAGATGACATCGTCAAGGCGATTGATCACTGATTGGCTCAAGCATTCTCCCTGACACACAAAAAGGCCCGGCATCTGCCGGGCCTTTTTCTTGGTTTGGATATGTGTTGGCGACCTTATTCAGTTGGAAACGGAGCGAAGCTCAAGTTCGGCAACACCAAGTGCAATATTGACGCCCTCCTGCGTCTGGACGCTCACAGGCTGGAGGGAAAGGGTATCCTCCGAACCGCCAACCAGAACATTGACACCGGCGCCGGCAGTTGCGCTCGCTTCAGCTGCAACACCGCGGTAAGTGCCTGCGAGTGATCCCAGACGGTATTGGTAATCGGTGGTTGGTGCGACGATGGCCCATTGGATCACCGATGTGTCGGTGAATCCGATGTCAATTCCGTATTTGTTGATAACGCCGAAATAGGGCTCGCGGGCTTCGCTGTCATTGGCAGGAATGAATTCGCAGGCCAGTTCCTTGCTCGATCCGAAAATGAAGCCCGTTCCACCGTCGACCACGCATTCGAGCACGCCGAGCTCAAGGCTGTCTGCCCTGGCAGGGCCTGTCGTCGAAGCGAAGGCCAGTGTGATTGCAGCGACGGTGGCGAATGTTGTTGTCTTGACCATGATAAACTCACTTTTCCGATTGTTTGCCCACAGATTGGGCGCTCTTAACAACGGCTCAGAGGCTTATTGGTTCCATGATCGGGCGGCAGAGCGGTAAAATCCGCCGGAGATTTGTTGCGCAGTTGTTGGTAGCCTGATGCAGATCAGCGCACGCGGGCCAGTCCGTCAATTGCCGGGCGGTATTTGGGGTCGAGCTGAGCCGCGCGGGCATAGGAGCGTTTGGCCCGCGCCTTGTCGCCGCGGCGCTCGTAAATGAGCGCCTGGTTCGCCCATGACTCGGCGAGGCGCTGGTCGAGTTCGATTGCGCGGTTGAAATCGCTAAAGGCATTTTCATCGTCATTGAGCGCGACATAGGAAATGCCGCGACCATTGTAGGGTTCAGGTGAATTCGGAGCGAGGGAGATCGATGTCGAGAAATCCTCGATGGCCTGGGTGTGTTGCCCGCGCAATTGTTTGATCAGCCCGCGGTTGTGATAGGCGCGTGGGTCGGTCGTTTCCAGGCTTATGGCGCGGTTGTAATCTGCCATCGCCTCGTTGGTCCGACCGGCCTGCCGGTAGATGTTGCCGCGACCAATGTAAGCCACATCATAGCGTGGATTGATTTGGAGCGCGCGATTGTAGTCATTCGCGGCTTCCACAACATTGCCCATGGAGCGATGAATAAGTGCGCGGTTGGCATAGGCCTGGAAGAAGGACGGGTTGAGCTGAAGTGCCCTGTCGAAATCGTCAAGTGCATTGCGGAATTGTCCGGACCGACCATAGGCTGCGCCCCGGACGTTGTAGGCCTCAGGATCGCTTGGGTTGCGACGGATCACTTCTGTCAGCGACGCGATGTTTTCTTCGGTGCCCTGGGCCCGGTCGATTTGAATTGCATCGATGGGGGAGGTGGTTGAACACCCGGACAATACTATCGCCACTGCAGCAGCCATCATCAATGGCCACACGACGCCCGTGTTCCGGTCTTTCGCCTTGATTACCGAAGTCAAACGCATCCGTTGTGTCCCCTACAACCGGCCGCGGGAGACTCCGTGCCGGCAACCCAGTTTAAGCACAACTGCCTGCTTGAATCTCCCACGATTCAGCCAAAGCCCTGTGCGCAAAAGGGCGGAGACGAATCCTCGTCCCCGCCCCATATGCATGCAAGCCCAATAGGGCAAAAAAACGTTTAACTCAGCGTGATGCCGGGCGACCGCCGCCGATAAGACCTTCGCGCTGTGCACGCTTGCGGGCCAGCTTACGGACGCGGCGAACGGCTTCGGCCTTTTCACGCGCACGCTTCTGCGACGGCTTCTCGTAAAAATCACGCATCTTCATTTCACGGAAAATGCCTTCACGCTGCATTTTCTTCTTGAGAGCGCGGAGCGCCTGATCGACATTGTTATCGCGGACAAGTACCTGCACGTTAATCCCGTTCCTTCGAGTTTTTGGTTGGCTGAAGCAACCCTTGTAGAACAAACAATTCACGTTCGTTCGGCCAGGGGCTTTACGATTGAGAGGGCCATTACCAGTTTCCCCGGCACAAGTCCAGTCCCAGCCCGCTTGACAACGGATGCGATCGCGTATTTTTCGTGCGCCTGGCCCGCTTCGTTTGGGGAGGCGGTCGGGTGTACTCGTGTCTGGTGACACGGTGCGACATTGATTGCCGCCTTAGAGTCGCAAAACAGCCGATGCAGAGCAATTGAATTTGCTCTTGCTTGTACGGATTTACACGAGAACCATCTGGAGCCACATCGCCATGCGCAAATATTCCGCTTTCGCCGTCGCCCGCGAGGGGCTCCGCGGCCACAAGGGCTGGCCTGCGCAATGGACGTCACCCGAGCCGCGCAAGGACTATGATGTCATCATCGTGGGTGCTGGCGGGCATGGCCTTGGGACAGCTTACTATCTGGCAAAAGAGCACGGCATCACCAACATCGCAGTTCTAGAGAAAGGCTGGCTTGGCGGCGGCAACACCGGACGCAACACGACCATCATCCGCTCCAACTATCTCTATGATGAAAGCGCTGGACTTTATGATCATGCGCTCAAGCTTTGGGACGGGCTGTCACAGGACCTCAACTACAATGTGATGTACTCGGCGCGCGGCGTGATGATGCTGGCGCACAATGTGCATGATGTGCAGGTGTTCAAGCGGCACATTCACGCCAACCGGCTCAACGGAATCGACAATGAGTGGCTGACGCCCGAACAGGCGAAGGACTATTGTCCGCCGCTCAACATCCAGCAATCAGCCCGCTATCCGGTGATGGGTGCCGCGCTTCAGCGCCGGGGTGGCACCGCGCGCCATGATGCGGTGGCTTGGGGATATGCCCGTGCTGCGGCTGATATGGGTGTTCACATCATTCAGAACTGCGAGGTCACCGGCGTGCGCCGCGCTGATGATGGTTCGGTCTCAGGTGTCGATACCAGTCGCGGTTTTATCGGCGCAAAGAAAGTTGGTGTTGTTGCAGCCGGCCACACCTCGGTGATCATGGAGATGGCAGGGGTGCGGATGCCGCTTGAGAGCTACCCGCTTCAGGCGCTGGTGTCCGAACCGGTCAAGCCGGCATTTCCCTGCGTGGTCATGTCGAACACGGTGCATGCCTATATTTCACAATCGGACAAGGGCGAGTTGGTGATCGGTGCGGGCACCGATCAGTATACCTCTTACTCCCAGACCGGTGGACTTCACATCCTGAGCCATACGCTCGATGCGATCTGCGAGATGTTCCCGATGTTCACCCGCATGAAGATGCTCAGGTCCTGGGGTGGTATCGTTGATGTCACGCCGGACCGGTCACCGATCTTGTCAAAGACTCCGGTCCAGGGACTGTATGTCAATTGCGGCTGGGGCACAGGCGGCTTCAAGGCGACGCCGGGATCGGCGCATGTCTTTGCCCATACAATTGCGCGAGACGAGCCGCACAAGATCAATGCGCCGTTCACTCTTGAGCGTTTCAGGACCGGACGGCTGATCGATGAAGCTGCGGCTGCGGCCGTGGCGCATTGAGGCAACCCGGATGACACACACCGCAATCAACATGAGTGAAAAGCTTGCTGCGTTCAGCGGCCTCTGGTCGCCGAAGATCGTTGCCGCTTTCAATGGTCACGATGTGATGGTGGTCAAGGTGCAGGGCGAGTTCAACTGGCACTCACACCCGGACACTGACGATCTGTTTTTCGTGCTTGCGGGGCGGTTGACGATCCAGATGCGCGATGGCGACGTGGTGCTCGGTCCGGGCGAAATGTATGTGGTGCCCAAGGGTGTCGAGCATTGCCCGCGAGCTGACGAGGAAACCCATCTGATTATCATTGAGCCTACAGGAACACCCAACACCGGTGACCCTGAGACCGCCGTGATCAAGACCAAGATCTGACCAAGGACCAAGCAATGCTTCTGATCCATTGTCCCTATTGCCAGGAAGAGCGGCCGGAACTCGAATTCCGCAACGCCGGCGAGGCTCATATCGAGCGGCCGAAGAACATCGCCGAGATCAGCGATGAGGCCTTCGAGGGGTTCTTCTTTATTCGCGACAACCCCAAGGGCGTTTCCTATGAGCGCTGGCGCCATATCCATGGCTGCGCGCGCTTCTTCAATGCCGTTCGCGATACGGTGAGTGACAAGTTCGTCACCACTTACAAATCCGGCGAACCCCGTGTCGCGGTGGCACGTGGCGATGACGGCGTGGTGCGCGTCGCAGGAGAACAACAATGAGCGGCGCCAACCGGATCAAGGGCAAGGGCCGACTGACACCTGCCAAGACGTTGCGATTTACCTTTGACGGCAAGGCGCTGGCAGCGGTTGAGGGCGATACGCTTGCCTCCGCGCTGATTGCCAATGGCATTCATCTGACCGGCCGCTCTTTCAAATACCATCGCCCACGCGGGATGCTGTCGGCAGGGCCGGAAGAGCCGAACGCGCTGATCGATGTTGGCCGGGATGCTGCACGACGGACGCCGAATGTGCGGGCAACCGTGCAGGAGGTGTTTGACGGGCTGCAGGCCAAATCGCAAAACCGCTGGCCATCGCTGGCCTTTGATGTGGGTGGGTTGAACAACCTGGCCTCGCCGTTCTTTGCGGCCGGGTTCTACTACAAGACCTTCATGTGGCCGAAAGCGGCCTGGAAGAAGATCTATGAGCCCGTCATCCGTGCTGCGGCCGGTCTTGGTGTGGCTCCGAGCGAGCCGGATCCGGATCACTACGCCAATCATTTCGTCCATTGTGATGTGCTGGTGATCGGTGGCGGCGCGGCGGGGCTGTGCGCAGCGCTTGCGGCGGCGCATACCGGCGCACAGGTCATCCTCTGTGACGAGCAGACTGAAACCGGTGGCGCGTTTCATCATGAGATTGATGCGGTCATAGACGGCAAGCCAGGCTGGGACTGGGCACAGGCCGTCACAGCCGAGCTTCGCGCAATGGAAAATGTGCGGGTCCTGACCCGCACCACAGCCTTTGGATATCAGGCGCAGAACCATGTCGCGCTGCTTGAGCGGGTGACCGAGCATCTCGCCAATCCCGATTCCTCGCTGCCGCGGGAGCGGCTCTGGCAGGTGCGGGCAAAACAGGTGGTGATTGCCACCGGTGCGATCGAGCGCCACATGGTGTTTTCCAACAACGACCGGCCCGGCATCATGCTGGCATCTGCTGCGCGGACCTATCTCAATCATTTCGGCGTCGCCGTCGGCGCCAAGGTGGGCGTTTACACGGCCTGCGATTCGGCCTGGCATGCCGCTTTTGATCTCAAACAGGCCGGGGTTTCCGTGCCTGCGATCGTTGATGTGCGGTCCGATCCGGACGCCTCTCTCGTGGCGCGTGCCAAGGAGTTGGGCATCGAGGTTCTGGCCGGTCAGGCGGT
Source organism: Hoeflea sp. (assembly GCA_043585085.1). GTDB lineage: Bacteria > Pseudomonadota > Alphaproteobacteria > Rhizobiales > Rhizobiaceae > Hoeflea. The sequence continues at coordinate 2,361,525 of CP121320.1, forward strand.
GCTCGACACTTCCGGTTCGCTTCGGATCAAATCTATGAAGGTCGGCCGGGCTTCGGGCGGGTCTACGCGCGATATCGCGGTGGATGCGCTCATCATGTCTGCGGGCTGGACGCCTTCGGTGCACATGTATTCGCAATCGCGTGGCAAGGTGGTCTGGGATGAGGAAACCTCTCGATTCCTGCCGGGCCGCAATGTCCAGGACTGCGCGAGCGTCGGTGCCTGCAATGGTGTTGACGATCTTGGAGACGCGATTGCCGATGCCGCCAAGGCCGGGCTTGAGGCCGCGAAATCTGCCGGGATCAAGACCAGGTCCCGTTGGAAAGCACCTGAGGCTGAGGCGGGCACGTCGTGGGATGACAGCATGATGGGGTCCGCCGGCGGCGCGGGACCTGACACCACGGTCAAGGCCTTTGTTGATTTCCAGAACGATGTGACCGCCAAGGACATTCGTCTGGCTGTGCGCGAAGGCATGCATTCGATCGAGCATGTCAAACGTTTCACCACCAATGGCATGGCGACCGATCAGGGCAAGACCTCGAATATCCACGGGCTGGCGATTGCTGCGGAGATGCTTGGAAAGCCGTTGCCGCAGGTCGGGCTCACCACCTTCCGCTCGCCCTATACGCCGGTGACGTTCGGTGCCATCGTCAATCATTCGCGTGGTGATCTGTTTGATCCGACGCGACGCACGCCGATCCACGACTGGGAAGTTGCGCATGGCGCGGTGTTTGAAGATGTCGGGCAGTGGAAGCGGGCCTGGTACTATCCCCGCGCCGGTGAAGACATGCATGAGGCGGTCAATCGCGAATGCCGTACGGTGCGCGAGGTCGCTGGCATGTTCGATGCTTCGACACTGGGCAAGATCGAAGTTGTCGGACCGGATGCCGCCAGGTTCCTCGATCTGATGTACACCAATGGCTGGGACAAGCTGGCTCCCGGGCGCTGCAAGTATGGCATCATGCTGCGCGAGGACGGCTTCATCTATGATGATGGTGTCGTTGGCCGCCTTGCCGAAGACCGGTTCCATGTGACCACCACAACCGGCGGTGCGCCGCGTGTGATGCATCATATGGAAGACTACCTGCAGACCGAGTTTCCCGATCTCAAGGTCTGGCTGACCTCGACGACGGAGCAATGGGCGGTGATTGCTGTTCAAGGTCCGAAGGCTCGCGAGATCATTGCGCCGCTGGTGGAAGGGATTGATCTGTCCAACGAGGCGATGCCGCATATGAGCGTGCGGGAAGGCAAGATCTGCGGTGTGCCGACGCGGCTGTTCCGGATGTCGTTCACCGGAGAGGCCGGTTTTGAGATTAATGTGCCTGCAGACTTTGGCAAATCGGTCTGGGAAGCGCTCTGGGCGCGGGCTGAACCGCTTGGCGCTTGTGCCTATGGCACCGAGACCATGCATGTGCTGCGCGCGGAAAAGGGCTACATCATCGTCGGTCAGGATACCGACGGTACAGTTACGCCCGATGATGCCGGGCTGAATTGGGCGGTGGCGAAAAAGAAACCGGATTTTGTCGGTATCCGCGGCATGAAACGTCCGGACCTGGTTGCCCCGGGCCGCAAGCAGCTCGTCGGCCTGATGACCAAGGATCCGAAAACGGTGCTTGAGGAAGGCGCGCAGATCGTCGCTGATCCGAACCAGAGCCTGCCGATGAGGATGATCGGTCATGTGACCTCGTCCTACTGGTCCGAAAACTGCGACCGGTCGATTGCTATGGCACTTGTGGCCGATGGGCGCACGCTCAAGGGCAAGACGCTCTATGTCCCCATGCCTGACCGGACCATCGAGGTCGAGGTTTCCGACACCGTGTTCATCGACAAAGAGGGAGTGCGCCTCAATGGCTAAATCCGCTCAAACAGCCAAAGTGGCACAGGCCGTTCGGGTTGAGCCGCTCGCAGGCCGCATCAGCGGTGGTGCTGGCGTGACTTTGACCCCGGCCAATCCCGCAAACCGTGTCTCCTTGCGTGTTGACCCTGCCAACGCCAAGGTGCTCTCGAGAGCCCTTGGACTGGACTTGCCGCTGGCGCCCAAGACTTCGGCGAGCAATGCCAAGGGCCGTCTTGCGCTTTGGCTTGGCCCGGACGAATGGCTGATCATCGATGAGATCGGCGATCCGATGGGTGATCTTGCGAAAGCCAAGGTGCTGCATTCGGCTGCCGACATTTCCCACCGCAACACGGCGATTGTCGTGGCGGGCAAGGGCGCACGGGCGACGCTTGAGGGCGGATGTCCGCAGAACCTGAGCGATGCGGTTTTCCCGGTGGGTGCGGCAACGCGCACGGTCCTGGGAAAGATCGAGGTGGTAATCTACCGCAGCGGCGAAACGGACTATCGCGTTGAATGCTGGCGCTCGTTCTCGGATTATGCCTTCAGCTTCCTGACGGAAGCCTCAAAGGACTGCCTGGCCTGACCGACGAATTCTGTGCCGGCCGTCACCTGGCGCTGATAGGGCATCACTCGGCGTCTTGCGGGCGATCCTTGGGATCGAACTGGCTGATGGTGAGCCAGGTGGCCGTGAGCGCGGGCTTCTTGCTGCCTTCTATTTCGACGGTCACCAAATAGGTCAACATGATCATGCCCGCTCCACGAAAGCGGGCGGCTTCCAGCACGAACCGGCCGCGGATGCGTGCGCCTGCAGGGACCGGGGCCATGAAGCGGACTTTCTCAAAGCCGTAATTGATGCCCATGGTCTGTTCGCGCACCGTGGGGACGCAGTCATAGTTCATGGCCGAGAGCATCGACAGGGTGAGAAACCCGTGGGCGATGGTTCCTCCGAATGGCGTCTCTGCCGCGCGTGGGGGATCGACATGGATGAACTGGTGGTCATCGGTGGCGTCGGCGAATGTGTCGATCCGCGACTGAGGAACCTCAATCCACTCTGATACGCCAAGTTCCGTGCCAACAAGGCTTTCGATGTCGGCGAGTGAAATCTCACGTGGCACGCTGTTCTCCAAAAATTATATTGCAAGGCAGGACTGTAACGTGATGCACGGGTCGGTGCATTGGCAAAATTCGTTCATGGTTGATTTGTTGGATATCCCATGGTGACAGCACGATCAGGTGACTGTTTCCCGCCAGGCGTTGACGGAGCGACCGGAGATTTTCGCGCCTGCTTCACCTTCAGGGCTTTCGCGAACCCAGTGTCCCGAGGTTGTGGGGAGGGTGGGATCAATCACGCTGGAGCCACGGTTGAACAGGATCGCCATCCGGCTGCCCGGTGCGCCGAGCACCATCATGAGAACCGTCCTGGTGGTGTCCTCCCAAGCCGCTGGTGTCATCGCCAGGCCATCGCCTGCCAGCCAGGCGACCTGATCTGGATCGGCTGAGCCATCGGCATCGCTGAGAAAGGTGAGGCGATCGAGCAGATCAGAGTTGGCCCGGAGTTCCGACCAGGCCTGGGTAAAGGCGAGCCGCCCATGGCTCAGCCCGGACCAGTCGCGCCATGTGATGGGGTTGTCCTGGGCATAGGCATTGTTGTTGCCCCCCTGGCTGTGGCCGAATTCATCGCCTGCGGTCAGCATGATCGTGCCGCGGGTGGCAAACAGGGTGGCGATCAGCGCCCTTGCGTCCGCTTCGCGTGCGGCCTTTATGGCCGGGTCGTTGCTCGGCCCCTCGACACCATTGTTCCAGGAGTGATTGGCGTCATGGCCATCGCGGTTGTTCTCGCCATTGGCTTCATTGTGCTTGCTTTCAAACATCACCAGATCGCCGAGCGGAAAGCCGTCATGGGCGGCGACGAAATTGATGCTGCGGGTCTTGCGCGCACCATTGCGGGAAAAGATGTCCGATGAGCCGGACAGCCGTGTCGCCAATGCGCCGGTCATCCCCGGATCACCTCGCCAGAAACGGCGAATGTCGTCTCGTGCGCTATCATTCCATTCAAGCCAGGGAGGGCCGAAATTGCCGAGCTGGTAGCCGCCGGGCCCGATGTCCCAGGGTTCAGCGATCATCACCCGGTCATGCAGGACCGGATCATCCACAATGGTTTGAAGAAGCTCGGCATCCGATGAGAAGCCGTCCTGTGATCGCCCCATGATCGGGGCCAGATCGAAACGGAAACCATCGATCCCGGCCTGGGTTACGAAATGGCGCAGGGCGCTCATAACCAGCGTCTGCATTTCCGGCCTGTCACAGGCAAGTGTGTTGCCGCAACCGGTGTCGTTGACCAGGTTTCCCGGGTCATCGCGCTCATGCCGATAGTAGGTGGCATTGCCGAGGCCGCGAAGCGAGAGGGTTGGCCCGTGGTTGTCGCTCTCGCCGGTGTGGTTGTAGACCACGTCGAGGAAGACACCGATTCCCGCTTGATGAAGTGCCTCGACGGCGAAACGGAGATCGGCAATTCCTCCCGGCGCGAGCCGCGGATCAAGCGCCAGCATGGTGACGGGATTGTACCCCCAGGCATTGCTGAGGCCGAGAGGCAGCAGATGCCGCTCATCGATCCATGCGGCGATCGGCAGAAGCTCCACGGCGCTTACATTGAGCGACACCAGATGATCCAGAATTGCCGGATGGGCCAGAGCCTTGAGCGTACCACGATCGGTTTCGGGGATGTCGGGGTGCAGCATGGTAAAGGCCCGAACCGGAAGCTCGTAGATCAGGCCGCCAGGCGAGAATACCGGTTTGCCGGGGTTGAGAGGGGGGAGCGGCTGCTCAAGCATGGCCTTGGGGACCAGGCTTGCGGTGTCCTCACCAAAACTGGCGAGGCGCTGGTCATAGGAGAATGGCCGATCGAGCCGTGTGGCATAGGGATCGACCAATAGCTTTGACGGGTCGAAGCGGTCGCCATTTTCGGGCGCCCAGGGCCCCTCAGCGCGCAGACCGTAGCGCTGGCCGGCGCTCACCCCTTCGACCAGGCCGGTGAACAGGCCATCGCCGCTTGCTTGGAGACTGTGCCGGCTGGTTTCGGTGTCGGCCTGATCAAACAGGCAGACCGAAACCGTTGTTGCACCGGGTGCCTGAACCACGAACCGTGCGCCGGTGGCTGTGATTTCGGCTCCCAGCTTGAAGGGCTGTGCAGCGTCGATGATGGCCGCCATCAGGTGATGACAGTGGGGGCGTCACGCCCGGTGCGCTCGCGGATTCCGGCGAGGGTTTCTGCGGCTTTGATCACTGGTGCCAGCGCGGCCTGGGCTTCCTGTTGATGCAGGGCCGGATCGGGTTCATGACGTTCCATGTAGATCCTCAGCGTTGCACCGGAGGTGCCGGTGCCCGAGAGACGGAACACAAGCCGTGCGCCTCCTTCAAAGAAGATGCGAAGTCCCTGATTGCGGCTTGTCGAGCCGTCGACCGGGTCATGGTAGGTGAAACTGTCCGCGCGCTCGACCGTAAGGGGCCCGACTGACTGGCCCGGCAAATCCGGGAACCTGGCTTCCAGTTCTTGCATCAACTGGTTGGCCTTCTCGCTCTCAATCGCCTCGTAGTCATGGCGGGAATAGAAGGTTCGTCCGTAAGTGGCCCAGTGATCATTGACGATGTCGCTTACACTTTGGCCACGTACCGCAAGGATGTTGAGCCACAGCAAGATCGCCCAAAGGCCATCCTTCTCGCGAACATGGTCAGAGCCGGTGCCTGCGCTTTCCTCGCCGCAGATCGTGCATCGGCCGGCATCGAGCAGATTGCCGAAGAATTTCCAGCCAGTCGGTGTCTCGTGCATTTCGACGCCGAGCTTTTCGGCGACCCGGTCGGCCGCGCCACTTGTCGGCATCGAGCGGGCGATGCCTTTGAGGCCGACCTTGTAGCCCGGGGCCAGATGGGCATTGGCGGCCAGCATCGCCAGTGAATCCGACGGATTGACGAACACACCCCTGCCGATCACCAGATTGCGGTCGCCATCGCCATCTGAAGCTGCGCCGAAATCCGGTGCATCGGCACCCATCATCGTGTCATAGAGCGCTTTTGCATGGACCAGGTTCGGATCAGGATGGTGTCCGCCGAAGTCCTCAAGTGGGGTGGCGTTGAGCACCAGTGCCGGATCAACTCCCAGGCGCCGCACCAGGATCTCCTTCGCATAGGGCCCGGTCACCGCATGCATGGCATCAAAGGTCACCTTGAAACCGCCTGCGATCATGGTGCGGATTGCGTCGAAATCGAACAACGTTTCCATCAGCTCGGCGTAATCGGTGACCGGATCGATGACTTCGATGACCATGCCACCCGCTTCAAAGGTTCCGATCTGATCGAGATCGACGTCTTCGAAATCGGCGATCAGGTAGCGGTCGATCACCTGGCTACGGGCGTAGATCGCATCGGTGATCTTCTCGGGGGCAGGCCCGCCATTGGCGACATTGTATTTGATGCCGAAGTCTTCGGTCGGCCCGCCTGGATTGTGGCTCGCCGACAGGATCAGCCCGCCAAAAGCTTCATATTTGCGGATTAGATGTGAGGCCGCCGGTGTCGACAAAATTCCGCCCTGGCCAACCAGCACGCGGCCAAATCCATTTGCCGCCGCCATCCGAATTGCGGTCTGGATGACCTCCCGGTTGTAGAAGCGGCCGTCACCGCCAATTACCAGAGTGGCCCCGTCATAGCCTTCCAGGCTGTCAAAAATGGATTGGATGAAAGCCTCGGTGTAGCCCGGCGTCTGAAACACCGGGACCTTCTTGCGAAGCCCGGAAGTGCCTGGTTTCTGATCTGCAAAAGGGGTGATTGTTATGGTGTTGGTCATCAAAAACTACTCTGTTTATGTGTTGGTTCCGGAAACGACCAGATCAGCATAAAGTGCCGCATAGCGTGCGGCACTTCTATCCCAGGACACATCGGCATTCATTCCCTGGTTCTGTAATCTGGCCCAGGCTTTGCGATCGGAATGGGCGCGGACGGCCCGCCGCACGGTTTCGCGAAGTGCATCAGGTGTGACTGGGGAGAACTGGAAGCCGGTGGCCACACGTGCTGCGCTGGCAGCCTCATTGGCGTCGATAATGGTGTCAGCCAGTCCGCCGGTGCGTGCGACGACCGGGACATTGCCGTAGCGCAGTCCGTAGAGCTGGGTCAGGCCGCAGGGTTCAAAGCGCGAGGGGACCAGCAGGGCGTCGCCCCCGGCCTGCATGAGATGCGACAAGGGCTCATCATAGCCGATGATGACCCCAATGTGGCCCGGATGTCGTTGAGCGGCGGCGAGGAGTGCGTCCTCGAGCTCGGGATCGCCTGACCCCAGGACAGCAATCTGGCCGCCCATGGCAACGATGTCATTGGCGACTTCGGCGAGAACATCCATGCCTTTTTGCCAGGTCAACCGGCTGACCACCGTGAAGATGGGGCCATCCTGCTCAGTCAAGCCGAAACGCGCGGCAAGTGCCCTGCGGTTTGGCTGACGTTTTTTGAGTTTTCCCTCGGAGTAATTGGCTTCGATCATCGGGTCGCTTGCCGGATCCCAGACTGTGGTGTCAATTCCATTGACGATGCCGTGCAGATTTGCTGCCCGGGCGTTGATCAAACCCTCGAGGCCCATGCCGAACTCCGGCGTGCGGATTTCCTGGGCGTAGGTCGGGCTCACGGTGGTGATCGCGGATGCCAGCTGAAGCCCACCCTTGAGGTAGCTTACATCCCCGTAATACTCGATGCCATCGACCGTGAAGACCGACGTTGGCAAACCAAGTTCGGCGAAGATGTCGGCGCTGAACTGGCCTTGAAACGCAATGTTGTGCACCGTCATGACGCTCGGCGTGGCGGCGGCAGGGCCCTGTTGCAAATAGGCAGGAACCAGCCCCGCTTGCCAGTCATGGGCGTGAACCACATCGGGAACCCACCCATCCAGTCCCTCTTCGACAATGCTGGCGGCGGCACGGCAAAGTGCTGCAAAGCGCCGCCAATTGTCCGGGTGGTCGGCGCCTGATATATCGGTGTAGGGACCGCCGTCGCGATCAAACAGCTCAGGGGCGTCCAGGACGAGATACTGAACCCCATCCATTCTGTAGGCCATGATCATGGCCTTGGTGCCGAAGAGATTGTCGAACTCCATCATCCGCACCGGATTGACGAGCTTGGCCATGACGGACTTGTAGCCCGGAAGGAGCACCTGCATGTCCACCCCATGGGCCGCAAGTGCGGCGGGCAGAGCGCCCGCGACATCTGCAAGCCCGCCGGTCTTGATCAGCGGGTAGACTTCGGATGCAACAGAGAGAACCTTCATTCGTATATCAGCCCCGCACGGTCGAGCATGTCCTGGGTGATGAGGCAGATCCCCGACTCGGTTCGGCGAAACCGGCTGGCGTCGAGTTCCGGATCCTGGCCGACAACCAGGTCTGCCGGGATCTTGACGCCCCGGTCGAGGATGACACGCGACAGATTGGCATGGCGTCCGACAACGCACTCGGGCAAAACGACCGCCTCGTTGAGCTTCGAATAGGAGCGGCACAGGACGCCCGAGAACAGCAGCGAGCGATGCAGCTCAGCTCCCGATATTATGCAGTCGCCAGATACCAGTGACGACAGAGCTGTGCCACGGCGTCCGTCTTCATTGTGCACAAATTTGGCTGGCGGACGGATCTCGGCATAGGTCCAAATCGGCCAGGAGCGGTCGTAGAGATCGAGATCGGGCAGTACTTCGGTCAGGTCGATGTTGGCTTGCCAATAGGCGTCCACGGTTCCGACATCCCGCCAGTAAGCTTCATGTTCCGGTGTTTCGCGAACACACGAATCGGTGAAGCGATGCGCTATCGCTTTGCCGTGTTGGACGATGTAGGGAATGATATCCTTGCCAAAATCACGGCTTGAGCCAGGGGTCTGCGCATCGCGCCGCAATTCGTCCATGAGGAAGTCGGTGTTGAAAACGTAAATTCCCATCGAAGCCAGGGCCATGTCGGGATTGCCCGGGATCGCGGGGGGATCGGCAGGCTTTTCCACGAAATCGATGATCCGGTCGGTTTCGTCAACATGCATGACGCCGAAGCCTGTTGCCTCCATGCGCGGCACCTCGAGACAGCCGATCGTGACGTCGGCGCCTGAATCGACGTGCTGCTGCAGCATCAGTTCGTAGTCCATCTTGTAGATGTGGTCACCGGCCAGGATCACCATGTATTGGGGTTCGTAGCCTTCGATGATGTCGATGTTCTGAAACACTGCATCGGCTGTGCCGTCATACCATTGGGTTTCGGACACACGCTGACTTGCGGGAAGGATATCGAAGCTTTCATTCCGCTCTGGGCGGAGAAAGTTCCAGCCCCGCTGCAGATGACGGATCAGCGAGTGAGCCTTGTACTGGGTTGCGACCCCGATGCGGCGGATGCCCGAATTGAGGGCATTGGAGAGAGCAAAATCGATAATCCTGGTCTTGCCGCCAAAGTAGACTGCCGGTTTGGCGCGGCGGTCGGTGAGTTCGTTCAACCTGCTTCCTCGCCCTCCAGCCAACACGTAGGCCATGGCATCACGCGCCAGCGGTTGTGCCCTTTTCTGCTCCATTGTTTCTCCTCCCCTACTCAGTTTTGCGTCCGGTTCATCCGGGCGTCAACATCATTGTCGCCAAGGGCGGCAATGTCAGATCGGCGACGATTTGCCCGTCTTCCAGACGGGTTGTCACTTCACCCAAATTTCCTTTTCCGGACCCACCATAGATGGTGGCGTCGGAATTGAAGACTTCAAGCCACACACCGGATTCAGGCAAGCGAAGCTGATAGCCCGTGCGCACAGTCGGTGTGAGATTTGTCACCACAACCACCGGCTTTTCGCCGGGGGCTTGCCGGATCCACGCGAAAACCGAGTTGGCGCTGTCATCGGCGATCAGCCACTCAAACCCCTCAGGTTCGCAGTCGCGCGCATGCAGGGCCGGGAGTTTCGCGTAAAGCCGGTTGAGGTCGCGGACCAGATCCTGCATGCCATGGTGGCGCGGATCATCGAGATGGTCCCAATCGAGTTGGCGGGCCTCACTCCATTCACCACGCTGGGCGAATTCCTGGCCCATGAACAGAAGCTTCTTGCCCGGATAGCCCCACATGAAACCGTAATAAGCGCGCAGATTGGCGAATTTCTGCCATTCATCGCCCGGCATCTTGGTCAGCAGCGAGCCTTTGCCGTGGACGACCTCATCGTGGGATATCGGCAGCACGAAGTTCTCCGAGAATGCGTAGAGCAGGCCGAAGGTGATCTCGTCGTGATGGAATTTCCGGTGAACCGGATCCCGGCTGAAGTAGGTCAGGGTGTCATGCATGAACCCCATGTTCCATTTGAAGCCAAAACCCAGCCCGTCCTCGTGAACGGGAGCGGAAACCTTGGGCCAGGACGTCGATTCTTCCGCTATCGTCACAATGCCGGGATGGCTTGCGTAGACAGCCTTGTTCATGGCGCGCAGGAAATCGACGGCTTCGAGATTCTCGCGGCCGCCATCCTTGTTGGGCACCCATTCGCCGCCCTTGCGGGAGTAATCAAGATAGAGCATCGAGGCGACGGCATCCACGCGCAAGCCATCGACATGATAGGCCTCCGCCCAGAAAAGCGCATTGTTGACGAGGTAGGACGACACCTCTCTACGGCCGAAATTATAGATGGCCGTGTTCCAGTCGGGATGAAAACCCTGGCGAGGATCGGCATGCTCATAGAGTGCGGTGCCGTCAAAATGCGCCAGGCCGTGTTCATCTGTGGGAAAGTGCGCAGGCACCCAATCCAGGAGGACGCCGATTCCGACCTGATGCGCGCCATCAACGAACCGGGCAAACCCTTCGGGTTCGCCGAACCGGGCGGTGGGCGCATAGAGGCCCGTCGTCTGATAGCCCCAGGATGGATCATAGGGATGCTCGGAAACAGGCAGAAACTCGATATGGGTGAACCCCATCTCGGTGCAGTAGGGGATCAGCTCGTCGGCGAGTTGGTCCCAGCTCAGGAAAGCACCATCGGCATGACGACGCCATGACCCGGGGTGCACCTCGTAGATCGACATCGGTTGTCTGCGTGCATCGACATTTTTCCAATGGTCGCGATGGGCCTTGTCACCCCATTCATGATCCATTTTCGCGGCCACGATGGAGGCGGTTGCCGGCCTGAATTCAGCTTGCCTTGCAAAAGGATCGGCTTTGAGCGGCAATCTTTCACCCTGAGCGCCGATAATCTCGAACTTGTATGCGGTTCCAACGCCCACGCCGGGTGCGAAAATTTCCCAGACGCCGACATCGTTCCTGCGCCGCATGACGTGACGCCGCCCATCCCAGCCGTTGAAGTCGCCCACCACCGATACCCGCCGCGCGTTGGGCGCCCAAACCGCGAAATGCACGCCCTGTGCACCTTCATGCTCTATCGGATGCGCGCCAAGGCGGTCGAACAGGCGCAGATGCGAGCCTTCTGCAAACAGGTGATCGTCCATCGGGCCGAGGACGGGCCCGAAACTGTAGGGGTCATCGACCGTCCATAAGTCAGAGGCCCTAGAGGCTGTGAAGCGCAGCGGTTGCCGTGCCTTGATATCAATCCGGCCTTCAAAAAGACCCGGAACCGCGCCAGCTTCGAGCTTGCCGGCTGGTGTGCCTTTCAGGGTCACAGCGGATACGGCCTCAGCCCCCGGGATGAACACGCGGGTAAGAAAGCCATCTTCAAGGGCGTGAACGCCAAGAACAGAAAAAGGGTCCGCATGCGCTCCCGAAGCGATTGCTTCTGCAGTATCCACCTTCAGGGCAATGCCCGTCTTGTCGGTGTTACGCACGGTTCCCTTTTCGATCATGGGCCGGCTTTCCAGATTTCCTTCGCATACTGCCGGATGGTTCGGTCTGAAGAAAACCATCCCATGCGCGACGTATTGAGGATAGTACGGCCATACCATGCCTCCTCGTCAACCCACAAAGCGTCGACCCGGCGCTGGGCTTCTGCATAGGCCTCGAAATCGGCAGCGACCATGAACCAGTCGTGGTCATAAAGTCCTGCAACCAGCCCAGCGAAGCGATCGCGGTCATCGGGACTGAAAACCCCTGAGGCAATCGCCGTAAGAGCCTGCGACAATTCCCGTGAGGCCTCGATGATGGGACGAGGTTCGTGACCATTTTCGCGGCGCGCGGCAACTTCCTCGGCTGTCATGCCGAAGATAATGATGTTGTCCTTGCCGACACATTCCTGGATTTCGACATTGGCGCCGTCGAGCGTTCCGATGGTCAGTGCGCCATTCAGGGCAAACTTCATGTTGCCGGTGCCTGATGCCTCCATTCCGGCGGTGGAAATCTGTTCCGACAAATCGGCCGCCGGCACCATGACTTCCGCAAGCGAGACATTGTAGTTCGGTAAAAAGGCGATTTTCAGAAGCCCGCGCACGGTCGGGTCGTTGTTGATCACCCGGGCGACATCATTGGCCAGCTTGATGATGTATTTGGCGTTGTGATAGCTCGGCGCGGCTTTTCCGGCCAGGAACTTGACGCGCGGCACCCAGTCACGCTCGGGGTGGGAGCGGATCTGGTCGTAGAGTGCAACGGCTTCAATGATGTTGAGCAATTGCCGCTTGTATTCATGGATGCGCTTGATCTGGATGTCGAACATCGCCGAGGGGTCAAGCTTGATGCCCATGCGGCGGGCGACGAGATTGGCAAGCCTGATCTTGTTGTCGCGCTTGACGGCGGCGAAGCGGGCACGGAATTCACTGTCACCGGCAAAAGCGTCAAGGGCAGAGAGAGCCTCTGTGTTGTCCATGAACTCGTCACCAATGGCTTCGCGGATGAGGCTGAACAGGCCTGGATTGCATTGCATCAGCCATCGCCGCGGAGTGATGCCGTTGGTCTTGTTGTTAATGCGGTCGGGATAAAGCCCGTGCAGATCTGAAAATACGGTTTGCTTCATCAGATCGGTGTGCAAAGCCGAGACGCCGTTGATCGAATGGGAGCCGACAAAGGCCAGATTGCCCATCCGGACGCGTCGCTCGCCGCCCTCGTCGATCAGCGAGACCGACCGGATCTGTTCTTCATCATAACCGCGCTCGAGCCGGGCATTGCGAAGAATCTTGGCGTTTATGGCGTAGACCAGCTGCATGTGACGCGGCAAGAGCCGTTCGAACAGCGGTACAGGCCAACTTTCCAGCGCTTCGGGCAGCAAGGTGTGATTGGTGTAGCTGAAGGTTTTTCTGGTAATTTCCCATGCGGCATCGAAACCGACGCGGTGAATGTCGATCAAAAGCCGCATCAATTCGGCCACGGAGATTGCCGGATGGGTGTCATTGAGCTGAATCGCGACCTTGTCGGGCAGCGAGCGCAAGTCCCCATATTCCTGAAGATGTCGGCGCAGAATGTCCTGCAGCGATGCAGACGAGAAGAAATACTCCTGCCGAAGCCTGAGTTCCTGTCCCGCGGGGGTCTGGTCGGCCGGATACAGCACCCGGGCCAGAGCTTCAGCCTTGTTGCTTTCGCGCAATGCACCGATGTGGTCTCCGGCATTGAATGCATCGAGCAGGATCGGATCGATCGGCTGTGCGGTCCAGAGCCTCAACGTGTTGACGCGCTTGGCCCGCCAGCCGACCACCGGCGTGTCATAAGCCACGGCAACCATTCGCTCCTGAGGCTTCCATACGCATCGCTGGGTCTCGGCCGTGCTGGTGCCAATGCTGTCAACGGAGCCGCCGAAACCGATCTCGTAGGCGCTTTCCCGGCGCTGGAACTCCCAGGCATTGCCATGGGCGAGCCAGGTTTCGGGCAGTTCAACTTGCCAGCCATCGCTCATCTGTTGGCGGAAAAGGCCATGGACATAACGGATGCCGTAGCCATAGGCGGGCACGTCGACAGTGGCCATGGATTCCATAAAGCAGGCCGCCAGGCGTCCAAGCCCGCCATTGCCCAAGGCGGCATCCGGCTCCAGCGAAGTGACGGCATCGAAATCGACCCCCAGGGAGCCGAGTGCCGCGCGCACCTCGTCGAGCATTTCGAGGTTGGACACCGCGTCCCGTGTCAGTCGTCCGATCAGGAATTCGAGAGATAGATAGTACACCCGTTTGCCGCCTGTCTCGTAGGTTTGGCGGGTGGATTCCATCCAGCGGTCGATGACCCGATCGCGAATGACATGAATTGTTGCGGTCAGCCAGTCGTGCGGTTTGGCGACTTTCGCATCCTTGCCGATCGAATAGGTCAGGCGTTCGATGATCTCGGCGGCCAATGCATCGGGATCGGCACTGCGCGGGGCAGGTGAGGGCAGGTCAGCTAGGGCAGACTTGGAAATCATGTTTGGTTCCCGCACATTAGGAAATGGAGCAAGATGGAATGATTTTGCTCAGCAAAGTCTTGATCAGGTCTCAAAGCAATGACCGATTTTGGAACCAATATCCAGAACTTAAATCCATTAGATTGACGTAAAAACCTTGTTCCATCAAAAGCTGGTTCGGCCTGTTGCCCACGGTTCGAAGCTGCAGCAGGTCTGAAGTGTCGGTTTAACAGTGCCGATTGTTGATCACTGCAAAACCAGATCTCCCGAGGCAAGCCGACGTCCGATATGTGCCTCAACCGCTTCACGATCGGAGCAGAAATACAATTGCCCTTCGCACCGGTCCCTGAGCGCGGAGAGGTCAGCAAACATGGGAGATTTGTCCAGGCCAGCGGCATCCAGTAAGGAGACGCCGAGAAAACCGATATCAAGCTCGTCAGTGTTGAATGGCGTCATGTCCAGATCTACGCCAAAGCCGTGGACCGTGAAATAGGTCTCGTAGGCACGGGAGCGAAGATCATTCAAGGCAAAATCGGGATCGGTGTCTGACAACATTTGCTTTGTTGCGAAGGACTGGTGATCCCCAAACTCTAAAACAATGGAAGGGTGTGTGGTCTTTTCTGCTTCGGACTGAGTCAGGAACCAGCCGAAATCCGCCTGGGACTGTGCAACCCGCTGGACGTATTCATCCAGTTCGGGATCTCCGGAATTGATCCCCTCTCCACTGAGCGGGGTTGCCAAGCTGTCGGTATAGGGCGAATGGGCGAACATGGTCTGGACCTGCAGGAAGAGCGGCCGACCATCATTTGCACGGTGCTCTTCTATGAATGCCCGTGCCGCTTCAAAGTAGAACCGGTCTTCGTGGGCATACTGGCTGGCGCCGATCTGGTCGTAGTCCAGGATATGTTCAAAGCCGATCGATTCCAGGAAAGGGCCCTCATTGACAAAGTTGTGCTGCATCGGCATCAGCGCCGCCGTTCTGTAGCCACAGTCGGCGAGTTCTGTCGCTAGCGAGCGATGGACCCTGTTTTCAAGTATGGTGGTCAGGTAAGGTGCCTGCCAGCCGAACTCGAGACTCGACAGACCGGTCATCAGCGAGAAATTCGAGATCCAGGTGCCGCCTCCAAAGGTTTCGACTCTGAGACCTCTGCGCTTTCCGTCACCGGAGCGCTGGCTGGATGGAAAGCGCTGGCTTATCCCATGGCGGTCGATCCCGGCCAGTTCGATCTGGCTTTCGCTCAGCACGATGAAAATATCGGGTTTTGATATGTCTGAACTGCAAGGGGCAGCCGGGGGGAACGGATCTTCAGGTGACCTGTTCGCAAATCGGGATGCAGCATCTTCACCGAGCGTAGCATCCTTCAGGTCGAGCAGCGAGACGAAGAAGGATGAAGCGTTGAAACCGCTCAGGTAATGAAAATAGCGTGGCTCATCCGCCTGAAGCGGATAGGTCGCAGGAATCAGGGTCATGACTGCTGCGGCAAGGCCCAGCCGCCATTTCACCGGGAGTGACGATTTCGCATCAATTGCAAATACCAGGCCCAGAAGAAGAATCCCGCAGAGCAAGACCGCAATAATTGGTGCAATCAGCAGCGTGAACTCGGAAAACAGAAAAGTGAATGCGCTGGTGTCGGTACCTGTAAAGACAAAATCATAGATGTGGAGATCAAATCCCTTGCTTCGGTATTTGATGACTGAGGCGGTCGTCAGCAGCACGGTCAGTCCGAGTGCCGCATAGATCGAAAAATATATCCGGCGGCTGAGCAGAAACAGGAGTGCTGCGAGTCCGGATGTCGATAGCAGGACAAAGGGCATATGCTCGACGGCGCGCTCGGTCATATACAGAAACGCCGTGCACAGCAGTCCAGCCGCTGTGACCGCGGCGGGCGTGAAAATCGTTCTCAGTCCCTTCTCGATCATCGACACGGTTGATGCTCCTGCGCCATGTCACATTCAGATGGTTTTTGTTGAATGAATATGAACATGCATCATTTCAAAGCACTACAGCGTCTCTCTCCCTTCAATTTGGACGTGAGGCGCCGCAGGTGCATCCCCACAACAGCATGTGCTGATGCTTGGAGACAACGGTTATGCTTTGTTAACCCTAACGGCACCGCTGACAGGCTTTGCGCCCACAATCCCCGGTACGGCCATAGGGCGCGATCATTGCCGTTGTGGGTGTGGAGTATTTAACACTGCTTATACGTTTGACACGGTCGGACCCAAGCGGCTGTCTCAGAGCAACTTTGCCCTGGCGGCTCAATGGACCGGTACTCGTCTTGGAAAACAGATGGTGGGCGTGACAGGGATTGAACCTGTGACCCCTACAATGTCAATGTAGCAAATACAGTGGCATAGCCTGGCTTTTCGGGAATAGAACACTTCATCTGCGGCCAGAGACCTTCGATTCCGGAAGCTGGCGTCGCTTCTGCGGCGCTCTCTAGGTTCAGCGAACCAAGGGGCACTATGTGTCCTCAGGTTCGACCTCTTGTTTAGGAATTGTCTTTTGCTTTCAGTGTGATAGCGCATAGGAGCAGTTCCGGGCGTCTATTGCAATAGCTGATTTGCGATGCCCGGTGTCTGTTGGGAAGCAGGTTGTCGCCGCGCCGGCAAGGTGCGCCCGAAATCGGCCTTGAGCACACCTGCCGCTAGTCGGCACTTTTCGGCTGGCATCGATACTTGGTCGTGCCCCCATTTTGCGGGTCCTGGCCCACTGGCGGTGCTTGAAAACCACAGAATATTGGTCCGCAATGTCGACGTCGGTCGTGCCGGATCCCGATTCTGAATCCTAAAGGTCCACCATCTACACCCCGAATGGCCATGGCCCGGCAAAGCTTCCAACCGGCAGCGTGTTGGAGACCAGCGCTGGTGCTGGTGCATCTAGCCATTTGTAGACAGTCACCCCGCCAGGTTCGAGGATCAGGTCATTGGTTGTATCCACGCGGTAATCAAGATGGACCGCATGGCAGGGTGCCGGTGCAATCTGGCAAGTCACCTTGCCGATCTGGGCCGTGGCTGCGCGGTGGACATGGCCCGAGATCATCCGCACCTGGCCGCGATGCGCCTCAAGCCGTTGCATGAGTGCTGCGCCATTGCGCAGATTGTCCGCATCCATCGCCCGGATGCCGGTATGCATCCACGGATGATGCGTGGCGATGACCACCGGGTGATCGCCGATATCGGAAAGAACGTGATCGACAAAGGCAAGCCCTTGTTCCGACAAAGCGCCGTGATGCGCCCCGTCCAGCAGCGTATCAAGAGCGACCAGCGTGAAGGCTTCGAAATCCCGGCGCCACTGGATCGGGCCCGCTTCGGGCATCCAGTCTTCGCCGGCAAAGCTGGCACGCATGGTTTCGCGGTGGTCGTGATTGCCCGGAATGGCGCGCCAGGGCAGCTCGAGACGCGCCATGATTGCGGTAAAGCGGTCATATTCCTCTACCGTGCCATGGTCGGTCAAATCGCCCGTGACGATTGCGCAGTCGACGTTGCCCAGCTGCGGTAGCCGCTCGTTGATCGTGGTGATCGCGGTTTCAAGCGCTGTTGCGGTGTCGGAACGTCCGTAGGCGAGTTCACCGGCGGGCAGGATATGGGTATCGGTAATCTGTATGAAAGAGGACATTCAGGCTGCTTTTTCTTCTGCTGGCAAGGTGATGACGGCTTCAGGCGCGATGGCGATGCGCACCGTGTCTCCCGGCCCCGGTGCGCTTGAGCCGGTATGCAGGGCGTAGAGCGGCTCCGCTGTCACCCCGGACAATGCGATGCGGTAATGGGTGCCAAGGAAGGTGACAGTCTCGATCTTGGCTTCAAGTGGCCCGTTTGGGTCGAGGCGAATGTCTTCGGCGCGGACGAAGGCCTGCAATCCGTCTGCTGCAGCAGCAAGTTGCAGGGCACCACCTTGAAGGTGAAGTCTGTCTTTCTCGATCCGCCCCGCCAATGGCATGGCATGGCCGACAAAGCGGGCGACGAAAGAAGTCGCCGGGTTGCGATAGAGTGCTTCGGGCGTTCCGATCTGAGCGACCTTACCCTGGCTCATTACGGCGACCCGGTCGGCAATGGCCATGGCTTCGTCCTGATCATGGGTGACAAAGATTGCGGTGATACTGAACTGGCGCAGCAATTGCGCCAGCTCATCGCGCAGCTGGTTCCTGAGCGAGGCATCGAGCGCGGACAGCGGCTCGTCAAGCAGCAGGATCCGCGGTCGCGGCGCGAACGCCCGGGCAAGGGCCACGCGCTGACGTTGACCGCCCGACAGTGAGGCGACGGCGCGGGTGGCATAGGGTTCGAGCCGGCACAGCGCGATCACTTCATCAACACGGGCGTCGATTTCGTGCTTCGGCAGCTTCTGCATTTTCAGCCCGTAGCCGATGTTGCGCCGAACCGACATGTTTGGAAACAGAGCGTAGGACTGGAACACCATGCCAACCTTGCGCCTTTCAACTGGCAGGGCTGCAACATCCTCGCCATCAAAGCGGATCTCAGCGCCGGGTTCGGCGGTTTCCAGACCGGCAATGATCCGCAGCAGCGTTGACTTTCCACATCCCGAAGGGCCGAGCAGCGAGACAATCTCGCCTTGGCCGATTTCAAGATCGGTGGGAAGCAACGCGCGGGTTCCGCCGGGAAATGTCTTGGCGACATTCTTCAAAACGAGTGTCATTGCGTAATCCTTTGTGCGCGCGCACTGGCCCATTGCATGGCCATGAGAAGAGGAACGATCATCACGAAGAAGACCAGCGTGTAGGCTGACGCGATCTCGAGCCGCATGGACGCATAGGAGTCAGCCAGACCGACCGGCAGGGTTTTCGTCAGCGGTGTATGCAGCATCCAGGTGAGGTTGAACTCGCCAATCGAAAGCGTGACCACGGTCAGCGCACCGGCGAGAATGCCCGGCAAGGCATTGGGCACGACGATGTCGACAAATCTGCGCGCCGGCGAGGCCCCGAGTGAGGCAGCACCTTCCTCAAGCGTCTTCAGGTCAATCGCTGCCAGCACCGAAAGCACGGAACGGATCATGAAGGGCAGCGTGTAGAGCACATGTCCGACGAGGATGAAGCTCCAGCTGACCCGAAACCCCCGCATCGAGCCATAGAGCTGCAACAGCGCCAATGCCAGGGCGAGACCGGGAATGGCCAGTGGCAGCGAGATGAACTCTTCCAGAATGCGCGATGCCCGGCCGGGGTTTCGCGCCAGCGCATAGGCTGCGGGAACTCCTAGCACCAGTGTTGCCGCAAGGCAGGCGAACGCCAGCTTGATCGAGAGAAAGATACTGTCGGAATAGAGCTGCCAGACCTCGCCGATCCAGCTCAATGTCAGGCCTGAGGAAATGCCCTGGAAATAATTGACGGTTACGCCTGCCAGCACCGATTGCAATGTTGGCACGAGCAGGAAGGTGCAGGCCGCAAGCGTTACCAGAAGCTGGAGCAGTTTTGCTGGTGATTTCAACATGTCAGCCTCCCGCCGCCACTGTGCCGCCGGAGAACGAACGTGCAATCAGGAGCATTGTCCAAGTGACAAGGCCGAGCACGACGGAAAGCGCCGAGGCCATTGCGAAATTCGCTGAAAGCGTAAACTCGGTGTAGATCACCATCGGCAGCACATCGATGTCTGTTGCCAGAGTGAAGGCTGTGCCGAATGCGCCCATGGCGGTGGCAAAGGCGATGGCACCGGCTGCAACAAGTGCAGGCGCCAGGGCTGGCAACAGCACATCAAGGATAATGCGGTGCGGCGGCGCGCCAAGCGTCAACGCGGCTTCTTCGAGCGCCGGGTCGATTTTTTCGGCCGCCGCCATGACCGTCAGCAACACACGCGGGATCGAGAAATAGAGATAGCCGAGGAACAGCCCGAACACCGAATAGGCAAAGACCCAGTGGCCCGGGAGAAGCGAGTTGACGAGCCCTTGCCGGCCTCCGAGCAGGATGATCATGAACCCGACCACGACGCCGGGAAAGGCCAGCGGTAAGGTGAGGATCGACAACAGGACCCCACGTCCGCGGAACCTGTTGCGCACCAGAAAAAGCCCGGCAGTGGTGGAGATGGCAAGCGCGGCAAGTGTCACGGCGACGGAAACTGCCACTGTCTGCAGCAACGCGGAGAGGTAACGCGGTTTTTGCAGGATTTGCAGGTAGATGCTCCAGCCCGCCTCGCTTTCGACCGATCCCATGATCAGCCGGACCAGTGGAAGAGCGAGAAACGCCATGGTGAAAATGGCAAGTGGCAGAAGACACAGCATCACGAACTGGCGTGAGGTCATGGACGGTTTCCTGTTCGGTAGAAAACGGGCGGAGCGTTGCCGCTCCGCCCGGATCGCTATGGCTGGTTACTTGACTTCGGAGAGATAGCGCTCACCGAAACCGGCCTGCGCCTTTTCCATCTCCGCGTAGTCGACGGCCTTGGCGCGTTCATAATCGCTTGCCGGCAGGAACTTTGCGGCAACTTCGGCCGGCAGCTCGATCGGGCGGGCCGGCTGGAGATAGGCATTGGTCCAGATCGCCTGCCCCTCATCGGACAGGATGAAATCCAGAACCTTCTTGCCTGTTTCCGAGTTGGGTGCGTTCGCGACCAGGCTCATCACGTAAGGCACGCGGACCGATCCCTCGCAAGGCAGCACGAATTCGAAATTGCCGGTTTCGTCATACTTGGCGCGATAGGCGTTGAAATCATAATCGAACAGGATCGGGATTTCACCGGAGACAACCCGCGCGAACGAGGTCTGCTTGGGCACGATCGGGCTGTTTTTGGCCAGTTCCTTGAAGAAGCTGATCGCCGGATCGAAGTTGGACAGATCGCCGCCATTGGCGAGATTGATGGCCACGGCGCCGGCATAGCCGACAAAAGCCGAAGACGGGTCGAGATAGCCGACCATGCCCTCATATTCCGGCTTGGTCAGATCACCCCAGCACTGTGGAACCGGTGCGCCGCCAAGTGCATCGACATTCACGAACAGGCCAAGCGTGCCGTAATGGACGGCAAACCACTTGCCTTCCGGGTCCTTCAGACCTTCAGGAATGTCATCGAAGCCGGTTGGCTTGTAAGCCTCGACGAGACCCTCATTGCCCGCCTTGATGCCGGTGGTGACGCCGTAATAGGCAACGTCGGCGACCGGGTTTGCCTTTTCCGCGACGAGCTGAGCGAATGTCTGGCCCGAGTTCTTGTTGTCGTGCGGCAGTTTCACATCGATTTTGTCTTCGATTGCCTTGAGCATCGATGCCCAGTCGGCCCACTGCGGCGGGCAGTTGTAGCAGATGGCGTCTTCTGCAGCAGCGGTGGTGGTCATGGCAGGCATCGCAACGGTGGTTGCGAGAAGGGCTGCACAAACGATATGTTTCATGGGTTCATCCTTGTGAGAGTTGGGTCTTGAGCGAGGGAACGGACGGCGGCCGGGTCGCACCCCGGTCGTCGTCGCGGTTTTCCGAACGGGGTTCCGCCAGTGTGGCGCCCGCGCGAAAATGGAATGGCAGGGGCGGCAGCTGCTCTGGCGCCACACCCTGCAAAGCTGAAAGAAGCGACCGTGCCGCCTGGCGGCCAATCGCTTCTGGTTCGGTTTCGATGGTTGCCAGTGGCACCTCCAGCAACCTGCCGATTTCGATACCGTCGAAGCCGACAACCGATAAATCCTGAGGAACCCGCCAACCCAGTTGGCGTGCCGCTTTCTGCACGGCGATGGCGAGGAAATCATTGGAGGCAAAGATGGCCGTCAGATCGGCATGTTCTTCCAGAATCGCAGACAGTTTGTGCGGCGTGTTGGCGTCCGCCTCGCTCAGTTCGATCAGCACCGGATCGGCCAGACCGTGCGCTCTGCATTCGGCATGAAACCCGGCGTAGCGGTTACGGGACCGGTCGGATGAAGCAAAACGCAAAGCCAGATATCCGGAGCGGCGATGGCCATGACCGGCAAATCTGCGGGCGACTTCGCGGGCGGCTTCGAAATTGTCGACATGAGCTGTCACGAAACCGTCGAGCGGATCATGAAACATCAGCGATACGGGAATTCCACGGTGCCGGGCCTGCCGCAATGCCTTGCTGCGATCAGGCGCCACCATGGTGACGATCAGTCCGTCGACGTCCTTGGAGAGCAGCGTGGCGACCGCATCGTTGTCGGCCCCGCCATCATAGTTGGAACTGGAAATCAGCAGCTGGTAGCCGGACCCGGCAAACTCGAGCTGTATGCCTTGCACAGCTTCGGCAAAAACCGGATTGACCAGGGATGGAACCACGCAGCCGATTGTCATCGACTTGCTGCTCTGTAAGGCGCGGCCTTTGGCGCTGAAGGAAAAGCCCATTTCTCGGGCTGCGTTCTCAACCTTTTCGCGGATCTCCGCACTTGCGGGGCCGGAGTTGTTCAACACCCGGCTCGCCGTGGCTACGCCGCAACCCGCTTCACGGGCAACATCCTTTATGGTGATTTTGACGTTCGGGGTCATGGCGATGTCAGCAATTGTGGAAACGTTTCCATCGCTTGCTAGCAGTGAATTGTCTCAGTCCTGTGACAGTGTGGCGGGCCGCGGTGGTTGAGGTCCGTGTCCCACGCTACAATAGGTTTTGCTCCTGTGGGCATCAGGGGTTGGAACTGCTGGTGGAGCATATCAAAAAGAGGATCCGGCAATGCTCCTGACTAGCAGACGACTGTTTCACTGAGCTTGGCTAGATTGCAAGGCTGTCGCCGAGTTTGCGCAAATGCGTAGGGGAAAAGCGGGCATAAGTTAGATATAGCGAGGGGGAGACGGTCATCTTCGGAGGGAAGTTGGGAAACTGCTCGGATATTGGAACCCACCTTGGATCTGTCTGAGTGGTTTAGATGACTTATGGAGAAGGCCAACCGAGTGGCTTAGAAGGTTCGATTGCTATACCGATTGGCGATGCCGAATGCGCTGTTGCGAAAGAATCTGCGCAGCACCGACACTGCTGGTGGGGCGGTTTGCGGTCGCGAAGGTGGAGTTTCTCCGGGAACGAAAGCCAAGTGTATATAGGCCTGCAGGTTCAGTGAACCTGCCGACCACTATGTAGACCCGGTCTAAGTGCTTGATCAGATGGTGGGCGTGACAGGGATTGAACCTGTGACCCCTACAATGTCAATGTAGTGCTCTCCCGCTGAGCTACACGCCCATCTGATGCGGCGCATACACCACAAAAAGCCCCGTGGCGTCAACATGAAAAGAAACCGATTTTCAGCTTAGGCCGGCTTTGCCGGTTTGCGGGGCAGTCGATGGGTCAAAGTGGTCCTGTCAGGCGCCCGGTAGGGGTGACTGATAGCGTTAATGCGCCGCCGATTCGATTGAAGTCTGCCGTCAGGCGGCAACGATCATCTTGTTCACCTCATCCACAAGGTCGCGCAGGTGGAAAGGCTTGGACAGCACCTTGGCATCGCGGGGCGCTTTGGAATCCGGGTTGAGTGCGACCGCGGCAAATCCGGTAATGAACATGACCTTGAGATCGGGGTCGAGTTCGGTGGCCCGCCGCGCGAGTTCGATTCCGTCCATTTCCGGCATGACGATATCCGTCAGGAGAAGATTGAATGGCTCTTCGCGCAGACGGTCGTAGGCGCTGGCGCCGTTGTCGAATGACCGGACCTCGTATCCTGCTTTTTCGAGCGCCTTGACCAGGAAGCGGCGCATATCATTGTCGTCTTCCGCAAGAAGAATTTTCGGCATCATTGTGTTTCCAGACCTGTCATCATGCTTATTGGGCTTTGCCTCGCGCGACTATGCGGCATGCCAGTAAACATCCGGTGAATGATGGCACTTTTGCGGTGAGATGGGAGCTGCACTGGACAGGGATCACCCCAACTGGCAATGTGAAGCGGGGATTTGCCGGGACAAAGGGACTGACATGGGCGACGCCGAGAGGCCAATTGCGAGTGGCGAAACTGAGACGTCGCACGCAATCGCACCGTTCGAGCTTCACCGCCCGGCAGAGCAAACCGAGCCATTCGTATTCAATTCACCCCATTCGGGACGAATCTATCCCGAAGCTTTTCTGGGAATGTCGAGACTCGACCGGCGGTCGATCCGGCGTTCGGAAGATCACTATGTGGATGAGCTGTTTTCGAGTGTCGTGCAGCTGGGCGCACCTTTGCTCGCAGCGCTGTTTCCGCGCGCCTGGCTTGATGTCAATCGTGAACCGTATGAACTCGACCCACGCATGTTTGAAGGCGCATTGCCACCCTTCGCCAATATCGGTTCCATGCGTGTGGCCGGTGGCCTTGGCACGATCCCGCGCCTTGTTGCCGAAAACATGGATATTTATCGCGGAAAACTGAGCGTTGAGGAGGGGCTGTCACGCATCGAACAGGTGTATCGGCCCTATCATGCCTGCCTGCGCAAGACCATTGCCCAAACCCATGTGCAATTTGGCAAGGCAATCCTGATCGACTGCCATTCCATGCCGGCCAATGTGCGTGTGGCTGGGGGTAATCGCAGGCCTGACTTTATCATCGGCGATCGTTATGGTGCGAGTGCTGCGCATGATCTGTCGCGCGCTGCCGTCTCGTTTCTCTCAGGTCTGGGCTATCACGTGGTGCGCAACAAGCCCTATGCGGGTGGGTTCATCACCGAGCACTATGGCCGTCCGGGACGCGGCCTGCATGCGCTACAGATCGAGATAAATCGCGGTCTTTATGTCAATGAAGAGACGCTTGAGAAAACCTCCGGGTTTGACCTTCTGCGCGCGGACCTGAGAGACTTCGTAGCCCGCATGATGGCGCATGTGCGGGATGATCCTGCTGACCAGTGGCTTGCCGCTGAATAGCGTTTGACCGCCGGATCCCAGTTCAAGCATTTCAAAATGCACTCGATCCTGAAAACAGTTCCCGGCTTTCCGAGGTTGCTATTTTGAAAACCAGGCGTTTGGAATTTGTAGAGGTATCTGCGGAACATGCCACCGACTATCGGCGCGTAATGAATGAGCCGGAAATGGGCAAACACACCGATGTCCCTTGCCAGCCTACGGCAAAGCGCGCAACAGGCTTTGTGAACCGGATGATACGTCTCAATGAGAGTGGAAAGGGGAGGGCTTGGGCACTTGAAAGCAAAGAAGAGGTTATCGGTTTCATTCGATTGAATAATATCGACAGACGCAATTCGACTGCCCAAGTAGGATATGAAATTTCAAAGACATATTGGGGCCAGGGGATGGCGACCGAAGCCGTTCGGGAATTGGTTCGATACTGTCATGACGAGCTTGAATTGCATCGTCTTGAAGCTTGGGTTTTCAACGGCAACCAGGCTAGCGCGAAAGTCCTTGAAAACGCTGGGTTCAAACGAGAAGGTGTTCTTAGATCCAAAGTGATCCATCGAAACGAACGACGCGATGAGTGGATATTCGGACGGCTGATTACAGATGGGAACTGATTGCTTCCAGATTGCGGAGCGGACACCCAAGGTTGATTGATGAAATTTCGCTTCGTCCGCAATCCGGATCTCCCATGCACATATGACTAGATGTGCCGTGCTGTAATGTTCAGGACGTTCTAGCCTTTTACGACCAGTGGAAATCAAAAAAAACCGCGCTTAAAGCGCGGCAAAATCTAGGGAGGAAACGCCCAAGGAGGGCATTTACAGTCTACGACTGTATCTACACAATATTGCTGCACCGCACAATTGTCAAGGCTTCTGTGCTTGATTTTTCGCAAGTGCGAAGGAGTGCTCGAACTGGATCAAGTCTCTTGCATTTTTGCGCATGGCAGGCGACGAGAGAAAGGCTGCCGGTGCGCTTCTGCAAGGGGCTGCCTGATATCTTGTTCACGGAGTTCTTATGCTTCCCGATTTTGCTTTCTTTCACGCTCTTGCCGAGGCCGCTGCGGCAGAAACCCTGCCGCGGTTTCGCATGTCGGTTGCTGTTGACAACAAGGAAGACGCCGGTTTCGATCCGGTCACCGAGGCTGACCGCGAGGCTGAGCGAGTAATCCGGGCGCTCATTTCAGAGCGGTTCCCCGATCACGGGATACTCGGTGAAGAGCACGGAGATATCGGTCTTGATCGCGACTATGTCTGGGTCATTGACCCGATTGACGGCACGCGAGCTTTCATATCCGGATTGCCGGTGTGGGGCACCTTGATTGGTCTTTATCACAAGGGCAAGGCGGTCATGGGTATGATGGATCAGCCTTTCACCGGCGAACGGTTCATCGCCGAGCCGGGCAATGCTGTTGTCCAGCGTGGTGGCAGAGTGGAGCCTATCCGCAGCCGTTCGGGCGTCCGTCTTGATCAGGCGATTCTGATGACCACGTCTCCGTTCATCTTTCCGGATGATCTGAAACCGGCCTACCAGCGCATCGAGAGCTCGGTCAGGCTCGCCCGCTATGGCTGCGATTGCTATGCCTATGCGATGGTTGCTGCGGGACATATCGATCTGGTGGTGGAATGCGATCTCAAGCCCTACGATGTCGGTGGCCTGATCGCGGTGGTCGAGCAGGCCGGTGGCAAAATGACCACCTGGGACGGCGGTGCAGCGGAAAACGGGGGGAATATTGTCGCAGCCGGCTCACCGGAGTTACATGCCGAGGCGCTTGAGATGCTCAACCGGTCTGATTGAGAGGTGTGTTCTCCACTTCGCCATCCTGATCAGGCGGAATGAAGGCGTCGATTGCCGCCAGCGTGGCAATCCGGTAGCGATCTGCTTCCTGCAAAAGTTCATGGCGTGCGCCATCAATTATGACCGCCCGCCCAGCCCGAAAACGGTTGCCGAGCTCCTCGATTGCGCGGGCGGCGACGATTTGGTCGTTTCCGGCGCCGACCAGGAGCGTGGGAACGTTGATCTGGTGCAAGTGCTCGACACGGGTTACCCGGCTCATGGCCTTCAGCATTTCACTGACCCACGAAGCGCTGGGAGGGCCGAGCCGCAATTCTGGATGTTGCGTGTACAGCGCGATGTTTCTGTCGAACCGTGCCCGGTCGCTCGTCAGCACATTGTTCTCGAAGGCGCGGGGGAATTTGTCTTTGCCTGTTGCCAGCCAACCCAGCCCCAACATTCTGAACATGCGAGTCAACGCCCGGATAAGGCTGGTGGGCAATTTCTGGTTTGAAAGCTCGATAAAGGGAGCCAACAAAACCATGCGGTCAATCCGGTTGGCAAGCCGTGGTGACATCGACAATGCGACCAACGCCCCCATCGAGTGGGCTACCATGCAGAAAGGCAGGCGAGTTTCAGGCAGCACGATCGTCTCAAGAAAGATCGAAAGATCGGCCTGCAGATGCTTGAACCGGCGAAGGTGACCACGCCGTGGGTTCTTTGTCAGCCGCTCTGACAGACCCTGGCCGCGCCAATCGAAGGTTGCGACCCAGAGACCGCGCCGGGTGAAATGCTCAATGGTCTCGTAGTATTTTTCGATGCATTCATTGCGACCCTGCAACAGAACAACGGTGCCGCGTGCTGTTGTCGCTTCCGATTTGAAGATTGCATAACGCAGCCGTTTGCCACCGGCGCTTTCGAACCAGCCCGCGACATGGTTGCCGGGGGCCGGATTTCCGATGGTTTCGATCAGAAGCGCAGCGTCCTGTTTCATGGTTCACCGGATTAGGGCTTCACCGCACTCAGGTCAAAAGGAAAAAGCCCGAACCGACAGCAAGCGAAACCTGTTGAATGGCCGGATAAGTGGTTTTGTGGCTTTTGGCAGAGCAAAATGGGCACGGTCTTGAAGCACCGCATTTCAATTCCCACATTGTGTTTGCGGACGCCAAATACCGGGTCCGCTGGCCGGGATGCCGCCCATTGTGGGGCAAACCAGATGCCAAAACGCAAAACTGAATGTCGCTCTAAAGGAGGACCCTTATGCGTCACGTTGATTTTTCACCGCTGTATCGTTCCACTGTGGGATTTGACCGGCTTCTGACCATGCTTGATAGCCTGGCGCAGCCCGAACAGACCCAATCCTATCCGCCCTACAACATCGAACGTACCGGCGAGACCACTTATCGTATCACCATGGCTGTGGCCGGTTTCGAAGAGGCCGAGATCTCGATCGAGGCTCGCGAGCACGCACTCACCGTGAAAGGCGAGAAGGCTGATGAGAAAGATGTCGACGGTGTCGATTTCCTGTATCGCGGGATTGCCAAGCGTGCCTTCGAACGCCGGTTCCAACTCGCTGAGCATGTTGAAGTGACCGGCGCGTCTTTGCGCAATGGTCTACTCCATATCGATCTTACGCGCGAGATCCCTGAAGCGATGAAGCCGCGACGTATTGCTATCTCGAGCGATTCGGCTTCTGCGCCAAAGCAAATCGAAGCCAACAAGGCCTGACCTTCTTCTGAACCAGATGGTTCGGATGGATGGCGCTCGGGAAACCGGGCGCCATTTTTCATATCTTGCATGATCGACGTCTGAGGTGCTCAGGTGTGAATCATCCGGCCCACGCCCTGTCGTCTGCGTGCCAGCAATGCATCGATCGAAAGCAACCCGGGCCCCTTGAGGGCTACCACCACGAGCGGCACCATCCAGAGCAGGCGCTGATCGGCGATGGCCGCATCTGGAAAACGGTCGAACAGCGATCCAATGGCTTCAGCACCGATCTGGTGAACGGTGACGTCGACAAATGTCTGGACCGCGATGAAAACCATCATTCCTACGGCCGCAATTCGTGAGAACAGTCCGATCACCAGCAACAGAGGCAAGATGAACTCGGCATAGGTCCCGAGCAACACGATCAGACCCCATGGAATGAACGATACCGCGCCGATATCGCCGCCGGCGGCTTCTACGGCCGGGTAAGCGATCTGGTAGTAAGCGCCTGACTGGATGGAGAAAAACCCGGTTATGCCTTCGCCCACCTTGGTTCGTGCCGAATTGAGAAAATAGCCCCAAAGCACAGCGGCAAAAACGAAGCGTGCCAGCAATCCCAACAGCCAGCTGTCCGCCATGCGTTCAAGAAAACCGAAGATCCGGTTGTGCAGATCAATGAACAAATTAATTGTTGCGTTCATGGGGCGTCCTCCCTGGTTGGCTGGCCCTCAGGCTGGCACTTGATGAATGCGCCGGACTCCAGCATGGCTGTCAGGGCACTTGGCAGATCGAAGCCTGGATGTTGTTGGGTTGTCTGGTCCGCCGCTTCGCCCAAAGTGCGCCCGGCGATCAGCGCTTCGAAGAATGCGGCTGCGCCGGGTGGCAACAGCCGGATCTGCACTTCGTCCGTTGGTCGCGTGACCAGCCCGGCTTCCGGTGTGAGAGGTTTGATCTGATCAAGAGGGCTGTTTGAACGGCTGGCCGAGAAGATCGACACGGAGGCAAACTGGCTGTCAACTATGCGGGTTGCCGGGTGTGGTGTGAAGCGAAGAGATCCCAAGTCCTGCGGTGGAACAGCGGCGAGTGCCTCGGGTGCCAGCGGCACGGCGTCCGCTGCGTGATAGGCGTCGAGCCAGCAACGTTCAAGACGCGCAACATCCGGAAGATAGGGGAGTTTTGCGACGGGTTCGAACCGCTCGAGAAACGCGGGTAAGCCTTGTCCATATTCAAACAACCGGGCGGATTGCGGCGGCTCATTGGCCATGTAGGTGCGGGCCATGTTGCGGAAGAAGTCTTCACCGACGAGCCGGGCCACGGCGGGAAAGATATCCGCAAGTGCATTGATCAGGCTGACTGTGACATTGTTCCGGTAGACCGCGAAGCGCCTTACCGCGGCTTTGCCGCGAGGGCCGATAACGCCTGGGGGCAGCGGCAGATCCGGATTCAGCAGCGCCGCACCAAAGCTTGGCTGGCTTGTTTCGGGCACATTTCCACAGGGCTTCATTTCACTCTGCGGCATGGCGCGATCCCAGCATGGATGTTGGACCGAGCCGGTCGAGGATTGCGTCAGCCAGTTTTGCCTCGCGGCGAAGCACGGGCCATTCAGGAACGTCATTGTCCCACTCGACCAGCGTTGGCAGGGGACCCACCTGGCTGGTGACGATCTCGTAGAGTTTCCACACTTCATCAGCGACGGGCCGGTCATGGGCATCAATCAACAGCAGTTCGCCTTCATCGTCGGTGTCTTCGGCGTGGCCTGCAAGATGGATTTCCTCGACCATCTCCAGCGGGAAGTCGCGCAGATACTGCATCGGCTTCCAGCCATGATTGGTGGCTGAGACAAAGACATTGTTGATGTCGAGCAGCAGGCCACAACCGGAGCGGCGTGCGATCTCTCGAATGAAATCTGTTTCGCTCATGGTCGTGTCTTCGAACGCAACATAAGTCGACGGATTTTCGAGCAGGATGTTGCGTTTGAGCCGGTCCTGAATCTGACTGATATGGGCAGTGACGCGCTCCAGTGTCTCGGTATTGTAGGGCACAGGCAGCAGGTCGTTGAAATAGCCCGCATCGTGGCTTGACCATGCCAGGTGCTCGGACACCATGCCGGGCTGGTAACGTTCGACAACCCGGGCCAACCGTTCGAGATGTTCGGGATCTATTCCGCTCGCTGAGCCGATGGACAGTCCAACACCATGGACGGACAGTGGAAACTCGGCACGAATTGCGGCAAGGGCGCGATGCGGCGGGCCACCGTCGCCCATGTAGTTTTCTGCATGGACTTCGAGAAAGCCGATTCGATAATCATCCGTGAGGATGGAGTCTATGTGTTCTGTCTTCAATCCCGCTCCCGCACGAGGCGGGAGCGGATTGTTCGGAAAAAGGGAACTTCCAGCAGAAGTGGTGTTAGGGGCGGACCGCGTCATGCTCTGGTTCCCTTTTCTGAAGAGGTGCGCAATCAGGCCGGCAGATCGCGGTCAAGCGGCTCAAGCGAGCCCATGCGATCACCTTCGACGCTCATGGTTGTACATGTGCCGGCGTCAACGCTTTTCCAGGCGTTGCCCTGGAAGTCGACTGTCGAGGTGCCTGCACATGTGGTGCCCGGGCCTGCGGCGCAATCGTTCTTGCCGGCCATGGCGATGCCGTAGCATTTCTCAGTGGCAGCGGCGGCGTCACCGGTGGAAGCGACGAAGCTGGCACCGGAAATGGCCATGGCCACTGCACCTGCGAGCGCCGAAGCGCCAATGATTGATTTCTGCGACATGCTGATCTCCTTGAAGGTGTTTTCAAACCGTTGCCGGATCTTGTTTTTGTTCCGGCATGGAAATCATGACAAAATGCCGCATCACTTGGAAATCAAGCGCGCGTTATCGAGCATCACTTGCCCGTGAGGCGATTGTGAAGAGAGATTTGGTGTTGCCTGCGAACCAGATCTACTTGGTTCTTGCTGTTTTCAGCCCAGCGCTTCGACAAAGCGGTCAACGTCATCTTCGGTGGTGGCGAAGCTGGTGACCAGCCGGAGCATGGTTTCGCCTTCATTCACCAGCTCAGGCTGGGAGCGGGGCGGGTGCCATTCATAGAACATTGCCCCTTTTTCCGTGAGCGTCTTGGCAAGGG
Source organism: Hoeflea sp. (assembly GCA_043585085.1). Taxonomy (GTDB): domain Bacteria; phylum Pseudomonadota; class Alphaproteobacteria; order Rhizobiales; family Rhizobiaceae; genus Hoeflea. The sequence continues at coordinate 2,392,942 of CP121320.1, forward strand.
GAGATGCAACGATGGGGAAAATCTCGTTGGCATCGCAGCGCCAGCCGAGGCGCGCATGCGGTGAGGCGAGAATGCCTTGCTGCAACCTTTCCGCCATCCGGTTGGAATGGCGGGCAATGTCAAGCCAGAGATCATTTTCGAAATAGGCGTCGAACTGGGCTGAGATGAAGCGGGTCTTTGAGAAGAGCTGTGCGGCGCGCTTGCGGATGAAGGGTGTCTCCGTGGCCATCGCCGGGTCGAGAAACACCAGTGCCTCTGCGCACCAGCAACCATTTTTGGTGGCGCCGAATGAAACGATGTCGACCCCCAAGTCAGCGGTCATTGCCGCAGGGGACAGGTCGAGCGCCACGAGTGCATTGGCAAAACGCGCTCCGTCCATATGTAGCGGTAGGCCATGGGCCTTGGAGATCTTGGAGATCGCGAGGATTTCATCGGGTTTGTAGACGGTGCCGGCTTCGGTCGCTTGGGTCAATGTGATCGCCATCGGCTGACCACCATGGACAAACTCTTTCGGATAGCGGGCGATTTCGGCTTCAAGCCTGGACGGGTCCATCTTGCCTTCCGTTCCCTCAACCGGTGCAAGACGTGCGCCTTGGCTGAAGAATTCCGGTGCGCCGCATTCATCGGCAATGACATGTGCCTCGCTGTGGCAGAAGGAGACGCCGCCGGGCTTGTTGACCGCCGACAGTGCGAGGGAGTTTGCAGCGGTGCCGGTGCCAACGAAAAACACGGCGACCTCACGTCCGAAGATCTCGTTGAACCGCTCCTCCACCTTGCGGTCAAGCTCGCTTGTGCCATAAGCGGATGCGTAGCCAGTTGAATGAGCGTTCAGTGTTGCTGCAATGGCTGGGTGGGCACCGGCCCAATTGTCCGAGGTGAAAATCATGCGAGCTCGTCTCCGGAGGTTTGTATCGGTCGGCTATCGCATGAATTGCTCTTGTTTTCAAAGTCCGTCCGGCTGTTCCGGTGGCTGTGCGTGGTGCTGTGTCGAGAGAAAGGTGGTACTCGAAAGGCTCCAAATCGAAAGGGCACAGCAAAACACTGGAAAGTTGATCTGCGGCGTAATAATATTGCGTAAACTCGGCCTTGAAACACATTATCGGTCGCCTGTGGGGCATTTTTTGACTGCCCAGTCTTGCGTAGCGCTACACATTCTGTCATAGGATAAGCCAAATAGGACAGCCTTGCTGTCCTATTTGTGTCTGTTGCGGCGATCTGGCTGAGGTCGGGGCAGACATTGTGGGCTTTAAAGCGGCATTTTGCGAATGGGCGATCCATCGTCTCAAGGTGACCGTATCGCCCCGACATGATACACAAGCGCGCCGCGCCCCGGATATTCTCCGGGTGCGGTTAAAACGGCGCGCGAGGCCAGACGACAAATGCATCGGCAATGCGAGCGCCACCGTCCGTGGCGATTGCTCTACGATGCGCCGGGAATCGACCGCTACGGCGGCCATGAAGGAGGAATGAAGATGGCAGAAGTGTCACCATCTGAGATCGCAGCAAACGCTTGTGAGGCCCGCGCCGAAACCAAGTCGGCAGCAACTCATGGCTTTGGCCAAACCTTCGGATTGCCGGCGAAACAGGGTCTTTATGATCCACGCAACGAGCATGACGCCTGTGGTGTGGGCTTTGTGGCCCACATGAAGGGTGAGAAGTCCCATCAGATCGTTCGCGATGGTCTTTTCATGCTCGAAAACCTGACCCATCGTGGTGCGGTGGGCGCTGATCCGCTGATGGGTGACGGTGCCGGCATGCTGGTGCAGATTCCCGATCGCTTCTTTCGTGAAGAAATGTCCCTTCAGGGCGTCACCCTGCCGGAAGCCGGTCAGTATGCGGTCGGCTTCTTGTTCATGCCGCAGGATCAAGCCCTGCGCGACCATCTCAAGGCGATCATCGCCGAGGTGGTGAGAGCGGAAGGTCAGGTGCTGCTTGGCTTCCGCGACGTGCCTGTCGACAATTCGTCGCTGTCCAAGGCGCCTGAAATCGCCGCGACAGAACCATGCCACGTCCAGGTGTTCATCGGCGCTGGCGATGGTGTTGCGAACCAGGATGAACTGGAGCGTCGGCTGTTCGTGCTGCGCAAGGTGATTTCCAACCGCGTCTATAATGAAACCGATGGCCGCGATGACGGCTTCTATTTCGTTTCCCTGTCGACGCAAACCATTGTCTATAAGGGCATGTTTCTGGCCTATCAGGTCGACGCATACTACACTGATCTCAAGGATCCGCGGTTTGAGTCGGCCGTGGCTCTTGTCCACCAGCGTTTTTCCACCAATACGTTCCCGTCGTGGAAGCTTGCGCACCCCTACCGCATGGTGGCGCACAATGGTGAGATCAACACCTTGCGCGGCAATGTCAACTGGATGGCGGCGCGCCAGGCGTCGGTCTCCTCGCCGCTTTTTAGTGACGACATCTCCAAGCTGTGGCCGATCTCCTATGAAGGCCAGTCGGACACGGCGTGTTTTGACAATGCGCTCGAGTTCCTGATCCGTGGCGGCTATTCGATGGCGCATGCGGTGATGATGCTGATACCTGAAGCCTGGGCCGGCAATACGCTGATGAGCGAGGACCGCAAGGCTTATTACGAGTATCACGCCGCACTTATGGAACCTTGGGATGGCCCTGCCGCCGTTGCCTTCACAGATGGTCGTCAGATCGGTGCTACGCTCGACCGCAACGGTCTGCGGCCCGCACGCTATATCGTCACCAAGGACGACCGGGTGATCATGGCGTCCGAAGCCGGGGTTCTGCCGGTCGAAGAAAGCAACATTGTCGCCAAGTGGCGGCTGCAGCCGGGCAAGATGCTGCTCATCGACATGGAAGAAGGCCGGATCATTTCCGATGAGGAGGTCAAGTCGCGGCTTGCCGCCAAGCACCCCTATCGCGAATGGCTTGAGCGTACCCAGCTTATTCTCGAAGAACTCAAGCCTGTGGAGCCGCGGGCGCTGCGCCGTGACGTGTCTCTGCTCGACCGCCAGCAAGCTTTTGGCTACACCCAGGAAGATACCAAGATCCTGATGTCTCCAATGGCGACGACTGGCCAGGAAGCCATCGGCTCGATGGGCACCGATACGCCGATTTCGGCGATGTCGGAGAAGTCAAAGCTGCTCTACACCTATTTCAAGCAGAACTTCGCGCAGGTCACAAATCCGCCGATTGATCCGATTCGCGAAGAGCTTGTGATGAGCTTGGTGTCGTTCATCGGCCCGCGGCCGAACCTTCTCGACCACAAGGGCGCGGCAAAGAAGAAACGGCTTGAGGTTCGTCAGCCGATACTTACGAATGGCGATCTGGAGAAGATCCGCTCGATTGGCCATACCGAAGACCGCTTTGATACCAAGACGCTCGATTTTACCTATTCGAGTGACAAGGGTGCCGACGGGATGAAGGGCGCACTTGAACGTCTGTGCGACCGCGCCGAAGAAGCTGTCACCGGCGGCTACAACATCATCATCCTGTCTGATCGTCAGGTCGGTCCGGACCGGATCGCGATTCCCGCTTTGCTGGCGACCGCAGCCGTGCATCATCACCTGATCCGTAAGGGACTTCGCACCTCGGTCGGCCTGGTGGTGGAATCGGGCGAGCCGCGCGAAGTGCATCATTTCTGCTGTCTTGCCGGTTACGGTGCGGAGGCGATCAACCCCTATCTGGCGTTCGATACGCTGCTTGACATGCATGGTCGCGGCGAGTTCCCGCCGGAAGTCGATCCTTACGAAGTTGTGTCGCGCTATATCAAGGCGATCGGCAAGGGCATCCTCAAGGTGATGTCAAAGATGGGCATCTCCACCTATCAGTCCTATTGCGGCGCGCAGATTTTTGATGCGATCGGGCTGTCGAGTGAATTTGTCGCCACATACTTCACCGGCACCGCGACGATGATTGAAGGCGTCGGGCTTGAAGAGGTTTCAGTCGAGACGACCAACCGTCATCGGCTCGCCTTCTCCAATGACCCTGTGCTTGCCACCTCGCTGGAAGTGGGCGGTGAATATGTCTACCGCATGCGTGGCGAAGGTCATGCCTGGACGCCCGATGCCGTGGCAACGCTGCAGCATGCGGTGCGCGGGAATGCGCAGGATCGCTACCGGGAATTTGCCGATATGGTCAATGAATCGACCTTGCGGATGAATGCCATTCGCGGGCTGTTCAAAATCAGAACCGCGGAAGAGACCGGGCGTCAGCCGGTGCCGCTTGATGAGGTCGAGCCTGCAGCCGATATTGTAAAGCGGTTTTCGACCGGCGCGATGTCGTTCGGCTCGATCAGCCGCGAGGCGCACACCACGCTGGCTGTCGCGATGAACCAGATCGGTGGCAAGTCCAACACCGGCGAAGGCGGCGAAGAGCCGGACCGCTACCTGCCACTGACCAATGGTGGCCGAAACCCCGAGCGTTCCGCGATCAAGCAGGTTGCGTCCGGACGGTTTGGCGTGACCACTGAGTATCTGGTCAATGCTGACATGATTCAGATTAAGGTGGCGCAGGGGGCGAAGCCCGGCGAGGGTGGGCAGCTGCCCGGCCATAAGGTTGACGCGACAATTGCCAAGACCCGGCATTCCACGCCAGGTGTTGGCCTGATTTCGCCGCCGCCGCATCATGACATCTATTCGATCGAGGATCTGGCGCAGCTGATCTTTGACTTGAAGAACGTCAACACATCCGCCGATATATCGGTCAAGCTCGTCTCCGAAGTGGGTGTGGGCACCGTGGCTGCGGGCGTGGCCAAGGCGCGCGCCGATCACATCACCATTTCGGGTTATGACGGCGGGACCGGCGCATCGCCGCTGACCTCGATCAAGCATGCCGGTAGTCCATGGGAAGTGGGCCTTGCCGAAACCCACCAGACGCTGGTTCTCAACGGGTTGCGCTCACGCATTGCGCTGCAGGTCGATGGTGGATTGAAGACTGGTCGCGACGTTGTTGTCGGCGCGCTGCTGGGGGCTGACGAGTTCGGGTTCTCAACCGCGCCGCTGATCGCGGCTGGTTGCATCATGATGCGCAAGTGCCATCTCAACACCTGCCCGGTGGGTGTGGCGACGCAGGATCCGGTTCTGCGCAAGCGCTTCAAGGGAACACCCGAGCACGTCATCAACTACTTTTTCTTTATCGCGGAAGAAGTGCGTGAGGCGCTTGCTGCCATGGGCTATCGCAAGCTCGATGACATCATCGGTCAGTCCGAGCTGCTCTCCAAGGACGAGATGATCGAACATTGGAAGGCGAAGGGCCTCGATTTCGGTCGCGTTTTCTACAAGCCGGAGGCTGAAAAGGCCGAAACCTATTGGACACAGCGTCAGGTGCATCCGATTGACGACGTGCTTGACCGTCGCCTGATTGAACAGGCAATGCCTGCCCTGGAGAGCAAGCAGAAGGTCGAGTTCGGTGTCGAGATCAAGAATGTCGACCGGTCGGCGGGCGCGATGCTGTCGGGTGAGCTTGCCAAGCGCCATGGTCACAAGGGGCTTGCCGAAGACACGATCACGGTCAAGCTCACCGGAACTGCCGGCCAATCGTTCGGTGCCTTCCTGGGTCATGGCATTACGTTCGATCTGGCCGGTGATGCCAATGACTATGTTGGCAAGGGCCTGTCGGGTGGCTGCATTATCGTGCGTCCGCCGGAGAACTCCCCAGTCGTTGCGGAGAAGTCGATCATTGTCGGCAACACCGTGCTTTACGGTGCTGTTGAGGGCGAGTGCTATTTCCGCGGTGTCGCGGGCGAGCGCTTCGCCGTGCGCAATTCGGGCGCCATCGCGGTGGTCGAGGGCGTGGGTGACCATGGCTGCGAATACATGACCGGTGGTCTTGTGGTCGTTATTGGTGAAACCGGCCGCAACTTCGCAGCCGGCATGTCCGGCGGCGTTGCCTATGTGCTTGACGAGGCCGGCGATTTCGCCAGCCGCTGCAACATGGCGATGGTCGAGCTCGAGCCGGTGCCCGAGGAGGACGATATCCTCGAGAAGCTGCACCACCATGGCGGCGATCTGGCCCACAAGGGGCGGGTGGATGTGTCCGGGGACATGACCCGGCATGATGAAGAACGGCTGTTCCAGCTGATCTCCAACCACATGCATTACACCGGTTCGACCCGTGCCGAGGAGATCCTCGACAACTGGGCCGATTTCCGTCCGAAGTTCCGCAAGGTGATGCCGGTTGAATACCGGCGCGCGCTTGAGGAGATGGAACGGATGCGCATGGGCGTGGCAGCGGAGTAAGGCTGGTGATTGTATCAACTACCAACACAATCCAGGGCCGGGAGATCGCTGAATACAAGGGCGTCGTCACCGGTGAAGCGATCTTGGGCACCAATATCTTTCGCGATATTTTTGCCGGAATTCGTGACATCGTTGGCGGCCGCTCCGGCGCCTATGAAAAGTCTTTGCGGGAAGCGCGTGAAATCGCGCTTACCGAAATGCAGGACGAGGCGAGAAAACTGGGCGCAAATGCCGTTATCGGCGTAGATCTCGATTATGAAAATATTTCCGCAGGCGGAAGCTCTTCGATGTTGATGGTCTCAGCATCCGGCACTGCCGTGGTTCTAAGGTGAGCAGGATAGCGATATGGGCAAGGTAACGGGTTTTCTCGAAATCGACCGGCAGACGGCAAAGTATCAGCCGGCGTCTGACCGGATTCGCCATTTCCGCGAGTTCACCATCCGGATGAGTGACGAGGAAGTCACCAAGCAGGCGGCGCGCTGCATGGATTGTGGCATTCCCTATTGCCATGGTCCCACCGGCTGTCCGGTGCATAACCAGATCCCCGATTGGAACGATCTGGTCTATAACGGCAATTGGGAAGAGGCGATCCGCAACCTGCACTCGACCAACAATTTCCCCGAATTCACCGGCCGCATCTGCCCGGCACCTTGCGAGGAGGCTTGCACGCTCAATCTCGAGGATGCACCGGTCGCGATCAAGACCGTCGAGCAGGCGATTGCCGACAAGGCCTATGAAATGGGCTTTATTGTGCCGCAGGCGATCACCACCAAGACCGGCAAGAAGGTCGCGGTGATCGGGTCAGGACCGGCCGGAATGGCGGCTGCCCAGCAGCTTGGCCGTGCCGGGCACGAGGTTCATGTCTACGATCGCGAGAGCCGCCCGGGCGGATTGCTGCGTTACGGTATTCCCGACTTCAAGATGGAAAAGCACTTCATCGACCGTCGCGTCGAGCAGATGGAAGGTGAGGGCGTAACCTTCTTCTGCAACGTCAATGTCGGTGTCGACAAGACGACGGAAGAGCTGCTCGGCGCTTATGATGCCGTGCTGTACTGCGGCGGCTCGGAGAAGCCACGCGATGTCGGCATTCCGGGCGCTGATCTGATCGGCGTCCATGATGCGATGCCCTATCTGGTGCAGCAGAACAAGCGCGTGGCGCGCGAGAGCATCGACAATGTCGGCTGGCCATCCGAACCGGTCCTTGCCGGCGGCAAGCATGTGGTGGTGATCGGCGGCGGTGACACTGCGTCCGACTGTGTGGGCACGGCCTTCCGGCAGGGCGCTGTCCGGGTGACCCAGCTCGACATCCGCCCGCAGCCGCCCGAAAAGGAAGACAAGCTCGCCGTCTGGCCCTACTGGGCAACCAAGATGCGGACCTCGTCGTCGCAGGCCGAAGGCGCCGTGCGGGAATTCCAGGTCGGCACGTTGGAGCTGGTTGGCGAGAACGGAATTCTCAATGCAGTCAAGTGCTGTCAGGTCGATGAGAAGCGCAAGCCGATTGCCGGCAGCGAGTTCCTGATCAAGGCGGATCTGGTGTTTGTCGCGATCGGTTTCCGCGGCGCTTACGATACCGGCGTGATCAGCGAGCTTGGTGACAAACTCACGATCAATCAGGATCGTCGCGGTTCGACCAACGTCGCCGCCAACGAGAACGACTACCAGACCTCGGTGGACAAGCTGTGGGCGGCTGGTGATGTTCGCCGTGGTCAGAGCCTTGTGGTCTGGGCCATTCGCGAAGGCCGCCAGGCTGCGCGGGCAATCGATCTGAGCCTGATGGGTGCGACTGACCTGCCAAGGTGATTTCCGCTGATCTGGCTTGGCCAGGTCAAGGCGTGTCTTGGTCTCGATATCCGGATATCACGGTTCGGAACGGGGCCAGGCGAAGTTGTCAACGCGGCCCTCAGGGGCCTGAGGCAAAAACCCGTCGATTACCAATTGGTCGCGTGGAGATCTGACCAGACTGGCGGTCGCCGGCATCTCGCCCAGAAGGGCAGAGCCACCGTCGAGTTCTGGGTCGGTCATTGCGACAGGCCGTGTGCGCATGATCGCAGCGGGTGTATCGCCCGGTGCGGGCGGCATGAAAATTTCCGGGAGGCTTTCCGCATCCAGCGTTGCGACGCCGATAGAAGCCGCATCGCCAAGAAGGCGACGTACGGGTTTCTCGATGTAGAATGCGATCTTGCGCCGCCCGGCGCGAGTGACGTTGATTCCATCCGATCCCCGAAGCCTCACCTGCCGGCCATTGATATCGGACCCTGTGAAGATGAACTTGCCGCTCTCATCCACAAACCCGTCCCAGATATCTATGAATTCGCCACCGGCGAGCGCGATCTGCTTCCGGTAAATCCCGTTGAGCGCGACAATGTCGGTGGTCATGGAGGTCGACTGAAACGCGGGAAGTCCAACCCAGAGCAACGGAGTGTTTGCGGCGCGCAGGCGCGAAATGAATTCCCGTGTACGACGTTCGTACTCAATCAGCCATTTCGGAGAGCGGACTGTTTCGCTCTCACCATCGATCACAAGCTGTTGCCGGTCATTGGACCCGAGCTGAACCACGATGATTGATGGCTGGATTTCCTGAAGAATGGCGGGGGCTTCCTCCAGCCAGTCATAATAGTCATCACGAACCAGCCCCGAGGAACCGTTGGTCCTTTCAACGACCACAACACCAGGTGCTTCGGCAAAAGCCTCCTGCAAACCTTTGGCTGCACTACCGGCGATGAAATCTCCCAATACAAGGATCTTGCGGGCGTTCTCTACCTTTTCAACCTTTGGTGCCGGCGGCGCGGCCGGAGCGGCACTTCTCTGAGTTCGTTTTACCCGGCTGCTGCGCGTGGATTTTTCGTTCCTGGTATTGTTGCCTCCGAAGAGAAGCTTCAGGATTGACTTTCGCTCCACACGTTCCTGCGCCGAAGCGGGGCTCGCTGACTGTATGGCAATCAGGGCTGGCGTTATGCCCAAGAGCATAACGGTCAAGGTGAATATTGCTATGCGGCGCATGAACACGAGCTGCGAACTCCGATTAGGTCCTTCCGGCCAATTTGCCTGGACCTGATGGACCCGTCGCGTCGAGTTATCGGTAGCGGCGGATCGCTTCGAGTACCTTTTGCGACGGAAGCGCTTCTCCGGTCAAGCCTGCTCGGCTCTGGAAGGCCGCAATTGCAGCACGGGAGCCCGAACCGATATTGCCATCGATCTCGCCATCATAGAAGCCGAGTTGCTTCAATCGCGTCTGCAGTTCGAACTTTTCCTTTACGTCGAGAGTACCCGGGGGGCGGGGCCAGCGCTGGTCGACGCCGCCGAAACCTGCGATTTCATCGGCCAGAACGCCAACTGCCAGCGCGTAGCTGTCAGAGTTGTTGTAGCGCTTGATGACAAAAAAGTTCTTGGTCATCAGGAACGCCGGGCCGTTTGCTCCGCCGGGCATCTTGAGCTCCGCACGCCGGCTGCCAACGGGAAAGCCTTTTCCGCCCGGGCGGGTAAAGCCCAGGGCTGCCCATTGCGAAAGGGTTTTGGTCTGACCTTTGTATTTTGCCCCTCCACGGGGAGCCACGGACTCATAGCCCCATGTCTGGCCCGTCCGCCAGCCGTTTTTCTTCAAGAGGTTTGCAGCGGTCGCCAAGGCATCGGGAATGGAGTTCCAGATGTCACGATGGCCATTGCCGTCCGCATCGACTGCGAAGGCAAGATAGCTGGTGGGGATAAACTGGGTGTGCCCCATCGCGCCCGCCCAAGAGCCGGTCATCTCGCGCGCTGAAATATCGCCCGATTGCAGGATCTTGAGGGCTGCAACAAGCTGCTGACGGGCAAACTTCGCCCGTCGGCGATCGGCATAGGCAAGTGTTGCGAGTGCCTGGGGAACATAGTGCAGCCGGTCGGTCTTTGTCAGAATCTCGCCGAAATTGGATTCCATTGACCAGATCGCCAGCAGCACTGTCGGGTCAATTCCAAATTTGCGCTCGATGGCCGCCAGGGTTGCGGCATGGCGGGCTTGCATTTCCCGACCTTTGGCGATGGTGTAGGGGTTGACCCTCGAATCAAGGTAATCCCAAACCTTTGTGGTGAATTCTGGCTGGAAGCGCGCCTTTTCCAGAACTCTAGGGTCCGGGGTGGTGACACTGTTGAACGCGGCATTGTAGGTTGACTTGCTGATGCCGGATTTGGCCGCAGTGCCATAGAAGCCTGCGACCCATTGCTGAAATCCGGCGTCTGCCTTTGCCGGAACCGGATTGGAAACGCCCGCGGCAAGGCTCACGGCTATGACGCAGACGAGGCTTAGGGGTGATCGGAGCATGATCCAAACATCCTTTTGTTGGGGCCGTGATGGGTGCTGACGAAAAACTCTAGGCCATAGCCGTCAACAAAACGTTTACCATATTCTCTTGGTGGGCGACACTTTTGCCAGTTCCTAAGACTTGCTGGCTAAGACGAAATTCGAGCGCCGGTGGTTTCCGGCAAAATGCATTCATGAAGAATGGGGAAAAAACATGACAATGACACGCGAAATCAAGAAAGCCGTTCTTCCTGTTGCCGGATTGGGAACCCGCTTTCTGCCTGCAACGAAAGCCGTTCCGAAAGAAATGCTGACCGTGGTTGACAAGCCTGTGGTGCAGTATGTGGTGGAAGAGGCGATGGATGCCGGGATTGAGCATTTCGTCTTTGTCACAGGACGCAACAAGGGCGTCATTGAAGATCACTTCGACATCCAGACCGAGCTTGAAGCGACCTTGCGCGAGCGCGGCAAAACCGTCGAACTGAAATCGCTAGAGGACATGTTGCCGAAAGCAGGTGCGACGAGCTTTACCCGTCAACAGGCACCGCATGGTCTTGGGCATGCAGTTTGGTGCGCCCGCGATATCGTCGGCAATGAACCTTTTGCACTGCTCCTGCCCGACATGGTGATGCGTGCCGAGACCGGATGCATGTCCGGAATGGTCGAGCTCTACGGAAAAGTCGGCGGCAATATTGTCGCGGTCGGTGAATGCGACCCGGACCTGGCCCATAAGTATGGCATTGTCGGCAGGGGCGAGGAATTGGATGGCGGGTTCCGGATCACCCAGATGGTCGAAAAACCTGCCCAGGGCACAGCCCCCTCAAACTATTTTATCAATGGCCGCTACATTCTTCAGCCGGAGATATTTGATATCCTGGCGCTTCAGGAGCGTGGTGCCGGAAATGAAATCCAGGTCACGGATGCGATGCTGAAGCTTGCCGAGGACCAGCCTTTCTCGGCCTACCGGTTCGGTGGCGAGACCTATGATTGTGGTTCGAAGGATGGATTTATCCTGGCCAATGTCGCCTATGCGCTGGCCCGGCCTGATATCAAGCCGCTGGTGGCGGAAGGCCTCAAGAAGCTGATCGCAGGGGCCTGAACCCGGAAGGGATCGGAGCAAATCCGGTGCGGCACTTGCTCTCTCGCCGGCGCTGTTTGATCAGCGCCGGAGCCGAAGGCCGAGGCCTACCCGCATGGTTTCCTCATCAGTACGGCCCGGTTCTTCAATTTTCTCGTAGCTCGCATCCGCATCCAGATCGAGGTAGCGGTTGATGCTCCAGGTAAGGCCGGCGGATGCGCCGTAGCCGAGCTGGTTGCTGCGGTTTGAGCCGCTGTCATAGTCGCGATATTCGTAGGTCGCGCCCAGGCGCGCGATGAGTTTACTGTTGAGGTCATGGGTGAGGCTGCTGTCGAACTCGTAGACCACAGCGCCGGCTTCGCCTGCGGTGGTTGCGGCTTCCACTGTGGTGGCAACGCCGAGATTGACCTCGGTGCCACGCTGGGGCGACCAGGCCAGGTCGCCATCAAGCGTCAGTCCCGCAATATCGTTCAGGCTGGCATCGTCCAGGGAACGCCGCAGATAGCCAACAGCAACCTCGCCAGAGAGTTTCTCACCCAGATCGATTTCCGCCCCGGCTCTGATGGCATAGGTGTTGGACGAACGCTCGGCACCGGTTGAATCAATTGTCTGGTCGTATTTTTCGCGGCCCGCCGAGGCTTCGATAAACGGTAGCAGCGCAGGTGAGATGGCGTAGCCAATGCGATTGGTGAATTCGACGCCGAGTGTATCCCGGTCATCGGCGGTCACGCTGCTGCCATTTGCGAGTGTCGCATTGCCATACATGGTTCGGGTCACTTCAACGGTTGAAGTCCCGCGTAACAATCCGAACTGCTTCTGCAGCCCCAGACTGGCGCGTGCTTCGTGGATCCCGGATTGCGTGGTGGCGCCGGAAATCGCATTGGGATCGGTTTGGCTTTCCTCGGAATAGCTGTAGCCGGCACCCACTGTCGCCGTCATGTCGTTGATCAAGTCGAGGCGCAGCAGCGCGTCGAGATTGGCATTGGGAGATTCCGTGCCGGTTCCCGACAGATTTTCCTGCCAGGTTCCTGATCCATTGATGGAAAGTTCATGGCGCGACCAATCAGAGAAAGCTGTGCCTGACAGGGTGGTTTCGCTGTAGACGCGGCTGGTCTTGTTGCCGATGGAATGGACCGATTCGTGCACAACGCGTTGGCTGAGCGTTGGTCGCAGCGTCAAGGTGCCGATCATGAAGCCCGGGACGCCGTCGGGGTCCGCCGCGGGCGCAACAGGCAATCCGTCTATGCTTTCGGTGCGCGGATTCTGGCGCGCCAGACTGGCGGCGAAATCCGCATCTGCCTGTTCGACGTCCTCGTCTGTCGGAATCGAACCGGTGGTTTGAGCCTGTTGCGCCGACGTAGACGTTGCAGTGCTGTCGAACACTCCGAGTTCTCCGCCTTCCTGTCCATCGCTCTCGCCGTTCCGGTTTCCGGGCAGGGCTCCATAAAGCGTTGAAGCACGGTAGGGGCTGGTCGATAGCGGTGCGGAATCCTTCGTTCCACGCAGGGGAAAGCGTTCGACCTCGGACGTCTCGGAGGCGCTTTGGGCCTGGGCAACGGCAATGCCTGCGATCAGGAAAGCGGCGGAAAGGCCAAGGCCACGACCGGGGGAACGGGTCACCTTAGACGTCTCAAACCTTGTTTTGCGAATGCGCATGCGTGTTCGGGCCCGGACTCGTCCAAATCTTTTCAAACCGTAAACACTTGTGGTTAACGCAAGGTTTCGATCCGTGGCTTGTTTCACTGCCATGTGAATGATGGACAGGGGACCTCCAAAGCGATATTGCGACGGCATGAAGAAGATACTTCCAAATTTTCCCGCCGAAGAGATCTTGCTGTCGGCTGGCCGGACCATTCAGACCGAAAGAACCGGTCTTGAAGCCCTGGCGGCGGCACTGGGAAACGGGCTTTCCGGACCGTTTGTCCGTGCAGTTGAAACACTCGGCTCGATCTCCGGCCGGGTGATCGTGACCGGCGTAGGCAAAAGCGGTCATGTGGGCGCGAAGATTGCGGCTACGCTGGCCTCCACCGGCACTCCATCACAATTCGTGCATCCGGCAGAGGCCAATCACGGTGATCTCGGCATGATCACCCGCGATGACGCTATTATCGTGCTGTCATGGTCCGGAGAAACCGCTGAACTCAAGGGTATTCTGGCCTATTCCCGACGCTTCCAGATTCCGCTGATTGCCTTCACATCCGGGATCAGTTCAACGCTTGCGCGGGAGGCTGACATCGTTCTTGCCTTGCCGCGTGAACAGGAAGCCTGCCCTCATGGCCTTGCGCCAACGACGTCGACGCTGATGCAATTGGCACTTGGAGATGCGCTTGCCGTAGCGCTTCTGGAGGCCAAGGGCTTCACCGCAGGTGATTTCCACACTTTCCATCCCGGTGGCCAGCTTGGTGCAAATCTCGCTCATGTTGCTGATGTCATGCACACTGGCGATGCAGTGCCTCTGGTTCCCTCGGGGACTTTAGCACCGGATGCCGTCATGACGTTGTCGGAGAGAAAGTTTGGGTGTGTCGGTGTCACTGATGGATCGGGCTGTTTGATCGGAATTGTCACCGATGGCGACGTGGCGCGCAATCTGGGCAAGAATCTGGTTGATCAGCCGATTGATGCGATCATGACCCGGAATCCGAAGACCATAGCTCCGACTGCGCTGGCGAGCACTGCGATGGCCATTTTGAACAAAAACGCTATTGGCGCGCTGATCGTGACCGATGAGCGCCAGATGCCGCTTGGCATCGTGCATTTTCACGACCTGCTCAGGATTGGCGTGGCCTGACTATCTTCTCTTATCCGTTCAGACCGCTTCCACTGTCAGGCTGCCGGACTGTGCTGTTGTGATGCGCACGCGTGCACCTGCCGGCAGCTCAGGCCCATGGACAATCCAAGTGGTGTCGTCAAGCCTGATACGGCCCTGACCTTCCGTAATCGGTTCTTCCAGCGTCGCTGTGCGTCCGACAAGGCCTTCAACCCGGCGGTTGAGCATTGGCTGATCGCTGTCGCCACCCGAGTGCGAAATGCGACGGCCGACCATGGCAAAAACAAGAGACAGCACGGCGAAGATCAGAACCTGCAACTGCCAGCTCCAGGACGCCACGTCCCAGAACATGAACGAAAGCCCGCCAACGACCAGTGCGGCAAGTCCGATCCAGAGCAGAAAAACGCCCGGGATAAGAATCTCGAGGCCAAGAAAGACAAGCCCGATGATCCACCAGCTCCAGGGGCCCAGTTCGGTTGCCAATGCGCTGATCATGAGTCTGGCTCTGAGTTGTCGCCAAACGGGGAGCCACTTGCAGGTCTCTCTGTAACCGTTGAGCGTGGCTGCGGTGGAACGCTGGTACGGCGCGCAGGTGCCGTCTCACCGTCTGAGCCGAAGACCTCTTTGGCAATGGCGCCAATGCCGCCGAGTGAGCCGATCAACGCGGAGGCTTCGAGCGGCATCAAAATGACTTTCTGATTGTTCGCCGATGCTATCGTACCGAGAGCTTCGGTGTATTTCTGGGCAACAAAATAATTGATCGCGGTGGCGTCGCCATCCGCAATTGCATCAGAAACCAGCTCGGTGGCCTTGGCTTCGGCTTCGGCCAGGCGCTCACGTGCTTCGGCGTCACGGAATGCGGCATCTCGACGGCCTTCGGCTTCGAGAATGGCCGACTGTTTGGCGCCCTCAGCGCGCAGGATCTGCGCATTTCGTGCACCTTCCGCTTCAAGAACCTCGGCGCGTTTTTCACGTTCGGCTTTCATCTGGCGGCCCATGGCCTCGACAAGGTCGCGGGGCGGGGCGATGTCCTTGATTTCCACACGAGTGATCTTGATGCCCCAGGGTGCTGCCGCCTGATCAACCACGCGCAAAAGACGATCGTTGATGGCATCGCGGTTGGAGAGCAATTCATCGAGATCCATCGATCCCATCACCGAGCGGATATTGGTCATCGTCAGATTGAGCAGCGCCTGTTCCAGATTGGATACCTGATAGGCGGCCTCAGCTGCGTTGAGCACCTGATAAAAGGACACGGCATCAGCGGCCACGGAGGCGTTGTCCTTGGTGATTACCTCCTGCGTGGGGATGTCAAGCACCTGTTCCATGATGTTCATCTTGTGGCCGATGCGATCAACAAAAGGAACGATCAGATTGAGGCCAGGGGTCAGTGTTTTGGTGTAGCGCCCAAAGCGTTCAACGGTGTAGGCAAAGCCCTGTGGAACGGTCTTGATGCTGGAAACCAGAACCAGAAGCACAATGACCACAATGATGATGACGGTGATATCAAGTCCCAGCACGTGCACGGCCTCCCAAGATCCGGTGTCGGGTTCACGCGGTCCGCGAACCCTGTTCAAGAGGTAGGTAATTCTGCACAAGCTTGCAATCACAAGTGCCGATTATCTCGGAAAATCGGCTTTCTTGCGCCTAAAAAAAGCCGCCCAGAAGAGGGCGGCCAATCAATTTCAGACTTCTTTGTCAGCCAAGACTACCGGAATTTCGCAGTCTCCAGACGCTCAAATCCATCCCTGTAACTCGCGTCGCACGATGGTTTCGATCACCTGCATGCCCGCCGGACTGTCATTGAGGCAGGGAATGTGGGTGAAGTGCTCGCCGCCGTTCTCATGGAACAGTTCGCCGGCTTCACCGGCGATCTCCTCAAGTGTCTCGAGGCAGTCGGAGACAAATCCGGGGTTGATAACCGCGATCCGCTTGACCCCGTCCTGTGCAAGTTTTTCGACGGTCTTGTCAGTATAGGGCTGCAACCATTCCTCAGGCCCGAAACGCGACTGGAAGGTCGGCATCAACTTTTCCTTGGCCCAGCCAAGACGTTCGCGCACCAGCCGCGCCGTCTTGAGGCACTGGCAATGATAGGGATCGCCTTTAAGGAAATAGGATTGCGGAATGCCATGGAACGAAGTGAGCACGATTTCGGGCTCCCAGTCGAGGCTGGCAAGATGGGTTTCGATCGACTGGGCGATGGCCTCGATATAGGCCGGATCATCGTGATAGGGCGGGACAGTGCGCAAAGCAGGCTGCCAGCGCATGTCCATCATAGCCTGGAATGCCTTGTCGTTGACGGTGGCGGTGGTGGCAGCAGCATATTGCGGATAGAGCGGAAACAGAACGATGCGATCGCATCCGGCATCCTTGAGCGCCTGCATCTTGTCCGGAATCGACGGCTGGCCGTAGCGCATTGCCCACTCCACCATGATGGAAGGGTGGCTCGCAAGGGCCTGGCCGAGCATGTCGGACTGGTTGCGTGTGTAGGTGCGCAGGTAGCTCTCGTCGAGATCGTTGTTCCAGATCTCCTCGTAAGCCTTTCCGACGCGCTTTGGCCTGGTGTTGAGAACAATGCCAAACAGGATCGGATACCACAGTGCGCGGGGCCATTCGATGACCCGCTTGTCGGTCAGGAATTCCTTGAGATAGCGGCGCATGGAGCGGTAGTCGGTGCCGTCGGGAGTGCCGAGATTGACGAGCAGGACGCCGACCTTCTGAATTTTCACCGGTGGGTGTTCCGGCGGAAGATCGCCCACAACCCGGCTTGTCTCGTCGGATAGCATTACATGGGTGTTCAATGTCGCGTCCATTCCATTGTTTCTGGAGCGCTGCGCGTCTGTCCAACGTGCTCATGCGCAAATTGTACTCACATACTGCGTGGCGTTATCGAATGAGGCAGTAGGCCACGCCTTCCTGATCTCTACGCAGGTTTTGACCGGGTGGATGAAACTTTCCACAAGTCAGGCTTAAAACGACCTCAACGCCACTGCGTTGTCCTGCCTGAGAGCATATTCATATAACAGTGCAGATCAATTGGCGATCCGTTCGGCTTGTTACCGATCCGGAAACAGAAAGGACCCGGCAAGCCGGGTCCCATTTTGTCATCGATGCAAGATTACATCTCCGGGATGGTGAGCGACCCACCGATGGTCAAATCGGCCGGGTCGGCCGATGGGTTTGCCTCGGCAATCTTCGACCACATTGCGCCGTCGCCATAGAAGGTTTTGGCGAGATCCCACAGCGTGTCGCCGGCAACAATGACATGCGATTTGGATGCCATGGCTGGCTCTTCAGCCGCAGGCGCCTCCTCGGTGATTGTCGGCGCAGAGGTGGTCAACTGAAGCGCTTCGGCAGGTGGTTCGGGCACCTGCACCGGAGCTTCTTCCGTTGCCGTTGCTGCAGCAATGCGGCCATCTGTGTAGGGAGTGTACGGCGAGTTTGCGGCAAGATAATCCGCAACCAGTTGCTCAAGGCCCGGACCGTAGTCATAGGCATTCATACCGGCTGTGCGGAAGATCGAATAACCGTCACCACCACCGCGCATGTAGTTGTTGGTCGCCACCGAATAGACAGTGTCGGGATCGATTGGTGTAAAACCGTCACCATCCTTGACTTCCACCGAGACGATCCGCGAACCAGCCTCGGCATCCTTGTCGAAGCTGTAGCGCATGCCCGCAACCTGCGGGAATCGGCCAGCGCCTTCCTCGATCTTGCTCAATCCGTTCTCGAGTGCTGCGATCACGTCGGAGCCCTTGAGGTCAAAAGTGGCCATGGTGTTCTGGAAGGGGAGCACGGTGAGCACTTCGCCCATGGTGATTTCGCCTGCATCAATCGATGCACGCAAGCCACCGCCATTCTGTATGACAAGGGACACGCCCTGGCCTGCAATCCGGTCGAGCATCGCATCGGCCACGAGATTGCCCATGGCGCACTCCATGGCGCGGCAAACATCGCGAGAACCTTCGATAGTCTCGGTTGATTCGGCAACCACCTTGTTCTTGAGCTCCTCAATCGGTGCGCCCAGTTCCTTGACCCGGGCAAGGAAGGCCTCGTCGGGCGTCACAGATGCATCGAGCAGGTGTGGCTCGCCTTCAGCGCTGATGACCTTGCCGCCGTCATCGAAGGTCACTTTTACTTCGCCGACATATTTTGAGAACGCGTAGGCCTGAACGATCGGCACATCGACACCCGACGGGCTCTTTACCATTGTCGGGTATGGACCTGCTGCGCGTTCCTGGGTGTTGGAGAGCAGCGTGTGGCTGTGACCCCCGACAATCACATCAATGCCGTCGACTTCAGCGGCGATCTTCTCGTCCATCGGCAAGCCGACATGGGAGAGCAGAATGATCTTGTTGATGCCTTCGGCCTCAAGCTCGGCAACAGCACCCTTGAGGTAGTCGATTTCATCAAGGATCAGCACCGACGGGCCAGGGGAGGAGGTTTCCACCGTGTCTGCAGCAAGAACCGAGATGATAGCAACTCTCTCGCCGCCGATCTCCTTGATTACGCTTGGTTTCACGCGGTCACCCAGAACCGAGTTGGCCCCGCTGATGGTGTTGCCCGATATCACCGGGAAATCCACGATATCGATGAAGTCCCGAAGTCCTTCCGGTCCATCGTCGAATTCGTGGTTACCGACGGCCATAGCATCAAAACCGATACCGTTCATGAACTCGGCAGCTGCCTTGCCTTTGTATGTGGAGTAAAAAAGCGAGCCCTGGAACTGGTCTCCGGCATCAAGCACCAGCACGTTGGCGCCAGCCTCTGTGAGGGCGGAGCGGCGCTCGTCAATCATGGTCTTCACGCGGGCAACACCGCCAAAGCACTTGCCTTCGGTCTCATCCTCACCCGAGCATGTGGAATCATACTTGTTGATCGATTCGATGCGCGAGTGCAGATCGTTGATGTGCAAGATGTCGAGCGTGAAATCCGCCAGTGCAACGCCTGAGCTAAAGCCCAGCGCCGACGCGGACAAAAGTGCGCGCTTGATGAATGTGTTCATGGAACAGCTCCCTGTTTCGCTGCTTGCAAAATGCCGGCACCCCTTATGGTCAAGGTGTCACAGCAGACCGTTTGCGATGGTTTCACTATCGGCGGAGAACTTCAAGAGCCGGTGTGCAATGCGGAATGAAAATCGGCATTGATCAGGATGAATAGTCGCGTTCGTCGGCGATCACCTTGCCATCGTTGGGCAGACTGCCGGGAACGACAATCTCGATGCCGCCGCGCAGCTTTGCGATCGATCCCAAAGTTGCTTCCAGGGCTGCAGTGTCCGGGCTTGCGTTGGCAGCCGGCTCCACCTTCAGAACCATCATGTCGGCCTCGCCCGAACGGCTGACGACGAGCCGTGCGCGGGCGACCTCGGGATGCTTGGCAAGCACTTGAGCGATCTGCTTGGGATCGACAAACATACCCTTGACCTTGGTTCGCTGGTCCGCGCGGCCCATCCAGCCCTTGATCCGCAGTCCGGTGCGGCCGCAGGGAGATGCGCCGGGCAGAATTGCCGAAAGGTCGCCTGTTCCAAAGCGGATCAACGGATAACCGTCATTGAGCGTCGTGACCACCAATTCTCCGACTTCACCATCGACAACCGGATCATCAGTGCCGGGCCTGACGATTTCGACGATCATGTTTTCGCTGACGATCATGCCGGGATGCGGTGCGCCATCGGCGTCGGCGCTTTCATAAGCGATGATGCCGAGATCGGCTGTGGCGTAGGACTGAAGCACGCTCACTCTGCGGTCAGCGTAATATTGTCGCAGCGATGGAAACAGTGCCCCGCCCGAGACCATGGCGCGTCGGATCGAGGACAGATCAACACGCATCTCGTCGGCTTTTTCAAGAATGACCTTGAGGTAGTCCGGTGTCCCCGTGAAACCAGACGGTTTGAGCCGTTGGGCGGCATCCACCTGCGCTTCCGTGTTGCCAATGCCTGCAGGAAAGACGAGGCAGCCCAGGGCGCGCGCGCCTTCATCGAGAATGAAACCACCCGGTGTCATGTGGTAGGCGAGACTGTTGTGAACGATGTCGCCAGCGCGAAAACCCGCAGCAAACAGCGAACGGGCGGATTGCCATGGATCGATGCCCAGGCCCTGTGGTTCCCAGACCGGACCTGGCGACATGAACACGCGGTTGCCGTTGAGCGCTTCGGCATCGGCGAGCCCGCCAAAAGGTGGATTCGCGGCTTGCATCTCCATCAGATCAAGTTTGCGCAGGACCGGGAGTTTCGCCAGTGCCCGGCGGTCGGTGAGGCTGTCGGGGTCCGGATTGCCAAGCCAGGCGGCAAGCGCTGGCAGGCGTGTCAGGCTTTGGGCCAGCAGATTGCGCAAGGCCTGAAACGTCTCTCGCTCGCGAACATCAGGCGCACGGGTCTCAAGCTCATCAAAATGGAATGTCATGTGTTGCTGTCTCCTCCCGAAACCGCAATTCCTGCCGTGTCAGCCGACGAATTGGCGAACCAGCGTAAATTGAGCTCCCGTGGAAGAGGTGCAATTGAGCTGCGACTGGCTGGCGAGCGCGCAACGAACCACTGATGGTGCCCGGCCCGCGGAAAGCGGAGTCACGTTGATCTCGATCAGATTTGGTGAGAGCTCGGTGTAGGTTCCCTGTGCGACCAGGAGACCGCTGGCTGAAGACCGGGACTCAAAACGGCCGCCGCGAATCGTCGACACAACAAGCTCTGAACCTGACCGTTGTCCAGCTGTGTCCACACCCGATACTCTCGAATTCTGATCGACCCATTCCCCTTCAACGCCCTGTGGCTGCACCGGAAACGGCCGGGGTGAGTAGTTCGCCGACTGGCAGGCCGTCATCACAACAGCCAGAGCGCCGATTACAAAGATGCGGAGTATATTCATGGCGCGGTATCCCCTCGATCCGACGTCAACTGGATTGGTGTTCGCAAGAATGCCGCGCAGACGCGGCGAAAGCAAGGCAGTTTCACAGTGTGTGCCCTTACGGTTAGGCCAGCTGGTGGAGCTGTGCAGACGGCTTAGTGCACAAGGATATTGCGGAACTGCCAGGGGTCGGTTTCGTCGACGTCCTCTGGGAACAGGCCAGGACGGCCGTCCAGAGGAGTCCAGTCGGTGTAGTGACCTTCGACCGGGCCAAGATAAGGCATCTGCACTTCAAGGCAGCGCTTGTAGTCCATCTCGTCCGCCTCGACGATACCGGCATTGGGATTTTCCAGAGCCCAGACCATTCCTGCCAGAACCGCCGAGGTCACCTGCAGGCCGGTGGCGTTCTGATAGGGCGCAATACGGCGGGTTTCCTCAAGCGACAGGCGGGAGCCGAACCAGTATGCGTTCTTTTCATGGCCATAGAGAAGCACGCCAAGCTCATCGACGCCATCGACCAACTCGTTTTCATCGAGCACGTGGAGTTGTGTCTGGGCCTTGCCGCCATTGCCGAACATTTCGTGCAGTGACAGCACGGCATCATTGGCGGGATGGTAGGCATAGTGGCAGGTGGGGCGGTACTTCACCTTGCCCTTCTTGCTGTAGACGGTGAAGAAATCGGCGATCGAGATGGATTCATTGTGGGTGACCAGGAAGCCGTATTGTGCCCCCGGTGTCGGGCACCAGGTGCGAACCCTTGTGTTGGCGCCCGGCTGCTCAAGATAGATCGCCGCCTTGCAGCCGTGCTTGTGCTTTTTGGCGTTTTTCGGCTTCCAGGTCTCATGGGTGCCCCAACCCAGTTCGGATGGCTGCAGACCTTCAGATATGAAGCCTTCGACGGACCATGTGTTCCAGAACACATCCATCGGCTTGGGTGATTTTGATCGCTGGGTGTCGCGTTCGGCAATATGAACGCCCTGGACACCAAGCTTGTTCATCAACTTGGCCCAGCCTTCGCGATTTTCCTGCGAGGGCTCTTCGAAGGAAACGCCGGTATCCCTGGCGAGATTGACCAATGCCTGTTTGACAAACCAGGAAACCATTCCGGGATTGGCGCCGCAGCAAGACACCGCGGTGGTTCCGCCCGGGTTCTTGCGCTTCTCCTTGCGGACAGTTTCGCGCAGCGCATAGTTTGTCCGCGAGGCGTTGGAAGCTTCGGTGTCGAAATAGAACCCGAGCCAGGGCTCGACCACGGTATCGATATAGGGCACGTCGATTTCGCGACACATGCGGATCAGATCAAGCGAGCCGGTGTCGACCGAAAGATTGACGCAAAAGCCCTGACCTTCACCCTCAGTCAACAGGGGAATGAGCAGGTCGCGGTAGTTCTCGATGGTCACGGCTTCCTGGATGAACCGGACGCCATGCCTGTCAAGAAGCTCTCGATCGGTGTCGCGCGGATCGATGACCACCATGCGGCTTTTGTCAAATTTGAAATGGCGTTCGATCAGCGGCAAGGTTCCCCGGCCAATTGAGCCGAATCCAATCATGATGACCGGTCCAGTGATGTCGCCGTATACTGGATAATCCTGATCAGCCATGTCATTGCTCCGTGGGGTTTTCGCGCAGCCGCAAATGCGATTGTTCACGCGTCAAAAGCGGCCTAAATCACACTTCCCTGTTACAATAAAGTGAAATCAGCGAGCTCAGCCGTCCATCGCTTCCAGTTCGTCAATCAACCCCTCAATCATGGAAAGTCCCTGGTTCCAGAAACCTGGATCCGAGGCATCAAGGCCGAAGGGCTTTAGCAGTTCCGAATGGTGCTTGGTGCCGCCGGCTTTGAGCATGTCGAAGTAACGTTCGCGGAACCCATCCGGAGCGTTTTCGTAAACGGCATAGAGCGAATTCACCAGGCAATCGCCGAACGCATAGGCATAGACATAGAACGGCGAGTGAATGAAATGCGGAATATAGGCCCAGAACGTCTCGTAACCTTCGGATAGCTCAACTGCCGGTCCGAGGCTCTCGGACTGAACATCAAGCCAGAGCTTGCCCAGCTGCTCTGATGTCAGTTCGCCTTCCCGGCGCGCTGTGTGGACCCGGCGTTCGAACTCATAGAAGGCAATCTGGCGGACCACCGTGTTGATCATGTCCTCGACCTTCTGCGCCAGCATTGCTTTTCGCTCAAGCCGGTCTTCGGTCCGTTCGAGAAGCGCGCGGAAGGTCAGCATCTCTCCAAATACGGATGCTGTCTCGGCAAGCGTCAGCGGCGTTGAAGCCATCAGGGCGCCCTGATCGCCAGCCAGAACCTGATGCACGCCGTGGCCGAGCTCATGCGCCAGTGTCATCACATCGCGCGGTTTACCGAGATAGTTGACCAGCACATAAGGATGCACCGATGGCACAGTGGGATGGGCGAAAGCGCCTGAGGTCTTGCCCGGCCGGCTCGGCGCGTCAATCCACTGTTTGTCGAAGAAACGGCGCGCAATGTCCGCCATCTCGGGCGCGAAGCCGTGATAGGCTGACAACACCGTGTTTTTTGCGTCGTCCCAGGGAATCGTCGCCTTGGGCGTTTCGGGCAATGGCGCGTTGCGGTCCCAGAATTGCAGTTTCTCAAGGCCGAGCCAGCGGGCCTTCATTGCATAATAGCGGTGTGACAATCTTGGACAGGCTTCGCGAACAGCCTGGGCCAGGGCGTCAACAACCGGACGTTCGACCCGGTTGGCCAGATGGCGGCTGTCGGCAATGTCCTCGAAACCACGCCAGCGATCAGAGATTTCCTTGTCCTTGGCGAGCGTGTTGGTGATCAGTGTGAAGGTACGCAGGTTCTGTTTGAAGGTCTCAGCGAGCGCCAGGCCGGCTTTCTTGCGTTTTTCGCCGTCTGCATCCTGCAAAAGCGACAGCGTGACTTCCAGCGCGAGCCTTTCGCCGTCTATTTCAAACTCCAGACCGGTCATGGTTTCATCGAACAGACGATTCCAGGCTGCCCGGCCAGTCACCGATTTTTCATGAAACAATTGCTCGACCCGGTCTTCGAGCTGGTAAGGTTTGTCGAGCCGCAGATCCCGGATCCATGGGGCATATCTGGCTGCGCGAGTGTCGTTTTCGATGCAGGCTTCGATGATATCGTCGTCGATCCGGTTGAGTTCGAGCGCGAAGAAAAGAATGTGCGCACTGATATCGGTAATGGCGCTTTGCACATCTCCGTAGAACTTGGCCTTGGCGGGATCCACGCTGTCGGTGAAGTAGGTCAGACCGGCGTAGGAAATGATCCTGCCCATCAGCTCTTCGAGCCGTTCATAGGCTTCAATTGCCGCACCCAGACCGTCTTCACCGGTTGCGTTTGCTGCCGCTTCTAGACCGCCTTTCCAGCGGGTTTCGAATTTCGCTGCTTGAGTGCGTGCCTTGGAAAGATCGGAAGCGAATTCAGCAGATTGAGGGCCAGGGTAAAGATCGTCGAGGTTCCAACCGGGCAAGTCCCCCAATTCGGAATCGGCACTTCGTGCGGTCATGGCTGTTTGCACGGGCGCAACGCGCTTTAAAATCATTGGCATGTGGGGCTCTCACTTTCAAAGCGGGGGGACGGCAATGAGACGCCCCGGTTTTACGGGCAGCGGCTATTAAAATGCAATCTTTTCCCGAAATGCGATTTTCAGGTTTCGCAGGCAGTGTGGCTTTCAGGCGATATTCATCCAGCCTTATCGCAAGAACAAGGAAGCAAAATCCGTGTCCAGTCGAATTGTGATTGTTGATGATGACCCGGTGCAGCGCCGTTTGCTTAAAGCAGCGGGAGAAGGTGCCGGCCATATTTGCGAAATGTTTGAGAATGGCCGCTCGGCGCTGGAACGCCTGACGTCCGATGGCCCGGCCATTGATGCGTTGGTGCTTGACCTGATGATGCCCGAGATGGGCGGGCTTGAGGTGCTTGAGCGGCTCAAAGCGGCGAAATCGAGGATCCCTGTTATCGTTCAGACCAGCCATGGAGGGATCGAGATGGTGGTCAAGGCGATGCGCGCCGGGGCATTCGACTTTGTGGTCAAACCAGTGTCGCCGGAGCGGTTGGCTCTTTCGATTGGCAATGCTCTGAAAGCCACCCGTATTCCGGTTGCTCCAAGGGTGAGCAGTCGCGGAGCTGGCTTTGGCGGAATAGTTGCGGCAAGCCCAGCCATGGATCGTGTGATCTCGCTTGCCCGCCGGGCCGCGGGCTCGGGGATTCCGGTCGTGTTGGAAGGCGAATCTGGTGTGGGCAAGGAAATGATTGCGCGGGCAATCCAGGCCGAAAGTGCCCGACGAAGCAAACCCTTCATCACAGTGAACTGCGGTGCCATTCCTGAAAATCTGGTCGAGAGTATTCTTTTTGGCCATGAGAAGGGCGCGTTCACCGGCGCTTCCGAGCGGCATGTGGGAAAGTTTTCTGAGGCCGATGGCGGCACACTTTTCCTTGATGAAATTGGCGAGTTGCCGGTGGATGTGCAGGTCAAATTGCTCAGGGCAGTCCAAATGGGCGAGATCGAGACCGTTGGAGCGCGGCAGACCCAAAAGGTTGATGTCCGGCTGATCTCTGCAACCAACAAGGACCTGATCGAGGAGGTCAAAGCCGGGCGGTTCCGTGAGGACCTTTACTACCGTCTCAATGTGTTTCCCATCCATGTGCCGGCGCTGCGCAAACGCAAGGAAGACATTCCCCAGCTTGTGCGTCACTTCATAGCCCGCTTCTCGTCTGAAACACTCAGCCTGAACATTACGGGGATCACGCCGGATGCCATGGCGCTGGTTACGGAGCATGATTGGCCGGGAAACATTCGTGAGCTCGAAAATGCCATTCACCGGGCGATTGTGCTCAGCGATGGCGGTTTGCTGACACGTGACCTATTCCCCCAGATTGAAGCACAGATGCCGGGCTACCAACTTGATTCCGGCGATAGGGCTGAATTTGAGGTGGCCTATGAACCTGTTGGTGCGGCAACATCCGCTGGCGGCCACCAAGCATCGGCGCCTCACCCTGATCCGGCGCGAACGGCACCGGAGCCGCAGATCATCGAGCCCGCCCGCCCGGCAGTTGATGCGGTATCGATGGACGGCGAGGTTCGTCCGATTGCCGAGATCGAGGAAGAACTCATCCGCTTTGCCTTGTCGTTCTACCACGGCCAGATGAGCGAGGTCGCACGGCGGCTCGGGATCGGCCGGTCAACGCTCTATCGCAAACTGAAGGACTATGCCATCGACCCTGACAATCCAGGACAGCAGGCGGCTTAGCGCAAGAGCGGGTACGCCTTTGACCAGTGCTGACCAGTGCTGACCAGTGCTGAAAAGTCTTGTTGCCGATTTGATCTGCTTCATTCCTTATTAAGTGATCATTCACTATAAGGGTGCAAGCAGCGACCGGCGGCACAAATGCCATTGTGTCACCGCAATTGCCCTTCAGAGGGTGATGTATCATGGCTTTTCCGGCTTCTGGGGACAGCATTGGCGACAGTTGCAGTAAGATCAGAGGATTTGTCGAACGCACCGGCGGCTTCGGCTGAAGGAGCGCGCGACGTGTTCTTCGGCATTTTGTCGCACATGGCGCGGCTTGTGCTGTTTGGTCTGATTGTTGTTTCGGCGGGGCTTTCGGCAACAGCCGGCGCGTCTGCCGAAACCCGCTCGCTTAAACTGTATTACATTCACACCAAGGAACGGGCGGAGATCGTCTTCAAGCGCAACGGGCGCTATGACCAGGCCGGTCTCAAAAAGCTCAATCGTTTTTTGAGGGATTGGCGGCGCAATGAGCCGACCAAGATGGACCCGCGGTTGTTTGATCTGGTCTGGGAGGTCTACAGGCGAGCCAATGCCCGAGACTATATTCATGTGGTCTCGGCCTACAGATCGCCTGCGACCAACGCCATGTTGCGGCGGACACGCGGTGGGCAAGCCACGAAAAGCCAGCATATGGTTGGCAAAGCCATCGATTTTTACATTCCCGGTGTCAAAGTCTCCAAACTGCGTGAAATCGGAATGAAATTGCAGGGCGGTGGTGTGGGCTATTATCCCAAGTCAGGCTCTCCGTTCGTGCATCTGGATGTCGCGGGGGTGCGGGCCTGGCCTCGCATGAGCCGTAAGGAATTGACGCGATTGTTCCCTGACGGCAAGACATTGCATCTTCCTCCCGATGGCAAGCGGTTGCCCGGCTACCAGGTGGCCCTCGCCGAATACAAGGCGCGAGGCGGCGCGATTGTGTCTTCCGGTGGCGGCAACAGCAATGCCGGTCGTTCTGGAGGAGGGTTGCTGGCAGCTTTGTTTGGCGGCGGGGATGAAGATGAAGAGCCCGATGCCATTGCAGCCGCGCCGAAACCGGTGCCGGCTCCGCCGCGCACGGATATTGCCGCCTTGCCTGTGGCGGTCGCTGCACCTGAGCCTGGTGCTGCAAGCGTTCCCGAGCTTCCGGTCGACGCTCCGGTTCCGTTGGCGCGGCCTGCAATTGAGCAACCCACCGTGGTTGCGGCTCTTGCACCGCCGACACCGGTCCTGCCGGCGCAGGCAGAGATCGATGCCTTTGCCGCGGCGGCAGGTGCCGAGGTGGCATCTCCAGATAATGAGGCGGTTGATCTTTCATTGATCCGCGCGCCGATTCCGCAATTGCTGGCCGAGCGAGCCGTGGCGGCGGTTGAGCAACCAGCTGCGGTTGAAGTGGCTGCGCTGCTCGAGCCCGATCAGATCAGGGCGCGAATGTTTGCCGGCGCGGAGCCTGCTGTTGCTGTTCAAACAGCAGAACCCGCGGAGATCGCCAGCAGAACACTGGTGTCCGGCGATGCGATCGTAAGCGAACCAGTTCTTGCGAAATTGCCTTCCGGTGAGGATTTCGTCCCGCTGCCTATTCGCCGGCCAGGAGATCGGCCAGCGGATCGTCCCGCACAGGTTGAAATGGCTGCGCTGGTTCCTGTTGAACGCGGTCGCCGCCCAGTCGCTGCAACCACGGTCTCGAGTAAGGGAAACCGGCCAAACGCGGCATCTGCGGCAGACCAGCCGCAGCGCACGGCGATTCGCACGGAACCGAAGCTAACTGAGACCATTATTTCGAACTGGGCGTTGACCAGGGAGCGGGTCAAGACGATGGCGACGCCACCGGCGAGCGCGCGTCGGTTCGTGGCCTCGCAGCTGAGGGCCGCGCCAAAGGTGGTTTACGCCAATGGCTTCGCTCCCAATGGCGGGGAACTGCCTCATAACCAATTTACCGGATCCGCTGTGAATTTCATTTCGGTCGCCCGCTTCGGCAATTGACGCCGGCTTGCTGACTGCAAGAGTCCACCGTTGAGCAAATACACCCGGACGACCGACAGGTCTGCCAAGCCACTGGATTGGATCCCGGGACTTGGCGGGCGAGCCTTGGTTACGGTCAAGCCAAAATCACGCGACCCTGATCAGCTCGCGCCTTCGGGCTCCGGTGCCATGCCGAGTGCATGCAGATAGGTGTCGAGGATTGCTTCCTGCTCAAGCCGGTCGTTCTCGTCCTGCTTGCGGATGGCGACAACCTTGCGCAGCACCTTGGCGTCAAACCCCATGGCTTTGGCCTCGCCATAGACATCCTTGATGTCGTCGGCGATGGTTTTCTTTTCTTCTTCCAGCCGCTCGATGCGTTCTACGAAGGAACGAAGCTGGTCGCGGGCGACGGCGCCGGCATCAGACATGGGGACACTCCTGGAGGGGTGGATACAAGTATGTTTTCGTGAGCGCTTCAAGTGCCCAAAGCCCGCGGCGGGGTCAAGGGTGTTTACGGCTTTCTTGCTGATTATCCCGGATTGTCTCGACTGTCCTCAGATCACTCTTGACCCGTGGAGTTCAATCTCGTGCAGTTCCGGCAGTGCGGTCATCTCGGAGAGGATTGGTGTGAGCCGGTCGATCCAGGAATCGATCCCTGCGGGGTGGGAAATCAGATCCTGGCGGATTTCCAGCAAACCATGGGCCAGTCCTGTTGTCGAACAGTGCCTGTGCATGGTGTCACCGCGCAGTGCGCCGTCATAGGGCTCATTGTCTCCTACCACCAATGCAGGATCGGCTCGCAAGCGTTCGATCAGGGCTTGTGCAGCGCGCGGATCAGTGTCCCACAAAACACCTGCATGCCAGGGTCGGGGAATACCTTTCCATGCATGGGTGAAGGAATGCACCGAAATCACCAATGGTGCTTTGCCGGATCTGCGCCCGGTTTCCGCGATGACTGTCGAGACAGAATCATGATAAGGTCGGTGAAAACCGTTGAGGCGCCGCTCCCGTTCTTCGGGTGCCAGTGGATGGTTGGCAGGAATCACCATCCCATCAGACAGCTTCATGATCAGCGTCGGGTCATCCTCGCCGCGGTTGGGATCGATCAACAGTCTTGAAAAGCAACCCAACACTCCCGGAACGCCGAGGCGGGCGCAAAGCCCGCGAGTGACGGCTTCGACCCCGATGTCATAGGCGATGTGGCGGGAAAACGCTTCGGCGGGCAGTCCGAGATCGCCATATTCCGGCGGCAGCCGGTTCATGGCATGATCAGCCAGGATTACCAGTGCAGGGTGAGGATCACCTGGAATGATTTCGAATGGCGCAAAGCCGGACATGGCAGGTTTGAACAGACGGTAACAGGGTGGAACGGAATTCGCCGGATCAATTGCACAGCCGAGGTCTTCGGGCAAGCGCCCGCTGTTGCCTATCGGGTGGGACAGGGGCCAATTCCGCTACCATGTGGGATCTTAGGTTGGGATGTTTGACTATAGTCTCGTGTCTCTCGTTGACTTTCAATTGCCCGCGTCGCAAAAAACAACCCAAATGCTACGAGCGGAGACTGACCGAATTTGATGTTTCGAAAGTTGCCACACGCCTTTTTCTCCATGTCCAGGTTTGCGGTACTGATTCCGATGATGGCTGGCGTTCTGATGCTGGCATCTGTTGAAGACGCGAAGGCGGATTTCCGTGTCTGCAACGGAACGCAGTCACTGGTCGGCGGGGCGATAGGATACAGGACCGCAGAGGGCTGGGTGACCGAAGGCTGGTGGCAGATTCCTGCCAGTTCCTGCGCAACTCTGATCGAGGGCCAGCTCGAATCGCGATACTACTATCTCTACGCGGAAGACGCGGGTGGTGGTGGCCGCTGGGCCGGTGGTATCAACATGTGTGTTGCCGACAATGAGTTCCGCATTGTCGGCGTGGAAGACTGTTTTGCCCGCGGCTTTCAGCGCGTGGGCTTCAAGGAATATGACACCGGGCGACAAGGCAGTTGGATGGTCCAGCTTTCAGACGCTCCGGACGTGCAAGAAAGCAATAATTAATGAAGCGGCATCGCAAGGTGAAAATCCTGGCCACACTCGGGCCAGCGTCGTCCGATGAGGCAATGATCAAGAAATTGCATGAAGCGGGCGCGGACCTGTTCCGGATCAATATGAGCCATTCCAGTCATGAGCTCATGCGCACGCTGGTGGGCCGCATCAGAGCCGTAGAGGCGAGCTGCGGCAGGCCGATCGGCATTCTTGCGGATCTTCAGGGACCAAAGCTCCGGGTCGGCAAGTTTGCCGATGGATCGGTGACGCTCGAGGCAGGGCAGACATTCACGCTTGACAACAAAGATGAGCCGGGTGACGCGAAACGCGTCTTCCTGCCCCATCCGGAAATTCTTGAAGCTGTTCAGCCCGGACATCGCTTGCTGATCGATGATGGCCGGCTGCAATTGCTTGCTGTCGAATCGGACAAGACATCGATCACCTGCAAGGTCGTCAGCGGCACCAAGATTTCGGATCGCAAGGGGGTGAGCCTTCCCGACACGACACTCGGTGTCGGCGCGCTGACCGAGAAGGATCGGGCCGACCTTGATGCCGTGCTGGCCGTGGATGATGTCGACTGGGTGGCGTTGTCCTTCATCCAGCGTCCCGAGGATCTGGCGGAAGTGCGCAAGATTGCCCGCGGTCGGGTTGGCCTGATGTCAAAGATCGAGAAGCCGCAGGCGCTCGAGCGGATCGACGAGATCATCGAATTGTCCGATGCGCTGATGGTTGCACGTGGCGATCTTGGTGTGGAAATGCCGATCGAATCCGTGCCTGGTATCCAGAAGCAGCTGACACGCGCCTGCCGCCGTGCGGGTAAGCCTGTTGTGGTTGCGACACAGATGCTTGAATCGATGATTTCGGCGCCGGTGCCGACTCGCGCCGAAGTGTCTGACGTGGCAACGGCGGTGTTTGAAGGTGCTGATGCCGTCATGTTATCGGCCGAATCTGCCGCCGGGGACTACCCGGTGGAAGCCGTCTCCACCATGGCGGCGATTGCCCGCAAGGTCGAGCGGGATCCGAACTATCCCAGCATCATCTATTCGCAGCGCCCGCAGCCGGATGCCACCGGTGCCGATGCGATTTCGCTTGCGGCGCGCCAAATCGCCGAGACCCTCAATCTGTCGGCAATCGTCTGCTACACATCTTCAGGCAGCACCGGCCTTCGGGCTGCGCGCGAAAGGCCGCAGGTGCCGATTGTTGCCCTGTCTCCGGTGATCCAGACGGCACGTCGGCTTTCGGTTGTCTGGGGATTGCATTGTGTGGTGACCGAGGATGCGACAGATCTGGACGATATGGTCGATCGCGCCTGCCGTATCGCCTTTACAGAAGAGTTCGGCAAACCTGGCGACCGGTTGATCATTTCTGCAGGCGTTCCGCTTGGTACGCCGGGATCGACCAATATGCTGCGGATTGCCTATATCGGCTCTGATGGCATGACCGGCATCTAGGTTTCGTTCTTGCGCCAGTTGCAGTTTCAACAAAGCTCATGTTTCCGGAGATGTCTCTCCTGGGCAAGCTGAGTTGTGGGCGGAGAGTTCAGCTTCCGCGCGCCTTGCTGCTGCCTGCAAATCGACCTTTAGCCCGGCGACACTTTCTATGGCGCGCACCGCCAACTCGGTTGTTATGTGATCGGGCTTGTGTCCAAGATTGCGGATCCAGAGGAGCTCTGCGCCTTCGATGTCGCGGGCCAATCCTTCGGAATGGATATGCGCAAGCACCACCGAATCGCTGTCTCCCGTAATCACAACCGTCGGTGCCGTGATCTCGGGGTAGCGCGGCGAAACCCGCGTTACATAGGGTTTGAGGTTCGCGACATCGACCGCGTTGTGGCGGAAGGCGCCGGGTCTGAGCACCAGGGCCGGGCCTGTGGCGCTGATATAGTCCTCAGGCTTGGGATTTGGAGCAAACACACAGAGCGAGCCGCTTTCAAGCCGCGTCAGTCCTGCTGGCAATGCCAGCGTATAGGCAAACAGTGGTCCGATCACCGGAATGGATGTGAGATCGTAATACCAGCTTACGCCACCCGGCCATGGATGGGTGGCCGGAGCCAGGAATACCAATCCTGAAGTCATGTCCGGGTGGTCGACTGCGAAGCTCGCCGCAATGGCTCCGCCAAAGGAGTGACCAATGATGATCGCCTTTGAGATCCCCTTGGCCTGCATTGCGCGAGCTATTGCCGCAGCCTGGCCATCGGGTGTCTGGTTCTCCGGGCCGCCGCGTTCGGACCAGCCATGACCTGGCCGGTCGATGAACAGCATCTCCGCGCGGCCCTCGAGCATGGGCCTGAAGGGTGTCATTTGATCGCGCAGATTGCCGCTGGCGCCATGAATGAACACAAGTGGTGGCAGGTCTGCACCGTTCGGCCGCGGGAGATGGACAGCGTGGAGCGAATATCCGCCGACATCGATCATCTCGCCGATGGCTGGAAATCGTGCTTCGATCTCTCTTGCCTTGGCGTTGCTCCAGATCGCCAGGCCCGCGGCCAGAACGATGATAGCGGCCAGTAGACTTAACATGGTCACTCGAATTCTAGATTGAAGCATGGGGTGTCTCGCCGTAACTGGCCTGTATCTGAAATGGCTCCAGGCTCAATGGCACGGCGCGGGAATCGTTCTGAAGGGATCAGGTTTTGCTGCCCGCGAGTTTGTCGGCCAGTTCGCCGACCTTGGTCTGTGCCTGGCGGTTGGCAGGGTAGACTTCCAGCATTTGCTCCCAGGCCCTCAGTGCCAGTGCATCGTTGCCAGAAGCGTCCAGAATCGCCGCCATCCCGGCCATGGCTCCGAAATGCCTTGGTTCAAGCGCCAATACGCGGTTGATGTCGGCCATCGATTTGGAATGGTTGCCCATTGCGTAGTGCAAGGTGGCACGACGGTTCCAGCCCTCGGCAAAGTCCGGCATCAGCACCACCACCTGGTCGAGCAGATCGAGCGCAAGACTGTTTTTCTTGTCCGCCATGGCCTTGTCGGCCCATTGCAGCAGCAAGTTTGTGGTGGCGCTGCCTGAATCGCGCCAGCGCGCCCAGATGCGTTCGCTGATGCGTTTGGCCTGGTTGGCGTCGCGTTCCCGCTTGAGTTCCGAAAACAGCCCGTCAAGCGGATCAATTGCCCCGGTGAGGGAGTTCGCAGCCGGTTTGACGGCTTCGGTCTGTGCCAATGCCGGGAGAGGCGATGCCACCATAAGGGCAAAACTCGCGGCTACGGTCACTGGCAGAATCGTAAACTGAAAATGGCGCATGACGGAAAGTTAGTCCGTCTGCGCCAAAGATCAAATGCAAATTTCAGTGATGGGCCGAGCGCCCGCCTGCTTCAGCCCTGACGAGCCTTGAAGCGCGGGTTCTGCTTGTTGATGATGTAGACCCGGCCCTTGCGGCGAACCAGACGGTTGTCACGGTGACGGGCCTTGAGTGCCTTGAGCGAATTCTTGATCTTCATTGTTCTGATCCGCGAGTTATGTGGGCGAAGCCCATTCAATCAAAAGCGCGCCAGCCAGGGGCGCGCATCGGTTGGCAGGCATGTACCGGCTTGCGAATTTGTTGTCAACCGCGACAGGCCGCTTTCCCTGCGTGATCCGCGCAGTTATTCAGTCTTTTGGCTGATCCTGGTGACATGACCCATCTTTCGTCCGGGGCGCGCTTCGGCTTTGCCGTAGTGATGGATGATCGCGCCTTTTTCGGTGGCGATTTCGCCAATGGTGTCAATCTCATCGCCGATCAGATTTTCCATCACGCAGTCTGAGTGGCGCCCGGTGTTGCCCAGCGGCAGTCCGGCGATGGCGCGAATGTGCTGTTCGAACTGCGACACGGCACAGGCAGCTTCCGTCCAGTGGCCGGAATTGTGCACGCGCGGCGCCATTTCATTGACCAGAAGGTGATGCTGGTCGCCGTCACGCACTGCAAAGAACTCGACAGCAAAGACCCCGACATAGTCGAGATGGCTGGCGATCGCCTCGGCGATCCTGAGTGCCTGTGTCCGGGCTTCAGCCCCGAGCGTTGAGGGCACAGTGGATGTATGAAGGATATGATCGCGGTGAATGTTCTCCGCCACATCGAAGGCGCGAACTTCCCCGGACAGGCCGCGTGCGCCGATCACCGAGACCTCGCATTCGAAATGCACGAAAGCTTCCAAAACGGCCATCTGCCCACCCATGGCCTGATAGGCGGCATCAGCCTCGTCCGGTCGGACAATCCTGGCCTGCCCCTTGCCGTCGTAGCCCAGCCTCGTGGTCTTAAGCACGGCAGGCAGGCCAGTGACAGCCATCGCGGCATCAAGGTCCGAGCGGGTTGCCACTGGAGCAAACAGGGCGGTTTGCGCGCCCAGATCACGGGCCATGGTTTTTTCCAGGAGCCTGTCCTGCGCGACCTTGAGCGCTTTGGAACCGGGACGAACCGGAAGCCGGGCTTCAAGCCATTCGACGGCCGCGACCGGGACATTTTCGAATTCGTATGTGACCACATCGCACAGATTGGCCAGTTGGGTGAGCGCTGCGGGATCGTCATAGGCGGCGACAATTTGGCTGGTGGCAACCTGGGCTGCCGGTGCGTCGGACGCCGGATCGAGAATCACGGTCTTGTAGCCAAGTCTGGCCGCGGCCATGGCCAACATCCGGCCAAGCTGGCCGCCACCGATGATTCCGATTGCCGAACCCGGCTTGAGTGGCATGTCACTCATGGCTGGTCCGACGGGTGGTCTGCGACGGCATCGGTGCGCGCCTGGCGCCAGGCGTCAAGGCGTTGGGCCAGATCTGGGTCCGAAAGGGCCAGGACACCGGCTGCAAGTAGCGCTGCGTTGATCGCACCAGCCTTGCCGATGGCGAGCGTGCCAACCGGAATGCCGGCCGGCATCTGAACGATCGACAGCAGGCTGTCCTGGCCAGAGAGCGCTTTGGATTCGACCGGAACGCCAAAAACAGGCAAGGGCGTGAATGCTGCGGTCATGCCGGGAAGGTGGGCCGCGCCACCGGCTCCGGCGATGATGACATGAAAGCCCTCATCACGGGCACCCTTGGCGAACGAGACCAGTCGGTCGGGCGTGCGGTGTGCAGAAACGATTCGCGCCTCGCAATTGATTCGAAGCTCTTCGAGAGTGTCCGCGGCGTGTTTCATCGTGGGCCAATCAGATTGGCTGCCCATGATTACGGCGACCTTAGGCGTTGGGACAGGGGTCATGATCAGCTCCCCTTGCTCAGGCGATAATGTCTGGAATGATCTGGTCTTCGATCTCGGTGATCTTGTCTTTGATCGCCAGTTTCTTCTTCTTCATGCGTTGGATGCGCAATTGATCGCATCCCGTCTGAATCATGGCGTTAATGGCAACGTCAAAGTCTTCGTGCTCATGGCGCAATCGCGCCACCAACATGCGAATCTCAGCCTGCTCCTGGTCAGACATGCAGCTACCCCGTTTCACCGATTCTGTCGGTATCTGGAACCGACGTTTTATCTTGCCGGGGCTACTATCACAGAATTGGTGGTAACGGGAAGTTATCCCCATTCAAGAATCGTCTTCGACAAACTGAAAAAGCCGTGGCACACTTTACGGTGTCAAGAAACCAACGCCCCGGCGTTTCGGCGTCGGGCTTCCCAAAAAAGGAGTCGCCTATGTCGATTGACGCTCATCTCGCATCGCTTGAGAAGAAACATGGTGAACTTGAAGCCAAGCTTCGGGTCGTACTTTCACAGCCTTCTTCCCATACCGAAACGATTGTCGATATCAAGCGTCGTAAGTTGCGTCTCAAGGACGAGATCAGCCGTCTCAGGCCTCACACCGAACACTGAACAGATTTGCATGACACGTCCATGACAAGGTGCGGGGGATCGTCTCTCGCACCTTTTGTTTTTAGGTGTCAGCTTTGGCCGATAGGTGAAGCTGGAGAAAGCGTCAGGACCAGAACTGGTCAACCCACAGATTGACATGCATGAAGCCATCCATCCTGACGGCATAGATGCGGCTGGTGCCTTTGCTCTCCACCGTGACAAGGCCGCTGTCGAGCAGGGCTTTCAAGTGCTGGGAGACCGCGGGCCGGCTGATCGGCAATCCATTGGCAAGCTCATTGACCGTTTGCGGCTGCCGCCGCAACTCCTCCAGAAGATGGCGCCGGTTCGGATCGGCGATTGCATGGAAAACATCCTTGGTCATGGATTGAAGCTAAGACAAACCTTTCCCACCGGCAAGTGTTCGATACACTGGCACAAAAGTACTTTGGCGCTACAGCGCCGCGTCCTTCGCCAAGACCTTTCCCAACACTGTGGTCAGCGGATGACAAGCTGACCCCGGAGGCCTGCCGGCGGGGCAGGCTTTCAAGGATTGCCCAAAGCCCGGGCTTCTTCGCGCAGCAGGAATTTCTGGATCTTTCCGGTCGATGTCTTCGGGACTTCGCGGAAAACAACCGAGCGGGGGCATTTGAAGTGCGCCAGCAATCCGCGGCAGTGCTCGATGACTTCGGTTTCGCTCAGCGTCTGACCGGGGCGCAGTTCAACAAAGGCGCATGGCGTTTCGCCCCATTTGTCATCAGGTCGGGCGACGACCGCTGCAGCCATGATTGCGGGATGTTTGTACAGCGCATCCTCGACCTCAATCGACGAGATGTTTTCGCCGCCGGATATGATGATGTCCTTGGAGCGGTCCTTGAGCTGCAGGTAGCCGTCGGGGTGCATGACACCGAGATCGCCGGAGTGAAACCATCCGCCACGGAACGCTTCGGCACTGGCTTCCGGGTTCTTGAGGTAGCCCTTCATGACAATATTGCCGCGAAACATGACCTCGCCGATGGTTTCGCCGTCGGCGGGTGTCTTTTCCATCGTCTCGGGATCCATCACCGCCAGATCTTCCAGTGCGGGATAACGCACACCCTGTCTGGCTTTCCTGGCTGTGCGCTCGGAACGGTCGAGTTTTGACCATTCCGACTTCCATTCATTGACGACGGCGGGACCATAGGTCTCGGTCAGCCCGTAAAGATGGACCACCTCGAAACCGGCATCAGCCATGCCGGCAAGCACTGCTTCGGGCGGGGGAGCCGCGGCGGTGTTGAAGCTTACGGTCT
Source organism: Hoeflea sp. (assembly GCA_043585085.1). Lineage (GTDB taxonomy): Bacteria > Pseudomonadota > Alphaproteobacteria > Rhizobiales > Rhizobiaceae > Hoeflea. Next base: position 2,430,412 of record CP121320.1, read on the forward strand.
GGGAGAAGTCGCGTTTTTCCGTTTCCGGCGCATTGAGCAGGGTCGACATGACGATCGGCGCGCCACACAGGTGGGTAACGCCATGATCGGCGATCGCATCATACATTGCCTTGGCGCGTACCCAGCGGAGGCACACATGGGTGCCTGCGACGACGCCGAGCGTCCAGGGGAAACACCAGCCATTGCAATGGAACATCGGCAATGTCCAAAGATACACAGGATGCCTGCCCATGCCCGATGCGATGACATTGGAGTATCCCATCAGCGCCGCGCCCCGGTGATGGTAGACCACGCCTTTCGGATTGCCGGTGGTGCCGGAGGTGTAGTTCAATGACACTGAATCCCATTCGTCGTCAGGGGCTGATCGAATGAAATCCGGGGCTCCGGCGCTGACAAAGGTGTCATAGTCATGGGTTCCGATGCGCTCGCCCTTGGCGAAGGGCGCATCGTCGGGATATTCGGTGTCGTCATAATCGATCACCAGCGGTTTGGCGGCAGCCAGCGCCAATGCTTCAGCCATGACGGCCGAGAATTCGCGATCGACAATCAGCACCTTGGTTTCTGCGTGATCGAGCTGGAAAGCGATGGCCTGTGCGTCAAGTCGGGTGTTGATGGAGTGGAGAACCGCGCCGGTCATCGGAACACCATGGTGAGCCTCGAGCATTGCGGGCGTGTTCGACAGCATCACCGAAACGGTGTCGCCCTTGCCGATGCCAACGCTGCCCAGTGCGTTGGCGAGCCGCTTCGAGCGCTCGAGAAACATCGCATAGCTCGTCCGCTGGGAGCCATGTATGATCGCGATGTGATCAGGGTGGATGAGCGCCGCCCGCTCGAGATGCACCAATGGCGTCAAAGGCTGGTAGTTGGCTGCGTTGCGGTTGAGGTCGGTTTCATATGGATTGGCGGTCACGCTTGTGGTCCCGTTCATGCTGCTTGTTGGATCCACACCATCAAACCACCTGCGCGCCGCTCTGTCATCCTGCCAATAGGTGGACAACCCCGTCCCAGATCAGCTTGAGCGCGGTGAGAAACACCATTGCATACATGAAGGGATAGAAGATCTCTGGCTTCATGCGCTTGACGATGTAGGCGCCCGCCAGCGTTGCCACCGGTGCGATCGGCGCCAGTACGAGGGATGTCGACAGGTTGGCCATGTCGAACTGACCCAGGGCGAAGTAGGGCACAAGCTTGATCGCGTTGATGATCGCGAAAAACCGGACGCTGGTTCCTGTGTACACCTTCGGATCCTGCCTGAGCGGCAAGGTGTAGATCTGGTAGGGCGGGCCTCCGGCATGGGAGACGAAACTGGTAAATCCAGCCAACGCTCCCCAGAGTCCGCCCCTGACTGGCCGGTGCTCATCCGCTGGTGCCGGACTGGCGTTGCGCCTTGCAGCAAGTGCCAGGGTCACATAGCGAGCGAAAAACCAAAGCGCCACGCAGCCGACGATCAACCGGATGATCGGATCGGTGATCCAGGCGGCGGTTGCCCATCCAATGGTGATGCCGATGACCGCACCCGGCACCATGATCAAAAGGGTTGCCGGGTCCCAGTGCCTGCGCCAGCTCCACAGGGTCACGGCGTCCATCACGATCAGGATCGGAAGCAGGATCGCAGCCGCCTGCACAGGGGGTATCGCCAGGGCCATCAGTGGCACGCCGAGCAGCGCCATCGCGCCGCCAAAGCCGCCTTTGGAGAGGCCCACCAGAAAGACCGCCGGAATGGCGACGGCATAGAAGATGGGGTCTGTCATCATCGGCGCAGTTGATCCTTGTGTCGCGCCGGTCTATCCCGTTTGCAGATGTTTGGCCATATCGGCCATTATGACCATCAGATTGTTCCCGACAGGATATCTCATGACCAGCCCCGCCAACCGCTGCCGCCTCGTACTGGTAACGCCTGACATTGCCGATGCAGGTGAACTCGCCGAGATTATGGCAAATGCGCTGCGTGGCGGCGACGTGGCCTCGGTCATCATTCCGCAACACGGGATCGATGAGAAAAGCTTCCAGCAGCGCTGTGAAGCGTTGATTCCGGTGATCCAAACCGCTGGCGCCGCGGCACTTGTCGCAGGCGACACACGGGTTGCGGGCCGGGTTCGCGCAGATGGTCTGCACATTGAGGCCGGGCCGACCGCAATGGCGGAAGCGGTCGAACGGCATACGCCGGGCCTGATCGTCGGTGGCGGAAATGCGAAGGAACGCCATGCGGCGTTGTCCATCGGAGAGGCGCAGCCAGACTACCTGATCTTCGGGTCGATCGCGGGCGACATCAAACCGGAACCGCACCCCAAGAACCTTACGCTTGCGGAATGGTGGGCTGACATGATCGAAATTCCCTGCGTCCTGATGGGCGGCACCAGTACCGCCTTTGTGGAAGAAATGGCTGCGACGGGCGCCGAGTTCATTGCTTTCGGCCAGGCGGTGTTTTCGCAACCCGCTGACGCCCCGCGGCTGGTTGCCGAGATCAATGCCGTGCTTGACGAAAAAGCGCCACGGTTTGGGGCATAATGCTTCGCATGTCAGATGCATCCACGTCTCGTTCTCTTTTGAAACCGCCGGAGCGCAGGCCTTCGGGCCTGGGGCTTTTGCCAGTCGTTCTTGTGTGTGCGGGGCTTGTACTGGCCGCGGCCTCGGCACTCGCCCAGGATGCTGAGCCGACGGCGGAGCCGGCAACCGAAGCCGCAGCCCCGGACGCTGTCGCTGATCCGGCAGGGCCTGCGGCGGGTGAAACTGCGGATGCCAAAGCAGATGCTGTCGATGCGATGGCGAAAGCCTTTGGGGCGTTCCAGCGCGGTTACTATCTAACCGCTATGGAATTGGCTCTTCCGCGGGCGCAACTCGGGGACCCGGCGGCGCAGACTTTGCTGGCAGAGTTGTTTGCCTCCGGCTTGGGCGTTCCACGCAGCATGGACGATGCTGCGTTCTGGTACAAGCAGGCGGCGGAAGGCGGCGATGCCTCGGCGCAGTTCAAATATGCCGTCATGTTGCTTGAGGGACAGTATGTCGAGCCTGATCGTGAAGAGTCCGAACTGTTCATGAAGAAAGCTGCTGATGCAGGCAATGCTTTTGCTCAGTTCAATCACGCTCAAACCCTGGTGTCAGCCAAGCCGGGGCCACCGGGCATTCTTGAGGCACTGCCCTACTTCGAAAAGGCCGCCGAGAATGGCGTCCCCGACGCCCAATATGCACTTGCCCAGATCTACAACAACACAGCCGGTATTCCGGAACAGAAGCGCGCCCAGGCGCGTGAGTGGATGAAAAATGCAGCCCTGGCCGGCTTCGATACCGCGCAGCTCGATTATGCGATCTGGTTGATTGACGGCATCGGCGGCGACAAGGATTACGAGACCGGTTTTCGCTGGATGGAGATAGCGGCGAGCCGTGGCAATGTGGTCGCGCAGAACCGCATGGCGGTGCTCCATATCAACGCCATCGGTACGCTTGGCGACCCGGTCGAAGCCGCGAAATGGTACATCCTTTCGCGGCGAGCAGGCTTTGATGATCGCTCGCTTGATGATTTCTATCAGGGCTTGACCGACGACGAGCAGAAACGGGCGATCGAGGCGGCCAACGCATTTGGCAAGCGCTGACACGCGCGCCTGGCTTGGTGCTTCGAGAGGCTGGACTTGAAAACTGACGCCAATTGTGGTCTTGAAGCCGCCAAACCGCGCCGAATGTCGGCCCGGGCAAAGATTTACGCGGAATGCTCCCATGAAAATCAATGGCAATGAAATTCGTCCCGGCAACGTGCTCGAGCACAATGGTGGCCTGTGGGCGGTGGTAAAGACCAATGCGGTCAAGCCCGGCAAGGGCGGCGCTTTCAACCAGGTCGAAATGAAGAACCTGATCGATGGCACCAAGCTCAACGAGCGCTTCCGGGCTTCCGAAACCGTCGAGCGCATCCGGCTCGAACAGAAGGATTTCCAGTTCCTCTATGAGCAGGGCGAAGCCCTGGTCTTCATGGATCTCGAAAGCTACGAACAGCTTGAGCTGCAAAAGGAGTTCGTTGGCGACCGCCGTGCGTTCCTTCAGGACGGCATGATGGTGACGGTTGAGCTCTATGACGAGCGGCCGATCGGCATCGCGCTTCCTGATCAGGTGACGCTGGCGATCGCGGAAGCCGATCCTGTGGTCAAGGGTCAGACGGCGGCGTCGTCCTACAAGCCTGCGATCCTGGAGAACGGCGTACGCATTATGGTGCCGCCCTTCATTTCCTCGGGTGAGCGTGTGGTGGTCGACACCAACGAGCTGACCTATCTTCGCCGCGCCGACTAATGCGTGTCGCACTCAATTGTATTCAATTGAGTGATAACGTACATGCATTAAATCAAAGTGTTAGAGCGACCATTGTGCGTCCAATTGGACGCACGGCGCTCTAAGTCTCTCTGTGCCAGTGCGCTGCGTTCCTTATTCGGGTGCGTGGCGGGGTGCCAGAGCTGAAACCAGGGAAAGATCCAGATGGCGCGTTCAGCCCTTCTCAATGTGATGGTGCAATCGGCACTCAAGGCCGGACGGTCGCTGGCGCGCGATTTTGGTGAGGTTCAGAACCTTCAGGTTTCGCTGAAGGGACCCGGCGATTACGTCAGTCAGGCCGACCGCAAGGCCGAGACCATCATCAAGACCGAATTGCTTCGCGCGCGGCCGACCTACGGGTTCATGGGCGAGGAGAGCATCGAGACACCGGGCACCGATGGTGCGCATCGCTGGATCGTTGATCCGCTTGATGGCACGACCAACTTTCTGCATGGCATTCCGCATTTTGCCGTGTCGATTGCGCTGGAGCGCAACAACGAGATTGTCGCCGGGGTGATCTACAATCCCGGCACCGACGAGCTCTATACCGCTGAACGCGGCGGCGGCGCGTTTCTCAACGACCGCCGCTTGCGGGTGGCGGGGCGCAAGGCGGTCTCGGATGCTGTCATTGGCACAGGGGTGCCTCATCTTGGCCGCGGACATCATGGCGAGTTCCTGGTCGAGCTTCGCCATGTCATGGGAGAGTGCGCGGGCATTCGCCGTATGGGCGCCGCAGCTCTTGATCTTGCCTATGTGGCCGCCGGCCGACTTGACGGGTTCTGGGAAAAGCCGCTTGAGCAATGGGACATGGCTGCCGGAATCCTGCTGATTCGCGAGGCTGGCGGATTTGTCGCCGATACTTCGGGCGGCACCGACATGTTCGGTACACGATCCATCGCTGCGGGCAATGAATACATGCTCAAGGGCATTCTGGAGCTTCTGAAAAGGCCGCTGCCCAAGGCTTGAGAGAGGCCCTCAAGTCTGTTTCGCCTGATTGCTTTCAATTTCGCCCAAATATCGGCTAGTGTCTGCCCATTGAATGATTTGGGACAAAGGCCGGGACGGACAGGGCATGGCGAAACTGACATTGTCTGGATGGGGCATCTCTGAAGATGGCAGCGGTGCGGATCCGCACAAATTGTCCAGCCCGCTGGTCTTCTTCTGGAGCATGATGATCTTTCTCATCCTCTCCGGGTTCGTGGCGGCAATCCTCTACCGGCAGATCCAGAATGCGTTTCTCGCCAATCCCGGCCTCAATGGCCTGATTGTCGGCGTGCTTGCCGTCGGCGTTCTGCTGGTATTCACCCATGTGCTGAGGCTCAGGCCAGAGGTGCGCTGGGTGAACTCCCTGCGCGCCACGGGGGATGCGGAAAAAGTCGGGCGCGACCCGGTGCTGCTGGCGCCGATGCGGGCGCTGATCGGACGTCGCCAGGAAATGGCATTGTCCACCTCTTCGCTGCGGTCGATCCTGGATTCGATCGCGACCCGTCTCGACGAGTCCCGCGACACCTCCCGCTATCTCATCGGGCTTCTGGTCTTTCTCGGCCTTCTGGGCACGTTCTGGGGGCTGCTCGGCACGATCGGTTCGATCAACCAGGTGATTCAGTCGCTCAATCCCGGCAGTGGTGGCACCGAGGATGTTCTCTCGACGCTGAAAACCGGTCTTTCGGCGCCGCTGGAAGGCATGGGCACGGCATTTTCGTCCTCGCTGTTCGGTCTTGCCGGTTCGCTCATTCTGGGCTTTCTCGACCTGCAGGCCGGACGCGCCCAAAACCGCTTCTACACGGAGTTGGAAAACTGGCTGTCTACCATGACAGATCTGGATTCGGACGTCTCTGCGCCCGTGGAAGGTGCTGGAACCACGGAAGAAATCCGGATGCTGTCGGAGCGCATGCAGAAACTGTCCCAGGATTCCGGCATGACACCACGCACGACGGCAGCGATGGCGAGTCTCGCCGAGGGAATCCAGGGCCTGGTGAAAAACATGCGCGGTGAGCAGCAGATGCTCAGGGACTGGATCGAGGCCCAGCAAGCGGAATCACGGCGCTTGCGTGAGACGCTCGACAAGCTCGCTGAAAAGATCGGAGACAAATAAGCCATGGCTCTGGCGCGAAACCGGCGGCGGGAGCGAGGAGTCGACTATTGGCCCGGCTTTGTCGATGCGTTGTCGACACTGCTGCTGGCGATCATGTTTTTGCTGACGGTGTTTGTGCTGGCGCAGTTTTTTCTGTCCCGCGAAATCTCTGGACGTGATCAGGTTCTCAACCGGCTCAACAGCCAGATCAATGAACTGACACAGCTGCTGGCGCTCGAGCGTTCCGGCAAGCAGGATCTTGAGGATACGCTTGCCAATCTGCAGGCGTCATTGTCGGAATCGGAAACAGACCGGTCGCGACTTCAGCAATTGCTGGACAGCGGGTCAGGTGCCACGGCTGCGGCGGAATCACGGATTGGCGAGCTAAGCGAAACGCTCGATGCGGAAAAACAGGTTTCGCAACGCGCGCTCAACCAGGTGGAGCTGCTCAATCAGCAGATCTCCGCGCTCCGCTCGCAACTGGCGGCTCTCGAGGATGCGCTTGAGGTTTCGGAAACCAAGGATCAGGAGACCCAGGCCAAGATTGCCGATCTTGGGCGACGGCTCAATGTGGCGCTGGCGCAGCGGGTGCAGGAGCTCAATCGTTACAGGTCCGATTTCTTCGGCCGCTTGCGTGAGATCCTCTCAAGCCGTGAAGATGTACGCGTGGTTGGCGACCGCTTCGTGTTCCAGTCGGAAGTGTTGTTCCCATCGGGTGGCAATGAGCTCAATCCGGCCGGCCAGGAACAGATGGCGAAGCTTGCCGAGGCGATTAACGAGCTGTCGCGCGAGATCCCTGAAGAGATCAACTGGGTGCTTCGTGTGGATGGTCACACAGACAATGTGCCCTTGTCGGGGACCGGCCGCTATGCAGACAACTGGGAGCTCTCGACGGCGCGTGCCACGTCGGTCGTCAAATACCTGATCGAGAATGGTGTGCCGGCCAACCGTTTGGTGGCCGCCGGTTTTGGCGAGTTTCAGCCGATCGCAGATGGCGATAGCGACGAAGCCCGGGCCACCAACAGGCGCATCGAGCTAAAGCTTACCGAGCGCTGAGCGTGATAGGGCGCTGGCTCATTTACGGTTGAAGCCCGGCAAGGCCTTCAGCACTGGCAGCGGGGCTGCAAGCGGGGCATAGTCCTTTGGGGTTGACCGGACCAGACCTGAGAGAAAAAGCGACCCTTTGATGGAATGATCGAGCCGCTGCAACGCGCCGTCGATGGCGTTTGCAATCCTTGTCGCCTGCCCATCCAGACGCAGACTCGTAATCAAAGGCAATGCGGGAGTTTCAGGTGTTCTGGCAAAGACCGTTAGGTTACTCGCGGCTGGTTCATGCCGCAGGGCGAGATCCCAGGCAACGGCATCAATGGCGGTCCAATCGGCCTGGCCCGCGGCCACGGCCTGGAGGGAAGCGCGGTGCGCTCCCGTCTCGAGCGGTTCATGCGTCGAAACCCAGCCATTGTCGGCCAGCAGCCGGACCGGCGCGGCAAACCCCGATTGCGACTGCGTCATGTTGAATGCAAGGCGCATATCCCGCAATCCGGACAGGCTTTCCGGCGGATTGGACCTGCGGGTAACGAGAACGCTGAAATAGTGCCCCGGTCTGGCCCCATCCAGCTTGTAGGCCGGCGTTCCGATCAGGGCCACTTTTCCGCTCAGGCCGTTGGCATAGGGAAAGCCGCAGGTCTGGGAGAGCACGAGATCCGGATGGGTCCAGAGGTCCTCGGGGTCGCCGTTACGCGCAAGTCCTGCCGGCGCATCAATTCCTTCCTCGATGAGCGCAGCGTGGATGGCGGACCACAGCGCGTCAGTGGCATCGCGGACTTCGGGCCAGTCATACATCGGCAAGGCGGCGACGCCCGGCCAGGCGCCGCTCTTGGAGGTTGCTGAAGCAGGCATCAGCCTAGGCCGCCGTGCTTGTTGCGTCTGGCTTCCATCGGGTAGGCCACCGGCTCTTTTGCCGAAAAGCCATGGCGGCGGAAGACCTCCCAATAGCTTTCGTAGCGGTAGCCACCATTTATGCGCAGAAACCTCGACCGGTTCTCGCGGAAGAAGGCTGGAATCCGGTACCAGGCGAGTGATGGATAGGCGTGATGCACCGAGTGAAAGTTGTTGTTGAGGAACAACAGGCTCAACGGCCCCCGGGTTTCAATGATCACCGAGCGATGATTTGCCTTCTGTGTCGCCTGATGTTCGATGAATGACCGGACCATCAACAGTCCCATACCCAGATAGGCGGCGAGGAAATAGGCTGCCGGATGCAGACTGCCGAAGCGCGCAATCAGCCAGAACAGGGCTGTGACAGCTAGGACATGGCGCAGCCAGATCCAGACCACAGCCGGCTCTCCGGCCATGGCGCGCCGGTACTCGCTCTTCGCGAAGCCGATTGCCGCCAGTGCAGGCCCAATTGTGGTTCGCCCGGCAAGCGTGTTGTTGAAGGTCAGCAATCGCTGGAGCCAGCCGGGGATTGTGGCCCAGACCTCCCGGTCGAGATAATAGCTCTCCGGATCGTCATAGGGATCGGTGATGTTTTCGTTGATGTGATGGTTGAGATGGCAGGATTTGAAGCGCAGGTAGGGCACCAGCACTCCTATTGGCGGGGCAATCAGCAGATCGTTCAGTTTCTGGTTCCGAAATGGATGACCATGCAAAAACTCGTGTTGAAGCGAGGAATGCAGCGTGATGGTGGGAATCAGGAAAAGGACACGCAATGTGTCAGGCAGCTCAGCCCACCCAAACGCAAGCAAAAACCACACAGCATAGCAAACACCTGCAACGAGCAGGGTTCGCCACTCCGCGTCATTCCGCATTGTGGATACACCTTCTGAATGTTCCTGTTATAGCCCGCGAATGAGATTATGTCCCGCGCGTGGCTTCCAGACGAACGCTCTGTTTTTAACCCAGTTTGGGGGGGCTCACAAGATCAGCGCGCGGAAAACTTAGCCGGCTTTCTCGGAGAGTGAGGCATTGCCCTGTGGTGATGCCAGCGACAGAGCTTCGGCGCCGTGTTCGAACTGCAGCCGGGCCAAGCGGGCGTACAGCCCACCACGGGCCACAAGTTCTCCATGGGTGCCCTCCTCGACGATCCGGCCCTGATCGAGGACAAGAATACGGTTGGCACGAAGCACGGTTGCAAGGCGGTGGGCGATCACGATCGTGGTGCGGTCCTGCATCAGACCTTCAAGCGCCTTCTGCACCAGTGTCTCACTTTCCGCATCAAGCGCTGATGTGGCTTCGTCCAGCAGAAGGATCGGCGCATTGCGCAGGATGGCGCGGGCGATGGCGACACGCTGGCGTTGGCCGCCGGAGAGCGTGATACCATGTTCACCCACAGGCGTCGCATACCCCTGATCGAGCGCCATGATGAAATCATGCGCCTGGGCTGCACGGGCGGCGGCCTCGATGTCGGCCTGGCTGGCACCGGATTTGCCAAAGGCGATGTTGTCCCCGACGCTGCCTGCGAAAATTGTCACATCCTGCGGTACGACGGCGATACGGGCGCGGACTTCTGCCGGATCGGCGTCACGGACATCGACTGTGTCGACAAGAACCCGACCACTGCTGGTATCGTAAAATCTCAGGATCAACGAAAACAGCGTCGATTTACCTGCGCCGGACGCGCCGACGACTGCGACGGTTTCGCCGGGCTGGACATGAAAACTGGCGCCGGCGAGAGCCAGGCTTTCGGGGCGAGCCGGATAGGCGAACTCGACAGTCTCGAAGCGGATGTCGCCAACTGGCGGCTGCGGCAATGGTACCGGATTTTCAGGCGCGCGGATCTCTGGCACTTCATCCAGGAGCTCGCTCAGGCGCTCGGCGGCACCTGCTGCCTGGGAGAGCTCGCCCCAGACCTCAGACAGGGCGCCGAGGCTGCCGGCAGCAAAGACAGAATAGAGCAGGAACTGGCCGAGCGTGCCTGGAGACAGTTCTCCGGACAGGACGGATTGCGCGCCATACCAGAGCACTGCGACCACTGAACCGAAAGCCATTGCGATGGCAAAGCCGGTCAGGATCGAACGGGCCAGGATGGAGCGTCGTGCCGCGCCAAAGGCAGTCTCCACCGCGCCGCTGAAATTGGCTTGGGCTGCGGCCTCGGTGTTGAACGCCTGTACCGTTCGGGTGGCGCTGATGGCCTCGCCGGCAAAGGTCATTGCCTCGGCAAGCGTGTCCTGCGCTTCGCGCGAGCGCTGGCGCACCTTGCGGCCAAAGCCCACCAACGGAAACACGATCAGCGGTATTGCACCCAGAACCAGGCTTGAGAGTTTGGGTGAGGTCACGAACATCATGGCGCCTGCGCCGATGCACAAAATGGTGTTGCGCAGGGCAAGCGAGGCGGTGGCCCCGACGCTGGACTTGATCAACGTGGTGTCCGCGGTCAGGCGCGAGACGATCTCGCCCGAGCGATTGGCGTCATAGAAAGAGGCAGACAGACGTGTGACATGGTCGAAGACATCGCGGCGGATGTCGGACACCACACGCTCACCCAGCGTGATGACAAAATAGTAGCGGCAGGCAGAAGCCAGGGCGAGAACGACGGCAATGGCTGCCAGCATCGAGAAATAGGTGTTGATGAAACCGGCATCCTGAGCGGAGAAGCCGTGATCGATCATTCTGCGCACGGCGGTCGGCAGGCTCAGTGTCGTAACTGCCGCAACGAGCAGGAATGTCAGTGCACCAACGACAAGGTGGGGGTAGCGCTTGATATAGGGAAAAAGCCGCGCCAGCGGGCGCACGGAATTGCGGGTGTTTTCGGGTGTCTTGGTCTGATCAGCCACGGCTGCTCCTGGATACTGCGCATGCGGTCTACTGTCGGGTTGCAAAATCGGATGCAGCCCTTGTTATCGACTGTGCCTTCATGTATAGGCTCGCCATCGAATTGGAAAGCCGTTGACCGAAAGGACTTCGGCTTCATTTATGTGTTTGGCCAATATGCCGCATGAATTGCTGTGCAGGGCCCTCAAACGGCAGGACAAGAAAATGAAGGCTGACATCCATCCCGACTACCACATGATCAAGGTGGTGATGACCGACGGCACCGAGTACATGACCAAGTCAACCTGGGGTTCGGAAGGCGATACCATGAACCTCGAGATCGACCCGCGCTCGCACCCTGCCTGGACAGGCGGCAACCAGCAGCTGATGGACCGTGGCGGTCGCCTTTCGAAGTTCAAGAAGCGCTTCGAAGGCCTCAGCATGTAAGATTTCCGGTTGCACCGGACTTTTCAAAAGCCCGCCGGCTTACCCGGCGGGTTTTTTGTGTTCCGGTTTACAGGAGCATTGAAGCTTTCGACCGTGCCTTGAGAGAAGCACGGGCCGCCTACCAAAATCATGGGCGCCATGAATTTTGCACAAGAAAAAGCCCGCGAGATGCTCGCGGGCTTTTTCTCTGGGTTTGCTTTGCTGAGCTGTTTGCAGAGCCGGTATTCGCCGGCTCTTGTTTCCTCAGCGCTTGGTGAAGGCCGTCTGCAGGAGATTCTGTTGGGCCTGAACCGAGTTTTCATTGTCCGGACGGAGAGCCTGGGCCTCATCGGGGCGATAGATTTCGCGATCAAGTATTGAAACACGGTTCTGGATCCGCAACGAATGCTCGACAAGATCACGGAATGCTTCGGGCAGTTCTGACCAGCCCGGAGCGTTGCGGTCGCAGTTGAAGCTGTCGAGCCGGACCTTCTTCTTTTCCGCAAGAACCTGGTCGCGGTTCATTTCGCCATTGTTGACGGCACGCTGCAACAGCAGCCATGAGGCCATTTGCATGAGACGTGTGGTCAGGCGCATGGATTCCGCCGCATACAGGACAGCTGACAGACGCGGCAGAGCCTTGGAGGCCGTGCGGCCCGGGCCGTCCAGGTAGTTCGCGGTTTCCTCAACCAGCGCCATTCCTTCGGCGTAGAGTGTCTTGAATTGTGCCGAATTGGCCATCCGGTCTGCGAGATTGACGGTATTGAGGCTGGTTTCAGTCATGTGCCGCGAGATCCTCGTTACAAAATACAATCGCTGTTGGCTTACTTGCCGAACGCTGTGTCCAACCGCTTTATGAGACTATTCTGCCCAATTGCAGTCGGGGCAGCAAGCGCATTGTTAAGAAAAGGTTAACGTGAAAACCGGCGCGAACACCTGTACAGTCACGCACAAATGAATCTGTGTTAAAGCAGGAAAGCTGATAGAAATCCGTCGGCGAACCGCCAGACGCACGTAAAAAAAGAGCCGCAGAAGCGGCTCTCAAGAGTTTAACAGGGAGGCGTCAAACAGTGTGACCAACGGTCGAACTGTCAAATCCAGAGTGTCTGGATGAATATAGTAAACACTTGTAAAGCTTAACTGAAGCTTAACGACAACTGCTTTTGATTTAAGTGGTTGTTGTCTTTTAGTTATTTCTAACGAAAAAAGCTTTCGGCAGCCTTCTTGCTCGAGGTTTTGGCGACCTTGTCCGCTTCAAGGCGCGAAATCTCTTCCTTAAGCAACGAGATTCGTTCCTCGAGATCCCCAGCAGAAAGAAACGTCAGGTCGCAGCCTATCTCATGGAGTTTCTTGGGCTTGGGCATGTCATCATCGGCAAACATGGTCGCGACCTTTCTGCTCTTGGTTGGTACTGGCGGTCAGACATTGAAACAGCCTGATTGCCGCCTTGTTCCCAGTTTAGCCCAAGCCTATGGTCCGGCAAAGTGGCGTGAAGGAGAAGACAGGATGCGTGCAATCGAAATACGAGAACCAGGCGGGCCCGAAGTGCTCGTTCCGACGAATCGCCCTACACCGACTGCAAGCGACACTCAGCTTCTGATCAAGGTGGCGGCTGCCGGAGTCAATCGTCCTGATTGCCTGCAGCGGCAGGGCGCCTATCCGCCACCGCCTGGCGCGTCCGACATTCCGGGTCTTGAGATCGCCGGTAAAGTTGAGGCAGTGGGCAAGGCGGTGAGCAGGTTCAAAATTGGCGACAATGTCTGCGCGCTGGTGCCGGGCGGAGGCTATGCAGAGTTCTGTGTGGTTGACGAGACCAATTCGTTGCCTGCACCAAACGGACTCACCATGATCGAAGCGGCGGCGATTCCCGAAACCTTCTTCACGGTCTGGCACAATGTCTTCCAGCGCGGCGGCCTGAAAGACGGCGAGACCTTTCTGGTTCACGGCGGCACTTCGGGTATCGGCACGACAGCCATTCAACTCGCCAAGGCTTTTGGAGCGAAGGTTTTTGCAACGGCGGGATCAGATGCCAAATGCGCTGCGATGCTGGATCTGGGTGCGGATCTGGCAATTAATTACAAGCAAAGTGACTTTGTTGAAGTCATCAGGCAGAAAACGGACGGCAAGGGCGTTGACCTGATCCTCGACATGGTCGGTGGTGATTACATCACGCGCAATTATAAAGCTGCCGCCATTGAAGGCCGGATCGTGCAGATCGCATTTCTCAATGGCCGAAAGGCAGAAGTCGATTTCTCCTTGCTGATGATGAAGAGGCTTACCCATACGGGATCAACGCTGCGCGCGCGTGACATCGCCTTCAAGGCTGCGATTGCCAGTGAACTGCAGCAGCACGTTTGGCCGCTTCTCAATGAGCGCAAGGTGTTGCCGGTAATGGACTCGATCTATCCGCTGGAGCAGGCTGCGGCCGCGCATCAGCGCATGGAAGATGGCGACCATATCGGAAAGATCGTGCTCGACGCCGGGTGACGCGTTGGCCGTTGCTGATCAATCCTCGAATGTGGTTGCGCGCGGGTCGAGATTGATCGATTCGGGCGTTGCGGAACGGGCGGAGGGGGTCGAGGCAAAGATTTCTTTCTCCGCGTCCGGAACCGCAGCGCGTACAAAGCTTCGGAAGATGGCGTAGGCGGCCACAGCCAAATGCGCCGCGGCGGTGACGGCAAACAGCAGGTAGGCGCCGTAGACCATTGCGATGCCGCTGATCAGCGGGCCGATGATTGTTCCAATGCCGTAAAGCAGCAGCAAACCGCTGGAGACGGTCACGAACTGGTCGTTTGCGGCGTAGTCATTGGCATGCGCAACAATGATCGAATAGAGCGTGTAGGACATAGCGCCATAAAGCGCGATCAGACCGAAAAGAATTCCGATGTTTTCGGGCCTGATGATGACGATGGCCAATCCTGCAGCACTGGCGATTGCGCCGAGACCTGCAAGCACATAGCGGCGGTCCATTCTGTCCGACATCCGGCCGGCCGGGATCTGCATCAAAGCGCCGGAAAAAATGGTGACTGACATCATGGTTGCGATGGTGATGGTCTCCAGACCGACATTGGCGCCAAACACCGGGGCCAGGGTTCCAAACGCACCATTGGCAATTCCGATCATCAGCATGGCCACAAAGGAGACCGGCGAATTGCGGTAAATCAGCTTGAGGTCAATACGGACTTCCTTGAGTGGTGCCGGGCTCGTGGCGGTCGATACTGCAGTCGGCAACAGCGCCAGACAGTAGAGAATTCCGGCGATCATGAAGAATGTGGTTTGTTTCACATCACCCAATGCGATGCTCATCTGACCGGTGACGATCGCGACATAGGTTACCGTCATGTAGAGTGAGAAGATCAGGCCGCGGGTTTCGTTGGTGGCGCGCTCATTGAGCCAGCTTTCGATGATCATGAAGGCGGCTGCCAGAGAGAACCCGGTCACCACGCGCAGAATGATCCAGCTTACCGGATCCACCAGCAGGCCGGTGAGAAGGGCGATGATGGCGATCATCGCGGAAAAGGCGGAGAAGGCGCGGACATGGCCGATGCGCCGGACCAGGCGCTGGGAGAAAATGCAACCAAGCACAAAACCGCTGGCCCAGGCGGTGCCAAGCAGACCCAGCGAGGTGGGCGAGAACCCCTCCTCCGTGCCGCGCATTGGCAGCAACAGGCCATGAAGACCGTTCCCGGCCAGCAGAAAAGCCGTCCCGAGCAAAAGCGACAGGACAGGAAGAAGATTGCGGTGCATGGCTGTTCCGATTGGAAACCGAGGGATAGGAAGGGACTTGGGATGCGTGGTCAGCGTGCATTGAATCGCGGTCATTGACCCAGATCATGACAAGTGTATGGCTTGTTTGCAAAACAGGCGCGATTGATGACGACAAAAGTTCTCTTGATTCTGGTTCTGGTGGCCATGGGTTTGCACCTGATCAAACCCTTCGGGCTGCCGGGTCTCAGGCGGCGTGGTGATGTCTGGAAAATCGCACTTATTCTGATCTTTGCGATGATGATGGCGCTCGTGCTTCGGCCAGCATGATTTTGGAAAGATGGTCCGCCCAATATTCATAACCCTGTCTGTTGGCGTGAAAACCGTCAATGGCAAAACCATCGGGATGCACCAAGGGCAAGGGTTCGGCGGCGGTGGCGTGGCGCTCTCTGCACAATTGGACACCCATCGCATTTATGATCTGCACCCGGAGCCCGAGGATGAACCCCAAGACCGGTGGCAGTGCGGGAACACGGGTCATGTCGACAACAGGTGACCAGTAGATCTGCGCCTCAGGCCAGCGCGTGTGAACTGCATATAACAGGCCGCCGAAGCCCTTTTTGAACTGCGAACGTGTAAGAAAATTCTTGGCATCGTTGGTGCCGACCGCGATCAGCACATGGGTAAAGTCGCGCTCTTCGATGTTTGGCACCACATAATCGCGCAGCTGGGAAGCGACCGCGGAATTTGCACCCGCATTGCGCCATGCCACGGTCTTGCCGGTGGCGGCGTTGAAGCGGGTTGCGAGCAGGGGGCCAAGTGTGTCGCCGATTTCATCGGCGCCGACACCTGCGGCTGAAGAATCTCCGATGACGAGCACCCGAATGTCGGCCGCGCCGTTGCCGATCTGGCCCTTTGCCTTGCCCGATGGCGGTGCAAGGCGCTGTGCCTTCTTGCGCACACGAAGGCCAAGATGGATGGCGATCGGAAGCAGAAGCCAACTGACGATGCCGGCGGAAAAAGTGTTCATGGTTCCCAGAGCCTCCGGCTGTCTTGTTCGTCATCCTTATTGCTGCAGGGCACAATAGGACGAAACCCGCCGTGTTTCCACGGCGGGTCGAAACAATCCAAGGCCAGCTGCGCCCGGTCAGGCGGCGCGGGAGGCCTCGAAGATGCTGTCGATGGTGGCGGCAAGCGTTGCATCGAAGTCCGCATCCGGCTGGCCGTGCGACAGACCTTCGGTCAAGGCGCGCGAGAAGGAGGCGATCACGCCGGTATTGGCGCTCAGCAGCTCATTGGCCTCGTCGCGGGAATAGCCGCCCGAAAGTGCGACAACGCGCATGACACGCGGGTCATCGACCAGCGGCTTGTAGAGATTGGTCTTCGTGGGCAGCGACAATTTGAGCATCACCTGCTGCCCTTCAGGAACAGTCCGAAGGTGCTGCTGGATCGCCGCCAGCAAGAGGTCTTCCGCTTCGGCTTTGTCAGCGATCTTGATGTTCACTTCCGGCTCGATAATGGGCATCAGGCCATGGCCGAGGATCTGGCTGCCAACTTCGAACTGCTGGGCAACGATCGCTTCGATCCCGGCCTTGTCAGCGGCATTGATGACCGAGCGCATCTTGGTGCCAAAGACATTCTTGGAGACCGCTCGCTTCAAAAGCGCGTCGAGGCCGTTCATCGGCTTCATCAATTGCACGCCGTTCTGTTGCTCCATCAGGCCCTTATCAACCTTGAGAAACGGCACGATATTGCGCTTGTCCCAGAGATAATCCGCGGTGGGAATGCCGTCGATCTCGCCATCCATGGTGCGTTCGAACAGGATTGCGCCGATCACTTTCTCGCCGGTGAAAGCGGGGGACTTGATAATGCGGGCGCGCATGGCGTGGATCAGCGCGAACATTTCAGTGTCATTGGAATAGGCGTCCTCCGCCACGCCATAGAGTTTGAGCGCCTTGGGCGTTGAGCCGCCGGATTGGTCAAGTGCGGCGATGAAGCCGTCCTTCTTCGCCATCTGCTGTGCCATGGTCGCGTTCATCATACCTCGTCCCCGTTCTGTTAGGTCTTGAGCGCTGCTTTAACAGATGCTGCAACAGGCTGAGAATAGGCTTGGGCGCGGTTGAATCGATTGAAAAATATTCAATCGTTTGAAAGGCTTGAAGAAACGCGATGAGGATTAACCGGTGCCGGGATCTGACCGGTCTCAGGTTTTGAGCACATCGACGCCAGGAAGTGGCTTGCCTTCCATCCATTCCAGGAAGGCGCCGCCGGCGGTTGAGACATAGGTGAAGTCGTCCGTCACGTCTGCATGGTTGAGTGCGGAGACCGTGTCGCCGCCGCCGGCCACGGAGACGAGTAGTCCTTCCCGGGTGCGTGCGGCTGCATGGATTGCGGCGGAGACCGTGGCTGCATCGAAGGGTGGGATCTCGAAGGCGCCGAGGGGGCCGTTCCAGACAAGCGTGTCGGCCTTGGTGATCCAGGCATTGATCGCGTCGATCGATTTCGGTCCGACATCCAGCATCATTGCATCGGCGGGGATGGCGTCGATCGCAACGGTTTCATTGTCAGCGCCTGCCTTGAATTCGCGCGCCACGACGCCATCCATGGGCAATACGATGGCGCAGCCAGATGCCGCTGCCGCGGCTTCGATTTCCCTGGCGGTTGCGGCCAGATCATGCTCGCAAAGCGACTTGCCGACATCGATGCCGCGGGCGGCGATGAAGGTGTTGGCCATGCCACCGCCGATCACCAGCGCATCGACCTGGTTGACCAGGTTCTTGAGCAGGTCGATCTTGGTTGAGACCTTTGCGCCTCCGACAATAGCGACAACCGGGCGTGCCGGGTTGCCGAGGCCTTTTTCAAGCGCCAGAAGTTCGGCCTGCATGGTGCGGCCGGCATAGGCCGGCAGGTGGTGCGCCAAGCCTTCGGTCGAGGCATGAGCGCGGTGAGCGGCGGAAAAAGCGTCATTGACGAAGAAGTCGCCGTTCTTTGCAAGCTGGACCACGAAATCCGGATCGTTCTTTTCTTCCCCGCTGTGAAAACGGGTGTTCTCGAGCAGCAGAACATCACCGTCGACCATTTCGTTCACGGCCTTTGCAGCAGGGTCGCCAATGCAATCGGCTGCAAAATGAACCCGGTGATCGAGCACATCTTCGACGACACCGGCAATTGGTGCCAATGACATCGATGGCACCGCTTCACCCTTGGGGCGGCCGAAATGGGCGAGGAGAATAACCCGTGCGCCCTTGGTCGAGAGCTCCATGATGGTCGGAGCAACGCGCTCGATCCGGGTCGTGTCGGTGACCTTGCCATCCTTGACGGGAACATTGAGGTCGACACGCAAGAGGACGCGCTTTCCGGACAGATCAGTCAGGTCGTCGAGGGTCTTGAAGGCGGTCATGATGTCTTCTCCGGTCTTGAAACTCGTTCGAACAGGCCTGGATAGTCGATGACAAACCCATCGCTGTCGACCTGCAAGTCAGCGATGAATGGGCGGTCCGCCGCTTCGTAGCGATATTTACGACCCCGGTCGAGACAGGTGTAGATCTGATTGTCGGCAAGCGGTCTGAGTGTTGCAAAGGGAACATAGAGAACGCGCAACCGGATGCTGCCGTCAGAGGGCGCCGGATCCAGTCGCCGGATCGGCAGGGTGTTTGAAAACGGCGTACCGGTAAAATCGATATCGATGCAGCCATCGAACTGCGGCTGTGGTGTTCCGTCACCAAGTTGCCAGCGTCCCTGGCCATCCGACTGCATCTCAAGGCGCTTGCCCGAGGTCGAGCGGACTGCAAATGTTCTGACATGCCAGCCGGCATCACAGTCAATCTGGTAGTGGACGCCGAATGTCTCGCCGGCCTCGCTGCCGATCAGCACGCTTTCCACGCAGATGGAAGTTTTCGTATCCCGGAGGGTAAGGTGTTCCAGCCCCTCTCCCTCAACGGGACGCCAGCGCACCGTTTTGAGGGAAAGGTGCCCGAACATGGACTAGATCAGCTTCGCCATGGCAACTGCCGTGTCACCCATGCGGTTGGAGAAGCCCCACTCGTTGTCATACCAGGTCAGGATCGACACCAGGGTTCCGTCCATCACCTTGGTCTGGTCGGTGTGGAACACCGAGGAGTGCGGATCATGGTTGAAGTCCATGGAAACGAGCTTCTCGTCGGTGTAGCCGAGAATGCCCTTGAGCGGGCCTTCCGAAGCGGCAGTGCGAATCAGGCTGTTGATTTCGTCAGCCGAGGTTTCCCGCTTGGCGACGAACTTCAGATCAACAACCGAAACGTTCGGGGTCGGTACGCGGATGGCAGCGCCATCGAGCTTGCCGTTGAGTTCGGGCAGCACCAGGCCGACGGCCTTTGCGGCACCTGTCGAAGTCGGGATCATCGACATGGCGGCGGCGCGGCCGCGATACAGATCCTTGTGCATGGTGTCGAGCGTCGGCTGGTCACCGGTATAGGAGTGGATGGTCGTCATCATGCCCCGGTCGATGCCGATGGCGTCATTGAGGACCTTGGCAACCGGCGCCAGGCAGTTGGTGGTGCAGGAGGCGTTGGACACGACGAGGTCGTCCTTGGTCAGCACGCCATGATTGACGCCGAAAACGATGGTCTTGTCAGCGCCTGCGGCAGGAGCGGATACCAGAACACGCTTCGCACCGGCTTCGAGGTGAAAGGCAGCCTTCTCGCGCGCGGTGAAAATGCCGGTGCATTCCATCACGATGTCGATGCCGAGATCGCCCCAGGGCAGGTTCTTCGGGTCGCGTTCCGCAAACACCTTGAAGCTCTCGGATCCGACCGAGATGGTGTCGCCATCCACGGTGACTTCCTTCGGGAAGCGGCCATGGACCGAATCGTAGCGCATCAGATGGGCGTTGGTTTCGACCGGGCCGAGATCGTTGATCGCGACAATATCAATGTCGGTACGACCGGATTCATAAATGGCACGGACAACGTTGCGTCCGATGCGGCCAAATCCATTGATTGCAATCCTGGTCTTCATGGTTTCTCTCCCTCGTGGGTCCTAATACGTCTGTCGTTGCTAGGGTCAGGCTTTGTCATGCAGGCAGGCTTCGACCGCTGCAACGGCCGCTTCGGCGGTGATGCCGAAATGCTCGTAGAGTTCTTTGTAAGGCGCAGAAGCGCCGAAGCTGTTCATGCCGATGAACAGGCCGTCGGACCCTATGAAGCGGTCCCAGCCCTGCCGGATGCCTGCTTCGATCGCGATCTTGACCTTGGAATCACCGATCACTGCGCTTTTGTATTCAGCACTTTGCTCTTCAAACAACTCGAAACAGGGGACCGAGACCACGCGGGTGGTGTGGCCATTGGCTTCAAGCAGCTTGTGGGCTTCTACAGCGATTTCGATTTCCGAACCGGAGGCAAAGATAGTCACCTCCGCGTCGCTGGCCGAAATCAGATCGTAAGCACCATAGGCGCAGAGATTTTCCTCGGTGTAGTCGGTGCGCGCGACCGGCAGGTTTTGGCGGGTCAGGGCGATGCCGCTGGGACGCTTCTGCTGTTCGAGCGCGATCTGCCAGCATTCCGCGGTTTCAACCACGTCAGCAGGACGGAACATCAAAAGGTTGGGGATGGCGCGCAAGGCGGCCATATGTTCGACCGGCTGGTGGGTTGGTCCGTCTTCGCCCAGACCGATCGAATCATGCGTCAGCACATGGATGACGCGGATGCCCATCAAGGCCGCCAACCGGATCGAGGGGCGGCAGTAGTCGGAAAAGATCAGGAACCCGCCGGAATAGGGGATCAACCCGCCATGCAGCGCGATGCCGTTCATCATGGCCGCCATGCCGTGTTCGCGGATGCCGTAGTGGAGGTAACGGCCCGAGAAATCGTCTGGTGCGATCGCCTTGGTCTGGCTGGTGCGGGTGTTGTTGGAGCCTGTCAGATCGGCAGAACCGCCGAGCGTCTCGGGGACAACGCCATTGATCACTTCCAGCGCCATTTCCGATGCCTTGCGGGTGGCGACGGTTGGCAGATCCTGCGCAAGCTTTTGCTTGTAGACGGTGATTGCAGGGGCAAATCCGCCTGGCAACTCGCCGCTCATGCGCCGTTCGAAGGTCATTCGGATATCGTTTTGCGCTTCACCGAGGCGCGCCTCCCAGGCCTTGCGGTCCTTGACCGAGCGAAGCCCGGCCAGACGCCAGGCATCGAGAATGTCGGAAGGAACCACAAAGGGTTCCTCGTCCCATCCGAGGGCCGCACGGGCGCCTTCGATTTCCTTGGAGCCGAGCGGAGAGCCATGCGCATCCTTGGAGCCGGCCTTGTTGGGCGCACCGAAGCCGATCACGGTCTTGGCTGCAATCAGCGTTGGCCGGTCCGAGGCCTTGGCGGTTTCGATGGCCTGGGCAATGGCATCGGGATCATGACCGTCGATCTCCAGCGTGTTCCAGCCGGAAGCGGCAAAGCGCGCGGGCTGGTTGGTCGAATCGGTCAGCGAGATCGCGCCATCGATCGAGATCGAGTTGTTGTCCCAGAAGACAATCAGCTTGTTGAGCTTGAGGTGGCCGGCAAGCGTGATCGCTTCCTGGCTGATCCCTTCCATAAGGCAGCCGTCGCCGGCCAGCACATAGGTGTGGTGATCAACCAGGTCGGCGCCATATTCATCGGCAAGCTTGCGTTCGGCGATCGCCATGCCGACAGCATTGGCAATGCCTTGGCCGAGCGGGCCTGTGGTGGTTTCAATGCCGGCAGCGTGGCCATATTCAGGGTGTCCGGCCGTTGGAGAGCCGAGCTGGCGGAAATTTTTGATGTCCTCAAGCGAGATGTCATCATATCCGAGCAGATAGAGCAGGGAATAGATCAGCATTGAGCCATGGCCGGCCGAGAGCACAAACCGGTCCCGGTCAGGCCAGTCGGGCTTCTTCGGATCGAATGTCAGATAGCGCGAGAACAGCACCGTGGCGATGTCTGCGGCTCCCATGGGCAATCCGGGATGTCCGGATTTGGCTTTTTCCACGGCATCCATGGAAAGAAACCGGATTGCGTTTGCCATCCGGTCGTGTTTTTCGCGTGAAATCATGACGGTCCCGCCTTGTCGCGTTCAGGTCTCAACCGGGCCGCAAGCGGACCGGATCGAAGGCCGCGAACACATAGCAGTTGCTTCGCCGGAGTCAACAAAGGCTCGCCGTGAAAGGACTGGGGACCACAGAGCCGGTTTTGTTGACGCCATGTTCGGCTAATGGGTAAACTGTTCGCCACAAGTGTCCGGAATACAAGCGATTCGGCTTGTGGTCCTGATCCGGGGAAGCTGCCGATGCCCGCTGAAATCACAGTCAAAGCTGCGCTTGAAGCCTTGAATAAGGCTTTGAATCAGCTCGACAATGAGGTGGACCGAAAGGTTGAGGCCGGTCGCAGTGCCAATGAAGCGGAGGCCGAACTTGGCCGTATGATCGAGGACCGTGGACGGATCGCTCAGGAGCTTGATGCCGCACAGGATCGCTCGAACCGCCTGGAAGAAGCCAACCGTGAGGTTTCGCGAAGGCTGGTCACGGCGATGGAAACCATCCGGGCGGTGCTGGACCGTTAGTCACTGCAGGTTCGCACGTATGTTAGGAAACAGGACGGTTTGAATGGCACAAGTCACCGTTAGCATCGACAGCAAGACCTACCGAATGGCCTGTGAAGAAGGTCAGGAGGAACATCTGACCGATCTGGCCGGGCGTTTCGATCGTTATGTCGGTCATCTCAAGGGACAGTTCGGTGAAATCGGAGATCTCAGAATCACAGTGATGGCGGGCATCATGGTGATGGATGAGTTGCATGAATTGCAGCGCCGCATGCGCGGGCTGGAAGCCGAGGTCGAAACCTTGAAGAAAACCCGCGACAATGCCCTCACCAAGGTTGAGAAGACAGATCAAGATCTTGCTGCGGCGCTCACCGAAGTTACCGGCAAGATCGAGCAGATTGCCGGCAAACTCTCGGGCCGCTGATAATCATCGATGACTGTCTGGCGTTCGCCACCTGTCGGCTCTATATACGGTGTGCGATCTGCGCTTCTCGACAGGATATACAATCCCCGGGGCCTTAATAGATCCTAAGGGAGCTGTCCCTGACCGGGCCCGTGGGCCCGGACATATGGCGCCCACCTACGTTGTAGGTTCCCGGGATCGAAAAAATCCATCGGTTGCCGTGGATCGCACCGTACTTCCAGGCAAGTCCGGATCAGTCTTGTGATCGGTGCAGAAGCTCATGGCTCCCGAACGGGCCCGAGCTGGATGGTTTGGCCTGACTGTTTTACATGACACTGCAGAAGCTGCCGGGACCTGAAATCATCTGGCCCCGGCTTGTCCTGATCAGGCCTTGGCGGACGCCTCGGCGTTGGTTTCGCCCGTCTTGCGCCGGCGGGTGACCAGCACGAAGAACAATGGCACGAAGAGAATGCCGAGCACGGTGCCCGAGATCGTGCCGCCGAGCACGCTGGTGCCGATGGCATTGCGGCCACCGGAGCCGGCGCCGGTGCTGATCACCAGCGGCAACACGCCCAGTGAGAAGGCCATCGAGGTCATGATGATGGGACGGAAGCGCTGGCGCGCCGCCTCGCGGACGGCGTCGAACAGGGCTTCACCCGCCTCGTAGCGTTCGCGGGCGAATTCCACAATCAGGATGGCGTTCTTGCCGGTCAGGCCGACCACCGTCAGCAGGCCCACCTGGAAGAACACACCGTTCTGGTACCCCCCAAACAGGGTCCACAACAGTGCGCCAAGGATACCGACGGGCATGGCCAGCATGACGGCGAACGGGATTGACCAGCTTTCATAAAGGGCTGCAAGACACAGGAACACGGCTGCAAGCGACAGGGCATAAAGCAAAGGTGCCTGATTGCCCGATTCGCGTTCTTCCAATGAAAGTCCCGTCCAGGAAACTTCGAAGCCCGGCAACTGCGATGCCAGCCGTTCGATTTCAGCCATGGCCTCGCCGGTGGTGGAGCCGGGGGCAGGGGATCCCTGGATCTGCATGGCGTTGACGCTGTTGTAGCGGATCAAGCCCTGCGGACCGTATGTCCAGCTGCCTTCGGCGAAATTTGCGAAGGGCACGAGACCGCCGCTGCTGTTGCGGACTTTCCATTTTGAGATGTCGGATGGAAGGGCACGTGATTCCGCTTCGCCCTGGATGTAGACCCGCTTGATGCGGTCGCGGTCAATGAAGTCGTTGACGTAATTTCCGGCCCAGGCGAGCTGGAGCAACTGAGCGACATCGGATGCTGAGACTCCCATTGCCCCTGCTGCACGCCAGTCAATGTCGAGATTGTACTGGGCGGCATCTTCAAGACCCGAGGGGCGGACGGAACCGATGATCGGGCTTTGGGATGCCATGCCGAGCAACTGGTTTCGCGCCGCCAGCAGTTCTTCATGGGACTGGCCGTTGCGGGCCTCCAGATAGAAGTCAAAGCCGCTCATCATGCCCAGTTCGGGAACCGAGGGAGGCACGATCGGGAAGACCATGGCGTCCTTGATGCCCATAAAGGCGGGAAAAGCGCGCCCGGCGATTGCCTGGGCGCTTTGTGCGGGTGACGGCCGTTCCGACCAGTCCTTCAGGCGGACGAATGCAAGACCCATATTCTGGCCCTGGCCCGAGAAGGAAAAGCCGACGACACCGAACACCGATTCGACATTGTCCTTCTCATTGATCAGGAAATGGTTCTCCACCTGCTCGACAACCTTCTGGGTCCGCTCCGCGGTGGCGCCGGTCGGCGTCTGGATCAGGGCGAACAGAATGCCCTGATCTTCGTCGGGCAGGAAGGCTGTCGGAGTTTGGACAAAGCTCCATGCCATCAGGCCGACAAGCCCGAGATAGATCACGCCAACCCGGAAAGGACGGCGGACGATCCAGCCAATGCTGGCGCCATAGCCGCCCGCGACGCGATCGAAAACTCGGTTGAACCAGCCAGCCGGCCCCTTCTTGGCGTGATGATCTGATTTCGGTTTCAAGAGCGTGGCGCAGAGTGCCGGCGTCAGCGTCAGCGCGACAAGCACCGAAAGTCCCATGGCGGAAACGATGGTGATCGAGAACTGCTGGTAGATCACACCGGTGGAACCGCCGAAGAAAGCCATCGGAACGAACACTGCGGAGAGAACCAGTGCGATCCCGATCAGGGCACCGGTGATCTGCCCCATGGATTTGCGGGTCGCCTCAAGCGGACTCAGCCCCTCCTCCTCCATGATGCGCTCGACATTCTCCACCACAACGATCGCGTCATCAACCAAGAGGCCGATGGCCAGCACCATGGCCAGCATGGTGAGTGTGTTGATGGAGAAGCCGAAGGCCGCGAGAATCCCGAATGTTCCGAGCAACACCACCGGCACGGCAAGTGTCGGAATCAGCGTGGCACGGAAATTCTGCAGGAAGACCAGCATCACGATGAAAACCAGCACGATGGCTTCAATCAGCGTCTTGACCACTTCCTCGATCGAGATCTCGACAAAGGGTGTGGTGTCATAGGGAATGACATAGGTGACGCCTTCGGGGAAGAAGGTCGAGGCCTCCTCAATTCTGGCCTTTACCAGTTCGGCGGTGTCGAGCGCATTGGCACCGGAAGCCAGCCGAATGGCCATGCCCGTGGCCGGGTCGGTGTTGTAGCGGGCTCTGGTGGAGTAGTTTTCCGATCCGATTTCAACGCGTGCCACATCCTTGAGCAGCACAAGCCCGCCATCAGTGGCGGCGCGCACCACGATTGCTTCAAAATCCTCCGGTGTCGTCAACAGAGATTGCGCGGTAATGGTGGCGTTGAGCTGCTGGCCCTCGACTGCCGGCAAACTGCCAAACGCGCCAGCGGAAATCTGGGCGTTTTCGGTTGAAACGGCGCTCAGCACATCACTTGGTGCCAGGCCGTAGGCGGAAAGCTTGACCGGGTCGAGCCAGATGCGCATGGCGTATTTGGCGCCGAACACCTGGACCTCGCCAACACCCTCCAGGCGGCTGAAATCATCGACGAGATTGGTGTTGAGGTAGTCCGCCAGATCGGTCTGGTCGAACGCACCATCTTCCGAAATAAGACCGATCACCATCATGAAGCTGGCAGCGGATTTTTGCACTGTCACGCCTTGGCGCTGGACCGTTTCAGGCAACAGCGCGGTCGCTTGTGACAGCTTGTTTTGCACCTGAACCTGGGCGATGTCGGGATCAATTCCGGTCTCGAAGGTCAGCGTGATGGTGGCTGTGCCCGACGAGGTGGAACTCGATGAGAAGTAGCGCAAGCCATCAAGACCGGTCAGCCGTTGTTCTATGACCTGGGTCACCGTGTTGGCGATCGTCTGAGCCGAAGCCCCTGGATAGGTCGCCGAGATCGAGATCGTCGGTGGCGCGATCTGCGGGTATTGCGCGATCGGCAGTGTCAGGATGGACAAGACACCAGCGCCCATGATGATAATCGCGATCACCCAGGCGAAGATCGGCCTGTCGATAAAAAAACGTGCCATTTCAATCTCCGCGCGGTCAGTTCTGAACCGGCTGTTCAGTGCGTTCTTCGGGGACGACAGGAGCGCCGACAGCTATTTTCTGGAGCCCTTCGACGATCACCTTGTCGCCGGCCTTGACGCCATCTGTCACGATCCAGTCAGAACCGCGGTCGCTGATGATTGTCAGCGCGCGTTGCTCGACGATG
The DNA here is from genome assembly GCA_043585085.1 of Hoeflea sp. Taxonomy (GTDB): domain Bacteria; phylum Pseudomonadota; class Alphaproteobacteria; order Rhizobiales; family Rhizobiaceae; genus Hoeflea. Next base: position 2,457,275 of record CP121320.1, read on the forward strand.
TTGTCAGCGCCGACGACCATTGCCGTGGGATTGCCGCGCCTGTCGCGCGAAACGCCTTCCTGAGGCACGAGAATGGCGTTCTCGATCACTCCCTGGGGCATTTCAACCTGCACATACATGCCGGGCAGCAGCATTTCGTCGGGGTTCGGGAACTGAAGGCGCAGTGTCACGACACCAGTGCTTTCGTCCACATTCGGCTCGGCCGCGGTGAGTTCGCCGGTCTGATCATAATCCGTTCGGTCGGCGAGCGTCAGCTTGACCTTGGTGTCCACATTTGGGCCTGCGGCCTCAGGGCCTTTGCGCTTCCACCGCACGAGATCGGCTGCTGACTGGGCGACATCGACATAGACAGGATCAAGTTTGCGGATCACCGCCAGTGGATTGGTTTGTCCGGAGATGACCAATGCGCCCTGAGTGGTAAGCGAAAGGCCGATGGTGCCTGAGATCTGAGCGCGGATTGTGGTGCGGTCCAGATCGATGTTTGCCGAAAGCAGTTGCGCCTTGGCGACCTGCAAGGCGGCATTGGCTGTGTCTCGGCTGGTGATTGCGTTGTCGAGGGACTGCTCGCTCGCAAAATTGGTCTCGCGCAGCTTTTCCATGCGATTAAGATCGCGGATGGCCGAATCGAGACTGGCTTGTGCCTGACTCACGGAGGCTTCTGCCGCCACGACCTGGGCATTGTAGGTGGCCGGATCAATCCGGTAAAGGACATCGCCCTCCTTGACCACCGAGCCCTCCTCAAAAAGCCGCTCAACGATGATGCCGTTTACCTGCGGTCGAACCTCCGCAACACCTGACGCGACAACCCGGCCTGGAAGCGTCGAGGTCACAGTCACGGTTTGCGCTTTCATGGTTACGACGGTGACAGGGCTGGGCGGGCGTTGCTGCTGTTGCGCCGAGGCGACAGACGCCGAGGCCAAGACCAGGGACGTGAACAAGGCGTAAGACGCAAACCTCATGGATATCTCCGTTGAATTGGAAAGTGCCGCTTGGCGGACATATGTACCGCGGCTAATATGGAAACCAGGTGGTTTTATAATTTTTTCAGGGCGCTGCGCAAGTACAATGCTGCATCTGCGAGATAGGGAGGTCTGACTGTTTGCTCAATTGTCCAAAATCTGGCCGCGGGCCTGGCCGGCCTCGACAGCTCGATCCGGTAGAGCGCGAAGCTATCATTGTTGACGCCGCTGAAAGGGTTATCGTGGCCAAGGGCCTTGCGGGGGCGTCCATGGAGGCGATCGCGCAAGAGGCGGGTATGTCCAAGCGAACACTTTACGAGTTTTTTGCCTCCCGCGCCGAGCTCTTTGCGTCAATCTTCCGGCGTATGCGCCAGACGATCACACGGCCATTGACTGAAGACCAGATCGACCGCCCGCTGGCCGAACGCTTGTGGCATTTATTGTCGCCGCCGGGCGATGGTTTCAGCAATTTGCTGCCGCTGGTGATCCTGCGTGCAGTCATCACAGAGGCTGAAAGGCAACCCGAACTCGCAAATGAGTTTTTACAAGAAGGGCCCTACGCGCTCTACGATATGATCCGTGTGGAACTCGACCGATCGGTTGATCGTGGCGAGATCCGTATTGCAGATACGGAAGCTGCCGCCCGCTTGATGTCAGATATGGCGCACCAGGGCTTGCTTGAGCACCTTGTGGTCTTGCAGCCGCCCTGCCAACGGCTGGAAGCCTATAATCGCAGACTTGAACTCGCCATTCGCGTGTTTCTCGGCGGTATCGGGGAACCGGAATAGATACGCGCTTTATGGGGAGCCGGTTACTCCATCAGACCGAGTTTCAGCGCGCGAGCGATCGCTTCGACATTTGTGTTGGCTGTCAGTTTGCGGCGTGCCGAAGTTAGCAAGGACTCGATCTCAGTTGAGGTTCTGCCTTTTTGTTGGGCGATGACACCAACGGGTTCCCCTTGCGCTACCGATTGCAGGCAAGCGCGCTCCAAATGTGTAAGAACTCTGTGATTTTCTGCCATAAAATTCAATATTTCTAATGTATTAGGTTCTTTGGAAAGCGTCAGCGACCTATCGGGCAACAGCGCTGCCGGTGCAAACCGATTTTGCCAGGTTCGTTTACCAAAGGTTTCTGCAATCCCGTTTTGAGACGGAACTGGGGGTGTTGGTGCGCTGGTCTGCGCTTGGGAGCAAAGTGCCGTTCCGGTGTTCTTCGTCTCGATTCAGAGCTTCCAAGACGTCCAAATGCCTTGGGTGCAGGGCCTTGAGGTGGGAAATCGGTGAGCACTTCCCAACAGAATTGGCTGCGCCGAGGTTGACGGTGTGAGGCCAGCGGTTGCAATTGGTGTTCAACCAATTTTGCTGAATCCGGGATCGGTGTATGGAAAGCAAACAACACATCAGGGCGAAGATGCTGGCAGTGCGCGATGCACTTGCCTCCGAAACCCGTATCGAGATGAGCCTGGCGATGGCCGAAGCTGCCGAGGCCATCGATTTTGACCCGGGAACTGTGATCGCCGGCTATCTGCCGATCCGTTCCGAACCGGATCTGCGTCCGCTGCTGGCGCGGTTGCGCGCCCGTGGTGCCCGGCTTTGCCTGCCGGTGGTGCTTGATCGCGAAACCATTGTCTTTCGTGCGTTTGAGCGTGAAACTGGTCTTGTGGACACTGGCTTCGGCACGACGGGGCCGGGGCCGGAGGCGGAAGTGCTTGATCCGGATCTGATGCTGATGCCGCTTTCGGCCTTTGATGCCGACGGCAACAGGCTCGGCTATGGTGCCGGTCATTATGACCGGGCGATTGCCCGGTTGCGGGAAAGCGGAAAGCCGCCCCGGCTGATCGGCACTGCTTTCGCCTGTCAGAAGACTGAAGCGCTTCCGGCCGAACCGCATGACGTGCCTCTGGAGATGATCCTGACCGAGCAAGGCTTGCGCTCATTCCCCCAAGCCCTATAGAGGGTCGATGCGCCTTTTGTTTCTTGGAGATATGGTCGGACGAACCGGCCGCACCGCGGTCTGGGACCGCCTTCCCGGCTTGATCCGTGATTTCAAGCTCGATTTTGTCGTCGTCAACGGCGAGAACGCTGCCGGCGGTTTTGGCATCACAGAGGAGATCTTTCTTGAGACCCTGAATGCCGGGGCGGATGTGGTGACCACGGGCAATCATGTCTGGGACCAGCGTGAGGCGCTGGTCTTTGCTGATCGGCATGACCAGTTTCTTCGCCCGGCGAACTATCCAGCCGGAACACCGGGGCGGGGCTCCAGTCTCTACATCGCCCGCAATGGTGCTCGGGTGATGGTGGCAAATGTGATGGGCCGGGTGTTCATGCATCCCGATCTCGATGATCCGTTCTCGGCCGGAGAGGCGATTCTTGAGGCCTGCCCGCTGGGTGATGTTGCTGACGCTGTGGTGTTTGATTTTCACGCCGAGGCGACCAGCGAGAAGCTCTGCTTTGGGCATTTTGTCGATGGCCGGGCGAGCCTTGTGGTGGGCACCCATACCCATGTGCCGACGGCGGATGCGCAGATCCTCAGTGGCGGGACGGCCTACATGTCGGATTCGGGCATGTGCGGGGATTATGATTCATCGATCGGCATGGACAAGGAGGAGCCGGTGAACCGGTTCCTCTCCAAGATCCCGAAAGGTCGTTTCGAGGTAGCTTCGGGGCCTGCCACCATATGCGGTGTCGGGGTGGAAATCTCCGACCGCACCGGGTTGGCGGAAAAGATCGCGCCGCTCAGGATCGGGCCAAGACTGAGTGAAACCACGCCCGAGTTCTGGTGACATACTGCGTCAGCGATACTTCGCGGCGCTGATGAACTCACCAAATGTTTCGCACCAGACCAGCACAGTTGTGTAGGCCTCTATATCGACCGTCGATGGTACGTCGACAACGAAACCGTCAAAGGTCTTGATGTCGCCGATGCGTTGCGCGGTGTCTCTGACAGCGAGAAATTCCGCTTCATCCTCGACGAATTCCGGGACCAAATAGAGCTTGTAGTCTGGTCCGGGGGCAAGACTGCCCTGATGTGTGATCCGGGTCGTGGATATGCTGATCGTGCCTTCGCCCCAATGTAGAAAATCGCTGCCTTTCAAGTCACGCTGGAGATCCGCCTTGTAGAGGGCCGTCCGCGCGCTCTCGGCCAGCATCGTTTGGTCCGGCGAAGGCGGCGCTGTGATGATCGGCAACAGATAGATGCCGAGCGCAAAGCCGATGACCAGCATGAAGCCATGGGTTGTCAAGCGGATGATCCAACGCAGCATCGCCACCTCCCTGAAATGATGCTTCCAAAGCGATACTGGGCTGTTGCAGGATGGTCAATTGTTGGTTTTCTACGTTGCTGGCAATCTCAGGTCACGATTGCGCGTTAAAGATCGAGTTGATTTCCCTTGATGGCCGGGCGCACCGCATCAGGATCAGGCGGAAGATTCCCGCGCTCCTGAATCCAAGGGTTGATCTCAACCGCGCGTGTCAGTGACGCAATGGCAGCCTTGGACCGGCCCATGCGCATGAGCACATGATACATGCCCGACAGGGCGCCAAAATGATCCGGCTCGAGCTCTATTGTCTTCTCGAGATCGGAGAGTGCTCCGGCGTCCTTCTCACGCAGAAAGCGGACGAAGGCGCGCTGGTTCCAGGCTTCGGCGTAACCGGGCGCGGCTTCAATCACTTCATCAAGAGTTGTTTCGGCTGCTTCGAAATCATAGCTGCTGCGCCGGCTCATCGCATGCTCGACGGCGGCACGAAGCTCCGGTGCCGGTGCTTGCGAGAGCCACCATTGCCAGATCTCGTGTTCAGCCTGTCGTCCCTGCCGTTCGGTCTTGGCGCTTTTCAGGGCAGCAAACAGTCTGGCACGTTCATCTTCAGTGCCGGCAAACGAAATCCGCGGCGACGCGGCAACAAAGACCAGTGCCGCCATATGGCTGAACAGCGTGCGCCGCCGCATTGCTCAAACCCCGTTCAGCACAAGTATCGTTGGCCGCCGAGGCAGTGTGCGCGCGGAAATGGTGAAGCTGTCGGAGTTGACGAAATCAGTGACGAAGTTTTCGCCCATCATCTCGATGAAACTCGACAGCGGTGCGCCTCGCCGATGCATGGGAAGCAGGATCGAGGATTGCAGACGCCGGGCAATGCCGGTCATGGCGTCATGGCTCAGCGTCAAGCCGCCGTCGACCGGAACCATGACGATGTCGAGCCGTCCGATCTGGGCAAAGTGCCTGTCCTCCAGCGGGTGATGCAAATGCCCCAAATGGCCGATGCACAGATCAGCGACTTCGAAAATGAAGATCGAATTGCCGTCCGGCTCCATGGCTCCGAAATTGCGGATGTCCGTTGTGACGTTGCGGACATAGACATCCTCGACCACCACATCATGATCGGCTGGCGTCTGGTCGAAATTCCAGCCGCGCAGCACGTGGTCGATGCGTTCATCGGGCGAGAGCGTGTAGTGCGAGGAGTGCGCCTTGTTCATGGTCACAACCCGCGGGATCGCGACACGGCCCGACCAGCCGTTGAAATCGGTGGCGATGGTCACGCCTGCCGGTGTTGTGATGACGTAGGTGGAGTGGCCTGCAAACATGATTTCGACTTCGGCCGATCCTGCCTGCGCCAGCTTGAAGCGGGTTTCCGCGTCGTCTGGCGTGAAATTGGCATAGGTGGCGCCGGGCAGTGACTGCGCCACGGCAAGGCACTGGCTGAACGGGCGCTGAGGTTCCTGCGCGCTCGCCGACCCGGGCATCGCAGCTGGCAGGCAGGTCAGGGCCAGTGTTAGAAGAAAGGCGTGTATCCGGGGCATGGGCGGCTCCGTGAGTTGTCTTTCACATGATGACAAGTGTAGAGCAGGTTGCCGCAAGGTAAAGGCCGGGAAAAGGCGTAATCCAATCCGGATTTGTGCTGAGTATCTGTTTATGCCCTTGATCACGGCTTGATTGTTTCGCACAGCCGCGCCCCTTGCTGTCGCTCCGATGGCAGAAACTGCTTGTCTGACGGACCTGCCGAAGGTTCATGTGCCGCCGAACATGTCTCTCCAGCGGGACCGGAGTGCGCTGTAATTGTCATCGGGCTGGGCCTCGTACACCAGGTCATTTTCACCCGGTCTGAAGAAAGGTTGCATGGAGCGTGTCCAGATGTGGCCTGCAGGAACCAGCCATGAGGTGTCATCGAGTGTGCCTGCCTTGATGTTGATTTCGGGCGACTGTCTGGTTCCATGCCAGATCCGCACTCCGCAGTCGGGGCAGAACCAGCCTTCCCGCACCGCCCCGGCATCACTTGTCCGGCGGAACACGGCCAATCCCTCGTCGACTTCGAGTGCCGGGCGTTCAAAGCGCAGGCTCTCGCCAAAGGCTGACGAGGTGTGCCGCTGGCACTCCTTGCAATGGCAGAGATAGAAGACCAGCGGCCTGGCCTTGAGCCGGTAACGGATCCTGCCGCACTGGCATCCACCGGTCAGCGGCAGGGTTGGAAACGTGTATCTGGGCATGAACTTTATCTCGCATGTTTGTCCCTTCTGGACGAAACCGGGGAAGGGATTTATAAGGCGGCCAATCCAAAACCAGAGCAAAGATCAGGTGCTTCATGGCAGGCCATTCACAATTCAAGAACATCATGCACCGCAAGGGACGGCAAGATGCTGTCCGTTCAAAGATGTTTTCAAAGCTGGCGCGCGAAATCACCGTGGCTGCCAAGATGGGAGCGCCTGACCCGGCGATGAACCCGCGGCTGCGGCTGGCGATCCAGAATGCCAAGTCGCAATCGATGCCGAAAGACAACATTCAGCGCGCGATCAACAAGGCCTCCGGTGGTGACAGCGAGAACTACGAAGAGGTTCGCTATGAGGGTTACGGCCCCGGCGGTGTTGCGGTTATCGTCGAGGCTTTGACCGACAATCGAAACCGGACCGCTTCAACAGTGCGCGCGGCATTTACCAAGTCCGGCGGCGCGCTTGGCGAAACCGGATCGGTGGGCTTTATGTTCGATCGGGTTGGCGAAATCATCTACGCGCCAGAAGCCGGTGATGCCGATGCGATCATGGAAGCCGCGATCATGGCTGGTGCGGAAGATGTCAACAGCAGCGAAGAAGAGCATGTGATCATCTGTGCGTTTGAAGACATCGGCGAAGTGTCGACCGCGCTTGAAGAGGCGCTTGGCGAAGCTCAGTCGGTCAAGGCGATCTGGAAGCCGCAGACGTCGACCCCGGTCGATGAGGACAAGGCGCAATCGGTGCTCAGGCTGATCGGCACGCTTGACGATGATGATGACGTGCAGAACGTCTACGCCAATTTTGAAGTCTCTGACGAGGTAATGGCCAAGCTTTCGGCCTGACCCCGGGCCTTTCTGCAAATCTGATGCCGCCGGTTTTTGCGGGCGGCGTTTTTGTCTGCGTCAGAGATCGCCACGCAGCTTGCCGAAATATTCCACCGATTTGAGCCGGGCATCAATTGAATGGATCGGCATGGAGATGATAATTTCGTCGGCTTTGGTCGCTTCGATGAAGTCCTGCATCTTGCGTTTCGCTGTTTCCGGGCCGCCGACCACGGCGTAGCGCAATGTGTGCTCGACCGCGGTCTTCTCCATCTCTGACCAGAAGCCATCCATGGTGTCGAGAGGTCTCGGCATCTTGCCTCTGGCATTGCGGCGCATGTTGACGAATGTCTGCTGCACGGAGGTGAAAAGATACTCCGCTTCCGCGTCAGTGTCGGCCATGACCCCCATTGTCGCGGCGATTACGTAGGGTGCCTTTTGCTGGGCTGATGGTGCGAACTTGGATCGATAGATGTCGAGCGCTTCGAGCAGCATGTCCGGCGCGAAATGTGAGGCAAATGCGTAAGGGAGCCCGAGTGCCGCGGCCAGATGCGCGCTGTAGATGCTGGAACCGAGAATCCAGAGCGGCACATGCGAGCCTGCACCGGGAACCGCGATCAGCATCCCCTCCTGGGCGTCTGCGAGATAATGCTGCAATTCGACAATGTCATTGGGGAAGCTGTTGGCGCCAGCCTCGAGATTGCGCCGCAGCGCGCGGGCGGTGTTCATGTCGGTGCCCGGCGCCCGGCCGAGGCCGAGATCGACACGGCCCGGGAACAGTGCCTCAAGGGTTCCGAACTGTTCTGCGATCACCAGAGGCGAGTGGTTGGGCAACATGATGCCGCCCGAACCGATGCGGATGGTGCTTGTGGCGTTGCCTGCCTCGGCAATCACCAGCGCGGTTGCGGCGCTGGCGATGCCCTGCATGCCGTGATGCTCGGCCAACCAGAAGCGGGTGAAGCCGGAATCTTCTGCCTGCCTGGCCATCTTCCGGGTGCTGGCAAGTGCATCGCTGGCGGTGCCGCCCTCGACGATGGGGCAGAGATCAAGGATTGAAAAGGCGGTCATCGGGAGTCTTTCGGTGCGGTTCTTTCGGCCGTTGCCGTGTTGACTCTCATGTAGGTGCTCGACGGCAGAACGCAAAACCATTTGCCCCCGGTTGTGAGTGTTTTTGTTTTGTTCACTTTTCGATGGAATGGTCCGTCGCTTGGAGATAGGGTTCTGACATGGCGGAGACGATTCGAATCATTGGCGTTGATCCCGGGCTTAGAAACACCGGTTGGGGTGTCATTGACAGCACCGGCAACTCGTTGCGTTTTGTCGCCTCCGGAACCGTCAAATCAGACAACAAGCTCGATCTCGCCTCCCGGCTGAACCAGCTTTACGAGGGGCTTGAGGGCGTGATCCACTCCCACCGTCCGTTCGAGGCGGCGGTTGAAAATACCTTCGTCAACAAGGACGCCACCGCGACGCTGAAGCTCGGCCAGGCGCGCGGCATTGCCATGCTGGCACCGGCGCGCGCGGGCTTACGGGTTGCGGAATATGCGCCCAATGCGGTGAAAAAGGCCGTGATCGGCGTCGGCCATGGCGACAAGAAACAGATCCTGATGATGGTCAAGATGCTGATCCCGAAGGCAACATTCGACAGCGATCATGCTGCGGATGCGCTGGCGATCGCCATCTGCCATGCCCATCACAGGACATCGCCGGCCTGGCGCATGGCCGCGGAATGAATGCGTCTGTGTGTTCTTGACATGTTCCACAGGTAGGAATAAGTAGGAATTATTCTAACTTGGAGCGACAAGGTGCGCGTTTCGGAAAAAGGGCAGGTGACTATCCCGAAGAACCTCCGCGATCTGGCAGGGATTGGGGCCAACAGCGAGGTTGTCTTCTCCGTGGAAGGCGGGCGGATTTTCCTCGAGGCCAAGGATGGCAGCGAACGCAAGGCCGACAGGCAGCGCCTGGCCCATTTTCTTGCCGCGCTTGACCGTCTCGAGGGTACCGGCGATCCGACGCTCAGCGCGGACGACGTGATGCGCGAAACGCGGGACCGCTAGGCATGGGGACGCTGGTCGATACAAATGTCCTGATCGACATCGCTTTCCGAGATCCGAATTGGCGGGACTGGTCGCGCGACCGGATGGTGGAGGCGCTCAAGCAGGGCGCTCTGGTGATCAATCCAGTGATCTTCAGCGAGTTTTCCTACCGCTACGAATCCCTGGAGGAGGTTGATGCGCTGCTCGACCCTATCGAGTTCCAGCGTGAGCACCTTCCTTGGGCTTCGGCTTTCGCCGCGGGGAGAGCCTTTCGATTCTACCGAAAAAATGGCGGAAGCCGCGAGCGGACATTGCCTGATTTCCTGATCGGCGCGCATGCGGTGGTCCGCGGCTACCGGCTGCTGACGCGCGATCCTAACGGCTACCGCAGTTATTTCCCGAAGCTCGACATCATAGCCCCGGATACACACCCATGATCGGCAAGCTCAAAGGTACCATTGAAGAGATCGATGGGGATCATGTGCTCATTGATGTGCACGGGGTCTGCTACGTGGCGTTCTGCTCGTCGCGGACGCTGTCGCGGCTCGGTTCGGTCGGTGAGGCGGCGGTGCTGTTCATCGAGACCTATGTTCGCGAAGACCAGCTCAAGCTTTTTGGCTTCGAAACGGCACTCGAGCGCGAATGGTTCCGGCTGCTGCAAAGTGTGCAGGGCGTTGGTGCCAAGGTGGCGCTTGCGGTGCTGTCGACGCTGACCGCGTCCGAACTCGCCAATGCGATTGCGTTGCAGGATAAGGCGATGGTGGCGCGCGCGCCGGGCATCGGGCCCAAGGTGGCGCAGCGCATCGTTGCCGAACTCAAGAACAAGGCCCCGGCGCTTTCGGGCGACGCCGGCAGCACCATGGGGCTCAAGCAGGAGTTGGGCGAGGGTGTTGCGTCCGCGCCCATCGCGGATGCCGTGTCGGCGCTTTGCAATCTGGGCTACTCGCGTGACCAGGCCGCCAATGCCGTGGCTGCGGCAATGAAAGCCGCCGGTGAAGATGCGGATTCCGCCAAATTGATCCGGCTGGGGCTAAAGGAACTCGCACGGTAATTCCTTGCTCTTGAGGAAAATCCTTACTATTTTGAAATGTAAGGATTGAAGGAAATGGTAAGGATATGGGTGTCGAATCAAAAATCACTTCCAAGGGCCAGACAACGATTCCGATGGAAGTTCGTGAATATCTGAAAGTCGGGGTGGGTGACCGCATCGGCTATGAATTCGTCGATGGCAAGGTGGTGCTGGTGCCGAAAAACCGCAGCGCCCTCGATTTCGCGGGCGCCCTTTTTGAACCCAACCGCGAACCGGTATCCATCGAAGCCATGAACGAGGCAGTCGGCGAGGCTGTCTCTGACCGGTACGAGCGGTCGCATGATCGGGATTGACACCAACATCATCGTCCGGCTCTTGACGCGTGATGACCCCGAGCAGTTCGATGCTGCGGTCAGGCTGGTGAAGGCAAGCGGTCCCGACAGGCCGTTGTTTGTCAATCCGATCGTGATTGCCGAAACCATCTGGGTGCTGGAGCGGGTCTACAAGACCGACCGTGCGATGGCTCGAAGGCAAGTGGCGGGGTTGCTCGACACCGTGGAGATCAAAGTGCCGGAGACCATGCAGACGGGCAGTTGGAGCGAGTGGTTGCAATCCCCGCATCCGGATTTCTCCGACGTTGTCATTGCCGGGCTCAACAGCGAAAATGGATGTGAAACGACGATGACGTTTGACCGTAAAGCCGCCCAGTCGGTGCCTGGCATGGAGCTGCTGGCATGAGTGATGAAGACCGCCTGATCTCGCCCGACAAGCGCGGCGAGGATGTCGATGCGACCTTGCGGCCGCAGTCGCTCGACGAATTCACCGGCCAGGCCGAGGCGCGGGCCAATCTGAAAGTGTTCATCGAAGCGGCCAAGGGACGGGCCGAGGCGCTGGACCATGTGCTGTTCGTCGGCCCTCCGGGCCTCGGCAAGACCACGCTGGCGCAGATCATGGCCAAGGAACTGGGCGTCAATTTCCGCTCCACATCCGGGCCGGTGATCGCCAAGGCGGGTGACCTTGCGGCGCTTCTCACCAATCTCGAAGACCGCGACGTGCTGTTCATTGACGAGATCCACCGGCTCAACCCGGCGGTCGAGGAAATCCTCTATCCGGCGATGGAGGATTTTCAGCTCGACCTGATCATCGGCGAGGGGCCGGCGGCACGCTCGGTCAAGATTGATCTGTCACGCTTTACACTGGTGGCCGCCACCACGCGGCTCGGCCTGCTAACCACGCCGCTTCGCGACCGCTTCGGCATTCCTGTGCGGCTGCAGTTCTATACGGTCGAGGAGCTCGAGCTGATCGTGCGCCGTGGCGCGCGGATCATGGGGCTCGGCATGACCGATGACGGTGCGCTGGAAATTGCCCGGCGCGCACGCGGTACGCCCCGTATCGCCGGGCGCCTGCTCAGGCGGGTCCGCGATTTTGCGGAAGTGGCCAAGGCGGAAGCCGTCACCCAGAAAATCGCCGACGAGGCGCTGACCCGGCTTTCGGTCGACAGCATCGGACTGGATCAGCTCGACCGGCGCTATCTCGACATGATCGCCCGCAATTTCGGCGGCGGCCCTGTGGGGATCGAGACCATCGCAGCCGGTCTGTCGGAGCCGCGCGACGCGATCGAGGACATTATCGAACCCTATCTGATCCAGCAGGGTTTCCTGCAGCGCACGCCGCGCGGGCGGGTGATGACGGCGCGGGCCTGGGGGCATATCGGCCTCAACCCACCCAAGGACCTTGCCGCCACCCAGGCCAGCCTGTTTGAAGACGAGTGAATGCTCACACGTCGGACCTTTCTCAAGAGTATGATCGGCGGAGCGATAGGTCTGGCTGGCATTGCTGCCTATCCATTTGTTGAAGTGCTCGCCAGACCTCGGGTAACGCGCTATTCGCTCAAGCCGTCCGGATGGACAGACGGGCTAAGACTTCGCATCTGCGCACTTGCCGATTTTCACGCCTGCGAGCCGTGGATGAGCCTGTCGCGTATCAAGTCGATTTGTGAACAGGCGAATTCACTTGATGCAGATATCATCCTGCTGCTGGGAGATTATGCGGCGGGAACGCGGCTGGTGAGCGAATATGTCAATTCGGCTGACTGGTCTCGGGCGCTGGCGTCGCTGCAGGCCCCGTTTGGTGTCCATGCCATTCTTGGCAATCACGATTATTGGGAAGACCTTACATTTCAGAAAGACCAGCGGTCAGAGAACATAGCGGCCGGTGCGTTGAAAAATGTGGGAATTGCGACTTATGTCAACGAAACCGTTCGGTTGGAGAAGGATGGGCGTGCTTTCTGGATCGCGGGTCTTGGCGATCAAATGGCGCTTCTGCCCGGATCAGCTTATGGACGAGCGTCTTTTGTCGGGATCGATGACCTCCATGGTACGCTGTCGCAGGTCACGGACGATGCCCCTGTTCTCCTAATGGCGCATGAACCGGACATTTTTCCACGTGTGCCGGACCGGGTGAGCCTCACATTGTGCGGCCATACTCATGGCGGCCAGATCAACATACTTGGCTGGCGGCCGGGGGCGGCGTCCGCAGGATCGCGGCGTTATCCAGTCGGCCATTATCGTGAGGAAAACCGTGACATGATCGTGTCCAAGGGTTTGGGGTGCTCGATTATTCCGGTGCGGATCGGGGCCTGGCCTGAGATATTGCTTATCGACCTAGGCTGAGCGGTGTTGTTGCTTTATTGGGCCTTATGTCGCACAGCACCGGTTATTATAGTGCGCAAACTATGCGACTAGGTGATAGAAAAACGGGCTTCTTGAGATGTCGGCCTCTGCCCGGCGAAGGAATCTGCAATGAGCCAGGCCAGCCTGTTTGAAGACGAATGACACAGCCCGCACGCCGCACGATCCGGTTCAACGACGAAGGCCGGCGCTTCAATGCCCGCGTCGCCGGACTGGCACTGCGCGATGGTCATCTGTTGATCCATCGTGCCGTGCACGAGCCGTTCTGGACCATTCCCGGCGGAACGGCGGAGCTGGGTGAAGACAGCCGGGCCACACTGTTCCGGGAAATGCAGGAGGAACTCGGCGTTGAGGTCAGCATTGGCCGGCTGGTGTTTCTGGTTGAGAATTTCTTCGATTTCGAAGGCCGCGCCTGGCACGAGATCGGCTGGTACTACCTGATGGATCTGCCGAGTGACTTCCCGTTCTCGGCCGATGGAAGCATCATCCACGAGATTGTCGACGGCAAGAACCGGCTTGAGTTCAAATGGGTGCCTGCCACGCGTGCCGCGCTCGCGGCCCTGCCACTGCCGCCGGTGTTCCTGGCGGACCGGATCGAGCTCCTGCCGGATGTCACGGAGCATATCATCTGGGATGACGGGAAATTGTAATCCCGGGTACCGGATCACAGAAAATCTATATGGCTTGAGCGATCAGGTTTGGTTGGCAAGCTGCCTGAGTGTCTGTTCGAACAGCGGCCATCCGCTGGGCCGCCAGCCAAGCGCCTTGATCTTGCCCGTCTCCATTTCCGCAACCTGCGCCTTGCCTGCAATGGCGGGAAGAACCGGAATGTCTGATCTCGATGCTTTCACACAGGCAAGGATCTCCTGCGTGCCGGTGACGATGTCGGAGACATTGAAGCTTTGTCCGCCGACGGTGTCCGCATCCATTTCCAGCATCAGCCTCACGGCCTGCCCGCCATCCCGGCCATGCACTTCTGTTCCAACGCGAACCGGTATTTCCCGGCCTGCGAGATCATCCGCAAAAAGGCCATCCCACTTGTTCGGTCTGAGGTCGCCGTAGACGCCGGTCAGGCGCAGGCTTGCGGTGGTGAAATCCGGTGCATTCAGCTCCGCGAGCGCCTGCTCGGCCAGAAGCTTGATCTCGCCGTAAAGAGAACTGGGCTGCAATGCGAGGTCTTCTGTCAGCGCCGTACCCGGCGGCACGCCGTCGTAAACGGCGCGGCTCGAAAGGAACACAGCGCGCCGCACACCTGTGCACTTCGCGGCCTCGAACAGCCGGATGCTGCCATCGAGATTGAGCCGGCGGAAGCGGTCCGGATCATCGCCCTCGCCGCCGCGATAGCGTCCGGGCAAGTGGTCGAAGGCGGCATGGACAATTGCATCGATCCCGGCGAACAGGTCTTCTTCGATGGCTTCCGGCTCGAGCGTGGCGGTGCGGAAGGCGACGGCTCTCGGAAACAGGCCATCTGCCGGCGGTGTCCTTCCTGCAACGGTGACATCGTAGCCGGACCCCAGCAAGGTCTCGACGATGTAACGCCCGACCAGGCCGTTGCCGCCGGTGACCAGGGCTTTCATGTCCGGGCCGGGTCCGAGGGGTTGGCCAGAGTGCTGATCTCCGGGATTGCCGCGCCGTCGTGGAAAGCCTTCCACAGATCGATCAGCGGCCGCAGCCTGTCGGCCTTGGGATGGTCGGTCTCCCAGGGCTTTTCGTACTGGTAGTGCAGCACGCCGATCTGCTTCCAGTCCCACAGTTCGGGAAGACTAAACCAGACATATTGCAGCATGTTCATGGTGACGGGCAGGCCGTGCCAGTCCGGGAAGAAGCTCTCCAGAAAGGTCTGGTCGGTTCGCCGCCAGAAAATGTCGGGCTGATCCAGCATCTTGAGCATGGCGTCAAAGGTCTCCAGCGAAGGCCGGGCAACGAAGACGCCGGAATTCATCCGATGGAAATCCGCCAAACTCTCATAGACATTGGGGGCTGCGGAGAATTCGGGATAATCGAACAGTTTGTCGATGTTGCGCAGCACCAGCGCATCGGCGTCGATGAAAACACAAGATTCATAGTCTGTCAGTTGCCAGAGCCTGAGCTTGCAGAAATTGTCGAGTGGCGAATGAAACGCCGGTTTGCGCCCCTTGGTGAAGGGCGCATCGGCATGCAGTTTACCCCGGGAATGGCGCGCGTTGAAGCCGTCCGAAGTGTCGAGCAGCTCGGTGCGAACCAGTCGGCAGCCGAGCTCTGACAGGGGCGCGAGCGACCCATCGTCCACACCGCCGGTGTGCAGGACGACGATATCGGCCTTGCTGCCGGTGAGCCGAATCGACCGCACCAGCGCCAGCGCGCCCATGGCGTAGTCCTGATTTGTGACCAGCGTGACATAGGCGCGGGTGCCCGTTGCGGGCCGGTTCGCGCTCAGCCCAGCGGGCAGGTGGGCTTGGGTGCTCATGAAACGGATTTGAGCGCCTTGCCTTCCGGATCACGGTTGATCGTCGGGGCTATGTCACGGGTCCAGGCGGAGACGGCAGGCACACGCGAACGGTCGACGCGGTAGGCGTATTTCCTGGCCACGTCGACGACTTCGCCCAGCAGACCTTCCTTCAGCGTGGTCGGCTCAAGCCCGAGTCCGAGGAATTTCTCGTTGTGAACCACAAGATCATTTTCGGCGGCTTCCTTGCGCGGGTTGGGCAACCAGGCGATCTCGGCGCCGGTCATTCCGGAGATCATCTCGGCAAGATCACGGACCCGGTGGGTCTCGGTCATCTGGTTGAAGATCTCGACCTTGGCGCCGCGCTCCGGCGGGTTTTCAAGCGCGATCTCGATGCAGCGGACCGAATCCTGAATATGGATGAAGGCCCGGGTCTGGCCGCCGGTGCCGTGCACGGTCAGCGGATAGCCGATGGCTGCCTGGATCAGGAAACGGTTGAGCACGGTGCCGTAGTCGCCGTCATAGTCGAAGCGGTTGACCAGCTGTTCATGACGGCGGGTCTGGTCGGTGTGAGTGCCCCAGACAATGCCCTGGTGCAGATCGGTGATGCGCAGATTGTCGTTCTTGGCGTAGAACTGGAAGATCAGCTGATCGAGGCACTTGGTCATGTGGTAGATCGAGCCGGGATTGGCCGGATAAAGAATGTCCTGCTGCACCGTCTCGCCGTCCATGGTCTCGATGCCGACCGGCAGATAGCCCTCGGGGATCGCTGCACCGACCGTCGAATAGCCGTAGACGCCCATGGTGCCCAGATGCACCAGATGCGCGTCGAGACCGAGCTCGACCATGGCGTTGAGCAGATTGTGGGTGGCGTTGACGTTGTTGTTGACGGTGTAGTTCTTGTGCCGGTCGCTCTTCATGGAATAGGGCGCGGCGCGCTGCTCGGCGAAATGTACAATCGCGTCGGGGCGCTCCTCGGCGAGCCAGTTCTTCAACACGTCATAATCACGCGCCATGTCGATCAGGTGGAAATGAATCTTGCGACCGGTCTCGGCATGCCAGATGCGTGTGCGTTCCTGGATCGAATCCATCGGGGTCAGCGACTGGACGCCGAGCTCGGTGTCGATCCAGCGACGCGACAGGTTGTCGATGATGTGGATCTCATGCCCGGCATTGGAAAGATGCAGCGATGTTGGCCAGCCGACGAACCCGTCGCCGCCCATGATTGCAATCTTCATTTCTGATTCTCCTGTGCCTGCATGGTTTTCATCCTGATAGATCGGTTTTATGACAGAAAAACGATTGCCTCACACCCATCATTGGTTTGACGCAAACACAGCACAGCAGCAGGCAGGCCGAATTCATGGACTTTGAGCTAGCGGGACAGATGCAGGACGGCAGCCATCGGCTGACGCAAAGGGTCTATTACGAGGACACGGATTTTTCCGGTTTCGTCTACCACGCCCGCTATCTGCATTTCTTCGAACGCGGCCGGACCGATTTCATAAGACTGCTCGGTGTGTCGCAGGGGCAATTGCATGCCCAGGCCGATCCAACCAATGCGGTGGCCTTCGTGGTCCGGCGCATGGAGATCGACTTCAAGTCTCCGGCGCGGATGGATGACGTGCTGACCATCATCACCAGGCCTCAAGAGGTGCGCGGCGCGCGCATGATGCTCGATCAGGAAATCCGGCGTGATGGCGATCTGCTCTCAAGTGCGGTGGTTACCGTCGCGGTGGTCAACGGGCTTGGCCGGGCGCGGCGGTTGCCGGAGACACTCGCGGCAAAACTTGGCCTTGACGATTAGAGCTTTGCTCCGAGCCCAAAACCAATCGCAGAAAAGGACCTCAACATGATCGTTGATTCCGAAGACGAACTTGAGGGTCTCAGGCACATCGGCCGGATCTGTGCCCGGACAATCCAGGTGATGGCCGAAAAGATGGAGCCCGGGATGACGACGGGTGAACTCGATGCCGTCGGGCGGCAATATCTCGAAAGTTGCGGTGCCGTTTCGGCGCCTGAGCTCTGTTATGAGTTTCCCGGCGCCACCTGCATTTCCGTCAATGAGGAAGTGGCTCACGGCATACCGGGCGACCGCGTGATCGCGGCTGGCGATCTTGTCAATATCGATGTGTCCGCTTTCAAGGACGGCTATTTTTCCGATACCGGCGCGTCATTCGGGGTTGGTGCGATGCCTGCCAGGACCGAGCGTCTCCTGCGTGACGGAAAGCGGGCAATGTGGCTCGGGATCAACCAGGTGAAAACCGGCAACCGGCTCGGGGCCATCGGCGATGCGATCGGCAAGTTCGCCCGGAAGCATCGCTACACGCTGATCCAGAACCTCGCCAGCCACGGCATTGGCCGTTCGCTGCATGAGGAGCCGGGTGAAATCGCCACCTGGCCGGACAAGCACGAGAAACGGATCATGCAGGAGGGGCAGGTGTTCACCGTCGAGCCATTCCTGTCGCTGGGGGCGATCTTCGCCGAGGATGGCGACAAGGACAACTGGACGCTGTTTGGAGAACCGGGCGCCCTGACAGTGCAGTTCGAGCACACATTGGTGGTCACGCGCAACGGCCCGGTGGTGCTGACCCTGCCGGATTGAGGTCGTGGACCTCCGGCCCCGGCCGGCAAATCCTAACCAAGCCTTAACCATAACCAAGTATGAACAAGGCCGATAAGGTTGCGCATATCCGGTGCGCCATCCTTTGACCAAAATTGACCGTGAGAAGACTTGAGAAGTGAAAAGGCGGCAATCGCGCACTTCTGGATTCCCGGCAAAAGTGACGTCTTGGCCGCCCGGTAGATCGACCGGGCGAATGGATTTGAGGGTATGTGAATGGAACAGGTAGGACTGGCGGCGACCAGCGAGGTAACCCTCTGGTCGCTTTTCATGCAGGCAGGCTTTGTGGTCAAACTGGTCATGCTCGGTCTTGTCGGGGCATCGATCTGGACCTGGGCGATTGTCGCTGACAAATGGGTTTCCTATCGCAAGTTTCGTGGTCAGCTGGACCAGTTCGAACAGATCTTCTGGTCGGGACAGTCGCTTGAGGATCTTTACCGGACGCTGTCGGACCGCAAGACCACGGGCATGAGCGCGATCTTCGTGGCGGCGATGCGCGAATGGAAAAAATCCTTCGAGCGCGGTGCCAAATCGCCGATCGGATTGCAGATGCGGATCGACAAGGCGATGGATGTGACATTGGCGCGCGAAGCGGAGCACCTTGAATCGAAACTCGGTTCGCTGGCCTCGATCGGGTCAGCGGCGCCGTTCATCGGTCTGTTTGGCACGGTGGTCGGCATCATGACGTCATTCCAGGCGATTGCCGGATCGAAGTCGACCAACCTCGCTGTTGTCGCGCCGGGCATTGCCGAGGCGCTTCTGGCCACCGCGATCGGGCTGCTTGCAGCAATTCCGGCAGTCATCGCCTACAACAAGTTCTCTTCCGATGCGGGCAAGCTGTCGAGCCGGATGGAAGGCTTTGCCGATGAGTTCTCCGGCATCCTGTCGCGCCAGATCGACGAGCGGATGAACGCCCGTCAGGCGGCGGAATAGGAGGCCGTTATGGGCATGTCCGTAGCAGGAAGCCGCGGTGGCGGTTCTCGTCGGGGCCGTCGCGGCAGCCGCAAACAGCTGGTCAGCGAGATCAACGTCACGCCGTTTGTCGACGTGATGCTGGTGCTCTTGATCATCTTCATGGTCGCGGCACCGCTTCTGACGGTGGGCGTTCCCATCGATCTGCCTGAAACCCAGGCCAAGGCGCTGAATTCCGAAACACAACCAATCACCGTATCGGTCAACTCCTCGGGTCAGATCTATTTGCAGGAGACCGAGATCCCGATCGAGGAAGTTGTGGCCAAGCTCGAGGCGATCGCAACCACCGGCTATGACGAGCGGATTTATGTGCGTGGTGACACCAATGCCGACTACGGAACGGTGATGAAGGTGATGGCGCGGATTTCGGCGGCCGGTTTCAAGAACCTCGGGCTGGTCACGCTCCAGGAACAGGACAGCTGACGGCGCGCCGATGAAGGGAAGCCTGGCGACATCAACGGTTTTGCATGCGGTGGTCCTCGGCTTTGCGCTGTCGTCGTTCTCCGCGCCGAAGACGCTTGAGGTGGAGAACGTCGAATCCTTGCCGGTGAGCATTGTGCCGATCGAGGAGCTGACCCAGATCCAGCAGGGCGCGGAAGACGCACCCCTCGCCGAGACGGCTGCGCCTGTCCCCACATCCCGGCCTGAGCCGGTGCCAGATGCCCAGAACACCGGTGACAACACCGTTGACCTGCAGCCGTCAGAGGCGGCCACGCCCAGCCCACGGGAAGTTGTATCCGAAGCGCCGCCGAAGCCCGCAGAAAAACCGGCGCCTGCTGCGGAGCCTGTCCCGGAACCTGTGACGGAGGCCGCCGAGGCAGAGCCCGCGCCCACTCCGGAACCGACACCAGCCGAGCCGAAGCCAGCACCTACGGAAGTCGCCGCCCTGCCTGCTGAATCGACCCCCGATCCGGTGGCCGAGGCGATTGCCGAAGGGGCACCCGCCGAGCCGCAATTTGCGGCCCTGCCAAGTGCGGGTCCGGTGCCGCAGGCCCGTCCGGCGCCGCCAAGACCCCAGGCGCCGGCGCAGACAGCCTCCACACGGGAAAGCGATTTCAATGCTGATGAGGTTGCGGCCCTGCTCAACAAGCAGGATGCAGCCGGTGGCGGTGCCCGGCGCTCAACCGAGACGGCCGCGCTTGGCGGTGCCCGGACCACGCGTGGCAACACCTTGAGCCAGAGCGAAATGGATGCGCTTCGCGGCCAGATCCAGCGGTACTGGAATATCATTCCCGGTATGGCGGATGGCGGCGATGTGCGGGTCACGGTGAGAATGCGGCTGGATGTATCGGGCAACATTGTCGGGCAACCGGATGTTTCTGCGACCGGCGGATCAGCCGGGACACGCGGCACGCTGGCAAGCAGCGCCAAGCGCGCGGTGCTCCGGGCGCAGCCCTATCAATTGCCCGCGGAAAAATATGATTCCTGGTCGGAAGTCGTGGTGAACTTCGACCCAAGTCAGATGTTCTAGGCCGTATGTGCCGGGAAACCGGAACGAGGTTCTCTTGTCCGGAAATGCGTGTTTTAAATGGCGGACTGCCAAGCCGGTTTTGCAGGAATGCAGTGTGACGTGGTCTGCCCGAATGAAGACAAAGCTTGAAATGGCGCTGAAAGGCTGCACCATGACCCTGATGACCCGATTTTTCCTTTTCCCGCTGGCGTTTGTTGCTGCTCTGGCCGTCCTGGCTGCAAGTCCGGCGCGCGCGGTGGTCGAGATCGACATCAATCGCGCCAATGTCGAGCCGCTGCCGATCGCAATTACCGATTTCCTGTCCGATGACGGCATCGGCGCCCAGATTTCCGCCGTGGTTGCGGCTGACCTGAAGCGTTCGGGCCTGTTCGCGCCGATCGACAAGGGTGCGTTCATCGAGCGCATTTCCAATCCCGATGCCAGCCCCCGCTTCGAGGACTGGCGGGTGATCAATGCCCAGGCGCTGGTGGTTGGCCGGGTTGTGCGTGAAGCCGATGGCCGGTTGCGTGCAGAGTTCCGGCTTTGGGACACGTTCGCATCGCAGCAGCTGACCGGCGAGCAGTTTTTCACCAGCCCCGAAAACTGGCGCCGTGTCGCCCACATCATCGCCGATGCGATCTATGAGCGGTTGACTGGGGAGAAGGGCTATTTCGACAGCCGGGTGGTGTTCGTATCGGAAAGCGGGCCAAAGACTGACCGTCAGAAGCAATTGGCGATCATGGATCAGGATGGCGCCAATGTGCGCATGCTGACCGATGCAAGCAACATCGTGCTGACGCCACGGTTTTCGCCAAGCCGGCAGGAAATCACCTACATGTCGTTCGAAGGCGGGCAGCCGCGGGTCTACCTGCTGCAGCTCGAGACCGGCCAGCGGGAACTTGTGGGCAATTTCCCGGGCATGACCTTCTCGCCGCGGTTCTCGCCGGACGGGCAGAAAGTGATCATGAGCCTGCAGCAGGATGGCAATGCCAATATCTACACCATGGATCTGCGTTCGCGCGCGACCACACGGCTGACCAGCACAGCGGCGATTGACACGTCGCCTTCCTATTCGCCCGATGGCAACCAGATCGTGTTTGAAAGCGACCGTGGGGGGCGCCAGCAACTCTACATCATGGGTGCGGACGGCTCGAACCAGCGCCGGGTCTCCTTTGGGGACGGCTCCTATTCGACCCCGGTCTGGTCGCCACGCGGGGATCTGATTGCGTTCACCAAGCAGTCGGGTGGAAAATTCTCGATCGGCGTGATGCGCACCGATGGATCAGGCGAGCGCATTCTGACCACCGGATTTCACAATGAGGGGCCGACCTGGTCCCCCAATGGCCGTGTGCTGATGTTCTTCCGTCAGCCGGCCGGAGCGGGTGGTCCCCAAATCTATTCGATCGATCTGACCGGCTACAATGAGCAACTGGTGTCGACCCCGACCTTTGCATCCGATCCTGCCTGGTCTCCCTTGTTGGAGTAGCTGTGAACTGCAATTGGCCGAAAACCGGCAAAAAGGCGGATTTCCGCCGCGTTTGCGCCGTATTTTCCGTCCAGAGGCAGGGCAAAGAGGCTTAAACAGAAATTTGTTAACCGTCTTTTTTCAGCGCCGGTTAACCGCGGTCGGTTAGAAACGGTCAACCAAAACTTTCAAGGAGACGGGCCATGGGCCGTATGCAAGCTCTTGTTCGCAACCCGGCAATGCTGGCGCTGTTCACCGCGTTGGCGCTCACCGGTTGCGCATCCAAAAAGACCCTGCCCAACAATGCCGCCGACCTCGGCCTGGCTGGCAATGCCACCCCGGGTTCACAGCAGGATTTCACCGTCAATGTTGGCGACCGGATTTTCTTTGACACCGACTCCTCGGTGATCCGCGCGGACGCAGCGTCGACGCTTGACCGTCAGGCGCAGTGGCTCAATCAGTATCCGACCTACCGCATCACCATGGAAGGGCATGCCGATGAGCGTGGAACCCGCGAGTACAACCTCGCACTCGGCGCCCGTCGTGCCGCGGCTGCCAAGCAGTATCTGACATCGCGCGGTGTTGCAGCCAACCGGATCCAGACGATTTCCTTCGGCAAGGAGCGTCCGGTTGCCGTGTGTGACGATATTTCATGCTGGTCGCAGAACCGCCGGGCGGTCACTGTGCTCGGTGG
Source organism: Hoeflea sp. (assembly GCA_043585085.1). Classification (GTDB taxonomy): domain Bacteria; phylum Pseudomonadota; class Alphaproteobacteria; order Rhizobiales; family Rhizobiaceae; genus Hoeflea. Next base: position 2,479,918 of record CP121320.1, read on the forward strand.
TGCCGGCAGCTGACTTGCGGAGTTGAGCTTTGAATGAACAGGGCGGTCTTCGGGCCGCCCTTTTTGCTGCGCCGGGCGAACATTGACCATAGTTTGGCCGGTTTGTGCGTTGATTTGGTGTGTTGCCATGCGGTATCTGAGTGACAGGGGCAACCGCCCGCCGCTGGCGTGGCGCAATGAGGTGAGGCTGATGAAGACGATTCGCAATCTGCTTGCTTTGACGGTGATGGCGGTGTTTGCCGCGCCGGCTTTGGCAGCGCCTGTTCTGTCGGGCTTTTCGCAAGCCGTCCCGGTGCCGCCGGCGGCGGTGGGCACCGCGCAGGACCGTGACAGAGTGATTCTGGCACAGGCCGGAGACCCGCTGTTTCGGATCGGTCAGCTCGAAGAGCAGGTTCGCAACCTCAATGGGCGGATCGAGGAGCTTGGCTTCCAGCTTCTGCAGATGCAGGAGCAGATGCGGCAAATGCAGGAAGACAACGAGTTCCGGTTTCAGGAACTTGAAAAGACCGGTGCTCAGCGCAGTGATGCCGGGTCCAGCGCGACCCAGCCGGGCATCGAGCCGTCGACAACCGCCTCCACCATTCCCGACGTGCAGGGAGCCGGAGCGCCTGCACTTGATCTGGGCACGCTGCAGGTGGACCCGAACAGTGATCTGATCGGTGGGATTATCGAACCGCTTCAGCCCGGCGGGCAGACCGCTTCGCTGAATTCGCCTGACGATCTCTACCAGGCCGGTTACAATCACATGCTCACCGGTGACTACGTCCTGGCCGAGCAGGTGTTTGGCGATTACATCGCAGCCTATCCTGAAGGTGGACGCACCGCCGATGCAATGTTCTGGCTTGGCGAGGCGCAATATTCGCAAGGCCGCTACCAGGATGCGGCGAAAACCTTTCTTGATGTCCACAAACAATATCCGCGGGCCGACAAGGCTGCAGATTCCCTGCTGAAACTTGGCATGTCACTGGCCAAGCTCGACAACCGTGAAACCGCTTGTGCAACATTGCGGGAAGTCCTGATCCGCTATCCCGGCGCATCGGCCGCAGTGCGCAGCAAGGTCAGCGAAGAGCAGCGACTGGCCAGTTGCTGAGAACGGCGGACCGGGCCGCGGTGCCCACTGCCGAAGCAACCACCGACATTGGCGCGATCCTGTCGGACTTCTGCAACAACATCTCCGATCAGCGTCCGCTCGGTGTAGCTGTGTCCGGAGGATCGGATTCACTCAGCCTGTTGTTGGGAATGACGCGAAGTGTTCCGCTCACGCAGCTGGTGGCCTTGACCGTCGATCACGGGCTGCGTGACTGCTCTGCAGATGAAGCGCGAGCCGTCAAAAGGTTTTGCCGAAGGCTGGGTGTTCGGCATGAAACTCTGCTCTGGAAAGGTGAAAAGCCCGTGTCCGGCCTGCAGGCGAAGGCCCGTGAGGCGCGATATCATCTTCTGACTGAGGCCGCCGCACGGCTCGGACTTGCTGCCATTTTGACCGGTCATACCGCCGATGATCAGGCCGAAACGCTTGCGATGCGTCATGATCGGGGGCTGCGCGACGGTGCCCCCGGCCTGACAGGTATTCCGCGGGCAAGCCTGTTTGATAGCAGGGCGTGGGTGTTGCGGCCTTTGCTCGGTGTGGATCGCGCCGGCCTGCGCGGCTATCTTGTGTCTGCCGGTGTCGACTGGATCGAGGATCCGTCGAACCGCGACACGCGGTTCGAACGGGTTCGGGTGCGTGAACGTCTCAAAGCCGAAGCCATGTCCTTTGTGTCGGGCGCCGATGTGTCCGATACCGAACTATCTGATGCAGTTGCGGCTCGTGTTCGTGTCGCATCGCAGGCCGCGGCCTTTGTTGATCAGTCCTGCGAGACACTGATGGACGGAACCTGGCGTGTTGCGGTTGATGCGGCAGCGGCAGGTGAAGCCGGGATGATGGCTCTCCAAGCCCTGATTCGGTCTTGCGGTGGCGGGGCCAGGCCGCTCGACCGGCGCGGCAAATTGGCACTGCAAGCCTTTGTATCCGGCTGCCAGGCCGGATCGGCACTGGCTGTGGGCCGCACTTTGATCAAACGCGATGGTGCCGGATTTGTGTTGATGCGGGAACGCCGGGGGCTTGAGGAGCTTGTCATCGCGCCTGGCCAGAGCGCCGATTGGGATCGCCGTTTCCGGATCACCAATCTTGACCGGTATTCGGATTTGAGAGTGGCTGCAGATCACTCAGAGATGGCTATGCCCTTGTTCAGCCGTGATTTTAGTGCAGGGTGCCGGTCATGGAGCCCGGCCGGCGGCACTTGCGGCGGTTTTCTGGTCGAAAGACTGGTCGGCGGCTTCTCGCGCGTGCTGCCGGTTTACGAGTTGCCGCTCGCTCAGGCATTGGCCCGCCTGACCGGCGGGAAGGCTTTTTCCGAATGTCCCTGGGCGGCGTCGTTAGCCATAGGAAGCGAGATGGCCTGACAAAGGCGGCAACCAGCCTTGGCAAGGGCGGGGTTGGCTCCTATGTTAGAGTTTGAATTCTGAAAATTCGGCTGTCAGCCGGTGGCCACTTGGCCATGTTTCCCGAGGAAGAGCATGAACCCCAACTTCCGCAACTTCGCCCTCTGGGCCATCATCGCGCTTCTTTTGATCGCATTGTTCAACATGTTCCAGAGCCCGAGTGAGCGAACAAGCGGGCGTGAAATCGCCTATTCGCAGTTCCTCAATGACGTGGACGCGGGCCGTGTCCGTGACGTCACGATCATGGGCGAGCGGATTTCCGGCAATTACAGCGATTCATCGACTGGCTTCCAGACCTATTCCCCGGGTGATTCGAGCCTGATCGAGCGTTTGAACAACAAAAATGTCACGATCAACGCCCGGCCTGAAGTCGACAGCTCGAATACACTTGTCGGCTACCTGATTTCCTGGCTTCCGATCCTGCTCATTCTTGGGGTGTGGATTTTCTTCATGCGCCAGATGCAGGGCGGATCGCGTGGCGCCATGGGCTTCGGGAAGTCCAAGGCCAAGCTGCTCACCGAGGCGCATGGCCGGGTCACCTTCGCAGACGTTGCAGGTGTTGATGAGGCCAAGCAGGACCTTGAAGAGATCGTGGAATTCCTTCGCGATCCGCAGAAATTCCAGCGGCTCGGCGGCAAGATTCCGCGCGGCGTGTTGCTGGTCGGTCCTCCCGGCACCGGCAAGACCCTGACCGCACGTGCGGTTGCGGGTGAGGCCAATGTGCCGTTCTTTACGATTTCCGGCTCCGACTTTGTCGAAATGTTCGTCGGTGTCGGTGCCAGCCGCGTGCGCGACATGTTCGAGCAGGCGAAGAAGAATGCGCCTTGCATCATCTTCATCGACGAAATCGATGCCGTTGGCCGTCACCGCGGCGCCGGTCTTGGCGGCGGCAATGATGAACGCGAGCAGACGCTCAATCAGCTTTTGGTGGAGATGGATGGTTTTGAGGCCAATGAGGGAATTATCCTGATTGCCGCCACCAACCGTCCGGACGTGCTTGATCCTGCCCTGATGCGCCCGGGCCGTTTCGACCGCCAAGTCGTCGTCCCGCTGCCTGACGTCAATGGCCGCGAGAAGATCCTCAAGGTGCATGTGCGCAACGTGCCGATGGCGCCGAACGTCGATCTCAAGGTTTTGGCGCGCGGGACCCCCGGTTTCTCCGGTGCCGATCTGATGAACCTGGTCAACGAGGCCGCCCTGATGGCGGCGCGCCGCAACAAGCGGCTGGTGACGATGGCCGAGTTCGAAGACGCCAAGGACAAGGTGATGATGGGGGCCGAGCGCCGCTCCACAGCCATGACCCAGGAAGAAAAGAAGCTGACAGCCTATCACGAAGCCGGACATGCGATTGTTGCGCTCAATGTTGAGGTGGCGGATCCGGTTCACAAGGCAACGATCATCCCGCGCGGGCGTGCGCTCGGCATGGTCATGCAGCTGCCCGAGGGCGACCGCTATTCGATGAGCTACAAATGGATGATCTCGCGTCTGGCGATCATGATGGGTGGGCGCGTTGCGGAAGAGCTGACCTTCGGCAAGGAGAACATCACTTCGGGTGCATCATCCGATATCGTTCAGGCGACCAAGCTGGCGCGTGCGATGGTGACCGAATGGGGTTTCTCCGATGAGCTCGGGCAGGTTGCCTATGGCGAGAACCAGCAGGAGGTTTTCCTCGGTCATTCGGTGGCTCAGCAGAAGAATGTTTCTGAAGCGACGGCGCAGAAGATCGACAGCGAAGTTCGCCGTCTGATTGATCAGGCTTATGAACAGGCGCGCGGCATCCTGACCAAGAAAAAGAAGGGCTTTATCGCCATCGCCGAGGGGCTGCTTGAATACGAGACGCTGACCGGCGATGAGATTCAAGCCATTATGCGTGGTGAGAAGCCGGCGCGTGACATTGGCGACGATACGCCGCCCAGCCGTGGGACGGCCGTTCCAACCGCCGGACCGAAAAAAGGTGGTGCCGGGAAGAAGGGCGATGAGCCCGATCCCGGTATGGAGCCGCAACCGCAATAATGGCGAAGACGAGCACGGTCTGATGCCGAGCAAGATAAAACAGCCGCCACCCTGGCGGCTGTTTTAGTCTGTTGAAATGAATTGTAACAAAATCTGATTTCGTTCTGGTGGTGCGGTGGCGGAAAACATCGCTTATAAGTGATTTATGATTCGGGGGCATTGCGGGAGACGCCATGAGTAGACGATATTTTGGTACTGATGGAATTCGGGGCCAGGCCAACAAATCCCCCATGACACCGGACATCGCGATGCGGGTCGGCATTGCTGTGGGCAATCTGTTCCGCCGCGGTGACCACCGCCACCGTGTGGTCATCGGCAAGGACACGCGTCTTTCAGGCTACATGATCGAGAACGCGCTGGTTGCCGGATTTACCGCAGCGGGCCTTGATGTGTTCCTGCTCGGCCCGATCCCGACACCGGCCGTTGCCATGCTCACCCGCTCTCTGCGCGCGGATATCGGTGTGATGATCTCTGCCTCTCATAACCCTTACCAGGACAACGGCATCAAGCTTTTCGGACCAGATGGATTCAAGCTGTCCGATGAGCTTGAGTCCCGGATCGAAGATTTGCTGGACGAGGACATCCATCTTCAGCTTGCACGCCCGGATGCCATAGGCCGCGCCAAGCGTATTGACGGCGTCCATGACCGCTATATCGAATTTGCGAAACGCACCTTGCCCAAGGACATTACTCTCGCTGGCCTGCGGGTCGTGATCGATTGCGCCAATGGGGCAGGTTACAAAGTGGCGCCGGCTGCTCTTTGGGAGCTGGGCGCAGATGTGATTGCAATCGGCGAAGAGCCGAATGGCACCAATATCAATCTCAATTGCGGCTCCACCCATCCGGTGGCGCTGTCCCGCAAGGTGCATGAGGTTCGTGCCGATATCGGTATTGCGCTTGATGGAGATGCTGACCGGGTGCTGATCGTTGATGAAAACGGTTCGGTGATTGATGGTGACCAGCTGATGGCGGTGATTGCGGAATCCTGGGCAGCGGATCAGATGCTGCGTGGCGATGGCATCGTTGCGACGGTCATGTCCAACCTTGGGCTCGAGAGATTCCTTGATGGTATCGGCCTGTCGCTTGCCCGCACCAAGGTTGGCGACCGGTATGTGGTCGAACATATGCGCAAGAATGGTTTCAATGTCGGCGGCGAGCAGTCTGGACATATCGTGTTGTCGGACTTTGCCACAACAGGAGATGGCTTGGTTGCCGCGCTTCAGGTCATGGCCTGCATCCAGCGGATGGGGCGTCCGGTTTCGGAAGTGTGTCGGCGCTTCGAGCCTGTTCCGCAGGTGCTCAAGAATGTCCGTCATTCAGGCGGCAATCCGCTCAATGACGGCAGGGTTAAGACCGCAATTGCGGATGCCGAGTCAACGCTGGGCAACAAGGCTCGCCTGGTGATCCGCCCATCCGGCACCGAGCCGCTGATCCGGGTCATGGCTGAGGGTGACGACCGGACCCAAATCGAAACCGTCGTAGACCAACTGGTCGGTGTGATTTCAGCGACGCGCAACGCCGCCTGAGGCCGCTCCGAGGCTCGTGTCGCAGCTGTTCGGTATTTCCCGACTTGCTGCCGACCGGGAAACGAACATTTCTCGTTGAGACGAGCCCCAGCTCCTTGTGTTCCTGTCAGCCATGGCAGGACTCCAGTTTTACCAGGATATCGTTTGCGGGAAACCAGTTGTCATGCTGGTTGCCGGTGATCTATCTCCCTATAGTTGTGTCGAATCGTGGTAAATAGTCGTGGTTAAGTGCACCTTAACCTTTATCCTTCATTGTCCATCCAAAGCAGCCCGCGTGACGTCTATTGGGTAGACGGATGCGCATTCCTTGACGATGGAGTCGACCATGAAGAAAATTTTGCTGGCCAGTGTGGCCTTGGTTTTGGGTGGTGCTGGCGCAGCCGCAGCCGCGGATGCTTTGCCTCCCATCGTTGAGGCACCTTACATTGAGGCCCCTGTCTCTCATCCGGTAGCCGCTGCAAGTGGCTGGTATCTGCGCGGTGACGCTGGATACAGCTGGAACAAGATTGAAAACCCGCAGTTCTTCCAGGGGTCAAATGCCAACTATGTCGGCTTTGCATCCTCAGACCTGCGCGGTTCCTACAGCGTCGGTGTTGGCGTCGGTTATCAGATCCGCAGTTATCTTCGCACGGATGTGACGCTGGACTATTTCTCCGATGCGGATTTCACCGGATCGACCCGTGGCAGCTGCGGCGTTGCCGTTGCCTGTACCTCTCGTGATCTGTCGACAGTCAACGGCTTGAGCCTGCTCGCCAACGCCTATGTCGATTTCTACAAGCATGGCCGGTTCACCCTTTATGGCGGCGCCGGTATCGGTGGGACCTACGTCAAATGGGATGGCTTGAACAACACCTCCTGTTCCGACGCAGACCCGACGCTTTGCGATCCCAGTGTGAACCATACCGGTCATAGTTCCTGGCGCTTCACATATGCCTTGATGGCCGGTGCATCGATTGATGTGACCTGCAACCTGAAAGCCGACATCGGCTACCGGTATCGCAACATCAGCGGCGGCAAGATGTTCGGCTATGCTCTCGGTGGCGGACCTGGCTACGACAATGGCTTTTCCTCGCATGAGGCCCGTGGCGGTTTGCGCTACAGCTTCGGCGGTTGTGCTCAGGAAGAGGTCTATGTCGAGCCGGCGCCTGTTATGCCCGTCGTCTACAAATAACAAACATCACCTTCAGTCACGATACAACCGCCCGGTTCATCGCCGGGCGGTTTTGCTTTGCATGGCTAATGCGGAACCGGGCAGGGACCGGGATTGATGCTTCCAAGGTCGGAGCTTTCGCTCTCCAGACCTGTTTAACAAACATGCTTAACAAACATGCTTAACCGCCACTTAACCAGTCTCGCCCATAGTGGAGGTCAGGAATGTTGGGGCGTTCGATTGCGATCCCGAAACCATTGAAGGGAATAAGTCATGTTTACGCGCATCGCGGTGAGTTCTTGTTTCGCTGTTGTGGGAATGGTCGCATCAGCGAATGCTGCCGATCTCGACGACATCATCTATGGCAAAGAGCTTCCCGTGACCAAGCCGGTTGAAATCGGCAGCGGCTGGTATCTTCGCGGTGACCTGGGATACTCCGTGGACACCAGTGGTGGCGCGACGTCCTACCGGGTGTTCAATGCCGGTCCACCGATCAGCTACGGCACCGGCCTTTTCGACACATCAGCGCTTACGAGCGACTGGTCCGGATCAGTGGGTGTAGGGTACAGCTTTACCGACTATCTGCGCGCGGATCTGACCATTGACTATTCGACCGGACAGTTCGATGGCTCAACCAGCTCGACAGCTGCTTGCGGCGGCCTTGCGACCACCGGTCAATGCGCAAGTGTGGATACACAATCTTATGAGCAATATGGCTTCATGGCCAATGCCTATGTCGATCTGGGCACCTATGCTGGCTTTACGCCCTATGTCGGTGCCGGCGCGGGCGTCGCCAGGGTAACTTGGGGGCAACTGAACAGCGATCTGAGCTGTGTGTCCGTGGTTGGCAATGTGTGCGGCGCAGGTGCTCCAACAGACAGCACCTCGCCAGGCCAGCAGGACTGGCGCTTCACCTACGCCCTGATGGCTGGATTCGCCTATGACATCACCAAGAATCTGAAGCTTGATGTTGGTTATCGCTACTCCAAGATCAATGGCGGTACACAGTTCAACTTCGACGCCGGAACCGCTGCTGCAGGTGCAACCGGCGGCCAGGCCGAGGACGATGGCATCGAGAAGCATGAAGTCCGCGCCGGCCTGCGCTACGCCCTCTGGTAGGCGCCAGCCACAGCATCAGGCTAAGCCAAAGGGCGGGGATCAACTCCGCCCTTTTCCATATGCTGCGCCGCATAATCGCGCTTGACTTCAGATGGCCCCGGGATTAACCCCGTCAGTGGGCCACCCCTCCCCAACGAGGGGCCACTATCTGGAAGGATAGCCATTATGACGACTGTTACCAAGCCGGACCTGCGTCCGGGCAATCCCCGTTTTTCTTCTGGTCCCTGCGCGAAGCGTCCCGGTTGGACGCCCGAAGCGCTCCTTGATGCGGCTCTCGGCCGCTCGCACCGGGCCAAGATTGGCAAATCCAAACTTGCTCAGGCCATCGACCTGACCCGCGAAGTCCTCGGCGTGCCCGATGACTACCGCATCGGCATCGTTCCAGCGTCGGACACCGGCGCCGTCGAGATGGCGATGTGGTCGATGCTCGGCGCCCGCGGCACCGACATGGTGGCCTGGGAAAGCTTTGGCGAAGGCTGGATCACCGACGTGGTCAAGCAATTGAAGCTCGATGACGTGCGCAAGATCACCGCCGCTTACGGCGAACTGCCGGATCTTTCGACGATCGATTTCGACCGCGATGTGGTCTTCACCTGGAACGGCACCACCTCCGGTGTCCGTGTTCCCAACGCCGATTTCATCCCTGACGACCGCGCGGGCCTGACTATTTGCGACGCGACATCAGCCGCGTTTGCGCAGGATCTCGATTTCGCCAAGCTCGATGTCGTGACTTTCTCCTGGCAGAAGGTGCTGGGCGGCGAGGGCGGCCATGGCGTGCTGATCCTTTCCCCCCGCGCCGTCGAACGGCTTGAGAGCTATGTTCCGGCCTGGCCGCTGCCAAAGATCTTCCGCATGACCAAGGGCGGCAAGCTGATCGAGGGCATCTTCAAGGGCGAAACCATCAACACGCCCTCGATGCTCTGCGTCGAGGACTATATCGATGCGCTGACCTGGGCCCAGAGCGTCGGCGGCCTCAAGGGCCTGGTGGCGCGCGCCGATGCCAATGCAGATGTGCTGCACCGCTTCGTGGCGGAAAATGCCTGGATCGACAATCTCGCCAAACTCGAGACCACCCGGTCCAACACCTCGGTCTGCCTGGTGATCTCCGATCCGGAAGTTACAGCACTTCCCGCCGATGCGCAGGCAGCCTTTGCCAAGGCGCTGGTTTCGCGGCTCGATGCAGAAGGCGTGGCGCTCGATATCGGCGCTTACCGCGATGCACCTGCCGGGCTTCGGATCTGGTGCGGCGCCACGGTCGAGACCTCCGATCTGGAGGCGCTTGTACCGTGGCTCTCCTGGGCCTTTGCCCAGGAAAAAGCGGCGCTCAAACAGGCCGCCTGACCCAAACGCTTTTGCCGCCGCACCGGGTCCTCCCGGTGCGGTTCGGCTGCTCAGATTTCCCAATTCAGACCCCATAATGGAGGCCATCATGGCACCTCGCGTACTCGTATCCGACAAGCTGTCGGAAACCGCCGTCCAGATTTTCCGTGACCGCGGTGTTGATGTCGACTTTCTTCCCGATGTCGGCAAGGACAAGGAAAAACTGCTTGAAATCATCGGCCAGTATGATGGCCTGGCGATCCGCTCGGTGACCAAGGCGACCGAGAAGCTGATTGCGGCGGCGACCAATCTCAAGGTGATCGGCCGCGCCGGCATCGGCGTCGACAATGTCGACATCCCGGCCGCTTCGCGCCGCGGCATCATCGTCATGAACACGCCCTTCGGCAATTCGATCACCACCGCCGAACACGCGATTGCGCTGATGTTCGCCGTCGCCCGTCAGCTGCCCGCAGCCGACGCCTCGACCCAGGCCGGCAAGTGGGAAAAATCGAAATTCATGGGTGTCGAGATCACCGGCAAGACGCTCGGCGTCATCGGTGCGGGCAATATCGGCGGCATCGTCTGCAAGAAGGCGATCGGGCTCGGCATGCATGTGCTTGCCTATGATCCGTTCCTGTCCAAGGAACGCGCCGAGGAAATGGGCGTGACCAAGGTCGAGCTCGACGAGCTGCTGCCGCGCGCCGATTTCATCACCCTGCACGTGCCGATGACCGACAAGACCCGCGGCATCCTCAATGCCGAGGCACTGGCCAAGACCAAGAAGGGCGTGCGCATCGTCAACTGCGCCCGTGGCGGCCTGGTCGATGAGGCAGCGCTGGCAGACTCCATCAAGTCCGGCCATGTGGCCGGTGCCGGCTTCGACGTGTTCGAGACCGAGCCCGCCACCGAAAGCCCGCTGTTCGGCCTCGAGAACGTGGTATGCACCCCGCATCTGGGCGCCTCGACCACGGAAGCGCAGGAGAACGTGGCGCTGCAGGTGGCCGAGCAGATGTCGGATTACCTGGTCAAGGGCGCCGTCTCCAACGCCATCAACATGCCCTCGATCACCGCGGAAGAAGCGCCGATCCTCAAACCCTTCATCCGGCTGGCGGATGTTCTGGGCGCCTTTGCCGGTCAGGTCACCGAAACCCCGATCAAGCAGATAGAGATCCTCTATGACGGCGTGACTGCGGGCATGAACACCAAGGCGCTCACATCCGCGCTGCTGGCTGGCCTGATCCGCAACCAGGTGGCCGATGTCAACATGGTTTCGGCCCCGATCATGATCAAGGAAAAGGGCATCATCCTCTCCGAGGTCAAGCGCGACAAGACAGGCGTCTATGACGGCTACATCAAGCTCACGGTGACCACCGAGCGCCAGACCCGCTCGGTCGCAGGCACCGTGTTCTCCGACGGCAAGCCGCGCTTCATCCAGATCAAGGGCATCAACATGGATGCCGATGTCGGCCAGCACATGATCTACATCGCCAACACCGACGTGCCCGGCATGATCGGCTTCATGGGCTCGACGCTGGGCGACGCCGGCGTCAACATCGCCAACTTCCAGCTCGGCCGCGAAAAGGAAAGCGGCGACGCCATCGCGCTGCTCTATGTCGACGAACTGGTCAGCCAGGACGTGCTCGACAAGCTCACCGCGCATCATGCGATCAAGCAGGCCAAGCCGCTGGTGTTCAACGTGGACTGAGGGTTGCGGGCATCGCTCGATGCCGGAATTGCGCCGCCTCCCGGAGCCTGAGGGCTTCGGGGGGCGGTTTTTTGGTGGAGGTGATGTGCGGGCGCTGAGGAAATGTACTTGGCTTCGGCGCGGGAAGGGCTTACCAGAGCCCCTTTAGAGAAATGGCTGGACGTGGAGAGCTAAATACCCACTCGAAACAGTCTTTCGCTGTCCCAGCTCGGTTGTAAAAAACGACATGAGCGACGAAATCTCAACTAGCGATTTAGCTCCGTGAGTGCGACTGGAGTTGAAGATATTTTTAATCCGTGCTTGTAAAGCTTCTCAATAGTTAAGCATTGGGCCGCATCTGAATGAATGAAGTCAATTCGCCTCCATCTCTTCATACTCTCGAATTGCTCATCGAGATTGTAGAAAAACTCGTTGACAATCGGGGATACCTGACTCGCACCTGGCTCAAACGTTATGTGTGCGACAACAACGACGAGCTCATCGATGCCGCATTGAATCATGGTTACGCAAAGAAGCTTCTGGTTTCCAAGAAACATGGATACGTCGGATTAGCCAAGGGCATCACGCAGGCTGATGCGGTCATCGGTGAAGAGAGCTACTATCCCGAGATTGAGCGCCAACTAAAGCTGCTTTGGCAAGCCAACAACTATAGCTCGTCGGAGTACATCATCGAGAATACGGCTCGCCGAAATACAAAAATTATTGGGCCATGGACACGGCCAGACCTCACACTGGTCTCGCACAAGAAGTTCCCTTACACGATCGGTCATGAGTTCGATGTCGTCACATTCGAAGTTAAGCGACCGGACTCATCTAATGTTCTAGCGGTCTTTGAAGCTCTGTCTCATACGAGTGCTGCAACGAAAGCTTACGTCGTATTTCCCATAGGCCCCAAAGACTGGACCGCATCTGCACCTGAACAGGAGGTCCGGGTCAGAGACGAGTGTGCCAAACATGGCGTAGGACTTATACTTATTGAAGACATCAGTTCCAACCCGAAACCCCATCACGTCATCAAAGCCCGCCGAAAGGAAATCGACCACGAGCGATCGAGTGCATTTCTAAGTGCAGTGCTCACCCCTCAGGGGAAAGAGCAGATTGCAAAGTGGAAATAGCTTTGGCTCCCACCCGAAAGTTCCTCGGGCATTATTGATATGGTATGGTAAAGCCTACCCGAGTCAATTTGACGCCGGACCGAGCAAAATCAGTATTAATGTAGATAAATTTGCCTTTCACTAAGTTGGACGTTGTCCGGATGACCTGAAGTAGAAAGCCATCGGAACGCTACGAAGGTGATGTTCGGAGTTCGACATCAATAGCAGTCGGTTGACTGTATTATCTCGTATCCCACCTTCAGGAAGTGCCGCATTCATCTTGGCTGCGGTCCAAGCGTGTCCTGAGTTTCGAACGATTGTTTGTAGTTGACTGTGCGTTGTCGTGAATCTCGACCCTAGTCCAGCTTCGAAATTTGGCTTGCGTGCTTTCTGTGCTAATGCAGATAGGTATCGAAACGTTGATTTCATAAGGTCCGCATAGCGCAGTACTGCCTGATCGTGGATTAATGCTCCGACACTTTCTGGATGATGAACGAATGCAAATTGTGAAGCTTCGATGTTTTCCTTCAAGCCTCTTGCAACATCGTCGGCTCCATAAGATTGGCGCAGGATCGCCAACTGAATCTCCTGCCAACGGAACTTACTGTCTGTGATGATAGAGGCGCCGGTCGCTTGAGCGAGATACATGGACATTTCGAAATTCGGAGCCAATTTGAAAAATGTGAATTGGCCATCACCATCTCCTGCTTCAAAGTCTCCGGGCTGCAAAGATGACAGTGGGTCGTTTTCTCGCATAGATTTAACCGCTCTCAGAAGTTGATCGGTATCTACTCTATCCCTTTCGGCTTCTCCGCGCGATAACATGCGCCTGAGGGCATCCTCTGGCCGTGACAACATCACACGCCGTGCATCCTCCCTAATGATTTGTTCGATAAGCGGCTCCTTACTCAATTTTGGATCGATGAAACCCAAGCGGGTTTGAGCCATAGCCATCATTTGATCACGCAAATGCGGATCAAATTCGCATGGATCAGGGACCAGATTGATCAGCCTCTGCTCCACCAGTGGCATCGTCTGAAAGAAAAGCAGGAGCGATTTCAGAAACTCATGCCGAAACTTATGAGGGTTCTCAACCGGGCTGAAATCCTTCTTGACTGAACCAGGGTGCATGAAAGGGTGCTGGAGAAGGATCTCGCCAAAATACAAGGCAGACCCAAGCGCGTGATGTAGAATTGCCTGAGGATGGATGTACCCCGTATAAACAGCTCTGGCACGACCATCGGGTTTCGGAAGCAAACTCAGTATGTCGGTTTCGCGTGGCCAGAGACCCTCATATAGGCTGTATACCTTGCTGATCTTATCATCTGTCAGCTCTTGCCGAATTTGTAGCCAGTCTTTTTCGCCGTCCAATTCAAGAATGTTTATAATGGCGTTAAACAGCATCATGTTCCGCTCTAGGATGCTCTTCTCTGACCATGAAGGGCGCAATGCAATCGGTATGCCCTCGCAGCAATCCCGATACCGAATCCCGGAGCCGCAGCCGCAGTAGTCTCGAGGATTTAGACCACTTTTGATCTCTTTCTGTAAAAAAACTCGAGGTTTCTCCGTCCGTCCAAATGCATCTTGATAGTGTACATGGCCGTTATCGAACTTTGCAAAAAGCTCGCCTCCAAAACCGAACAGCTTGTCACTCGGCGGCCTTAAGACAGCGCCGATTTGCTCCCACGTTCCTGATATACTGGCTTCGGGTTCAAGCCATTCTTTGCGGCCAGCAGCGATATAGCGTTTGGCACAGCGCTTTAGGATGTAGTTAATTGATGCTACTTCGGTGTCAGAAAGCTTACGTTCGCGAATGAAGCTATCAGTTCGAACCATTGATTGTCGGAAGTTTCGCGCAAATGTTCGTTTCTCAGCCGGATCTACAGATCCATTCTCTGCATACTCAAGATTTGTCAAAATCAGGCAAAAATCACGAGACAGGGGAAATATTGTTTGTGAGCCCTTGAGTATAATTGAAGGTTCATTTCGTTGCTGCCACCGCGTCGAATCAGGTGAAGCGGCACGATTGAACACTGTTACGGGATGGTCTGAAACAATAAACTTGATACCAGCATCTTCAGCTGACACTATTTCACGCACACCTTCGATCCAGATCGTGCAGTTCATCGTTCGCAAACCCTGCATCTCAACCATCAGCTCATTCTGGCTGAGGCCTGGATACTGCGCTTTCAGCCAGCCTAACCCCTTAGGTGTGCGTAGTTTCTGAGCGTCGATATACTCAAACAGATCTTGGAAATGCTCTTGCCATTTCGTTTTGTCGTCACTGCAGAATGCCCTGACCGCTAACGAACCGCGGGTATCAATGTTGCCAAACAATTTCTTCTCAATTTCATCATTGATCGTCGTCCCAAAGAACATGGAATAAAGGTCGGTCTGGAAAAAAGCTCGTGAAGTCGGGGTGTTAAAAAACGCGCGCTGATTAATAACCCTGCCATCTGGTAGTGTTCTCTGATCAGGCTTCATGTTCAGGTAAGCAAGTGTGTTCTCGCCGGGTTCGAAAAATCCAGCTTGATACCATCGAGGTACGTAGTGGTTGTCTCTAGTTAAAGGCATTTATGGACAGATTACACATGTGGTTGAGCGCCAGATTGGTCTCTAAGGGTTGGTCTTAATAATGCGAGAAAATATATGAAATAATAGATTGGAAATTTTGAATCCGGTTATTTTACAAGAATCACTACGGCCCCAAAAACTTCAACAGTTGTATCGAAGCCGAAGGCCGCATGGCTGTTTTTCCTATTGTACATTAAGAATGTCCATTTAATCGAACATACAGGGCGGTTCTCGAAATATCTCACATCGGCTTGGAACTCTGGACATCGCCATGCTCCCGCATCTGGTCTGTAGTTTCGCCATCCCCCCACTCACTTCCCCCGCTCCGACAGCCAGATCCCGCCCAGCACCAGGCCGAGCGCCACGATGTGATAGAGATGCAGCATTTCGCCGAGGATCATCACCGAGAGCAGCGTGCCGAAGATCGGGACCAGGTTGATGAAGATGCCGGCGCGGTTTGAGCCGATAATCTCGTTGCCCTTGATGAACAGCACCTGGGCGACGAGTGAGGGGACGATGGCGGTGAAGGCTGCGACCATGAGGCCGGTGGTGTCGGGCCAGATCACGGTGTCGCGCGCCGTTTCGAAAGCCCCTCATGCAGGTTGCGGGAAAGAACCGCCCTAGGTCGCCCGTTTTTCATGGGCACCTTAGGCCCATGGCGGCAGGCCAACCCCGATCAGCAGGTGCAAGGAATAGCTTGATTTACGCCAGGATCTTGTCCAGCCGATGGGGAGTGGCTCAGGACTGCCGCTTGTGTGGATCGCTGTAGGTGTCCATGAGAACGGTGTTTCTCAAGAACAAGCGCTATGCAGTCTGGGTTGAGATGAGTGTGCTGATTTGCTGAAGCGTATCGATCTCGGAAACGCTAAAATCAGGATCGCTCAGATCGATACCGTAATCGGCCTCAAGCTCGAGCAGAAGGTTAACTGCAGCAATGGAATCCAGACGTCCGCTGTCGAACAGCGATTCGTCATCTTCAAAATTGGCATCCTGATCCCGTGCCACGAGCATCTCTGCGATCTTGTTTCGCATGGTTTCGATATTTACTGATGTCATAATGTAACTCCAAACAAGCTAGAGAAGAAGGAAATGCGGTCTCCAACAGGGACAAGGCCGTCGTGGTTGTCGAATATCTGAAGGAGGGCGAAGAAAAGGATTACCTGAACTCGCGGCACAACATCATGCCGTATCCAGCCATCCTTGGCCGTGGTCCGTCTCTGGCCGAGTTGCGACCAGATCAGTCCCACGGTGAGGGCGCCTGCGTAGATCACGTAGGAATAGAAATTCTGGATCGTCTCCAGGAAACCAATGATCGCAAAACCAGGGGAATCGCTGATCAGATCGAAAAGGATGTTTCCTACAAAGGCCGCCATAAAGGTTGCAAAAGCCAGACGAAGCCGAGGATGGTTTTTAAAGAACCTCTGGAAGGTCGGATAGAAGAAGAAATCTGCCAGCAGCTCCTTGAAGTAAAACAGGTAGCGTGACCAGAATTCCGACATCGTGCGCGAGGAGAGCGGGTTAGCCATACCACGCGGGACACCAAACCCAGCCATGCGGATTACCGCTACAAAAACATGAATCGAGACGGCAAACGCAACGAGCTCCGCAAGGAAAGTCACAGCAAGTATGAGCCAGCGTGAAGCGAATGGTGTGTCGGCACCTCCAGAGATAGCCGGAATCGCCGCTTCGAGGTGCGGGATTTCCAGGAAGCCAAACAGTGTGCGCGTGAAAAGGAACTCGCTGATGCAGCCTAGGATTGCTGCCCAGACCAGCAGCTTGAGCGCCTTGAGTCGTGTCGCAGCCAGCTCCGTGCTGTTCTTGGCTTCAAACTTTCTGAAGAATGCCGGCCCTTTCAAAGGCACAACACCGTAAGCCCAGATTGGACGCAGAAAACCCAACTGTTGATATGATGGCAGTGCCGTCTTGGAGCGGGAATCGAGGATAATGTACCCCAAAAAGAAGAATGATCCCGACAAATAGCTCAGCGAAATCCAGGATGCGGCAAAAAGCGGGTGTGTTTGCGGAGCAAGAATTGTCAGGGCTGACAGGCAGACACCCAGAAGCAGCATGAACCATACCGGATGTTTTGCAATGACCCCGATTTTGCGAGATGTTTGATTTCTGATCATTGCATATGCAAAGACTATGAAGATCAGACCGAAGCCGATGAAGGACGCATCGGCAGGCAATGCTGTGCCGAATGAACCCCACAAATCGTCGAAGAATGTATAGTGCTGTTCCTGTTTGAGTGGACGCAGCAAAAAGTAGACTGCACCGACCCCGGTTAATGCGAGCATGCGCCTTGCTGGAAAAACCGCACATAATAGCAGCGAGAACGCGATAAGGATGAAATGCTTGTCGCGAACAACGGGCATGAACATCAAGAGCCCGATAAATCCCGCATGCAGAACGAGTTGGCCGCGAATCGTCTGGGCCCATTGAAGAACACTCTCGTTCTTGTCCATACCCAGCCATTTATGCCGCCAGACAAGCGGATTGAGGGTGCCGGGGAGAGTGGATGGAATGGCATCCAGCGAAGTCATGATGCTTGCTCCAGGTTCAACTGATCATCCTCAAGCCTGCGAGCCAGGGCATTGCGGTCGATCTTGCCGTTGGCGTTAAGCGGCATGGTTTTGATAAACTCTATGCGTGCGGGAACCATGTGTGGTGGCAAAACCGCCCGCAGACGATCGCGAATTTGTTGGCTGTCCTTTCGTGAGGCGGAGTAAAACCCGACCAGGCCCTCTGCCACTGCGTCTTTCACAGGCCACGCTACGGCCACAGCCATATCTGTCGCTGCTGCTTCTCGTAGCCGCGTATCAATTTCTTCGAGTTCAACGCGATGACCGTGCAGCTTGATCTGGTTGTCGAGCCGGCCGAGATGATGGAATACTCCATCTGAATCGCGATACCCCTGGTCACCGGTTAGATACCAGCGCTTGCCATTTCGTACCGGAAAACGCGAAGCAGTTAGTTCCGGCTGACGGAAATAGCCGTCAGCCAGTTGTGTACCTGCGAGAACAATTTCACCGGCGGTGCCGTTTTCTAGGAGCTGGCCATCGGGACCGACGATTTCGGCTTCCATACCCGGGTAAGGTTGACCAATCGCAACGATTCCGCGTGATGCAGTTAGCCGACCGTCAACTGTCCACGTCTGGCGCAGACAGGCAATTGTCGCTTCAGTAGGACCATAGATATTGTCAACAAGGCTGTTGGGCGCAGCTTCCGCCCATGCCTGAGCCGTTGCTGATGGCAGAGGTTCACCACAAAACAGCGAAATCCTGAGCGATGGCATGCTGTCTGGAGTAAGCCCGCCCGCCTTTCGTGTCAGCGCAACGACCGATGGCACCGACAGCCAGGTGGTGATCTGTTGGGCTCTGACGAATCGAGCCGGAGCAACCATGTCCAGTGGCCGCAAAATATGCAGGGCGGCGCCTGCCTTCCAGGTGGTCAGCATGTTGTGAACGGACAGATCAAATGTGATGTCGCAAGTTTCTGCGGCGCGGTCATTCGGACCGAAATCGTACCAGGTCGCCATCGCGTCTAAATAGGCGGCGACTGCGCCTGCAGATACCATCACACCCTTTGGCTTTCCTGTGGTGCCCGAAGTGAATTCGATATAGGCAGTATGCCCGGGGCCGATATCTACAGGTTCTTGGATTGCAGTGTCATTTGCTGAAAGCAGATCGCCTTTGATGATTCTGAAATCGCCTTTGGTGTCACCAGGTGCCAAAATGATGTTTGGCGCGGCTCCGGCGACATCACCCGTAAGAAGTTTTTCGCCGGCTTTGTCGACAATAAGAGTATCAAGTTCCAGCAATTCGAAAAGCTCGATCAGCCGTTCTTTGGGAAGTTTCAAACCAATCGGCACATAAGTACCGCCTGCCCAGGAGGTTGCGAGAATTCCAATGCAGGCCTCCAGGCTGCGGGAGGCCAGAATCCCAATTCGGCCATGGGTCAGAGCCGGGCTGATTGTACTGGCGACACTTTGGACTTTTTGCTTGAGAATTTTATAGGTAAACTGATCTGAACCGACCACCAGAGCGTTTCGCTCAGGAAATTCTTCAGCAATCTGGCTGAAAGGTGCTGATATGTTGAAATTCTTTCTCATTTTCGCCCCTCGATTATCAGCAAGGTTGGTAGCAAAAATGCATATCTGCCTCAATTTTATCTGAATATTTACCTTAATTTATAAAATTTTAACAATCGGAAGCTTGCGTTTTTTAATTTCATAAAATATTGAATTATTCCAATTTTAAACGTGTCACTGAATGGGAATTATAGATCAACAGGCTTTGCTAAATTATTTCCAATACTTGTTTCTTCCGAAGGTTCTTCTCTGTAAACTTCAGATTTCTGTTATTTTTGAGAGAAATTGCTGTGCAGCAACGAATTGCCGGTTCTCGCCCCATCAAAACCCTCGCGTGAAGGGCGCGAGCGGTTGCTTATAGCAGTAGGATCCAATGTGATGAATGTCCGACATGAGGGCGCAAACCGGTCGTTCCTGGGGG
This sequence comes from Hoeflea sp., assembly GCA_043585085.1. Taxonomy (GTDB): domain Bacteria; phylum Pseudomonadota; class Alphaproteobacteria; order Rhizobiales; family Rhizobiaceae; genus Hoeflea. Next base: position 2,499,411 of record CP121320.1, read on the forward strand.
AACTATCGAACGGCAGTAAAGGGTCGAGACTGCCTATCCGTGCACTCATCCCATAGTCTTCGGACATGTATCTGGATACCCCTTACCGCTTCCCCCGCTCCGACAACCATATCCCGCCAAGCACCAGCCCCAGCGCCACCACGTGATACAGATGCAGCATCTCGCCGAGCACCATCACGCTCAACAGCGTGCCGAAGATCGGGACCAGGTTGATGAAGATGCCGGCGCGGTTGGAGCCGATGATTTCGTTGCCCCTGATGAACAGCACCTGGGCGACCAGTGAGGGGAAGATGGCGGTGAAGGCTGCGACCAGCCAGCCGGTGGTGTCGGGCCAGATCACGCTCTCGCGCGCCACCTCGAAGGCTGCGAAGGGCAAGGAGGTGAGGAAGGCCGAGGCCGCCATGACGGTGATCATGGACTGCCAGTGGAGTTTGGGCTTGTAGCGCAGCGCCACGGTGTAGCCGCCATAGCACAGGATCGCGAGCAGCATCAGCGCGTCGCCGCGGTTGAGCTCAAGCCCGATCAACCGGGCGAGACTGCCGCCTGAGGCGGTGATCGCCACGCCCGAGAGCGTGAGCAGAAAGCCCAGGATCTGCGCCGGCGTCACCTTGATGCGGAACATCAGGAAGTTGGCCAGAAAGATCAGCATCGGCATGCCCGCCTGCTCGATCGCCACATTGATCGCCGTGGTGTAGCCAAGCGCCGAGTAGAGCAGGATGTTGAAGCTCGTGAAGCCGACCGCGCCATAGGCCATCAGCAGCGGCAGGTTGGCGCGGATCACGTTCATGTCGCGGCGCACCTGCGGCAGGGCGAAGGTGAGCAGGATGGCGCAGGCCATGCCCCAGCGCATCGAAGTGAGCAGCATCGGCGAGATGTGGCCCACGGCCATCTTGCCCGCCACCGCATTGGCACCCCAGGAGAGCGCGGTGATGGTCAGGAACAGATAGGCACGGATGATCACGGGTGGTTCTTTCAGGCTTTTGCGGGTGCAGCCGGACATGGCCGGCCGACAGGGGCTTTCTCCCTATCACACAGATTGTATTCAGCTACATGCAATTTGTGCATGCTATAGCCCGAAACAGTTTCGAAGCAGGCCTTAAACAGGCGCGAAACCGGGTGTCGTTAAGCGGGTTCGGGGTGAAGCGCGTGGCGGGCAGGGGGCAAGCCGGGGCTGGCGTGCGGTTGCGGGCGCTTTTGTCCGGTAAAAACATGCTGTCGTCGGCGTCTAAGGGTCGATTTTGATGACCCAAGTCTGTATGCATGCGCGGGTTTTTGTTTTCCGGGCCTTTTCAGAAGGCCACTTTGCAAGGGGTTGTCATGGCCAACGTGGTTGTCGTCGGGTCGCAATGGGGTGACGAGGGAAAAGGCAAGATTGTCGACTGGCTGTCGGAACGCGCCGACGTGGTGGTCCGCTTCCAGGGCGGCCACAATGCCGGCCACACGCTGGTCATCGACGGTGTCAGCTACAAGCTGTCGCTGTTGCCTTCGGGCGTGGTGCGCCCGGGTAAGCTCGCCGTGATCGGCAATGGCGTGGTGATCGACCCGCATGCGCTGGTCAGCGAGATCGACCGGCTTGCGGCGCAGGGCGTTGTGGTCAATGGCGACAATCTGCGCATTGCCGACAATGCCACGCTGATCCTGTCGCTTCACCGCGAGCTCGATGCGCTGCGCGAAGACGCTGCTTCCAATTCCGGCACCAAGATCGGCACCACGCGGCGCGGCATCGGCCCGGCCTATGAGGACAAGGTCGGCCGCCGGGCGATCCGGGTGATGGATCTGGCCAATCTCGAAACATTGCCGGCCAAGGTCGACCGGTTGCTCACCCACCACAACGCGCTGCGCCGCGGGCTGGGGCAGCCGGAATTCTCGGTCGAGACGATCATGGAAGAGTTGACTTCGGTCTCCGAGCGCATCCTGCCGTTCCGCGAGACCGTATGGCTGCTTCTCGACAAGAAGCGCCGGGCCGGCGAGCGGATCCTGTTCGAGGGCGCGCAGGGCTCGCTGCTCGATGTCGACCACGGCACCTATCCGTTTGTCACCTCGTCGAACACGATTTCGGGCCAGGCAGCAGCCGGTTCGGGCATGGGGCCGGGGTCATTGAGCTATGTGCTCGGCATCACCAAGGCCTACACCACGCGGGTGGGCGAGGGGCCGTTCCCGACCGAGCTCAACGATGCGACCGGCCAATTCCTGGGTGAGCGCGGGCATGAGTTCGGCACCGTGACAGGCCGCAAGCGCCGCTGCGGCTGGTTTGATGCGGCGCTGGTGCGCCAGGCGGTGGCCGTCAACGGCATCACCGGCATCGCGCTGACCAAGCTCGACGTGCTTGACGGGCTGGAGGAGCTGAAGATCTGCGTCGGCTACGAGCTCGACGGCGAGCGGATCGACCATCTTCCAGCAAGCCAGGGCGCGCAGGCCCGCGTCACGCCGGTCTACGAGAGCATCGAGGGCTGGACCGGCACCACAGTCGGCGCGCGCAGCTGGGCCGACCTGCCGGCGCAGGCGATCAAGTATGTCCGTCGCATCGAGGAGCTGATCGGTGCGCCGGTTGCGCTTTTGTCCACAAGTCCGGAGCGGGATGACACCATACTTGTTACGGACCCGTTTGAAGACTAGTTTAGCGCCAAAGGGTTTTCATTGCGCGTAATGAGATCATACCAGGGTGGGACATGGCGGATTTTGTAGCAGTCATCCGGAAGGCGGTCGACAACCTTTCGGAGAACACACCGGAGAACCGGGCCAAGGTCTATGACAAGGCGCGGGCTGCCATCCGTCGGCAGCTGGAAGCGATCAACCCGCCGCCATCCGACGAGGTGATGGCGCGCCAACTCGACAAGCTCGATGGTGCCATCAACGAGGTCGAGAGCGAGCACGCCGAAGCGCTGCCTGCGGATCTCGACGAGACCGATGCCTTGATGGCCGAACTCGAATCGATGGTCGAGCAGAGCCCGGTGGTCTCCGAGGCGCCGTCCGCCGTTCCGCCCCCACCTGTTGCGCCTGAACCTGTTGCCCCCCGTATGGAGCAACAGCCCGCAGCGCCTGTCGATGAGCCACCGGCAGCGGTGCGCGAAGCTGCGCCGTTTGATGAGCGCGAACCCGAAGCGGTGATGGCGTCAGGTGACCTCTCCGGTTCGGCGCATGACGATGCCTTCGGCCTCGGGCCTGATGCCAACGCAACGGGCGCTGCGCGCAAGCCGGCCCTGGGCAGCGGCGGGGTGCTGGCGCTTGTCGTGGTGCTGGCGCTGGCGGGTGTCGGCTATGCCGGCTGGGCCTACAAGGACACCTTCATGGCGATGCTGGGATCGTCGCCGGATGAGGCGCCGGCGATTGTAGAGACCAGTGAGACCGCGCCGGAAACAGCGGCCGTCACGCCGGAAGCGGCGGAGCCTGAAGAGACTGCGCCCGCCGAGCCCGCCACATCCGATGCAGCGCCGTCCGAACCGGCCGATCCGGCAGAGGGAGAAAAGTTCACGCAGCGCCTGAACGCCGATGGAACCGAGACCGATGCGGGCCCGGCGCCGGGGCCTGCCGCTGATGACCCTGTCGAGGGGCGCTCGGTGGCCGAACTGACCGACACCACGCCGGCCGATGAATCGATCGCTGAGGAAAGCACAGCCGATGCCGTGGTCACGACAGAGGAGGCGGCAGTCCCTCAATCCGATCCGCTGGGCGTCTCGCAGAAGATGATCCTCTATGAGGAGCGCCTCGGGCAGCAATCGCTTGAGGTCAAGCCCGGCACCGTGGTCTGGACACTGGTCAGCGAGCCGTCCAGTGAGGGGCCGGACAGTCAGGTGATCCGCGGCGAGATCAACAATCCCGACACCGGATTGTCGGCGTTGCTGACGATCAAGAAGAACAATGATCCCTCGCTGCCGGCGAGTCATCTGATCGAGATTGTTTTTGCGGTGCCTGAGGGGTTTGACGGTGGCTCGATCGATCAGCTGCAGCGTGTTTCTTTCAAGCAGACCGAGGCTGACCAGGGCAGCCCGCTGATCGCGGTGCCTGCCAAGATCACCCAGGACTTCTACATGGTGGCCCTCAACGACCTGCCCGAGGCCGCTCAGGTCAACACCGAGCTGATGCGCCAGCGCAGCTGGATCGACATCCCGGTGGTCTATGCCAATGGCCGGCAGGCGCTGATCACGCTCGAAAAGGGTGCCAGCGGCACCGAAGTGTTCAACCAGGCGCTTGATGCCTGGTCGCTGTCGTCGCAGTAGGGGCGGGGCGCGGTGCGTGTGCCAGGCATCATCCGGGCAGGGGTGAGGAGCAGGTGTCTTGTCGCCGCCCGCAAGCAAAACCTGGAATTTGATGAAAGCCGCCGCCGATGACACGTCCCGCGTTGATCGTCGGGTCGAATTCTGACATTGGCACAGCCATCGCTCATGCCCTTGCAGCAAGCGGCCACGGGCTGCAACTCGCCGCCAGAGCTCCCAGTGACCGGCTTGCCGCAGACATTGCCGCGCGCCACGGAGTAGCGGTTTCGACCCATGTTTTCGATGTCACCGACACTGCCGGCGCTGCCACCTTTCTCGGCAGCCTGCCCGAGATGCCCGGTATCGTGGTTTCGGTGGCCGGCTTTTTGGGTGACCCGGCAGCCACCCGGGGTGATCCGGAACGGATCTCGCAAATCATTGCGGTGAATTTCACCGGTCCTGCGGTGCTGCTTGAGGCTGCGGCTGAGAGGATTGGCTCCGGCTGGGTGATCGGCGTGAGCTCGGTTTCAGGAGATCGCGGCCGGGCGAGCAACTACTGGTATGGGGCTGCAAAGGCAGGCCTGTCGACGATGTTGTCGGGCTTGCGCCAGCGCTACGCCGGCAGCAATGTGCGTGTCATGGTGGTCAAGCCGGGCTTTGTCGCAACGCGCATGACCCGGGGAATGAAGCTGATCGGGCCGTTGACCAACACGCCGGAGGAGATTGCGGCGCTTGTCTGCAAGGCAATGGATCGCGGCCGCGAGGTGGTCTATCCGTTCCGCTGGTGGCTGGTAATGCTGGCCTTGCGGAGCGTCCCGGAACGGATTTACCGGCGGCTGAAGCTTTAGAGCCGTTCATCTTTAACTGGAATCGTGTGAGCTTGTCCTTTCGTACTCTGGAACGTCGTCGCGCATGGCTAACGGTGCTTGCACCGCGTCGCCCCACGCTCCTCGCCAGATTACGAAACCCAACGCTCAAACGGCTTCCAGTTAAAGATGAACGGCTCTAGCGGCCTCCCGACAAACGTCCCTGCAAGGCAAGAGATGGGCGGGCGCGGCGGTTTACTCGCAGCGCGTGACCGCTCCGAGCGCTTTTTTTCGCTCAGCTTTGCCGAGCCGGCCCAGGCGCTCCACGCTCGCGTAGAAGCGTGGGTAATCGGCTGCGCAGAGCTCGAACAGGCGGACAAATCCCGGCACAAGATCATTGTAGACCGATATGGCCGCCAGCTTGGCGTTGTTGATCGGGCTTTCGATCCAGCGATCATAGCCGCTGTATCCGCCCCAGCTTGTATCACGCATTCGCCGGTAGCGTGACCGGAGCTGTTCGATCGCTTCAACCTTGGCCGTGCGTTTTTGGTCTGCGCTGCCTGAGCTGGCATAGATCCGGGCCAGTTCGGCTTTGGTTCGGGCCACCAGGGCGATGAACTGGTCATTGCGATCGAGCTGCAAGCGGTAGGCGGCGAGCCCGGCCGTGTCGCCCGCCGCGCGTAGCCATTTCTCGACGCCGGTGGTTTCAACGGTCACGGCGAAGGCCTCGTTGAAGGCGGTGTCGTCATTGATATAGACGCGCTGATGCGCCAGCTCGTGAAACACCAGGCCAGCAAGATAGGTCTTGTCGGCGTCAAACATCGTCGAAAGCAGCGGATCGCTGGTCCATCCCAGCGTCGAATAGGCGGTGATGCCTGTGACATGAACATCGAGGCCATTGTCTTTAAGCCCACGCGCGGTCTTCACTGCCGCATCGATGTCGAAATAGCCGCGATAGGGCACGCAGCCGAACACCGGAAAGCACCAGACAAGTGGTGCGAGCGAAAACTCGGGTGCGGCAAACACGGCCCAGGTCACATAGTTCCGCTTGATGTCGACATAGGAGCGGTAGCTCGCATTGTCGGGCAGGTCGAGATGGTCACTGGCAAATTGCCTGATCGCGCTGGCCGATTGCATTTCGGCCCGCAACACTTTGGGCGTTGAAGGCGCCTCGATCAGCTTATCCACACTCTGCCGCGCCGCCAGGATTTCCAGATGCCCCTTGAGCGACTGCGCGTAGTAGCCGGGCCCGATGCAGCCGGAGAGGACGGCGGCCAGCGCGGTCAGGAGGAGGGATTGAATGGCGGTCCGTATCACAATGTGCCCGCAGTTGCCCGGATGTCATGAGGTTTCTTGCAGCCCGTCGCAACAGATACTGCCGCGAGGCCGGAACGAGTTATGATTGGTAAAGTGAGGTGTGGATTTGGGCAAGATCTTGGCGTGGCTTCTCACAGAGACAGTTTCCCGGGGAGCGTCCGGTGTCTGCAGCAATGAAAGTTCCGCCAGGCATGCCCGGGCCGGTATTGCTTCTCCGGGCTGCCGACCGGCAGAACGGGGCAAGCCTGAAAATGGTGTGTGTGCAGACAAGAAAGAGCCCCGGGGAACGCCTCCCGGGGCTCTCGTTTTTCGATCCGGTTTGTGGCCTGTCAGGCGGCCGCGTGGGTCTGCCGGAATGTTTCCGACTGTTTGTCGGCTGAAGCTGATTTTGCACCGGTCGTGAAGGGTCTGATCACCAGAGCCAGACCAACTGCGGCGAGGGCGAACTTGGCCATCACGGTGAGGCCAAGCCCGGCCATTGCAAGGCCAACAAACAAGACGGCGATAGCGGCTGCGCCAGACGTGATTTTGGTGAAGAGGTCTTTCATCGGGGTGGTCTCCATTGGTCTGTGTGTTTCGATGCACACAGATATGAAGGTCCGGGTTTACCGTAGCCTGCGCCGCTGCTTACAAATCTGTAAACTTCAGCGTCACGCGCAGGCCGCCGGGGGTGTTGCGGGACAATTCGAGAAGCCCGTTGTGGCGATCGGCCACCGCGCGCACAAGTGCCAGACCCAAGCCGGTCCCTTCGGGTTGCCGTGCGGAATCGAGACGTACCATTGGCTTGATGATTTCATCGAACAAGGCGGGATCCACGCCCTCGCCATTGTCGGCGACACCAATGGTGCCCGCGTGTGCGAACAGCTCTATGTCGGGGCCGCCGTGCACAATGGCGTTCTGAAGCAGGTTGGCCATGGCCTGAACCAGCATTGCTTTGTCCGCAAAGACCGATTTGGCCGACATGAGCTTTACTGACAGGTTCTTGTTATTGTCTTCGACAACCGGTCCGAAGGTCTCGGCCAGTTCGGAGGCAAGGTCGCCTAGGTCGATGTTCTCAAATCCCTCGTCTCCATGGGTTGCCTCGATCCTTGCCACGCGCATGATGGCATCGAACACACCGGACATGTGCTCTGCTTCCTCAAGCGCCGCCCCCCTTTCATCGCTCTCCGGCAGGGTTTCCAGCCGGGCGCGCAGCCTGGCAAGCGGTGTGCGCAAATCATGGGCAAGGCTGGCGCTCAGATTTCGGGTCTGGGCAACCAGCCGCTCCAGTTCTGCGGCTGTGTTGTCGAGTTGCCGCGCCAACTCGTCAAGATCATCGGCGGATTTGTCGGTTCCGGTCCGGGCCTTGAGGTCGCCTGATGCAAGCCGCTTGAGCACGCCATTGATGCGGGCCAGCCGCCGTTGTGCAAGCAAGCCTGTTCCAAGCCCGATCAAAACCACGATCACCAGCACAAAGCCGGCAGTCGTCCACAAGGCGTTCCCCAGAACCTCCAATGCTTCCTCGCTGTCATCCAGCGGAACGGCAATCAACACCGGTGTGCCTTCATTGTCCCGGGCGATCATGGCCCGCCAGCTTTCCTCACCCCTGAATTCCCTGCCGAGATTAACTGTGCCTATTCCAGTCTCCAGGATCTTTGCAAATTCGGGCGGCAAACCGGAGAGCTGGGACAGGGGGCGAACCAGCACGGACCGTATGTCTTGGCTGTCGTCATCGACCTCGATTGCGGCGGCGAGGCTGGTCAGCTGGGAGTCCACCCGGCGGATCACGGCGTCATGTCCGAGGGTCAGCGCCACAAGAATGGCAACCACCATACCGACTGCGAAGATAGCCGACAGCAGCACTGTCAGCCGCAGTGTCGAGGAGCGGTAGATCCATCCGATTTGCCTCAGGACCCTATTTTCCGAAGACATAGCCCTCACCCCGTCTGGTGCGAATCAATTCCTCGTCGAAAGGTTTGTCGACCTTGGCGCGAAGCCGGCTGATATGGGTTTCCACCACGCTGGTTGTCGGATCAAAGCTCATGTCCCAGACCTGTTCGAGCAGCATGGTGCGTGTGACCAGTCGTCCCGGGCGGCGCATGAAATATTCGAGCAGCTTGAATTCCTTGGCCATAAGCTCGATCGGTTGGCCCTGCCGTTCGCAACTGCGCGCCAGCAGATCGAGCTTGAGGCCGCTGTAGTGAAGAACCGAAGGTTCGCTGTCCTGCGAATCCTCGCGCCGGCGCCCCAGCGCATTTACCCGCGCCGAGAGTTCAGCGAATGCGAAGGGTTTTGTGAGATAATCGTCACCGCCCGCCTCAAAGCCTTCAACACGGGAATCGACCTCGCCGAGTGCGGTGAGAAAGAGCGCAGGCGTTGTGTTTTTCGAGGCGCGCAGGGATTTGAGCACCGCCAGGCCGTCAAGCCCGGGAACCATGCGGTCGAGGATCAGCAAGTCATAGTCCTGTCCCATCGCGGCGATGAGCGCATCCTTGCCGTCGGCAAAATGGTCCACCACATGACCGGCCTCGCGCAGGCCCTTGGTGATCCAGGGGCCGAGGTCACGGTCATCTTCCAGAAGCAATATCCGCATGTTTCTTCATCTCTTGAAGCAGTGAGAAGGCCGCATGGAGATGCGGCCTTCCGGTTTGAGGGGAACCTAACACACTCAGCTGTCGTCGTCGTCCTCGCCATCTTCGTCATCGTTGTCGTCATCATCATTGTCGTCGCCGTCCTCGTCGTCGGCCTCAACGTCCAGAACCTCGCCGGTGCCGGCGTGGACTTCGACCTCCATCTCCTTGCCATCGGCAGTCATGATTTCGATTTCGTAGACCTGGATGCCGTCCTCGTTCTCGAGTTCGGTTTCCGTGACTTCGCCCGGCACTTCGGCCAGGGCGATCTCGATGGCCTGGGCTTCGCTCAGGGCAGGGGCTGCGGTTGCATCGGACTGGGCCAGGGCAATGCCCGCGCCGGCAAGGGTTGCCAGGAAAGCTGCTGCAAATCCGCCGGTGATCATCTTGTTGGTCATCTCATGTCTCCATCTTGGTTGTGCGAAAGACACCGCGTCTTTCGATGGACCCAAGATGGTTGGGCCAGGTTACGGCACGCTCCGGTCTACCTTACAATTCTGTAAGGCGGGGTTCCCGAGGTTCGACGGCACAGCTCAACCCGGTTCGGGCCCTTCGCCCGGCAACTCCCCGGCCATGGCGGCCATCAGGAATGCTCCTGCCGGTCCCAGGGCCCGGTTCCTGTTCCTTGCAACCACGGTTTTGAAATGCGGCATGATGTTGGTGGAATCCCATTGTGCGGGCCGCAAGGCGACGAGGTCGCCGCGGGCCAGATCGGCCTCGACCATGGGGCGTGGCATCGATCCCCAGCCGATCCCCTGCTTGATCAGGTCATAGCGCAGCCGCACCTCGCTGACGCGCCACTGGTTGACCCCGACCACGCCGTAAATGGCACCATCATCGGGTGTTTTGGGGTTCGAGACGACAATCTGGAGATGGTCGCGCATCGCCTCCTTGGGGAAATGCGGCGGCAGTTTTGCAAGCGGGTGGTCGGGTGCGGCCACGGCGACGAAATCCATCTCGGCAACCAGCAGGTTTTCAAGGTCCGCTTGCGGCTTTGGCGCCAGCAGGAACAGGCCGAGATCCGCGTCGTGCTCCTGCATCTGGCGGGAGGCATCCTGTGGCCGGACCGAAATGATCCTGAGCTGCACCATCGGAAATTTGGCATGAAAGGCCTTGAGCGCGGGGGCGACCATCGACAGGTGGATAAAGGTCTCAACGACCAGCACAAGCTCGGCTTCGATGCCCTGCGCCATGCTTTTTGCCTGGACCCGGAATTCGCCGAGATCCTCCATGATGCGCCGGACCCGGGGCAGCAACGCGCGTCCCTCCTCGGTCAATTCCGGGCGGTAGGCGGTCCGGTCAAAAAGCTGCACCGCGCACTGGTCCTCGAGCTTGTGCACCGCATAGGTGATGGCCGATTGCGCGCGCCCGAGCTTGCGCGCCGCCGCAGCAAAGCTTCCCTCCTCGATGATGGTGAGAAAAACGGCGAACTGGTCAAGCGTGATGGCGTCCATAACGTTCAGATTATCCGAACATGTACTTAAAAACTATCTCTATTTTTTTGCTCGAAGTTTTCAGCTATCACTCCGGGCAAGCGTCACCCACTGAAATTCAGACAGAAGGCTTCCCCGATGGCAACCGCTGCCGCACCCGCAAATCTCAACGGCGTCTCAAAAGGCGCCAACATTGGAATCTGGATCGCCCAGGTTCTCGGCGCCGCCGCCTTCATCATGGCCGGCGTTATGAAACTCGGAACCCCGATCCCTGAGCTATCGGCGATGATGCCGTGGACCGGCGAGTATTCCGAAACCTTCGTGCGCATGATCGGTGCGATCGATCTGGCCGGCGGACTTGGCCTGTTGCTGCCGTCGCTGACCCGGATCATGCCACGCCTCACCGTGATTGCCGCGGCCTGCTGCGTGCTGCTGCAGATCATCGCCATCGTCTTCCATGCCTCCCGTGGCGAGTTCATGGTGCTGCCGACGAATGCCGTCTACATCGCCCTTTCGCTGATCGTGCTTTGGGGCCGTGGCCGCAAGGCGCCGATTGCGCCCCGGTCATAACAAACGGCGCAACAAAGGCGTAAAACTCCCGCCCGCTTCTCCCTCTGTATCCAGGACAGGCCCTTGCGGCCTGTCCTTTCACCCGTTCGAGGCTTGAATGACGCAGACCCTTCCAACCTATTTCATCTCGCATGGCGGCGGCCCGTGGCCGTGGGTTCCGCAGATGCGCGAATTTTTTGCAACCCTTGAAGCCTCCCTCAAGCAGATGGTTGCCGATCATGGCGAAAAGCCCCGTGCGATCCTGATGATCTCGGGCCACTGGGAAGAGAATGATGTGGGCATCATGGGGGCTGCACGGCCGCCGATGCTCTATGATTATTCCGGCTTTCCGCCCCATACCTACGAGATCACCTATCCCGCACCCGGTGCGCCGGATGTGGCCGCGCGGACGCTTTCGCTGTTGCAGGACGCCGGGATCGCGGCCCATATCGACCCCGACCGCGGCTTTGATCACGGGCTGTTTGCCCCGATGGAGGTGATGTACCCGCAAGCCGATGTGCCGATCTTCCAGATCTCGATGCTCAGATCCTATGATCCGGCGGATCACATCGCCATCGGCCGGGCGCTCAGGCCGCTGCGCGATGAAGGCATCATGATCATCGGCTCGGGCCTCAGCTTCCACAATCTCTCGCTGATGCGCGGCGGCGGCGCTGCGCCCTCCGCCGATTTCGATGCCTGGCTCTACCACGCGATGATGGCAGCCCCCGACGCCCGGCGTCAGGCCATGATCGACTGGGAAAAGGCGCCGGCCGCGCGGATCTGCCACCGCGAAGAGGACCATCTGGTGCCGATCTTCGTGGCGCTGGGAGCGGCCGAGAACGAGCCGGCCGAGCGGATCTACCATCACACCAGCGAGATGACCGGCATCACCGTCTCGAACTACAAATTCGGCTAGCTGCGCCCGGACCCGGCGCCACTGGAACGCTCATAAAGACACACTCCTGAACCCACCACCCTCCACCAAGACAGTCAGACAAGGCTCGAGTTGCAGCCGAGCCCTCCCGGAAAGGACAGCAACATGAAACTTCTTATCTTGGGCGCCAGCGGGCGCACCGGCAAATTCATTCTCGAACAGGCCCTGGCCCGTGGCCATGAGGTGGTCGCCCTGGCGCGCAACCCCGACAGCCTGGCCGCCCAGGCAAATCTGACCATCATCAAGGGCACGCCGACCGATGCCAATGATCTCGCAATCGCGGCCGCAGGCTGTGAGGCCATTCTGGTGGCGCTGAACAATCCGCGCGCTTCCGATGCGCCCTGGGCGAAGCCGCTGACAAAGGAGAAAATTCTCACCAAGGTCGCGCAGAACATCATCGCGCTGGGTGAAAAGCGGGTGGTCTTCCTCTCGGCTGCCGGCGTTGGCGACAGTTTCGACACCGCACCCTGGATCATGCGCTTTTTGATCCAGCGGACCAATCTGGGCTATGCCTATGCCGACCACAACAACGTCGAACAGGCCTTCCGCGCCTCAAACGCCTCCTGGACGCTGGTGCGGGCGATGGGCCTGTCCAACAGCGAGAAGGACAAGAAGCTGATCGTCGGAACCGCCACAGATCCGAAACCCGGCATGATGATCCGCCGCAGCACGGTGGCACGCTTCATGCTCGATTGCGCAGAATCCGGCACCCACATCCACCAGACCCCGGTCGTCTCGGAAAAATAACCTTGCACGGCGGGAGGCTTCGGTTTCCCGCCTGTCCGCCGCGCTCCTCATCCCCGGCGATGATTACCCCGCCTTCCGGTGCAACGGATGGGCGGGGTTTTGTTTTGGGGGATGTTGGAGGCTGATATCGGCATGCTGGCAGACGGCCTTTTCGTGCCCTTGTGCCGGCGGTTCGCAATGTTTGCTCTAGTTCCCATGAACAGCCATTCGTCGTGTTACGTACCAAGGTCCTGAGAGGGCGGGAAGCGGAATTTCGCTGCGCACCGCATGAATGGCCAGAATACGCAGGAAGCGGACATGCCTTAAGGATTATCCGCGCTTGCGGACCCGACACCACACAGCCTCGCGCAGAACTTCTCCATACTACAGTACCATCACGTTGCAGTGCCCACGATGCGATACTCCACCACTGTTAAACCCGATCTCCTGCCGTCACAATTCCTATCCGCGGGATACGATGAGTTTAGCGTCCGGATAGTCGGACTTCTCCAAAACATAGGACTTGATTAGTGAGCGATTGGCGGCGCGAACATTCTTCCAGCCAGCATCCCAGCGTTTATAAGCATGCCATGAGTATCCAAGGCGCATTTCCTTACTCATGTGTTCCATTGAATATCGAACCGCCTTGAGGAAAGGCTCTTCCAGTGATCGGCCTTTAATCTCTATCAAGGCACCGAGATTTATCAACCAGGAAGCCAGATGCTCATATTGCTCCCATGCACCATTCTCGCCACAAAGTTTCTGTTTCGTTTTGACAATATCGCCAAACATTTTCACGACATTCTGACTGTCAAGGCTTACACCCTGGGCCCCAAGGGTGGACAAGATTTCTGAAAACGAGTCCTCCATTTTCAAGAAGCTATCTTTGAAAGTTGAGCCTTTGTTTAGAACTTTATCAACGCCTCTTAACGATCGCGAGAGTATTTTTTCAGCGCGCGGAAGTTGCCTGTTAAGTTCCTTAAAGAATTCTTCAACTTCTGTATTATCTATAACCCTGATACCATAGCATGCTGCATAGTAATCTCGGATTGGTTGATCAACTGAGCTGCGGGATACAAAAAATATACTACTTCCGACAAAATTATTTTTCATAAATCCACCGTAATCGCTAAGAATGCTCTTTAGGTTGATATCGCCGAGGGAGTAGCCCAATACAACAACCGCGTTTTCGTGTAGAACTGTGCTTAGCTTTCTTGAAAAATAGGTCTCGGAGGTCATGAAGTTGAAGTAGTCATCGGCAGTCACAACCATGCGCGGCGGATAATCTATCGATCCATGTACGTGAAAAATCTTCACGCGACCGCTAGACTTGGGGACTGGCATACCTGGGCTTATAGACTGACAATCAGGGCCGGCTAACTTCTCAGCCAGTTTATCGTAGTTTGTTGTCACGACACGAAAACTTCGTTCAGAGAAAAATTGTTCGATGTTTGGGATTTTTCCAGAAATATCAATTGCTGCGATATTCGCCGCGATGATCTCGTGGAGGTTTTCCCCTTGCCCCGCGAGGTCCATTCCAACTATTTGCGCCGCCTCCTCAAGCCGGAGCGGATTGCTGCCAGTTTTAGGGAAAAGAGACTCTTTCAGATCCAAATTTCCTACGTGCGCATCACAAACGTCCTCAATGAGCTCCTGCCAGCCAGGAACCTTGCCTTGTGTCAGAGCCTTTGAGAAACCTGTACCAGTGAAGAGACACAACCTTTTCGAGGCGGCTGCATACGCAATCTCAAAGTATTCGCTCATGTCGCAAAGTCCGTTCGTATAGTCTGTTGCATTTGTCGCTGGAGTGCGTAGAGTTTTCTACCTATTCCGAAGTGATGCACAAGGAAAGTGATTGAGCCGATACCGCCGCAAGAATTTCGTGGTCTGAACGGTTACCCGGCGATCGGTTTCTACCATTTAGTTCCGGAAGGCGCACAGCATCCTTGCGCCAGCGCAATGTACCTTGGCATTTCTCCCCAGGCTTTCGTTCTTAGGCTAATTGATGCAATCCATCCCAATGCAGGGAGGTTCGGCTTCTTACTCTTCGCGTCTGCGCCTCCATACCTCGCTGAGCTTGACGTGAATGTCGCGTTCGGGCTGGGACCGGTCATGCGCTGCGCCAGGCTTGTATGTCCGGATTGGGCCGGAAATGACGTTGAGCCCGTCAACGCCGAATGTTCGCTTCCGGGCTTTGTTCCGATGAGCCGCCTGACAGGTTACATTGCCGACATTGGTCCCATCCCCCTACCAAAAAAATCCTGCCACTTTTTCCCCACCCTCTCACCCCGTGCCACACTTGTCCCACCTTCCGTCCCAACGGATGGCCGGAGCGTACGGAGCTTTGGCTGGCGGGAGGCGGTGAGTGCCGGTTTGCGGGGGCCGTACCTGCGGGCCGGGAGCTTGCGAAGCCTGTCCCCGGTCAGCGCGGGGGCCTGGCCCATCGCGGTGGATGGGCACACGGGTGTTTCGCGCGAATGGCCGGAACCGGTTGCGTCTCTTGAAAGGGGGCAGCCGGCGGCGTCTGATCCGCATGGTTGTGAGGGCCGGCCGGGCCCCCACGCGATGCGGCGTCACCCCGGATGCCGGCCTGGCAAGTCCCTGCCGCACCGGATGGAGCTTACCGTCTGGTGCCGGGTGGGAGAGGGCGGGGTTCGCTCCCCAAAGGGGCGAACGTGACGAAACCGCCCAGGGCTTGAGCCTGGTTTCGCTTGAAGGAGGGCCGGCCTCGCGCCCGGAAGGCGCGGGCATCCCTCACCGGTGGGGCGCGGGTGAACGCGCCAAGCCAAGTTCTGTCTACCCTTCGGGCCTTTCGCCCGTGCCCCACGGTCCGGACTTCGACCGGACCTGCAAATGTTCAAAGCCGCCGGCGGAATTTTCGCGCGCGGGGTTTTGGTGTGTCCCCCACTTTCGTCATCCTAGGGCCCCGACCCTAGGATCCATTCCGTAATCCATCCGTGGATCTCATTGTTTGGAAAAATCACGGAATGGGTCCTCGGCTCGGAGGCCGAGGATGACGAGCGCGCGAGAGGCTCCCACAAAAAACCCCGGAAAGCGTCGCCGCTTCCGGGGTCTTGATGTGTCAGTCTGGCAGGGCTGTCAGTCGGCGACTGGAACCAGCGCCTCTCGGGAGGCGGCGGCGGCTTTCTGGACTGCGTCCTGAACCTTTTCGAAGGCGCGGACCTCGATCTGGCGGACGCGCTCGCGGCTGATGTCGAATTCGCCGGAGAGATCCTCGAGCGTAATCGGGTCGTCGCGCAGGCGGCGGGCCTCGAAGATCCGCTTCTCGCGCTCATTGAGCACATCGAGTGCGGATTTGAGCATGGCCCGGCGGCTCTCCAGTTCGTCCTGCTCGACCAGCATGTCTTCCTGGCTGTCGGATTCATCGACCAGCCAGTCCTGCCACTGGCCGCTCTCGCCCTCGCTGGCCTTGATCGGCGCATTCAGCGACGCGTCGCCGGAAAGGCGGCGGTTCATCGAGATGACCTCCTCCTCGGACACGTTGAGCTTGGTGGCGATTTCGGCGACCTGGTCAGGGCGCAGATCACCGTCCTCGACAGCCTGAATCTTGCTTTTGACCTTGCGCAGATTGAAGAACAGCCGCTTCTGGTTGGCGGTGGTGCCCATCTTGACGAGCGACCAGGAGCGCAGGATGTATTCCTGGATCGAGGCCTTGATCCACCACATGGCGTAGGTGGCGAGGCGGAAGCCGCGCTCGGGATCGAATTTCTTGACCGCCTGCATCAGCCCGACATTGCCCTCGGAGATCACTTCCCCGATCGGCAGGCCGTAGCCGCGATATCCCATGGCGATCTTGGCGACCAGCCTGAGATGGCTGGTGACGAGCTTGTGCGCGGCCTTGGTGTCCTCATGCTGGAGGAACCGCTTTGCAAGCATGTATTCTTCCTGCGGTTCCAGCATCGGAAACCGGCGGATTTCGGCGAGATAGCGGTTGAGGCCGTTCTCACCGGCGGAAATGGTCGGCAAACTTGTCTGGGCCATAACAGCACCCCCTTTTGCTACATTCAGGCTTCCATACGGCAAACCCTGTGGCCCGGATCGTTTAACGCCTCCGGGCACACGTTTATCCTATGTAATTGTGGCAAAAGCCGGGTTCAAGACGGGAGAGCTGTGGCACGCTCACATTCCTGTTACGCGCGGTTGCCGGTTGCGGCCGGATGTCGGGGTCGGTTGTCGGGGCGGACGTTGTTTCAGATCGCTGCAAAGGCCGCGCGCATCTGCTCCATGTCGTCGGGCAACGGGGCCTCGAAGCGCAGCGTTTCACCGGTGGCAGGGTGCTCGATCACCAGAAGATAGGCATGCAGGGCCTGGCGTTTGAAACTGCCGACAATCCCGCGCAGCGGCTCCGGCAGGCGGTTGGCCTTGGTGCGGTAGCCCGCGCCGTAATCCTCGTCGCCGATCAGCGGGTGGCCGATATGGGCCATATGCACCCGGATCTGGTGGGTGCGCCCGGTTTCCAGCCGACATTCCACCAGCGTTGCGGCACAGGTGCCGTCGGGTTTTTCGCCGTAGCGCTCGCGCACCAGATAATGGGTCACCGCATGGCGCACATCGGGGCCATCATCGGTGCGGACTGCGCGGCGGATGCGGTCTCGGGCACGGCCGAGCCCTGCGTCGATCGTGCCTTTGAGACCGGCCGGCTTGCCCCAGACGATGGCCTGATAGGCGCGCTCCAGCGGTCCGGTCAGGCCGTGATCGGAAAACTGGTCGGCGAGATGACGATGCGCCTGGTCGTTCTTGGCAACCACCATCACCCCGGTCGTGTCGCGGTCGAGCCGGTGGACGATGCCGGGTCGGCGCACGCCGCCGATGCCCGACAGGCTGTCGCCGCAATGGTGGATCAGCGCATTGACCAGCGTGCCGGTCCAGTTGCCGGCGCCGGGGTGTACCACCAGACCGGCCTGCTTGTTGATCACGATCAGGTCCGCATCCTCGTAGAGAATGCTCAGCGGGATATCCTCGCCCTCGGGCTCCGGATCTTCAGGATCGGGCACAACAAGGCTGACTTCGTCGCCGGGCTTGATCTTGTGCTTGGCCTGACGTGCCGGAGTGCCGTTGACGCTGACTGCGCCGGCCTCGATCAATGCCTTGACGCGGCTGCGCGACAGCTCCGGGGCAAGCGCCTCGGCGAGCCAAGCGTCGAGCCTGCCTGCGGCGTCTTCGTCCACCACCAGGGTTTCCTGTGTCTGTTGGGCTTCCCTATCGGGCTTTGCTTCGCTAAACGGTGTCGCGTTCTTCAAATTCAGGCTCCGCCCGGCAAGGAATGGAAATGTCGCAAGTCAACCAGGACGATCTCGAAGAGAAACCGCTCGATCCGGAAATGGAGAAAGTGCGGCGCAAGATGGTGCGGCTTCTGGCTGTGTCGATCGGCATCATGTTCATCGGTCTTATGGCGGTGCTTGGCGCAATTGTCTATAAATTCACGCAAGCCGATGGTGCAGACACCGGCGGCCAGATCGCGGCAGGCTCGACGATGGCGCTGCCAGGCGATGATGTGAACGAGGCCGTCGCCACGCTGCCACAGGGCTTCAAGGTGGAAAGCGTGGCGCTCGATGGAACCCGGATCGGCTTTTTCGGCCGCGCTGCTGATGGCTCGCAGCGGCTGATCATTCACGATGTGTCGCAGGGCCGGATCGTCAGCGACGTCGTCGTGATTTCGCGCTGAGCATGCCTGGTCCAGGGCCGGACACCGGTTCCGTCCCGGGCTCCCGGGCCGGTCGCACGATCCGTATCAGCGATCCCGCCGATCCCCGTATCGCCGAATTCACCTCGATGCGCGACCGAGATCTTGCAGGCCGGGGCGACCGCTTTGTTGCCGAGGGTCGGGTGGTGCTGCAGGCGCTCATCGATGTCCTGGATGAGGCCGGTGGCGGGCGGGGTGAGGCGCGATTCGTCATCGAGAAGGCGCTGTTTCTGGAAAATCGGATCGAAGGCCTGGGCAATCTGATCGAACGGCTGGATGCGGATTGCCCGGTCTATGTGGCGGGCCGCGAGGTGCTCGACGCGGCCGTCGGTTTCGCCATGCATCGCGGCATTCTCGCGCTTGGCCGTCATCTGCCGCCACCGTCGCTTGGCGAATTCCTCTCAGGCTTGCCGGAACAGGCCTTGGTCGTGGTGGCCTGCGGCATTGCCAATCATGACAACGTTGGCGGCATTTTCCGCAATGCCGGTGTGTTTGGCGCCGATGGCATCGTGCTGGATCAATCCTGTTGTGATCCATTGTACCGCAAGGCGATCCGCGTGTCGGTCGGCGCGGCGCTACGGGTTCCGTTCTGCCGTGGCGGCTCGATCGCGGCTTTGGTGGGTGAGCTTGCGGACCACGGTTTTGATGTCGTCGGGCTCTCACCGCGTGGAGCGGAAGAGCTGAGCCGGTTTCAGCCTGGCCGCCGCCAGGCGCTGCTTTTGGGAACGGAAGGCGAAGGGTTGCCTGAAGAGTTGTTGAATATGATCAGCACGCTCCGGATCGAGCAGGCGCCGGGGCTCGACAGCCTCAATGTGGCGACCACCAGCGGGATCGCGCTTTGGCACATCGCCAAGGCAATGCGCCGGATCGGGGAATAAATCCCATCTGCATTTAGGATGATGATTGCGAGGCCGCTATCATCTGGCGTGCGCGGCCCGCAAGGCTCGGACCGGACTCTGCAGGTTTGGATTGGTCTTCGCTGACGGCGAGGATTTTCGCAATAGGCGAATCCTTGCCATCACGGCCTACGGTCAGTTCCACCATCATTGCAGCCACGGTGGCGATTTCCCGGCGTAAGGCGGCGTCATTGCCGCTTTTGTCGGCTTTCATCAGCCGCTCCGTCAGAGCGGCCTGGCGCGCGCGCAGGCGGTCGATCTTCTCGCTTTCGGAGATATCGAAGTGCTCAACTTCAAACTGATCGGGCTCTGCAGCTTCTTGCTTTGTTTCGGCCTGTGCGGCTCTACGCTCGGGCATTGGAGTGATGTTGGAGGCAGAAGGCTTCTTCAGACTGGATTTGTCTGGTCGGGCCTTGTGCATTTTCGAAACGGCCCGGTTACGTTTGACCATCGTGAGTTCTTCGGAGAGGCTGCGGTTCTTCTCCTTCAAACGTTCCATCTCCAACACACGACGGTCCAGTGCGTTCTCGCGGTCGGAAAGGGTGGTGATCGCCTGCGCCAGTTTGGATTCGGCTTCAGCCAGACGATTTTCTTCGCGCTTGAGCCTGAAGGTGAGATCCTGGTTGGCTTCCTCGGTCGTCTTAAGGGCATCGCGCAAGGTGCGGCGTTCGTTCCGCAACTCATTGATTTGTGACTTGAAATTTTCTGCCTCGGTGTCAAGGGTCGCCACATCGATCCGCAATTCTTCGATTTCCGCGCCAAGGCGGTTGATCGTGTCTTCTCTTGCGGCGATTTCCCGGCTGCGGACCTCGGCCAGACGGATGGCGGCGGCAAGATTTCCTGTCAGGTCTGTGATGTCACCTTCACTTTTGTGCATTTTTGCCGTGAGTTCGCGGATGCTTGATTCACGTTCCTCGATTGTTTGTTCCGCGGCCAGTTTTTCGGCGCGGATCGCGACGAGCTCATTGCTAAGGCGCGTGCTGCGCGCGGTCTCTTCCGTCAGTGCATCCCGGTTCTGCTTCAGGTCAACCGAAAGCCTGGCATTGTCTGCGGCATAGGCTGCTCGAGCCATATCTTTTTCCGCGCGAATTTCGGCTGCTGACAGCGGGACACTGGCGCGAATACGCCGCTCCGTGAGGGTGACCACCCGGCGCTGAATAACCGGCGCGACAATGAGTGCCGCCAGCGCAGCGGCCAAAAAACCCAATCCGAACAGCAGGACAAACTCGATCACGACGTATTCAAATCCCCAAGACCCGGGCAGAAACGCCCTGACGGATATGGAGGTGCTTTAAGCACGACCATAGCTGATCAGCAAGCAGATTGGTGGATATGAGATACAGGCAGACAAGAAAAAGGCGGCTTCCTAAAGCCGCCTTTCAAGAACAGTTGAGTTGATGGCAGGTCTAGAACGGGTTCCAGGTCGGCGAAGCTGTCATCTTGAGGTAACCAACATTGAGGCCGAGGCGGGCGCCGACGCCGGTGCGGATCGGAACGACCAGCACACCATTGCGCTGAAGCACTGTCATGCCCAGGCCGGCAATGGCATAGGCCGATCCGGATACACCTCCGAAGCGACCGTAAACACCTTCAATGCTCGGCAGATTGTAAACCAGCATCATTGTCCGGTTGCCGCTGCCGCCGTAATCCCAGCCCAGCGAGGGGCCCTGCCAGAACACCTCGTGCTGGCCGGCGTTCTTGGTGAACAGCTGACCTTCGCCAAAGGTCAGGCCGCCGATAAAGGCACCTGAGGCTTCCTGGCCGAGAATATAGCCATTGGGCAGCCCGTAGGAGGTGAATGCCTTTTCAACCACCTTGGCGAGACCGCCTGATGTTGCTCCAAAGAAGCCGTGGCCAGCGTCAACGATTTCCTGTGATGTGTACTGGGATGAATTCGCCGCTGATTGGGCAAGGGCACCCGATGTGAGGCCAAGAGCCAGACACAGGGTCACAATCAGCGACAGGATGGGGCGAAAGCAGGACGCGATCATAAGGTCCACTCCGTTGATGGGGCGGCAGATACCGCAGATAACATTGATCACATTGTGGCGCGCTGATCTTAATAAGCGGTTTACCAAATGTGGTGTCTTTGGGGCACGAACATATTTTTCGTAAACCGCTTGCGGTAACCGGATACCCTGGCGTCAGTTGCGCTTGCGATAACAGCTACGCGGTGCGATTTTGCCATTACGGTGATTCGGCACTGTGCCGGCGAATGGAGATTTTCTAATGGCGAAGAACAAGAATCTGACCCTGGCTGGCCCTGATCTTGCGGCGTTGCTTTGCAGCCGTGTGTGCCACGATATCATTTCGCCGGTGGGCGCCATCAACAACGGACTGGAATTGCTCGACGAAGGCGGCGCTGATGCGGATGCCATGGATCTGATCCGGACCAGCGCACTCAATGCTTCTGTCCGGCTCAAATTTGCCCGGCTTGCCTTCGGTGCGTCCGGGTCGGTTGGGGCGTCGATTGACACTGGTGAGGCCGAGAAAGCCGTCCTGGATTATGTGTCGGCTGACAAGAAGATCGAAGTGAAGTGGTCCGGACCGCGTGCAATCATTCCGAAGAATCAGGTCAAGCTGCTTTTGAACCTGTTTCTTGTTGCCTACGGCGCGATTCCTCGTGGCGGTGAAATCGATGTGATCCTGGAGACTCTCGACACAGATCCGAAGTTTCGTCTGGTGAGCCGAGGCCGGATGGTGCGGGTGCCGCCGAAATTTCTTGAAATTCACTCGGGCGAGTTGGATGAGGCTATCGATGCGCACTCTATCCAACCCTATTACACCGTGCTTCTGGCGGATGAATCCGGGATGGCACTTTCCTGCTCGGCGAATGCTGATGAGGTTGTTTTCACAGCACAATTGGCGGAAACACCTGCCCTCTGATTTGGGCCGCATCGGCGTTAGTTGCACTTTCGAACCGCAGATCACGCATTGTGGGTCTGCGGTTATTCTAGAGCGCGATCTGATCTTCTGGTCCCAAACCGGGATTGGGGATGTGAAAGTCTGCCGGGCTCAGTTTGCTGTCAATTGAGTGATAATGCAGTTGTATCATTTCAAAGCGTGATGGCATGATTCTGTCGCGAAAACCGGATGCGCAGTGCGTTGGACGGATGGTTTCGGCAACTCTCCGTTAAGCCTGTCTGATTACTGAATCTTCGCTCCCTTTTGCTAGTCTGCTTACAACAGTTGGTGATCCGGAGTTCCGGCCCGCCGCGGACAAGAAAGAGGAGAGTTGCCATGCGTCGCTTGATGATCGCCGATGATTCCGCCGTTATTTGCAAGGTTGCAAAGCGTATCCTGACGGGGCTGGACTATCTTGTCATTGAAGCTTCCAACGCTGGCGAAGCAATGATCATGTGTGATGCAGAGCTTCCCGAGGTGCTGCTTGTTGATTCCGGGATGACCGGGGCGCTGGATCTTATCTCTGCCGTTCGGCAGATGGAGGGCGGTAAGGACGTGCAGATCCACTATCTGATGATTGAAAAGGAATTCAAGCAGATGATGGTCGGCAAACGGGCCGGAGCCGATGGCTTTCTGCTCAAGCCGTTCGATCGCCGCACCTTGTCCGAGGCCTTCGCACCTTACGCTGCCGCCGCCTGAGCCTGTTTTGCCTGCCCGATCTGATTGATCAACGGATCTGCAACAAAAAAGCCCGCATTTCTGCGGGCTTTTTTAACTGTCAATCGCCTGTCAAAAAGGATGTCAGGCGCTTTCCAGGATTTCATTCTCGTCAGGTTCGCGCAGCACATAGCCGCGGCCCCAGACGGTTTCGATGTAGTTTTTTCCGCCTGCGGATGTCGCAAGCTTCTTGCGCAATTTGCAGATGAACACATCGATGATCTTCAGTTCCGGCTCGTCCATGCCGCCATAGAGATGGTTGAGGAACATTTCCTTCGTCAGCGTGGTGCCCTTTCTGAGCGAAAGAAGCTCCAGCATCTGGTATTCCTTGCCGGTCAGATGCACCCGCTGAGACCCAACTTCGACGGTCTTGGCATCGAGATTGACCACCAGGTCACCGGTCGTAATGACCGACTGGGCATGACCCTTTGAGCGCCGGACAATTGCATGGATGCGTGCAACCAGCTCATCCTTGTGGAACGGCTTGGTCATGTAGTCATCCGCGCCGAACCCAAGGCCACGAACCTTGTCTTCGATGCCTGCCATGCCCGAAAGAATCAGAATTGGCGTTTTGACCTTGGAAAGCCGCAAGGTCCGCAGAACCTCATAACCGGACATATCCGGCAAGTTGAGATCCAGCAATATGATGTCGTAGTCGTAGAGTTTGCCGAGGTCGACACCTTCTTCGCCCAGATCCGTGGTGTACACGTTGAAGCTTTCAGACTTCAGCATCAACTCGATGCTCTGCGCTGTAGCGCTATCGTCCTCGATCAGTAGAACCCGCATATTTATCCCCTTTTCCGCCGTCGCAAAGTCTTGATGATCCACCTACGCGATACGGATCCAGTCGTTGCCTGATTTGGAGGCTGCCATGGAATGGTTAACAAATTCTAATCGGGTTATGCAACCGGTATCGAAATGTTAATTTTCATCGGCATACTCCTGATTTTTTTCCAGAAAACCGCTTTGAAAAAGCTGATGTGAAACTTGAAGATTCACAGCTAACTGATTCAAACGACTCTGCAAAAGCGGACGAAAAATCGTGTTTCCCGTTTACTCCGCCTTAAACCATGTCCGTTAGTATTAATGATGCCCGTAAACGAATGGTTACCGTGACAGCGAAAAGTTAACGTTGCGGTCATTTTTGAACATAGGGCCTGGCGCTTGCGCCAGAGTTATGAGTTTTCTGTAACCGGGGTCTCGCATCACGGGAGTATTGCGTATGAAGTCGCGTGAGAGCCACGTCCGCCTGAAACAGTTTCAGGTTAACGAAAAAACCCGTCAGCTTGGGCAAATCCAGCTGATGATGGCAGAAATGGAAAAAATGGCGGCGGAGCTGGAGTACCAGATCGCTTCCGAAGAAAAGAAGGCCGGCAACACCGACCCTTCCCATTATGCCTATCCAACCTTTGCCAAGGCTGCGCGTCAGCGGTCGGACAATCTGCAGACTTCAATTCGCGAATTGAAGGTGCAGCTTGATGCGGCTGAGCTGGCGCTCGAAGAAGCACAGGCAGAATATGAAAAGGCGGCTGCGCTCGAAGAGCGTGACGCCGGTCAAAGGGCCAACCGCGCGGTCTGACCCGTCGATTGGTTTGAGATGGCGTGAAACGTTTAAAGCGTATCAACGGGTGCGTGCATATGTGCGCACCCGTCGCTGTTTTTTGGATCAAAAGGTCCGCCAATCCGAGGCAATCGCTCGTCTAGAGCGCCGTGCGTCCAATTGGACGAACAAAGGTCGCTCTAACACTTTGATTTAATGCATGTACGTTATCACTCAATTGAATACAACTGAGCGCGACATGCATTAGAAGTTACATCACGGCATCGCGCCACTCCGGATGGCGTTGCGCCTGGGCTTTGAAAAAGGGACAGAGCGGGATGATCTTCCAGCCCCCGGCACGGGCGGCTTCAACCGCGTATGCGGCCAGTGCCTGGCCGACGCCTTTTCCGCGCAGACTGTCTGGAACGCCGGTATGATCGATGATGATCAGCTTGTCTGACGTGCGTGAATACGTCATTTCGGCCTCTTCGCCATCTAGACGGGCCAGGTACCGGCCGCCGCTGGCAGTGCTCTCCTCGATGATGTCCATAAATATCCACCGTTTGTCATTTGCAGCCAATCTCGGATATGCAACGTAGCAACCATGGGGCTGGTTTAAAGGGGAAACATATGCGGTGGATGCTCGTGGCGGCACTTGTGCTGGCCCCTTTGTTTTTCGGACTTGGCGTGGTTTTGCCGCTCGTCCGGTTCGAAACGCTCTATTTCTTCGACCGGTCGCCATCGCTTCTGGGTGTGGTGGCAGCATTGTGGACCGGGGACGATGCGTTTCTCGCCATTGTGGTCGCATTGATTTCGCTGGTGTTTCCGGTGATCAAGATGGTTGCGATCACCGCGGAAGCGCTGGGTGATGGATTCAATTCCGCTTTTGCGCGGACATTGCTGCCTCAGCTCAGCCGCTGGTCGTTGATGGATGTGGTGCTGGTTGCCCTGGTGATCGTGGCAGCAAAAACAGGCGGTATCGCCGAGGCTTTCTCGCAGCCGGGGCTCTGGTTTTATGCCGGATCAGCATTGATGGCGGCGCTGGCGCACGGGCTGGCCGGGCGGAGAGCCAAAAGCTGATCGGGCAACCTGTCCCAAAACAAGCTCCCGGTTTTGCCCTGCATTTGAGTGTCCCCTGGACCCTGTGCAAGCGTGCGGGCCGACCATCTGCGCCTTGGGTGCAGAAGACCGGTCAGCCGAAGGGGTACCTGCCTCGTCGCCGGAATGGCGGGCAAAAACCGGCACACGGCTGGAGCCCCGCTCATCCAATCGGATGCGCAAAGGACGCAGCTACGCTTTGAAGGAATGCCTGTCCGTTATCGCTCAGTCTTATCCAATTGAGCGCGGCATGCATGAGGCGTGATCAGTGACGGTATTGCTGGATGCGCGTGGTGCGCAGCCCGGCCAGGCCATGGTCGCTGATCGAGGACTGCCAGGACAGGAACTCCTCGACTGTCAGCGTATAGCGCTCACAGGCTTCTTCCAGACTCAGAAGGCCGCCTCGCACTGCCGCCACCACTTCTGCCTTGCGCCGGATCACCCATCGACGGGTGTTGGCTGGAGGCAGATCGGCGATCGTCAGCGGACTTCCGTCGGGGCCGATCACATATTTGACACGGGGTCGTACCATATCGGTCATTGGACTCTCTTACATACTCAAGACCTACTCAGCGCAGACTACAGGCGGGGTTTTAAAATTTGCCTAAGGCGGTCTCAAGATTTCGGTAATCTTTGGCACACCCTCGCCCGGCGTCGTAAAGGCCTGCTTCTGCAGATGTCAGGCTATGCCCGAGTCCGGCCGGACCGCTGCAGCCGGCGTGTGTCGGCAAGCTCCAGCTGGTGGTCTTGTTGGCAACCTTCCGACGCACTATAAAGGAAGGGTCCGATGAGGACATTCCTGCAACCGCTTGATCAGCGCCTTGAACGCTGTTGAATGCCGGGGAAGACCGTGAACAGTCTCGATATTGATAAGGATCCGCGCGATACGCGGGTGGTGGTCGCCATGTCCGGCGGCGTTGACAGCTCCGTCGTGGCAGGCCTTCTCGCCCGCGAGGGCTACGATGTGCTGGGCGTAACGCTGCAGCTTTATGACCATGGTGCCGCGGTGCACCGGGCCGGCGCCTGTTGTGCCGGCCAGGACATCGACGATGCGCGCCGGGTCTGCGAGGTGCTGGGCATCCCGCATTATGTGCTCGATTATGAAAAGCGTTTCCAGGAGGCGGTGATCAATCCGTTTGCCGAAAGCTATGTCGCCGGCGAAACCCCGATCCCCTGCGTGGCCTGCAACCAGACGGTCAAATTCGCCGATCTGCTGGCGACCGCGCGCGATCTTGGCGCCGACGCGCTGGCGACCGGACACTATATCCGCTCGCGCGCCAACCCCTCGCCGGACAATCCGGGCCGCCGGGCGCTGTACCGGCCTATCGATTCGGACCGGGACCAGAGTTATTTCCTGTTCGCCACCACCCAGGACCAGCTCGACTATGTGCGCTTTCCGCTCGGCGAGCTGCCGAAGATCCGCACCCGCGAACTGGCCGGGGAAATGGGGCTGACGGTGGCGCAGAAGGCCGACAGCCAGGACATCTGTTTCGTGCCGCATGGCAAATACGCCAATGTGATCGAGAAGCTCAGGCCCAATGCGGCGCTGGCGGGTGAAATCGTGCATATTGACGGCCGGGTGCTGGGCGAGCATCCGGGCATCGTCCATTTCACCATCGGCCAGCGCCGCGGCATCGGTGTCGCCGTTGGCGATCCGCTTTATGTGGTTCATCTTGATGCCCGCTCCAAGCGGGTGATCGTTGGGCCGCGCGAGGCGCTCGACACCCGGCGCCTGGTTCTGCGGGACATGAACTGGCTGGGCGATCTGGCGCTTGAGGATCTGCCGCCGGAAGGGCTGTCCTGCTTTGCCAAGGTGCGCTCGACCCGGCCACCCCGCCCGGCGGTGCTGCATTGTGAGAACGGCGAAATCTCGGTGGAGCTGGTCGAGGGCGAATCCGGCGTGGCACCGGGTCAGGCCTGCGTGCTTTACTCCGCGCCGGGCGACGAGGCACGGGTGTTTGGCGGCGGCTTCATTGATCGTTCCGAACGTTCTGCCGCGGCCGAAGCGATGCTTGCGCATCTGCTGCAACCCGCGGCCTGAGCCATCGGTTCGGGCAATCCAATCGGGAAATCATCGCGATCGAGGCGGCCTTTTGCGGGGCCGCCTTTTCACGCGCGGTCCGTCACCTTCGCGGCTCAGTCGTGCCGCACGGTGCCTTCGGAGAGGATTTCGATCACCGACAATCCGTCGGTCACCGGGGTGCGGGGCGCGGTCGCGTCGCGGATGCAGTCGATAAAATGGGTGCATTCGCGCGTCAGCGGCATGCCGTCGGGAATGTCGACATATGCGGGATCGACCATTTCCGACTGCCAGCCATTGTCGTCCTCCCACAATTTGTGATGGTAGACAGCGAGCTTTTCGTTCCACGGCGCGACATCGTCAAACACCGCCATGGCCTTTGATCCGATCACGGTGAGTTTGCGCTCACGATAGGGGTTGAGCCGGGAGGTGAACACATGGCTGCGCACCCCGCCGGGGAACTGCAGATGCAGATGGGCGAAATCCGACAGGCGGTTGAGCATGGCCGAGCCGACGCCGCGCACGCTGACGGGCTTTTCGCCGGTGAGCGCCAGGATCAGCGAGAGATCATGCGGGGCGATGTCCCACAGCGCGTCGTTCTCGGCGTGGAACTTGCCCAGGCCCACCCGGTGGGAGTGAATGTAGCGCACGGTGCCCAGTTCGCCGGCTGATACCAGGCTTTCGAGCGCCTCGAAGGCGGGATGGAAGCGCAGAACATGACCGGTCATCGCCGCCAGGTCGGGGCGTTTTGATGCGGCATCCACCACCCGCCGCGCATCGGCAACGGAGAGGGCGATCGGCTTTTCGACCAGCACATGTTTGCCGGCCTCGAGTGCGGCGATGGCCATGTCGGCGTGGTATTGCGGCGGCAGTGCCAGCACGAGGCCGTCGATGTCGTCATCCGTGAGGATGTTCTCGATGGACACGGTCTTGACGCCGTGCCGGGCGGCCAACGTCGCTGCGCGCTCCTCATGCCGGTCGGCAACTGCACAGAGTGCGCCAAGCTCGGCGAGCGTGCGGGCGTGATTGGAGCCCCAGTATCCGCAGCCGACAACCGCGATTCTGGGCGAGGGGGAGGTGTTCATGGCGGAGTGTCCTGTGGTCCTGATACTGCCTTGCGAGGCCGGAGGGCCGCGCGTGCCTGTGGTCGCGGGCGGGGCGCTCCGCCCCGTTGTTTTGCTGCGCCGAAGCCCTCGCCGGAAAACGATCCGTGCTTTCGGGCCAGAGCCTTACGGGGATTAGACCCGATGCCGCGCCAAGGCAAGGTTTGCCGCGGTCGCACCCTCGGCGATGTTTGTGGCGGGCCGCGTCGCAATGGCCTTGTGGAAGGGAGCCGGATAAATGGCCGGGTACATGGGCAACATGGGGCGTCGGGCATTGGTGGTCCGATAAGGGGGTGTGCAGCGAGGGCTGGCGGGACAAGGTGAGAAATGGTGGCGCTGTGGAAAATGCCGGATCACCGGCCTCCCGCTTGCCGCCGGGCGCCTGTGGCTGCTCCCGCCAACGCCGGACGACCGGCGAGACAATTCACTCCCCGTTTGCGGTTGGCGGTTGGTGGGCCTGGTGGTTGGGGCGCCGGGGACAGGGCGTCGGCGACAGGGCGCTGGCCAATGACGGGGCGGCGACTGAGACGTGAAGCCGGCCGTTGGTTGCCGCATCTGCAGACAATTGCTGCAAAGCGCGCCGGAAATGCCCAATCCATGCTTGACACCACCGGTGACCCAACCTTATATCCCGCCCGTCCAGCGCGGTTGAAAACCGCTGGCCGGCGGCGGGGTAGCTCAGGTGGTTAGAGCAGCGGAATCATAATCCGCGTGTCGGGGGTTCAAGTCCCTCTCCCGCTACCAAAATTTCTTAAATGTAGCTTGTCGCGCGGTTTTGCCTCTTTTGTCAGCTGGTTTTGCCGCAGGCGATTTTGGACTGGCTGGCTCTTTGCACCGGTTTTCGCACTTGCCACGCCATTGGCGGGCTGGGCCTTCGGACATCGTGATTTCGCCGGCTGAGCGATTGTCGATCATTGTCTTTGCCAGGGTCCGCGTGGTCGGGGGCCTCGGCCCCTCCAGGCGACAGCAGGCAAACTCTTGGAGCAGGCTCTAGCGTCGGCTCTCCGGGATCAGGCCCTTGGGGGCAAAGCGCAGCACCAGCAGCATGATCACGCCCATCGCCATGAGGCGCATATAGGCTGCGCTGTTGAGCAGATGCAGGCGCAGCGGGTTGGTATCGTTCATGCCAGATGTCACCAGATCGATGAACCACAATCCGACCGGCTCCGCTTCGACCCAGAAAAACCAGACCAGGAAGCCGCCGAGGACCGCGCCCCAATTGTTGCCGGAACCGCCGATGATGACCATCGCCCAGATCAGGAAGGTGAAACGCAACGGCGAATAGGTTCCCGGTGTGAACTGGCCATCAAGCGTGGTCAGCATGGCACCCGCAATGCCGACAACTGCCGAGCCCAGAACAAACACCTGCAGATGCCGCCCCTTGACGTCCTTGCCCATCGCTTCAGCCGCGGTCTCGTTGTCCCGGATGGCGCGCATCATCCGGCCCCACGGAGACCGGAGCGCGGTTTCGCAAAGGAAGAGGATTATCAGAAGAACGATTGCAAACAGGCCTGTATAAGCCAGCTTCACCACGATCGAGGACAGTTCGACCGCGCTCATGTTGAAGTGGGCAGCCCAGGATTGGAACACAGGCGATTGTTGGATTTCGACTTCATAGGGAACAGGATAGGGCCGCGGCAGGCCGGTGACATTCTTGACGCCACGGGTGAGCCAGTCCTCGTTCTTCAATATGGCGATGATGATCTCGGAGATGCCGAGCGTTGCAATCGCCAGATAATCCGAACGCAAGCCCAGCGAGACCTTGCCGATAAGCCAGGCCGCACCGCCAGCGAAAAGGCCACCGACGAGCCATGAGACGATGATGGGGAGCCCCAGGCCGCCAAGATATCCGGTCGCAGCGGAATTGGTGCTCTCGATCGCTTCGACAGCGGGATCGAAGAAGTAGCGCGCTCCGAAGAAACCGCAAATGATAATGAGTGTCACCAGGATGCTTCGCAGGCGCCCTGTCATGGTCTTGTACACCCACACAATGAGGGCGATGGTCAGTGCAGCGACGAGAATTGCGGCGATGATACCGGACCCGCCAACAGCTATCGTTTCTGCAACGGGGTCCATGGAAACCAGTACGGCGGCAACTCCGCCAAGGGCTGCAAATCCCATGATGCCGACGTTCAGGAGACCTGCATAACCCCATTGAATATTGATGCCCAGCGCCATGATTGCGGAGATCAGGCACAAATTGAGGATTGCCAGCGCAAGCGAGGGGCTTTGAACCACGCCGACAGTGACCAACAAGACCGCCATAAGGGCGAAGAGCGAGGGAATTCTGACGCTGTTGTTCATACCGATTGCCCCCTGAAGATACCGGTCGGACGCACCAGAAGGACCACCACGAGAATGACGAAAGACACCGCGAATTTGTACTCTGTGGACAGCAGCTGCACCAGGCCATCAGGCGCATAGTCGCCCGGTATGAGATAGGTGAGAACCCGTTTGTAGGCGAAGGTGACTGTGATCTCGGAAAACGCGATGACGAAGCCGCCGGCAACCGCGCCGATCGGACTGCCCAATCCGCCGACAATCGCCGACGCGAAGATCGGCAGCAGCAATTGCAGGTAGATGAAGGGTTTGAACGTCTTGTCCATGCCGTACATGGTGCCGGCAATCGTTGCCAGCGCAGCCGCCAGGATCCAGGCAATCAGCACAACCCGTTCCGGGTTCACACCTGACAGCAGCGCCAGATCTTCATTGTCGGAATAGGCGCGCATGGATTTGCCTGCGCGGGTCCGGTTGAGGAACCAGAACAGCGCTGCCACACACAGCAGTGTCACAACAACGGTTATGCCCTGTGTGGTGCGCAGGGCAATGCCTTCGTCAAGGCCAGACCATTCCTTGAATTCCCGCGCGGTGAAGATGAAGCGCGCACCATCTCCCATAGAGCGGTCCGCAGGCCCGATGATGAAACGCGTTAGCCCGCTGTAGAAAAACATCACTGCCAGCGACACGATCAGAAAAATGACTGGAGGTGATTTCTTGACGCGGTGGAACCGGTACACGATGCGGTCGGTCCCCAGCGCCAGCAGCACGGCACCCAGGATGCCGAACGGCAACGCCAGCAACTCGGTGGGCAAGACGCCGAGCGAAATGCCCTGTGCCTGAAAGACCCACGTCACCAGGATGACGAGCATGGTGCCAAACGCCATCATCTCGCCATGGGCAAAATTCGAAAACCGCAGGATGCCGTAAATCAGCGTCACACCCAGCGCGCCAAGCGCCAGCTGCGAGCCGTAAGCAAGTGCCGGAATGACAAGGAAGTTGGTCAGCAACGCCAGAGCGTTCAAAATTTCCATATCAATCAACCACCCAGAAACGCTTTGCGGACATCGGGATCATTCAGCAGCGCTTCACCCGTGTCCGTGTAGAGGTTTGCCCCTTGCGCAAGAACATAGCCCTTGTCGGCAATGTTCAGTGCCTGCTTGGCATTCTGTTCGACCATCAGGATGGCAATGCCGCTGCGAGCAATTTCGATAATCCGATCAAAAAGCTCGTCCATCACGATCGGTGAAACACCAGCTGTGGGCTCATCAAGCATCAGCACTTTCGGCTGTGTCATCAAGGCCCGGCCGACGGCCACCTGCTGGCGTTGACCACCGGACAATTCACCGGCTGGCTGATTGCGTTTTTGTTTCAGGATCGGAAACAGATCGAAAATCTGGGCCATCGTGCCGCGGGCGTCATCGGTTCGGATGAAGGCGCCCATCTCCAGATTTTCCTCAACCGACATCGACCGGAACACGTTGTTGGTTTGCGGCACGAACCCCATCCCCTTTTGCACCCGCGCTTGCGGGCTGAGCGAGGTGATGTCCTCCCCGTCCATCGTCACTTTGCCCGAGCGCAGATTGAGCATTCCGAAGACGGCCTTCATGGCGGTGGATTTTCCCGCGCCATTGGGGCCCACCACAACGGCGATCTCGCCCTGTTCAACGCCGATTGTGCAATTGTGCAGGATATCGGCCGCCCCGTAGCCGCCGGTCATGTCCTGTCCCAGCAGGAAACTCATTGCCCTGCGGCCTTTGCTGGTTTGTTTTTCAAGCCGGTCCCCAAATAGGCTTCAATTACCTCTTCATTGTTCTTGATCTCTTCGGCAGTGCCTTGCGCCAGAACAGTGCCTTCCGCCATGCAGATCACCGGATCGCAAAGCCTGGAGATGAAGTCCATATCATGTTCGATCATGCAGAACGTATAGCCGCGCTCCTTGTTAAGGCGCAGAATTGCGTCGCCGATCGTTCCAAGCAGCGTCCGGTTCACGCCAGCGCCAACTTCATCCAGAAACACGATTTTTGCCTCGACCATCATGGTACGGCCGAGCTCCAGCAGCTTTTTCTGCCCACCCGACAGATTGCCCGCCAGTTCATCGGCAACGTGAGAAATTTCGAGAAATTCGATGACCTCATCGGCCTTGGCGCGGATCTTCTCTTCTTCGCGGCGCACCAGGCCTGGCTGCGTCCAGGCTTTGAAGAGGGTTTCACCTGACTGGTGCGGAGGCACCATCATCAGGTTTTCGCGCACGGTAAGTGTCGAAAACTCATGCGCGATCTGAAATGTTCGAAGCACGCCTTGCGCAAACAGCTCATGCGGGGAGAGGCCGGTTATGTCCTTGCCATCCAAAAGAACCCGCCCGGATGTGGGGCGGTAATGCCCCGCGATCACGTTGAACAACGTGGTCTTGCCCGCGCCGTTCGGGCCGATCAAACCGGTGATCGAGCCGGACTTGATCGTAAGAGATGCATTGTCAACCGCACGGATGCCGCCGAAATTCTTGTGCAGATTTTCAACTACGATCAAAAGTTCACTCTCAATTTTCGAACTGACAATACAAAAACTGCCCGGATCGAAATCCGGGCAGTTCTGGTCTGGGACGCGATTAGCGGAATTTCGCTGTCGTGATCTTGCCGCCGTCAACAAGGATCTCGCGGAACGAACCGGCACTTTCACCAGCGCCGATCAGCTCGACATTTGTTGCGCCGACATAGTCGATGTCCTTGCCGTCAGCCAAAAGCTCGAGAGCCTTGCCAAGTTCGCCCGGCAGGATCTTCTCGCCCGGTGCGTTGGCAACGTCCATGACCTTGGACTTGAAATCCGCACTGTTGGAAGAACCGGCTGCCTGCATGGCGAGCATGATCAGAGCGGCGGCATCATAGGATTCACCGACATACGCATCAATCTTGATGCCGGCGTCCTCTGCCATCTTGTTGAACATCGCGGCACCTTCACTGTCGGTGCCCGCGATCGTGCCATAAGAACCGTTCAGGCCATCACCGATAGCTTCTGGAAGGGAATCGCCGACCATGCCGTCGGGAAGAACGAAAGTCTCAAAAGCACCGGTATCAAGAGCTGCCTGGATGATGCCCTTGCCGCCCTGGTCAAGGTAACCGGCAACGATCAGCACATCGCCGCCAGCCTGCGCCAGAGCGCCGACTTCGGCAGAGTAATCACCTTTGCCGTCTTCATGCGATGCGTCGATTGTGATGGAGATGCCGGCTGCTTCAGCATTCTTTTTGATGCTCTCGGCCAAACCCTTGCCGTAATCGTTGTTGGTGTAGGTCAATGCGGCTGACTTGACGCCCTTTTCAGTCAAGACGTCTGCAAGCACCTGCCCCTGGCGGGCGTCGGATGGTGCTGTGCGGAAGAACAGGCCGTCATCTTCCGCGTCTGAAAGAGCAGGCGATGTTGCCGATGGCGAAATCATGACGATGCCATTCGGACGGGCCACATTCTGAAGGATCGCACCGGTGACACCGGAACAGTCGGCACCGAAGATCGCGCTCACCTTGTCCGATGTGATCAAACGTTCGGCAGCGGCAGATGCGGCTGCAGCGTCAACACAAGTCGAGTCACCGCGTACAGGCGTTACAGTCGAACCGCCAAGGAATTTTCCGCTGTCGGAGACTTCCTTCATCGCCAGCTCGCCACTCGCGCCCATGCCTGGCGTCAATGACTCGATAGGACCGGTGAAACCAAGGATTACGCCGATTTTGACGTCTTCAGCAGAAGCCGCACTCGACATAAGGATCGCTGCCATCGCTGTTGTGATTAGAAGGTTTTTCACTCTCATTACTCCTCAATAGGGAAAAATTTCGTCCCGATCTAAATTGATATCGCCCGCACGGGTTTCATCATAGTGGGAATTTGGCATGGGCCACTGCTTTTTTCAAATCCCTATCGGTTTGGCAGACCAATCACGGACGGTTTTGCGATAGTATTGAGAAAGCTGCCGTGACGCCTGACTGGGCCGACTCACAGCCGTCAAAACGCAATAGCGACTACTCCGCCAGCAGCACCGGGCCGCGATCCGAGAAGATGACGCTGACTGTGTCTGCAACGTTGAAGGCGCTGTCGACATCGCTGGTGGTGGCGAAAAGTTCGGCCTGGTCGGTCTTGACGGTGTATTCGAGGTGGTTTCCGACATAGGTCTTGCGGATGATGGTGCCGGGCAATGCGTTCTTGATGCCCGCCTTGGCGATCTCGACGCGGTTCGGGCGGACGCCGAGATAGGCGGATCCGGGCTGCATGTCGCGTGCGGGCAGCTTGAGCTTGTAGCCACCGACCTCGGCTTCCGCGAGACCGTCTTTGACGGCGTTGATTGTGCATTCCAGGATGTTTGCCTCACCGATGAAATCGGCCACGAAGCGGCTGGCGGGTGCCTCGTAGAGATCGCGCGGCGTGCCGTCCTGGGCGATCACGGCGTTGTTCATCACGATGATGCGGTCGGACACCGCGAGTGCCTCTTCCTGGTCGTGGGTGACATAGACGACGGTGAGGCCGAGATTCTGCTGAATTTCGCGGATGTCCTCACGCACCTTGCGCCGCAGCTTGGCATCGAGGTTTGAGAGCGGTTCGTCAAACAGCAGAACCTGGGGTTCGAGCACAAGCGCGCGGGCCACGGCAACGCGCTGCTGCTGGCCACCGGAGAGTTCGCTTGGCAGCCGGCTGCCGTAGCCAGACAGGCCGACGATCTCCAGACCTGCCAGTGCCCGCTCCCGGGTTTCGGCCTTGTTGAAGCCTGAGAACTTGAGGCCGTAGGAGACGTTCTCCAGCACGCTCATATGCGGAAACAGCGCGTAGGACTGAAACACCATCGACACGTCGCGGTCGGTTGCGGGCAGCCTGGTGACATCGGTGTCGGCGATCAGGATCCTGCCGGTGGTCGGCATTTCGAGGCCTGCAATCATGCGCAGCGTGGTGGTCTTGCCGCAGCCCGATGGACCAAGCAGGGTTACCAGCGTTCCCGCGGCGATATCGAGCGAGACATTGTCGACTGCCTTGACGTCGGTGCCGTAGATCTTGGTCACGCCCTCGAAGCGAACGGATGCGGCTTTGCTACTTGGTTTCAGCATTGAACGTGCTCACACATTGGTTCTCGATTGCGTCATTCGGCGACCGATGTTGGTGCGGCCCACCAGCAACTGCATGGCGCCGACCACGGCCAGCATGACGAAGATCAGCGTGGTGGAATAGGCGATCGCCAGGCCGTAATCATTGTTCTCCACCCGTCCGATAATGTAGCTGGTCGCCATGTTGTATTCGGCGCTGACCAGAAAGATCACCGCAGAAATCGCGGTCATGGCGCGCACGAAGGAATAGACCAGGGCCGCGAGAATGGCCGGGCGCAGCAGGGGCAGGATCACATTGAGGAAGGTCTGCCAGGAGTTGGCGCCAAGCGTGAGCGAGGATTCGTCGAGGCTCTTGTCGAGCTGGGACATCGAAGCGATGCCGGCGCGCACGCCCACCGGCATGTTGCGGAAGATGAAGCTGACCACCAGAATGATCCCGGTTCCGGTGATTTCGATCGGCGGCACATTGAAGGCGAGAATGTAGCTGACGCCGATCACCGTGCCGGGAATGGCGAAGGACAGCATGGTCCCGAATTCAAATGCGTTCTTGCCGGCAAAATTCTGCCGGGTCAGCAGATAGGCGGTGATCAGACCGATGATGGCGGTCAGCGGGGCGGCCATGGCGGCGATCTGCAAGGTGGTCCAGAATGAATCCCAGGCCGAGCCGGTCCAGCGGATGCCTTCGGCGTCAAACCGCATCGCGAAAGCGGTGAGGTAGTGCTTGAAGGTCAGCGAGTTGTTGACGCCCCACAATTCGACAAAAGAGCCGTAAACGATCATGCAGTAGATCACGATGGTGAACAGGGTCCACAGTGCGGCAATCGAGAACACCGGGATCGCCAGCGCCTTTGGCAGATGCGGATGAACGCCGGAATCGCCCTTGCCGGTCATGGTGGTGTAGCTCTTCTTGCCGAGCCAGAAGCGCTGTGCCCAGAAGGCGGCGAGGGTGAAGCCGAGCAGCACAATGGCAAGCACGGCGGCGCGGCCCTGATCATACTGCGCGCCGACGATGGCGAAGAAGATCTCGGTCGACAGCACATCGAAATTGCCGCCCAGAACCAGCGGGTTGCCGAAATCCGCCATGCTTTCGATGAAGCCAAGCAGAAAGGCGTTGGCGATGCCCGGACGCATCAGCGGCCAGGACACGGTGCGGAAGGTGTGCCAGCGGTTGGCGCGCAGCGTTTGGGCGGCTTCCTCCATGGAGGGGCTCACACCTTCGACCACGCCGATGAGCACCAGGAAGGCGATCGGGCTGAAGGCCAGCGTTTGTGCGATCAGCACGCCCGTCCAGCCATAGACCCAGCGGGTCGGCTGCACACCAAACAGCTCGGCAAAGAACACGGTTACGCTTCCCGACAGCCCGAACAGCAGGATGATCGCAAGGCCGATGACGAAGGGCGGGGTGATGATCGGCAGCACGGTGAGGGCGCGAAGCCCCTGTTTGAAACGCATGTTGGTCCGCGTCACCGCCAGCGCGAAAGCCAGGCCCAGGCCGGTGGTCAGGATGCCCACGGCAATGGCGAGGAACAGCGAGTTCCAGGCGGCTCCGCAGCGGCCGCCTGAAAGGCATGCCAGGCCCCAAAGCCGCCGGTCGGTAAATTTTTCGAAGAACACCGAGATCGAATAGGCGTTGTCCTCGGTGATGAAGGCCGAGGCCAGCATGTTGAGGATCGGGTAGAACACAAAGGCGGTGACGATGGTGATGACAAAGCCGATGGCGCCGACGACAAAGATGTCGCCATTGACAGCGCCGCGGGCGGCGACGCCCTGGGTGAAGATGAACAGAAAGGCGCTTGCCACCAGCATGGCGCCGGTGCCCATGCCGAACTGCCTGTCCCCGAGCGGGCCGAAGGTGGCTTCGAGCCAACCGAAATTCCAACCCCTGATCCCAATGGCAAAGCCTTGCGCAATGAGCCAGCCAAAGCCCAAGGCGCCTGCAATGACGAGAATTTTTCCGTAATGCGGGCCCGTGCGTTCCCGGGTCAGGACCCAGAGCGGCATGGCCAGAAACAAGGCCACGGGCATCAGCCACAGCTTTTCGCCCTGCAGCCCCAGAAAGAGCGCAGGCGCGTAGTCGTCGTCGAACGGGTAGCCGTCCAGCACCCATTCAAATGAGAAGATCCCGTCTTCCAGCCCGTACCAGGGAAGGAGTGCGAAGCCCACCCACCCGACGATCAGCCATAAAAGCAGTGTCGGGTGAATGGTGTTTTTCGCAGCAGACGCTGTCGCAGTGTGTGCCATCAATTACTGTGGAAGTGTCGAGACTTCATCGTCCCACTTCTTCAACAGTCGCTTGCGCTCGTCGCTCGAGCCGTACTTCTTGAAGTCATAGTCAATCAGCTTGATGGATGACAGGTCCGGTGCCGAGGGCGATGTTTCCGCGCCCTTGTTGGAAGGCACCTGAAACGCCTTGACGCCGAGCGCAAGAGATTGTGCGTCAGCGCTCAATGCCCAGTCGTAGAATTTCTTGGCTTCATCGAGATTGCGGGCACCCTTGATGATGGACATCGAGCCGATCTCGTAGCCGGTGCCTTCGCAAGGCGCGACCGGAGTGACCGGAAAGCCCGAAACAGCCTGGGCGACCGCATCATGCATGAACACGATGCCGATGGTGTTCTCGCCCCGGCCGGCGGCCTTGATCGGCGCGGAGCCCGATTTGGTG
Source organism: Hoeflea sp. (assembly GCA_043585085.1). Classification (GTDB taxonomy): domain Bacteria; phylum Pseudomonadota; class Alphaproteobacteria; order Rhizobiales; family Rhizobiaceae; genus Hoeflea. The sequence continues at coordinate 2,537,977 of CP121320.1, forward strand.
TACTGGTTGATGTTGGCGTGCAGGTCTTTCATGAACTGAAAGCCGTTCTCTTCCCCAAACAGCTGCACCATGGTTGCCAATGTGGTGTAGGCTGTGCCCGAAGAATTCGGGTTGGCCATCTGAACATGATCTTTGTATTCGGGCTTGGTCAGGTCTTTCCAGCACTTCGGCTCGGGCAGGTTGTTGGCCTTGATCAGGTCGTTGTTGTAGCCAAAGCCAAGAGCGCCGGAATAGATGCCGATGGTCTTGTCGCCGGCTGATGTCGCCTGCGAAATCGCCCAGTCATTGAGCTCGGCCCGCATCGGGGAAACATAAGGTTCGGTGAGATCTTCTTCAGCGGCCTGCAGATGCGGGTCGCCGGTGCCGCCCCACCAGATATCGCCCTTCGGATTGGATGCTTCGGCCTTGATCTGGGCAAAAGTCTCGCCGGAGCTCTTGCGGGTCATGTTGACTTCAATGCCGGTCGCATCCTGGAAGCCATTGGCCATCACCTGGCACCATTCCTCCTGCGCGCTGCAGTAAAAAGTCAGTTTGTCAGCACTTGCGATTGCGGTAGAAGACGCTAGGGCCGCTGCTGCCAGAAGCATAATTTTGCTTGATTTGATCATGTTTTCCTCCCAGAAACCGTGTCACAAATTTGTCATAAAACTGTCACACTTTCCCGATTGGCGTCTAAAATCATGAAGTTGTCAACCAGATGCTCATGTAATTCTGTGCGAAAGCCGCGATGACATCCGTGCTTCGCTATCTCACTCATCCGCAAGTTTGCATTGATCCGGAGATTCCTGTGAGGGAATGGGGGCTGTCGCCCGAGGGGCGCCGCCGAGCGCTTGCGGCTGCGGCAAAACCCACGCTGCGCAATAGCAGGCTCATTGTCGCGAGCGCTGAAACCAAAGCCGTTGAGACGGCTGATCTGTTGAGGGCGACGCTTGGGGTGGTGCCGGTCATTTGCGACGCGATGCATGAGAATGACCGCTCATCGACCGGGTTTCTGCCGCCGGTCGAATTTGAAGCCATGGCCGACGCCTTTTTTGCAAACCCAGACCAATCGGTGTCGGGTTGGGAACGTGCCATTGACGCGCAGGCTCGTATCGTGCGGGAGACCATTGCGGTACTCGATACCCATGGTGAAGGTGATGTGCTGCTTGTTGGCCATGGTGCGGTTGGCACATTGCTCTATTGCCACTTCGCCGGCCTGCCGATCAGTCGGCAGTACGATCAGGGCCATGGCGGCGGTTGCTTTTTTGCCATAGAGCTGGAAACGAAAACACCGCTTCATCACTGGAAGCCGATGGAAGATCTTTGAAGGATGCCGATCATGACCGATCACCTAAAGTCGCGACTGGACTTTGCCAAGGCGACGTCACGCAGCGCCGGCGAGCTGGGGATGAAATACTTTGCGACCATCACCGATCTGGTGATCGAGAAAAAGGGCGCGCAGGACCTGGTTTCCAATGCCGACCGGGATGTTGAACTGTTTATCCGCGCAGCTATCGCGGAGGCGTTTCCTGATGACGGGATTGTCGGCGAAGAGCACGCCAATGTCAGCGGTACATCAGGCTATACCTGGGTGATCGACCCGATTGACGGCACCGCAAATTTCGTCACCGGCATCCCCGCATGGTGCGTCATCCTTGCCTGCGTGCACGAAGACCAAACCAAGATCGCTGCGATTTACGAGCCTTGCAACGACGAGATGTTCTGGGGCTGTAAGGGCGGTGGGGCGTATCTGAATGACAAGCCGATGTCGGTCGCCGTTACCACCGGGCTTGATGTCGGCAATACGGGCGTCGGCATGAACGGACGCACGGCGACCTCGAAGGTCGTTGGCTTCATCCAGCTGCTGACAGAGCGTGGCGGTGTGTTCTTCCGCAATGCGTCGGGCGGGTTGATGTTGTGCTATGTCGCAGCCGGACGGCTGATCGGCTATGCCGAGCCGCACATGAACGCTTGGGATTGCCTGGGCGGGCAGCTTTTGATTGCGGAGGCGGGCGGCCACATCGAAACCCAAAGCGCCGATGACATGCTGAAGGTCGGCGGCCGCGTCGTTGCGTCAACGCCGGTGATCTTTGATGAGCTTGTTGCGATGGCGGATCAGAGCTTCTGATCAGCGGCATTTCCGGCAATTCGTCGCTGCTTTTATCAGGGGACGTTCTGCCTTGCGTTCCCTTCGAAGCCTTGTGCGGCCATTCCGTTGGCTGGTCTCCGCTCAATCGTCTCCACCCAGATCTCGATCGGCCCCAGAAGGCAGCCGACTTCCATGGCGTCGACCAGTTCCGGCGGGCCTTCAAGTTGAAGTTCGATGCAATCTGCTCCAGCCTTTTGAATGGTCCCGGTCAGGCCGAGTTTGCGCGCGTAGGTTTCAATCCAGGGTATGAAGCTTCCGGCGGAGAATTCTCCGCGCAGGATCATCTGTTCCCGGGCATTTGAGGCCAGCGCCATTTCAGGGTCTCTCTGCACCACGGGCATGATCTATTCCGGTGTATCAGGACCGTTTGCCGCTTCCGATTGCACCGGTTGCGGGTGTCAGTCTTTGATGTCTATGCACAATTTGTTTGCACTATTGCAAGTGCATAAAATGCATGCAAGTCTCTCCGGCGGTTATGTGGCGCATCGGGGTGGTGCGCTGCTTGTTGAGACAAGTGCGAGTCGGGTTTCCGTGTTCTTCCCCAATCCAGATTGCCCGTGGGTTCCTGTTGCCCTGACCCATGATGTCGGGCCTGCGGGCGTTGCACCGATATGGACGCAAAATGGTGCCGCCGCTTTGTGGCGCAGTGCCAGTGGAAAGCTCTCCGCCTGCGCCGACCGCTGCCCGCATCGCGGCATGCGGTTGTCGCATGGTTTTGTGCGTGGGGAAGCGCTGTCATGCATCTATCATGGCTGGAGCTATGGTCAGTCGGGGCAGTGCGTCCGCATTCCGGCACACCCCGACCTTGTCCCGCCGGAGGCGATCAAGGTGGAAACCCAGGTCGCCGCGGAGGCGGGCGGCGTCATCTGGGTGAGCCGTGGGGCGACAGACACGCCGCCGCCCCACATCGCCGGATTTGAGCCGTTGCGCTCGATCACCGTGATGGCCTCGCCCGAGCAGATCCGGCGCTCAGTCGAGGATGCCCGCGATCAAGATGTGACGCTCGGCTGCAGCCTTGGCGGGTTTGCCGTCAGATTGCTGTGTGCCGATCAGGGGGACGGCGCGACGCTGGTCCATATCCTGGTTGGACCGGACACCGCGCTCACCGAACGTATCGCCGTTTCGAGATCTGCCGAGAACTTGCGGCGGACGGCAGAAGTGCTGGCCGACAAGGAGCCATCCACATGAGTGCCAGCGCGATGATTGATCAATGGTATCCGGTCGGCCTTGTCAGCCAGCTCGATGAGGTGGGCGATGATACGGTCCTGATGGGCACCGCCATCCACGTTTCCAAAACCGCAGATGGCCTGGCCTGTGTGGCGCGGCCCGAAGGGCGCCGCCTGCCGGTTCTGGAGCGCTTCGGTCATGTCTGGACGTCGCTGGGAACTCCGCCAGAGGATCTGTTTGCCATACCGGAAGCGGATCAGCCGGGCCGACGGCTGGTCGATGTCGGCGTGGTCCGGGTCAGGTGCTCGCCCTTGCGGGCAGTCGAGAACTTTCTCGATATCGCCCATTTCCCGTTCGTGCATACCGACATTCTGGGCGCCGAACCGCACACGGAGGTGGCAAAATACGAGGTCGAGATCCGCGAAAAGGAAGACGAGGTCTGGGCGACCAAGGTGTCGTTCTACCAGCCACAGGCGGCAAGATCGGCCGAAGGCGGGATCACCACGGAATACATGTACCGGGTGCCGGCGCCGACATGCTCGGTGCTCTACAAGACCTGTCCGGCGCGTCCCGGGGAATGGGACGTCATCTGCCTGTTTGTCCAGCCGATTGCCGAGGATCTTTGTGATGTGTGGCCATGGATGGCGCTCTATGACGACGAGTCGTTGATGACCGATCTCATTCATTTCCAGCAGATGATCTTTGTCCAGGACCGGTCGATCCTGGAAAACCAGATTCCGACGCTGCTGCCGCTTGATCCGGGCAAGGAGATCCCGACCCGTGCGGACATGACGTCGGTTGCCTACCGGCGCTGGCTCAAGCGTCATCATTACACCTATGGCGCTCAGCTGGTGGCGCAATGAAGCTTTACGACTACATCCTCTCGCCCAGCTGCTACAAGGTCCGCCTGCTGGCTGCACTGACGGACACCGAAATGTCTCTCAGGCCGGTGGATTTCCATCCCGGCGAGGAACATCGCGGGCCGGAGCTGATGGCGCTCAATCCGGCGGGCTCGATCCCGATCCTTGAGGATGGCGAGCTGATTCTGACCGAGTCATCGGCGATCCTGGTCTACATCGCCAGCAGAAATGGGCCGGAGTGGATGGGCGATGGATCGCCTCAGGCAAGCGCGCGGATTGCGCAGTGGCTGGCGTTTTCGTCACGGCTGACCGCCTCGCTTGGTGGCGCAAGGCTGAGCGAGATGCTGCTCAGGCCGGGCGACCTCAAGGCCTTGCAGAAGGCCGGCACTCTGGCGCTTCGGGAGCTGGAAGCAGCCCTGTTCGAGCAGCATCTGCGCGGAATGCAATTTCTCGTTTCCGACCGGCCGACGATCGCTGACATCGCCTGCTTCCCATATGTGGCGCTGGCGCCTGACGGCAGCGTTTCGCTCGATCCCTATCCAGGCATCCGCAAATGGATGCGCTCGCTCAGGGCGCTCGACGGGTTCATCGAGATGCCGGGCATTCACCGGCTGCATGAACTCAAGCCGGAACCTTCCCTCGAACCGGAGCATGGCTGAGATGAGCGGTTATCTTCTGAAGAACTGCGAAGCCGTGGTTCTGGACGAGGGGGCAGGCCCTCAGGTTCACCGCAATATCGACCTTCTCATCGTGGGACCGGCGATTGTTGCAGCCGGACCGGATCTTGAGGCGACGCATTCGATGGATGGGATCGCGACGGTCAAGGCCGATGGCTGGTTTGTCTATCCGGGGCTGGTGAACACGCATCACCACTTCTTCCAGACTTTCGTGCGTAACCGGGCGGATCTGGACTGGACCAAACTCTCCGTCATCGAATGGCTGGACCGGATCTATCCGGTGTTTTCGCGGCTCACTGAGGAGTGTTTCTATCACTCGTCGGTGACCGCCATGTCGGAGCTGATCAAGCATGGCTGCACCACCACCTTTGATCACCAATACTGCTTTCCCAGGCATGCCGGAAAGCGGATCATCGACCGGCAGTTCGAGGCGGCCGAGCTTCTTGGGATGCGGTTTCATGCGGGGCGCGGCGGCAACACGCTGCCCAAATCGGAAGGCTCGACAATTCCCGACGAAATGCTCGAGACGACCGATGAATTCATTGCGGACTGCGCGCGGCTGATCGACAGCTATCATGACGGCTCGCAGTTCAGCATGCGGCAGGTGGCTGTTGCGCCTTGCCAGCCGGTCAATTGCTACCGGGAGACATTCGTTGAATCGGTGGCGCTGGCGCGTGACCGGGGTGTGCTCATGCACACTCATGTGGGCGAGGGCGAAAGTCCGGTGATCGAGGCACGGCACGGCATGCGGACCGTGGATTATTGCGCCGAACTTGGCTTCGCCGGGCCGGATGCGTTTTATGCGCATTGCTGGGAACTCGCCCATGACGAGCTCAGCAAGATGGCGGCTGACGGCACCGGTGTGTCGCATTGCCCCGAACCGGTCTATCTGGTGGGTGCTGAGATCACCGATATTCCGGCCATGTCGGCCCTGGGCGTGCGGGTCGGCCTGGGGTGCGATGGTGCGGCCTCCAACGACAATTCCAACCTGATGCACTGTGTGCATTCGGCCTACATGCTGCAATGCCTGGTGGCCTCGACCCGTCAGCATCCGGTGCCGGAGCCGGTCGAGTTCTTCTGCCAGGCAACGAGCGGCGGCGCGTCCCTGCTGGGCCGCAACGACATCGGACGATTGGCGCCCGGCATGGCCGCAGACCTGTTCGCGATCGATACCCGCCGGATGGATTATGTCGGCACCAGGCACGACCCTTTGAGCCTGCTGGCCAAGGTCGGCATCGGAATGCCCACCGACCTCACGATGATCAACGGACGCATCGTCTGGTCACAGGGAGAATTTACCGGTCTTGATGAAGCAAAGCTGTTTGCCGATGCCGAGGCCGCACTCGCAACCGTGGAATTTTAAACACTCGACAGGAGACAGGCATGACCCACACATTGACAAGACGGACCCTGATGCAAGGGGCTGCAGCGACTGGCCTTGCAACCGCGATCGGCGGCAAGGCCGCACTGGCCAGCGAACCGCTCGGCATTTCACTGGTGATCCCGTCGCCGGTGGCCGATGTCGGCTGGGGTCATGCGCTCAAGGCCGGTCTTGATCCGGTGCTTGAAGCTTACGGCGACGCGGTCAAGCTGACGGTCATCGAAAACATCTTCGAAGGTCCCGATGCCGACCGGATCATGAACAAGACCGTGGCTGACGGAAACAACTTTCTGATCGCCGGTTCCTTCGGCTATCAGAATGGCGCGCTGCAGATTGCGCGGCGCAACCCGAAGGTCTCCGTGCTGCACGCATCGGGCTTCAAGGTCGCGCCGAACTTCTCACCCTTCGCCGCGCAATATTCCCAGGGCACCTATCTGATGGGCATGGCGGCGGCTGCCGTTTCCAAAACAGGCAAACTCGGTTCGGTGTCGGCATTTGCGATTCCGGAGCTGATCACCTCGATCAACGCCTTCACGCTCGGCGCGCAGGCGGTCAATCCGGACATCGAGGTTTCCGTCGTCTGGCTCAATTCCTGGTTTGACCCGGCCAAGGCGCAGGAAGCCGCAAAGGCGCTGGTGGCACAGGATTGCGATGTGATCTTCTCCAACGCGCAGGACACGCCGTCGGTGATTTCGGCCTGTGAGGAAGCCGGTGTGTATGGCTTCAATCTGAACTCCTCAATGAAGGAATATGCGCCCAAGACCTATCTGGGCTGTGTGCTGACCGATTGGGGTCCGTATTTCAAGGCGCAGGTGGATGCGCATCTTGCCGGCACATTCGAGGGCAAGAGCGCATTCCTCGGTGTTGCCGACAAGGTGGTCGAGGTTGTCGACTGGAGCCCGGATATCCCGGCCGACATGATGGCCACCATCAAGGAAACCGAAGCCAAGATTGCCGATGGCAGCTTCTCGCCCTTCACCGGCCCGATCATGAAGGCCGATGGCAGCGAGGGTGTCGCGGCAGGTGTCACGATGACCGAGGCCGAAGTCGTCTCGATGGACTGGCACGTCAAGGGCGTGACCACGCCGCTGCCGAAGTGAGCTGATGACGGCTCCCCTTCTTTCGCTTCGTGGCGTTTCGAAGAGTTACGGCCAGATCCATGCCAATCAGGGCATAGATCTGGACGTGGCGCCGCAATCCATTCACGCCATTCTTGGTGAAAACGGCGCGGGCAAATCCACGCTGATGAAGCTGATCTATGGTGTGGAGATGCCGGATGCGGGCGAGATGCTGTGGGAAGGGGAGCCGCTCAAACTGACCTCGCCGGCGGTGGCGCGGCGCTATGGAATTGGCATGGTGTTCCAGCATTTCTCATTGCTGGAAACACTTACCGTTGCCGAGAACATCGCGCTTGTCATCAACGGGCGGAAGGCAGAGCTGATTGAGCGTATCAGCGCGCTGGGCCAAGAGTTCGGGCTGGAAGTCGATCCGCTTGCGCATGTTCACGCGCTTTCGGTCGGTGAACGGCAGCGTGTCGAGATCATTCGCTGCCTGATGACCAATCCCAAACTGCTGATCCTGGACGAGCCGACATCGGTGTTGCCGCCGCAGTCGGTGACCAAGCTGTTTGAGACCTTGAAAAAACTGCGCGACAGCGGCGTGTCGATCCTGTTCATCTCCCACAAGCTCGAGGAGATCCGTGCTGTGTGCGATCACGCCACGATCCTGCGCAGTGGCCGGGTGACGGGAAATGTCGATCCGCGCGAGCATGACGCCCATGATCTTGCCCGCATGATGATCGGCCGCGATATGCCCGAGCCGGCGCCGGCCAAGCCGGTGGAGCTGGGCGAGGCGCGGCTCGAACTGTTTGGTCTGTCGCATCAGACGGATGACCCGTTCAAGGTGTCCCTGTCCGACATCACGCTTTCGGTTCGTTCCGGGGAAATTCTCGGGATCGCCGGGATTTCCGGCAATGGACAAAGCGAACTCTCGGCCTTGATTTCCGGCGAGACCGTGCTGCCCGAGTTCCAGGCCGAACAGATCCAGATGATGGGGCAACCGGTCGGCATGCTGATGCCGGGGCAACGCCGCAGTCTCGGCTTTGCCTTTGTGCCCGAGGAGCGGCTCGGGCGCGGGGCGGTGCCTGAACTGCCGCTGGAGCGCAACAGCCTGCTGACGGCGCATCCGCTTGGTCTGCTGAGCTACGGTCTTGTCGACAAGGCGAAGGCCAGGGCGTTCACGCAAAGCTGCATCGACGATTTCGATGTCCGCACCTCGGGACCCGATGCGGAAGCCGGATCGCTGTCGGGCGGAAACCTGCAGAAATTCATTGTCGGGCGTGAAATCAAGCTGGCGCCAAAGCTTCTGTTCATCGCCCAGCCCACCTGGGGCGTTGATATCGGGGCCGCGTCCGCCATTCGTCAGAAGCTGATCGCGCTTCGCAATGAAGGTGTGGCGATCCTGGTGATTTCGGAAGAAATCGAGGAGCTTTTCGAGCTCTGTGACCGGATCCAGGTGCTGCGGGAAGGTTCGCTCAGTCCCTCGCTCAACAAGCGCGACACACGGCCCGAAGACATCGGCCGCTTCATGATTGGCGCTGAAACCGGCAAGGAAGCGATCGCGGTATGAGTTCGTTGGCTTCGATGTTCGGGATTCGTCTGGTCCGCCGCGAGCGGGCCTCGCTGCTGATGACGGCGCTGGCGCCGGTGGTGGCGCTTGTGGCCGCAACGGTTCTCAATCTGGCGCTTTACCTGATCATGGGAAAGAACCCGATCGGGGTCTTTTATGCCATGCTGCTTGAGCCTTTTCTGTCCTGGTACGGTTTTTCTGAAGTGCTGTTGAAAATGGGTCCGCTGCTCTTGGTGGCGCAGGGATTGGCCATCGGTTTCCGCGCCAAGATCTTCAACATCGGGGCCGAGGGGCAGTTCATTCTAGGCGCGATTTTCGCGTCCGCCATTCCGGTGATGTATCCGGAGGCCAGCGGTGTCTGGATATGGCCAGCGATGCTCTTGCTGGGGGCTGTGGGCGGTGCCTTGTGGGCGTCGATCACCGCGTTCTGGCGCGCACGCCTGAATGCCAACGAGATTCTGGTGTCGCTGATGCTGAGCCTGGTGGCAGCGCAGTTGCTCAACTATCTGCTGCTCGGTCCCTGGAAGGATCCGGCCGGCTTCAATTTTCCGCAGACGGTGATGTTCCAGTATGACGCGATGCTGCCGATCCTGTTTGAGGGAACCCGGGTCAACATATCGCTGCTGTTCGGTCTTTTCTTCTCCGTGCTGGCCTTCATTTTCATGCAGCGGAGCTTTCAGGGCTACAAGCTGGAAGTGGGCGGTCTGGCTCCGGCTGCGGCGCGCTATGCCGGGTTTTCGGAATCGCGGACGATTTGGCTTTCATTGCTGATCGGGGGACTGGCGGCAGGGTTTGCCGGGGCGGCGGAAGTCGCCGGTCCGATCGGGCAGTTGCAGCGCTCGATTTCCACCGGCTACGGATATGCCGGGATCATCGTTGCCTATCTCGGCGGGCTGCATCCGATCGGCATCATCTTCGCCTCATTCGTCATGGCGGTTCTCTACATTGGCGGTGACAACGCCATGGTGTCAGCCGATCTGCCGATCGCGGCGGTCCGGGTGTTTCAAGGCAGCATCCTGCTTTGCTACCTGATCGCCTTCACCTTCGTCCGGTATCGGCTGGAACGGGTTGATCAGCTCAAGCGAGGTGAAGCATGAACGCGGTGGAATTTGTTCTGGCCGGAATGCTGGCTGCGGCCACACCGTTTCTGCTGGCTGCGCTGGGCGAACTGGTGGCCGAGCGCACCGGTGTGCTCAATCTTGGTGTCGAGGGCATGATGGCGCTTGGTGCCGCGATTGGCTTTATCGTGGTCTACAATGGCGGCGGTCATTTTGCCGGTTTCATCGCGGCCGGGATTTCGGCCGCTTTGCTGTCGCTGCTGTTTGCCTTCGTTGCGCTGGGGCTGCAGGCAAACCAGGTGGCTGCGGGTCTGGCGATCGGGATCCTGGGGCAGGGGCTGTCAGCCCTGTTCGGCAAGTCCTATGAAAGCCTGACGATCCGCGGGATCCCGAAACTTGAAATCCCGGGCCTCTCCGATCTGCCGCTTGTGGGCGGGCTTTTTACACAGGACATCGTCGTGTGGCTGTCGCTGCTGGCGACCCTTGGTGTGTGGTTTGTGTTCGCCCGCACCAAAACCGGCCTGATCCTGCGGGCTGCGGGCGAAAATCCCAAGGCCACCCATTCCATCGGCTACCCGATCATCCTGATCAGGGTGTGCGCGGTGGCCTTTGGTGGCGCCATGGCCGGGTTTGCCGGAGCCTATGCGTCGACGGTCTACACCCCGCTCTGGGCTGACGGCATGATTGCCGGACGCGGCTGGATCGCGATCGCGCTTGTGGTCTTCGGAACCTGGCTCACGGGCCGGATCTTTCTGGGCGCCTGTCTCTTCGGCGCCGTCTCGCTCGCCGGGCTTGCAGCCCAGACGACCGGCGTGGAACTGCCATCGCAGCTGCTTGCGAGCCTGCCTTATCTGGTGACGATCATCGTGTTGGGGATCATCTCGTCGAACCGCCGGCTGCTCAAGCTCAACGGCGTCGCATCGCTTGGCGAACCTTACAAGCCGTAGGGTTCACCAAGGCCACGAGCTCAAGCGTTTGAGAGGTCCTCAAGGTCGATCAGCGCGCCACGGCGGGTGATGACTTGGGCGGCCAGTTCGGCCCCTGCGGCAAGCGCCCGGGGTAGATCCTGGCTGTCGAGGTAACTCGCCAGGAAGCCTGCATTGAAGCTGTCTCCTGCGGCCGTGGTGTCAACGATCTCAGTCACCGGAGTTGGGGTGAAGGTCTCGATCCGGCCTTTTTTCATCGCGATCATCGGGCCGTCGCCGTTCTTGACGATGACCAGTGGAACGCCTGCATCGGCATAACGTTGTGCGGTTTCCTGCGTTGTCCTGTCGCCAAACGCCAGCGCGTCGTCGTCAAAAGACGGCATCACAATATCGCTGACCCTGGCTGCGGCCATCACGGTATTGCGCATGGTTTCGGGATCGTTCCAAAGCCGCGGTCTGAGGTTCGGGTCGAAGGCAATGGTTGCACCGTTCTTGCGTGCGTCCGCCAGGCTCTCAAGCAGCGTCCGACGGTGCGCGGGAGACAGGATTGCGATGGTGATTCCGGAAAAGAAGATCACCTGCGCTTCTTCAAGGGCTTTCGTCAGGGCGCCACGGTCGGCGGCCAGCTGCCGGGCTGCGGAGTCCGAGCGCCAATAGGCGAAGCTGCGCTCGCCGTTGCTCAACTCGATAAGATAGAGCCCCACCGTGCGGTCCGGAAGCTTGCTTATGTGACCGGTTTGGATGCCGGCTGTTTCGAGGAAATCGCACATGCGCTCTGAGACCGCGTCCTGTCCGACGGCGGTGAAATAGGCCACCTCCCAGCCAGGTCCCAGGGTGTGTTTTGCGTACCAGGCGGTGTTGAGCGTGTCGCCGGCAAAGCCGAGCTGATAGTCACCGGTGCCGTTCGGGGCCATCTCGACCATGCATTCGCCGATGGACAAAAATGTCTGCGTCATGCATCGCTCGCATTTTCGAAATACTGACCGTGACCGTCTCTGATCCTAACGATCTGGTCCTTGATGCGCGAGAGGTGGTCGCGCATACGCTGCATGGCGCGCTCCTCGTCGCGGGACTTTATGGCCTCCATGACTTCGATATGGTCATTGAAGGCATCTTTTGAGGCAAAGGCCAGAGACAGGAAGCGGACACGGTCCATATGGGCCTTGTTTTCACGAATGATGTCCCAGGCGAAGGCGAGGCCCGCGCGTTCGCAGATCTCCTTGTGGAACTGATCATCAAGCTCGTGAAAATTCACCGGGTCGCCGGCCTTGACCGCCTTGTTCTGCGCATCAAGCACGGCGTCCAGCCCGTTGAAATCCTCAGTCGTAAGCACCCGGCATGCCGTGCGAACCGTTTCGGCTTCAATGGCGTTGCGGATGAAGCGGGCCTGAAGCACTGCGGCTGAGGAAATGTGCGAGACCAGAGTGGCGCGCTGCGGGCGGATGGACAGGAACCCCAGCTTGGACAGGCGGTAGAATGCATCCCTAACCGGCTGGCGTGAAACGCCGAGTGCCTTGGCGACCTCTACCTCTGACATCTTGGTCCCGGGGGGCAGTTCGAGCCGGATGATCTGACTGTGCAGCTCATCGAAAACCGTGTCCGCTACAGATGGACGGTTGAGTGGTTCGAGGGCCCGCAAAGGGGAAGATACGGACATGCAATCACTCCATTGACTTGAATTGAATACTAGCATATTACATTACTAGCTTAATTGAAAGGCCTGCGAAAAGCAGGTGCGCCTGGGAGGGTTAGTGTGACAGAGTTGGCTCCTGACAGATTGTTTCCGGTCGATCCGCAAAGCCGCGGAATCGCACGTGAACTCTATCAGACTGTGGCCGACAAGCCGATTATCAGTCCGCATGGTCATACCGATCCGCGCTGGTATGCCGAAAACAAGCCGTTTTCTGATCCTGCGCAACTGTTCATCACGCCCGATCACTACGTCTTCCGGATGCTGTTTTCGCAGGGCATCAGCCTTGAAAGTCTCGGCGTGCCGCGGGCCGATGGTGGCGCGACTGAAGCCGATGGCCGCAAGATCTGGCGGGTGTTTGCGGAGAACTATCACCTGTTTCGTGGCACGCCCTCGCGGTTGTGGCTCGATCATGCGTTCCAGGACGTGTTTGGCCTGATGACACCGGTCTCGGCCAAAACTGCCGACGAGACCTATGATCACATTGGCGACTGCCTGACCCGTCCGGAGTTCCTGCCGCGGGCCCTGTTCGAGCGGTTCAACATCGAGGCGATCGCCACCACGGAGAGCCCGCTTGATGATCTGCGCTGGCATCAGATGATCAAGGACAGTGGCTGGAAGGGTCGGGTGGTGACAGCCTATCGCCCGGACGCCGTTGTCGATCCGGAGTTTGCGGGTTTTACCCAAAACGTCGAACGGTTTGGGGAGCTGACCGGGGAAAACACGTCGGACTGGGAAGGCTATCTGCGCGCCCACCGCATCCGCCGCGCCTTTTTCAAGGATTATGGCGCCACCTCGTCCGACCATGGGCATCCGAGCGCACGCACCGAAGACCTGCCGGCTGCAACGGCTGCCGCATTGTTTTCAAAGGCGCTGAAGGGTGATTGTTCCCCCGAGGAGGCGGACGCGTTTCGCGGTCACATGCTGACCGAAATGGCGCGGATGAGCCTTGAAGACGGGCTGGTACTGCAGATTCATCCCGGCAGTTACCGCAACCATTCAGACCCGATCATGGCAGCCTATGGCCGTGACAAGGGCTTCGACATTCCAACGCGTACGGACTATGTGCGGGCTCTGAAGCCGCTTCTGGATGCTGTCGGTCTGGAACCCGATCTGGCCATCATCGTGTTCACCCTGGATGAAACCAGCTACGCGCGTGAACTGGCCCCGCTCGCAGGCGCCTATCCGGCACTCAAGCTCGGTCCGGCCTGGTGGTTTCATGACAGTCCCGAGGGGATGCGGCGGTTCCGTGAAATGACGACGGAAACGGCCGGTTTCTACAACACCGTCGGCTTCAATGACGACACCCGTGCCTTTTGTTCCATTCCTGCCCGCCACGATGTCGCGCGGCGGGTGGATTGCGCTTTCCTCGCCACGCTGGTCGCCACCGGACGGCTGTCGAACGAGGATGCTTTTGAGGTCGCAAATGACCTCGCTTACCGGCTTGCCAAGCAAGCCTACCGGCTCTGAGAGCCATTCTGGGAGGAGAATGACCATGAAACTGATGAAAACACTGACTGGTGCTTTGCTGGCCACGGCTGCAATGGCTATGGCCGCCGGTGCCTGTGAAATGACCCTGAAATCATCCGATACGCATCCGGATGGTTATCCCACCGTTGAAGCTGTCAAGCACATGGGCAAGCTTCTCGAGGAGCGCACCGATGGGCGCATCTGCGTTGAGGTGTTCCATTCCGCTCAGCTCGGCCAAGAGAAGGATACGATCGAACAGACCAAATTCGGCGTGATCGACCTAAACCGCGTTTCGATGGGGCCGTTCAACAATCTGGTTGAAGAAACCAAGGTTGTGTCCCTGCCTTACGTCTTCAAGGGCGTTGATCACATGCACCGCGTCATGGATGGCCCGGTCGGCGAGGACATCCTGAAGGCTTTTGAACCGCATGGCTATGTCGGTCTTGCGTTCTATGATGGCGGGTCGCGCAGCTTCTACAACAAGGTCAAGCCGATCAAGTCGATTGAAGACCTCGCTGGCATGAAGATCCGCGTCATGCAGTCCGACATTTTCGTCGACATGATGACCGCACTCGGTGCCAATGCCACGCCGCTGCCGTATGGCGAAGTCTATTCCTCGATTCAGACCGGCGTCATTGACGGGGCCGAGAACAACTGGCCGTCGTTTGAATCTTCGGGTCACTTCGAAGTTGCCGGCTACTACACACTGGACGAGCATCTGATCGTTCCGGAAGTTCTGGTGATGTCCAAGGCATCCTGGGACAAGCTTTCGGCTGACGACCAGGCAGCGGTGCGTCAGGCCGCCAAGGATTCGGTTCCGGTGATGCGCGAGATGTGGGTCGCCCGTGAAAAGGCCTCCGAGGAGAAGGTCCGCGCTGCCGGTGTCGAGGTGATCACCGAGATCGACAAGGCACCGTTCATGGCTGCGATGGACAGCGTCTATGAAAAGCATGTCACGTCCGACAAGCTCAAGGACATGGTTGCCCGCATTCGCGCAACCGACTGATCCGTTAGTCCTGACCATGGCGGGTTGCCCGCCATGGTCGTTCCCTTGTCCCGTCTTGCGGGGGGTGAAATGCAGGATACAATGAAAGCCGTCGCGCGGGCCTTGCGCCATGTCGCGCGTGTTGCGCTGTGGCTGGCTGCTGCCGGGCTCATTCTGATGACGGTGTTCATCACCGCGCAGGTGGTTGCCCGCTACATTTTCAACGACTCGCTGGTCTGGAGTGAGCCTGCGGCTGTCATCCTGATGGGCTGGTTCATCTTTCTCGGTGCAGCGGTTGGCATCAGGGAAGGGTACCATCTGAGCTTTGATGTGCTGCTGTATTTTCTCCCCGAGAACGCCAAGCTCTGGCTTTACAGCATTTCCGACCTTGTCGTTGTCGGATTCGGGTTCGGCATGGTGTGGTTTGGCTCCCAGCTTGCGCTGTCGGCCTGGGATGTCAAGCTGCCGTCGCTGGGTATTTCAGGCGCCTTCGATTTCCTGCCGATTGTTGGCGGGGGTGTTCTCGTCGTCCTTTTCTCGCTTGAACGGCTTGCCCGCAGGGCTGCCGGCATGCCCACCGCCCGTTTTGGCGAAACCGACCTCGTGGAAGATTGATAATGGAAGTCTGGGTCCTTTTCGGAACATTCGTGTTCCTGCTTCTGATCGGCACGCCGGTCGCCTTCTGCCTTGGTGTGGCGTCTTTTGCGACCGTGCTCTATATCGGGCTGCCGCCAGTGGTGGTGTTCCAGCAACTGAACTCGGGAGTGTCGGTTTTCGCGCTGATGGCCATCCCGTTCTTCATTTTTGCCGGCGAACTGATGGTGCGCGGCGATATCGCCCGGAGGCTGGTGGCGCTTGCCGGGGCCATGGTCGGGCACATGCGCGGTGGTCTGGGCCAGGTCAACATTGCCGCTTCCGTTCTGTTTGGCGGCATCTCCGGCTCTGCGGCTGCTGACGCGACCGCGATCGGCGGACTGATGATCCCGCAGATGAAGGAAAAGGGTTACAGCGTCGAGTATGGCGTCAACGTGACCGTGGTTTCCTCGATCATCGCGCTGATGCTGCCGCCGTCGCACAACATGATTATTTACTCGATTTCCGCCGGCGGCCGGCTGTCGATCGCGGATCTCTTCACTGCCGGCATTATCCCCGGACTGTTGCTCGCGGTCTCATTGATGGTCACCGCCTGGTTTGTCGCCAAGAAGGCCGGGTATCCGACCGAGACGTTTCCCGGCTGGGCCATGCTGGGGGCGATTTTCTTCAATGCCATTCCGGGCATCCTGCTGATCGCCATTATCTTCGGCGGCGTTCGCTCGGGCATCTTCACTGCTTCGGAGAGCTCGTGTATCGCCGCGGTCTATGCGCTGCTGGTCACGACGCTCGCCTATCGCACCATGAACTGGGACAGTTTTGTGGAGGCGACCAAAGCGGCCGTTCGCACCACCGCTATGGTGTTGCTGGTGATCGGCTGCGCCGGTTCCTTCGGCTGGCTGCTGGCCTTTCTGCGGATCCCGGCCGAGCTGGTGGAGCTGTTGAAGGCGGTTTCGGACAACCCCATCATCATCCTGCTGATGATCAATCTGGCGCTGTTGATGCTCGGCACCTTCATGGACATGTCGCCGCTGATCGTCATCACCACGCCGATCTTCCTTCCGGTTGCCGTTGCCTTTGGCGTGGATCCGGTGCATTTCGGCGTGATCCTGGTGCTCAACCTTGGTATCGGTCTGTGCACACCGCCGGTCGGCACCGTGCTGTTCGTCGGCTGTGCGGTCGGCCGGATATCAGTCTGGGATGCGATCAGGACGATCTGGCCGTTTTACGGGGCCGCCGTCTTCACCCTGTTGTTGGTGACCTATATCCCTGCGCTGTCGCTCTGGCTGCCTTCGCTGTTCCATTGAGGTTGAAATCATGATCCTGAAATCCTTCCCCGAAGTCCCTGCTGATCCGGGCGTGACCCGACAGGTGCTCAGCGACAGTCCGGAACTGATGGTTGTGGCCTTCCGCTTCAATGCGGAAGGGGCTGAAGGCAAACTGCACAACCATCCCCATGTGCAGTCCACCTATGTGGAATCCGGCCGCTTTGCCTTCACCGTGGCAGAGGAGACCTTCGAGGTGTCAAGCGGTCAGAGCTTTGTCATTCCCTCCAACGCCGTGCATGGATGCCGTTGTCTGGAGCCGGGAACCCTGATCGACACATTTGCGCCGCGGCGCGATGACTTCCTTTAATTCAACCCATGAAGGGTCTTGCCCATGTTGACTGTTGAAACCCGCCACGCCATTGATCCGGCGACGGCCAAAGGCCTTGATACGGCTGGCTTGCGCGCGCATTTTCATGCTGACGGACTTTTCGCCGATGGCAAAATTCGGCTCGTCTACACCCATTATGACCGGCTGGTGCTGGGTGGCGCTGTTCCGGCTGGCGGATCGCTGGTTCTCGATCACGTCAAGGAATGCGGCACGCCCTCGATCCTCGATCGCCGTGAAATGGGAATTCTCAACATTGGCGAAAGCGGCACGGTTTCGGCTGGTGGAACGGATTACACGGTCAACAAGGGCGATGTGCTCTATCTGGGCATGGGGTCCGGCCCGGTGACCCTGTCAGGGGCTGGGCGGTTCTATATTCTTTCGGCGCCTGCGCATCGCAGCTGCCCGAGTCGGCTGATCCGGATCGAGGATGCCCGCCGGGTCGAGATGGGGTCGGCGGAAACTGCGAACGAGCGTGTTATCCTGCAATTCCTGCATCCGGAGGTGGCCGAAAGCTGTCAGCTTGTGATGGGCTACACCCAGTTCGCGCCGGGCTCAGTGTGGAACACCATGCCGGCACATTTGCATGACCGGCGCATGGAAGCCTATCTCTATTTCGAGCTGGATGCGGATCAGCGGGTGTTCCACTTCATGGGGCAGCCCGAGGAAACCCGCCATCTCGTCATGGCCAATGAGGATGCTGTGATCTCTCCGCCCTGGTCGATCCATTGCGGCGCGGGCACCGGCGCCTATACCTTCTGCTGGGCGATGGCCGGCGACAATGTGGACTTCACCGATATGGACATGGTCGCAATGGGAGATCTGCGGTGAGCGCATTTTCGCTTAATGGAAAAACCGCGCTTGTAACCGGTGCCAACACCGGCATCGGCCAGGCAATCGCGATTGCCATGGCGCGCGCCGGGGCTCAGGTGATCTGTGCCGGACGCCGGTCCTGCGCTGAAACCGTGGCCCAGCTCGAAGGCGGGCGCGAGCTGGTCCTCGATTTTGCCGATCCGATGGCGGCCCGCGATGTGTTTGCGGATGAAAAGATCGATATCCTGGTCAACAATGCGGGTATCATCCGCCGTGCGGACGCAACGGATTTCAGCGAGAATGACTGGGATGATGTTGTCGATGTGAACCTGAAAGCGGTCTTCTTCACCTGTCAGGCCTTTGGCAAGGCGGCACTGGCTCGTGGTGGAGCCGGGTCCATCGTCAATATCGCGTCGCTGCTGTCGTTTCAGGGCGGGATCCGGGTTGCCTCCTACACGGCTGCAAAGCACGGTGTTGCGGGGATCACCAAGCTTCTGGCCAATGAATGGGCCGCAAAGGGCATCAATGTGAACGCCATTGCTCCGGGCTATATCGAGACCAACAACACAGAGGCGCTGCGCAACGATCCCGATCGCAACAAGGCGATCCTCGAGCGGATTCCGGCCGGGCGCTGGGGAGAGCCGGATGACATCGGAGCGGCTGCGGTCTTTCTGGCGTCGCCTGCCGCCAAATACATCCATGGTGCGGTTCTCAATGTTGATGGAGGCTGGCTTGCACGCTGACCTTGAAAGACTCCGCCGGTCTGGTGCGCCTAAGGCAGGGGCTGGGATTGTCCACCTTGGTCTTGGTGCCTTTTTCCGGGCCTTCGGTGCGATCTATGTCGAAGATGCTGTTCGCTTGTCCGGTGGCGATTGGGGGATCATTGGTGTTAGCCTGCAAAGCGCAGGAACCCGCGACAAGCTTGTCGGGCAGGACTTCGTTTACAACGTGGTCACCCAGAACAATGATGGCACCGAGAGTCACCGGACCGTTGAAATCCTGCGTAATGTCCTGGTCGCACCTGAGGATCCGGAAGCCGTGGTTGCCGCGATGGCAGATCCGGCAATCCGGATTGTGTCACTGACGGTTACCGAAAAGGGCTATTGCCATGATCCGGCAACCGGAATGCTGAAGCTTGATCATCCCGAAATCCGGCATGATCTGTCAAATGGTCTTCCAAGGTCAGCACCCGGGTTTCTTGTCCGGGCCTTGCAGCGGAGGCGTGAGGCGGGCGTGCCGCCGTTCACCGTTCTGACCTGCGACAACCTTCCCGAAAACGGCAAGCTGGTTCGCCGGGCGGTTATCGATCTGGCCAGACAGATTGATCCCGCGCTTGCTGACTGGATCGGCGAACAGGGCCGGTTCCCGTCCACGATGGTGGACAGAATTACCCCCGCGACCAAACCTGAGGACGTCGCAAGCCTTGGCCGGAAACTGGGTTATCTGGATCAAGCGCCGGTGATGTGTGAACCGTTCCGGCAATGGGTGATCGAGGATGATTTTGTTGCCGCCTATGGCGACAATGCACGGCCAGATCTTGGCGCTGCCGGCGCCGAAATGGTGCGGGATGTAACTGCCTATGAGCATATGAAACTGAGGATGCTCAACGGCACTCATTCCTCGCTTGCTTATCTTGGCTATCTTGCAGGCCACGAAACCATTTCCGATGCTGTCGCCGATCCGGCCTTTGCCCGGTTTGTCAAAAGGCTATGGCGTGAGGAAATCATCCCTTCCTTCAAAGCGCCGGAGGCTGTGGATATCGAGGCCTATGCCGATGCGCTCTTTGAGCGTTACTCGAACACGGCCATTCGCCATAGGACCTGGCAGATTGCCATGGATGGCAGCCAGAAACTTCCGCAGCGTATCCTGGGCACGATTTCAGACAATCTGTCTGCCGGACGGGAAAGCCCGGGTCTTGTGCTCGCAGTGGCCGGTTGGATGCGTTATGTCGGCGGCATTGATGAAAAGGGCGAGCCTATAGAGGTCAAGGATCCGCTGGCCGAGAGACTGCGCGGGCTTTCCGATCAGGCCGGGACGCCGGAGGAAACGGTCGCGGCCTTGCTTGGTGTTCGTGAGGTTTTCAGCGCGCAGATGGCGGCGGCTCTCTCCGCACCGATCACGAAGGCCTATGCAATGCTCTGTGAGGACGGCGCGCGGGCTTCAGTCAGGGAGACCGGGTGAAGGCGGGAGTTGGTGCGGCTCGCTCGACAAAGCACACCCTTCACATATGGCTGCCGCAGTAGGTCCTGAAATGTCCTGCGCGCTCTAGGCCGGCAATTCGATCACCTTCGTTTCCTTGACTGACTCCATGACCGCGAAGGAGTGGGTCTGGGACACCGATGGAAGTTGTGAAATCTGATCGCCAAGCAGTTTCCGGAACTGATTGATGTCGCGTGTTCTGACCTTGAGCATGTAGTCAAACGGACCGGCAATCATCAGGCACATCTGAACTTCGGGAATGAGCTTTACCGCACGGTTAAAGTCCTCCAGCGAACTGTCGCTGGTTTTCGACAGGTTCACATGCACGATCATGACATGGCCCATGTCGACCTCTATGGGTGCAATCGTAGCCCCATAGCCTGAAATGACACCTTCGCGTTCGAGCCGCTTCACCCGCTCCGAGCACGGGGTCTTGGTCAGATGCACGCGTTCTGCGAGGTCCACAATGGATATCCTGCCATTGGCCTGCAGCTCGTTCAGAATGCGCCGATCTATGTGGTCTAAAACCCTTCTCATTTGGTCTTTATTCCCAATTTGGACCTCAATATTGGCCATTTGTCTTAAATATAGACCAACAAAAGGCCCATCGGCTAGTCTTTTCGACTAATATTGCTTTTGGGGGCAACCCGTATTGCAGTTGTCAGCCAGGGCCGGGTTTTACTTCTATAATTGATCAAAGCGGGTTGTGTTTTCCTGTGTCGGCCTGGTTGTAAAAACAACAGAGAGGGACATGAAATGGGAACAAAATTAATTGTTGGCCTGGATGGCCACGGGTCCGGCGAAAGGGCCGTGATCTATGCAAGAAAACTGGCGGAACTGATTGGGGACTGTGAGCTTCTGCTCGTTTATGTGGTTGAGTGGTCGCCCTACTCCTTCCAGACAGCGGAAGAAAACGAACAGCGCCACAAGCGTCGTGAAGAAGAGATTTCGACCGCGATGCAGCGGGTGGTTGACCCCGCTGTGGCCAAGCTCAACGCAGCCGGCGTCAAGGCCTCGGGCAAGGTTCGCCATGGCGATGTTGCTTCCATTCTGATGATGGTCGCTGAAGAAGAGGGCGCCGAGCAGATCGTGGTCGGCCGGTCATCGGAAGGCGGCTTTGCCAAACGCATTTTCGGTAGTGCAGCCTCCAATCTCGTGATGCAGGCCTCGGTGCCTGTCACCGTTGTCAACTGAGGGGATCATGATGACTTTTCTTCGTAAAATCATGCCGCTGACAGTTGCGGCGACAGGACTGACCAGTGTTGCACACGCGCAGGACGCGATGACAATCGACCAGCAGGTCAATGAGGTCTTCGCCGCGGTCACCGGGCCGTTTGTGAGCTTCATTTTTGCACCGATCCCGGGCACCGGATTTCCCTGGATCGTGATGTGGCTGGTGATCGCGGCCACGGTCTTCACACTCTATTTCGGGTTTGTGCAGTTCCGCTTCTTTGCCCACTCCATCGGGCTGGTGAAGGGGGACTATTCCGATCCCAATGATGCGGGTGAGGTCAGCCATTTCCAGGCGCTGGCGACGGCGCTGTCGGGAACGGTGGGGCTAGGAAACATTGCAGGCGTCGCGGTTGCCGTGGGCATTGGCGGTCCGGGTGCAACCTTCTGGATGATCCTTGCCGGATTGCTCGGCATGGCCTCCAAATTCACCGAATGTACCCTGGGCGTGAAGTACCGCAACGAATATGAGGACGGCACGGTTTCCGGCGGTCCGATGTATTACATCTCCAAGGGCTTTGCCGAACTGGGACTTCCCGGCGGCAAAATCCTGGCGGTGTTGTTCTCGATCTTCTGTATTCTCGGCGCCTTTGGAGGCGGCAACATGTTCCAGGCCAATCAGGCCCATGCGCAGATTGCCGGAATCGTTGGCGACTATCCGGGCTGGATCACAGGTATCGTGTTTGCGGCTGTTGTCTTTGCGGTGATTGTCGGCGGTATCAAGTCGATCGCCAATGTGACCGAGAAAGTGGTGCCGTTCATGGGCATTCTCTATGTCGGTGCGGCGCTGATCATCCTGCTGGTGAACTATGACATGATCGGCTGGGCGTTCGGGCAGATCATCGCCGGTGCTTTCACTGGACTGGGTGTTGCGGGCGGTTTCGTCGGTGCGTTGATCCAGGGCTTCAAGCGTGCAGCATTCTCCAATGAAGCAGGTGTCGGTTCTGCAGCCATCGCTCACGCGGCGGTGAGAACCAAGGAACCAATCACCGAGGGCTTCGTGTCGCTGCTCGAGCCGTTGATCGACACGGTCGTGATCTGCACCATGACTGCGCTGGTCATCACCATCTCGCAGCAACTGATCGTCGACCCTGCCACCGGGCTCTACCAGCTCAATGAAGCAGGGACCGCAATCGCAACGGTCGGTGACGTCAGCGGTGTCGCTCTGACTTCGGCGGCGTTCGGATCATCGATCAGCTGGTTCCCCTATGTGCTTGCTGTCGCCGTGGTGCTGTTTGCCTTCTCCACGATGATCTCCTGGTCCTATTACGGCCTGAAGAGCTGGACCTATCTGTTCGGTGAAGGCAAGAACACCGAACTGAGCTTCAAGATCCTGTTCTGTGTGTTCATTGTCATTGGTGCAGCGGCCAGCCTCGGACCGGTCATCGACTTCTCCGATGCGGCGATCTTTGCAATGGCAGTGGTCAACATCTTCGCCCTCTATTTCCTGATGAAGGTGGTGAAGAAGGAGTTGATCTCATACAGCGCAAGGCTTGAGGCGGGCGAAATCCGGAAATTCAAACACTAGAAGGTTTCCGCTCAAGGCGCTGAGATGCGCCTTGAGCGGAAAACACGGATCCAGAAAAACAGAAGCGCCGGTGCGAAAGCACCGGCGCTTCCTTTTGTGTCCGAGTGGTCAATCAGCGCCGCGCACGCTCGGCACAGTATCGGGCGAGGGTTTGATCACGCGCTGGATGAAGAATACGCTTGCTGTGATTGCCGCACCGACAAGGTCGGTTACGATGCCGCCCTCGATCAGAAACAACGCTCCTGTCACAAGAAGAACCCGCTGGAACCAGACGATCGGTCCTCCAAGGAACCAGCCCTGCATGCCCGAAGACAGCAGGAACACACCGGCGACGGCGGTCGCGAAGGCACGTGCGATCTCGAAAGCGCCGCCTTCCATCAAAAGTGCCGCATTGTAGAAGAACATGAACGGTACGATGAAGGCCGAGATGCCGATCCGAAAGGAGGCGACCGAGGTTTCCATCGGATTCGCGCCGGATATGCCGGCAGCCGCATAGGACGCGAGCGCCACCGGCGGTGTGATCGCCGAGATGACCGCGAAATAGAAAACGAAGAAGTGTGCGGTCAAGAGCGGTACGCCGAGATCGACGAGACCCGGCGCGACCACCGAAGCGGCAACCGCATAGGCGGCTGTCGTCGGCATGCCCATTCCAAGCAGGATTGAAATGCACATGGCAAAGAACATTGCGAGCAAGGGTGATGCGGCGGCAATGTCCAGCAGAAGGTTTGAGAACCGAGCACCAACACCCGTCAGTGAAATCACACCGACGATGATGCCCGCGCAGGCGCAGACGGCAATGATCTGGATCGACATGAGGCCCGAAACCTCAAAGGCTTTCACGATCTGGCGCCAACCCATACGGTGCGGCGTCAGCCACGAAACGACAGCAGCAGCTGCGGTTGCGAGCGTGCCCGCACGAATGACCGAGTAGCCCATGAACAAGGCTCCGATCAGGATGACAATGGGGATGAAGAGATAGACCTGCCGTGCCATCGCGCGGAACTGGGGTAGTTCTTCCTGTTTCATGCCGCGCATGCCGAGTTTTGCCGCTTCGAAGTCGACCATGAAATAGACCGACACGTAGTAGAGCACTGCCGGGATGATCGCCGCGATGGCTATTTCGGTGTAGGGTATGCCGGTAACCTCAGCCATGATGAACGCGCCGGCGCCCATGATCGGCGGCATGATCTGTCCACCGGTCGAGGCGGCGGCCTCGACGGCACCGGAGACTTTCGAGGAATAGCCGACCCGCTTCATCAATGGAATTGTGAGCGAGCCGGTCGCGACAACGTTGCCGGCGCTGGTGCCGTTGATCATGCCCATCAGTCCGGAGGCGAAGATCGCGACCTTGGCCGGGCCGCCCCGCGCGCGCCCTGCCGCTGCAAAAGCGAAATTGACGAAATAGTCGCCCACTCTCGAGGCCTGCAGGAAGCCCGCGAAAATGATGAACAGGATGATGTAGGTCGAAGAGACCGCCGTTGTCGGCCCGAGGATACCGGCATCGGTGTAAACTTGGCTGAAGAAGCGCTGCCAGGTGACTGCCGGTGAATTGAGAACACCCGGCAGGTATTGCCCGACGAAGACGTAGACCAGAAAGATCGCTGCGATGATTACGAGCGCGAGACCGGCGACGCGGCGGGTCATTTCGAGAATCAGCGCGGTGCCTGCAACGGCGGCAATCGACATGCCGATAGGCGCGAACGGAGTGCCCGTCGCGTTCCGCATTTGGGTTCCGAAGATCGCGATGAGGTAGATGGCAACGGCAAAGCCAGAGATGATCAGGGCCATGTCCGCCCAGGAAATTGCCCCTCGGCGGGTTTGCGTGCCCCAAGAAAGCGCAATGCCGCCGAAGGTTGCAACCAGAAGGGGAACCCCGAACAGCCATGTTTCGTTGAATTTGATGGTCGGATCAATGCCGTTCCACATTACGCCGTCGGCGATCTGCATCTGAAAATGGATCGCCATTGCAACCGCAAAAAGCGCAGCGGCGATCAACGGCAGGGCTGCGTAATCCATCGCCCCGCGACCTTTGCCCGGATGGCCTTCGGCCGGAAACATCCGGCTTGAAAAGAGAAGAAACCCAAGTGCGAGCGCGCCTGCCACGTGAACGATCCGGAAGTTCCAGGTTTCCATCGGGAAGCTTGGCAGAAGCGGGATCGTTATGCCTGTGAGTGCCGAGATAGACACGCCATTGAGGGCAATCATGTGAAATGCAGCATAGATCGCGGCAATCGAGGCCATTATCGCAGCCATGCGGCCGTCGAAAATGCGTTGATTGGTCACCACCGGTTCTTCGTCAACGCCTTCGGCGATGATGAGGGTTTCGGTGTCGTCCGGTTTTGTCTTTTCCGCACTCATGATTGCTCCTCCCCCAGAGCCTTGCCGCCGATCATGCCCGATCGGGTTCGGTTTGAAAACAAGCGGGCCGGAAAACCGGCCCGCTCAAAGGCTTGGATCAGCCGCCGTGGATCATGTCGGCGGTAATGGACGCGCCGTTTTCATTGAACCATTTGGCTGCACCCGGGTGCCATTTAAGAACGCTGTTCTTGTCCCAGTTTTCCGGAACCGTCGTGCGGGCTGCCTTGTGGACCTGCATCATGCGGTCATGGTCGCCCATCACAGCTGCGGTCGCGGCATAGACGAAGCTCTCCGGCAGGTCGCAGTTGGCGATTGCGAAGTTCCACATCGAGACCGAACGCAGCGCGCCCGGCTGGGTCGAGTAGGTGCCCTCCGGAACTGAGAAGTTTGCAACCGGGAACGCCTCCTGGATCTTCGCCTGCTCTTCTTCGGTGAACTGGACGAAGTTCACTTCGGTCTGCACTTCGAGCTGGCTGACAGCCGGAGTTGGGATGCCAACGGCGAAGGCGACTGCATCAAGCAATCCGTCCTGCAGCTGCGAACCGAGATCGTTCCAGGAACCGTTGCGGCGCTCAAACTCGACACCGAGGCTTTCCAGCATGGCTGGGAAGTAGGTGTCGGACGTGGAGCCAGCCGGACCGAAACCGATTTTTGCGCCAGCAGGGATTTCCGAGATCGAGGTGATGCCCGACGAAGTCAGCGCCGTCACGTTGAACGGGGTCTGATACATCGGGAACATCGCGCAGGCATTGGTCATCTGCAGGCCCGGTGCGATCGGGTTTGTGCCGTTGAGCGATTCACGGGCAGGGCCCATGGTTGTCATGCCGAAAGCGGCTTCGCCGGTATGAACGAGCGCCATGTTCTGCATCGGTCCACCGGTGACTTCACCGGCGCCCGGAATGCCAAGATCTTCGGCGACAATGTTGGCAAAGCCGGACCCGTATACGAAGTAGGTGCCGCCCTGAGATGCTGTGCCGACAGTGAAGCTGTCGGGCCAACCGGTCTTGTCCTGTGCGACGGCTGGCGCGATGAAGCTGGCCGCAATGATGGCGGCAATTGAGAGTGTCTTCATGATGTCCTCCGAATGGCGGGTCATTCCCGCGTTCTCACTGTACGTTCGCCTCCACGAACGATGTGGATGCTATTGACGGAGATCGTCAGCCAACGGAAGGGCAAACGAGAGAGGATCTGCAAGTTAGTGGCAGTTTCTTTGCGGTAAAGGGTGAGTCCGGTGACTCGCTGTCTGTTGAATGTGTGGAAATCCACACATCATTCATCTTGGCCGAGATCGGCCCGCGTCAATCCGTACTTCTGCATCTTGTCATAGAGTGTCTTGCGCGAGAGGCCGAGCGATTCATAGGTCTCTTTCAACCGCCCGCCATTGGCCTGGATTGCGACGGAGATCAGCGCCTTTTCGTGATTGGCCATCTGTTCCGCAAGGGTCTGGTTCTCGGGCTGGGCCTGGCCCGTGTCGCCGGTCAGTCCAAGCACAAAACGATCTGCTTCATTCCGGATCTCGCGCACATTGCCGGGCCAATCCCGTGCGGCAAGGTCGCTCAACAGTGCGGAGGGGATCTCTGGCGTTGCCAATTTGTAGCGGGCCGCGGCCTCGCCCACGAGGACGGCAAAGAGGATCGGGATGTCCTCGCGTCTTTCTGAAACGGGGGGCATCTGGATGGTCACGACGTTGAGGCGATACAGCAGGTCCGGCCGGAACTTCTCCTCTTGTGCCGCCTTTGTCAGGTCGGTTTTCGAGATCGCGATAACGCGGATATCCAGAGGAATTGCCTCATTCGATCCCAGCCGTGTGACGCGTCTGTTGTGAAGCACATCGAGCAATTTTGCCTGCAGCGGCATTGAAAGGGAATCGATCTCGTCCAGACACAGGATGCCGCCCCGGGCGTGTTCCAGCCGGCCGACCCTGGCGCGCACCGAGCCGGGAAAGGCGCCGGCCTCGCTGCCGAACAATTCGCTTTCCATCAAGGTTTCGGGAAGGGCTGCGCAATTGACATGGACAAAGGGTCCCTTGCTGCGACCGCTGGCGAGATGGATTGCGCGGGCGGCAACCTCCTTGCCGGTTCCGGTGTCTCCGCAGATGAGGACATCCGCATCGGTTGCGGCAATTGCGTTGATCCGCTGGCGCAGTCTCACCATCGGTATGCAGCGGCCCTTGAGGCGGGCTTCGATCGCATTCAGTGGATTGACCTGTTCGCGCAGTGCGCGGTTTTCCAGCGTCAGTTGCCGTCTTTGTAGAGCGCGTTGGGCTGAGGCAACAAGCCGTGCCGGCTCGCAGGGCTTTTCCAGGAAATCATAGGCGCCGTCCTTCATGCAGGAGACGGCCAGATCCACGTCGCCATGGCCGGTGACAAGGATCACCGGGATGTCCGGATCAATCTCCAGAACACGCCTTAGCAGCGTCACACCATCGATGCCGGGCATCCGGATGTCAGTTATGACAACGCCGTCAAAGTCTCGCGACAGCAGGTTCAGCGCGGACTCCGCTTCAGCCAGGCAGCGGCAATCCATCTCTGCAAGCTCAAAGGTCTGCTCCGCGGCGATGCGCAGATGTTCCTCATCATCAATGAAGAGAACGGTCTGGGACATCACTGAGCCGCGACCTGCACTGGTGAGGGGGTCTCTTCGGCGGGCGCGCGCCGGAGCTCAACGGTGAAGAGACCGCCGCCGTCGGGATGGTTGGACGCCGTCAACTTGCCGCCGAAATCCTCAATGATGTTGTAGGAAATCGACAGGCCCAGGCCCATCCCGGCGCCTGCGTCTTTGGTGGTGAAGAAAGCTTCGAAGGCCTGATTCAGGGCATCCGGTTTCAGGCCCGGCCCATGATCGCGCATATGGATCGCGATGGTCTCGTCGGCACTGCCTATGGAGATGTCCATCAGCTTTTCGCTCTGTCCTTCCATCGCGTCGATGGCGTTTGTCATGATGTTGACCAGCACCTGCTGCAACCGCAACCGGCCGCCCAGCACCCACTGTTCTGTTCCGGCAGGTGTAAAGGTGATGCGGCTGGCGCTCTTGCGCAGCTGCGGTTCCATCAGGGCCATGGCCTCCCGAACAACTTCGCAGACCGGTATCGCATTCAATTTGTCTCCGGGTCGACGGGCAAAGTTCCGCAGATGCCTTGAGATCTTCGCCATGCGGTCCGCCATTTCGGAGATTCGTGTAATGTTTGCCTTGGCCTCGGTGGTTCTGTTGCGTTCGATGTAGAGCGCGGCATTGTCGGCATAGGACTTCACCGCCGCCAGAGGCTGATTGATTTCATGCGAGAGGGCCGCGGACATCTGCCCCAGAGCGGCAAGCTTGCCGGCCTGAACAAGATCCTTTTGCGTCTTTCGCAAGCGCTCCTCGGCAATCTTGCGCTCATTGACTTCGCTGCGCAGGCTGCTGTTTGCGGTGTCGAGATCTGCGGTTCTTTCCCGCACCATCTTTTCCAACAGATCCCTTTGGGTCTGCTCGACACGGATTCGTTCAAAAATGCGTGCGCGGCGCTGGATCAGGGCGAGCGCTGCCAGCGCGATCGCCCCGGTGGCAAGGTTCCAGACAACAAGTGCATAGATCGCCTGCGATGTGATCGGGTCAAGCGGGGTCAGTACGATGGCGTGCCATCCGGAAAGACTGAGCGGCTCACTTTCAGCCAGATAATGAATTTCCGAGCCGACCTCTCCCAAAGTCACTTCCACCGCGCTTGGTGCGATGACGTTTGCCGAAAACGGAATCGGCGTGACGGCATTGAGAGGAAACTGTCTTGTCTCGGCGATCCGGGCGCGAACACCATCTGACAGTGGTGCCAGAGAGCGCAGGCGATAGTCATCGTGGCTGGAGAGAAACGCAACCCCGTTGGGGTCGGCGACGATAACCTCCAGCGGGGATCCCGACCATGCGCCTTCAAAGAGCTCGACCGTGACCTTCAGGGCGAGAACACCGATGACGGATATGCCGTCCAGGATGGGAACGGAGAAAAAGAAGCCGCGTTCGCCCGAGGTGGTGCCAAGTGCATGAAACTGCGTGGCCTCGCCTGCGAGGGCCTTTTGGAAATAGGGGCGGTATGCGAAATTGTTGCCCATGAACGACCGTTCGTCGCGATAGTTGCTTGCCGCGACTGTCGTTCCGGACGGGTCCATGATGTAGATATCCGAAGCGCCCAACGAGCCTGCGATATGGCGCAGCTTTTCATTCACGAACGGCGCAATACCGTTGTTGCCGGTCTGTTGAAGGAGATCGCGGAAAATCGGATCGTCCGCGATCAGTCCTGGAATTGGCTGATACTTGCCAATGGCCTGGTCCACCGCTCCCGAGACCAAACGCAGGGTGGATTTTGCGGCAGTCTGCGCGTCTTTTACGAAATTTGCCTGAACCTGTGGATAGGCCATCAGGCTCATCAGGAAGAGCAACGTGAACACAGCCGCCACCAGGGGGGTGGCAACTCGTGTTGTTATCCAATGATCCGACGGTCCAGTCATTCGAGAGATATAGCCGATAATCTGCAGGTCAGTTAAGTGATTATCCCGATGATGGACGCTCTCTTCGCGCCAGAAACTGTTGGCGCTTTCCTTCAGCCGTTCGATTTTCCGGCCAAGCGAGGCGATGATCCTGTTAAAATTCTGCTCTGCGGAGCCGGTTTTCCGGGTTTGAAACCCGGTGCCGGGATCAGATCCCGAGGCGGTCGCGCAGGCGGAACAAGGCCACCGACGGTGCCAGGAACCAGGGAGACCCGGTGTAGAACGGCCGGGTCTGGAATTTGGTGCGGCTGAAGGCGCTGGGTGTTGTGTCCAGACCGGCGGCAGCCCGGCCGGTGCGCGCGCCGAGATAGCCGGCCATCCCGACGCCCGAGCCGCAATAGCCGATGGCGTAGAACAATCCATTGTCCTCGCCACAATGGGCGAGCGTGTCAAAACTGAAGGCCACGGTGCCTGCCCAGGAATGGCTGATGCGTGTGCCGGCCAGTTCGGGGAAAAGCCGGACCAGTTCGTCGCGCAGTTTCGGGCCGCTCTTGCGCGGATCGGTTTCCGACAGCGAAACCCGTCCGCCGAACAGCACCCGTTTGCGATCTGGCGACAGGCGGTAGTAATAGACCAGCTTGCGGGTGTCGGAGAGGATCCGGTTGGTCGGAAACAGCCGGTCCATCAGCTCTGCCGGGATCTCTTCCGTTGCGATCACATAGGAGCCGATCGGGATGACTCGGCGACGGTGCCATGGTGTAATTTCGCCTGTGTAGCCGTTTGTGGCGACAATGACCTTGTTGGCGCGGATGCGGCCCTTCGCGGTCATCACCTCAAAGCCCGTGGCGGTCCGCGTGATCTCCATCGCCCGGCAATGGCTGATGATGTTCACACCCGCCTTGCGCGCGACGCGCAGAAGCCCGGCGTGGTATTTGCCCGGATCAAGACTTGCATGGCGGGGAAACACGGCACCGCCATAATAGGCCTCGGTGCCCAGTTCGCTTGCCTGCTGTGTACGCGAAACCATGTAGGCACCGGTTTCGAAACCGGGATGAGAGCTTTCGCAGTCGCGGGCCAACAGATCATATTGCCGGGGCGTGTGTGCGCCATGAAAACGACCGACGACGGCGAAGTCACAGTTGATCTCTTCGTGCGAGATAAAATTGGTGACGTGATCGAGCGACGCCTGGCCTTCCCTGAGAAGGTCAATTGCCAGGGCTTCGCCATATTTTGTGCTCAGGGCCGCAAAGGAAGGCTTGATGCTGGTCGAGATCTGGCCGCCATTTCGGGTGGAGCAGCCCCAGCCGGCCGCTTCCGCGTCAATGACGACAGTGTCGAGGCCGGCGCGCGCCGTTTCAATGGCCGCATGCAGGCCGGTGTAACCTGCGCCGATCACCAGCACGTCGGCCGAGCCCGGCAATTCGGTCTGGTCGCCGGGCTGTTGCGGGCTGTCCGTCCACCAATAGGGTTCGGGCTTGAAGTCAGGGCTGAAAACGGCGTTCCCGGTCATGATCTCAATCTCCAGCGTGATCGGAAAGGATGATGTCGGCCCGGGCCGCTCTCATGCGGCAAGTGCCTGTCGGTGGAAACAGGGTCCGGGCGCGGGCGCGAATATCGGCGATCAATTCCGCATCAATGATGCGGATCGGCACACAACCAGCCGAGCCGGCACCAATGATGATGAAATCATAGGTCTGCATGGATGGGTCCAGCGGGAGCGGCTATCAGGTTCACGTCTTTGGCGGATCGCGTTGAACCAGAACCGACACCAGCGCCAGCAGAGCCGAGCCGACCATCAGGAAGAAGGAGACTGCGTTGAGCACGGGCGTGGAGCCGACCTTGACCATGCGGTCATACATGGTGATCGTCAGTGGTGCTTCCGAACCGACCAGAAACAGCGTGGTGTTGAAATTCTCGAACGACACCAGAAACGCTACGATGCCCGCAGCCGCCATGGCCGGGAACAGGAAGGGCAGTGTGATGGTGCGCAGGACCCGCACCCGGCTGGCGCCGAGATTGTAGGCGGCCTCTTCCATAGACTGATCAAACTTGCGCAGCCGCGCCACGATCACCAGCGAAGTGATGGTGGTGATGAAGGAAAACTGCCCCAGAACCACCAGCACGATGCCCGGCCTGAGGAAGTCGAGATCGAGTGACAATGTCTCTTCTGCGCCATTGGCGATGGTGCTGGCCAGCAGCAGGATCGAAATGCCGAGGATCACGCCGGGGATCACCAATGGCACGACCATCATGATGTAGAAGAAATCCTTGGTGGGGAAATCGCAGCGGACAAACAGGAACGCGTTGCAGGTGCCGACAAACACCGAAAGCAGCGACACACCGGTTGCGATCACGAAGGAATAATAGAGCCCGCGCAAGAGCCGCCGGTCATGAAACATGCCGAGCTTTGGCTCGGTGTCGTTGAAGAACCAGTCGAGCGTGAAGCCCTGCCAGGGCAGTGACGGGAACAGCGAATCGTTGAACGCGAACACGCCCGCTGCGACCAGCGGGGCCGCGAGGAAGATGAAGAAGGCTGCGACGTAGAGCCGGTAGCTGGTCAGGAAGACGGGGTTGGATTTGATCGCCATCAGCTTTTCGCCACCGTCGAGTTGAGGGTCTGGCCTGAAAGTTTCAGACCGGCCCAGACCACGAGCGAGGTGAAGGCGAGTAGCAGGAAGCCGAAGGCAGCGCCTGATTCCCAATTGTAGCGGGTGATGAACTGATCGTAGATCTGTTCAGTGAACCAGCTTGAATTCTTGCCGCCGAGCAGGATCGGTGTGAGGTAGCTGCCGGCGGTCAGCATGAAGACCACAATGCAGCCGGCGACGATGCCGGGCATGGCGTAGGGAATGATGATCCGGCGCAGCACTGTCGGGCCGTTGCCGCCGAGATTGTAGCCCGCCTCGATCATCGAATTGTCCATGCCATCAAGCGTCGACACCAAAGGCACGATCATGAACAGGATGACGGTGTAGACCAGTCCCATGATGACGGCTGCGTCATTGTAGAGAAATTCGATCGGGGTGCTGATCAGACCTGCCCATTGCAGGCTCGAGGAGACCACACCGGTTTCGCGCAACAAAAGGATCCAGCCAAAGGCGCGGATCAGGTCGCTGACCCACAGCGGGATCAGGCACATCAGAAACAGCGCGCCGCGGGTCCGGTTGCCGGCGATCTTGGCGATGTAATAGGCGATCGGAAACCCCAGAAGCAGAGCCAGAACGGTGACCAACAGCGACATCGAGCCGGTGCGGATCAGCGTGTTCCAGTAGATCGGCTCAGTGAAGAAGTTGATGTAGTTCTCGAGGCCGAACTCATAAACCCGGGGTGCCACCTTTTCGCGCAGCGAGATGTAGAACATGCCCAGATGCGGCAGGATGATCAAAAGCGCGATCCACAGC
This sequence comes from Hoeflea sp., assembly GCA_043585085.1. Lineage (GTDB taxonomy): Bacteria > Pseudomonadota > Alphaproteobacteria > Rhizobiales > Rhizobiaceae > Hoeflea. Next base: position 2,571,174 of record CP121320.1, read on the forward strand.
GCAAAGGGTGCAAACAGCAAAAACAGCGACAGCCGCTTGATGTCCTTTTGCATCATCGCACGGCCCTCACGCCTTGAAGCTCATGGTCTGCGCTGCCGACCAGTTGAGCGTGACATTGTCTTTGGGCTTGAGGTCTTCGGGACCACCCGTCAGCACCACATCGGCCTCGATCAGCTCGCCGGCTTCGTTGCGCACCAGAACGCGGCTGTTGGCACCGTTGAACAGGATGCTGTCGACTTTGCCCTCGATCAGGTTGTCGCTGTCAGCGCCCGCAACAGTGCTGTCGCCGGCTCTGGTCGCGGTGATGAATTCGGGCCGCACGAAGGCGTTGACGGCGTCGCCGACAGAGGGGCTGGTGCCGCCGCGGACCGATCCGCGCATCGTCAGCCCGGCCTCGGTTGCGACTTCGACGGTGTCGCCTTCGATCCTGGTGACCTTTCCGCCCCAGCGGTTGGTGTCGCCCACAAAGCCTGCCACGAAGGCTGCGGCCGGGTTGTGGTAGAGCTCCTGCGGGGTGCCGATCTGGACGAACTTGCCCTCGTTCATGATTGCGACATTGTCGGACATGACGAGCGCTTCGGACTGGTCGTGAGTGATGTAGACGAAGGTGGTGTCGAACTGGTGCTGCAGCAGTTTCAGTTCGATCTTCATCGCTTCGCGCAATTTGAGATCGAGCGCGCCGAGCGGCTCGTCAAGCAGCAGCACATCGGGATCAAGCACCATGCAGCGGGCAATGGCGATGCGCTGTTTCTGGCCGCCCGAAAGCTGGCTGATCTCACGGTTTGCGACGTCCGGCAGGGAGATCCGTTCGAGCACATCATGCACCTTGGTGCGGATCACATCCTTGGACGCGCCTGCGCAGCGCAAGCCGTAGGCGATGTTCTCGTAGACATTCATCATCGGAAACAGCGCGAGATGCTGGAACACCATCTTCACATTGCGCCGGTTGGGCGGCGTGCCGAGCACCGATTTGCCCTTGATCCGGATGTCCCCCGAAGACGGCGTCTCGAAGCCGGCGATCATCCGCATCAGCGTGGTCTTGCCGCAGCCCGAAGGGCCGAGAATTGAGAAGAAGGAGCCTTTGGGAATTTCGAAGGAGACATCATCGACAGCGCGTACGTTGCCGAAGTGCTTCCTGACATCAAGGCATTCCAGGTCGTTGTCCGTGGTCGATTGCATCGAGCACCCAGTCATTGCGCGGACATCGCCGCAAAAGTGGTGCGGCTGCGTATCGTTGTCACACGCAGCCGCTGTCAGTCGCCGCCCGGTCCTCAGGATCGGGCGGGTTCATGGCTTATTCGGAGCCGGTGGCTGCCTTGATCTTCTCAAGGGTCTTGCCTTCCATGTCTTCCACACCGGGAGGAATGTTGGCAAAGAACTTGAGGTTGTTGATGTCGTCTTCGGTGAAGGCGGCGTTGACGGCCATCTTCTTGTCGTCAGGCAGCATGTCCAGTCCGCCATTGACGGCTGCGATCGCACCGGTGCTGGCGGACATGATCTTCACGTTTTCCGGCTCAAGCACGAAGTTGATCCACTTGTAGGCGGCATCATCTGCTTCGCCCTTGCGCGGAAAGGCAAAGGTGTCGATCCAGGCAAGTGCGCCGGTTTTCGGCGGAACGAAGACGATGTCCTGGTTTTCACCGAACAGCTTGTAGGCGGTGGAATCCCAGGTCTCGGAAGCCACGATTTCGCCCGAGAGCATCATTGCGGAAAGGTCGTCGCCGCCCTTCCAATAGGCCTTGATGTTGTCTTTGCATTCGATGAGCTTGTCGGCGACCTTGTCGAGGATCTCCTGGTACTTGTCGAGATCGGCATAGGCCGCGAACGGATCTTCGCCCATGTCGAACGCCATCCCGAGAAGGATCGTGCGGCGAAGGCGCATTGAGGTCTTGCCCTTGTAGGCAGGATCGCACAGATCGCCCCAGGCCTTGATGTCAGGCGCCATCGCCTTGTTGGTCATCAGGCCCGAAGTGCCCCACTGATGCGGTACGGCATAGACTTCGCCGTCAATCGTGGTGTTGGCCTTGACGCCGTCAAGCAGGCTTGTCTGCATGGACGAGGTATCGATCTTGGAGAGATCGAGCGGCTTGTAGATGTTGTATTCCTGCTGGGCTGCGAAGATGCGGTCATGGCTTGGCTGGGCCAGGTCAAAACCCGCACCGCCGGTGGCGCGCAGCTTGGCGACCATTTCCTCGTTGTTGGAAAAGGTCACCTCGACGGTGATGTCGGGATACTTGGCTTCGAACTTCTTCACCAGTTCGTCAGGCGCATAAGAGCCCCAGGTCAAAAGGCGGAGGGTTTCCGCCTGAGCCGGAACGGCTGCAAGAGCGGTCGCTGTCAGAAGGCCAGCGATTGCAATTCTTGTGATCATGATGTTCTCCCTGTGAAGTCTCTGATGATGAGCCCGTATTGGCCGAAAAGTTGCGTCGGCAGAGGTGAGCGTAACGACTCATTGGACTGCAACGCATAACCAATATAAATATTTTTCCATACCAATTTGTGACGCCTGCTAACCCTTCTGCAGCAAGGTTTGCAAGGCTTCGACGCCTGACCTTATTTCAGCTTCGCTGGCAGCACCATAGCCGATGACGATACCTTTGCGCTCTATCGGTTCCAGGCAATAGCGTCCGATGCCGGACAGGGTGAGCCCCCTGTCGGCGGCGGCTTTGACAAAGGCTTCCTCGCTTTGCTGAGGCTGATTGAAATAGCCAACGGTATGAAACCCTGCGGATGCGCGTTGAATCTCGAGGCTGGTCTTGAGGCCACGGGCATGGAGATGAAGCGTCTCATGCTGTTGCTTGTAGTGGGCACGCATGGTCCGGATGTGGGTTGCGAAATGGCCTTCGGCTATGAATTCCGCAACCACCGCCTGCGGCCAGGTCGGCACGCCGCTCAGAGCGGCGGCAAAGACCTCCGAAACTGCGTCGACCATGCTTTGCGGGGCCACCAGATAGCCGAGCCGCAGAGACGGAAACAGCGTCTTGGAGAAGGTGCCGACATAGATCACCCGGTCGTTGGTATCGATGCTTTTGAGCGTCGGAAGCGGCTGGTCGCCAAAATAGAAGTCACCATCATAATCATCCTCGATGATGAAGGCATCGGCAGTCTCGGCTGCGTTGAGAAGTGCCAGGCGGCGCGACAGGCTTAGAACACGGCTCAAGGGTTGCTGGTGCGAGGGAGTGACAAAGGCGAGGCGGAATTCGGGTGCCTTTGCCAGCCCGTCGGCGACATTGATGCCTTCGTCGTCAACGGCCACGGGGACCAGATCCGCACCGCAGGCGATGAAGGCGTTGCGTGCGCCGATGGCGCCGGGGTTTTCGAACCAGACCTTCTCGCCGTGGTCGAGCAGCATGCTGCCGATCACTGAAAAGGCCTGCTGCGCGCCGCCGGTGATGAAGACCTGTTCAGGATCGCACTGGATGCCGCGTGTGGCATTGAGGTGCGATGCAATGGCTGCGCGAAGACGCGACTGGCCGAAGGGGTTGCCGTATCCCATGACCGCGTCGCGGTCGGATCTGAGATGGCGGGCCGACAGCCGTGCCCATTGCGCCATTGGAAAGGCGCTGAGCGCAGGCAATGCCGTAACAAACGCCTGGGACCTGTGCGGCAGCCGCCTGCGGTCTGCGAACAGTCGGTTGGCCTGAACCGCCGAGGGCGCAAGACGCAAGGAGTGCGGCGCTGGCGGGCCTGCGGTCCTTGCCGGAGAGGGGACGCGGTCCTTGAGGGTATGGCTGACAAAGGTGCCGGCACCGATGCGTGATTCCAGCAGGCCTTCGGAGACCAGGCGGTCCACCGCATCCAGCGCCGTTGTGCGCGAGACGCCCAGCTCGCTGGCCAGGGTGCGGGTTGCAGGCAACCGTTCGCCGCCAGTGAGTCCCCCTGACAGAATGATGTCGCGCAGACCCATATAGAGCTGAACGCTGATCTTGCGGTCAGAGCTTCGGTCGATTCGGATCGAAGAGAGAATTGCCCCAGCTTTGATCTTCAACAAGCCGCTCCGGTCAACGTCATAAATTGGACTGCAAGCTTTGCCATAATGGACCTTATCGCAAGTCCAATTGATCCGCTACGGGTGGGTCCCTTTCGCAAGCCGGGTGCGCAAAATGAAAATCGCCGACATCGAGACCTTCACCAATGAGTTCGTCTGTTTCGTAAAAGTGACGACGGACAACGGGGAGACGGGATGGGGACAGGTCGCGCCTTATCATGCCGATATCACGGCGCAGGTGCTGCACCGTCAGGTGGCGCCTTATGCGCTGGGCCAGTCGGCACTGGACATCGATTATCTGGTCGATCTGATTCCTGAAAAGGAGCACAAGTTTCCCGGTTCCTATCTGCGCCGCGCACTGGGTGGTCTGGACACGGCGCTTTGGGATCTGCGCGGAAAGCTTGAGGGCAAGCCGGTGTGCGAGTTGATCGGCGGCACTCCGGGCACAATTCGTGCCTATGGCTCATCAATGAAGCGCGACATTACACCGAAAGATGAGGCGGCCCGGTTGAGCCGGTTGCGCGATCGGTTCGGCTTTGACGCGTTCAAATTCCGCATCGGTGCCGAGTGTGGCCGCGGCCGGGACGAGTGGCCGGGCCGCACCGAGGAGATTGTCCCGACGGTGCGTGCGGCCATGGATGACAGCGTCGCGCTGCTGGTGGATGCCAACTCCTGCTACGGGCCTGAGCAGGGCATCGAGGTGGGCAAGATGCTCGAGCAGAACGGCATCAGCCATTATGAGGAGCCGTGCCCCTACTGGGAGTACGAGCAGACCCAACAGGTCACCAATTCGCTTTCGATCGATGTCACCGGCGGGGAACAGGATTGCGAGCTGCAGAACTGGCGCCGGATGATCGAGATGAAGGCCGTCGACATCGTTCAGCCTGACATCTGCTATCTGGGCGGCCTCACCCGTACACTTCGGGTGGCCGAGATGGCGCACCAGGCCAGGATGCCCTGCACGCCGCATGCGGCAAATCTCTCGATGGTGACGCTGTTCACCATGCACTTGCTGCGCGCGATCCCGAACGCCGGCAAATACCTTGAATTCTCCATCGAGGGCGAAGACTACTATCCCTGGCAGGATGACCTGTTCGTCGCATCGCCCTACGAGATTATTGACGGCAAGGCGACGGTGACCGATCAGCCGGGTTGGGGCGTCGAGGTGAACCCGGCATGGCTGGAGGCATCGGTGCATCAAATCAGCACCTGGGCGCGTTGATTGCTTCGAAGCCGAGCGCGGCTTCATTACAAGAGTTTAACTTGGTTCGAATTGAATGCCGGACTACTCCTTCCGGTGGCTTGGGAGCCGCAGATCAAAGGAGTTTTCCAATGGGTCGGATCTTGTCGTCAAAATATCTGTTCTGGGTGGTGCTGGCGCTGCCTGCCATTCCGATGATGCTGGCGGTGGCATCCGATCCGGGCAGGGCTGAAGGCCTGTTGCATCCGACCGGAGAGTTTGCTGCGCGGTTCATGATCATAGCGATGATGATCACCCCGCTGAGGATGATCTTTCCAAAGGCCGGATGGCTCAACTGGATGATGCGCCGACGCCGGGCGCTTGGCGTTGCGGCGTTTTTCTATGCGGCGCTACATACGGTTTTCTACGTCATTGAAAGCGGTGCGCTTCAGCCGATGCTCGATGAATTCTGGAAACTTGGGATCTGGACCGGCTGGCTTGCCTTTGCGATTTTCATGCCGCTTGGGCTGACCAGTAATAACACCTCCCAACGCTGGTTGTTGGCCGGCTGGAAAACCCTGCAGCGATTTGTGTATCCGGCTGCTGTGCTGACACTGCTGCACTGGATTTTCGTGCACAACAATCTGGGACCGGCACTGGTCCACTTCATTCCGCTTGCGGCACTGGAGGTCTGGCGGATCTGGAAGACTTACTCCGGCCGCCCCGAACCGCGCGTTGCTGCCTGAAGCGAGCTTGAAGCAGATCCCGGCTTAACCCCGGCCTGGATCGGATCCCAATTGCCTGCGAACCGTCTCAAGCAGGCGCCTGTGGACATGGGAATGGCGGTTGCGCAGATGCATGGCGCAATAGACGCCCTGCGGAATTCGCGGTGCATCTTCGACATAGTCGAACTCCTGTGTCGCAACCAGGTCGGCGGCGGATTCCTCAAGCACATAGGCCGAGCCGCCGAGCGATGACAGCAGGCCGCAAACGGTGATGTTCTGTCCGCTCGAAAATGGTGCCTCGGCGAGATCGGCCATCATCGGATTGTGGACCTTCTCGAAAGCCGGAGAGAACCGGGTGAAGATGTATCTCTTGGGCTCGATCTCCGCGATGCGCTTCGCATTCGAACTGACTAGCCGGTATCCGATCTCGCCAATCAGCTCGTGATGCAGGTCCGGCATATGTTTCGGTGTGAACATGATCGACAGATCGAGTTCGCCGGCCAGCAGGTCGATGCTCATCTGGTTGGAGAAATCGAGATCTATGTAGAAGGCGGCCTTGGGCAGGATGGTGCGGAAACCTGCAACCCAATCGGCAATGTGGTTGGAGGCCAGATCATGCTGGATACCAATGCGTATCGAGTGGTCGAAATTGCCTGTGCTTTGCACGGACCGGCGGGCTTCGTTCCATTGGTGACGGAGCGTGCGGGCATGGTCGAGCAACCGGTATCCGGCGGGGGTCGGCTGGGTGCCGGCGCGACTGCGGGTGAACAGCTTCTTGCCGAGCATTGTTTCAAGGGCGTTGATCCTTGCTGAAACGGTTGACTGGGTCAGGTTCAGCCGATCGGCGGTGCGATTGAAGCTCTTTGTGTCCATAAGATCGAGAAATGTCTCCAACAAGTCGATCTGCATGGTCATTCTCCCGGGATTTGCTGCTTTGCACCCTAATCGAATTTACCGATTAATAATGGTCTTTGCACCCGATTGCGAACTGAATTTCCGGGCTCAATACTCACTTAAGATTTGGTGATTTGAGGGAATGGCAAGTGAGTGAGATTGCAGGGCAGGCGCGGGTCGTCATCATTGGTGGCGGAGTGGTTGGTGTGTCGGCGCTTTATCACCTGGCGAAGGCCGGCTGGACCGATTGTGTGCTTCTTGAAAAGAACGAGCTGACGGCAGGGTCCACCTGGCATGCGGCGGGCAATGTGCCGACGTTTTCGTCGTCCTGGTCGATCATGAACATGCAACGCTACTCGGCTGAGCTTTATCGTGGGCTGGCGGCGACGGTCGACTATCCGATGAATTACCATGTCACCGGGTCGATCCGGCTGGGTCATTCGAAAGAGCGGCTGCGGGAATTCCAGCGGGTGGCCGGCATGGGCCGCTACCAGGGCATGGATCTCGATATTCTGACACCCGACGAGATCAAGTCACGTTATCCTTTCGCCGAGATCCATGATCTGACTGGCGCGCTTTATGATCCCAATGATGGCGACATCGACCCGGCGCAGCTGACCCAGGCGCTCGCCAAGGGTGCGCGTGATCTGGGCGCGAAGATCTACCGTTTCTGCCCCGCTACCGGAGCGCGCCGTGAAAACGACGAATGGGTGATCTCGACCGACAAAGGCGAGATCCGCTGCGAATATGTGGTCAATGCGGCAGGTTACTATGCTCGCGAAGTTGGAAAGTGGTTTGGTCGCGATGTGCCGATGATGGTGATGAGCCATCAGTACATGCTGTTTGACGAGGTGCCTGAAGTGGTTGCCTGGTCTGCCGAAGCCGGCCACAAGCTGCCACTGATGCGCGATGTCGACAGCTCCTACTATCTCCGGCAGGAAAAGAACGGCTTCAACCTCGGACCCTATGAGCGAAACTGCAAGGCCCACTGGATCACGCCGGATGATCCGATGCCCGAGGATTTCTCCTTCCAGCTCTATCCCGATGATCTCGAGCGGCTCGAGTGGTACATCAACGACGCCTGCGAGCGGGTGCCGCTTCTGGGCACTGCGGGGCTGACCAAGAACATCAATGGCCCGATCCCCTACACGCCGGATGGCAATCCGCTGATCGGACCGATGCCGGGCGTTCCCAATGCGTTCGAGGCCTGTGTCTTCACCTTCGGCATCTGCCAGGGCGGCGGTGCCGGCAAGGTGCTCGCCGAATGGGTGATGGAAGGCGAAACCGAATGGGACATGTGGTCCTGCGATCCGCGCCGCTTCACCGCGTTCTGCGATCAGGATTATTGCGTGGCCAAGGGCATGGAGGTCTATGGTCATGAATATGGCATGCATTTCCCGCACCACGCCTGGCCAGCGGGCCGCAACAAGAAGCTCTCGCCGGTGCACGACCGGATCGCGGAGCTCGGGGCGCAATTCGGCGCCTATAATGGCTGGGAACGCGCCAACTGGTATGCGCGGCCCGGTGATGATGTGAGCGAGGAGGCGACGCAGACCTGGGCGCGCGAGGGCGCCTGGTTCGAGGCTGTGCGCGAGGAGTGCCTTGCAGTGCGCGATGCTGCCGGGATCCTGGATCTTCCCGGCTTCTCGCGGTTTCGCATCGAGGGGGCCGTGGCACGCGACTGGCTGTCGACGCTAATCACCGGCGTGGTGCCGAAGCCGGGCCGGATCGGGCTTGGATATTTTGCCGATGCGCAGGGCCGGATCGTCACCGAGATGTCAATCATGGCGATCAGCGAGGATGTCTTCTTCCTGATTACCGCCGCGACAGCGCAATGGCATGATTGTGAGTGGCTGGTGAAACATCTGCCAGCAGGCCTCGGGATCACCATTGAGGATGTGACGGAACAGTTCTCCTGTCACATCCTGACCGGCCCGAAATCACGCGAGATCCTGTCGGGTATCACCGATGCGGATCTTGGAAAATCATGGCTTACGCACCAATCGGCGCAGATCTCGGGGATCTGGTGCCAGCTGGTCCGGGTCTCGTTTGCGGGTGAACTCGGTTGGGAAATCCACTCCAAGGCTGAAGACACGCCGGCGGTGTTTGATGCTGTCATGGAGGCAGGCAAGCCTCACGCGCTCAAACCATTCGGGATGTTCGCGCTCAATTCGCTTCGGCTGGAGAAAGGCTACCGGGCCTGGAAGGGCGATCTTTCGACCGACTACACTGTGCTTCAGGGCGGGCTGGATCGTTTCGTCAAATGGGACAAACCGGAGTTCATCGGCAAGCAGGCGCTTGAGGTTGAACGTCAGCAGGGCGTCTCGAAACGTTTCGTCACCCTGGTGATCGAGGCCGGAGATTGCGACGCTCCCTATATGTCGACGCTCTGGGATGGCAGCGAGGTGGTGGGTGAAACCACTTCGGGCGGCTGGGGCCACCGGATCGGGAAATCCATCGCTCTGGGCATGGTGCGGGCTGATCTTGCCGCACCAGGGACCAGGTTGGAGGTGGAGATTTTCGGCGAGCGCTTCGCCGCCACCGTGCAGGAAGACCAGCCGCTCTGGGATCCAGCCAATGAAAGGCTTCGTGCGTGAATGTTCCAGGCCTGATGAGCGCTGTTGAACTGACTGCCCATGGCGGGCCGGAGGTGTTGCGCTGCCGGGAGGATGTGGTCACGCCGATGCCGCGTGACGGAGAAGTGCTGGTTCGGGTGATGGCAGCGGGTGTCAACAACACCGATGTCAACACAAGGCTTGGATGGTACGCCAAGGAGGCCACGGGTGCGACTTCGGAAGGTGACGTCCATGCCGATGGCGGGTTTGCCGGTGCGCTGGATTTTCCGCGCATTCAGGGGGCCGAGTTCTGCGGCCGGATCGTGGCGATCGGAGCGGGTGTCTCGGGCTGGTCGATCGGGCAGCGCGTGATCTGCCCGACCAACCAATCGGAAGCAACCGATGCCGCGCCAACGGCCTATGTGGCGCTTGGCTCGGATTATGATGGCGCCTTCGCTCAGTTTTGCCGTGTGCCGGCCCGGCATCTCTACGATGTGACGGAATCGCAACTTTCAGACATCGAAATTGCCGCCATGCCTTGTGCCTTCGGAACTGCGGAAAACCTGCTGACCAGAGCCCAAGTTGGCGAAGGAGATCAGGTTCTGGTCACCGGGGCTTCCGGCGGCGTCGGGCTGGCTGCGGTTCAGCCGGCGAAATTGCGCGGCGCAGAGGTGACGGGTCAATGTGCGACATCCAAAGCGGATGCGGTCCGGGCTGCCGGTGCTGCCCACATCCTCGGGCGGGACGAAATACCGGCACTGAAAAGTCTTGACGTGGTGATCGATGTTGTCGGCGGTCCCTCAGTGGGCGGGTTCCTGGAGGCGCTGCAGCCGACTGGACGCTACGCGGTCTCAGGGGCCATTGCCGGGCCCGTCGTCGAGGCGGATCTGCGTACCATCTATCTCAATGACCTGACGATTTTCGGCTGCACCTATCAGCCGCCATCGGTGTTCCAGCATCTTGTGGACCTGATCAACAAGGGGCTGGTCCGTCCGCTGGTTTCGGCAACTTACCCATTGTTCGATATTGCCCGGGCGCAGGCTGACTTCCTGTCCAAGCGTTATCCCGGAAAACTTGTTTTAATTCCCCCGGAGTCCAACGCATGACGACACCTCCCACCCATGCCCGTGCGGTCATCATTGGAGGAGGCGTGTCCGGCTGCTCGGTCGCCTATCATCTGGCCAAGCTTGGCTGGCGCGACATCGTGCTTCTGGAACGCAAGCAGCTGACCTGCGGCACGACCTGGCATGCGGCCGGCCTGATCGGGCAATTGCGTGCGTCGATCAACATGACGCGGCTCGCCAAATATTCCGCCGATCTCTACGTCAAGCTGGAGGCCGAAACCGGTGTGGCAACCGGGATGCGGCAGTGTGGATCGATCACGGTGGCGTTGACCGAGGAGCGCAAGGAAGAGATTTACCGGCAGGCCTCGCTTGCGCGGGCATTCGATGTCGACGTTCAGGAAATTGGACCTGACGACGTGTTGAAGATGTATCCGCATCTCAACATCTCCGACGTCAAGGCGGCGGTGCATCTGCCGCTTGACGGTCAATGCGACCCCGCCAACATCGCCATGGCGCTGGCCAAGGGCGCGCGGCAGAACGGTGCGAAGATCATCGAGCGGGTAAAGGTCACCGCGGTCAACACCGCGGGCGGCAAGGTCACCGGTGTGAATTGGGAACAGGGCGAAGAGGCGGGCACGATTGAAGCCGATATCGTGGTCAATTGTGGGGGCATGTGGGGCCGTGATCTCGCCGCCCAATCCGGCGTCACGCTGCCGCTGCATGCCTGCGAGCATTTCTACATTGTCACCGAAGCCATAGAGAACCTGCCGCGGCTGCCGGTGCTCAGGGTGCCGGATGAATGCGCCTACTACAAGGAAGACGCCGGCAAGATGCTGCTTGGTGCCTTCGAGCCGGTCGCCAAGCCATGGGGCATGAACGGAATCAGTGAGGATTTCTGCTTCGATCAGCTGCCCGAGGATTTCGACCATTTCGAACCGATCCTCGAGCAGGCCGTCAACCGGCTGCCTTTGCTTGCCACAGCGGGCATCCACACCTTCTTCAACGGGCCGGAGAGCTTCACGCCGGATGACAGCTACTATCTCGGAGAGGCCCCGGAAGTCAGCGGTTACTGGGTGGCTGCGGGGTACAATTCCATCGGTATCGTGTCCTCGGGCGGCGCGGGCTTTGCGCTGGCGCAGTGGATCAATGACGGCGAGCCGCCATTCGACCTGTGGGACGTGGACATCAGGCGGGCGCAGCCGTTTCAGAAGAACCGGCACTATCTGCGCGAGCGGGTGAGCGAGACGCTTGGCCTGCTTTATGCTGACCATTTTCCCTACCGGCAGAAGGCAACAGCGCGCGGTGTGCGCCGATCCCCGATCCATGAGCACCTGAAAGCCCGGGGTGCGGTGTTTGGCGAAATGGCCGGTTGGGAGCGGGCCAACTGGTTTGCCGATGAAGGCCAGGAACGTGATTACCGCTACTCCTGGAAACGGCAAAACTGGTTTGAGAATCAGGCCAGGGAGCACACGGCCGTGCGGGAAGCCGTCGGCCTGTTTGACATGACGTCGTTCGGGAAAATCCGGGTCGAGGGGCGCGATGCGCTGCCGTTCCTGCAAAGGCTCTGCGCCAATGACATGGATGTCGCGCCGGGCCGCATTGTCTATACCCAGATGCTCAACGCCCGTGGCGGCATCGAGTGCGACCTGACTGTGACGCGTTTGTCGGACACAGCGTTCCTGCTCATCGTTCCCGGGTTCACCCTGCAACGGGATTTGGCCTGGCTGCGGCGGCATCTGGGCGACGAGTTTGTCGTCATCACGGATGTTACGGCGGCGGAATCCGTGCTTTGCGTGATGGGTCCGAATGCACGTTCATTGCTCCAGGCTGTCAGCCCCGATGACTTCTCCAATGAGGCGCACCCTTTCGGCATGGCGCGCGAGATCGAGATCGGAATGGGGCTCGCCCGCGCGCACCGGGTTACCTATGTCGGCGAGCTGGGCTGGGAGCTTTATGTGTCCAGCGACCAGGCGGCGCATGTGTTTGAAACGCTGGCCGAGGCGGGCAGCGATCACGGGCTGAAACTGTGCGGGCTGCACACGCTTGATTCCTGCCGTATCGAGAAGGGTTTCCGGCATTTCGGCCACGACATCACGGACGAGGATCATGTGCTGGAGGCCGGTCTCGGTTTTGCGGTGAAAACCGGCAAGGGCGATTTCATTGGCCGCGATGCGGTGCTGGCCAAACGCGAGGCCGGGCTCAGTCGCCGGCTGGTTCAATTCCAGCTCAAGAATCCGGAGCCGCTGATGTTCCACAATGAGGTGGTGGTGCGTGACGGCCAGATCGTTTCGATCATCACCTCGGGCAATTACGGCCATCATCTGGGTAGCGCCATCGGGCTTGGCTATGTGCCGTCAGCCGGTGAAAGCGCTGCGGATGTTCTGGCATCCAGCTACGAAATCGAGATCGCGGGCGAACGCCATGCGGCAATTGCTTCGCTCAAACCGCTCTACGACCCCGGCGCGCTCCGCGTCCGGATGTGAATTGGAATTTGCTTCGGATCATGAGGAGACTGCAATGGAACCTACACTTGAACCACTGGCAGAAGCCTCGATCGAGGCACCGGTTGTAGAAAAACCGGGACGTCGCTCCGGCGGTCGCGCGGGCCGTGTCGCCGTTCGCACCGCCCCCCTTGCAGCCAATCTCAGGCCGGTTCGGCCAGGTATGAGTGGGGGGCAGTATTCGGCACTCAGTGAAGCCAATGTGCTGCGCATTCACGAGGCCGCACTCGATGCGCTCGAGACCATCGGCCTGTCGCAGGCACCGACATCGGGGATCGAGATCATGACCGGGGCTGGCGCGGTCCTTGGCGATGACGGGCGGATCCGGTTTCCGCGCGCGCTGGTCGAGGACATGCTGGCATTGGCGAAGAAGGATGTGGTGCTTTATGGCCGCGATCCTGCTTATGACCTCGATCTTTCAGGCACACGGGTGCATTACGGCACAGCCGGTGCCGCAGTGCATGTGGTTGATGTTGAAACCCGGACCTATCGCGAATCCACCGTCAAGGATCTTTTTGATGCGGCGCGGATCACCCATGCGCTCGACAATGTTCACTTCTTCCAGCGTGCCATGGTCTGCCGTGACGTGGTGGACAACTTCGAGATGGACATCAACACGCTCTATGCCTGTTGCGGGGGCACGACCAAACACATCGGAACCAGCTTCTCCGATCCATCCCATATCGCAGGCTGTATGGATTTTCTGCATACGGTTGCGGGAGGTGAAGAGGCGTGGCGGGCACGGCCGTTCGTTTTGAACTCCAACTGCTTTGTCGTGCCGCCGATGAAGTTCGCCGAGGAAAGCTGCATCACCATGGAGAACTGCATCCGCGCCGGCATGCCGGTGCTGCTCCTGTCTGCCGGGCAGGCGGGTGCGACTGCGCCGGCGCCACTGGCAACGGCGATTGTGCAGGCAGTGGCCGAGTGTCTGGCGGGTGTGGTTTATGTCAACGCCATGGCACCGGGCCATCCGGCGGTCTTCGGCACCTGGCCATTCGTGTCGGACCTGCGCACGGGCGCCATGTCGGGCGGTTCGGGCGAGCAGGCGTTGCTCTCGTCCGGCTGCGCGCAGATGCACCGGTTCTATGGTCTGCCGGGCGGCGCGGCGGCAGGCATTGCCGATTCCAAGCTGCCCGACATGCAGGCCGGTTGGGAGCAGGCAACCTCAAATGTCATGGCGGGGCTGAGCGGACTCAACATGGTCTATGAATCGGTCGGCATGCATGCCTCGCTGCTCGGGTTCTGCATGGAATCGCTGGTGCTTGGCGATGACATGCTGGGGCAGGTCCTGCGCTGCGTTCGCGGGATCGATGTGACCGAGGACAGTGTCAGTCTGGACGCGATGCGGGAGGTCTGTCTCGGCGGGCCGGGCCATTATCTCGGGCATTCCCAGACTTTGAGCGTGATGCAGACCGAATACATCTATCCAGCGGTCGCTGACCGGACCAGCCCGAAAGAGTGGGTGGAGATCGGCAAACCGGATCTGGTGCAGAAAGCCATTGCCCGAAAGAACCGAATCCTTGATCAATCAACGGCACCGCTGTTTGATCCTGCGACCGATGCAGCACTTCGAGCGGCCTTCAACATCTATATCTAAAGGCAGTTTCATGGCGATCAGCGACAATATCGGGCGGTTCTACATCAATGGCGAATGGGTTTCGCCATCATCGGGGGCGTCGTTTCTCGATGTGATCAATCCCGCCACGGAAGCCAGTGTGGTCAAGGTTGCTATTGGTACGCCCGCGGATGCGGGGAAGGCGATCATGGCGGCGCGCGCCGCCTTTGCCGGTTTCAGCGCGACCAGCAAGGAAGAGCGCCTGGCGCTTCTGCGCCGCATCCGCGATGTTTATGAAGCCCGGATTGAGGAGATCGCTGCCGCCATCACCATGGAAATGGGCGCGCCCGCGGGGATGGCGCGGTCGGACCAGGCAGGCTCCGGGCTCGGCCATATCGAGGCGACGATCACGGCACTCGAAGGCTTCGAGTTCGAGGAGCAGCGCGGAACCACCCGGATTGTGAAAGAGGCAATCGGTGTTGCGGGGCTGATCACGCCCTGGAACTGGCCGATGAACCAGATTGCCTGCAAGGTGGCTCCGGCGATTGCTGCGGGCTGCACGGTGGTGCTCAAACCCAGCGAGATTGCGCCACTGAGCGGCATCGTGTTTGCCGAGATCATGCATGAGGCGGGCGTGCCTGCCGGGGTGTTCAATCTGGTCAATGGTGATGGGCCCGGCGTCGGGCAGGTGCTGAGTTCGCATCCCGACATCGACATCGTCTCGTTCACCGGATCGACGCGCGCCGGAATCCTGGTGGCGAAATCAGCCGCCGATACGGTCAAGCGCGTGGCGCAGGAACTTGGCGGGAAATCGCCCAACATCATCCTGGATGATGCGGATCTGGAATCTGCCGTGACAACGGGTGTCGAGCTGTGTTTCGGCAACAGCGGTCAGTCCTGCGATTCACCGACCCGGATGCTGGTGCCCGAGGGCCGCCATGACGAGGCGCTTTCCATTGCCAAGCGGGCTGCCGAAGGGCTGGTAACCGGCGATCCGCTGGCACCCGGGACCGATCTCGGTCCGGTGATCAGCCAGGTTCAGTACGACAAGATCCAGGCGCTGATCGCTTCGGGCATTCAGGACGGGGCTACTCTGGTGACGGGCGGTCGCGACCGGCCCGAGGGTCTTGACCAGGGCTATTATGTCAAGCCGACGGTGTTTGGTGCGGTCACCCATGACATGCGGATCGCGCGCGAGGAGATTTTCGGTCCGGTGCTCGCCATCATGCCCTATGGCAGCGAGGACGAGGCGGTGCGGATTGCCAATGACACGGTCTATGGCCTGGCGGCCTATGTGCAATCAGCCGATCTGGAACATGCGCGCCGCATCGCACGGCAGATGCGCGCGGGCCAGGTGCATATCAATTATCCTGACTGGGACATGTTCGCGCCGTTCGGCGGCTACAAGCAGTCGGGCAATGGCCGCGAATATGCCGATTGGGGCATGCACGACTATCTCGAAACCAAGGCGCTGATCGGCCACGGCTAGCGGCGTCAGCATTCTCACAAAGCTTCATAATCAGGGACGGACATATGCGCTACGGATTTATCGGGCTGGGCAATCTTGGCGGCCATCTGGCCGTAAGCATGCTCAAGGCGGGCTTCGAGGTTACGGTCAACGACCTCGATCCATCACTTGGCAAACGCCATCTCGACATGGGCGGCACCTGGGCGTCGACGCCGGCGGAGCTTGCACGCGACTGCGATGCCATCGTCACCTGCCTGCCGTCGCCAGCGGTGTCGGAAAAGGTTCTGAAGGAAGTGCTGACGACGGCGAAATCCGGCGCCACCTGGATCGAGATGTCAACGCTCGGCCGCGACGAGATCCTGCGGCTGGGCGCGATCGCCGCAGAAAAGGGCGTGCGCACCATGGAGCTGCCGGTGACCGGCGGTGTGCACCTGGCGGCGCAAGGCCAGATCACCATGCTGGCGGGCGGCGACAAGGACCTGTTCGATCTGCACCTGCCCGCACTCGAAGCGATGGGAAACCAGATCTTCCACATGGGGCCGCTTGGCAATTCCTCGATCATCAAGGTGATCACCAACATGCTGGCCTTCATTCATCTGAAGGCCTGCGGCGAGGCGCTGATGCTGGCCAAGCGCGGCGGTCTCGACCTCGGCCAGGCCTGGGCGGCGATCAAGGCGTCCTCGGGCAATTCCTTCGTGCACGAGACCGAGGGCGCGCTGATCCTGAACGGCTCCTACGACATTGCCTTCAATATCGACCTGGCGCTCAAGGATCTGGGCTTCGCCATGGAATTCGGGCGCGAGTTCGGGGTGCCGCTGGAACTGGCCTCGATGACCGAGCAGACCTATGTCGAGGCCAAGGCGGCCTACGGCGGAAATGCCCAGTCGCCGATGATCGCCAAGCTGCTCGAAGATCGCCTGGGCACCGATCTGCGCGCCGACGGGTTTCCCGCGCGGCTGGAATAGGCTTGGTTCCCAGGTGAAGGAACGCCTGGATGGCCTCTTCTTGAGGTAACCAGCCAGCGAGATGATGTCGATCAATACCGGTGGGTCCGGTCTGATGCATGATGGCCGGGTCAGAGTGACCGGGAGACGTCATGTTCAAGAATGCTGTTCAGATTTTCGAGATCTTCGGTTTCAAACTCAAGGTCGATCCAAGCTGGTTGCTGATCGCTGCCCTGATTGTCTGGAGCCTGTCGACATCCTATTTTCCAGAGGTTCTCCCGGGCCGCTCCGGCTCGTTCTACACCGGGCTCGGCATCGTCGCGATGCTGGGCATGTTCGCTTCGCTGATCCTGCATGAACTGTCGCATTCGCTGATTGCCCGGTCCCATGGTCTGGGCGTAGGCGGCATTACATTGTTCATTTTCGGAGGTGTTGCCGAACTTGAGGAAGAACCACATGATCCGAAATCCGAGTTCCAGATCGCCATTGCTGGACCGCTGATGAGCCTGCTGCTGGCTGGTTTTTTCAATGTCGCATCAAGCCTGTCGAGCGGTGGTCTGGAGGCCAGCATAGGTGGTGCCGTTTTCGGCTACCTGGCGCTGATCAATCTTGTTCTGGCCGTTTTCAATCTGTTTCCGGCATTTCCGCTTGATGGCGGGCGAATGCTGCGGGCGGTGATCTGGGGTGTCACCGGCGATCTGTTGCGTGCCACCCGGATCTCCAGCCGTATCGGCACATTCTTCGGCCTGTTCCTGATGGTGAGTGGCGCGCTGGCAGTGTTCGGCGGACAGGGCGTGGGTGGCTTCTGGCAGATCCTGATCGGTTTCTTCATCCTCAACGCCTCCAATGGCAGCTACCAGAACCTGCTGATCAAGGCGGCGCTGCGTGGCAAGACGGCGCGGGTGCTGATGAGCGAAACGGTCTGGACGATCGCCGCCGATGCGATGATTTCCGATCTGGTGGATGATGTGATGCTGCGCCATGGCGTCAGTTTCGTCCCGGTGCTGTCTGGTGAGAGGCTGTTGGGCTATGCCGACATTGCCGGGGCGAGATCGGTGGACCGTGCAGATTGGGCAACACGGCGGGTGCGAGAGATCACAGTGCCGCTTGGGCCCGACAATTCGGTTGCACCCGACATTCCGCTTGAGGCGGTTTTCAAAGCGCTGGCGACGGCCGCGCGGCGCAAGTTGCTGGTTGTCGAAGGCGATCAGCTGCTTGGTGTGATTTCGCTGTCTGATCTCACCCATCATCTGGCGTTGCAGCAGGAACTGGGTCCGGAGATTCGCAGCCAGTCTTGATCGTGGTCAACGCCTGCCCGGTCAATCCGGATGATGGTGGGTGGTGGAGCAGTGAACTGATTTCAAGCAGATTGGAGACCAGGGTGATCAATGGCCTGACCGACGTGTTTACCAAGGTGTTGCAGGCACATGTCCTGGATGCCGATCTCTACCAGGATGTGATCCATGCGCTTCAATTGGCGTTCCCCGATGAGAATTTCGGCGAATCCGGTCCCTTGGCCGATCGCCACCCGACGGAGGCCGTCTTGCATCTGGTCAATACGCATCTTCCCGATTGGTCGATTGTGCTCAAGGGAACGGCGCGCGAGGGTGATGGTGAATGGACCTGCACGCTGAGGCAATCCGACCTGCAAGACAACGACGCGATGCTCGGCAACGGCGCAGGCCCAACCCTGGCACTGGCGATGCTTGTCGCCTTTCTCAAACTGAGTGTCTTCAAAGTGTCGCAGTAGCGGTTTAGGGACGGCTCGTGAGCTGCGGGGTTGCCGGTGCCTTGGTGTTGGCAACAGGCGGACCGGGTGTTGATCAACGGCCATGGCAAAGCAACCAGGTGTCATCCGTAGTCACGACCAATAGGCCAAGCGGATCGGCGCATGCCCAAATTGCTTATTGTTACCGATGCCTGGCGGCCGCAGATCAACGGGGTCGTTCGGTCGATCGAGAATCTGGTCCGCGATCTCGAAGCGCTGGATGTCGAGGTCGATATCCTTTCGCCGGCGGAGTTCCGCACTGTTCCGATGCCTGGCTACCCTGAAATCCGGCTTGCACTTGCCACGCCCTGGCGGGTGTCGAGGCGTATTGCACAATCGGCGCCTGATTTCATCCAGATTGCCACCGAGGGGCCGCTCGGCATGCTGGCGCGCCTGGTCGCGCGCAAACAGGATGGCTACACGACAAGCTATCACACCCGCTTTCCGGAGTATGTGTCAGCACGGTTGCCGGTTCCCGAAGCCTGGATGTATGCCGTAATGCGGCGCTTTCACAATTCCGGGCGAGGGTGTTTTGTGGCCACTGAAAGCTTGCGCAGGGAGCTTGCCGGCAAGGGCTTCAGGAACCTTCACATCTGGGCGCGCGGGGTCGATACCGAGCTTTTCAATCCGCACCATCCGCCACCACTCGATTTGCCGCGTCCGGTCTTTCTGCATGTCGGGCGGATGGCGGTTGAGAAGAATGTCGAGGCTTTTCTCGACATGGATCTGCCAGGCAGCAAGCTGGTGGTCGGAGATGGGCCGCAACTCGATGATTTCAGGGCCCGCTATCCCGGGGTTACCTTCACCGGTGCCAAATCCGGGCGGGAGCTTGCGGCGCTTTATGCGATGGGAGACGTGTTCGTGTTTCCTTCACGCACCGATACTTTCGGGCTGGTGCTTCTGGAGGCTCTGGCGTCAGGGGTTCCGGTTGCAGCCTATCCAGTGACCGGGCCCAAGGACATCATCGGCGAGAGTCCCGCAGGCGTTGTTGACAAAAATCTCCGCAAGGCGGCGTTGGCCTGCCTCGATCTTTCCGGAGATGATGCAAGGGCCCGGGCGATGGAGTTCTCCTGGCAAGCCTGTGCCCTTCAATTCATGGATGCGGTTTACAAGAGCTACAGCATCGACCAGCCGTAAAGGCTGATGGCAGTTTCTCGGCATTGTGACCTTTGACGCTCTGATGCCAATCAGAGGGGCTTGCAAGAATTTGCAATGGGTCCGGTGCCAAGGGTTAACCCGATGGCCTTAACATCCAGAGCAGCATGAACCGTTTCTTGCAGGGAAGTGAGTTCCGTGCCGAAAGCTGGATGCACTTGACATGACGAGGCTTCGGTTTGGCTCGGCTTGCCGGTCCAGACAGAGCATTGGTTTGCAATCCGGCAGATGCCGTTGGTGGTTGAAGAGTTGGAGGCTTCGCGGTCAGACATGGATACACGCAGTCTCAAGAAACGTGGTTGGTTTGGCGGAGCCAGTGAGCTGGTTTTTGTGTTTCTGATTCTCATGCTGATCGGGACTCTTCTGGTTGCGGACCAATTTTTTACGGGCTCAATTCCCGGTGCCAGAGAGACTGTGCGTCTGGATTGGGTGGCCCTGGCAGGCATGGCCGGTGGCGGAACCATACTGTTTCTGAGTGCAGCGGTCCTGGGGCTTCGGGCCAAAGTGGCCAAGCTGAAGAAAAAGCACAAAAAGGTTGTCGCCCAGTTCGAGCGCGACGCTCTGACCGGTGCCTTGAACCGCGAGAAATTTATTACCGCGACCAAAGCGGTTCTCGAGGCGCGGGGGCGCAAGCGTTTTGCCGCACTGTTTCTGGTGGACATCGATCATTTCAAGCAGGTCAATGACACCTACGGTCATCCCGCTGGAGATCGCGTTCTGAGTTTTTTTGCCCAGAAGCTTGAGGCCAGCTTCCCGGATGGATGGGTGGGCAGGCTGGGTGGCGATGAGTTTGCAGTGTTCATCGAACACAGCGATCCGATTACCGCTGCGTTTGCGCAGAAACGCTGTTCGGAGTTTGTTGAACAGCTGACGCAAGGGATAAACATCGGCACTCAGCGGCTGACGGTCAGCGCGTCAATTGGAATTGCAATGGCTCCGGGCCATGGAAAGACCTGGGGCGCTCTCGTTGCCAATGCGGACATGGCTCTGTACGCCTCGAAGAAGAATGGGCGCGCCCGGTCGACCTTGTATGCCGAAGCGATGCTGACCGATGTACGCAATGAGAAGACATTGATGCGGGAGTTGCGCGCAGCGATTTTGCTCAAGCAGTTGCGTGTGGCCTACCAGCCGATTGTCAATGTGGATGGCAAGCTGGTTGCCTATGAAGCCTTGCTTCGATGGCATCACAATCTTCGGGGTGTGATTCCTCCGGACGTCTTCATACCTGTGGCCGAGCGGGCCGGGCTTATCGGTGACATCGGATTTTATGTTTTCAGGCAGGTCTGTCAGGATCTCGAGAAACTGCCGCATGTTTCAGTCAACGTAAACACGTCAGCCAATCAGATTGCCGCATCGGACCTGATAGACGGACTGGTCGAGATATTGAACGATACCGGCGCAGATCCCCGCCGAATTGTTCTGGAAGTCACCGAGAGCGCATCGTTGATCTGCAATGCCGACAATGCCGAGCGGCTTTCGAGCTTGCAGGCGCACGGGTTTCGCATTGCGCTTGATGATTTCGGCATGGGCTATTCTGAGTTCAACCAGTTGCGCATGCTGCCTTTCGATATCATCAAGATCGACAAGAGTTTCGTCAATTCGCTGGGCAGCGATCTCGTCACCGACGTGTTCGTCAGCGCGGTGGTGGAGATTTCCAGGCGGTCGGGAAAATCCGTTGTTGCCGAGGGGATCGAGACTGAAGACGACAGGCTGCGAGCGCTGGCGGCGGGATGCGATTGCCTGCAGGGCTATCTGTACGGCAAGCCGGAATTCCTGCCGGATATCGAAACAGCACCGTTGCGCAAAGCAACCATTGATGCCGAAAAGTCCACACGAGCCGTTGCGTGAAACCAGCATCGGCCTGCCGGTATCGCAAACCGGTCAAGGATCAACTGCCAACGCCGGAGCTTTCATATAACTGACACATATCTGTCATGAAGCTGCAATTGATCGGATGGCAAACCCTTCTGGTTCCAACCGGGAGACTGCTCCATGTCACGACTGCTCAGCTTCACCTCCGTGCTCGCCCTTATCGCCGCATCGGCATCCGCGGCGGATATGAATTTCAACCGGGTGGCTTCTTTTGCCACGCCGCTGAACATGGCCGCGGGAGAGGATATCAACCGCGAAACATCATCCGAAATCATCGCAGCCACCGAAGACGGCCAGCGGCTGATCTACACCGACAGCCCGCTTGGCGCGGTCGGCATGATCGACATTTCCGATGCTTCGGCTCCCAAGCCTCTGGGCAATATCGATGTGCAGGGCGAGCCCACTTCGGTGACTGTCATCGGGTCGACTGCCTTTGTCGCAGTCAACACCTCCAAGGATTATGTGGCAGTGGGCGGAAAGCTCCTGACACTCGACATGGATGCAAAGACCGTGACTGCCGAGTGCGATCTTGACGGACAGCCGGATTCGATCGCCAGCGCCAAGGATGGTTCGTTCATCGCCATCGCGATTGAAAACGAACGCGATGAGGATCTCGATGATGGCGTGTTGCCGCAGATGCCTGCAGGTCAGGTTGCGATGATCGACGTCAAGGACGGTGCAGCCGATTGCGCCAGCCTGCGTTTTGCCGATGTCACAGGCCTCGCAGAGGTGGGCCCTTCAGATCCGGAGCCGGAGTTCGTCGATGTCAATGGGCTTGGTGAAACCGTGGTCACGCTTCAGGAGAACAACCACCTCGTCGTGCTGGATCGCGATGGCAAGGTTGTCTCGCATTTCTCAGCCGGTGCGGTGACGCTCGAAAATGTCGATCTGACCGATGAACGCGGCGCGTTGCGCTTTACCGAAACCCAGGCCGACCGCAAGCGCGAGCCCGATGCGGTCAAGTGGATCGATGATGATCATTTCGCAATCGCCAATGAGGGTGACTATGAAGGCGGTTCGCGCGGCTGGACCATCTTCAACAAGAACGGCACCGTCGTTTACGAATCCGGCACGTCGTTTGAATATGCGGTGATCGAGGCCGGTCACTATCCGGACAAGCGTTCCGACGCCAAGGGTGTGGAACCCGAATCCATCGAATTCGCTGAATTCGACGGCGTTCCTTACGTCTTTGTTGGCGCTGAACGTGCCTCTGTGGTTGGTGTCTATGATGTGAGCGATCCCGCGGCGCCGGTGCTCAAGCAGATGCTGCCGTCAGGCATCGCACCCGAAGGCATCGTCGCGCTTCCCTCCCGCAACTTGCTGGTCACCGCCAATGAAGCCGATCTCATCGAGGATGGCGGCGTGCGCAGTCACGTGATGGTCTATCAGCGTGAGGAAGCACCGGCAGCCTATCCCCAGCTCACATCTGCAGGCGCTGACACGCTGATCGGGTGGGGCGCCCTGTCAGGCCTTGCCGCCGATCCCGACAGCAAGGGCACGCTGTATGCGATCAATGACAGTTTCTATGGCTACCAGCCAACCATCTTCACCATTGATGCCACGCAGACGCCGGCACGGATTACCTCAGCGCTCGAAGTCACTCGTGGTGGCGCTCCCGCTCAGAAGCTCGATCTTGAAGGAGTGACGCTGGATGGCAAGGGCGGTTTCTGGCTGGCGTCCGAAGGACGGAGCGACCGTCTGGTTCCGCATGCGCTTTATCATGTCAACGCCAAGGGCCAGATCAAAAAGGAAGTGCCGCTTCCCGCAGAACTTCTGGCCAATGAAATCCGCTTTGGCATGGAAGGCATTGCCCGTGACGGGGATGTGCTCTGGATGCCGGTCCAGCGCTCCTGGAAGGACGATGCCAAGGGCGAGGAAGTCAAGCTTCTGGCCTACAACACCGACAGCGAGGAATGGGGCGCGGTTCGTTACAAGCTGGACGCACCTGCCGCCAAGGGCTGGGTTGGCCTGTCGGACATCGAGATCCATGACGGCTTCGCCTACATCATCGAGCGTGACAACCAGATTGGCGACAAGGCCGTGGTCAAGAAGATCTATCGCGTTGCCATGAGCGAAATGGTTCCGGCGCCGATCGGCGGCGAGCTTCCGGTCGTGACAAAGCAGGAGGTCCGCGACCTGCTGCCTGATCTCAAATCGCTCAACGGTT
Organism: Hoeflea sp.; assembly: GCA_043585085.1. Classification (GTDB taxonomy): domain Bacteria; phylum Pseudomonadota; class Alphaproteobacteria; order Rhizobiales; family Rhizobiaceae; genus Hoeflea. The sequence goes on from CP121320.1 coordinate 2,595,010, forward strand.
ATGCGGTCGACAAGGTTGAAGGTCTGGCCATCGATGCCGACGGCAAGGCCTATATCGTCACCGACAATGACGGTGTTGATGACAGCTCGGGGGAGACACTGTTCTTCACCGTGGATGGCATGGCGACCGCCTCGAACTGATCATGTGACGACATTCAATGGGCCGGGTGTGGCGATCACGCCCGGCCTTTTGCCATGCGGTGCGCGTCTCCACGCACAGGGCCCTTCGCATTGAAGGGCAGATCTGCGGCAATCAACCGGACCGGGACTGGTCGGCAAAGGCTGATGATTGGCAGGTCGCGCGGCGTCAAATTGTAAGCTAAACAAGAATTGCAGAGCGATTCTGTCCTCTGCAATTTGTTGTTTTGTCTCCCAATTCGCTTTGGGCCCCATAACAGGAGAAGCACGCAATGCCGCCAGTTTCGTGGCAGGCTCCGGTGTCGACCATTGCGGTTGCCGTTCTGGGGGCGGTGGTGTTTGCGGCACTTTCGTTCCCCGCACCCTATCTGACCGGACCTGCAACCATGGTCACGCTTGCCGGGCTGGCTGGAATGAAGATCCAGAGCCCGCCGATGCTTATGCGTCATGCGGTCTTCGTCATCCTCGGGCTAACCATCGGCCAGGGTGTGACGCCGGAGGTTCTCGATGCGATGCGGACCTGGCCGGTGACGCTCACAGCACTTGCGGTCAGCATCTTTGCAATCATCCTTCTCACACGCGCAATGCTCGTGCGTTACTGGTCGATGGATCCGACGACCGCATTCCTGTCGTCCTCTCCAGGCCACCTGAGTTATGTGCTGGGACTGACCGAAGGTGTGAAAGCCGATCTCAAGACAGTCAGCATCGTGCAGTCGATCCGGGTGCTGGCCTTGACGCTTCTGGTCCCCGCAGCGATTGCCCTTGCCGGACAGCTTCCCGAGCGACCTGCGGTCGTGCCGGAGGAAACAGCGCTGGTCCCGCTGGTCTTGATGATCCTCTGCGCTGCTATGGCAGGCTATGTTCTGCATCGCTTGAAGCTGCCGGCCGCCTATCTGATCGGTGGCATGCTGGTTTCGGTGGGTTTGCACGTCACCGGAATTGTTGAAGGCGTGATGTCCTATTGGCTGGCCGCTGCCGCCTTTGTGTCGCTGGGTACGTTGATCGGATCGCGGTTTTCTGGCGTCACCTGGCAGCAGCTTTGGAATGCCATGAGCGCGGGTGTGGCGGTGACGCTGCTCGGGGTCATGCTTGCCGGGATCTGTGCCGTGATCGCAGCGGAAATCACCGGGATGGATGTCGTTGCGGTGATGATCGCCTTCGCTCCCGGCGGACTTGAAACCATGGCCGCGATGTCGGTGATCCTTGGCATCGATCCGACCTTCGTGGCGTCGCATCATGTGGCGCGGCTGTTGATCCTGACCGTGATCGTTCCGTTCTTCGTGCTTCGCGGCAAGGCAAACAAGAGCTAGGCAATCAGCTTTTTCTGGTCAGTGCCATTCTATTCGCGCTCAGCCTGCATTATGTCATGGGGCAGGACCTGAAAACACCGTGGAGTGCACCGTGAGCGTGACCAAGGAAGACATCCTGGCAAAGCTGAAAACCGTCAAGGGGCCGGACCTGGAAGGCAATATTGTCGATCTGGGATTGGTGTCTGATATTTTCATCGCAGATGGCAAAGCCTATTTTTCGCTGACGGTGCCGGCCGCGCGTGCCCGTGAACTGGAGCCGTTGCGTGAAGCTGCCGAGCGTGCCGCCAAGACAGTTCCGGGGGTCGAAGGCGCGATGGTTGCCTTGACCGCCGCCCGAGAGCCCGGCGCAGGCGGTCCGCCACCGCAAGCTGCCACACCGCAGGCACCTCCCGCTCCTCCTGCAACTGCGCGTGCGCAGCCACAGGGGCGCGCCAAGATGGAAGTGCCGGGCGTCAAGACCATCATCGCGGTGGCTTCCGGCAAGGGCGGGGTCGGGAAATCCACCACCGCGGTCAATCTGGCTCTCGGGCTGCAGGCCAGTGGGCTCAGTGTCGGCGTGCTTGATGCCGATATCTACGGGCCGTCGATGCCGCGGCTGTTGGGGATTTCCGGCCGGCCTGAACAACTCGAAGGCCGCATGCTCAAGCCGATGGAGAATTATGGCCTCAAGGTCATGTCGATGGGCTTCATGGTCGAGGAAGACACGCCGATGATCTGGCGTGGCCCGATGGTGATGTCGGCGCTCAACCAGATGCTGCGCGAGGTTGCCTGGGGCAATCTCGATGTGCTGGTGGTCGACATGCCGCCCGGCACCGGCGACGCGCAGCTGACCATGGCGCAGAATGTACCGCTGGCGGGTGCCGTGATCGTTTCGACACCGCAGGACCTGGCACTGATCGATGCTCGCAAGGGGCTCAACATGTTCAACAAGGTCAATGTTCCGGTGTTGGGCATTGTCGAGAACATGAGCTATTTCCTGTGCCCCGATTGTGGCGGAAGGCACGACATCTTCGGTCATGGCGGCGCGCGTGACGAGGCTGCGCAGATCGGGGTTCCGTTCCTGGGCGAGGTGCCGCTGGCGATGCCGATCCGGGAAACCTCGGATGCCGGCAAGCCGGTGGTCGCCACCGCAGCCGACGGGCCGCATGCGAAGATCTACCGTGATATCGCGCTTGCAGTTCGTGCGCGTCTCGATGAACTCGAGGGCACACGCGCGATGCCGGATATCGTGTTCGAATAGATCAGGTTCGGTTGTACGCCACGCACCTTAACCCGGTGTGGCTCAGGGGGCCGCGCAGATGGCCGCAAACATCGCCAGCATTTCCTGGTCGATCCCATCGCTCTGGGGTTCATGTTGTGACGAGGTGCAGGCGATGGCCGTATCAGTGTCCGGATCGCAGTAGAGAAACTGGCCGTGAATGCCTGCCGCAAGAAACGCATTCGAGCCGCCGCCGACCTGGTACCAGTTGCTCCGGTAGCGTCCATGCTCGAGGAAATCGGCCTGGGTGCCGCGCGCCCAGGCGTCCGGATCCCCATTGCTGCGCATATCCGTGATCCAGCGCTCGGAGATGATCCGGCCGTCTTTGCCGATGCCGCCGGAGAGCAGCATTTCCCCAAGCGCCAGCAGGTCATGCGGACGCACCGACATGCCGCCGGCGGTGCGCGGTGAACCGAGACTGTCCACCGTGATGAAGGCGTCGGCGGATGCCGCCAGCGGTTGCCAGAGAAGACGCGAGCACAGGTCTGCAAACCGCTCGCCGCTGGCGCGCTCGAGCACAATGCCGAGCATGTCGGAATTGGGCGACAGGTAAGCATGGTCGCCGCCATGGGGATGGCCGGCCTTGCCGAGTGTGCGCAGCAGGGCAAGCATCCCGTCCATCTCGCTGTTGTCGCCAATTGACGGGTTCCAGCCCATCGCCCGGCGATATCGCGCATAGGCGTCCTGCGACAGATAGGATTCGTCGAAATCCAGGCTCACGCGCATATCCAGCAGATCCCGGACGGTGGCGTCCTCATAGGCGCTGCCGCGAATTTCCGGGACCAGCTCCACAATTGTGGTCTCCGGATTGAGCAGGCCCTGGTCCTCGAGAATGCCTGCGACCAGGGCTGCGATTGATTTGGAGATCGAGAAGATCAGATGCGGGTCGTTGCGGTCGATGCCGGGTGCGTGCCATTCCCAAAGGACCTTCGTGTTGCGCGATACCACAAAACTGTCGACCTGGGCGCGGGTGAGAAGGTCTTCGATCGTATCGTGTGCTCCGGGCGAGGCCGGTCGCGCAAGCATTTCGGGATTAAGGGCAATTGCAGGAAGGGGGCGCCAATCGGAGGTGGCGATCCGCGCGGAGCGAACCATTTCCGATACGTTGCGAAAAGACCAAAAGCAGTAGGGGCGGGTGCGCCAATTGGCGAGAGATATCTCTTCACGGGCGAATCCATTGACGGTTTTGAACTGGTTTGACTGCGTCATCAATTGCCTCGCGCCTTTTGCCGGAACGTTTGGACGAAAAACTTGAATGAAAGGGTTTTCTTTTTCTGGAAGCATTCTAAATTATATTTTAGCGGCAATGGAAGTGTCCGCCGGATGAATGGAGCAAGATCATGCGATTGACCCGTCAGACCAATTATGCGGTGCGAATGCTGATGTATTGTGCGGCCAATGACGGTAATTTGAGCCGTATCGGCGACATCGCCAAGGCCTATTCGGTCTCCGAGTTGTTTCTGTTCAAGATCCTACAGCCTTTGACGAAGGCGGGATTGGTCGAATCAGTTCGCGGGCGCAATGGCGGAATACGGCTTGGGCGCGCAGCTGACAAGATCACGCTGCTTGATGTGGTCAGTGTCACCGAAGACAGTTTCGCTATGGCGGAGTGCTTTGAGAATGATGCGACCGAATGCCCGCTGGTGGATTCCTGCGGGTTGAATTCGGCGCTGCGCAAGGCGCTTGGCGCCTTCTTCGAGGTGCTTGCGACCTACTCGATCGATGATCTGGTGAAATCCCGTCCATCGATCAACTTCCTGCTTGGGCTGGAAGAGCAACCGGCAGCTTGAGACAACACCACATTTGAAGTCTGTCTCTTGCCTGAGGCAGCTTTCCTTCAGGAGACAGATATGACCGATTCGGTGAATTGGTGGCGCGGCTGTGTCATCTATCAGGTCTATCCGCGATCCTACCAGGACACGTCCCGTGACGGCATCGGTGATATCCGCGGCATCATCGAGCGGCTCGATCATATCGCCTCGCTGGGTGTTGACGCCATCTGGCTGTCTCCGTTCTTCACATCGCCGATGGCCGATTTCGGCTATGACGTGTCGGATTACTGTGATGTCGACCCTATGTTCGGGACGCTGGCGGATTTCGACCAACTGGTCGAGCTGGCCCATGCGAAAGGGCTCAAGATCATCATAGATCAGGTGATTTCGCATTCGTCGGACCAGCATCCCTGGTTCAAGGAAAGCCGGTCGAGCCGGGACAATGCCAAGGCCGACTGGTACATCTGGGCGGACCCCAAGCCCGATGGCACCGCGCCCAACAACTGGCTGTCGATTTTCGGTGGACCGGCCTGGGAGTGGGACACCGTCCGGCGGCAATATTACATGCACAATTTCCTGGCCTCGCAGCCGGATCTGAACTTCCATAATCCCGATCTGCAGAACGCCATTCTGGACACGGTGCGGTTCTGGCTGGACCGCGGTGTCGACGGTTTCCGGCTGGACACGGTCAATTTCTATGTTCACGACAAGCATCTGCGCGACAACCCGCCGCTGTCGCTGTCGACCGAGGATGGCAACTTCATGGGGGTCGATGCGCCCGATACCAATCCCTACGGCTTTCAGGATCATCTCTATGACAAGTCCCAGCCGGAGAACATCGTGTTTCTGCAGCGGCTGCGCGTGCTGCTCAACGAGTATGAAGACCGGACGACAGTGGGCGAAGTCGGAGACGGACGGCGGTCGCTGAAGACGGTCGCGGCCTACACGAATGGCGGCGACAAGCTGCACATGGCCTACACGTTCGACATGCTGGGCGGCGAGTTTTCTGCCGAGCATTTCCGTCGCAGCATCGTCAATTTTCAGTCGGTGGTGAAAGACGGCTGGGTCTGCTGGGCCTTCTCCAACCACGATGTTGAACGACATGTGACGCGCTGGCTGCAGGAGGGCGACGATGCCGAGCATCTGGCCCGCTTCGCCATCACCATGCTGTCATCGTTCCGGGGATCGATCTGCCTGTATCAGGGCGAGGAACTGGGGCTGGAGGAAGCCGAGATCGCGTTTGAGGATCTGGTCGATCCTTACGGTATCCGCTTCTGGCCGGCCTACAAGGGCAGGGACGGGTGCCGGACGCCGATGGTGTGGGAGAAGGACGCGTTTCATGCCGGCTTCTCCGATGCGCCGCGCACCTGGTTGCCCGTCCCGGACAGCCATCTTCGGAAGGCGGTCGACCAGCAGGACCACCTCAGCGGCTCGCTCCTCAACCATTACCGCCAGACGCTCGCGTTCCGGAAATCTCATGCCTGCCTCATCGACGGCTCGATGACGTTCCTTGAAACCAATGGTGATCTGTTGGCCTTTATCCGGGGCGACGGTGAAGAGCGGTTGCTGTTCGTGTTCAATCTCGACCGCAGCCCGACCGAGTGGACGCCGCCGTCCGACCTTCAGATTGCCGAGATTGTCCGGATGCCCGGATTTAACTCGGGCCATGATGGGGGCACCGTCAAACTGTCGGGACTGGATGGCTTCTGCGCCCGGCTCGGATGAACGGTTCCGGAAAGCCGTGAGTTACGGATCGATGATCTCGAAGGCGTCGACATCGATCATGCCGCGATCGGAGATCTTGAGATGCGGGATCACCGGCAGCGGCAGGAAGGCCAGCTGCAGGAACGGCTCGTCGAGTGTGCCGCCGAGCGCCTTGGCCGCCTTCCTGAGCGGGATCAGCGTTTCGCGCACATGCTCATAGGACTGATCGCTCATCAGGCCGGCCACCGGCAAGGCGATCTCGGCGATCACCTTGCCGTCCTCGGCCACCACGAAACCGCCTCGGATTTCGCTCAGCCGGTTGGCGGCGACGGCCATGTCCGCCTCGGTCGCGCCGACCACGCAGATGTTGTGGCTGTCATGGCCGATGGTCGAGGCGATGGCGCCGCGCTTGAGGCCGAAGCCCTGAACAAAGCCGGTGGCGATGTTGCCGTTCTTGCCATGGCGCTCGATCACAGCAATCTTGAGAATATCGCGCGCGAGATCGATCTGCTTCTCGCCATTGTCGATCGTGAGATCGAGATCACGCCGTTCGGTGATGATCTTGCCCGGAACGATGCCGATCACCGGGGTCGAGCTTCTGTTCTTGCGCACGGTGAAGGAAGCGGCCTCGACCTTTGGCGCGCGGACGCTGTCGGTGCCGACCGGTTCGGTCTTGCCTCGGGTGGCGAACAGCGCGTCGGTGACGCGGCGGCCGGCGGAGAACACCATCTGCGCGTTGCAATCCTCGAGGCTGTCGAGCACCACCAGGTCGGCGCGCCAGCCCGGGGCAACGAGGCCGCGGTCGCGAAGCCCGAAGGCGCGGGCGGCTGAGATCGAGGCGGCGCGGTAGATTGCCAGCGGGTCCACGCCCTTGGCGATGGCATGGCGGATCATGTAGTCGAGATGGCCGTGCTCGGCGATGTCGAGCGGGTTGCGGTCGTCGGTGCACAGCGCCAGAAAGGGTGAATTGCGCTCGGTGATGATCGGGATCAGCGCATCAAGATCGCGGCTGACCGAGCCTTCGCGCACCAGCACATGCATGCCCTTGGACATTTTTTCCAGTGCTTCTTCGGCGGTGGTGGACTCGTGCTCTGTGCGAATTCCCGCGGCGAGATAGCCGTTGAGCCCGAGCCCGCGCAGAAGCGGTGCATGGCCGTCGATGTGGCCACCCTGAAATGCCTCAAGCTTGGCCATGCAGGCGGGGTCCTTGAACAGAACGCCGGGAAAATTCATGAACTCGGCAAGACCGATCACCTGGGGGTGGTCGCGGAACGGCAGCAGATCCTCGATGTCGAGCCGGGCACCGGCTGTCTCGAGATGGGTGGCGGGCACGCAGCTCGAGAGCTGCACCCTTATGTCCATGATGGTCTGCTCTGAGCAATCGAGAAAATAGCGGATGCCGGTGGCGCCGATGACATTGGCGATCTCGTGCGGATCGCAGATCGCGGTGGTGATGCCGCGCGGCAGTACGCAGCGATCGAACTCGTGCGGGGTGACGAGCGAACTCTCGATGTGCAGATGGGTGTCGATGAAGCCCGGGACGACAATCTGGCCAGAGATGTCGATTTCCTGGGTGCCGGAATAGCTCTCCAGCGTGCCGACGATCCGGTCGCCGCAAATGGCGATGTCGCCGTCGCGCAACTCACCGGTGGTCAGGTCGAACAGCTTGCCACCTTTGAGAACGATGTCCGCCGGTGCGTTGCCCTGACCCTGGTCAATCATGTCACCAAGTCTGCTGGTCATAGCTGGCCTCTCTTTCTGCACGCCCGAATCAAAAACCGGCCGGCTGTTGCAGCCGGCCGGTCGAGTTTACCCGAAAAAGGCTGATTACATGGCTTTCATCTTGTCGGTCACGGCCGATGTCCATGCGCCTTCCGGCACCTTGGTGATGACCGGGTCGGAACCGCCCTTCATCAGCGTGTCGACGGTGCGCTGATAGTCGGCTTCGTCGAGCGTGCCGTCGGAACCGGCTGTCAGCTTGGCGATTTCGCCCATCATGCGCTTCTGGTGCTTTTCGGTCTGGGCGCCGCTGGCGTCGTTCTCGAGCACGATTTCGGCGGCTTCGTCCGGGTTTTCCTCGGCCCATTTCCAGCCTTCCATCGAGGCTTTGACGAAACGGGCGAGCTTGTCGACCATTTCAGGATCTTCAAGGCTCGATTCGAGTACATAGAGGCCGTCCTCAAGCGTGGCGACGCCTTCATCTTCATATTTGAAGGTGACCAGATCGTCGGCGGAAAGACCTGCGTCGATGACCTGCCAATATTCGTTGTAGGTCATGGTCGAGACGCAGTCAGCCTGCTTCTGGATCAGCGGATCGACATTGAAGCCCTGCTTGAGCACTTCCACGCCATCGGCGCCACCTTCGGTCGGAATGCCGAGTTGGCTCATCCAGGACAGGAACGGGTACTCGTTGCCGAAGAACCAGACGCCGAGCGTCTTGCCCTTGAAGTCGTCCGGCGAGGTGATGCCGGTGTCCTTGCGGCAGGTCAGCATCATGCCCGACGACTTGAACGGCTGGGCGATGTTGACCAGTGCGACACCCTTTTCGCGGCTCGCGAGAGCCGAAGGCATCCAGTCGACGATGACGTCGGCGCCTCCGCCTGCAATCACCTGCGGAGGCGCGATGTCCGGGCCGCCCGGCTTGATTTCGATATCAAGGCCGGCGGCCTCATACATGCCCTTGTCCTTGGCCACATAGTAGCCGGCGAACTGGGCCTGGGTGACCCATTTGAGCTGCAGCGTCAGCTTGTCGGCTGCAAGTGCCGATCCGGCCATCAGCGAAAGGGCAAGCCCCATGGTGATTGAGATCGTCTTTTTCATGCCATTCTCCTCTGGTTATGGCTCCGTCTTGTTATGCACCGGCTCTGCGCCGGTAGGACGGATGCCAGAAAGTTATGGCCCTTTCCGCGAGCGCTATCAGCCCGTAGGAAAGTGACCCGGCCAGTGCCGCGACGAAAATCGTGGCCCAGACCATATCCACATTCATGCGCCCGACTTCGGTGGAGATCCGGAAGCCCATGCCGACAATCGGGGTACCGAAGAACTCCGCAACAATGGCCCCGATAAGCGCCAGAGTCGAGTTGATCTTGAGTGCATTGAATATGAAAGGCATAGCGGCGGGAAGCCGCAGTTTGAAAAGTGTTTGCCAGCGCGATGCGGCATATGTGCGCATCAGGTCACGCTCCATCGAACCGGTCGCGGCGAGGCCTGCAACCGTGTTGACCAGCATCGGGAAGAACGTCATCACCACCACGACGGCGGCCTTGGACTGCCAGTCGAAGCCGAACCACATGACCATGATCGGGGCGACACCGACGATCGGCAGGGCGGCGACAAGATTGCCCACCGGAATGACGCCCTTGCGCAGGAACGGGCTGCGGTCCACCAGGATCGCTGTGATGAAGCCGATGCCGCATCCCATCACGTAACCGGCGATCACCGCCTTGAGATAGGTCTGCTGGAAATCAGCCCAGAGGATGTGGGTGGAATTCAGGATCCGGCCCCAGATCATCGACGGGGCAGGCAGCAGCACACTCGGCACGTTGAAGCCGCGGGTCACACCTTCCCACAGTGCGATCAGGGCCGCGCCGAAAAGCACCGGTATGAGGATGTTGATCAGGCTGGCGACGGTCTGGTTGGCGGGTTTGAGCCGGGCGAGCCAGACATTGACCGCCCAGGCCGCGAGCCAGAAAAGGATTGCGGTGAGAAAGGGGGCGTTCATGCGGGCTTCACTCCCATGCGCCGGTTGACCCTGGCTCCGATGATATCGACGGTCATGACCAGGATTCCGGCAAGTGCGGCGGCCATCAGCAGGGCCGACCAGATCTGCACGGTCTGGCCGTAATAGGAACCGGCCAATAGCCGCGCACCAAGGCCTGCAACCGCACCCGTCGGCAGTTCGCCGACAATGGCGCCGACCAGGGCAATGGAAATCGCCACCTTCATCGATGTGACAAGAAACGGCACGGCGGCGGGCAGGCGAAGCTTCCAGAAGGTCTGCGACGCGCTGGCGGAATAGGTGCGCATCAGGTCGAGATGCATGACTTCGGGCGAGCGCAGCCCCTTGGTCATGCCGACCGCGATCGGGAAGAAGGACAGATACATGGAAATCGTGGCCTTTGGCAGCAGGCCGGAGATGCCGACAGCGTTGAGCACGACGATGATCATCGGCGCGATGGCCAGGATCGGAATCGTCTGCGAGGTGATGATCCAGGGCATCAGTGAACGGTCAAGCGTCTGGAAATGGACGATGCCGACGGCCAGCGCCACGCCGAGCACGGTACCCATGGCGAAGCCGAGCAGGGTCGAGGAGAGTGTGATCCAGGAATGGTAGACAAGGCTGCGTTTCGAGGTGATCTTCTTTTCCACCGTGGTGTTCCAGAGTTCGGCGAAAACCTGGTGCGGCGCAGGCAGCACCGGGCGCTCCTGCGCCATGGTGCGCGGCAGGATTTCCGAGAAACTGATCTCGGTGCCTGCCCGTTCGGCCTGATCGCGCTCAAACGGTGCATTGAGGTACACGGCTGCCGCATACCAGATCACGATGATGGCGAGCACCACCGTCCCGATCGGCAGGATCTTGTCCTTGAAGAGGCCGGGTTCGCTCATGCGGCCTCTCCCGGCCAGCGCAGCCATAGTGTCGGGATGCCTTCGTCGGTCTTGTCGTCGCGCCGTGATGGATCCTCGACAAAGCCTTCGCGCGCATAAAACCGCAGGGCTTCGGTGTTGCGCTCGAACACCGTGAGCTCGAGGCTGTCGGGATGGGCGGCCTTGGCCGCATCGAGCAGCAGCCGGCCCGTTCCCTTGCCGCGCGCAGCGGGGCTGAGATAAAGCGCGGGCACGAAACCGTCCTGCGGGTTCATCGACAGATAGCCCAGAATTTCGCCCTGTTCTTCGGCGATGAAGAGGGTTCGTTGATCAAGCAGTGAGGGAACGAACAGCGCCTCTACCGCGTCGCGGCTGATGGTCCGCGGAAGCCATTCGGTGGCGTCGATGTAATCATTGATGATTGCCGCGCAGAAGGGCAGGTCTGTGGCGGTGGCGGGTCGCAGCGAAGTCATGCATCGCGCTCCCATTGCAACAGGACATCGGGCAGGCCTTCCTCGTTGTCCCCCTCGGTGCGGCGGACTTCGTGGAACCCCTCACGTGCGTAAAAACGCCTTGCGCCGTCATTGGCGATGAATGTCCAAAGGCTCAGTCTGTCGCGACCGGTCTTGGCATGGTTGAGAAGAGCGCGGCCGTTGCCCCTGCCGGGTGTCGCTACATAGAGCGCGGTTACCATGTCGTTGGCAGGATCCAACGCGATGAAACCCTGCACCGGATCCCCCAAGACCCACACTTGCCGACGCTTGAAGACGAAGTCCTGATAGAAGGCCAGCACGTCTTCGCGACTGTGCACCCGTGGCATCCAGTCACGGCCATCAATCCAGGTGTTCAGGATCTCTGCACAGGCCCGCGCATCTTCGGCAATTGCCGGTCTAAGTGTCACAAGGGTCGCCTCAATCATCATAGCTGTGCCCCGCCTTGAGGCCTTCGCGGACCTGATGGGCGATCTTGAGGAACTCAGGCGTTTCGCGGATATCAAGCGACCTTTCTGTGCCCAGCGCGCTGCAATCGATGACATCGTAAATGCGGCCCGGGCGCGGGCTCATCACCACGATCTTGGTCGACAGGAACACCGCTTCGGGGATCGAGTGGGTGACAAAGACCACCGTCTTCTTGGTCTTGGCCCAGAGTTTGAGCAATTGCTCGTTCAGATGGTCACGGACAATTTCATCAAGCGCGCCAAAAGGTTCGTCCATCAGCAGCATGTCCGGCTCGACAGCGAGCGCGCGGGCGATGGAGGCGCGTTGCTGCATGCCACCCGATAGCTGCCAGGGGAATTTTTTCTCGAAGCCGGCCAGATTGACCAGCTCGAGATTGCTCTTGATGCGTGAGGTACGGGTGGTGGCGTCCAGCCCCATGACCTCGAGCGGCAGGGCGATGTTGTCCTCGATGGTGCGCCAGGGCAGCAGTGCCGCCTGCTGGAACACATAGCCATAGGCGCGCGCAAGGCGGGCCTGTTCGGGCGTCATGCCGTTAACGGAGACCGAGCCGCCGGTGGGTTGTTCAAGATCGGCGATGACGCGCAGCAGCGTGGTCTTGCCGCAGCCGGACGGGCCGATCAGCGAGACGAATTCGCCCTCGGCGATGTCGAGCGTGATGTCTTTGAGCGCATGCACCGGACCGTCATTGGTCTCGAAGGTGAGGTCCAGATTTTGGGCGGAGATGACTTTCATAGACAACGCTCAGGTATCGCTGGTGTCAGTGGGTAGTTTGTGGAGCCAAGATAATTGTTAAGTAAACATTCAAATTTATACGGGTCTACGCCGAGTGTGCTAAGTAATTGGAATGCGCCATACAATGAAATTGCAGAAAGACTTCCGAGGGTGAGAATCCAATATAAAGGTAATATCGCAAATCTAATGATTCTGGAATTGATATAATATCTAAAATACGTTCTTCCGACGCCAAATATATGATACAGCATAACGGCTGAAAGTGAAAAGCAAAACGCCATTACTGTCAGTTCTAAAAAATGATCTGTAGGTCGATACGGCGGCCCACCTGAAAGCTCAGAGATCATTCTCGATACAGGAATTGCTAGCGCAAATACTCCAACAATGCCAAAGAAGGCCAGTCGGATGTGAAAGCCCAGGTAATCTGAGAACGCCTTCGCTCTCTCAAAACGAGACTTGTGATAATCGTCTTTCAGTGCACTCATTTTCCTCACACCCCGCTCGCCGGAATGCCGGTGCGTTCGACCTTGCGCGGTGAGGTGAGTTCTTTCCAGGTCGAGAGCGCCTTGTTGGTGGGTGTGACCGGCTCGCGCTTGACGAATTCGCCATGGCCTTCCTGCGGCTTGACCTCGCCATCGTCGACGGCGACGCGGCCGCGGGTCAGGGTGTAGCGCGGCAGGCCCTTGACCTGTTTGCCTTCAAACACGTTGTAATCGATCGCCGACTGCTGGGTGGAGGCGGAAATGGTCTTGGATTTTTCCGGATCCCAGACCACCAGATCGGCATCAGCGCCAACCAGCACTGCGCCCTTCTTCGGGTAGCAGTTGAGGATCTTGGCGATGTTGGTCGAGGTGACGGCGACGAACTCGTTCATGGTCAGCCGGCCGGTCGCCACGCCATAGGTCCAGAGCATCGGCATACGGTCTTCCAACCCGCCGGTGCCGTTGGGGATCTTGGTGAAATCGCCAACGCCGAAACGTTTCTGCTCGGTCGAAAACGCGCAATGGTCGGTGGCGACCACCTGCAGCGATCCGGCAGACAGACCGGCCCAGAGCGAATCCTGGTGCATCTTGTTGCGGAAGGGCGGGCTCATCACCCGGCGCGCGGCATGGTCCCAGTCGGGATGGGCGTATTCGCTCTCGTCCAGTGTGAGATGCTGGATCAGCGGCTCGCCCCAGACCCGCATGCCTTTCTGGCGGGCGCGGCGGATGGCTTCGTGGCTCTGCTCGCAGGAGGTGTGCACCACATAGAGCGGCGTGCCGGCCATGTCTGCGATCATGATGGCGCGGTTGGTGGCTTCGCCCTCGACTTCGGCGGGCCGCGAAAAAGCGTGCGCCTCGGGGCCATTGTTGCCCTCGGCGAGAAGTTTTTGCTGAAGCTGGGCCACCACGTCGCCGTTTTCGGCGTGGACCATGGCAATGCCGCCCAGTTCGCCGACGCGGGAGAACGAGGAGTACATTTCGTCATCATCGACCATCAACGCGCCCTTGTAGGCCATGAAGTGCTTGAAGGTGGTGATGCCCTTGTCCTTGACCACGGTTTCCATCTCGTTGAACACCTGCTCGCCCCACCAGGTGATGGCCATGTGGAACGAGTAATCGCAATGGGCGCGGGTCGATTTGTTGTCCCACATGGTGATCGCTTCCAGCAGCGACTGGCCAGGCGCGGGCAGGGCAAAATCGATCACCATGGTGGTGCCGCCCGAGAGCGCCGCGCGGGTGCCGCTTTCAAAGTCATCGGTTGAGTAAGTGCCCATAAACGGCATTTCGAGATGGGTGTGCGGGTCAATGCCGCCGGGCATGACGTAGCAGCCGGTGGCGTCGAGCGACTTGTCACCAACCAGGTTGGGGCCGATGGCGGTAATGACGCCGTTCTCGATCATCACGTCCGCCTTGTAGGTCAGGTCCGCGGTGACAATGGTTCCGTTCTTGATGACGGTGGTGCTCATGCTTCTGTTCCCTTGATTGTTCTTTTGCGGTCATCCCCCTCCCGTTTGAGGGGAGATGTCAGGGGGGCTGTTTCCTCTCCCCGCCGGGGAGAGGGATAGGAAGGCACTGCGAAGCGGAGCTGAGCAGATGCCTGAGTTGGGTGAGGGGGCTTCAAGCGCCCTTCAAGTGCGGCAAGTATGGTTTCGAGAACGGCAGCCCGCTCGAACGCAACTTCGTCATTCCAGAACCGGACTACACTGTAACCATTCTGTGTAAGCCATTCCGTGCGCCGCGCGTCACTGGTCTCATTCAAGGCATGTTGGCTGCCATCGAGTTCTATGACCAGCTTTCTGGCCCGGCAGCAGAAATCGCAAATATAGGACCCGATCCGCACCTGACGATTGAAGCGAAACCCGTTGAGTTGGCGATTGCGCAGCTCGAACCAGAGGAGATGCTCGGCGTCGGTGGGTTGTTTGCGCATTTGGCGCGCGAGCGTTTTGGTCGCGGGTTCAGGCTTGGCGGCGAAGCCCCCCTCACCCGTTCGCCGCAAGGCGGCGCCCGACCTCTCCCCCGGGGGGAGAGGAACCTGCCGGCTGGCCCTGTGCGTTCTCTCGATCATGCTTTGATGCAAATGCCTCTGATCAACAAAAGAAATCTCTTCCCCTCACTCCGCATACCCAGGATTTTCCCGGTCCAGAACCTTCTTCATTTCCTCGAAATGGGAGAACTCGGCGTCCTTGTAGACATCCCATTCGCGGGCCGTGGCTTCGGCCAGCTCGTCGCTCATCACGTTGAGCGGCTGGCCGGTCGAATAGGCGAGCACCATGGTGCGGGCGGCGCGTTCGAGGTGGTACATGGCGTCAAAGGCCTCGGCGACCGTGCGGGCCACGGTGGTAACGCCGTGATTGGCCATCATGACGTTGGAGTAATTGCCGATGGAGGCGGCGATGCGCTCGCCCTCGGCCTCGTCATTGGCGATGCCGCCGAAACTCATATCCATCGCCAGCCGGTTGAAGAAGCGGGCCGTGGTCTGGTCGATCGGCTTGATCGAGGGATCTTTCAGCCCGGCAAGGGCGGTGGCGTGCGGCGGGTGCAGATGCAGCGCCACGCGGGCATGCGGCACGCGCCGGTGGATGGCGCCATGGATCGACCAGGCTGATGGGTCGGGCGCATCCGTCCGGTTCATCGTCTCGGGATCGTCTGCGTCGATGAGGAGAAGCTCAGAGGCTTTGGCGCGGGAAAAATGCTTCCAGCGCGGGTTCATCAGGAATTTTTTGCCATCGGGCGAGACGGCGGCAGAGAAATGATTGGCGACGCCTTCATTCCAATCGTAATAAGCCGCCAGTCTCAGAGCGGCTGCGAGGTCTATGCGCAAATGTTGATTATCAATAGTGTTTGACGGCACTATGTTGGATTGACTCATTTCGCTCCCTCTAGGTTCTCTGCAAAAACATTGACCATATAAATCAGGTTAGCAATGCTGTTGGTCCTGTTAATAGTGGTAGTCATGGTCTGAGCGTTCGCTTTCAGAATTGATTGTGGGTTACCTTATTCGTCAAAGAAAAACCATCCAGATCATGAAATATAAAAATGAAAAAATAGAAGAAAAAATGTAACTCATCACGGTGAACGGTTTTCTGTAAACGTGGATGATAAAATTCGTGTAATGTGATAATATATTTCCCATTTTAGTGAGTCCTCGGAATGTATATCCGAAGCTGTATGCGATCAAAATATACCAGATAAATATTGTGCTTATAAAAGTAGATATCAATATACCGCCGTAGATACCATCAACCCCTAATCCAGAAAAATAAGAATTTATCAGTTTCGGAGCTTCTTTCCCAATTGAGATAAGCGAATCTAAGAAGCCATCAGGATTGCTTTTTGGATTAAGTTCTATATTTAGCAACCATGCAGTTATTCTTGTTCTTGCTGTATAAATAAAAATCATATAAAGCATAAATGTCAAAAGTGTGTCTAGTACAACAAATTGTATGATATTAATGATTGTTGAAATGTTGTTGGTATTTACGGTTTTTCTTAAATTTCTAAGCATGCTTCTAGTTTGAACATAAGATACATAATCCAGTATTGGGTTAACTAAAAAAATTATAGATACAAAACTATAGATTAATAGAAACTCTATACCGCTTGGTGTGAAGAAAATTATAGCTGGTTTCTCGTGACCTGCATTCCCAATGTTGCTTAATGTAAAATTACCATAAGAGGAAATTAGGTAAAAAATTGACAAAAATATAGAAATTACTAAAGAGTATAGATACATCTTCCAAATATTTGGAAGTACAAAAACTCCAAATGATTTTTCACCTAATGTTTTATTGAGAAATTCAATTGAGGTGTCGATTGCGTCTTCAAAATTATAATAACTCCCTTCGAAAAAATTTCGAGCAAACTTCATTCGTGATTTTTTCTTTATAAATCTGTCTAAAAATCGTCCTGAAAACAACAAAAAAGTAACAGCAAACATAAATGGGCCCCAATAGGGGGCGTGTGTGCTTGTAAAATTTAAGAGCCAATCCAAGTTCATGTGAATCAACGTTCGTGTTTATGGATTATTGCTGTTTCGGCAACTGCATGCATGAGGACGTCACAGCCCGCACCCGCCCATTCTTTGGTGATTTCCTCGGCCTCGTTGTGCGACAACCCGTCAACGCAGGGGCACATGACCATCGCGGTCGGGGCCACGCGGTTGATCCAGCAGGCATCGTGCCCGGCGCCTGAGATGATGTCCATGTGCGAATAGCCGAGGCGCTCGGCGGCGTCGCGGATTGCCTTGACGCAAGCGTGGTCGAATTCAGGCGGGTCGAACTGGCCGACGATCTCGGCTTCGAAGGAAACGCCCAGGGCATCGCAGAGCTTCGGCGCTTCTTCCATCAGGCGATCAACCATGCCGTTCAGCGTATCGAGCTCATGGCTGCGGAAATCGATGGTGAAGACCACCTTGCCGGGAATGATGTTGCGCGAATTCGGGTAGACGTCGATATGGCCGATGGCGCCCACGGCGTTGGGTGCGTTGTCCATGGCGATCTCGTGCACCAGCTCGGTGATCTGGGCGAGGCCGCGGCCGGCGTTGAGCCGCATCGGCATCGGGGTTGAGCCGGTGTGGCTTTCCTTGCCGGTAACTGTGCACTGAACCCAGCGCAGGCCCTGGCCGTGGGTGACGACGCCGATGTCCTTGCCCTTGGCCTCGAGGATCGGGCCCTGCTCGATGTGCAGCTCGAACAAAGCATGCATCTTGCGCGCGCCCACTTCCTCGTCGCCCTTCCAGCCGATGCGGACCAGTTCGTCGCCGAAGCGCTTGCCCTTGGCGTCCAACTTGTCATAGGCCCAGTCCTGAGTGTGGACGCCTGCAAAGACGCCTGAGGCGAGCATCGCGGGCGCAAAGCGGGTGCCTTCCTCATTGGTCCAGTTGACCACGACAATCGGGTGCTTCGTCTTTATGTCGAGATCATTGAGCGTGCGGACCAGTTCCAGTCCACCCAGAACGCCGAGCACACCGTCATACTTGCCGCCGGTAGGCTGGGTGTCGAGGTGCGAACCGACATAGACCGGAAGCGCATCGGGATCGGTGCCGGGGCGCGTCATGAACATGTTGCCCATGGTGTCGACGCCCATGGTCATGCCGGCATCCTCGCACCATTTGCGGAACAGATGTCGGCCTTCGCCGTCCTCGTCGGTGAGCGTCTGGCGGTTGTTGCCGCCGGCAATGCCCGGTCCGATCTTGGCCATCTCCATGAGCGAATCCCACAGCCGGTCGGGGTTGATGCGAAGGTTGGCGGCGGGTGCGGTCATGGTGGTCTCCTATTTCAGTTCAACTTCAACGAAGGTCATCGGTGCGGTGCCGCCGTTGATGACATTGTGTTCGACGCCAAGCGGGCGGCGGTAGGCAGCCCCGGGTGCCATTGTGACTTCACGCGCGCCACCGTCCGGCTCCTCCAGCAGCATGACGCATTCGGTGACCGGGGTGACGACATAATCGTGGCCGTGAACATGCCACCCGGTTTCTTGGCCGGGTTCGAAATCAAAACGCGTCACGCGGACACGGTCATCATCGACCAGGAGCGTTGCGGTGGCGGGGTCGCGTCGCATGGGTCAGTCAACTTCGTTGAGAACGCTGCGCACACAGTCGATCAGTTCATCGATCTGCGATTTTGAGATGATCAGCGGCGGTGACAGCGCGATGATGTCGCCGGTGGTCCGGATCAGGCAGCCCTTTTCCCAGGCGCGGACGAAGCAGGAGAAGGCGCGTTTGGTTGGCTCCCCGGCAATGCCTTCGAGCTCGATGGCACCGACCAGCCCGATGTTGCGGATGTCGATGACATGCGGCTCGCCCTTGAGCGAGTGCAGCGCCTCCTCCCAGTAGGGCGCAAGCTCTGCGGCGCGCTCGAACAGGCCTTCCTGCTTGTAGGTCTCCAGCGTCCCCAGTGCTGCAGCGCAGGCAATCGGATTGCCCGAATAGGTGTAGCCATGGAAGAACTCGATCATATGCTCGGGTCCCTGCATGAAGGCATCGTGGATTTCCTGGGTGACGAACACCGCTCCCATCGGGATCACGCCGTTGGTCAGGCCCTTGGCGGTGACGATGATGTCGGGCTTCACGTCGAAATGCTGCGAGGCAAAGGCGCTGCCAAGACGGCCATAGCCGGTGATGACCTCATCAAAGATCAGCAGGATGCCGTGCTGGGTGCAGATCTCGCGCAGACGCTTGAGGTAACCTTTCGGCGGGATCAGAACGCCGGTGGAGCCGGCGACCGGCTCAACGATCACAGCGGCGATGGTGGACGCGTCGTGCAGATTGACGATGCGCAGCAATTCGTCAGCAAGATCGCCGCCATGCTCGGGTTCGCCGCGGGTGAACGCGTTCTTTTCGGGCAGATGTGTGTGTGGCATGTGGTCGACGCCGGTCAGCAGCGTGCCGAACATCTTGCGGTTGGGGACGATGCCGCCCACCGAAATGCCGCCGAAATTGACGCCGTGATAGCCGCGTTCGCGTCCGATCAGGCGGAAACGGGAACCGTCGCCCTTCACCCGGTGATAGGCCAGTGCCACCTTGAGGGCTGTTTCCACCGATTCCGAGCCGGAATTGGTGAACAGCACATTGGCCATGTTGTCGGGAGCGATGTCGATCAGTCGGTTGGCCAGCTCAAAGGCCTTTGGATGGCCCATCTGGAACGCCGGCGCATAGTCAAGCTCACCAGCCTGCTGGCGGATGGCTTCGGTGATCAGCGGACGGCAATGGCCGGCATTGACGCACCAGAGGCCGGCGGTGCCATCAAGCACCTGGCGGCCATCGGCGGCGCTGAAATGCATGTCCTTGGCCGCAACCATCATCCGCGGGTTCTGCTTGAACTGGCGGTTGGCGGTGAATGGCATCCAGAATGCCCGCAAATCATTGGGGGTGGTGTTGAGCCGGTTCGACATGGCTGGTGCGCCTCCTGACGCGTGGGTTCCCGTTCTCTCAGTCTTTGGACGATTCGAATGCCTGATCTTCTGTGCGAGGCTGTGTTGCGAATTCTTGACTGTTTGATAAAACTCTAACAGGGCCAACAATCCGGTCAAGGCCAATTGTCCAACTTGGGGCAAGTGAATTTGGAGCTTGGGAAGGGTGAATGTGACAGAGCGAGAAACGCGAGATCAGAAATCCCGGGCAATGGAAACCCAGCGCAAAACCCGCATTCAGCTGGAAAACGAGGAGCGGATCCTCGATGCGGCCCTGGAAGTGTTCTCGGTGCGTGGGTTTCGCGGCGCCACAATCGATCAGATTGCCGAGCATGCGGGCATGTCCAAGCCCAATCTTCTTTATTATTTCCGCCGCAAGATCGACATGTATGAGGCGCTGATCAGCCGGCTTCTGGACACCTGGCTGGAACCGCTGAAGGAACTTGATGCCGACGGCGATCCCTTACCCGAATTGCAATCCTACATTCGCCGCAAGCTCGAGATGGCGCGCGACTATCCACGCGAAAGCCGGTTGTTTGCCAACGAGATCCTGCAGGGGGCGCCACATATCAAGACGCTTCTGGAGAGCGAACTCAAACCGCTCGTCGACGAGAAGGCAAATGTGCTTTCGGGCTGGATGAAGGAAGGGCGGATCAACAGTGTCGACCCGCGCCATCTGATCTTCTCGATCTGGTCGACCACCCAGCACTATGCCGATTTCGATGTCCAGGTTCAGGTGATCCTGGGCCCCAATCTTGGCGGCGCGGGCCGGTTTGAGGACGCTGCGCGCTATCTCGACATGCTGTTTCTCGACGGGCTCAAACCGAAGGTCAGATCGGGCGAACATCCAAAGGTCAGGTCTCTCTGACGGTGTGATCCCTGTTGACGACCTGCCCGGGACCGTCAGGTTTTTGAAACGACGCCCCTGCTCAGGCGATCAGCCCGACCGCCCTGCGGCCTTCCTCGGTTTTCAGCGAAAAGTCATCGCCGTCATAGGGTCGTCCGGCATCGGTTGCCAGCCAGGCGATGGCCTTGCCGACCCATTCCGGAGAGATGTGGACAGACCAGTCGAGCTGGCTCACGGGATTGATGCCCGAGTCCTTGATGGCGCGCTGCATGTCGGTGGCGACGGTGCCGGGCGAAAGACCAACGATGCGGATGTTGTCCTGGGCGTTTTCCTTGTGGGCGCAGCGGGTGAGCGACAGCACGGCGGCCTTGGTGGCGCAATAGTGGCTCCAACCTTCGATTGCACCGGTGGCGGCACCCGAAGAGATGTTGATAATGACACCTCCGCCCTGTCCCTTCATCACCGGAATTGCCGCACGCAGGCCGTGGTAGACGCCCTTGAGATTGATATCGACACATTGGTTCCAGATGCCGGGATCGGACTCCTCGAGCCTGGCGATTGGGTCGATCACTCCGGCATTGTTGACCAGGATGTCGAGGCTGCCGAAGCGGTCTCTTGCCGTCCCAACCGCGTTCTGCAGATCCTGATAAAGGCTGACATCGCACGCCACGGCCACAGCCTTGTCGCCGATCTCGGCGGCAATGCGGTCGATGTCGCTGGTCGAGCGCGCGACGAGCACCACATTGGCGCCACAGGCCGCCATGATACGGGCAGCTGCTTCGCCAATGCCGCGGCTGGCGCCGGTGATCAGGGCTGTCTTGTCGTTGAGGTCTATGCTCATGAGGGGCTCCTTTTAATTGTCGCACGAATGCATGTCGCACTCAATTGTAGTCAATTGGGTGATAACGTACATGCATCAAATCAAAGTGTTAGAGCGCCGTGGGTCCAATTGGAAGCACGGCGCTCTACTGGATGGATGGCCGCGCCGATCAAGCCGGAAACGGGATTGGACTGTGTGGAAAACGCCTGCCGATCCAGGTGGACATAGATGGCAAGGGGGAATTCATGGCCGTACCGATCGGTCAATTCATCAAGATATCTTGATATAAGTCTGGCGTCGCTGCGTCCTTTGCGGTATTGGGACCCGTATCCACGCGCAAACATGCAGGGCAGGCCCATGAGCATCGTTATCCATCACAATCCCGGTTGCGGCACATCGCGCAATGTTCTCGAGATCATTCGCGGCTTTGCCGGTGAGCCGGTCGTTGTCGAATATCTCAAGACCGGCTGGACGAGGCCGCAGTTGTTGGGCCTTTTTGCTGCCGCCGGGCTGAGCCCGCGCGAAGCACTCCGGACGTCCAAATCGCCGGCGGCAGAGCTGGGGCTGACCGATCCGGCGGTCAGCGACGAAACGATCCTCGACGCCATGGTCGAGCATCCTGTGCTGGTCAACCGTCCGATCGTGTGCACGGCGAAGGGGGTAGCCTTGTGCCGCCCGTCGGAAGCGGTGTTCGCGCTTCTCGATGTGGCCTCCGGTGCGAGCTTCACCAAGGAAGACGGCGAGGTTGTCACCGCACCATGAGCAATGATCTGCCCGACATCGACCCCGGCAATCTGCACAAGCCAGATGTCGATCTCCTAAGCCTGCCGGGCGAACCGCGCCATCCGCCGCGGGTGCTCATGCTTTACGGCTCGTTGCGCGAGCGCTCCTATTCGCGGTTCATGACCCTGGAAGCAAAGCGTGTGCTCGAGGTGTTGGGCGCCGAGGTCCGCGTGTTCGATCCGGCAGGGCTGCCACTGGTCTCGGACAGTGAGGACGCGCACCTCAAGGTTCTCGAACTGCGTGAGCTTTCGCTCTGGTCGGAAGCCCAGGTCTGGTGTTCGCCTGAGCGGCACGGCGCGATGACCGGGGTGATGAAGACCCAGATCGACTGGTTGCCGCTGGCGCCGATCGGCGGGGTGCGCCCGACCCAGGGCCGGACGCTGGCGCTGATGCAGGTGTGCGGCGGATCGCAGAGCTTCAACACCGTCAACCAGATGCGCATTCTGGGTCGCTGGATGCGGATGATCACCATCCCGAACCAGTCCTCGGTGCCGAAAGCGTTTACCGAATTTGACGACGACGGGCGGATGAAACCGTCGCCCTTCTACAACCGCATGGTCGATGTGATGGAGGAACTGGTCAAGTTCACCCTGCTGACCCGTGGCCGCGCGGCCTATCTGGTGGACCGCTATTCCGAGCGAGTGGAGAGCGCCGAAGAGCTCTCCAAGCGGGTCAATGTACGATCGATCTGAGGTCAGACCGCGCCAGTGTATTCGCCGCGTGCCGGGTAGTCGTTCTTGATGGCGAAATCGAGTGCGCCCACGAGCTCTGAGAAGTGAGGGCGGACGAACGGCATGGTCTGTACGGATCCGTAATAGAGGGTCTGCTGCGGCGTCACCATGAACAGGCCTGGCTCGGAAAACAGGGCCGGTTCCTCGATGCCGATGGATGTCTTGCCGCGCGAGGTGGAGATGTAGAGGCCCCATTCGCGGGCCTTGGCCAATGATAGGTCGTAGCCGAAGCGCAATGTATCGGCTCCGATCTTTTCCGCCATCTGACGGGTTCTGTCCTCGCCGTCGGAGCTGATGGCGATGGTGGCGACACCGCGCTCGGCAAAGTCGGCGACCCGCTTCTGCAGTTCGGTGAGATAGGTGGCGCAGATCGGGCAGTGCAGTCCGCGGTAAAAGCAGATCACCGTTCCCCGCTCCGAGCCGTCGGTGGCGAGGTTGAACTCACCATGACTGAGCGTCGGCAGTGTGAGGTCGGGTGTCTTCTGGCGTGGCATGAGCATGGTTGGGGCCTTTCTGTGAACATGTTGTGTGTTCACTCTATCGGATTTATAATCAAGGAAATCCGAAATAACTGATGGAAAATCTTGAAATGGCTGGTTTTGACCGTCTGACAACCTTGATGGAGCGGTTTGCGCTACAGGTGATGCCGGCTGATGCCGAACAGGCGACGCTGGTTGTGAGTGCTGATGATTCCGGTGCGGCGTCACAGATCCTGTTCGGCTTGCCCGGGGTGGGCCGCGGGATCGACCCTGAACGGGTGCTGGTGTGCGTTGCAGTCGATTGGGGCGGCTTGGACAATCCCTTGATGGCGGCATTGCCCGGCCGTTTCGAATTCGCATTGGCTCAGGATGCGGAGATGGCAGGCGTGGCGAGCTTGATGCATTCGGAGCTCGGCGCCGGGCGGTGTGGGGCGGCCTCGGTGGTCAATCGCCTCGCAGAGGTGCTGATCGTGCGGCTGCTGCGGGCACAGATCGAAGCGGGTTCCACTGGACCGGGGCTGATTGCCGGATTGTCCGACCCGCGGCTCAGCCGGGCCATTGTTTCCATCCATGATCAGCCGGGCCGGGACTGGCGCAACCAGGATCTGGCGGAGATCGCCGGCCTGTCGCTCAGCCGCTTTGCCGAAACCTTCATGGCAATTGTGGGCGAAACGCCTGCGGCCTATCTGCGGCGGTGGCGGTTGACACTGGCGCGTCAGGATCTTCTCAAAGGAGACCGGGTGGACGCGGTGGCCCGGCGCTATGGATATGGTTCGCCGGAGGGGTTTGCCCGTGCGTTCCGGCACCGCTACGGGCGCAATCCGCTCGATATGCGGGCGTACGCCGCAACGATCATCGATGCGAGAGCGGGTTGAGAGCTGCCGGTGACGCTACGCTGTAGCGCCCGGAATTGATGCATGCAGGTTGTCGCTCCATTGAACCCAATCGAGCTCTGCAGGGATCAGCCGCGCAGGGCCCTGGTGTAACGGAAGTCTTCCATGTCGGCCTCGATCCGGCGCAGATCGGATTGCATCCGTCCGATCTCGCGTTCAAGGTCCCGGATCTTCCAGCGGTTGTCGTCGATCCTGCGTTCCGCCTCACGCTGGTCAACCTGACCCTTGGAGATCAGGTCCTGGTCCGCGCGAATTGACTGCTCCAGGCCGCGGATCTGGGACTCCGCGCTGCGAATGTCGCTGGATTTGCGATAATAGGCCTGACCCAGGCTGTAGCCTTCGCGGAACCCGGCATCGAGACCAACCGGGCAGACATTGGCGTAGCTCTTTCCGTCGCGACCGACAGACAGGCCGTTGAGCGGTGTGCAGTAGCGCGGCAAGCCCTGTTGATAGCCCTGATACCAGAGCGTCTGATCTGCAAGAACACCGGCACGCTCGCATGCCTTGACGTGGCGGGCAAAGCGGCTTTGCGGTTCATAGCCGGCAGCGCCATCCTGTTCGCCCACCACGCGCCAGTCAGCAACGGCGCATTCTTCCTTCGACATGGTCTGGCATGATGACAGCACAAAGGCTGTAATCAGGAGCATAACAACGCGCTTCAACATGATGTCCCCCCACAATTTCACACTTCAATTTCTTGATAGCAACTGCACCACAGTGAGACAACCGAGGCAAAGCGCGATCATATCGCGTAGCCTGTTTTTCCAGGTCCCGACTGGTAAAATGCGATCATTGAAACTCGCATATCCTGTTGCAATGTGAAGCAACTCGTTTAGGTTGAACGAGTGGGTTTGTGCCCGGTTTTATGGAATCGTCGACGGTGGTAGTTGGCGAGCTGGTAATTGTTGCAAGGAGTTAACGATGTCAGGGCAAATCGTTCTAAGGATTTTGTTGTGTGGACTTTTCATTGGCAGTGGCAGTGCGGCCTATGCGGAGCAAACAGAGTGGTTCGAGGGTCGACAACAATATGCTGTCGAAAAGCGCCTGAAAGGGAAATTGTTAAACAGGATTGAATGCCGTGACACTGGCCGTTTGGGACTGGATGTTGCCGATTTCGAATACCGGGTTAGCTATTCGGACAATCCTGACGGCATCAAATATTTCTGGGCTATAGGTTCGGCCTTCGGTCCGCAACGGGAGCGGGCCAAGCGTCAGGGGTACGAGATGGTCAGCTATGAGAACTTCCTGCGCAAACAGAGCGGTCTCAAGGTGCATTGCGCCGTTTGGCATAAGAAATAGCCCTTAGAGACTGTAAGCCATCTTGCCCGCAGGTAGAGAAAACGGCCGTCGTGGACGGCCGTTTTGCAAAGTGTACTATGGGTTCAGCTGAAATCGGGATTACTCAGCAGCCTGCTTGGACATTGGATTGTTCGGGTGCGTTGTCCAGTTGGCGTAGTCCGGATCAATCGGCCGGCTGGTGCGCGGATCAGAGCCCTCGGTCATCTGCACCATGGTGATGCAGTCATCGACAGGGCAGACATTGACGCAGAGATTGCAGCCGACGCACTCGTCGTCCATCACCTCGAAGTGGCGGACGCCATCGACCATCGAGGTGATCGCCTGGTGCGATGTGTCCTCACAGGCAATGTGGCAGCGGCCGCACTTGATGCACAGATCCTGATCGATCTTCGCTTTCGTGACATAGTTGAGGTTGAGATACTGCCAGTCGGTGACATTAGGGACCGCGCGGCCCTGAAAGTCTGCGATGGTCTCGTAGCCCTTCTCGTCCATCCAGTCTGACAGACCCTGGGCCATCTCCTGAACGATCTTGAAGCCGTAGGTCATCGCCGCGGTGCAGACCTGAACGGTCCCGCAGCCGAGCGCGATGAACTCAGCCGCGTCGCGCCAGGTCTGGACGCCGCCGATACCTGAAATCGGAAGCCCGTGGGTTTCCGCATCGCGGGCGATCTCGGCCACCATATTGAGCGCGATCGGCTTGACCGCTGGGCCGCAATAACCGCCATGCGAGCCCTTGCCGTCGATCGTTGGCATCGGTGCGAAATTGTCGAGATCGACCGAAACAATCGAGGAGATGGTGTTGATCAGCGACACCGCATCCGCGCCACCGGCCTTGGCGGCGCGGGCCGGGTAGCGGATGTCGGTGATGTTGGGCGTGAGCTTCACGATCACCGGCAAGCGGCAATATTGCTTGCACCATTCGGCGACCATCTGGATGTATTCGGGCACCTGGCCGACGGCGGCGCCCATGCCGCGCTCGCTCATGCCGTGCGGGCAGCCGAAGTTGAGTTCGATGCCATCTGCACCGGTGTCCTCGACGCGCGGAAGAATCGCCTTCCAGCTTGCCTCTTCGCAGGGCACCATGATTGAGACGATCATGGCCCGGTCGGGCCAGCGTTTCTTGACTTCGGTGATCTCCCTGAGATTGGTTTCCAGATCGCGGTCGGTGATCAGCTCGATATTGTTGAGACCAAGAAGCCTGCGGTCAGGGCCCCAGATCGCGCCGTAGCGCGGGCCGTTGACATTGACCACCGGCGGGCCGGCTTCGCCAAGGGTCTTCCAGACCACGCCGCCCCAACCGGCTTCAAAGGCACGTTCAACATTGTAGGCCTTGTCGGTCGGCGGCGCCGAGGCGAGCCAGAACGGGTTCGGCGATTTAATTCCAAGGAAATTGGTGGACAGATCTGCCATGGTCTCGTCTCCTTCCTTAGCCCATCAGGGCTTTGTGAATGCTTTCAGCAGCGATCTTGCCGTCTTCGACGGAGACCACGGTGAGATCTTCGCCGCCGGCAATGCAATCACCGCCGGCCCAGACCTTGGGATGGGATGTGCGCCGCGCCTCGTCGGTGCGGATACGGCCCTTCTCCAGCGCGATGTCCACACCCGCGAGCGGGCCGGCATCCGGCGCCTGGCCAATGGCCTTGAACACCTGATCGGCCTGAAGCGTCACTGTTTCGCCGGTACCGTGTAGCTTGCCGTCGTCTCCAATTTCGCTTTTCTCGAGTGTGATGGCCGAAACTGCGCCGCTTTCGGTGTGCAGCTCTTTCGGCATCATCCAGTGGCGGATGCTGATATTATTGGTCTGTGCCAGCTCCTGCTCGTAGAGCGAGGCGTTCATGTGTTCCTGGCCGCGGCGGTAGGCGATTGTTACCTCGTCTGCACCCAGAAGCTTGGATTGCATTGCCGCGTCGATGGCTGTCATGCCGCCGCCGATGACGACGACGCGCTTGCCGATGTCCAGCGCCGACAGGTCCTCGGTCTGGCGCAGCACGCCGATGAAATCGACCGCGTCAAGAACACCTTCGGCATCCTCGCCTTCCAGCCCGAGCGCATTGACGCCGGGCAGGCCGAGGCCGAGGAAAACGGCGTCGTAGTCGGCGGCAAGCCCGTCAAGCGTGATGTCGCGGCCCAAGGCCTTGCCGTTCTCGATGGTGATGCCGCCGATCTGCAGAATGAACTCGACCTCGTCCTGGGCGAAGTCGTTGGTCGTCTTGTAGGCGGCGATGCCATATTCATTGAGGCCACCGGATTTCTCCCGCGCCTCGAAAATCGTCACGTCATGACCGTGCATGGCGAGCCGGTGGGCACAAGAAAGGCCTGCGGGACCAGCGCCGACGACGGCGATCTTCTTGCCGGTCGGAGCGGCGCGCGTAAACGGGTGCGGCTGCTCGCGTTCCATGAAGGTGTCGGTGGCGTGGCGCTGCAGAAGCCCGATCTTCACCGGCTTGCCTTCTGCCACTTCGCGCACACAGACCTCTTCACACAGAGATTCCGTGGGGCAGACGCGGGCGCACATGCCACCCAGAACGTTCTGATCGAATATGGTTTTGGCGGATCCGACCGGGTTGCCTGCCTGGATCTTGCGGATGAACATCGGAATGTCGATCGAGGTCGGACATGCCGTCATGCATGGCGCATCATAGCAGAAATAGCAGCGGTCGGCTTCGACCAGGGCTTCATGCGGTGTCAGCGGCGGATGAATGTCTGAGAAATTGTCGGCATAGGCGGCGTCGGGAAGACGGCCGGACTTGATGTCACTGGATTGGGTTTCTGTCACGTTCTGGACCCCTCGTTGTCGAGATCTTTTTTGAGCGGTCTGTTGTGGTGCAACTCCTCAGTGACACCAGCGCCGCCATTTTGAAAGAATGTCGTGATTTTATCAAAAGGTCAAATTTTTTATCAAACGATCAAAATTTGACTATTACAGTCAAGATTGCGCTTCAGCTGCGGCAGGTTAAATATGCTGCAAAAGCAAGGAGCCAACAGTGACAGTTTATCCAATAACCGACTACGACGATGCCTATGCGAATGGTGCCCATATTGCCGGTGCCGCGGAGTTTCCGCCCCGGTGGTCAAAGCAGGCGCAGGCGCTCCGCGACACGCTGGCACAGGCGGGCAAGGCGCGGATCGATCTTGCCTACGGCTCAGGCGATCGCCAGGTGGTGGATCTGTTTCTGCCAGAAGATGCACCGGTCGGCCTCGTTGTGTTCGTGCATGGCGGCTATTGGAAAGCCTTTGACAAATCCGTCTGGTCGCATCTGGCAGCCGGGCCACTGGCGCACGGGTTTGCCGTTGCGATGCCGAGCTACACCTTGTGCCCGGATGCCCGGATTGGCGGGATCGCGCAGGAGATTACGGCGGCGATTGGCTTTTGTGCCGGGGAAGTCTCCGGCCCCATCCATCTGACCGGCCATTCTGCCGGAGGGCATCTGGTGACGCGGATGATCAGCGGCGAGGCGCTGTTGTCTGCCACGGTTTTGAAGCGGATTGCCGGTGTGGTCTCGATTTCGGGCGTTCATGACCTGCGACCGGTCATGCGGACTGAGATGAACGACACCCTCCATATCGACATGGATGAAGCGCGTTTACACAGCCCGGTGCTGCTTGAGCCGCACGTCGCGGTCCCGGTTACGGCCTGGGTGGGCGCAAACGAGCGCCCGGAATTCGTCCGGCAGAACCGAGCGCTGTTTGACATGTGGCGCGGGTTCGCAACGCCCATGACGATTATGGAGGAAGCAGGTCGGCATCATTTTGATGTGATTGACGGATTGGCTGATCCTGATCATCCGCTGTGCAAGGCTGTTGTCGGGGCTGCCGGTTGAGCCGTACCGTGCCGCGGCGTGTGCCCGGATTAAAGCTTTGTTGACCGGGTTGGCATAACGTTTCGGACACATGTGTGGATTGCGGGTGCTCAGCGATGAGTGTTGAGAGGCCGCAAACCTGTCCCGATCACGGAATCCGGAAACAGCCATGACGCATTTCAAGGCCATGATCGGCCTCACTGCATTGCTTGCGGCCTTTGCTTTTCAACCTGATCTCAAGGCGGCCGAGCAACTTCCCGATCCGACCTTCGCCCAGGCGGCGCTGGTTGGCGACTGGTGGGCAACCCCCAATATCAAATTCGACTATCAGCGCGGCGCGCTTTGCGGCTCTGTTGCCGGGGGAAGCGTTCAGCCCTGGGACGCTATCCTGGGCATCAACGGGGTGCGGCTCGACAAGGGCGAGACATACCGGCTGTCGATCATTGTTTCCGGCGATCCCGGAGGCCCGATGCGGGCGATTGCCCAGAAAGGGGCCGAACCCTGGATCGCGGAAGGCGAGATCACCCGGCGGCTCAGTCCAGACAAGCAGAGCGCCAGCACAGATTTCGAAGCCGGAAGCACGCACCGCCCGGCCCAGCTTGTGTTTCAGCTTGGTGGCTCGGAAAGGGACTGGCGTTTCTGTCTGCATTCGGTTTCGCTGCTGTCCGGTCAGGCGTCTGCACCGGACAGCAGCGGCGGGCCTGCTGCCATTCGCGTGAACCAGACCGCCTATCTGCCCGGCGGACCCAAGCGCGCCACTCTTGTGCAGGCCGGCCGCACTGCCCAAACCTGGACGCTGATCTCGAACACCGGCGCGCGCGTCGCTTCGGGAAAGACCAGGGCCAATGGCCTGGACATGTCTTCAGAGCTTGAGGTGCATACCATCGACTTCAGCGATTTCGACACGCCGGGCGATGGCTACCGGCTGGTTGTGGGTGGGGAAACGAGCCCGCCCTTCTCGATATCCCGCGAGGCTTATGCCGCGCTGCGCAATGACGCCTTGTCCTATTTCTACAAGGTGCGAAGCGGCATCGACATCGAGGCGAAATATGCCGGAAAGGACTATGCCCGTCCGGCCGGTCATCTGGGCAAAGCTCCCAACCGAGGGGACACATCGGTCGGCTGCGTTGACACGCGGACCGCCCGAAAGGTCTATGGCAAGGCCTGGAGCTGCGGCTACAAGCTCAACGTGGCCGGTGGCTGGTATGACGCCGGCGATTTCGGCAAATATGTCGTCAATGGCGGCATTGCGACAGCGCAGCTGCTTGGGAGCTATGAGCGCGCCGTCAACTATGGCGGCAGATCTCAGGCGCTGTCGGATCGACTGGTTCCCATCCCGGAAGCAGGCAATGGTGTTCCCGACATTCTTGACGAGGCGCGTTGGGAGCTTGATTTTCTGGTCTCCATGATGGTGCCGGAGGGCGAGCCCTATGCCGGGATGGCCCATCACAAGATGCATGGAAACCGCTGGACGATTGGGCCGATTCTGCCACATCGTGACCGCGAGCAGCGGGTGCTGCATCGGCCCTCGACCGCGGCGACACTCAATCTTGCTGCGGCGGCAGCCCAGGGCGCACGGTTGTTTGCGCGTCATGATCCGGCCTATGCGCAATGGCTGCTCTCCGCTGCGATCCGCGCCTACGAGGCCGCCGAAGCCAATCCGAAACTCTATGCTCCGGTCACCAATGGCACCTTCGGCGGCGGGGATTATTCCGATGACGATGTCTCTGACGAGTTCTACTGGGCCGCATCCGAGCTTTATCTGACAACCGGCGATGCGGCCTGGCTCAAGCGCGCAAAAGCCTCGCCACATTGGTCGGGTCCGGTGTTTTATCCCGACGGGTTCAACTGGCGCGCTACGGCCGCGCTGGCGCGGCTCCAGCTGGCCTCTGTGCCGTCAAACATGGCCTCGAGCGATCTGAGGAAAATCCGGTCTTCGGTCATCAAGGCAGCCGATGCCTATCTCAAGGTGCAGCGCAAGGAGGCGTTCGGCTTGATGTACAGCCCTGATCAGGGCTTTGGATGGGGATCGAACCAGTCGCTGATCCAGAACATGATCGTGGTTGCCACCGCCTATGACCTGACCGGCAAGATCAATTACCTGCAGGCGGTGCGCGAAAGCATGGACTATCTGCTTGGCCGCAACGCCCTGGGCATCTCCTACGTCACCGGCTACGGCACGCTCTATGCTCAGCGGCAGCATTCCAACATGTTCGCGCATGCCACCGATCCGTCCTACCCGAAGCCGCCGAAGGGCGTTCTGGCGGGTGGGCCGAACAGCCAGCCGGCTGATGATTTTGCGATCAAGACGCTCAGAGGCTGCGCGCCACAGGCCTGTTATGTGGATGACCCGCGCTCGTTCTCGACCAACGAGATCGCCATCAACTGGAATGCGCCGCTGGTCTGGATTGCCTCGTTTCTTGCAGATACCAGGTGAACCGGACGTGCTGCCCTAAAGGCGGCAACACGATCTTAACGCCGCCGGGCTAGGCTGTCGCAGTTCAATTCGCCGGGATTTCGCCCCATGACCACGATCGCCATTGTCGGCGCTGGCTTTGTCGCAGACTATTACATGACGACGCTTGCCAATCATTCCGGTCTTCGGCTTGGCGGCGTCTGGGATCATGATGCTGCGCGGCTCAGGCAGTTCACCGCGTTCCACGGAATCAAAGCCTATGGATCGCTTGAACAGTGTATGGAAGATCCGGATGTTGCGATCGTCGTCAATCTGACCAATCCCGAAAGCCATTTCGCGCTCAATTGTGCCGCGCTTGAAGCGGGCAAGCATGTCTATTGCGAAAAGCCGCTGGGGATGAGTTATGACGAGGCGCGTCATGTTATCGATCTTGCGCGCGACAAGGGCCTGACCGTCTGTGGTGCGCCGGCCAATGGTTTGTCGGATGCCAAAAGGCTTACAGCACAGCTGATTGAGGCTGGCCGAATTGGTAAGCCGCGGCTTGCCTATGCCGAGATGGAAGATGGCCCGGTGTTCAAGGACAACTGGACCGAATGGCGTTCGCGATCCGGTGCGAAATGGCCCGGATTGCATGAGTTCGAGGTTGGCTGCACACTCGAGCATGCGGGCTATGGCCTGTCCTGGCTGGTGGCGCTGTTTGGGCCGGTTGAGCGCGGCCAGGCGTTTTCCGCGCTGACCTTTCCCGACAAGGGACCGGGCACACACTCTCTCTCGCTGGCTGCAGACTTTTCGGTCGGATGCCTGACGTTCCAGTCCGGTGTCACGGCACGGCTGACCTGCGGGCTCGCGGCGCCGCGCGACCGGTCTCTGACCATCGTGGGAGATGAGGGAACAATCGTGGTGCGCGATCTCTGGGATGACCGTTCGCCGGTCCATCTCAGGCGTTTTGACCGGAAGCCGCCGCTGCTGCAACGGCTGGCCAGCCGCTTCGAGCGCCAAAGGGGCAGGGCGCTGCCGCTCCGGTTGACCCTCGGCAAGCCGGTTGCCTACCCGTTTCCGGCATCAGCCGAAACCCTTTCTTCATTTCCCTCGCGGATCGATTTTGCGCGCGGGATTGCAGCTATGGCGGATGCGCTCAATAAGGGTGAAACGCCATTTTTCTCCGGTCTGCGGGCCTTGCATCTGAGCGAACTGGCCTTGGCGCTCAATGATGGTGTCGGCAGTTTCGAACCGCAGTCTCGCTTCTGAGTGTGGTGCCGAGCGGCGTCAGGCTGCCTCCGGCGGGTTTGACAGCACCTGATCAACCATCCGCAAGGCAGCGATCGTGTCATCCAGCGTGTTGCACGGTTCTTCTAGCCTGCCATCCCGGACCGCATTCGAGGCGGCTTCGATCTCGAACTGCATGCCGGTTCCTTCGAAGCGGTGGAAATGCCGCGCCACGCCGGGCAGCGGCAGATGCCGGAAGAGTTTGCGGCAAAGACGCGACTTCAGGCCGTCGCCGCCGGGATGAACGAAGCCAGCAAGACCACGAGAGGCGAAGACGGTGAAGTGGTCGGCCTTGATGAAAAGTGGGCCGAGAACCATCACGCCCTTGTCGCCTTCCAAGATGATCTGATTCATGCCCTGCCGCTCAAAGCTGCAGGAGATCCGGGCCTCGGTGTCGGCGAACCGTAAGTCAAGGCGGGCGCTTATATCAACGCCGGTGGGTGCGGCCTGCCAGGTCCCATCAACATGATCGGGTTCGCCCAGAAAATACCGTGCCAGGGATAGAGGATAGACCCCGAGATCATGCAGGACGCTGCCGCCCTGGGCCTTGCCGTAGAAGCGGTTGTTCGGGTCGTAGGGAACCTTCCATGCGAGATCTGCTTCGAAGCGCCGGATCCTGCCGATGGCGCCATCGCGAATGGCCCCGCGCGCAGCTTTCATCGCAGGCAGATAGCGGCTCCACATTGCCTCCATGACGAAGCTTTCGGCGGCGCGGGCTGCCGACTGGATTTCGAGGGCCTGGGCAAGGTTCGCTGTCAGCGGCTTTTCGACGAGCACCGGCATGCGGGCATTGATGCACGCCAGCGTTTGGGCGTGATGCGCCGTGTTGGGCGAGGCGATATAGACCGCATCAATCAAGCCAGATCCGATCATGGCGTCGAGCGAGGCAAAACCGGCCACACCTTCGAAGCGATCTGCAAAGGTTTGCGCCGTTTCAGCAGAACGGCTGGCAACGGCGGTCAGGCGTGCGCCTTGGGCAAGATGCATGTCTCCGGCGAATTGCTGCGCAATGTGGCCGGTTCCGGCAATGCCCCAGCGGATGGTGTCGGTCTTGGTCATGCGCTGATTGTAACTCAGGCTCGATGAAAACCCGGTAAAGAACACCAACCATGCCGTCATGCATGCAGCTGTCTCTGCCTACCAGGGTAGAGGTTCGCCCCTGTAGTCAAAAAAGCCGCCGCTTTGTTCGGCTCTCAAATGGTCGATGACATCAATCAGCATGGCGGCCGCATCCGCGGGCTTTCGAACGGTAAGGCCATTCTTTGCGAAGTCACCTGACAGGCCGGTGTCGACGGTTCCAGGATGCAAGGCCACGCAGATCGCCTCGGGAGCACGGCGTTTGAGCTCGATTGCGGCGGAGTGGACGAACTGGTTGAGGGCGGCCTTGGAGGCCCGGTAGCTGTACCAGCCACCCAGCGCATTGTCGCCGATGGAGCCGACCTTGGCGGAAAGGGTTGCGAAGACCGATTTTCCCGATTTTGGCAGCAGTGGCAGGAAATGCTTCATCAAAAGTGCCGGACCGGCGGCGTTGATGGCAAAGGCGTGCGCCATATGCGCGGGATCGATGGCCGAGAGAGATTTTTCCGGGCTGAAACCATTGCCATGCAGAAACCCTGTGGCGTCGAACACCAGGCGAATGTCGAGCTCTGTGGCCTTGGTCTGTGCTGCCGCCGCTGTGATTGTCGTCTCATCCAGCAGATCGATGGCAGGGGCTGACGTGCGAGAGAAACCGATGACGCGATCAAACGCGCCGGACCCTTCAAGCGTGGCCCTGATGGCCGCGCCAATGCCGCCGCTCTGGCCGATGACGACTGCCAGACCGCCCCTTTGAAAACTCCGCATGTGTTGGTGCCTCGCCGTCCAAACAGCCCTATTCAATACCGGCTTCATCTAGGGCTGCGGCTCAATGTGTCGAGGACGTGGGCAGTTTTCACATCCCGGCGGTTTGAAGTGGCTAATCTGCGTGGCGGGTCATGACCATCATGAAGTCAGCCATGAAGATGCCGGGATCGGTGTCGACCATCACCATGTGATCGGGGCGGCCGTCAAACACGCTGGCACGGCTTTGTGTGCCGCCGGGCTGGAAGATGCTCTGGCCGATCGCCGGGCCTTCGGTGATGACCGAGAGTGCGCCTTTTTGCAGCCGGAAGGCTCCGGGCACGGTGAGCCAGGACAACGCCATCACATCATGCGGCACACAGCCGCCAAGCCCCAGATGGGAGCGGTAGAAGCGGGCATAAAACTCCGCCATGGCCGCCAGCGGTGGACCGAGTTTGGTGTTTTCCCTGGCGATTGCCTGCATGAAGTCCGGTGTAAAGAGCACCGGCATGGTGCAGTCGAGTGGGGCCAGGACCAGAGGCCAGGAGGCCGCAAGAACCTTATCGGCAGCGTGCGGATCGTTCCAGAAATTGGCTTCGGCCACGGGCGTGACATTGCCCTTGTGGTGCACCGCGCCCCCCATGACGACCACAGCCTTGATGCGGGAGACAATTTCGGGATCCCGTTCCAGCGCCCGTGCCAAATTTGTAAGCGGGCCAACAGCACAGACAATCACCTCGCCAGGAAAACGCTTGGTGGCGTCGATGATGTAATCGGCGGCATCCAGGTCGTGTTTCTTTCGGCTTGACAGCGGAATGTCGACACCGCCAAATCCGTTGCGTCCATGAACCTGATAGCTCGGCTCGTTGGCAGCAATCGCGACAGGCGAGGCTTCACCTTCGGCCACGTCGGCATCTGAACCCCAATGATCGAGCAGTGCCAGTGCGTTGCGGGTCGCTTCATGGGTGCGGACATTGCCGAAAATGGTGGTCAGCGCCAGCAAGTCCAGTTCCGGATGGGCAATCGCATAGGCGATGGCCATGGCGTCGTCGATACCCGGGTCTGTGTCGATGATGATCTTGTGTGCCAATTGCAGTTCTCTCCTCTGCAGTGCCGGTCCGGAATGCCCCGTCCAACGGGGAATCGAAGCTGTAAATCCCCTCGCAGCCTTGAGCATTGCCATGGCGGCGGGTTAGCCGCAAGCGAGCGGCTTTGCCGCGCAAGGCCCAAGCAAGTTTAGATGTGCATTGTTCGCAGCGACCGGCGGCATGGCGGGGATTCCCGCTGTCGCTAGACGGGCGTCGTCCGAGCTGGATGGCGCCCGTCTGCCAATCCCCGGAAAACATGTGCTGTTTGAGATCAACGGGTCCGCTATCCCGTTTATGAAAATTGCTGATTTTTAGGTGCGATATTATACAGTCGCGCCAGGCATCTAACCCCTTAAATATAATTGATATTTCACCTCGGATAGGGGTGATTTGTGGTTTTGACCCTGAAATATAGCTGGTTAATTTTTGGAATAGGTGGTCTGGATAAGCTTAATCGCATCTTAAGTCAATCGCCTCAATTGTTTCGAAACAACGGAGGTTTCAATGAACGTTTTCAAAGCTACTCTCATAATTGGGTTACTCTGCCTAACAGGCTCCGCAGCTTTGGCCCAGCCGCCCGCGCCAAATGCCCAAAGCCTGATCACTCCCGCGCTGATATCGGATATGCGGCAGTGGATTGAGACTGATATTGTCCGAATTTCGATCAAAGCTCAGAATGATCGTTTGAAAAAACTGCCCCAGGATGAGATTGACGCGCTCGACAAGCAATGGCGAGCTGAGCGTGAGAGCGATGACAAGCCGTTGATTGCTGCGACACTGTCGAATCCGCTTTCGATCTATCTGACGCGGCTGCAGGGAAAGTCCCTCGGGCTCTATGCTGAAATTTTCGTCATGGATCAGAACGGCCTCAATGTTGGGCAAAGCTCCATCACCGGCGATTTCTGGCAGGGCGATGAAGCGAAGTTCCAGAAGACTTATGACGTGTCCGCGGATGCGCTCTTCATTGATGAACCCGAGTGGGACGACGGCGCAAAAATCTGGCGCGGCCAGGTCAGCTTCACTGTAACCGATGAGGGCGCACCGATCGGCGCTGTCACAATGGAAGTCAACCTTACCGAACTTGAACGCCGCACCGCCGCAGGCGCGTGAGGCAGCAGTTTCAAGGTCCTGACTCTTGGATCAAACCAGGTGAGGGGTCGAGAGACACAACGGGATTGAGACAATGCTCAAGAATATATCTGTAAGTGCCAAGGGATTTGTGGCGTTCGCCATTCTGGCGTTAATTGCCATCAGCGCATCCAGCCTGATCTATGTTCGTGCGGTTACAACAACCGAGCTCGTCGAGCGCAGTCAGGCGATGGCCTTGCTACGCGAAGAAACGGTAAAGCTCAGCAGCGAAGTTACGTTTGCCAACATGGCGCTGAAAAACTTCCTCCTGACCGGCAATCGCGGCTATGTCGGCCTGTACAATGAGACCAGCGCAACCATCGATGCCGAGGTGAGCAAGCTTGAAGCCATGGTTTCCGAACTTGTTCCTGAACAGGCTTCTGTCCTTTCCGATGCCACAGCGATCCTCAACAATTGGCGAACATCAGTCGTTGAGCGTCAGATCCAGCTGATGCGAGATCCGCTCACTGTAGAACTTGCGCGCGTGCTTGAACTGACCGGTGAGGGCACGCAGCTTCTTAACGCCTTCAGCGCGAATATCGATTCGATTGCAGGCATCGTCCAGGAGCGTTCGCTTGTTGCTGCGGAAGATCAGCGCACGGCATTGTCGGGCGTTGTCTTCATCAGTCTGGCGGCGTCCGTGATTGTTGCAATCGTTGCCGCCTTGATGGGACTTCTGAACTTCCGCCTTGTTTCACGTCCGTTGGGCCGTTTGGCCTATGCGACCGAGCGGCTTGCCGATGGCGACCTTGAGGTGACCATCGACAAGGGTGGCAAGGATGAAATTGGCAAGATGGCCGAATCCATGCAGGTCTTCCGTGAAGCTGCAATCGCCAACAAGCAGTTGCAGGGGGATGCCGAAGCAAGCCGCCAGCAAGTGGAAGCGGATCGTATTGCTGCCCAGCAAAAGGCCGAAGCGGACGCGGCCGAGCGGCTCAAGATTGCCACATCTGGTCTTGCGAAAGGCCTGCAGCGGCTCGCTGACGGAGATCTTTCTTTCCAGCTGGAAGAAGCTTTTGCCCCTGATTTCGAGTCTTTGCGCCACGACTTCAACAAGTCCATCCGTCAGCTGAGCGGAACCATGGCTTCGATCACCGACAGTGTCTCGATGATGGAAACCGGAACCCGGGAAATCGCAAACGGCACCGATGATCTTTCCAAGCGTACAGAGCGCCAGGCCGCAGCACTTGAAGAAACCGCGGCTGCGGTGGAAGAGATCACGGCCAACGTGACCAACTCGACCCAGCGCACCGAGGAAGCCCGCGGTGTTGCATCCCAGGCAAACTCGTCGGCAGTCGAGTCTTCCGAAGTGGTGGGCCGTGCCGAAGACGCGATGCGCCGGATCGAGGAAAGCTCGGGCCAGATTTCCAACATCATCGGTGTGATTGACGAGATTGCCTTCCAGACCAACCTTCTTGCCCTCAATGCCGGTGTCGAAGCGGCTCGGGCCGGTGAAGCCGGTCGCGGCTTCGCTGTCGTCGCCCAGGAAGTGCGCGAACTTGCTCAGCGCTCTGCCAATGCGGCCAAGGAGATCAAGGAGCTGATCCACAACTCTTCGTCGGAAGTCTCATGCGGCGTGGATCTGGTCCGCAAGGCAAGCGAGGCGCTGCGCACGATCGGCGGCTTCATCACGGACATCAACACGCATATGGATGCGATTGCGATCTCCGCCAAGGAGCAGTCGACAGGACTGTCCGAGGTCAATCAGGCGGTCAACTCGATGGATCAGACCACACAGCAGAATGCCGCGATGGTCGAGGAATCCAACGCAGCTTCGTCGGAACTGGCGATGGAAGCCGGGAAACTCCGCGAACTGATCTCGCAGTTCCGGATCGATGGCTCGGCGTCAATGCAGTCTGCCAGCCTGCACGCAACGGCAAAGGCAATGGCGGAAGCTGCTCCGGAAGCAAAGGCCTCTGCACCTGCCAGGGCCTCCGCACCGGCGAAGGCGCCTGCACCGCAGCCGCAAAGCCATGGAAACGCGGCTGTCGCACAGGACGACTGGGAAGAGTTCTGAGCCTTTCCGGCTGGACCGAACGACCACAGGCTTTCTGCAAAGCCCGTCTCCTGAAGGAGGCGGGCTTTTCATTTTGGAAGGGACTGGCCGGCTTTGGGTCGCCAGCGGGCCATAAATGCCGAATTGGCGACAACACTGACCGAGGAAAAGGCCATTGCCGCACCGGCAAAGACCGGTGGCAGGATGCCGAAGACCGCGAGCGGGACGCCGATCAGATTGTAGATGAAGGCCCAGACGAGGTTCTGGCGGATTGTCCGGCGGGTTTTCGCAGCCACATCAAGGGCGGATGGAACCAGCCGCAAGTCGGGCCGCATCAAGGTGATTGCCGCGGCGTCGCGCGCCGCGTCTGCGCCGCCTGCCATGGCTATGCCAAGATTGGCGGCAGCCAGCGCGGGGGCATCATTCAGGCCGTCGCCGACAAAGGCGACATGGCCGCCGGTCCGGTCCGCCAACTCGCGGATTGCATCAAGTTTCTCTGCCGGGAGCAGGCCTGCACGTATGTCCGAGACACCGGCCATGTCCCCAATGGCTTGGGCCGTGGCCTGATTGTCGCCGGTGAGCATGACGGTCTGCAATCCGCGACTGTTCAGTTCTGCCAGAGCCGCGCGAGCTTCCGGCCGGATTGCGTCCGCGAGCCTGATCGCCCCCATGAGTTTTTGGCCAGCGGCGACCCAGGCCAGCGTGCCTGCTCCGTTCAGGTCGATAGCTGCTGCAAGCCCGCCGGTACCGATTCCTGCCTCATCGAGAAAACGTGCCGATCCAACCAGGATCTTGATGTCCCCATCTGTTCCCTCCAGCCCACGTCCGGGCACGGCGCGGATATTCGCGGCCGGCTTTACGTTGAAACTGGACCTCTGTGCATGGACGAGGATGGCACGGGCGATGGGATGCTCGCTTCCTGTTTCTACAGCTGCGGCAAGGCGCAAAAGATCTCCCGTGCTGACGCCGTCTGCCGTGTAGAGATCCGCGACTTCGGGAACTCCAACGGTCAGCGTGCCTGTCTTGTCGAAGGCGATGGCCTTGATGTCGGTGGCGCGCTCAAGAGTTTCGATGTCGCGGATCAGGATGCCAGCCCTGGCGGCAGCCCCGGTACCTGCGACCAATGCAGTGGGGGTAGCGAGCCCCAGTGCGCACGGGCATGCAATCACCAGCACCGCAACAGCTGCAACCATTGCCGTTTCAAAATTCGCGCCCGCCAGCAGCCATCCGGCAAGGGTTACCCCGGCAATCGCCAGTATAACCGGAACGAACACGGCTGAAATCCGGTCTACCAGCTTCTGAACCGGAGCCTGGCCGGATTGTGCCTCCTCAACCAGGCGGGTCATTCGGGCAAGCCTTGTGTCCGCGCCGACAGCCCGGACTTCAACTTCAAGCACACCGTCAGTGTTGGTGGTGCCGGTGATCACAGGTTCGCCGGGACCTCTGGCGACCGGCATGCTTTCACCGGTCACCATGGCTTCATCCAGCGAGGATTCGCCGGTGATGATCACACCATCGGCAGCAATGCGCGCTCCAGGCTTGACCATGATGATGTCACCCGCCACGAGATGCTCAACCGGCACGGTACGGACGGATCCGTTCAAGGTTTTGAGTTCGGCGGTTTCTGGTTGAAGCCTTCCCAGTGACCTGAGTGCGCCGGCTGCGTCGGACTTGGCTCGTGCTTCGAGGTATTTGCCAAGCATGATCAGCGTGAGAACAACGGCGGCAGCTTCGAAATGAAGATGCGTGGATGTGCCATCATGGGAAGCATGGGGATCTCCCCAGCTGCTCAGGAGCACCCACATCGAGAAAAGATAGGCTGCACCTGTGCCCAGCGAGACAAGCACTGCCATGTTGGCCGATCCGCCGCGCAGTGCGCCGATGGCTTCACGCCAGAACCGGCTGCCGGAAATGCCCATCACGCCGGTGGCCAGGACGGCTTGCCAAATTGGCGATATCCAGGCTTGCCCGATGCCAGTCATCATGGGCAGCATGCCAATCACAATTGGCAGTGTCAGAATTGCGGATACAGCAAGCCGCAAGAGTGTCTGGCGTTCATCAGCCCGGCGTGCTGCGGCCTGAGCCTCATCAGCGTCGCGGTGAGCTGCAAAATCTGCCTGACGGAGCAAGGCACCGAAGCCTGCCTTGCCTATGGCCGTGGCGAGCGCATCCGGATCCAGCTTTTCGCCCTCTATATCCGCGCGTTCCAGTGCCAGGTTGACGCGGGCTTCGCGGACGCCGGGTTGCCGCGACAACACCTTTTCCACACGTGCTGAACAGCTCGCGCAGGTCATGCCGCTGATGTCGAAGGTCAGGTGTTGGGGGGTGGCGTTCATCGCCGCATTCGTCAATTGCAGATGCCGACCACATCAAATCCGATGTCCTCGATGGCTCCCTTGAGCGCATCAACGAGCTCCGGCTTGGCGAGGTCGGCGATCAATTCATTGGTTTCGATGCTGACGTGGACGTTGGAGACGCCATCAATCGCTTTCGCTGCTTTTCCAACAGAGTTCGCGCAGCCGCCGCAATGCATACCTTCGATTTTGATCGAAACCGTCATTGGGTGTCTCCTTTCAGACTCCATATGGAGATGCTGACCGGGAAACGTCAAGCGCGGGCGGCAAGCCGGTGCGCTGCATTCAATGACAATAAAGCGTGTCGAGTGTCCTGAGCATCTGCAGCACAGGATTGGAATTTATGGAGTAGAAGATTGTTTGCGCCTCCCGGCGCGTCGACACAAGTCCCTGATTGCGAAGCTTGGCCAGATGCTGCGAGAGCGCAGACTGGCTCAGTTGGACCCGTTCAGCAAGAGCACCGACCTGCATTTCGCCTCTTGCGAGATTGCACAGAATAAGAAGGCGTTTCTGGTTTGCCATGGCGCTGAGCAGCGTTGCAGCTTCGTCCGAATTGCGTTCCAGGTCTTGTGCGTCGATCATGCTCGATCTTTCGAAATGCGTCGGGCCGCGTACGGCTAAAGTTTCTAATTGGTTGATTTGGAAATATTTTAATCACGAAACTTGCCCTGTATACCCCTATTTTTGAGAGGCGAAACGAGACAAATTTACAAGTATTGCGCGAAGTTGGTTTGCATCGGTCAATGGCTCTTCGAACTCGATTCGGATCAGTTCGTCACCATTTGCAAGGTCAAGTCCGGCGCAATCGATGCCACAGACCTTCCAGCCGGCTCGTTTTGAGCCCGCGAAGGCCCTGGCATAGGCGTCGGCGCTGCTCGCATGATCCGTGTTCATGTGTTCGATGGCGCCCGGTTCAATTGCCGCCAGGTCGGAAATGGCCGGTGATTCGATCAAAAAGTCTGAAGCCTCAAGCACATAGGCCTTGCCAAATCCGCCATTGAGGCTGGCAGATTCCGGCACCATTCGGAAGAAGGTGAAATCGGGGAAATCTGCGTAGAGCGCCGCTTTCGGATGACGCGAGATGAAACGGGCACGCAGGGCGACGTGTCCCTCGTCTTCCCGCGAAACCCTGACGGCACGGGTGCGAAGGGCGATTCGCGGATGAGCCAGCGGGTCGCCTTTGCCCGGTTCGCCAAACAACAAAGATGCTCTGGGGTCGGCGAGCAAGGCTGTGGTGTGAACCGACAGGCCGGAGACCAAAATCACGGGCGTGCCATCGGTGTCGGTGCCTGACAGAACCCGGCTTGTGAACGGGAAACCGGTTTCGGGTTCGAGCACGCCAATCGCGGCAAAGCGTGCGCCCCGGACCAGGCGGCGTGCAAGCTGCCTGGCCTCATCATTGGTGTCGCGGATGGTTTTGACCGGTTCCTTCATCGATCGTTACTTCGGCGCCATTCGGATCGCGCCGTCAAGCCGGATGGTCTCGCCATTGAGCATGGCGTTGTCGATGATGTGCATGGCAAGCCGTGCATATTCCTCGGGCTGGCCCAACCGTGACGGGAAGGGGACGGAGGCACCAAGGCTGTCCTGAACTTCCTGCGGCATGCCCAGCAGCATCGGCGTGGCGAAAATCCCGGGTGCAATGGTCATGATGCGAATGCCGAAGCGCGCCAGTTCGCGCGCGATCGGCAGTGCCATGGCGTGGACACCACCTTTTGAAGCGGAATAGGCCGCCTGGCCGATCTGGCCGTCAAAGGCTGCGACGGATGCGGTGGAGATCACCACGCCGCGCTCGCCATCAGCCAGCGGTTCGAGCTTCGCCGCGCGATCGGAAAACAGCCGCAACATGTTGAAACTGCCGATCAGGTTGACCTCGATGACCTTGCGGAAGGCGTCGAGATCGTGCGGCCCTTCGCGTCCAACCACGCGGGTGGCAGGTGCGATGCCTGCGCAATTGATCAGGATCCGGGCTTCCCCAAAGGCTTCGGCTGCAGCTGAGAGCGCCGCATCCGCTGCCGCAGCGTCGGAGACATCACAGGCAAAGGCTCGTCCGCCAATGTCCTGCGCGACGGCTTCGGCCTGCGCCAGATTGACGTCAAGCAGCGAAACCTTCGCGCCGGCCTTGGCGAGTGCACGTGCGGTTGCCGCACCCAGGCCGGAGCCTCCGCCGGTCACAATAGCGGCCTTGCCATTCACTTCCATGGTTTCGTCTCCTCGAATGGAATCGGGTTGTCTTGGTGTTCTGGATCTGAAAGCGGTTTTGGGTCAGCGGCGGTGCCGGGTCAATCCACGCACGATGTCATCGGCGGTGATGGAGCCTGTCACCGCGCCTTTGTCAATAACGCCGATCATGCCGTCGCGTTTCGCCATCGCGTCCATCACTTCGGCCAGCGGAGTGTCGGGGGTGACGGAGGCCGAGAGCGGTGCCTTGCCGCGCGTGGCATCGGGCTTTCCAGGTGTCATGACGTCACTGGCCGACAGCATGCCGATCGGGTTCATGTTGGCGACGAAGTCTGCCACATACTGGTTTTTTGGCGAGTTTACGATCTCGCGCGGGGTGCCGCACTGAATGATCCGGCCGCCTTCCATGATGGCGATGCGATTGCCAAGCTTCATGGCTTCATCCAGATCGTGGCTGACGAAGACGATGGTCTTGCCCAGCCGAGTCTGAAGCTCGAGCAGTTCATCCTGAAGCCGTGTCCTGATCAGTGGATCGAGCGCCGAGAATGGCTCATCCATCAACAGAACCGGCGCACCGGTGGCAAAGGCGCGCGCTAGGCCGACACGTTGCTGCATGCCGCCCGAGAGTTCGGCGACCATGCGGTCGGCCCAGTCTGACAGTCCGACCAGCGCAAGCTGTTCGGAGACGCGGCTCTTGCGTTCGCTGTCGGGGATGCCCGCGATCTCCAGGCCGAAGCCGACATTGTCAGCCACCGAGCGCCAGGGCAGCAGGCCAAACTGCTGAAACACCATCGAGACGGTGTCCATGCGCACCGCCATCAGTCGCTTGTCATCACAGGCGCCGATATCCACGGTGTCTTCACCGCAATTGACGATGAGTGTGCCGCGGCTGATCGGATTGAGCCTGTTGATGGCGC
Source organism: Hoeflea sp. (assembly GCA_043585085.1). Taxonomy (GTDB): domain Bacteria; phylum Pseudomonadota; class Alphaproteobacteria; order Rhizobiales; family Rhizobiaceae; genus Hoeflea. Next base: position 2,639,673 of record CP121320.1, read on the forward strand.
GCAGAAGTGTCGACTTTCCGGAGCCCGACAGGCCCATCAGAACCAGGATCTCGCCCTCGTTGATGTCGACGGTGCAATTGTGAACGCCGAGCACATCGCCGGTCTGTTCCTGGATCTCGGCGCGGGATTTGCCCGCATCGGCAAGCGCCAGGCTTTGCTCGGTGTTGTCACCAAAAATGATCGAGACATTGTCGATGCGGACCGAGCCGCGAACCTGCTCAGTGCTCATGATGTGGCTCCCATGCGGACCCGGCAGATCCGGTCGAGGATGATGGCGAGAATGACGATCGCAATACCGGCTTCAAGTCCCAGCGGGATGTTGACGGTGTTGAGCGCCCGGACGACCGGTTTGCCAAGCCCGTTGGCGCCGATCAGGGCCGCGATGACCACCATCGACAGGGACAGCATGATGCATTGGGTCAGGCCGGCCATAATGGTTGGGAGTGCGGCCGGCAACTCGACCTTGCGCAGCAGCTGCCCCGGCGAGGCGCCAAAGGCCTGGCCGGCCTCGATCATCGGCTTGGGCACCGAGGTGATGCCCAGATAGGTAAGCCGGATAGGGGCAGGCGAGGCGAAGATGATGGTGACCAGAAGGCCCGGTGCCAGCCCGAGACCAAACAGGATCAGCACCGGAATGAGGTAGACGAAAGTCGGCATCGTCTGCATCAGGTCGAGAATTGGCTGGATATAGGCGTAGAGCTTCGGGCGGTGGGCGAGCCAGATGCCGATCGGCACGCCGATGGCCATGGACATGAAGGCGGCTGAAATCACCAGAACGAGCGTTTCAACGGTTTCTTTCCACAGATCCTGGTTGATGATGAATACCAGTCCTAGCACGATGCCGAGCGCAAGTTTCCAGGATCTCTGGATACGCCAGCCGATCAGCGCGATGATTGCCACCACAACCAGCGGCGGCAGCCACAGCAGCCCGTCGATCATCGCATCCAGCAGGAATTTGAGTGAATCGGCTATCGCGTCGAAGATGAATTCGAAATTGTCGGTGAGAAAGCTGAAGAAGCTTTTGCCCCATTGCCCGACCGGAATTTTCCAGGCGGTGAGTAGGTTTTCCAGTCCGTCCATGCCCGTCCCCTCGGCATTGAGCCCGGCCCGGCGCCTGAGCTGTCAGGACGCCGGACCGGAATGTCGAAATTACATGCCGAGTTTGGCAGTCACGGCTGCGGCAGCATCGCCACCGTCGAAGGTGGTGACGCCGTCGAGCCAGGGTGTCACTGTGTCAGGGTTGGCCTTCAGCCAGGCAAGAGCCGCGTCGTTGGCATCTTCGCCCTTGAGGATCGCGTCCATGATCTTGTTTTCCATGGAGAGCGAGAACTTCATGTTTTTCACCAGTGTGCCGACATTCGGGCACTCGCTGGTGAAGCCTGCGCGGACATTGGTGTGCACGGTTGCCGCGCCAAAGCCTGAATCGCCCATGCCGTCGAGATAGGTGATGTCCATTTCACCCATGATCGGGTGCGGGGTCCATCCGAGGAACGCAATCCATTCTTCGTTCTTGAGAGCCTTTTCGGCCTGCGAAAGCATACCGGCTTCCGAGCTTTCAACGAGCTCAAAGCCGTCAAGACCGTTGGCTTCGTCCTCGATCATTTCGAGCACGATGCGGTTGCCGTCATTGCCGGGCTCGATGCCGTAGATCTTGCCGTCAAACTGGTCCTTGAACTTGCCGATGTCGGTCAGGCTCGTAACGCCACCTTCTGCGGCGTAGGTCGGCACGACAAGACCGTAGCCCGCGCCTTCGAGGTTCTGGGCGATGGATTCGACTGACCCGTCGTCAAGGAACGGCTGCACGTCGGCCGCCATCGATGGCATCCAGTTGCCGAGGAACACATCCATGTCCTTGTTCTTGAGTGACTGGTAGGTCACCGGCACGCTGAGCACCTGGACTTCCTGGCTGTAGCCAAGGGCATCAAGCACAACGCCTGCAACGGCCGTCGTGGCTTGAATGTCGGTCCAGCCGACATCGGCGAAGCGCACGTTCTTGCAGGCTTCGGAATCGGCGGCCTGAACCGTCGCGGTGCCGGCAAGCAGCATGGCAGCGATGGTAACGGTGAGTTTTCTTGTCATGGTTTATCCCTCTGGTCTTCGAAAAGCTGAAACAAGCACCTCTGGGCGTTGAACTCAAGCGCCAAAGTCGGCGTTTTTTGGCGCAGCCGTTGCAAAACGGTTGTTGAAAGAGGCCGGTTCGGGGTTGGAATCGCCGGGTCGATATGGGCATGAGAGAGCCCGAACCAAGCACAAAGACCTCTTTCCGGGGGTCCAAAGACGACCAGTGACCGGAGCACCGCCGTGGCCAAGCTTTATTTCAGCTATTCGACGATGAATGCTGGAAAAACGACCCTGCTGCTGCAAGCTTCCTACAATTACCGGGAGCGGGGCATGCGCACGGTTCTGCTGATCGCGAGCCTGGATGATCGTGCCGGTGTCGGCAAGATCGCATCGCGCATCGGGCTTGATTGCGAAGCCATCCCTTTCAGAGCCGAGGATGATCTCTTTGCCCAACTCAAGGCTTTGCAAGAAGAGGGTGAAATCGCCTGTGCCTTTGTCGACGAAGCCCAGTTCCTGACTGAAGACCAGGTCTGGCAACTGGCTCGCGTTGCCGATCGTCTGGGGATCCCGGTGATGACCTATGGCTTGCGCACCGATTTTCGCGGGCAGTTGTTTCCAGGGTCACAAGCGCTGCTGGCGATCGCTGATGAACTGCGCGAGGTGCGTACGATCTGCGAGTGCGGGCGTAAGGCCACGATGGTGGTTCGCACCGATCAGAACGGCCAGGTCTTGCGTGAGGGGGCTCAAATCGAGGTCGGCGGCAATGACCGATATGTGTCCTATTGTCGCCGTCATTGGGACGAAGTCATGAACCCCGAGGTCGCCAAGTAGGGATTCGGCCACAATTTTGCCCGGAACCATCTTCCTTCTTGCATGTTGGAAAAGATGATTAGGGATTAGGCACATTGCCCTCGCCGCAGCGTGCGCTATAACTCTGTTACTGGTTAAAGCGAACGGAGACTGTTTTATGCGCATATCCCTACCTATGTTGTTCGGTGTCGCTATTGCGGCAGGGCTTTCAGCGCCAACTGCGGCTTTTGCAGACGGCGATGCTGTCGCAGGCGCGAAGGTTTTTAAGAAGTGCGCCGCCTGCCACGTTGCCACCGAAGCCAAGAACCGTGTCGGGCCACACCTGGTCGATATCCTCGACCGGCCTGTGGCTTCGGTTGAAGGCTACAAGTATTCGAAAGCCATGGTGGCCCATGCTGATGAAGTTCCCACTTGGACGGTTGAAGCGCTGGACGCTTATCTTCGTGCGCCGCGCAAAGTGGTCAAAGGTACAAAGATGGCCTTTGCAGGACTTAAGAAGGATGACGACGTGGCAAACGTGATCGCCTATCTCAAGGATCCTGCTGCAGCCGAATAAGAGCATTCGCTCCTGCTTTTTTGTAGACCGCTCTTTCGGGGGCGGTCTTTTTTTATGCACTTGTCATGCTTACGTTGTTGCTGGTCGTTTTGTTTGCGCCTGTGGTTCGCGGTGCTACAAAAGAACTGGATCCGGTGCTTCCGGACAAGGTATTTAGGCGCACGATCTGAGGCGCGAAATTATAGGGAATTCGGGCATGGCCAACATCAAGAGTTTTGACGCCGAGATTGAGAAAACCCGTTCCGTCGTGGATGAAATGCGTTCAAAGATAGAGGCATCGGGCGTGGTGCTCGAAAAAATGTCCGAGGCCGACGCCGAGCTCGGGGACCCGCAATTCGATATCGAGAATGCCCGCATTCAGGATGTGCTCAAACAGCAGCGGGTGATGGAAACCAACATCGCCGACCTGATCATCGGACTCGAAGATGCGACCGATGTGTTTGGTTCTGAGTTCGAAAGCATGAAAGGCTTTTCCGGAATGGAGAGCTTTGTCTCGATCTTTTCCAAGGCACGGGCGCAGCGGATGCGCTCGGACCGCGTCAGGAACATGTCCCTGTCCGGCAACCTTCAGGAGCTTTTGAAGAAATCCGACACCATCACCGGAATTCTCAAGGATCAGAAGGAGATCTTGGAGAACCGCTACAAGACTTCCGAAGCGAGCCTGATCAAGGTGATCGAGCGCCGCAAGGAGACCATGGCCAAGCTGGAGGCGACGCAAACGCGGATTGAGGAGATCAATCCGCAATTGCTCGACATCGAAAACCAGATCTCTGCGTCGACCGATCAGAAGACCCGGACGGACCTTGAAAGCGATCGCTCGAAGCTCGCCACCGAGTACAATGAGCAGCAGGCCAAGGAGCAGGAATTGCTGGCCGAGAGCCAGACGCTGGAACGCTACACCTCGATGTTCCAGACGTTTGTGGATTCGCTCAACAACCAGATCGCGGCGCAGAACACGCTGATCAACAAGCTGACCATCGATACCGAGCAGCGCATCGTGCTCTACAAGGCGCTGGAGGATTCGCTGAAGACTGCCGCGCAGCAGGATGTTGCGCACAAGATCAACACGCTGGGCAGCCGGGTCGACACGGCTGCGGAGGAAACCATGGCGGGCATCGGTGCGGCGGCGCAGAAGCACATTGGGGATCTTCTGGAAATGCACGAGAAAAACATGCTGTCGACGCAAGATATCCAGCGCCGCAAGCAATTGGCCGACGACGCTTTCGCGCGACGGTTCTCGGAGGTTCTCGAAAAGCACAATTCCGCCAATTACGTGAAACCCTGATTTGGGTGACGTGAGGATGGGGCAGGGCCATGCGCGCTGACACAGGTGCCGCCGGCGGATATTTCCGGTCGATCCGGTCGGCATTGAAGGGTTTGCGGGTCTATCTCGCCGACGCAAAATCGCCGCTCTATACGCATGGGCTGGTCGGTCAGGTGATCATTCCCTATGTCGACCGGCTGGAGGCGACGTTTTCAGCCTGGGAGAACCGGGTCGGGTTCATGGAGCGCTTCCGTATCAGCCGGGCGGACAGCGGGTTTCCGGTGTTCCAGAATGTGCTGACGCTGGAAAATGATCGCGCCACCGCCAAGGACCGGCTGGCGGCGATGCCGGATATCGAGACGCTCAAGGCCGAGATGGCGGATTTCATTCTTCGCCACCGGGAATTTCCTTCAGCGCTGCAGGAGCAGATCGCCGAACGGCTGTATCTCGAAGAAATCGGCAGGGACGCGGTGTTTGCCCCGTTCATTCTGCCCGAAACCATCAAGGTGTCGGTCAATCCGAAAACCGGCCGTCCGTTCTATGTGGTTCACTGGGGTGTGTTTGACGGGAGCCAGACCCTGCCGATGGTCTATATGGCCACGATCGAGGATTCGAGCGAGGCCATCGCCAAGATGCTGGTCACCAAGAGTGGCAAGCTCAATCCGGAGGTCGAAATCCCGCTGCCGGTCGGCGGGCTGCTCAATCCCGAATTCGCCCGAGCCTTTGACGCGTCCGCGGAACGGCATGGCGCCTACTCGCTTTCGCCGGTGACGATTGCGCAGAACATCGATGCCGATTTCGAGTTTCTGCATCCCAAGCAATTGCGCCGTTTTGTCCTCGGACCGTTCTATTCAGCGGGTGCCACCGACAACAACGACAAGATCTCGAAAATCCTGTCGAAGGTGCGCAAGGAGGAAAACGCCTGGCTTCTGACCTGGACCATGCAGGAGGTGTTCTCCAAGACAGAGCGCCCCGCAAAGCACGGGCTGTGGAGTTCCGAACCGGCGCGCGACGAATATCACATCGACACCGACGATCTTGAAGCCACCCGCCAGGGTGTGAGCGCCTATCAGAAGCACGCGCTGGTGCCGCATGACGCCTATCAGGCGCTCTATGCATCGGGTGAGGCGGAGAGCATCTTTTCAGGCTTCACCGTGCATGTGGTGTCGGGCAACCAGGTGATCAGCGAGGTATGATGGAATGAGCCAGACAACCGGACTGACCACAATTTCCGAAGACGATATCGCAAAGCACCGGTCACTGGCGCAAACGCTGGTCACCCGTGTGGTCGTGATGGAAAAACAGGACAGCAAGTCCTCGACACCGCTTGCCGGCACCAGCCGACGCTTTGTCTCCACGGTTTCGACCAGTGGTATGCGCCGCACCCGTGAAATCGAGCTTGGCAAGACCATTCAGGCCATCCGGCCCGACGACCAGATGCTGTCGATCCCGCAGCACACGCTTTTGTTCCGGACCCGGCGCGGGCTTGCCGTTGCGCTGGCGGTGGCGGAGATGTTCAGCCAACAGACCGACCTTGAAAGCCTGCAATCGCGCAATGCCGGGGCGCCGCTGCAGGGCGAGGAAGCCGAGCGGTTCAAACGGCTCCTGACGGCGTCCGCCTATGTCGCGGCCTTCACGTTTGCGGCCTATCTTCTTCAGACGGTCGATGGCGAGAGTGAACCGGCCAATGACACCGAGGAACCCGATTTCCTGTTCGACACGCCGCAGGATGCGCTCAAGTCGCTGATCGCGGGCCTGGACACGGCGATTTCCGGTGCGCCCGACGATGTGGCGATGACGGCGCGGGCCCGGGCGCTGGCGCGGGTTGCAATCGAGGGGCTGCTCAGCCGTCGCGGCCGGTTTGAGGCCCTGAGCGCATTTGCGCAGACGCATTTGAGGCTTGAGAGCGACAATTTCACCCTCGACGGCTTCGATGTGGCGCCGGGACAACGCCGCAAGCCGCTGGTGATGAGCTTCAAGAAACCCAATGAGATCATCGGCAACCATCTGGCCAAGCACCAGGCAATGCGGCTGGCGCGGATGGTGGTGGCCTATGATTTTGACCGGCAGATGAACCCGTTTGTCGAACTGGGCGGTTTCCTCTTCACCTTTATGGGGGATGGCGCACCGGGCACCGGCAAGACCATCCTGATCCAGATGCTGGCGGGCATGATCAACGACTATTGCGAGGTCGCGGGATACCCGTTCCACTACGAGAATTTCGGGGTCGACCAGATCTCCTCCTATCAGGGCAAGTCGGGCCAGAACTGCAAGTCCTTCGTCGACAACGTGCTCAATCCGCGCGCCATCGGCTTCGGCACCGTCGATGACATCGACCAGGTTGCCGCCAAGCGCTCGGATGACCGTGCCTCGTCCGGGCAGCAGGAAGTGACCGCGGTGCTGATGGAGAGCTTCGCCGGTGCGTCGACCGTGGTGCGCGGCAATTGCAGCTTCGGGATGTTTTCCAACTATCCGGAGAATGTCGATGATGCGCTCAGACAGCGTGCCGGGGCGCGTTGGCTGGTCGACGGGCCGCAGTCGCTTGATGATTATATCGACATCTTTGCGCTGCTGGCTGGCAAGAACCATTCGATCCCGCTGGGTGATCATGAGCTGTTTGTCAGCCAGGAGATCAAGCAGGCGGTGGCGCGCTCCTATGACGGCCATGACCGGCCGCAGGAAGAGGGGCTGCTGTCGGTCTGGGAGATGTTCGAGAAGGAGAATGGCAAGGTCCAGACAATCGCGGATATCGGGGCCTATCTGCACCGCATCAAGCTGGCGGAACCGCGCTTTACCGGCCGGGCGATCAAGAACATCACCGATGCGATCAAGATGCGGGCGATGGATATCGATCTGCCCGACGAATGGTTCGAGACGCCCGAAGCCTTCATGCACAAATCCTATGACGACAAGATCGCGATGATTTCCGAGCTGCGCAAGCCCTTCACCATCGAGATGGTGCTCCAGGAGATCAACCGCTACGCCGATTCCGAATTCCGCTACACCGACCGTTCCGATGCCACGGCGGTTGATGACATCATCCGCCGCGAGCGGCAGCGCGAACGGGCCATCCGTGAGATCGAAACGATGAAACGTGACGGGCGCTGGCAGGCATGAAGCTTCTCGCCGACAATGCGTTGATTTATGGCCGCTTGCTTCCAATCAGCGAGCCACATCTGATTGCGCGCTACAACAAGGCGCTGAAGGCCTTTGGATTGCCGCAGACGGCGCTTGAGAAGTTCCGCATCGACATGACCGGGTTCTCGCCGGAGATCGCCGAAGAGCTTGATGATCGGGATTATCTTGATCCCAACGGCGTGAACCGGCGGTTCGTTGTTCTCACGCCTGAGCAGGAAAACCTGCCGGTGGTGCACACCCATTTTTCCAACACCGCCGGACTGATGCACCAGTTCTTCGACGGCAATCGCCGGGTCATCCATGCGATCACCATCAAGGACGCCTTGTTCGGCGAGATCGAGGATCCCATCGCCATCGTCACCGGTGTTGAGGATCTGCTGGCCATCGAGGAGGTCCGTTTCCGGGTGATGTCGGCTGAGGACATGCTTGGCAAGGCCACCGAATTGCGCGGGCTGGTGGACCGGCTGAAAACCTCGCGCGACGGCTGGCGCGACGACGATATGCTCAACCGCATGGTGGCGCTGGCACGTGAAACCGGGGATATTCGCCAGAACGCGCTGGTGCCCGACAAGCTGGTGTTTCCACACGAATCCTATTGGGCAAATCATTTCGGTGGTGTGTTCATTTTCCGCGATGATCGCAGCATCACGGTGGTCTGCGACAGCCAGGCCCCGGGCTTCCGCCGCTCCCGGCCATGGGAAGTGAGTTACATCGACATTTCCGACCATGCCCGGATTTTCGAGTATCTGTCCAAGAGCGGCCGGTTGCAGTTGCCACGTGCTTCCTGGGTGGAGCCATCGGGTTTTCTCGCGCAGCGCGCCGAGATGGCGATCTTGGATCTCATCAGCAAGGTCGATCCGGATGTTGATCTGAGCCACGCGGACAAGATCTGGCTGCAAACCTGGATGCATCGCAATGCGGGGCTGATCGCCGAGCAGGGGATCTATCCGTTCCTGCAGGAAATGATCCGCGAGATATCGGCCACCGGGCAGATCAAGATGGGCGAGGTTCGAACCGATCGCCGGCTGCTGTTGTGCAGGGCGGTGCCTGATCACGAGGACCAATGGCTGGTTAACCGGCTGTTGGCGCGGCTGACGCCGTTTGATTTCGTTTCACGCTTTGTCTTTGACAAGCAGGGCTTCTATGAAGCCTATGAAGGATACTCCGAGGGTTATCGAACCCACGTTGTGAAGGTGTTGTCGGACACCTATCTGAAGGACAAGGCGGCGCTCAGGGCGCGGCTTTACGGACTTGAAGGAAACCAGGACGATGCTTGACCCCGTGATTGCCTTTTTTGAGCGCATCTTTCATGCCATCGGCCGCGGCATCGGTATGGTGATCGCCGCACTGCTCTGGCCATTTGTTACAATGACCGGCTGGTACCGCAGGCGTGGTTTCATCCTCAAGGCTGTCGTTGGCGGGATCATCGTTCTGTTCGTGGGCCTTTACGGCTATTTCTTCTGGCAAACGCAATTCTGGTCCGGTTTTGATCCCGATTATCCGGCCAAGCGCGAGATGATTGCGGCAACTCCGGGCACCGCGACGGGTGATGGGACATGCGCGCCGTCTGCGATGGTCTCGGCGACATCGGATCTGATCGATTTCAACGTCAATCAGAACGCCTGGATTTCCTCGATGATCCTCTACAAGACCGGATTGTTCGGGATCGAATGGGATCACACGCCGTTCTTCGACAACAAGGCAGCCTTTCAGCGCGGTGTGAACCAGGCGATCCGCCGCACGACTGTCGAATTTGTCGACACGTTGGGCCGTGTTCGCGGAACCAGTCAGGTGGATGGCGACCTGCAGGACGCCCGCGGCGCGATGCAGTTTGACGAATACACCTGGTATTTCGGGCTCAATCCCTTCGGGCCTAAAACCCCGACGCCGTCATTCTATCGCTCGGCGATTGGCGATCTTCAGGCCTTTAACGAGCGGCTGTCGACTTGCAACGCGATCTATGATGCCCGTGCGGACAACCTGATCCAGTTTCTTGACCGGATCGCTTCGGATGTCGGCTCGACATCCGCGATCCTGAGGGACCGGTCGGAGAATTTCAATTCCGGATGGTTTGACACCCGCGCAGATGACCGGTTCTGGTTCTCCTATGGCCAGCTTTATGGCTATTACGGCATTCTCAAAGCCACGCGCGAGGACTTCCGTGACGTGGTCGCGCAGCGGAACCTGGGGCAGTTGTGGGACGAGATGGACGGACAATTGTCATCGGCGCTCAAGATCCAGCCCTTCATCATTTCCAATGGCAATGAGAGCGGCTGGATCATGCCGACGCACTTGGCAACCATGGGCTTTTATGTGCTGAGGTTCCGGTCCAACCTGGTGGAAATCCGGGCCATTCTCGACCGCTGAGTGCGCCTCAAAGCGCTCGTGTGATTCGATGCTGGGTGCAGGCCTTGGTTTGCTTCAAACAGTCAGCTGATCAGGTGCAGCCTGAGCGCCTTGGCAACAAGCTGGGTGCGGTTGACGCAGTCGAGCTTGCGCATGGCGCTGTTCATGTAGGTGTTTACGGTGTGGTCTGACAGCGACAGGATCGCTGCGATTTCGGTCGAGGTTTTTCCGTTGGCCGCCCAGTGCAGGACTTCGAGCTCGCGCGCGGTTATGCCGTTGGTCTGCATCCCGGCTTTGTTCGCCATATGGGAATAGGTGTCATAGGCATTGAGGGCGAAGAGGGACAGCTCACCCAGTTCCGTAAACGACAGTGCCGAGCGATCGCCATAAAAGCTCATCGCCGCTCTGCGGCCATTGGTTCCATGCACGGGAAAATAGACGCCCATTCTCATGTTGTATTTTTCAAAGACCGCCCGCATGGCCAACTGTTCCTCGGAAGGCCGCTCTTTGACCGCCTTGTCCAGAAACCGCATCATCGGTGCCGTTGACTGCCTGAGCGTCGCGAACACTGAAGAATTCGCCAGAAGGTCCAGCGAATCATATTCCTCTATGAACTCCGGCGGCAAATTGGATAATCTGATCTGCTTGCGAAGTTTGTCACTGAAGGTTGCCGGAATGTCAAAGATTGAGAAAAATCTGAGTCCGAAATCGCAGGTCAGCGTCTGCATGAAATCGGCGAGTTCGTTTTCCGTCGAAGCTCCTATAAGCCCCTGAAAGAGATCCTCGTTGAATTTCATGCACAGCAATCCATCGTAGACCGTTCCGCTGAATTCATACTCAATATCATCCTAACGGCATTTGTTTCACCGCGCCACATAGCAGCTGTATGTTTTCCTGTTGAAGGAGAATTAGATTATTAGACAAAAATAATATATTATGAACGAACTTTCAGACCGGTATTTTCCCGGTGTTTTTTACTTCTTCCATAACCGGATATGTGTGCGTTTCGCGAACTCCGGGAAGAGACAGGATCACATCGGACAGAAAACTACGATAGGCTTCCATGCCCTTTACTCTGGCTTTGACCAGATAGTCAAAGCCACCAGCGACCATGTGGCATTCCATCACATCGTCGGATCTGCGCACCGCATCTGCGAACGCATCGAAAACGTCGGGTGTGGTGCGGTCCAGTTTGACCTCCACAAAGACGAGCATGCCGCGGTCGAGCATGGAAGCTGACAGACGGGCCATATAGCCTTTGATGTAGCCGTCACGGCCAAGCCGCTTGAGCCTTTCTGCTGTGGCAGTGGGTGACAGGCTGATCTTCTCTGCCAGTTCGAGGTTGGTCAGTCGGCCGTCGTCCTGAATGGCACGGAGAATCTTGCGGTCGATCCGATCGATCATCTTCATTAAAACACCGCCAAAGCGTCATTTTGTAGAGATAGTAGCGAAATTTTCAGCTAAATATCGCGAGAAAAACCATAGATCAAGCGATATTATGGATCATCCACGGGAGACCGAAATGATCAACGCAAGCACACACCATAGCCTTACCGCATTTCACGCGTCGCACGCGGCGGATGATGATCGGTTGATCCGCAGTTTTACTGAGCAGCTGCGCTTCACCGGAGCGCAGAACCAGGCCATCGACGCCAGGGCGTCAAAGCTGATCAACGCGATCCGCTCGGAGTCCGGGCAGATGGGTGGGGTCGACGACTTCCTGCGTGAGTACGGGTTGTCGACGCGTGAGGGGCTGGCGTTGATGGTTCTGGCCGAGGCTTTGCTTCGGGTGCCGGATGCACTGACCCAGGACCGGTTGATTGAGGACAAACTCAAGGAAGGCGGCTGGAGTGACCATGAGGCGCATGGCGACACCTGGTTCGTCTCCGCTTCCGCCTGGGCGCTGGGGATGTCGGCGCGGGTCATCAAACCCGGCGAAACGCCTGAAGGCGTGATGCGCGGCCTGGTCAAGCGCATGGGCATGCCGACGGTCCGCAGCGCAACGCGCCAGGCCATGCGGTTTCTGGGGCATCATTTCGTGCTCGGCGAGACCATCGAGGATGCGCTTGGCCGTGCCGCCAAGAATGAAGCCCGCGGCTACCGCCATTCCTACGACATGCTGGGCGAGGGCGCGCGGACATCGGCGGATGCCAAGCGCTATTTCAAATCCTATGCCGACGCCATTGCGGCCATCGGCAAGTCCGCCGACAAGGTGTCCGCCGGACGCAAACTGCCGGACCGGCCGGGGATCTCGGTCAAGCTGTCGGCACTGCATCCGCGTTACCTCCCCACCCATCGTGATCAGGTGCTGGCGGAACTGGTGCCGGACGTGATCCGGCTGGCGCAGATGGCCAAGGCGCATGATCTCAATTTCACCATCGATGCCGAAGAGGTCGACCGGCTGGAACTCTCGCTTGATGTGATCGACCAGGCCTTCGCGGATCCGTCGCTGGCAGGCTGGGACGGCTTCGGCCTGGCGATCCAGGCCTATCAGAAACGTGCGCCGCAGGTGATCAACCACATTGCCGGCCTGTGCCGCAAACATGGTCGGCGGATGATGGTGCGGCTGGTCAAGGGGGCCTATTGGGACACCGAGATCAAGCGGGCGCAGGAGCGCGGACTTGAGGGCTATGCGGTCTTTACCCGGAAGGCTGCCACGGACCTGTCCTATCTCGCCTGCGCTCAACAGATGCTGGATTTGCGCGAGGTGCTGTTCCCGCAATTCGCCACCCACAATGCGCTCACTGTTGCAACCATCATCGAGATGGCGCAGGACCGCAGCGGGTTCGAGTTCCAGCGGCTGCACGGCATGGGTGATGTGGTCTATGAAAGCCTCAACAAGAGCAACGATCGGGTGCCCTGCCGGATCTACGCGCCGGTTGGCGGTTATCGTGACCTGCTGGCCTATCTGGTGCGCCGCCTGCTGGAAAACGGGGCGAACTCGTCCTTCGTGGCAGTCGCGGGTGACCGCAAGGTCCCTGTTGCGGATCTTCTCGTGCGACCGGATGCGAAGCTCGGCCTGAGCCAGGGACAATCCGCCCGCAACAGCCAGATCCCGCTGCCGCTGGCGATCTATCCCGACCGGGCGAATTCCCGTGGCATCGAATTCGGCGACCGGCTCCAGCTGGAATCGCTGATCGCCGGGATGGAGCGCTCGACATCGCGCGTCGAGGCAGGTCCGCTTGCGCCGGGGCTGAAGGGCGGCAAGGTTCAGGACATTGCGTCACCGTCAGACCCTTCCAATATCGTGGGTACTGTGCGTTTCACCGATCCGAAAAATGTCGACAAGGCGGTTGAAGCGGCTCTCAAGGGTTTCAAGAGCTGGTCCCGTGCGGAGCCGCAACGCCGCGCTGCTGCTCTCGACAAGGCAGCCGACCTGCTTGAGGAACGGCGCGACCGGTTCATGGCGCTGCTCTCGGCGGAAGCCGGCAAGACGCTTGATGACGGCATCGCCGAAATCCGTGAGGCGGTTGATTTCCTCCGCTACTATGCGGGGCGCTCTCGCGAGATGTTTGGCGTGATGCAGCCGATGCCCGGGCCGACCGGCGAGGAGAACCGGCTGGGCTGGCGCGGGCGCGGTGTGTTCGTGTGCATTTCGCCCTGGAATTTTCCGCTGGCAATCTTTCTCGGCCAGGTTTCGGCGGGGCTTGCCGCGGGCAACGCGGTGATCGCCAAGCCGGCGGAACAGACGCCGCTGGTGGCGCACGAGGCAGTGCAATTGCTGCATGAGGCGGGCGTGCCCAAGGATGTGCTAATGTGCCTGCCGGGTGCGGGCGATGTCGGAGCTGCACTGACCTCGCATCCGAAAATCGGCGGCGTGGCCTTTACCGGTTCGACCGAAACGGCACGTGCCATCAACCGCACGCTGGCGGCCAAGGACGGGCCGATCGTGCCGTTCATTGCGGAAACTGGCGGTCTCAACGCCATGATCGTGGACGCGACGGCACTGGCCGAACAAGTGGCTGACGACGTGGTGATGTCGGCCTTCCGCTCTGCAGGGCAGCGTTGCTCCGCACTCAGGCTGCTGTTCGTTCAGGAGGATGTTGCCGGCCATATGCTCGAGATGATCGAAGGTGCGGCGCGTGAACTCAAGCTCGGCAATCCGGCCAATCCCTCGACCGACATCGGACCGGTGATCGATGACGCCCAGCGCGAGATGCTGGCAGCGCATGTTGCCACAATGAGCAAGAGTCAAAAGCTGGTCTATGCCGGAGAGGCTCCGAAGCAGGGGCTGTTCTTTGCACCGCATATTATCGAGCTCAAGGATGCGTCTGCACTTGACCGCGAAATCTTCGGTCCGGTGCTGCATGTGGTACGCTACAAGGCCAAGAAACTTGATGCGGTGCTTGACGCCATCGACGCCACCGGCTTCGGCCTCACGCTCGGGGTGCATTCGCGCATTGAAGCCACCGTGCGCAAGGTCATCGACCGGCTCGACACCGGCAATGTCTACATCAACCGCAACATGATCGGCGCCGTGGTCGGCACACAACCGTTCGGCGGGTCGGGCCTTTCGGGCACCGGCTTCAAGGCCGGAGGTCCGCATTACCTGATGCGGTTTGCCGTCGAGCAGGCGGTGTCGGTCAACACCGCGGCTGCAGGCGGCAATGCCGGGCTGATTGCGATGGGGGACGGGTGAGGCGAACATGCGCACGGGGCGAGCAATCAGGCCGGGTATTGAGAAAGGGGACGCTTCGAGTTGCTCATTGATCTACCGAGCGGCGACAATGCCCCAACGATGGAGATTGGAAAGCCGATACACAAACGGCAAATCATTCGGCCTTGTCGCATTTGAATTGGCCCCCCAGATCAGCGGAATCGAACCGCTCGTTCGGTATAGAGATTGCGAGGGAGCCAGGCCTTCGGAGTATGCTTGGTCCACGATTAGGAGCCCTACTATTCCTGACTTCCGCGCTGTACAGGCTTCTTGATCGCCTCTGGAAGGCGACGGATACTTGTTCGAGGGTAATGTCTTGAAAGTTCTGTTGCTGGTTGACAGACCTGCATAATGCCCGCAATTCTGTTCTGTATGCTATTGCCTGAGCAAATGTGGTTTTGAAGTTGGACGCGGTCATGGCCCTCACATCACCCTTGAGTCCATCAAGACTTTGGAGGGGCCTGCGCTTCGTCTTCCCGGGAGCGCTTCTGTTCGTTGCCAGTCCGCTCGCGCACGCCGAAGGCGGGCTAGGGAGAGAAATGACTTTTTCGATTTTTCGGTCCAGCGACCCTTTCTGCGAACCCAAATGCCCGGAATGGATTGCTGCGGAAGGCGAAATCAATGAAAGAACGCCCGAAAAATTCGATGATATGCTGGAGAGGCTCGGCAAACGAAAGCTGCCCTTACTCATCAATTCTCCGGGTGGTCTTATCGAATACGCTATGGAGATCGGCGAAATTATTCGGAAACGGAAAATGACGGTTGAAGTGGCTCGTACTTTCCCTGCGTTCTGCGATCAAAGCGAGGAAAAATGTAAGCGGAAGTTACGATTTCCGGTCTTGATCGGATATACAAATGCGCAAGATGCTTACTGCAGTTCAGCTTGCGTTTATATTTTGGCAAGCGGATCCAAGAGATTTGTAAGTGCTACTTCTCGTGTTGGTGTTCATCATGCTGCCTATAAAATTGAGAAGTATGAATATTTTTATGAGTTCTCAGAGAGTGGCGTTTTTCATTTGAATAGAGTTGGGGGTGAATATTTATCACAGGAATTGGATCCTGGTTTAGAAAATAAATCAAAAAATTATTTTCGTAGAATGGGAGTATAAAAGAGTTTTCATAAATTCATCTTCGGTTTTGATTTTGACTTTATGCATTATATGTCCAGGTCAGAAATAAAAAAATACAATATTTTTACGGAATACAATTATGGTGAAGTGCTCACTCGAAACGGCATTTTCAAAGAAAAGGTTGTGACAGAATATTGTGTCTCGAGAAGGCCAATATAGAGGGTTGCGGATAAATACCGAGGGCGCATTCGAAGTATTTTTGTCTTTGTTCGCAGTCAAAAACAATTAGGATTACTTATCCTTAAATCAACCGCATGGGAGCCGGCTTTTCAACCCGGTGTCGCAATTGGCGCATTCCGAGTCCCGTTTCATGTAGGCATCGGGCTTACTTTCTGTTTCTATCTTTCACCGAAGGCCGTGCAGGGGGATGCGCGGCCAATTCGGGAAGAGGAAACAACATCATGGCCGAGTACAAATCCGATATCGAAATCGCGCGGGCGGCGAACAAGAAGCCGATCATGGAGATTGGCGGCAAGCTTGGCATTCCCGAACAGGACCTGGTCCCTTACGGCCACGACAAGGCCAAGATCTCGGCCGACTTTATCTCCCGGCAGAAAGACAAGCCCGGTGGCAAGCTGATTCTGGTCACGGCGATCAACCCCACACCGGCGGGTGAGGGCAAGACCACCACCACCGTTGGCCTCGGTGATGGTCTCAACCGCATCGGCAAGAAGGCCATGATCTGCATCCGCGAGGCTTCGCTCGGGCCGAATTTCGGCATGAAGGGTGGGGCAGCCGGCGGCGGCATGGCGCAAGTGGTGCCGATGGAGGAAATGAACCTGCATTTCACCGGCGATTTCCATGCCATCACCAGCGCCCACAACCTGCTTTCGGCGATGATCGACAACCACATCTACTGGGGCAACGAGCTGGAGATCGATGCGCGCCGGGTGGTCTGGCGCCGGGTGATGGACATGAATGATCGCGCGCTCAGAGACATCGTGGTCAATCTCGGCGGGGTGGCCAACGGCTTCCCGCGTCAGACCGGTTTCGACATCACGGTGGCCTCGGAAGTGATGGCGATCCTGTGCCTTGCCAAGGATCTTGATGATCTGCAGCAGCGGCTGGGCTCGATCGTGGTGGCCTACCGCCGCGACAAGACGCCGGTCTATTGCCGCGACATCAAGGCCGATGGCGCGATGACGGTGCTGCTCAAGGACGCGATGCAGCCCAATCTGGTGCAGACGCTGGAAAACAATCCCGCCTTCGTGCATGGCGGACCGTTCGCCAATATCGCCCATGGCTGCAACTCGGTGGTGGCGACAACGACGGCGCTGAAGCTCGCTGACTATGTGGTCACCGAAGCCGGTTTCGGGGCGGATCTCGGGGCCGAGAAGTTTTTCGACATCAAATGCCGCAAGGCGGGTCTCAAGCCTGATGCTGCGGTGATTGTTGCCACGGTGCGGGCGATGAAGATGAATGGCGGTGTGAAGAAGGACGATCTCGGCACCGAGAATGTTGCAGCCGTCGAGCAGGGTTGCGCCAATCTTGGCCGTCACGTGGAGAATGTGAAGAAGTTCGGCGTGCCGGTGGTGGTGGCGATCAACCACTTCGTCACCGACACGGATGCTGAGGTCCAGGCGGTGAAGGATTATGTCGCGACGCTCGGTGCGGAGGCGATTCTTTGCAAGCACTGGGCGCAGGGCTCTGCCGGCATCGAGGACCTTGCCAACAAGGTGGTGGAGCTGGCGGATTCGGGCGAGGCGAATTTTGCGCCGCTCTACCCTGACGAGATGCCGTTGTTCGACAAGATCGAGACCGTCGCCAAGTCGATCTATCACGCAGGCGAAGTCTCAGCGGAGAAATCCGTGCGCGAACAGCTCAAACAGTGGGAAGCCCAGGGCTATGGCAATCTGCCGATCTGCATGGCCAAGACGCAATATTCGTTCTCGACCGATCCGAACCTGCGCGGCGCGCCATCGGGGCACAGCGTTCCGGTTCGCGAAGTGCGGCTGTCGGCAGGGGCGGGGTTCATCGTTGTCATCACCGGCGAAATCATGACCATGCCGGGCCTGCCAAGGGTTCCATCTTCGGAAAAGATCCATCTCAATGATCAGGGGCAGATCGAGGGCCTCTTCTGACCGAACCAGTTGATGTGGCCGGGTGTTGATCGCCTACTGGCATAGCCTGTAGCCGCCTCTGCGCTTGGCGATGTCGAAATGGAGATGATTGTCGTGGCTGGCGTCCGCGCCGGGCCCGAGGACCGTGGTGAAATGCAGACAGGCCCCGGCGCGCACCGCGCGCTGGAAGGCTTCCTCGATGGATCCCTTGCCGTTGCGCGGTGTAACGGCAAGGGGTTCGCGGTCGTCAAACTCGAAGCTCACAATGTCTATGGCGTTGCCGATGGAATGCTCGGACATCTTGCCGGTGGGCAGATTGTTGCGCCGCCGGCAGACATAGGTTGATCCATGGTTGATGGCGCGCAAGCGGAGGCTTTCGGGCAGTGC
This sequence comes from Hoeflea sp., assembly GCA_043585085.1. GTDB lineage: Bacteria > Pseudomonadota > Alphaproteobacteria > Rhizobiales > Rhizobiaceae > Hoeflea. The sequence continues at coordinate 2,658,082 of CP121320.1, forward strand.
CCTTGCTGATGGCAAGACAACATCCCGGACCCATCGCGCCAGTGACAGGGCTGTCTCGCAGCGCAGCTCGGTTGCGGGTTTCAGGGTCACGCCGGGGGCGATTGCGGCAATCGCGTAGGGGCTGGCGATGCCGCACCCGTTTTCGCCGGTCACCGGTTCAAGCCTCTCGAAATTGACGCCGAGCTCTTGCAGTTCGCTTTCGCACAGTGCCAGAGCCGCTTTGCTGTCTTCCGGTGTGGTGATCGTTGCCGGTGGACTTGCCTTGACATCCGAGGCGTCGGACCGGGACTCCTGACTGTCTGACGGCCCGGGGATGTCGGTCGCGGTCGCCGGTTCGGGTTTTGGAACCGGAACCGGCCCCTCGGTGGGGAGTTCGGCTCCGGCCAGAACCATGACGATCAGTGGAACAAGAATCGAGTGCTGCAATCGCATGGTCCCGGCGGGTTTCAGGGGCTGAGAAAATCTCTGCTGACCTTACCCCAGGCGCAATGGGGAAAATAGGGATAGCTGTCGGTGACGAAGTAAACGAACTTGCCGTTCAGCATGCCGCCATTGCATTTATCAAGGGTGCCTGAACCGCCGGTGTATTGCCAGTCCTGAACATAGGTTCCGTCGTGCTGGCCGCCCGGGCCGCCATTCCGGTTGCCGGGTTTGAGTGTGTAGCCGGGTACGGCCTTGGCCCCAATGTCGTGAATTTCGAAGCCATCGGCGGCAAAGCCCACCAGTGTTTTGTTGCTGCCCTTGAGCAGGCCGTTGGGACGTCCGTGGTAGTGATAAAGGCCTCGGTGATCGACATGGGCGTTGTTCTGATCAAGTCCGAGCATCAGGCCGGCTCCCATCCCGTCGAGTTTCCAGCCTGAGGATCTGTCCCGGCTGAAACCGCGTGGTGAGGAGGGGTCGTAGTAATCGGCGGTGCCGGGCCTGATCATCACACCATTGAGCGCAAAACCGGTCGATCCGCGCAGCTCAGTCGCCTTGCTGGTCTTGACCGGGTTTTGCGGCACGCAAACCTCGATTGCCTGTGCCGATATCCGATGCGGGTTTCCGGCATTGGGAAAGGTCCCCGTGGCGTGGTCAGGGAGGCCGTTGGAGACCATGCAGATCTCGCCGCGGCTCTTGGTGATGGCAACTGAGCCGGAGGCGGCTTGCGCGGCAAAGGCGCTTGCCGCGATCCCTGCGACCGTAACGCCGACAATGAGCAGGTTGGTGCTGAGCTGGTTCATGATGCTTCCCCTTTGGGTGCTTGTCTTGATTTGACCATTCGAAATTGGCAGATCCCGCCTTTCCACGGCCTTGCCGATTGATTACGCTTTTGTCATGCAGCCGCAGGATGCCGGAGTGGAACCTGCAAGCTGCAAGCGCACCGGGTTTTCGGATCTCAACACAGGGCCGTTTGTCACATGACACCAACACCTGCGATTCGCCGCGTCACGGACTGGTTGGTCCGTGGTGTCCGGAACGGCTCTGCAAACCGGTTGCCGGTTGCTCTGTTTGCTGTGCTGACGCTGGGCGTGTTCGCCTTCATCGCAATTGCTGATGAGATGGCCGAGGGCGAACTTCGCAAGATTGATGAATGGCTGTTTTTGAGCCTCAGGACCACCGGCGATTCTCCGCAGCCTTTAGGTCCGCCCTGGCTTCAGGAAACCGCATTGGAGGTCACCGCAATCGGCGGGTTTCCGCTCATCATGCTCACGCTTGCCGGGGTTGCCGGATTCTTCATTGTCACAAAGCACTATGGCGCCGCGCTTTATGCGGTGCTTTCGGTTGGCAGCGGCGCGCTTCTCAGTCAAACGCTCAAACAGTATTACGGCCGCCCGCGCCCGGATCTGGTCGATCATCTCGACACGGTTCACACGCTCAGCTTTCCCAGCGGACATGCGCTGGTGACGACTGTCGCCTATCTCACCCTGGCTTCAATTGTGATCGGATTTCTGGACAACCGGCGGGCGCGGATCTACGTACTCGCGGTGGCGGTGCTGGTTGCGGTGATCGTTGGTGTCAGCCGGGTCTATCTCGGTGTGCACTGGCCGAGTGATGTTGCCGCTGGCTGGGCACTCGGTGCCGCCTGGGCGAGCTTGTCCTGGCTGATTGTGCATGTTCTCACACTTAGGAAGGCGCCGGATCCCCAGGATGAACAAGGCACATGAAGGGGCCGTGAGGCACTGGCCTTGGCGGATTGACGAGAAGTGAGAATGGCAGCGGTTGACAATCTGTTTCCGGTCTTAATTATATCTTGACTTCTATTATCATGTTTTTTAAGTGGCAGAAATGAGGCGCTTTCAAGCGCCGGATGTAACTCGTAAATAAGCCAGCCATTCGGGCGTTTTTCCCGCAGCCAGCCAGAGATCATTGAAAAGGATCCGATCATGGTTGCCGGAAGATTTCGCAGCGCTTTGTTGGCTGGTAGTGCGCTTGCCGCTTTCACATTTGTTCCACAGGCTCACGCCCAGGACGCCTCAGACGCATCGCCCTCCACCACCGTTCTGGAGAAGCTTGAGGTCCGTGGCGGTGGTGATGATGCCACGGGGGTTGCCGACACCCCTCTTGCCACAGAGACCAGCAGCGAAGAGATCGAGAACACTCAGGTTACCAGCATCGACGATCTGGGCCGTAGACTTGAGCCGGGTGTGAGCTTCAACAGCAGCAATGGCAGCGTCAACATCCGCGGTCTCGACGGCGCACGGGTGCTCACTGCGATCGACGGCATTCAGATCCCCTATCTCGAAGATGGTGCCCGCGGCGCCAGCGGCGGCATCAACAGCTTCGATTTCAATTCGCTTGAGGCCATCGATATTGTTCGCGGCGGTGATTCGAGCCGTGGCGGCTCCGGTGCACTCGGCGGTGCCATGATCCTGAGAACTTTGGAGCCCGAAGATCTTATCCAGGAAGGTCGCGAGACCGGTGGTTATCTGCGGTCCATCTATGACAGCAAGGACTCAAGCATCAGCGGCTTTGCCGGCATTGCCGCGCGCATGGGCAACACGTCGGTCCTGTTCCAGGGCGGTTACCGGACCGGCAACGAGACCGAGAGCAATGGTGATGTTGGCGGCTACGGCCCGACGCGGACGGAAGCCAATCCGGCCGACTATGACGAGAACAATGTGCTGTTCAAGCTGCGTCAGGCAACCGAAGGCGGCCACACATTCGGCCTGACCGCCGAGCGCTATGACATCGACACGGACACCGACCTGATGTCCGAGCAGACGCCGACCGGCAACTACCGGCCCGGCGATTGGTGGGGGTCGGAAGGCACCCGGCGCGAACGGTTGTCCTTCGACTACAAATACGACGCCGCCGGTGACGATTCGTTCTTCGACACGGCCAATGCGGTTGTCTACTGGCAGCGGCTCGGCCGCGCCAGCGGCACCAGCGGTTCACGCTACACCTCGGTGGTCGGGCCGTATTCGCGGCTCAGCGAAGTTACAAACGAGTCTTATGGTCTGTCCGGTGTTGGCGAGAAAACACTGGAGCTGGGTGGCCTGACCCACAGATTTACCGTGGGCGGCAGTTTCGCGACCGGGACCACGTCGCAGTATTCCTCGGGTGTCGACAGCTGCGGTCCGGGTCCGTTCCCGCCCTTCGACGCGTGTAACTTCCTGCACAGCAATCAGGCTGATATGCCGGATGTCGACTCCACCCAGTTCGGGATTTACATCGATGATGAAATCACCCTCGGCGACAGCCGCTTCTCGCTGACACCTGGCATTCGTTTCGATTGGTACGACCATTCGCCAAAGGATACCGCATCCTATCAGGCAAATCCGAACTACACCGGTTTGCCTGCAGGCCAGGACGACTATCAGTTCTCGCCAAAGCTGCTCGGCAAGTACAAGGTCACATCGGAATTTGATGTCTTTGCCCAGTGGGCGATGGCATTCCGGGCACCGACAGCCTCCGAGCTCTATCTGGATTATGGTGCGCCCGGAACCTATCTGCGGATCGGCAACGCGGACATGAAGCCTGAATCCAGCCACGGCTTTGAAATCGGTGCCAATTATGACAATGGCAGCCTGCGTGGACGGGCGACCGCCTTCTACAATCGCTACAAGAATTTCATCGATACGCGAGCTCTTTCGACAGCCGAGCAGGCTGCTCTCGGGATTGCGCCGGGAACCTATCCCTTCGGCGTGACCCAGAGCATCAACCGCGCCAATGTGGAGATCTACGGTGTGGAATTCAGCCTCGAGAAGCAGTTTGACAACGGCTTCTCGCTCAATGGCGGCCTGGCCTATGCCCATGGTCTCGACAAGGACACCGGCGCTGCGCTTGGATCGGTAGCCCCGCTGAAAGCGGTTATCGGTGCCGGCTATGCGACCGAGACCTGGGGGGCGAATGTCAACTGGATCGGCGTTGCTTCGGTGTTGGACAGCTCGACGGCCAACTTCAAGGCGCCGAGCTATGGTATCGTCGACGCCACTGCCTGGTGGAAGCCGGAACAGCTTAATGGCTTCAGTGTTCAGGCAGGGGTCTACAACATCTTTGATGAGACCTATTATGACTCCGTCAGCCTGCGTGACGTGACAATGAGCCAGCCTGAAGAGTTCTATTCGGAGCCGGGCCGAACCTTCAAGGTTTCGATCACCCAGCGGTTCTGATCCAGCCGCTCAAACCCATGTCCCCCGTGCTGCCATTGCGTGCTGCGCGGGGGATTTTTGCTTTTGCGAAGCAACTGCCAGATTCGGTGCAGTCTCAAGTCTGCAAGAGGCTTGCCCAAAACCCCATTCGCCGCTATTGAAACACACATGAGCAATTGCGCAGCAAACATGAACTGGTGGTGGACCCGCATCCGGCGGCGCTGACCACGCATGTGCGTTGTAGATCAACAAGCCGCCCGGGAGACCTCCAGGCGGCTTTTTTGTTACGCCAACTGGAGGCATTGACCGGGGGGCGGACACAGGGGAATGAGATGGCTTCGATCGAAACAGCTGACGGCGCCGAGCGCTACGTAACCCGCGGCGGAGTGGCGATCACCCGGCGTCGGCGCGAAACGCACTATGGGGACGCGATTTCGGACTATATCGATGCGCTCGACAGCCGCCGCGGCGCGGTGTTTTCCTCGAACTATGAATATCCGGGCCGCTACACCCGCTGGGATACGGCGATCGTCGATCCGCCGCTTGGGGTCTCGGCGCGGGGCCGGACACTGACCATTGAGGCCTACAATGGTCGCGGCGAAGCGCTGCTCGAGATCCTCAACGTCAAGCTGGATGGCCAGAAGGACTTCACCATTTCAGCGCGCAGCACGCGCAAGACCGAGATCGATGTGCACGAGCCGGACCGGGTGTTCGCGGAGGAGGAGCGTTCCCGCGCGCCGACAGTGTTTTCGGTGTTACGGGTGATCGTCGATCTGTTCTATTCCGGCGAGGATGGCAATATCGGGTTCTATGGGGCGTTTGGCTATGATCTGGCGTTCCAGTTCGATTCCGTTCCGCTGAAGATTGACCGGCCGGACGACCAGCGTGATCTGATGCTGTATCTGCCCGACGAGATCCTTGTGGTCGACAACCACGCAGCAAAGGCCTGGATTGACCGCTATGATTTCGCTTCTGGTGACGTCAGCACCGAAGGCCGCGACGCAACCATAACCACCGAGGATTTCAAACCGGCGGATCACATTCCGGCCAAGGGCGATCATACGCCCGGCGAATATGCGGAACTGGTCAAGCGTGCCAAGGAAAGCTTCCAGCGCGGCGACCTGTTCGAGGTGGTCCCGGGCCAGACCTTTTTCGAGCGCTGCGAGGCCAGGCCTTCCGAAATCAGCCGGCGGCTGAAGGCGATCAATCCCTCGCCCTATTCGTTCTTCATCAATCTGGGGAACCAGGAATATCTGATTGGCGCGTCGCCGGAGATGTTCGTGCGGGTCAATGGACGGCGCATAGAGACCTGTCCGATCTCCGGCACCATCAAGCGCGGCGAGGATGCGATTGCGGATTCAGAACAGATCCTCAAGCTGCTCAATTCCAAGAAGGACGAATCCGAGCTCACCATGTGCTCGGATGTCGACCGCAATGACAAGAGCCGGGTCTGTGAACCGGGTTCGGTCAAGGTGATCGGCCGGCGCCAGATCGAGATGTATTCGCGGCTGATTCACACGGTCGATCACATCGAGGGCCGTCTGCGCGACGACATGGATGCCTTCGACGGCTTTCTGAGCCATGCCTGGGCGGTGACGGTGACCGGAGCGCCGAAACTCTGGGCGATGCGGTTTCTCGAAAACAACGAAAAAAGCCCGCGGGCCTGGTATGGCGGGGCGATCGGTATGGTCGGCTTCAATGGCGACATGAACACCGGGCTGACACTGAGAACCATCCGGGTCAAGGACGGCATTGCCGAGGTCCGTGCCGGGGCGACGCTGCTGTTTGATTCCAATCCGGAGGAGGAAGAGGCGGAGACCGAACTCAAGGCCTCGGCGATGTTGTCGGCAATCCGCGACGCGCGGCTTGGAAATGCCGATTCGACTGGGCGGGAGACGGCGCGGGTTGGCGACGGGCTGTCGATCCTGATCGTCGATCACGAGGACTCCTTCGTGCACACGCTGGCCAATTATTTCCGCCAGACCGGGGCCAAGGTGACCACCGTGCGGGCACCCATTGCCGACGAGATGCTGGACCGCATTTCACCTGACTTGGTTGTGCTGTCGCCCGGGCCTGGCAGCCCCAAGGATTTTGATTGTGCGTCGACCATCAAGACACTCCGGGCCCGAAAACTGCCGGTCTTCGGGGTCTGTCTCGGGTTGCAGGCATTGGCCGAGAGCTATGGCGGCAGCCTGCGGCAGCTTGCGGTTCCGGTGCATGGCAAGCCGTCGCGCATCCGCGTTTCGGGCAACGGGATCATCTTCTCCGGCCTGCCCCGGGAGGTGACCGTGGGGCGCTATCATTCGATTTTCGCCGACTATGCCACATTGCCGAAGGAATTCCGTGTCACAGCCGAGACCGATGACGGGGTGGTGATGGCGATCGAGCATGAGAGCGAACCGGTGGCGGCGGTGCAGTTCCACCCTGAATCGATCATGACACTGGGCCAGGACGCAGGAATGCGTATGATCGAGAATGTGGTGGCACATCTGACTCGCAAAACGAAGGTGAGGGCGGCATGACGCACAGACTCAAGACGGGATTGGCTTTCGGATCTGCCATGCTCTGCTTGTCAGCGGGCGCAGGTCCGGTGATGGCGCAGCCGGTTGATGAGATCGAGGCGGGCCGAGACCTGGTCGAGGTCAATTGCGGGGCCTGTCACAGCGTCGGGCAAGCGGATGCCAGCCCGCATGAGGCGGCCCCGCCTTTCCGTACCTTGTCGGAGCGCTTCCCGATGGATGCGCTTGAGGAGGCATTTTCCGATGGCCGGATCTATTCGGGGCATCCCGATATGCCGGAGTTCATCGCAACGCCCGAACAGATAGACGCCATCATCGCCTATATCGCGTCGCTGCAGGGCTGATCTCGGATGGCTGGTGGCGCAAACCTGGTGCGGCGGCTGGCCTTCTGGTCGATCCCGCTGGCGCTCGGGGTCATGGCCCTGAAATTCGTTGCCTGGTTTCTGACAGGCTCGATCGCGCTGTATTCCGATGCGCTGGAATCCACCGTCAATGTGATTGCGGCGCTGGCGGCCTTCATTGCCATTGGCTATGCGCAAAAACCCGCTGATACCGATCACCCCTATGGCCATCACAAGGCCGAGTATTTCTCCGCCGTGCTTGAAGGCGTGCTGATCGTGGTTGCGGCACTGCTGATCGTGCATGAGGCGATTGGCGGGCTGATCGCACCGGTGCAAATCGAAGCGCCAGCCCTGGGGCTGGCAATCAACGGCAGCGCCGCGGTTATCAACGGGATTTGGGCCTATGTCCTGATCCGGGCCGGGCGGCGATACCGGTCCCCGGCGCTTTCGGCCGACGGTCATCATATCCTCTCCGATGTTGTGACCTCCGTCGGCGTGATTGCGGGACTGATCCTGGCGATCATGTTTGATCAGCCGCGGCTTGATCCGTTGCTGGCGCTGATTGTCGCCATCAATGTGCTCTGGCAGGGCTCGAAGGTCATCGCCTCATCGATCGGCGGCCTGATGGATCAGGCGATCGATCCGGCGGATGAAATCCGCATTCATGACATCATCAAGGCCGAAGCGGACGGGGCCATCGAGGCTCATGACATCAAGACCCGGATGGCCGGGCAAGTGTCATTTGTCGAGTTTCACCTGGTTGTCGATGGCGGCATGACCGTGGAGCAATCGCACACCATCTGCGACCGGCTGGAGGCCGCGCTCAAGCGCGAGGTCGACGGCATTCAGGTGATCATTCATGTCGAGCCGGGGCACAAGGCCAAGGAAGAGGGCGTGCAGCTGGGGTGAGGGGCGGTGCGGCTTGCGCGGTGAAACCGGCCAAGCGCGCCACCTGTCAGCCGCCAAATTTCTCAAGCGCCATGCGAAACACATCCGCGTCCACATTGCCGCCGGAAATGGTGGCAATCACATCATCCCCTTTGACCTCATCGGCGTGAAACAACGCCGCCGCAAGCGCCACGGCACCGCCGGGTTCGGCGACCAGCTTGAGCCGCGAGAAGGCCAGCGCAACTGCCTTCAAGGCCTCGTCTTCGCTCACCACCAATCCGGGTCCGGCAAGCCGCTTGAGGATTGGAAATGTGATCTCGCCCGGTTGCGGAGTGATGATCGCGTCACAGAGCGAGCCCGACAGGCTAGGGTTGCGCTCGATCTGACCTGAGATCAGGCTGCGCGCCACATCGTCAAAGCCTTCGGGTTCGGCGGGCCGCACCCGCAGGCCCGGCGCTTCCGCCTCCAGGGCCAGTGCCACGCCGGACGCAAAGCCGCCGCCGCCGCAACAGACCAGAACATCGGCCTCGGTGATGTTTTCCTCCGCAGCCTGCTCGGCAATCTCAAGCCCGCAGGTGCCCTGTCCGGCGATCACTTCGGGTTCGTCATAGGGCTTGATCAATGTCAGTCCGCGTTCTTCCGAAAGCCGGGCGCCAATCTCGTCGCGGTCCTCGGTGGCGCGGTCATAAAGCACCACTTCGGCGCCGAGCGCGCGGGTATTGTCTATCTTCATCCGCGGGGCGTTTGAGGGCATGATGATGACCGCGGGTGCGCCATGGCGTGCGGCTGCCAGCGCCACGCCCTGGGCATGATTGCCGCTGGAAAAGGCGATCACGCCGCGCTTGCGGGTTTCAGGATCCATGGCGGAGACGGCGGACCAGCCGCCGCGGAACTTGAAGCTGCCGGTGTGTTGCAGGCATTCGGGCTTCACCCAGACCCGCCGGCCGGCGATCTCATCGAGAAATGGCGAATTGAGCAAAGGCGTGCGCCTGACATGGCCGTCAAGCCGTTCGCGCGCAGCACGTATCATGTCGATGTTCATAGGGTGATTCCCGTGATCTCGGTTGCGGGCAGGGTAGGAGGCGGGGATGTGTTTGTCCAAGTGGTTTGCGCGCCTGCGGACAAAAAAACCGCGCGGGAGAGTCTCCCGCGCGGTCTGGTCGTTTTGCTTACAAGCCCTCGCTCAAGCTGAGGCGTGGCCGTGCAACCGCTTGTGGAACATCGGGTTGCCGCGGGTGCCGGAGAACGTCTTTGCCAGCGCCAACACGCCGAGATCGGCCAGCGGTTCGACGATGATCACCAGCATGTAGGCCGCGCCGAAGGCTGCGATCTGGGCCAGGTTTTCAGCGCCGAAGCCATGGCCGTACAGCGCCCAGAAGCCGACCCACATGACGATGCCGCCCTGATAGCTGGTCGACAGCGCCAGGGCCTGCTTGTAGCTCACATCCTTGTAGGCGGTGCCCGCCGGGATGATCCGCCTGGCGATCAGCGACATGGCATAGAGCGGCACCAGAAGCGTGGTGACGTTCATGCCGTATTGCGGCAGGTCGAAGGGGGCGAAGGCGAGACCCTGGATCAGCAGGCCCAGCGCGAGGCCGATTGCCGCCGGCCCGGCGCCGAACAACAAATAGAGCGTCGAGCCAAGGATCAGGTGAACCTCGGACACGCCGACCGCGTGATGCGGGAACACTTCAAAGAAGGTGAAGACCATAAGCGTGGTGACGACCGAGCGCATGCCAAGGGCTGCAAGGCCGCCATCGTTGCGGATCGTGTCCCACGACATTTTCATCATCAGGCCGCCTGCGGCAGCGGCCGTGGCATAGCTCAAGGCCAGTTTCGCGCCGTCGACGACGCCAGGTTCGATATGCATGTTCAAGCCCTTTCTGCACCCATCGTGCAAGAGGTTGGAGTTGGTGGCCGCGGGATGCGGCACCCTTGATCCGGGCAGGTCTCCTGGCTCACGCTTGATTGCCGGCATCCGCCTTCCCGGGTTTCCCCAGTGGCATTGTGGATGCGGCTCACGCTAACAGTTGCGAGGGCAGCCACGGATCAGGCCCCTTTGCGGGTCGTCCCTACCGTGTTCCCTTTTCATCCCGAAGGCTTGGCCTTCATGGAACCCGAATCCGCGCAGGCTACGCCGCCGGTTTGAGATTCGCAATTGTCAGAAACGACGGTTTTTGGCGTAGGGCTGGTGGTTGTGCGCGGGTTGGGGCTGCGCTCGTGCGAACGCGGAGAGGGGCTGCTCTGAGCCCTTCGTTGACATTGGCTAGAGTCTCAGGGCTCTGCATATATAGCGGGGCTTGCAACCGACCTTCTCGTTAGGGCTGCCCGCAGGTTTCCTTAAGCCATGGGTCTTCCGCAAACGGTGCAATGAGCAGAACCGCCAAACCGGTGACCAGGACAGGCAATGTCCATAAGGCCCCAGTAAGTACGCCCCTGCAATTGAGCCAAGAGCAGATGTTCAATGGGCGTGGTCGTGCCCGGCCTTGTGACCGTGGCTTTCAATCGCTCTCAAGTCTTCGCCAGAGCGCAATTCTTGCCACGCCTGAACAAGGATGAGTTGAGCGGAGCGCAGGAACAGCCCCGCCATGATGGCGGCAACAATCAGGTCAGGCCATGCGGACAGAGTGAACCAAACCGCCACACTTGCAATCATCACGGCCACGTTGCCGATGGCATCATTGCGAGAGCACAGCCACACCGAGCGAACATTTGCGTCGCCGTCCTTGTAGCGCATGAGCAAGAAGACGCTGGCGAGGTTTGCGGCCAATGCCAGCAAGCCGATCAACCCCATGATCTGGGCTTCCGGAACACCGAGAATCAAAACCTGGTAGACGGTTGAGCCGAAGACCCACAGCCCCATCAGCGCGAGGCTCATGCCCTTCAAGAGGGCTGCCATAGAACGGGTTTTCGGGCTCATGCCTATAACCGCGAGGCTTAAACCATAGGTCAGGGCATCACCGAGGAAATCCAGTGCATCAGCTTGAAGCGCTTGCGATCCCGCCAATTTGCCAGCCGACATCTCGACAATGAACATCGTGGCATTGATGGCGATTACCAGCCACAAGATGCGCTTGTAAGCAGGATCGACCCCGTCAAATTTCGGATTGCCTGAACAGCCGCAGGCATGGTTTGCCTCATTCATGGTTGGTAACCTCCCGGCGAATGATCAGCCATGGCGGGACACGTTGCGTATAGTCGCGATAAGTCTTTCCAAACTTTCCGAGGAGCTGTTTTTCTTCAGCTCTTATCTGAAAACTGTCGATGATCGCGATGAAGAGCAGTACCGCAAACAGGCCGCTGACGGCCTCAAACCACAAGACAACAGCCAGCAAAATCAGAAGCATCCCAACATACATTGGATTGCGTGTGATGTTGAAAACACCATCGGTAACGAGCGTCGTCGCATCGCCTGGCGACAATGGGCTGACGGTCGTCTTGTGCCGCATGAAGCTCACAACGGCAGGCAGAAGGAACACGATTCCAGCCACCAGGCTCAGAAGCATCAACCAATTTGGTACGCTGACGGTCATCATGGGGAGATAATTGGCGAGTGCGGCAGTCAAAGCTGCACATATTGCCAGCAGGGCTAGGGGAGGAACTCTCATTTTTGGTTCTTTCAATTTCGATCTCTCACAATTATAATTCCTCTAGTGGCTATAGGTTCAAGGGGTATTTTCATGTTCTCGATAGGCCAGTTGTCGAAGCGTACAGGCGTCAAGGTTCCGACCATTCGCTACTACGAGCAGATGGGCCTGATTGATGCGCCGGAGCGTTCCGAAGGCAATCAGCGGCGCTATTCGTCAGAGGGCCTAAGCCGCCTCTCGTTCATTCGCCACTCACGTGATCTTGGCTTCTCGATTGAAGATATCAAAGGGTTGCTTAGCTTGAGCCAGCACCCGGACAAGCCCTGCCAGGATGCGCACGACATTGCGGCTCAGCATCTCAAAAGCGTACAGGACAGGATTATCCGGCTTCGCCGTCTGGAACGTGAACTCAAACGCATAACCAAATGTGATGCGGACAGTGTGTCGGACTGCGCAGTTATTGAAACACTCGCAGACCACCAGCTGTGCGAGACTGAGCACTGACGGTTGAGGTATTCTTGCTTCGCCCCCGGAGCCCAGCTTGATACGCACCGTCATCGCTCGGATTAATGGCAATTGCCCAACACACCGATTGCCGCAGCCTCCAGCGGCTGATACCGAAATCCGATGGCAATGCGTGATTCAGACCGGTGGGATGTGATGGGGAGCGGGCTTGCGACGGCCGGGATCATCCTGGCGTCGGCGGGCTTCGGGCTGGTGCCGTATTTCGCGCGCTCGCTGACGGCGGAGGGCATGGCGCCGCATGCGGTTGCGTTTTTCCGGTATGCCATTGCTGCAAGTGTGTTGCTGCCGTTCGTCTGGCAGGCGCGGGCAAACTGGAAAGCGCTTCTGTGGGGGCTGTGTGCCGGTGTCTCGATGGGCGTTGGCTGGATCGGCTATGTGCGTGCGGTGGAGGTGGCGCCTGTTTCGACGGTGGGCGTTCTCTACATGACCTATCCGGTGTTCACGCTGCTGATCGCCTGGCTGGTGTTTGGCGACCGGCCCGGCAGGTGGGCGGTGCTGGCGGCCCTGATGATCATTGCTGCGGCTGCGCTGGCCTCTTCGCCTGCGGCGGTCTCCGCAGAGCATCTGCCTGCATTGGCGCTGTCGCTCGCTGCGCCGCTGGGCTTCGGGTTCGGGATCAATGTGCTGGTGCACAAGCTGGTGGTGCTCAAGCCGCTGGCGCGGATTTCCTGCGTCAGCCTTGGCTCGGTTCTGGGGCTGTTGCCGCTGCTCGCGGCAACGCCGATTGAGGCTTTGCGGCCTGTCAGCGCCGAGGGCTGGTGGCTGGTCGTGGGCATTGCGCTGGGCTCGGCGCTGGTGCCGCAATTGCTCTATACGGTCTGCGCGCCGGTGATCGGAACCGCCCGGACCTCGATTGCCGGAAGCGTTGAATTGCCGACCATGTTTCTGGTTGGCTGGTTCGCTTTTGCCGAGCCTGTGGGCCTCGCCCAATGGGCCGCCTGCGCCATCGTGATATCGGCGATTGTGCTGACACCCGGAAAGCCGATCAGAAGCATTGCCGGCAATGCCGCAGTGGGGGATGGTGTTCGCTGAGGCTGCTGGAGGATTTCGCCGCAGTGCAGCATAATTCTGGCCGTGGCCTTGACATGGCCGCATTTGTGAGGCCTAAGGGTGCAACTGGATAGGGGCCCTTTCGGCCGCTGCACGCCGCCATGATGCTGAGCGTGTTCTGACTTCCCCTAAAATCCACCTTGAAATTTTCGCGTCGGCCAGCGGCGATGCGCCCAACCCGAACACCTCCGATTGCGGCTTTGCCGCAGCGGCGGGATTGTTGTTATCGGGCATGGTCCGCGATTGGCGGCGCTGAAGCGCACGCCCCGATGCCTGCCCCCATTGAAAGAAATACTATGTTGTTTTCTCAACTCGGCCTGTCCAAGGCCCTCCTCGATACGCTTGACCAGTTGCACCTGACCACGCCGACGCCGATCCAGACGCAGGCGATCCCGCCAGTGCTGGAAGGCCGCGACGTCATCGGCCTGGCGCAGACCGGCACCGGCAAGACCGCGGCGTTCACACTGCCGATCCTGCACCGCCTGGCGCCCGGCAAGCCTGCCGGCCCGAAAAAGGCGCGCGTGCTGATCCTCTCGCCCACCCGCGAACTCTCGGCGCAGATCGCCAAGACCGTCAAGGATCTCGGCCGCAAGCTCAGCCTGCGGTCCGCCGTGGTCGTCGGCGGCGTTTCGATCCGTCCGCAGATCAAGACACTGGCCTCGGGCGTCGATGTGCTGATCGCCACGCCGGGCCGTCTGATGGACCTGATCGAACAGCGCGCCGTGTCATTGAACGAGATCGAAGTCGTCGTTCTCGACGAGGCTGACCAGATGCTCGACATCGGCTTCATGCCGGCGATCAAGCGGATTCTGGCGATGACGCCTGCGACGCGGCAGACGCTGTTGTTCTCGGCCACCATGCCCAAGGAAATCCGGCAGCTGTCCGACCGCCATCTGACCGATCCGATCGAAGTCTCGGTGATCCCGGCCAAGAAGACCGCCGACCGGGTCGAGCATTCGGTCATGCACATGCAGCCCGGCGCCAAGATGGGCGCTCTGGCGAGCCTCATACGGGACCGCAAGGGCGAGCGCGTGATCGTGTTCACCCGCACCAAGCGCGGGGCCGACAAGGCCGCCAAGCGGCTTGAGGGTGACGGCATCAATGCTGCCGCGATTCACGGCAACAAGTCGCAGGGCCAGCGCGAGCGCGCGCTTGCAGGTTTCCGCGCCGGCACCGTGCCGGTGCTGATCGCCACTGACATTGCCGCGCGCGGCATCGACGTGCCGGGTGTGAGCCTGGTGGTCAATTACGAGCTGCCCAATGTTCCGGAAGTCTATGTTCACCGCATCGGCCGCACCGCGCGCGCCGGCGCTGAAGGCACGGCCGTGACCTTCTGCGCGCCGGATGAGCGTTCGCTGCTGCGCGACATCGAAAAGATGCTGAAGGTGGCGATCCCGGTCGAGAATGCGCCGGAAGGCACCTATGTGGATGCACTGGCCGATCCTGATGGCGATTTCGCTCCGCTAAACCGCAGCCAGCGTCCGCGTCAGGGTCCCCGTCCGCAAGGTGCCAAGCCGCAGGGCCAGGGCCGTAACCGGTCTGGCAATGGTGGCGGCCGCGGCAAACCCGGCGGCGGGCAGGGCCGCAAGCCCGGTGGCAACGGCCAGGGCCGTGCGCCTGTTGAAGCGCAGGGCGAAGCCAGGCCTGCCGCCAACCGGCATCAGCCGGCCGCCAATTCCAACCGCAATGGTGAACAGCCCGCAGCCGCAAAGCCGCGCCGCCGTCGCCGCCGCCGCAATGGCGAAGGCGGGCAGGGCGCAGGCCAGGGTGGCAATCAGGCTGTAGCGCGCGGCTGAGCCCACGCATGCCCTAACGTCCTGACGAACAGGACCATCAAATTTGCCTCCGGCGCGTGCGTTTGTCGTTCGCGCCGGAATGCTGTCTGGCGGTCTGTTTAACCTTCCTTTGCGCTCTGCCATTGTTTCGCGGGCTGGTTCGTACTATCTGCGAAGCACAGGAATCACACGGAGACTGGCCGATGAGCGACGACGACGACAAGACAACCGAACTGCCACTGGGCAAGGAGGCGGAAGCCAACCTTTTCAAATCGCGCTCGATCTTCATCTATGGCGGTATCACCCAGGAACTGGCGCACAAGGTCTGCGCCCAGCTCGCAGCCCTGGCGGCCGCCAGCGACGATGACATCCGCATCTTCGTCAACTCACCCGGCGGCCATGTTGAATCGGGCGATTCGATCCATGACATGATCGGCTTCATCAAGCCCAAGGTCTGGATCATTGGCACCGGCTGGGTCGCCTCTGCGGGCGCGCTGATCTATGTTTCGGTGCCGAAAGAGCAGCGGCTTTGCCTGCCCAACACCCGCTTCCTGCTGCATCAACCCTCGGGCGGCACCCGCGGCATGGTCTCCGACATCGAGATCCAGGCCCGCGAAATCATCAAGATGAACGAGCGGCTCAACAAGATCTTCGCCAAGGCCACCGGCCAGCCGGTCGAGAAGATCGCTGCCGACACCGACCGCGACTATTGGCTCTCAGCCGAGGAAGCCAAGGATTACGGCCTGGTGGGCAAGATCATCACCAATCAGAGTGAAATCTGAACTCAGTTAATTAACTGATTCAGAGACCCCGCGGGTGAAAGCCGGCGGGGTTTTTCTTTGTTGGTGCGAACGAAAATGGGTGGTGGCCCATTGGTCTGACAGCCGACGTGGCCTTAGAGCGACCTTTGTGCGCACAAAGGTCGCTCTAACACTTTGATTTAATGCATGTACGTTATCACTCAATTGAATGCAATTGAGTGCGACATGCACTAGCGAAGAGACTTGACCGCCAGTTCCAGCTGCGTCATGGCGAGGTCAAGACTGGCATGTCGGCAGGCGATGTTCAGTCTTGCAAAGCCGATCCCTTCGTCTCCGAAGGCCGCTCCGCGGGTAACCGCCCAACCGGCCTTGTTGCGGAGAAAGGCGGTCAGGTCCTGCTGCGACATGCCAAGGTCCCGAAAATCAAGCCACAGCAGAAATGTTCCTTCGGGTTCGATCAGCCTGACTTCCGGCAATTGCTCCAGCCTGTCGCGCACCAGGGACAGATTGCCGCCGATATAGGTCATGGCAGCATCGAGCCAGCCGCCGCCGTCGCGATAGGCGGCCTCCATGGCGACGCTGGCGAATGCGTTGTTCTTGTTGACTGTGAGGCGGCTGTTTTCTGCTTGGAATGCGCGGCGCCGGGCCTCGTCGGAAATGATCGTGAAGGCCGAACAGCAAGAGGCAATGTTGAAGCTCTTGGCCGGAGAGATGAGTGTGATGCAGTTGGCCGCAATGGCTTCGCCGAGGCTGGCAAATGGCGTGCAGGTGTGGCCAGGGAATGTGATGTCGGCATGGATTTCATCTGAAACGACAAGAACGTTGTTGCGCAGACAGATATCGGCCAGTGTCTGCAATTCGTCTCGGGTCCAGACACGGCCGACCGGATTGTGCGGGTTGCACAGGAAGAGCATGCGGTTCTTCGGATTGGCGGCCAGTTGCTCCAATCCCTCGAAATCCATTTCGTAACGACCGTTTTTCAGGATCAACGGATTGCGGACAAGCTGGCGGTTGTTCTCGCGGATGATATCGTAGAAATCGAAGAACACGGGCGGCTGTACGATGATGCCGTCATCGCGATCGGTGAACAGCGATGCTGCGATGGCGAGGCTGTTGAGGATGTTTGGTGCGCGAAGAATGTTGTTCGCATCGACTTTCCATCCGTGCCGCGATTCCAGCCAACCGGTCAGTGCGGGAAAAAGCCCGTCGGGCACCGTCTCATAACCGAACACGCCGTGCTCCAGCCGCTTTTGAAGTGCTTCAAGGACCGGCGGCGGGGCTTTGAAGTCCATGTCCGCCACTCCGGCGGGGAACAGGTGGAGCCCGTCCTGTCCGAGAACCATCGGATGGGGCTTGAGCGCGGGGACTTCGCGGCGGTCGATCTCCTGGTCGAAGTCATAAGCTGACATGGTCATGGGGCCTCCCTCGGCCGGAGCCTACAGCGCCGCGCATCCAATCGGATGCGCAAATGCGGCTGTGGCGCTCAGAAAGACTGCACATCATCAGCGACCTGGAACAACGCATCGCCACGCTGAACCTGGCCAAGCGTGCGCTTGCACAAAATCATGCCCTTGTAGGGAGAGATGACGGGATCGGGCTCTCGCCAGGGCGTTTCGGGGTGATGGATCTCACCGGCGATCTCGTCCACTTCAATGGCATCGCCGATGTCCTTGAAGGGTTCGAACAGGCCTTCATCATAGGCAAATATCGAGCCCTTGGCATTGAGCTCGCGTGTGCCTTGCGCCGGATCGGGCTGATAATCCGGCAGCATGGCGAAGCTGTGCAGGATGCGCCTGAGGCCTCGTTCGGTCCGGTGCAGGATATCCCTGGTGACTGTTCCGCCGCCGCCGAGTTCTGCCATGACCGAGACAACGCCTTTGCGGTTGGCGGCACCCATCGCGGTTCGTGCCGTTGAATTTGGCCCACCTCCACCGGTGAAGACCCAGGCATAGGGCAGATCGAAGGCTGCCTGCAGGGACAACAGCTTTTGGGTTTCCTCCGGCGAATGCCCCATGCCGCGCAACAGTGTTGGAGGGTAAAACAGGGATGTGCCGCCTGAATGCAGATCCACGGCATAGTCAGCCATCGGCATCAGGATTTCCTCGATGTAATGGGCGATCATATCTGTGGGCGTGCCGCGCATGTTGCCCGGGAAAGTTCTGTTGAGATTGCCATTGTCGACCGGCGAGGTCCGAAGCCCGTGGCTGGCGGCAGGATAGTTGGCCATGGTCAGGACAATGACACGGCCTCTGATCTGATCGGCGCTCAGATCGCGCGCCAGTTTGGTCAAGGCGATCTGGCCTTCATATTCGTCGCCATGATTGCCGGAGATGCACAACAGGGTTGGCCCTTCCCCATTGCGGATCACCACAATGGGGACCGGTATCCAGCCATAGGCCGAACGATGAACGGAATGCGGTATCCGCAGATAACCGGTTTGCTTTCCCGGCAGGTCAAAATCGACCTCCGCCTCGATCAGTGTTTCAACCATGGTGTTCCCCTTGAATGCGCGTGTCGGGCGTTGCGCCAATATGCATCGATAGTGAACGGCTGAACACCGGGGTTCCGGCAGAGACGAGCGGTGCAGGTTTTTTGGCTTGGTGGACCTATCTTGATTTGTGCTTCTTGGCCTGTCTGACCATCTTGCCGAAGGCCTTGTCCTTGGAGCGGCGCTGGGCGAGGGTTGCGGTGTTGTGCCGGTCTTCGGCCAGCAATTTGCGCCAGCGTGCCAGCCGCGGCTCGTCGATCACGCCCTTGTCGAGGGCGGCGAGCACCGCGCAGCCGGGTTCGCTGACGTGGCTGCAATCATTGAAGCGGCAGTCGCCAGCCAGTTCATCGAGATCTGAAAACACCTCGGCCACACCGGATTCGGCGTCGGTCAGCTGCAATTCGCGTACGCCGGGCGTGTCGAGCACGGCGCAGCGGTCGGCAATGATGTGCAATTGCCGGTGCGAGGTGGTGTGGCGGCCCTTGGCATCATCCTCGCGGATCGAGTTGGTGGCCGCAACCTCGCGTGTCGAGAGCGCATTGGTCAGCGTTGACTTGCCGACGCCCGACGAGCCGAGAAACGCCACCGTCTGGCCGGGCTTGCACCAGGGGGCGAGCAGGGTGAGCGGATCGTCGCTCCTGGCGTTGAGGGTGAGCACTGTTACCGCATCGGAAATCGCCTGGGCCTCGGTGACATAGGGCAAGGTGTTGCGGCACAGATCCGCCTTGGTGAGCAGGATCACCGGCGTCACCTCGGCCTCGAAGGCGAGTGCCACGTAGCGCTCGAGTCGGGCGACGTTGAAATCGGCGTTGCAGGAGGTGACGATGAAGGCGGTGTCGATGTTGGCGGCGATCAGCTGCACGTTGACATCATGCCCTGCGGCGCGGCGCTTGATCAGGCTCTTGCGCTCGAGCAGCCGGCTGGCGCTCGGCAATTCGTAATTCAACAGCAGCCAGTCGCCCACCGTGGCGTCGGCGCGTGGCGGAACCACCATGTCGATCCCGTCGCCCAGCACCCGCAAGCCGCTGCGATGCACCTCTGTGACCCGCGCGGGCGGGGTTGTGGACAGCTCGTCGACGCTGGTCTGCTGGGCAAAGAACGGCTGCCAGCCGAGTTCCTGCAGCTGCGAAAGCGCGGGCGTATTGCCCGTATCGTCTGCGCCGGGCAGCGTGAATTTGGAAAAATCGCGTGGCATGCATCATGGCTTTCGAGAGGAGAGCCGCCCGGTGCGGCGCCCGGACAAACCCTTAGCAGACTTGCGGCGGGCGCGCACCTTCAGCGCTTGGAAAGAGTGCATGTACGGTATCGCTCAATGGATTCCAATTGAGCGCGTCATGCATCGCCATGAGCGGGGTGAGGGCTGAACGCGGGCAGGCTCCAGGCCACGCCAAATCCTCCGCGCGCGAGATTTTCGCCAGCGGGGTTGATCAGTGTCCGGAGGGCCGCACGCGGGCTTTGCCTTACGGAATGGTTTTGGTGTGTGCATGCGCGTTATCGCTAACGCGGCATGCACGGGGTGGCGCAGCGCGCGCGCGGCCCGAAGCTCGCCGGATGATGTCCGCATCCGACAGGCAGATCCTCGCATTCCCGGGATTTCACCCCCGCCCGGATTGCTCCGGCCGCAGCCTGGACAGGCCACGGGAATGGTTTTTCCGGAGTCCGGCACGGACCCTGACGCGCCACGAAGGACGCCTCATGTCCGCCACAGGCCCGCACCGGTGTTTCAGCCCATATCCAGCCGTGAGGCTGGCATGACGCGAAACCCGGCCCGGTGGCTGGCTTTGCACGGTCCTCATGCAAGGACCGCCCGCCAGCGGAGCTCCGATGGTGTCCGCCTCCTTTCGCAAACTGCCGCACGTTACGCCAGATCCGCAAAAGGCCTTCCTCCCGCCTGGTCCGACACGTTCGCGATCCATCCGGCAGCGGGAGCAACGCAATGATCGCATGGCGGCCGAGAGTGGGGATGAAATTGGTTCTAATCTTCGTGCGATGTTGCGGCGCGCACCCTCTCCCCCTTGGTGGGGGAGAATGCGAATTTCAGCATCTTAGCGTCAGCTAAGTGCTAGAAATTCCAAGAGAGGGGGCCTGTTTCGGCACCGGAAACGTCCCCCTCACCTGAAAAATCTATGACTTGGCGCTCACGCACCAAGACCATGATTTTTCTTCCTCTCCCACAAGGGTAGAGGAGAGGCGCGTGTTTGCCTCCCGCGGCAGAATCCCATCCCAGATCGTCTGCGCTCGCGCTTGTCTCTCAGGGACGAGCCACGGCCACGCCCCGTCCTTCGGACCGCCTCAAGGGGGAGGTTGGGGCTGCGGGTTGCTGCGTCCGATCTCCCCCCTCGCGGGGGGAGATGCCCGACAGGGCAGAGGGAGGTAATGATCCGGGGCCGGTACTTGCGGCGTCACCCCCCTCTGTCACCTACGGCGACATCTCCCCCGCAAGGGGGGAGATTTTTGGGGCTGTGGTCCCCAGTCCGTTGACTTGTGGGCGGGATTGCATTTTTGGTGTTATGGTGGTTGCAATGATTGTTGGTTCGCCTTTGAATTGATAGTAACTTCAATTGGTTCGCAAGAGTATGCGTATATTGGTGTTTTTTATTCACATAGGTCAAATGAGGTCTAAATGGATTCGGTAACTAGAGCTTTGATGGAAGAATTTTCATCTGCGAATGGCATGAATGACTTGTCCGAAGACAAGAAATTTGAACATTTTGTCACTCATTGTATTGTATCTTCCAGATACAAAGATGAATTTGATACAGCAGATCTAGTTGCAGGAGATGGTGCAGATTTAAATGTAGATGGTTTCTCTGTTAAGGTGAATGGACGAATTGCAAACGATGCAGAATTCGTTGATGATGTTCTTGATATGAATGGTTACTTGGATGTTGAATTTATAATTATTCAGGCAAAGACCACAAGCAAATTTGATGGAGCAGCAATGATTGCTCTTGGAGATAATTTGGCAAAACAAGTTTTTGCAGATAAACAGACGATGCCTGCGAACGATGACATTAAAAGATTGGTTGAGATAAAAGAATCTATATTTAGAAATGCAACAAAACTGAAGGAAAATCCAGTTTGCAGATTATATTATGCTTGCACAGGAAACTGGAATGATGATTTGTATTTGGTGGAGGCAATAAAGCAAAAGAGAAAAGATCTTCTAGATACCAACCTATTTTCAAATGTTTATTACGAACCTTTGGGGGCGAGAGAGCTCCAGAAAATGTTTAGGGATACAAAAACGAGCATTTCAAAAGAAGTAAATTTTGAGAAGTTAGTGACGCTTCCATCTATTGAGGGTGTGGCTGCATCCTATCTCGGGGTCCTTCCGCATTTAGAGTTTTTGAAGTTAATTTCAGATGAAAGTGGTGATTTAATAAAGTCTGTTTTTATTGACAATTTTAGAGATTTTCAGGGAGATAATCCCGTAAATATTGACATAGCGAAAACTATAACGGATGGAATGTTTGACCAATTCGCCCTTAGAAATAATGGAGTTACGATTGTTGCAAAAAATGTAAAAGTCACATCAAGTAAATTTACTCTCGAAGATTATCAAATAGTCAATGGTTGCCAAACAAGTCATGTATTGTATTCTAATAGAAATTCGATATCTGGAGAATTATTTGTACCAATAAAGCTAATTCATACGGAAAACGAAGATGTCTCACAGAGTGTTATTAAATCTACAAATAAACAGACGCCAGTTGAGGAAAATGATCTTCTTGCTTTGACTCAATTTCAGAGAGACTTGGAGGATTATTACGCAGGAATTCCTAAGGATTATCAGCTTTACTAAGAGCGAAGAGCGAAGCAATACGCTGGAGACTCAGGTTTAGAAAAAGGAAGAATTACAACTATCGGGAGTCAATTGAAAAGTTTTTCGTCTATGTTTTTAGAGTATCCAAATCAAGCAAGCAGATATCAGGGTACACTTCTCAAGACTGTAAATAGGCAGGTATTTCAGAAAAACCATAAACCTGAGCCATATTTTTGTTCAGCCCTTGCTTTATACCGCTTTGAAGTTTTAACAAGACGTCTTACTGCTCAAGAGCGTGTGTTGAAATCTTTTCGATATTATTTCTTGCTCGCTTTCAGATATCGTTTTGAACCTAATGAGTATCCTGGTGCGAACAGTAAACATATTGGGGCGTACTGCGATTTCCTTATTCAAAATTTGACGACGGCAGAAAAGTCGAAAGATTCGTTTGATGAAGTGTGTGGATTGGTACAAGAAAGTTTGCAAAATTTGGGACTGGCACTTGAGCGCGACAATGCGAAATCCCGCCCGTTGATTGAAGAAGTGAAGCGTTTAGCGCGGTCGAAGAAGTGAAGCGTTTAGCGCGGTCAAGGAATCCGGCATTCATTGGCGGAAGTGGTTAATCGTTCATACCTATCCCCCTTGCCATCCCCCCGATCCCGCGCTATCACGCCACCCATGAACACCAACGCGCCCAGGTCCCAGTCGTCATTTGCCCGCTTTGCGGCGGCGACGGCTTTGCATGCGCGGCTTGGCGGCCTGCTTCTTCTCGCACTTAGCGGCGATCGCCGGGCCCGTTGAGGAGCGTCCGGCGGTCGAACCGCCGCTGACGCGCTCCTGCTCCTCTCCAGACTTTACATTTTTCCGACAATGCAACATGACGGCCTGAGGCCTGTTGACGCCGCGCGATACGCGGCCTCCGGCCGGGCCAGGAACGAGAGAGCACAATGACCGCACATTCTTCATCCGGACCAAAAGGGATGCCGTTGGCGTCCGAGAAATATCACGCCTATCCGCAGGTGGATCTGAGCGACCGCACCTGGCCGTCCCGACAGATCACGCAAGCGCCGATCTGGTGCTCGGTGGATCTGCGCGACGGCAACCAGGCGCTGGTCGATCCGATGGGGCATGACCGCAAGGCGCGGATGTTCCAGCTTTTGCTCGACATGGGGTTCAAGGAAATCGAGATCGGGTTTCCGTCGGCCTCGCAGACCGATTTCGATTTCGCGCGCTGGTGCATCGAGCAGGGCAATGTGCCCGACGATGTGTCGCTGCAGGTGCTGGTGCAGTGCCGGCCCGAGCTGATCACCCGCACCTTCGAGGCGCTGGAGGGCGCGCACCGGCCGATCGTGCATTTTTACAATTCGACCTCGGAGCTGCAGCGCCGGGTGGTGTTTAACAAGGATGTGGCGGGCATCAAGCAGATTGCGGTGGATGCGGCCAAGATGGTCAGCGACATGGCGGCGAAAGCCGGTGGCGGCTACCGGTTCGAATATTCGCCCGAGAGCTTTACCGGCACCGAGCTCGAGGTGGCGCTGGAGATCTGCAATGCGGTGATCGAGCAGATGCAGCCGACGCCCGAAAACAAGCTGATCCTCAACCTGCCGTCGACGGTGGAGATGTCGACACCCAACATCTATGCCGACCAGATCGAGTGGATGTGCCGCAACATCGACAAGCGCGACAGCGTGCTGATCTCGCTGCATCCGCACAATGACCGCGGCACCGGCGTGGCAGCCGCCGAGTTGGGGCTGATGGCGGGCGCCGACCGGGTCGAGGGCACGCTGTTCGGCAATGGCGAGCGCACCGGCAATGTCGATGTGGTGACCATGGCGCTCAACATGTTCACCCAAGGGGTGGACCCGATGCTCGACTGCACCGACATCGAGCGGATGAAGGCGGTGTATGAGTATTCCAACCAGATGGAGATCGGCGAGCGGCATCCCTATGTGGGCGAACTGGTCTACACGGCGTTTTCCGGTTCGCATCAGGATGCGATCAACAAGGGCATGAAGGCGATCCGCCAGGCCAACAAGCCGGACTGGGAAGTGCCCTATCTGCCGATCGACCCGCAGGATGTGGGGCGCACCTATGAGGCGATCATCCGGATCAACTCGCAATCGGGCAAGGGCGGGATCGCCTATATCCTGAAGGAGGATTACGGCCTCGATTTGCCGCGGGCGCTGCAGG
Source organism: Hoeflea sp. (assembly GCA_043585085.1). Lineage (GTDB taxonomy): Bacteria > Pseudomonadota > Alphaproteobacteria > Rhizobiales > Rhizobiaceae > Hoeflea. The sequence goes on from CP121320.1 coordinate 2,682,546, forward strand.
TAGAGTTCCGCGAGGAAGTGCAGCGCATCACCGATGAAGAGGGACGCGAGCTCCCGGCAGCGCGGATCCATCAGAGTTTCATGGCGCTCTATGTCGACCAACCGGGCGCGCGGCTTGGCTTTGTCGATCACCACACCCATACCGATCCGGACGCCAAGGGCGTGCGCATCCTGTCTGCCGAGATCACCGACAATGGCGAGACGAAACGCATCGAGGGCCGCGGCACCGGCCCGATCGACGGGTTCGTCAATGCACTCTCGACTTATCTCGGATTTGAGTTGACGGTGGCGAACTACTCCGAACATTCAATGCAGCACGGCTCCAATGCGGCGGCGATCTGCTACATGGAAATGGAAACCCCTGCGGGCAAACTGTTCGGCGTCGGGATCAACACCAATATTGTGGCGGCATCACTTGTTGCCATCGTGTCGGCTGCCAATCGTGCGCTTGCGGCCCGCAAGGACTGACAGCCTGAAGACCGTCGCCGGGCTTGTGCCCGGGCGGCGGTCTCTCCGTCTGCCGGGATGTACAGTGACTTGCCGGGACAGCAGCGTGGCTGGCGACAAGCTTTGGGGAGACGTGCGCGATGAGCGGGATTCACATGACGGTTTCGGGCGCACCCGAAAGTGAGGCCGGAGGTGCGCCGCTGGTGCTGCTGCATGGCTTTGGCGGATCGGGCCATGCCTGGGACGGGGTTGTTGCCCGTTTGCCCGAGCGAGTGCGGGTGATCACGGTGGATCTGCCCGGTCATGGCAAGTCGCTCGATTCGGACGGACGCGGCGGCGCCGGGCGGATGGCGAAGGCCATTCTTGCCGCGCTCGATGAGGCCGGTGTCACGGCGTTTCACATCGCCGGTCATTCGATGGGCGGCGCGGTGGCCGCGCTGATTGCGATGCGCGCGGGTGAGCGGGTCAAATCGCTCACACTGTTGGCGCCAGGTGGAATGGCGCGCGAGATCAATGCGGACCTGCTGGCGCGCTATGCGAAGGCTCAGAGCGCGGCGGAGATCCGCGCCAGCCTTGCAGAGATGTCGGCGCCGGGGTTTGTGTTGCCCGAGGCGGTGATCGACGGGTTTGTCAGCGAGCGGGCCCGGCCCGGTGCGCTCGAAGCGCTTCAGGAGACCTATCAGGCGATGTTCCCGGACGGGCCTGAACACGGGCAGGGCGTGCTGCCGGGCGATGCGCTGGCAGCGCTCGAGATGCCGGTGTTCGTGATCTGGGGACTGGCGGATACAGTGCTGCCATGCCCCTCACCGGCGGCGCTTCCAGCCTCATTTGCCTTCAGCGTGCTTCCGGAGCTGGGGCACATGCTGCCCGAGGAAGCGCCCCAGATCGTGGCCGGCGTGCTGGCACAGGCGATCTCAGAGCCCTCCTGAGGCCCTTTTTGGGGGTGATCCACAGGTCTTTACCATGTGGGAGGGTGGTTTGAGCCTCTTTGTCGCCATCAAGCCGGGCCTGTGCTAGAACAGTGACAAGAGTTTGTTAACCAATCGAACCTGTTACAACCAGCAGAAGCCCAGGCCATGACCGACACTTCAAAACCGACTTCGTTCGACCGCCGGCTGGCGGACATCGTGCGTGACGTGAAGATTTCCGCGGCTGACCGCACCGACGTGGTTGTCGACATGCGTGACGCCGATCGCGCGCGGCTGGAGTTGCTGGCGCAGGAACTCCAGCCGGTGATCGATGACATCGATCCGACCGACGACCGGTTTGATTTCGGCGTGTCGGCCGGGCTGCAGCCGCGGCTGTGGATCGATGCGGTGGCGCATGTGCATATGGGACAGGACCGCCGGATCTATCGCTTCGTGCGGGACACGCGGCTGGGGCGCAAGATCATCTCCGATACCAGCGATATGGCCCAGACCGCCGATGCGGTGGCGCGCTACATTGCCGAACGGGTGATCGAGCGTGAACGGATCCTGGCAGGCGATTTCGAAACCCTGCGGGAAGCGGCGGGCGACGTCGCCGACACTGCCGAGGCGCAAGCACATGATGAAGCCGGTGAGACTGCAAAAGCCGCTTCACCTGTCGCGGATTCGAAGCAGGGCGATGATCGGGGCGCAAAGCCCCCGAAGCCCGTTTCGCAAGCCCCGCAGGTGGTGGACACTCCGCAGGTGGCGGACACTCCGGCGCGCAGCAATGGCGGGTTTGCGCTTGGCGCGTCCTGGTTCATTCTCGGCTGTGTTGCAGGCGCCGCGGCCCTGATCGTGGCGTTCTGGGATCGGCTCTCGGCGCTTATGGGCTGACCGGGGCGGATCTGATCTGACCGGTCGCGGTTTCGCACACTCCGGTGCCGTCCTGTGACAATTGCATGCGCCGGTGCACAAGCTGCCAGGCGTTCTTGTCGCCATCGATCTCGAACAGGTTGAAGCCGGCCGCAGGCTTGTGTGCGCCGTGGCCCTGGCTGGCGGAGGAAATCCCGACCACCGGCACCTGGCCGTGCTTGCCGGCGAGAGAGTGCAGCGTGTCGAGATGGGTGTGGCCGTGCAGCACCAGTTCGGCGCCGTGGCGTTTGAGCATTTTCGAGAAATGGCCGATGCCGCGCATGCGCTTGTGCCAGCGGGCGGCGCCGCGCACGGGCGGATGATGGATCATGAGCACACGAAACAACCCCTTATCGCGGGCCTGGTCGAGCAGCTTTCCGGCGGCAAGAGCCTGCTTGTGGCCAAAATCGCCGGTCGCCATGAAGGGCAGGGTGGCGTTTGCGGTCGACAGGCCGATCAGCGCCACCGGACCGCGACGACGGTAGGTGGGGAACAGCTTGCCCTTACCTGGGGGTCCATCCGAGGCAATCCAGGGTCGCCAGGCTTCCGTCGAACGGGCAAAGGCGCCGGGCACATAGGCATCGTGGTTTCCGGGCACCAGTGTGGCATTGGCCGGATCGAAATGGGTTTCCAGCCAAAGCCGGGCGACCTCGGTTTCCGTGCGGGTCGCCAGATTGACCAGATCGCCGGTGATGGCGACATGGTCGGGGGCCTCTGCGCGCATGCCTGCGAGCAACTGTTCCAGCGTGTTGCCAAAAAGATGCTTGCGGCGGTTGCGCTGCCAGTTCAGATAGCCTGTGATCCGCTTGGAGGCGAGCTCGGCCGGGCTTACCCGAGGCAGCGGCCCAAGATGAATGTCGGAAATATGCGCAAGACGAAACATGATGTGAGCCATAGCGGCAGGCAGGCCAGCCCGCAAGCGGCTGGGGAGGACCACGCGCCGCCGCCGGAATTGCGCAACTGGCGCGCACGGCTGGTGACGCGGGTGATCCATATCTGGTTTGCACTCACGCGCGGCATGACGCTTGGCGTCCGTGCGGCTGCCTTTGATGACCAGGGCCGGGTGTTTCTGGTGCGCCATTCCTATGTACCGGGCTGGCATATGCCCGGCGGCGGGGTCGAGCGCGGTGAAACCACCGGTGACGCTCTGGCCAAGGAATTGTGCGAGGAAGGCAATCTGGAGATGGTCGGCGCGCCGGAGCTGGTGGCGGTCTATTTCAACAGCCGCACAAGCCGGCGTGACCATGTCGCCTTCTACCGTTGCACGGTGCGGCAGGTGACGCCAAAGCTGCCGGACAGGGAAATCCTCGAATCAGGGTTCTTTGCGCTTGATGCCCTGCCCGAGGGGGTTACTCCGGCCACCCAGCGGCGGCTTGCCGAACTTGGCGGCGAGGTGCCGTTTCGCGCGATCTGGTAGGCTGGGCGAAACGGCGTTCAAAACAGGATGGTTGCTCACGCCGGCCGCGCTCAGGCAGCCTGGCTGACACGGTCCCGGCCATGGGGTGCCGTAAGGTCAAGCGCCGGTCCGACCGGCACAATTCCGGTCGGGTTGATGCTGTCGTGGCTGCCGTAATAATGGTTCTTGATGTGGTCCATGTTCACTGTCTCGGCGATGCCCGGCATCTGGTAGAGCTCGCGCAGATAGCCTGACAGCGACGGATAGTCAGCGATGCGGCGGATGTTGCATTTGAAGTGGCCGACATAGACCGGGTCAAAGCGCACCAGCGTGGTGAACAGCCGCCAGTCGGCCTCGGTGAGATCATTACCCATCAGATAGCGGCTGGTGCTAAGACGTTTGTCGAGCATATCAAGCGCGTCGAACAGGGCGAGCACATGTTCCTCATAGGCTTCCTGCGTGGTGGCGAAACCTGATTTGTAAACGCCGTTGTTGACGTTGTGATAGACAATCTCATTGATCGCATCGATGCCTGAGCGCAAGGCTTCGGGATAAAAGTCCGGGGCCGGCTTGGCGATCGCGTTGAAGGCGGAGTTGAACATCCGGATGATTTCCGAGGATTCGTTGGAGACCACGGTGCCGGTCTTCTTGTCCCACAGCACAGGCACTGTGACCCGGCCCGAATAATCCTTCTTTGCGGCAACATAGACCTGCCACATGAAGTCTGCCCCGCCGATATGATCGATGGTGCCGCCGTCGCGGTCATGAAACTCCCAACCGTTCTTGCCCATATAGGGATCGACTATGGATATCGAAATCGCGTCCTCGAGCCCCTTGAGCTTGCGGAAGATCAGGGTCCGGTGGGCCCAGGGGCAGGCAAGCGAGACATAGAGATGATAGCGGCCTGATTCCGCGGCAAAGCCACCCACTCCCGATGGCCCGGGCGCGCCATCGGCGGTGACCCAGTTGCGGAAAGCCGCTTCCGAGCGTTTGAAATGTCCACCTGTCGACTTGGTGTCGTACCACACGTCTTTCCAGACGCCTTCAACCAGCATTCCCATGAGCAATCTCCTTTGATTTCTGACATAGACCGGAAAATTGGAATTGCGAAGAAAATCACGGTGAACGGTGCGTTTTGCATTGGACGGGACAGACCGGCTTTGCTAAAGGCAAATGAGAAAAGGATTTCCGGATGCCCGCTACGGCCTTGCGACGACGCTGAACAAGAACACCCCGCGCACCCTCGTGCGCGTCTTGTCATGCCCTGTCGCCTTACCCGGATTGTTTTTCATGCCCTGCCACGATTTTGTCTTTCTGACCGAAGACGCGTCTCATGACGCGGCCATCAATCACATCAACGAAGAAGCCTTTGGCCCGGGGCGGTTTGTCCGCTCGTCCGAACGGGTTCGCGAACAGGGCCCCCATGACCGGCAGCTTTCCTTTGTTGCGACGGACCGCGGCGAAACCATCGCGTCAGTTCGGATGACGCCGGTTTTTGCCGGCGCGACGCCAGGCTATCTGCTCGGTCCGCTGGCTGTTCGTCCGTCGCACAAGAACCTCGGCATTGGCCGCGAACTGGTTCGGATCGCACTGGCTGCCGCAGAAAAAAGCGGAAGCCAGATGGTTCTGCTGGTTGGCGATCCGCCTTACTATGCACCGCTCGGCTTCAAGCCGACCAAACCCGGTGCGTTGACGATGCCGGGGCCGTTTGATCCCCGCAGGCTTCTGGCGGCTTGTTTTGGAGAGATCGATTCGGTGTCGCTTGCAGGGGAGATCCAGCACCGGGACCGCCATCCACAGGTCTGATTTCTCCGGCTTCGACAGTCACCGGTTTGGGCAGCTCTGAGCTTGAAATGCAGGGGTTGGATGGATTTCGGAATCGGACTTGAGATTGGCATTTCCAGCTGATTTCAGGCTCGTATTGCTGCGTTGCGGCGGCTGAAAAGTTGCAATGCAGCAAAAAGCGCCCTACATAGGGCGATATGACTTATCTAGGCACACAAGCCGAAGACCTGTCCTCTCCGTCTCTCCCCTTCCGTAAAATCTGCGTTGTTGGCGCGGGTTCATGGGGAACAGCCTTGGCCTCAGTGGCGCGCCGCGCCGGCCGCGAAACGTCGATCTGGGGACGTGACGAGGCAACGGTCGAGGCCATCAACTCACGTCTCGAAAATCCGAAATATCTTCCAGGAATCCCATTGCCGGAGGGAATCCGGGCAACGACCGATATCGCCGAGGCGCTTGATGGCGCAGAGGCTGTTCTGCTGGTCACGCCGTCGCGCACCTTGCGCGACATCTGCCTTCAGATGCGCCCGCATCTCGGCAAGGGCGTACCGATCGCATTGTGCGCCAAGGGAATTGAGGCCGGAACGGGATATCTGCTCAGTGAGGTGGCGTCGGAAATCCTGACCGATAACCAGATCGGTGCCCTGTCCGGACCGACCTTTGCCATCGAGACCGCTCTTGGTCACCTGACGGCGGCAACCATTGCCTTTCAGTTTTCCTATGCCGACCGGCTCGACATCGCTTCGAGCCCTGCCGTCCGGTTCGCTGTCTCGCTGGGGTCGGACTTCTTCAGGCCCTATATCTCCGACGATCTTGTCGGCGTGGAAGTGGGGGGTGCGGTCAAGAATGTGATTGCCATTGCCTGCGGAATGATGACCGGTGCCGGCTATGCTGAGAACACCCGGGCGGCCCTGATCGCGCGCGGCATGGATGAAATGAAGACCCTGGCGGATGTGTTTGGCGGACGCCGTGAAACGGTTACCGGTTTGTCCGGTGCCGGCGATCTGACGCTGACCTGTTCGTCACAGACCTCGCGCAACATGTCGCTCGGGGTTCAGCTCGGCGAGGGAATTCCCCGAGAGCAGTGCTTTGACGGCAAGGCCGTTGTGGTGGAGGGCGAGGTCAATTCGGTGTCGGTCATGGACCTGGCGCGCCGGATGAGACTCGAAATGCCGATCTGCGAATGTGTCTATCGGATCCTGCACCAGGGCGCAGATGTGAAGGAAACATTCGCGGAGTTCTGGGCGCGCCCCATCGAAGGCGAGCGCCGGGGGCTCTCGATTTCGATAGATCGCCCTGTTGCCGCACCCGTGGAGATAACCCAATGACGCTTGCCGAGACGCAGACACGTGATCTGAACACCCGAAAATTCGTGCTGGCCACCGACCTGGACGGAACCTTTCTGGGCGGCAGCGAAGAAGATCGAAGCCGGCTGTATGGCTGGATCGAAGACAATCGCGAGACCGTCGGGCTGATCTTTGTCACCGGCCGCGACCCGAAATTCATCGGCGAACTTTGCCGCGACCACGGTGTGCCCTGGCCGGATTATGCGGTGGGGGATGTCGGCACAACCATCGCCACGGTCTCGCCTGAGACCGGCGTAGCGCCAATCGAGCATCTGGAGCAGGAAATTGCCGCGCGCTGGTGCGATGCCGGCGAGAGGATCCGGGCTCGGCTCGACGGCCATCCGGGGCTGACATTGCAGCCGACCGATTTCCGCTACCGGGTGAGCTATGACATCGATAGCGACAGTTTCGATGCGTCCGCCTGGGACATCGTGCTGGAGATGGGGTTTCAGCCGCTGATTTCAGACAACAGGTTCTTCGATGTTCTGCCCGACGGCGTCAGCAAGGGGCCTTCACTGCGGCGGCTGGTGAGTTATCTCGATATCCAGCAGGACCGCGTTTTGTGCGCGGGCGATACGCTGAATGATCTGTCGATGCTGGAATGCGGTCTGCCTGCAGTTGCTGTCGGAAACTCGGAACCGGATTTGATCTCGCGCGTTGCTCATCTGGAGCACCTTCACATGGCACAAGCCCATGGTGCAGCGGGAATACTGGAGGCAATCCGTGCCTTCGATATGCACGACCTACCGGAAGGATACTGATACATGGCCAGCGATCTCGTCATTGTTTACCATCGCCAACCCTATGAAGAAGTCGAAGAGGACGGGAAAATCGTCCTTCGGGAAAACAAGAGCCCGAACGGGATCGTTCCGACCCTCAAGGGTTTTTTCGGCCGTGTGGACAAGGGGGCCTGGGTTGCCTGGAAGCTGGCCGAAGATGCTGCCAATCCCGATTTCGAACGGGTGATCGAAATTGAAGACAGTTACGGCAAATACTCGGTCACCCGGCTGCCTTTGACGTCTGACCAAGTGTCGAGTTTCTACCACATCACCTCAAAAGAAGCCTTCTGGCCGATTCTGCATTCGTTCAAAGACCGCTACAATTATGACCCCGTCGACTGGCCGACATTTCGCGAGGTGAACTGGGCTTTCGCCGAAGCCGCCGCCGCAGAGGCTGCCCCAGGCGCTGTGGTCTGGGTGCATGACTACAATCTGTGGCTGGTTCCGGGATATCTGCGCAAGCTCAGGCCGGATGTGCGGATTTCGTTCTTCCACCACACGCCGTTCCCCTCCGCCGACATGTTCAACGTGCTGCCCTGGCGGCGCGAGATCGTTGAAAGCCTGCTGGCCTGTGATGTGGTTGGATTTCACATTCCACGCTATGCGGTGAATTTCGTTCACGTGGCGCAGAGCCTTCTCGAAGTCGGTCCGGTGGACCGCAAGGATGTAAATCCCGACTTCATCTGGGAAGGAACAGCGCTGTCGGACCGCCGGGTGCCGGAAGCGGTGATGTATGAAGGGCGCAAGATCAAGATCTCGAGCGCGCCGGTCGGCATTGACTGGGATTACATCCAGGACTGTGCCGCCGCTGAGGAAACCCGCGAAAGCGCCGCTGCAATCCGGTCCGAACTGGGCGATTGCAAACTGGTTCTGTCGGTCGGCCGGACCGATTACACCAAGGGCGGTGTCGAGCAGCTTCAAAGCTATGCGCGCGTTCTGGAGGCCAATCCCGAATTGCACGGCAAGGTGCGGCTGATGCATGTGTCCGTTGGCGCCAACCGCAACATGGCTGCCTATGAAGCGATCCAGGCCGAAATCGAGCAGCTGGCCGGCCGCATCAACGGAACCTTCGGATCGTTCGAATGGCAGCCCGTGGCGCTAATCTCAAGCGCCGTACCGTTCAAGGAACTGATCGCCTATTATCAGGTCGCGGATGTCTGCTGGATCACGCCGTTGGCTGACGGCATGAATCTGGTCTGCAAGGAATATGTAGCGGCCCGCACTGATGGCGATGGCGTGCTGGTGCTGTCCGAATTTGCCGGTGCTGCGGTGGAGCTGTCCTCGGCGGTGATCACCAACCCGTTCTCGCACCGCTCCATGGATCAGGCGATCCAACAGGCGCTTTCCATGGCAGAGGATGAGCGGCGGAAACGCATGGCGATGATGCGGGAGACGGTCAAGCGCTACGGCATCAAGGCCTGGGCCGAAGACCAGATGGGATATTTCGACAGCGTCGAGACAACGCTGTTGCAAGCGAGCTGATCAGCCGCCGACAATATCACAAAAGCTATCTGCCCTCGCGGAACCAGGTTGCGCCCAGCGCCAGGATCAACAGGGCCAGCCCCAGAAATCCGCCGAACAACGGCACGGCACGCACGCCCTTTAGCACGCTTTCGTTGCTGGCGCGCAAACCCATCCGGTCGCCTGCGTTCACCGAGGCTGCACGGGTCGGCAGGATCTGCGGCAGGTTGCTGGCCGTGGCGTTGACACGGGCTACCAGTCCACCGCTCTGAGCTGCCGCCGGTTCGAGAGCCGCCGTGGTTGAAACCGTGGCGCGGAATTCGGGTGCGTCGACGGCGCCGACATGGGCGAGGGCTGTAAGCTCTCCCGAGGTCACTTCCACAAGGCCGGGTTCATCAAGGTTCAGCTCTGCGGTGAACAGACCCTCGCCGGTGGGCTGAAGCTCGACATCGCGGACTTCACCCGAGGGCAGTTTTACGGTCGCGGGATCCGTGGTCTCGCTCATGGTCTGACGCTCGATCCGCAAGGTGCGGCCGAGGGCCGTGGCGCGTACCGCTTCTTCTTCGAGAGACGGTTCCTGCATCAACCAGTGGGCGATGCGCCGGTAAAGCGCGACGTGCGGGCCTCCGCCTTCAAAGCCGCGGGCCCAGAGCCAGCCATGATCCGACAGCAGCATTGCGATGCGACCTTCGCCGTAGCGGTTGAGCACCAACAGCGGCTGGCCGTCAGCGCCCTGCATGATTTCGTCGCCGACGGTGTCGCGCACGCTCACAGTGCGGAACCAGCGGCCCCAGCCCGGCGGCTCAATGCCGCCGCCTGGGAGATCGCGGGTGACGGGATGGCGCCGGCCATCATCGGAGAGGCGGGGATAAAACCCCGAAAGCGTCACGTTGCCAGTCGGCAGGGCCGGAAGTGCAGGGGCCAGCGGGGTTTCGGCAATGGATTCGACGCCGGCAAGCTCAGGCCCGGCCGCCACCAGCAGCGCGCCACCATCTTCGACATAGCGGGCGATGTAATCGTAATAAAGCACCGGCAGCACGCCGCGGTTCTGGTAGCGGTCGAAGATGATCAGATCGAACTCGTCGATCTTCTCGACGAAGAGTTCGCGGGTCGGGAAGGCGATCAGCGAAAGCTCGGAGATCGGCGTCCCGTCTTGTTTTTCCGGTGGGCGCAGAATGGTGAAATGCACCAGATCGACGGCGGCGTCGGATTTGAGCAGGTTGCGCCAGGCGCGCTCGCCGGCATGGGGTTCGCCCGAGACCAGCAGCACACGGAGGTTCTCGCGGATGCCTTCAACCAGCACCACGGCGCGGTTGTTGGCGGGCGTGACTTCGTCGTCAATGACATCGACGGAGAGTTCGACAATGTTCTCGCCGCCACGCGGAAGATCGAGATAGAACGTGCTGTCCTCGCCGGTGGTGGCGGTTTCGACCGCGATCTCCTCACCATTGACCCGAACGGTCACTGCGACAGCGACCGGGCCCTCCGCGGCGCCGTCGTCGCTCACGCGGTAGACGATCTCCTGATCCTCTCCGACGATGCCGAAGCGCGGGCTGCGCACCACATCGACGCGCCGGTCGATTTCGTTTTCATCGCCGACGATCAATCCGTGCAGCGGTGCATCGAGGCCGAGCGTGCCAAGCGAGCCGGGGACATCGTGGACCTGGCCGTCGGTGATCATCACCGCGCCGGCAAGGCGTGAGCTCGGGACATCGCGAATGCCCGAGGCCAGAGCCTCGAACAGCTGGGTGGAAGGGGACTGCGCGTCGGGATCGGTGACCGCCTTGATGATCCGGGCTTCAAAGGCGGGATAGCGCGAAAGCCGTTCGGTCAACGCTTGGAGCGCGGCATCGGTGCGCGCGGTGCGGTCCATGCTCATCTGGCTTGGACTGCGGTCGACAACGATGGCGACGATGCTGGTGACGGGTTCGCGTTCCTCGAAATTGGCGACGGGATTGGCCAGTGCCAGCACAAGGGCAGCCAGCGCGAGCGCGCGCAGAAACGCCCCGCGCATCCGCTTGAACAGGGACCAGCCGACCAGAAGGGTGGCGGCCAGCGCGAGGACGATGATCAGGGGCAGCGGCAGCAAGGGGCTGAAGGCGATGTTCATCTCATTGCCCCAATCGTTCGAGCAGAGCGGGAATGTGGACCTGGTCGGCCTTGTAGTTGCCGGTCAGCATGTACATCACGATATTGACGCCGGCGCGATAGGCGTATTCGCGCTGCCAGGGGTCGGGCGGGACGGTCGAGAACATCGGGTAGCCGCGTTCATCGAGCGCCCAGGCCGCGGCCATGTCGTTGCCGGTGATCAGGATCGACGAGACTCCGTCTCCGGCCCGCGCCGGCCGGGTGGCCGGATCTTCGCTCTCCGGGATTGCTTCAACCCAGAGCGGCCCGTCGGCATAGCGCCCGGGGAAGGTGTCGAGCAGGAAGAAGGACTTTGTCAGCACGTGATCCTGCGGTACCGGTTCGAGCGGCGGGATGTCGAGATTGGCGAGGATCCGCTGCATTCTGAGCGTCAGGCTGCTTGAGCCGCCGCCGAGTTCGGCGATCCGGTCACGGGTGTCGAACAGCACCGTGCCGCCGCTTTTCATATAGGCGTCGATCCGGCTGATGGCAGCGGGGGAGGGATCATCGGCGTCCTCGCTCATCGGCCAGTAGATCAGCGAGTAAAGAGCGAGCTGGTCGGTTTCGATGTCGACGCCAACAGCGGTTCCGGGCTCCAGCGCGGTGCGGCTTGTGAGGAAATTCGACAGGCTGTCGAGCCCCATCTTGCTGGTTTCGTCGGTGTCGTCATCCCCGGTGATCACATAGGCGAGGCGGGTCTTGTCGAGGCTTTCGAGCAATTCGGTGTCGCCGGGCTGGGAGTCCTGTGCGTGGGCCTGGCCCGGAGCGAAGCCGAGACCAAGCGGCAGGGCAATGGCCAGCAGCAGTGCTGCGGCTGTCGCTGAAGCCGGTTTGATGTCCCGACGGCGCAGGCCACCCCGGAAGCCGCCATTCAGGATCAGCACGATCAGAGTGTCGGCGAGCAGGGCGGCAAGGGCGGCGCCGAACAGCCAGGGCCGGAAATCCACGGCACTGTCGCCGGTCAATTGCGCTCTCGTCACCGGTGCATCGAAGGCGGGCAACTCAATGGGGGCCAGCGTTTCGCCCGGCGCAAACAGGTTGAGGGCGACGAATCCATCCTCGGTCCCGTAGAGCCCGGGCGGATTGTCATGGCCGGCACGGACCGTGCCTGTGCCGGTCAGGTCCAGCGGCTTGGCGTCACCGCTTGCAGGCAGCAATGCGCCGGATGGGTCAAGCAGCCGCCATGGCGGCAGAATGCCGGATCCGGCTTCGCCGCCGCCGCTGACAGCGCGGGACAATTGCACAACGCGGCGCAGCATGTCGACGAAGTGGCCTGAGATCGGCAGGGTCGACCAGCTGGCCTCGGCGGTCACATGAAACAGCACGATCCGGCCGGAACCGCGCTCGGAGGCGGTGACCAGCGGGGTTCCGTCGGCGAGACTTGCCCAGGTGCGTGCGGCGAGTTCGGCGGAGGGTTCGGCCAGAACCTGACGGCTGACGGTGACGTCGCGCGGGGTGGGCAATCCGGCAAAGGGGCTGCTGGTGGGATAGTCCGCAAGCGGCTGCGGCTCGATCCAGGACAGTGCGCCGCCGAGTTCGCGCTCTCCCTTGCGCAGCAGTACCGGCGCCAGCGGGTCATCGGCAGGTGCTGCGGCCAGGCGCGGTCCGGCGAAGCGGATCAGTGTGCCACCGCGTTCGATCCATTCATTGAGCGGACCCGCGACCTCTTCCGGCAAGGTGCCGATGTCGGCCATGACGATCACGGCCGGTGACAATCTGAGCAGCTCGGGAACTGCCGTGGTCATGTCTGCGGTCTCTGCCTGGATCAGATCGGCATAGGGCGATAGTGCGCGGTTGATGTAGTAAAGCGGCGAGAGCAGTGGCTGGGCGATATCGGCCGCCTCGCCGGATATCAGCGCCACACGGCGGCGGCGGAAGCTGTCGTCAAGCAATTGGCCGGCCGCACTTTCGCGTCCAACCACATCGATCCGGGCAATGTCGTTGCGGATTTCGAAGGGTGCGGTGATCACCCCTGTGGCGCTCGCTTCGCCTGAATCGAACGCCAGAGGGCCGGTGGCAATCTCGCGGCCCTTGCTGTCGCGGGCGACAAGGCGGAAGTTTTCGGCGTCCCGGGTTTCGAGCCGGCTGGCCTCGACGGTGAGAGAGTCTGCGCCATTGTCCGCTTGAGTGAGGATCAGGCCAGCGGGATCGCTGGCGCCGATGACGCGGATGGCGGCAGGATTGAGGCCCGAGAGCCGGGTGAGTGCCGCGTTGGTCTCTTCGGTGTCGATGTCATCGGTCAGGAATGCGACGGTGCCGGGTGCGGTTTCGCCAAAGGCTGCAATGAGTGCGGTGACCGCGGCATCGCGCTCGGGCTTGAGCGGACGCGGCTTGGCGGCGCGCAACTGGTCGCGGGCGCGCTCGACGGTGGTGGGTGTCGCGTCATGGCGGCGGTCGGCGGTCAGAACGATCGATACCGGCAGATCGCTGCTTTCGGCTTCGGCGATCAGCGCCTCGGCGGCCTCGACGCGGGCGTTCCAATCGGAGGCGCTGGCCCAGCTGTTGTCGATGATCAGGGCCAGCGGACCATTGGTGCTGAGCGCCTTGTCGCGGGGATTGAGGACCGGCTCGGCAAGCGCCAGGATCACCAGAGCGGCGATCAGTAGTCTGAGCAAGGTCAGCCACCAAGGGCTGCGCGAGGGGGTTTCCTCGGGCTTGAGCACGCGGGCCAGGATCGCCAGCGGCGCGAAGGGTTCAGCGGCTGGTCTTGGCGGGGTGAGCCGCAACAGCCACCAGATTACCGGCAGGGCCAGAAGCCCGAACAGGATCGCGGGAGCACCAAAGGCAATGGGCAGGCCGGCGATCATGTGGACACCACCTTCCTAGCTGCAGGAATGCCTGACAGCCGGCCGTGGGCCGCGGCCAGGGCTTCGGAGGCCAGCCGGTCGGTGCGGTGGGGCAGGTAGCTCCAGCCAAGCCGACGCACGCTCTGGGCCATGGTTTCCCGCCGGGCAAGCCAGGCACGGCGATAATCCTCGGCGACCGTTTCGGCGCGGCCGGCGACCAGCTTCTGGCCGGTTTCCGGATCCCGGAACTCGGTCCGGCCTGCATAGGGAAAGACTTCCTCGGCAGGGTCGCAGATCTCGATCACGTGGCCGCGAATGCCGCGCTTTGCGGCAGGGCCTATGGATGTTTCCATGGCATCGGCCTCATCGAGAAAATCGCTGATCAGAACCACATCGCTCATCCGACCGATCTGACTGAGATCCGGCAGTCCGGTCTCAGCGGGGGCATGCGAGAGCGCGAGCGCCAGCCGCTCGGCGGCGTTTCGCGATGCGACCGGTTCCATCACGCCAGGGCAGCCGATGCGCTCGCCGGACCGGGCCAGAATTTCCGCCAGAGCCAGCAACAGCACCAGTGCGCGGCTTTCCTTGCCGACCATCGCAGTGTCGGATTTGAACAGCATCGACGGCGATCGGTCGGCCCAGAGCCAGATCGTGTGGGCGGCTTCCCATTCCCGGTCGCGGACATAGAGATTGTCGTCGCGGGCCGAACGGCGCCAGTCGATGCGGGAGAGAGATTCACCATCCACATAGGGCCGGAACTGCCAGAAGGTTTCACCAATGCCGCGTTTGCGGCGGCCATGCCAGCCGGCAATCACCGTGTTGGCAACCCGCCGGGCTTCGGCCAGGCAATCGGGCAGCAGCGCTGCGCGCTGGCGTGCCCGAGCGAGCGCATCCAGCCGTGCGGTGGGTTGGGTGAGCTGGCCGACCGGAGCCATCGGTTACCCGGCCTTCGTGGCGACGAGATCGGCGATTACATCGCGAATGCCAATGCCTTCGGCGCGGGCCGAGAAGGTCAGCGCCATGCGGTGCTGCAGGATCGGTTCGGCAAGCGCGCGGACATCGTCCACCGACGGCGCAAGACGGCCGTCATAGAGGGCGCGGGCGCGGGTGCACAGCATCATGGCCTGACCTGCACGCGGGCCGGGGCCCCAGGAGACGCTTTCATCCACCTTGGCATTGCCATGGCCGGGACGGGCGGCGCGGACCAGCTCGAGGATCGCGTCGACAACGGATTCGGGCACCGGCATCTTGCGGATCAGCGCCTGGATTTCGACAAGCCGCTGCATGGTGATGGCCGCGCGCGGCGTGGCATCGGCACCGCCGGTGGTTTCCAGCAGGATCCGGCGCTCTGCCGCCATTTCCGGATAGGGCACGTCGACCTGCAGCAAAAAGCGGTCAAGCTGGGCTTCGGGCAGCGGGTAGGTGCCTTCCTGCTCCAGCGGGTTCTGGGTTGCCAGCACGTGGAAAGGGCGCGGCAGATCATGGGCGGCACCGGCCACGGTGACATGATATTCCTGCATCGCCTGCAAAAGGGCGGACTGGGTGCGCGGTGAGGCGCGGTTGATCTCGTCGGCCATCAAGAGCTGCGTGAAAACCGGGCCGGGCAGAAAGCGGAACGAGCGGCGGTTTTTCTCGTCCTGGTCCATCACCTCCGAGCCGAGAATGTCAGACGGCATCAGGTCCGGGGTGAACTGGATGCGGTTGGACGACAGGCCGAGGACCGCGCCCAGCGTCGTGACCAGCTTGGTCTTGGCGAGGCCCGGCACACCAACGAGCAGCGCATGGCCACCCGAGAGCACTGCGAGCAGGGTCTGCTCGACCACACTTTCCTGACCGAAGATCACCTCGGAGACCGCCTTTTTGACTTCTGATATATCAGCCAATGCCTGCTCGGCAGCGGCGATCACGGCCTTCTCGTCAATCGGATCAGCGTTGGTGTCGATGCGTCCCATGGGAATCTCCGCGTTGTCGTAACAGCCCTGAAGGATAGCTTATTGAAGGCGGAGAGGCTGACAAGTGCCGCCGTGTTGACTATCTGGTTACCTCTAACCATAGCTGGACAGGACAATGGCAAAAACAAGGACCAACGCGAAAACAGACGCCGCCGATCTCGCGGCCATGATTTCGCGTGCGCAAGCCGACCGGAATGCCGGAAAGGACGGTTTGCCGCCGGTCGAGCGCTGGAATCCGCCCTTTTGCGGTGATATCGACATGGAAATCAGGGCGGACGGGACCTGGTTCTATATGGGAACGCCAATCGGCCGTCCGGCGTTGGTGCGGCTGTTTTCGACCGTTTTGCGCTGTGACGATGACGACAGGATCTATCTCGTCACACCTGTGGAAAAGATCGGAATTCGCGTTTTGGACGCGCCTTTCGTCGCCGTGGAGATGACGGCGAGCGAAGATGAGAGTGGCCAGGTGCTGACTTTCAGGACCAATGTCGGCGATGTTGTGCGCGCCGGGCCGGACAATCCGCTCAGATTTGTCACCCATGGCGAGACCGAGCAGCTCAAACCCTATGTGATGGTGCGTGGCCGGCTCGAGGCACTGGTCAATCGCGCAGTGACCTATGATCTGCTGGCACTTGGCGAAGCGGTGGAGATTGATGGCGAGGAGATGTTTGCGATCCGCTCCGGCGGGGCGGTGTTTCCGGTGATGGCCATGGCCGAGCTGGAGGCCAAGGTTTGAGTTCCGCTGCGCCCGCACTGCCGCCGGTCTTCGACGCGCGCGATTTCAGGACGCGGGCACAGCGGCATGATCCGGAACATGCGTTTGGCGCCGATCCGGCGCATCTCGCCCATGGCGATCATGTGCTCAACCGGGACATGATGGAGCATCTCGACGGGATCAAACTGCGTGAGGCTGCAGTGCTGGTGCCGGTGACCGAGGACGGAACCAATGCGCAGGTGATCCTGACGCGGCGGGCAGTGGCAATGCGCAAGCATTCCGGACAGGTGGCGTTTCCGGGTGGGGCGATCGATCCCGAAGACGGAAGTGCCGAGATCGCGGCGATGCGCGAGGCGGAAGAAGAGATCGGGCTTGATCGCCGTTTTGTCGAACCTGTGGGGCGTCTGCCGGTCTATCTGGCGTCGACCGGGTTTCGGATTACGCCGGTGTTGGCGGTGGTGCGGCCGGGTTATGAGCTTGTCGCCAATCCTGCCGAGGTCGATGCGGTGTTTGAAACCCCGCTGTCATTCCTGATGGACCCTGCCAATCACAAGCGTGAAAGCCGCGTCTGGGAAAACGTCGAACGGCATTACTACGTGATGCCCTATGGCGAGCACCGGATCTGGGGTGTGACCGCCGGCATCATCAGAACCATGTATGAAAGGCTCTATCAATGAGCAGCGTTTCAGGCGTTGCCGGAGAGGGTTGGTTTGTAAATCCAGCGCTTGGCCGGATCTTCGCGGTCTTCAATCAGGACGGCGAGGAGATCCGCGTGGTCGGCGGTGCGGTGCGCAATGCGCTGATGGGGCTTCCGGTCAGCGATGTTGATCTGGCAACCAGCTGGGCGCCTGAAGAGGTGGTGGCACGCGCCGAGGCTGAGGGTATTCGTGCGGTTCCAACCGGCATCGATCATGGCACGGTCACGCTGGTGATCGACGGGCAGGGGTTCGAAGTGACCACGCTGCGCCATGACGCTGAAACCGATGGTCGCCGTGCAAAGGTCAATTTCGGGCGGGACTGGCAGGTGGACGCGGAGCGGCGGGATTTCACCATCAACGCGCTTTACGCCAACCAGAAGGGCGAGATCATCGATCTGATCGGCGGTCTCAAGGATATCGAAAGCCGCACGGTGCGGTTCATCGGCGAGGCAGATGCGCGCGTGGCGGAGGATTACCTTCGGGTGCTGCGTTATTTCCGCTTTTATGCGGGTTACGGGTTCGGTCGCCCGGATGCTGCGGCGCTGAAGGCCTGCACGCGGGCGCGCGACAAGCTTTCAAAGCTCTCGGCGGAGCGGATCTGGAAGGAGCTCAAGCTTCTTCTTGCCGCCCGCGATCCGAGCAGGGCGCTGTTGTGGATGCGCCAGACCGGGGTGCTGACCGCGGTTCTGCCGGAGACCGAGAAATGGGGCATCGATTCGATCCCCGGGCTGATCGCCACAGAGACGGCGCTTGACTGGGACGTGGATCCGATGTTGCGGCTGATGTCGATTGTCCCGCCCGATGGCGAGCGCATGAAGGCGCTGGCGGCGCGGCTGAAAATGTCGCGGGCGGAAACCGAGCGGCTGTCTCAGTGGGCAGCGGCGCCGGGGATAAAGCCTACGGCGGCGATCACCGTGCTTGACCGGTTGCTCTACCGCCAAGGGGTTGAACCGGTTTGCGACCGGATCCGCCTGTCGATCGTCTCGGCGCGTGGCCGTGTTGAAACCGACACAACGGCGATGACCGAAGCGGCGGGCTTTACCCGGCACCTGGCGCATGCCAAGGGCTGGGCGCGGCCCGTTTTCCCGGTTTCGGGGGCGGATCTGATCGCGACCGGTGTCGAACCCGGACCCGAGATGGGCGCAAGGTTGAACGCGCTCGAAGACCGTTGGGTCGAGAGCAATTTTGCGCTTTCCAAAGACGCGTTGCTCGACAGCGCCGGCTAAGACCGGATTCCCAATCAGGCGGCGGACTTGTCGTCTGCCATCCGTTCCTTGATCTGCTCGACGATGGATGGCCGGATGATGGTCTCGCCGTGCGCTTCGCGCAGATGATCGACGGCGCGGGAGACGATTTCCGCCTCGCTGTCAGAGCGGGTGTGCCATTGGCAGCCGGGAACGAGGGATCCGCAATGGAATGTCTTCATGGCTTTTCCTCCTTTTCGATGCCGAAAGCCGGAGTGCCGCCTTACAAGACCAGCAAGGCCGGCACACGGGCCGACAGGCTGGAAGTGTAGCACAAAGAAGCTGCCAAGGCACCTCGCGGCTTTTTCGGGGCCTTTTCTCTGTGCGTTCGGCAGCCCCCCAGGATTTGCGGCCCGCAAAAGGCACCTGCGAATCCGGGAGGCTGATGGTTCCGATTGTTAACGATTCCGGGCGTATCCTCTCCGCGTTGTTGGAGCGCTCATTCGCATGGCGTGTCATTTTCGGCAGAGCTGAAGCGCTTGTGATACCGGTTTCGCGTAACAGGACTGAGTGATGATACTGGGCCAAAGCCTGTTCGACAGTGTTCTGGAAAAGGTCGGCCGGGAGAACTCCGGCACGGCCCAATCGGGTTATTCCGGTCGGGTCGGGATACGCGGTCTGAGTGGCATTTTCATGGGCTCCGGTTCGGCAAGTGCGGTGCCGCAGCCCGATAATCAGCCGATTGAGGCCTATCTTGCGCTGAATGCCGATGGTTTCGAGCCGGTTCCCGAGCCTGTGGTCGACTATTCGAGGTTCGAGCGGATCAGCTTGCGGGAGATCGAAGCTGACCTCAATATCGCAGCGTCAGACAGCCTCGCCGCGCTGCAGGTCAAACGGCGCGATTTTGCCCGGCACAATCATCCCGACCGGGTGCCCGAAGAATGGCGCGAGGCGGCAACGATGCGGATGAAGACCGCGAACCTGCTGATCGATCAGGCGCTGCGGAACTCTACCCGGAAGTCGCGCTAGGCAGCGATTGCGCGCATGGTGCTGCAGCTGATTGCAGCTTATGGATACATCACCACCGGCGGCAGCGAGGACAGGATCGAGGCGACGTTGCCGCCGGTCTTGAGCCCGAAAATGGTGCCGCGGTCGTAAAGCAGGTTGAATTCGACATAGCGGCCGCGGCGGATCAGCTGCTCGGTGCGTTCTTCTTCGCTCCAGGGCTTCATGAAGTTGGAACGGACGATCTTCGGGTAGACCACATTGAAGGCGCGGCCGACATCCTGGGTGAAGGCGAGATCCGCGTCCCAGCCGCCCTGTTCCTCAGTGGAATGAAGCCAATCGTAGAAAATGCCGCCGATGCCGCGCGGTTCGTCACGGTGCGGCAGATAGAAATACTCCTCGCACCAGGCCTTGTATTTCGGGTAATCGGCCACCGCATGACGCTGGCAGGCGATCTCCATGGCGCGGTGAAACAGCAGCGTGTCCGGGTCGGTCTGGGTGCGGCGGTTGTCGAGCACCGGGGTCAGGTCTGCGCCGCCGCCGAACCACTGGCTGGAGGTCACCACCATGCGGGTGTTCATGTGCACTGTCGGCACATGGGGATTGACCGGATGGGCGATCAGCGAAATGCCCGATGCCCAGAATCTCGGGTCTTCCTCTGCGCCCGGGATCTGCTTGCGGAACTCGGGCGAGAATTCGCCATGGACGGTGGAGGTGTGGACGCCGACCTTCTCGAACAGCCGTCCCTTCATGATCGACATCGTTCCGCCACCGCCTGCGCCCTCGTCGCGCAGCCAGGGGGTGCGCTCGAACCGGCCTGCCTCGCCGGGGGATTGCGGATGCTCTGCCTCGTCCTCAAGCGTTTCGAAGCTTGCGCAGATCTGGTCGCGCAGATGTTCGAACCATTCGCGGGCTTTGGTCTTTTTCTCTTCGATGTCGTCGGGCAGGCCGACCGGCAGGCTGGGGCGTTCCATGGGGGCTCCTCGTCAAATCGTGTTCTCAGTCATACCAGCACTATTGGTGGGATGTAACCTTGTGTTTTTGCACGGATTGGCGCGGTTCTGGCATCTGTTCTTCAAGCCACAATGGTGAGGGACTCGCCGAATAGCTGGTTTTGCGCTAGATTTGGCTGTGGAAGGAAACAGCGTTGAACCGATACAACCAACCTCCGCCGCTTGAAGGCCTGCGCCGCGAAATCGCCCGCGCACGCGAACGCAAGTCACAAGGCCTGCAGAGCGGGTTTGTGCGCGAGACTTTCCGTTTGAACCGCGAAGAAGCGCGCGCCAAGGCCAAAGAGTGGTTTTCCACCTGGCCCAAGGCGGCTTACTGGACCGAAGTTGAAAGCTGGCGGATGCTGGACGGCGAGGGTGACACGATCGAGTTCACCATGCGCAGGCTGCCGACGGCGGATTGAACGGCTCGTTTCCGGAACCGCGTTTTGTGATCAATCAGCAGACGTCTGAACGACGAGGCGCGGGCCGGTTCCGCTCTCGGACAATCTGTCATCCGGGTTGTAGAGTTTGCAGGCTTCGAGCGACAGGCAGCCACAGCCGATGCAGCCGTCGAGCCGGTCCCTGAGCCGCTCAAGCATGGCAATGCGCTGATCGAGATGGGTACGAAAACCACGGCTGATCTTTTCCCAGTCGCGTTTTGTCGGGGTGCGCTCCAGCGGCAACTGTTTGAGCTGGGTGCGGATCTCCTCAAGTGAAAATCCCATTTTCTGGGCAATCAGGATGAAGGACAGCCGGCGGATGTCGGAGCGGATGAACATCCGCTTGCCGCCCGGTGTCCGGCGCGCGGAGACCAGTCCTTCATCATCGTAGTAGCGGATCGCGGAGACCGCCAGACCAGTGCGCCGTGCGACATCCCCAATCGTCAGCAGCCCCTTGTTTGCCGTTGCAGACATGAAGAAAAAACCTCTTGACCTCAAGTTCACTTGAGAAAGTAGCATGGGTTTCATCAAAGGCAAACAGCCACGAAAACAAGGAGCAAGACAATGGCCGTATCCACGCTCGAACATGTCAATTTCACCGTGAGCGATCCGATCAAGACCGCGAGGGCGATCTGCGACATCTACGGCTGGGAGATCCGCTGGGAAGGCCCGGCGATCTCTGGCGGTTATGCCGTGCATGTGGGAAATGACGCGGCCTATCTGGCACTCTACGCGCCAAGCCAGACCCATCAGCGCGATCTCAACGACCGCGGCGCAATTGGCAACCTCAATCATGTCGGTCTGGTCGTCGATGATCTCGACGCGATCGAGGCCAAGGTGAAGGCCCATGGTTATCAGACCCACAACCATGCTGATTACGAGCCGGGGCGGCGTTTCTATTACAATGACGAGGATGGCATCGAATTTGAGGTCGTCAGCTATGACTGACCTGGCATGGATTCACAGCCCGAACCGGCGATTGATCTCGCCGGCGACCATCGCAACGCTCATGGCCAGGTTGAGGCTGCGCCGGCCCTCGATCATGGGGATGGTCAGGCGCAGATCGGCGGCATCATGGACCCTTTCGGGGGCGCCGACGCTCTCGCGGCCGAACAGCACCACATCCTGGGCGCTCAGGGTGTGGACCGTGTCATCGACATAGGAGCTTGCGGATTTCGTGGTCATCAGCACCAGGCGGCGGCCTTCGGCCTTGCGCCAGATCTCGAACTCCTCCCAGCCATCATGGCGGGTCAGTGTTGCCATCTCGATGTAGTCCATGCCGGCGCGCTTGAGAGCCCGGTCGGAAAGGTCAAACCCCGCAGGACCGATGATGTGGATGCCGATCCCCATGCAGGCACCGAGCCTCAGAATGGCTCCGGTGTTGCCGGGAATGTCGGGCTGGTAAAGTGCAATGAGAGGTTTTGTCATGGGACCAGTGTCTGTGTTCTTTTTATCACGGTTTCAAGCGGGAAACCGATTGCGGGCTTTGAAACAGGCCGCACCGGTCTGGCCGGGTGACCAAATCTGTTCTACACAAGGTCATCTTCAACGCGAACTCACGGAGGCTGTCATGCGCATTATTCCAGTCAGTCTTCCGGCGGCGGCCATGGGCTTCCGATAGAACGGGCTTTCGCGGTTTCTGTTTCATAGTTGATCTCGCCAACTCTCGTTCGCACCCGACGAACGCAGTTGTGTGATCTTTGTTTTCCAGCGGTATTGGCAGTGTCTCAAAGGTGCACTGCGACCACTCTACTTTCAGGAGACATCCATGTTTGGATGGTTTGAACGTCAATTGAATCCCTACCCGAAGTCTGCGCCCTCAGCGCCGCCTGAGGGTTTGCTGGCATTCTGCTGGCATTATTCCCGTGATGCGGCTCCCTGGCTGATCGCCATGTCGGTGCTCACAGCGTTGATTGCGGTGGGTGAGGTGCTGCTGTTCGGGTTTCTTGGTTCAATCGTCGACTGGCTGGCCAATTCCGATCCCGAAGGTTTTCTGGATCGTGAGGGAATGCGGCTTGCCTGGATGGGTGCGTTGGTGCTGATCGGCCTGCCGTTGGTCGTGCTGATCGATTCGCTGATTATCCACCAGACGCTTCTTGGCAATTTTCCGATGATCGCGCGGTGGCAGATGCACCGTTACCTGCTTCGTCAGAGCCTGAGTTTCTTTTCCGACGAATTCGCAGGGCGGGTTGCCACCAAGGTGATGCAGACATCGCTGGCGATCCG
Source organism: Hoeflea sp. (assembly GCA_043585085.1). Taxonomy (GTDB): domain Bacteria; phylum Pseudomonadota; class Alphaproteobacteria; order Rhizobiales; family Rhizobiaceae; genus Hoeflea. The sequence continues at coordinate 2,705,701 of CP121320.1, forward strand.
CGAAGCGGTCATGAAGCTGCTGGATGTGTTCGTTTATGTGGTTGTTTATTTCGCCGCCATGATCGGGATGGTCGCCAGCGCCGACTGGCGGCTGGGGCTGCCGCTGATCTTCTGGCTGGCGGTCTATATCTGCCTCATCGTGTTCTTTGTTCCGCGGCTCAAGCGGATTGCCACGGATCAGGCGGATGCGAGGTCGGCAATGACCGGGCGAGTGGTGGACAGCTATACCAATATCTCCACCGTGAAGCTGTTTTCCCATGCGGGCCGCGAGGAAGCCTATGCACGCGAAAGCATGGACATGTTTTTGGAAACAGTGCACCGGCAAATGCGGATGTCGACCGTGTTTCAGGTGCTGATCTACTTCAACAATTCGCTGCTCGTGTTTGTGGTGTCTGCGATGTCGATCGGGTTTTGGCTGAACGGTTTTGTCTCGGTCGGTTCCATCGCCGTTGTCATCGGGCTGTCGCTTCGCGTGAACGGCATGTCACAGTGGATCATGTGGGAGGTGTCGGCCTTCTTCGAGAACATCGGCGTGGTGCAGGACGGCATGGGCATGATGATCAAGCCGCATGACGTGGTCGACCATCCGAACGCAGGTGACATCGTCGCGCAGAAGGGTGCGATCAGCTTCGAGAATGTGCGGTTTCATTACGGCAAGCAGAGCGGCGTGATCGAGAACCTTTCGCTGAACATCAAGCCGGGTGAGAAGATCGGCCTGGTCGGCCGCTCGGGCGCCGGCAAGACCACGCTCGTCAATCTGTTGCTCAGGTTCTACAATCTTGAATCGGGCAGGGTGCTGATCGACGGTCAGGACATCTCCCAGGTCAGTCAGGACAGCCTTCGCGCGCAGGTGGGCATGGTCAGCCAGGACACGTCGCTGCTGCATCGCTCGGTGCGCGACAACATCGCCTATGGGCGGCCTGACGCCACGGAGGATGAAATCATCGAGGCGGCACGCAAGGCCAATGCACTTGATTTCATCGCCGGGCTCGAGGATCTGGCCGGACGCACCGGGTTTGATGCCCATGTCGGCGAACGCGGGGTCAAGCTTTCGGGCGGGCAGCGTCAGCGAATCGCGATTGCGCGGGTGTTCTTGAAGGATGCGCCGATCCTGGTTCTCGACGAGGCGACCTCGGCGCTCGATTCCGAAGTGGAGTCGGCGATCCAGGAAAATCTGTTCGCGCTGATGGAGAACAAGACGGTGATCGCCATTGCGCACCGGCTGTCGACGATTGCGCAGATGGACAGGCTTGTGGTGCTGGATCAAGGCGAGATCGTCGAGACCGGGGTGCATGACGAGCTGATCACGTCGGGCGGTATCTATGCCGATCTGTGGTCGCGGCAGTCGGGCGGGTTCATCGATGCGGTGGTTGAAAATGCAGCGGAATAGGCGCGTGAATTTATTGCCAAACCACAACCACGCCCTATTGTTGCTGGCATGATTTTCAAACCGGTTCTCACCCTGTTCGAACGCTGGATCGATCCGTTTGCCCGGCGCCGGGACTATCAGCCGCCATCGTCCACTTCAGGCTTTCTGCGTCACTATGTGGGGCAGGCCAAGGGTGCGTTTGCGGCGATGCTGGCGCTGGGTGGACTGGTGGCGTTGCTGGAAGCGGCGATGTTCTATTTCGTCGGACGGCTGGTCGACGTGCTTGACACGACCGAGCCGTCGGCGGGATGGGACGGGTTGTTTGCGGCCCATGGCCCGACGCTGGCCTTCATGCTGTGCGTCGTGCTGGTCGGCCGCTTTGTGGTGGTGACGCTGGCAGCCCTGGTTGAAGAGCAGACGGTGGTGCCGGGGTTTTTCAACCTGGTGCGCTGGCAGGCGCATTCCCATGTGTCGCGCCAGGACCTGAGTTTCTTTCAGAATGATTTTGCCGGGCGGATCGTCAACAAGGTCTGGACCGCGGGGCAGGCGACCGGGGACTTCATGGTCTCGCTGCTGCAGGTGGCCTGGTTCATCTGCATCTACACGCTGACCACCATTGCCCTGGTGGCGCAGCTGGATTGGCGGCTGTCGGCGCTGGTGCTGGTGTGGGTCGCGGCCTTCGCTCTCCTGGCGCGGCATTTCGTGCCGCGGATCCGCCGCCATGCCCGTGCCAGCGCGGAAGCTTCGGCCATGCTGACGGGGCGGCTGACCGACAGCTATTCCAACATCCAGACCGTCAAGCTCTATGCCCGTGATGCTGACAATGATCGCTACATCCGCGAGGGGTTTGACCAGTTCATAGGGGCGATCCTGCCCTTTACCCGGCATCTGACCGGCGTTCGCGCCTCGTTGGCGGCACTGTCCGGCGTCATGATCACGGCGATTGCCATCTTCTCGATCAATCTCTGGCTGGCCGGCGCGATCTCGGTTGGCTCCGTGGCCTTTACCCTGTCGCTGGTGCTCAGGCTCAACATGCTGTTTGGCCGGATGATGACCCAGCTCAACAGCCTGATGCGCAATCTGGGCACGGTGCAGAATTCCGCCGATATGGTGGCGCGGCCGGTGGGGCTGAGCGATCGCCCGGATGCGGCAGAGCTCACGGTCGACGGTGCTGCGATCCGGTTCGAGGGGGCAAGCTTCGCCTATGATCCGTCAGTTCCGGTGATCCGGAACCTGACGCTTGCGATCAAGCCGGGCGAGAAGATCGGCCTGGTCGGGCGCTCAGGCGCCGGCAAGTCCACCTTCGTCAACCTGCTGTTGCGGTTTTACGACCTGGAGGCGGGCCGAATCGAAATCGATGGCCAGGACATCGCCGGCGTGACCCAGGAATCGCTGCGCCAGCACATCGGCATGGTGACCCAGGATACGTCGCTGCTGCACCGGTCGATTCGCGAGAATATCATTTTCGGCCGACCCGAAGCCGATGACAGTGCCATTCGCGAAGCGGCCGGTCGCGCCGAGGCGCTGGAATTCATCGATGAGCTGTCGGACCAACGCGGCCGCAAGGGGCTTGATGCCCATGTCGGGGACCGTGGCGTCAAACTCTCGGGCGGCCAGCGTCAACGGATCGCGATTGCCCGGGTGATGCTCAAGGATGCGCCGATCCTGGTGCTGGACGAGGCCACTTCGGCACTCGATTCGGAGGTTGAGGCCGCTATTCAGGAGAATCTTGAGGAATTGATGTCCGGCAAGACGGTTATAGCCATTGCCCACCGGCTCTCGACGATCGCCCGGATGGACCGTCTTGTGGTCATGGATCAGGGGCAAATTCTCGAAATGGGAAGCCATGCCGAATTGCTTGCGAAGGGCGGATTGTATGCCGAATTGTGGGCGCGCCAGTCGGGCGGGTTCCTCGGCGTTGGCGAGGCGGCTGAGTAGGCGGGCATTTTTCCCGCGACATTGTGCCCTTCTCCCCTTGTCTGGTCTGGACTTTACATTCTATCCCGCTTAGAAACCGCGCGATTGACAGAATTCCGCCGCATTGTCGGCAGCGGTCCGTTTTCCCCAGGGGAATCAGGCCGGATCTACCAGAGGCGGTGGGACGGAATGCTGGTCCAGACGCAGCTTGAGAGGATATTGAGCCGTGAGTGAGCCAATGACACAGAGCGAAGGCGCGGGCGAACCCACCCGCCGTGATTTCCTTTACATCGCCACCGGTATGGCGGGCGTGGTCGGAGCGGGCAGCTTTGCCTGGCCGTTTATCGATCAGATGCGTCCGGATGCATCGACCCTGGCGCTGGCCTCGATCGAGGTCAATGTCGGAGCGCTTGAGCCGGGCATGTCGCTGACGGTGAAATGGCGCGGCAAGCCGGTGTTCATTCGCAACCGCACCGAAGAGGAAATCGCCGAGGCTCAGGCCGTTGCGATGGACGACCTCAAGGATCCTATCGCACGCAACGCCAACCTCGCCGACGCTGCACCAGCGACCGATGTTGACCGTTCCGCTGGTGAAGGCATGGAAAACTGGATCGTGATGATCGGATCCTGCACCCATCTGGGTTGCGTGCCGCTTGGTCAGGCTGGTGATTTCGGCGGCTGGTTCTGCCCCTGCCACGGCTCGCACTATGATACCGCAGGCCGCATCCGCAAGGGCCCGGCCCCGACAAACCTTCCGGTGCCGCCTTTCGCCTTTGTGTCTGACACCGTTATTAAAATCGGCTGAGGGGGCTTCAAACCATGAGCAGCGATCACTCGACATATCAGCCCACATCCGGTCTCGGAAAATGGGTCGACTCACGCCTGCCGCTGCCGCGGCTGGTGCATGACAGTTTCGTCTCCTATCCGGTGCCACGGAACCTGAACTACGCCTACACCTTCGGCGGCATCCTGATGGTGATGCTGGTTGTGCAGATCCTCACCGGCGTCGTGCTTGCCATGCACTATGCGGCTGACACCGCGATTGCCTTCGAGTCGGTTGAGAAAATCATGCGCGACGTCAACTCCGGCTGGCTGCTGCGTTACATGCATGCCAACGGTGCGTCGTTCTTCTTTGTTGCTGTCTATCTGCACATCGCGCGCGGAATGTACTACGGCTCCTACAAGGCGCCGCGCGAAATCCTCTGGATCCTCGGCGTTGTCATTCTGCTTTTGATGATGGCGACCGCGTTCATGGGATATGTGCTGCCCTGGGGCCAGATGTCTTTCTGGGGTGCAACCGTGATCACCGGCTTCTTTACCGCGTTCCCGGGCATCGGCGAGCCGATCCAGCAGCTGTTGCTTGGCGGTTTTGCGGTGGACAATCCGACTCTCAACCGCTTCTTCTCGCTGCATTACCTGTTGCCGTTCATGATTACCGGTGTGGTGATCCTGCACGTCTGGGCGCTGCATGTGACCGGTCAGACCAACCCGACCGGTGTTGAAGTAAAGAGCAAGACCGATACGGTGCCGTTCACGCCCTATGCGACCGTCAAGGACGCGCTGGCGATGAGCATCTTCCTGATCGTGTTTGCCTACTTCATCTTCTTCATGCCAAATTATCTCGGCCATGCGGACAACTACATTCCGGCTGACGCGCTGAAGACGCCTTCGCACATCGTTCCCGAGTGGTACTTCCTGCCGTTCTACGCGATCCTGCGTGCGATCACGTTCAACATCGGCCCGATCGACTCCAAGCTTGGTGGCGTGCTGGCCATGTTCGGTTCCATCGCAGTGCTGTTCGTGCTGCCCTGGCTCGATACGTCGAAGGTCCGCTCGGCGGTCTATCGTCCCTGGTACAAGCTGTTCTTCTGGATCTTCGTGGCCAACGCGATTTTCCTGGGATGGCTCGGCGCCAAGCCAGCCGAGGGCGTCTACACGGCCCTGGCTCAGGTTTCGACGCTCTACTACTTCGCGTTCTTCCTGGTCATCCTGCCGGTGCTGGGGCTCGTTGAAACGCCGAAGCGTCTGCCGAATTCGATCACAGAGGCCGTGCTTGCCAAAAAGGCCGGCAATGGCGGTGCGGCGGCAGCGGCTGCATCACCGGAAACCCGCGGCTGAGCGGCGCGCGACGGAAAGGAATAGAAGATATGAAAAAGCTTCTTGCAAGCATCGTTCCGGCCGCCCTGGCACTGCTGATCGGCTCTGCTCCTGCACTTGCTGCAGGGTCATACCCGATCAACAAGCCACGTGAGCAGGACTGGTCTTTTGCCGGAATTTTCGGCACCTACGACAAGGCGCAGCTGCAGCGTGGCCTCAAGGTCTATGTGGAAGGCTGTTCGGCTTGCCACTCGATGAACCTTGTGGCGTTCCGCACCCTGGAGGAGCTTGGCTACTCCGAGGATCAGGTCAAGTCGCTGGCGGCCAATTACGAAGTCGAAGACGGTCCTGACGCTGATGGTGAAATGTTCACCCGCACGGCGGTGCCGACGGATCATTTCCCGTCGCCGTTCCCCAACAAGGAAGCGGCAGCTGCGGCGAACAATGGTGCAGCTCCGCCGGACTTCTCGTTGCTGGCCAAGGCACGTTATGTCGAACGCGGTTTCCCGCAGTTCATCTTCGACATCTTCACCGCCTACAATGAGAGCGGCCCGAACTACATCTACTCGCTGCTGACCGGTTATCAGGATCCGCCGGAGGATCATGAGGTGGCCGAGGGGACTCATTACAACCCCTATTTTGTGAGCTCTTCCGCACTGGCCATGGCGCCGCCGCTGTTTGACGAGATGGTGACTTACGATGACGGGAGCCCGGAGACTGTCGATCAGTATGCACACGATGTCGCCGCGTTTCTGATGTGGGCTGCGGAGCCGCACATGGAACAGCGCAAGCAGACCGGGTTCATGGTTATCCTGTTCCTGCTGATCTTCTCGTCGCTGCTGTACCTGACCAAGAAGTCGATCTTCGCCAACAAGGACTGAGACGCAGACCTATAATTGTTGGGATCTATGCGAACGCCGCCTTCGGGCGGCGTTTTCGTGTCGGGCAAAATGCCTCTTGCGCAGCCATTTCCGGTGTCGCACATTGCAATCCGCAGGACCTGTCGAGCCGACTTTGCCTTCCACTTTGCTGTTTCCAGCCAGTCTCCAATGAACAACAGGAATATGCCCGATGTCCAATCTGACAGATGAACTTGAGGCCTCGATCCGCACGATCAAGGACTATCCGAAGCCAGGCATCCTGTTTCGTGACATCACCACATTGCTGGGCCAGCCGCGGGCTTTCCGCCGTGCGGTCGACGAGCTGGTGCATCCCTATGCGGGGCAGCAGATCTCCAAGATCGCCGGCATCGAGGCGCGCGGATTTATCCTTGGCGGCGCCATGGCACACCAGCTCTCGGCTGGCTTCGTTCCGATCCGCAAGAAGGGCAAGCTGCCGCACGAGACGGTGCGCGTTGCCTACAGCCTCGAATATGGCGTCGACGAGATGGAGATGCACAAGGATGCGGTGAAGGAGGGCGAGAGCGTCATCTTGGTGGATGACCTGATTGCCACTGGTGGAACAGCAGAAGGCGCGGTCAAGCTGCTCCGGCAAATGGGTGCCAACATCGTCGCTGCCTGTTTCGTGATTGACCTGCCGGATCTGGGTGGCCGCAAGAAGCTCGAAGATTTGGGCGTGCAGGTGCGCACCCTGATCGAGTATCCTGGGCACTGACGAAAAGGGAGCCGGGCCGGTCGGGATCCGGCCACGGCCGCTTTCGCGGACAATGGATGAGGCTTTGAGCTTATTCCATGCTTTTGGGAAATGAGGCCGGCAGCCTGATAAGGGCCGCAGTCCGGAAGCTCATGACCAGTTCGCCGGAAGGATCCTGTGCTTCCGCATCGGTCTCGAGCAGGGACCAGCCTGGCCTCGATGCCAGGGGTCGGATGGACTTGAATGTCTTCGAGTACCTGATTTCATCGCCGGCAAAGACCGGGCGGAACCATTTGAGATCGCGGAAACCAGGCGAGGGGCCAAATTCGGGCACAGCGCTCCCTTCCGCGCGTGCGCTTGCAATGGTGGTGTTCATCAAGGCCACATTCAGTTTCATCCAGACCGATGCGGTGTGCCAGCCGGAGGCGCAGAGTCCGCCAAAGACGCTGTCACGGGCGGCTTCCTCATCAATGTGAAAGCGCTGGGGATCATACTTGCTGGCGAACTCTATGATGGCTTCAGCGGTGAACAGGTGGCTGCCCAATTCGGTGCGCTGGCCGGGACGGAAAGAAAGTTCAAAGCTCACGGGTCAACCCTCCTGTGGCATGCGCAGACGCAGCATGACCGGGTTTTCGGACACAAGAACGGTCTCGCCCCGCTGGTTGCGCAATTCATGGCGCAGATGAACGATGCCGATGCCGGGCCGCGATTTCGACACCCGCCGGTCAACCACTCTGGTTTCCCCTGACAAGACATCATCGGCGAGCACCGGGCGGATCCACTTGACGTAATCGAGCCCCGGAGCGCCCTCGGCGGCGGCGCGCAGCATATAGCTGTCACACATCATCCGCATCAACATGGCGCAGCTGTGCCAGCCCGAAGCGGCCAGGCCGCCCAGAATGGAGGCTTTGCCGGCTTCCTCATCGAGATGCATGGGCTGCGGGTCATACTCGCTCGCGAAGGCAATGACTTCGTCTGCAACGACATGTTTGGGGCCGAGCGGGTATACGGTTTCCGGGTTCATATCCTCGAAATGAATAAGTTCGTGCTGAGACATTTGGATGGTTGTTATCCTTGAGGCTGCGGTGAGCGCCAACCTAATCGAATTCCTTTAGGTATGAAAGGAATTCTGCTCCGGTCTTGATCCCAGTCAAGTCGCATGCCGAAACATAGTCTATGTTGAATGCATGGTGGCGGAAGTGTTCGCCCATGTTTCAAAGGAGCCCGTAATGTTCAAGACCAATGTTGGCGGTATCGACCGCGTTCTCCGCATCGTTGCAGGTATCGTCCTGATCGCGATGTTCTTCCTCTATCCGGACGCCCCATGGCGCTATTTCACGCTCATCGGGATCATCCCGCTGGCCACGGGCCTGTTCCGGACCTGCCCGCTCTATTCGGCCGTCGGACTGTCGACCTGTCCGGCCCCGAAGACCTGAACGACGGGAGGATCTGACGACGGGAGGACTGGCCCCGTCCAACCCCGCAGCATGCAGCCTGCGGGGCTGAATGGTTCTTGTGGTGCGTTTTGCAACCCGCTCAGGTGTTGAAGCGGAAATGGATCACGTCGCCGTCCTGGACGACATATTCCTTGCCTTCGTCGCGTGCCTTGCCGGCTTCCTTGGCAGGGACTTCACCGCCGAGTGCCACATAGTCGTCATAGCCAATGGTGAAGGCGCGGATGAAACCGCGTTCGAAATCGGTGTGAATGACACCGGCAGCACCTGGCGCCTTGGTGCCGCGCTCGATGGTCCAGGCGCGGGTTTCCTTGGGTCCAACGGTGAAATAGGTGATCAGGTCAAGCAGGCTGTATCCGGCACGGATCAGCCGGTCGAGGCCAGCTTCTTCAAGCTCCAGAGCCGCGAGGAATTCCGCCGCTTCCTCTTCGGGCAATTGTGCCACTTCGGATTCGATGGCCGCAGAGACGACAATGCTCTCAGCCCCTTGCTCAGCAGCCATCCTGGCGACCGCTTCGGTGTGGGCATTGCCGGTTGCAGCATCGGTTTCCGAGACGTTGCACACATAGAGCACAGGGTGCGAGGTCAAGAGGTTCAGGCCGTGAAGGATCTTGAGGTCTTCATCCGCCAGGGTCTTGAGCATCGCCCGGACAGGCTTGCCATCCTGCAGCAGTTTCAATGAGGCTTCCATCATCGGCAGGACAGTCAGCGATTCCTTGTCCTTGGCCGCAGCGCGCTTGCGTGTCTGTTCGGTACGGCGCTCCAGGCTTTCGAGGTCGGAGATCATCAGTTCGGTTTCGATGGTGTCAGCGTCCCCCACCGGATCAATGCGGCCTTCCACATGGGTGATGTCGTCATCCTCGAAGCATCTGAGCACATGGACGATGGCATCGACTTCGCGGATGTTGGCAAGGAACTTGTTGCCGAGGCCTTCGCCCTTGGACGCGCCGCGCACCAGGCCGGCGATGTCGACGAAGGAAATCCGGGTCGGGATGATTTCCTTGGAGCCGGCTATTTCCGCCAGCTTTTTAAGCCTCGGGTCGGGAACCGCGACTTCGCCGGTGTTGGGCTCGATCGTGCAGAACGGATAGTTCGCAGCCTGTGCCGCGGCGGTCCGCGTCAGCGCATTGAAGAGGGTGGACTTGCCGACATTCGGCAGGCCAACGATACCGCATTTGAAACCCATGGTTTTCTCGTCTCGTCTGTGATCGGGAATTGCTGGTGGCTATGCGGGAAAGGGCCTTTGCGGTCAAGCCCCGGACGGTTTCACACATCAACCCGATGGCAAGCTTTTGGCTGTAGTCTCTGTCGAGACGCTTTTGTGGGGCCCCAAATGGAAGTCGAACTGGCAACTTGGCATTTTGTCGTCGCGGGAATCCTGTTCGCGGTGCTGGGCACGCTCGCGCACATCATCCGCGCCGTGTTCAACGTGTTCCCCGACAAGCTGTCCGACACGCCGGCGGTCAATGTGCTCGTTTCAAGTGATTACAGCTGGGGTGACTACCTGATCGGCACCGAGTTCGATGATGCAGGCTACTACCGGCTTGACAGTGCCAAGAATCTCAGGATCTCAGTGAGCTACTGGTTGATTGCAGGCTTTGGCGTGATGCTGTTTTCGGCGGAAGCGGCACAGCTCATAGCCTATGGCATCGAAGCCGGAATTTCCGGCTTCGTAGATCTGTTCTGGCAGCGCGTCGAGGATCTCAAGGCCTGATGCGCTGCGGGTGGTCAGACCCTACTGGGTTGCCCAGTAGGCATCGGCCTTGGTGATGTAACCTGCTGTGTCCTTGCGCCAGGTGCTTTGAACACTGCCATTGTAGTTAAGATAGAGCTTGTCATCGACAATGGTGAATTTGTCGGCTTCCACCGGCGCATTGTAGCCCTGTGAGGCACCGTAGGCGCAGAAGCCGCCATATTGCGGGGCATATTTGGCGGGATTGGCCTCAAACAGCGCCCTGTGCTCTTGAGAGCTGAACTGATAGGTCGCGCCGCCATAGTTTGCCGTGATGGCCTCTTCGCCGCGCACGGCCTTGCTCATGGTGAAATAGGCCACGGGATCATGGCCGTCGATGGCCACACCAGACTTGGTGGTGTTGACCGGGTTGGCCATTGCGGGGCCGGTCCTGGTGAGGGACAGCGCCGCAATACCAATTCCAAGACCAAACAGAGTTCGTCGGGTGAATGCTGCATTGTTCATGATTGCCTCTTCCATCCTGGGTGCGGCAAGCGGCTGGAGCGTCTGGCCGCGGCTTGATCGATGTCAGGATATTGCCCGGATTGGTGATCAAGAGCGAATGACGATGGTGTGAGGTCACACTGGCTCTGGTTCACGCATATGCAAGCGGATGTCATCCGGCATATGCAGCGTCGCGTGCTCAGTCCTTGTTGCCGAACAGCTTCTTGAGCATGTCGGCCATCGGGCCGGAGGCGGGCAGTGTTTTCGGCTGTGCCGAATTGCGGGCCTGGCGGATGTGGGATTTTGACGATGGTTTGGGTTTGCCGCCCGCTGCCGCTTCAGTTTTTTTTTCCGGCTTTGCCGGTCCGGGTGATGCGCTGCCTGTCGCGAGCGCGATCTTGTTCAGGAACCCGGCGTCATCGCCCTTGGCCATCAGATCGGTATGGTCGGCGATGGCGTCGAGCAATGGTTCCAGCCACTCCCGGTCGGCCTTGGAGAAATCGCCCAGGACATGGCTGTTGACGCGGTCCTTGTGGCCGGGATGGCCGATGCCGACCCGCAAGCGCTTGTAATCCTTGCCGCAATGGGCGTCGATGGATTTCAAGCCATTGTGGCCGCCATGGCCGCCGCCGGTTTTGAGCCTGAGCTTGCCAGGCGCCAGATCGAGCTCGTCATGAATGACGATGATGTCGGACGGGGAGAGCTTGTAGAACCGCATGGCTTCGCCGACGCTGTCGCCTGACAGGTTCATGAAGGTCATGGGTTTGAGCAACAGGATTTTCTCGCCGGCAATCTCGCCATCGGCGATTTCACCGCGGAATTTCTTCGAAAATCCGGAAAACGAATGGCGGCGGGCAATTGCGTCCGCCGCCATGAAGCCGACATTGTGCCGGTGCCTGGCGTATTGAGGGCCGGGGTTTCCAAGTCCTGCGATGAGCAACATGGAGCCTGATCCTCAACAATGCGCCGGCGGAGCTTATTCTTCGCTCTCGCCTTCGGCTGCCTCTTCGCCATCTTCGGAGGCGTTGTCGTCGCTCTTGAGGCCAGCAGGGGCTGCCACGGTGGCGATGGTGAAGTCGCGATCGGTGATCGTCGGCTCGACACCTTCAGGCAGCGTTACAGCGGAGATGTGGACACCGTCGCCGACTTCGAGACCGGTCAGGTCAACGATCAGGGCTTCGGGGATCGCATTGGCCGGGCAGTTGCACTCGACCGTATGACGCACGACGTTGAGAACGCCGCCGCGCTTGATGCCAGGGGCCTTCTCTTCGTTTTCGAAGTGAACAGGGATTTCAACGGTCACCTGGGTGTTCTTCGAAATCCGCAGGAAGTCGACATGCATCAGGAAGTCGCGGACCGGATCCAGCTGGTAGTCCTTGGGCAGGACGCTGTATTTGGTGCCGTCGACATCGATGGTGGCGATCGTGGTCATGAAGCCGCCAGCATGAATTTTCAGCGTGACGTCCTTGCGCGACAGCGCGATCGAAACAGGGTCTTTCTTGTCACCATAGATGACAGCGGGAATCAAACCGTTGCGGCGAAGTTCACGGGCGGACCCCTTACCGACCTGTGCGCGCGCCTCGGCCTTGAGCTCATATGTGTTGCTCATGGCATTTCCTTTCGAGGTTCTAATAAAGGCTGCTTGCCGGGATCCGTTTTGGCAGGTCCCGAAAAACATCAAGCGCCGCCTCTTTTTAACGAGAGCGCCGGCGCCTCATCCGTGTTGCCTCCAAGGGTGTCTGCACGGACGACGCCGCTATAGCGGAGCAGCCGCGCGAATGCAAGGGATTGCGGGTGTTCTGTTGCCCGGGACAGGCTGTGTTTTACCGCGCTGGTGGTATTGAGAGCCCCTGCACAGTTGACAATGGGGAGATCCGGCAGGACGCCATAGGTGTGGCGCCCGTTATCAGAGCATTGCCACTGTTAGGCTGGGAAAGTGCCGGGAGGCCGTAGGGGTCAAACGGCAGGTCGGCGAGTTGGCGCAGGGACATGCCCTGCAAATCCGGATGTGAGAGTGGATCGGCATGCCATCCGTTTGCCGCCGCATCGGTGGCTTGAGGTGACAAAGACAGCAGGCGGAGCGCCTTTTGGAGTAAATCATATAGCATGGGTGAAGGATAAATCTGATGTTGTGCCCGTACTATCGACATTTTCTGTGATGGCTTTTAGAGAAACTATATGAAGAACCTGAACAGCGTGCCACTCAACGGTCTGCGCGCGGTGGAGGCGGTCGGGCGACTTGGTGGCCTGGGCGCCGCCGCTGCGGAACTTGGTGTTACACCCGGCGCAGTCAGCCAGCAGATCCAGAAGGTCGAGCAGCAACTCGGCACAGAACTTTTCATCCGGCACCCCAAGGGACTGGCTGTCAATTGCGTGGGTGAACTGGTGCTGCCGCATCTGACAGCGGGAATGGCGGAATTGTCGATGGCTCTGGCCAAAGCGAGCGAGCCGGACAGCAGCGTGCTGGTGGTGTCGGTGGCGCCGGTTTTCGCTTCGAAATGGCTGGTGTGGCGGCTGAAGAAATTTTACGACGCCCATCCGCTCATTCGCATTCGGGTCGATGCCACGATTGCGCTGGTTGATCCCAACACATCCGATGTTGATGTTTGTATCCGGGTCGGAAATGGTCCCTGGCCCGGCCAGCGGCTCAGCAAGCTGCTCGACCAGCGGGTTTTTCCGGTCTGCAGCCCTGCCATAGCGGAAGCACTGAAACAGCCCGGGGCGATCCGAACGGTCCCGGTCATCCGTGACGCCGGTGCGAGGTTTGACTGGGATCTCTGGCTCAAACCTTTTGGCCTGACCGCGGCGGACCTGTGCGAAGGCCCGACGTTCTCCGATGCCTCGCTTTGTCTTGACGCCGCAATTGCAGGACAAGGGGTATTTCTGGCATGGGAAACGCTGGCCAATGATGCGCTGGCCGCGGGGCAGGTGGTGGCCCCGTTCGAGGGGCGTGTTTCCACCGGCGCCAGCTACTGGTTCATTACCCGCAACCATTCTTTCAAGACCAAGGAGACAGCCGAGTTCGAGCGCTGGTTGCGTGCCGAGATGGCGCTCTCATTCGACATGGCGTGAGCCGCCATCTGGATTTTTATGCCGATACTTATGTCTTGTTTTTTCAGGCTGATGAGCTAAGACTGGTACCACGGGGTTACGGGTGGGCTCCCCGTTGCAGGCGAAAGCCCAAGTTCCGCCCTTCGTATCTATGCGAAGGGGATAATCGTGTCCAAATCCATCTCAGCTCAAGACTTGTCCAATCTGTCCGGTAGCAGCAACTGGCCAACCGTCGTTGCCGCGACTCGCTGTTTCAAGTTCGAGGAAGAAGGGCGTGCCATTGCCGGTTCGGTCTGGCGCGACCATATGGCAACGCATGTCTGGGGACCGGAGCTGGCCCGTCTGGGAAAGCCCATCGTCGTATACTGTCTGCACGGCCACAATGTCAGCCAGCTGGCAGTGGCGCGGTTGCGTTCGCAGGGCATCGACGCCAGGTATCTGGAAGGCGGTATCGACGCCTATGAGAAGGCGCGCGGGCTTGTGCTCAAACAGCGCGGGCCCGATGTGCCGCTCTTGTTGCCGCAAGCGACCCGCTGGATCACCCGTGAAAGGCCCAAGATAGACCGCATTGCGTTTCCCTGGCTGGTGCGGCGCTTCATCGATCCGATGGCCGAGTTTCATTTCGTCGAGGCTGAATGGGTTGTCGATATTGCCGAAGAGATGGGGGCAATCCCGTTTGATGTGGATGGTGTGACGTACTCGCATCAGGGCGAGAACGGGGAATTGTGCAGTGTCGATACGTTGCTCGATCTGTTCGGCATCGAGGACAGCGCCCTGCGTCATCTGGCCCGGATTGTTCGGGGTGCGGATACCGGGGGTCTCGGCCTTGAACCGCAATCGGCCGGTCTGCTGGCGATTTCACTGGGTTTGTCATCTTCCGAAGATGATGATCTGGCACAGCTGGAAAAAGGAATGGTGATTTACGATGCGCTCTATGCATGGTGCCGCCACGCCACCGCTGAAACTCACACCTGGACTGCGGGGAAAGCTGAATCATGAACTCCCTGTCTTCCCCCTCCTGGGCCGAGATGACCCGCGTCTTTGGCCGCATCGGTCTGTTGTCGTTCGGTGGTCCGGCGGGACAGATTTCGCTGATGCACCGGGAACTGGTCGAAACCCGTGGCTGGCTGGATGAGTCCCGGTTTCTGCATGCGCTGAATTTCTGCATGCTGCTGCCGGGGCCGGAAGCCATGCAGCTCGCTACCTATTCGGGCTGGCTGCTGCGCGGGGTCAAGGGCGGGCTTCTGGCGGGGCTTCTGTTCGTGCTGCCTGGCTTTGCCCTGATCATGGCGCTTTCGGCCCTCTATTTTCATTATGGCGATCTGCCGGTGGTGGCGGGCATCTTGTTCGGGCTCAAGGCGGCGGTGCTTGCCATCGTCGTCGAGGCAATGATGAAGGTGTCGAAACGGGCGCTCAAGAGCCGGTTTGCCTGGGGTCTTGCTGTTGCGGCCTTCGTCGCGATTGCGCTGCTCAAGCTGCCATTTCCGCTTATTGTGCTGGGGGCAGGCCTGATCGGGATTCTGGTCTCGAAGCTGAGTCCGCCACAGGAGCAGGGGAATGGCCCTGTTCAGACGAACGTAGATACCGATCCTAAGCCCCAGGTCTTGCCGGGGCTGACCGGTCCGACCTTGCGGACACTCCTTGTCTGGGGCGCGATCTGGTTAGGGCCTCTGGCACTGCTTTTGCTGCTGCCTGGCATTCCCGACGCGTTTTCAGCAATGGCGCTGTTTTTCTCCAAGGCGGCGATTGTCACCTTTGGCGGCGCCTATGCGGTGCTGGCCTATGTCGGGCAACAGGCCGTCGAGGTGCATGGCTGGCTGATGCCCGGCGACATGTTGGCGGGGCTTGGCCTTGCGGAGACAACGCCGGGACCGCTCATTCTGGTGCTGGTGTTTGTCGGGTTTCTGGGCGGCGCGCGCGAGGCCGGGTTTGACCCGGCACTGGGCGGCGCTCTGGGGGGAACGGTGGCGCTGTTCTTCACCTTTGCGCCATGCTTCCTGTGGATCTTTGCGGGTGCGCCCCATATCGAGCGTCTGCGTTCGGTCAAATGGCTGTCGGCGGGTCTGGCTGCGATCACCGCAGCTGTGGTCGGTGTGATTGCCAATCTCGCGGTGTGGTTTGCGCTCAATGTGCTGTTTGCAGATGTCGGTGAAATCGCCTTCGGGCCGCTCACCCTGCCTCAGCCGGATCTAAGCACGCTCAATGTCGCGGCGCTGGCAATTGCGCTTGGTGCGGCAATCGCGCTGCTGCGCTTTCACGTCAACCTGTTCGCGGTGCTGGGCGCTGCGACGCTTGCGGGCGTCGCAATCACGGTGCTCGGGTAAGCGATCAGTCGAACAGGCTGGAGACTGATTGCTCGGCCGCGGTGCGGTTGATGGCTTCACCGATCAGTGTGTCGGTGGAGATGACACGGATATTGGGGGCGTTCAGCACTTCCTGGGTCGGCTGGATCGAGTCGGTGATGACCAGTTCCTTGAGCATGGATGAGGCGACACGGGCCACGGCCCCGCCAGACAACACGCCATGGGTAATGTAGGCGGTGACGCTGGTGGCGCCCTTTGCCAGAAGCGCCTCGGCGGCATTGCAGAGCGTGCCGCCCGAATCGACGATGTCGTCGATCAGCAGGCAGTCCTTGCCGACGATGTCACCGATCACATTCATCACCTCGGACTCGCCGGGGCGCTCGCGGCGCTTGTCGACGATGGCGAGTGTGGACTGCGGGTCGATCCGCTTGGAAAGCGCACGGGCGCGGACCACGCCGCCAACATCGGGAGACACCACCATCAACGAGCCCTTGGCGTAACGATCCTTCACGTCACGGGCCAGCAGCGGGACCGCGAACAGGTTGTCGGTCGGGATGTCGAAAAAGCCTTGGATCTGGCCCGCGTGCAGGTCCAGCGTCAGGACCCTGTCAGCGCCGGCTTCGGTGATCAGGTTGGCGACCAGCTTGGCCGAGATCGGCGTGCGGCCCGAGGCGCGGCGATCCTGGCGGGCATAGCCGAAATAGGGAATGACGGCGGTGATACGCTTGGCTGACGAACGACGGAAGGCGTCGATCATGATCAGCAATTCCATCAGGTTGTCATTTGTCGGGTAGGAGGTCGACTGCACCACGAAGACATCCTCGCCGCGCACGTTCTCCTGAACCTCGACAAAAATCTCCTGGTCGGCGAAGCGCCGCACACTGGCCTTGCCAAGCGGTACATTGAGATAGTTGCAGATGGATTCAGCCAAGCGCCGGTTCGAGTTTCCCGCGAAAACCTTCATCTGGGACCGCCTGTTTTTTTGGCTGCGTCACATCATGAGCTTCAGTGCCCATACGGACGGAGCGCCAACCCGTTGGCCCGCGTTTTAGCGGTGCGCGTCACGAATGCAATAGCGCATTGTTTGCTGCAGTTATTTTTCTGTTGAATTGCCGAAAATTCGCAAAGCCGGCAAAGCGTCAAGCGGCGCGAACTTGTGCGCTCAAAGCCCTCGCCAAGTGGCGTATTCGTCGATCGAGCGGGTGGCGATGCGCTCCATCACATTTGCCGGAACCGAGGCCCAGGGATCCCCGGCGGCGCCCGGAAACGCTTCCTGGCCCTGGATGCGGTGAAGCCGTGCGCCGCTGGGATCAAGAACATCCCAGACATAAAAAACGGTCGTTTGGCCGTTGAAGGTCTCGGCGGAGAAGTACCCCTTGAGCACGTGGTTGCCGCCAGGGTCGGAGGCGCTCAGGATCGCCAGGCCACGGTTGCGGGCTTCCACGGCCAGCTGGCGCGACAGCGGCGTGACGGC
Organism: Hoeflea sp.; assembly: GCA_043585085.1. GTDB lineage: Bacteria > Pseudomonadota > Alphaproteobacteria > Rhizobiales > Rhizobiaceae > Hoeflea. Next base: position 2,723,135 of record CP121320.1, read on the forward strand.
ATTGACCGGTGCGCCGATCACCGGCATGAAGCGGATCTGGCCACGAACCTGACCTGCGGGGAGCGAGGTGAGTGCGGGTGATGTGGTCGCCGGTGCCTGGGCCGTGGGCGGGGCGGGAAAAGTCGAGGCTGCCGGTGCAGCGTCCGGGAGCTGGCCGGGATCGCCGAACACGGGCGCGCTGGCTTGATCATCCGTCGGCACCCCGTCGCCCGGAATTGGCGCAAGCGTATCGGTGCTGTTGCAGCCGGCAGCTACCAGCCCTACGAGGACCAATGCGCCTATTATCTTGATAGCTTGCCTCATGCTTCCCGCCCGTTCGCTGTCCCTGTTATGAAATCTAGGGGGCGGACCTGTCAATTGCAGGCTGTTTAGCTCACGGTTTTCCCGCTGGCACAACAATGAGATCGAGGGGCTTGCCCGACAGCGAAACCGCCTCACCATCGGTTGTCAAATAGGTCTGGCCGAGGGTCATTGCGGTGCCGGTTTCCGAATCCATGATGATCATGTGCACGAACAGCGTCATGTCGGCCTGAATGAGAAGTGGATTGCCGGCGTGAAACATCTGGTGTTCCATCCAGCTCGGGGTGAAACGTGCGCCCAGGGAGTAACCGCAGGCGTTGAGCCGGTGCCGGGTCAGGCCGCGTTCGTCCATCACTTCGGCATGGGCGTCAAACACCTCGCCGAAACTCGTTCCGGGCCTGAGGATAGCTATGATCGCGCCCATGGCTTCCCGGCAGGCATCGTAGAGCTCGATGTGGCGCGCCGAGGGTTCCCCGATGATGATCGTGCGCATCATGGCGGCATGGTAGTGAGCGTAGCTGCCGGCCCATTCGAGCGTCAGTTGGTCTGTGGCATCGAGTTTGCGGCGTCCGGCCTTGTAGCGGCACAAAAGCGCATCCTCGCCTGATCCGATGATGAACTCATTCGCCGGATAATCACCTCCACCGGCGAAGACCGCGCCCTGCATGGCGGCGAGAACATCGGCTTCATTGGCCCCCGGCTTGATCAGCGGCATGGCCGCGTCCAGCGCCGCATCTGCAAGTTCGGCCGCGCGCCGGGCATAGGCAATCTCTGCCGGGCTTTTGATCAACCGCAGACGGCTGACCATGTAGGAGGCGTCAATCAACTCTGCAAAGCTCTGCAACTGGTTGTCGAGCTTGTGGCAATTCGCACCGGTCAGGCCGTGGGTGTCGTATTCGACGCCGATGCGGGTGCCGAGAAGATCGAGATCCGACAGCAGGTTCTTGAGATCCATCGCCGGATCGGCCTTGGTCCTGTCGGTCCACACCACGATCCGCTCAATGTTGGAAGTCTGGCGGGCCTGACGCAGGTCGGCAGAGCGGGTGAGCAGGGTCATGCTCCCGTCAGCCTTGACCACCAGGCACTGGAAGAAGCAAAAACCGAAGGTGTCGTAGCCGGTCAGCCAGTACATGCTTTCCTGCGCGAACAGCAGCATGGCGTCGATGTTTTCATCTCGCATGCTGGCTGTCAGCTTGCTCAAACGGGCGGCGTATTCCTCACGTTCAAAATGCAGGGCCATGGGGGTCCTCCTTTATGGTGATGGCGGAGATCTGTCGTCCGTAGTCGGGTTCGTTGCGGTGTGTGGCGCGGCGATAGGAATACCAGCTATCCTCGTCGGCATAGGTGCAGTCATTCACCATCTCGGCCTGCAATCCGCTGGCATGCAGCCGGTCGAGTGTCAGTTGCCTTAAGTCAAACATTGCGTGACCGGGTTTGTCCGATGGCTTGAAGTAGGTCTTGTTGGCGGTATCGCGTGCGAGGAAGCGTTCGACGAATTCCGGGCCGACCTCGTAATTGGCCTGGCTGATTGAAGGCCCCAGGACAGCGGTGATCCGGCGGCGCGCCGCGCCGAGCTTCTCCATGGCCGCGACCGTGTTTTCCAGCACGCCGTCAAATGCGCCGCGCCAGCCCGCATGCGCTGCAGCTGCGACACCGGCTTCGGGATCGGCAAACAGCACCGGCCCGCAATCAGCGGTCAGGACGCCGATCACCAGTCCGGGCGTGCGGGTGACAATGGCATCTGCTTTCGGACGATCGGCGGCATTGTCGAGTGTTGCGACATGGACATCGGGAGAGTGCACCTGGTGCACCGTGACCAGCCGGGCAGGGTCCTGGGCGAACCAGCGCGAGACCCGGGCGCGGTTTTCCATCACATGAGCGCGGTCGTCGGCAGAACCGAGCCCCACATTGAGGCCACGGTAAATGCCGCCGGAGACGCCGCCGGCACGGCTGAAAAAGCCGTGCGCAATGCGTCCGTCGCCAGATGCGCCGTCCAGCAAAGTGCTGCGGACCGGGTCCGGTCCGCGGCGGTCAAGCGTCATGATCTGGTCCTCCCATCGGCCCCGCAGGGATACCGAATCCGCAGCTTATTCCTCGTTTGCGCGCAAATGGTGGCCATCTGTGGCGCGTCTGTCAAATGCTGATCTTATGCTGTGGCTGGATCAAAGGGTGTGATCCTGACCTGTGAGCCGCTGATCGCGAGCACCTTGAACAGCGCTCCCATGCGGCCTTCGCCCTCTCCGGCGAGCCGGTTGACCGCATCGCGTATCGCTGCCTGGGTCAATGCGTCGCGACCGGATCCGAGTGCGCCGGCACGCTCGACCAGGCCCAGTCCCACCAGAAATTCCCCCTGGGTCAGGGGCCGGTGCAGATGGGCTCCCACTGCCACGGCGGCTTCGGCAAGCGCCTGAAAATCCACATGGCTGGTGAGATCTGCTTCGCCGGGGCGGGTCAGGGGTCGGTCAAACTCATGTCGGTAAACAGCCTGCAGCGTATCACCGAAGCCGGTGACCAGATGGCCATAATCGATGGAAAGCGCGGTGCCACCGTCGCGGACAATCTTGGAGGCCACAGCCTGCATGACTGCCGAGCGCGCCGGCGCAAGCTCAAAGATCTCGCCTTCAGGCACTGTTGCCTCATCAACGGGCAGCAGAGACGGATCGAAACTGCCTGGGCCAACTCCAAAAGCCAGGCGGCCTTTCTCATCGAGACAGACCACGCGTTCACGAAATCCGTCGGCGGTCTTGACGAACTGGTGAATCGGAATGGCGTCAAACAGTTCATTGGCGACCATCAGGGTGAAACCGGCCGGGATCTCCTCGAAAGCCTGATGCCAGGATATCCGGTCCTTGATGCGGACCAGCGTCTGGCGTTGGACGTTGCGCAGCCGTTCGCTGGTCTCGACCATGTGAATGGTGGCATCGGTGTAGAGTTGGGGAGCGAGCTTTGCGATCACCCGAAGCGCGTCCGACATCAAGGTGCCGCGGCCAGGTCCGATTTCGACGATACGGACTTCGCCCGGCGCACCCTGCGCCTGCCAGGCCTGGACCAGGAACACGCCGACCATCTCACCAAACAATTGCGACACTTCCGGAGCGGTGATGAAATCACCGGACCGGCCGAATGGTTCGCGGGTCTGATAATAGCCGTGCTCCGGGTCTGCCAGGCACAGGGCAAAGAAATCGGAGATCTTGAGCGGTCCTGCCTGCTCGATGATGCGCGCCATTTTTTGAGCCAGCGGGGTCATCGGCGGAGCGTTGCTTGATCTGGGGGGCAAGTTCATGGCGCTGATCTTCCTGGTTTCGCTCAGGCGCGCGACCGGGCCGATAGCACGGCCCAGAGACCGACGGCGATCATCGGTGTCGACAGCACCATTCCCATGGTCAACCAGCCGCCGAACAAATAGCCGATATGGGCATCTGGTTCGCGGTAGAATTCGACAATAATACGGGAAAGAGCATAGCCTATGAGGAAGCAGCCCGAGATCAGGCCGGGCGAAGCCAGCGCATTGCGCCGATAGATCAGAACGGCAAGCACGGCGAGCAGAAGGATACCCTCAAGGGCGGCCTCATAAAGCTGGGTTGGGTGGCGGGGGAAGGGGCCTGCTGTGGGGAACACAAAGGCCCAGGGCATGTCCGTAAGGCGTCCCCAAAGTTCGGCGTTTATGAAATTGGCGATGCGGCCAAAGAAGATGCCGACGGGCACAACCGCGCAGACAATATCAAACAGATTGAAGACCGGGATGTTGCGGTGACGGGCAAACAGAACCATGGCCAGCAGCGTGCCCAGCAAGCCGCCATGAAAAGACATGCCGCCGTTCCAGATTTCAAAGGCCCGGAACGGATTGGCGGCAACGGCTGCAAAGTCATAGAACAGGATGTAGCCGATGCGCCCGCCGGCAACGATGCCGACCGTCGCCCAGACGAGGAAATCATCCATATCCAGCGGAGTGATCGGGGAGCGTGCACCGGACCAAAGGCTGTTGTTGGCGGCGAGCCGCCTTGCGTAGCGCCAGCCGAGCAGAATGCCCACCACATAGGCAATGCCGTACCAGCGGACCTGCAACGGGCCGAGCGTGATGAGAACCGGATCGATGTCCGGAAAGCTCATTAGCGACAGCATCGCAGTCATGTAGTCCAATGCGCGCTCCTCCCTGCAAGGTCAGCCGCCTGCGACTTCGGCCTTGGCTCCTGACGCGAGATTTGCAACCGTTTCGGGCTGCAGATTCTGCGTATCCTGCTCCTGTTGCATGTCATATGAGCTTTGCGCAAGGCTTGCGGCAATTGTGCTGCTTGCAACTGGTGGTCGGAGGGCTTACCTCAAGGTCGTGCTTAGTGCCTCAAAACCATGCGAATGCAGGGATGAAAATCATGAACAGCGGACCCAACCGAATTCTCGATGAACTTGCCAAGCTGATGACCGATGCGGCCGGTGCAGCGCAGGGTGTGCGCCGTGAGGCGGAGACTGCGATCCAGGCTCAGCTGGAACGTCTGATCAACTCTATGGATCTGGTCAAACGAGAGGAATTCGAGGCTGTTCGCGAGATGGCGATAAAGGCGCGTGAGGAAAACGATGCGCTGGCCGCGCGGCTGGCGGTTCTCGAAGAAAAACTCGCGTCAAAGCCGGTCGAAAAAACCGCTTCGAAGACCCAATCGGCGGCAAAACCAGCTGCAACCAAGCGCGCAGCTTCCAAGAAGACCTGACCCGGGCAGTTTGCCCAATTTTTTTTGCACAGGTTTTCCACCGGCGGCCGAACCTTAAAAAGCCTTTTGCCTGAGTCAGTTATGAGTCACGGCGGAATCAATTTCGCAATTCGCTCCACAGGCTCTCCCTGACAAAATGCAAGCGAGGGACTGGCGCTCCGAGTCTGCATTTATACACTGATTCTAAATGATGATTCGGATCGGGCGGGAAAAAGCCCCGGCGGGAGTCGCGGCAGCGAATCCGCAAGGGCGTCCTTCGAGTCGTGCAAGAATTCCGTCTTTTATGCGCCCGGCAGCGTCGGTTCGCAAAGACGTCAGAGGGAACCAGGTGGGGCATGAATCTTAGTAATTTCGAATTCGAACGGCATTCCAATCCAGTGGACATGATCGAATTCGTGGCAGCTGCGAATGATTGGACATTCGAACGCTCAGGTGAGCATGAAATCGCGATGACCGTCGAAGGGCATTGGACCGATTATCACGTTTCGTTTTCCTGGATGGAAGATTGCGAGGCGCTGCATATTGCCAGCGCCTTTGACATCAAGGTTCCCGATGTCCGGGTGACTGAGGTGATGCGGTTGTTGTCCCATGTCAACGGTCAGGTGCTGATGGGGCATTTTGATCTGTGGCAGCAGGAAAGCGTGATCATCTTCCGTCAGTCGCTCTTGCTTGCCGGTGGGGCGGAGCCGACCAACCAGCAGGTTGAGGTTTTGTTGTCGAATGCGCTCGATTCCTGCGAGGCCTATTTCCAGGCATTCCAATTCGTTGTCTGGTCCGGAATGGATGCCCGCTCGGCGATCGAGGCAGTGATGTTCGAAACCCGCGGCGAGGCCTGAAGTGATTTCGCCCGCCAGTCCCCTTGTGCTTGTTGGTGCCGGCAATATGGGCGGCGCCATGCTCAATGGCTGGTTGGATGCGGGAACCGATCCGGCTGCGATCCTGGTGATCGATCCGAAACTGTCAGAAGCAATGACCGCCCGGCTTACCGATGCCGGCGTTCGCTTCGAGACTGCTGCACCTGAAGGCGTGAGGGCTGGAATTTTGATGCTGGCGGTCAAGCCGCAGATGATGGAAGCGGTTGTTGCGGGCCTCACCGGGATGGTTGGAGCGCAGACCGTCACGCTGTCGGTCGCCGCAGGCAAGACCATCTCCTTCTTCGAACAGCATCTTGGCGGCGGCGTGGTGCGCTCGATCCCGAACACGCCGGCGATGGTGGGCCGCGGGATCACCGGTGCGGTTGCCAATGCGGCCGTGAGCGCCGAGGCAAAGGCCGAGATCGACCGGCTGTTGTCGGTGTGCGGCCCGGTCGAGTGGGTTGAGGATGAAGCCATGATCGATGCGGTCACGGCGGTGTCGGGCAGCGGCCCGGCCTATGTGTTTTATCTCGTTGAGTGCATGGCGGAGGCAGGCCGTAAACTGGGTCTGCCGGCGGACCTCGCCATGCGGCTCGCGCGCGCGACCGTTACGGGGGCTGGTGAATTGATGCACCAGTCCCCGGACGGCGCCGGTCAGCTTCGCAAGAATGTGACCTCGCCCAACGGCACCACCGCCGCAGCGCTCGATGTGCTGGTGTCGGATGAGGCCATGCAGCCGCTGTTTGATGCGGCGCTGAAGGCCGCCTGCGATCGCTCGCGGGAGCTGGCGAGCTAAACAAGTGGGGGCGGGTGTCTGGGTTGACGCGATGATGCTTGATCCAGCCGTTGTTAAAACCAGACCAGGACTTTGCCATGAGCCAGACCATCAGCTGGGATGATTTCGAGAAAGTCGACATCCGCACCGGAACCGTGGTTGCAGCGGAAGTGTTTCCGCAGGCGCGCAAGCCGGCCTATAAGCTGGTGATCGATTTCGGGCCGGAGATCGGTGAGAAGAAGTCTTCCGCGCAGATCACCGTACACTACACGCCGGAAACCCTGGTTGGCCGTCAGGTGATGGCGGTGGTGAATTTTCCGCCACGGCAGATTGGCCCGTTCATGTCGGAGGTGCTCACCCTCGGCTTTGCCGATGACAAGGGCGACATCGTGCTTGCATCCATAGACAAGACTGTGCCCAACGGCGCGCGGTTGATGTAGCCCGGAGCGAAAGTCTCGAGTCCGTAATTGCCTTTGCTTTAGACCGGTAGCCGGACCTGGGCACGCAGGCCGCCCATGGCGCTGTCGGACAGGGTGACGTCGCCGCCATGGCTGCGGGCAATATCGCGCACGATTGCCAGGCCCAGGCCTGAGCCGGTTTCGTCCTGGTTGCGGGCTTCGTCGAGGCGATAGAAGGGTCTGAACACGTCCTCGCGTGCATCTTCGGGAATGCCGGGCCCGTCATCGTCGATTGCGATGGTCAGCCATTTGCCGCGGTTTTGTGCGTGGATGGTGACTTCGTCGGCGTGGCGGCAGGCATTGGAGACCAGATTGGTCAAAAGCCGGTCAAAGGCATTCGGCCGGACATTGATGTCGTCATCACCTTCCACGGTGACACTGACATTGGCTCCGCGCAGACGGCCGTCTGCTGCCACTTTCTCAACGGTGGTCTTGAGGCTCATCACGCCGACATCCTCCTCGGCCTCGCCGCGGGCAAAGGAGAGGTAGCTGTCGAGCATCGACTGCATGTCGTCGATGTCCTTGTTGAGCGCGTCGAGCTCAGGTCCATCGCTAACCAGCGCCAGTTGCAGCCGGAAGCGGGTGAGGATGGTGCGCAAATCATGGCTGACGCCCGACAGCATTGCCGTGCGTTGTTCGATCTGCCGCTCAATGCGCTCGCGCATCTTGATGAAGGCCACGCCGGCGCGCCGGACTTCATCAGCGCCGCGCGGGCGGAAATCATCGGGCATGCGCTGGCCCTTGCCGAAACTCTCCGCGGCCTGGGTGAGATGCAGGATCGGACGGATCTGGCCGCGCAGGAACAGGATTGCGATCACCAGCAGCACAAGCGAGGTGCCGACCATCCACAACAGGAAGATATGGGTGTTGGACGCATAGGCCTGGCTGCGTTTGGCGAAGACCCGGAGAATGCTGTTCTCGAGCTTGATTCTGATCTCGACAATGTTGGAATTGCCCACGGTGTCGATCCAGAACGGCAGCCGGATCTGGCGGGTGATTTCCTCGGACAGGGTCTGGTCGAGAATCGAGAAGAACGGTTTCGGCCTTGGCGGTGGCAGGTCGCCGGCGGGCTCGATTGCAACCGACAGATCCAGGCGTTCGCGTGCGATCCGGATCATCTCGTCCTGGGCGGTTTTGTCGGGGAAGGTGTTGATCAGATCGATCGTGGCCGCGATGTCGCGGGTCACGGCCATCGACAGTCTCTGCGTCACCGTCTGCCAGTGGCGTTCCATGAACACGAATGCGATCACTGACTGCAGCAGGACCATCGGGATGATGATGATCAGCAGTGCTCGGGCATAGAGCCGGGTTGGGATCCGCTTGGTGAACCAGCGGGTGAAGCGGCGTAACCCATTGGGCGGATAACGCTCGTACTCACGGCGAATTGAGTCGATGCTGGCCATGGCTCCCCAACCTCCCGCACTTCGCGGATCGTCCTGTTCAACCGTGTTTATAGACAAGCTGGAGCGGAATGGGTAGCGACAAGCAGGCGCGAGCCATCATGTCGCAATTCGGTCCGGTGCGGCGGATCGGCGGCGCATCCGGTTGAGCAAGTGCTGGACAAACGTCGCAAAAAGCTTGCAAAGCCAGCCAATACACCCATTTAATCCGGAACTGTTCTGGGAGGAGCATCACACATATGGAACGACCTTGGACTTCTTTTTACGGGCCGTCCGTTCGCGCTCAGATCGACGAGTTGCCGTTTCGCAATCTCGGTGACCTGGTCAGTCATACAGCCTCGGTCTATGGCGACGCCCCGGCGTTCACGGTCTGTCTTCCCAACGGAATGAATGGAACCCTGAGTTTCCGGCAGGTCGATGAGATGTCAACGGCGCTGGCTGCCTATCTGCGCGAGGTCGCCGGTCTTGAGGCCGGGGACCGGGTGGCCCTGCAGGCACCCAACGGTCTGCCGTTTCCGGTTGTCGCCTTTGGTGTGTTCAAAGCGGGGTGTGTGCTGGTCAATGTCAATCCGCTTTATACGGCGGAAGAGATGGCCAGGCAGTTTGCCGATTCCAAACCGGCAGCGCTGGTGATCGTCGACATGTTTGCCGACAAGCTGCCCGAGGCGCTCAAGGGTCATCATATCCCAACGGTGATCGTCACCCGGGTGGCCGAGTTCATACCGGCACTGCCAAAAATGATTGTCGGCGCTGTCCAGAAATACTGGGACAAGACCATCCATCCGGTGGATGTCGCCCATATCCGTCTGCCCGAGGCGATTGCGGCCGGCGCGGCACGGCGGGAAGAGGGGAAAATCGGGGCAGGGTCCTATACCGCTGAAGTGGATCCCGATGACATCGCCTGTCTGCAATACACCGGCGGCACCACCGGGGTGTCGAAGGGCGCGATGCTGTCGCATCGCAACATCATCATGAACATGGCGCAGACCATGGAGATGATCAGCGGCGTGAAGAAGGGCGAGGAAGTCGCGCTGACGGCGCTGCCGATGTACCATATCTTCGCCTTCACCGTGAACCTGGTCGGCTTCTACTGGCTTGGCGCGCGCAATATCCTGATTCCCAATCCGCGGCCGCTGTCCAATCTCAAGCGGGCTTTCGAGAACTACAAGATCACCTGGATGAGTGGCGTCAACACGCTGTTCAACGGTCTGTCGAACGAGATCTGGTTTCTCGACACGCCGCCCAAACATCTCAAATTCGCCTCCGCGGGCGGCATGGCGCTGCAAAAGGCGGTGGCGGAGCGCTGGGAGGAGATCACCGGGAAACCGGTTCTGGAGGGTTACGGGCTGACAGAATCTTCGCCTGTGATTACCTTCAACCCGCTTGGACGGACCCGCAGCAACTCGATCGGCGTGCCTGTGCCTTCAACCGATGTGGCCTGCCTGGATGGCGATGGTCAGCCGGTGGCGGCAGGGGAGGTGGGCGAACTGGCCGCGCGCGGCCCGCAAATCATGTTGGGCTACTGGCAGCGGCCTGAGGAAACCGAAAAGACCATCAAGGATGGCTGGCTGCTGACCGGCGATATCGCCACCATGGATGCGGACGGCTATTTCCGGATTGTCGACCGCAAGAAGGACATGGTGCTGGTGTCGGGCTTCAACGTCTATCCCAACGAGATCGAGGATTGCCTTGCCGCGCATCCGGGCATTGTGGAATCCGCCGTGATCGGTGTTCCTGACGGCGCTTCAGGCGAGGCGGTGAAGGCGTTTGTCGTCCGCCGGGATCCGGCTCTCAGCGTCGAGGATGTGAGGGCCTACTGCAAGCAGCATCTGACCGGCTACAAGGTGCCCAAGCAGGTCGAGTTCCGCGATGAGCTGCCGAAATCCAATGTCGGCAAGATCCTGCGCAAGGATTTGCGCGCAGAGCAAACGGGCGAGCCTTCCGAGGCGGCAAACGCCTAGTATCAGCCATGGTGGCCCGGAGTGCCTTGGCGCTCCGGGGATCGAGTAGAAACGACCGGCTTTCAGGGAGGAACCATGGTCGGACCTTTGGAACAGGCAATTCTCGCCTTGATGATCTTCGTGATCATGCTTGGCATGGGCGCGTCCCTGACCCCGCGCGATTTCGTGCTGGCGCTGAAGCGGCCCTACGGCCTCTTGATCGGCGTGGCATCGCAATATGGTTTCATGCCGTTTATCGCCTTCCTGCTGGCGATCAGCCTGCCGGTGCCGGATTCGATCAAGATCGGCATCCTGATCATGGGCTGCATGCCCGGTGGTACCACGTCAAACATCTTCACCTATTTCTCCAAGGGAAATCTGGCGCTGTCGGTTCTCATGACGGTCAATTCGACGGTCTTTGGCGTGGTGCTGATCCCACTGGTGCTGGTGCTTTATGCGGGGGCGCTCGATTTGCAGATCCCGCGCGAGAACATCATCGCGACGCTGGTGCTGCTCTTGGTGCCGGTGGCAATCGGCATGGGCCTTCGCAAACTCAATGCCAATGCCGGAGCGGTGACCGAGTTTCTCGGCTCGCTGCTGGCCGTCATCTTCATCGTGTTTCTGATCGTGTCGTGGATTCCCAGAAACTGGGACTTTCTGATGACGACGTCATGGGGTACCTATTTTGGTGCGATTGCGCTGGGTGTGTTCGGTTTTGCGATCGGTTACGGCTTCGCGACGCTGCTCAGGCTGCATCCACGCAATGCCCGCACGATCGCACTGGAAACCGGCATTCAGAACGGGCCACTGGCGATCGCCATCATTGCCTTCACCTTCTCCGGCACAGAGGCGCAGTCGGTGATGGCGGTGCCGGCGCTGTATTCACTGTTTATCGTGCTGACATCGACGATGCTGACCTTCTGGTTCCGCCGGATCAACAGTGCCGGGGAGCAGAAACTGCCTGACGGTCTGCTCTAACATTCTGACCATGCATTAGCGGCCGGTTGCCGGAACAAAGGACATGAAAAAACGGCCCATGTAAGGTGCATGGGCCGTTTGGTTTGCGGGACGGCCTGTTGAGGCCGAAGACCAATCAGGCGGCGCGTTTGGTCTGCGATACCTGGGTCAGGCTTGAGGAGACCTCGAACCGTCCGATCATGCGCGTCAGGCTTTGTGCGCTCTCGGCCAGGCGGTGCATGACAGCGGTGGATTCTTCCACCATTGCTGCGTTCTGCTGTGTCACCTGGTCCATCTGGTTGACGGCGCCGTTGATCTCGCTCAGACCCGTGGTCTGTTCGCGGGTTGCGGTGGCAATCGAGGCAATGTGCTCGTTGATCGCGTTGACCTGCTCGGAGATGCCGCCCAGGGCTTCGCCGGTGTTGTTGACCAGTTCCACACCGCCGGACACAGCCTCACCGGATTTGGTGATAAGCTCCTTGATGTCCTTCGCAGCAGATGCCGAACGTTGGGCCAGTTCGCGCACTTCCTGTGCGACAACCGCGAAGCCCTTGCCGGCTTCACCGGCACGTGCTGCTTCCACGCCGGCATTGAGCGCCAGCAGGTTGGTCTGGAAAGCAATCTCGTCAATCACGTTGATGATGTTCGAGATTTCGCCGGAAGCCTGTTCGATGCGGGCCATAGCCTCGACTGCATCGGAGACGACCTTGCGCGACTTGACGGTGCTGTTCTGTGCATTTTCGGCCATCGTGCGCGCTTCTTCGGCGCGGGTGGCGGCGCTGCGGACCGTTGCAGTGATTTCGTCAAGCGCTGCCGAGGTTTCTTCCAGCGACGCGGCCTGCTGCTCGGTGCGGCGGGACAGGTCATTGGATGCGTCGAGCATTTCCGCCGCACCCGCGTCGATCTCGCTGGTTTCGCTGCGCAGTTCGGCCATGGTCTGGCTCAAGCGCTCGACGGTCTGGTTGAAGTCGACCCGCAGCTTTTCCAGTTCGCCCGAGAACGGGGTGTCGAGGTGGACGCTGAGATCGCCGTTGCTCATGGCGCTCAAAGCGGCGCCGAGCTGGCTGACAGCTGATTCCAATTCATGAGACTGGGAAGCTTTTTCAGCTTCACGGCGCTGACGTTCAGCTTCGGCCTGCTCGCTCGACTGTTCCGATTGCCGCTCCAGTGAGAGTTTCTCGACCGCACCTTCGCGCAGCACTTCGAGCGCGCGTGCCAGCCCGCCGATTTCGTTGCGGCTCTCGCGACCTGGTACCTCGATGTCGAGGTTGCCTTCCGCCAGGTTGCCTGCAACGGCTGTGAGCTTCGGAATAGGGCCAAGGATGGTCTTGTTCACAAACACCATGATTGCGGTTGCGATGGCAAGAACCAGGGCTGAGACGATGCCGATGGTGGTTGTGATCTCGCCGGAAATGGCATCGATGTCAGCGGACCTGACGCCTGCGTAGAGGATGCCGATCGTGTCTCCTGCAGGTGAGAAGATCGGCTCGTAGATTGTATAATAAGGCGTACCCAGGATCACGGCCTCGCCGCGGAAGGTCTCGCCCTTGGTCAGGATCGGGTAAACCGCACCCTTCTGGCCCAGTGGTGTGCCGACAGCGCGGTTGCCGTCTGGCTTGATGATGTTGGTGGTCTTGCGCCAGAAGTCCTTGGTTTCGGGATCCCACGCAAAGATCGTTGCCGTCTGACCTGTCATCCGGCCAATTGTGTCGATCATTTCGTGGCTGTCGTAGTCGCCCGGGATGGTGTCCATCACGATCCGATCAACGTTGCCGTCTTTCGCCCAGGTTACCGTTGTGCCCGGAACGTCGCGCGCGACGATAGTCGCGGCGGTGCGCAGGCTGGTGTTCTGGCTTGTGATTGCCTGATGTTGGATCTGGCCGCTGATCCTTCCGGAAACAGCCATTGTTACGGCAACCAGTGCGATCATGAGAATGCTCACAGCCATCAGAGTCGCGGTCTTCACCAGACCAAATCGTGAGAAAATTTTCATGGATACCCCCAAATTTTTAGAGTTCTAAAAATAAGGGGCTAAAGGTTAATGTAACCTCTCGCAAAAATATGCATTTTTACCGATATCTTTTTGCAGGACTTTGCGTCAACCCGTTGTCTCCACGCTCAGGCGATATCCTATGCCGCGAACAGTCTGCAGCCAGATTGGGTTTGCGGGGTCGTCCTCGATCTTGCGCCGCAGTCGGTTGATCTGCACATCGATGGTACGCTCTCCGATCTCTGTGTCGCCGCCGGCAAGCTCATGGCGTGGCACCGTATCGCCGGCGTTTTCGGCGAAGGTGACCATGATCTCGCGCTCGCGGTCGGTGAGCCGAACCTGTTCGCCGGCCTTCTTCAATTCCCGTCGCGCAAGAACGAATGTGTAGGGGCCGAAAACCACCTGTTCGATCTTGGGGGTGCCGGGCTGCCCGCCACGCTTGAGGATGTTGTTGATCCTGAGCACCAGTTCACGTGGATTGAACGGCTTGGCCAGATAGTCATCCGCACCCGCTTCGAGACCATCGATGCGCGCGTCGCCTTCGGCCAGCGCGGTCAGCATCAGGATCGGCACGGTCTTGATTTCACGCAGTGAGCGGGTGAGTGAAAGCCCGCTTTCGCCGGGCATCATCACGTCGATGACAAGAAGATCAAAATCGATGCCTTCAAGCTTGCGGCGGGCCTCGCTGGCATCCGCCGCGGTTGTCACCCGAAAACCCTGATCTGTCAGATAGCGCGACAGCAGATCGCGAATACGTGTGTCGTCATCAACAACAAGAAGATGTGCAGCGTCATCGCTGAGTGTTTGCGTGGTCATTCGGATTACCCCTCCTGCTTGCTGTCACGGCTCTCGATATCGCGTCCGGTCCCCGGCTCGATCATCCCTGACAAAAACTCCGAAACGGCCTTGCGGCCCTCGGCGTCGAGATTTTCAAGTGCATTGGCGATGCGGCGAGACTGTGGCCGTGCCAGTGCGAGTGCAAGCTCGCGGCCGCGCTGGGTGGGAAAGAGCTGCCGCTGGCGGCGGTCCTCGGGCCCCGCAACCTGTTCGATATAGCCTGAGTCGATCAGCTGTTTGAGGACTCTGGCCAGGGACTGCTTGGTAATCTTGAGCGTTTCCAGCAAGGCTGCGACCGTCAGTCCTGGCTCACGGTTGACGAAATGAACCACGCGGTGATGGGCGCGGCCGAAGCCATACGTGTCGAGAATGGCATCGGGATCGGAAATGAAATCGCGATAGGCGAAAAACAGCAGCTCGATGATCTCGAAGTCTACGCCTTCGCCTTCTCCCATGGGGGTTTCCAGAACTCCGGTGGAACCTGCACGGATTGCGCCAGTCTGGCTCATGACGACGTTTCCTTTCGAATATGTCAGTCATATTGACATAATTTGGCGCAATTGTTAGCGTCGATCCGCGCGCGCGGCAAGTTTGCCCGGCCCACGGCTTGCCATTGACCGTTCTCGGCGTGAAGTTTCGACGCGCGGCCGGCGATCAGCAAGACCGGTTTCAGACAATTACCGAGTGTGGCGGGGGACCGCCTGGAGGAAACACGATGGCGTCCGTGCCTTTTGACCAGTTTGACGGCGAAATCTGGTACAATGGTGAATTCGTTCCGTGGCAAGATGCGAAGGTGCATGTGCTCAGCCATGGCCTGCATTATGCTAGCGCTGTTTTCGAGGGCGAGCGCGCCTATGGTGGCGAAATCTTCAAGCTGACCGAACACACCGAGCGGCTTCACCTGTCGGGCGAGATCCTCGGCTTCAAGATCCCCTACAGCGTGGCCGAGATCGATCAGGCCTGCACAGAGCTGCTGACGCGGCAGGGGCTCGAGGATGCCTATGTGCGCCCGATTGCCTGGCGCGGCTCTGAGATGATGGGCGTATCGGCCCAGAAGAACCGGATCAATCTGGCGATCGCGATCTGGCAATGGCCAAGCTATTTCGATCCCGAGCAGCGGATGAAGGGGATCCGGCTGGATATGGCCGAATACCGCCGCCCCGATCCGATGACGGCACCGTCGCGCTCCAAGGCCGCAGGCCTTTACATGATCTGCACATTGTCCAAGCACCGTGCGGAAGAACGCGGCTATGCCGATGCGCTTATGCTGGACTGGCGCGGCCGGGTTGCGGAAGCCACTGGTGCCAATGTGTTCTTCGTCAAGGATGGCCAGATCCATACGCCGACTCCGGATTGTTTCCTCGACGGCATCACCCGCCGCACGGTGATTGGTCTTGCGAAGCAGCGCGGCTACGAGGTGATTGAGCGGGCGATCTTGCCCGAAGAGCTCGACGGCTTTGAGCAATGCTTCCTCACCGGCACCGCTGCGGAGGTGACCCCGGTGTCCGAGATCGGACCCTACTCATTCACGGTCGGCGAGATTACCCAGAACCTGGTCAATGATTACATGGCCGAGGTTCAGCCCAAGCGGGCTGCGGCCGAATAGGCCTGGCCTGATCGCATGAAAAAGGCGGCGTCTCCAAGTGGGCGCCGCCTTTTTGTTTGTCTGTGACGTCTAATCCTTATTCGGCGGCGTCGTTGAACACGCCGCGGCGGATCTGGTCTTCCTCAATGGATTCGAACAGGGCGCGGAAGTTGCCTTCGCCGAAGCCTTCGTCACCCTTGCGCTGGATGAATTCGAAGAAGATCGGCCCGATCACGGTCTTGGAGAACACTTGCAGGAGGATCTTGGTGATGCCGCCGTCGACCACGCCTTCGCCATCGATCAGGATGCCGTGTTTCTTCATGCGCTCAACCGGTTCGTCATGGTCATGCACACGGGTCTTGGAGAGATCATAATAGGTGTCGGGCGGGCCTGGCATGAACTTCACACCCTGCTCGGCGATCACGTCTGTGGCTGAGTAGATGTCGTCGGTGCCGACCGCGATGTGCTGGATTCCTTCGCCATTGTATTTGCGCAGGTATTCCTCGATCTGGCTCTTGTCGTCGGTGGATTCGTTGAGCGGGATGCGAATGCGGCCGCAGGGCGAGGTGATGGCGCGCGACACCAGGCCGGTGAGCTTGCCTTCAATGTCGAAGAAATGGATCTGCTTGAAATTGAACAGGTCGCGGTAGAAATCCCACCACTTGTCCATGTTTCCGCGGATCACATTGTGGGTCAGGTGGTCGAGATAGTAGAAACCCGCGCCTTTGGGCTTGGGGTCGCGTTCGCCCAGCCACTCGAAATCGGCGTCATAGGCAGAGCCGGCGTCGCCCCAGGTGTCGACGAAGTAGAGCAAGGAGCCACCAATGCCGACGATGGCCGGGACATCGAGCGTCTTGTCTTCGCCGGTGTATTCCTCGGCACCCTTTGAGACGGCATGAGCCAGCGCCTGTTTGGCATCGGCGACGCGCCAGGCCATTGATGGTGCGCAGGGGCCGTGGATTTCGACAAACCGGTCGGCAAAAGAGCCTTTCTCCGCATTGAGAATGTAGTTGATGTCGCCCTGGCGCCAGATGGTAATGGCTTTTTCCCGATGTCGGGCGACCGGAGAATAGCCCATGCGGGCAAACAAAGCCTCGAGCTTCTCAGGCTCGGGATGGGCGAATTCGACAAATTCAAAACCGTTGGTGCCGGCCGGGTTGTCAGCCGAGATTTCTGCGCGCGGTGCATCGTGTGGGAACGGACCCATTCTGTCTCTCCTCAATTGTCGCCCGGATCTTGAGCGTCCGTGACTGTTGACTGGTGCGCATGATGCGTCATATTTGCTGCAAGGTGCGTGCAATTCATATGAGTATTGCCCAGAATGCGCACGAAACGTGTAGCAGATGGCGGAAAATGGAGTGCTCTGTGCATTTGGACGAATTTGACCGGAGAATGCTCAGGCTGTTGCAGAAGGATGGCCGGCTGACCAACAACGAGTTGGCGCATCAGATCAATCTTTCGGCCTCGCAATGCTCGCGGCGGCGCAGCCGGCTCGAGGATGAGGGCTTCATCAAGGGCTACCGTGCGGACCTTGACCGCGACAAGCTTGGCGTCGGCATTGTCAATCTGATCACGGTGACGCTGGCGACCCACAATCGCGACAATGCGCAGCGCTTTGCGCGGCTGATAGACAGTTTGCCCGAGGTGCTGGAGGCATACTCGCTGACGGGAGAAATGGACTATATTCTCAAGGTGGTCACACCGGACCTGCGCAGCCTCTCGGCCTTTGTCAGCGATGTTTTGTTGCCCCATGAATCGGTCCAGCACGTCAAGACGGCGATTGTGCTGGATACGCTGAAAGAAGGCGGCGGGCTGCCGGTGTGAGGTGGCCGTTCCGGATTTTATTTTGTTGATGGAACCAAATCGGTGGATGGGCCGTTTTGCATGAATAACTTGCTGGTCGCGTTGCTACCAACTGTGGGCGAAATGAGAAAATTGAAAAGGCAATCAGAACGTTATGGATAACTTGTTTACGACCGCCTCCGATACCCAGTTGGGACAATGGTTGGGAAACTGGGGGGATGCGCTCAGCGGTCTTCAGGTTGTCATCGTCACCTATGCCTTTTCGGTGATCGGTGCGGTGCTCATTCTCATCTTCGGCTGGACCATGTCCCGGCTTATGGGCCGCTGGGTTCGAAGCCTGCTGACCCGCACGCACCGAGTGGATCCGACTGTGATCGGCTTTTTCTCCGTCTTCGTGCGCTATGCCGTGCTGGTCGTCGTCGTCATCATGGTGCTTGGCCAGTTCGGGGTGCAGACCGCTTCGATCATCACCGCATTGGGTGCGGCCGGTCTGGCGATCGGCCTGGCGCTGCAAGGCACGCTTCAGAATATTGCCGCCGGCATCATGCTGTTGATCTTGCGGCCTTTCCGGGTCGGTGAGTACATTGATGCCGGCGGTCTTTCCGGCACGGTTCAGGAGATTGGGCTGTTCGCAACCGAACTCAAGACCCTCGACGGATTGTACCGGATGGCGCCCAATTCGCTGCTGTGGAACGTGCCGGTGACGAATTACTCGCGCCGTGCCGAGCGGCGCCACGACCTGGTCATTGGTATTGGCTATGAAGACGACATCGAGAAGGCGCAGTCGGTGCTGATGGATCTCGCCAGGGCAGAGACACGCATTCTTGGCGATCCCGAGCCATGGGCCTTTGTGTCGGAGCTTGGTGACAGTGCGGTGTCGGTGACCCTGCGTTACTGGACCAAATCCGGTGACTGGTGGGACACCAGCCGGGATGTGACCAAGGCTGCCAAGATCGCGTTTGACAAGGCCGGGATCTCGATCCCGTTCCCGCAAGTCACCTATTCGGGCTCACTTTCTTTGGAGAAGGAACCGGAAGGGGCCTGAACGAAGGTTCTGAAGAAAGTCCCTGACCTGTTTGCAGCAATGGACCTGTTTGCAGCAATGTCCGGCAGAGCGAACACCGGGCATCGGAGAGTGACATTCGGGCTCTGCACGTCCATTTTGTGGCCAGTGAGTCGGAACACAGGAAGAGAGATCATGGGCAATTTGCGCGCGGGGATCATTCCCGTCACCCCATTTCAGCAAAACTGTACGGTGATGTTTGATGAGGAGACCAAATCCGGGGTGGTGGTCGATCCCGGCGGTGATGTGGATGTGATCCTGCAGACGATCACTGAAAATGGCCTGACCATCGAGGCAATCTGGCTGACCCATGGGCATATCGACCATGCCGGCGGGGCCGACGAGCTGCGCGAGAAGCTCGGCGTCAAGATCATCGGCCCGCACAAGGACGATGTTCCCCTGCTGTCCGGCCTCGAAGGTCAGGCCAAGATGTTCGGCTTGGAGATGGACGTACGCAATGTCACGCCTGACCAATGGCTTGAGGACGGCGACAAGGTGTCGTTTGGTTCGCACGAGTTCGAGGTCTACCACACGCCGGGGCATGCGCCGGGCCATGTGATCTATTTCAACCGCGCACAGGGCTTCGCCCATCTCGGTGACGTGCTGTTTGCAGGATCGATCGGACGCACCGATCTGCCGGGTGGCGATCACCAAACCCTGCTCAACTCGATCCGCGACAAGGTATTGCCGCTGGGCGACGAGATTGGTTTCATCTGCGGGCACGGGCCTGGCGGCAAGATCGGCGACGAGCGGCGCAACAATCCGTTTCTGAAGGGGCTTTGAGCTTTGCAGGCTGGGCCAACGCTCACTGATTAGCACTCAAGCATGCAAAAGGCCGCCGCGATCTATCGCGGCGGCCTTCTATTGTACGTTGGCAGGTTAGCCGGCGAGGCGCATCGTCTGGGCCACCGCGTGCAGTTCCTGACCGGCGGAGGCGCTTTGCGAAACCTTGAAGCCACGGATCAGTTCCAGCAGGTTTTCGGTGTCGCTGGACAGCACTTCGGCGGAAGCTGTTGTTTCCTCAGCCATGGCTGCATTCTGCTGGGTCACCGTGTCGAGCTGGTTCATGGACTGCGATATGCTGCGCAAGGTCGTGTCCTGTTCCGATGCGGAATGGGCGATCTTTGAGACAATCTCGTTTGCCGCCTTGATCTGGTCGGAAATCAATTTCAGCGCTTCTCCGGCTTCGCCAACCAGTTGCACGCCGTTCTGGACTTGACCGGAAGAGTTGGAAATCTGGCTCTTGATCTCCTTGGCAGCCGCAGCCGAGCGCTGCGCAAGTTCACGAACTTCCTGTGCGACGACCGCAAAGCCTCGGCCTGACTCACCTGCGCGGGCTGCTTCAACGCCTGCGTTGAGCGCAAGGAGGTTGGTCTGGAACGCGATTTCGTCAATGACGCCGATGATCTTGGTGATTTCAGCCGACGACTGTTCGATGCCGCTCATTGCGCTGATTGCTTCGGCAACAACGGCGTCCGATTTGGTGGCTTCGGCGCTGATCGACGTTACTCGACCTGCTGCTTCTTTGGCACCTTCCGCGGTTTGGCGAACAGCAACCGCCAACTCGTCAAGGGCGGCCGAAGTTTCCTCAAGGTTTGCCGCCTGGCGCTCGGTGCGCTGCGAGAGTTCATTGGAGGCGCGACGGATCTCTTCCTTCGATTCGCCAATGTCGATGCCCTTGTCATTGACCTTCGCCATTGCCGCCTCAAGGTGGGATAGGGCATCGTTGAAGTGGTCCCGAAGGGTTGCGTATTTGCTGCCCAGATCGCCGCAGCGAACGGTCAGGTCACCAAGGGCCATGCTCTCAAGAGCGGCACCGATGGTTGAGACAACATGGGCCTGCTGTTCTGTTTCTTGCTTCTGCATGTCAACATTTTGCTGACGTTCAGTATCAAGCATCCGCTGTTGTTCTGCCTCACGCTTTGTCAGCGCGTGGCGATCACGCACTTTGTCCTGAAGCTCCCTTGTCGCCTTGGCCATCATGCCGACTTCGTTGCCCATATCAGTATGCGGTATCTCGATGGATACATTCTCGTCGGCGACCGCGCGCAGAGCGCCATGAATGGAGTTCAGCGGTTTGGTGATGCCGCGGATCACGAAAAAGGCGGCTGTGAGACCGGCAGCGGCGACAAGGGCGCCGATGGTGATGGCTTTCCAGATCATTTCGTTGATCTTGGTCTGCAGGTCATCGATGTAGACACCTGTCGCCACGACGATGTTCCAGGGCTCATATGCGAGGCCGTAGGCAGCCTTTTCGTAAACGTCGCCGCTCGTATCGCCGGGCTTTGCATAAAAATAGCGCGTCGTTCCTCCGCCGTTGCGGCCCTGTTTGACCATGTCTTCGACAAAGTAGTTGCCCTTCAGGTCAGTCTTGCCCTTGCCGTTGTTGCCGACAGCTTTGGGATTTGCGTGGAAGACTGTCGTAAAATCATAACTTATGCCGGACAGGTAACCATTGGGTTCGTACCGGACTTTGGAAAGCAGCGCGAAAGCTTGCGTTTGGGCCTGTTCCAGCGTCAATTCACCGGACGTAACCCGCGCATCAAATTCCTTGATGGTGGAGATCGCTGCTTCAACCTGAGTGCGCAGCATATCGTTGCGCTCTGCGTACATGGATTGAGAGGCCGATTTGATCTGGAAGAAGGTCGCGACCGAAAAAGCAACCATCAGGGCGGCTATCAGAAGGAACAATTGATGCGATATCTTGAGATTTTTCATGTGTGCAGCTTCTCGGGATGCGGAAATGTCAGCTCAGGGTTCTGGTTACTAAGCATTAGTAATTGCTTGTGTTTTTCGGATCTTTGATGCCTTGCTTGCCTCGTTTCAGATAGGTCTTGAACATTAATCACTTATGAAGCCCGCCCCTCCAGAAATTGACCGTATGGCCGTTTTTCGCAGGTGCAGCAATTTTTGGATGAGATGCCAGGCGCGGCTGTTGCTGCAAGTTGAAGCCCGCCTGAAAAGCTGGATGCATTCAGGTGTCGAGGAGCCTTATCAATCTTGAACCGACACAAAGGCGTTGAAACACAGAAACCGGCCTCGCGGGATGCGAAGGCCGGTTCCATGATTTCAAGACTTGAAGATACTGCGAAGTTACCTGGCTACGCAGAAGTGATCGCGTCCGTCATAGCCGCGATATGTGCCGGTCGAGGCGTTGAAGGACCGGTACTTGTTCGAGCAGTAACGGAACCACGACTTGGTCCATGGCTCGAAGCTGCCGCCGCCGTTGACAACCCGGGGCTGGCCGTAGTGGCGAACATTGGGAACAGGACGGTGGATCACCCGTGGAGAGTTGTGGCTGTTGGCTATCGCGCCACCGATGATGGCGCCAACTCCAAGCCCGATGATGCCAAGTGCGACAGCGTCCTTGTTGCTGTGACCACGGTAGACATGGCGCTGTTTGCCATGACCACGATAGTTGTGGTGCTTCCAGCTTTTGTGTTTGTAGCTGCCGTTCGTTTCACGCTGCCAGGCATCGCTGTCGCCGCCCGCATGGGCTACCGAAACGAGTGGTGTGAAGGCGGTGGCAGCTGCGAGCAGGGTGATGCTCAGTTTCTTAGCAGTGCTTTTCATCGAAACATCCTTTCGGGTTTGACGGATCCGTTTGCTTGATGGCTTGCCCGTCTTGTCTGCAAACCTAGTTCTTCGAAGCTGAACGGTAGCTGAACACGATCCTAGCACATCGGGAACCGTCAGGCACGGCTGGGTCTAATTCCGAGACTCGGTACAAAGCGCACTGGTGGACACGAAAAAGCCCGGCCTCCCTGGGTTGCCGGGCTTTCAACTGTTTGGGTGCGACTGGTTGGTTATCAAGCCAGACGCAGGTTCACGGCCTTCGGGCCCTTGCCGCGCCGATCCGGTTCGGTGTCAAAGGAAACCTTCTGGTTTTCCTCCAATCCGGTCATGCCGGAAGCCTGCACGGCTGAGATGTGAACGAAGATGTCGGCGCCGCCATTGTCAGGCTTGATAAAGCCAAAGCCTTTGTCGACGTTGAAGAATTTTACGGTACCAGTTTCGGCCATGCTGTCAGGTCCTTTGATTGCCTTCCGGAGTTCGTGGGGTTTTCCGGTCAGCGAGCATCATGTCATATCCCGCATTTGCGCGGGGGTTATGGCAGGCAGTTCTCGAAATGTTTGGAAAGGTCCTGATTTTTAGCGACTTTGAGCCTTCATATCCGTGGATATGAGGCTTTTCATTCCAGCCGCCCGAAGGTTTTTGTGCGTCTTCGGTTCGCATGTTTCTGGTCTTCCCGTGTTCGCAAATTGCCCGAACATTCAAAAGATGCTTGTTTTGTCGGAAATTGGCAAGCAAAACTTTGATGATGCTTGCCGAACCTGGCCGGACAGAGCGAGCGCTGTCCGGCCAAGCAATTGCGATTATTCGACGATAGCGATCTCTGTTGCGACGTTGGTGCTGCCGTCAAACATGATCGAGACGGTCTTGCCTGCCTCGACGCCTTCCAGCGACACGCCATCGGCCACGGTGAAGCTTTCACCGGATTCCAGGGCAACTGTCGCTGTGCCGGCGTCAACAGAACTGACAACGCCTTCGACTTCGCCTGCAAAAGCGGACGAGATCATGGCTGCGGATGCGAATGCAATTGCAACGAACTTGTTCATTGATTTTTTCCATAGGTTGATCACCCGCGTCCTCCGGCCGGCAGGTTTGCCGGGCGATGTCGGAAGCTGCGGAGCAGCGCGCATATGCGCCTGTCCCTGCAACTCCACAAGGGGTGAAAAGATATATTTTTCAGAGCTGTACTTGGCGTAATTTTGCCATGATCAGGTATAAGCGATGATGGTTTTGCTCGCATGTTGTACAGCCAGTGGGGAAGCCATTGGGGAGCCGCAGGTTTGCAGTCCCCGTCCGTCAGGCTGGCGCTATTCCATGATAGCGACGGAGGTCGCGTCGGTGGTGCCGTCATCAAAGGTGATCATCACTTTGCCGCCCGGTTGCAGGCCATCGAGCTGGACGCCATCGACAAGGCGGAAAGCCTCACCGCTTTCGAGCACGATCATGCGGGTTGCGGGATCGTAGTTGGTGACGACGCCCTCGACCTCGCCGGCAAAGGCCGCCCCGGCCATCGTCAGCAGTGATACGGTGGTGACAATTGTCTTCATCATTGGAATGTCTCCCTGTTTTGCAATTGCGCCGGTAGTGGCACTTGCAGGGGGAAGCTAGGTTGGCCGGGATGTCGAAATCAAATCACTTGGTGTAAATAAAATCAACAAAAACAAAGACATATTTGCGCCATATTGTGAGTCCCGTGGCGTTGTCCGGACCCCGCCCGCCTGTTGTTGGGGGGAAAAGGCTTGGCTTCCAAGGGCTTTGCGTTGCCGCGATCCCGCCGTCATTGCGGCGGTGTTGCGGCAGCGTGCTAACCGGCCCAATCACGTGAGCCGGCCTCTGTTGGGAATCTCAATTGCCGGCTTTGGGCTTTTGCATTTTCATCGGGCCGAGCTCGGCCAGCAGGATCGCCAGAAAGATCAGCAAGCCGCCGACATAGCCGATGCCCGGGATCTGCTCGCCCAGCAGCAGCGCTGCAAACAGGGCGGCAAACAAGGATTCCGTCGAGATGAAAATCGCGGCCTGCGGGGCAGTGGTGTAGCGCTGGCCAATCACCTGCAAGGTAAAGGCGAGACCGGTGGCGATCACGCCGGAATAGAGGATCTCCGGCATGGCCTGCATCAGCATTGTGCTGTCGAACGGTTCGATTGCCAATCCCAGGGCAAGGCCAAGGATTGCGGCAGTCAGGTACTGGACAAAGGACAATGTCAGCGGCCGCCCGCTCGGTCCGACAAAGCGGGCGACCAGGATCATCTGCACGGCGAACAGCAGCGCACAGCCGATGGTCAGCAGATCACCGCCATTGAGAGATGTGATGCTGCCGCCGGCGAGCATCCAGATGCCTGCAAAAGTCATCAGCACCGCGGGCCAGATGACCGGATGCAACGGCTGTCCAAGCACAAAAAGGGTGATGAAGGGCACGAACACCACATAGAGGCCGGTCAGAAAGCCCGAATTGGTGACCGTTGTCAGGATCAGGCCCAGTTGCTGCAAGGCCATGGCCGAGAACAACGCCAGTCCGACAAACACGAATCCACGCAAATGCACGAATGACACCGTGGTTTCCGCCTGTTGTGCTTCGCGCCAGGCAAAGGGCGCGAGCACAAGCGCCGCCACCAGAAACCGCATGCCGATGAAAAGGAACGGGCCGATGCTCTGCATGGCCGTCGATTGCGCCACGAAACCTATGCCCCAGATGGCACCGGCGAGCAGCAGCAGAAGATTGGCGAGATGACGCGGCATGAGCGGGTCCAGGAAGCGGTGGTCGGGTGGCGAGGCGAGCGCTAACAGGTGCGTCCCGCCGGGGCAAGCCCGGCTCGCCTGAGGGCCGTTAGCTTCGGCTTGTCTCCCCAAGGCTGATACATCAGTTTTGCGCGAACAGCGCCTCCAGGCGGGCGCGGTTCTTGCCCATGTCTGATTTGCCCAGCTGCGCACGCGCATAGGCCATGACTCCAGTGCGCCCATCCGTCAGGGCGCGGGCTTCGAGATGGATCATGTCGGGAAAGCGCATGGTCGGGGAGTAGGTGACAAACCGCGCCTTTGCAGGATTGTTCCGATCATCAACACGCCGGGCCAGTTTGTCGCTGGAAAGCAGGCGCTGGCTGAGACGCTCAATGACGCTCTCCGGCGTGTCGTCAAAGGCCGTGATCAGAAAATCCGGATTTTGGCAGAGACCTTCCGAGCAGGCCAGCGCATCATTGGCGCTCGGGCTGCGGGTGGCAGTGGTGAAGTCATAGGGGCCACGATCAGGCGAGCCAGCGATCATTTCCCAGCTCTTCTCGCGTCCGATGACAATGAGAAACAACACCAATGCGGTGGCAACGAGCGAAAAACTGCTCAAGAGGATTGTCTTCAACATAGATACACACTGCTTTGCTGATTCCGGCTTGCGTGACGACGCGAGCGTTGAAAGCCCACCCGTAACAGAAATCAGTCGACTTGTGCAGGCGTGCGCGACAGTCTCAGCACAGCGCCATTGTCGTCATCGGTGACCATCAGAAGTGCTCCGTCCGGTGCAACAATTACATCACGGATCCGCCCGTAATCGCCCTTCAGAAAACGCTCTTCTGCAAGCACTTCGCCGGTTTCGGGGTCGAGATCGAGCCTGACCAGCATCTGGTATTTCAGTGCCGCAACGAGCAGATCGCCGTCCCACTCGGGAAACATGTCGCCGCGGTAGACGGCCATGCCACCCGGGGCGATCGACGGGTCCCAGTAGTGCACGGGTTGCTCGAAGCCCTCGGCGGCAGTGCCAACACCGATTTCTCCGCCGGAGTAATGGCGGCCGTAGGAAATCACCGGCCAGCCATAGTTCAGGCCGGGTTCGGGGCGGTTGATCTCGTCGCCGCCGCGGGCGCCATGCTCGACGGCGTAAAGCACGCCGGTTTTGGAATCGAAATCCAGTCCCTGCGGATTGCGGTGCCCCTTGGACCAGATTCCTGGTGCTGCTGATGCGCCCAAAATCGGATTGTCCTCGGGGATGGATCCATCCGGATTGATCCGAATGACCGCGCCGGCGTGGTCGGTCATGTCCTGCGCCCGGTCGTCCTCGCCACGGTCGCCAATTGTGAAAAACAGCGTGCCGTCGGATGCGACCGCGATGCGTGAGCCGAAATGACGGCCGCCGCCGCTGAACCGGTTCATCCGGAAGAGTTCCTGCACATCGGTGAGCGCACCGGCGTCGGCCGAGAGCCTGGCGCGGGCGATGGCCGTTCCGAGGCCGTCCGGCGAGCGGGTGCTGTAACTCAGGAACAAGGTCCGGCTGTCGGCGAAATCATTGGCCAGTGCTACGTCGAGCAGCCCGCCCTGACCCCGGGCGGCGATTTGCGGCAATCCGCTGATTGGCGGCGATACGGTTCCACCCCGCAGGAGTCGGAGCGCGCCGCTGCGCTCGGTCACCAGGAGCGCGCCGTCAGGCAGCACTTCGACGCCCCAGGGATGATCAAGCCCGGTTGCCAGCACCTCGACATCAACACTGACCTCCTGGGTCGGCACAGTGTCACGCGCCTGTGCCTGAGGGGCGCTTGCGACCATTGCCAACGCGGTACAAAGGCCGAGGATCTGTTTTCTG
Organism: Hoeflea sp.; assembly: GCA_043585085.1. GTDB lineage: Bacteria > Pseudomonadota > Alphaproteobacteria > Rhizobiales > Rhizobiaceae > Hoeflea. Next base: position 2,749,937 of record CP121320.1, read on the forward strand.
GGCTGCTTCGAACGATTGATGCTGTCCTGGTTCGGCATGGTTTTCCTCTTTTGTCTGTATCTTCGATATGGTGCATCAGAACCGCGGGAAAAGACCTTTATCAATCAGCGGTGCATGACATCGCCGGAAATCCGGATAAACTCCCTGCCCATGGATGATGCTTATTCGCAGGGTGACCAAACAATCCGTCAAACTGATGACCGGTCTGCGCGGCAGCTGACCTGGCGCGCCAGCCCTCTGGCGTTGTTGCTACCGGGCCTCGCGGTGGCGCTTGGCTATGCCGGGTTGTGGCTCTATCTGGTGCAGACTGGCAGAGCGGAGAGCAATCTGGCCCGTATCAGCCTTCTGGTGCTGGTGGTCGGGGTGCCGTGCCTGCTGGCCCATGCCTGGTTGCGGCTTTCGACCACCCGTTTGACGGCGCGTGGAGCCCATCTTGAGGCCCATCCGGGTTTCCCGATCCGTGATCCTCTGATCGTGGCCTATCCGGCGATTGCCGGGGTCAGGGTCAAGCGCGGACTTTCAGGATGGCTGACAGGGGCAGGGTCACTGGTCATTGAGCGCGACTCCGGCTCGCCTGTGGTTGTTTCGGGCCTTGGCCAGGCGGACGCGGCGCTTGCCGAAGTCAAGGCCCGCAGTCCGGCACTTAATGGGTCGGTTCCGCGGGTATGATGATGCTCAAACCTGGTGACGAAGCCGTTGCCGCCATATCTGCCCCGTTGATGATCGTGCCAGATGGCTTGAGAGCATTCGGGCCGTTGGCAAAGCCGGTTGTGCCGGTCGCGGCAGTGGCCTGAACCACCAGCACGGCCATCAGAGCGAGACAGCCCATCAAAGCCATCAAGGCGATACGGAGGACCGCCTGGTGTTCTTTGGCGGCCGGCTTGAGCCGCAGATAATCGTCTTCCGGAAGCATGTCTGGATCCCCGTTGAGTTGGTTCGGGGCTAAATAACAGTCGTAAATCGACGTCATTGGGACCGGATTGTGGCGGTGCGGGACAGTTGTGGTGTCAACATTGTGTTTCACGCTGTCATGCAGCGTGTTGCCGCTGACGGCCGAAGCCACCGGCAAGCAGTCTTGTCATTGTGTGCGTTTGCCAAATGCGACTGTTCGGCGGCCAAAGGATCGCATGGGCTTTGCCGCTGGCGCTGCGTTTCCAGGGCCATTGCCGGGAGATTCTGCAGGCATGCCCAGCGACGGTTCGAGCGGAGGTGCATCGGCCAGGCGGATGTTTCCGTTTGCTTCCGCCTCCCGGGTGAGTTCAGGAAATCTCTCGCCAAAGCTTGTCGGCACGATTTCCGGCCGCGCCAGCGCAAATCCCTGCATCAGCTGCACGCCGATCTCATCGCAGAATGTGATCTGGTGCTCTTCCTCAAGGCCTTCGAAAAGCACTGTGATGCCGCGGTCGATAAACTGCTTTACCGACTGTTTCAGCAAAGCCATTCCGGGGCGGGTTTCGGTGAATCTGCGGACCCATTCGGCATCAAATTTCAGGATGTCCGGATTGAGATCCGTCACCCTCTGGATGTCGGAATCATCCGCGCCGAAATCATCAACGGCAATCTTGAAGAGCCGCGCACGCAATCCGGCGACAAGCTTGTCGAGCACTGCCTTGTCGCCGCTGCCCTGTTCGGTGATCTCGCAGACGATGCGGCTTGGGTTGAGCCCGGCGCGATGCGTGATTTCGACCATGCGGTCAATTTCGGCATCAATGTTGGCGACAGCGTCAAACAGGGCGGGATTGAAATTGATGAACAATCTCGCTTTTTTTCGTCCCAGTACACCCATGTTGAGAATGTGCAACTCCCGGCACAAGGTGTCGATTGTCACCGCGTCATCCGGGTCCACCTTGGAAAAGAACTGATAGGGAGAGACGGTTTGGCCGTTGCGATTGGCCCGTATCAGCGCCTCAAAGGCTTCAATTGTCAGTCGCCCATCAGCAGTCTGGCTGAAGATTGGCTGGAAGGCAGAGCGCAGCACAAAGGGTCCATAGGATGTCGTGTAGAAACCCAGCTCATCCTTTAGGAAATTCGATCTGCATTCCCCTGCCATTGCGTGCAGGTCCCCGGCCACAGTGCTACATTTCCGTTTTTTGTAATCGGCAAAGCTTTCCCGCTCGTTAAGTGTTGGTCCCCTTTCTTGGCGTAATGGAGCTTCCGGCTTGCATCAGTGGCGGGGTTGCGACATAGAAAGTGCCGGGCGCAAGAGCAGCGCCTTTTTGTTTTATTCGCACCACCGGAGCGCAAGCCATGGCCTTTCTCGCCGATGCCCTTTCCCGGGTTAAACCATCCGCAACCATCGCCGTCAGCCAGAAGGCACGGGAACTCAAGGCCAGCGGCCGTGATGTGATCGGTCTCGGCGCCGGCGAGCCGGATTTCGATACACCGGACAACATCAAGGCAGCGGCAGTGGAAGCGATCAATCGCGGCGAGACCAAGTACACGCCGGTTTCGGGCATTCCGGAACTGCGCAAGGCAATTGCCGCCAAGTTCAAGCGCGAGAACAATCTCGATTATGACTGGCAGCAGACCATTGTCGGCACTGGCGGCAAGCAGATCCTGTTCAATGCCTTTATGGCGACACTGAACGCCGGAGACGAGGTTGTCATCCCTGCTCCCTACTGGGTGAGCTATCCGGAGATGGTGGCGATCTGTGGCGGAACACCTGTGTTCGTCGCAACCACCATCGAGAATGATTTCAAGCTGACACCAGCGGATCTGGAAGCAGCGATCACGCCGAAAACCAAGTGGCTGATCTTCAACTCGCCATCCAACCCCTCTGGGGCTGCCTATTCCGAGGCCGAACTGAAGGCGCTGACCGATGTGCTGGTGCGCCATCCGCAGGTCTGGATCCTGACCGACGACATGTATGAGCACCTGACCTATGGTGATTTCGTTTTCACCACTCCGGCCCAGATCGAGCCTGTGTTGAAAGACCGGACGCTGACCATGAACGGCGTGTCGAAGGCCTATGCGATGACCGGCTGGCGCATCGGCTATGCTGCGGGCCCGCTTGAGCTGATCAAGGCGATGGACATGATCCAGGGCCAGCAGACCTCGGGGGCCTGCTCGATTGCGCAATGGGCCGCAGTTGAGGCGCTCAATGGGACTCAGGAGTTCATTCCGGCCAACAAGGAGATCTTCCGTGGCCGTCGCGATCTTGTGGTCTCGATGCTCAACCAGGCCAAGGGAATCCAGTGCCCGACACCTGAAGGTGCGTTCTATGTCTATCCGTCCTGCGCCGGAACCATTGGCAAGACCTCACCCTCGGGCAAAGTGATCGAGTCCGATGAGGATTTCGTCACCGAACTGCTCGAAACCGAAGGTGTTGCCGTGGTGCATGGCTCCGCGTTCGGTCTGGGCCCCAACTTCCGGATTTCCTACGCGACCTCGGAAGAGCTGCTTGAAGAGGCCTGCAAGCGCATCCAGCGCTTTTGCGCAGCGCTTCGCTGATCAACGGGCCGATTGCCGGCTGGGCAGCGATCTCGATTGCTGATGTTTGAAATCAAAAACGCCGCTCGTTGAAGCAAACGGGCGGCGTCATTTTTTGTGTTGAGTGTGGCTGTGAGACGGTGGCTCAGTCATTCATGCGGGGTGTTGCGCAGGAACCAGTGTACGCAGCGCCCCGGCATGCAAATTCAGCTCGACCTCGTTCTCCAGTGAAATGATTTCACCGTCAATCGCCGCCTTGAGGCTTTTGGGTGGCGAGGCGAAGTTTAGCGTGACCCTGGTTTCGGTTCGCACATCAACGTCGGGATTTTCCTCAAGCTTGCCGCGTGCCGCATCCATGGTCATGCGGATCACGCTTGCAGTGTCGAGCGCGGCGGAGCAGGAAATGCCGAGCACACCGCCATCAAGTTTCTCCGCATAGGGTGCCGGCAAGCCTGTGAGCACATTGTTGGACACGGATATGGCAGACAGGGTCTGCCGCTCCCTGCCGGAGCCGACGGTCAGATCGAGATCAAACCGTGGTGGGTCGAGAACGACCTTTCCCAGGGCTGCGAGGGTCGAGGCGAGTTTGCGGAGCTTGGTCGATGTGTTCATGCCTGCCCGCAAATTAACCAGTCTCGAATGCAGGCCGACCGAGTACTGATGAATGAAGGGGCGCCCGTTGGCGGTTGCTATGTCGAGGTCGCGGGCCGTCGCGGTGGTGAGTGCCTCTACGGCGGCAATGGGATCCAGCGGCATCTGTAGGCTTCGGGCGAAGAGGTTCATGGTACCAAGCGGCAGCACACCCAGTGTCTTGCCAGAGCGGAAGCAGGCCGCTGCGGTCGCCGAAACCGTGCCATCTCCACCAGCGGCGATAATTGTTCCGGTTGTGTCGTCGTCTGCGGCGTGTTTGAGGACATTGATGAGGTCCGGGCCGGAGATCATCTGCACCGTACAGTGATCCCCCCTGGACTCGAGCTGCTTTGCAACCAGTTCACCGAATTGCTGGCTGTTCATTCCACGGCTGGTGCCGCCGTCCCGATTGAGGATGAGAGTTGTTCGCCTGGACTTTGTCATTTGATTGAGCTGGTTCCGTAAGCAGGGTGATGCGTGTCGGTGTGCTTACAGCCTGAATATGGCCTGCCGATGCAGGATCTGAGTGTTGCACGATTTCCCGGGGGCTTGACCACAAAAAATCATTGCAAAAAAATGGGCCACGAGATTTCTCTCGGGCCCAATAGGTATGAAGGTCAAAAACCTCCAGAGGGGAACAGCTCATGCGGTGGCACTGGGAGGAGTAGGCCACCAAAGGTGCATCAGCTATAATCGATATGGTGCTTTATTGAGCATTCGGCAAGGGGGAAGTGCGCATGCCAGCCATGTTGTTAACGCATGGCTTTATTTTTGCCTAAATAATTGGCAAAATCGTGTTTGCCGTAATTTTTTGCGATGATTGGTGCGGGCCCGGTGTTGTGCGCCATTCAATCAGAAGTTCCAGCTGCGTGCCTTGGAGACCAGGAAATCCCGGAAGGCCTTGAGTTTGGCGGCGTTTTTCATTTCTTCCGAGTAGCAGAAATAGGTGTCGAAAGATGGAATATCGGCGGGAATGTCCAACTGCACCAGCGCAAGATCACGGCTGATCATGTAGTCGGGCAGCAGTGAAATGCCCGCGCCATTGATGGTTGCACGTCTGATCGCCGGGAGGTTGTTAACCTGCAATTGTGCCGTTCGTGGATTGTCAGGCGTCCGTCCGGCCTGCTCGAGCCAGTTCACATCACGCAGATAGTTGGGTGCGGGCTCGCCGAAAGTGATGATTCGGTGCTGGTCCAGATCCTCCAGCGTCTTGGGTTCGCCGTGGCGGGAGAGATAGGAAGGGGCCGCATAGATGTGGAAATGCACCGTGAACATGCGGCGCTGGATCAAATCCGGCTGCTGGGGCTGGCGCAGCCTGATGGCGCAATCAGCCTGGCGCATATTGACGTCAAGTTCCTCGTTGTCGAGCAACAGCTGGACCTGAACATCGGGATAGAGTGCCTGGAACTCCTGGACCTTTTCGGTCAACCAGCCCTGGCCCAGGCCGACGGTTGTTGTCACCCGCAATTTGCCGGTCGGTCGCTCGCGCGTTTCGGTGAGCTGGTTCTTCACCGCTTCGAGCTTCATCAGCACTTCGTGGGCTGTCTGATAGAGGATTTCGCCCTGCTCGGAGAGGATCAGGCCGCGGGCGTGGCGGTGGAACAGCTTTGCGCCGATATCCATTTCCAGCGACGATACCTGGCGGCTGATCGCGGATTGGGAAAGATGCAGCTTCTCCGCCGCATGAGTGAACGAGCCGGCCTCTGCGGCCGCGTGAAAAATGCGCAATTTATCCCAGTCGAGCGGCACCATGTCGATTCTTGTCCCCTCTGACCGTTTGCCGGTCTAGATGTGGCGCTGTGCGCGCCTTATTCGGCTGCCTCGGCATGCCGGACCACACCGGCCAGATAGCGTTCGGCTTCGAGTGCTGCCATGCAGCCCATGCCTGCGGCAGTCACGGCCTGACGGTAGATGTCGTCGGTCACGTCGCCCGCGGCAAAGACCCCCGGCACATCCGTGGCAGTGGAGTCCGGAGCGGTCCAGAGGTAGCCGTTCGGCTTGTGCTTGAGCTTGTCCTTGAACAGGCTGACAGCGGGCGCATGGCCGATCGCAACGAACACGCCGTCAATGGCCATGTCGGTAATGTCGCCGGTCTTGCGGTTCTTGAGCTTGACGCCGTTGACAGAGGCGGGCAGCGGCGGCTGCGCCGGGGTGCCGAGATATTCGAGCACTTCGGTGTCCCAGATCACCTCGATGTTTTCCTTGTCGAACAGACGCTGCTGCAGGATTTTTTCAGCACGGAATTCGTCGCGGCGGTGAACGACGGTCACCTTTGCCGCGAGATTGGAAAGATACAGTGCTTCCTCAACGGCCGAATTGCCGCCGCCAACCACGATGACATTCTTGCCGCGATAGAAAAACCCATCGCAGGTGGCGCAGGCGGAGACGCCAAAACCCATGAAATCCTTCTCGGTCGGGATGCCGAGCCATTTGGCCTGGGCGCCGGTGGCGATGATCAGCGCGTCACAGGTCCAGACCACGCCGGAATCGGTCTTGATCGTGAAAGGCCGGTTGGTCATTTCGACCTCGGTGACCAGGTCATTGACGATTTCTGCGCCCACATGCTCGGCCTGCTTGAGCATCTGCTCCATCATCCATGGTCCCTGCACCGGATCGGCATAGCCTGGATAGTTCTCCACATCGGTGGTGATCATCAGTTGCCCGCCCTGTTCCATACCGGCGATCAGCACCGGTTTGAGCAGAGCGCGCGCGGCATAGATTGCAGCGGTATAGCCGGCCGGTCCGGAGCCGATGATGAGAACTGGGACGTGGCGGGCGGTCATGGCGGTTTCCTGAAACAGTGTTTGCGAGCGGGCAGTGTGGGCCAACTCGGATAAAGCAGCAACGGCCAAAGCTGCGCATTGGCAGCTGGCGCAGCGGCGTTTCGTGTCAAGCGCCATTTAGGGATGGCTGCCCATGAGTTTCAAGCTCGCCAACACGGTTACGCACAGAACTTCGTCCTACAAAAGCCGTCAATGTCTTTACACCGGAGGTATGCTGGCGCAATAAAGTTTCGCTGCAGCGTATGAATCGTTTCTTGAGTCTGCGCCAGCAGAGTTACCCAGACAGGACGCAAACATGACGATCAAGGCCGAACTCGATACGATCGACCTCAAGATTCTCCGCGAACTACAGCGTGACGGGCGGATCACCAATGTGGAACTGTCAGAGCGGGTGGGGATATCCGCACCGCCATGCCTGCGGCGGGTGCGCAAGCTCGAGCAGGCAGGTTTCATCCGCGGCTACCGTGCGGTTTTGAATGCGCCGAGCCTGGGCTTTGATATTGTGGCCTTTTGCACCGTCGGCCTGAAACACCAGTCCGATGCCAACCTCAAGGCCTTTGCGGCGATGACCAATAAATGGCCGATCGTGCGCGAGACCTGGATGGTTTCGGGTGAGAGTGATTTTCTTTTGCACTGTGTGGCCCGGAACCTGACCCATTTTCAGGATTTCGTGGTCGAGGAACTGGCGGCGGCAGAGAATGTCGACACCGTGCGCACCATGCTGACTATCCGCCAGGTCAAGGATGAGGGCCTGGTCGCAATCTGACCCTCTTGGACTTTGCACGGCTGGTCTGATCTGGCCTGATCTTCCGGGGCCTTGTTATCCGGCCTCCGACCAGAGCTGCTGATAGACCGTGTTGATGGCATTGGCCTCGGCGGCCACGCTGAAACGGCTTGCGGCGCGCTCGCGTGCGGCTTGCGCCATGGCCTGATGCCGCTCGCGATTGGACAGGATCTCAAGCGTGGCTGCTGCCGCAGCTTCCGGATCGCCATCTGCAACGATCGATCCGGCAGCGCCATCTCCCGAGAAGGTCTCAAACCAGCCCGCATCGCTGGCCACAAACGGCACGCCCGACGCCATCGCCTCGAGTGGGGTCACGCCGTAGCCCTCATAGCGCGGCAGCGCCACCAGCAGGCTGAGCCCGCGGATCAGGCCAGGCATGGTGTCAGCCTGCAGTTCGCCGGGAAACAGGATCCGTTCGCCAAGTCCGGCTTCGGCAACCTTGGTCCTGAGCGTATTGAGAAAGCTTGTGTGTTCATGTGCGGCCTTGCCGATCACAATTGCCGTGTGGCCCGGAAGCGAGGGAAGAGCACGGATCATGGTGTCGACAAAGCGGTCGGTGCCTTTTTCCGGACGGATCCTGCCGATGGTGGCAATACCTGCTGCCCCCGGATAGCCCGTAGCGGTCCAGGCGTCGCTCCTGGATTCGGCCGGGTGAAACCGGCCGATGTCGACGCCGTGCGGCGCCACGGCGCGGACATAGGGCACAAAATCGGCTGCCGCCGGGGTGGTGGCGATCACAGCGTCCATCTTCGAGATCAGCCAACGCGGCAGCAGGCTATGGCGGCGCTGGGCCGAGGAGGTGAAGACCAGCTTGACCGGCAATCGCAGTACATCGCGGGCGAAGATGCCGGCGCGCATTTCCGGATTGCGGCGCACATGCCAGATGTGGAACGGTCTGCCCGGCGGGCGGATTCGCGACAGCTTGACCGCTTGACGGAAACCGATTGGTTCGGGGCATCCGGGCAGGGGACCGCCCACCAGCTTGAGGGCGTAGTGTTTTTGTTGCTGGCGGACCACCGCCGCGGCCGTGGCTGACACGCCAGTGAAGTTGCGGTGCATGTTGAGCACGAACAACGGGTCCAGCCCCGCCGTGTTGCCGGGGTGATTGCCGGCTGGGCGAGCGCTGGAGCCGTTGTCTTTGCTCATAGTGTGCTCGAGTGTTTGCCGCAGGGGGCGCTCAGCCCCACTTGACGGCGAGGATTTCGTAGGCCTTGGAGCCACCCGGGGCGACAACCTCGATGGAATCGCCGACAGATTTGCCGATCAGGGCGCGCGAAATCGGCGAGGAGATCGAAATCCGGCCCTGCTTCACATCGGCTTCCTGGTCGCCGACGATCTGGTAGGTTTTTTCCTCGTCGGTGTCCTCATCGACGAGACGGACAGTGGCGCCGAACTTCACGGTGTCGCCGGACATTTTGGACACGTCAATGATTTCAGCGCGCGAGGTGTAGTCCTCAAGCTCGCCAATGCGGCCCTCATTGTGGCTCTGGGCTTCCTTGGCCGCGTGATACTCCGCGTTCTCGGACAGGTCTCCATGGGCGCGGGCTTCAGAGATCGCCTCGATGATGCGCGGACGTTCGGATTGCTGACGCCAGCGCAGTTCTTCCTGCAGCTTGGTGTAGCCTCCTTGCGTCATCGGAACCTTCTCAACCATTCGTCTTTTCCTTGTTCCTCTTGCCTGCCGCTGTTTTTGAAAAAGCGGCAGAAAACAAAAACGAAACGGCTTCCGAAGTGGACACTTCGAAGCCGTTCCAACGTTTCCATTCCCCAGCTTTAACAAATCTGTCAGAAAAATTCACCAGAAAAAAATTTGAGCGGCTTTGCCCCCAATTCCCCGGTGAAAACAGATGTTTTGGCGAATTGTTGCATCGGTGTCATGATGATGCAGCAGAGCTTACTTCCCTGATCCTGTAATTGCGGAGAGTGCAATGACTAACGTTCTGGTTGCCACCCTCAATCTCTATCATTTCGCAGCCCCCGGCATTTTCTGGCATGCGCGAAAACCCACGGCAACCTATTCGCAAGCCGAATGGGAGGCCAAGAAGAACTGGATTGTCACACTGCTGTCGGAGATGAATGCCGATGTGATCGGGCTTCAGGAAGTGGTCTCGCATGAGGAGCTCAAGGCACTGATGGCGGCCAATGGCTATCCCTATTTCTTCTGCACAGGACACCCGATGTTCGACCCGGACGATCCGGCGGTCTATGTCAACGCAACGGTGGCTATCGCCTCGCGCTATCCTTTTATCAGCGCCACGCCACTGTCGGGTGTCGCCGGGGTGCCCGATGACACGGTGATTGACGCGGATTTCAATTTCTCCCGCACCCCGGTTGATGCGGTGATCGATCTGCCGGGCATCGGTCAGACCCGTTTCTTCGTCTGTCACTTCAAGTCGCAGGGCGCCTTTGTCGATGATGAAGATATCGACGGGCTGTCGGACTGGGGCGACAAGATCCGCGCCACCTATATGGAGCGTGCCATGGCCGGTGTGAACCAGGTTGCCAAGCGAGCAGCGGAGGCCGGTGCAATTTATCGCATGTTCCGGCAGGTGATTGACGCCGATCCAGACGCGCCGGTGATTTTGCTCGGAGACCTCAATGAGGACCCGGCGTCGCACACGATCTCGATCCTGACCCAGGCCGACCGTGTCTGGTCCTGGGGCAGTGTTGCCAGCAATGGTGTTCCCGAAGAGTTCGCCTATCTCAAACATGTCTACAAGCTCTATGACGGCTTCAATCTGGTGCCGATGCAGGGCTTTGTCCGTCCCAACACCCATGGCGGTGTCGGCTCTGGCTCGACGCTTGATTATGTGGTGGTCTCCAACGGTCTCAACCCGAAGAACCCGCGCCGTCGCGGCGAGGTGACCAAGGTTGAGGTCTATGACGATCATTTCGCCGCGGGGCTGCCCAAGGACCGTTCGTCGGACCACGCGCCGGTGATCGCCACGATCAGGAGTGCGGGCGAATGATCGCCTTGTCTTCCTTCATTCGGCGCTGTCTGCTGAACCGGTATCAGAGCAGCCGGATTGTGCGCCACTCAGGCATTGCCTTGCTGTTTGGACTGTCGACGATGCTTGCCACGCCTGCACCGGCGCTACAGAAATTCGAGCAATACCGGATCATGGGCAGCGAGATCAGCGCGGTCCGGATCGGGCCGCAGGAGGTCGAGGATCCGGCGACGCTGATCATAGAGCTGGTGTCGGCGTCGTCCGACCCGGTCGAGATCCTGCTGGAGTCCGACGGGGATCTCGACGAATGCAAGCTCACCATCGAATATGCCATTGGTGACAACGCCAGCTATATCCAGATCACACAGCACCTCACCGCCGATACGATGAACGGCGTGATGGTGACCGAATGCGTGAGAATATCGATTCCGGGCTATTGATTTCGCCAGTGTGCAGTCGCACAACCATGCTCTGAAACACGCGTTTTTTCCGTCTTTTCCCGGAGCATTCATGCCATCTCGCTCTTCTGTGCCGATCACCAGCCAGTCCCCTGTCACCTTTTCCGACCCTCTGCCTGCCGAAGTCGATGTTGTTGTCATTGGCGCCGGCGTGATCGGAATCATGAGCGCGCTGTATCTCAGGCGAGCCGGATTGTCGGTGTTCGTGGTCGAGAAGGGCCGCGTGGCGGGCGAGCAATCCTCGCGCAACTGGGGCTGGATCCGCCAGCTTGGCCGCGACGAGGCGGAGCTGCCGATCATGATGGAAGCCTCGCGGCTTTGGGAGCAGATCGATGCCGAAACCGGCAACGCCACCGGCTACCGCCGCACCGGAATCATGTATCTGGCGAGCACCGACAAGGAGATGGAACAACGCGCCAAATGGCTCGATGTGGCGCGTCGGCATCAGCTTGACGTGCGCGCCATCGATGGTGGCGCGGTTGCGGACCGGATCGACACCGGACCCGGCGGCAAGCGCTGGGTGGGCGCCGTCTGGTCACCCACCGATGCACGTGGTGAGCCCTGGGTTGCAGTGCCCGCAGTGGCAGCGCTGGCGCACAGCGAGGGAGTGGGCATCCGCGAGAACTGTGCAATCCGGACCCTTGAGACCAAGACCGGGAAACTGTCCGGCGTGTACACCGAGGACGGTTTCATTGCCGCCTCGCAGGTGGTGGCGGCAGGTGGCGCCTGGACATCGCTGCTTTTGCGCAATCAGGGGATTACGCTGCCGCAGCTTTCTGTGCGCTCGACGGTGATGCGGACCGCGCCGATGCCGGAAGTGTATGATGGTGCGGCGCTCGACGAGGAGCTGGCACTCAGACGCCGCGAGGATGGCAGCTACACCGTCTCGGCGCTTGATGCCCATGATCTCTTGATTGGCCCGGATTCGTTCCGGCATCTGCCCACCTGGCTGCCGCTGGCGGCGAAGGTTCTGGGCCAGACCCGGTTTTTGCCGAAAGCCCCGAAACACTATCCAGATGCCTGGGGCACCGCGCGATCCTGGGGTGCTGGTGACGAGTCCCCGTTCGAGCGCTGCCGGGTGCTTGACCCCGAACCCAATGCGAGCCGCACCAAGGTTCTCAAACGGCGTTTTGCGGCGCGGTTTCCCTCGCTCGGTGAGCCGGAAATCACCCATGCCTGGGCTGGCATGATCGACGCCATGCCGGATGTGGTTCCGGTGGTGGACCGTGCGCCTGCACTTGAGGGGCTGATCGTCGCCACCGGCATGAGCGGCCATGGTTTCGGCATCGGCCCGGGCTTCGGCAAGGTGGTGACCAACATTGCCACCGGCAGTCCCACGGGCCACGATATGTCACGGTTCCGGTTTTCTCGCTTCACCGACGGCAGCAAGCTGGTTTCCGGCCCTGCGCTGTAAAGCGATGGACCCGTTATAATCAGGTCTTGGGCGGTAATGCCGGTGCAGCCCGCGTCTTCACCACCTCATAGGTCGCAGGCAGGTTCGGCGGCTTGTAGTCGGGGCGCTTGTCCAGCCGTTCGATCACGGCTTCGTGGAGCTTCGCGCCCTCGGGGATCTTCCGGTGGTCGAACAGCGGAATGTAGAATTTGCCAAGCCTGAAACGGATGCGGAAGGCGGTCGCCGGGATCTTGCGGGGCAGGAACTCGGCGATCAGCCAACCGCCCCGCATCGATTGGTTGATGTCGGCCAGCGGGTCGGGGCCCGCGTAGTCCTTGGTGCGTTTGGTGGCCTCGTCGCGGGCCAGCTCCTCGTTCGCTTCGGCGCTGCCACCGGGCCGCTTGCCATGCACCAGCAGCTCGAACACCTTCTCGTCACCGATGATGCCCGCGGCCTCTGCCTCGCGGTAGAGCCACTCCAGCGGGATCTTAGCAAGCCCGCTCCTGGCATCGGGATAGCCGCCGCCGACATCGCCATGACAGCCGGTAAACCAGACCTCTTCGAAATCCTGCGGTGTTTTGACAAACGCTTTCTTGCGTCTTGACCATTCCTCGTAATCCTGCCCGGGCTCCCACAGCGAGGGCTGGAAATAGGTGCGTTGCTCGTCGATGGCCACTGCATGGCGGACGATCTTCACCCGGTTGTTCTGGTTGGTGTAGGCCTTCTGGGTGGTGGTGAGCCAGGGGAAGCCGGACCTGGCATCAAACACCGAGGCAACCGTGTCCCACAGGCCGAGGAACTCGATCCGGACGCCATGGCCGCCCAGAACCTTCTGGAAGTGGCCGATCTCGGCGCTGAAGACCTTGCTGCCGGGCTGGCCGAGACGGGCATAGGCGCGCCACGCGTAGCGAACCAGCTGCAGCTGTTCTGCCCGCACCAGACCGAAGATGCGAATAAAGCCGGCCAGCAGCCGTGCGGTGTAGGAGCCGCGCGAAAAGCCGAAAATATAGATTTTGTCGCCGTATTCGTGATTTCTGACCAGGAACTCATAGGCTTCCATCACATTCTCGGCGATGCCTGCGCCGGTGGCGAGCCCCATGATGATGCGAAGCTTCGAGCGCCATTGCTGCCACCAGCCGCTCAGCCCGAAGGTGCCGACCCCGGGCTGGTAAAACACCAGCTGCTTCTTCGACCGCTCGAGGCTGCCATAGAGCCTGAGCACATTGGTGCGGTCACCGGAGATCTGGTTCGACGTGCCGTCCAGCAGAATGACAATGTTCTTGGCCATGGCGCGGCCCTCCACCGGGGAGGATACGCGAGAAGGAGGGAGGGGGCAATTAATGGGGTAGAGAGAGTCTCGAGATGAACTTGCCGTGCAGGCCCTCAGGCAGCGTCGGCCATACCAGGTGCCGGGGTTACGGCAGCGACCACGGCGTCGGTTGAGAGTTCCAGAAAATCAGGATCCTGCCGCAGGGCGTCAAGCGTACGGGGGGCAGGACGCTCGCCATTCCAGTCTTCAAAGGCGAATCCCAGAGCGTTGGCGGCTTCGCGCATTGCCTCGTCGAGGGTGTCGGCAACAGTGGTGACGCCGGGGACATCCGGGAATGACACGCCGAACCCGCTATCGGGTTCCTTGTGAATGAGGGCGATGTAGTAAGCCATGGTCTCAGTCCTTGGGCCAGCGTGCTTGGGCGTAAATCGAGCGAACGGTTCCCACCGGAATATCCTTTCGCGGATGGGTGACGATCACAATCCTGCCGTCCGAAGGATGCCGGAACTTGTGGTGAGATCCCCGCGTCGAGACCAGCACGAAACCATCAGCCTTCAGACGTTTGATGATATCGCGGCTGTCTTTCAGCATCAACTCACCCCTCAGTACACCTCAGCCCTTATTGACCACAATATGCCGCGAACCGCGACACAAAGTCTGCGGCCGCCACGTGGTTTTTGGGGAGTGCTAGATGCTCGTCTATTTCGGCTGGGGACTTATTCATGAGTTCGAATCTGAGGAACAGTTCATCTGCGAACCGTGAACTGACCGTGGACAGAACGTTGCGGAGCTGGGCGAGCATATCGTCGCCGCGATGGGACGCGTGCATCAGCGCGATTGGCTTGTTGATGATCTCATCACGCGAAACCAGCCAATCTAACGCGTTCTTCAGTCCCCCCGGAATTGCTCTTACATATTCAGGACTTGAAATGATCAAGCCATCACATCTGCAGATTAACTCCGTGAACCTTTGGACAGAGTCAGGCAGCGGCACTGCCTCCAGATCGGTAGAAAAGACAGGCAGATCGCCGACACGGTCAAACACACTGATCGAGTGATCTGAGGGTGCTATTCTCGACATGGCTCGCAGCATCGCCGTATTTGTCGATAATTTACGGGTGCTGCCTGAGATCGCTAGGAAATACATGAACTTCGTATAGTTCCTATAGTAACCTTCGGCAACGGCTGGTTTGTCCGCATTTACGACCAATATCACCCTATCATCATCCGCCCCCGGGCAGGCTTAGCAACCCCGACCAGCACACCTGACCGGGAGCTGACCTCCCTGCCCTGTGGCGCTTCTAAGCGGTTGTTGCATTTACATTAGACTGACATTTCCCATTTGTCCGGTGTCCCGAGAGGTTACGGCCAGCTTGAGCGGTTTTCCAAGCATTTTTTGGCCTCGGTTGGTCGTAGGATGGTGAGAGCGGGACGCAAAGAGCCGCCAAGCGGGCTGCGCCGCCTGGTTTTGGCACCGTTTCGCTGGGTTTTGGACGCACGTTTCCGGCCGCTTGGAATGCGGCTCGTGGTTCTGGATTGAGGACCCATCATGCCGGCACCGCCGCAGCGGGCGGCCCGCGCAGGGTGTTGATGAGACCGAGGATGCTGGCGAAGATCTCCTTCGGCAGAGCGGCGGCAGCCATCTGGAAGACAGCGTAGCGGCCGTGACGCACAAGGCGTGCGCCGGTCTTGATCAACCGCTCCCGCAAAGAGGTGAGCGACCATGTCTCGATGTCCTTCGGCGTCGCCAGCGTTCGCAGGAAGTTTGCCAGGTTGTAGGCCAGGGCGTGAAGCTGAAGCCGCACGGCGTTCGCCGCGAACTTGGTGCACGAGAGCCGCGTCCACTTCAGCGCGTACTTGCCCTCCTTGATGTGCTGCTCGGCGGTGCCTCGGCCGTTGTAGAAGGCCAGCACGCGTTCGTTCGGCAGGCTGCGGTTGGTGACAATGAAGCCGACGGTCGGGAACAGTTCGCCGGGATGGAATTCGATCTTGGCGACCACCCGGCGGGCCTTCGACCAACTCTGCGCCCGGTAATGGAAGCTGGTGTAGTGGCGTACGACACGGTTCGGCGGTCGACCGGGGCCACGCTTCGTCAGATGGTCGATCCGTTCGTAGAGCTTCGGGTTGCCCTTGATGCGGATGGCGTAATCCCAGCCCTCGGCCTCCAGCAGGTCGAAGAGCGGCGGGATGGCAAAGGCCGCGTCCGCCCGGAACCGGCGCCGTTTGACCGAGGGCCGCGCCTCGGCAGAGTATCGCGCCAGCACGGGCTTCAGGACATCTTCCCAGCCATCGGCGCTGTGGACATTGCCGGGGCGCAGTGCGCACCGCTCCAGGTCGCCAAACTGGTTGAACACGAACAAGGGATGCAGGCACTTCGACTGGAAGTGACCGTTCCAGGCCGATCCTTCCTGATCTCCGTGCACCGGGCTTTCCGAGCTGTCCATGTCGAGCGTGACGACTTTCGGCGGCCGCCGGTTATGCACCGCGTCGGTCCAGTGACCGGGCAGGTCGGCCAGCGCCGCGAGGTTGTCGGGCTGGGTCAGCATCTGGGTCTCGAACCGGCCCATGGCGCTGGCCGAGGCTGCGCCCTTCTTCGCTGCCCGTCCACCGACGAGCTGACGCATCACCGGATCGCGGCACAGCCGTTCTGCGTCGTTGACATCCTCGTAACCAGCCAGGCGCGAGAAGACCGACTGCCGCAGAAAGCCCGCGAGACGGTGCCGACCATTCTTTCCAGTGCGCGGGTCGCCGATCAGAGCCGCAGCCAGGTCCGTCAGGCCAAGGGCATCATCGAGTTCCCGATGCAGCAGCAATCCACCGTCCGAACTGATCGAAGACCCACAAAATGCCAACTTGACCGACCGGTCAAATTGCAGCCGTAAAGGGCCGATTTGCGCTTCACCCGTCGCGTTCGCCGCCAAGTCCTCGCTCCATCGCTATTAAGTCATTGTGATGCCAAGGATATCATGGGCTCACAACGCCACAAAGCGGGGTTCATCTGGGAAATCCGGGCTCAGAAATAGCTTTGCAGCGGATGCACTTCCAGGTTTCCGGCCTTGAGGGCGGCGATGGCCTTGGCGGCGGAGAGGCTGCCGGCCATGGTGGTGAAATAGGGCACTTTCTGCATCAGGGCGGCGCGGCGCAGTGATTTGGAATCCGAGATCGTCTTGGCTCCTTCAGTGGTGTTGAGCACCATCTGGACCTGGCGGTTGCGGATCGCGTCCTCGATGTGCGGGCGGCCTTCCATCACCTTGTTGACGCGCTGGACGTCAAAGCCCTGCTCGCTCAGGTAATCGGCGGTGCCAGCGGTGGCCATGATGCCGAAGCCGTTGGCGGTGAGAATGCGCACTGCCTCGACGACGCGCGGCTTGTCCTCGTCGCGGACCGAAACGAACACGGTGCCCGAGCGCGGCAGCTCGTTGCCGGCACCAAGCTGGGCCTTGGCGAAGGCCAGCGCATAGTCGCGGTCGAGCCCCATGACCTCGCCGGTCGAGCGCATTTCCGGCCCGAGCAGCGTGTCGACGCCGGGGAACTTGGCGAAGGGGAAGACCGCTTCCTTGACCGCAATGTGGTTGAGCTTGCGGTGGTCGGGCACAGCGCCATAGGCGGCAAAGGCGTCGGCCAGCTTCTCGCCCGCCATCACCCGGGCCGCCACCTTGGCGATCGGCGCGCCGACGGTCTTGGCGACGAAGGGCACGGTGCGCGAGGCGCGCGGATTGACCTCGAGCACGTAGATCACGTCGTCCTTGATGGCATATTGGACGTTCATCAGACCGCCGACATTCAAGGCGCGGGCCAGTGCCTCGGTCTGGGTCTCGAGCCGGTCGACCAGCTCGTGCGAGAGGGTGTGAACCGGCAGCGAGCAGGCACTGTCGCCCGAGTGAATGCCCGCTTCCTCGATATGCTCCATGATGCCGGTGACATTGACGCTCTCGCCGTCGCAGAGGCAATCTACGTCGACCTCGATGGCGTTGGTCAGGTAGCTGTCAAACAGCAGCGGATTGGTGCCCAGCAGCGTGTTGATCTGGCCGGTCTTGTCGTTGGGGTAGCGCGCCTTGATGTCCTCGGGCACCAGCTCGGGCACGGTGCCGAGCAGATAGTTGGATAGCCCTGCCTCGTCCCGGATGATCTGCATGGCGCGGCCGCCAAGCACGTAGGACGGGCGAACGACCAGCGGGAAGCCGATGTCGGTGGCCACCAGCCGGGCCTGCTCGACCGAATAGGCGATGCCGTTGTTGGGCTGGATCAGGTCGAGCTTGATGAGAAGCTTCTGGAAGCGATCGCGGTCCTCGGCCAGGTCGATCATGTCGGGCGCCGTGCCCAGAATCGGGATGCCGGCCTTTTCCAGCGCGTCGGCAAGCTTCAGCGGGGTCTGGCCGCCGAACTGCACGATCACACCCATAAGTGTTCCGGCCTGTTTTTCCTTGGTGAGGATTTCGAGCACGTCTTCGTCAGTGAGCGGATCGAAATAGAGCCGGTCGGAGGTGTCGTAGTCGGTCGACACGGTTTCCGGATTGCAGTTGACCATGATCGCTTCATAGCCCGCATCCTTGAGCGCGAAGGCGGCATGGCAGCAGCAGTAGTCAAACTCGATGCCCTGGCCGATGCGGTTGGGCCCGCCGCCGAGGATCACGACTTTCTTGCGGTCGGAGACGCGCGCCTCGCAGGCGAGGTTGCCTGCAAAGGGTGCCTCGTAGGTCGAATACATGTAGGCGGTGGGGGAGGCGAATTCGGCGGCACAGGTGTCGATGCGCTTGTAGACCGGGCGCACATCCATGTCGCGGCGCAGCTTGGCCACCTCGTGGGCGCGCTTGCCGGTGAGAGAGCCGAGCCGGGCATCGGAAAAGCCCATGGCCTTGATCTTGCGCATGTTCTCGACGTCCGCCGGCAGGCCGTGCTCGCGGATGCGGGCTTCCATGTCGAGAATGTCGGACATCTGGGCCAGGAACCACGGGTCGATCTTGCAGATCGAATGGACTTCTTCGGCGCTCATGCCAAGCCGCATGGCCTGCGCCACCATCCTGAGCCGGTCCGGCGTGGGCGTGCCGATGGCGGCCTTGATGGCGTTGTCGTCATCGCCTTCGCCGAGACCGGGGATTTCGATCTCGTCAAGACCGGTGAGGCCGGTTTCAAGGCCGCGCAGTGCCTTCTGCAGGCTTTCGGCAAAGGTCCGGCCGATGGCCATGACTTCGCCGACCGATTTCATCGCGGTGGTCAGCAGCGGCTCGGCGCCGGGGAATTTCTCGAAGGCAAAGCGTGGGATCTTGGTGACGACATAATCGATCGAGGGCTCGAAAGAGGCGGGCGTGGCACCTTGCGTGATGTCGTTTTCGAGTTCATCGAGCGTGAAGCCGACGGCAAGCTTGGCTGCGACCTTGGCAATCGGGAAGCCGGTGGCTTTCGAGGCCAGCGCGCTAGAGCGCGAAACCCGCGGGTTCATCTCGATGACCACCAGGCGGCCATCCTTGGGGTTGACGGCGAACTGCACATTGGAGCCGCCGGTTTCAACGCCGATCTCGCGCAGTACCGCAATCGAGGCGTTGCGCATGATCTGGTATTCCTTGTCGGTCAAGGTCAGCGCCGGGGCGACGGTGATCGAGTCGCCGGTGTGCACGCCCATCGGGTCGAGGTTCTCGATCGAGCAGATGATGATGCAGTTGTCGGCGGTGTCGCGCACCACCTCCATCTCGTATTCCTTCCAGCCGAGCACCGATTCCTCGATCAGCACTTCGGTGGTCGGCGAGGCATCGAGCCCGCGCTCGATGATGTCGAAGAATTCCGAGCGGTTGTAGGCAATGCCACCGCCGGTGCCGCCCATGGTGAAGGACGGGCGGATGATGGCGGGCACGCCGATCTCGTCAAGCGCCTTGGCGGCCTGGGCCATAGCATGGCTCATATAGCGCTGCTTGCGGTCGGATTCGCCCAGGTTCCAGGTGTTTTCCAGCGCATCGAGTGCGGTGTCGAGCGCGTCGCCCTTGAGCTCGGCGCGCAGCCGGGCGCGTTCGGCCTCATGCAGCTTGCGGTCGGTGTCCTTGATCTCGGTAGCATTGGCAAGGAACGAGCGTGGCGTCTCGAGCCCGATGCGGGTCATCGCCTCGCGGAACAGCGCCCGGTCCTCGGCCATGTCGATTGCCGCGGGCTTGGCGCCGATCATCTCGACATTGTAGCGCTCGAGCACGCCCATGCGCTTCAAGGAAAGGGCGGTGTTGAGCGCGGTCTGGCCGCCCATGGTCGGCAGCAGCGCGTCGGGGCGCTCGCGGGCGATGATCTTGGCCACCACTTCCGGGGTGATCGGCTCGATATAGGTGGCGTCGGCCAGACCCGGATCGGTCATGATGGTGGCCGGATTGGAGTTGACCAGGATGACCCGGTAGCCCTCCTCCTTGAGGGCCTTGCACGCCTGTGTGCCGGAGTAGTCGAACTCGCAGCCCTGGCCGATGACGATCGGGCCGGCGCCGATGATGAGGATGGTCTTGATATCGGTGCGTTTTGGCATGGTCAGGGTCCCTGTTGTGCGGACTTCGCGCAAAAAGCCCCCCGTCGGAAATCAACCGTTCGGGAGATGCCATGGGCGATATGTGAGGCTAAAGGCGGCTTATAGGGAAATGTTGGCCCGGGCGAAACCCCAAAACGGGGATTGTGCAGGGGAAAGTGGGGGGCATACATGGCAGAGGCTGCCCTCCTTTGTTCGCCTGCCCGTCTGCGACGCCGTCATACCGGACTTGATGAAGACAAGCGAAGCGAAGTCGCAGGTATCCAGCCACCGCGTGTCCACGCGGTGGGGCACTCGTTTCCGATCAATCATGAAATTGAACACAAAGGGTTTCCCGGCTCGCGGACGCTCGCCCGCTGGATTCCGGCTCAAAGGCCGGAATGACGGAAACCGAGCGTGCGTGTCGCCCTGGACCCTGCTGGCCCACCCAACCTCCCCCTTAAGGGGAGGTTGGAGAAGCAAGCCGGGCGCGAAGCGGACGGCGCAGATGATCCGGGTGGGGGTATGGGCATGGCTTGGATCCGCCGCAATCCCCTGGATCCGGCTTGGACCCGGCTTGAGCGCCTGAGACCCCCACCCGGCTCTGTCGAGCTGGCGCACGCCAATCGCCGACCTCCCCTCAAGGGGCAGGTTGGGTGCCAATATGGGCGCATCTTTTCGCAAGCCGGCATAAGCGCTAGCGCTCGACAAGGAGGCTCGCCGCCTCGGCGTGACCCGGCAGGCGCTGATCAAGATCTGGATCGCGGAGCGGCTTGAGCGGGTGTGAGGGGAGATCAGCCGGGGGATGGCGTGGCCATGATTTGAATTCCAACCCGCGTCATGGCCCAAGAATTATCAACCCGGCCTCGACGAGGTGCGCTAGGGGGCTGGTGTCGGCCACATGTGTGCGCGTGAGGTAGAGGCTTTGCAGTGCGGAGAGGTTTTTGAGCGGCGCGATGTCGGCCACCTGGGTGCTCCAGAGGTTGAGGGATTGCAGCGCGGTGAGGTTTTTGAGCGGCGCGATGTTGGCCACCTGTGTGCCCTCGAGTTTGAGGGATTGCAGCGCGGTGAGGTTTTCGAGCGGCGCGATGTCGGCCACCTGTGTGCCGTTGAGGTCGAGGATTTGCAGCGCGGTGAGGTTTTCGAGCGCCGCGATGTCGGCGACCTGTGTGCCATCAAGATCGAGGCGTTGTAGTGCGGTGAGGTTTTGGAGCGGCGCGATGTCGGCGACCTGTGTATCGCTGATGCCGAGGTATTGCAGTGCTGTGAGGTTTTCGAGCGGCGCGATGTCGGCCACCTGTGTGTTACGGAGGTTGAGGTTTTGCAGTGCGGAGAGGTTTTCGAGCGGCGCGATGTCGGCCACCTGTGTGCCCTTGAGGTCGAGACGTTGCAGTGCGGTGAGGTTTTCGAGCCGCGCGATGTCGGCGACCTGTGTGCCGGTGAGGTAGAGGCTTTGCAGTGCTGTGAGGTTTTGGAGCGGCGCGATGTCGGCCACCTGTGTGCCGCCGAGGGAGAGGCGTTGCAGTGCTGTGAGGTTTTCGAGCGGCGCGATGTCGGCCACCTGTGTGGCGTGGAGGGAGAGGCTTTGCAGTGCGGTGAGGTTTTGGAGCGGCGCGATGTCGGCCACCTGTGTGCCGCCGAGGGAGAGGCGTTGCAGTGCTGTGAGGTTTTCGAGCGGCGCGATGTCGGCCACCTGTGTGGCGTGGAGGGAGAGGCTTTGCAGTGCGGTGAGGTTTTCGAGCAACCTGGCGTCCGAGAAGCTCTCGCGATCTCCCTTAATCTGTTTGCGTGTTGTTTCGTCGAGATGGTGTAGATCTGAGAAGAAAAAATCCAGCTCTGTTACGAAGGGTGCCCAGCTTTCGGGCACGGTCTCGCCCCGGAACAGGCGGTTGTAGACTTCGACATAGCTGAAATCGGCGGGTGGTGAGGTGGCAGGCGCGTCCCCGGTGCCGAGGATGATCGCCCTGATATTCGTCAACCGCCCACTGACGGCCCGGAGGGACTTCGTGAGTTTCGGAAACCAGATTTCGGTGAGATCGCCAGCGAGTCCACCAATCTCTTTTCCGACCCCGGCGGCTTTCGGACCAGCAGTCTCGACAAGCCGGTCCATCTCGTTGGCCACGCTGTTCAGATTGTCGTCGAGCCAGCCCAATACCGTTGGCCGGGGAGCCTCGGTCGAGAGTGTGGCTGCTGCGGAACCGATGTTGACATCAGCAGAGACGATCAGGCGCTTTTCATTCTCCAGTTCTGCGGCGACTGACGGATCCGCCGCATCAATCTCTGCTTCCACCTGACCAAGGTTGTCGGCAGCAACGGCGATGTCATCAAAGGCAGCGGGCTTTGCTGCATCGACCTCCGGGTTCTCCGGCCTGTCCGGGGTGACATCCGTATCCAGCTCTTCGCCGGTTTCGACCTTGTAGCGTTCGATTGCGGCTCTGACTGCTGCCATCAGGCCAACCAGCCGCAGATCAAAATTGCTGTCGCGCGGGACCAGTGGTTCCGGGTCGCCCGCGTCCTCGTCATGGGCGGGAATGAAACGCTGGCGGATGCGGTTTAACTCGCTGTCGGAGGCGCGCAATGGCCCGATGGAGGCTTCCGCTGTGCCGTCGGGCAAACGCACGAGCGCGTTGCAATAGCCCTTGACTTGGTCGAGCGGAAATCCGTCGGGCAGCAAGTTGACCTTGGGAAGATGCTCCCGCAGCGCGCCCGCGGACCGCGCCACGGCCCGCAGCTCGCGCATATATTCAACACTGGGGCGTTCGTGGCGCAGCGGCATGCGGCAACTCTCCTCATGACAGAGGTAAATTCGCCGCGCCGGAGTTGCAACGGTTTTGTCGGTTTCGCGCGAACTTGGCCCGGAAATTCATTGCCCGTTGGCAAAGCGGGAATCCTTTTCTCTTCCGCAAATCCCCAAGCCCGAAACCCTATCTTAAGCTTGTCGCGGCAGGGTGTGCGCGGGTCTCTCAATTGCCGGTGTGACAATGACTGTTCAGATCTTACGTCTTGGAATTGAAAGCGCGTTGCTGTCGAGCCTGCGGGCGCGGCTGCAGCGTGATGCGTGGCTGTATTATGTGGTGCTGGGCTATACCCTGGCCGGGATGCTGTTTGTGCTTGCGATCGGAGATCTGCGCGGCTCGTCGCATGCGGTCTACATCCTGCCTGCGATCAAGGCTTACCTGATTTTGATGCCGCTGGTGGCGCTGGGCTATGATGCGTTTTGTGTGGTGCACCGGTTTGATCAGCGGCGCCGGCTTGCCTTCAGCAGGGTATTCACGCCTGAACGGCTCGCAAGCCTTGCGGCGGGGATTGTCCTGATGGCGGGGCTCACGGTGTTTCAGGGCACGTTCACCACCATCAAGACCGCCTTGCCGCAGCTCTGGGGCGGTTTTCCCTATGACCGGGTGCAGGCCGATATTGATGCGTGGCTTCACTTCGGTGTCGATCCGTGGCGTTTGCTGTTTGCAGTGGGCGACCATCCGGCCGTGCTCAAGCTGGTTGAGTTCAACTACAATGTGGCTTGGTTCACGCTGTGTTTCGGTGCGTTGTTTTTTGTCGCGACTTCGCCGCGCGCGGATGCGCTCCGGATGCGTTACATGTTCATGTTCATGTTCGTCTGGGTTGTGTGCGGCAACATTCTTGCGGGCCTTTTCCTGTCCGCCGGTCCGGCCTACTACGGGCAAGTGACCGGTGACCATGCCCGTTTTGCCGAACAACTGGCTTTTCTCGCGGACAGCCAATGGGGCAGTTCGGCGAGCACCTACCAATCCTATCTCTGGCGGCTTTATGAAAGCGGCGCGTCTGGGCTCGGCAGCGGCATCTCGGCATTTCCCAGCGTTCATGTGGCGCTGATCACGATGAATGCGCTGTTCCTGGCCGAGCGCTCCCGGTGGATGGCTGGTGTGGCCTTCGTCTATGTCGCCTTCGTGCTCGCCAGTTCGGTCTATCTCGGATGGCACTACGCGATCGACGGCTATGTCTCGATCGCCGTCGTGATGGCCGGGCATTTCGGATTGCGGCGCTTGCTGCGCGGGTCAAATCCGGGGATATGATTGCGGGGGCTAAGCGCCTGCACTCCTCACTTCTGCCGTCTCTGCATATCCATGAGCCATTCCACCACGTCGGCCTTCTCGTGTTCAAATCGTCGGAACGCGGTCATCGGGAAACGGGTGTTGCTGCGAAAGGTTTGGCAGCGACAGGCCTGGACAAATTGGCAAGCGTCTTTGACCGGGGTGTGGAAGGATTCAGCAGCAGAGTTCCGATATAGTTGGCTGCGGGCATCTGCTGTTGCCAATCCTGCTGTGCTGCCTGTCCCATCAGCTGGGCCAGCGAGCCGTATCGATTGTGGCCCAAGGGATTGGGATCCTGCAGTGATGTGATGTCGACAATGCGCACAAGATCAGCTCGCGCAGCCATCTTTGTCAGAGGCGCAGCGGCACTGATTTGGCCCACGCGCGGCCGCTTGCTGCCCAACAGACTTGAAGCGACAAGCGCCTTGTCTTCCTTCGAAACCAGCAGGGTGATTGGGATGGGCAGGGGGCCGATGTCGCGCAGCTGGGATTCAAACAGATCGACGTCGATGTCTGCAGCTGCAAGCACGATTTCCATCCTGTTCAAAAGATCGTCACGCCCTTCAAATTTGAGCTGGCGCACTGCCTCTACCGCAAGCATCGCTCCCATGCTGTGCGCGAAAATCACGACATGCTTCACCTTGGGCGCTTTATTGACCGTTTCGAGCAATGCCGCCAGTTCGGTTCGCGAAGCCAGCGCGGCATCGCGATCTGCGACATAGCCTGAAACGCTTGCAGTCGAGGGCCACGAGAACAGGACTGGAGGGCTCAATTCGCCGGCATCGGCAGCCAGCTGGGCGGTTCTGAACAGAGCTTCCTGGTAGGTGTAGTTGTAGCCATGAATGAACACGCAGAGTGTTCCGTCATCGTTGGTTTGCGCGTTCACATTCTCAATGAATGCGACTTCACTCAAGGCCTTCCTTTGCGTCACATAATATTGCCGCTCCGGATCAATTTTTCTGGTGGGGTAGACAATGTCGTTCACCTTCCGCTTGGCTGGGATTGAGAACGAATACTGCTCGAATGTCAGCGAGTCACTTCGCCTGTCGGGCTTGTTTTTTCTGTTCTCGTGGAGTCTGCGGTTTGTGGACGTCAGTATTGTTCTTTGTTGTGTTCCGGGTGGGGAGATCGCCACTGGCTCGAGGGTATCACTCGCCGGACGTGTGGCGCATCCGCCCGCAATCAAAATGAATGCGAGCAGGATGGCGGGACCGCAATGCAGTCTCCCTGGTATGTTCGAGCAGGCATTTCGCATCCGGAAGCGCTTGAAGATCATGGCCCGCTGCCTTGTGCTCTGCAGTTTTCAAATGGCAACATAGACAGCGCCGGATAGCCCCTATCGCTGCGTTTATCTCCCAGCCTTGTCGGTCCATTCCGGCGGGGCGCCGACCATGCTGCCGACCATGCCGGGAACGCCGGGTGCGCGGCCGAAGGTGTTGCAGGCGGCGTATTTCGGCTTGCCACCAAAGAAGGCGTTGATCCGCTGCCTGGAGGGCATGCTGATGTCGATTGCCGCGGGCGCCTTGCCCTTGATCACCAGCTTGGAGAAGCTGTCACCATAGGCTGCGGCGAGTGCGTAGGCGTCACCCACCTGAGACAAGCGCGGACTGGTGGTGATCGAGTTGGCGCCCTTGGCCCACACCATCGCGGCAAGCTGGTTGTTTTCCGGACCCAGCACCTCGCCTTCGACGGCCAGGCCGCCGAGGCCGAAGGGCAGCCGCGGAACGCTGACCGGCAGCACGAAACTGCTTCCGAACGAGACCGCGGTTGAAACGCCAGCCAAGGCCTTGTTGGTGGGCACGATGCCGGTGACGACGTTGCGCACCGTGAGATCGGCTGGCTGGTCGGCCGGCACGATCACATATTTGTCGCTGAGCGCCACACAGATCGCCCGGTCGAGCGCATTGCGGACCAGCAGGCGGTCTTGTGGTTTTGTGATCTTGCCGGCAGCGGCGCCCGAGAACGCGGCGGGCAGTATGCGCACGGTTCTTGCAGCCGCAACGGCGGGCTTGTCGACAAAGGTCCGGGACTTGGCCAGCTGTCCGGTCTTCTGGCCGAGATTGCTGTAAGAGGACAATGCGCCAGTTTCGGTCAGATCAACGCTTGTGCAACCCGTGGTGAGGGCAGCGGCCGTGATCAGGCATCCCGCAAGCATGACTTTCCTGAGGGATGCGCCTGTGAGCCTGTCCGCCAGGGCCGCGCCTTTGCGCGCCTCGGCGGGAGAGGTGTCTGTATCAATCATGTCAGATTTGTTTCCCTGGTTCAGGTGGGAGTGTCGTCGAAGGCAGCACCTGGTCCACGTTTCCGGCCCGGCTGCACTTAAGCTCGACGTGAAGCTAGGCCTTGGTTCCAAACGAATCATCATCTCTGGCGTTGATCCAGTCTTTCTCGGAGGTTGATGTTGAGGTGAACGATGTTCAGGGCGCTGAAAACGTTCCGAGGGCTTGACCGATCTCGCCAGTCTTACGTCTTGAAGGCGTGTTGTTGGGATGTTTAAATATCTGAAATTTATGTGTTATTCTCGTAAAAAAGGATCAAGCGCATTCTGTTCCGGAGTCGCTTTCGCGCATCGCATCGCTGCCTGTAAACGGGCTGTCAGGCCACTCGGCCTGATCAAGGCAGATGTCTCGGAGCGCCACGATATTGCCACCTTGTTCGACATCGGTCCGTCATTGCCTCAATGTTCGGGCAAACCTTGGTCGATTTCATGGCAGCCGGGCTTTTGCCAGCATCACTTTTCCCGTCGCTGCAGATCCATGAGCCATTCCACCACATCGGCCTTTTCATGGTCGAACAGGCGAAACGTCGTCATCGGGAAATGATCGGCCTTGAGGAAAGCCTCGAACCAGGCGCGGTCACGGCCGTCGATAGCGACGATCACTGAATAGGGCGGGGCCATGTCGGGGGTGAGCTTTTGCCCCTCGCGCACATGGCAATCGCGGCACCATTCCTCGACCACCTTCTCGCCGCGCGCAACAGCGGGCTTATCGGCCAGCGCGGGCGTGGCGGGGAGCAGCGCAATGGTGGCTGTCAGCAGGAGGGTGGAGACTTGCGTCACCGCTCGGGTCGGCATGGCAGCCAACGCAGTTTCCGGCAACAGCTCAAGGATTGTTAGCATGGGGGTCGCTTGCGATGTCGAGTCCGTAAACAGGGTCATCGTAATATCATGATTTGGCTTTGCCATGCGCGCCATGATCGGGATCAATGAAAGCGCGCAATCACTTTACAATCCTGTCGCCCCATCGCGCCCTGACCTTGTCGAGGTGGCTGCGGCTGACTGGCAGCGTCTCACCGTCGACGGTTGTGATCAGCAGGCGCGGGTTCTTGCCGCCCTGCCGGTCGATGTGATCAATCCCCTGATCTGCGAGCCAATGCGAGCGATGGATCTGCAGCCCGGTATCGTCCCCGGTCTCGGCGATGGCATCGCTTAGCCGCATCAACAATAGCTCCGAGCCCTTGGTTGTGACCGCCAGCACATAATGATCCTGGACCTCGAGCCTGAGCAGCGCGCCGCGCTTTTCCAGCGGGATCCGGTCGAGCAGAGCAGGCCGAGTTGATGCTGTACCTGCCTGCGGTGATGGGAGTGTGGCCGAAGGGGAAGCCAGCGGGTGGGCCTGGTCGGTTGCGGCGCGCGGGAGATCCGCGGCACCGTCCGGGCGGGTTTGTGTCTGCTCATCTAAAAACCCCTGGCCCCCGCTAAGGCTGAGCCAGCTGAGCAGGCAGAAACCGATGGAGATCGGAATCGACACCAGCGCATTGCCGCCAATCCGGGACAGGTTCAGCGGCATCTGGAGCATGCCGGTGTTGATCATCGTGATCGCCAGCCCGATCGGCAAGGCTGAAACAATCGCGCCTGCGAGCATGCGGTAAAGCCGGTTGCGCACCCGTGGTGCGAGAGCCACATCAAACAGGGCGACGAAGACCAGTGCGGTGCTCCAGGTCGCAGTGTGGAGCATCAGCCAGTAACCAAGCCGCGTGGGCAAGGCCAGGCGCTCATAGGTGCCGAACGGACCGGTGACAACAAACAGGCCAACCACCAGTGCGAAGACCAGCCAGAGCCGTGGACGGCCCAGCAGCGTGTGCAGTTCACGAAGCGTGGATTGCAGCATCGTGTCGCTCACGAAGTTCTCCGGGTTACAGGCGCATAAGGCGTTGAGGCTCGGCGGCGACCATGGCCGATGGGGGCAGCTATTGCAATCGGGTCGCTGCACTCAGGGCCAATCCTGACGGCGATCCACAACAACAACGGACCAGATCCCATGACCCTCGACCCTCTGCTTCATGCCGGCCCCGCCATCCAGATCCACGCTCTTGCCGTGATTCCGGCAGCACTGATCGGCGGTTACGTGCTGTGGGCCAAAAAGGGGACATGGCTGCATCGCCTGTGCGGCCGCATCTGGATCGGGCTGATGGTGGTGACAGCGCTGTCCTCTTTCTTGATCCACGAGATCAGGCTTGTTGGCGACTTCTCGCCGATCCACATTCTCTCCATCGTCGTTCTGGTGAGTTCATTCGAAATTGTGCGCTCGGCGCGGCAACGCAATTTCGTGCGACACCAGCGTGTGGTGAAGTCGCTCTATTTTGGTGCCATCGGAATTGCCGGCCTGTTTACGTTGATGCCGGGCCGGATCATGCATGAGGTGGTGTTTGGTCAGGCTTCCGCAATGGCTGGAGAAGCGCCGGAAATGGCGGCGCTGGCCGGGCAGAGCGCGGTAAGACAGATTGCGGTCGGGCAGATTGTGGGCGGGGCACCGGTCTGGGTCTGGCCCCTGCTGGTTGCGCTGATCGCACTTGGGGCGAGCCGGATGCGCGACCGCGAGATGGCAGTCTGGCGGCTGATGCTTCTGCCGGTGATCATGGCCGGATTGTCGGCGTTCATGATGGTGGGCAGCCAGCTCACCGGATTGAGCCTTGCTGCCGCCGTGGCCGCGCTGGTGGCGGGCACTCTCGCCGGTTGGTGGTCACTGCGCCATTCATCCGCGATTTTGCTTGAAGGCAACCGTGTCCGGGTCAGGGGAGAGGTGGTTTCGATGATCGCAATCCTGGTGATCTTTGTTGCCCGTTTCGCCTCCGGCGCGGTTTTTGCGACCGATCCGGAATTGGCGCAGACGCCTGCGGTTTCGGCCCTGTTCGTTGCTGTGCCGCTTTTCTGTGCTGCACTGATGGCTGCACGGGCACTGGCCCAGGCGGGTATCAACCCACTCCAGCGGCAAAGCAGGCGCTTGACCGGGGCCGCGGACTGTTGAAACTGTCCCTCACGGTTCGCACAGTGCGGCAAATTCCGGCGAGCCGGACTTGGAGGGACGAGGGACATGGATTGGAAGGGCCGTCGCCAGAGCGACAACATCGAAGACCGGCGCGGATCGCAGCCGCGCGGCAGCAATCCCTTCGGTCGCGGCGGAATGCGGTTGCCCTCGGGCGGCATCCGCCGTTCGGGGCTGAGCTTCAAGACCATCCTGATCATCGGTGTGGTCTATCTGGTGCTCAAGCTTGTCGGCATCGATCCGCTGCAATTGCTCGGCGGAGATCCCGGTGCAATCCTGACCGGCCAGCCCTCCGCACCTGCAAGCCAGATTTCGCCGGCCCGGCAGGACGAGATGACCCAGTTTGTCGCCACGGTGCTGGCGGAAACCGAAGACGTCTGGAACGGTATCATGCAATCGCAGGGCTTCGACTACCCCGAGCCGACGCTTGTGCTGTTTTCCGGCGCGGTGGCGTCGGCCTGCGGCAATGCCAGTTCGGCGTCGGGCCCGTTCTACTGCCCGGGAGACCAGAAGGTCTATATCGATCTTTCATTCTTTGACGAGCTGGCGCAGCGGTTCAAGGCGTCGGGCGATTTTGCCCAAGCCTATGTGATTGCCCACGAGGTTGGCCACCATGTGCAGAACCTGATCGGCGTGTTGCCGAGATTCAACCAGATGCGGCGCTCGATGAGCCAGGCGGAACAGAACCAGATGTCGATCCGGGTCGAGCTTCAGGCCGATTGCTTTGCCGGGATCTGGGGCCATTACACCGCGCAGAAAGGGCTGCTTGAACGCGGTGATCTGGAAGAGGCACTCAATGCCGCGCAGCAGATCGGCGACGACACGATCCAGCGCCGCACCCAGGGCTATATCGTGCCTGAAAGCTTCAACCACGGCACCTCGGCGCAACGCATGACATGGTTCGCCCGCGGCTTCGACAGCGGCCGCCTGGAAGCCTGCGACACGTTCAACAATCCAGTGTAATGGACCTATAGGCGGCGGTGCAACCATAAGCGGTTGCCATGCCTTTGTGGCGAGCGCATAAGCGCTGCTGGAACGAGGGTCTTCGGGAAAGGTGATTTGTGATGGCTTCGGGCGCGTTGGGCACAGCGGACGGGCAGAGCTGGAGTGCGCATGCGCGCGCCACGCTGGCGCTCGGGCTGCCGCTGGTCGGAACCCAGATCGCCCAGATCGCGATCACCACCACCGATGTGGTGATGCTGGGCTGGTACGGCACCGAAGAACTGGCCGCCACCGTGCTGGCCTCACAGTCGTTTTTCGTCGTCTTTATTTTCGGTATCGGCTTTTCCAGCGCGGTGCTTCCGCTGGCCGCGCAGGCAGAGGGTCGCAATGATCCGACCCATGTCCGTCGTTCAGTGCGAATGGGCATGTGGATCCTGTTGTTGTACTCGGCGCTGGTGATGCCGGTGCTGTGGTATCTGGAACCGGTTCTGATCGCGCTCGGCCAGAAGCCTGAAATTGCCGCGCTCGCCGCTGATTATATGAGGATCGCGCAGTGGGGCATGTTTCCGGCGCTGATGATGATGGCATTGCGCTCATTCTTCGCGGCGCGGTCGAGGGCTGGCATCGTGCTGTGGTCGGCGCTGATCGGCACGCTGGTCAACGGTGTTCTCAACTATGCGCTGATCTTTGGCCATTTCGGCGCGCCGGAAATGGGCGTGCGGGGCGCCGCGGTGGCCTCGGTCGTCAGTTCGACGGTGATCTTTCTGATCATGGCCGGTTGGGCGGTGCTGCATCCCCTGCATCTCGAGTACCGGCTGTTCCAGCGTTTCTGGCGGCCCGAATGGCCGGCCTTTTTCGAGGTGTTCCGGCTTGGCCTGCCGATTGGCTTCACCATTCTGGCCGAGGCCGGGTTGTTCATGGCCGCCTCGGTGATGATGGGCTGGCTCGGGACTGTGCAACTGGCCGCCCATGGCATCGCCATCCAGCTCGCCTCGATCAGTTTCATGATCCCGCTGGGTCTTTCCCATGCGGCCACCGTGCGGGTGGGCCAGGCCTATGGCCGTGGTGACATGGAAAGCCTGGCGCGGGCGGCGCACACCGTGATGGCCTTGGCCGTGGTGATCTCGTTTTCTGCCGGGCTGTTGTTCTGGCTGGTGCCGGAAGCGCTGATCGGGCTGTTCATCGACGAAACCAATCTCGATGCGGCGGATCTGCTTGCCGCGGCGGTGCCGCTGCTTCTGGTCGCCGGCGCGTTTCAGATGATTGACGCCATCCAGGTGATCGGGGCAGGGCTGTTGCGTGGCCTCAAGGACACCCGCATTCCCATGTATGTTGCCATGATCAGCTATTGGCCCATTGGCCTGTCGGCAGCCTACGGGTTGGGCTTTGGTCTCGGGTTTGGCGGTCCGGGGATCTGGGCCGGTCTGGCCATCGGACTCGGAGTCGCCGCAGTGCTGCTTAATGTGCGCTTTGCGCGGCGCGAGCGTTTTCTGGATCAGGTGCACGCCTGAGCTTTCAAACGCGAACAACAGCGCGACCGAAGAGAGCAATTCCACCGAAAGAGGGAACCGGTTTCGCGTTTGGGTTTGTTAAACTGCACCAGGCTCCAGGTCTGACCGGCGAAAAATGCGCTGGTGCCGCCGTATCATCCCTCTCGCCCGGGTTCGTTCGGGTCGCTGGAGAACAGTGCGATCTTGTTGCCCTGAGGGTCGCGAAGATAGCCAACATAAAAATGAGGTCCATAGGCAGCGCGGAAGCCTGGCTGGCCCTCGTCGAAACCGCCTGCTGCAAGCGCTGCGGCGTGAAGGTCACGAACCTGCTTCTGATTGCGCGCCTCAAATGCGACCATCGCGCCGTTGCCAGCCGATGCTGGTTGGCCGTCGAAGGTTGGCTTGACGTAGAAATCGGGCAAAACGGGAGACTGGCCAGGCTGTACCGGCAGCGCGTAGCTCAGGCCTTCGGGACCTTCTTTCAATCCATAACCAAGGGCAGGCAGGAACGCATCGTAAAACCGTTTCGCGCAAGCCATGTCATCAGCGCCGACAGTAACGTAGGCAATCATGCTGCGTTCTCCTTTCCGGACGCTCGGCCAGAGCACCGAGTTTGCTGAACGGCTCCGTCAATGCCCACGTCGGTGCAAATGCAGCGAAAGCCCGGATTGTGCCCATGGCATGCATCTGATCATCGCACGGCACGGGGTCGCTGTTCATCCGACCGGTTGTCCATCGCCTTTTCCAAAGGCCAATCCCGGCCTGGCGGATGGTCAGCGTTCTGCCAGCGCCGGCTCGCCCTGACGTTCGCGCACCAGATTCATGAAGCGGCGGAACAGATAGTGGCTGTCCTGGGGGCCGGGCGAGGCCTCGG
Organism: Hoeflea sp.; assembly: GCA_043585085.1. Classification (GTDB taxonomy): domain Bacteria; phylum Pseudomonadota; class Alphaproteobacteria; order Rhizobiales; family Rhizobiaceae; genus Hoeflea. The sequence goes on from CP121320.1 coordinate 2,782,741, forward strand.
GGTGGTGCTGCACCGAGAACACCGGCTTGCCGACCAGCTGCAGGCCGCAATTGGTGCCGTCAAACAGCGACACATGGGTTTCCTCGACGCCTTCAGGAAGGCTGTCTGAATCGACGGCGAAACCGTGGTTCATGGAGACGATCTCGACCTTGCCGGTGGTGTAATCCTTGACCGGATGATTGGCGCCGTGGTGGCCCTGATGCATTTTCATGGTGGTGCCGCCGAGCGCCAACGCAAGCATCTGGTGGCCGAGACAGATCCCGAAGACCGGAATGCCGCTGTCGACCAGCTTGCGGATGACAGGGACTGCATATTCACCTGTGGCCGCCGGATCGCCTGGGCCGTTGGAGAGAAAGATGCCGTCAGGCGCCATTGCGAGAATGTCCTCGGCGTTCATGCTGGCAGGCACAACGGTGACCTTGCACCCAAGCCCGGAGAACAGCCGCAGGATGTTGCGCTTGACGCCGTAATCGATGGCGACGATGTGGGCGGTCGTTTCCCCGTTCTCCGCAAAACCCTGATCCCAGATCCAGGGGCCTTCAGTCCAGCTCGATGATTGGCCTGATGTCGCATCCTTGGCAAGATCAAGGCCTTCGAGGCCGCTCCACGCTGCAGCCTGGGCTGTGAGCGCAGGAATATCGAAATTGCCGGACGGATCATGGGCTATGATCGCATTGGGCGCGCCATTTTCGCGAATCCAGGCCGTCAGGGCGCGAGTATCGATGCCTGACAGGCCGATGATGCCGCGGGCCTTGAGCCAGGCGTCAAAATGTTTGGCCGAGCGGTAGTTCGACGGTTCGGTCACGTCCGCCTTGAACACGGCTCCGAGCGCGCCGGTGCGAGCCGCCGGGGTCAGATCCTCGATGTCCTCGTCATTGGCACCGATATTGCCGATATGGGGGAATGTGAAGGTCACGATCTGTCCCATGTAGGATGGATCGGTGAGGATCTCCTGGTAACCGGTCAGAGCGGTGTTGAAGCAGACTTCCGCCTGCACCTGGCCAGTGGCACCCACGCCCTGTCCCTCTATGACGGTTCCGTCAGCGAATACCAGAACGGCGGTCGGCTTGGTTTTGGTCCAGGGGCTTGTGGTCATGTCCACTCCATCAGCTCTTGCCCAATCGGCATTGACGGGCCTGCATTGCTACCATGTCGCGCCCCTTGCAAAAGGGCAGGCCAGTGGCCATTTCGCTCGCAGACGAAGCTGGACGCGGAAAACGGTTCCCGTATCCTGTGCGCGTTTCATCGAGCCATGCAGATGCTGGTAAATAGACAAGGCTTGGGCTGCGGTCAATCAGCTCACCCGGGCTGCACAGGCAATAATTTGCTTGAACAGGACGTGGCGCTAAGGCTAATCCTGTGAACCTGTGACTGCAGGTCCCCGATGTGGACGTAAGAAACTGCCGGAGATATTTTGATCATGCGCGAACGTTTTACCGAAACGCTCAAGGATGCCATTCGCAACAAGGACATGCGCCGCGTGTCAACGCTGAGGTTGATTCAGGCTGCGATCAAGGATCGCGATATCGCGAATCGCGGTGCTGGCAAGGATCCTGTCAGCGATGAGGAAATCCTTCAAATCCTGACCAAGATGATCAAGCAGCGCGAAGAATCAGCGGCGATCTACGAGGAGAACGCCCGGCTTGAACTTGCTGAGCAAGAACGCGATGAAATCGGCATCATCCGTCAGTTCCTGCCCAAGCAGTTGCCGGAAGAGGAAGTGCGTGAACTGTGTGCCGGAGTCGTCTCCGAAACGGGTGCGCAAGGCTTGCGTGATATGGGTAAATGCATGAATGTGCTCAAGGAGCGTTACCCAGGTCAGATGGATTTTTCCAAGGCGAGCGGAATGGTCAAGGGCCTGTTGCAATAGGTCTTCCAGCTGCCGCCAAGCCATTGATGCATTGGTAAGCCGCCGACATCGACGGTGGGAAAGTGCATTGCGGCCTGAATTCAATAGGCTAGATTTCGCTTATTGCTTGCATGGCGCGGCGCGGATATCGATCAAGTCCCGGTTCCTTGGCGCTTTTTTAATCATGCCTAGGATTTCCTCACAGAAGGGCTGTTGATGTCGCGAGAGGTTGTCTCACCTATGCATTTTGATCGAATTGGCCGGCGTTCACGAATAAATGCCGACCAAATGTCTTCTTTGACAGGGCGGGTGCTCGAACCAGTGGCAGGGCAAGGCCTTTCGCAGGGCAATGGCAGGCTTGCTTTGTATGGGGAAGATGTTGGACAGTGCTTGCGTGCGGTTGCTTGCCGCAAGGGGTGGCCTGATGAGACTGCAGGAGAGGCTTTAGCTGGATCTCATGCGCGCCGGACGATAGCGCGATCCGTTGCCCTGACGGAGCTTTGATTGATGAATGCGATTTCAAATCCAGTGTATTCCACACCGCTGTTTGAGCCGATATCCAAGATTCGAACCATGTTCGATGCCATTCAGGTGCTCCGCAAGACCTGTTTGAGCCATGATTTCCGCTATTTTTCAGTGCTGACAATACCGTTCATGGTGTCAGAAACCGAACAGCTGATGTCGCAGATATCGATGATTTCGAGCTGGCCCCCTGAGCTTATCGCCGACTATGATCGTCTCGATCTTGGCAGGAACAGCCCCATGCTTGAGCGCATGCGCAATCAGATAACACCGCTTCTGTTCAAGTTTGATCACATCAACAGTGACCGCGCGAACGCTGATCCAAAGACCACAATAGAACTGTTCGCCAGTTATGGCGTGACCATGGGGCTCTATTTACCTGTTCAGGATGGGCGTGGTCAGCGTTTTGCCGTGTCGTTCATCGGTGATCGCAGGCCGATGTCAGCGGAGGAACTGCCGTCACTGGCGATGTTCGCAACTCTGCTCATCGAACAAATTTCTCAGATCACAGCCAGCGAGGGCACGACCAAAACGGTTCTCAATGCCCGGGAAACCGAAGTGTTGCAGTGGACTGCAGAGGGCAAGACGAGCGCCGAAATTGCGCGAATTACCGGCCTTTCCGAGCACACGGTCAATCATTACGCGACCATTGCCACCCAGAAACTTGGCTGCTCCAACCGCACCCAGGCCGTGGTCCAGGCCATCCGGCTGGGATTGTTCCGCTAAAGCAATTCCAGGAAAAGTGGCCCCCGGTTTTCCGTCCGGAATTGCGCTGCGGCCAAGCAATTCCAGGAAAAGTGGCCTCGGTTTTCCGTCCGGAATTGCGCTGTGGCCAAGCTGTTCCGGGCCAACTGCCCAATAGCGCTGGTCCGGTTTGGGCCAGAAGATCTTTTCGTCTTGTGCAAAACGGGGAGAGGCTCGCCAAGGTCTTTGCCTGTCGGGTGCGCGGGGCCTATATAGGGTGTTGTCCCTCAACCATTGCCAGGCACCGGAGGCCTATCGGATCTTGCGGTTTTCCCCGTCCTTTCTTGACGACATCCGCGAGCGCGTCCCGATCTCGGACGTGATCGGGCGTCATGTGACGTGGGACCGGAAGAAGACCAACACGTCGCGCGGCGACTGGTGGGCATGCTGCCCGTTCCATGGCGAGAAGAGCCCAAGTTTCCACTGCGAGGATCGCAAGGGCCGCTACCATTGCTTCGGCTGCGGTGTGTCGGGCGATCATTTTCGCTTTCTGACCGAGCTGGAGAACCTGAACTTTCCCGAAGCTGTGGAACGGATCGCAGACATGGCGGGTGTGGCGATGCCTGCGCCGGATCCGGAGGCTGCGCGCCGTGAACAAAAGCGCGCCAGCCTCGAGGATGTGATGGAGATGGCGGCGGCGTTTTTCGAAAGCCAGCTCCAAGGCGCGGAAGGGGCCAAAGCGCGCGCCTATCTGCGTGACCGCGGCCTGTCCGGACGCACGATCGCAGCCTTCCGGCTTGGCTACAGCCCCGACAGCCGCAGCGCGCTCAAGGAGCACCTGGCGTCACGTGGCGTTGACAAGGACCAGATTGAGGCCTGTGGCCTTGTGGTGCACGGGCCCGATATCGCTGTCTCCTATGACCGGTTCCGGGATCGCATCATGTTCCCGATCCTGTCGTCGCGCGAGCGTGTGATTGCCTTTGGCGGGCGGGCGCTGTCGCCGACCGCGCCGGCCAAATATCTCAACTCCAATGAGACCGAGCTGTTTCACAAGGGCAATGTTCTTTACAATTTCGCCCGTGCCCGGCGTGCCTGCGGCCAGGACGGCACCCTGGTGGTGGTTGAAGGTTATATGGATGTGATCGCGCTGGCTCAGGCCGGTGTCGAGAACGCGGTGGCGCCGCTTGGAACGGCACTGACCGAGAACCAGCTTAAATTGATCTGGCGGGTGACGCCGCAGCCGGTTCTGTGCTTTGACGGCGACGAGGCCGGTCAGCGTGCTGCCAACCGCACGGCCGATCTGGCGTTGCCGCTGATCGGGCCCGGGCGGTCACTGCGCTTTGCGGTACTTCCGCCGGGCAAGGATCCTGATGATCTGGTGCGTCAGGACGGGCGTGAGCCGTTTGACCAGCTGCTGGCGCAGGCCCGCGCGCTTGCCGATGTGGTGTGGAGCCGGGAGGCCGGGTCCGGGGTGTTCGAGACACCTGAAAGCCGTGCCGAACTTGAAGCGCGGCTGCGCCAGATCACCTCGCAGATCACAGATGAAAGCGTCCGGCGGCATTATCAGCAGGACATGCGGGAGCGGATGCAGGCCTTTTTTGGCGGTGGTGGCTACGGGCAACGCAGAAGCGATGGCCGCAACGGCTATCAGCGTGGTGGGGGTGGACGTGGCGGGTCCGAACGCGGCTACGGCGCGCGCGGCGGTGGCGGCCCGCACCCGGCGCAGTCTTCGCACGGTCTGGCGGTCTCGGAACGGCTGACGCGCTCCGGGCTGGTGCGTGGTCACGGAGACATGCCGTCGCTCAGGGAAACTGTGCTGGTGATGACGGTCGCCAACCATCCGCAGATGCTGCACGAGGATTTCGACGATCTTTCGACGCTGGAGTTTGAAGACAAGGGCCTGATGCGGCTCTGGCAGGTGATGCTCGATGCTGCATCAGTGGGCGGGCGGTTTGACCGTGAGCGGCTCTATGAAGCGTTTGAGGTGAACGGGCAGGCGGATCTGGTTGCCCGGCTTGAAAGCCAGGTTCGCAATGCGCGGATCTGGACGGCGACCGTTGAAGCCGCCACGGAAGACGCCCGGGAGGGCTACAGCCAGGCGCTGGCGCTGCACAAGCGCACCCGCGATCTCAAGTGGCAAAAGGCCGAACTCGAGCGCGACATCGTCGAGTGCGAGGATGCCGAGCAGAGTTATTCGATCATGGCCGCACTCGAGCAGGTACAGCTTGAGATCGCCCGGCTCGAAAACCAGGAAGCAATTATCGATGGCTTTGGGGTGCTCTCCGGCCGGGTCAAGGGCGGCCGGGGCCAGACCGGCTGAGGCGCTGCAACGAGCGATTCTGCCCTGTCGCACTTGTGTCGCCGTTTCCGGCTCCTACATAGGGAAACCAGGCAAATAGCTCTGGCATCGATGACGGCACTGAAATCGGGGAATCTGGCGGTATTTGCCGCAACATCCCGGTTTTTGCTCGTTTAGCCTTGACGGGGCGGTTTTTTGTGGGAATCACCTATTGCGTGTCGCGTTGGACAGATTGAATGCGTTCACTGAGGATGACGATTTGGCGTGTGACGGGTATTGCCCCGGACAAATCCTCAATGAGTGCATGCCGATGCGCGATGCAGGAACTGACGAAACAGAAACGGTATCATGCGGCTTGTGGGGTGAGCGGTGGTGCCGAACCATCCGGCCACCGTCACGGTGGCAGGCACTCAAGGCTGGCATGGTTAATAGGGAATTAAGCATCGGTAGGCCACAACATTCCGGATGATTCGCGAGAAGAGCCGTTGTTGGCAGGGAAAGGCGCCAGTCCGCAGGCGCCGGGCTGGCAGCTACCGCATGAGATCCGGGGAAAGTGACTGTTCATGGCAAGTAAAGTAAAAGAAGCAGCAGAAGACACAGACAACGAGCGCGAGGCCGGTGGGCCGGACGGGCCGTTGCTCGACCTGTCGGATGATGCCGTCAAAAAGATGATCAAAACCTCGAAAAAACGGGGTTATGTCACCATGGACGAGCTCAACGCCGTTCTGCCTTCCGAGGAAGTGACCTCCGAACAGATTGAGGACATCCTCTCGATGCTCTCCGATATGGGCATCAATGTGGTCGAGGAAGACGAGGCCGGCGAAGACAAGGACAGCGACGACGAGCCTGCGGAAGCAAGCGAGGGTGGCGAAGTCACGACCGCGAGCGGAACGGCTGTCGCAGCCACCAAGAAAAAAGAGCCGACCGACCGCACCGATGATCCGGTGCGCATGTATCTGCGCGAAATGGGCTCGGTGGAACTTTTGTCGCGCGAGGGCGAGATCGCCATTGCCAAGCGCATCGAGGCCGGCCGGGAGACCATGATCGCGGGGCTTTGTGAAAGCCCGCTGACCTTCCAGGCGATCATCATCTGGCGCGAAGAACTCAACGAGGGCTCCACGCTGCTGCGTGAGATCATCGATCTGGAAACCACCTATTCCGGTCCCGAGGCCAAGGCCGCGCCGCAGTTCCAGAGCCCGGAGAAGATCGAGGCAGACCGCAAGGTCGCCGAGGAGAAGGAAAAGGCGCGCGCCGAAAAGGCCAAATCCGACGACATCACCAATGTGGGTGGTGAAGGCCAGTATGATGATGACGATGACGACGACGACGAGAACAATCTCTCGCTCGCCGCCATGGAAGCCGAGTTGCGCCCGCAGGTGATGGAAACGCTCGACACCATCGCTGAAACCTACAAGAAGCTCCGCAAGCTTCAGGACCAGCAGGTCGAGGCACGTCTTGCCGCCACCGGCACACTGTCACCGGCCCAGGAGCGCCGTTACAAAGAGCTCAAGGACGCGCTGATCACCGCGGTCAAGTCGCTGTCGCTCAACCAGAATCGCATCGACAGCCTGGTCGAGCAGCTCTACGACATCAACAAGCGTCTGGTTTCCAACGAAGGCCGCCTGCTTCGCCTGGCCGAAAGCTACGGTGTGAAGCGCGACGACTTCCTGGCGCAATATTCCGGTGCCGAGCTTGATCCCAACTGGATGAAGTCGATCGCCAATTTGTCGGCCAAGGGCTGGAAGGAATTCGCCAAGTCGGAATCCTCCAACATTCGCGAGCTGCGCGCCGAGATCCAGTATCTGGCCCAGGAAACCGGCATCTCGATCTCCGAATTCCGCCGCATCGTGCAGATGGTGCAGAAGGGTGAGCGCGAGGCGCGGATCGCCAAGAAGGAAATGGTCGAGGCCAACCTTCGTCTGGTGATCTCGATTGCCAAGAAATATACCAACCGCGGCCTGCAGTTCCTCGATCTCATTCAGGAAGGCAATATCGGCCTGATGAAGGCGGTCGACAAGTTCGAATACCGCCGCGGTTACAAGTTCTCGACCTATGCCACCTGGTGGATCCGGCAGGCGATCACCCGCTCGATTGCCGACCAGGCCCGCACCATCCGTATTCCGGTGCACATGATCGAGACCATCAACAAAATCGTCCGCACAAGCCGCCAGATGCTGCACGAGATCGGCCGCGAGCCGACGCCGGAAGAACTGGCCGAAAAGCTTGCCATGCCGCTTGAAAAGGTGCGCAAGGTTCTCAAGATCGCCAAGGAGCCGATCTCGCTCGAAACCCCTGTGGGCGACGAGGAAGATTCGCATCTGGGAGACTTCATCGAGGACAAGAACGCCATCCTGCCGATCGATGCGGCCATTCAGGCGAACTTGCGCGAAACCACCACCCGCGTGCTGGCCTCGCTGACGCCACGCGAAGAACGCGTGCTCAGAATGCGCTTCGGCATCGGCATGAACACCGATCACACGCTCGAGGAAGTCGGCCAGCAATTCTCGGTCACCCGCGAGCGCATCCGCCAGATCGAGGCGAAAGCACTGCGGAAGCTGAAGCATCCGAGCCGGTCGCGGAAGCTGAGGAGCTTCCTGGACAGCTGATGGGACCCTCTCTCCCCTTGTGGGAGAGAAAGCGATTTCAACGAATTAGCCGGCCCCCCGGGCCGGTTAAACGTTAGAAATCGCAAGTGAGGGGGAATGCCCCAAGTACAAAACCCGGCCACCATGCCGGGTTTTTTGTTGCGGGTTTTTCGCTATGGCGCACCGTCTCTCTCACCATGCCCGACAATCCAGCCTCTATCGCAAGCATAGGCGATTACACTGGATGCTGGATTGGGAAAGCTCTTTGATTTTGGTTGCGGTGGCCTCAGTTTTCGCGTGTAGTGTCAGCAGAAATAGGGGAACTTTCGGTGCCAGATACGAGGGGGATTGTAGATGAAGATGAGCTGGGCTCTTGGCTGAGTGACAAGCCGTTGGGGTGGGCACAGGCTATTGCGGCTCGCAACGCGATGCGTGTGTTTCCTTTGGTTTTCTTTATTAAAAGCATCACTGACCGGGGAACCCTCGACCCGATTTTAAGTGTGTGGAGAGCTAACTTCCTATCATGGGCCGCCTGCAAATATCCAACCCGTGATATGGCTGTATGTGCTTCGAATGCTGCCATCGCCGTTAGAGTGACCACCAACGCCAACGACGTTGTCAGTGCTTCGGCCGCTGCTGCGAAAGGCGCCGCCGAGTCCACCCGAGCCAGAGTCACCCCCACCGCCATAGCTGCCGTCAGGGCCACCGCCATTGCTGGTGTAAGAGCAGCTGAAGCAGCAGTCAGAGCTCATGGCGATGTTCCTAGCTACGAGACCACCGGTAATATCTTGTGGGAAGCGGTGAAGGCTGATTGTCAATATCTTTTAAATGGCAAAGGCGATTTGATAGAGCAGCCGTTGTGGATAAACGATGTGCGTGGCGATTCCCATTATGTCGCCAATTTCCCTATCTGGGCGCGTAAACCTTTCGACGAATTTGCAGATAGTGATTTGGCGAATTTGACCTCGTGGAAATTGATTGTCAACTGGTACAGAGCACTTCTGCCCAATGGTCTTAACCTGCTACCACGCAGCCTATTTGGCGAGAAAGCCGACATTGTAATTGCAATGCAGCCCGATGAATTCTGGGAGCGCGAGCCGGATGTGGTGCTGGCGGCGATCAGGGATATTGGGTCACGGAGATCAATGGAGAACGAAGACAAGCTCACCATAGCGCAGTTTATTGTCGATTATTTGGAGTCCGTCGAAGACACCGCAACGATCAACGAAATTAGAGCCGCCTTTGTTGATGCTGAGTATCAAGTTATCGATAAAACAATGCGGGGTACTCTCAGTCAGTTGGCGAAAACAGGCAAAATCCAACGTGTCGAGACGGGAGTTTATGCTCGAAATGCCTGGCTCCTGAAGCGATTTGACGAAGTTCTCGAGACGGATGAGTTCCTTCATGATTCTTCGGAAATACTCGAAAACCTTGAACCACAGGCCCCGGCTGCTTTTCGGTTTGAGTGGAGCGACGAGAAGATCTTTGCGCAACCTCCTGGCACTTTCTCGCCGGACAGCGAAACCGCGCAAGATCTGCTGGATGATGCGCGCAGAAAAGCACTTTCACTGGCGGAGCGGCTTGAGCGATCGAATGCCGAAAAGCGTGTTCGAGATTCGCTTGAAGGCCTCATAGCTGTTCTGGCTGATCGTGTTCCTGATTTAAGGCCGGGTCTGTTGCGATCACGTTCGAGGTCAATTGAGGCGGATGCCATGGCTTATGCTGCTCCGAGCGATGAGCGTGAGCTGTTTCCGGATGCTGTCGCCGCCCTGACAGACCTGTCTGAGACACTCCGCGACTTGCAAGGCTGTTTCCCTCAGCTACGCGAAATCGAAGCCGAAGTCATGGCTCTCGATATTGATCCTGCCAAGGCAAATGAAGTGAAGGCCCATCTCGATGAGATCGTTGATGCGGTTTCTGAACATGAAAATGTCGTCGACCAGTCCGCTGTTTATGCTCTTCAGACTATGGAGGGAATTGCTTCTGAGGATGCGTCGCCAGCCGTAAAGCAGAAGCGAATAGCCGAGTATGCGCTGGTCGTTCGCAATTTCATGTCGCCGCTCGCGCGATTTGCGCTGGACAACGCTTTCTCCAAGGCCGTCACCCAAGCTACTGAGGAGATATGGGCAAAGGCACGTCCAAAAGTCATTGATGGTGTTGCGGACGGAATGGGGTCTATGGCACGTCCTGCGACTATCATTGCTATCGCATATTTAGTCCATTTGATCATTAATCCCGCCGCAGGAATCGCCACCGCTGTAGCCGGGTTTGGAAAGATCGATCGGTTGCTGAAACTGGTGGAGAAATGGCTCGTGAAATCGAGGGATACGATAAGCGAAGAAGCATCTGGTGAAGATGCCGAAGAAGACGAAGGTTGACCACGTTATAGGTCGTAGTTCTCTGGAGCGCGGCCAAAACACAGCGCAATTTCACGGAGTTCTCATTCACCCTACCGCGACATATTCGCCCAATTGCATATATTGTGCTGGAAATCCCCGCCCATCCGCATGACATGCACACACACGCCGCCGCAGCCGCCGGTGGCTGTCTCATGCCGGAGCCATAGCCGATGGAATTGCTTGCCCAGATCCTGAACCAGTTTTCCTGGCCGATCGTCATTATCCTGTGCCTGACGCTGGGGCTGGCGCCGTTCGTGCCCGAGCCGCATATCTGGGAGAAGCTGAAGATGCTGGCATCCGGCACGCTTGTGAAACCGATCGACATTTTCGATCTGTTGATGCACGCAACTCCGTTCCTGATCGCCGGGCTGAAACTGGCGTTGACGCTTTATCCCGCGAAATAGACGGGGGCAGTCACGCTACCCGCCAAACCCCTGATTTCCCCAGGCCGTGCGCACGGCGTCATTCTCCAGTACATGCGCAACCAATGTGGCAATCTCCGGCAGTTGCAGCGCCGGGGCGTGCCAGTCGGCCAGCATGGCGGCGTAGACATCGGTGATGGTCATGGTTTCGCCGATGAGAAACGGTCCTTTGATGGCCGGGGCCATCTGGGCGAAATCGCGGTCCATATCCCGCGCTGCCTGCTGCTTGATCGCCTCGGCGGCCTCCGGGCTTGCATCCGTGGTGTGGCGGCTGGCGTAGTGGTAACGCAGGTCTGCGGTGTAGATGTTGGTGGCCATGAAGATCAGCCATTGCACCGCCTTGGAGCGCTGCGAGGTGCCATGCGGCGGCAACAGCCGGGCTTCCGGGAACAGATCATCGAGCGCCAGCAGGATCGCAGCACTTTCGGCAATCACCGGACCCGAGGGGCAGGCGAGCACCGGCAGTTTGCCGGCCGGATTGAGCGCCAGGAACTCCGGCGTCTGGCACATGGCGGTGTCGGGCATCTCGACGCAGTTGAAATCCGCGCCGATCATCCGCAGTGCGGCCTCGACCACCACCGATCCCGCGTCCTGCCTCCAGTAAAGCGTGTATCCGCTCATCTGCCTGTTCCTCCGTGGATCCCGCATCGCCCGTGGTTGAGACTGAAGTCATCGCAGGTGCAGGCCGGACGGGCAAGCGGGCAGTTGACCAACCCCGCCTGCCATTCCGGCCATCGCGGATCAGGCGCGCGGAACCCTGCCTTCTCGCGCGCAAAGGGTTGAAAACATCAATGTGATCACAAAGCTTTGCTGCAGTGCCCTCAAAGACACGCATTTGCTGCTATGGAATGCGCCATGCGTGTTGTTGAAAGCATCAGGTTCGGACCATTCGCCAGGGGATTGTCGATCTCGCTGGCTCTGCATGGGCTGATCCTGGTGTGGCTGTTTGTGGACCCGAGTTTTCCCGAGCGCCCGCCGGAGCCGGAAGACACCGCAATCGAGGTGACGCTGGTTCCCCCGCCTGAACCAGAGCCAGAGCCAGAACTGGCTCCTGAACCTGAGGCCGCCCCCGTGGAGGAGGCCGCGGCCGAAGAGCCGGTGCCCGAACCCGAGGTTGCGGAGGCGCAAGCTCCCGAACCAGAGCCTGAACCTGTACCCGAGCCGGAACCAGAACCAGAACCCGAGCCCGAGCCCCAGGCGCCCGAACCCGAGCCGGAGCCTGAACCCGAGCCAGAGCCGGAACCAGAACCCGAGCCGGAGCCGGAACCCGAACCTCAACCTGAACCAGAGCCGCAATCCCCGCCCGAGGCGGCTGCGCCGCCGCCGGATGCCGTTGCGGCGGACCGCATCCCGATCCCGATGCTCAGGCCGGTGTTCGAGTTTGGCGAGGAGGATCGCGGCGCAGAGCCTGCGCCCGATGGTGGACGGGTGACCGGGGCCGAGCCGCCAGCACAGGACGCGGCCTCCGATCCGGTTGCGGACGCGGAGACACCGGTACCGGTTGAGGCGGAGCCTGCCATCTCGCTGCCGGAGATTGCCCTGCCGGAAAGCGGGTTGCCCGCAGACAGCTTGGGTGAAGGCGAGGGCGAGGGCTTGACGGAAGTGGTCGGCGCCGCGGCCACACCAACGGACGCCCCGGCGGATGAGCTGGCCGAACCCGCACCGCCGTCTCAAGACCTGTCGCTGGCTCAGGCCGAGCAGCTGTTTTCGCCTGATCTGACGCAGAACCGGACGGCACTCATCGCCATGGGCGATTTGCCGCGCAATGTCCGCGCCAGCCAGCTTTGCACCACCGAGCTGCGCGAGCAATTGCGCTACGGCACGCCGCCCTTCCGCCCCGAATTGCTGCCCGCCTATCAGCTTGAAAGTGGCAATGTGCTGGCCGTCCCCGATGCCGCCTTCCGTGCCGATGGCGCCTGGTACAGCCTCAACTTCCGCTGCACCATCGACGACGGCGCGCTCCGCGTCATCGACTTCGCCCTGAAAGTGGGCGAGGCAATCCCGCGCGCGGAGTGGCGGCAGAGGGGCTTCCCGGAGTTTTGAGGGGGAGAATGCGCTGTCACCGCCTTGCCAGCGCAACCGCCAATTGCCAGACTGTATCCCGCAACGGGGGCATGCCACGGTGGACGCGCTGGACATCAGAGATGAGAAATCGCTGCGAAGCTGGCTTGAGGGCAAGCCGGCCGAGTGGGCGCAACTCATCGCCCTGCGCGCGGCGCTCAGGGTGTTTCCGCTGGTGCTGGAAGGTTTGGGCGAAAGCGCGGCTCCAGAACGGGCAAGGTTTCAGGAATTGACAATCGCCGTCTGGCGCTGTCTGCTTATCTCCTCGGTTGCTCCCAAATATCCAACCGACGAGATGAGAGCCTCCGCCTCCGCCTCCGCCTCCGCCTACGCCGCCTCCGCCAGAGCCGCCGCCGCCGCCGACGACGCCGCCTACGCCGCCTACGCCGCCGCCGCCTCCGGCGACGCCGCCTACGCCGCCTACGCCGCCGCCGCCTCCGCCGCCTCCGCCTCCCCTTCCGCCGCCGACGTCGCCGCCGACGCCGCCTACGCCGCCGCTAGAGTCGCCGCCGCCAGAGCCGTCTCCGCCGCCGACTCCGCCGCTTGGGAAACCGTACGCAGCGATTGCCAAATTCTGGCGCGTGATGGTCCTGAGCCTCTGGAAAGCGCACCGATGTGGCTTGAGCAGCAGCCTCAGCCAAACGGCGAAGCGAAGCAGGTGATTGCAATACCCCGCTGGGTGGCAGATGCGGCTGCAAGCCTTGCGAAGAATCTTGCCAGCCTGCTTGGCCCCGACGCCGAACTGATCGCCGATTGGTACCGGCCGTTGCTTGCGGGTGACGCCACCGCCGACTGGTCGCAAATGTTCCTCGGCGAGCGGGCAAGGAAGCTGGCGTTGAGAGAGGACGCCTTCTGGGAGGTTACAGAAAACCGCGAAGCAGAAACCCTCATTGAGGGCATTGCTGCGGCGCTGGGGTGGAAACCAGCCGAAGATCCAAACCAGCCGGGCTCCTTTGCTTCAGATGATCAGGGCGAAGTCCTTCAGGGGATGTCCAAAGCGGTTGATATCCTTGGTGACACCTCCATTCTTGAAGAAGGTGCAAGGAAGCTGGCGGAGAAGGCAGAAGAGATCCGTGGGAAGGAACCCGAGCCAGAGCCGGATCCAGCCCCGGTTCCTGATCCAGCCCGCGCCGAGACCGCCTATATCGGCGACACTGTCGACGGGTCGGTGGATTATCTCAAACGCTCCGAGATTGCCTTCGCGCTTGCAGCTCAATTGAATGATGTATGGGATTCCATGAACCCGGAGCCCAGGCGAGTTGTCCCGTTTTACAGCGCCTGGAGAACCGGCTGGTTCAAGCGCGGTCCGAAGGAAACGCTAGAGCCCGGCTTTGTGGTCCATATCGATGCGCCCTGGGGCGGTGGCAAGACCACCTTCGCGCAATATCTCACACAGATCCTCAATCCCTATCGGCTGCGGGAACTGCCGGACTGGCTCAAGGTTTTGCCGTTGGGCGATGCGGAAAAGTGGAAAAAATCCCACCGCAGACCCTGGCATGTCGTGCAGTTCAACGCCTGGCAGCACGAGCATGTCTCGCCGCCCTGGTGGGTGTTTTACGAGACCATCCGCGAGGCCGCGACCGAGGCCGCGGTGAACGAAACCAATCAGCGCTGGTTCGACCTGCCACCGGCTGAGAACGAGGATCTCAAGAACCACCCCGCCGAACCTCTCAAGGCTTTTGGTTATGATTATTGGCTCCCTATGGCGCCCTTGCGGCGGTTTAGATTCCGGGTCAGCGAGTTCTGTTGGCGATTGTTCTCGCCCAACAACGTGACATCCATAGTCATTTTTGTATGCGTGTTGGCGGTGGTCACGCTGTTGTTTGCAACCGGATTTGTTTCTGTCGCGGGAGACAAAATCAGCATTGCTCAAACAGGTGCGGCCAAAACCGGTGGCGAAGCTGCCACAACGCAGATGATCGACTGGGGCGCCTATCTCCGGCTTGGCTTGACCGCCGTGTTGGGGGGGGGCGCAGCGATCTGGGCATTGGTTTCAGCCGTGGCCAAATCTTTGCTGCCCGGCACACCCGATGCCGCGAAGAACTACTCCATGGGCGCGGGCGACCCGCTGCAGCGGATGCGGAAACACTTCCTCAGGCTCACCAAACGTCTCAACCGCCCGATCATCGTCATCGTTGATGATCTCGATCGCTGCAAAGCCAAATTCGTCACCGAACTTTTCCGCGGCATGCAGACCGTTCTCGCCAGTCCCCGCGTCGTCTATGTGCTGCTCGGTGATCGCGACTGGATCGAGCAGGCCTTTGCCGAGGTCAACAAGGAGATGATGGCGATCGATGTTGGCGCGGAACATTCCTTCGGCGGGCGCTTTGTGGAAAAGGCAATCCAGCTCTCGATGGTCCTGCCTGCGATGACCGGGGACGTGCGGGAAGGCTATGTCGAATTTCTGTTGACCGGAAAGCATCGGATGGCCGACCCGGTGGCTGCGCCAAAGACATTTTCCTCAACCGCACCCGATTTCGATCTGGAAAGTCTCCTGAAAAATGCCCGTGTCAAAACAGCGCCTGCAGACCAGGGGGCTGTTGACGAAATTGACAAGCAGGTGCGCGATGCCCTGTCCAAAACAAGCTTCAAGGCTCGTGAATCCGCCGCCCAGCAGGTCTTTGCCAGTCTGAAAACATCAGACAGCCTGAAGCTGGGCGACATTGGTGATCAGATCCGTCGCAGCTTCGGCCGCGAGCTCGATTTTCTCGCGGTCGGTGACGAAGAGGCCGAAGCCGAAACCCGGCATTTGCTGCTGGCGCTGGCGCCCGCACTGCCGCCCAATCCGCGCCAGATCAAGCGCATTCTCAACACGCTGACGCTCAACCAGCAGGTGATGACCAAGATCTACCCCGAATACCGGGCCGGAAGCACTGAGTGGCAGCAACTGGCCCGCTGGGTGGTCATGGCGGTGGAATGGCCGATGAGCTGGTTCACCCTGACCCGGCACCCGCAACTGGCAGATGTTGTTCTGGCGATGAGCGTGGAAAACCAAGATGAGGAAAAAATCGAACAGGCGCTTGCAAAGGTCGATGGTGAACTTTCCCCAGACCAGGCAAAAGCCCTCGCCGAAAAGCTGGCAGACACCAAACCTGTAACCAAGCTCCTGACATTTTCTGATTCGGACAACGGCTGGCCAGATGCCCCGCTCACCACTGAAGTGATTGGCTGGCTTGCAGACATCATGCCAGCAACAAGCGGGCGTCTGCTGGAAGCGACCCAAAAGCCCGCTCCCAAAGAGCCTGCGAAGGAAGGGGCCGCAAAGCAGGCCGATGCCTGATTGTGCCTTCTATCCATTTTGATGGCCCCTGAGCCCAGGCGCACACGCCTTTCGTCATCAGGCCCCTTCCGTGATTCCCGGCCCCCATTCGTCTCCCGTCTCCCGTCATCCCCGGGCCTCTCCTCTCGTCACCCACGCCCCTCCGTCGTCATCCTCGGGCTTGACCCGAGGATCCATACCCAAGCACATTTCCCGCATGACGGAATTGTTTACATCGTCACCAATCACAAGCACGGAACGCTATACATCGGCGTGACGTCTGACCTCGAGCGTCGAATCCACGAGCATCGGGAGGCCCTGACCCCGGGGTTCGCATCAAAATATGGTTGCCGCCAATTGGTCTGGTATGAGGAGCATCTTGATACCGGCGGTGCGATCCAGCGGGAAAAATCACTCAAGCGCTGGTATCGCAAGTGGAAAATCGATCTGATCGAGCGTTTCAATCCGGACTGGCGAGACCTTTATCACGAACTGTGGTGACGGGGCGGTTTGCCGGTTTGGGCGTGGATCCTCGGGTCAAGCCCGAGGATGACGAAAGAAAGAGGCCCGAGGATGACAATGGAGAGGGCCGCGATGCAGGGAACGCGATGACCTGAAATGTAAACTGTCCCCGAACTCCACCTCCGCACACAAAAATCCCCCCAATTCATCCCCGTGCCATCATTGTTGCACTCCCGCTGCCGGATGGTTCGAAAACGTCTCGGGCCAGGCGGGAGGAAGGCCTTCCAGGTTTTGCCGGAAACGGACGGCGAAGTGGTGCCCGCCTCTTGCCTGAGTGTTGCAGCCTGTGGCACCAGTGCTGCACCTGCAATTGCCTTCCGGAGACCACCATGAGCCGAGACGACACAGCCACCCTGATCCGCACCTATCTCGATGCCTTCAACGCCAAGGATTTCGATGCGATGCTTGCCTGTCTCGGTGAGGATGTGATCCATGATGTGAACCAGGGCGGGCGCGAGATCGGCCGCGAGAAATTCCGCTGGTTCAACGCCAAGATGACCCGGCATTACGATGAAAATCTCGCCGACATCGAAATCATGGTCAATGCGAGCGGCAGCCGGGCGGCGGCGGAATTCACCGTGCATGGCAGCTATCTCGCCACCGACGAGGGGCTGCCCGAGGCCAACGGCCAGCGCTACACATTGCCTGCGGGGATCTTCTTCGAGATCGATGACGGCGCGATTTCGCGGGTCTCCACCACCTACAATCTCAATGACTGGATCGCCCAGGTGAAGGCCGGCTGAGCGGATGGTTGCCGGGGCGCTGACATTTTCGGTGCTTGAAGCGGGCGAGTTTGAGGCCGCGCTTGATGATCTGGCGCGGCTCAGGATCGCGGTGTTTGCCGACTGGCCCTATCTCTATGATGGCGATCTCGACTATGAGCGGCGCTATCTGAGCCGCTTCGCAGCCTCCGATGGCGCGGTGATCGTGGCGGCGCGTGACGGCGCCGGGCGCATGGTGGGGGCGGCGACGGCTGCACCGCTGGCCGATCATGCCACGGAGTTCGCGGCCCCCTTTGCCCGCGCCGGGCTTGATCCGGAGGATTTTTTCTATCTCGCCGAATCGGTGCTGCTGTCCGAATTTCGCGGGCAGGGCGCGGGCCGCGCCTTTTTCGAGATGCGCGAGGCGGCAGCGCGCGCGCAGGGCTTTGAGAAGGCCGTGTTTGCCTCGGTGGTGCGGCCTGCCGATCATCCGGCGCGGCCAGGGGACTATGTGCCGCTCGACGCGTTCTGGCGGCGCATCGGCTATAGGCCGCTTGAGGGCTTGCAGGCAGAATTTTCCTGGCGCGATGCGGGAGAGGCTGATGAAAGTGTCAAGCCGTTGCAGGTCTGGGGACGCGATCTTTGACTTTGTTTCCGCAGCTTCGGCAGGCGTCGCAGTCGTTTGCCGAAGGGCTGTGATTTTCCTGAATGGCAGATGAACGGAAGGTTCCGGTTCGGTTCAGCCGGGCGGATCTAGGGTGGTCTCAATCGATCAGTTGAACCGGTCGAGACAACAGACCAGACCCCAGACCCCAAAGCTCAAGGCGCTATGCCGCCAAACCAGGAGAACCGCCATGAACACCATTTTCCGCAATGCTCTCGCAGCCATCGTCGTCGCAACCGCGGGCTTTGCCGCATCCGCTCCTGCCGCCACCGCCGGCGATATCGGCTTCAGCCTTTCAATTGGTGGCGGAGGCGGCGGCATCGTGATCCGTGACCGCGACCATCGCGGTGGTTGGGACCGCTTTGAAGGCCGCCGCGGCTACGACCGGGGCTTCTGCAAGCCGCGCCGTGCTCTGAAGAAGGCCCGCCACATGGGTGTCCGTCGCGCCGACATTGTTCGTGCCGGTTACCGCCGGGTCGTGGTTGAGGGTATCAAGCATCATCGCCCGGTGCGGGTTGTTTTCGCCAATGAGCGCCGTTGCCCGGTGATCGCGGTGCGCCGCTAGATCCGCCACACAGTCGCTGTTGACACAAAACCCCGGGAGCTGGGCTTCCCGGGGTTTTGCATCTTCAACACTTCGTTCCCGGTGCAGCGCTGCTACTGGTTGATTTCCCAGGTAACGCTGAGTGTGACGCGATACTCGCTCTCCCCGGCTGCTATCGGCACCGCATCTCCTGCCCGCGAGGCCATTGCCATCTCGGCCCGCATCATCGGGATTGGAGCGCTGCCGCGCACATTCTCGGACACCTGCTTGATGCGGCCCAGTTCGACGCCGAGCGCTTCGGAGATTGTCTCCGCCTTGGCTTTGGCCTTCTTGATCGCGTCGATGCGGGCGGTGTTGAGGATTGCATCCTGATCATCATTGGTGAAGACGATGTTGCCGCCCTGGTTGACCCCGAGGCTGACCGAGGTGTCGAGAATGGCCCCGAGGCGGGCGAGATCGCGAATGCGGACTGTGAGCGTGTTGTTGACGGTGTAGCCGACGATTCTCGGCTGTTCCGCCTCGATGGTGTTCTGCTGCGGGTAGACCCAGCGCGGCTGGATCGAAAAACTGCCTGTCTGCAGATCGCGCTCGGCAATGCCCTGTGCCTTCATGGCTTCAAGCACCTTGCCCATTGCCTCGTTGTTGGCGTCAAGGGCTGCGCGTGCGGTCTCGGCGTCCCGCAGAACGGTGAGCGAAATCACGGCCATGTCGGGTGCAGCGGCGGCCACGCCTTCGGCAGACACGCTGATCATGCCGGGCTGAGCCGCGCCAGCCTCCTGGGCCTGTGCCGGAGACTGGGGCGCGAGCAGGCCCGCGGCAAACAGGCTGGCTGCGAAAACGCCCGATACAAGCGCCCGGCGGCGCGCAAAAAATGTGAAGGTCATCAAAATCTCCCGATCCGGTTGAACGGCACAGTCTCGTGTCCGCTCTTCTCTGGCGCGCGATTGTGGGCGCATTGCGGCGGATGGTTCAAGCGTGCAAGCGGCGAAATCCAGAGAGGCTGTTCCGAGGCCGGCAACTGTGGCGGGCGACCGTGTCGCCGCGGGCAACCGCTCGCCGCCACGTTTCGGGGCCTTGGTCCGGGATCGGCCGAAGGCCAGCGCCAAACCCGCAGCCTCCGGCATCGCAATTGGGTGCGTTGCCCTTCTTGTGAAGGCAGAAATTTTGAGCTAAACCGCCAACGTTCGGACGGTCAGTCCGGTCGAGGATATTGGTTGCAATTCACAAACTGCGGCCAGCGCACAGCACCTGGTGCTGCCGTGACCCTCCGGGCCTGTAGCTCAACTGGTTAGAGCCGTCCGCTCATAACGGATTGGTTGGGGGTTCGAGTCCCTCCGGGCCCACCATTTCTGTTCATCGCTGTAGTTTGTCGCCCGGTTCTGCAGATATCCGGGATTATATGGGAATTGGTGGAATTTGGCGGAAACGTGCGTGATATCATGGGGCTAAAAGGTAAACTGCGGCGTCACGACCTCAGCCCATCTGGGAAATTACACCAACTTGACGGACGCTACCGTGAAATGCCGGGCGGACACCAGAGAGGAACTCCGTTATCTGCGCGAAGGCGGCATTCTCCCAAGCGTCGCAAAGCGGCTGTTCATGAACGCTTAAGAGCGTGGGGGACAGATTTTGCAATTCCGGCCCATGCCCTCCTGAGCAATATGCTTGCCTTGCGTGTCTGGCTCTTTGTTCGCCCCTGTGCGGTTCGTATTCCGTTGTTGACACCGCCGGAAAACGCATGCATATCGAAAACATGAGTATTTTAGTCTAGTTATTCATTGGATGATAGAGAGCGGTTTCATGCTGCCGTCAAATCAGTTCAGTTATTGGTAATGAAACAAAATTCAAAAGCTCCGAGGAGCTGTTCGCAAAAATTTGACTGACGCAACACAAGTCATTTGTTTTCCGAGAGTGCGCGTATCCATGACACCCCTGTACCGTATTGGGAGCCCGATTTCTCTGCTGGCCTCACCAGATTGCCGATCGCCGCATTGTCTATGGCCTGCAGGGCTTCTGGGTGAGACCGGTGCGGCCGACAGAGGTCGCTCTGTATGACCTGGGACTTGCACAGGCTTTTCCTGCAGCATTCACGCGAGATAAACCGGTTCTTGCGCAGGCGTGGTCATACGCCTGAGACTGCGGCTGACTTGACGCATGATACGTTCCTAAGGGTTCTGGTCGCCGCGCCCAAGGAAAGTGCGGGAGTAGACAATCCAAGAGCCTATCTGTTCAAGGTGTCGCGGAACATGAGCCTCAACTATCAACGGCGTCAACGGCTTGTCCGGTTTGTTGATCTTGAGGGCGATGAGGTTGCCGAATGCATTGATCCGGCTCCGTCCGCCGAGACCGTTGTCTATTCGCGCCAATGTCTCGACCAGGTGGAGCGGGCGCTCGCGGAACTCCCAGAGCGAACCCGGAAGGCCTTCGAGATGAACCGGTTTGGCGAGCATACCATCGCCGAAGTCGCTGCGGAATTGAACCTGTCAACCACACGTACCTGGGGTCTTATCCATGAAGCCTACCGGCACCTGCTGAAGCGGGTTGATGAATTTTAAGCCGATATTGGATGCCTTTGTTGAAAAAACACATCGCTTGTTTGTATTAAGTATCAAGGGGTGACGTTTCGCTATTGCGGCCTGGTCCGGGCACCCATCTCTTTTGGTGTTGGTAGATTCAAAATGCGCGAAGTTGAACAAACCGACGACAGGCTCGTAGATGAAGCCATTGACCTGGCCATCCGTTTGCAGAACAACCCGCAAAATTCTGTTTCCGTCAAGATGGTTCAGGCATGGCGGGCACGCGGGCCGCAACATGAGCGGGTCTGGCAACGAGTGGCGCGGATCCACGATGTCTCGGGTCAGGTGCTGGGCGAACAGCGCAAGGCTGAGCGCGGCGACGGCCTAAGCCGCCGCAACTTCATGGTCGGGGCGGTCGTGGCCTTGGGGGCTGGTGCCGGCTCTCTTGCCGTGCCGGGTGCACTTGTGCGGGCCCGCGCAGACCATGTCACCGGGACCGGAGATTTTCTCGAAGTGCCGCTTCCCGATGGCAGCCGCGCCACTCTGGGGCCATCAAGCGCGATTGCCCTGTCGTTCACCCCGCAGCAAAGGCATGTGGATCTGCTTGCAGGAATGGCCTTTTTCGAGGTCGGGGAAGAGCCGTCCCGCATGTTCTCGGTCAAGGCATCGCAGCTTGAGTTGACGTCCCAGTCGGCACGTTTCGATGTGGTGTCCGACGAAGGCCTGCGAACGGTTGCTGTCGAGCACGGAATCGTCGAGGCCAGAGGCGTGGGCGATGCAATGGCCGCCATCGGTCCGCCATTGGCACTTAGGCCGGGAAACTGGGCTATGCTTGATGCAGTCTCGGGTGCGCTGACACACGGGACCCGGGACACGAGTTTGATTGCGTCATGGCGCAACAATCTCCTCATCGCCGAACGGCAGCCCGTATCGGTTCTGGTCGCCCGTGTCGGGCACTGGATTCCCGGACGCATCGTCCTGGCTGATCCGTTCATCGCCTCACAGCTTGTCAGTGGCGTGTTCGATCTGACAGATCCGGCCGGCGCGCTTGAAGCCGTTGTTCATCCGGTCGGCGGCAAAATCCGCCAAGTGACGCCGTTTCTGACTGTCATTTCACGGTTTTAAAAAAATCTGCTGAATCAGAGAAAAAATCCGGACCCTGTTTGTAACACTCAACAGGGGCTGCTGATACCCAATGATCAGGCACCGCAGGTCCTCCAAACTACAAAACACGTGGAGTGACGTATTATGAGTGTTGAATTCCATCACATGGGTCGAGGCCGCGCGAAGACAGGCAGAGCCCTGATTGCAGGCCTGATGTTGTCCACAGCGATCGGTATGATCGCAGTGAGCACCAGCAGCCCGGCGATTGCGCAAGCAGTGGAGACGCGGAACTTCTCTGTTCCAGCCGGGCCTCTTGGGGACGCGCTGGTTGCATTTGGCCGTCAAGCCGGACTTCAGATCAGCTATCTGTCTGGCTTAGTCGATGGGCGCCGTTCGGCCGGGCTTGCCGGTTCCGCAACCAACGAACAGGCGCTAGCCCGCCTGCTGGGCGCAAGCGGGTTGAGTTATCGGTTCAGCACCGCCAATTCGGTGGTCATCGTTGATGCCGACAATGCCGCGGCATTCGTCAATGATGATGGCTCAATGCTGCTGGACACGATCACGATTCATGGCGGCAATCCCGATGTCGCGCCCTATGAGACCGCCGCGCCTACGGACTATATCTCCGCCCAGACCATCGACCATTATCGCGGCAGCAGCCCAGCTGATATCTTCCGTGGTACGCCTGGCGTCATGTCCGGCGAGGCCCGCAATGGAGCCGGATCTGTGGATGTGAACATCCGTGGCATGCAGGGAATGGGGCGCGTCGCTGTCACCATTGATGGTGCGGAAAATGGCACCGACGTTTATCAGGGCTATCAGGGCATCTCCAA
The DNA here is from genome assembly GCA_043585085.1 of Hoeflea sp. Taxonomy (GTDB): domain Bacteria; phylum Pseudomonadota; class Alphaproteobacteria; order Rhizobiales; family Rhizobiaceae; genus Hoeflea. The sequence continues at coordinate 2,805,705 of CP121320.1, forward strand.
CCGGACCTACATGGATCCGGACCTGCTCGTAGGTGCAGAGGTGACCAAGGGATCTGACGTGTCTTCCCGGGGTATTGCCGGATCTGTTGCCATGCGCACCATCGAGGCCAGCGATATCATCGAAGATGGAAAGTCCTACGGGGTCCGCTTCAAGGGTGGCGCGGGAACCAACACTTCAGACCCGGTCGCCAATGCTGTCGGTGGCTACGGCGGGCTCAACGTTTTCACTGCGACGCCATCCGAGCAAGGACTGGATCGTCCCAACCCTCTGGAGCCGACCAGCGGTTCAGCCAGCATTGCGGCCGCGGTTGAGCATGAGAACCTTGAGTTTCTGATGGCCTATGCCTACCGGAAACAAGGCAACTACCATGCCGGTACAAACGGCAAATCGGCCGAAGCGATCGACTTAGGCCCACAGACAATCTGTACATGGCTCTGTATCCCCTATCCCAATTACTATGTGAACACGGGTCTCACCAACTTTCGCGCGGGCGAGGAAGTGCTTAACACACAACTGGAGACGAAATCACTTCTTGCCAAGGTAACTGGCCGGTTCGGGGATGGGCACAGCCTCAAATTGTCTTACTCCGGATTTCGGAGCGAAGCAGGGGATCGTTTTGCATCCCAATTGACCACAAATGCAGCCCAGCCGCTTCAGAAGCCGCAAACCAGTGGCACCTCACTGGACACTTTTGCTGCCCGCTATCGCTGGCAGCCCGAAGGCAATGACCTGGTCGATCTGGAGGCCAACTGGTGGCGAACCAATATGGAGTTTCGCAATCCCCGGAGAAATGAATACGGACTGCCATTTGCCAGTCTCGGATTGCCTGAGGGATACCGCACCGGTTCAGACATCGTCATTTGGGGCGCTGATATCGAGAATACATCGAAATTTGATACCCGTTGGGGCGCGCTTGATCTGAACTATGGGTTGAATTTCCGGTATGAAGATACCAAGCCCAGCGCCTTTACCAAGGAGCTGGAAACCTGGTTGGATTATCGTGATGGCAACCGTCAGCAGACTGCCGCATTCACGAAGGCCGCCTGGAAACCGATAGACTGGATGACGCTCAATGCCGGACTGAGATATGAGCACTATTCAACCGAGGACCGAAACGACCCATATCAGCCTCGGCCGGGTTACATCTATGACCACAAGAACCAGGGGGAAGGCTGGAGCCCATCGGTCGGGATCACTCTTGAGCCTCTCAAGAACGTGCAGTTCTACACCAACTATTCCAATGTGTTGCGCGCACCAAGCCTGGTCGAGTCCGGTTCCGGCTTTACCATGACTGTCAATCCGGATGTCCAGCCCGAACGCTCCAGCAACTGGGAAGTCGGAACAAACCTGATCCGCAACGGATTGTTCTCTCAAGACGATACCGCGATGATCAAGTTCGGCTACTTCAACTGGACGGTTGACGATTACATCGCTCGGGAATGGCAGACCGTTAATGGCGTCTCGCAGATGGGCATCCGCAATATCGACAAGGCAAAGTTCTCCGGTCTGGAACTGTCTGCCCGCTACGAATGGGGCGGGTTCATGGCTGAACTCGGCGCGAACTATTATACAAATGTCGCGTTTTGCAGCACCAGCGATACTTGTGAGGACCGGTCGCTCTATGGTGACTATGCAACCAATCAGGTTCCGCCCGAATATTCGGTCAATCTGTCGGTTTCAAAGCGGTTTCTTAACGATGCCCTGACCTTGGGTGGACGGGTGTCCCATATCGGGCCGCGTGCTATCGAACACGGTCAGGCAACGGCCGCCGGCGCCTCCAACTTCATCACAAACATTGATTGGGATCCCTACACACTGGTCGATGTTTTCGTCGACTACAAGGTGACGGAAAACCTGACCGCTTCGCTGCGCGTGGAAAACCTGACCGACAAATATTACGTCGATCCGTTGAGCCTGGTGCTGCAGCCAGGTCCTGGCCGGACTTTCTATGCGTCTTTGACCGCAAAGTTCTGAAGCTGCAGTGCGGGCAGCTTGCGCCGCCCGCATCCGCGTCGCCGGAGGCCCTTGATAGCGGCCTCCGGTTTTTAACAAACGAATTGTCCGCCAGTAAAAGACAGGCATTTCATACGTCTTTTCTCGAAGACCTGCGTTTACTGGTTTCGCTGCGCTCTGTCAGCCCATCGGCTTACGCACCACATATTGGAGATGTTGTGATGACAATGACTGATGTTGCATTCCAGCCGGCTCAGGAGAGCCGGAGCATACGTTTGAAGGCGGCGACCACTACGGTCCACGAAAGCCTCGATTCCGCGATCATGGCCCATGAGCCGTTTTCCAGCCGTGATCGCTACGCGTCATTCCTGACAATGCAGTACATGTTCCATCGTGACATCGACGCTCTCTACAGCGATGCGACTCTGGCCGGATTGCTGCCGGATATTGAAGGTCGTCGCCGCTTGCGCCTGATTGCTCAAGACCTGTCAGATCTCTCCAAAACTATACCTTGTACCGATATTCCCCCGGTCTTTGCACACGGCACCGATCTGCCGACTGCGTTGGGTTGGCTCTACGTGGCAGAAGGATCCAACCTCGGCGCCGCGTTTCTGCTCAAGGCGGCAGCAGGTCTCGGGTTGTCCGTGGACTTCGGTGCGCGCCATCTCGCGGCAGCCCCGGAAGGTCGTGGACGACATTGGCGTAGCTTCACCGCCGCATTGAACACAGTTGAATTGAGCGATGAACAGGAAGACGCGGCAATTGCCGGTGCGAACGCCGCGTTCGGGCGCGTTCGTGGTCTGGTCCAGGCAGCGTTTGGTTGACCCCGCCCGGCCAATCGCCGCTCCCCACGGCAGCCTTGTTCGCCTGCTGTTGCTCTCAAACAAGAGATTGAAAACATGGAAACTGAACTGCACTGTGCCGACAGAGCTCCGGGCCATGGGCAATGGCGTCCAAAATGGCTGCTGACCGCCGCTCTGCTGGCCATCTGCGCGCCTTCTGACGCCACCGCACAGATGGTGCCGGAACCGCAATCGTCCATCGAGCAGCAAGTGCCTGCCGCGATGGCACAGAACGAGCCCTCAGAGCCTTCCGCGCCGGTGCCTGTTTCGGTCAGAGAACCGGAAGTCGCACAGCCTGTCGGCGAGGCACAAACCGGCGATGCCGCGGCCGACCAGGCCGATGATGCAACAAGTGCTGAGACGCCGGAATCCGATGCGCCGGAATCCGATGCGCCGGGATCTGATGCGCCAGGATCCGACACGCCGGGATCCGGTATTGGCCTTGCTGCGCCGCTGCCGGCGCCGCCCTTTTTGGAAGATCCGGCCGGAGCTGTGGATCACTGGATTTCTGCTTTCAATGTCCCGACCGCCGAAGGCAATCCGCGTTCCGACCTGCCCCACGATCTTTCCCCACTAGGTATGTTCATGGCTGCCGATTGGGTGGTCAAGGCCGTGATGATCGGATTGATGATCGCAAGTCTGGCGACATGGATCATCTGGCTTGCGAAAAGCGCCGCCATTGTCGCAGCAAGAGCACGGGCCAGGCGGGCGCTTGCTGTCGTTGGCTCGGCGGACAATCTGTTTCAGGCTGCCGAGGCATTGAGGGATCGCGGTGGCCCGGGGGCCTTGATGGCCCTGTCTGCGGAACATGAGTTCAACCGCTCAGCGGAAAATGCCGACAAGGCAGGTCATGCCGGTCTTCGCGAACGGGTTGTGTCGCGCTTGTCCCGCATCGAAGCCCAGTCCGGGCGCAGGCTGTCTCGCGGAACCGGTCTCCTTGCCACCATCGGCTCGACGGCGCCTTTCGTCGGGCTGTTCGGCACGGTTTGGGGCATCATGAATGCCTTTATCGGCATCTCAGAGGCGCAGACAACCAATCTTGCGGTTGTCGCTCCGGGCATCGCAGAGGCGCTGTTGGCGACCGCGATCGGTCTTGTGGCAGCGATCCCCGCTGTGGTGATCTACAACGTTTTCGCCCGCTCCATCGCCAGCTACAGAAATCTTCTGGCCGATGTTGCGGCTGGTGTGGAGCAGCTGGTCAGTTTCGATCTGGATTGCCGTACGGCAAACCGTGGCGAGGCCGGTCCCGGTCTGTCACGGGTCGGGGGGTAATTCCAATGGCAGGCGTGCTTCACAACAACGGTGCGGATGAAAGCGGCGAAAATCACGAGATCAACGTAACCCCCTTCATTGATGTCATGCTGGTGCTGTTGATCATCTTCATGGTGGCTGCCCCGCTTGCGACAGTGGATGTTGCTGTGGATCTTCCCGCTTCGACAGCAAAGTCGCAGGACCGGCCTGATAAACCGCTCTATCTGACGCTGAGATCCGATCTGACGCTCAGTCTGGGCGACGACCTGGTCGCTCGGGAGAGTTTGAAGGCAGCCCTTGTCGCGGCATCCGACGACGACAAGGAAACGCGGATTTTCTTGCGGGCAGACAAGACCGTGTCCTATGAACAATTGATGGCGGTGATGAACCTGCTGCGGGAGGCCGGCTATCTCAAGGTGGCCCTAGTTGGCCTTGAAACTTTGTCTTCAACCGGATCAGCTGAAGCCGACAGCGCAGGGGTTTTGCAGCCGGTGACACCACCTGCGGATGACGGCCGATGATACCCGGCTGGGCTTTGGTGATCAGCCGTGACGGGCGCGTTGGTGAAGCGATGTCCTGGATCGGCGCATCGGTGGTTGTCGTCGGGGTCTATGCTGCTGCGGCCGTGTGGTATCTGCAAGAGCCGCCGGTTGTGATTGCCGATAACGGACCGCCTCCCGCCATCATGATCGAGCTTGCGATGCAGGAGCAGGCGGAGGAAACCGACGTTGACGACCTAACGCCGGATCGGGAAACGGGCGAGGACAGTCTGGCTGCCAAAGACGTTGCACCTGCAGAAGACCCTTTGCCGGACACACCCGAAAAGGCCGCAAACGAGGTCCCTGTCCCCAAGGAGGCCCCCGAGCCTCAGGAGACACAGGAGCCAGCTGAAATAGTGGACGACATCGAGAAAGTCGTAACGCAGTTGGAAAACGTCGCCATTCCCTTGCCGCAACCAAAACCGCCTCCGCCGACGCAAAAGCTCGAAAAAGTCTCGCCTTCAAAGGAGAAGAAGGAAAAGCCCCGACCACAGAAGCAGGCCGCAGCTTCAGCCGCAAAGCTCAAGGCAAAGGCCAAGGTTCTCCGTTCGGAGCGCACGGCAGCGCAACGATGGTCGGTGGGCGGATCCTCGTCGGTGTCCCCCGCAAAATGGACATCGCGGCTTCTCGCCCATCTCAAGCGGCGTCAGCGTTATCCGGCTGGAGCAAAATCACGCAGAGAGCAAGGCACCGCCTATGTTCGCTTCAAAATTGACGAAGCCGGCGTGGTTCTGTCCGTCCGTTTGGCAAGGTCGTCCGGCTTTCGCGAACTTGATACAGAGGCCGTTGCCATGGTGAAACGCGCCTCACCGGTGCCCGCCCCCCCGCCAGGCGTCAACCGCAGCCTGACTGTACCGGTGAGCTTCCGCTCCAGGCGGTGATGGCATGGCGCGGCATGAACCGTCTCCCGGCAACGAAACCCGCCTTCATCCAGACGGTTAAGAACAGGCTTGTTGCATTAGCGCTTGTCCCGTGCGACGCAGACATAAAAGGGAGACATCGTGTCCCCCTAATCATCCCTGAAAGCCCAGTATCTAAGGCTTTCAAGCGATGGTGGGCGCTCCCTCCGGGCCCACCATTTCTCATCACGCCACCCCAAACGCGATTGTCTCACCTGCCACCCAGGCCCAGTTCAAGCTGGTCACGTCTGGGCACAGCTTTATGCCTCTGTTGCAGCTGATATAACCCGATTGCAAAAACTTGCATCGAAAAGTCGAGTTTTGGTATTCCCGCTGTTGACAGCGTTCCAGGTGATTAATAAACATGATCTCAACAGTCATGTTTGATTGTCTGAAATCAAGGGAGGTTTTCAATGGCCATTTCGGCTCCTCGTATGCTCGCGCTTCTCGCTTCTGTTTCGATGTTTGCCGGCACGGCACTTCCCGCTCATGCGGAAGGTGAGGTCAATGTCTATTCGTCGCGTCACTATGACACCGACGACCGGCTCTACACGGATTTCACAGATGCGACCGGCATCAAGGTTAATCTGATCGAGGGCTCGGGTGACGAGTTGATCGAGCGGCTGAAAGCCGAAGGCGCCAACAGCCCGGCCGATGTGTTCATCACCGTGGATGCCGGCCGCATCTGGCGCGCCGACGCGGCCGGCTTGCTGGCCCCGGTGCAGTCCGAGGTGCTTGATGAGCGTGTTCCAGAAGCATTGCGCCATCCCGATGGTCACTGGTTCGGCGTGTCGACCCGCGCCCGGGTGATCTTCTATGACAAGGACAAGGTCAGCGAACCGCCGCAGACCTATGCCGATCTGGCCGACCCGAAATACAAGGGCCAGGTCTGTGCCCGCTCCGGCACCAACATCTACATGCTCTCGCTGCTTGCCTCGCAGATCGCGCACAATGGCGAAGATGCCGCAAAGGCGTGGGCTCAGGGTCTGAAGGACAATCTGGCGCGTGACCCGCAGGGCGGTGACACTGACCAGCTTCGCGGTATTGCTTCGGGCGAATGCGGAATTGCTCTGTCGAACACCTATTACTTCGTGCGCGCCGTGACCGGCAGCGTGGACGGGCTCAGCGACGCCATCGACCGGATCGGCATCGTCTTCCCCGATCAGGACGGCAATGGCACCCATGTCAACATCTCGGGCGTTGCCCTGACCGCGCATGCTCCGCACGCCGAAAATGCGGTGAAGTTCATGGAGTATCTGACCAGCGATTCCGCTCAGGGCTACTTTGCCAATGGCAACAATGAGTATCCGGTGGTGGAAGGCGTCGAGGCCAATTCGGCGGTTGAGGCTCTTGGCAGCTTCAAGGCTGATGATCTTAATCTCTCCGCGCTTGGCGAGAACCAGACCCGCGCCCAGGAAATCTACAATGAGGTCGGCTACAAGTAAGCCGTCTTCTCACTGCACAGTATCCTCCCGGGGCAATGACCGTTCGCCCCCGGGAGACATGAAGAGGCCCGGACATTTGGCGTCCGGGCCTTTTTGTGTGCGGTATTGTGGGGCTGACCCTATGAATGCGCGGCACGCATCAGTTCAACAGCAGCGATTCTATCTTGGTGTTGAAATTCGCCAGACTGAAGTCCGATTTGTCGATCATGGCTGCAACTGACTTGGACTTGAACTCGGTTGCCATAGATGAAGAGACATTTGCGGAAATGACGACAATCTTTCCCTTGAAGCCACGCGATCGCAGCATGGGCACGGTCTCAGAGTAACTGTCAAACGGATGCAGCCGGTTGTCGAGGAAAACGATATCCGGATCCTCCTGATCCAGTAGGTCAAGAGCTTGATCTATATCGATGGCAAGCTCCAATTCGATTTCAGTGCACAGGCTCACGTAGCATTCGAAGAGTTTATGTTGATGTATGTTGTCATCAATCAGAAGCAGCTTCCTCATTGGCGAATTCTCCACTTTTATGTTTTTTATGGGAACGCTATCACTGTTTGACGCTGTAAATTATCTCGATACTTTCGTCCGTATTCTCACGCAACATTAACTCGGGCACACTTCGACAGGCCGCTTCTATCGCAATTTTACCCAATGGCTTGTTTGCGAAGAAATGGGCTCCGGATTTGAAGGACAGCCGGATATCTTCCGGGTCTTCCGATCCACTACATATTCCTAATATAACATTTTTCTCGAAGTGTTCCAACACTTGGGAAACGATCTCCGTGCCTTTGGTTCCAGGCAGGTTCAGATCCACGAATGCCAGTATGACAGTGTCCGGTTTCCTTGCTTCCAGACTCTTGCTGAAAGAGGAAAAATCGCTGTGGTGGATCAAATCCGCGCAGATTTTTTCCTGCTTGAGGAGCAGTTGGCTGATGAAAACCTCGTCATCGGAGTCCTCAAGGAAATGGATCTCTGACAGGCAAACCTCTGTCATGTCTTGTTCCCTTCAAAGGGGAGGAAAATGACAAAAGCCGCACCTCCATGCTTACTTTCCTCGCAACTGATGCGGCCGTTGTATTGAAGGACGATTTTCTGGACGATCGAAAGCCCAAGCCCGGTTCCATCGATGACGTCGCGGCGTTCCAACCTGCTGAACAGCTGGAAGATATCGTTTCGGGATTTCTCCGGGATTCCCGGCCCGTTGTCCTCCACACGGAATGTCCAGCCATCTTCGCCCCTATCAGCACTCAGCTCAATCCGTGGTGTTGAACTGTTGTTGTATTTCAGCGAATTGCCGATCAGATTCTGAAATATCTGTATGAAATGAACGCGCGCACCGGAAAGTGTGGGCAGCTTTTTGATGTCAATGTTGGCATTCTTCTCTGAGATAACGAGAGACCAGTCCCCCAGCACATCATCCACGACCTCGTTGAGATCAATCTCGTCATAGGCAACTTTGGCATCAATCCGCGAATAGGCCAGGAGGCTATCGATGATCCCCCTCAGGCGGGTTGTGTTCTTGCCGATACGCTCGACCAGTTCCGAGCGGAGGCCCTCATCGGCTTTGAATTTGTCGTTGTTGAGCAACTCGACCATGGACTCGATCATCCTGACCGGCTCTTTCATGTCGTGCGAACAGACATAGGAGAACCGGTTCAGTTCCTCATTGGACCGCGCCAGTTCGGTGACAAGGTTTGCCAATTCATCCTCGCGCCGTGACAGCTCGGTCATATCCTGAAAGATCCCGAATATGCCGGTCACTTTTTGGTCCGAATCCTTGTTCGGTATTCCGCTCGCCCGAACTTTCCGGATTTCACCTTCCTTTCGATTCAGGCGTGCATCAAACTGAAAAGGCTCGCCTGTCGCGATCGAATTCTCGATAATCGAAGTCACTCTCTCAAGGTCATCAGGATGGTAGAACCGGATCGCTGTTTCAAATGCAGGAGTGTATTCATCCTCCCTGACGCCATGGATCTTGTAGATTTCCGGTGACCAGGTGACCTGATTGCGTTCGAAATCGATTTGCCAATGTCCGACTGAGGCCAGGGATGCGGCAAGCTCAAGCTGGTTTTTTTGGCCTGCGAGAGACAGTTGCGTATTCCGGTCTTCAGATATATCGCGCAGCGCGCCGATCATGCGTACGGGGTTGCCAGCATCGCCCCAAATGGCCTGGCCGTAGGATTCGACCCAGATCACAGCGCCGTCATCCCGCACCATCCGATATTTGAGATGGTAGCTTGACTTGGTCTTGTTGGCCAAGATCCGCTGCCTTTCGGCCAGGACGCGCTCCTTGTCTTCCGGGTGAAGTCTTTGGTTTATTGCCTCGATGTTTCCGGCGAATTCCCCTTTCGGAATTCTCAGGATCTCAGCGAGTTCCGGGGAGCAATAGGCTGATCCCTTCGCGATGTCCCATTCCCAAATTCCTGTTCGTGATGCTCTGACAGCCTGGGCAAGCCTGATCTCGTTTTCTGCGATGTTTGCCTGCGCGTTGCGTGCGGTAGTTATGTCGCGAAGCAGTGAGTAGACCTTCGCATTGGTGCTGTTCTGGGTTGCCGTCTGGATGGAGCTGCTTTGCGCCCAGATCTGTTTGCCGTCGCGAAACTTGAGAAAATTGACTTTGTCGATCTGGGGTGAGCTAGTCTTTGTCATCTCGTTATTCTGCGCGATGATCTCACTGCGTGTCGGTTCGTCGAAATAGTCAAAGTAGAGTGAGCCGACGACCTCTTCCGGAGACGCGCCGAGGAGGTCGCTGCACATCGGATTTGCCCGAAGGATAACGCCCTTCTTGTCGCGAACCATCACTGCGGCAGGTACATTGTCGAAAATCAGCTGGAGTTCGTTGCGGGCGTCCGACAAGGCGATTGTGTTGTCGTTGACCAGAATAATGGCGCCGACAATTTCGCCGCCACTCGCCAGGTGCGGCACAACGCTTAAGATCGCGGTGTTTTCATCGTTCTCCACATAGGCCTGTTGCGGGCTTCCGGTCATCATTGCCTTTTCAAGAATTTCCATCAGATCAGGAAATCCGGGCCGCAGTTTGCATCTGCTCACATGCGGTGAAACGATATCGGGGGAAATGTTGAAATAGGATTCCGACATCTTGCTTGCGTTGGTGATAACCAGGGTGCGGTCCACCACCAGCAATGGAACTGAAATGTTCTCCAGGATGCTTGACAGGCTTTGATTGACTTCGTTGAGCTGTTGGGCGTTGACCTGAAGCTCTTCATTGACCGTCGAGAGTTCCTCATTTGTCGACTGGAGCTCTTCATTTGAGGTTTCCAACTCTTCGTTGGTCGACTGCAGCTCTTCGTTGCTTGATTGCAGCTCCTCATTCAGCGCCTGCATTTCCTCATTGGATGTTTCAAGTTCCTCAACGGTTTGCTGCAGATTGTCCTTGGTGGTTGTCAGTTCATTGTTAAGCTCGTGAATCTGTCGTGCCAGTTCCGGAGCTACGCCTTCTTGCAGGGCATCTGCTTCGCGCGAGGTCTCTTCGATCCAGTTGGAAAAGACCACAAGAGCCTGCGTATTGTCATCGCCTTGTGCATCGATCGGATAGATATCGATCCGGGTCTTGGGATCGGAAATCTTCCTGCCGGCCCGCGTTATGCCATTGTATTTTTCTCCTTTGCGAATAACCGCTGGCACCGCGGCCTGAATATCCTGCCGATAGGGATCGCGGATCAGGGTTGAAACCCGTGTGTCAACAACGCCCGCGGCAAGCTTCACGTAGGGCTTCATGTCTCCGAACACCCGCACGATCTGCAGATCGGAATCTACCAGAACGGCATTCGGACCGATGGCTTTGACCAGAGATTCAAATCGGCGGTTGGCCGTAGCAAGCTCAAGTTTGCGGGCTTCCACCGCTTTGGATGTCTCCGCGCGCGGCAAGCTGAAAGGGGCCTGATGCTGCGGCTCCCGGGGTGGCTTTTTCTCGCGTGAAGGCCGCTGGTAGAAAATGTGCTTTTCATTGTCTGCCGCGCGGAAGAGCTTCTCGGAAGCTGCAATCGCTTCAGCCTTGCCCAGAAACAACAGTCCTTCCGGCACCAGTGAATAGTGAAACCGTGAAAAGACCTCGGCCTGCAGCGCGGCCTGGAAATAAATCAGCAAATTTCGACAGCTGATCATGTCAATGTTAAGGAACGGAGGGTCCTGTGCGATGTTGTGGTATGAGAAGACGATTTTCTCACGGAGCTTTTTCTTGACAGTGTAGCCGGTTGGAGCCGGATCAAAATATTTCTCGACAAAGTCCCGAGGGACCTGATCCATCGCTGCGTGAGTGTAGAAACCGCGCCTCGCAATCTCGATGGCCTCCACATCGATATCTGTTGCAAAAATCTGCAATCTGAGGCTGTTCAGGTCTTCAATGCCGGTCGATTCCGCAAACATCATTGCCAGGGAGTAAGCTTCCTGTCCGGTTGCGGAGCCTGGCACCCAAACTCGGATCTGGCTTCCCTTCTTGGCTTTGACAATCCTGTCTATGTGACTGCGGATGTGCTCGAACTCGGTAGGATCGCGGAAAAACGAGGTGACCGAAATCAGCAGATCCCTGAACAGAAGGTCGAGTTCCTCCGGGGAGTTTCTGGCGAGCAGGACATAGTCGTTGAGTTCGGAGATATGCTTTGCCGCCATGCGTCGTTCCACGCGGCGCTGGAATGTGGCTGTCTTGTAGTGAAGGAAATCAACCTTGGTGCGTTTTTGCAGCAGGTTTACAAGTTCCGCTGTCGCGTCGAGGCTCAGCGGTGACGCTTTGAGCGACTCCAGATCACGCGGGGACTTCAGGATTTTGGGCAGTTGTGCACCCATCTCCTCAGGAGACATGACAAGGTCGATGCAGCCGGTTTCCATTGCCGACAAGGGCATGCCCGAGTATTTCGCCGTCAACTCGTCTTGGCATATCATGATACCGCCTGCCGCCTTTATGGCGACGGTTCCGATTGCGCCATCGGAGCCAGTACCGGAAAGCACTATCCCGATGCTGAATTTTCCTCGTGCCTTGGCGAGTGATTTGAAAAATGTATCAACGGACGGCTTGGGTGCGGCTGGCTCCCTGCTGGGATCGGTCAGGCGGAGTTTGTTGCCTTCGACGACGATGTTGCGATTGGGCGGCGTTATGTAGATGGTGTTGGGACGTGGTGTGATGTTGTCAGTGACGTCGACAACCTTCAGGGAAATGTCGCGGCCAATAATCTCGGTCAGCATGCTCTTGTGCTGGGGGGCCATGTGTTGGGCAACAATATAGGTGGCTGAAAGCTTGGTCGGGAGGTTGCGGACAAGACCCCTGAGGGCTTCAAGACCACCGGCAGACGAGCCAATTCCGATCCAGAATTTTGCTGAGGAGACTCTGCTGCTCTTCTTTTTGGTGGCGGCGGTCACGTAACTCCCCTGCTTGCGACTTCCTAGGGCGAAGGTAGGCGAATACGTTAATTAATCAAGGATATCCGAATGTGATTAGTAATGGGCTATAAATTATATTTTTATCCAATTCGAAAGTCAAATAAATCAATTTATATTAGGAAAGTTATGTTTTGACGGATTTTTGCGTATTTTCCCGAGTTGAACTGCCTTAAAGAAGAGACGTAGATGGCGTCTTGATTTCATTTTTCACGTTGCCGCTTTGTCTGTTTTGTTGTTGCAACACTATATCCGCCGCGAATGAGGGGGTTGCTTATCCCGCAGGCACAAACGAATCAATCTTCGGCTTGACCACATTCCTGCTCCGGCCTGTCTTGCCGATGGTGTAGCACAGCAGGATCACCGGCAGCAGGCCGAAGCCGATGATCATAAGCGACGGCAAGGCGGCCTGCTGCAGGCGCTCGTCGGAAGCGAGGCGATAGGCCTGGACGGCGAGCGTGTCGAAATTGAAGGGCCGCATGATCAGCGTTGCGGGCAGTTCCTTCATGACGTCGACAAAGACGATCAGCAGCGCGGTGAGCAGGCTTGGCCGGAGCAGTGGCAGGTGGATCTCGAACAGCATCCGGCCCGAGCCGCGCCCGAGCGTGCGCGCGGCGGCGTCGATGTTGGGTTTGATGGCTGAAATGCCGGTGTCGAAGGCACCGAGTGCGGCGGCAATGAAGCGGACCATATAGGCCACCACCAGAAGCCCGATGGAGCCGGTGAACAGGAGGCCGGTGGAGACATCGAAATTGGTCCGCGCCCAGGCGTCGATCATGTTGTCAAGGGCTGCGAAGGGGACCAGCAGGCCGACGGCGATGACACCGCCGGGCACGGCGTAACCAATGCCGGCAGCGGTGGCGGAAAAGCGCGCGGCAAGGCTGGGCGCGATGCGGGCGCAGAAGCCGATGATGACAGCGGCTGCGACGGTGATCAGCGCGGTGATTGAAGCCAGTGTCAGAGTGTTTTCAACATAGCCGAGATAGCGCGGGGAAAACGGCGAGCGGCCGGCGTCGATTGCCATGCCGAAGAGCACCACAAGCGGGATCGCGAAGCCGATTGCCACCGGCACGGCACAGGCTGCGAAAGCGCCCGCGGCGCGCCAGCCCCCGAGCTGATGGCGCTCCATCGTCTCTTGTTTCGAGCCTGCGGGAAAGCGTTTGGCGGCGCCGCGTTCGGCACGTTCGAGCAGCGCGAAGGTCAAGGCTACGACGAGCAGGCAGAGGGCGAGTTGCGAGGCGGCCATGCGGTCACCCATCGAGAACCAGGCGTGGTAGATCCCGGTGGCGAAGGTCTGCACACCGAAATGCGCAACGGTGCCGAAATCGGCGATGGTTTCCATAAGCGCCAGCAGCACGCCGCCGGCAATCGCCGGCCGGGCCATCGGCAGGCTGACGCGCCAGAATGCCGACCAGGGCGTGTGGCCCAGCGTGCGGGCGGCAAAATAGGCGGTCGGTGACTGCTTCAGGAAAGCGGCGCGGGCGAGCAGGTAGACATAGGGGTAGAGCACAAAAACCAGCATCGCGGCAGCTCCGCCGAGCGAGCGGATTTCGGGGAACCAGTAATCGCGGGGACCCCAGCCGGTGATGTCGCGCAGCGCCGTCTGCACTGCGCCGGGGTGATCGAGCAGATCGGTGTAGGCATAGGCCAGCACATAGGCCGGGAAGGCCAACGGCAGCGCCAGCACGATCTCGAAGGTGCGGCGGAAGGGGAAATGGCAGGTGGTTACCAGCCAGGCGGCTGCCGTGCCGACGATTGCCGTGCCAAGCCCCACCAGAATGACCAGTTGCAGCGTGGTCCAGGCATAACCCGGCAACACCGTGCCCATCAGGCTGTTCCAGGTGTCGAAATTTCCCGATACGGCGGCAAAGGCGACCGCGACGATGGGTGCGAGGCACAGCAGCGAGACAATCCAGGCCAGTGTCTTGAGTGCGCGTTCACCCACGGGCGGAATGTCCTTTTTCTCGGGTACCTGACGGCGCTTAACAAGAGCGTTTCCGCATTATCGTGAGATGTGGAAACACCATGCTCTGCGATTGTTGAGTAAGTCATGCAGGTTTTAGCGTCAACCGGCAGCAACGGCCGTTTCTCGTGGCACATTGACGCCGCGCGGGCCATTGCCTAAACCTCGAACACAGCGTTCTTGTCGCCGCTCCGGCTCCGCCGCGCGGCCTTCTTGCAGAAAACGGGCATCGTCATGGACCTTCGACCGATCACTGAAACCTATTCCGTCGCCGGGCAGATTTCTGCCGAAGACCTCGAGGCCATCAAGGCGGCGGGGTTCAAGTCGATTGTCTGCCACCGTCCCGATGGCGAAGCACCGGATCAGCCGGGTTTCGACAGCATTCGGCAGGCTGCCGAAGCACTCGGGATCGAGATGCGGCAAATTCCGATCGGTCCGATGGGCGTGACGGCGGATGCGGTGCGGGAGATGGTCGACGCGATTGAGGAACTGCCCCAGCCGATGCTTGGCTATTGCCGCTCCGGCGCCCGTTCGACCGCAGTCTACCAGCACACGGCGCATCTGAGAGGCTAAGTCAGCCGCTGGCGGGATCATTCCGGCAGCGAGCGCTGACACACAGTGACGTTTGGTCTGCCTCCAACACCGGGACATCCCATGCACATCAGCGATCTGGCGAAAGCTCCCTTTGATCTTGATGGTCCAGCCCTTGCCTGGGTGCAGACACGCTTTGACACCCTGAGCCTTGACGACAAGCTGCGGCAATTGTTCACGCTGCTGTCGATGGGGGATGACGCGGAGTCGATCGCTGCGCAACAGGCGTTCCGTCCGGGTGGGATTACCCGGATGCGCGGAGTGGATGCCAAGCGCGAGCGCGAGATAATTGGCGGCTTCAACACGCAGGCGCCGGTGCCACTGCTGGTGTCGGCCGATCTTGAGGGCAGCCGGATGAGCCTTTCGGGCGGCGCGGAATGGCCAAACCCGCTGGCCCTTGCGGCGATTGACGATGTGGAGGTGACCGAGACGGTCAGCCGGATGATGGCGGAGGAAGCGCGCGCTGCCGGTATCAACTGGAGCTACACGCCGGTGCTCGACATCAATCAGGCGTTCCGCAGCCCGATCGTGGCCACCCGTGGGTTTGGATCCGATCCCGATGTGATCGCGCGCCATGCGCTGGCGCAGATTCGCGAATTTCAGCGCCTTGGCATCGCAGCGGCGGTCAAGCACTGGCCGGGCGAGGGCTATGATGACCGCGACCAGCATCTGCTGACCACCATCAATCCGCTGTCGATGGACGAGTGGGAAGAGACATTCGGACGGCTTTACCGCAGTGCCATCGAGGCGGGGGTGATGTCTGTGATGTCGGCGCATATTGCGCTGCCGTCCTTCGTGCGTGCCGAACTTGCCGAGGATGCCGGTCTCGAGGCTTTCCGCCCGGCGACGATCAGCCGGTTGCTCAATGAGGAATTGCTGCGCAAGCGGCTCGGCTTCAACGGGGTGATCGTTTCTGACGCCACCGGCATGGCGGGGCTTGGCTCCTGGTCGAAACGATCGGAACATCTGCCGGAGATCATTGCGTCGGGATGCGACGTGATCCTCTTCGCCAGAGACCTCGAACAGGATCTGGGCTATCTGCAGGCCGCGCTGGACGATGGCCGGTTGAGCCAGAAACGGGTGGACGAGGCGGTGCTGCGCCAGCTTGCACTCAAGGCCGCGCTGGGCCTGCACAAGCGAGAGACGCTCCCGGCGCGCAAGGATCCGGAAATCGCGCGGGCCTATGCTGATGAGGTGGCCCGCCGGGCGCCGACGCTGGTCAAGGATGTTCAGGGCCTGCTGCCGCTCGATCCCCAGAAGCATAAGCGTGTGCTCGTATATTCCGGCGGGATCGTGTTCCCGTTCCTGCCTGAGCCATTGCCGTTCAAGCTACCGGAGCTGTTGGCCGGCAAGGGATTCGAGATCACGCTGTTCTCGCCCGATCTGGAGATAGATCCCGATGACTACGACTTGGTTATCTATCTGCTTGGCGATGAAACGCTGCTGACGCGCGGGCGGATCTTCCTCGACTGGCTCGGGCTGACCGGGCATTTCGGCTCGTCGATGGCGCGATACTGGCATGAGATCCCGACGCTGATGGTCTCCTTCGGTTATCCCTATCTGCTCTATGATGCGCCGCGGGTGCCGACCTATATCAATGCCTATTCGACGACCGAGACGATGCAGCGGGCGGTGGTGGATCTGCTGACAGGCAAACAGCCGTGGAACAGAAACAGCCCGGTGGACCCGTTCTGCGGACTGGAAGACGCGCGCTACTGATTTTGAGCCAGCCTGAGCAGGGTCAGGTGATGGCCTTGGCAACCGCCTCGCGGCGGGCGCGATGGCCGCGCTGCCATTTGAGAAATCCGAGATAGCCGAATTTGGCCAGTTGCCGGATGCCGGGCGTGTGAAACAGGAATGCGCCGCGTCTCAGCCAGGGCAGGCGCTGCCAGATCGCTGCGAAGGCATCCACGCCGATCAGGTAACCATCCTTGTTGTCTGCGCCATCGTCTTCGGTGCCAATCGGGCGGGTGTGAAACCGGCCGAGCAGGTCGTCGCGGCTCTTGCCGGGTGGAAGCTGATGATCGCCAAGCGCACCGATATCGACCCAATGGATCAGATCGTGGCGGTCCATGCGGCGGTAGAGTGCCACTTCCTGGCGGCACACCGGGCACTCGCCATCATACCAGACTGTCAGGGGCGTTTGATTTTTCATATTCCGCATGTGGTGTGGCAGCGCGAGCATGCAAGATCATTGTCCGTCAGCTGCGCGCCTTTGTCACTCCGGTGCCCGATATCTGGTCCAACGTTCTTGTCGGGGTGATCGCCTGTTGATCAAGCTTGACCTCGATGATTGCCGGAATTCCGCTCGCCTGGGCACGTTCGAAGGCAGGGGCGAATTCGGCCGTTGTGACCACGGTTTCGCCATGGCCGCCATAGGCGCGGGCGAGGCTCGCAAAATCCGGATTGGTA
This sequence comes from Hoeflea sp., assembly GCA_043585085.1. Lineage (GTDB taxonomy): Bacteria > Pseudomonadota > Alphaproteobacteria > Rhizobiales > Rhizobiaceae > Hoeflea. The sequence continues at coordinate 2,822,993 of CP121320.1, forward strand.
AGCGCCGTGGCGCTGACGCGGCCGGGGTAATCGCGCTCCTGGTGCATGCGGATGGTGCCGTACATCGAGTTGTTGACGACGATGACGATGATCGGCAGCTTGTGCTGGATCGCGGTGGCGAATTCCTGTCCGTGCATCATGAAACAGCCGTCACCGGCAAAGGCCACGACGGTGCGCTCGGGGAAGGCCTGTTTGGCGGCCACGGCGGCAGGCACGCCATAGCCCATGGAGCCCGAGGCGGGGGCGGCTTGCGTTGCGAACTTGCGGAAGCGCACATAGCGGTGCACCCAGGTGGCGTAGTTGCCCGCGCCATTGGTCAGGATCGTGTCTTCGGGCAGGTGATCGCGCAGCCAGTCGATGATCGGGCCCATATGAACGTCGCCCGGTCCGGTTTCGGGCGGGGTTGACCAGGCGAGATAGGCGTCATGCATCTGCGCAACCCGCTCTGCCCTGGCAGGTGCGGAGACAGTGTCGATGGCGGACAGCGCCCCGGCGAAAGAGGCGGGGTCGGCATTGATGGCGAGTGTCGGCCGGTAGACGCGGCCAAGCTCGTCGCTGTCGGCATGGACATGCACCAGCGGCTGACGGGGCTGCGGGATGTCCATCAGCGTGTAGCCCGAGGAGGGCATTTCGGAGAAGCGTCCGCCGACCAGGAGCACCAGATCGGAATTCCTGATCTCCTCAGCCAGTGTCGGGTTGATGCCGATGCCGACATCGCCGGCATAGCAGGGATGGAGATGATCAAACAGCATCTGCCGGCGGAACGAGCAGCCGACCGGGACCTGCGCGCGCTCGGCGAAATGCTCGACCTGGCGCACGGCTTCTTCGGTCCAGCGGGTGCCGCCGAGGATCATCATGGGACGTTCCGCACGGGCGAGGCGTTCTGAGAGTTCCTTGATCTGGGCTGCACCCGGGTGGATTGCGGGAACCGGGTTCGCGAGGATTTCGGCAGGCGGGGTCTCGACCATCTCGCGCGGCACGTCCTCGGGCAGTGCCAGAACCACCGGTCCGGGCCGGCCGGACTGGGCGACGGAGAAGGCGCGGTTGACGAATTCGGGAATCCGCGCCGGATCATCGATTTCGGCCACCCATTTGGCGAATTCGGTAAAGGCGCGCCGGTATTCGACCTCCTGGAAGGCCTCGCGCTCGCGCGCATCGCGCTGCACCTGGCCGATGAACAGCACCATCGGGATCGAATCCTGGCGGGCAATGTGCAGACCGGCGGTGGCATTGGTGGCGCCGGGGCCGCGGGTGACGAAGCAGACGCCGGGCTTGCCGGTGAGCCGTCCCCAGCTATCAGCCATCATCGCCGCGCCGCCCTCCTGACGGCAGACGGTGACGCCGACGCCCGAATCCACCAGCGCATCGAGCACAGCAAGATAGCTTTCGCCGGGCACGCAGAACAGCTGCTCCACACCATTGGCCTTGAGCGCGTCGACAATGAGTTGTCCGCCGGTTTTCATTGAAAGTGCCTCATTTCTTTTGTGCCTCAATTTGCGCTTTTGCGATACAAGGTGAGTGTTCCCGCGAGAAACAGCATCACCCCGCCGCAGAAATGGTCTAGGCGAGCAAGGCCCTTCTGCGTCAGTAGCTTCATCGCCTGCATGCCAACGCCGGCGTATGCTGCCATTGCGATGAAATCGACCGTCGCGATGACCAGCGCGAGAATCGCGTATTGCGGGAGTTGCGGTTCGGAAACGGTAATGAACTGGGGCAGGAAGGCGGAAAAGAAGATATATCCCTTGGGGTTAGTCACCGCGACGAGAAAGCTTTTCAGGAACAACGCCATGGGGGTTCCGTTCGACGGAACTGCGGCGTCTGTCCCGGACAGGTTCGCTGTGCCTTTCGAGCGCAGCATCTGCACGCCGATATAAGCAAGATAGGCGACGCCCATCCATTTGAGCACGCTGAACCAGAATTCGGACGCGGCGAGGAGGGCGCCAAGCCCCATGGCAACGGTGCCGATGAGGACAAGGTCTGACACCACCGCGCCGAGCATGCCCCACCCCGAACGGCGGAAGCCGATGCGGCTGCCGTTTGCAAGCGCGAGAAGGACCGTTGGTCCGGGCGTGACCGCACTGATGAACGCTACCGTGGCGACTGCCGCAATTGTCCAGAATGTCATGATTTCCCTTTCTTCAGGCGCTCGAGTTCTTCGAGAACGTCATTGGTGTGTTCGCCCAGCCGCGGGCTCGGCCGGTCATACTGCAGCGGTGAGGCCGGAAGCAGGATCGGGGCGCGCACGGAAGGGATGCCGGTGCCGGCCTGATCGGTCAGCTCCATCTGCATGCCGCGGGCAACCGCCTGCGGGTCGTCGAACATCTCGGCGATCGTGTTGATCGGTCCTGCGGGCACCGCGTTGGCTTCACAGGCGGTGAGCATCCCGGCCTTGGTGAAGCGGCTCATTGCCGCGATGATTTCGGCGCGCAGCCGCTCGCGGTGAGCAACGCGCGACGGGTTGGTCTGGAAATCCGGATCGGCGGCCATGGCGCCGGCGCCCAGCAGTTTGCAGAAGCGCTGGAACTGGCCGTCATTGCCGACCGCGATGATGACGTGGCCATCAGAGACCGGGAACACCTCGTAGGGCGCGATGTTCATATGGGCATTGCCCATTTGCACCGGCGCTTCGCCGGAGACCAGATAGTTGAGGTTCTGGTTGCCCAGAATCCCGGCCTGGGTGTCAAACAGCGCCATGTCGATCATCTGGCCTTCGCCGGTCTTTTCCGCATGGCGAAGGGCCGCCTGAATGGCGATCACCGAATAGAGCCCGGTAAAGATGTCGGAGATGGCGACACCTGCCTTCTGCGGCTCGCGGCCGGGCTCGCCGGTGATCGACATCATGCCGGCCATGGCCTGGATGATGAAATCATAACCGGCGCGCGGGGCATAAGGCCCGGTCTGACCGAAGCCGGTGATCGAGCAATAGACGAGCCGCGGATTGGTGGCCTTGAGGCTGTCATAGTCGAGGCCGTATTTCTTCAGACCTCCGACCTTGAAGTTCTCGATCACCACATCGGCGGTGGCGATCAGATCACGCGCGGTCTCAGCCCCCTCGGGGCTGGCGATGTCGAGCGTGATCGAGCGCTTGCCGCGGTTGGCCGAATGGTAATAGGCGGCGGAGAGGTTTTCGCCATCGGCGCCGGTGACGAAGGGCGGGCCCCAACGGCGGGTGTCGTCGCCGCCCTGAGGGTGCTCGATCTTGATCACGTCGGCGCCGAGATCGGCGAGCAGCTGCCCGGCCCAGGGGCCTGCGAGAATGCGCGCCAGTTCGATCACCCGGACACCGGCAAGCGGGGCCGGTGCGGTGTGCGAGGGGGTAGGATTGCTCATGCGCTATCAGGCTCCGGTCTTGTTCTTGAGCGCACGCTCGGCCAGCAGCCGCTTCTGGTAGCGCGACTGCACGATTTCGACAGCGACCAGGGTCACCAGCACGAAGTAGAACGTGGTCTTGGCCATTGGCTCGACGGGGAAGCCGAAGAAGGTGAGGTGGGCGATGTGACCGCCTTCCGACATCAGCATGAAGCCGACCAGAAGGAGGACGAACAGGCCGAGCACCTCATACATGCGGTTCTTGTTGAGGAAGGCTGCGACCGTATCGGCCATCAGCACCATCAGCGCGCCCGACACTACAATGGCTGCGGTCATGACAATGAAATGGTCGGTCAGCGCCACAGCAGAGAGTACGGTGTCAAAGGAGAAGACCAGGTTCATGATGACGATCCAGACCAGGGCGACGGCGACCGAACGGCGGGCCGGACGGTTGCTGTCATTCTCGAGATCATCGACCCCGATCATGTGGAAGATTTCCTTGGTCGCGGTGTAGATCAGGAATACGCCGCCAGCGAGCACGATCAGCGAATGGCCGCTGATGGCCCCGGAGATAAAGGGCAGGGCGATTTCGACGAACGGTTCGTCGAACAGGGCGATCAGTTGCAGCACTGCGAACAGCAGGACAATCCTGAGCACGATGGCAAGGATGATGCCCCAGCGGCGCACCATCGCAGCGCGGGCCGGATCGACCTTCTTTGCCTCGATGGAGATGTAGAGCAGATTGTCAAAACCCAGCACTGTTTCGAGCGCGGTCAGGACAAGGAAGGTGGTGAGATTGTCGATTGTAAACAGGTCTGCAAACATGGTCGGCCCTCCGGTTCGCGGATTGTCAGTTAGCAGGTTTGTCCGGAGTGTGTCACGTCCGCAGCTCAGCCTTTTCGAGCGGTGAGTGCTGCAATGGCTCTTGCGGGCCGAGGATCAGGCCGGTGGTGCGATGACCTGATCGAGCCAGCCTGCGAAATCAGCCATGGCGTCGTTGCGGTTGATCTCGTTGAGGGTCTCGTGCCGGGTTCCGGGCAGCACTTTGACACTGACATTGACAAGCCCTGATTTCTTCATCTGCGAGGCCAGCCATGTGACCGCTTCGCCCTTGTCGGTGGCCGGGTCCTCGCTGCCGCCGATCAGGTGGATCGGCAGTGACTTTGGCAGACGGGCCAGATTGTCCGCCCGCCCTCCGGCATAGATCATGTCGAAGATGTCGCGCCACATGCTGACCGTTGCGTCCCAGCCACAGAGCGGGTCTGCGACATAGGCATCGACCTCGGCTTCGTCGCGCGACAGCCAGTCGAAATCGGTGCGGCGGTCTTTCATTGCATTTGCCCAGGTCTGGAAGGTGAGTTTGGGCAGAATCGTACTGGGGGTGTCCGAGCCCTTGAAGAAGGCTTCGATCGCCAGCAGCGCCTGGCCAGCGCGCCCGAGCAGCCCGGCGTTGAAATTGGAATTCCAGATCGCAACGGCTGCACTTGCCTGAGGATGTGCTTGGGCAAAATTGAGCGCGACAAGTCCACCCATGGAATGGCCGAAGGTAATGACCGGCAGGCCGGGATGGCGTTCGCCGATCAGCGCGTGAATGGCTGCGACATCGGCGATGACATCGTCAGCCCCGCCAGATCCGGCAAAAGCACCGGGAATCGAATTCGGTGCGCGGGTGGCGCCATGGCCGCGGTGATCATGCGCGTAGACGTGATAGCCACGGGCGGCGAGGAAATCGGCAAACCGTTCGTAGCGGGCGGCGTGTTCGGCCAGGCCGTGGTTGATCTGCACAACCGCGCGGGCTTGGCCGTGAGCGGGCATATGGCGCAACGCCAGCTTGGCGCCGGTCGGGCTTTCAATTGTGAAGGGGGAAAAAATCGGTTCGGTCATGGACCACAAATGCCCCTTCCAATGCGGCATGGTCAAGCGGCAACAGCAGTGCATTTGGAGTGTCATGGATCACAGCGTACCGATCTTCTTTTCCTTTCTACGTTCTTTGGCTAGGGTTCGGCTGGGGCTGCTGCATGGCCAGTTGGTCTTGAGGGAGGCTTTGGGAAACCGGGGATTGGGACGTGGCTGGAAAGGATGAGTTTGACGCGAGCGATCTGGATGCGGCGCTGAGCGACGATGAAGATGCTGGGGGGCTTCGGCTCGAAACGGGGAAACAAGGCAGCCGCTCTGCCGGTCGTTCCGGGTTGGGTTTTTGCTTTTCGTGCTGGGTGTTGCCTGCGGTATTCCTGCGGCAATCTTCATGCCTGGGTTTCTCAGCGATCATGGATCGGTGGTGCTTGGGATCATCCTTGGAGCCTTGCTGTTCGTCCTCGTCATCCTGTCGCTGGTGTTCGTGTTCCGGCAGCCCTTGTGGCGCTGGATGTTTCGCCGCACAGAGGTTGAAGTCACCCGCTTCGCAGGACCACTTGCCGATGTGGCGCGCTATGCAGCGGGCCAGAAGGTGGAAGAGGCCACCAATGCGGCGCGTGATTTCGCCGAGATTGCGCTGGCACGTTACGCATGGGTGTCGAGCCGACGCTGGCTGGTGGCGTCGATCACTGGCCTGATTGCCGCCATGGCGGCTCTTGCGGGCTCGGCCTTGCTGTTTGAGCAGAACAAGCTGTTGCGAGCGCAATCGGTGTTGCTGGTGGAGCAGAACCAACGCATCGATTTCCAGAATTCGCTGATCGATACCCAGATCCAGCTCGCGGAAGCCGAACGCAGTGCGCAGATCGGTCCCGAAGTGGTGGAGATCGGAGCCCTGATCGGTGCGGAACGTCAGGCGTTTCTGGATTCTGGCGGTAAAATCGAAAGTTTCGGGCTGTCGGATCTTTCAAGTTCGACGCGCGGGCGCATCGTTGCCGCCAGTCTTGTGGCCCGGCCGTACCGGTATCTTGCACCGTCCAATGCCAATCCGCGCGATGCCGACGGATTGATCCGGACGGCGCTTGCGCACAGGCCGGATGCGCTGGCCAATCCCGAGATTCTGGATCAAGGCGCTGCGGGAGCGGACAATGAACGTCTGGTGGACCGCTCTGTCAGCCCCGAGCGCGGTGACCTGCTGACAATGCTGACAGCCAATTCCCTCCTCGAAACCGAAATGCTGACCGCCCTTGGAGCAGACTTTTCCTTTGCCGAATTCCGCCGCGAACTGGCGGGTGGGCTTTCGATGCAGCATGCGCGGCTGGCGTTCGCCGATTTCTCCTGGACGCGGATGGTGGGTTGCCGGTTCGGGGCAGCACAGCTCGATCACGCAAGGATCGAGAACGCGGTGGTTCGCGATTCGGAGTTCTCCTCGCTGGCGGCGCGCGATGTGTCGGAGTTGTTTGCCGCAGGCGATTTCGAGTATCTGCCGACCAGCATGGCCGGGATCAGTTTCAGGGGCAGCGTGATCCACAAAACCGGGTTGGCGCGCGTCAACGCCATTGCGCCGGTGTTTGACGGTGCGGTTGTCGCCATGGTGGACTTCACCGGGGCTTCGATCGCCGGGGCGAGCTTTCGGGATGCGATGATCATCAACAGCAGCTTTGAGGGGGCCAGCCTGCTGTCAATGGACCTTGAGGGGGCCATCGTGTTCGACCAGACATTTCTGCAGACCCTGGCGCAAACCGCGATGCCGGGCTCGTTCGTTCCCGAACGCTGGAGCTTGGCTGCCATCGCCGCCGGGGAGGTCGCCGATCACCCGCGCTACATCGAGATGACCAATCATGTACCTGAAGCCGCCTATGCCGGTGTTCAGGCCTGGCGGATCAGCCGGGTGGAGCTGGCTGCGGATTGATTTGCACCACACCACGGGCCTGACTCCGGGCCGGCATGAGGCGCAGCGCCGGTTCTGACGATGCCGATCGAATGTCAGTTCACAAGTTCCGCCACCGACCTGTCCGGGTCCAGTTCAATTGGTCTTGTGGCGCTCGTAGCGCAGGATCGCCCGATATTCTGCGCCGTCGCCGTTCAATTCAGCGATCTGTTCGGCACGGTCAGTGACATATTCGTAACTTGGCGGGTCGGCGTTCGGCGGATATTTTTTGATATTTCCCGTTCTGAAAGCTGCCGCAATCTGTGGTGCGTTTATAACAAAGTCATGCGCGGCGATGGTGTCCGAACTGCTGATCATATTCTGAACAAGTGTATTGAGACGAATAAAAATCTGCTGGCCGTCAACCACTGTCAGTGCTGTGTTGATTGCCGGTCCAGCTCCACCGGCGGCGGCGAACAAGGTTTTTCCGATTGCCGTGACCTGCTGGAGCAGCTTTAGAATCTCGTTGATGGCCTTCTTGATGTCACTGTCGTCTTCGAACAGTGCGAATTTGATGTTTGCATGCATGAAGTCGTCCAGATCGAAGGGAGCCATATCGATAGCGATTGGCGGTTGACCCAGAATCGGGTTGCCTTGAAATGCATAACGATTGACCAGGAATGTTTCATTGCGGCTCAGGCGCATCTGATTGTCGTTTTTCGGTTTGCGCGCTTCCGGCCGGTCAGAGAGGATGTCGCCATCCGAGACATCGGCGTGCACGCCCTCGGAAGGGACCAGTATTGGCACGCGCGGCCCTCCTTTGAATCTTGCAACCCCTTTGGAAACGAAAGCAATTTCGTCATCGACTTCGGTGGCCGCCGCGATGCCAAAGCTGAAGATTGTGGCGAGCTTGTAATTGGTCACCTCGATACATTCGATGCGATCAAGCGCGATGGCATAGAGATATTCGGCGTTCTCGTTCTCCTCACCATAGGTGGTTGGGGGGCCTTTTTCGCGCGGTTCTGAGGGTGTTTCGGTTTCGCCGTCCTTCTTGCCGCCGGCTTCAACCTCGACCGAACTGCCGTCGGGGGCTTTGAGCTTGACCGTGGTCTTGGTGTCCTCCGCACCCTCCTTGGCGTTTTCCGGGGCTTTGGTGTCTGCGGCAGCCGGTTTCTCGCCGCCTGCAGAATTGGCTATGGCTTTTTTGTCTTTTTCGAGTAGGGCCTCGCGAGCCTTGTTGACAAGGTCCTTGAAGCGCCGGTCTTTTAAGAGTTCTTCGGCCAGTTTGTCCTTGTCAAACTTGCGGATGAGCTTGCCAAGCCGCTCGTCACCGGTCTTTTCAGCGAGCCATTCCCCAAATCCCGGTTCGCGGCCCATTTGTGTGATGAGTCCGGCGAAGAATGCAGCGCCTGTACGTGAGGCGCCTGCTGTCGCCGCGATCATCTCGTCCAGCTCGTTCAATGGGGCTTCTCCAGCAGCTCGCGCCAAAGCGGCACAGATCAGCGCCAGCGCGAGACCTGCCTGTTCATCTGATTTTGCTTCATCAACCAGTTCCTGGAATCTTGAAGGTGCTTTCCTCTCTGCCATTGTTGCCTCCCTTTGGTGAGCCTGCCCGCGGAATTGCTGGGCCGCCTGGCCAAAACGATAGCATACATCTCGCAAATCGAGGATTCTGCAGTGCGCAGCTCATCCGGCTTGCTCTTGTCGGAAAAATCGCTAGTTGAGGGCCAACGAGTGATGGAGTGCCGACATTTGAGCGATATGACCCTGACCCAAGCCATCGACAACATCTACGCGTCGATCAACAATGACAATGAAGAGCTCGACAGCCATATCGCTGCGCTCAAGGCCACTATGACGCGCGAAGGCGTCAAGGAAGCCATATTCGATCCGGCCAGGCTGGTGCAGCCAAACCGGCAGGGACGCAAGATCATGCAGTCCTATTTCCGCAAGAAGGGCGTGAAGGTCGGCTTCTCGGCCTGATTTGCTTTGCCTGCTGTCGCAAAGTGGCAGGAGACGCGCTGATATCGATGCCGGGGACCGTGGCGGCGTTCGTTACGCCTGAGAGATCTGGTTCGTCTGGATAAGTGAGGGCTGGTCGGCTGGGGAGTGCGGCCCGTTTGCATTGCTCTTGGCCGCCATTTCGCATAGACAGCGCTCAAATCATCCATTTCATGTCTGGAGCGCATCGTGGCACGGCAGTTCATCTATCACATGGCAGGGCTCAACAAAGCCTATGGCGCCAAGAAGGTTCTCGAAAACGTTCATCTGTCGTTCTACCCGGACGCCAAGATCGGTATTCTCGGTCCCAACGGCGCGGGTAAATCGACGGTTCTGAGGATCATGGCAGGCCTCGACACCGAATTCACCGGTGAGGCCTGGCTAGCCGAAGGGGCGACGCTCGGCTACCTGCCGCAGGAACCGCAGCTCGATCCTGCCAAGAACGTGCGTGAAAACGTGATGGAAGGCGTGGCCGAGAAGCAGGCGATCCTCGATCGCTACAACGAGTTGATGATGAACTATTCCGACGAGACTGCCGACGAAGGCGCTCAGTTGCAGGACATCATCGATTCGCAGAACCTCTGGGATCTCGACAGCCAGGTGGAAATGGCGATGGAAGCACTGCGCTGCCCGCCCGGCGAAGCCTCGGTCGAAGGGCTTTCGGGTGGTGAGAAGCGCCGGGTGGCGCTGTGCGCGCTGCTGCTTCGCCAGCCGGATCTGATCCTGCTCGACGAGCCGACCAACCATCTCGACGCGGAAAGCATCGCCTGGCTCGAAAAGCACCTCAGGGAATATCCCGGCGCCGTGATCATGATCACCCATGACCGCTACTTCCTCGACAATGTGACGGGCTGGATTCTCGAGCTCGACCGTGGCCGCGGCATTCCCTATGAGGGCAATTACACTGCCTATCTGGAAGCCAAGGCCAAGCGGATGAAGCAGGAGGGCCGTGAAGAGGCCTCGCGGCAGAAATCGCTGGCGCGCGAACAGGAATGGATTGCCTCCTCGCCGAAAGCCCGTCAGGCCAAGTCCAAGGCGCGTATCCGGGCCTATGACGAACTGGTCAAGGCCGCCGGTGACCGCCGCCCCGGCGAGGCACAGATCGTCATCCCGACCGGTGAACGGCTCGGCAATCAGGTGATCGACGTCGAAGGCCTCTCCAAGGCCTATGGCGACCGGCTGCTGATCGATGATCTCACCTTCAAGCTGCCGCCCGGCGGGATCGTCGGGGTCATCGGCCCCAACGGCGCGGGCAAGACCACCCTCTTCCGCATGATCACCGGGCAGGAACAGCCTGATTCAGGCACGGTCACCGTGGGTGAAACCGTGCAGCTGGCCTATGTCGACCAGAGCCGCGATTCGCTTGATGGCAGCAAGACCGTCTGGGAGGAAATCTCGGGCGGCAACGACATCATCAAGCTCGGCAAGCACGAGATGAACAGCCGCGCCTATTGCTCGACCTTCAACTTCAAGGGCGGCGATCAGCAGCAGAAGGTGGGCACGCTCTCGGGCGGCCAGCGCAACCGGGTGCATCTGGCCAAGTTGCTCAAGTCCGGCGGCAATCTGCTGCTGCTCGATGAGCCGACCAACGATCTCGACACCGAAACGCTCGGCGCGCTCGAAGAGGCGCTCGAAAACTTTGCCGGCTGCGCCGTCATCATTTCGCATGACCGCATGTTCCTCGACCGCCTTGCCACCCACATTCTGGCCTTCGAGGGCGACAGCCACGTGGAATGGTTCGAGGGCAATTTCGAGGATTACGAGCAGGACAAGATCCGGAGGCTGGGCGCGGACAGCGTCAATCCGAAGCGGGTGACGTACAAGCCGCTGAGGCGGTAGACATGGTAAAACTTAGAGAAAAGCAGTCACATCTTTGGGTTAGAGATAAGGACGATTGGTATGTTGAGCCAGAAGAAGTGTCGCTGGCACTCTTCCAACATGAAGAGTTTGTTGGGCCTGTTTGGGATCCGGCATGTGGTATGGGGCGAATAGTAGAGCAGGCAAAAAATTGCGGTCTAAAATCAATTGGTAGCGATATTGTTCCGAAAAACAGTTATGAAGCAAGAGTACATAATTTTCTTGAAGATGACTTTGATGTATTTGACTTCGATAATGTGGTGACAAATCCGCCTTTTTCAAAAGCAGAAGAGTTTGTGAAAAAAGCAATCTCAATAGTGCCAGATGGCGGCAAAGTCGCAGCGATTCTACCTATTGTCTGGCTTTCCGGTTTCTCGACGAAAAGAGATTGGTTGCCAGTGTCGCCTCTTCGGAGAGTGTATCCAATTTCGCCGAGACCTTCAATGCCGCCCGGCGCGGCAATCCTAGCTGGTGAAAAACCGGGAAATGGCACTAAAGATTTCTGCTGGTTGGTTTGGGAGAAAGGTTATAAAGGTAAACCTGAGATTGAGTTCCTAAATACAAGCATTGCCAGAGCGCAGCTTAGAACCAGTAGCAAAGGGAAAACCAATGCGAGCTCCTTCAAGTGGTAGAAAGTTGAACAGTGCGGATGCAGCCCTTGTAAAGGGAATGATTAATAGAGGAGATCGCCAGCATGATATCGCATCTGTTTTTGCGGTTAACGGTGGTAGAATTGGAGAAGCATCTACGGGAGAAAATTTTAGTAGCGTAACTCCAGCGACTTCAGGTCTTCCACCTCAGGCGCCATACCTCGTTATTTCGGCCAAATTCCGTGGAATTTTGAAAGATTTGAGGAAGGAACTGGTTAGTGAGTCAGTGTCATCTACATCTCTTGCAAAAATAGACTTACTTATTGGTGCTATTGACGAAAGCCACAGACTTCGAGGCGGCAAATAGCAGACAAGACTTGGATTTTGGCCATCTGGTAACCCAGATTCCGGCGTTTGAAGGCGACAGCCACGTGGAATGGTTCGAGGGCAACTTTGAGGATCACGAGCAGGACAAGATCCGGAGACTCGGCGCGGACAGCGTAAATCCGAAGCGGGTGACGTACAAGCCGCTGAAGCGGTAGGGAAAGTGTCGCAGGTGAAGATTTATCAGCCCGAAATTCATGACGGCGAACGTATTTCACGTGCAGCACAGTTATTGGGCCGGCTAATCGAAAGCCAACGTAGTGACTTTCCCTCGACGAATAATGTACCTGCCGACCATGTTGTGTTTTCGCAGAGCGAAGCGGCCGAACTCGCAGAGTTGTTGAAATTCCTTTCAGATGATAAGCGCTTTTGGATCAAGATGAAGTTTGTCGAAGGAATGCTGAATTTCGGTCCGGAGAATGAAGGATACCTTAGAGAAACATATTTGTCCGAAAGGAGACTTCTTGGCAAAACACGAGCGCTGGCATCAAAGCAATGGGCTGACTATCTAGCAAGATTGGGAATTGCATCGCCTTGGTCGAAATGGGGGAGCGGAGCGACGAAGATGCCCTTCGAACATTTCCGAAGGATGGAAGAAATACTACTAAGGCGTTTCCGAGTGCCGAATGGTGCAATATCATCAGCAATGGATGGATTGTCCCAACTTGAACCTGAGTTCGATAGAGGTTTGTTCGAAGAAGGTGTTAGGGCTGCGCGTCGCGAATTTATCGAAGATTTTTATAGATTTATTGAAAAATTCACCGATTTTCTTCGGAGCAACAGGGATGGAAGCGTTTTTTCGACGGCAAAATCAATATCCATAATGATAGTTCTTGTGGATTCCTCTGTCCTTTTTACTAGCAGAGATTGGAGTGCTGCGGGTACAATGTCGACGGTCGCGGGTTCTACTTGGCATATTTTTAACTCGAACTAACATCTCGCTGCTCGAATATTCGTGAACTGGCAAACAGGTTACTGGGCAAGATTGTTCCAGTTTGGCGGTTCTGTATCCGGGATCGGCGGATTATCGTGCAAGTCTCAAAAGGCACTGTGACTGCTCTTGTCATCGAGACTGAGTATAGAAGGAAGATTTATCTTTGACCATCATTCTCATCGCCGGCACCAATCGGGGCATCGGGCTTGAACTGGCCAAACAGGCGCTTGCCAAGGGCTGGACGGTTTTTGGCTCGGCGCTGAATAGGTCAGTTGCAAGCGGGTGATGTACAAGCCGCTGACGCGTTGATAATAAGGACGGAGAGGGCGGTCGTGTCCTCTCCGTCGCTGTTTTTTTGCGCTTTGGCAAAAATAGCCCTTGATCTCAAGTTGACTTGATATTCTAGGGTCTGTTCAACGATCTCGGAACTGTTGAACAAGGACGCCTCCCCATGACCACCATTCTCATCACCGGCACCAATCGGGGCATCGGGCTTGAACTGGCCAAACAGGCGCTTGCGAAAGGCTGGACGGTTTATGGGTCGGCGCGTAGCGAGGTGACGGATCCGGATGCGCATATCTGCGAACACCCGAAGTTTCATGACCTGGTGTTCGATGTGACTGATCACGAGGCGGTGCGGGCGACGGCGGCTTCGATCAGCGAACCGATCGACATCCTGATCAACAATGCCGGCATCATCGGGCTCGACCGTCAATCGACGCTGGACATGGATTTCGAAGGGTTTGCGCAGACGATTGCCGTCAATACGCTGGCACCGCTGGCGGTAAGCCAGGCGTTCCTTCCGCATCTCAGGCGCAGCAATAGCCCGCGAATAGTCACCATCTCTTCGTCGATGGGCAGCCTGTCCTACGCCAAGTCGGACCGGATCGCCTACCGGGCATCGAAGACCGCGGTCAACAAGGTGATGCAGGGGTTGGCCACCGATCTCGAACCGATGGGGATCGCGGTGGCGATGTTGCATCCTGGCTGGGTCAGGACCGATATGGGCGGCGCGGAGGCCGATATCGATGCAGGCACCAGCGCCAACGGGATCCTCAAGATCGCCGAGGGGCTGACGCTGAAGCGCACAGGACGGTTCTTCAACTGGGACGGTTCAAGCGCGGCCTGGTGACGCCCTCTATTCGACCCTGCAGCAAAAGGGAAAGAACGGTTCGGACAGACCCGGTGCGCCGGACGGCGTGAAGGTGAAGTCGCTGACCCGGTCGCTCTCGTCGGTGCAGCCATTGGGCGTGTAGGCAATCGAGCCGGTGACCGGGTGGCTGGTTTCAAGCTGCCAGGGGTCTTGGCTGGCGAAGCTGATGCTGCCCGGCGTGGTCTGGATGCCGTCGCCCGAGAAGGCGTCGATGAAGTTTGATGCGGTCTCGCCGTTGCAGGTTATCTCCAGCGCCCAGTTCGGCTCGAAGCCGGAGCAGATCATCTTCTGGCCTGGCTCGAGCAACCTGTTGCAGGACATGTCGGCCGCCATGAGGGCTGCGGGATGGGCGACGGTGAGGGCCAGTGCCAGGCCCGCCAGGCGTGTGAAGGATCTGCTGAGTGATTGTGCAAGCATCCGGATGTTCTCCCTGATCCAGAATTCGCGCCCCCGTCTGGGAAGTCTATCATGTTTTTAATACGCCGTCGAAACTCTGCTCCGGAATGCGGTTTCAGTGGCTTCGGGTGGGGAGTGAACAGGCCGGGTGCGGCAGGACAGGCCGGGCTTCCGTGTGTCATCCGGCTGTCACCAAGGCTGATTATCGCTGCTCCACGTCAATCCCCGAACCCAACCATGGAGTTGCCCAGATGCACCGTCTGCTTCCGATCTCGCTTGGCCTGATGGCCTCGTTCGCCGTTCTCGTTTCCCCGGCCCAAGCTGTCGAGGGCACGCTGACGCTCTACACCAGCCAGCCCAACACTGATGCGCAGCAGTCGATCGATGCCTTTATGCAGGCCTATCCGGATGTGAAGGTGACCTTCGTGCGCGACGGCACCACCAAGATCATGGCCAAGCTCGAGGCTGAGCTGGCTGCCGGATCGACACCTGCGGACGTGCTGCTGATCGCTGACAGCGTCACCATGGAAGGGCTGAAGGCGCGGGATCTGCTGATGGCGCATCCCGATGCGGATGTCTCGGCCTATGCTGCGGGCGTGCATGATGCCGACAAGACCTGGTTCGGCACCAAGCTGATCACCACCGGCATCATGTACAACACCGCGGCCACCATGATCCCGTCCTCCTGGGCAGATCTGCTCAAGGACGAGGCCAAGGGCCAGCTCGCCATGCCGTCGCCGCTGACCTCCGGTGCGGCCCTCATCCACACCGCCACGCTGGTGGACAATCTCGAAGCCGGTTGGGGCTATTATGAGGGGCTCGCTGCCAATGGTGCGCAGGCCTCTGGCGGCAATGGCGGCGTGCTCAAGCAGGTTGCCGGCGGCGAGAAGCTCTACGGCATGGTGGTTGATTTCCTGCCGATCCGCGAGAAGGCCAAGGGTGCTCCGGTTGAATTCGTGTTTCCCGAAGAGGGCGTGTCGGCGATTTCCGAGCCGGTGGCGATCCTCGCCTCGACACAGAACCCGGATGCGGCCAAGGCGTTTGTCGACTTCCTGATTTCAAAGCAGGGCCAGGAACTGGCGCTGAGCCAGGGCTATCTGCCGGCGCATCCTGATGTGGCCGTACCGGCCGGTTTCCCGGATCGCAGCGCCATCAAGGTGATGCCGTTTGATGCCGCCAAGGCGCTCAAGGAAGCCGACGCCAACAAGGCCCGCTTCGCCGAAATCTTCGGCCAGTAAGGCACAGGGTTGGCCGTTTCCGACATTGCCGGACCGCGTATCAGGCTGCGCGGTCCGTTTCGCTTCAAATGGCGCTGGCGCGAGGGCACAGGCCTGGCGCTGTCGCTGGTGGCCGCGATCCTGGTGCTCTCGATCCTGCCTGTCGGGCGGCTGCTCCTGACGGCGCTGGAAGGCGGGGCTGGGGCTTTCTGGTCTGTGCTCAACACTGCCGATGTCCGGCAGGCGACACTCAACACATTGGTGATCGCTTTCGGTTCGGGCGCTGTGGCCATGGCCGTTGGCCTGGTGTTCAGCCTGGCGCTGGCGGTGACCAATATGCGCGGACGCGGTGCGATGGCCTTTATCATGGTGCTGTCGCTGATGATCGCGCCGCAGATTTCCGCTCTCGCCTTCAAGACGCTTGCCGGACCTGCTTCCCCGCTTCTCAAGCTGATTGGCCTTGCGCCGGCGCCGGGCACGCCCAACCCGATGCTGGGTGAATTCGGCATCATCCTGGTGATGGGGCTGCACCACGCGCCGCTGGTGGCGATCACGCTGGCGGCGGGGCTTTCGGGCCTGCCACGGCCGCTGATCGAGGCTGCGCTGCTTGACGGCGCCTCACCCTGGCAGGTGGTCCGGCGGATCATCATGCCGCTGCTGGGCCCGTTTCTGCTCTCAGCCGCGCTTTTGGTGTTTGTCGCCGGGACCGGCAATTTCGGCATACCGGCGCTGCTGGGATTGCCGGTCGGCTATGTCACGCTGCCGACCCTGCTTTACCAGAAGCTCGCCAGTTTCGGCCCCTCCACGATCAATGATGCGGCTGCGATATCGGTGCTGATTGCCGCGATTGCCGGAACCGGAGTGATTGCCGCAGGCTGGTTGCTGGCGCGACGGCAAAGCCGGCTTGAGGCGGATTTTCCGCTCGAGCCGTTCTGGGAACTTGGCCGGGCACGGCCATTGCTGGAAATCTGCTTGTGGGGCTTTATCGGGGTTGCGATCCTGCTGCCTCTTGCATCGCTTGTCGCGACCTCGCTGGTGCCGGCCTACGGCGTCAGGCTGTCGTTTGAGAGCCTGACTTTTGGCCAGTATTGGGAGGTGCTGTTGCGGCAGGACCTGACGGTGTGGGCGTTCAAGAACTCGATGCTGTTTGCCGGTGCTGCGGCGCTCAGCCTGGCCTGTATGGCACTGGGGTTCGCCTATCTGCTCGACCGCGCGGGCGCCAAGCTAAAGGCGGCGTCGCTTGCGTTGATCGAGTTGCCCTATGCAGCGCCCGGGATCGTGCTCGCGATCGCTTGCATCCTGCTGTTCATAAAGCCGCTGCCGGTTATTGGCATATCTATTTATGCCACGCCGTGGATCATCCTGTTTGCCTATCATGCAAGGTTCCTGGCGATCGCGCTCAAGCCGGTGCTGGCGGCAATGGCAACGCTTGACTCCGCCGTCGAGGAGGCGGCGATTTGTGATGGTGCGAGGCTTGGCCAGCGACTTCGCTACATCATCCTGCCGCTGGTGCTGCCGGCCGTGCTGGCCGGAGCGCTGATGGTGTTCCTGCTGGCGTTCAACGAACTGACAGTGTCTGCGCTGTTGTGGTCCGCGGGCAACGAAACGCTGGGGGTGGCGTTGCTCAGCCTTGAGGATGCGGGCCTCGGTTCGGAAGCTGCAGCCGTTGCGGTCGCGGCGTCGATGCTTGTTTGCCTGCTGATGCTGACGATGCAGCTGCTGGCGCGCAGGTTGCCGGAGAACGCGCTGCCGTGGCAGGCGCTGGGCGGTCGTGCTGACCATGCACGGCGGGAGGGCCGAAGCTTTGTTCACGGATTTTGATTGGTCCATCATCGCGTGGCAGGATATTGGAGGACTGACTGTTCATTCGAAGGACCGGAGCGCACCATGACCCTGCCGATGTTTCCCGATGTCCCGTATTCGATGCCCGAGATCGTTCCGGCCCGCAAAATCAAGGGCAATGTCAGCGTAGTGCTCGATGCGCGTGGTGGAGATTTCCCCAGCGATGCCGTGACCAGGCTTGAAGTCGGGTTCGAGGGGATTGTGCAAGACTATCATGCTGGCCATACACGCAAGTCTGGCGGGCGCGAGCCCTGGTATCCGCGCGGCACCGAGATCCGCAATGAGCGCCAGATCTCTATCGTGGCAGCCGATGAGCTGGCGATGGCTGCGAAGGATATGGGGATTGACCGGATCGAACCGGGGTGGATCGGCGCCAATCTGGTGATCGAGGGCATTCCGCTGCTGTCGATTCTGCCGCCGCGCACGCAACTGTTTTTTGAAGGCGGGGTGACGCTGCGCATTGATGGCGACAATGGCCCGTGCAAGATTGCCGGGGCGCAAATCGCCAAGAACTTCCCGGATATGGATCAGACAGCGTTGGCGCTGGGCTTCGTGAGTGCTGCCAAACGCCGCCGGGGAGTGGTTGCCTGGGTGGAAAAGCCCGGTGTGATATCGGCAGGCGAAGCGGTGACCGCGCGGATCTGGGAACAGTGGATCTATCCGGGCGCTTGAGCAGAGGTTCATGCTTTTGCTGAGATTGCCGTGAGTGATTTCGCAGGGCACAACAGAGCTTGCCCTGTCTGTTCCTGCAGCGACTTGCGTGGCTGTAACATACGGCCGTTGCGACAGATTGTTTGATCTGCGCGACATGGGGCTTGCCATAACCTCGAAAATGACATAAACATATCTTTATATCATTTTCGAGGTCTTGCATGTTGTCATTGTCACCGCTATCGCTTGAGGAATGTGTCGAGGTACTCAAGGCCGCGGGCGAGCCGACGCGGTTGCGGCTGATTGCCCTTTTGAGCCATGGCGATCTTACGGTCAGTGAAATGACCGAGGTGCTGGGGCAATCGCAGCCGCGGATTTCACGTCATCTCAAGCTGTTGGGCGAAGCCGGGCTGGTGGAACGCTATCAGGAAGGCGCCTGGGCCTATTTCCGGCTGTCACGCGATGGGCTGCGCGCCAAGCTGATGGGCGAGGCGCTGGCTGCTGCGTCTCCCTCCGATCCCTCTCTGGCGCGCGATGTCGAGCGTCTTGCCGCGGTCAAGCAGGCGCGTGCCAGCCGTGCGGAGGCTTATTTTTCCGCCAATGCCGCGAGCTGGAACGAGTTGCGGCAGATGCACGTTTCCGATGACAGCGTCGAGGCCGAGATTTTAAAACTGATCGGCCGGACCCCGTTTGACGGGCTGCTGGATCTGGGCACCGGAACCGGCCGTATGCTGGAACTGCTTTCTGACCGCTATCGCCGGGCCATCGGTGTGGATTTCAGCCGAGACATGCTTGCCATCGCCCGTGCCCAGCTTGATGAGGCGGGGATCACCCATGCCTCGGTGCGGCAGGGTGATATCTTCAACCTGCCGCTCGATCGTGAGAACTTCGATGTGGTCACCATCCACCAGGTGCTGCACTTTCTGCACGATCCGCTGCCGGCAATCAGCGAGGCGGCGCGCATGCTCAGGCCTGGCGGGCGGGTGATCATTGTTGATTTTGCCCCGCACGATCACGAGGCCTTGCGGCTAGATCACGCCCATGCCCGCCTCGGATTCAGCCATGGCCAGGTGAGCGACTGGCTTGAGCAATGCGGCCTCACAGTCGAGAAGATCATCGATCTGCCGGCCGACGCAGGCACAAGCGGCGCTCTCACAGTGACGCTCTGGCTTGCGCGTGATCCGCGCCTGCTGATCGCCAATGACACCACCTACTCCAGCACAGGAACCGCATAAATGCCAAGCTCCCCACGCGCCAGCGCCGAGGATCTCTCCGACAGGATCAAGGTTTCTTTCGAGTTTTTTCCGCCCAAGAGCGGGGATATGGAAAGCCAGCTCTGGGAGAGCATCACCAAGCTTGCTCCCTTCGGGCCCGATTTCGTGTCGGTGACCTATGGCGCGGGCGGTTCGACCAAGCAGCCGACGCTCAAGACCGTCAGCCGGATTGCATCTGACACAAGTCTCGCACCAGCGGCGCACCTGACCTGTGTCGGTTCGGACAAGGCTTCGGTCGATGCGGTGGCACTTGAATTCAAGGCGGTTGGGGTGAAGCATTTCGTTGCCTTGCGGGGTGATCCGCCGGAAGGTGTGGGCGCTGCCTACCGGCCACATCCCGAAGGCTATGCCAATGGGGCGGAACTGGTTGCCGGGCTTCGGGCCATCGATGATTTCGAGATCTCGGTGTCGGCCTATCCCGAGCGGCATCCCGAGAGCCCTGATTTTGCCACCGACATCGACATGCTCAAGCGCAAGGTGGATGCTGGCGCGACACGGGCGATCACACAGTTCTTTTTCGACAATGATCTTTATGAGCGTTATGTCGAGCGGGTGCGCCGGGCGGGGATCTACATCCCGATCGTTCCGGGCATTCTGCCGATCCACAATTTCGGCCAGGTGGCGCGATTCTCCAAGCTCTGCGGTACGTCGGTGCCTGACTGGCTGGCGCGGCGCTTTGACGGTCTCGAGAAAGATCCCGAAACCCGGGCGCTGGTGGCGGCTGCGATCGCCGCCGATCAGGTCACAGACCTGGTCGAGCGCGGAGTGGATGATTTCCACTTCTACACCATGAACCGGGCGCAGCTGGTCTACGCGATCTGTCATCTGCTTGGACTGCGCAGCGGTGAGACCCCTGTTGTGGGCGCTGCTGCCTGATATTGTCCGGCGCTCTCAAGCCATGAAAAAACGGGAGCGCCGAAACGCTCCCGTCATCAAACTTTTCCCATCGTGACGGCGTTTTACACAGCTAGATAAACAGCAGTGCGCCGACAAACATGAACGCTGCACAGATCACGAGGGCATTGAGCGATTGCGTAAATCCCATGGTGGTCCTCCTAGGCGTTGTACCTTGGAATGATAGACACGGGTTTGAGTTGCTGGAAAGCAAATTCGTTGCTGCATTGCAGCTAAAACGTGGAAAAAGCTCCCTGTGGGGTATTTTAAGAATTTGAAAAATATAGATTATTACCCTGTTAAAGAAATGTTAAGAAATTGTTAAATACAGCTATGACGTGTTGTTGTTTCGCAGTGCACCTGCTTCCTCCAGCAACATTTGGCTCACTTCGAACCGAGCTAGTCAGGTGATTTGACGGCTTGCCTCAGGCCGCGAACAGTGTTTCCAGCCTTGTGGCGGCTGAGAGCAAGGCCTTGTCCTGGCCGAAGCGGGCGACGGCCTGAATGCCCAGAGGCAGGCCGTTTTTGGCCGTGAAACCCGGAATGTTGAGCGCAGGCGTGCCCATCAAAGTCCAGAGCTTGTTGAAGCGGGGATCACCTGTGGTTTCTAGACCTTCAGGTGCTGCGCCAGGGGCCGATGGCGTGAGCAGAATATCGACTTCACCGAACAGCAGCCGGGCTGCGGAGCGACCCCGCTTGGCGTGTTTGCGGGCTTCATCATAGCTGGACGGTGAAATTGCCTGACCGCGTTTGATAGCCTCGATCAGACGCGGGCTCATCTGATCGCGGAACCTTGCGAGATCCGGACCGCAGACGAGTCCTGCCTCATGATCCTGAATGATCGAATGTGCCTGCCTTGCTTGCGCCATGGCTTCGGGTTCGGCGATCTCGCCGACATCGAATCCCGCATCGGCGGCCTTGTCGGCGGCAGCGTTGAGTGCCTCGCGCATCTCGGGGTCAGCGGATTCGAGTTCGCCGCAGCGGTAGAGGCCGATCCGGATCTTTGCGGGGCCGACTGGCGCGACGCCCAGGTCGCGGCCGGTCAGCTGTTCTGCGAGGAGTGCGACATCGCTGACGCTTGCGGCAAACAGGCCGACGGTGTCGAGCGAAGGAGCGAAATGTTTCATCCCGGTGGCCGGCAGCAGCCGGAAACTCGGCTTGTAGCCTGCAACGCCACAGAAGCTTGCGGGCCGCACCACCGAGCCGCCGGTCTGGGTGCCGATCGCGGCTGGGATCATGCCTGCGGCAACCGCCGCCGCGGAGCCCGACGATGATCCGCCGGGCGTGTGGGCCGGATTGTGCGGATTGACTGTGGCTGCAGGGTGAAAGAAGGCAAATTCGGTCGTTGCGGTCTTGCCGATGATGGTTGCGCCGCGGCGGCGCGCCAGATCAATGATTGCCGCGTCAACCGCGGGCTGATGTCCGGCATAGGCCGGCGAGCCATAGGCGGTCGGCTGATCGAAGCTGTCAAAGATGTCCTTGACCCCGACGGCGATGCCCGCAAGCGGTCCGCCGGTTGGGATCGCCGGGTCTTCCGCCAGGTGGATGAATGCCTTCACGGCCGCGTCCTTGCGGGCAATGGCGTCACGGCTGAGCGCCACCATCAGATCGGGCGTCGCCTTGCCCGCGTCGCGCGCAGCGATCAGTGCCGCCAGGCTCATCATCCGGTTTTCCGCCATTCGTCATGCTCCCCGCCGCGTGGCGGCGGGCGCTGCGCCTGCCGCTATCGCTTTATGGCCAGACGGTTGTCCAGTGACAAGAGGCCCAGTGCAATCAGACCGAGGCCGAGTGTTTCGGTGAGCGACAGGGTCTCGCCCAGAAACAGAATGCCAAGTAGGATGGCGGCCGGTGGTACCAGCAGCGTGACCAGCGATGCGGATGTGGCTCCGGCGACGCTGAGGATCCGGAAGAAAAGGATGTAAGCGAAGGCAGTGGAGAGCAATGCCAGCGCCAGGATCGCTGCAATGACATCGACCGGCGGTACCGGCAGCGTCCATGGCTGGTCAACGATGAGGGCCAGGGGCAGCATGATCAGCGTCGAGGCCGTGAGCTGGCCGGTTGCGGTGACGCGTGGCGAGATGCCCTTGAAGCGCTTGCCGAAGGAGGCGGCAAAACCATAGGAGATCGCCGCGCCGACCACTGCGAGCTTGGCCCAGAGCGGGCTGTCGGCAATGCCCAGCGCTGCCGGGCCGATGAGCATGACCATGCCTACAAGCCCCAGCACACAGCCGATAAGCTTCGCGGCGGTGATCTTTTCATCAGTGGTGAACACCTGCGCCACCAGCACTGCCCAAAGCGGTGTGGTGGCGTTGAGGATCGAAGCGAGGCCCGATCCGATCTTGGTCTGGCCGACAAAGATCAGGGTGAAAGGAATGGCGTTGTTGATCAGTCCCATGGCCAGAAGCTCACGCCAGCGGCTGAACAGGGTCTGGTAGAAGCCCGGCATCCGGGCAAATGCCAGGTGCAGTGCAATCGCCGCCAGGCTGACTCGGCACAGCACTAGCGTCATCGGTGGCACATGTTGTACGGCGATGCGGCCAAAGAAGAACGATCCGCCCCAGATCAGGCCGAGCAAAAGCAGCAGGCCCCAGGTGGCGAGGTCCATGGAACGATTGGCTGTCTGGGACATCTGTTTTCCTTTCATCTTCAGCGCTGCTTGCCACAACCGCCGGGCTGCTGCCACCCGAAATCAGCGCGGCCACACTGTCTATGTCATTTGCCGGTTATTCGGGCAGTTGATAGTGTCCCGGCCCAATCTGGAGACATCAAATGCAACGATTCGCCACCGGTACCGATGCTGCGCTCAAGCTCCGGCCAGATCAGCCGCTCTACTGTTTCAGACCGGCCGTGCTCAAGCAGGATGCACGCCAGTTCATGCAGCTTTTTCCCGGCGAAACCGCCTATGCGGTGAAGACTAATGGCGAGCCCATGGTGCTCAAGACGCTGGTTAAGGCGGGGGTGAAGATCTTCGACGTGGCCTCGCCGGGCGAGTTCGAGGCGGTCCGTGCGGCGTCCCCTGAAGCGGAGATGCTCTATATGCATCCGGTCAAGGCGCAGTCCGATATCCGTCTGGCGCTGGAGAAATACGGCATCCGGGTGATGTCGCTCGACCATGAGGATGAGATTGCCAAGGTGCTCAGGATCGTCCGCGCGCTTGATCTGGACCCGGCCTCAATCACCATTTTCGTGCGGCTGCAGACCAAGGGTCATGCGATGTACGAATTGTCGAAGAAATTCGGGGCGGCTCCGGGACATGCGGTGGAACTGGTGCAGCGGCTTGACAAGATCGGCTTCAAGGTGGGGCTTTGCTTTCACGTCGGCAGCCAGGTGGAGGAGGCGGACTCCTATGAGCAGGCGCTGAAATCCGCCGACTGGGTGCGTAACCGGGCAGGCGTCAATCTGGTTGGGTTGGATGTCGGCGGCGGGTTCCCCGCGGTCTACGGTCATGACCCGAACCGCAAGGCCAAGCCGATGCCGCCGCTCGAAGAGCTGATGGGGGAGCTGAGATCCAACATCACCGAATGGGCGTTTGACGACATGCCGCTGGTGGCCGAACCGGGCCGGGTGGTTGTGGCGCGCGCGTTCTCGCTGATTGTGCGGGTGCTTCTGCGCAAGGGCCGCAGGCTTTACATCAATGATGGCATCTGGGCGTCGCTGTCGGACAGCTGGACCGGCAAGATCACGCTGCCGGCGCGGTTTATCCCTGACCCGGCGCGAAAGATCCGCAAGGGCAAGGCCGAGAATGTGGTGCCGTTCAAGGTCTGCGGGGCGACCTGCGATTCCGTCGACATCCTGTCACGGCCTTTCTGGCTTCCCGAAACGGTGGACACCGGCGACTGGGTCGAGATCGGCCATATCGGCGCCTATTCGCTGTCGCTCAGGACGAGGTTCAACGGGTTCTACCCCGATGATTTCGTCGAGGTCACCACGCCATTTGACGGCGAGGGCGTGCCGGATGGCTTTGCCAGCCTTGAAACCATGGCGGATTGACTCGTTTCACAATGCCGGACGTGCTGATCCGTCACATGGCGAGGTCCGCATATATGCTGCACATTGGGTTTGGCCGTCGTCTCGTACGGCTATAGGGGGTGCCTCTCCCAAGGAGCAAATGCCATGCCCAAGCTGATCCGTTTTGTGCTCATCAACTCCGCCCTCGGGGTGTTGATCGGCTGGGGTGTGGCCGCCGGGGTGGTGTATTTCAACATCAATGGTTTCGGCGACCTGATCTGGAATTCTTCAAACCGGCTCGTTGCCCTGTTCATTCTGCTGATGTCGTTCGGCTCCACCTTCGGATTTGCGGTGATGGCAACGGCCGTGATGTTGATGCCGGTCGACAAGGACGAGTTCGACAAACTCTGATCCTTTTGGCTTTTACATACCCGACCTCCATCTGATCCGTTTCACTTTTGCTGCAAAGCACACTAGGCTTGGCTGGCAAGGAGTCGTTGATGGAAGAAGAGATCGTCGATGCTGTCAAAGCGGTTGAGACTGCGGTGGCCAACGTGGTTGAGCAGGCTGCGGAGCAGGGCGGCCATCATGGCGACGCGCTGATCTGGATTGCTTTTGCGATTGCGGTCGCAGCTCTTCTGGGCCTGGGCTTCATGCGGCTCAAGCAACCGCCGCTGGTGGGGTTCATTCTTGCCGGATTGCTGCTTGGCCCCACCGGGATGGGGGTGATTTCGACATCTGAAAATGTTGCGCTGCTGGCCGAGATGGGCGTGGTGGTGCTGTTGTTCTTCATCGGCATGGAACTGTCGATCAAGGCGTTCGTGCGCAGCATAAACCAGGCGGTGCTGGTGGCGGGCGGTCAGCTGGTGGCCTCGATGGCGCTGGCGGCGCTGCTTGCCTTCATGCTCGACGCCAGCCTGTCGGAAACCATCATCCTGGGGTTCATCATCGCGCTATCGAGCACGGTGGTGGCGATGAAGATGCTCGACGAAATGGGCGAATTGCGCTCGGAGCCGGGCCGTGTGGCCATCGGCGTGCTGATCGCGCAGGACATTGCCGTGGTGCCGATGTTGATCCTGGTCTCGAGCCTCGGCGGTGAGAGCATCGATTTTGGAGCAATTGCGTTCAAGGTTGTCGTCGCTGTGGCGCTGCTTGGCGGGCTGTTGTGGTGGTTTGGACGCAATCCGAAGCTCAAACTGCCCTTTGCCGAAGCGATCGAGGACAATATCGACCTGCTGGCGATCGGGTCGCTGGCGATGTGTTTTTCCGCCGCAGCGCTCTCGGGTCTTGCCGGGCTGTCGCCGGTCTATGGCGCGTTTCTGGCGGGCATCATTGTCGGCAACTCGACGCTTCGCAGCCGGGTGATTCCGGTGATCGAACCGATCCAGAGCATCCTGCTTGTGGTGTTCTTCCTGTCGATCGGACTGCTGATCGACCTCGATTTCATTCTCGAAAACATCTGGCTGGTGCTGGCGGCGGCGCTGCTGGTGGTGGCGCTGAAGACCGTGCTCAACATCCTGCTGCTCAGGATCACCGGTTCTGATCCCAAGACAGCGCTGGTCGCCGGGCTTTCCATGGCGCAAATCGGTGAGTTTTCCTTCGTGCTGGCGGCAGCCGGCTTCGCCTCGGGGGCCTTCGGCTCCGACATCTACAGGCTGGCGATTGCCGTCACCGCGATCTCGCTGCTGGTCTCGCCGGTCTGGTTCAACCTGGTGGAGCGGGTCGAGAACCTAGCGACCGAGGGGCCCGGCTCCTACAAGGAAGCACTGGCTCAAGCCTATGAGGGCGAGCTGGACGGGGTGGAAAATGTTGTCTGGTCAGCACGCGCACGCTATCGCGCGCTGCGCTTTGCACTCTATCAGCGCCGCGCCCGCCGTGCCGAAGCCAAGCCTGACAACGTGGCCGTAGCGGCAACGGACGAGGCTGTGCCTGAAATCCCGGCAGATGCGCAGGCCAGTGCTGCGGATGGGTCCGGCGCTTCCGGGGCGCCCGCGGCAAAGCCTTCTAAAGACGGTTGAGCAGCTCCGCCGTCGGCCAGCCATCGGCGGGAAGGCCGAGGCGCAGTTGCTCGGCGCGGGTTGCCGCGCGTGTGCCTGCGCCCAGAATGCCGTCGATCTTGCCGACATCATGGCCGCGCGCGGCCAGTTTCGTCTGAAGCTGCTTCATCGCCGCATCGCCAAGGCCGGGTGCCGGGTTGCCGGCGTCATAGCGCTGGGCGCCGCCGAGGCGTGTGGCGAAATAGGCGGCCGAGGTGGTGTAAATGAAGCTCTTGTTCCATTCGAGATAGATGTGGAAATTCGGGAACGCCAGGAAGGCCGGGCCGCCGCGTCCCTGTGGCAGGAGCAGCTCTGCGGGCAGGTTCTCCGAAGTCGGCTGGCCATTGCGGAAAGTGACGCCGAGCGCGATCCAGTCATTCAGGCTCATGCCCTGTCTGAGGCCTGATTTCTCATAGGGGAACGGGCCGGAAGGCACCGAGACCTCTGCCAGCCAGGGCTGGCCTGCGCGCCAGCCCAGCGACTTGATGAATTTGGCCGCGGTCAGGATCGCGTCGGGCGAGGATTTCTTCAGATCGACATGGCCATCGCCATCTCCGTCGACGCCATACTCGATGATGTCGCGTGGCAGCATCTGCACCTGGCCGATCTCGCCGGCCCAGGCTCCGGTGGTGCGGGCGGGATCAAGGTCGCCATGGCCGACCATCTCGATGGCTGCGATCAGCTGCGGCCGGAAAAGTTCGGGCCTGCGGCAGTCATGGGCCAGCGTCACCAGCGCGTTCATGGTGTTGAAGTCACCCTGGAAGCCGCCGAAATCGGTCTCCAGTCCCCAGAAGGCAGTGAGCACCGGGGCTGGCACGCCGTATTCGGCCTCCGCACGGGCGAAGGTCTTGGCGTATTGCTTCATCTTTTTGGCGCCGACCTGCATGCGGTTGGCGCTGACCGAGCGTTTGGAGAACTCAAGGAATGTCTGCCGGAACACGCCCTGGGCGCGGTCGCGCGAGAGCACCTTGCGGCTGATCGAGGCATTGCGCACCGCCTGTCTCGCCACGTCGGGGCTGACGCCTTTGGCGACGGCTTCCGCCTTCACTCCTTCGAGAAAGGACCCGAGATCGCCACCGCAGGGCGCACTCTGCGCCATTGCGGGCGCGGTGGCGAGACTTGCGAGCAGCAGCGCGAGAGTGAATTTCGATGTCATGATGGCGTGGCCTCCCTTAAGAGCGCCGTGCGTCCAATTGGACGCACGAGGGTCGCTCTAACACGTTGATTGAATACATGTACGTTAGCACTCAATTGAATCCAATTAAGTGCTAACGTACATGTATTGGGCGAGCATACCACCCCGGATTTGTGGCGATGATGCGGTGATTGCCGCAATTGGCCAGCGGCCAGCATCTGCGCTGAAACATCCTGTTCAGTAGCGCCATGTGAAGCCGTGAACATTTACCTCAAATTAACAGGAATATTAGAACTATCTGCTTGTGATCGCGCATTGGAGAGTTCTATGTCCATCTTGAATGGGAGCCTGAAAAGCAAAGTCATGCTTCCCATCTGGATCGTTGGGATTTTTGCGGTTCTTGTTGGCGGGTTGAGCCTCCACAAAATCAACAGCATGATCAACAATGGTCATATCGAAAAGGTGCGTGCGCTGGTGGATTCCGGCGTGAGCATTGCCGAGGAAAACCACCGGCTGTTCCAGGCCGGAGAGTTGAGCGAGGCGGAAGCCAAGAGCCGGGCCCGCGATGCAATCCGTGCGATGATTTTCGATGGCGGTGCGCGGGTTTTCGTCTTCAACGAGCAGGGCATCCGGGTTGTCAGCAACACCAGGGCAGATGAAGGCACCAGTGCCTGGGCGTCGCCCCACACCCAATCGATGGTCCAACACGCGCTTGAAGGTGGCGGCATAACCTACTATCGCGGCGCGCGAACGCTGAACGGTGTCACCACTTCCAAAAATCCCAAAGCGGCCTGGTCGCAGAGTTTTGCCCCCTGGGGTTGGGTTGTCGCGTCAGCGGTGTATCTCGATGATGTCCGTGAGGCTTTTCTCTACAGGCTGATTGAATTTGCCGGCCTGTTTCTGGCGGGTGCCGCCATCCTTGCCCTGGTGGTCCGGTGCATTGTCCGCAGCCTCACCCTGCCGCTTGCGCGGCTGACCGACACCATTGTTCATCTGGCCAGCGGCAAGACGGATGTTAGTGTCAGCGACACCGGTCTTAAGAATGAAATCGGCGACATGGCCCGCGCGGTGGAGACGTTGGCGCGCTTCGAGACGGAACGGCGAGAGCTGCAAGAGCAGCTGGCGCAACTGGCCTATACCGATCAGCTCACCGGCCTGCCCAACAGGGAGGCGCTGCACAAGACCTTGTGCAAAGCCGTTGATCGAGCCGTGACCCGCCATCGGGAGTGTGCTTTGCTTGTTCTTGATATCGACCGCTTCAAGACGATCAATGACACGCTTGGCGACGCGTCTGGCGACGAGATCCTTCAGGCAGTGGCCAGCCGGCTGAAGCGGGCGATAGGCCGACGAGGCATGGTTGGTCGCAAATCCGGTGACGAGTTCTTTGTTGTCATCTCTGATTTGACGAAAGCCGGTGGCTTGGCCAGTCTGGTGGCGCGCATCAAGGACAAGGTGGTCCGGCCGATTGATGTGGCAGACACATCCGTGGAAATTGCAATCAGCGTCGGGCACGCCGTCAGTCCTGTCGACACCGCAGATGAAAGCTGCCTTGTCCGCTTTGCCGATATGGCGCTGCATCAGGCAAAGAGTTCGGGCGGCAATTCGGTCTGCGCCTATTCACCTGACATGAGCGAGGCGGTTGAAACACGTTTCAGCACGGAAGCGATGATCAATGACGGGCTGCGCCGGGGCGAGTTCCTGCCCTACTATCAGGCGAAGGTGGATCTTGCGACGGGCGATGTCATCGGCGCTGAAGCGCTTTGCAGGTGGAACAGGCCGAAGGCGGGGTTGATCAGTCCGGCTGACTTCATTCCGTTGGCTGAAGAGACCGGACAGATCGTCGCGATCGGCAATCTGATGCTCCGGAAAGCCTGCAGCTTTGCCGTTGAATGCAACCGCGGGCGAAGCACGCCATTTGTGGTGGCTGTCAATGTGTCTCCGCGGCAGTTGATGTATGGCCATTTCATCCCGAACCTTCAGCAAGCCCTGGAGGAAAGCGGATGCAAGGCAGGCTGGATCTCGCTCGAGATCACCGAAAGCCTGTTGATTTCCGATGATGGGACGGTGATGGAAACGCTCAACGCGATTGCCGGTCTGGGGATTGAAATCGCCATCGATGATTTCGGCACCGGCTATTCGGCGCTGGGTTATCTCACACGCTTCCCGATCAGCTGCCTGAAGATCGACCAGTCCTTCGTGCGTCGGATCGTCGATGATCCGCAGCAGGAGATCCTGGTGCGGGCGATTCTGACCATGGCACACGGGCTGGGGATGAAGGTTGTTGCCGAAGGTATCGAAACCGAGAAGGTCGCTGGCATGCTCAGCGCAATGAAGTGCGAAATCGGCCAAGGCTACCTCTGGCACAAGCCCTCGCCCGCACAAGACTTCCTGGCCGGACTGACCCGGCGTCCCGTTACACAGCTTGCGTCCTGATCCGGTCATCCGGAACTTTGGATCTATGGTCGCTATTGATCAGGATGTTTGTATGCCTGCCGGTTCAGGGTCTCCAGAGCGCCGGATCGCGCCAGGGGGCGGGGACGGCGAGGTTGCCGGAAGCCGGGTGTACTGTGGCATCCAGGGTGAGGGATTGCCAGGCGTCGCGGTATTCATCGGGCAGAGGGTGGGGTGGCGCAATGGTGGTTTCCGGTCTGAATCCGCTGCGGCCGTAATAGGCCGGATCGCCGAGCACGAAGACCTGGCTGATGCCGCCTGATTTCAGGCGGTTCAGGCCCTCGCGGATCAGTGCCGTGCCGATGCTCTTGCGCTGGCTCTCAGGCGCCACCGCAAGAGGGGCAAGCAGGGAAAGTTTTGCGGTCGCGTCCGCATCTGCGGCGCAAGGCGTGAAGATCACATGGCCGACGAGGCTTTCGTGCTGAAAAGCGCCAAGCGAGATCAGGCCGGGCACGCCGGCCAGCAATTGGCCGACCACGGGCAGCAGATCCTCATCGGGGAAGGCTGCGGGGTAGAGTGCCTGGATGGCCGGCATGTCCAGGGGGCGCGTTTGGCGGATTCTGATGTCGGGCATAGGGTTTCGCCGCTACCGTGGTGTTGCTGAGCGTGCTTAACAGTCGCGGTCGTGAGGCTGTGGGAGGTTCAGAGTTGATCCGGGGCTGCCGGTCAGGAGTAGTCCTCGTCGCAGTCGCTCGACAGGGCCGTTTTTGAGAGTTCGTTCAAGAAAAACTGGATCGATTTCGGGTCGAGCTCGTCCTTTGACAACCTGAAATCCCCGCCGAGGCTGTCGAACTGGTCAACGGTTTCGTTTTCGACATCGCTCGAGAGAACGCCGATCGGCTTGGTGTAGCCCGCCTCACGCAATCTCGGCAGGCTGGCCCGTATGTCGATCTCGGGGCCGAGATGATTGTCGAGCAGCACAAGGTCGATTTGCCGCTTGCCGAGCATGTCGATGGCGTCATCGACACTCATGCAGTGAAAAATCTCGAACGCGTGACCTGAGACTTTGGAAAAGTTGCGCCGGACGATGTCGTAGTCGGTCTCGTCGTCCTCGATTACCAGTATGGAGTGCGTGTTCGTCATTTATCCAATCAGGCCTTTGCGGATTGCTGTGGCGATCAGTTGCGGCCGGTTCACGACTCCCAAACGGCGAATCAGGCCGGCAACATTCGCATTTACCGTGTGTTCGGAGATTTTCAATTCTGCGGCAATCTGTTGCGAGGTCAGCCCCTGGGAGGTGAGCGCAAGAATGGCGGCGTCGCGCGCATC
Organism: Hoeflea sp.; assembly: GCA_043585085.1. Lineage (GTDB taxonomy): Bacteria > Pseudomonadota > Alphaproteobacteria > Rhizobiales > Rhizobiaceae > Hoeflea. The sequence goes on from CP121320.1 coordinate 2,854,055, forward strand.
GAATTCTTCTGAATTGTCGGCATTGAGCAGTTGAACGTTGAGCCGGTCAAAACAGCCAAGCGCATCGAGCATCAAGGCGCCCGTATTGCGGTTTTCCGGCGTGTCCTTGCGCGCAAAAAAGGCAATTGCGTAGCGTGTCGGGGTCAGGCCCGGAAGATTGAACGCCACGCAGACATTGAGTCCGTAGTGACGCAACAGACCTGTAGCCAAGTCCATGGAATCGCTTGAGGAGAGCCGTTGCTCATAGGGGGCCGCCCAGTGCATCAGATGGCTCAACAGGGGATCCGAGGCGCAACCTCCCTCCAGATCAAGCATCTCCATTTCGATTTCCGAGAGCGAGTGCAGGTCGAAGATCGAGCAGTAGCCGGCTTCCCTGAGGTTCGGCGGGATCCGTAACAAGGCGAAGTCACCGAATCCGTAGTCCTGCGCCAGATCCTTGAGGAGGCGGTAGCCATCAATTCGATTCGCGATTTTGCCAGAACTCTTGATCGGATTCTTTGGAGACAATTTCGATTCCGGGTTGATTTCAATGGCCGGCGATTTTGCGTTGGTTCGGGGCACAGGTCCGTCGGCTGGTTTCATGGTAGACAACTTCATGGCGTTGGGTTTTCGCGTTAAAGATAGAGCGTGGACGCGATCAGAAATCAAGCTTCGTTGGGAAATTTGCGATTCCTGTCGTGATTTTTGAGGTTTGGACATGTCAGAAAATCCGCAAACAAATGCTCGTTTATCTCAGAGCGTGGCTTCAGGCGCTGGCGACATCATATTACAGCGATTTAGGGCCATCATGGCGGAGGTTTGTTGTTGTGATTCTCATCAAGAGAAGTAGGTGAGCAGATTGGAGAGGCAATAACGCGATTTGGCGGGGGCGCTTGCCATTGATTTGGCGGATCCAATCTGCTCACGAATCAGTAGTACCATGAAATACTAAAAATAGTATAGTCTTTTGCCGGAAAATATTTTCAGCTCAAATTAATCACACTTTTTATCCCATTTTTAAGGATCGAGTTCTCGTATTTGAAAGCATGAAGCCATGTGGTAAATGCGATTCACGATTGGTGGGTTATTGAGGAAATGCGAGCGGAAGTGCCAACGGCCAGCTTTGAGACGGCGAGGTTAAATAAGCTGGATGAGCTGGGGCTGGCTGGCCCGGCCTTTGACAGCCAGTTGCAGCCAGTTGTTGCCTTGCTGGCAAAGTCGATCGGCGTTCCCATCGCTCTTGTCTCGATTGTCGGTGAGGATCGGCAGTGGTTTCGAGCCAGAACTGGCCTGGACCTAGAGGGGACACCGCGTGATGAGGCCTTCTGCAATCACTGCATCAAACAAGATGACATATTTGTTGTCACCGATGCCGCCGCGGATGCCCGGTTTGCCGATTTTCCCATTGTGACAGGTCAGCACGCGGTTCGCTTTTATGCAGGCGCGCCGATTGTTGTTGACGGCCAGGTTCTGGGTTCAGTCTGTGTTCTTGACCGTAAATCGCGTGAATTCGGCGAACCCGAACATAAATTGCTGCAGGATGCGGCCGTTGTCATTGCTGACACACTCAAGGCCAGCTCGGCTGGGCATATGGTGGATGGGGACACTGCGGGCAACGGCGATGCTCTCGAAGCGGAATTTCATGAGTTGATCCGTTCGGATGCCGATGCCTTCCGGTTCTTTCATGATTTCGCGCTTGACGGAGTCTGGTACCGGGATCTGGATTTCCCCGAGCGCCACTGGGTCAGCCCGCGCTTCAAGGAAGTGTTTGGGTATGAAGAACACGAGATGGGCAATTTGCGCGATTGGTGGCGGCAGGCCATCCATCCCGAAGACCTCGAAACCGCGTTGGGCAATTTCGAGAACCACTTGGAAGATCCGGCCAAACCATATGTCCAGGATGCCCGCTATCGGCATCGTGATGGCTCGACGGTATGGATCCGCTGCCGGGGGCTGATCATCCGCGACAGCACAGGCAAGCCTCGCAGAATGATCGGTTCACACACAGACATAACCAATCTCAAAAACCTCGAGCATTCCGCAACAGAACGCGCCAGGTTGATGACCGCCATCCTCGACGCGGCCAATGAGGGCATCATGCTGTTCGAGGGTGTTTGGAACGGTCAGGGGCAGGTGGAGGATCTTGTCTTTCGTGAAGCCAACCCGGCCAGTCTGGCCATAACGGGACGAAGCAGGGACGAATTGATCGGTGCGCGTCTCAGCGAGACCTTTCCCGGCAATTTCGAGACCGGCATTTTCCTGCATTACAAGCGTGCGCTGGAAACCATGGAGCCGGTGCAGTTCGAGATTCACTATCAGCATGAAGGACTCGACCATTGGTTCATGGTCAGAGCCGCGCCCTCAAGCAAGAGATTGCTGGTTGTTACCTTTGTCGATATCTCGGCGCTCAAACGCGCCAATGTCGAGCTCGAACGGCGCAGCGCCGAGATGCGCTTCATTCTTGACACGATACCGGTTCGGGTCTGGTTGAAGGATCTGGAAGGTAAAATCTTGCGGCTCAACAAAGCTGCTGCGGACTCCGTTTCCATGCCTTTGGACCAGGTCGAGGGTGTTTCGGCGTCGGAGCTGATGCCTGACAGTTTCGAACGGTACCTGATTGAAGACCGAAGGGTTGTCGAGACCGGTGAGCCGATCAGGGGCCTGCTGGAGCGTTTCGATGCCATAGAGAGCCACAAAGGCTGGGTTCGTACCGACAAGTACCCGCTGCCCGGGGAACTCGGTCATGGGCAAGGTGTGATTGTGGTGTCGGTTGATGTTACAAATGAACAAACCGCACTGAACAATCTCGAAATCGCGAATTCGTCCCTCAAGCAGTTTGCGTCACTGGCGTCGCATGATCTGCAGGCACCGCTTCGGCAAATCACGTTCCTGGCAGATTTTCTGGTGGAAGATCATGCTGATGAAATGTCCAGTGAGGCGGTTGAAACAGTTTTACGGATCCAAAAGATCGCAGGGACAATGCGAACACTGGTGCGTGATCTGTTGTCTTTCAGCTCCGATCCAATCTCCCAGGACAACCTCGAACCCGTCCCCATCAGGGAGCTCCTTGAAGCCGTTGCCCGGGAGCTTGAACCCGATCTGTCGGAGCAGCAGGCTGAACTTTCCGTCAAGCTGCCTGCCGTCAAGGTGCTGGCAACGAACACCATTTTGCGGCAGGTCATGCTGAACCTCATTGGAAATTCGCTCAAGTTCCGAAGTGAGGCCACCCCGATCGTTGCCGTCAAGGGGCGCAAACGCGGAAGCATGTTGGAAATCGTTGTTGAAGACAACGGGATAGGTCTCAAACCGGAACTCCATGATACAGCGTTCAGGTTGTTTGGACGCGCGCATCACAAGGCGGTGTCGGGGAACGGGATCGGTCTCGCTTTTTGCCGCAAGGCGGTGACCGCTTTTGGAGGTACAATTTCCATCGATCCTGACTATGAAAAGGGATGCCGAGTTATCATGTCACTGGCTGTGGTGTAACCGATGAAAACTATCCTTGTCATTGATGATGATGACCTTGATCGCTGTGCTCTCAAACGGACGATCAAATCGATCTGTGATGATGTTGCGATCCATGAACTGGACAGTGGCGAGGCTGCCGTCGAGATGATCAGCAGTCTGAAGCCGGATCACACGTTTCTGGATCTGTGGATGCCGGGTATAGATGGCTTTGGCGTTTTGCAGGCCGTTTCGTCGGCAAGGTTGGAGCCCAAACCCAACATTCATATCGTTTCGACGTCCGACTACATCGACGACAAGAAGCGTGCCTTGGAACTTGGCTGCACCGATTACCATGTGAAACCCGACAGCAGGGCCGGTTATCGAGCGTTGGTCGGGTCGATACTGAATGCGGACTGAAGCTGTCTCTCAACCGTGCACCGGTGGCGGTTATACGGAACCACTCTGATGTTCCGCTCCGGCCTTGTTCGCGGCGGATGGTCAGCTGTTGGATTGGATCCTTGATCTGTTCGCGGGATTTAATACTTTAAACGCTCGGTCCGGGGGTGACGAAGACCATGTCTGTCAGCGCGCGTATTTCCTCAGCCATTCCTGCCACTGTGCCTTTGAGCCGGCGAAGGCGTTGATGTCGGTGTGGCCCTTGATGCCGTCCATCATGCCGGTTCCGGTGTATTGCCAGAATGTCCAGGGGTGGTCGGGATAGATGTCCTGCGGGTGGGCGGCGACCGAGCGGAGCCAGAACTGATAGCCCTTGAAATGGCCGTCGAGGTTCTCGCGGTGGAAATCGACCGGGGTGTAGATGATCGGGCGCTTGCCGTAATGGCGGGCGACCATATCCATCCAGATCTTCATCTCTGAGCGCACGGTGGCGGGGCTGGGGCGGTGGGTGCAGGTTCTCGACGCGTGGTTCCACTCGACATCAAGCACGGGGGGCATCTGGGCTGCGGCACGCGGGACATTGGCGATGAACCATTCGGCCTGCTCGCGGGCGGGGCGGCAGAAGTAATAGAAGTGGTAGGGCGCGTGCGGAATACCCACCGCGCGGGCCTGGCGCCAATATTCATTGAAGCGGCTGTCATTGTGGTCGCCACCTTCGGTGGATTTGATGAAGGCGAAGGCGACGCCTGCGCGCTTGACCGCATTCCAGTCGATGTTGCCCTGCCATTTCGACACGTCAATGCCGTGGACCGGGTAGAGGTCTGGATGGCGCTTGCCGAAATCCACCGGCTTGTGATCGCCGAAGCGCAGCGGGCCGGGTGGGTCGAGCTTTTTCACATCGGGCCGGGCGGGGGCGCTTGCCGGTTTGCGGGTTTCGTTGCCAATGGGTTGAAGGCCGTCGGTGAGGCTTGATGCATTGCAGCCGCTGAGCACAAGGCCGGCGCCAAGCAGCAGTGCTGCAACGCTGGCACCTTTCGGGCGACGCGGACGTGTGGACGCGAACAGACGTGTCAGAATGGCGGCAGACTGGCGGACGCGGGGCATTATTGTGCCTTTGGGCGAATCAACGGGTTTCATCACGGTGCTACACGGTTTGCTTCCGTGGGTGAATCCCGCCGCTTTGTCGCGGACAAGATGCGGGCTTCGGGAGAACCGATACGACGTTGTTCTAGCGGCAAAAAATTAAATTTTGAAAAACACCATAGATCATATGTTTACCATGAAAGGTTGCAGTCACTATTTGTTAAATGCTGATGCGCCAATGTGCGGTTGAGGAACAGGAGTATTTAGCATGATGCTGAATTCTTATGTGCCAAACCGATTGTGGCGACATGTGTTCGCTGGTTTGGCAATTGCAATCTTGACAGCTCTGGTGTTGTACGCCGGAGGTTTTTTTGCTGGCATGTCATCTATCGGTGTGATCATTGGGCCGTCTGTCGTGCCCTTTTCCATGGCGCTTCTTGTCGTTTCGATCGAGCTCGCCCTGCTCTTGATGTTGGCATTCGGTGTCAGCCAGACAAAACTCTGCCGTCAGCTCGTCCGGGAGCGGGAGATTGCAGCTTCCCTTCGCCAGGCGGCCAATCACGACAGCCTTACAGGCCTTCGCAATCGGCGTGCGCTGGGTGAAGATGTGGCAAATCTTTTGGCCGACAAAAAGCGGCCGGGCATGCGATTGGCGCTGCTGCTGTTTGATCTCGACCGTTTCAAATCCATCAACGACACTCTGGGGCATGGCGTCGGCGACACCGTCCTCAAAACCCTGGGGCTGCGCATCGGCGTTGCCTGCACGTCCGCACAGCGGGCCTACCGCCTCGGTGGGGACGAGTTTCTGGTGCTGTGGGAGAACGCGCCGTGCGACGCCGACATCAGCGCCTTTTGCCAAGGGCTGGAAGCCACTGTGTTCAGACCGGTCGATTGCGCCGAAGGCGCCTTGGAGACGGCCGGGAGCATTGGCATTTCCTGTGCCAAGCAGGCGGAGTTCGCGCTTTCCGACATGCTCAAGCGTGCTGACCTGGCGCTTTACAGGGCAAAGGAAACGCCCGGCGTGAGCCACGCCTTTTTCAGCGCGGAAATGGACAGCGACTACCGGCTCCGGCGGGAACTTGAGGCGGACATGCGGTTGGGGCTGACATCCGGGGCATTCAGCATCGAGTACTTGCCGGTGTATGAAGTGCAATCCATGCAGCCAACAGGGTTCAGCGCACAGCTCAAATGGGTGCATCCGGTTCACGGAGTTGTTGCGCCAACAAAGTTCATGCCGGTTGCAGAGGAATGCGGACTGGTGGTGATGATCGGCAAATGGATGCTGGCCGAGGCGCTGCTTGCCGCACAATCCTGGGGCCACAGCAGCGAAATCATCGTGCCGGTGTCGCTGGCGCAATTGTCAGACCCGGGGTTTTCCTGCCTTGTTGCAACGTTGCTCAAGGATACCGGCGTCGCAGCACAACGTCTGGTGCTTGATGTCCGCGCTGCCGCAGTGCCCGCGGGTGACCTTGTAGCCATGGCGGCGATCGCCCGCCTGCGCGGGGCCGGTGTCAGGATCGCCGTGAGTGATTTTTCGGCCGGCATTGCGGGGTTGGCGATGTCCCGGCCTCATCCTGTCGACCGGGTGCGGCTCGATCTTGGGCATATCAAGGCGATTGCCGGAGAGCAGCGGTTTGCGCAGATGTTGAGCCTTTTCGTGCAACTGGCCAACACCGTCGACAAACCAGTCATGCTAACCGGTGTTGACGGGGCAGCCGATGTCGAAAGCGCCATCGCTGCCGGAGTGCCGGAGATTGAAGGTCGTTTTGTCTGCTCCGCATTGAGTGCGGGACAGGTGTCGATGATTTTCCATTCGCGCAAACCCACCGCTGCTTTGGTGCGCCTTGCCAGCTGATGGCAACGGCGGCGATGTCGCCGCCGTGCCGGTTTGTGAGTGCCATGCCCTGGCCTGATTGGTCGGCGTTGTTGGCGGGCGTCTCTTACGGCTTGCCCGCACCACCGGGTGTTGGTGTTGTCAGGATGACCGAGTCACCGGCCTCCAGCACTGTCTGGTCGCAGGCCTTGAGCGTTTCAATGCTCCCGTCGCGGCGTCTCACCTCGGTCTTGCCAACCTCGCCCGATCCGCCGCCATCGATACCGAGCGGCGGGCGGTTGCGGTGCGAGGAGAGGATCGAGAGATCCATGCGCTCGAGAAAGCGGATTGTGCGCCTGGTGCCGTTGCCAGCTGAATAGTGCCCCTTGCCGCCAGACCCTTCGCGGATGTGGAAGTCCTCGAGCTGCACCGGAAAGCGCATTTCCAGGATCTCGGGATCGGTGAGCCGCGAGTTGGTCATGTGGGTGTGGACGCCCGAGGTGCCGTTGAAGCCGCGGCCGGAGTTTTCGTAACCCGCCGGCGAGCCCGAACAGATGGTCTCGTAATACTGGTGCCTGTCATTGCCGAAGGTGAGATTGTTCATCGTGCCCTGGCTGTTGGCGAGCGTGCCCAATGCGCCGAAGATGGCGTTGGTGACATGCTGCGAGGTTTCGACATTGCCGGCGACCACGGCGCGCGGATAGGCCGGTTTGAGCATCGAACCTTCGGGGATAATGATGCGGATCGGTCTGAGGCAGCCGGCGTTCATCGGGATCGGTTTTTCGACCATCACCCGGAAGCAGTAGAGCACGGCAGCACGTGCCACCGGCTCGGGTGCGTTGAAGTTGTTTTCCATCGCATCCGAGGTGCCGGTGAAATCAACAGTGGCCTCGCGCTTGTCCCGGTCGACGGAGATTTTCACGCGGATCACCTGGCCGGTGTCGGTCGGGTATTCGTACTCGCAATCGGACAGGGTGGAGAGCACCCGGGCGACGCTTTCTGCCGCATTGTCCTGAACGTGGCCCATATAGGCCTCGACCACATCCAGACCGAAGTCATCGACCATTTTTCTCAGATCGGCCATTCCCTTCTCGTTGGCGGCGATCTGGGCTTTCAGGTCGGCAATGTTCTGCGTGACATTGCGGACGGGGTAGGGGTGGTTGGTGAGAAGCTCGACCAGTTCGGCTTCGCGGAAGCGGCCGCGTTCGACAATCCGGAAATTGTCGATCAGCACGCCTTCCTCGTCGACGGTGGTGGCCAGCGGCGTCATCGAGCCCGGGGCGGTGCCTCCGACATCGGCGTGGTGGCCGCGCGAGGCCGCCCAGAAAAGCACCTTGCTGCCGTCATCCGAGAATACCGGTGTGACAACGGTGATGTCGGGCAGATGGGTGCCGCCATTGTAGGGCGCATTGAGCGCGAAGACGTCGCCGGGATGGATGTTGCCCTTGTTGAGCCGGATGATGGTTTCCACCGAGCGATCCATTGAGCCCAGATGTACCGGCATGTGCGGTGCATTGGCGACCAGTGCGCCGGTACGGTCGAAGACGGCGCAGGAGAAATCCAGCCGCTCCTTGATGTTGACCGAATAGGCGGTGTTCTGAAGCGTCAGGCCCATCTGTTCGGCGATTGACATGAACAGGTTGTTGAACACTTCGAGCAGGATCGGGTCAGCCTGGTCGGCACCGATCGCAAGGGCGCGCTCGAGCTTTTCAAAGCGGGAAAGCACAACATGGTTGCGGGCGTTGACCGCAGCTTCCCAACCCGGCTCAATGACGATTGTCTGGTTGGCTTCGATGATCAGCGCCGGTCCCCTGAGGCGGTGGCCGGGCTGCAAGCTTTCGCGGCGGACGACACGGGCGTCGTGCCACTGACCACCGGAATAGACCGGCCGGGTGTCGCCGTCTTCGATCCGGACATCGATCATCTCGTGTTCGGTTTCGATGCGGTGGTCTTCGCGGTCGTCGATGGCCTCCACCGAGATCGCCTCGATGATCACGGTCTTGTTGTCATAGACGAAGCCGAACTGCGCCCTGTGCGCTGTTTCGAAGTCGGCGCGGGCCGCGGCAAAATCAAAGTCGGAGAAGGCCACCGGAATTGTGGTGTCGGTGCCGTCATATCTCAGTTGCAGCATGGGCCGCCAGCTGATGGCGCTGTCGGGCACGCCCTGGCTGTCGAGTTCCTCGAAGACGCCCTTGCACAGATGATCGATAAGCAGCTTGATGTCGGTGTGGCTTTCTTCTGCCAACGGCTTGATCAGCGCCTGCTGGCGGCTGGCGAAGATGCTTGCCAGGCCGATGCCATAGGCCGAGAGCAGGCCGGAGAAGGGGTGGACCAGGATTGATTCCATGCCCAGAGCATCGGCCACGAGGCAGGCATGCTGGCCGCCGGCACCGCCGAAGCAATTGAGCAAATAGCGGGTGACATCGTAGCCGCGCTGGACCGATATCTTCTTGACGGCGTTGGCCATGTTCTCGACCGCAATGGTGATGAAGCCTTCGGCTATGTCCTCGGCGGACTTGCCGGGTTCCACCTCGGCGAGCGCGCCGAAAGCCTTTGCAACGGCATCCCGGTCAAGTGGCTTGTCCTGATCGGGGCCGAAGATGGCGGGGAAGAAGTCGGGCTGCAGCTTGCCGAGCATCACGTTGGCATCTGTCACGGTCAGCGGTCCGCCACGACGGTAGCAGGTGGGGCCGGGATTGGCGCCGGCGCTGTCAGGACCAACCCGGAAGCGGCCTTCATCGGCATGCAGGATCGAACCGCCGCCGGCGGCGACGGTGTGGATGCGCATCATCGGGGCTCGGATGCGCACACCGGCGACTTCGGTGTCGAAAGCGCGCTCATAGTCGCCATCATAATGGGCGACGTCCGTTGATGTGCCGCCCATGTCAAAGCCGATGACCTTGTCAAAGCCGGCAAGGGCCGCAGTCTCGACCATGCCGACGACGCCGCCGGCTGGACCAGAAAGAATGGCGTCCTTGCCGCGGAACATGTCTGCCGCGGTCAAACCACCCGACGACATCATGAACTGCAATGTCGGGCCGGGCTGACCTGAGGGCGTTGCGCCCAGTTCACCGGCGACGCGGTCGACATAGCGGCGCAGGATCGGCGAGAGATAGGCGTCCACCACCGTGGTGTCGCCGCGGCCAACCAATTTGGCCAGCGGCGAAACCTGATGGCTGACAGAGATCTGGGTGAAGCCCGCGCGCTCACAGACGCCCTCGACAATCGCCTCATGGATCGGGTTCTGCCAGGCGTGCATCAGCACGATGGCAACGGAATCGATGCCGTCGGCGCGGGCCTTGGCAAGTTCCGGTTCCAACGCTTCAAGATCCGGTCCGTGCACCGCCTTGCCGTCGGCCATGACACGTTCGCTGACCTCGATAACCCGTTCATAGAGCTGCTCGGGAAGGATGATCTCCTTGGCGAAAATGTCCGGTCGTGCCTGGTAGGCGATGCGGAGCGCGTCGCGAAAACCCTTGGTGATGACCAGCAGTGTGCGGTCGCCCTTGCGCTCGAGCAGCGCATTGGTGGCGACCGTTGTGCCCATCTTCACGTGGCCGACCCGATCGGCCGGGATTGTGGCCTTATGGTCGATGCCGAGCAGATCGCGGATGCCCTGGATGGCAGCGTCAGGATAGGCTTCCGGGTTTTCGGACAGAAGCTTGCGTTGGAACAGCGTGCCGTCGGGCGCACGGCCGACCACATCGGTGAAGGTGCCGCCACGGTCGATCCAGAAATCCCAAGTCTCGCTCATGATCTGCTCCTTCAAGCTTTGCTGCGGCCGTTGCTCCGGATCCGGTCGTCAGATCTGGTCTGGCGTAATGGATCCTGTTGCAATGGACAACGGGTTCGGTCTGCGTATAATGCGCATTGTCAGCATAACGTCAATAAATTATCGATAAAATGTGAGTGAAAACTGTGAGCGCACCTAAAACGCCGTCGAGAGACAAGGTCGGACCGATCGTGTCCGCCGCGCATTTGGCCGATGGCGGCATGCCGTCTCTGTCGGAAATGGAATTTGCGCTGGTGATCGCAAGCAATGCCTTCCAGCGATGGATCACGCGCTGCACGGCGGCTGCGGGCGGGGAGGGGCTGTCGAGCATGGAAGTGCAGATCCTGCATGCGGTCAATCACCGCGAACGCGACAAGAGCCAGGCGGATCTGTGCATGATGTTCAACATCGAAGACACCCATGTGGTGGCCTACGCGCTCAAGAAGCTGCAGGGATTGGGGCTGGTTGCGCCCGGCCGCCGCGGCAAGGAAAAGACGGCTCGGATCACGAAAGAGGGCGCGGAGTTGTGCCTGCGCTACCGTGATCTGCGCGAGAAGCTGCTGGTCGATCAGGTCAAGTCACTGGGGCTCGACGAGACCCGGATCAGCGAGATCGCGGCGTTGATGCGGGTGATGTCCGGCCAGTACGATCAGGCCTCGCGCGCAGCGACCAGCTATTGACCCGGTGCGGGTCAGCTATCTATCGTCCCGCCACAATTCACACATGACAGGAGAGACATATGGACCATGTTCGGCTGGGAAAAACGGGTCTGAAAGTCTCGCGGCTTTGCCTGGGATGTATGAGTTTCGGCACGCCGGGCGGTCCGACGCACCCCTGGGTGTTGCCCGAGGATGAGGCGCAGCCGTTTTTCCGCAAGGCAGTTGAAAGCGGGATCAATTTCTTCGACACCGCCAATCATTATAATTACGGGGACTCCGAGAAAATCACTGGCAAGGCGCTCAAGGCCTATGCACGGCGTGACGAGATCGTGGTGGCGACCAAGGTCGGGCTCGCCATGGGCGACGGGCGGCCCAATGATCGCGGACTGTCGCGCAAGCATGTGTTTGACCAGATCGACCAGTCGCTTGCCCGGCTGGGCATGGATTATGTCGATATTCTCTATGTTCACCGGCTCGATCCGAACACCGAGTTCGAGGAGATGCTCGATGCGCTGGAAGCGGTGATCCAGAGCGGGAAGGTGCGCTATATCGCGGCGTCCTCGATGTGGGCCTGGCAATTCGCCAAGCTTCGCGAAATGCAGAAGGCGCGGGGCTATCAGCAATTCATCGCGATGCAGAATTTCTACAATCTGGCTTATCGGGAAGAAGAGCGCGAGATGATGCCCTATTGCGCGTCAGAAGGTGTCGGCGTGGTGCCCTGGTCGCCGATAGCGCGGGGTTTTCTTGCCGGCAACCGGCCCAAGGACGGCCAGACCACCAAGCGCGGCGCGACCGATGGGCGAAGCCATGATTATTTCGGCTCGGCGCAGGACTACGCGATCCTGTCGCGGGTGGAGAAGGTGGCGGCCAAGCTTGGCGTCAAATCGGCGCAGGTGGCTTATGCCTGGGTTCTTTCCAAGCCTTACATCACCTCGCCAATCGTCGGGGTTACCAGGATCGGCCAGCTGGAAGAAGCCATTGGTGCGCTTGACATCAAGCTCGATGCCGCCTCGGTCCGGTCGCTGGAAGCTGTCTACAAGCCACGTGCGGTCACAGGGCACAGCTGACCTGTTGGGCGAAGCAAGTCCGGGTGGCTTACCCCACCTTGGCCTTGCGGCCGAACCAGACGACAAGCGCGACGGCGATGGCAAAGCCGATGGTGACCCAGGTGATCTGCTCGCCCAGAAGCAGGGCGGAAAGACCGAGTGTCACGAAACTCTGCAGCAGTTGCACCTGGCCAACCCGGGCAATGCCGCCGACGGCCATGCCCCAGTTCCAGAAGATGAAACCGGCGAACATCGAGCCAAGCGAGAGATAGATGAAACCCATCATCGCGGTCGCATCGGGATTGATGACACCGCTGTCCCAGCTGTAAAGCGCGCCCGCGAGCGACAGTGGGGCGGTGATCACCAGGGCCCAGCTGATCACCTCCCATCCCGGTTGGGTGCGCGCCAGCTTGCCGCAAATGACATAACCGCAAGAGGCCGAAAGGGCGGCGCATCCCAGCCACAGATCGCCTAGCCCAGGCTCGATATCGGCGCCGGACAGCGAGAAAATCACCACCAGCGCTGCGCCGGTGACGCTCCAGGCCCAGAAGGCAAGACCCGGCTTCTCGCCTCCGAACAGGGCCGCGAAAGTGGCGGTCATCAGCGGCAGTACGCCGAGCACCACGCCGCCATGGGAGGCGGGCACGGTCTGCATGGCGACGCTGGAGAAGCCGGGAAAGCCGTAGACCAGCAACACACCGGCGGCCAGAAATGACAGTGCGTGCTGGCGCGGAAAGCGTTTGCCGAGCGCGAAAAGTGTTATGCCCGCGACCAGGGCCGCCAAGGTGGCGCGTCCGAATGTGATGAAAGCCGGTGAAAAGCCTTCGAGCGCAATCCGTGTGGCTGGCAGGGTGGCGCCGAAGATCACGACCCCGACAAAGCCAAGCGCCAGGCCTGCGAGCGGATGCGCGGGCGGCCTCTGCAAGGCTGGGGAAGGGGCTCGCGCCGCGGGTGAAGGCTCTGTCATGGGCGAGCCTTAGCTGGCATCTGCAGCGCCCGTCCAGCGTTTTCGCTTGATCAATCATATCCGCAGGATTGATAGATCGTTCAGTGATTGAGCGCTGCGGCATACTCGATTTTTGAGGCCGATTATAATAAAGAGAGTCCATGTCTTTGTTCAGCCGCCTGTTTGACGCCATTGGCGAAACCGCTTCAACCGCCTTTTCCGGCGTTGTTGAAGCCGTGCGCACAGTGTTCGCAGGCGATCCGGAAACGCGGCGCAAGGTGGCGTTTTCTGTTGCCGTGATCGCGCTGTCGGCGAAGATGGCGAAGGCCGACGGGATTGTGGCGCCCGAAGAGGTGCGCGCCTTCCAGGAAATCTTCACGATCCCGCAGGCCGAGGCCAGCAATGTGGCTAGATTGTACAATCTCGCCAAGCAGGATGTGGCGGGTTACGAGGCCTATGCGCAACGTGTGGCCGGCATGTGCGGTTCGGGGGAATCCAACTGCGCCATGCTCGAGGACGTGCTTGACGGGCTGTTTCATATCGCCAAGGCGGATGGGCTGGTTCACGAAAAAGAACTCGAGTTCATCGCCAATGTGGCCGGTATCTTCCGTGTCGACGAAACCCATTTCGAACGCATCCTGGCGCGTCATGTTCATCCGGACGGGATCGATCCCTATGCGGTGCTTGGCGTTCCCGAATCAACGCCTTTTGACGAGGTGAAGAAGCGCTACCGGACGCTGGCGTCCGAAAGCCACCCCGACCGGCTCAGGGCCCGCGGGGTGCCGGAAGAGTTTCTCACCATCGCCAATGACCGGATGGCCGCACTCAATGACGCGTTTGCCACGATCGAAAAGGCGCGCGCTGCCGCATGAGTGCATTCCAACCTGATTTTGCCAAGCCGGATTTCGCTGGCGCGCAGGTGCGCCCGTCTCCCAATTGCGGTGAACGCCGCAACGGCAGAAAGCCGGATATGCTGATCCTGCATTATACCGGCATGGCGACAGCGCAGGAGGCGCTCGACTGGCTGTGTGTCGAGGAGAGCCAGGTGTCGAGCCACTATTTTGTCGATGAGGCTGGTCTGATCACCCAGATGGTGGCGGAATCGGCGCGAGCGTGGCACGCGGGCGAAAGCAACTGGAAGGGAGAGACCGACAACAATTCGGCCTCGATCGGCATCGAGATTGCCCATGTTGGTCACCGTGAGGGCGGCACCCCCGATTTCCCCGACGTGCAGATCGACGCCGTCATTGTATTGTGCCGCGACATTGTCGCGCGCAACGGGATTGCCGCAGAGCGGGTGCTGGCGCATTCCGACATTGCGCCGCTGCGCAAGCAGGATCCGGGTGAGATGTTCCCCTGGAACAGGCTTTACCGCGAAGGCATCGGTCACTGGGTTGAGCCGTTGCCGGTCGGGGGCGGGCGGTTTTTCCAGGAGGGTGACTCCGGCCAGCCGGTGGAAGCGCTGCAGACCATGCTGGCGCTGTACGGTTATGGTCTCGAGGTTGACGGGGTCTACAGTGCCCAGACCGCGGCCGTGGTGCGTGCGTTTCAGCGTCATTTCCGGCCAGCGCGGGTGGACGGCATCGCCGATGCCTCGACGATAGGGACGCTGCACAAGCTGCTCAGCGAGCTGCCCGGCGTCGCCTGAACCGGTTTTCTGTATCGTTTCGAAACACTTAAGCACAAATATTACAATCTGAAACGCAAGTTTATTGCGATGCAGCATTTTCGGCTTGTCCGGCCATAAAATAACCGTCAGAAGCCGCGACCTAGAACTTTCAAGCACATGGATCGTTTAGGCATCAGGCCTCAAGCGGATCTGTGGCAGATGTAAAACGCGCCAGGGGCAAGGCCCGCTCTCCTCCATGAACGGATGGGCAAGGCGCTTTCGGAGTAACTCAAAAATGCGTTCAATTTTACCGGCTGCCGCGGCGGTCTTGCTCACACTTGTGCTTGCGGGCTGCGAAACCACCGGAACTTCGGGTGAAACTACCGGTTCGATCTCAAAGGGCAAGACGTCGCAAACCACGCTTCAACTGGGCTATTCGGCCCGTCCCCATGGCAAGCTGATTTCGTCCTACGCCAAGGCCAACGGCATTCCTGAATCGCTTGCCCATGCGGTGATTACGGTCGAGAGCAACTATCGCGCCAGTGCACGCGGTTCGGCCGGCGAAGTCGGGCTGATGCAGATCAAGCCATCAACAGCGCGGATGATGGGCTATCGCGGTTCGACAAAGGGTCTCTATCATCCCGAGACCAATATCAGATATGGAATGAAATACCTCGCCATGGCCCACAAGCTGGGCGGCGGCACCACCTGCGGCACGATCCTCAAATACAATGCCGGTCATGCCGCCAAGCGCATGAACCCGATCTCCAAGCGCTATTGCGGCAAGGTCGCACGGTTGATGAAGTAATGCCGGGAGACGCCATTGCGGCGACGGCACAGGGATCAAATTCGGTTCGCCGGCAAATGTTCTCATGAAAAACACAGTTTACGGCCGCCTATGAGGCGGCCGTACTGCGTTAAGGAAGAGACTGTCCGGACAGTTACCGTCCGGCCTCGAAGAGCCCCCAGCGATTGCCACCCGCCTTTTGGCGATGGGCAAGCACAAGCGCCGTCGTCATCAACACCAGCAATTCAGCAGCGATGCCTGCGTACCAGATCCCCGGTTCTCCGAACCAGAACGGCAGCAGCAAGGTCAGCGGCAAGGCGAAAAGATAGGTGCGCGACAGGCCGAGCAATGCGGCTCTGGGGGCATCCCCGATTGCCTGGAAATAGCAGCCGATCATCATCATTGGCCCGAAGATGAAAGTGGTCAGGACAATGAGTGGCAGGATCCGGGCGATTTCATTGATGATGGCGTGATCGTCGATGAAGATCGAGCCGATATGTGAACGAGTGCCGAGAAAGATCAGCTCCACGATGACGCAGTAGATCAGGGCGAGCATGAGGGCCAGCTTGATGCTCGCGTCGGTTCGTGCTGACAGTTTGGCGCCGAAATTGTTGCCGGCGATGGTCTGGAACGCCATGCTCAGCCCCAGCAATGGCAGGAAGGTGAAAGTGATCAGACGGGTGATGATGCCGAAAGCGCCTGCCGTCGAGGCATAGGTCTCCGCCGCCCACAGCTGCAGGCAGTAGAGTGTCAGGCCCGACGACAGCGACATGCCGATATAGCCGAGGCTTGAGGGCGCGCCCAAAGCCAGCAGTTCGCCCCAGTGGCCCGCTCCGGGCCATGCCGGAAGTCTGAGTGCCGCGGTCTTCCGGGTGGTGGATCTGCGGTAGAGAACCACGGCAAGCATGGAGCAGAGTTGCGCCAGCACGGTTCCGTAGGCCGAGCCGGCGACGCCCGCGCCGAGTTCGACGATGAAGAGATAGTCGAAGGCGATGTTGAGCAGAGCCGACATCAGCGTGATGGTCGCCATGGCGGTCAGCAGTCCTTCGCTGCGCAGGGCGGCGATGTTGATCGAGAGCACGAAGACCAGCGGCGAAGACAGGATCAGGATGGAGATATAGGTGTAGCCCATCCCTGCCAGCGCCGCATCGCCATTGGCCGCCATCAGGCTCAGCGCATCGCCCACGAGCAGAAACAGCGCAATCAGCACCGCGCAGACAACCAGCGCCAGTTGCACGGCCTGGGTGAACACGGTGCGCGCGCGGTGACGCTCGCCGCCGCCGATGAGGCGGGCAAAGACGCTGGCAAAGCCGTTCGAGACCAGCGTCGAAAGTGCCACCAGCAACATGTAGAGCGGGAACATAAGCGTCACTGCAGTC
The DNA here is from genome assembly GCA_043585085.1 of Hoeflea sp. Classification (GTDB taxonomy): domain Bacteria; phylum Pseudomonadota; class Alphaproteobacteria; order Rhizobiales; family Rhizobiaceae; genus Hoeflea. The sequence goes on from CP121320.1 coordinate 2,870,971, forward strand.
AGCGCATCAGCACCGACATAAGCGCCGAGAAAATAAGCATCGACCACGGTGAACAGGCCGTTGACGCTCATGACAACGATGATCGGCGTGGCGGTCCTGGCAAACAGCGCGGGCAGCGGACCGGCCAGGTAGATATTCGTCTGGGGTGTCGACAATCCTGTCATCACAAACCTCTTTCAGTGTCTGGATGCGGAAAACATGAAGGGTGCTCGCGTTGCCATCAGACCGCATTCAACTGAAATCGGTGGATGAGAGTGTATGCGAAGGACTTCACCATGGACGAGCCAGCGAGCGGCAGGGACCTTCACCCTGAAAAGCTCGGTATTGCGGTGTGCAGACAATGTCAATTGAAACTTGTGCTGCGTGAGCTGCATGTGTCCGGTCACCGGCTGTATGGTCATTGGCCTCATCATGGTCTAAGGAGAGCAGGCCAGTCGGCCGGGCAGCCGCACTTTGCAACGTCGAAAGGCAGCAGGGTGAGGAAAGTCCGGGCTCCACGGATAAGCGGTGCCGGATAACGTCCGGCGGGGGCGACCCCAGGGAAAGTGCCACAGAAAGCAAACCGCCCCGCCACCTCATTGCCGGATCCGATCCCAGGATCGCGCGGCAATGAGGCGGCGGGGTAAGGGTGAAAGGGTGGGGTAAGAGCCCACCGCGCGACCGGCAACGGAAGCGGCACGGTAAACCCCACCGGGAGCAAAACCGAATAGGGATGACGCAGGGCGCAAGCCCGGCCCTTTTTCCGGGGTTGATCATCCGGGTAGGTTGCTTGAGGTGCGCAGCAATGCGTGTCCCAGAGGAATGGCTGCCACGTTCTGGTCCGCAAGGGCCAGGGCCATACAAAACCCGGCTTACAGGCCGGCTGGCAATTTCATTTTGCGTTTGCGAGCGCAGGTTGGCGGTGGGCGGGCAGATTGTGCGGCTCAGCGCCAGACCAGCCGTATGGTTGTTCCGTTGCTGTCGCTGCTCAGGTCGAATTCAGCGCCGATGCTGGCGGCCCGGCGACGCATGCCGGCGAGGCCGTGGCCGTGGCGCTTGCGGCCTCCCTCAGGCTCGGGGTCGAAGCCCTTCCCGTTGTCACTGATGGCGATCGAGCTCTTGTCTGATGCAACGGTGATGATGCTGGCTTCAGCGTGCTTGATGATGTTGGTGATGCTTTCCTGAACGATCCGGAGAAGGTTGAGGTTCTGTGACGGCCCGGGATGGGGCAGTTCCGGCTCATCGTCAATGCGCCAGTCGAATTCCAGCGCATGTTCGGCGAGCAACGCTTCCAGCCGGGTGCGCAGCATGCCCAGCAGCGTGGAGATGCTGGCGTCGGTTTCCAGGCTGTCGAGCATCAACGACAGGTCGCGCAACGCGTCCTCAAGTGCCGTCTGGATGACCGTGTCGCCCTTTTCGTTGTTCTGCATATAGGCCAGCGTGTTGACCAGTTGACCGCCGATGCCGTCGTGCAGATCGAGCATGATGCGCTGACGCTCGGTGTTGATTGCCTTGAGCCGTTCGGCATAGCCGAGTTTTTCATAGGTGACCCGCAGTTCCTCGGTCTTGGCGGTGACGGTTTGCTGGAGCGTGCCAGTCAGTTCCTCGTAGCTGCGCAGCGACAGCATAAAGCGGGAGATCACCAGCCAGAGGCAGACGCAAAGCATCGCCAGCGGCATGAACTGGAAAATGTGCTGATTGCGTCCCGGATCTTCCACATAAAGGACGTAGAGTTCATAGACCCCCATGGCTGAAGACATAGAGAGAAAAAAGAAGAAGATACGCAAATCAAAGTTATCGACCTTGCTGCGCTTGCCAAACAGGACCGACAGAACGAGAAACGACAAGATCGCCGGGTGCAGCTTGAAGAGCAGCAGGACGTCAAACACGTATGCTGCCGGAACGAAAACACCTACCGCCAGCTCGACCGCAATCAGATACAGGCTGATTGTCTCCCACGGCCTTAGGCTCTCGCCGATGTACTGATTGCAGAATTTGAAGATCAGCAAGACATAGACGCTCACCGAGATATGCCAGGCGAGTGAAGACCAGCGATAGCCGATCATGCTGGTGTCAAAGCCATATTGAATGCAGATGATACAGGCAAAAGCGCATGAAGTGGCAAGGATCACGTAAATCTGTTCATTGCGCCGCGCGAGCCAGATGATGCCAAGCATGAGGCCTGCGATGGTCATGAAGCCGAGGTTGAACCTTGCCATCCCGGCACTGGTGATGAAGCGCCAATTGTAATGCGGAGCGAGAAGCTTGACCGGACCAAAGTGGAATGGGGCGAGCACGAGCCCTTCCTGCGGGTAACCGGAGAGGGTCACCTCGATCTGGTTCCCACCAGTCTGCAACAGGCCAGGCGGCACCGTCGCGAGCACCGGGATGTTCCACATTCGGGCGGGCTGCCGGTCGCTGTGCGCGTTGCCGTAAACCGGCGTGCCGTTGACCCTGATGAAAATCTCGTCGGCATAGCTTGGCAGATAGAGTGCCTGAAGATTTACGGGAACTTCGTGCAATGACAGATCAAAACGCAGGTGCCGGGTTTCATATTCGGCAGTGTAGCGCGCGGGAAAATGAACCGGCAGTTCAGTGTCGCGGGCCCGGGCGCAACCGGGCGTCTCGCAAACCTGTCCTGTTATCAGCATCACCGTCTGGTCGATGGGCTTGATGGCACCGATATCCAGCGCCCAGATCAGCCCCACGATGATGGCGATCCAGGCGAGGACGGCAACAAAGCGGCGAGCGCTCTGCACCTAGAGAAGCCCCATACGTGTCGCCCGGGCGATGGCTTCGGTGTTCGAATTGACGTTGAGCTTCTGGTAGATGTTGTTGATGTGGTTGCCGACAGTGCCGGTGGAGATGCCGAGTTTTTCACCGATCTCCCGGCGTTTGTAGCCCTTGGCGACGCCATTGAGGATCTCGGTTTCGCGGTTGGTCAGGTCGATCTGCGGGGCGCCTTCGGACGATCCGGCGGCGCCGGAATTGACCATTGCCAACAGATGGCGGGCAATCTGCGGACTGATCGGACTGCCACCCTCGATCACCGAGAGAACGTCCTTGCCGATGGTCGCCAGCGAGCCACTCTTGAGCACATAGCCGCGGGCACCGGCGCGCAACGCCTCGATCACCCGGGCCTCGTCGCCGAAAATGCTGACCACCAGGGCTTCGCAGGCCCAGTCGGCGTCGACGGCGGCTTTGATCACCTTGATGCCGGACCCGTCGGGAAGGCCGAGATCGACGAGGATGATGCGGGGTTTGTGCGCGAACAGCTGGTTCAGGCCGCTATCAACATCATCGGCGACGGCGCAGACGCTAAGTTCAGGCGTTTTCTCGATGGACGATTTGAGCCGCATTGCGATTTCGCGGCGGTCTTCGACGATGAGAACAGAGTGCTGAACGGCGTCAGTTGCGTGATCGGTGGACATGGGCCAAAGCTTTGGTGCGAACAAGGGGCGGCGTTTGGGTCAACAAGAATGGTTACAGCTTAGCAAAGCAATGCCTGATCGTGCATGTACTAATTCATACATTGTGGGAACCCGTCCCGGACCGGTATTTTCTGATTTCTTCAAGCCTAATCACGATGGGGAAATCACCATGTCTGACCACATTTCGAGCAATTCCATCTCCCATAGTTGCAGCCGCTTGCTGCTTGCCAGCAGTGGAATTGTCATGGCGTTGGGAGCCATGCTGACGGTTCCGATATCAGCCGCCGAAGCCTCGGAAATGACGATGTATGAGTGTTCGCCTGAAGGTGACATCTACTATGAGGTGGAAGTGAGCTGGGTGGACGGAAACTCCACCGCCCGCATCTCTCCGGAGAGTGAATACGTCAGCGCAGCGGAATCTGCTGCGAAAACTGAAACTGCGCGGGAGCAGCGGGTCGCCAGCGGTTTCAGCTTCGAAAGCCGCAATTTCAGGTTCTTCGGCAAGGGAACGGATACCCGGCTCTATTTCAAGCGGTATCCGAACGAGGCGGCGGTGCCCTGTACCGAACAGGCGGCTTCGCAAACACACGCGTCGGGGGCAGTGGGCGGCAATGAAACAATGCTCGGCAATGCCGCGGCCCGTTCGCTTGGCGGGCGTCTGCGCAATGGTCCGGGAACGAATTTCGGCCAGGCCGGCAGCCTGCGCGAGGGCGCGCCGGTGACCGTGACGATGAACACCGGCGTGCGCTATGACGGATATGACTGGTTCGAGATCCGGCAACCCGTCGGTCCAGCCTATCAATGGGGCGGGATCATGTGCTGGGAAGGCCGGCCGATTGCCGGCATGTATGGCGAATGCGGCGCGGTGCTCGGCGGCCAGGACGGTGCGTCGGAGCAGGGCGGTGCGTCGGGGCAGGGCGGATCGAACGGCACGGGGTGGATGGCTTTCGCCATCGGCCACGACGACCTTTTCGGTCACGGTGCCGGGGCAAGCCGCGACGAAGCGCAGTCCTACGCGATGCAGTATTGCGGTGATGCCTCCTGTGGCATTGCGGATATGACCCAGGCGCAATGCCACGCATTGGCATCGGGCAGTGGCGGCCACTGGTTCGGCGCGGGCGTAAGCAAGCAGGCGGCGGAAAGCTTCGCGATGGGCTTTTGCGCCAATGCCGGTGCAGTCTGCACGGTGCGGTATTCCTTCTGCCAGTGATCGAGAACTGTTACGAACCGAAAAACGCTAAACTGTGTGATTCCATACATATTGCCTGTGTTTGCCGGGAGCTATCCTCCTACTCAACATAATGATGAGTAGGAGTTTTTCATGAAACGCTCGGGATTGTCTGCAGCCGTTTTCGCATTCGTCGCAGGATTGGTTTCTTCTCCGATGGTGCATGCCCAGGACAGCGCGCTGACGGCCTCGCACGATCTTTATTTCAGCGGAACCGTCGGTGGCGGGGTGATGAAGTTTGGCGGTCCGAAGACCATCGCTTTGACCTATTACGGTGTTGATGCGTCTGCGGAAGTTTGCCGCGCCAATGTCAACAGTTGGGATCTTTGCGGTGGTGCAAATCTGTTCCGGTCGCTTGGCGGTGGAACCAAGACCACGACGGCCGGACTGTTCAATTTTACCACCAAGACCGATGTGACAGCGATTGGCGGATTTGTGAAAGCCCGCAAGCAGATGGATCAATTCGCAATTGCGCCCTATGCCGGTTTTCGCCGTTTCCTGATCAAGACAGATGTTTCAGGTTTGGGAATGCCCACAACGGTCAAAGAGAATGGCAATGCGGTCTTCGGGGGTGTCGAGTTTGACTACAACCTCATGGATGAAAAGGTCTTTTTGTCCGTGAAGGCCGAAGTCGGCCGTAGCTTTGGCGGACCGATCAATCGGACCTCGTTCCTGTTTGCCCCGGGTCTGAAAGTGAAATTCTAGACCGCATCTTGGTTCCGGTCCCCACATTTTCCGATCAAGATCAGGGGATCCTCCTGCTGGCGGCATCTTGTCCTGCCGCCAGCAGATTTCTCTGGAAACTCCCCCCGGTCGTCCTGGCGATTCACCAGCTGTAGCGAGGGAGCCGGTTTTCCTGGTGAACAGGATTGCTGCCGGTAACAGCGCGAAGCGATGCTTCGATCTCGCCGCTGCACCATGCATCGCCAAAAGATGCGTCGCTGCTTTTGCGAAGCGCGGTTTGGGAGGGAAGGGCTGCGATGCGATTGCACAGGCCGGTGATCGCCGGTGCACGGGTTTCCAGCATCGGCCTGAGGGCCGGTAACTTGGTGGTCATGGTGCCCCATAGTGTCGCCACCACAAGGTCAGCGAGGCAGAGCGTCTCGGTTCCGAGGATGAAACCCGATTGAGCTGTCAGACCATGGCGTCGGCCGGTTTCCTCGAAAATCTCCATCCAGCGCTGAAGCCTCGGTTGAAACTCGCTCCACGTCTCACTTGTCCATTGTTGCGCGCCATTGTGGCGGGTCATTTCGTAGAGCACATCATTGGCATCATCGATCAGCTTGGTGGTCATCGCCCTGTGCACCAGATCATCGGCTGTAAGCCCGTGTTTTCCTCCGAGATAGGTGAGAACGGCTCCCATCTGGGAGATGCAGACGTCGCAACTGTGATCGGTCAGCACCGGTGGCCCCATATGCGGGATCAATTGCGCGGATGGTTCGGCGGATTTCTGGGCGATGATGTCGTCAAAACCGACTTCGTTCCAGGAGGCGTCGGCATAGGCGAGGACCGCGCGGATGAATTGCCCGCGAAACTGAATCGGCCAGTAGTGGAGTGTGTAGTCAGCCATGTTGAGCTTTCGATCTTGATGCGTTTGGACGTCACAATAGCACGAGACGTTCAGCGCGATGCCCCATTGTTGGCTTGAGAGCCAGGGACGAGAACGCCATCGATCGGTGTGTGCGTCAATTCAAAGCCATAATCAATTTCCGCGCGACCTCCTGATCGAAATGGGTGATTGTGGCGTCGATGAAGGCTTGCGTCAGTTTTCTTTGTTTGCCGCCGGTGTGGCCGACAGCCAGTTCCAATGCCTGGGTCTTTGCTTTGAGCGGCTTGGCCACAACCCGGTCGCCGGAATAGGTGGCGGCGGTTTCGGGGCGCATGTTGAGAATTGAAAAGCCGATGTTCTTGCCGACCAGACTGCGAACCATTTCATGGGTGTTGGCCTGGGCCACGATCTGGTTGGTGACATCGGTTCCGGCAAAGATGCTGCGGTAATAGTCGCTGGTCATTGGCAGGTCCAACAGCACCATAGGTTCGTCGCGCAGATCGTCCGGCGTGACAAAAGCCTGACAGACGAGACGATGCTCCGACGCAACCAGAACATAGGGCGGAGCTTCAATTAGCTTGCGATGAACGATGCCTGTCCTGATGTTGTTGGCGACGAAGATGATCAGGTCAAACTCGCCGGAGAGAAGCCGGTCCTGCACGGCTTCATTGTCTGTTTCGATCAGCTTGAGCCGGATGCCTGGGTTGGCTTCCAGCATAGGTGCGAAAATCAAGGGAACGAAAGCGGACGCGACTGGAGCGTAGTAACCGACGGAGATGTGTCCGGAAAGAGCTGTTCGCAGTTCGGTGCCTTGCTGCAGCAGCAGTTCATAGTCATCCACCAGGCTCCGGATCTTCTGCATGACCTGAACGCCTGCGGCGGTGGGGACGATCCCCTTTGCCGGAAACCGCTGCACCAGTTGAAGGCCGAAAGCCGCCTCGACCATATCGATGGCGTTCGAGACCGCAGAGGGCACCACGTTGAGCTGCTTCGCAGCCTTGACGATGGAACCCTGCTCCGCTGCCGCCAGAAAATATTGCATTGCCTTGATCGACACGCTCATCTGGCAGGGCCTTTCAACGGGGTATTCCTCGATATTTATGATGTTATCGTTCGGAAAGTTCTGTTTTTCAAGTCATTCGGACTGTGGGAGGATCGGGCATTCGAAGTCAGGATTGAGGGGATGTGCGCCGTGGGTGACCAAAGCGATGTGAACACACAGCCTGCCGCGAGCGGATTTGCCGGGCAATGGCATCACCGCCCGCAGGTCCCGATCAAGGTCTCTCCGTTTTTCAGCTGGCCGCCCGATCCCCGGCGCATGGTTTCTTGGGTTGTGGACCGGTGGTTTGCGATTGCCGAGAATGCGATTGTGCTGCTGATCAGCCTGGTGTGCTGGATGTGGTTCCAGCCGTCGATGGAAGAGGCCAGAACGCTTCAGATCGGGTGGATCGCCGAGATCTACATTCGAAATCTGATCTTGCTGTTAGGCGTCGCCGGTGGCCTGCATCTCTATTTCTTTGTCTGGAAACGGCAGCAGATGGAGCTGAAATTCGACAAGCGGGACCTGGCAAGGGAGAGCCGTGCCTTCACCTTCAAGAACCAGGTTTACGACAACATGTTCTGGTCGCTGGGCAGTGGCGTTGTGTTCTGGTCAGCCTATGAGGTCTTGATGTTCTGGGCCATGGCGAACGGTTATGCGCCGGTGTTGTTCTGGAGCGACAGTCCGGTCTGGTTCGTGCTGTTGTTTGCGCTGACGCCGGTGTGGATCTCGTTTCACTTCTACTGGATCCACAGGCTCATCCATGTGCCGCGCCTGTACAAGGCGTTTCATGCGCTGCATCACAGAAACACCAATGTCGGGCCATGGTCCGGGCTGTCGATGCACCCGGTCGAACATCTGCTGTTTTTCTCGTCGGTGCTGATCCACTTCATCGTGCCGGCGCATCCGCTGCACATTCTGTTTCACATGCAGCATCAGGCGCTGACGGCGGCGACATCGCACACCGGATTTGAGGGGCTTGTGGTCAAGGACGAAAACCGGCTGGCGCTCGGAACCTTCCATCACCAGATGCACCACCGCTATTTCGAGTGCAATTACGGCAATCTGGAAATGCCCTGGGACAAGTGGTTTGGATCATTCCATGACGGGACAGATCAATCGCATCAGGCGTTCAAACAGCGCAGGGCGGCGGCGCAGAAGGCCCGCTAAGACCCTTCTGCAGCCGCTTGCCTTGCCCTCAGGTTTCGGCCGCGCCTCATGCGAAATCGACGAACTTGCTGAACGGCATTTCCCGCAGACGGATGCCGGTGGCGGCGAAGATCGCCCCGGCGAGGGCAGGTGCGGCAGGCGGAACCGGCGGTTCGCCGATCCCGAGCGTCCGTGATCCGTTTTCAAGACCTCGGACTTCGATTTCAGGGCACTGGTTCATCCGCATGCCTTCAAAGACATGGAAATTGTCCTGGTCGGCGATGCCGTCGGTGTAGGTGATCTCGCAGTTCATCGCATGACCGAGCCCGAAGATCACGCCGCCCTTGACCAGATTGTCGAAATTCACCGGATCAATCACGGTGCCGACTTCGGCGGCGACATAGACCTTGTCGATCTTGATGCCCGCGTCGGTCATTGTCACCTCGACCACCTCGGCGCAGTGCACGCCGAAGGATTGTGTGAGCGCCACGCCGCGGCCGCGTCCATTGCCAAGCACGCCGTCCCAGCCGGACATTTCGCCGACCGCCTCGAGCACCTTGCGGGCTTCGGGAATGCTGCACAGCCGCAGCCGTTCTTCCAGCGGATCGGCGCCCGCGGCGTGGATCAGCTCATCAAGACCAACACTGTAGAAGAAGCCGTTCGAGGACGCCCCGACCGACCGCCAGGAACTGATCGGCGCAAGCTCCGGCGCTCGGTAACCGGTGATGCGCTGGTTGGGGATGGCAAAGGGCTGGTCCCAGGCCCCGGCCACAATCTGGCTGTCCGGACCTGGGACGGAAAGGCCCTGACGGGCCATTTGCGATGCGACCACTGATGGCATGGCGATGCCAAGTTCATAGGTCTCGACCTGGCCGTCGCGGACCACGCCGCGCATTTTCGCCATGGCGATCTGGCGAGCGAAATCGTGGGTCATATCCTGCTCGCGCGAATAGGTGAGCTTGACCGGGGTGCCCTTCATCTGCATGGCGATTTCGGTGGCCTGCTTGACGACTTCGTCTTCAAGCCGGTGGCCGAAGCTGCCGCCCATATAGAGCACATGCACAATCACCTTGTCGGCATCGATGCCGGTGATCTTGCTGATGTTGTTCTGGATGAAGCGCGGGATCTGGGTGCCGGTCCAGACTTCGACACTGTCGTCATCCACACGGACGATCGCGCTGATCGGCTCGAGCGGTGCGTGGGCCAGATAGGGTGCGCGGTATTCGGCGCTGATGATCTCTCCGGTTTCGGCAATGGAGTTTTCGACGCTGCCGTCATCGCGCTTCTGGCTGTCTATGGCATCGTCATTGAAGCTGTCGGCGAGGGCCTGCCAATGATCGTCCATCGCGGCGGGGAAGGGCGCTGAACCCCAGTCAAATTCGACCGCCTGGGCGGCCTGGAAGGCGCGCCAGGTGTTGTCGGCAACCACGCCAACGCCGCCGGTCACAGGAACCACGGCCTTGATGCCGCGCATCTTCAGCGCCTCGCTGGCGTCAAAGCTGTTCATTGGTCCGGTCTGGGCGGGGTTTAGGACGATGGCTGCATGCACCATCCCGTCGATCTTGTGATCAATGCCGTATTTCAGGGTGCCGGTGGATTTTTCCACGATGTCGACGCGCTGCATCGGTTTGCCGATTAGCCGCCACTCGGAGGGATCACGCAAGGTGACATCCTGGGGTGGTTCAATGCCCGCGGCAATGGTGGCGAGCTCGGTGTATGGGATCGAGGAACCATCGGGCAGCATCACCTGGCCGGCCTCTGTCCTGAGCTCGCTTGCGGCGAAACCGGTTTTGTCCGCTGCTGCCAGCTTCAGGGTTTCGCGGGCCGAGGCACCGGCCTGGCGCAGTTTGACAAAGCCATCGGGGACTGTGGTCGAGCCGCCGGTGACCTGCATGCCCATGGTCTTTATCACCGCTGACAACACCCCATGGGCCATCCAGTTGGCGATCCCGTCGCCCGGGGCCATGAAGGCGGCTCCTTCTTCCGCAAAGGCCGTGTTCCAATATGCGGGCGAGGGTGGACCCGGATCGACCTTGATCTGATCGAGCTCAATGTCCAGCTCCTCGGCGATCAGGGCCGCCTGGACCGAATAGGCGCCCTGACCCTTGTCGGCGCGCGGGGTGATCAGGGTCACCCCGTCAGCATCGATGCGGACATAGGGCGTGAGCGCTGCTTCGCCGGGCTCAAGATCTGCGAGCAGCGGATTGTCGTGCGGGGTGCGGACCGTGTAGACCCCGAAGGCAACGCCACCGGCGACAGCGGCGGATCCGACCAGGAAGGCGCGGCGGGTGAAGGTTCTCAAACGTCCCATCTCATGCGCTCCGTATTGTCTGTGCGGCGGCCTTGATGGCTTCGCGGATGCGCGGATAGGTGCCGCAACGGCAAAGATTGCCGCTCATTGCGTCGTCAATGTCCTGGTCACTCGGCGCGCTGTTTTCTGCCAGAAGGGCCGCGGCGGACATCATCTGGCCGGATTGGCAATAGCCGCATTGGGCCACCTGATGCTCGATCCAGGCCGCTTGCACCGCGTGCAAGGCGTCGGGAGCTCCCAGACCTTCAATGGTGGTGATTTCACCCTCCACATCGCCGACCCATTGCTGACAGGACCGCGTCGGAACACCGTCGATATGCACCGTGCAGGCGCCGCACATGGCGATGCCGCAGCCATATTTGACGCCGGTGATACCAAGCTCGTCGCGCAACACCCACAACAGCGGCATGTCCGGTTCGACATCCACCTCGTGGGTCTGACCATTCACGGAAATTTTCATGTGCTTGCCTCCGGGCCCTGCAATGGTTGATAAGTTGGTCATGCCAGTTCGCCCGGCAAGTGAAGCAGATAACTTCGTTTGCTTCCTATGCATCTTATGACAAGGTTCTTATGTTCACTTTGACAAATCAACAAAAAATGTCAAGTTGTTCGTGATGAATGATCGGCAGCAACAAATTCTGGACGCGGCAATCGCGGTGTTCTCACGCTATGGCCTGCGCAAAGCGACAATGGGCGACATTGCCGAGCAGGCAGGCATTTCGCGGCAGACGCTCTATGCGCGCTATTCCAACAAGGACGAGATCATAGCGGCTGCCATGGAGCTGATTGCCGGGCAGGTGTGCCACGAAGTGAAAGAGGGCTGGGGCCCGGCGCAGAGCATTGGCGAGCGGCTTGATATCTTTCTCGACGCTGCCGTCGTGCGGTTCTTTGATCAGGTCCGCCAGATGCCCGATGCCAGCGATCTTCTGATCGGCAATGGTGATGGTGTGACGGGGCCGCAAGTGGCTGCCGAGCAAGGCAAGATCGATCTCCTGACCGGCCTGTTCGACCCCTATGGCAAGGAGCTCGCAGAGAAAGGCAGCAGTCCGGAAGAGCTGGCAGAGTTCTTCTATGCCAGCGCGTCAAACTTCAAGTTCACCGCTCATGATCTGCCCCAGCTCAGGCGGCTCCTTGCCACTCTCAAGCGCACCACAATGGTGATGCTCGGCGAGGGCTGAAGCGGCAAGCCGCTCAGATTGCGCGCTGGAACGATGGGTTCGGTATCATGCCTGCGCCTGAACCACGCTCTCCGAGCGCTTGCGCCACTCGCTTGGGGTCGTGCCGGTGACGCGGGCAAATTCCCGGTTGAAGTTGGATTTGGTCATGAAACCTGCCTCGAACATGATGCGGGTCACTGGCTCGCTGGTGGTTTCTAGCATCCGGCAGGCGTCGGCGACGCGCTTGTTGTTGACATATTGCGAGACGCTGAGACTGTGGACCCGGTTGATGGCATTGGAGACCTGGCGGGCCGGGAGGCCCATCTTTCTGGCCAGGCGGCTCAGGTTGAGGTCCGCGTCGCGAAACAGCTTCTTTTCCGCCATCAGCTCTTCCAGCTTCCGGGCGACGGCAACCTCCTCCTCGGTGCTGAGTTGCGCTGCCGCGCTGTCCTGTTGAGGTGCAACGTCGTCGCTTTCGGGCTTGTCCTCATTGCCTGCGATGGATGCGGCGAAGCCGAGAAGCAGGATGGTGATGGTGGTCGCGGCGGTGATCACCATCGGAGCATGGCGCCCGCCCGACAAGGTGAGGTCTGTCGAGATGGCAATGTCGGTCAGGCCGGAGGCGATCAGCGCATAGCCGGCGATCTGCAGCGAGCGGTATGAGCGCAATGAACCGTCCAGCCTCGAGGAGATGAGCCCGTCCGGTCCGTGCCGCGTCAGCCAGATCAGCCAGCCGCCATAGCCCAGATATTCCGCGGTCAGCAGAAGGTCGATCGGATCACGCCAGACGAGCAGCATAATCAGCAGCAGCAGCGGAACCAGAGCATGGGGCCAGTCACGCCAGCCCGGCCCCGGGCGCTCGGAGACCAGATCCCGGAAAGCCAGAAACGAGAGCGGCGGAATGATGCTGGCGATCAGCACCATTGGCACGGCTATGTTGGTGACGTCATAGCCCCAGCGTAGGCCAACCAGAATGGTCTGCACCGCATAGACCCCAATCAGCAACGCGAACATGCGGTTGGCGTGCAGGCTCTCCGCCGGCTGCAACAGCAGCCGCAGCAGGATCGTCAAGAGCAGGAATGAGACCAGAAAGGGGATCGGCAGAAAGATCATGGGTGCAACAGACAGGTAGTGACCAGACAGAAGGTGAAGGGAGTGAGAGACGAGCCAGAGCCGCAACGATGGCTCGATTGTGCCCAATGTGTCCTTTATTGCGATCAAGATCGACCTGAATCGCGATCCGGGACGTATCTTCCCCGGCTAATCCGCACCCTCTGCCGGTCACCACAACCAACACAGGATGTTTTTCGATGAAAAGCCGACATGTCTTCTACTCCATCGCGGGTATTGCTGCCGCACTGGTGCTGCTCAATGGGACCGTGTCCCTTTACACAGCACATGAAAGCCTCTCCGAGCCGGTGGATCTTTCCAGTGTTTCCAACATTCGCGTCAGTGGAACGGCCAGCCAGATCCGGATCTCGGCTGGCGCCGAAGGTGCAATGTTCGCGCAGCTGACCGGTGAACGCCGTGGCTGGGGTGCGGTTTGGAAGTCGAGCTGGTTCTCCGATGCCTGCCCTGCCAGAGGCTCGATGCGGGTGGAGGGCAATACGCTCACGGTCAATATCGATGGACGCGGGTGGGGTTTCGACTGGAGCGATTGCGCCATGACAGTGACGGCGAATCTGCCGTCGGGTGCGGCCGTTTGGATTGACCAGAAGGCGGCGCGCACCGAACTCAGCGGAAACTTCGCGCTGGTTGATGTCAAAAGCGATGCCGGGGACATGTCGCTTGACGGACATGCGCAGACCATCTCGGTCTCGGGTGCAGCGCTTCGCGCCCGGCTGGCCTTTGCAACGGTCTCCCACGACGAGACCATTTCGATTTCCGGCAAGATGCTGGATGCACAGGTGGCGTTTCCGGAGTCGACAGAGGTGAGCTACCTGATGGAAGCCAAGGCCTCCTATGTCGACAGCAGCCTTCCCAACACCCCCGGCGCGATGCCGCATATCAACATTCGCGGTGAGATGGCGCGTGTGCAGATTGACTAGGTGCTAGACCCCTTTCGGGATCTCACGAAAAAGTCCGCGTTTTACGGCAGGACTGATTGCTGTTTCGCGTCACGGTGGAAGCGGCCGGGCGGCTTGCCCGGCCGATGGCAATTGCAGTTTGCCGTCGGTCTTTTTTCATGCGAAGACCGCGCTTCAGGATCAGGTTCCTGGATTCAAACGCTGTTGGGAGAAAGCAATTGAAACACACCTCACTCGTTCTGGCGCTCGGTCTTGCGGCCGGATTTGTCACTTCAAGTGCGTTCGCTGAAACGCGCATCACCTACAAATCCGCCAAGACCGGCTCATCCTATTACCAAATGGGCGTTCAGCTCGCCGAAGCGATGAAAGCCGGCACCGATGGTGACGTCATCGTGACTGTGGAGGAGAGCCAGGGCTCGGTTCAGAACGTGATGGAAGTCAAGGCACGCGGCGGCGACTACGTGTTCACAACGCCGCCGGTGCTGGTCAAGCTCGCCCAGGGCGGCAAGGCCATGTTCGAGGGCAAGAGCGACCCGAAATTCGATGAGATCCGGGCGCTGTTCCCGATCCCGTCGCTGACGATGCATTTCGTCATGTCTGCCGACAGCGGCGTGACTGATTTTGCAGGCATGGAAGGCAAGACCATCCTGCTCGGCAAGGGGTCGTTCGGTGCCCGGGAAGGCGAAAAATACCTCAATCTGTTTGGCCTCGAAGGCAAGGTGAACCTGGCCGAGGTCGAGCTTTCGAATGCGGTTCCTGCACTCAAGAACGGGCAGATCGACGGTTTTGTGACCGCAGGCTCATGGCCGGCACCGAATGTCATTGAAGCGGCAGCCTCTGCGGATGTTGTGGTGCTTTCGCTCAGCGATGAGCAGATCGCCGAAACCAAACGGGCGAAGCTGGTCATTCCGGCGGGAACCTATAGCGGCCAGGACGCTGACATCACCACGACCTCGCTGCCGGTTGCCGCATTCACCACCACTGCGATGGATGACGATGCAGCTTACACACTTACCAAGACGTTCTGGGAAGGCAAGGCCGCGATGGGAGCCGACGCTGCCTGGTGGAACGGTGTCGACAAGGGCCTGATGGCCAACATCACCGGCAAGCTGCACCCGGGCGCGATCCGCTACTACACCGAAGCCGGTTTTGAGCTGACCGCAGATCAGCAGTAAGAGGCCGAAGGTGCTTCCCGGCGGCTGAAGCCGGGAAGCAAGGTCTCTATTCCATCCACCCCAAATATCTTGAAAGCCGGGAGCCTGTCGGATGCGAGTGGCCATGATCGCCAGTGCTGCATGTCTGGTGGTGTTTCACCTTGGGCTGATCTTCTGGGGGCTGGTTCCCAATCTGGTCAGCCGGCCCTTGCATCTGGCGTTGGCGCTGCCGTGGATCTTCCTGTTTGTCGAGGGCGGCAGGTTCGCCCGGCTGAGTGGAATTGTGTTCTGTGGGCTCGGCATGGCCGCCAGTCTCTGGATCGCCTGGAACCAGTCTGCGCTCGGCGATCAGTACGGATTTCTTGAAGGCAATTTCCAGATTTGCGTTGCCGTCGTGCTGCTCGTCGTGGTGCTGGAAGCTGCGCGCCGGGCGATCAGCTGGCCTTTGCCGATGGTGGCTTTGCTGGCGCTGCTCTACGGACTTTTTGGGCAATATATCCCCGGGGAATTCGGTCATTCGGGAACCCCGCTGGCGAGTTTTCTCGGCACGCTGACGATTGCCGAGGGCGGTGTCTGGGGCAGCCTGGCGGGTGTCTCGGTCGGTGTGGTGGCGATTTTTGTGATCTTTGGCGCAGTGCTCAATGCCGGAGAGGCGGGGCAGGGCTTCATGAACATCGCCTCGGCAGCTGCCGGACGGCTCAAGGGCGGGGCTGCCAAGGTTTCGGTGATTTCTTCGGCGTTGTTTGGCTCTATCTCCGGATCGGCTTCCGCCAATGTCGCCTCGACCGGTGCGATCACGCTGCCGGCGATGACAAAACTTGGATATCCGAAGCGGCTGGCCGCGGCGGTCGAGGCGGTGGCGTCCTCCGGCGGGCAGATCATGCCGCCTCTGATGGGGGCGGGCGCCTTTGTGATGGTTGAGCTGACCGGCGTGCCCTACACCGCGATCATGGCGGCGGCGGTGTTGCCTGCACTGCTGTATTTCTTTGCCGTCTGGGTTGGGATCAACGCCTATGCCGGACGTTACGAGCTCGGCGGCCTGGCCGAGGAAGACCGGCCCGGCGCGCGCGCTGTGATCATCACTTCGGCGTTCTTTGCCATTCCTTTTGCGGTGCTGATGTGGGGCATGTTCGGGGCGGGCTACACCCCGCAATATGCCGCCTGCATGGCGATCCTGGTCAGCTTCGTGATGTTGTTTTTCCACGCCGACGGCACGTTTGATTTCGGCCGCACGCTCGGGCGGCTGGAAAGCGCAATCCTCAACGCCGCGCGGCAGGTGTCGATGATCGCATCTATCATCCTGTGCGCCTCGATCATCATCGGCGTGCTGTCGATCACCGGGCTGGGGGTCAAGATCACCTCGCTGATCCTGTCGGCATCGGGCGGGTTGTTGTGGCCGTCGCTGCTTCTGACCGCACTGGCCTGCCTGGTTCTGGGCATGGAGGTGCCGACCACGGCTGCCTATGTGATCTGCGTTTCGGTCGCCGGGCCGGCGCTGATTCAACTCGGGTTAGAGCCGCTGCAGGCGCATCTGTTCGTGTTCTGGTTTGCGCTCCTGTCGACCATCACTCCGCCCGTCTGTGGCGCGGTGTTTATTGCCGCAGGCATGATCGGCGAGAACTGGCTCAAGGTGGCGCTGACCGCGATGAGCCTCGGCGTCGGGCTCTATGTGATCCCGCTGACAATGGTGGCCAACCCCTCGATCATCGCAATGGCAACCGACCCGATGGCCGCTGTCATCGCACTGGCCCAGATCGCGCTTGGTCTGGGCCTGATTTCCTATGCGCTGATCGGAGCATTTGCACCGGCACTGCGCGTGGGCTTTGCTGTTGCCGGGTTCCTGGTGCTGTTCGGGCCGGTGATGATCGGCTGAGAATGCTGCGTGGGCCCTAGGTCGTCTTAGGGCGGGGAGGGGACATTTAGCGCGCCTTCGACGAAAGGCACCTAAGCGGAGCCCCACGCGGTGTCTTTTCTTGCACTCGTTTTTTCGAATGATTACCATCTCATCAAAAAAACAAAGAGACTGACTGCATGAACCGACGATACTATTGGACCAAGACTTGGGGTGCCCCTGACGTCCCAGAGTACGACGCGCTGGCGCTGAGCCACGAAGGTAACCGGCAGCCCATCCTAAATTATATCCAGCCCGGAGACATCGTTGTCTTTCTGACCAGCGATGCAATGGGATCCGATCCCATGCTGCGCGGGCGACTTGCCGGTGCCGTCGAGATCGCAGATCCCGTTCGGGAGGTCGATGTCGAGTCTCTGCGACCAGACGTGAGGCGACCGCCCGAGCATTACAGGAAGGGAGATGGGCGATTCCGTTGGCCTTTTGGCATTGCCGTATCGCGAACATGGGCCTTCATCGAGCAGGAAAGCAACGATACACTGATCCCGGGCCACGCTGATAAGGGTATGCAGGGCGCAGCAAGTATCCACGAGATGCAACCAGCAGAGATCGGCCGCCTTATGACGCTCAATGTCAGAGAACAGGTGAAAGACGAAGAGACCGAAAAGTTACCATTCCAAGGCTCACTACATCGCCCTTGGCGCCAAATGGCCGGGGTGCGCGCGCCGACGAAAGTCGATCCCGGCACGCATCTCTACATCGCACAGATCTATGACGCTCATGGATTGACATTCAAAGTCGGCTCCGGGAAGGCTGCAGAAAGGATTGAAGACTTAAACCGGTATCGTCGTCTGACCCAAGGGGAGGCGAAGTGGTCCGAGAGGCCATCGAGCCAGTTTGCTACGGTCGCTGCCGCACGAGCAGCCGAAGACTTTACTCTGCTAGAAGCAAAGAAGGCAGGATATGGATCCAAAGATCATTCTGAGTTCCTGATTGGGATCTCGAGCCGCGAATTGAATGCGCTCTATTCAAAGGCCATCGAGATTGGTTTGGCCGTGGATGCTGAAGCGGAAGTCATCTGAATTCTCATGACTATCTGTTCGCTAAGTGCTCCCCATAGCCTGAGTTGAATTCAACACGATTATCCACAAAGGGCTGAAGTAGCCATTCACTTTGCCCGGCTCGAACGGCAGCAAGGGGCCGAAACTGATCTCGTTCCACTGGCTGCCACGCGCGGCTAGTCATCACTCAAAGTGAGATGGCCATTCCCCGCGACCGCACATGTTCTTTCCCATAAGGGATGGCTCTATCTCCTTCATTTCTGCTGTGGCATGGTGCCCACCGCTGCTTTGAGATAATCGGTTGATCGCGGGCGGCTGGTTCAAGCCGGGTTGCAAAGGAATGCATGCCATGACCTCCAACAAGGTGCTTCTGTCAGGCTCGATCAGTCTGGTCGGCGGGCTTGGGGTTTGGGCCCTGGTCGATCCGGCAGGAGCCAATGACGTCGCCCAAGCCGTGGTCGCAAGTGCCTTCGAAGGCCGCGGCTGGTTCATCATGCTGACCGTCACGTCGCTCCTGCTGTTTTGTGTCTGGATCGCGATGTCGCGCTTTGGTCAGGTCCGCCTCGGCGCGGATGACGAAGAACCAGAATTTTCGACACTTTCCTGGCTTGCGATGCTGTTTTCCGCAGGCATGGGAGTCGGTCTTCTTTTCTGGGCTGCGGCGGAGCCCTTGACGCATTTTTCCTTCGGCAAGGACCTGATGCCCCTGCCGCTAGCAGCCAATGCGGCCATGGTGACGACGCTGTTTCACTGGGGGCTGCACGCCTGGGCCATCTATGCGGCAATCGCTCTGGTCATCGCCTATTTCGCCTTCCGCCGCGGAACGCCGATGCTTGTCAGCGCGCCGCTGACGTCGCTTTTCCCGACAGAAAGGTGGGCCAGACTTGTCGGCTGGTTTGCCGATCTTTTTGCGATCGCCGCGATTGCCATCGGTGTCGGCGGCTCAATCGCGATGGGTGTCTTCCAGGTGGCCGATGGCGTCGATGTGCTGCTGCCTGGTCAATCGGCAGGCAACCTGCTCATTGTCCTGGTCTTCACGGCGATTTTTCTTTGCTACATGCCGCCATTGTTTGTTGATCTGGGGGACGGCATGTCACGGCTGTCGAATGCGGCCATGCTGCTGGCGGGACTGTTGCTGATCTTCACGATCCTCTTCGGCCCGACCGAGTTCCTGATGAATGCCATCCTGAACAGTTTTGGCGGCTATCTCGTAGAGGTCGTGCCACGGGGATTTCAGACCTTTACCTTCTTCGGAGACGAGCTTTCGAAATGGTTCGCGGACTGGACGCTCACCTACATGGTTTGGTGGATTGCATGGGGCCCGTTCGTGGGCGTGTTCATCGCGCGCATCTCGCGCGGGCGTACGATCCGTGAGTTTATGCTGGGCGTGCTTGTCGTTCCTTCTGTGTTCTCTTTGATCTGGTTTGGAGCGTTCGGAGGGATCGGGATATTCGACGTGCTTCGCAACGACGGTACATTGCTGACCGTGACTGATAATGACGTCGAGCGCGTTACCTTTGAACTGCTTGCGCGTTTGCCTTTGCCCTACCTGACAACGGCCATTACCGTTGCCGCGGCCTTTCTGTTCATTGTGACCAGTGTGGTCAGTGCGGCTTTCGTTCTCGGCACCTTCTCCAGCGGCGGCGATCCCGATCCGCCGGTTCGCATAAGGGTGATCTGGGGTGTCGTGCTTGGTGTATTCGGTGCGTCAATGGTGGCCGCGGGGTCCATTGAGGCGGTGAGGGGCTTCATCGCCCTGGGCGCTTTGCCTTTTGTCTTTATCACCGGGCTGATCGTGGTCTGCTTTCTTCGCGCGCTGAAGGAGGAGCCCCATGCTGACGGGTGATGTCGCAAACACCATGATGAACGTCACCACATTTGCGTTCATCGGCGCGATGTTGTGGCTCTATTTCAGGGCTCCCTGACGGCGTGCCGGTATCGCTGCGCCGAAGGTCAATTGACACGACGCTGGCGAGATGCGGTGCATTGGTCGCCGGTTTCCTGGTGCTGTTCGGGCCGGTGATGATCGGCTGAGAGGCCGCCTGGCACCTGGGACGGTCCCGGGGCTTTCGGTATGGCGTAGGCGGCCGACCGTGATCAGGGCGGGAGCGCTCAAAACCGCTGTTTTCAGACCAACACTTTCCCCAACAACGGCAGAGCATCGAACATGGTGCCGCCTGTATCCTGCCTCGCTTGGACGTCTTTTCCGAACCAGCGTCGTCAAAATCCTCGCACGATGCATCGCATCGTGACTGCGGTGTTTTCCTGGCTGGTTCGAAAAATCCATTCCATCAAACTGCTTCCAGTTAAAGATGCACGGCTCTAGCTGACCAGAGCTTCCGCTAAATCCGCGAATGCAATCGCTATGGTTTGCAGATCTATGCTCACCACATTCATGCCGCTTGTTCCGCACGGCGCCAGAGCGGAAAGGGGTCGGCATAATCCGGCAAATCGTCCAGACATGAGGCTTCCGAAGCAGGAACCAGGCAGGCGTCCAGACGCGCTTTCAGCGCGTTCCAATCAATGCCGACACCGATAAACACGATCTCCTGACGACGATCACCCCAGGGTTCTTGCCAGTTTGCTTGCAGATAAGCACGAGCGGCTTCGTGGGTGGGTCTGCGCTCTGCCGGAACATTGGCCCACCACTGTCCCAACGGACTGACGCTTGAAAGTGCGCCAGCCAACGAAAACTCTGCAACCCATTCTGGCCGTGAGGCGAGCCAGAAATGCCCTTTTGCGCGGACAACGCCGGGCATCGAGCCATTCAAAACCTCTTGGATTTTTTCAGGCACGAAGGGTTGGCGTGCGCGATAAACGAAAGATTTTACACCGTATTCCTCCGTTTCGGGAACATGGTCGGCAAAGCCGTAGAGTTCTTTCGCCCACATCGGATGTTCGTGGGCTTTCTGAAAATCAAACAAACCGGTATCGAGAATTGCCTCTGCTGGAACATCGGAATGGTTGGTCTCGATAATCCGCGCATCCGCGTTCAGGCTGCGGACAATCTTGCGCGCCGCATCCGTCCGCTCAGGGCCAGCATCTTTGACCTTGTTGATGATGACGACATCGGCAAACTCAATCTGGTCGGTTAGCAGATGAACAAGCTTGCGCTCGTCTTCATCCCCCATCGTTTCACCGCGGTCGCTCAGGAAGTCATGGCTTGAATAGTCGTTTAGCAGATTTGCTGCATCGACGACCGTGACCATTGTATCAATCCGGGAGACGTCTGACAGGCTGACGCCATTCTCGTCGCGAAAATCGAAGGTTGCGGCAACCGGCAGCGGTTCGGAGATGCCCGTGGATTCAATGAGCAAATAGTCAAAACGGCCCTCACCGGCCAGGCGCCGAACCTCATCCAGCAAATCATCGCGAAGCGTGCAACAGATGCAGCCATTGGACATTTCAACGAGGGTTTCGTCAGTTCGGCTCAGCTCCGTATCCGCGCGGACAAGGTCGGCATCGATGTTCACTTCCGACATATCGTTGACGATGACAGCAACCCGGCGTCCCTCACGATTGTTAAGGACGCGATTGAGCAGCGTGGTTTTGCCGGCGCCGAGAAAACCGGACAGGACCGTGACTGGCAGGCGGGTATCGGGCATTGTTCGAACTCCAGTTGATTGCAGGGCAGGGCAGGTATCTATCGCAGCTACCAGACACGCACAACAAAAATGTTACGTTATAACAAATCTAAATTCAGAAGCCTGACATTTGAAAAGAAACAGTCGCCCTTCTCTGACGCTTCAAATGTTGGGCCGTATGACTGCAGATCCGGACCGGCTTCGGACCTCTGGCAAGATCGCCGATCATGCTGCGATGAATGCAGTCGTCGTGCGGCTCGTGTCGGGCAAACTTCCCGGGCAGGATCTCTGTCTCTGAAAAAGCCGTTCCGGCGATCCGCACGATTTCTTCCTGAGACGATTCACACTCCGTCCACCTTTCCTAACCCTTCGTTAATCTTGACGGGGTATTAACGGGCATCCGTGATTGCGTTTGAGGGGGCATGTTCCCATTGACGCCCATATTGGCCCATGATATCCCAAATGCCTAAGATCAGCAGGCGGGCGTCCGCCGTTTTTTGCTCATTTGAACCGTGGTTCCCCATAGGAGCCGGACAGGCGAATTTGGCCGCCAGAGGTTCTTCACACAGCAAAATCCGGATGAGACGAAGCGGAGGGTCGATGGCGTGGGGCCACAAGGCGGAAACGGCGGTACAGCGTTATGAACCGGTTCCTGTCGCATGCGACAAACAGGATCGACGCGAAGGGACGGGTTTCCGTCCCCTCGATGTTTCGTGCCGTTCTGGCCCGTTCGGGCGTCGAAGAGCTCTATGTCTGGCAGGATTTTGTGTTTCCGGCGGTCTCGATGGCCGGACCGGATGTGCTCGAGCGCTTCGAGCGGATGATCGGATCGGAAGATCCGTTTTCGCTGGAGGCCAACAAGATGTCGCTGCTCATTCACGGTGGCGGCGTGTTCATGAAGCTCGACGGCGAGGGTCGGCTTCTGGTGACGGATTTCATCCGCGATTTCACAGGCATCACCGATCAGGTGACGTTTGCGGGGCGCGGCGATCATTTTCAGCTCTGGGCTCCGGCGGCATTCGAGGAAATGCAGTCGCAAGCCCGGAAAGACCGGACGGCCAGTTCCTGACCGTTCATCACGGATGGAGAAACGGAATGGCGGCGGACACGGGCGGTGGAAATACTGACGCCCAAGGCGGACCTGTTCGCCACATTCCGGTTCTTCTCCGAGAGGTTCTGACGGCGCTTGAACCGGCGCCGTCGCAGCTCATCGTTGATGGCACCTTTGGCGCCGGCGGCTACACCGCCGCCATTCTCGAAGCAGGTGCTTCGGTGACCGGCTTTGACCGCGACCCCGAGGCCATCGCCAATGGCGCGGAAATGGTGGCGGCGTCCGGTGGGCGGCTGAAGCTCGTTCACGCACAGTTCTCGCATCTTCTCGATCATGTCGAGGAAGCCAGCCTTGATGGCCTGGTGCTCGACATCGGCGTCTCCTCGATGCAGATCGATGAGGCGGAACGCGGCTTCTCCTTCATGCGCGACGGGCCGCTCGACATGCGCATGGCGCAGGCCGGAATCAGCGCCGCCGACGTGGTCAACCGGGCCAAGGCCTCGGATCTGACCCGCATCTTCGGGATCCTGGGTGAGGAACGGCATGCCGGCCGCATTGCCCGGGCGATCGAGGCCGAGCGTGCCAAACACCCCTTTTCAACCACGCGGCAACTGGCAGGGCTGATCGAAAAGGTCTCGCCGCGCCGGCCGCAGGACAAGATCCACCCGGCAACCCGGGTGTTCCAGGCGCTGCGCACCTATGTCAATGACGAGCTAGGCGAACTTGCCACCGCGCTGTTTGCCGCCGAAAAGGCGCTCAAGCCGGGCGGCCGCCTGGTCGTGGTAACCTTCCATTCGCTTGAAGACCGGATTGTCAAACGCTTCTTTCAGGACCGGTCAGGCAAGGCATCGGGCTCGCGTCATCTCCCGGCAATGGAGGAGCGCAAGGCGACGTTCACAGCGATCGGAAAGCAGCCGGTTGTCGCCGGTCCGGAGGAGTGCGAGGCCAATCCGCGGGCGCGCTCGGCCAAATTGCGCGCCGGTCTGCGCTCGACAGCGCCTGCCGGTCCTGCCGGGTCCGACATTCTGCCCGTTCCCAATCTCGTTGCGTTAGGAGGCTGAGCCATGCTGCGAACTCTCGACCTGGTGCTGGTCGGCGCGATGATCACTGCGGCGACAATCACCTATCAGATCAAGCACAATGCCGAGGAAAAGCTCGACCAGGTGCGCGAGCTGCAGGCGGCGATCAAGCTTCAGGAAGAAACCATTGATCTGCTCGAGGCCGACTGGAGTCTGCTCAACCAGCCGTCACGGCTGCAGCGGCTCTCCGAGGCGTTTGAAGAAGAATTGCAATTGAAACCGATCGAGACCCTGCAGATGGCGGCACCAGACGAATTGCCCGGACGCGCCAGCGACTTCGCTCCGCTGGTGGCGGAAAACGGAGACGGCGAAGCTGATGCGGCGCTGACAACCGGCTCGGTGAAACCATGAGCGGCCTTGGCGCACTCATTCGCGGTCTGGCGCCCAAACGCGCTGCTCAAGCAGCCGCAGGCCGGACACATCTTGAATTCGAGGGCGTCCGCAAGGCGCAGGGCGATCAGGCCAAGAACCGCATCATTATCGCCATCGCCTGTTTCGGATTGATCTATTCCGTGATCGGCGGCCGGTTGGTCTATTACGGTCTCAAGGCACCGGAAATCGTGTCGTCGATCAACCGGTCGAACCAGCTGCTGGCCTCGCGCCCTGATCTTCTGGATCGCAATGGCGAGGTGCTGGCCACCGACATCCGCACGGTGTCGCTGTTTGCCGAACCCAACAAGATTGTAGATGCCGACGAAGCGGTCGAGTTGCTCGCCACCGTGCTGCCCGATCTTGATCTGCGCGGTATCCACCGTAAGCTTTCTTCCAATTCCCGGTTTCAGTGGCTGCGGCGTCAGCTCACCCCCAAGCAGCAGAGCCAGATCCTGGCGCTCGGGATTCCGGGTGTCGGTTTCCGGCCCGAGACCCGCCGCTTTTATCCGGGCGGCCCCACCGCGTCTCACGTTGTCGGTCACGTCAACATCGACAACAAGGGCATCGCCGGTATGGAGAAATATGTCGACGGACAGGGTCTTGGCGACCTTGCTGCGGTCGGCATGACGTTCAATGAGGATCTCAAGCCGGTGCGGCTGTCTCTGGATCTCAGGGTTCAGCATGTGCTGCGCGATGAACTGGCCGCGGCGATCGACCGCTACAAGGCGATTGCGGCTGCGGGTGTTGTGCTCAACGTTCACACCGGCGAAGTGATAGCGATGTCTTCGCTGCCCGATTACGATCCGAACAATCCGGTTGAGGCGCTTGAGAAGGACCGGCTCAACCGGATGTCGGCGGGCACCTACGAGATGGGCTCGACCTTCAAGGCCTTCACCACGGCTATGGCGCTCGATTCCGGAAAGGTGAAGATCACCGATTCCTTTGATGCGCGTGGTTCGATCCGTATTGGTGGTTTCACCATTTCCGATTTCCACGGCAAGAACCGGGTGCTCACCGTGCCCGAGATCTTCATCTATTCCTCGAATATCGGCACGGCGCGGATGGCCGATCTGGTTGGTATTGAGGGACACAAGGAGTTCCTCACCCGGCTTGGGCTGCTCACCCGGATGCAGACCGAACTTCCCGAGGTTGCGATGCCGCACCAGCCGGCGGAGTGGAAAAAGATCAACTCGATCACCATTTCCTTTGGCCATGGTGTGTCGACGACGCCGCTTCAGACCGCGGTGGCTGCGGCAGCGTTGATGAATGGCGGCAAACTGATCGAGCCGACATTCCTGCCGCGAAATCAGCAGGCTGCTGAAAGCCTTGCGGTTCAGGTGCTCGATCCGACAACCAGCTTGCACATGCGCGATTTGATGGCGCTCAACGTGGCCGAGGGCTCGGGCCGTCGCGCCCAGGTTCCGGGTTTTGATGTCGGCGGCAAGACCGGGACCGCCGAAAAGGTGGTCAACGGACGCTACTCCTCGGCAGTGCGGTTCAATGCCTTTCTCTCCGCTTTCCCGATCGACAATCCTGAATATGTGGTGCTCGTGGTGATTGACGAACCAAAGCCGGAAGAGGGCAAGCCGTCTGCAACCGCAGGTCTCAACGCTGCGCCGGCTGTGGGCGCAATCATCCGCCGTTCGGGCGCATTTCTCGGCGTCAAACCGCATTTTGGAAATGGCGCGCAGGCGCTGTCCTTGTCATATTGACACCACAAGCGGCGGGCAGGGCTAGCCGCGCCGCAATGCAAACGAAAGACCTGAGCATTTCATGAACCTGTCAGCCCTGATTTCGGCCCTGCCACCTGGAACCCTCATCGTCCCGCCATCGGTGAATCTGGACGTTTCTGTCACCGGTCTGACGGCTGACAGCCGCGTGGTCGAGCCGGGCAACCTGTTTTTTGCCCTTGCCGGGGTCAAAACGGACGGCGCGAAATTTGTCCGGGAAGCCAACTCCAAGGGGGCGGTCGCAATCGTGGCGGCGAGTGGTGCCGAGATGCCAGGGGACGGTTTGGCGGTGTTGCGCAGCGACGATCCACGGCTGGCGCTGGCGCGCATGGCGGCAGCCTTTTTCGGACCGCAGCCACGGGTTATGGCGGCGGTCACCGGGACTGCCGGCAAGACGTCGGTCGCCTCGTTCCTGCGCCAGATCTGGGTCCATGCAGGCGAAAAGGCGGCGATGCTGGGTACCACCGGTGTTGTCGCACCGGGGCGGAATGAATACGGGTCTCTGACCACGCCCGATCCGGTCGCGTTGCACCGACTTTTGGCAGAGCTTGCGAGTGACGGTGTTACCCACGCGGCCATGGAGGCTTCGAGCCACGGGCTCGATCAGCGCCGCCTGGATGGTGTGACGCTCAGTGTTGCGGGTTTTACCAATCTCGGCCGCGACCACATGGATTACCACCCGACCATGGAAGACTACATGGCCGCCAAGATGCGCCTGTTCGACACGCTTTTGCCGAAGGGCGCGCCGGCGGTCATCTTTGCCGATGATCCCTGGTCCGAACGCGCTGTCGAGGTCGCCGAAAGAGCGGGCGCACGGGTGCTGACCGTCGGCCGCAAGGGTGGCTTTCTTAGCCTCAAGCGGGTCGAGCATCTGCGCCACAAACAGATAGCGGAAGTGCATCTCGACGGGCGAATTTTCGAGATCGATGTTCCGTTGGCCGGTGACTTTCAGATCTCAAACGCGCTGGTGGCAGCTGGCATGGCGATCGCCACCGGCACCGGAGCTGATCAGGCCATGGCCGCGCTCGAGCATCTCACCGGTGCATCGGGCCGTCTCGAACTGGTCGGCTCGACGGACGAGGGCGCGCCTGCCTATGTTGATTATGCGCACAAGCCCGAAGCCATGGAAAACGTGCTCGATGCGGTTCGTCCGTTCACCACCGGCCGCATCATCGTGGTGTTTGGCTGCGGTGGAGACCGGGACCGCGGCAAACGTCCGATTATGGGCTCGATTGCCACAAGGCTCGCCGATGTGGTGATCGTGACGGACGACAATCCGCGCTCTGAAGATCCTTCATCGATCCGCGCCGAGATCCTCGTTGCGGCACCCGGTGCGACCGAAATCGGTGACCGCGCCGAGGCCATTCGTACTGCGGTGAACATGCTCAAGGCGGGCGACACGCTGATTGTCGCGGGCAAGGGCCATGAGCAGGGACAGACCATCGGAGACACTGTTTTGCATTTCTCCGATCACGAAGAAATCCGCGCGGCGTTAAAGGGGGGGAACGCATGAGCCTGCTTTGGACCGCCCAGGAGATGATCGAGGCCATGGATGGCCGTCCCGTGGGCAATATCCCCGAAGGTGTGACCGGGATTTCGATCGACAGCCGCACGGTGGGCGCGGGCGATGCCTTCTTTGCGATCAAGGGCGACAAATTCGACGGGCATGATTTCGCCAGCGCGGCAATTGCAAATGGTGCGGCACTGCTGGTGGTCGCGGAATCCAAATTGCCTGCGCTTGGACGGCTGACTGCACCGATGATCGTGGTCAATGATGTGCTTGCAGCGCTTGAAGATCTTGGCCGGGCAGCGCGAGCGCGCTCGGAAGCAAAGATCATTGCCATCACTGGTTCAGTCGGCAAGACCTCGAGCAAGGAGATGCTGCGCCGGGCGCTTGAGCCATCGGGCGAAGTTCATGCCTCTGCCGCCTCCTTCAACAATCACTGGGGCGTGCCGCTGACGCTGGCGCGAATGCCAGTGAGCGCTCAATACGGCGTCTTTGAAGTCGGCATGAACCATCCCGATGAAATCCGGCCGCTGGTCAAGATGGTGCGTCCGCATGTGGCGATCATCACCACCATTGCCGCAGCCCATCTGGGCAACTTCAAGAACCTCACCGAGATCGCCGCCGCCAAGGCCGAAATCATGGAAGGTGTGGTCAAGAACGGCCACATACTGCTCAATCGTGACAACGAAAAATTCAGCTGGTTGAAGAAACGGGCCTCGGAACTGAGCTCGGCCAAGGTGTTGGCCTTCGGCGAGCATGCCAAGGCGGATTGCCGGCTCCTCAATTGCAAGCTTCTGCCCGATTGCTCAACAATTACCGCCCGGATCGGCAAAGATGAGGTTGCCGTCAAGATCGGCGCGCCCGGCCGGCATCTGGTGCAGAACGCGCTTGCGGTGCTTGGCGCGGTTCAGCTGGCTGGGGCGGATCTCGCCAAGGCAAGCCATGCGTTGGCCGCGATCTCGGCTGAGAAGGGGCGCGGTGCGCGTCATGAGCTTTCAATTGATGGCGGAAGCTTCATTCTGATCGATGAGAGTTACAACGCCAATCCGGCCTCGATGCGCGCGGCGCTGGAACTGCTGCGCGATACGCCTGTACGGCTGAGGGGGCGGCGCATCGCGGTGCTGGGTGACATGCTGGAAATGGGCAAATTCGCCGATCGCGTGCACCGTGAGCTGGCCGAGCCGATCCGTCAGGCGCATGCCGACATGGTGTGTCTTGCCGGATCTGAGATGAAGGCGCTGCGCGACGAACTTGGAACCGATGTGGAAACCGTCTACCGGGAGACTGCCGATGATCTGGCGGATCATCTGAAAAACGTGCTCAGGGATGGCGACGTGGTGATGGTGAAATCATCGCTCGGGATCGGCTTCGGGCGCATCGTCAAGGCTTTGCTTGACAAGTATCAAGCGCTGTCTGACAGCAGCGCCAACGACTGACAATATCGAGGGGACTGGAATTCATGCTCATTTGGCTTGTGGATTTGGCGGATCAAGTCCAGTTCTTCAATCTTTTCAGATATATCACCTTCAGGACGGGGGCGGCGATGTTTACCTCGGCGCTGATCGTGTTCCTGTTCGGGCCGCGAATCATTGCGTCGCTCAGGGTTCGGCAGGGCCGTGGTCAGCCGATTCGCGCAGACGGACCGCAAACCCATTTCCTCAAGGCAGGTACGCCAACCATGGGCGGGCTGATGATTCTGGCGGGCATTGTCGGTTCGTCGCTGCTTTGGGCGGATCTTTCCAGCGTCTATGTGGTGACCACGCTATTGGTGACGCTCGGCTTCGGCGCGATCGGGTTTTACGACGACTATCTCAAGGTCACCAAGCAGAGCGACAAGGGCTTTTCGGGCAAGGCCCGGCTTGGGCTTGAATTCATCATTGCCGGCATTGCGGTGTTCTTCATCATGCAGGCCTCAATGGCTGCCTCCAATGCCAGCGGAGCCGAATTCGGCTCGTCGGTGGCGTTTCCGTTCTTCAAGGACCTGCTGCTCGATCTGGGATGGTTCTTTATTGTTTTCGGCGCTTTCGTGATTGTGTCGGCTGGCAATGCGGTCAACCTCACAGACGGGCTCGATGGTCTGGCGATTGTGCCGGTTATGATCGCGGCGGCCTCGTTCGGGGCGATTGCCTATCTCGCCGGCAACGCTGTGTTTGCCAATTACCTGCAGATCCATTTTGTTCCCGGAACCGGCGAACTCGCCGTCATTCTCGGTGCGGTGATCGGCGCGGGTCTCGGCTTTCTCTGGTTCAACGCGCCGCCGGCGGCGATCTTCATGGGTGATACCGGCTCGCTGGCGCTCGGCGGACTGATCGGCACGGTCGCGGTTGCCACCAAGCACGAGATCGTCATGGCCATCATCGGCGGGTTGTTCGTGATCGAGGCGCTGTCGGTGATCATCCAGGTGGCGTCATTCAAACTGACCGGCAAGCGGGTCTTCCTGATGGCGCCGATCCACCATCATTTCGAGAAAAAAGGATGGACCGAAAGCCAGGTGGTGGTGCGGTTCTGGATCATTTCCGTGGGCCTCGCGATGATCGGGCTGGCCACGCTGAAGCTGAGATAGGCGATGATTGCGGCGTCGACATTCAAGGGCAGGCGGGTGGCGCTGTTCGGGCTGGGTGGCTCGGGGCTTGCGACCGCCAGGTCTCTTGTTGCCGGCGGCGCGGAACTGATCGCCTGGGATGACAATCCGGCCCAGGTCGAGGCAGCTGCCAAAGCCGGCATCGCGGTCGGCGATCTTCGCGAGATCGACTGGGCCAGGATCCAGACGCTGGTGCTTGCGCCCGGTGTCCCGCTCACCCATCCCAAGCCGCACTGGACCGCGGATCTGGCCAACATGCATGCGGTCGAAATCATCGGCGATGTCGAGATTTTTGCGCGTGAGCGCCGGGCACATGCGCCTGATTGCCCGTTCATCGCCATCACCGGCACCAATGGCAAGTCCACCACCACCGCGCTGATTGCCCATCTGATTGCGCACAGCGGCCGCGACGCTCAGCTTGGCGGCAATATCGGGACAGCTGTTTTGACCCTCGATCCGCCTGCGGATGAGCGGGTCTACGTGATTGAATGTTCGTCCTACCAGATCGATCTGGCTCCCTCGCTCGACCCCAGCGCTGGATTGCTGCTCAATCTCACGCCGGACCATCTCGACCGTCATGGCTCGATGCAGCATTATGCCGATGTGAAAACACGGCTGGTCGCGCAAAGCGACGTGGCGATCATCGGTGTCGATGATGACTGGTGCCGCGATATCGCTGCGCGGATTGAGGCTGGCGGCGGGACTGTGGAGAGGATCTCCAAGGCGGTTCCTTTGGTACAAGGGTATTTCGCAGATAAGGGCATGATCCGTTACGCAACAGGTGGTGCGCTACATGAGATTGCCGATCTTTCGGGAATCGCCACTTTGCGCGGTCAGCACAATGCCCAGAACGCGGCAGCCGCAATTGCAGCCTGCCGATCGGTCGGGCTCAGCGACGCGGAAATCCGTGCGGGGCTAGCGACCTTTCCCGGTCTCAAGCACCGGATGCAACCGGTCGGGCGGCGGGGGCACGTGGTCTTCGTCAATGATTCCAAGGCCACCAATGCGGAAGCCGCGGCACCTGCGCTGCAGAGCTTCGAGCCGATCTACTGGATTGCCGGTGGTCTTGCCAAAGAAGGCGGAATTGCCGCGCTGGAACCATATTTCCCCCGCATTGCGAAGGCATATCTGATCGGCGAAGCGGCCGCGGAATTTGCCGCAAGCATCGGCGAGCGGGCGCCATTCGAAATTTCCGGCACCCTGGATCGTGCCGTTGCAAACGCGGCCCGCGATGCGGCGCTGGATGCGGCCGAAATGCCGGCCGTCTTGTTGTCGCCAGCCTGCGCAAGTTTTGACCAGTACCGGAATTTCGAAGTCCGCGGCGACGCCTTCGTAAGCCTGGTGGCAGCGCTGGATGGTATCGAAATGCTGGTGGGTGACGGGCTCAAAGGAGACATCAATGGTTAGCCGAGCTGAACGCGGACCGGTTGCGGACTGGTTCTGGACCATTGACCGGATCTTCCTGGCGGCCTTTCTGGCACTTATGGGCATTGGTTTGATGATGTCGTTCGCGGCGAGCCCGGCGGTTGCCGAACGTCTTGGACTCGACAGCTTCCATTTCGTCGAACGGCATGGGGTGTTCCTCATTCCCGCCGTTGCAGTGATGATCGGGATCTCTTTCCTGAGCCCGCGGCAGGTGCGGCGGGTGGCTCTTGTGCTTTTGACCGGAGCGATCGGAATGATGGTGCTGGCACTGTTCTTCGGGGTTGAAATCAAAGGCTCGCGGCGCTGGATATCGATCATGGGGATCTCGGTGCAGCCGTCTGAATTCATGAAGCCTGCCTTTGTTGTGATTTGCGCATGGTTGTTTTCGGAACGGTCGCGTCATCCAGAAATTCCCGGCAACCTGTTTGCCATCATCCTGTTCGGCATTGTCGCTGCCCTTCTGGTGGCGCAACCGGACCTTGGCCAGACCATGCTGACGGCGGCGGTCTGGGGCGGAATGTTCTTCATGGCAGGCATGTCCTGGTTCTGGATCCTGCTCCTGGGCGGGTTGGCCATTCTCGGTTTCATTGCGGCCTATGCGGTGTTTCCGCATGTGGCCGAGCGCATCAACGGGTTCCTGTTCGGTGAAGGCGACAGCTTCCAGGTCGACACGGCGCGCGAGGCCATCATTCGCGGTGACTGGTTCGGCCAGGGACCGGGCGAGGGCACCATCAAGCGGATCCTGCCCGACAGCCACACCGATTTCGTTTTCTCGGTGGCTGCCGAGGAATTCGGCATCGTGTTCTGCATGGTGCTGGTGGCGCTATTTGCCTTCGTGGTGCTGCGGGGATTGACCCGGGCGGGCGGGCTTCAGGATGATTTCACCCGGCTGGCGGTCGCCGGGTTGTCGCTGCTGATCGGCTTCCAGTCCTTCATCAACATTGGCGTCAATCTTGAACTGCTGCCGGCCAAGGGCATGACGCTGCCACTGGTCTCCTATGGCGGCTCGTCGATGATCGCGGTTGCGATTACCGCAGGCTTTCTGCTGGCTTTGACCCGCCGCAGGCCTGAAAGCCGGGCCCAGCCGAGGCCGTTTTACAGCGTGGCCGAAAGTGTGGCGGCGGAGTAGGACGGTATGGCGAACGGCAAACTCTTTCTGCTGTCTGCGGGCGGCACCGGCGGACATCTGTTCCCGGCCCAGGCGTTGGCGCATGAGCTGGTGGCGCGCGGCCACCGCGTGCATCTGGTCACCGACAGCCGTGCCGAGCGCTTTGCCGGCAAGTTTCCCGCATCCGAAATCCATATCGTACGCTCTGCAACCATCGGTTCGAAGAACCCGATCAAGCTGGCAAAGGCCTTGTGGACGCTGTTTTCCGGCGTGCGCGAGGCCGGGGCGCTGATCCGGAAAATCCGGCCCGATGCGGTGATCGGATTTGGTGGTTACCCGACAATCCCGCCGCTGCTGGCGGCTTCGAATGCCGGTCTGCCAACGATGATCCATGAGCAGAATGCGGTGATGGGACGCGCCAACAAGGCGTTGGCCTCCCGCGTCAAGGCAATTGCCGGCGGTTTCCTGCCAGAAGGTCAGGGCACGCATGCGGCCAAGACCGTGATCACCGGTAACCCGGTGCGGCCGGAGGTGCTGGCGGCGGCTGCCATTCCCTTTAAGCCGTCGAAGGATGATGAACCATTCCGGCTTGTTGTGTTTGGCGGCAGCCAGGGTGCGCAGTTCTTCTCCGATGCCATTCCTTCAGCGATCGCGCTGTTGCCAGATCCGCTGCGGGCGCGGCTTGAGCTGACCCAGCAGGCCAGACCCGAGGACGAGGAGCAGGTCCGCGCCCGGCTCATCGAGCTTGGCGTCAAGGCTGATGTCTCTCCCTTCTTCACCGATATGGCAGCGCGCATCGGAGCCGCACATCTGGTGATCTCGCGCTCGGGCGCATCGACCGTTTCGGAGATCGCGGTGATTGGACGTTCGGCCATTCTGGTGCCTTACCCTCACGCCCTTGATCATGATCAGGCTGCCAATGCGGCGGCGCTGATGGCCAAGGGAGGGGCCAGCGTGGTCCGGCAGTCCGAGCTCTCGGCGCAAATGTTGTCCGACATGATCGCCGAGCGTATGAACGATCCCGCAGGTCTTGCAGCCACAGCCGCAGCAGCGCAGGCCACGGGAAAACCTGATGCCGCGCGCTTGCTTGCCAATCTGGCGGAGGCTATCTCGGAAGGCATCAGCCCGGAACAGTTCAGGAGCACATCTGCATGAAAATGCCGCAAACCATCGGCCTCGTCCATTTCATCGGCATTGGCGGCATCGGCATGAGTGGCATTGCCGAGGTGCTCAACAATCTCGGCTACAAGGTGCAGGGTTCGGACCAATCCGAAAGCGCCAATGTGCAGCGGCTCAGGGACAAGGGCATCGAGGTGCATATCGGCCATTCGGCGGCCAATCTCGGTGATGCCGAAGTCGTCGTGGTCTCGACCGCGATCAAGAAGAACAATCCCGAACTGATGGCAGCGCGCGAGCGGCTGCTTCCGGTGGTGCGCCGGGCCGAAATGCTGGCCGAGCTGATGCGTTTCCGCAATGCGATCGCTATTGGCGGCACCCACGGCAAGACCACCACCACATCCATGGTGGCGACGCTGCTGGAAGCGGGCGGGCTCGATCCGACCGTGATCAATGGCGGCATCATCAACGCTTACGGCACCAATGCGCGCATGGGCGAGGGCGAGTGGATGGTGGTGGAGGCAGATGAAAGCGACGGCACCTTCCTCAAACTGCCCGCCGATATCGCCGTCATCACCAATATTGATCCGGAACACCTCGACCATTACGGTACTTTTGACGCGGCCCGGGCGGCATTCCGGCAGTTTGCAGAAAACGTGCCGTTCTACGGTTTCGGAGTCATGTGCCTCGATCACCCCGAGGTGCAGGCGCTGGTCAGCCGCATCGAGGACCGGCGGGTGATTACCTATGGCGAGAACCCGCAATCGGATGTGCGCTATTTCAACCACCGTATGGACGGGCCGGTATCGGTGTTCGACGTGGTGATCAACAGCCGCAAGACCGGCGAGACGGTTGAGCTGAAGGATCTGCGGCTGCCGATGCCGGGCAAGCACAATGTGTCGAATGCGGTTGCCGCGATTGCGGTCGCCTTTGAGCTGGGCCTGACGCCTGATCAGATCTCAAAGGGACTGGGGCAGTTCGGCGGGGTCAAGCGCCGGTTTACCCATACCGGCTCCTGGAACGGGGTGGAGATTTTCGATGATTACGGCCACCATCCGGTGGAAATCAAGGCGGTGCTTTCGGCGGCGCGCGATGCCTGTCAGGGACGCGTCATCGCCATCCATCAGCCGCATCGTTTTTCCCGGCTTTCAAGCCTGTTTGATGATTTCTCCGCCTGTTTCAACGATGCCAACACGGTGATGCTGGCACCGGTCTATGCTGCGGGCGAAGATCCGATCGAGGGCATTGATTCCGCGCATCTGGTGATGAGCATGAAGGCGGGTGGCCACCGTGACGTTCGTCTGGTGGACGGGCCTTCAGCGCTTGCGCCGATCATCGCCGACATCGCCAAACCGGGCGATTATGTCGTGTTGCTCGGGGCAGGCACCATCACCCAATGGGCCAACCAGTTGCCCAAGGAGCTCAATGCGCTCAAGCCTGATGCGGAGAACACTGCATGAAGCCGCTGCAGGTCGATGGAGAAAAGCTGCTTGCCTCGCTCACTGGCAAACTGGACGATGTTCACGGACGGTTGACGCCGAATGCCGACATGTCGAAGGTCACCTGGTTCCGCACCGGGGGGCCGGCGGAGTTGCTGTTCCAGCCGCTCGATGAGGATGATCTGTCTGCGTTTCTGGCGGTGCTGCCTGAAGACGTTCCGGTGTTGCCGGTCGGCATTGGCTCGAACCTGCTGGTGCGTGATGGCGGCATTCCCGGTGTGGTCATCCGGCTTTCGGCCAAGGGCTTTGGCCGGGCCGAGCAGGTCTCGGGCACTCGGCTGGTTGCCGGCGCCGTCTGCCCGGACAGGCATCTTGCCGCGCTGGCGCTCGAGACCGGGCTTGGCGGGTTCCATTTCTATCATGGTATCCCCGGTGCGATTGGGGGTGCGCTTCGGATGAACGCCGGTGCCAATGGCGTTGAAACCCGCGAGCGCGTGGTTGAGGTCCATGCTGTCGACCGCAAGGGCGAGCGCCATGTTCTGTCCAATGCCGATATGGGCTACGCCTACCGGCATTCCTCCGCACCCAAGGACCTGATCTTCACCCGCGCCATCTTCGAGGGCGCACCCGCTGACAAAGACGAGATCCGTCAAGCCATGGATGCCGTCCAGCATCACCGCGAAACCGTGCAGCCGATCCGGGAGAAGACCGGCGGATCGACCTTCAAGAATCCGGAAGGCCATTCGGCTTGGAAACTGATTGACGAGGCAGGATGCCGCGGATTGACCGTGGGCGGTGCGCAGATGTCGCCGATGCACTGCAATTTCATGATCAACACGGGGTCCGCTTCGGGCTATGAGCTCGAAAATCTGGGTGAAACTGTGCGCGCGCGGGTGCTGGAGAATTCCGGAGTCCGCCTCGACTGGGAAATCAAGCGGTTGGGACTGTTTGATTCCGAGCAGATGGTGCAGGAATTTCTGGGGCAGATGGTTTGATCCAGCCACCGTCGCGAATGTTATTGGCATGCCATCGATTCCGCAGAGCCGACACGCATAAACTCTGATCATTGTTGTCAGACTTTGCCAATGTCTTTGCTGATGCCGGTTTGAGGACTTGCGCTCCGAATACGTCACTTGAGAGTGAGGCCTGCCATTGGAACAGGTCTTTTCTACAGACGCGGCCTGCGCCCTGAGACCTACCGGATAAAGCCGTTCAGCCGCGCATTCTGAATGGAGATCCCCTTGTATAGCAGCGCCCAGCCCTTGGCCAGTATCGGATCTGGTCATGCTGTTGAAGGACATTCTTAAGGCTACCAGTCTAGCTTCCGCCGAGCCGATGGAGGTAAAAAAATGGTTGCCATGATGCGTAACTGGATTGTTAAGCAGCTTATGCTCGGGGAGTTTTCCTCCTACCATGATGTATGCCGGAAATCCGTCCTTGTTGGCCTCAAGGTTTCACTGGTTGCCTATCTTCTCAATCTTTCTCTCCATGGTCTGCTCTATTTTTCAGGCCTGATGCCCTATGAAAAAATGGGCGATGCGCTGATCCTTGCCACCGTTCTGACGCCGCCCATTGCCTTTACGATTTCTGTTGCCGCTTACATTGCGGTCGGATTTGCAATCCATGATCTGGGAGTGTCGCGCGATGAGCTGGAATGGCTGAGCCGCACAGACATGCTTTCAGGGCTTGCCAACAGACGGGCCTTCCTGACCGCCTTCGAAGCCACCGAGGGCGAAAAGACCATGGTTGTTTTCGATATCGACCGGTTCAAGAGTGTCAACGACTCTCATGGCCATTCGGCCGGCGACCGGGTGATCGGCGAAGTCGCAAACATGTTGTCTACGGTGTTTGGCGATAGGTCTCTGTGTGCCCGTATCGGCGGAGAGGAATTTGCTGTGTTCAGCGGTGAGGTGCCCTTTGGGGAATTCGTGGCACTGAGCGAACTGGCCCGTATGCGCATTGCCGGCCTTCAGATCGAGGTGGATGATTCCGTCGTGCAAGTTACGGTTTCCGCCGGGATTGCCCGCTGCTCGGAAAACGAAACCTTCAGCCAAACCTTTTCCCGTGCCGACAAGCTGCTGTACCGGGCCAAGACCAGCGGACGCAACAGAGTGATGTTCTGCTTCGGACCCGGTTCACCCACCGAAACAGTGTTTCAGGCGAAAAGCGCCTGACCCCCGATTGGGCCACTCTTTATTGTCATCGCTTGGATTTTGATTCCGCCTGTCCCGCCCTTGAGGCGATGCCAGAAGAATTCAGGATGAGCCCGGGAAAGCATGGTGCCAATCTGGGTTCTTGTTCCCTTAAGACTCTGTTGCTCCCCCCTTTGAGACGGAAGAAAGGGGGCTTTGTCTTGGACCTCAACTCAAGGCTGGCAGGCTCTCGCGTTGATCCGGGGTGGCGTTGCTGGGATTTGGTTGTTCCTGCTGCCGGTCGATCATGTCCCGCGCATCGCTGTCCTTCATCGGCTTGCCATACAGGTACCCCTGGATCAGATCCGGTTCCATTGGGGACAGGATTGCCA
This sequence comes from Hoeflea sp., assembly GCA_043585085.1. Taxonomy (GTDB): domain Bacteria; phylum Pseudomonadota; class Alphaproteobacteria; order Rhizobiales; family Rhizobiaceae; genus Hoeflea. The sequence goes on from CP121320.1 coordinate 2,908,421, forward strand.
TTTCGCTTTCGGTTTCCACGCCTTCAAGAACACACCGCAAATCGAGTTTGCGGCACAACCCGATAATACCGGCCACAATTTCGCGCGACGTGTTGCTGTGGGAAACCTTGCGGATGAAGCTTCTGTCAATCTTGACCTTGTCGAGTGGCAGCTGGTCGAGATATTCAAAGCTCGAATACCCCGATCCGAAATCGTCAAGAGCGATCTTGCAGCCGCTGGAGCGCAATGTCTCGAGAAGCTGTCTGGAGTTTTCAAGATCGGACATCACGGCAGTCTCGGTGATCTCGAACTCGATCCGGTGTGGCGATATCCCTGACTTCATGATCGCGGACAACAGGGAAAGGATAAAGGATCGGTCCGATATGTCCTGGGCCGACAGGTTGAAGGAAAGGCTGATGTCCCGCGGCCACTTGGCCAGTGCATCGAGCCCCTTGTTGAACAGGATACCAGTCACCTTGCGGATGTGACCGGACCGTTCAGCTGCACGTATGAACTGATCTGGTCGGACAAAGCCGAGCTTCGGATTCTGCCAACGTGCCAGGGCTTCAAAGCCGACAACACGTTGATGGCAGGGCGAGTATTGTGGTTGGAATAAAAGGTAAAGTTCGCTCGCGAGATCGCATTCCCGCAATTCGCGTTCGATCTCGATCGCCTGCTTCATTTCCTTGTCTTCAGCTGTGTCAAACAGAATACACTGGCCGCGTTGATGGGCCTTGGCCTTGTAGAGCGCAAAATCAGCTTTCTCATAGAGCTGCGCAGATGAAGATCCCATGCTTGGGAAGTGAGCAAAACCTGCCGAACCACCGATGGTGAGTTCCAGAAGATCCAACGGGTAGGGACGGCTGATCAGTTCTATGGTGGCTTTGCCAAGACTCTTGACTTCTGCTTCCGTCATCGAGCCGGGCAGAATTGCAATGAATTCATCGCCACCAATGCGTCCGAAAGTAACGCCTTCAAGGTCCATGTCCTTGGCACGCTCGACGGTGGCGCAAAGCAAGCGGTCGCCCATGGTGTGGCCATAGACATCATTGATCGCCTTGAAGCCATCGAGGTCCAGAATCCCCATCCAGAAGGGTCGGCCTTCCTTGACGAAATAATCGATCTTCTGAAAGATGGCGCGCCGGTTTGGCACACCGGTCAGCATATCGGTATCCGCAAGGAGCTGGGCCTTGGCTGTCAATTTGTCTGCAAGCAGACGCGCATCGATCTGCCGGAAGATTGCCTTGCGCAAAAGCGTTGCCATGCACAATGATGCGACAGCCGTGGCAACCCCGATGGAGACAAACTGATTGAAGAGTTCAGGCGATAAGTCAGACGCGAACCAGAACAATGTCGCCAGCGACAGGAAAATCGTGAACAGGGTGGATCGAAGCGTCACACCCGTGGTCGAGAAAATCACCGCCATCAGCGCAAAATAGATGAGCTTGGTTTGCTCGAAATTCATGATTGTGTATATTAAAACGTTGAAATAAATTAATAAATTCGCAATGAACCCGGCAAGTTCCAAGCGCGCCAAAGTCACGGTTTCTTCCGAGACCATGAACTGCCTTATCAGCAGAAAGCTGAGTGCCGTGACTGAGGTGATTGAGCCGAGGATGAGGAGGGACAGGCCTGTTTCATCGCGCCAGTGGGCCCAGGTGACATAAAGGTAGTAGGCGGCTCCGGGTAGCAAGAGAACGCGCACGATGGGGCAATAGGCTTTGGCCAGGGCCTGCTGTCTGACAGGATCTATCCAGGTCTTGTAGGTGTCGAAGGGATTGGCCATTTTCATGCAAATACATCTCTCATGCCGGCGCTAGCCGTGTAACAAACAGGTCTGCTCCATGTCGCCGCGCCCGGTTGAGATGGAACTGGGCACAGCACAGTTTCCGTCAAAAACGCTGCAAAACCGATTCCCGTAAACGGATGAATACGCTGGGCTGGGCAAGGCCGGATCTTGGTCGCATGTTCCGTCATGAACAGCATTCCGGCACTTGTTTCACATAATGTCTTATCGGAATTTTGTTAACGTACGGTTCTTTAGCTAGTGCTTGTTTAAATTGAGTGATCCAGATTTCGTCGCCTGATTATACCCGCTTTTGACGAGTACCAGGGAAGCTGGGTGTTCCATCCAATATGCGAGAGTGGTCGTGGTCGACCGGTTTGGCGCAACCTTCGCCGTATATCCTGCCCTGTACTTGGCGGGTGAACGGATGTCCGGCGAATGTCAGGAACGTTGGCGGGGAGTTCTCCGTCGAATGCGGTGAGTTGAGGGAAATGTATGACGTCCGACAAAGCGAAAAAACATGTGGCCGTGCTTATGGGCGGGTGGTCGTCGGAGCGCCCGGTCAGTCTGGCTACGGGAAATCCGTGTGCCGACGCGCTTGAGCGAGCAGGGTACAAGGTTACCCGTATCGATGTAGGCCCGGATGTGGCGTCGGTGCTGGCCGAGCTGAAGCCCGATGTTTGCTTCAACGCGCTGCACGGGCCTTTTGGCGAAGATGGCAGCATCCAGGGTGTTCTCGAATATCTCGGGATTCCCTACACCCATTCAGGTGTCACCGCGTCAGCCCTGGCCATGGACAAGCGGTTGTCGAAGATCGTCGCCAAGGCTGTTGGCATCCCGGTGGCTGAATCGAAGGTTATGAACCGCTACGATTTTACCTCTGCGCATCCGATGCAGCCGCCTTATGTGGTCAAGCCGGTCAATGAAGGGTCGAGCTTCGGCGTCGTCATCGTTCAGGAAAATCAGACGCATCCACCGCAGGTGATCACCTCCAGCGAGTGGAGATATGGCGATGAGGTGATGGTCGAGCGCTATGTGCCCGGGCGCGAATTGACGTGCACGATCATGGGCGATGTGGCGCTGGCGGTCACTGAGATCGTGCCGCAGGGCCACAGCTTTTATGATTATGATTCAAAATATGTTGCTGGGGGCTCCAAACATGTTTGTCCCGCAGAAATTTCACCAATTGTTTACCAAAAAATACGTAGGTTGGCGTTGAAGGCGCATCAAGCGATCGGCTGTCGCGGCGTGAGCAGGTCAGATTTCCGGTACGATGACCGTTTTTCCGAAAACGGAGAGGTCATCTGGCTCGAAATCAACACCCAGCCCGGCATGACACCGACCTCACTTGCGCCTGAGATGGCCCTGCAGGCAGGCCACTCGTTCGAAGAATTTGTCAGCTGGATGGTAGAGGACGCTTCGTGTCGCCGATGACGGGAACCAGGGCAGGAGCCAATGAGGCTCAAACAACAAGAACGTCCGGGCGCGCAGCGTTTCCGGGCGCTTTTGTTCTGCCGCGGATTCTGCGTCGGCCAGTGCGTGCGATGGCAGCGCTGGCCAGCGGCCGTGTTGCCATTCGTCCTCATGTGGGATCCGTCGCAGCCGTTGTCTTCCTCGCTTCCACCGGGCTTTACGGCATGGAGACCGGTGGACATACCGCGTCCGTCACCCAGGCATTGACCAGTGGTGTGGGCTTTGCGCTTGAAGATGTTCAGGTCAGCGGCAATGTCGAAACTTCCGACATCGATATCCTGCAGCAGCTTGGGCTTGATGGTTCGACCTCGGTGGTGGCGATCAACGCGCATGCAGCACGTGACAAGCTGATGGAATTGCCATGGGTCACTGACGCCCATGTTCAGAAGATCTATCCGCGTGGTCTCATGGTGCAATTGGTCGAACGCAAGGCAGCCGGCATCTGGCAGCATGGCGACGCCTTGTCGCTGATCGATGCGCGTGGCGATGTGATCGCGCCGCTGACCGGTGCCCGCCACGCCGATCTGCCGCTGTATGTCGGTCTGGGCGCGGACCGCCACTCCGATGAACTTGAAGCCCGGTTGTTGTTTCACCCCGAGCTGCGTGCGCGGGTCAAGGCGGCGATCCGGATTGCAGACCGGCGCTGGGATCTCCGGCTCGACAACGGCGTCACCATCAGCCTGCCTGAGGACAATGTTGGTGCGGCACTCAAGCGCTTTGCGGCGTTTGATGCGGGCCGGGACGTGCTTTCACGCGATATCACCGCTGTTGACCTCAGGCTTGATGACCGCATTGCACTGCGTCTGAGCGAACCGGCACTCGAGCGTCGTACCGAAGCGCTCGAAGACCGTGCCAAATTGATCAAGGCCGCGGAGAAGAAGTCATGACTTTCTTCCGCTCCTCATCGATGCTGCCACGGCTCACGCCATTGTCATCCAAACGCACCAGCATTGTCACCGTGCTCGATATTGGTTCGTCAAAGGTTGTCTGCATGATCGGAAGGCTGACGCCGTTTGATGCGGCCGAGGTGCTTTCGGGGCGGACCCACAAGATCGAGATCCTCGGCATCGGCCACCAGAAGTCCCGCGGGCTCAAGGCCGGCGTGATTTCTGACATGGACGCAGTCGAGAGTTCCGTGCGGCTTGCCGTTGATGCGGCTGAACGCATGGCCGGGGTGACGGTGGAAAGCCTGATCATCAATGTCACAGCCGGGCGTCTTACGAGTGAAACACATTCGGCTTCGGTCAATCTGGGCGGTCATGAGATTGCTTCGGGTGATCTGAGCAAGGCGGTCAATGCCGCAACCCGGCAGAGCCAGCAGCAGGAGCGGGCAATTCTGCACTCGCTCCCTTCAAGCTACACGCTTGATGGTGAGCGCGGCATTCGTGATCCCGGCGGCATGTATGGTGACGTGCTCGGTGTCGACATGCATGTGCTGACCGCCGACCGCGCGCCGCTTAAAAACCTCGAACTCTCGGTCAACCGCGCCCATCTCACCGTCGAGGCGATGGTGGCAACCCCTTATGCTTCTGGTCTTGCAGCACTGGTGGCCGATGAAGCGGAAATGGGTTGCGCTGCCATTGATATGGGTGGTGGAACCACCACGATCTCGGTGTTTTACGAAGGACGTCTGGTTCACGCCGATGCGATTGCTCTTGGTGGCCAGCATGTCACTATGGATCTGGCGCGCGGGCTTTCGACTCGGCTTGAAGACGCCGAGCGGATCAAGGTCGTTCATGGATCGGCGCTGCCGCAGGCGAGCGAGGATCGTGACGTGATCTCGGTGCCGCCAATCGGTGACGACGAGCGTGATCAGCCGACCCATGTGCCGCGCGGCCTGGTTTCGCGGATTGTTCGCGCCCGCGTCGAGGAGACGCTGGAAATGCTGCGCGACCGGATCCAGCAATCGGGCTATTCGACGCTGGTGGGCAAGCGCATAGTGTTGACCGGTGGCGCCAGCCAGATGACGGGCCTGTCGGAATCGGCACGGCGGATTCTGGCGCGCAATGTCCGCGTTGGCCGCCCGCTCGGGGTTTCCGGCCTGCCGGCGGCTGCGAAAGGCCCGACATTCTCAACCGCGGTTGGCCTGATGATCTACCCTCAGGTCGCCCATCTTGAATCCCACGGTGCAGGCGAGGGCGGTCTTGCCGCCATCACCGGTGCCGGCGGCCGTCTGTCCCGAATGGGCCAGTGGTTGAAAGAGAGTTTTTGATTTTACCGAATTGGCCGCACGGCGGTGCGGCCATGTCAAAGGAAGGAACGGGTGCCATGACCATCAATTTGCAGAAGCCGGACATCACCGAGCTGAAGCCCCGCATTACTGTGTTCGGGGTTGGCGGCGGTGGTGGAAATGCCGTCAACAACATGATCAATGCAGGGCTGCAGGGTGTCGATTTCGTCGTCGCCAACACCGATGCCCAGGCGCTGACGATGTCCAAGGCGGACCGCCTGGTCCAGCTTGGCGTTGCTGTAACCGAAGGTCTCGGCGCGGGTTCGCAGCCGGAAGTCGGCCGCGCGGCAGCGGAAGAGTGCATCGATGAACTCATTGACCACCTCAATGGCACCCACATGTGCTTCGTCACCGCAGGCATGGGCGGCGGCACAGGCACCGGTGCCGCGCCGGTTGTTGCCCAGGCGGCACGCGACAAGGGTATCCTCACCGTTGGTGTGGTCACCAAGCCGTTCCACTTTGAAGGTCAGCGGCGCATGCGGCTGGCTGAAGCGGGTATCGAAGAGCTGCAGAAATGCGTCGACACGCTGATTGTCATTCCGAACCAGAACCTGTTCCGCATCGCCAATGACAAGACCACCTTTGCCGACGCTTTCGCGATGGCCGACCAAGTGCTGTATTCCGGCGTTGCCTGCATCACCGACCTGATGGTCAAGGAAGGCCTGATCAACCTCGATTTCGCCGACGTGCGTTCGGTGATGCGCGAGATGGGCCGTGCGATGATGGGGACCGGCGAAGCGTCCGGCGAAGGCCGTGCGATGGCTGCAGCGGAAGCCGCGATCGCCAATCCGTTGCTTGATGAGACCACCATGAAGGGCGCTCAAGGCCTGCTGATCTCGATCACTGGTGGCCGCGACATGACCCTGTTCGAGGTTGATGAAGCCGCGACCCGTATCCGAGAGGAAGTGGATGCTGATGCCAATATCATTCTTGGCGCGACCTTCGATGAGGCCCTGGAAGGTCTGATTCGTGTTTCCGTTGTTGCCACTGGTATTGACCGGATCGAAAGTGAAGTCGAGCAGCGGCCGACAATGTCGGCGCCACGTCCGGCTGCGCGTCCCGCGGCAACTGCGCAGCAGCAGCCTGCGGCGTCGCGCCCGGCACCGGCACAGCCTGTTGCGGCACCAGCAGCCCCTGCCAAGGATCCGGTTGGTGAGACCATTGTTTCAGTAGAAGCCGAATTGGAGCGCGAACTGGAGATTGCCAACCAGATCGAAATGGCTGCCAAGAGCCAGGCCGCAGCTGCGCCTGCTCCTGCTCCGGCGGCTTCGGGCCCGGAATTCCAGCCACAAAGCCGGCTGTTCGCTGGTTCACCGGAGGCGATTGCCCAAGCGGCCCCGCAACGGCCGGCCATGGCTCCGATGCCGAAGGCACCCGAAAGCCGCCCTGCCGCACAGGCCGCACCGGCGCCGCGCAGTGAGCCCGAGCCGACCCGGATGCCGCGGATCGAGGACTTTCCTCCGGTCGTGAAGGCGGAAATGGAGCAACGCGAAGCGCTGCATGGGCAGGGTGACGAGCGTGGTCCGATGGGGCTTCTCAAGCGTCTGTCGAGCTCTCTCGGCCGCCGCGAAGACGAAGAGGCGGCAGTGTCAGCGACCCCGGCACAGGCTCCTCAGCGCCGTCCACTCTCTGCTGAAGCCAGCGTCTATGCGCCGCGCCGCGGCCAGCTTGACGATCAGGGCCGGGTGACGCCGCAGGCGCGTACGACTCATGAAGACGATCAGCTGGAGATTCCCGCATTCCTGCGCCGTCAAGCCAAGTGAGGCCTTTGTAACGCTATGTAACAAGGGAGGTCTGGCGATTATGGCGTCGCCAGACCTTTTTTGGTAACACTCTGTTAACCATGAGGTTTTAAGGTGAACTTTCCGTTTTCCACACGTAACATATCGAAAAAAAGCGTGATTTGGAAAGTCCGGTTCACCGCCGTATCTTGCAGACCATATCTTGGGACAGAAGTGGACAACCGTGCGGAAGAAAGCACGGGCTCACTGTACCAGACTGGGGATAGCCAGGCCTGTGGGGGGCTATGGCCAAAATGCGGGAAACGGCGGATCTTATGAGTAGTGATGTAGTAGGATTGCAGACCACGATTTCGCGGTCGATCTCACTGTCTGGTGTTGGCGTTCATTCGGGTGAGAATGTCTCAATCACTTTCCATCCCGCAGATCCAGATACCGGAATCGTTTTCAACCGCCATTTGCCATCCGGCGACACCGTCAGTGTCCGCGCAGTCTCCTCGCAGGTCGGCTCGACAGATCTTTGCACCCTCCTGGGCAAGGCTCCCGACCAGTCGGTGGCGACCGTTGAGCATCTGATGGCGGCACTCTATGCGTTGGGTGTTGACAATATCAGCATTGATCTGGACGGCAGCGAAGTGCCGATCATGGATGGCAGTGCAGCGGTCTTCATTGATGCGATCGACAATGCCGGACTGGTCAACCATTCGGTCAAGCGCCGTTACATCCGCGTGATCAAACCGGTCCGGATCGAAATGGGCGGTTCATGGGCCGAGTTCACGCCGCATAACGGCACTCGTTTTGAAATCGACATCGATTTTGAAACTCCCCTGATCGGTAGACAGAGCTGGAAGGGTGAAGTCACTGCCGACAGTTTCCGCCGCGAACTTGCCCGGGCCCGGACATTTGGTTTCATGCGTGATGTCGAGCGGCTTTGGGCTTCCGGCCACGCACTCGGCTCTTCGCTGGAGAATTCGGTTGTCATCGGTGATGATGACAAGGTCATCAATGTCGAAGGCCTGCGTTTCCGCGATGAGTTCGTTCGTCACAAGACACTTGATGCCGTGGGTGACCTTGCTCTGGCCGGTGCGCAGTTCATCGGCTGCTATCGCAGCTACCGCGGTGGCCACAAACTCAATGCCTTGGCTCTTCGCGCTCTGCTGGCGGATGCTTCTGCCTATGAAGTTGTGGAAGCTCCTGCGCGGCGCGACACGGTTCGTCATGGTGAACTGGTTGCTGTCAACGCTGCTGCCTTTGCACCCTGGGCGCTTTGATCTGCAGGATTGCAGCAAAGACGTGCCAAAACCTTGTGCAGCTCCGTTTTTTCCGGGCTTAACTCCTGAATATTAAGAGACATCTGCCACAAAAATGCGGCAATGCGTCTTCATGACGTTGCGAAGTCCGGTGAATTCCGGATAGAAACGCGTGTCTGGTTCCGTGGGTGAATGCGCCTGCGGCTGTTGAGAGGTTATGCAGGATGGATACTTCGGTCATGGGAAGGCGCGAGCGCGCGGTTCGGGTTGCGCTCATTGTCGCCGGGCTGACCGGCGTCGTGTCACTGGTCAGTGCTTGCCAGTCCGATCCGGATATCGATATCACCGCCTATGCGCAGACGATCGAGCCCGCTGATGTGCTCTACAATCAGGGCCTGGCCAATGTTCAGGCTGGCCAGCTCACCGAGGCCAGCCGTAAATTCAATGCCATCGACAAGCAGCATCCCTATTCGGAGTATGCCCGCAAGGCGATGGTGATGCGTGCGTTCACAGACTACCGTCAGGGCCAGTATTCCGAGGCGATTAACACCGCCAGCCGCTATCTCAGCCTTTATCCCAATGACGAGGATGCGGCTTACGCGCAATATATTGTCGGGCTAGCCTATTACCGGCAGATCCCGGAGGTGACGCGTGACCAGCGGACTTCGGCAAGGGCGATTGCCGCTTTCACGGAAGTCATCGAGCGTTACCCCGATTCCGAATATGTCGCTGACAGCGAGGCCAAGCTGCGCTATGCGCGTGACCAGTTGGCCGGCAAGGAAATGCAGGTCGGCCGTTACTACCTTGAGCGCAAGGAATTTGTCGCGGCGGCCAATCGCTTCCGGCTGGTGGTCGAGCGTTATCCCAACACCCGCCAGATCGAAGAAGCACTGGCGCGGCTGGTGGAAACCTATTACGCGATGGGACTTGAAAGCGAAGCCCAGACTGCAGCGGCAGTGCTCGGGCACAATTTCCCCGACAGCCAGTGGTATGCGGATTCCTTCAATCTTCTGCGCACGGGTGGGCTCGAGCCGCGGGAGAACAAAGGCTCCTGGATTTCGCGTGCCGGGGCCCGCCTCGTCGGCGCCTGAAGCAGGGCGCGATGCTTATTCAGCTGTCGATCCGCGATATTGTCCTGATCGAGAGGCTTGATCTCGAATTTGACGCTGGACTGTCGGTTCTCACAGGTGAGACCGGTGCCGGCAAATCCATCCTGCTTGACAGTCTCTCGCTCGCCCTTGGCGGCCGCGGCGATGGCGGCCTTGTGCGCCATGGTGCGGACAAGGGCCAGGTGACGGCGGTGTTTGACGTCGGCGCCGATCATCCCGCACGTCAACTCTTGCGCGCCAATGATATTGATGATGACGGTGATCTGGTGTTCCGCCGGGTGCAGTCTGGCGATGGCCGCACACGGGTGTTCATCAATGACCAGCCTGCAAGCGTGGCGCTGATGCGCGAGGCCGGCCGGTTTCTGGTCGAGATTCATGGCCAACATGATGATCGTGCGCTTATCGATACGGACGCGCACCGGGCGCTGCTCGATGCGTTCGGTGGTTTGAGTGAGCGCGCCCTAGAGGTTGGAACCCTGTTCGAGGCCTGGCGTGCTGCAAGGGCCGCGCTCAAGGCGCACCGTACCAAGGTGGAGACGGCGCGGCGGGAAGCTGACTGGCTGCGTGATTCCGTTGATGAACTGGAGAAGCTCTCCCCGATGGAAGGGGAGGAGGAAGAGCTTGCCGAACGCAGGGCGCGGATGATGAAGGCCGAGAAGATGGCCAGCGACATCAGCGAGGCGGACGAGGTGTTGAGCGGGCAGGGATCGCCGGTCCCGGTTATCAGCGGTTTGCTGCGGCGTCTCGAACGCAAGGCGGAGCAGGCGCCTGAACTGCTCAATGACACGGTGGCTGCACTGGATGCGGCGCTCAATGCGCTGTCCGATGCCCAGACAGCAGTGGAGGCGGCGCTCAGGGCTGCGGATTTCAATCCACGGGAACTCGAAGAGAGCGAAGAGCGGCTCTTTGCGCTCAGGGGTGCTGCACGCAAATACAATGTGCCGGTGGAATCGCTGGCCGAACTGGCCGCGCGGATGGTCACCGATCTTGCCGATCTCGACGCCGGTGAGGAGCGGCTACACGCATTGGAAATGCAGGTGACGGAAGCGCAGGCCGCGTTTCTGGATGCGGCGAAGAACTTGTCCGAGCGCCGCCAGTCAACCGGTGCGGCGCTGGCCGAGGCGGTCATGAACGAATTGCCGGCGCTCAAGCTCGAACGCGCGGAGTTTCTGGTTGAGATCACAAGCGACGCCGAGAGCGCCGGACCGACCGGCATCGATATGGTGGCGTTTCATGTGCGCACCAACCCGGGTTCACGTCCAGGCCCAATCATGAAAGTGGCTTCGGGGGGCGAGTTGTCTCGGTTCCTGCTGGCACTCAAGGTGGCCCTGGCGGATCGCGGATCGGCACCGACACTGGTGTTTGATGAGATCGACACCGGGGTGGGTGGTGCGGTGGCGGATGCCATCGGCAAGCGGCTCAAGCGGCTGGCTGGTGGCGTTCAGGTGCTCTCTGTCACCCATGCGCCGCAGGTCGCTGCGCGCGCCGCGACCCATCTGCTGATTGCCAAGGGACCGTCGGAGGCTGGATCAACCACGGTGTCGACACGGGTCAGCACCATGAATCCCGGCGAACGATGCGAGGAAATCGCCCGCATGCTGGCCGGCGAACATGTGACCGCCGAAGCCCGCGCTGCGGCGGCACGGCTGCTTGAGGGCGCGGGGTAGAGCGTCCGGCCACTGGTTGCTTTCAGAGGTGGCTTGCTCGCCGGGTTTTTCCGCTGTGCGCATCGGCCTGCACAGGCCGGGATCATCTTTTCATTTGCGTTGTTTGCTCTAAAACCGGGGTGCGATTCCGGAGTGCCGTCCATGACCCAAGACATCAAGCCGATCGAGGTGCTGAGCGAAGCCGAGGCGAAAGCCGAGCTGGAGCGGTTGGCATCCGAGATCGCCCGCCATGACGAGGCCTATCACCGCAAGGATGCGCCAATTGTCTCGGACGCCGAGTATGACGGGCTCAAGCGGCGTAATCTGGCTATCGAAGAGCGGTTTCCGCATCTCAGACTTGCCGACTCGCCCTCGCTGAAGGTCGGAGCGCCGGTGGCCGAAGGCTTTGGCAAGATCACCCACAAGGTGGCAATGCTGTCGCTCGACAATGCGTTCTCGGACGAGGACGCGCGTGATTTCGTCAACCGGGTCAAAAGGTTCCTGGCGCTCACCCCGTTTGATGAGCTGGCACTGACGGCCGAGCCGAAGATTGACGGGCTGTCGCTGTCGCTGCGCTATGAAAAGGGAGCCCTCGTTTCCGCCGCCACACGCGGTGATGGCGCAACCGGGGAAAATGTGACGGCCAACGCGCGGACGATCTCTGATATCCCGCATCAGCTGACCGGTGAGGATGTGCCCGAGGTGGTCGAGGTGCGCGGCGAAGTCTACATGACCAAGGCGGATTTTATGGCGCTCAACGCGCGGCAGGCGGCGGCTGGCAAGCAGACTTACGTCAATCCGCGCAACACGGCTGCCGGATCACTCAGGCAGCTGGATTCGAAGATCACCGCTGAACGGCCGCTCAAGTTCTTCGCCTATGCCTGGGGCGAGGTCTTGCCATCGCTGCCTTACCCGACCCAGTCGGGGATGGTGGCGGCGTTTGCCCGCTGGGGATTTTCGGTCAATCCGCTGATGGCGCGGGTCACCAGCGCCGAAGCGCTGATTGACCATTATCGCCTGATCGAGGCGGAGCGGGCAGGTCTGCCCTATGACATTGATGGTGTGGTCTACAAGGTTGATGACCTGGGACTGCAGCGGCGATTGGGATTTGTCTCGCGCAGCCCGCGCTGGGCGATTGCACATAAGTTTCCCGCCGAAAAGGCAGCGACGCTTCTGACCGCCATCGACATCCAGGTGGGTCGCACCGGGGCGCTGACCCCGGTGGCGCGGCTCGAGCCGGTCACTGTCGGCGGCGTGGTGGTCACCAATGCCACCTTGCACAATGCCGAGGAGATCGAACGGCTGGGTGTGAGGATCGGCGACACGGTGCAGATCCAGCGTGCTGGTGATGTGATCCCGCAGGTGCTTGGTGTGGTGTCCTCTCCGGATAGTGCCATTGCTTTCGCGTTTCCGGCTGTCTGTCCGTGCGACCTCAAAACACCGGTGATCCGTGAGGCGACCGCGGGCGGTATCGAGGGCGTGGTGCGGCGGTGCTCGGGTGAATTTGCCTGCCCGTTCCAGCGCAAGGAACACCTCAAGCATTTTGTTTCCCGAAAGGCCTTTGACATCGATGGCCTCGGCGAGAAGCAGATCGAGTTCTTCTATGAAGACAAGACGCTGCCGATCAACCAGCCGGCCGACATCTTCACCTTGAAGGTGCGGGACGAGGCCAATGGTTTGCAGCGCCTGAAGAACCGCGAAGGCTACGGCGACACTAGCGCGCAGAAGCTGTTTGATGCGATCGAGGAGCGTCGGACAATTGCGCTCGACCGGCTGATTTTCGGCCTCGGCATCCGCCACGTCGGCGAGCAGACCGCCAAGACCCTGGCGCGCGCCTATGGCGATTGGACGACCTTACATGCGGCTGCACTCGCAATTGCAGCCGGCGATGCTGCCGCTGTCGAGGAGATGGATGCGCTCGACGACATCGGCCCGGCGGTTGTAGAGGCGATTGGCCGGTTTTTTGGCGAAGATCACAACATTGCGATGGTCGAAAACCTGGTGAGTCAACTGACTGTTCTGGACGCCGAGAAACCGGCGCAGGATTCCCCCGTCGCAGGCCTCACCGTGGTTTTCACCGGGGCGCTCGAAAAGATGACCCGCGACGAGGCCAAGGCGATGGCCGAGCGGCTGGGCGCCAAGGTGGCGGGTTCGGTGTCGAAGAAGACCGACATCCTGGTGGCCGGCCCCGGCGCCGGTTCGAAGCTCACCAAGGCGCAAAGCCTAGGGGTGCGTACCATGGACGAGGATGGCTGGTTCGAATTGGTGGGGTGAGGCGGCTGGCTGCGCCGAAGTCTTCAACTCGCGGACTGCCAATCCACAATTCCTCTGGATTGCAGCACGTATAGGCTGCCCAGAGCGAGTTTGCGGCCGCTGATGCCATTTATCGATATACCGCTTGATTCCACAGCTCCTGCGATGCCCTCCAGGTCGAGTCCATCCCGGCAGGACTTCAGAACCAGGCTTTGCAGTGTGTCAATCTCACAGACCTCAAGCTTCTCCTTGCCGTTTTCAATAAGCAGCACTGTCGAATTGCCAAGGCGAACGGACGACAAGGGAGCCTGTTGGCGCACATGGTCAAGGACATCACTGTACAGGACAGGCAGGTCAAGCAGGTTCACCGAGGCCGCGAGCCTGGGTCGTTCCGGGCGGCTCGTTTCTTTCTTTGCCGTTTTCGTGGTCTCACGTTGACTGATAACGTCTTCGGAGGGAGCTTCGATGTCGCTGAGGGCGCGCAGTGAGGATGCCGTGGGAATGTCGTCTGTAAGCAATTCGCTGCGCACAAATTCCGCAAACCGGCTTTGAAAGCTGGAGGAGCAGTAGTCGGGCGCGCCAAGATGGCACTTATCTTTTTCTGCGGCAGGGTTGGCGGTGTTCCAGTCACGCCATTTGTCGAATACGGTCACCATGTCCTCGTATTCGTTGACCAGGGCTACGGGCAGCCAGCGCAGCCATAACCCCAGGCCCATAAGGAAATCACGCATTTCGATGAAGTAATCGCGGCTGAGCGATTCGGTCGGGACCGCATAGAAGTTGATGAAGACATTCTTGTGTGCACTTATCAGAGCCACATCTGCGGGGTCCTGCCGCCACCCCTGATAGGACATGTCCGAATACTTGCCATCAAAATAGAGGCTTTCATAGTGGCGGTCGGCAATGGGTGTCTTGGCCAAGGGGGCCAGAACTGACAATTGCGGCTCCGCATTGTCGATGCGCAGTGACCGCACGAAGAAGGAAGCGGTCGCGTTCAGGTCTGCGCGGGTTTCCTGAGGGAATCCGGTGATCAAGGCAACGGCTGTTCCCATGCCGTGGCGGCATGCGCTTTCGATGCTGCGCCAGGCTTCATCGAGATCGATGTTTTTGCGGATGAGTGGCTGCAGGCGCGGCGATCCGGTCTCAATGCCGAAGAAGATGCCGCGACACCCTGCCTTTGCCATCAGCGCCAGCAAGTCATCGTCGACACAGTCTGTTCGAGCACTGCAACTCCAGGTGAACTCATGTCCTGAAGCCATCAACGCTTCGCAAAACGCCACCACTTTCTTGCGGCTGACGGTGAACATGTCATGGACCAGGGTGAATGCCGTGGTGCCGTAACGCGAATTCAGCTCGATCATTTCGCCGATCAGTTTGGCGGGTGATTTGAGCCGATAATTGCGGCGGAAGAAATCATTGGTGGAGCAGAACTCACAGGCAAACGGGCACCCTCGACCTGCTTCAAGATGCAGGCCGCCGCGTTCAAGTACGTATGGATCCAAGTCAAATGCGGGCAGCGGCAAGTCGTCCAGATCCGCCATGATGGGCGTCTCCACGTTGCGTTTCGTCTCTCCCTCGAGGCGGTAGGTAAGGCCGTTGTGGCCCGACAGGTCGGCTGCCATACCTTCTTCGGCCAGCGTCTTGATCAGTTTGGGAAAACTCTGGTCGGCTTCCCCGCGGATGACGAAGTCGACGAAGGCGAAATCGCGCAGGGTTGCCTCGTCAACCACGGAAGCCTGTGGGCCACCCAGAATGATGGCTGAGCCTGGTCGTTTCAACTTCACCGCTTCGGCCAGCCGCAAGGTCATCGGGTAAGAACTGCACATGCTGCCAAACCCGAACACATCGGCTTCTCTTTCAACAAGCAGCGCACGCGCATAGTCAAAGAAATGCGCAAGATCCGGGATGCGACCTTCAAGCGGCGCGGGGATGCCGTTCCTGGCGGCTTCTGCGAATGGCTTGAGAAAGTCAACGAAGATCTGATCCAGGTGGAATATCTCAGAGGAAATCCCGGCCTGTCTGAGAGAGGCGGCGACGGCAAGGATGCCGAGGTTTGGCCCGGCACGATCAAGGGCCGAATGCAGCGTCGATTCCGGATTTATGAAATCCGTGACGGTAAGCGGGCTTATCAGGCAAACATGCATTCGCGGCTCCACTTGGTTGGTGTTCGTCACTCTTTTTCCGGCAATGATGTAACGGCCTTGTTCTTCTGCTTTACCTTGGAGGTCTTGTGCTTGGGATTTTCCACGGAAACCCGTTTTGCCTGAGCAGCAATGCCGCGATCACCCTGGGCGACATCGACGATCGTCGAGCGCAAGGCTTGCGAAATCTGCGCAAGCTGGGCCTCGGTCAAAGGGATATCCTGAGGCTCGGAAGCGGTCTTTTTGATCTTGTCTTTCTTGGACATTTCATGCGCCTTCCAGTCTGTTCTCGCCTTGCTCCGGGTGGTTCTATCGCCCCTTTATCGCGGGTTCGGTGCGAACAATTTTCTCCACCGGGACAGGCACCTCTTTCGCCACTTCTTCCTTGTCCTGGGCGACATGCTTGTTCTTGGCCATGGTTCCGATTGCGCGGGGTCCCTCACTCACATCGACGATCCTCGAGCGAAGCGCGGCTGCTATTTCTTCGATTTCTGCTTCGGTAATTTCCATGCCTTCGGGCACCTGGACGACGATTTCATTCTTGTCTGCCATCACATTCTCCTCAGCTTGTTGAGCAACCGGACGAGCATGAGTGTAAACAAAATTTGTCGTAAATCAAAATATACATAATTCATTTTGAATTTGCTTGCTTATTCCGGATCTACTCTGCCGTTTCTGAAAAGTTATTTCACAGGTAGAATGGACTGATGTGCCGGTTCGAAGCTCAACAAGGCGCAAAGCCTGGGGGTCCGCACCATGGACGAGGATGGCTGGTTCGAATTGGTGGGGTGAGGCGGCTGGCTCAGCCGCCTCATGATGGTTTGCGCGGAGCTATTGCGTGCTCATCAGCGTGCTTGTGAAGAGTGTTGCGATCATCTGCTTGAGCTCGGCATGAATGTCGGCGCGAGAGCGGCTGCCGCCATCGTCGCAGATCGGATCAACTTCCCCGACCTGTTTCAGGAACGCCTCGGCGCCTCGCCTGCACTCGGGCAGGAAAGAGAAGTGGATTGCCTGATCGATGTGGCTGAGCGACCCGTGTGGCGTCAGTGCGGCCAGTTCGTGTGAATCGACACCGGCGATGATGCTCTCCGGGCTCCCCAGGTTGATGAAGGCCATGGGGATATCGATCTGCCTGAGGCTTTCGGTATTGAACGCCTGAGCGACGGAGGGGTCCACCAGAACAGCGGACTTGATGCGCGGGTCGCGGTTTTGCCGCTCAAACAGCCCCTTGTCGATTGTTCTGAGATCCAGGGGGTCAACTTCGACCATCTCCCAATCGGCATAGGCGATACCTCCGGCGAACCAACGGCAATCGGGCATGTCCGGCCATGTCTCACAATAGTCGGCATAGCCCTCGAGGCTGGCCCTGGCTCCGGATATTTTCATGGCGGCTGCACCACCAAGGGAGAAGCCGAGAACGCCGATGCGCTCATTGTCGACTATGCCGCCCCAGTCCTGACTAGCGCTCAGGGCCGTTATGATGCTCGAGAGATCGTCTACCCGTTGCCAAATAAGTGGCGTGTCGGCCGGGGTGGAATCGCCGCTGGTGGTGTGGGGATGGTTCGGTCCGGCAACAATGAACCCGGCCTTTGCCAGATGCGCTGCGAGCCAGCCCATGGATTGAATGCTTGATCCCGAGCCATGCGAGAACACGACCAGCGGGTGTTGGCCCTTCTCCGGCTCGGCATCAACCGAGGCTGGTGTGCCCTCGAAAACCCGGCTCTCGTCAAGAACGGTCGCCTGCGGACCATGGCTTGCCGGGTACCAGATGGTCACCGGCAGGTTCATCTGCCGCTCGACGGAAAAAACCGTGATGTCGCGGGTGCCGACCAGCTCAGCGGCTGTCGCGGTCATGGTCAGGGCAAAGCTGGCTGCCAGGGTGGTGGCCAATGCGGGAAAAGTGGTTCTGAGTGTCATCGTCATCTCGCATGTTGGTGAAAAGAGGAACGGCTCCACTGTGCCCCTTCGGCGCCGTGCGACGACCGGGAACCTGTTTTCGGACGTCCTGGATCGCGATCCAGAACCTTCCCGCTGGCTTGCCCGCGGCACGTTGCACACACCTCGGATTGGCGGACATCAGAGGGTGCCAAACGGTGGTTGGAGATGTCGGTTCCCATGCATACCGCGCTCAACCGGATTCAATCGCGTGACAAGGCATAAGCAACGCTCTGAAATGCCGCAGTGCCCTTACGTATCCGAATGGGTGCGCAGGCTGGTTCGGTGCCGATTTGTTCGAGGTCACGTTTGGCAGGAAGTCTATGAGATCAGATCTGTTTGCGGCGTCCGAGATAGCCGTGGCCCGGGCGGGGCGGGTTTCAAATTTGACTGGCAAGAAGTCGCCTGATCGTTGTCCGTATATTAGTCGATTGTTAGTTATTAGATTCTAAATTTCCGATATATGGGGTGCCGCCCGGCCGGCCCCAAAGTCAATTCCCGATTGATTTCGAGGTCACTATGAACCGTCTTTCCCTTCGCCACCTTTTGTACATGATCGCAATTGTCCCGCTGATCGGGTTTCTCTGCGTGAGCCTTGTCTCTGTCTGGGACAGCTACGGTCGGTACTCCGTCCTCGAACGGCAGATGATTGTGCAAAAGCTTGCAACCACTGGCGGTAGGCTTGCTCAAGTGGTACCGGCGGAAGCCTTCGCCACGCCTGGCACTCTCGCAGATCGCCGCAAGACCGTTGACGATACCATTTTGGAGTTGACGGGCGTCTATACGGAGTGGAAGCAGCAGGGAAACAGCGACCCGGCAATTGAGAAGGCATATACCTTTATCATTGATATGGCGCCGGCTCTGGCAACCTTTCGTTCAAATGTTGATGCGGAAATGGATACCGTTGCAGAGTCCATGCGGGTGATGCAGCCGATGTCGGCGGCCGGCCTTGAACTGGTCCGGCGGTCCGGTGCAGAGGTCAATGACCTTGCGCTTTCCCGTTTTATCCAAGGCTACCATGCACTGATGCAGGTCAATGACGCAGGCTTGATCGACATTCGCTCGGGGCGCACCTTCCTGTCAGGTGAAACCTTGTCTTTGCAGCGTTATGGCTTCGTCTTGCATGCCAAGGGGCTGCGTGATCGCTATAGCGCCCAGATGAAAGAATTTTTGCCGCCTGCCATTGTTGCAGAGATAACGGCTTTCGAACAAAGTGACGACGGGCAGTTTCTGACCGACATACGCCAGCAGCTGCTGAAAAACGAAGCCCCGGTCAATGACCAGCAGATGCATGACAAATGGCAGCAAGTGAGCGGGGCACAAGCCGGGTTGATGGGCGACCTGATTGCAAGAACCGGCGCTGCGCTCAATGATGAGGCCAACCGGCTTCTCAGCAATGTTCGTTTTGCCTTCCTGCGCGATAGCATTCTCGCGCTTGGCGTGTCGTTGCTGGTCGGCGGGCTTTGCTTTGGCGTTGTGCGGACCGTTTCCCGGATGATCCGTGGTGTGGAACAGCGCATGCACGGGCTTGCAGACGGAGATCTGGAGAGTGACATTCCCTACTCCGAGCGCTCAGACGAGATCGGTGAGATGGCCCGTTCGGTAGAGGTCTTCCGCCAATCCGCAATCCGCAATGCGAAGCTTGAATCGGAAGCAGAAGAAAACCGGGAGCGGGCCGAGCAGGAACGCGTCGAGGTGCAACAGCGGGCAGAAGCCGAGGCAGAGCAGCGTCTGACCACGGCTACGGGATCGCTGGCGCAAGCGCTTCGTCGTCTCGCCGCGGGCGACATGACCTGCGAGATCGAAGAAGAGTTCGCGCCGCAGTTTGAAGCGCTGAGGACCGACTTCAATGCCTCGGTGCAGCAGTTGCGCGCAGCTCTGCTGTCGGTTGGTCAAACCGCCAGTGCGGTGAGCGGTGGTTCGGGTGAAATCTCCAATGCATCCGACAATTTGGCCAAGCGTACTGAACAGCAGGCGGCTTC
Source organism: Hoeflea sp. (assembly GCA_043585085.1). GTDB lineage: Bacteria > Pseudomonadota > Alphaproteobacteria > Rhizobiales > Rhizobiaceae > Hoeflea. The sequence goes on from CP121320.1 coordinate 2,927,944, forward strand.
TCTCGAGCAAACCGCAGCGGCCTTGGCTCAGATCACGACCAATGTAAGGGCTACCTCGAACCGGACCGGCGAAGCGCGCGACATCGTGCGCGATACACGCAGCCGCGCCGAACAGTCCGGCCTCGTCGTCGCCGATGCGGTGTCGGCCATGGAGCGGATCGAGCATGCGTCGCACCAGATCAGCAAGATCATCGGCGTGATTGACGAGATCGCCTTCCAAACCAACCTGCTGGCCCTGAATGCCGGGGTTGAGGCGGCGCGCGCCGGCGAGGCCGGCAAGGGCTTTGCCGTGGTCGCACAGGAAGTGCGTGAGCTGGCCGGGCGTTCAGCCACCGCTGCAAAGGAAATCAAGGAGCTGATCACCAATTCCGAGCTTGCGGTCAGCGAAGGCGTCAAGCTGGTCAATGACACCGGGACCGGCCTGTCCGCGATCGCGGAGCAGGTGCAGGACATTAACCAGCACATGGATGCGATCACAACCGCTGCCGAGGAGCAATCCAGCGATCTGGGTGAAGTCAACACCGCTGTCAATCACATGGATCAGGCAACGCAGCAGAATGCGGCAATGGTCGAGGAAATGAATGCAGCGTCCGCTGGGCTTGCACAGGAAGCGGCAAGTCTTGCCGAACTGCTCAGCAAGTTCCAGACCGCTGTTGGCAATCAGACCCGCCAACACAGCGCTCCGGTCGCCAAGGCTGCAGTTTCAGCTCCGGCGCCAACCCGCAGCAGCCAGAGCCCGAAAGGCAGTTCGCCTGCAATGCCGGCCGTTGCCGGCAACACGGCTCTGGCCGAGGACAACTGGGAAGAGTTCTGAGGCGGGGGCAAGCTGGCCACACTGTCAGACTGCATCAGCCTGGCGAACGCCAGTGCGGTGGATCTTGAGAGCCAAGAGCCAAGAGCCAAGGTCTGGTGACAGCCGGATGATAACATCCGGGCTTGTGTGTCGCGGAAGAACCGCCGATAAGTCCGGATATGAGCAGGTTGTTTGAAGAACTCGACTATCGTCCGACTCCGATCGGGGCGATCAGCCTGAGGCGGCGGCGCGAGGCGCGGCTTGGTGTTGACGTGCTCGAGATCAAGCTCGGCGAAGAGCATCTGATGTCGGATCTGTTCACGGCCTCCGAGATCGCGCTGGCGGATGTCGGGATCGCGGCTTGCGAGGGCGAGGGGCTGGATGTCGTGGTCGGCGGCCTTGGGCTTGGCTACACCGCGAAAGCCGTTCTCGACCAGTCGCGCACCGGCTCGCTGACGGTGGTCGAGTATCTCGAGGCGGTGATCGACTGGCACCGGAGCGGACTGCTGCCGCTCGGCCCGGAGCTTACAGGGGACAGCCGCTGCCGGCTTGTACAGGGCGATTTCTTCGCCCTGGCGCGCGGCGTGGAGGGGTTTGATCCCGACGGGGCGGGGCGCCAGTTCGATGCGATCCTGCTCGATATCGACCATTCACCCGACGCACTGCTGGATGAGCGCAGCGAGAGTTTCTATCAGCCCGAAGGTTTGACGCTGCTGGCCCGACATCTCAAGCCAGGTGGCGTGTTCGGGCTGTGGTCGGACGATCGTGAGGATCCGGCTTTTGTTGCGCGGCTGGCCGAGGTGTTTGCCCAAGCCTGGGCGGAACCGGTGACCTTCCACAATCCGCTTCAGGACCGGCCGTTCACCCAGACGGTGTATCTGGCCCGCAAGGCCTGAGTGCACAGCGCTCGCGGGATGCTTTGCCTCGTTCATCAATATTGTTGATGTTTTTGTCCAATCCTATTCGATTGACGTGTCAGTGTTGCTGACCTATTCGTCCGGGATAGGAGATATACCCGATGTCCACCCCCCGTTCCGATTTCGCTCAAGGCGCGCGCGAGAGCCTGCCGATTCTCGCGGCTGCAGCGCCCTTCGGCCTGCTGTTTGGCGCGTTGGCGGTGGACAATGGCCTGAGCGTCGGAGAAGCGGTGCTGATGAGCGCCACGGTCTTTGCCGGCGCAAGCCAGATGGTCGGCATTGAGCTGTTCGGGTCTGAAGTGGCGCCGTGGCTGATCGTGTTTTCCGTCTTTGCGGTGAATTTCCGCCATGTGCTCTATTCGGCGGCACTGGGGCGGAAGATGGGGCTGATCCCCGGCTGGCGGAAGGCGCTGGCCTTCTTCTTTCTCATCGATCCGCAGTTTGCGGCCGCCGAAGCGCGCTCTGAAAAGGGCAAGCCGCTTACACTGACCTGGTACATGGGCATGGCGCTGCCGATCTATGTGCTGTGGGTGCTTGAAGCCTGGTTGGGCGCACTGTTTGGAAGCCTGATTGCCAATCCGGAGATCTATGGGCTGGATTTCTTGCTGTCGATCTACTTCCTCGGGCTGGTGCTCGGTTTCAGGAAGCGCGCGAACTGGCTGCCGGTGGTGCTGGCGTCGAGCATAGGGTCCGTGGCGGCCTACATGTTTGTCGGCTCGCCCTGGCATGTCAGCCTTGGCGCGCTTGCGGGAATTGCGGTTGCTCTTGTGCTTCCGGTGACACCGGCCCCTGAGACGGTTGTTGCCGATGAGGTGTCGGTATGAGCGGCGAATGGGGCGGTCTTCCCACCACGGTCTGGATCATCCTTGCGTCTGCGGTCGTCACCTATCTCACCCGCGCCGGAGGTTATCTGGTGCTCTCGCGGTTCAAGCGCATTCCCCCGCGTGTGGATGCGGCGCTGAATGCGGTGCCGGCCGCCGTGTTGGCCACACTCGTCGCGCCGGCAGCCGTCTTCAACGGAACCGCTGAAACCCTGACGCTCGCCATCTGCCTGCTGATCGGTCTGCGGATTCCCATGATGGCCATGTTTGCCATCGGCTGGGCAATCATCGTGGGGCTGAGGGCTGCGGGGCTTTAACAGCTCTGATCTCTCTGACGGGACTTCTGGTCGCGGTGAAATTCACAGCGCCGCCGTCGCCTGTTGCAGCCAGTTCAGTGCTGGGTCGTCTGAAAGCAGCGGCGAAAGCTCCTCGAAAACGCGGGCGTGGTAGGTGTTGAGCCATTCCGTCTCCACGCCATCCAGCAGGTCGCTCAGGATCAGGCCCTTGTCGATCGGGCAAAGGGTCAGGGTCTCAAAGCCGAGCATCGGCCTGTCGCCGCCATCGATCACGCGCGGTTCATGCACGGTGACCAGGTTCTCGATGCGGATGCCGAAGGCGCCGTCGCGGTAGTAGCCCGGTTCATTTGACAGGATCATGCCGGGAAGAAGTTCCTGCATTCCGCGCCGTGAGATCGACTGCGGGCCTTCATGCACCGAGAGATAGCTGCCGACGCCATGGCCGGTCCCATGGGCGAAATCCGCGCCTGCTTTCCACAATGCGATCCGCGCGAAGGGGTCGATGTCGACCCCGCGTGTGCCTGTCGGGAAGCGCAGCTGGCTGATGGCGATCATGCCCTTGAGCACCAGGGTGAAGAAGCGCTTCTGTTCTTCGGGAACCGGGCCCACGGCGATGGTGCGGGTGATGTCGGTGGTGCCGGCGACATATTGGCCGCCTGAATCGATCAGCAGCATTTCGCCCGGCTCGATACGCCGGTTGGTCTGTGTGTTGACGCGGTAGTGGATGATGGCCGCATTGGGCCCGCCGCCGGAAATCGTGTCGAAGGACAGCGCCTTGAGCGGCATCTGCAAGGCTTCGCCGGTGTCGCGGCGGCATTGCTCGAGATGCTTTGCCGCGCTGATTTCGTCCAGGCTGCCGGGCTCCTGGGCATCGAGCCAGGCGAGGAAACGCACCATGGCCGCACCGTCCTGGCGATGGACCGAGGCGCTGGCGGCGATCTCAGCCTCGTTCTTGACCGCGCGGGGCAGGCGGGCGGGATCGGTGGTGGCGAGCACGGTGCCGCCTGCAGTCTCGATCAGCATCGGGATTGCGTGCGAGGCAACGTCGGGATCCACCATCAGCGTGGCGCCGGCCGTTCCGGCGGTTTTGAGCGCATCGTCGAAATGTGAGGGTGGCGTTAGATCTGCGAGCTGGGTGAGATAGGCCTCGACCTCGATGCCGGTCTTGCGCTTGTCGATGAACAGTTGCGGCCGCCCATGGGCAGGAATGATGGCACGCGACAGCGGGTGTGGCGTCGAGGGCAGATCCTCGCCGCGGATGTTGAAGACCCAGGCAACGGAGGAGGGGTCGGCCAGGACCACCGCGTCGGCACCGGCATCGCTGACGCCTTGCGCGATCATTTCGAGCTTGTCGCGCGCCGGCTTGCCGGCATAGTCGAGCGGCTGGATCATCACCGTTCCAAGTGGCGCTTCAGGCCGGTCGTCCCAGATTTCGTCGACCGGGTTGCGATCAAGCATGACCAGCTTGCCGCCGGTTTTGGCAAGCGCCGCTTCAAGCCGCTTGATAGATGCGGTCGGCCAGGTCCAGGCATCAACGCCCAGACGCAGACCGCGCGGGGCGGCGCTTTCGAGGTAGGATGACAGTGGCGTGGCGACCATGTCCTGATGGTCAAATACCGCCGAATCGGTCTGCGCGCGGGCCTGCATGGTGTAGCGCCCATCGACGAACAGGTGGGCGGTGTCCTTGAGCACAAGCACCAGACCGGCAGAGCCGGTGAAACAGGTCAGCCAGGCCAGCCTTTCGGCGCAGGTGGGGACATATTCGCCCAGATACTCGTCGGAGCGGGGAACCGCCACCGCGTCAACGCCCCAGTCGTTGAACTTCGAGCGCAGCCGTGTGATGCGGGCAGCCGCCTGTTCGGGGGAGGAGAGCACGTCGAAGGATTGCAGCATTTTGGGTGTCCCGGAAAGGAAAGGGGGCTTGTGTGTTACTTACTGTTATAGCAAGGCCGCAGCGATTTGGGAGATGGGGGAGTTGAATTGGGAGGATCAATTGTCCCGGTTCGATAGAGCGCGCTTCCCGGCATCTGCCGCTCAAAGCTGTGGCAGCCTAAGAAAGTGCACAAAACAGCATCACTCTGCATTGGTGCGCTGCAATATATGCGCTCAGCGCATAGCTGCACTGCAACATAAGCGCTGTAAATCCGCGTGGAAAACCGTATCTTGGGTTTCAGGAGGAGTGTTAAATCACTCGACCAAAGGGAACTAAAAAATGTCCACGAAATTTTTCCAGACTGCTCTCGACCGTCTCGTTACCGCCCGCGAACGCCAGGCTCGCCGCTACATCAATGGCGCGCTGCTTGCGATGGATGACGCCCAGCTCAAGGAACTCGGTCGCACCCGGGAAGAGCTCAAGCGCGAAGGCGCTCAGGCCTACATCTTCTAGGAAAATGATACCATGCTGCGCCAAGATGGCGGCGGCGGGATCGTTACGCATCCAGTCAAACGGCTCCTTCGGGGGCCGTTTTTTGTTGGGTTTAGCCGGGCGCTTTCCGCCCGCCGGGAGTGCCCGTGGGCGGGTAGCCGTTCGCTCACGTCAGGTGAATCGTCACCCAGCCATTGCGCCACAGTGTCTTCTCGTGACGCATCCCCTGGCAGTTGAAGGCTGCGAGCACCTGCCAGCGCTGGCTTTCAAGAATGCCTGAGAGAATCACCGAGCCGCCGGGCGCGAGGTGGCGCTTGATGTCGGGCGCCATGCGCATCAGCGGCCGGGCGAGAATGTTGGCGATGATCAGGCCGAAAGGCCCGGCGCTGGTGAAAGCGGTGGAGTGAAACCCGGGCGCGGTAACGCATTTCACCTGTTTTGTCGCCCGGTTGTGGCGAACATTCGCTATTGCCACTTTTGTCGCCACCGGGTCGATATCGGTTGCCAGCACGTTGACCGGGCCCAGCATTGCCGCGGCGATTGCCAGCACGCCGGAGCCTGTCCCCAGATCGAGCACCGGATCGAGCCCGCACGGGCCGCCGGGGCTTGCGCGCATCACCCGTTCGATCATTTCCAGGCAGCCTGCGGTGGTGCCGTGATGACCTGTGCCAAAGGCCTGGCCTGCTTCTAGCTCAATGGCCAGATCATTGCTTCTCACAGCCTCGCGGTCATGGGCGCCGTGGACAAGAAAGCGTCCGGCGCGGACGGGCTTGAGGCCTTCAAGCGATTTGGCGATCCAGTCGACATCGCCGAATTGTTCGATCTCAAGTGTGGCACCGGCGAAGTCCGGTCCAAGGCAGTCGCGGACACGGTCCTTGAAGGCAGGGTCTGGATCGCCGGCGACATAGATTGAAACTTCCCAGAGCCGCTTGTCCTCATCCACCTCCATGGTGGCGACGGGATAGCCCTCGTCCTCGAAAACCGCGCTGAGCAAATCGAGCGCGCGGGCGGCTCCCGTTTCGTTGGTGGTGACGTAATAGCGATGGTCGCTCACGTGGTCTTGCCTTCCGTCTCGTCGATGGTGACTGAATCATTGCCTTCGGCCGTCTTGACGGCGGCGGTGGCCTCGGCCTTGCGCGCGGTCTGGCTGGCGGCTTCCGCGCGCGCGTCATCCTTTGGCAAGGCGAAGCTCAGGATCCGGTCATTGGCGCCGGGCGTGCCGGCCGCGGTGGCTGCGAAAACCAGGGCGCCCGAAGGTTTGATCCACAACAGGATGATGGCGCCTTCGGGGCGGGAGTCTGAATAAGACTTCCATCCGAATTCGTCGGTGAGCCGGGTTAGCTGGAAGGTCCAGCCGTCGAGCAGTTTTTCACGCAGATCGAGAAAACTGACCGGTTCCTTCGTCAAGGGGCGCCCACCGAGGGTGAAGTTCAGGGACTGGCGGGCCTTCTCATCGATGCGGCCGATCTGGAACACGTGATTGCGCCCCAGTTCAGGACCGAAATCGGTGCAGACCAGCGCATTGTAGGCGTCATTGTCGCTGGTGGCGATCAGTGATGAGAAACGTTTTGGGTCGATCGCGTGATGGGCAGATTCGGAAAGCACCTCACCGAAATAGACCGGAATGCTACCGAGACGCGCTTCCGCCAGATGGTTCCAGTTCTGGTCGGCCAGCATCACCGGCACGTCGGCATCCTTGAGCTTGGCGGCGAGTGCGGTCGACCAGCGCGAACCGCCAACCAGCAGAATGCCCGGCTTGGAAGCCTTCTTGAGATTGAGGAAGGCGGCAAGCGGCTTGAGTGTGAAACCGTGCAACACGATGGTGGTGACCACGACCGCGAAGGAGAAGGCGACCATCCGCCCCGCATCCTCCACGCCGGCATCGGCGAGCAGGGTTCCGAAAAGGCCCGAGACCGCGACGGCAACCACACCGCGTGGCGCGATCCAGGAGGTCAGGATCCGCTCCTGGATGGTGGCGCCGGATTTGATGGTGGCCAGCATGATCGCGATCGGGCGGATGGCCAGGAGAAGCACGGCCACAAACAGCGCTGCCCTGAAGTCGAGCGAGCGGATGTCGTCCATGCTCAGCGAGGCTGTGAGAATGATGAAGACGCCGGAGACCAGAAGCGTGGTGATGGTCTCCTTGAAGCGGCGCATGTCGGTGAGCGAGGCGATGCGGCTGTTGGCCAGCACCACACCCATTATGGTGACAGTGAGCAGCCCGGATTCCTCAAGCACCATGTTGGTAAGGGCATAGACCGCAACCACCGAGGACAAGAGCACCGGCGCCTTGAGATATTCCGGGACATGACCGCGCACGAAGGTCCAGACAATGAACTTCGCCGATGCCCAGCCCGCGCCAATCGCCAGGCCGAAGCCCGACAGGAAAAGCAAGGGCAGGTTGTCGGCGTTGTGCAGGCCGACATAGACCAGGATGATCTCGAAAGAGATCACGGCAAACAGCGCACCGATCGGGTCGTTGATAATGGCTTCCCAGCGCAACAGCGAGGCAGGCCGGGCATCAAGCTGGGCCTGGCGCAGCAGCGGCATGATTACCGTGGGGCCGGTCACCACCAGAATGGCGCCGAGCACGATGGCCGTGGGCCAGCTCAGCCCGCCGATGTAATGAGCGGCGAGCGCACCCATGCCCCAGACCATGGGGCCTGAATACATGATGATCCGGCGCACCGCCTTGGAGGTCTCGCGGATCTCGGTGAAGTTGAGCGTCAAGCCGCCTTCGAACAGGATGATCGCCACTGCAATTGACACCATCGGCCGGTAGATGTCGCCGAAATCAGCGGCCGGATCGAGAAAGCCGGTGGCGGGGCCCGCGATGAAGCCGGCGGCGAGCAGAAGCACGATCGCGGGAAGCTGCAGACGCCAGGCAAACCATTGCGCGGCGATGCCTGCGGCCCCGATGACGGCCAGTTTGAGAACGATGTCTTCCATTCCGGCCCCCTGCCGTTTGCGCGCTGATCAGGTTATCCCCGCATCAGGCTTACCCCTTGATCAGGTTTTCAAGCTTCCTGACAGCAATGTCGGGGTTTTCACCCCACGCAATGGTGCCCTTGAAGCGGCCTTGATCGTCAAGCAGGAACACCGAGGCGGTGTGATCCATGGTGTAGTCCCCGTTCGGGTCATTTGCATCAAGCGGCACCTTCTTGGCGTAGACGCTGAAGCCTTTGACAACGCCGGCGACGTCATCTGGTTCCCCGGAAATGCCGATGACGCGGTCGGTGACGCCGGAGACATATTCGCCGAGCAACTCCGGCGTGTCACGCTCGGGGTCGACGGTGACGAAATAGGCGCCGATCTTGCCACCCTCCGGATCGACCTGCTGCAGCCAACCATCAAGCTCGAACAGGGTTGTCGGGCAGATTTCCGGACAATGGGTGAAGCCGAAAAACAGCGCCGTCGGGCGGCCACGGAAGGCGGCCTCGGTGATCGGCGCGCCGTTCTGGTCAACCAGCTCAAAAGGCACGCCGAAGGGGCCGCCGGCAATGGCGTTTTCGGTGCGCTGCCATTCATAGGTGAGCCAGCCAAGTGCTACGGCCATCACGGCAATCAACACCCAGAGCACAGTGCGGAAGGCTTTCATCGGGGTCTCCAGTCTGTTGCGGAATGTTTGTGACCAAAGGTCATGCACATCCAAAACAGAGTTGATGTCAAAATGTCAGAGGCACCATGCCAGCCCGCTGGCTGCGAGTGCATAGAACATCGCCGGACCGTTGGATGTCCAGGCTGCGAACGCCAGCCCGGTTAGCACGGCGGCTGCAAACAACGCCAGAGCACCTGCGACATAAGGCATTGCCCCCCGGCCTGGATGCCGGGCAGTCTCATGCCGGTGTTGGATTGCGGGCGTTTGCGTCATGCCCCTGTCTAGCCTGTGGCAGTGGCGATGCCAAGCGGAAGGGTTGCCGCACCACCAATTCAGAGACACTTTCATTCGCAAATCGCCGGACCCATATGGAGTGGATGGCCGACTCACATATCGGCAGGGAAGAGGCAGTGGCTTGTCCGTGTTTGCCCAGTGTGCCGAAGTCCAGTGTACCCAAGCCCGGAATGCCAAAACCTAGACTGCCCATACAAGGAGATCCAGCATGACCATCTTCGCCAAAGCCCGCACGCTCCGGTCCGCGGGCATTCTTGCCGCCGCCCTTTGCGCGGGAGTGCTCTCGGCTCCGGCAATAGCTGAACAGGTCGGCGAAGTCGGCGTCGACTGGACCGGCAATGACATCATCATCGATGCGGTGAGCGACCCTCAGGTCAAGGGCGTGACCTGTCATGTTGCCTATTTCGACCGCGGCATCATTGACCGGCTGTCGAAGGGCAACTGGTTCGAGGATCCCTCCAACGCCTCCATCGCCTGTCGCCAGACCGGCCCGATCACCATCAGCGACATCGATCTTGATGAGAACGGCGATGTCGTCTTCAAGGAATCACGCTCGCTGGTCTGGAAGTCGCTGGTGGTGCGCCGGATCTATGACAAGACCAATGATACGCTGATCTATCTGGTCAATTCCCAGCAGGTGCAGGACGGTTCCGCCAAAATGAACATCTCCACCGTGCCGCTCTACGGCCAGGAAGTGGTGTGGGAGAACGGCAAGCCGTAAGGCATTTGGGTTTGGTTGGCCGGCAATTGATCTCGGTCATGCTGACGTGATCGGTTTTGTGGTTCTGTCTGTCTGTCCGTCGCGTTTGTGTCGCGGCGGGCGGGCCAACTGTATCCATTTCAAAGGCAGGCATTCACGTGACAAAAGGCAGGCCTGAAAACCCGCATGCGCTTTCCGTGGCCGATGTTGCTGCCGGATTGGAAACCAATCCCGAAACCGGGCTGAGTCATCAGGAGGTGCGTCAGCGGTTGGCCACTTACGGACCCAACCAGCTGCGCCGGCAGCAGACCCGAAGCGTCTTCGCCATTCTCGCCCACCAGTTCAACAGCGTCATTGTCTGGCTGCTGGCCGCGGCGGCGCTGATGTCCTTTCTTCTTGGCGACGTGGCCGAGGCCGGCGCCATCATCGTGGTGCTCGTGCTCAACGGCGCCATCGGTTTTTTCACCGAACTCAGGGCTGCGCGGTCAATGGAAGCGCTGATGCGCATCGCCCAGACCAGGACCCGGGTGCGGCGCGACGGGCTGCCGCGGATGATCGATGCGCAGGATCTCGTGCCCGGCGATGTCGTTGTCCTTGAGGCCGGCGATGTGGTGACGGCGGATCTGCGGATCAGCCGGACCGCCAACCTGCAGGCTGATGAATCGGTGCTGAGCGGCGAATCGGTGCCGGAGCTCAAGTCCGAGGCCGCAACGGACCGTGAGGCGGTCCTTGGCGACCGGACATCAATGGCCTTCAAGGGCACCGCGATCACGCAAGGCACCGGCGAGGGACTGGTGGTTGCCACCGGCATGGCCACCGAAATCGGCCGGATCAGCGATCTTGTGCAAGGCGCACAAAGCGAAGCGGCCCCGCTGGAGCGGCGGCTCGACAAGCTCGGCCACCGGCTGGTGTGGCTGACTTTCGTGCTCGCGGCGCTGACCATCGGCGCGGGCATCCTGCGCGGCCATGATGTGATCGCGATGATCCAGACCGGCGTGGCGCTCGCGGTGGCGGCGGTGCCCGAAGGGCTACCCGTCGTGGCCACGCTCAGCCTGGCGCGGGGCATGTGGCGGATGGCCCGGCGCAACGCGGTGATCACCCGGTTGTCCTCGGTCGAGACGCTGGGTGCGACAACGGTGATCCTGACCGACAAGACCGGAACGCTGACCGAAAACCGGATGACGGTAGCACGTTACCTGCTTGAAGGTCGTGAAATTGACCTTGAGGGGCATGGTGATGGACAGATCCTCAGAGGCGGCGATGCACAGCTAAATCCTGATGCAGACAAGGCGCTTGACTGGGCGATCCGGATCGGCGCCCTTTGCACCAATGCGGACCTCGGTGACGGCAGCGAGGACGGACGCACCGGCGATCCGATGGAACTGGCATTGCTGCAGGCGGCGGATCAAGCCGGGTTGTCCCAGCCGGAGCTCCTCAAGGATTTCCCGGAAGTCCGCGAGCACGCCTTCGATCCCTCATTGCGGATGATGGCGACGGTCCATAAAGACGGTGATCGGTTCCTGGTTGCGGTGAAGGGCGCGCCCGAAGCTGTCATCGACAGCGCCGCGTATGGTCTAGGCTCTGATGGTCCGCGGCCGCTGGATGATGCCACCCGCAAAGTGTGGAAAGACAGGAGCTCGAAGGCCGCGCAAGCCGGGAACCGGCTCTTGGGGCTGGCGATGCGGCACAGTCAGGCCGACGACACGACCCCCTATGCGGGCCTGACCCTGGTCGGGCTGGTCTGTCTCAACGATCCGGTGCGCGAGGATGTGCCGCCGGCAATCCGCTCCAGCCGCAGCGCCGGGGTCCGGGTCATCATGCTCACCGGCGACCACGCCGACACCGGGGCGGCGATCGCCCGGCAGGCTGGCCTCGGCGATGGCGATCTGGGTGTGATTGAGGGCCACGAGCTCACCGGCATCGACCCCGACGTGATCAGTGAAGAGATGCGGCAACGGGTTTTGTCTGCCGACGTGTTTGCCCGCGTTGCGCCCGAGACCAAGCTCAGCCTGGTGTCAATCTTTCAAAAGGCCGGGCATGTGGTGGCGATGACCGGCGACGGCGTCAATGACGCGCCGGCGCTGAAGAAGGCCGATATCGGCATTGCCATGGGCAAGCGCGGCACCCAGGTCGCGCAGGAGGCGGCGCACATGGTGCTGCGCGACGATCGCTTCGCCACCATCATCTCGGCGATGCGGCAGGGGCGGGTGATCTTCGACAATATCCGCAGGTTCGTTGTCTACCTGATGTCGTGCAATGTCAGCGAAGTTCTGGTCGTCGGCCTGGCTGTCGGCATAGGCCTGCCAATGCCGCTCCTGCCGTTGCAGATCCTGTTTCTGAACCTGGTCACCGATGTCTTCCCGGCTTTTGCGCTGGGGCTGGGCAAGGGCGACGGTGAAGTGATGCGCAAGCCGCCGCGCGATCCGAAAGAACAGATCCTGGATCGCCCGCGCTGGCGGCTGATCGCCGTGCTCGGCGCGCTGATCACCATTGCCACGCTGGGCGCTTTTCTGCTGGCGCTCACCTGGCTGGCACTGGCGCCCGCTGCCGCGGTCACCGTGGCATTTCTGACGCTTGCGCTGGCGCAATTGTGGAACGTGTTCAACATGCGCGATCCCGGCGCCAGCCTTATCGGCAATGACGTGACCCGCAACCCTTACGTTTGGGGCGCGCTCGTGCTCTGCCTTGCTCTGATCGGGATGGCGATCTGGCTGCCATCGCTGGCCGATCTTCTCGGGCTGCCCGATCCGGGCTTCAACGGGCTCATCCTTGCCGCCGCCGCCAGCCTGGCGCCGCTGATCCTCGGGCAGGCGTGGCTCGCATTGACGCGGCGCTTGTGGTCAGTCCGGTGATGGCCGAGCAGGTCGGCGAGGTCGGGGTGCACTGGCTCGGCAATGACATCCTGATCGATGCGGTGAGCGACCCCGAGGTTGCAAGTGTGACTTGCCATGTAGACTATTTCGACCGTGGCGTCATTGACCGGCTGCAGAAGGGCAACTGGTTCGAGGATCCCTCAAACGCACCGATCGCCTGCCGCCAGACGGGGCCGATTACCATCGGCGAATTCGATCTCGATAAGGATGGCGACGTCGTCTTCAAGGAATCCCGCTCCCTGATCCGGAAGTCGCTCGTGGTGCGCCGGATCTACGACAAGACCAACGACACGCTGATCTACCTGGTCAATTCGCAGCAGGTGCAGGGCGGTTCCGCCAAAATGAACATCTCCACCGTGTCGCTCTATGGCCAGGAAGTGGTGTGGGAGAAGGGGAGGCCGTAAGGGTTGATCGCGGCCCTCTAAAGCTCGTCGCATTTAACCGGTTCCAGGTGACGCGCTTTAGCCTCTTTGTTTATGCATGTCGTTGTCGCAAAACCGCTGCACACTTTTGCGGTCTTATGTATCAAAAGCACCAAGAAAACGGAATCCCTAAACCGCGCTTTCCCTTACAATGCGTTGTATGCCAAGAGCCAAACACAACATAGCCCGCCAACGCACTCGCGGATACGCCATTTCCAAGAGATAGACCAAAAACGCCCTTTTCTCCCGCTTGGCTAGCAGGATGGCGCATTCAATCAGTTCGGTGAGGGTATGGGAGTTGGTTTGCATGTCGATAGGCTCCAGAGTGCGCCTAACGAGATGTGTGTTAGCATAAAATAGAAATAAGCTCGAGCGGCTTGGGTTCATGCCTTTTTCGGACGCAGATATAGCGCCTCAAGAATGAGATAAATCGCCTTCCGATCTTTCTGTCCATGCAAGAGATAACTCAACAAGTCATGCCGCATTCCGGCGGTTAGTGGCTGGCGAAACTCTATCGCTCGATCGATGCGATTTCTTTCGAACCAATCAATGGTCAAGATCACAAAATCCAATGCCAGCACAGCCTCTCTTGCGTCCAGCAGGTCTCGCCGTGCGCTATCTTTCTGGATTTCGGTACCTCTAAAAATGTACCTCTGCTCTTCTTGGTACTCATAATCATACATGTTCCCAAGGAAGGCTTCAGACACCAGATTGTACAGCAACAGGGCGCATATTTTGGTATGAGAAAGCGCCTTCGTCTTTTCGTCGATTTCCTCATTTAACCACGTGTCGTGGTCTTCCTTCCATTGCGCATGCATTTGTTTAAGAACGTCGGGCACGAAGTCCGCATGAATACCATGGACTCTAAAGTGCATGTGGCAAAAGCCACGAAACTCGCGATTAAAGCTTTCATAGTCATTAAGCCAGTCGTCGAGCTTATTTTCGTACATAGGAAACATGGGCTGCTCCGATCAGGCTATACCGCATAACAAAAAGGCGAAGGATATCAACCCTTCGCCTTTACCTTCCGGAAATGAATCGGGGATTATTCAGCTAATTCGTTCACCAGCTCTACGGTGGAGATAAAGCCGAAATGCTCGGTTGCTTCCGCGCGAATCTCTGCACGCCCATTGGCGTGAAGCTTCTTAAAGCGTGAATAGTCGCGCGGAAGCGCCTGCCCGCTTGCGCTCTTGACTTCTATACAATCGTTTTTCATTTCTGGCTCCTATGTGCCGCACGCATCCTCCTGCGCGTTTTTTCAGCGCGCATACATGCAACGCCTATAATTGTCAATTTCTCCTTAACTTCAACACTTCATTTAGGCGCAGGTATGATTTAGTCCACTTTTCGTGCTTTTTTGTCACACTTCGCTCTGTCTTGCGTACGCGAATAAACCATATCTCTTTGTATGTTCACGCTGCGTTCGCACGCTGCCAATAACCTTTCCACACGCGGCTCACACCATGCGCCATTGCCTTGCCCAGCACGTCCGCTGCATTTTCACCGTTTGAGTTGCGGCGGTTGTCCTCCAGCCATGCAGCGTGGTTTGCGTACTGGTGCAGGTACTGCGGCGAAACGTGGTGGTGCTGGCCGGTGACCATGCGGCGCAGACGGCTGAAATAGCTTTCAACCCAATTGGTGTGCTTGCCGTGGTCGCTGTAGGTCTTGGAGTGGTTGACCCGTTCTGTTTCCCAACCGGCGTGCAGCATATCCCAATGGCTGGCTTCGTCGGCATGCATGATTGCCAGACGGTCAACGTGCTGCTTTGCCAGTTCAACGCCCTGAGCCTCTGACATGGTGACGAAAGGACGTGTGCGACCGTTTCGCTCACGGAAGGCCACTACAACGCGGCGCTTGCCGGTCTGGTGCTTGGCAAGGCGACGGTCCTTACGGTCTTCCTTGCGGTTCTCCGGGCGGATATGGCCACCATGATACTGGCCATCCACTTCGACATCACCAGTCAGCGGTTCGTTGTCCTGAATTTCCAGCGAGAGAGCTTCGCGCAGCTTGTGAGCCAGAACCCATGCGGTCTTGTACTGAACGTCCAGATCGCGGGAAAGCTGGAGAGCGGAAAGGCCTTTCACGGCGTTGACGAAGATGCAAACCGCGCCAAGCAGATCCATGAAACCAAGCTTGCGGCTGGCAAAGATGGTGCCCGAGGTGACGCTGAATTGAGCGTGGCAAGCAGCGCACTTGAACTTGCGGCGGGTGTTGATTTCGTAATGGTCCAGGCAACCGCACTTCGGGCAAACCGGATTGCCGTCCGTTGCAGCCCAACGCAGCTTCTTGAAGACCTGATAAGCCTTGTCCTCACCGCCCTTGTAGATTTCCTTGAGGGAGAGTGTGCGGGCTTGAGCCGAGAGAAGAAAATGTTGAGCCATTTTCGTAATCACTTGTGGCTATATTGCTAACCACATATGGCCATAGACATACCCAATGTCAATGGTTATCATAATCGAAAGTGATTATTTTTTGGAGATACCCCTATGGCAAAGGCCGAAGACCAGAATGAATGGGCCATCAAGGCGAAGAACACCTTGAAGGGTCAGATGAAAATGAAGGGCATGAACTACCGCGATCTAGCGGCTACCCTGTCAGAGATGGGCACCGAAATCGGGGAGCAGAGCTTAAATAACAAGATCAGTCGTGGCGGGTTCTCGGCAGCGTTCTATCTGCAATGTTTGGATGCAATCGAGAGGCGTTGACTCGCTGCCGTTTAACGTGAACCTTGTAATCTACAGGGGCAAAATCACGGCGGCTTATTTACAATGTCTATTCGCGATAGATACGGCCATGCTGCGCCTTGGTTAGCAGTTCTAGCCTTTTGCGCCATAGCGGGAACGGCCTATTGGACATATACCTATTCAAAAGGCGCTCAGTCCGTAAGAGAGTATTATCAACCCGAGAGAGCCGCTTACGATGCTCAGCAGCAGGCATACATAAAATGTCTCGATAAACCCTCTATCCAAGAAGCGCGCGAATGCTACCAGGGCTCCAGCAAGCCCACCCGCGAACAAACACGCGCCGAGCAAGATCTGGATGCCCAGCGGGAGATGGCCGATTGGGCCGAGAGGATGCTTATTATCACGGCGGTCGTTGGATTCAGCACGGTTATAATAACCGCTTTCGGCGTATACTGGGTAAGAAAAACCTTGGATGCCACTTATGATGCCGTCAACGCCGCCAGGGACACCAACGCTATTGCCAAGCAGGTAGGGTTTGCTCAGAACCGCCCTTGGATGTCCCTCGAATACAGGCTGCACGAGCCGCCAAGAATCGATGGCGAATTTTTTGTTTTCAGCGTTTGGATACAGCCTAAAAATGTTGGCAATGCCCCGGCTCTCGATTTTTTCCTTACCTTCGAGCAAAGTGAAAATTTGACAGACGCGTACACCACCAAAAGAAACCTTGATATCTCCGTGCAAACGCTCAATCGAATGCCTCTCGTCGGTGAGCCGGTATTCCCCGGCCAAGAAAGGAGTCGTCAACTCCGCAACGTGAAACTGAAAATAGGAACGGATGGCTTGGTTCGCGTTCAAATGTTCATGGTGGCGAGATATAAGGGGCCAGGATTCGATGGGTTCTTGAACACTGCAGAACCCGTTACACTTAAAATCGTGACCAAGGGGCCTGCCAAAGACGAAATCGACACCGCCGACATCGCCGGAAAGCAATTTATCCTTCAGCGGAAATTGTGCGGTTATGCCACATAAGGCCACAACCGCGACCACGACCCACGCCGCGCGCGCTCTCACTCCGCCGCCCCTACATCACGCCCTCCCTTGGGCTTGGTGCTTTTGATACATAAGACCGCACTTTTGCGCGACATGCATTGGCCGACCGGGAGGGTGTGCTCTGGTCACCGGCCGCCGCATCGTTTCGGGTGGTTGTGAGCGAACCTGTCATGCGCTGCATACCTCGCGCATACCCGTCCGCTCCCAAGCTCAGCCACGCCCATTTCCCACTCTCCCCCGCGGGCGCCATTTGGCACTGAAAACGCCAATTGGCACTGAAAACCTCAGGCTGTCTTGAGCGCGGCCTGAATTGTGCTAGCGTGGCTTGTCTTTCGGGGAGAAATTCTTGAAGAGCGATCATTCGCACCACGAGCCAGCGAGCCCTGGTATCCAGGGTATGGCGCTGTTTGAAGACTGCATTCATCCGAATGCCAGTCTGTCTTCAGGTCGCCTGATCGCCGATGGACAGGACCTCGATCTTGCACGGTCAGTGGTGTCGGATATTTTCGTCAAACACCGCATCAAGAGCGATCGCGCGACTTCATTGCGGCCGATCAATGTCAGTTGTCGGCGACTGTCGGCAGTCTCGCTGTGCTATTTCGATTATGGCTGCAGCCTGGAGATCGAACCCGATCTTTTTGAGGATTTTTACCTGATGATGATCCCGCTCGAGGGCGGATCCCATGCACGGTGCGGCAGCCATACCTATCAGGGAGCGCGGGGAACCTCGATGATCCTGCCCGCCGAACAAGAAACGTCAATCCTGTGGTCGGATACAACGAGAAAGCTTGTGGTGCAGATCGACCGCCGCAAGCTGACTGCGAAGCTTGAGGGGTTTCTCGGCGAGAGCCTGCCGAGGTCGCCGCGGTTCAGCATTGAGGCTCAGGAGGTTCTGTTTCCTTCCAGCCCGCTGCGTCAGGCCTTGCAGGGCATGCTGTCCATCGCTTGTACGCCCCAACTTCCCGGCAAGAACCTGATGATGCCTGCGTTTGAAGACGCCTTTTTTGCTTCGGTGCTGCATTTGCATCAAAGCGACATGTCCAACGCCATCAAGGATGGAGCCGTTTCTGCGGCGTGCCCAAGGGCGGTGCGACGAGCGGAGCGATATATCGAGAGCCACCTTGCCGAACCGATCTGCATCGAGGATCTGGCTCAGGCAGCCGGCGTTTCGGCACGCTCACTGTTTGATGCCTTCAAGCGCTTCCGGCAAGTGTCTCCGATGCGCTATGTTCGCTTCCAGCGTTTGCTTCACGTGCAAAAAGTCCTGCGGAGCGCCGACCCCGCGATTCCCATCGCAGAGATTGCTGCCGAGTGGGGCTTTGGTCATCCTGGAAGGTTCGCCAGCGAGTACACACGGCACTTCGGCGAAACTCCGTCCCAGACACGTCGCAAGCTTTAGCCGCCAAAACACCAAAGTCTCGCAAGACACCACACCGTTTCAACCGGCAAATCCGCGCGCCCCTTTCGATGATGGAAACTGACTGCAGAGGCCTTTCTCGGGCAACTGACAGTCCATTTGTCCGCTTTGCGCAACCAAAGGACAGATCCCGCAGCAAACGTCTTCCGGCTGATCCAATCCGCTTGCGTGATTCCGCCGCACCCGCTCGGATGCGACCAACGAAAAACAACGGATCCTCGGACCAGCAGGAGAACAGACATGAGCGAAGCAGCAGGAAAAACCGTTATTGTAACCGGGGCTTCAACTCTGCTTGGGCAGGGCATCGTGTCCGCCTTTGCCCGTGAGGGTGCCCAGGTGGTGATGGCCGATATCGACGTTGAGAACGGCGAGCAGCTCGCCGCTCAGCTTGGCGAAAACGTCGTGTTTGTTCGAACCGATATCACCGACGACGCCAGCATCGACGGCTGTATTCAAGTGGCGGTAGACCGGTTCGGAGGCGTGGATTACCTGGTCAACATGGCCTCGACCTATCTCGACAACGGCATTGCCACTTCGCGCGAAGACTGGCTTGCCTCGCTCAATATCAACCTTGTCGGTGGGCAGATCTTCTCGCAGAAGATTGCTCCCGTTATGGAGAAACGCGGGGGCGGAGCCATTGTCAATTTCGGCTCGATTGCCGGGAAGGTCTCGCAGCCGGGCCGGATGACCTATTCCGCTGCCAAGGCTGCGATCTTGCGGATCACCGGCAACGCGGCCATGCAACTGCAGCCGCAGAACATCAGGGTGAACAGCGTTTCTCCTGGCTGGACGTGGTCGAGCATCATGAAAATGGCAACCGGTGACAAGCGCGAGAAGGCGGACAGTGTCGCTGCCCCGTTCCACATCATGGGACGGACCGGCAATCCCGACGAAGTGGCTGAAGCGGTTCTGTTCCTGTGTTCGGAGAAAGCGCGTTTCATCAACGGCACCGATATCGCGGTGGATGGCGGTTACACGGCGCTCGGCCCCGAGGGCATGGAAGATGCCGTCGCCAAGCTGATGGAATGACCGATCGGACGGACAAGGAGAAAAGCCCCATGAGCCTATCCGTCGATCCGCGTGACTTGCGAAACGCGTTCGGAAAATTTGCCACCGGCGTGACGGTGATAACCGTGCGTCTTGGTGATCAGGAACACGGCATGACAGCCAATTTGTTTTCCTCGGTTTCGCTTGATCCACCGATGTTGCTGGTCTGTGTGTCGAAAAAGGCCAGATCACTGAGGGTGATTTCCGAGTGTGGGCAATTCGGAGTCAGCGTTCTGGCGGAAGATCAGCAAAGCGTATCGAATCATTTTGCCGGCAAACCCGAGTTCGAAAACATCGTGTTTGCCAGTCTCGGCGGGGTGCCCACCATCAAGGGCGCGATCGCGCAGTTCGGATGCCGGCTGGATTCAATCCACGATGCCGGGGACCACGCAATCCTGCTGGGCGAAATATCCGAATACGCCTACTGCGAAGGCCGACCGCTTCTCTACCAGGACGGCGGTTACCGGGAGCTTTCAAGCGGCCCGTTGGGGTGAGCTGGTCGGAAGCAGTCAAAACACTATTCAGAGGGAAAACAACATGAGCAAAATCGCGATCATCGGCTCCGGCATCAGTGGCCTGGTGGCAGGCATCGGATTGCTTGAGCAGGGACACCAGGTCACCATCTACTCCAATCTGAGCGCCGAAGACTGGCTGACCAAGGTGCCACCGACCGGGACGGCCTGCCGTTTCGCTTCATCCCTCGACCTGGAAGAGGAACTGGGCATCAACTTCTGGAAAGACTCCACGCCGATCAATGGTGTGCATCTGACCTTCTGTCCCAAGCCGGGCCGACAGCTGATCGACCTGATGGGCCGGCTGGACCGGCCGGCGCTGGCGGTCGATGTGCGGCTTCAGTCGCATGAATGGACGCTTGAGTTCGAAAAGCGTGGCGGCCGCGTGGTGGCCGCGCAGGTCGATATTGCGATGATGGAGACCATTGCAGCGGAGAATGATCTGACGCTGGTTGCGGCAGGCAAGGCCGATATCGGCAAGCTGTTCGAGGTTGATGAAGCCCGGTCGGTGTATGACAAGCCGCAGCGCAAACTGGCCATGTTCGTTGTCAAGAATGTCGAGATGGACCGGTCACGTGACGGCATTGTGATGACGCACGGGATCAAGTTCAATTTCTTCGGTTCCGAAGGCGAACAGTTCAGCGTTCCCTACTGGCATCGTGACGGGTATCAATGTTTCAACTCAATTTTTGAAGCCAAGCCCGGCCGTGCCTTCGATGTTTTTGACGACTGCAAAAACGGGGAGGAGGTTCTCGACAAGGCCAAGGCGCTGTTCAAGCAGTATATTCCCTGGGATTACGCGTGGTTCGAGAATGCTGAACTGGCTGACGAGAGAGGCTGGCTCAAGGGTGCCGTGCGGCCCTGCTACAAGAACCCGGTCGGCACATTGCCGTCCGGCGCCAAGGTGATGGCGGTCGGAGATACCGCAAATTCGATGGATCCTATCGGCGGACAGGGTGCGAACAATTGCTACCGGCAGATCCGGTTCCTGCTCAATGCGGTCAAGGACAATGTTGAAGGCGACTTTTCTCAAGACTGGATGACATCGACCTTTGACAGCTATTACGAGCAAATCGGTAAATCCACGAACACCTTCAACGACATCCTGCTAGAGGAAATTTCGCCGGCTGGGATCCGCATGCTCTGCGCACAGTATGGAAGCAGCGGCGACATCAACGACACGTCGGTTCAGCAGGAGATTGCCAACGCCTTTGTCAACAATTTCGACAATCCCAACCTGATCACCGATTGCTTTCTCGATGACAGCACTGCCAAGGCTTACATCAACGGATTGACAGGCGGAAAGGCCGGCAGCACCGATGTCAAAGCCAAAATGTCGATCGCACTGGGCCAGCTGCGTCAGGTTCTCGGCAAGCCGCGGAACAAGCATCCGCTCGCAAGTCCCCGATTGGCAAGGCAGGCAGGCTGACCTTGCCGCTGAGACGGCGCGTGGTACAGCTCCCTGCATCAGCCTGAAAGGGATGCGCAATCGGGAAACAGGGTTTCTGACCCTTCGCCGTTGCTTTTCTGGCTGAATCTCCGGTGAACCTCCTCGGCCTGCCCTGGCCGGGTCTCAACGGGCTCGCCCTTGCCGCAACCGCCAGCCTGGTGCCGCTGCTCTTCGGGCAGGCGTGGATGGCAATCTTCGAAGACCGGCCGCAGCGCCGCCCGCTGGGTCAGGGTGGTAAAGCTGCATGAGGCTGGAGCCGAACTGTTCACGTTGCGAGCGAACCGGCGTGGTGCGCCGGTTCGCTCTGGAATAGGGGAAACAGGTGCCCCCCGCGGCTTACTTGATGTTGAAAACCCGCCGGGCGTTGTCTTCATAGAAGGCTTTTAGCACATCCGGCCCGACCGGCATGTTGTCGAGCACCGCGGTCTCTTCGGGCACGTACTGCCAGGGGTAGTCCATGGCATACATCACCCGGTCGGCGCCGATCACATCCTGCACATACATGATCGGCTTGGGGTCTCCGACACCTGATGATGTGTAGTAGAAATTCTCGCGCAGATATTCCGAGGCCTTGCGCTGAAGCGGCTTGGCACCCGCATAGCGGTTGGACCGCGACAGCCGGGTGTGCATGAAGTCGATGCGGTAGAGCCAGAATGGCAGCGCCTCGCCGGTGTGCCCCAGAACGATCTGCAGCTTCGGGAACCGGTCAAACAGGCCGGAGACCAGCAGACGCAGCGCATGCAGTCCGGTTTCGCAGGAGAAGCCGTAGACGGCCGCATCCAGCCCGCGGCTCAGGAAGGGTTCGAGCATCTGCGGCGAGGGGGTGTTGGGGTGCAGATAGATCGGCACGCCCAGCGCTTCCGCCGTTTCGAAGATACCCCAGTAACGCTCATCGTCGAGATAGGTCCCGAATGTATGGGAGTTCAGGATCCCGCCCTTGAGGCCAAGCTTGGTCACGCCGCGTTCCAGCTCCTTGCCGGCATTGACCTCATCGAGTGGGGAAAAGGCCGCCAGTCCGGTGAACCGGTCGGGGTGACGGGCAATGCCTTCGGCCAATTCATCGTTGGCGCGAACCGCAAGGCTGTGCGCGGTGATCGGATCGAAAATCTGCACGCCGGGCGAGGACAGGGCGAGGACTGCGATGTCGATGCCGGCGGCGTCCATGTCGGCGATGCGCTGTTCGCCAAGGCTGACGATGCGGCGGTTCTGCGCCAGGGCAATTTCATTGTCGCTCGAGTAAAACCCCCACAGCGAGTGGAAGCCCGGTTCGCCGATGTTCTTCTCACGGATCTCCTTGCGGTAGAGATTTAGGATCTCCTCGGGCATCCAGGCTTCTTCGGTGGCGATCCGCTTGTAGGGCGGGTTCTGGTTTCTTTCGGCCATATCAAACTCCATTTGAGTGAAAAGGGTCAGGCTGGTCTGGGTACATCCGGCAGCATCCTGGTGGTGACAAGGACAGTGCCCAGCCCGAGGATTGCGGCGCTGATTGCGATCGGATTGTCCGGGGGAACGACAGCGGTGATGCCGCCAAGCGCGAGCGCGGCGAGTGTGACGATCCAGCGCCCGATGCTGCCACCAAAGGCGTCGCGACGGGCCAGCACTTCGGCGAGGAAGTGGCCGGCGGCATAGACGGTCAGGCATGAAATGCCGATCTCGAGCCAGGTGCCGTCAAACAGCAGGGCGGAATTGAAGGCGAACACGAAGGGAATGAGATAGGCGACGATGGCCAGCTTCATTCCGGTGGTTCCGGTCTGCCACATGTCGCTGTCGCCAATCGAGGCCGCCGCATAGGAGGCGATCGCCACCGGCGGCGTCAGCATCGACAGCAGCCCGAAATAGAAGATGAAGAAATGTGCCGAGATCAGCGGCACGCCCTGTTCGACGAGTGCGGGCGCGAAAAGCACGGCGACCACCACATAGACGCCGGATGTCGGCATGCCGACGCCCAGCACGATGGCGATCAGCGCGGTGACGGCAAGCAGCGGCAGCACGCCGCCCAGTTCGGCAATCTGGCCGAGCGCCAGGGTCAGGGCAAAGCCCAGCCCGGTGATGTTGATGGTGCCGATGATGATGCCGGCAACGGCGCAGACCAGCAGGATCGGGATCAGGGTCTCGCCGGCGCGGATTGCCATCTTCGGAATCAGCGACAGCCTGTCTGCCTCGCGCGGCGCCATGATCATGTGCAGCACCAGCGCGGCGCCGGCGGCATAAAGCGCCGACTTGCCTGGCGCATAGCCGAGGAAAAACAGGAAATAGATCAGTGTCGCCAGCGGAAACAGCAGGGGCCAGCTTCGCATCAGGGCCTCGCCCATGCGCGGCAGGTTTTCCCTGGGCTCGCCCATGATGCCGTTGGCGGCGGCATAGCGGTCGACCTGCCGGTAAAGCAGCAGATAGTAGAAGGCTGCGGGCAGGAAGGCTGCCAGCACCACCTCCGTGTAGGCGATCTGCAGGAATTCGGCGATGATGAAGGCGGTCGCTCCCATCACCGGCGGGGCAATCT
Source organism: Hoeflea sp. (assembly GCA_043585085.1). Lineage (GTDB taxonomy): Bacteria > Pseudomonadota > Alphaproteobacteria > Rhizobiales > Rhizobiaceae > Hoeflea. Next base: position 2,951,683 of record CP121320.1, read on the forward strand.
GCCCACCATTGGAGGCCACCGCCTCGATGGCTGCGGCATAGCGTGGCGGAAAGCCAGAGCGCTTCATCATCGGAATGGTGACGGCGCCGGTGGACATGACATTGGCGACGGTGGACCCGGACAGGGTTCCGAACAGCGAGGAGGCCAGGATCGCCATCTTGGCCGGGCCGCCGCGGCGATGGCCCATGGCCGACATGGCGAGCCGGGTCAGCAGTTCCGAGCCGCCGACCGCGTTGAGTACGGCGCCAAAGACGATAAAGCCGAGGATCTGCGTGGCGCCGACATTGAGAACCAGGCCGGGAATGCCGTTGGTGTCGTTGTAGAGATAGAGCAGATAGCGCGGCGGGCTGATATAGGCGGCTTCAAAGATGCCCGGCGCGTAATGGCCGATGAAGCCATAGAGCAGGATCGCGCCCGCCAGCAGCGCCAACACCAGGCCGCAGTGGCGGCGGGTGGCCTCGATCACTCCGTATATACCGAGAACCGCCGGTATCCATTTTTCCGGCCCGCGGTTGATCGGATCGAGCAGCCATGCGGCATAGTTTGCCGCCAGCCACCACCAGCTCAGCATTGCCAGAACGCCGAGGATCAGATCCAGCCATTGCGGCACCCGGGCGAGAGGGCGGGTGGCGATGCCGGCCAGCACGGCAATGCCCAGGAGCACTGCGAGATACTGCTCGGTGAGCCAGACCTGCCCGAACCAGCGCGGGGCGTCTAGGATCCAGAGGGTTCCGATAACAGGCAGGGACGCTGCGACATGGGCGGCGCGCATCGCGGGCTTACTCCGTCAAATGATCTTGGGGCGAAACCGGAGCAGGCGACCGGCCGGATCAAGCCAGCCGATCGCCCTGATCTGCGGCCTACTGTTTCAAAGTCGCCTCAATCGCGTCGTTCTCGTCGCTCCACAGCCCCTTGTCCTTCCAGAACGCAACCGCGCCGGAATGATAAGGTGCAGTGTTGGTCGGCGCGGACATCTTGTCCTGGGCGCCACCGCGCAGCGGCGGATAGTCCTTCTGCAGCTGCGGGAAGGCCTCGTAGAGGGCGCCAAGGATGGCCTGAACCTCTTCGTCCGGGGTGTCGGCGCTGGCGGTGAGATAGATGTCGAAGGCCGAGACGACGACCGGATCGGTGATCTCCGGCATCCGCGGGTTGGCATTGACCGTCATCGGGTAGAGCCCTGGCAACCGTTCGTCGAAGAAGGCCTTGGTGGCGTTGTCGCCTTCGAGCGTGAGATAGCGGATCCCGCCCGGGATCCCGGCATTGGCCTGCTGCACCATCGGGATGCCGATGGCCGCCGAGGTGGCGTCGAGCTGGTTCTCGGTCAGGCCCTCAAGGCCTGCGGGCAGCCCTGAGACGGTGACCTGCTCGACATCGCCGACGGTGAGGCCGGCGGCTTCCAGTGTGGCGACATTGACCTTGGAGACCGCTGCCAGAGAGGCGAACTCGGTGATGGTGCGCTTGCCCTTGAGGTCGGCGACCGAGCGCATGCCACTGTCGGCGCGAACGATATAGGCCAGCCGCAATGGCCAGAGACGGGCCACGACGCGCAAGTTGTTGAGCGCATCGCTGCCGCCGGTTCCGTTGTAGGAATCATTGATATCGATGGCCGAGTTGAGCCCCAGCGTCAGTTCGCCAGCCGAGATCAGTGGCAGATAGACCGACGAGCCGGTGAATGGCTGCACGGTCACCTGACGGCCCAGAGCGTCCTGCAGTGCCGCGGCCATGCCGCCGCCGATGGTGTAATAGAGCGAGCCCTGCGGGTTTGTGCCGATCGTGATGCGCGACTGTGCCGTCGCAACACTCGCGGTCAGCCCGCACGATATCGCAATGGCCGCAACGGCGGCCATTTTTCTGAATCTGTTTAGCATTGCATCCTCCCTTGTCCGGGACGCTCCAGATTTGGACTGCGTCTCGAATAGGTGGAGGCTAGCGGCATTGGCTTGATCTGGAAATGGAATTTTTCTAATCTATTTATGAAAAAACATTTTGAATAGGGATGCCAATGTCCGTCTCCTCCCTGACGCTCAAGCAATTGCGCGCAATCCTGCAGGTCTACCGCACCGGGCGGATTTCGGCGGCGGCGGAGGTGCTCAATGTCACCCAGTCGGCGGTTAGTGTGCTGATCCGGCAATCGGAGGAAGCGCTCGGCGCGCATCTGTTCGACCGCACCACAAGATCGCTGGCGCCGACCGATGCGACGGAGATGGTCATCGGCATGGTCGAGCGGATCCTCGATGATGTCGGAGCGCTGGAAGACACAGTCAGCGGGCTCGGCGATCTCACCCGCGGCCAGATCCGGCTGACCACCACGCCTGCCACCGGGATGACCTATCTGCCGTCCGTGGTGCGGCGGTTCCGGCAGAATTATCCCGGCGTCAATCTGATGCTGGATGACTGTGCGCCGAACCAGTTTTTCACCAATATCCGCTATGAGCGGGCCGATTTCGGAATCGGCACCGAACCCGATGATCCGGAGACCTTCGGCTGGCGGCCGCTGCACGAGGATCCGCTGCAGCTGATCTGCCCGGTGGACCATCCCTTTGCCGCGCGCACATCGGTCCCTTGGGTGGAATTGCACGATGTGCCGCTGATCCTCTCACGCAGCGATTATGGGGTGCGCAATCTGGTGGAAAAGAACCTGGCGCGGCTGGGAATCCGGCTCAAGCTCTCGGCGGAGGTGGCGTTTCTGGGCAGCGCGATCTGGATGACGGCCTGCGGTATGGGCATGGGCATCCTGCCCTCGCGCATTGCCGCGGCCAGCCGGATGGACGGCGCGGCTGCGGTGCCGCTCGTCGACCCCGTCATCACCCGCCCCCTCGGCATCATCACCCACACCGCCCGCTCGCTCTCCCCCGCCTCAAAGGCCTTCATCGAGATGATGGCAGAGGAGGTGGAAACGGCGGAGGCGGGGTAGGGACAGGGGGAGGTTAAGGTCCTCCTGAATCCTGCGTTCTTTACCCCCTCAATACCCAACCGTCGCCGATCCTGTCCGCCTCGGATCGGACGCCCCGAGCAACAGGCCTTTCTCCGCATCGACATGGATCGACTGGGTCGAGCCCATCACGCTTTTGACCGCGATGGTATGCCCCTTGGTCTCCAGGGCCGCCACCGTGTCGCGGCTCAGTCCGCCGTCCTCGACGCGGATTTCGTCGGGGAGCCACTGGTGGTGGATGCGCGCGGCATTCGTCGCCTCGGCGACATTCATGCCGTGGTCGATCATGTTGGAGATCACCTGCAGCGTGGTGGTGATGATGCGCGAGCCGCCGGGGCTGCCGGTGACGAGATAGGGCTTGCCGTCTTTGAGCACAATCGTCGGGCTCATCGAGGAGAGCGGCCGCTTGCCGGGTTCGACCGCATTGGCGTCGCCGCCGATCAGGCCATAGGCATTGGGCACGCCCGGCTTGGCGGAAAAATCATCCATCTCGTTGTTGAGCAGCACCCCGGTGCCGGCCGCGGTCATGCCCGAGCCATAGGAGAAGTTCAGCGTGTAGGTGTTTGACACCGCATTGCCGCCCTTGTCCACGATCGAGAAATGCGTGGTCTGGTCGCTCTCATAGGGCGCCAGCTTGCCTGGCTTTATCGTCTCTGACGGCGTTGCGCGGTTGAGGCTGATGCCGTCGCGGATCTTGGCCGCATAGGCCTTCGAGGTCAGCGCTTTGACCGGCACGTCGGTGAAATCCGGGTCGCCGAGATATTCCGAGCGGTCGGCATAGGCGCGCTTCATGGCTTCCGCCATCAGGTGGATGGTGTCGGATGAATTGTGCCCGAGAAAACCGATCGGATAGCCCTCCATCACATTGAGGATCTGGATGATGTGGGTGCCGCCCGAGCTCGGCGGCGGCATCGAGACGATCTCGTGGCCGCGATAGGTTCCGCTCACCGGCTTCCGGATCACCGCCTTGTAGTTCGCCAGATCCTCCACCGTCATCGCGCCGCCGGCCTCCTGCACCGATGCCGCGATCTTCTCCGCGACCGGACCCTTGTAGAAACCGTCCGGACCTTCCGCCGCGATCAGCTTCAGCGTTGCTGCCAGATCGGGCTGTTTGAGCACATCGCCGGGCTCATAGAAGCTGCCGTCTTGCTTGAAGAAGATCGCCGCCGAGGCCGGCCAGGTTTTCAATCGCTTTTCCAGTGCCTTGAGGCTGTCGGCCAGATCGGCGGTGACCACGATGCCGTCTTCGGCCAATCTGATCGCCGGTGCGGCGGCCTGTTCAAGCGTCATCGTGCCATAGGTCTCGAGCGCCAGCTGCATCCCGGCCACTGTGCCTGGCACGCCGACGGCCAGACCGTGAAACCGCGACAGGGTGCTGTCGGCATTGCCCTCGGCATCGAGATACATGTCGCGGGTGGCACTGGCGGGCGCCATCTCGCGGTAATCGATGGCTCTGGTCACGCCGCTCCCCGCGTCATGCACCATCATGAAGCCGCCGCCACCCAGGTTTCCGGCGCGGGGCAGGGTAACGGCAAGCACCAGCGCCACGGCGACGCCCGCATCCACCGCATTGCCGCCATCCTTGAGCACCTGCAGCCCGACTTCTGCGGCAACGGCCTCCTGCACCGAGACCATTGCCTCTTTGGCCCAGACCGGATGCACCGCGTCCATGCGCGAAAAGATCGCCGCCTCTTGTGCCGGGGCCGCGACGGGTGCAAGCGCCATCATCGCGGCAGAAGCAAGGGCTGTGAGCGGGCCAAGCATCGGGCGTGTCATCGGGATCGCGTCCTTTCCGGATTTGCCCCGCGTCCGTGGAACGGGGTGTGAGGCCAAGTCTGCCAAGGACCTAGAACAGGCTACAATGGCCGGTTCGTCAACCCGGCGGCCTTTGGCGTTGCTGCGATCGCTGGTCCGAAGCGGCAGTGTGCCCCTTTATCGGGCGGCTGCCACACCTATCTTAGCGTCATGGACATACTTCGCGCGGATAAACACTGACATGGCGATTCTCGGAATCCTTGGCGTGCTGCTGATGCTGGGCCTTGTCTATGCGCCGCAGTTCTGGGTCGGCCACACCATGCGCCGCTACAGCGATGAGCGGCCGGATTTTCCCGGGACCGGCGGCGAAATGGCGCAACACCTGGTCGAGCGGTTCGCGCTCAAGGGCGTCGGCGTTGAAGCCACTGATGCGGGTGATCACTATGACCCCGAAGCCCGGGTGGTGCGTCTTTCGCAAGCCAATTACAATGGCTCCAGCCTGACAGCGGTGGCGGTGGCCGCGCACGAGGTCGGCCATGCGCTGCAGCATCATCGCGGCGAACGCGGGCTGGCGCTCAGGCAATCACTGGTCGGCATCGCCATGGTGACCGACCGGATCGCCTCGGTGTTCTTCATCGCCGCGCCTGTGCTGGCCATCGCGCTGCGCACGCCCGGTGCGATGCTGGGCATGGCGGTGATCGGCATCGGGCTGTTGGGCATCCGCGTTGTGGTGCATCTGGTCACCCTGCCGGTCGAGTATGATGCGAGCTTCAACAAGGCTCTGCCGATCCTGCGCGAGGGCGGCTATCTGGCCGAAGATGACATCGCCGGTGCCCGCAGCGTGCTCAAAGCGGCGGCGTTTACCTATGTTGCGGCGGCGTTGACGAGCCTGCTCAATCTGGCGCGCTGGATCAGGGTTCTCAGGTGACCGGAGCCGGATCCGTGTTGTGCCAAGGCGGCAAGGCTGGGTGTGGCAAGCGGTCCTTGATGCTGTGTGGCAGGGAATTTCCGAAACTGGAAGGATTGGGGATTGCCTGATCGATCCTGTGTGCTCTACTGCGGCTTTACAGGACATCTCAGGCATGACGAACAGGTTCTTTTTTCATCTTCTCCAGTTGCGGCAGCGGCTCTGGGCCAAGCCGCTGCTTTATTGTCTGGTTGCGGTTGCCGCCGTGTTTCTCGCGCATCTGGCCGATCAATGGCCGGTCGGGCAGTTTCTTCCGGAAATCGACGAGGGGACGATCCAGACCCTGTTGACGATCATCTCCTCGTCAATGCTCGCTGTTGCCACCTTTGCGGTCGGCTCCATGCTTCAGGCCTATGGAGCGGCGAGCAGCAGCGCGACCCCCCGCGCGCTGACGTTGATCCTTGCCGACGATGTCTCGCAGACGGCCCTGTCCAGCTTCATCGGGGCTTTCATCTTCAGCATCGTTGCCATCGTCGCCTTGAAAACCGGGCTTTATGGCCGCGGCGGACTGTTCATCCTGTTTGCCCTGACCCTGTCGATCTTTGCCTGGGTGGTCCTCACCTTTGTGCGCTGGGTCGACAACATTGCCCGCCTTGGTCGCCTGGAATCGACCATCACCAAGGTCGAAGCCGCGGCGGCAAAGAGCCTTACGGCACGGCGCCGCATGCCGTTCCTCGGTGGCGTGGAGAAGACCGACAGCAACAGCCTGGATGGACGCAAGATCTTCTGTCCGGATATCGGGTATGTTCAATATGTCGATATGAACTCTCTGCAGGGACTGGCCGAAGAGCATGGCCTCAAGATCATGCTGGAGGCGATGCCGGGCAGTTTTCTCGCTCCGGGCCGGCCGCTGGTAATTCTGGACACCCCGTTTGACATTGACGAGGCGCTCCGTGCCAGGATTGCCGACGCGTTTGTTGTCGGGTCCAGCAGGACGTTTGAGGAGGATCCGCGTTTCGGACTTGTTGTGCTGTCGGAGATTGCGGCGCGCGCTCTTTCGCCTGCCGTCAATGACATGGGCACGGCAATTGCCATTGTCGGGCGGTTTGTCAGGCTCTTTGCGCGTTGGGCCGAACCGGTCGAGCAAGAGGACAGGACAATCGGCAAATATGACCGCATCATCGTTCCGGGCCTTTCGCTTGCGGATATGTTCGACGATGCGTTTACCGCGATCGCCCGGGACGGCGCAGGCAGTGTCGAGGTCGGCATTCGCCTGCAGAAAGCCTTGCGGGCGCTCTCGAACCTGGATCAGCCGGAGATGCAGGAACAGGCGAAGCGGCACTCGACGCTCGCCCTGCAACGCGCCAAAGCCGGGCTTGCGATGAAAGATGATTTTTCGCGGATCCAGAGCCTTGCAGAGGCTTTTGATTGAAAGCGACAGGCCGGTGCGGTCGGTGCCATCGTCTCGCCCGGCATCTGTATGCGCATCAGGCGGAACTTGCGTCTTTGTGCCGTGGGGTTAGAAGGGAGCTCGATGACAGGGCGCACCTGGTTCTGTCAGCAACCCCGAAGGATTGCCCGTGAAACCACCCGACCGCATCGAAGAGTTGCTGACAGCCGTGAGTGCCGCCTTCGCCGACGGGGCGCTGGTGCAGCTGAAACTCGGCGGCTATCATGGCGACGAGCCTGATCTCAAAGCGGTGCTGGTCAAGAAGATTTCGACCAAGGCAGGCGAGAAGTACTCCTTTACCTACCGCTACAAGACCCGCGACACGATCAAGAATTTTGCCGAGCACGAGGCGCTGGTGTTGTTGCGTGAGGGCCTCGCGAACGAGTTCCGCAGCGCGCAGCTGGCCACCACCGGGTTCGACATGGTGGTCGAGCGCAATGGGGCCAAGATGCGGCTCAAGCGCACCGAGGTCAAAGGCCGCGAAGCGCCGTCGACGGATCACAATCGGGCCAAGAACCGGCCGCTGACCGAGACCGGCAAGCCCTGGCTGAAAGCATTGGGACTTGCGGGAAAGAATGGCGCGATCCGCAATGACGCGCAGGACAAGTTCCGCCAGATCAACAAAATGGTGGAGATCTTTGCACCGCTGGTGGCGGCACTCAAAGCCGAGAAGCCGCTGATCATCGATATGGGCGCGGGCAAGGGCTATCTCGATTTCGCACTCTATGACTACCTCGCCACCGTTGCCAAGCAACCGGTCTGCATCATCGGCGTCGAAATGCGTGAGCAACTGGTCACCGACGGCAACGCGACGGCGAAGGCGTCCGGCTTTGAAGGCCTGAGCTTTGAGGCCGGCACCATCATGGAGCATGACGCATCGGGCGCCGATGCGGTGATCGCGCTGCATGCCTGCGACACGGCGACCGACGACGCGATCTTCAAGGGCATTGCCGCCGGGGCCGCGCTGATTGCCGTCGCGCCCTGCTGCCACAAGCAGATCCGCCGCCAGATGGCGTCAGGCAAGCCCGACGCGACGCTGGAGCCGTTGCTCAGGCACGGCATTTTCGTCGAACGCCAGGCCGAGATGGTCACCGACACGCTGCGCGCGCTGCTCTTGGAACTCAACGGCTACCGCACAAAGGTGTTCGAGTTCGTCTCCGACGCGCACACGCCGAAGAACAATTTGATCGTCGCCGAAAAAGACGGCCGGACGGGCCGCGACCGCGATGCGGTGCTCAAACAGATTGTGGAGATCAAGGCGATGTTCGGGATCGGGGAGCATTACCTGGAAGGGCTGCTTGGGGAGTGAGGGGGTGGCTTCACGGGCTATTTTACGGCCAGACCTGACGCCCTTATTAGGGCCCCAACTTCCTCGACACACGCCAGCAACCAGACCCAAAGAAAAACCGCCGGGCGATCCGAAGGTCGGCCCGGCGGCGGTGATATTGATCTGCCCTGACAACGCTCTTGCAGCCGGCGGCAGAACCGAGCCTGTGAGTTCTACTGCTTCAGCAGTTCACCAACAGCGTTGACTGCATTGCCAACGTCTTCAATGGTTTTCTGCAGCTTTTCGGCCTCGAGTTCTGCTTCGGTCCTGGGGCGGGCCGCTTCTTCGGCGGCGAGCCTCTCGGCTTCGGCCTTTTCAGCGGCCAATGCTGCCTCGGCTTCGGCGGCCAGGGCCTCGGCCTGTTCTTCGGCTATCCTTTCTGCCTCCAGTTCGGCGCGGACCTTTTCTTCGGCCTCGAGCTTTATGCGGGCCTCGCGTTCGGCCTGCACGCGCAATGCCTCTTCTGCCTGCAGCCTTTCGAAATTCTCGTTTTCGAGGCGCGCCTTTTCATCGGCTTGAGCTTTCGCGGAGGCCTCCTCAGCAGCCTTGGCAGCGGCTTCTTCGGCGGCTTTCTTTTCCGCCGCCATTTCGGCGCGGACCTTTTCCTCGGCTTCCAGCTTGATCCGGGCCTCGCGTTCTGCTTTGGCTTTCAGCTCGGCTTCCGTCGGCTCCTGCGCTTGGGTGGAGGTCGCCGCAGGGGCAGCGGCGGAATCCGTCTTGGGGTCTTCCGTCTTCTCGTCGCTGCAGGCGGCGAGAAGCATGGAAATCGATGCCACGGCCATCAGTTTGCGGATCATGTGAAGTCCCCTTTGAAAGTGTTGCCACAGGCGGAGGCGATCGGCGCTCCGGTCTCGTGCCTCTGTCAAACACGGGAACCCTGAATGTTTGGTTAACAGGGTGTTAATCCGGGGTTCATATTGGGGAGGTTGAAGAAGAAAAAGCTGCAGCGTTTCGATCATGTTTGGGCCAAACCGACCGGTTGTTCCTTCTCCGCACCGATTTTGCTTATCAGATGTGCAATATTGAGAAGCGTCATCATGGTCTTGACCAGCGGCAGTACATCGCGGTCGATCCGCAAGTCGCCGGACTGGATATAAGGCAGCTCAAAATTGTTGGCTCCCGATTGTATGAGCAGAAAGCAATCGTCGCCATCGAAGGCAATCTGAACTGGGCTTTCGTTCCAGATTTCTTGCAGCCAGGCTAGGACCTTGGCCGACATGATGCACAGGGGAGCGTAATCGGCGCCGGCATTGCTGGTCCGGAAGTCGTAGGCAAGATCGATTTCGGGGATCCCGGACGAAACCGCCTGGTGGGAGGAACTCTGCAGGTATCCGAAAATCCGCTCTACCATATCTCGTTTTTGCCGAGCGAGTAGCACGCCGCCAAACTGCGATGTCCGTTTCAGATGCAGGATCAATCCGTGGAATTTGTGCGTTTTTCCGTTCTCGTCATCGTTGATGAACAGGTCAATCTCGCACAACTCGAATGTGAGCCCTTCGTGATTGCCTTTGAAACAGTCCTCGGTTTCAAACTTCTCCCAGTAGAGGATCTCAGTTTGCTTCAGCTTTTCCAGAAAGCTGGGTTTGGTACCAATTTCATATTGGAAATTGGAAATGAAGCCGAACATCGCCGGAAACACCCGTCGGCGCAGTTGCCGTTCATGCGAAATGACTTTGGAGAATACCCAATTCCAAAAGAAAGCGCTCAGAGCCAAAATGGCAAAGCAAGACAGGAAGATTGGTCGAACATCATCGACTGCAAGCGACCAGGCAAGACCTATCGAGGCCGTCATCGCAAGGGCACTTGCGGCCAATGCCATTCGAAGCCTTGTCGTCTTGATCTGAGCGGGTCGACCAGCGTTGAAGTTCTCGAATCCGTCGCGAATAATCTTAAGTTGGGCTTCGCTCGCAAGCCAATGGTCTGGATCGTCCAGTCCGGTCAAAGCCATTTTCTCCATGGGCCAAGTGACACCAGAAGGAGACCGCTCCGTCAAGCGCGTCCTTGCGTCCTTGCGTCCTTTATCTTGGCATGATGCTGACATCCCCTGTCAGCATAACCTGCATCTCGCCCCCTATTTGCCCCTCCGGCCTCTTTCTTTCGCCGCAGACTCTGCCCATATTGCGGCCATGGCCAAACCCCCCGCAAAAACCACCCATCCTGACGGTTTCGAAGAAGCGCCGCAGCGATCGCTGACCGGGGCGCCTCTGGAGGGCTCCGGGTCAATTGCTGACTGGGCCGCGGATCTGGCCAAGGAAGCCGAGCTGGAGGCTGTCAAGCAGCGCCGTCGCGAGGAAAACCGTGAGATCCGTTCCGCCGCCGGCAAGCACCGCAAGAAGGCGGGAAAATCGCCTGCCGAGGCGGAGAAGGCCGAAGCCGAGAAGCTGAAGGCCAAAAAGACCGCGCGCGGCACCTCGATTGGATCGACCAATGATCCTCGCGCCCGCGCCGCGGCGGGCCTCAATGCGGTGGCCGGGCTCGACATCTCGGTGGAGGAGGCGGAAGCCTCTGGCGCCACCTCGGCCAACACCGCCACCGTGCAGGCGCTGTCGGAGCTGATCGAGAGCGGCAATCCGCTGTTCAAGAACGGCAAGACCTGGACCCCGCATCGTCCGGCGCGGCCGGAGAAATCGGAAGGCGGCGTCCAGATCCGCATGGCCACCGACTACAAGCCGGCCGGCGATCAGCCCACCGCCATTGCCGATCTTGTGGCCGGCGCCAATGAGAACGAGCGCAACCAGGTGCTCCTGGGCGTCACCGGCTCGGGCAAGACCTTCACCATGGCCAAGGTGATCGAGGAGACCCAGCGTCCCGCCGTGATCCTGGCGCCGAACAAGACGCTGGCGGCGCAGCTCTATTCCGAGTTCAAGAACTTCTTCCCCGACAATGCGGTCGAGTATTTCGTCTCCTATTACGATTACTACCAGCCCGAAGCTTACGTTCCGCGCACCGACACCTTCATCGAGAAGGAATCGACGGTCAACGAGCAGATCGACCGGATGCGCCACTCGGCGACGCGGGCGCTGATGGAGCGGGACGACGTCATCATCGTCGCCTCGGTCTCCTGCATCTACGGTATCGGCTCGGTGGAAACCTACACCGCGATGACCTTCCAGATGTCGGTCGGCGACCGCATCGACCAGCGCCAGCTTCTGGCCGATCTGGTGGCGCAGCAATACAAGCGCCGCGACATGGATTTCCAGCGCGGCTCGTTCCGGGTGCGGGGCGACACCATCGAGCTGTTCCCGGCCCACCTTGAGGACGCGGCCTGGCGGATTTCGCTGTTCGGCGACGAGATCGAGACCATCGTCGAGTTCGATCCGCTGACCGGCAAGAAAACCGGCGACCTGAAGAGCGTCAAGATCTACGCCAATTCGCACTATGTCACGCCGCGGCCGACGCTCAACCAGGCCACCAAGCAGATCCGCGAGGAGCTCAAGCACCGGCTGGCCGAGCTCGAGAGTGCGGGCCGTCTGCTGGAAGCGCAGCGGCTCGAGCAGCGCACGCGGTTTGATCTGGAAATGCTTGAGGCCACCGGCGTCTGCCAGGGCATCGAGAACTACTCGCGCTACCTCACCGGCCGCGCGCCGGGCGAACCACCTCCGACGCTGTTCGAATACATCCCCGACAACGCGCTGCTGTTCATCGACGAGAGCCATGTCTCGATCCCGCAGATCGGCGGCATGTATCGCGGCGACTTCCGCCGCAAGGCGACGCTGGCCGAATACGGCTTCCGGCTGCCGTCGTGTCTCGACAACCGTCCGCTGCGGTTCGAGGAATGGGACGCGATGCGGCCCTCCACCGTTGCCGTCTCGGCGACGCCGGGCAATTGGGAGATGGAGCAGGCCGGCGGCGTGTTTGCCGAACAGGTGATCCGCCCTACGGGCCTGATCGACCCACCGGTCGAGGTGCGTCCGGCGCGCGCCCAGGTCGACGATGTGCTGGGCGAGATCCGCGCCACGGCGGAGGCTGGCTACCGGACTCTGTGCACCGTTCTGACCAAGCGGATGGCCGAGGATCTGACCGAATATCTGCACGAGCAGGGCATCCGGGTGCGTTACATGCACTCCGACATCGACACGCTGGAGCGTATCGAGATCATCCGCGACCTGCGGCTGGGCGCGTTTGACGTGCTGGTCGGCATCAACCTCTTGCGCGAGGGCCTCGACATCCCCGAATGCGGGCTGGTGGCGATCCTCGATGCCGACAAGGAGGGCTTTTTGCGTTCCGAGACCTCGCTGATCCAGACCATCGGCCGTGCGGCGCGCAATGTCGACGGCAAGGTGATCCTCTATGCCGACAAGATCACCGGCTCGATGGAGCGGGCGATGGAGGAAACCTCGCGCCGCCGCGCCAAGCAGGAAGAGTACAATGCGGCCAACGGCATCACGCCGGAATCGGTCAAGGCGCATATCTCCGACATTCTCGATTCGGTCTATGAGCGCGACCATGTCCGCGCCTCGATTTCCGCCCCCACCGGCAAGGGCAAGGGGCAGGACGAGGGTGCGCTGGTCGGTGCCAATCTCAAGGCGCATCTGGAAGCGCTGGAAAAGCAGATGCGCGACGCCGCCGCCGATCTCGATTTCGAAACCGCCGCGCGGCTGCGCGACGAGGTCAAGCGGCTCAAGGCGGTCGAGCTCGACCTGATGGAAGACCCGATGGCGCGCGATGCCGGCATCGAGAACACCAAAGCGTCGCGCAAGGCGGCTGCGACCGGCAAGCCGGTCCCAAGCACCAGCAAGGGAAAGGGATCGGCGCAGCCGCAAGGGCGACCGCCCGTCGCGCCTGATGGCGCGCCCACGCGGAGCGAGCCGCGCAGCGGCGACAGCGTGAGCGAAAGCGAATCCACCTCCTATTTCCGCAAGAACAGCCTCGACGAGATGACTGTGGGCCGCACCGAGAAGCCGATGCCCGGCAAGCTGCCGTTGAAGCCGGACGATGTGGGGTTGGTCAAACGCGCCAGGCCGGGGGCGGGGTCCTATGAGGATCCGGCGGATGCCGCGCGGCAGAAGCGCCGGCCCGGCAAGACCGGACGGCCGGGGCGGTAGGGCATTTCCCTCTCCCGCACGTGGAGAGGGGCATGTGATCCCCGTATGGAACCAACCGTCTGCTTCTGCGTTGTCGCTGTTCCATACACAGGCGCGGCCAAGTCCGCCGTATTTTTCAGGATCAGACTTATGTCCCGCAACACTCTCCCCATCGTCATCGCCATCGTCGCCGTAGGTGCAGCCATCCTTGGCTACATGTATTATCAGGATCAGCAGACCTCCGGGGTCGAGATCAAGATCGGCAATGGCGGCATCTCCGTCGAGGGCAACTGAGCTTCAGCCCGCACTGCTTGGGGCCTGGAACAGCTCTCCCGCCGAATTTGCGGATAAGCGGCGGTTCCGGGTTAACCCGCCGCTAACCACGTTCCCTAACGGCCTGCTCATAACCTGACGCTAAAATTCCTTGATTACGGGAGTTTGCGTCGTGATTTCCAGCATCATCAACACAGTCTTTTCCGGCATGGCCGCGCAGCAGACGCGCATGGATGCGATCGCCAGCAATGTCGCCAATGTTGATACGCCCGGCTACAGCCGCAAGACTGTCGACATGGTCTCCGCCCCCGGCGGCGGCGTGCGGGCGGAAACGCGCGAAGCACCCGCGGGCGCTAACAGCGGTGTTGATCTGGCCACCGAGCTGATGGACATGGCCGAAACCAAAATGGCCTATGAGGCCAATCTTGCGGTGATGGAAACCGGCATGGACATGTGGGATATGCTGATGAGCGCGCTCGAGCCCAAGGACCGCGACGAGCGCTGGGGCTGATCCGCTGGCCTTAATGGCAGTGCACCTGGCCTGTCCGCTTTTCCATATGGCAACACTGCCCCGCCGGAGAGCTCTTGCGGCATCCCCCGCCATGGGCAAAGGCCACGCTGCTCGCCAGCACTGACGCCAGCGCCAGAACCGCAATCGATACTCTCATGTCAAATCCCCCGATCCCCTGTGGAACGGCGCAATCTTGCACGTGCATGCATAGATTGCAATATGAAAAATTATTCGCGCAATGGTGTCGTGATGTGGCCCAAGCGCATGCCGCTGCGTGGAGCGCTGTGACCGTCCAAACCGGGCATTTGAGCTAAATCCCGGCGGTCCGGTTTACCCCTGTCTCAAACCGGCGGCGTAGACTTCGGCGCAGCATCCCTGATGACCCCCGCATCGGCAAAGGAGCGCCGGAGCCATTGTCCGTCCTCATCCCCAGCCTGACCGCGTCCCTGCCGGGCGCGCGGCCGCAGCCGCCGCAAGCCAGCGCTCCGGCTGCCGCAACCACGCAAGCCGCGTCGCGCACCCACACCATCGCCCCGGCGGCGCTGTGGCTTCAATCCCCGGCCTGGCCGGAGCCCGGCACCGTCAATCTGCCCACCGCGCTGATCGGCCTGAGCGAAACCCAGATCCCCCACACCGCCACCACAACCCTGCCCGAAACCGCCCCCGATTTCTGGGACCTGCTGGCCACGGCTTTGCCGGGGGAGGGGTAGTTCTTTCTCTTTGCGGTGAGAGGTGGACACGCCGCACCCTCCACCCGTCATCCCGGCCTTGAGCCAGACAAGCGTAGCGACGTCGTCGCCTCCGGGATCCAGCAGCGCCTGCGTCGGCAGGCGCGGGAGACTCTTATCGATGTGGGGTAAGCGATGGGTCTTCCGGCTCGCAGACGCTCGCCCGCTGGATGCCGGATCAAGTCCGGCATGACGGAGAACTGGAGGGTGGCCTTGTTGTCCCGCGCACGGGCCTCTCCGTCGTCTTCCTCGGGCCTCGACCAAGACAAGCGAAGCGACGTCGTTGCCTCCGAGGATTGATTCCGTGCTGTCTCACCCAGTTGTGGCCGTGGAGAGATCACTGTGTGGATACTCGGCTCGGAGGCCGGAGATGATAACAGGGGGAGGGCTGAGAAGCTAAAAACACAAGTGCAATACCGACTGCCGCGCCTTGAACGGAGTCCTCATAATCCACATTAGATGGCGGATAATGCACGATTGACGTGTTCAAGCAAATCTGCACAATCAGCAATTATTCGATTCAGAAATGGAACTAACAATGGCTGCTGAGTTTCTTGCCCCAGTGATTGCTGCCGGAACGAAAGTTATTACGGAAAGATTGCTTAACAAGGTATTTCTCAAAGAGAAAAAAAATCTAAATAAAAAAGAAGACATTGGAAAGGCTTTAAAGGAACATTTCGAATCTACGTACAACAAGTGCCTATATACAAAGACAGTATTAAGTGATAAGAAAGAAAATTTTGCTGATATATACTCTGGTCAAGCATTTTTTATTGATGGAATGAGAATAGATCAAAATAAACTAACTGAAATTATAACAAAAGGAAGCACTGTTGTAATACAGGGGACTGGAGGTGGTGGCAAGTCAATGTATGTGAGGTATTTGTGGCTTTATACTTATGCGGAGCTGCAATCAAGTATTCCTATTTTTATAGAGTTAAGGAATTTAAATAATGCAAATTTGGCAGATATAAAAGACTATATATTCCATACTGCCGTTAGCGATTCCACCAAATTTTCACAGGTTGATTTTTCTGAAGCACTTCAACGTGGTCAAATTATGTTGTTTTTGGATGGTTTTGATGAAGTAAACATCAATCAAATTGAGAAGGTGCAGAAAGGTATTATCGATCTCAAAGAGAGATATCCAAAAATTGTGATCGTAGTTACTAGTAGAGATCACGACAGGTTTTCTGGTTGGCATCAGTTTGATATGGTTAAAGTTGCATCTCTTAATGTTCAGGAGTGTGTTAAGCTGATATCCAAAGCTCCATTTGATGAGGTTGAGAAATCAAGATTTATACAAAAAGTAAAATCAGATTTATATAAAAATTACACTTCTTTTTTATCAAATCCTTTGCTCATATATATGACTCTTGTTACTTATGGTTATAATCCAAACTTCTCGAAACAAATGCATGAATTTTATGCTCAAGCTTTTGAGGCACTTTATTATCGCCATGACCTTACTAAGGGTGGTGCATATGTGAGAGAGTACAGAACGGAACTTCCAAAAAATCTATTTGAAAGAATGTTATCCTATTTCTGTATCAGAACTTACTTTGACCAGGCTGTTGATTTCTCAGAGTTTGAGTTAAATGAATACATATCTAAATCAAAAGAAATTGAGTTGGATGTTTTTGGTGACATGGATGTGGAAAATTTTAAGCTAGATATACTGCACAATGTTTGTATTCTTAAAAAAGATGGTTTACAATATACATTCACACACAGAAAATTTCAAGAATATTTTGCTGCTTATTGTTTGGCTAGGGTCGCTAGCCGAGATATGGAGAGAATGTTGAATCATATTTCATCTAGATATTCGGATGAAGTGCTTTCAATGGTTTATGATCTCAACAAGGAGTTGTTTAGAGAAAAGTACATATTGCCGAATTCGAAAAAGTACAAGAATTTTTTTAATCTTCGAAGAAATTCTAGTATATTTGAAAATTATGCTAAAATGTGTGGTTATAGTTTTACTTTTACAAATGGATCTGTGCTTAGAGTTGTTGAAAATAAAAAAAATAAAATAAAAAGTAAAAATATTATTGATATGGAGCGTGTTCCAATAAGGTTGGATGCTTCAGAGGAGTTTGAGAAGTTTACAAAAAATATTGAGAATCTTTACGATATGCATTATCCAGAATGTAAATTCTCCACGAGAACGTCATCACATGACAGGGATGATGAATTTGTTTTTGATCTAGTTAAAAAAATTGGTAAATTTAAAAAAATAAAAATATTGTATGGAAGTTGGAGGCCTACTGTAATGTATACAAATAGTGAAATAGAAGAGTGGCATGAATTTGATAATATAGATTTGAAATTGTGGAATCGTACAGGAATTAAATCATTCATCGAAGCAAAGGCTATTAGTTTGCATGGCTTTGTTAATATGGAGATGAAGAGATACAATAATATCGCAGAAAAATTTGATGAACTTTTTTGATGTGTTTTCTGGTATTGTTTTTGTCGTGATGGATTTCCAATATTCGAATTTATAGTTTTAGGGGCCTGCATCGTTTGTTGACCTGTTTATCATGCTACCCCCCTCATTCTTTTCCCCACCCTCCACCCCCATGCCATAATCCCCGTCACTCCCGCTGCCGGAAAGGTCGCGAACGTTTCGATTGAGGCGGGAGGGAAGGACCCGGGTGGAGCGTGCCAGCGTAGCGCGCAAGAACCGGGGAGGCGGAGGCCATCGCGTTTCCGCTGGCGGGCGGGTTTCCCCTGAGGGAGACCCGTGCAAAGCCAGCCACCGGGCCGGGGTCCCGCTCCACATCCGCTCACAGGCGGGGCGGGGGCACCGGAACGGGCCTGTGGCGGACATGGGTGCGTGCATGCATCTCGCAGCCGGATGTCATGACCGGATGTCATGACGGACCGGCAGTGCGGATGCATCGATCACAAAACACAGCCAGCGTCCGTGCCGGAGCGCGCCAGACGCATCACCCGCGGTTTGTCCAAACCCGGGCCGGAGCAATCCGGGTGAGGAGCCCTGAAGAGGGGCGGTGGATAAGCCAGCCTCACGGAATGCAAGGCACCGCCTGTCGGATCCGGACACGGTCCGGCGACTTCCGGGCCGCGCGCGTGCAGCGCCACCCCGTGCGGGATTTTTGCCGGTCCCGCACACGCATACCACACTTGTTCAGAAGGCACTGCCAGCGCGCGGCCCTCCGGACCACTTTTCTGTTCACACCCCGGCGGCAATTGCTGCGCGGCAGGGTTTCCGGCTGTCGACTGACAGACACGCAGACGCGCAGGGAGGGGCACGCAGGGAGGGGCACGCAGGGGACAGTTTACTTTCGGGCCTGTCGCGAAACGTCTTGCAGCGAACAATTCTCCGCCCGAAAGTAAACTGTCCCCGACCTTCCGACCTTCCTCGCGGCGCTTGGTGTTCTCGCGCCGGCCGTGCCATCATTGTTGCAAGACAGGAAAGGCACGGCATGTCCGACATCGGCATCATCACGCTCTCCGACATCATCATCCTGGTGCTCGCCGGCTGCGCGCCGGGGCTGGTCATCGGCGCGATGATCGGGGCCTGGCGCGGTCTCGGGGCAGGCCGCGGCCGCCGTATCCTGGGCGCGCTCGTCTATGGGCTCGCCGGTTTCGGGCTGGCATTCGCCGGCTGGTGGCTCTATTTCAGGATGATCTAGAACTTGCAGGGTTTCATGGCGCAACGCATGTCGGGAACAGGGGCGGGAGAGGTTGCCGGCATGCTGTCGGTGACCTTCGTGCATGGCGGGCCGGACCTGCGCCGTGATCTGTCCGCAATTCCCGGCTAGCCAGACCGCATCGAAGACTGGAGTTCCCCCCATGCGCCGCATTTCCCTTGTCACCCTGCCGAGTGTCCGCAACGCAATCGCCGCAGCGGCCCTGGTTGCGGCGAGCCTCATCGGCTCCGGTCCGGCGCTGGCCTGGACTGCCGTCGAACAGGTCAAGACCTATCCGGTCTCGGGCCAGTCCGGGTTGGAGCTTTACCGCTCCATCGGCGAGAACGGGCCGGTGATTTCGGGCGACCGGCGCACCATTGCCCACACCACCTTCAAGCTGACCTGGGGGCGCGACTATCGCGAGCAGGCCGATGGCAGCTGCGTCATCGCCCGGAATGTCCCCAAGCTGATCATCACCTACACGCTGCCCAAGCCGCGCGGTGGCCTGCCGTCCAGTGTGGCAACGTCCTGGAAGCGGTTCTATTACGGGCTGCTCACCCATGAAAAGGTGCACGGGCAGCACATCATCGAGATGGTGCAGGCGATCGAGGCGGTCAGCGTCGGGCTCAGCGCACCCAACGATCCCGGGTGTCACAAGGTCCGAGCCGCGCTGCAGACCCATCTCAAGCGGCTGTCGGACGAGCAGCGCGCCCGTGGCCGCGCCTTCGACCGGGTGGAAATGAGCGATGGCGGCGCGGTCCACAGGCTGGTGCTGCGGCTGGTCAGCGGGCAGTAATCTGGCGCTGGCAGAGTGGATTCGAGGTCGACCACGCAAAAGGCGGTTTGCATCGCGGTGGCGTGCGCAATAGGCTCGCGGTCCTCCGCGCCACTTGCAGAATCAGGTTCCCGCATGACCGTCCGCATCGCCACTTTCAATGCCGAGAACCTGTTGAGCCGGTTCGATTTCTCCGGCTTCCGCAACGAGCTGAGGCAGGACCGGGTGGCGCAGCTTTATGATTTTTCCTCCGAGGAGCAGTACCGCCAGGCCGAAATCGCCCGCGCCGTGTCGCTGACCGACGACACCCGCCAGCTCACCGCGCTGGCGATTGCCGAGGCCGATGCCGATATATTGTGCCTGCAGGAGGTCGAGAATCTCGATACGCTGCACCGGTTCGAATATGGCTATCTGTTCAAGATGATCGGCGACGGCTACCGCCACAAGGTGCTGATTGACGGCAATGACGGCCGCGGCATCAATCTGGCGCTGATGGCGCGCGAGCACACGCTCGATGGCGCCAAGATCGAGATCCTCGATGTCACCAGCCATGCGCAACTGAGCTACGATGCGGCGGGGCTCTACACGCCCGATCTCGAGGGAATGGCGCATCCCCATGACAAGCTGTTCAAGCGTGATTGCCTGGAGGTCGATGTGAAGATCGGCTCCAAACGGCTGACCCTCTATGTGGTGCATTTCAAATCGATGGGTGGCCCGCGCAACGGGCTTGATGGCCGCACCCACACCATGCCGGTGCGCGTTGCCGAGGCGCGGGCGGTGCGCAAGATCATTGCTGATCGCTTCGGCGCAGATGGCGGCGGCAAGCGCTACGTCATCGCCGGGGATTTCAACGATTATTCGGAGAAGCTGGTCATCACCGGTGACCGCCGCCAGGGCTATCACTTCACCCCGGAACAAGCCGGGGACGGTGCGGTGCGGGTGCTCACGGCAGATGGTTTTGCCGAAAACGTTGTGGCGCGGCGCCCCGAAATGGACCGCTGGACGCTCTATCACACCCGCGGGCCTGAGGAGCGGCATCTGTGCCAGCTCGATTACCTGCTGGCCTCGCCTGCGCTGACCCGTTCGAGCCGTGACCGGTTGCCCGACATCGTCCGCGCCGGCCAGCCCTGGCGCACGCTGTTTCCCGAAGGGCAGGAGGTCGAACGCTATCCGCGCACCGGCTGGGACCGGCCCAAGGCGTCCGATCATTGCCCGGTGGCGATGACCTTCGACATGGTCTGATCGCCGTGGCTCAGATCCCCGAAAATCGCGTCTTTGCGCTCGATGCCGTGCGGCTCAGGCTCGATGAGGCAGAACATCCCTGGGTGAGTGCAAACCGCGGCGCGGTCGGGGCCCATTGGGCGCGCGAGCAGGTTGAACGGCCCTGGCTGTTCAATGGCACCGTGATCCTGCACCGGGATCTTCAGTATGATGACGGGGTGATCCACGGCGTCAGTCACCGGGCGCCCTATGCGGGGCTGCTGCATCTGATCAAGATCTGGAACGCGCCCGATGCCGGAGCGGCTGCGAAGGCCGGGCCTCGGCTCAACGCCTGGCATCTCTACGGCTCGGCGATCATCCTGTCGTCCGACGGCGCGATGCTGCTGATCCGCATGGCGCCGAGGACCGCCAATCCGGGCAAGGTCTATGCGCCGGCCGGTTCGCTCGATCAGTCCGACATCGCCGATGGCTGGATTGATGTCGATGGCTCGATCCTGCGCGAAGCCCGCGAGGAGACCGGCGCGGAGCTGTCCGGCGCGCGGACCGAAGCGCAGTTGCTCTGCTGGCGAAGTGGTGGGCGGGTCGCGATCTTCCGGCGTTTCTTTCTCCGCGAACCGGCGGAGGTGGTTGCCGGGCGCATGCGCGCTCACATCGCCGTGGCCGCAGAGCAGGAGGTGGACGACATTGTGATCATCCGCAACCCTGACGATCTGAGCGTGGCCGCGCCGCCCTATATGCGTGCGCTGGTCGATTTTCATTTTGGCAGCTGATCAGCGGTTGGCAGGAGGATGAATCCGGTTAGGATGCGCGTCACCGCAGGCGCTTCGACCGGCGGCAGGGAGGGTCTGTGATATGTCCGACTACGCGATCTACGATGTCTTCACGGGGACAGCGCTTCACGGAAACCCGCTGGCCGTGGTGTTTGATGCCGACCGTTTCGATGACGACGAGATGCAGGCCATTGCACGGGAGTTCAACCTGTCTGAAACGGTGTTTGTCAGAACGCCGGAAAATCCGGCACACAAGGCGCAGCTGCGGATTTTCACCCCGGGGCGTGAATTGCCCTTTGCCGGTCACCCGACAATCGGCGCGGCGGTAGCGCTGGCCCATCGCAGGCTTGGCGACGCGATCCCCGCCAACGGCATCGATCTGGTCAAGATGCTTGAAGAGCAGATCGGCCCGGTGCGCTGCGCGGTGCGGCTGAGCCCGGACAAGCCAGGCTTCGCCGAGTTTGATCTTCCACGGCTGTCGCGAAGCTTCGAGACCGAAATCATCCCCGAGGACATCGGCGCCGCGCTGGGGCTCGACCCGCACGAAATCGGGTTTGAAAACCACAGGCTGTCACTGTGGAGTGCGGGCGTTCCGTTCCTGCTGGTGCCGGTGATGGACCAGGCTGCGGCAGCCAAAGCCGAATGCGACGCGGCATTGTGGGAGCAGGTGGCGCCGATGGCCGACGGACAACTGGCCGCTGCCTATATTTATTGCCGCGGCGGCGTGAACCACAATGCCGCCTTTCATGCGCGCATGTTCGCCCCATCGGAAGGGGTCGCGGAGGACCCGGCCACCGGCTCCGCGGTGGCGGCATTGTCGGGCGCGATCCATGGCTTTGACGGGCTGCGCGAGGGCAACCACGCGCTGGTGATCGAGCAGGGGGTGGAGATGGGTCGGCCGTCGCTCATCCACCTGCATCTTGATTGCTCAGGCCCTGAGCTTACCCATGCGCGCATCGGCGGCGAAGCGGTGAAAATCGCCGAAGGCCGGCTGCTGCTGTGACCAGCCTGGCGAGCACGTGATGAAGTCCTTGCGCCAGTCATTGGGCGGCCGGGCAGCGAGACATGCAGGGGTGTTGGGAGAGACTTGCGAAAAACGGTGTGGACAACCCCCTCCATCCGGTCTATACGCCCCTTCGTTCCGTTCCGCACGGGACATGTGGGTGTGTAGCTCAGTTGGTAGAGCAGCTGACTCTTAATCAGCGGGTCCACGGTTCGAGCCCGTGCTCACCCACCATTTTTTCTTGAAATTCAAATGTCGTTCGGGGTGCGTGCGAGATGCGCGGGCATTTTGTGTTTTTGGTTTGCCGCGCCAGACGTGCATGCGGTTAACCACAGGCATGTTGCTGGATTGACCTGAGGGGCGGCCGTCCCCGAGTATCGTCCGACGAGGAATCACCATCAAGGAAACATGATGAGCATGACCCATGCTGAAATCGACGACACTTCAGGCCGCCGGGCACTGATGTGGATTTATCCGCTGATGGTTGGATTCGCCGGGGTGCTCGCGGTGCTTCAGACGCTGCCTTTGGTCCTGCCGATCGGGCCTATGTACTGGGACGTGTTGATCTATTACGACGCAATCGGACGGATCGGGCAGGGGCAGCATCCGGTGCTTGATTTCTTCGTCCCGGTGGGCCCGCTTGAATATTACCTCGCGGCCTTTTCCGACTATGTGTTTCCGCAGGCGCAACCGGTGCTGCTGACGCAATGGATCTGGCTTCCGGTGATCCTGCCGGTGATGGCGTTGATCCTGTGGGACGTGTCCGCGCGGGGCGCAAAACCGGCGCTCGGCATCCTGCTGCCGTTCCTGCTTTTTGTGGCACTGCCGTTCAATGTAATCGACTTCTATCCCTATCCGGGCACCGATGCGTTCGGAATCTACAACCGGCACGGCGCCCATCTGATCTATCTGGTCGCGGCGACCGTGCTGTTCGTTCGCAGCCCCGTCATCCAGACGATTGTGCTCAGCGTGCTCTTGCTGTCATTGGCATTCTGCAAGATCACCGCGTTCCTGGCTGCCGATCCAATTCTGTTGTTCGGGCTGATCCTGGGCCGGATCCGGCTGTTGACGGCCGTTGCCACGGCGCTTGTCTGCTTTTTTGTGGCAGGCGTTGTCGAGGTGATGACCGGTGTTGTCAGCCTTTATGTGGGCGATATCATCGTGCTGGCATCGGAGAACACCGGTGCCTTGTTGCCTCGGTTCCTGACAGCGGCGTCACAGCATTTCGATGTGCTTGGCGCGGGCGGGTTGCTGGCAATGGTGTTGCTGGCCGCCGCGCTCACGGGAAAGGGAGCCGCCGGCGGGCGGGCAGATGGCAATCCGATGGCGCGGGCCTTTGACGCGGATTGGTTCTGGGTCGGCCTCACATTGGCCTGCGGGCTGTTTTACGAGACCCAGAACACCGGCTCTCACGCCTTCATCATGGTCTGGCCGGCTCTGCTGGCCATCCTGCTTAAACCAATGGCGGGGTATGGGCGGCTGGCTGTGCCGATTCTGGTGCTTGTCGGCTTCACCGCGTTTCCCAATGTCAGCACCATGCTGCACAAGGCGGCGCGGGTCGCTGCCGTTGCACCGGGATACATCAAGGTTGACGGACCGGATTTGGGGCCGCTTGGCCAGGCGTCGGTCAAGGATGTGTTCGCCGAGCAGGCCGAGCGGATGCGCCGGATGTACATCGCGCACCGCGATGCCTATGAGGCGATTGCGGAAACCGAAGCGTTGCCATCCTTCCTGCAATTCTCCGATCCCGATTTCCAGTATCTGCTGCTTGAAGAGATGCAGACCGTGACCGAGGCGATCAAGATGATCGAGGCCCGGGACGGCCGGCGTTTCGAGACCGTTCTCAATCTCGATTTCGCCAATCCGTTTCCGTTCATTCTCAAGCGCAAGGGCGCCTATCATGTGGCCATCGGCGCGGATCCCTCGCGCGCTCTTCCGCCTTTGACGGACAAGATCCGGGAGGCCGTGGCGCAAACGGATCTGGTGCTGGCGCCGGTCTGCCCGGTGCTGCGCTCGCGCAACACACTCAAGACCTATTACGCGCCCGCGCTTGTCAATCACCAGCGGATTTCGCTGACGCCCTGCTATGATGCCTATGTGCTTCCGCGCGGGACCTAAGCCGCTGGCAGGTTTCCCGTTTCACCAGGTATCTGTGGGATTTGAGCGCAAATCAGCCTGAGCCCAAACTCTTGCCTTGACGGTTGCGAAAAGGCGCAGGACATTGGTTCCCACCCTGCGCCAAAGCAGCCAGTTCATGTGTACGGAGTACCCCATGGTCATCGAACCACCCTATCTGATTTTTCTCGGTGACGTGCCGGATGCCCTGGCGGCCAAAACCGGGCTTGGTATTGTCGATTGGCGGCCGGAATGGTGCATAGGCCAGCTGCGGCTTGAAGGCTGCAAGGCCGATGCGGGCATTCCGGATCTGAGCGTGGAAGAGGCCAAAGCCAGGGGCGTTCAGACCATGGTGGTCGGTTCTGTCAATGCCGGGGGGCGGCTTCCCGAACACTGGATCGCATCGATTGTCAACGCGCTCGAAGCCGGGTTGAATGTCGCCACCGGATTGCATGTGCGCCTTGCCTCGATTCCCGAGATCGCCGAGGCCGCGGCGCGCGGCGGTGCGGGATTGCATGATGTGCGCTTTTCAGACGTCAAATTTGCCACCGGCAAGGGCACCAAGCGCTCCGGCCGCCGGGTGCTGACCGTCGGGACCGATTGTTCGGTGGGCAAGAAATACACAGCGCTTGCGCTGGAGAAGGAAATGCGCGCGCGCGGCATGGATGCGGATTTCCGCGCAACCGGACAAACCGGCGTTTTCATCTCCGGGCGCGGTGCGGCGATTGATGCGGTTGCGGCGGACTTCATCTCAGGTGCGGTGGAGTGGATTTCGCCGGAGGCAGATCCGGGACACTGGGATCTGATCGAGGGCCAGGGCTCGCTGTTTCACCCTAGTTTTGCGGGCGTGTCTTTAGGCCTTTTGCACGGTGCGCAGGCGGATGCCTTCGTGGTCTGTCACGAGCCGACCCGGACAACGATGCGAGGTGTTGGTCATCCCTTGCCAACCATTCAGCAGGTGATCGATCTGACGATCACCTGTGGGCAGCTGACCAATCCGGCGATCGCCTGCGCCGGCATCGCCGTCAACACCCAGAAACTCAGTGAAGACGACGCCAGGACATTGCTTGACGCGTTCGCACGAGACTATGGCGTGCCCGCCAGCGACCCGATCCGCTTTGGCGTCAGTTCGATTGTCGACCGGATCGCTGCCATGCCGGGGACGGAATAATCAATTGCGAAAAACAAGGGTTGCAACGGGATCAAACGGGGATAAGCTAAACGAGCGTTCATTTAATTCGTGAATGCTAATCAGTTTCGGGCGGTTGAGAGGACAGCCGGTGGAAGCCTGATCAGAAACCCGGGTGGAGCCGGGGAAAATCTGGCCATCGGGAGTGGTCAGTAATGCGGGCTGGAGGGCCCGCGCCCGGAGCAGGCGACAAGTCTGACTGGACAGGGAGGAGAGTGGAGGATGGACGCCACAGGCGCAACCGCCGGCGGCAAGCCGGTGACGTTTCCGCAATATTTGCTGCTCAACGCCAAGCGTTTTGCGGATCGCCCGGCGATGCGGATGAAGGACTACGGTATCTGGCAGACCTGGTCCTGGTCCGAGCAGCGCGATGAGATTCGCGACCTGGCGCTGGGGTTGAAGGCCATGGGGCTTGGCGAAGGTGACCGGATCGCCATTGTCGGTTCGAACCGCCCGCGGCTCTACTGGGCGTTCTGCGCGGCGCAATCGCTCAAAGCCATTCCGGTTCCCGTCTACGCCGACTCGGTGGCGGAAGAAATGGCCTATGTTCTCAACCATGCGGGCGTGCGCTTTGCGGTTGTTCAGGACCAGGAACAGGTCGACAAGATCCAGTCGGTAGCCGAGGAAATCCCCGGGCTGACCGACATCATCTATGATGAACCACGTGGCTTGCGGGATTATGATCACGCGCAGTTGCACAAGTTTGAAGCCGTTCAGGACAAAGGCCGGGCACTGGCGCAATCGGACTCCAAGGCTATTGCCGACTGGGAGGCTGGGATCCGGGCTTCCGATGGCAGCGAAGTCTCTGCCATCCTGTACACATCAGGGACAACTGGCCGTTCGAAGGGCGTGATGCTGACCGCCGCCACTTCGGTGAAGGCTGCGGAAGACACGGCCAAATTCGACAACATGACCGAATATGACGAGGTGCTCGCTTATCTGCCGCTGGCCTGGGTGGGTGATCACTATCTCAATTACGCGCAGGGCTATGCGGTGGGGCTTTGCATGAGTTGTCCGGAAAGCCCCGACACGGTGTCGCAAAATCTGCGCGAGATCGGCCCGACTTTCTATTTCGCGCCGCCGAGGGTTTTCGAAGGGTTGCTGACCAGCGTGATGATCCGGATGGAGGATGCGAGCCGGACCAAAAAATGGCTGTTTGATCACTATCTGGGCGTCGCCAAGAGATATGGAGAGAAGATTCTCGAAGGCCGTCCAGTGCCGCTGTCGGGCCGGATCTCCTACTGGCTTGGTGACAAGCTGATCTACGGACCTCTGCGCAATGTGCTGGGCTTCACCCGGATCCGCACCGCCTACACTGCCGGTGAGGCGATCGGGCCGGACCTGTTCTCGTTTTTCCGCTCGCTGGGCATCAACCTCAAGCAGCTTTACGGACAGACCGAGGCGTTCCTTTATGTCACTGCGCAAAAGGATGGCGACGTGCGCCCCGATACGGTGGGTCCTGCTGCTCCGGATGTGGAAATCCGCATTGCCGACAATGGCGAGGTGCAGTTCAAGTCTCCCGGCATGTTCGCCGGCTATTACGGTGACGAGGAAAAGACAAAGGAAACGCTGACGCCTGATGGCTGGGTGATGACCGGCGATGCGGGCATCTTCGACGCCGAAGGCCATCTCAAGATCATCGACCGGGCCAAGGATGTGGGCAAGCTCACCACCGGGGCTCTCTATGCGCCAAAATACATCGAGAACAAGCTCAAGTTCTTCCCCAACATCAAGGAGGCTGTGGCCTTCGGTGACGGGCGGGATTTTGTCGGCGTGTTTCTCAACATCGATCTGACGGCCGTCGGCAACTGGGCCGAGCGCAACAACATCTCCTATGCGTCCTACCAGGAACTGGCGAACCTGCCGCAGGTCTATGAGATGATGGCAGGCCACATCGATCAGGTGAACAGGGACCTTGCCGCCGAGCCGATGATGGCTGGCGCGCAGATCAAGCGCTTCCTGGTGCTGCACAAGGAACTCGAGGCCGATGATGGTGAGTTGACCCGCACCCAGAAGGTGCGCCGGGGCTTCATTGCCGAGCGTTATGCGCCCTTGATCGATGCGTTGTACAATGGATCGAGCGAGCAGTTCATCGAGACAGACATGACCTTTGAAGACGGCCGCAAGGGGGCGATCCGTGCCACCGTCAAGTTGGCTGACGCAAAGACCCATCCTGTCGCCGCTCAGATGCCGGAGGCCGCCGAATGAATGCCCGTGTCAAACATGTGGAGCTTCACGCCGAAGATGACGGGCTCAATCCCGGCGACGTTATGCTCAAGCTGGAAAACGTCTCGCTGTCCTTTGGCGGGGTGAAGGCGATCTCAGACATTTCCTTCGACATCCTGAAGGGTGAAATCCGCGCCATCATCGGTCCCAACGGGGCCGGCAAGACCTCGATGCTGAACGTGATCAACGGGTTCTATCATCCGCAGCAGGGGGTGATCACATTCCGTGGTCAGGCGCGCTCGAAGATGCAGCCCTATGAGGCGGCGGCTTCGGGCATTGCCCGCACCTTCCAGAATGTCGCGCTGTTCAAGGGCATGTCGACACTCGACAACATCATGTCGGGGCGGACCTTGAAGATGCACAGGAACTTCTTCTGGCAGCTGCTCAATGTCGGGCCTGCGCGCAACGAGGAAATCGAGCACCGGCTCAAGGTCGAGGAGATCATCGACTTCCTCGAGATCCAGCACATCCGCAAGACGCCGGTCGGCAAGCTGCCTTACGGTTTGCAGAAGCGGGTCGAGCTCGGCCGGGCACTGGCGATGGAGCCGGATCTCTTGTTGCTCGACGAGCCGATGGCGGGGATGAACCTCGAGGAGAAAGAGGACATGAGCCGCTTCATCCTCGATGTGAACAGCCAGATGGGCACGACCATTGCGCTGATCGAGCACGACATGGGCGTGGTCATGGATATTTCGGACCGGGTGGTGGTGCTCGATTACGGGCGCAAAATCGGTGATGGCTCGCCCGAAGACGTGAAGAACAACCAGGACGTCATCGACGCCTATCTGGGAGTGTCGCACTGATGGACTTTCTCTATGCAATCTTTGTCGACCCGTTCGTGCAGATGGTGGAACTGCCGGACTTTCTGCTGCAAGTTCTCTGGGAAGGCTTTGTCGCGGGCGTGCTCTATGCGCTGATCGCACTGGGCTTCGTGCTGATCTTCAAAGCCTCGGGCGTGTTCAACTTCGCGCAAGGCATCATGGTGGTGTTTGCCGGACTGACGCTGGTCGGGCTGCATGAAAAGGGCGTGCCCGCCTATCTGGCGTTGATCCTGACCATAGGGGTGATGGGGCTTCTGGCGCTGGCCGTGGAGCGTCTGGTGATGCGGCCGCTGGTCAACCAGCCTGATATCATCCTGTTGATGTCGACCATCGGGCTGACCTACTTCCTGATCGGCTTTGGCGAATTCATCTTCGGCGGCGAACCCAAGCAGATGATCACCGAGGAACTGGGTCTTCCCACCGGGTCGACGGCGCTCGAAATCGGGGATGGCGGATTGCTGATCCTGCAGCATATCGACATTGCGGCGGCTGTGATCGCGATCATCATGGTCGGATGCCTGGCGGTGTTCTTCAACAAAACCCGGATCGGACGAGCGCTGCGTGCGGTGGCCGATGATCACCAGGCAGCGCTCTCGGTCGGCATTTCGCTGAACCAGATCTGGGCCATCGTCTGGTTTGCCGCCGGCATCGTGGCGCTGACGACAGGCATCATGTGGGGCGCGCGTTCGGACGTTTCCTTCGCGCTTGAAATCATCGCGCTCAAGGCGCTGCCGGTGCTGATCCTGGGTGGCTTTACATCGATCCCGGGCGCCATTGTCGGCGGGCTGATCATCGGCATCGGCGAGAAACTCGGCGAGATCTACTGGGGGCAGCTGGTCGGCGGCGGCATTGAAAGCTGGCTCGCCTATATGATCGCGCTGATCTTCCTGCTGTTCAGGCCGCAGGGCCTGTTCGGCGAGCGCATCATCGAAAGGGTGTAAAGCAATGCACAAGAGCAGACTTTCAGCCATCGTTGTCGATTGCCACACCGATCACATCGAGCATGCAGCCAGCTTTTGGTCACAGCTTCTGGGCCAGCCTTCACATATTGATGACGGCAAGCGCGCCACCATCATGGCCGGGGACAAGGGTGTTTCGCTGATCCTCGAGGCGGTGCACGATGAAGCGCGCATTCATTTCGACATTGAAACCGATGACCTTGCGGCGGAGATCCGCCGCATCGAACAACTGGGTGGACGCAAAGTCAGTGTGGTTGATCACACGGTGATCATGGAGGCCCCGACCGGGCATCGTTTCCGCCTGACCGGTCCCAACTCACACGTGCTGCCGTCCAGCGGGAATGTCTGGGGAGACGAGTAATGCTGTATCGCGAATCCGGTCAGTACAAGACCAGTTACATTGCCGATCAGGCAATCTTCCCCATCCGCGAAGACCGGATCGGAATGATGATCATCGGGGTGATCGCGCTGGCGATTCCGTTCGTGGCGAGTGATTTCTTTCTCAACGCGATCATGACGCCGTTCCTGATCCTGGCGCTCGCCGCGATCGGCCTGAATATTCTCACCGGTTACGCTGGACAGCTCTCGCTGGGCACCGGGGCCTTCATGGGTGTCGGCGCCTACAGCTGTTACAAGCTGACGACGATCTTTCCGGATGTGAACATCATCATTCTGGTGTTGCTGTCGGGGTTCTTCTCGGCCGGCATCGGCGTCATCTTCGGGCTGCCGTCGCTCAGGATCAAGGGGCTCTATCTGGCGGTCACGACGCTGGCGGCGCAGTTCTTCCTTGAGTGGTGCTTCATCCGCATTCCCTGGCTTTACAACTACAATTCCTCCGGCGCGATCGAAGTGCCGGAGCGCCGTGGCTTCGGAGACATCGTTCTGACCGGGCCTGCAGCCGGTGCGATGACGCAGTATTTCGTGGTGCTGGCGATCGTCGTGGTGGTGACATTCGCGGTGAAGAACATCGTACGCGGGCGGATCGGACGGCAGTGGATGATGATCCGCGACATGGACATTGCGGCTGAGCTGATGGGTGTGCGGCCATTGACCGCAAAACTCTCGGCCTTTGCCGTGTCATCCTATCTGTGCGGTGTTGCCGGTGCGATGTTCATCTTCTTCTATCTCGGAGCTGCGGAGCCTTCGGCGTTCTCGATCACGTTGTCGTTCCAGATCCTGTTCATGGTTATTCTCGGCGGATTGGGCAGCCTGGTCGGATCTTTCTTCGGCGCCGCCTTTATCTGGGGCTTGCCGATTGTGTTGCGTGCCGGATTGCCGGCCATGGGCATCGACATAAATGCTGAAACCGTTTTCCATGTCGCGACCATGATCGTGGGCGCGCTGATCATTTTCTTTCTCATTGTCGAACCGCACGGGCTGGCACGGCTCTGGTCGCTCGCCAAGGAGAAAATGCGGGTCTGGCCGTTTCCATACGGCTGAACGAATGGCGCTTGCAGGTCTCGCCGGAGGAGGCGGCCCGCAAACGTTGTAAGGAAGGCATTGTCCGGGCAGGGGACCCGTTCGGACCGAAAATGCCGGGAGGAACAGGGTCCCCGAACTGGCGTGATCCCCACGCCTAATGGGAGGAATACTATGCGACTTAAACGTCTGATTGCCGGAACCATCATGGCCGGCACCCTGGCGGGCGCAGCGCTTCCGGCATTTGCTGAAGAACTGTTCGTACCGCTGTTCAGCTACCGGACCGGCCCCTATGCGGGTTCGGGCATTCCGATCGCCAACGGCATGCACGACTATCTCACCATGCTCAATGAGCGCGATGGCGGCATCAATGGCGTCAAGATCCGGGTTGGCGAGTGCGAAACCGGTTATGACACCCAGAAGGGCGTCGAGTGTTACGAGCAGGTCAAGAGTGAAGGTGCGCTGGTCATCAGCCCCTATTCGACCGGCATCACACTGCAGGTGATCCCGAAGGCATCGGTCGACAAGATCCCGGTTCTGTCGATGGCCTACGGACTTTCGGCTGCGGCCGAGGGCAACACCTTCCCATGGGTGTTCAACCCGCCCAACACCTATTGGGACGGCGCCTCGGCGATCGTCACCGACATTGCACGCCGTGAAGGCGGTGCAGAGAACCTGAAGGGCAAGAAGATCGGTTACATCTTCCTTGATGCCGGCTATGGACGCGAGCCGATCCCGCTGCTCGAGCAGATGTCCAGCGACATGGGATTCGAGCTGCTGCAGTACCCGGTTCCGGGCAAGGAAATGCAGAACCAGTCGTCGCAGTGGCTCAACATCCGCCGCGACCGTCCTGACTACATGATCATGTGGGGTTGGGGTGCGATGAGCCCGACCGCGGTCAAGGAAGCCACCAAGATCCGCTATAATATGGAAAATTTCTATGGCATTTGGTGGTCGGGCGGTAATGATGATGCGGCAGCCGGCGGCGATGCGGCCAAAGGCTACCGCACGCTCAACTTCCATGGCGTTGGGTCCGACTTCGGTGTCATCCAGGACATCAAGAAGTATGTTGTTGACGCTGGCAAGAGCCAGGTTGATCCGGCGAAATTCGCCGACAACCTCTACAACCGCGGTGTCTACAACTCGATGCTGATTGCCGAAGGCATCCGTCGTGCGCAGGAGCTCACGGGCAAGACCGTGATTGATGCGGTCGACATGCGCAGCGGCCTTGAAAACCTCGACATCACCGAGGCCCGTCTCAAGGAGATCGGCATGGAAGGCTTTGCGCTGCCGATGAAGCTGTCCTGCGAGGATCATTCCGGCCATCACAAGGTCTATGTGGTCGAATGGGACGGCAAGGACTGGCAGAAGGCCGGCGACTGGTTCTCACCGGACGTCGACATGGTCAAGCCGCTGCTCAAAAAGGCTGCTGCCGATTATGCCGAGAGCAATGCTCCCTGGCCTGAGCGCACCGAACCCTGCCTGAACTGACGGCAGAAACAGAGCTGCCGCGCGGATGGACCATCCGCGCGGCAGGATCCCAATCCTGACATGTATTTCTGACCGGTGAGGCTCCAAGACGATGTCCACGTCCGTATCGACCAACGCGGCAACGCAGCCGAACATTCTCGAAGTGAACAACATCGAGGTGATTTACGACCACGTGATCCTCGTGCTCAAGGGCGTGTCGCTGGTGGTTCCGGAAGGCGGGATTGTTGCTTTGCTGGGCGCCAATGGTGCGGGTAAATCGACCACACTGAAAGCGATTTCCAACCTGTTGCGCTCGGAGCGTGGCGAGGTGACCAAGGGATCGATCGAATTTGAAGGCAAGCGCATCGAGGCGCAAACGGCCAATGAGCTGGTGCGGCGCGGCTGCATCCAGGTGATGGAGGGCCGCCATTGCTTCGGCCATCTCACCGTTGAGGAAAACCTGCTCACCGGCGCATTCACACGGCGCGACGGTAATGCGGCGATCAAGCGCGACATCGAGATGGTCTATGACTATTTCCCGCGCCTGCGCGAACGCAAGAGCAGTCAGGCCGGTTACACATCCGGCGGCGAACAGCAGATGACGGCGATCGGGCGGGCGCTGATGAGCCGGCCGAAAATGATCCTGCTTGATGAACCATCCATGGGTCTGGCGCCGCAACTGCAGGAAGAGATCTTCGAGATCATCAAAAAGCTCAACGAGCAGGAAGGTGTGTCGTTCTTGTTGGCCGAGCAGAACACCAACATCGCGCTCAGATACGCCACCTATGGCTATATCCTCGAATCCGGCCGGATCGTCATGGATGGTGCCGCCAAGGATCTGCGCGAGAACGAGGATGTGAAGGAATTCTATCTCGGCGTCGGTGGTGAGGGACGGCGTTCGTTCAAGAACGTCAAGCACTACAAACGCCGCAAGCGCTGGCTTGCCTGACCTGTTTGGCGTGCTTGCCTCCCGGCTTGCGCGGGGCATTCAGTCTTGACGGATCGGGACTTGCAGGATGAGGCGAAGATCAATAAAATAAACGAACGTTCATTTAATTGTGTGAGCCATGGCGCGACGGGCGGGATCATCGGGAGCTGAAACAGCGGAAAAGCTGCGCAATGTGGCGTTGGAGCTGTTTGCCCAGTCAGGCTATGCGGCGGTGTCGATGCGCGCGATTGCGGCGGCCACCGGGGTGCAGGCCGGGGCGATCTACAATCATTTTCCGACCAAGCAGGATCTGCTCAACGAGCTGTTGCAGGTCCATATGGAAACATTGCTGGCGAGCTGGGCCGAGGCGGAACAACCCGGCCTGCTGCCGCCCGACGCGCTGGAAGAGTTCGTCCGGTTCCATATCCGCTACCACCTTGACCGGTCACGTGAGGTTTTCATCTCCTACATGGAGCTGAGAAATCTCGAAGGCGAGAATTTCAACGAGATCGAGCGGCTCCGGCGGCAATATGAGCGTGTGCCGTTTGCGATCCTTGAGCGTGGTGCCGCCGATGGTTCATTCTCCATCATCGACCCGCAGGTGACCACCATGGCAATCATCGCCATGCTCAACGGCATGACCACCTGGTACCGTGACAATGGCCGTCTGTCGCTCGACGAGATCGAGGCGATCTATGTTCGCCTGGTGGCGCGGCTGGTCGGACAAGAAGAGGACAATTGAGATGTTTTCGACGAGCATGAATTTCGGCCTGGGTGAGGAGATCGATGCGCTGCGGGAAACCGTGGCGCGCTTCGCCCGTGACCGGGTGGCGCCGGTGGCCGATGAAACCGACCGTGACAACCAGTTCCCGATGCATCTGTGGCAGGAAATGGGTGCTCTGGGACTTCTCGGCATGACGGCCGATCCGCATTATGGCGGTACCGGCATGGGCTATCTGGCGCACACGGTCGCAATGGAGGAGATCAGCCGGGCGTCTGCCTCGGTCGGCTTGTCCTATGGCGCGCATTCGAATCTGTGCGTCAACCAGATCAACCGTTGGGGCACCGAGGCACAGAAGGAGCAGTATCTGCCCAAGCTCTGCTCGGGCGAGCATGTCGGCGCGCTGGCAATGAGCGAGCCGGGCTCGGGCTCGGATGTGGTGTCGATGAAACTGCGCGCCGAGAAGCGTAATGACCGCTATGTGCTCAATGGCAACAAGATGTGGATCACCAACGGCCCGGACGCCAACACGCTGGTGGTCTATGCCAAGACCGATCCGGACGCCAAATCACGCGGCATCACGGCGTTCCTGATCGAGAGGGGCATGGCCGGGTTCTCGACCGCGCAGAAGCTCGACAAGCTGGGCATGCGCGGCTCCAACACCTGCGAGCTGGTGTTCGAGGATTGCGAGGTGCCGTTCGACAATGTGCTCGGCGAAGAGGGGCAGGGCGCACGGATCCTGATGTCCGGGCTGGACTATGAGCGGGTGGTGCTCTCTGGCGGGCCGCTCGGCATCATGGCGGCGGCGATGGATGTGGTTGTGCCCTATTGCCACGAGCGCAAGCAGTTCGGCGAGAAGATCGGCAACTTCCAGCTGATGCAGGGCAAGCTTGCTGATATGTACACCACGATGAACGCCTGCCGGGCGTATGTCTACGCGGTGGCTGCGGCCTGTGACCAGGGCGAGACCACCCGCAAGGATGCGGCGGGCTGCATTCTCTACTCGGCCGAGAAGGCGACGCAGGTGGCGCTGGAAGCGATCCAGACGCTGGGCGGCAATGGTTACATAAATGACTACCCGACCGGCCGGTTGCTGCGCGACGCCAAGCTCTATGAGATCGGTGCAGGGACATCGGAAGTGCGGCGGATGTTGATCGGGCGTGAGATGATGGCGGAGACGGGGTGACAGGATACTGCTGATACCTACCTACATAACTATATAAGTGCTTATAATTTGCATTTAGTTCGCTTTTTGATAGGTTGTTGTAGTGATCGAACTTGAAAGGATTCACCCAATGCAGCCGATCCCTGAAGAAATGCGGGGCGCAATCGCAGCGCTTCCGACAAAGTCGGCAAAAATTCGAGAGCTTGATGCGCGAGGATATCGGCGCGCCGATATCGCCCGGTTTCTGGGAATTCGCTATCAGCATGTGCGTAATGTGCTTGAGCACTCAATCAAGAGCGGTGAGGAAGGGGGCTTGCATGAACGTGCTGAGAAGCGGCCTGCGGAAATCATATCAATGTCCCGGGAGCCGGGCGACGTCGATGCGATTCCCCTTGAGATAGATACGGACGGGCGGCTGTTTCTGCCGAAGGAACTACGCGATGCCATGATTGTCGGTAGGAGTGGGAAAGTTGCGGGGCGGGTCGTCAATGGTGAACTTCATGTGATCGCGCCGGCGGTTGCGCTCGGACGGGCTCAGCGGATCGCAGCCAAATTCAAGAAATCGGGTGAAAGCGTTGTTGATGAGTTTTTGGCCGAACGTCGAGCTATGTGGGGCGAGGGATGATGATGGTACTCGATAGTTCGGCGATTCTTGCAATTTTGTTCAGTGAGCCTGGCAGGGAGAGGGTTGTCGAAGTTCTCGATGATTCAGTTGTCAGTTCGGTGAACCTTGCCGAGGTCATCACAAAGCTTATTGAGGCCGGGTATTCCGACGAGCAGGCTGAGCGAAGCGTGGATGCGTTCCTCCCGATTGCTGCGGACTTGAATGCGTCGATCGCCATTGAGGCGGGGTTGCTGCGCAGATCGACCAAAAAGCAGGGGCTGTCTCTCGGGGATCGTTGTTGTCTAGCAACTGCCAAACAATTCGGTGCGACGGCTTTAACCGCCGACCGGAACTGGGTCGATATCGACCTGCCCTGCAAAGTTGAGCTTATTCGCTGATGTCGATCATCCAATCCAAAATCTCCACCGCTTCGCAAGCCTTCAAGGACAATGCGGCGAAGATGGCAGCGCAGATTGCCGAGACGGCAGATGCTGCCGCCTTGCACGGGCAGGGGGGGCCGGAGGCTTCGCGCGCGCGCCATGTCGGGCGGGGCAAATTGCTGCCGCGTGACCGGGTGGCGACCTTGCTCGATCCGGATTCAGCGTTTCTCGAAGTCGGGCGGTTTGCGGCGCACGGGCTTTATGGTGGCGACATCGCCAGCGCAGGCGTGATCGCGGGCGTCGGCCGGGTCAAGGGCAGGGACGTGATGGTGGTGTGCAACGATGCGACCGTGAAGGGCGGGACCTACTATCCGCTGACGGTGAAGAAGCACCTGCGCGCGCAGGAAATTGCGCTCGAGAACAATCTGCCCTGCGTCTATCTGGTGGATTCGGGCGGCGCCAATCTGCCCAACCAGGACGAGGTGTTTCCCGACCGGGATCATTTTGGCCGGATCTTCTTCAATCAGGCCAATATGAGTGCCAAGGGCATCTCGCAGATTGCCGTGGTGATGGGCTCGTGTACAGCGGGTGGCGCTTACGTTCCGGCGATGAGCGACGAGACCATTATCGTGCGCGATCAGGGCACGATCTTCCTGGCCGGGCCGCCGCTGGTCAAGGCTGCCACCGGAGAGGTGGTCAGCGCCGAGGATCTGGGCGGAGGCGATGTGCACACGCGGCTTTCGGGCGTGGCCGACCACCTGGCCGACGATGACGTGCATGCGCTCGAACTGGCGCGGCAGGCGGTCAGCAATCTCAATGACCGGGGCCGGGCCGGGCTGTGCCAGATGGATTGTGTGGCGCCCGAGGATCCACTCTATGATCCGGCGGAGATTGCCGGGATCATTCCTGCTGACACGCGCCAGCCCTATGACATCCGCGAGGTGATCGCGCGCATCGTCGACGGCTCGCGGTTTGACGAGTTCAAGGCGCGCTACGGCACCACGATCGTCTGCGGCTTCGCCCATGTGATGGGCATGCCGGTAGGCATCGTCGCCAACAATGGGGTGCTGTTTTCCGAAAGTGCTGTGAAGGCTGCGCATTTCATCGAGCTGTGCTCGCAGCGCAAGATCCCGCTTGTGTTTTTGCAGAACATCACCGGCTTCATGGTCGGTCAGAAATACGAGGCCGGCGGCATTGCCAAGGACGGGGCCAAAATGGTGACTGCGGTCGCCACCACCAGGGTGCCGAAGATCACGATGATCGTTGGCGGCTCGTTCGGCGCGGGCAATTATGGCATGTGCGGCCGGGCCTATTCGCCCCGCTTCCTGTGGACCTGGCCCAACAGCAAGATCTCGGTAATGGGCGGCGAACAGGCGGCAGGCGTGCTGGCAACCGTCAAGCGCGACGCCATCGAGCGCAAGGGCGGCGAATGGTCAGCCGAAGACGAGGCCGAGTTCAAGCGCCCGACCATCGAGATGTTCGAGCAGCAATCGCACCCGCTCTACGCCTCGGCGCGGCTTTGGGATGATGGCATCATCAATCCGCTGAAGAGCCGCGAGATCCTGGCGCTGAGCCTGTCGGCGGCGCTGAATGCACCGGTTGAAGATACGAAATTCGGCGTGTTCAGGATGTGAGGACCTAATCTCCCCCTTGCAGGGGGAGAAAGCGAATTCGGTGTCTTGGGCGTGCGAAGCGCGGCCAAGCGCCAGAAATCGCAAGAGAGGGGGAATAAAAGGCGAGATGTCTGAGCGTTTGAGAGGTTTCGCCCGGTCCATGCGCAAGGCGCCCACCAAAGCCGAGAACATGCTCTGGCAGATGCTGCGTGGACGAAAACTGGAGGGGCTCAAGTTCAAACGTCAGGAGCCGATGGGCCGCTATATTGTCGATTTCGTCTGTCATGAAAAGAGACTGATCATTGAAGCCGATGGCGGGCAGCACTGCGAGAGCGCTTCAGATCGTGAACGCGACCTGTATTTCAGGTCGAAAAACTACCGTATTGTTAGGTTCTGGAATGATGAGGTTGAACGAGACAGTGACGCGGTTGCGCTGCATATCATCAAGGTGGCTAAGGATGAGTGAGAACGGCGACCCCCCTCTCTTGCAAAATCTAACACTTGGCTTTGCCAAGGCGTTGATTTTGCTTTCTCCCCCTCCAAGGGGGAGATTGAAGGCCGCAGGCTCCGGAAACGCAGACGTACCGGGACTGCAATGAATTGCCATGAACCGCCACACTACGAGGTCCGCGTAACCATGATCACCAAACTCCTTATCTCCAAGGCTGCGGTCTGTTCCGAGGCAGCGGCGAGGTCCGCTAGTGGAGGATACAAAATCGGCGTGTTCAGGATGTGATGGAGAACGGCATGGCTTTGACCCTTGAACAGGCACTGAAGCGCTATTCCGGTGCTCAGACCTATAGATCCGGCGACAGTGAACAGCTGAACCGCGTGATCATCGATTTGATGCGCGCGGGCAGGAAGACGGCGACCTGTGCCGCACCCGAGGAGTTTGAAGATGATCCGGAGTCCTATCCAGAGGTCGGACGCATCGACATCGCACTTGACTGGAATGGCGATCCCGCGTTGGCGACGCGAACGCTGAGCCTTGAGACAATCAGTTACGCGCAGATGGATGAGAGCCGCATCGCGGCGCAAGGCGAGTTCGAGGATCTGGAGCACTGGCGCAAAGGCTATCGCGCCTATTACCAGCGCCAGGGTTTCTTCGATCCGGATATGGTCTTTATCTATGAGCGGTTTGAAGTCGTTGAGGACTTCTCTGCGGGGGAACCGGCATGAGCACTATCACCAAGATCCTGATCGCCAATCGGGGCGAAATTGCCTGCCGGATCATTCGCACAGCGCGCAGGATGGGCATCGCCACAGTCGCGGTCTATTCGGATGCCGATGCCGACGCGCTGCATGTGGAAATGGCTGACGAGTCCGTGCGGATCGGGCCGGCGCAGGCTTCCGAGAGTTATCTCAAGGCCGACGCCATCCTCGATGCGGCGAAACGCACCGGGGCGGATGCGATCCACCCAGGCTACGGCTTCCTGTCGGAGAACCCGGATTTTGTCGACAAGGTCGAGAAGGCGGGGCTGATCTTCATCGGGCCGTCGGCCAAGGCGATCCGGGCAATGGGGCTCAAGGATGCGGCGAAACAATTGATGGAAAAGGCCAAGGTGCCGGTGGTGCCGGGCTATCATGGCGAGGCGCAGGATCTGGTGGTGCTGGCGGGCAAGGCCAATGAGATCGGTTTTCCGGTGCTGATCAAGGCGCGCGCCGGGGGCGGCGGCAAGGGCATGCGCAAGGTCGACACTCAGGCTGACTTTCCTGCGGCGCTTTCTTCTGCGCGGCGCGAGGCGAAGGCCTCGTTCGGTGATGACCGGGTGCTGGTGGAGAAATATGTCGCCACGCCGCGGCATATCGAGATTCAGGTTTTTGGCGACAGCCATGGCGATGTGGTGCATCTGTTCGAGCGCGACTGCTCGGCGCAGCGGCGGCACCAGAAGGTGATCGAGGAAGCGCCGGCACCGGATATGCCGCAGGACATGCGCGCGGCAATGGGCGCTGCCGCGGTAAAGGCAGCCAAGGCGATCAACTATTGCGGTGCGGGCACGGTGGAGTTCATCGTTGATGCCAGCGACGGGCTGAAAGCAGACCGGTTCTGGTTCATGGAAATGAACACGCGGCTGCAGGTGGAACATCCGGTGACCGAGCTGATCACCGGGCTTGATCTGGTCGAGTGGCAGATCCGGGTGGCGGCTGGTGAGCAAATGCCGCTCAGGCAGGACCAGCTGTCGATCAATGGCCATGCGGTGGAAGCCCGGATCTATGCCGAGGATGCCGGCAAGGGCTTCCTGCCGGCGGTCGGGCGGCTCGCGCATCTCGCGTTTCCCGACGGCGACATCAGGGTGGACGCGGGTGTGCGTGCGGGCGACGAGATCACCCCGTTCTATGACCCGATGATTGCCAAATTGATCGCCCATGGGCGGACGCGCGCCGAAGCGCTGTCAAAGCTCGCGGGGGCTCTGGGGCGGACCGAAATCGCCGGTACCGTAACCAACACAGCGTTTCTAGCGCGGCTTTGCCGGGATCCGGATTTTGCATCTGGCCAGCTCGACACCGGTCTCATTGACCGCAACATTGAAAGCCTGACGGCGGTGGAGCCTGCGCCAGATCATATAATTGCGCTGGCGGCGCTGGCCGCGTCGGGCATGGTGCGGGATGACGCTGCAAAAGGAGATCCCGTGGCTGCGATAGGTCCCTTCGAGATCTGGGGGGCTCCTCGGCGAAGGGTTGCCCTGAAGGCTGGAGACGCCGAGGAGGGTTTCGAGATTGAACGGCTTGGGGCAAAGGATTGGCGCATTGGCGGCGCTGGGTTTGAGACTGGCGGCGTTGATTTGGCCATGGTCTGTGCCGATGGCGGCGATTGGCAGTTTTCAACAGCCGGGGTGACGCGGCGCTGCCGTGTTGTTTGCGCGCAGGACGCCGTGACCGTGTTCCATGAAGGGGTCACACACGGCTTCGTGCGGCCCAGTGGTGCGCGGGGAGCGGAGCAGGTTGGCGGCGGGGATCAGGTGGTTTCGGCGATGCCGGGCATCATCAAGCAGGTGCTGGTCGAGCCAGGCCAGGCGGTCAGTGCCGGCGATCCAATGGTGATTATGGAAGCGATGAAGATGGAGATGACACTCAATGCGCCGCGAGACGGGGTGGTGTCCGAGGTGTTGGTCTCCGAGGCGGCTCAGGT
The DNA here is from genome assembly GCA_043585085.1 of Hoeflea sp. Lineage (GTDB taxonomy): Bacteria > Pseudomonadota > Alphaproteobacteria > Rhizobiales > Rhizobiaceae > Hoeflea. The sequence goes on from CP121320.1 coordinate 2,992,755, forward strand.
GACGGATGGCGCGATTCTGGTGGCGCTTGAGGCACAAGCCAAGGCGGCGTGATCGGATGGTTGCCTTGCGCCTTGTGCACATGGCTTGACGCGAGGCCTGAAAACCCGACATCTGCGACAGGGCCGCTGCCTTTCCAAAGGACAAAACATGACCGAAACACCCGATACAGTGCTCCATTTCTGGTTCTCGGAGCTCACGCCCAAGCAATGGTTCGTCAAGGAAGAGGCTGTCGATCAACGCATCGCAGAGCGGTTCACGGAGTTGCATCTTGCCCTGTCACGCCAGGTTCCGGATGTCTGGCGGGCAACACCCGAGTCCTGGCTGGCCCTGGTGATTGTCTATGATCAGTTCCCGCGCAACATCTACCGGAATTCGCCATTGGCATTTGCCACCGACTGGCTGGCACTGAGAGAGGCCAAAGCGGCAATCGCAGCGGGTGCGGACATGGGCGTGAGCGAGGCGCAGCGGATCTTTTACTATCTGCCGTTCGAGCATGCCGAAGATCTGGCGGAGCAGGACCGGGCTGTTCAGCTTTGTGAAGCGCTGGGCAACGAGACCTATCTCGATTACGCTCACCAGCACAGGGCCGTTGTTGCCGAGTTTGGCCGGTTTCCTCATCGCAACTCCATCTTGCGCAGGGATTCGACGCCCTCGGAAGAAGCCTATCTCAGCAAGCCCGGGGCTGGTTTCTAGGAGCAGGACCTGGACAACCTGCTAGCCTGATGCGGACGCTGTTTGGGTGCTGCAGAGCTTGCGCTGCGGAGAGGCGAGCTTGAGATGCATGGCCAGCCTGCTATTGATGACGCAACGATTTGTGTGAGAACAGGAACTCCATGCGCTTTGACCGCTTGATCACCTTTGTGCTGGCAGCTTTGCTGATGGTCTGGACAGCGGGTGCGGCGCTTTCCCAGACAGCCGAGACGCCCCAGACACCAGACGCGGTGCAGTCGGCAGACCCTGCCCAGCCGCTGCCTGAAGCTTCGCCTTCTGGCGCAGTTGCGCCGGCATCCGATGGCACTGAAACCGTCGCGCCTGCAACGCCCGTAACCCAGACGCCATCTGAAGCAGTTGCGCCGGTGTCGCCGGCAATCGTGGCAGCGGAAGAGAAGCTTGATGCAGCCGAGGCGGATATGGCGCGGCTTCAACAGCGCGTCGAGGAGAATGCCGAGAATGACACGACCCTTGTCGACCTAAAGCTCGAAGCCGAGGAACTGGCGCGCTCGATGCTTGACGTAGGCGTAAGTCTCAGGCCACGGCAGACTGAGATCAAAGCCCGACTTGACCAGCTGGGGGCGCCCCCGTCCGAGGGAGAACCGGCTGAGCCGGAGACTCTCAAAGCCGAGCGAACACGGTTGGCTGAGGAGCGGGCGGCGATCAATGCGTTGACCGGGCGTGCCGAGGCAGTATCGGTGCAGGCAAGTGAACTCGGTGACAAGATCAGCAGCCTGAGACGCGACCTGTTCGCCAACACGCTCATCAAACGCACGGAACTCGGTCCCGGTCTGATGTCGGAAGCGTTGATTGCGCTCAAGGTTGAGATCGGCCGGGTTGAACGTATTTACGGATCCTGGATCAAGTTCGTCTGGTCGTTCAAATGGCAGGCGGTACTGGCGTGGTGTTTTTTCTCCTTGCTGGCAGCGCTGGTGCTGGTGGCAGGTGCGTTCAGAGTGTTTGGCTGGCTGATCCATCGTGAGACGGGTGGAGAGGAGCCGAGCTATACCAGCCGGTTGTCGGTGGCGTTCTGGTCGACGCTGATCCCGACGGTGGCGATGGCCGCATTGGCCGGGATCGTCTACCTTCTCGCCGACAGCCTCTCCTTGCTTCGCCGCGACGTCGCACCGGTGATTGGGGTTGCCCTGGCCGTCGTGGTCGGAATCTATTTCGTCAGCAAGCTTGCACGAGCGGTATTGTCGCCGAACATGCCGGCCTGGCGGCTGGTGAACATCTCCAACAGCGGAGCGCGGCTTCTTTATGTAATGGTTGTTGCACTGGTGGTGGTCAATGGCCTTGATTTCGTGCTCAACACTGTCAGTCAGACACTCGATTCACCTGTGGTGCTGACGGTGGCCAAGGGCCTGCTTGCCGTTGTGCTGATGTCGCTGATCCTGATCATGATGTCGATGGGCAAACCTATGCTTGCCGCTTCCGGCGATCCGGCCGACAGCGGACAGCGCTGGCCGCGGGTCATATTCTCAACCCTGCTGCTGGCGGGTGTGGGGCTCTTTCTCACCGCGCTCCTGGGATATATCGGGCTGGCGCGGTTTGTGGCCACCCAGATTGTGGTCACCGGTGCGATCCTGACGATGATGTATATCGGATACCTCTCCGGCCGTGCGATCTCGACGCAAGAGGCATTCGCTGGCACGGCGATCGGCCGCTGGCTTGAAGCGCGGTACGAGCTTGGGCCCATGTCGCTTGACCAGGCCGGGCTTGCCGCCGGTCTGCTGATCAATCTGCTGGTGCTGATGCTGGGTTTACCGCTGATCCTGCTGCAATGGGGTTTTCAGCCCCAGGATATCGAGCTCTGGTTCTACCGGATCATGACCGACATCCGCATCGGCGGCATTACCATCTCGCTGGTTGGTATCTTCTTTGGCGTTGTGATGTTCATCATCGGATTGATCGTGACGCGCTGGTTCCAACGCTGGCTCGATGGCAGCGTCATGTCACGCGGACGCATGGATACCGGGGTCCGCAACTCGATCAAGACTGGAATTGGCTATCTAGGTGTAGCGATTGCCGGCCTCATCGGTGTTTCAGCGGCAGGCCTTGATCTGTCCAACCTCGCACTCGTAGCGGGCGCACTTTCGCTGGGCATCGGTTTCGGATTGCAGAACATCGTCAGCAATTTCGTGTCCGGCCTGATCCTGCTGGTCGAACGGCCCTTCAAGGTTGGTGACTGGGTCTCGACCAGCACGACCGAAGGATTTGTCAAAAAGATCTCGGTTCGCGCAACGGAAATCGAAACCTTCAACCGTCAGTCGATCATTGTTCCCAATTCAGAGCTGATCAATTCGCCGGTGGGCAACTGGACCCACCGCAACAAGCTTGGGCGTGTCGATGTTCCTATTGGTGTCAGCTATGATTCCGATCCGCGACAGGTGGTCGAGATCTTGACGGAGATTGCCCGCGGGCATGAACTTGTGCTGCGAAACCCCGAACCGGTCGTTCACTTCTCGGGCTTCGGCGAATCCTCGCTCGATTTCGTGCTCAAATGTCACATTTCAGACGTGCTCAACGGGATCACAGTCCGCACGGAACTCAGTCTGCGTATTTTCGAGCGTCTGAACGCCGAGAACATCGAGATTCCGTTCCCGCAGCGTGATCTCAACATTAAGCTTGGCGATGACGGTGAGGTTCTCGCCGCCATCAAGCAAAAGACTGGTGGCGGGCCCGGCGCGGCTGTGAAGCGTTCCAGGGCCAAATCTCCATCCAAACCGGCGCCCGCACCTGAAACGCAGGCCAAGGCTGAGCGTCGCAGGCGTCCGTCAAAAGCCAAAGCGGACAGCATGGATGTCGATGATGTTGCCGGCGAGGGAGACAAGTAGTGGTATCCGTTCAGCCAGCATTCAGTTTCGCAGTGCTAGAAAACCACCCAAACCGGACCGTCATGTGTCCGGGTACGCGTTAAAAAGGAGCGGCGGTCTGACCGCCGAAGTCTGATGAAAACACCGGTTCTGACACTTGCCGCCAGTTTTATGATGCTTGGTGTCTGCTCGGCGGCCACTGTTACCAACAAGGATGCACAGTCGCATATTCTCATCGTGACAGAGGGAAGCGACAAGGTTGAACTTGTGGTCGAGGCAGGTGCAACGACTGTTTTCTGTCCCGGCGGTTGTTTTGTGACCATGCCCTCCGGTGACCGTGAAACGTTGTCGGGCGACGAGACCATTGAGATCGTCAACGGCGCTGCGGTGATCAAGTAATTGACCGCTTGAGACGTCTGCCGTGGAGTGTCCGGTCGCGGATTTAACGCTCTGCGGCTATTTCGCTTGTGACAAATGCATCCCGAGGGCATGGTCCGGCAATGGACAAGATTCTCGTCAGCGCGTGCCTGCTCGGTCGTCCGGTGCGCTACAATGGTTCTGACAAGCTGGTTGCAAACGACCTGATTGATCTGTGGCGCAAGCAAGGGCGCATCGTGGCCCTTTGTCCGGAAGTTGCCGCCGGTTTTCCGACACCGCGACCGCCCGCCGAAATAGAACCGGGAAAACAAGGGCATGACGTGCTGACCGGCACAGCGCGGATCTTCGAACAGACGGGCGCAGACGTGACAACTCAGTTTTGTTCGGGCGCCGACATCGCTCTTGCAACGGCACGGTCCCATGATTGCCGGTTTGCGCTTCTGACCGATGGAAGCCCGTCCTGTGGAATATCCTTTGTCTACAGCGGGCAGTTCGACGGGGTCTCGCGGTCAGGCCAAGGCGTGGTCGCCGCGCTGCTGTCGGAGAACGGCATAGCCGTCTTTGCCGAAAACCAGATCGAATTGCTTGCCGAGGCCCTTGACCGGGATGGGTGAGTGATCGTTGGAGGTGCTGTTTGCGGATGGTTTCGGATCTGCTGATTTTGATCAGCCGCCCAGGCCAACGCAATTGCACCGCTTTCCAGCCGTCTCCTGCGAGACCCAAATCCTCTGTTCATCGAAGTCCGAAAACGCTGTCTGCCTGTGCCGCTGGTCGTGCAGCATGTCGATAATGTCGTAGACAGGCTCTAGTTTTGATGTGGCAGATTCTAAATTCTGCGCAAAGCGCAATCAGGGCAGACTAAAATGGCAGAGTTTCCGAAGCAGGCTAAGGTCGTCATCATCGGTGTGGGGGGCATTGTCGGCGCCTCCATCGCGCATCATCTGATCGAGCGCGGATGGGACGATATTGTCGGGATCGACAAGTCCGGCGTTCCGACCGATATCGGTTCGACGGCGCACGCTTCGGATTTCTGCTACACCACCAGCCACGACTATCTGTCGGTCTGGACGACGCAATATTCGATCGATTTCTTCGAAAAGATGGGTCACTACGCCCGCATCGGCGGCCTCGAGATCGTTCGCGCCGGTGATGATGCCTGGATGGAAGAGGTCAAGCGCAAGATCTCCTCCGGCAAGGCGTTCGGCACACGCGCCAGCTTCATCGGCCCGGCCGAGGTGAAGGAAAAGTTCCCGCTGGTCGAGGAAGAGATGGTGGCGGGCGCGTTGTGGGATCCGGACGCCGGTCTGGTGATCCCACGTTCGCAGACTGTTGCCGGAAAGCTCGTCGATGCGGCGGAGAAGACCGGCAAGTTGAGCGTCTTCGCCAACACGCCGGCCCAGTCGCTGATTGTTGAAGGTGGACGGATCAAGGGTGTGGTCACCCACCGCGGCACCATCATGGCGGATCATGTCGTGGTCTGTGCCGGTATCTGGGGCCGGCAGATCGCCGAGATGGTCGGCGAGGACCTTCCGGTGATGCCGGTTGATCACCCGCTGACCTTTTTCGGTCCGTACAAGGCGTTCGAAGGCACCGGCAAGGACATCGGCTGGCCACTGATGCGCGATCAGGGCAATTCGGCCTATATGCGTGACACCGGCGACCCGACAACTGCCGAGGGCGGCCAGATCGAGTGGGGCTATTACGAGACCGACGAGCCGCGCCTGTGCCATCCGCGCGACATTCTTGAGAAGAACGAGGCCCGGCTGTCGCCCTCGCAGCGCGATCTCGACATGGAGCAGATCCTGGAGCCGCTTGAGCGCGCCATGGAACTGACGCCGATCCTGGGCGAGCTTGGCTACAATGAGAGCCATTCCTTCAACGGCCTGCTGCAGGTCTCAGCCGGCGGCGGCGCGTCCTGCGGTGAAAGCCAGAAGGTGCGCGGCCTGTGGTACTGCGTCGCCATCTGGGTCAAGGACGGACCCGGCTACGGCAAGCTGATTGCCGACTGGATGACCGATGGCCGCACCGAGATCGATCACAATTCGATCGATTATGCGCGCTTCTACCCGCACCAGATGACCGAGGACTTCATTGAGGGGCGCTGCCGCGAGGCTGCGCAGAAGATCTACTTCCCGGCGATCCATCCGCGCGAGCCCTATGCTTCGGGCCGCGGCGTGAGGCGTTCACCGTTCTATGAGCGGGAGGTCGAGCTTGGCGGCCACTTCATGGAGCTGGGCTGCTGGGAGCGCGCGCATGGCTATGCGTCGAACGATCATCTGCTCGAAAAATTCGGCGACCGGGTTCCGGTTCGTGAGAACGAGTGGGACAACCGCCATTTCTGGCGAGTCTCGAATGCCGAGCATCTGCAGCTGACAGAGGATTGCGGCATCATCAACCTGTCGCATTTCCACATGGTCGACATCGAAGGGCCGGACCATGTTGCCATGATGGAATGGCTGTGTGCCGCCAAGATCGGTGGTGACAACATGATCGGCAAGGGCATCTACACCCATTTCCTCGATGACGAAGGCATGGTGCGGGCCGATTTCACGGTTATCCGCATGGCCGACCGCTGCCGCCTGATCAATGGCGCCGACGCCGGCCCGCGCGATTTCCACTACATGCGCCGTGTTGCCGAGGACAAGGGCTACGATGTCACCATTGCCGATGTGACCGAGGCGTTCACCACCATCGGCATCTGGGGCCCCAATGCCCGCGAAACCTTGAAGAAGGTGGTTGCCGATCCGGCGGGTCTGGATGTGGAGAACTTCGCGTTTGCAGCAATCAAGCCGATCGAGATCGCCGGCAAGATGGTGTCCGCGTTCCGCCTTTCCTATGTCGGGGAACAGGGCTGGGAATTGCACATGAAATATGAGGACGGCCTTGCCGTCTGGGATGCGCTGCGCTCAACCGGCGTCACACCGGTCGGCGTCGAGACCTACGCAAACTCCCGCCGCATGGAAAAGAGCCTGCGCCTCCAGAATGCGGATCTGCTGACCCAGTACAATCTGATCGAAGCCGCGCTTGCGCGCCCGAAGGTCAAGGACGCCGATTTCCGCGGCAAGGACAAGCATCTCGAGTACAAGGCGCGTGAGAACCAGCCCGCGATGCTGTGCACGCTGGTGATGACGGACAGTGTCGACGCCAAGGGCGTGGCCCGCTATCCTGTCGGCATCCTGCCGGTGATGGATCCCGAAACCGGTGAAACGCTTGTCGACGAGCTCGGCCGCCGTTCCTACACGACCTCGATCGCCTACGGGCCGACCATCGGCAAAAACATCGCGCTGGCCTATCTGCCCTGGGACTATTGCCAGGTGGGGCGGAAGCTGAACATCGAGTATTTCAGCGAGACCTACCCGGTTGAAGTGGCGGCGGTCGGCTACACGCCGCTTTATGATCCGGAGAATTTGAAGCCGCGGAGCTGACCAGATCTGACAGGGCAGCTTTGGTCCGGTTCGTCAGGGCTTTGGCATAGGTCTTCATGGATCTGGTTCCCTACCGGGTTAAATAGCCAGTTCTGCCGTTGTTTGCATCATGTTAGACTGCGGCATGGCGGATTGGATTCGAACCCTCTGCGTAGCGCTTGGCCTGGCACTCTTTGTCACGCCCGTAAAAGCGCGAGAACCGGTCGATGTGGCGCTTGTCCTGGCGGTGGATGTGTCGCGGTCAATGTCGCCGCGCGAGCTGGAAATCCAGCGTGACGGCTATGCTGCGGCCCTTGCTCATCCCGATGTGATCCGTGCAATTGCACAGGGTGCCTATGGCCGGATTGCTGTGACCATGTTCGAATGGGCCGGCAACGGTTCGGTTCGCCTGGTGCTTGACTGGACCCTCGTCGAGAGTGCGGAGGACGCCAGGCGGGTGGCTGAAGCGGTGGGGCGCTCGCAGCCGTTTCCGCAACGCCGCACTTCGATATCAGGTGCGATCCAGCATGGGCTGGCGCGGCTTGAAGCGGCGCCCTATGAGGGGTTCCGCAAGGTGATCGACATATCCGGCGACGGGCCCAACAACCAGGGCGGTCCGGTGCTTGAGGCTCGTGCCAAGGCGCTGGAACAGCGTATCGTCATCAACGGCTTGCCACTGATGACCCGCGAAGGGCCCGGCGGCGGTTTCAACATTGACGATCTGGATGTCTATTATGCCAATTGCGTGATTGGCGGCCCCGGCAGTTTTCTGGTTCCGGTTACCAAGTGGGATCAGTTTCCCGAGGCGATCCGGCGCAAACTTATTCTCGAGATCGGCGGGATTGTGCCATTGCAGCCCACTGTCCGCCTCGCCCAGGCGTTTGGGGCGCAGGGTCTCCGCTCAGCGGGCGAGTCCTATGATTGCCTGATCGGCGAGAAGATCTGGCAACAGCGGCAGTGGATATTTGACGACAGATAGCTGTCGTGACGTCGCACGCAATCAAATTGATTGGCAGGTCGCGATCCCCAGCTGATATTTTCTGTTCAATGACGGGTACAATCTTTGCCAAGATTTCACTTCATCTTCATGCGTTCGCCGGTACGACTGTGCCAGCTTCGCGCCCTAGCACTTACGGGTACTTTCTCGGGTTTTTCCAAAGCCGGTGTTAACTGAAATTCAATTCAGTGATTGCTAAGTTAATGGAAATTATGAGGGACGCGAATGTTTATTGGAATTTCAGGTATGCAGTATTCCGGTGGTTCTCTTGCAGACCATCGGATTGTTGTTGTTGAAGACTCGAACGTCTTCACATCCATGATTGGGCAGAAGCTCAAAGAGGAATTCGGCATCGAAATCGAAGTCTGCCGCAACTTCGAAGAGTTGCAGCTCGCGTTCGAGTATTCCGATAAGCCCATTACGCTGGCAATCTCGAACGTGAACCTGCCCGGTGCGGAGAATGGCGAAGCGCTGAGCTATCTGGCCGAGCTTTCGATTCCGATCATCGTGTTCACGGGGACATTCCACGAAAAGACGCGCGAAGGCATTCTGGCCCGCGACATCGTGGACTATGTGATCAAAGACAATGTGCTGGCCATCGATCTGCTTGCGGAATCGGTTTGCCGGTTTTTGACCAACCATCGCCATCACGTGCTCATTGTTGATGACAGCGCCACGGCGCGTGCCCTGTTGCGCGGCCGGCTGGAGCGTTTCAACTTTAGGGTCAGCGTGGCCGAAAGCGGCGCCGAGGCCCTGAAAATTCTGAAAAAGACCGATGACATCGGGCTGATCATCACAGATTACAATATGCCCGATATTGACGGATTCGAACTGACCCGACGCTTGCGGGCCGTGCGGGGCAGCCACGAGCTGCGGATCATCGGTGTGTCATCTTCTGACAATCGGCTACTTTCTGCCCGGTTTCTTAAAGCTGGTGGTAATGACTTCATGCTAAGACCGTTCGTGGACGAGGAGTTCTACTGCCGGGTGAATCAGAATCTTGATACACTCGACCAGATCAAATCGGCACGCCGGATGTACGCCGGCCGGAAGAAGTCAAAGGTCGCGTAGCGGCGCATACCGCATCGTTGGTGAAGCGGGTTGCTGCGCATATCGTTGGAGTGAGTGAAATGCTTGGACATTCGACCACATCCGGGAGGCGGAACAACGCTTTGTCAGCATCCGAACGGCTTCGGGTTCTGCTTGTTGAAGATTCCAGAATGTTCACATCCGCCCTCAAGTACCGGTTCGAATCGGAACTCGGTTTGGATGTTGTGACCTGCAGCTCGCTCGCCGAAATGCGCGGGTTGGCCGGTGATGAAAAACATGGCTTTTTCCTCGCTGTCACAGACCTCAACCTTCCGGATTCACCGCATTGTGAAGCTCTTGATTATGCTTTGGAAATAGATCTGCCGGCGATTGTTTTCACCGGGAAGTTCGACTTCAATATGCGCGAAAAGATCCTGAAGAAGAATGTGCTCGACTACGTTATCAAGGACACTGACAAGGCCTTTGATGAGATCGTTCAAGCGGTCAGGCGGATCGTCACCAACCGTCACTACCGCATTCTGGTGGTCGATGACACCAAGACCCAGCGCAGCATTCTGTGTTCGATGTTGCGGGCGCAGAAATTTGATGTGATCGAGGCATCCTGCGGTGCCGAAGCGTTGGAAATGATCGAACTCAACCCGGATATCCAGCTGGTTCTGACCGATTACCACATGGGTGACATGAACGGTTATCAGCTTACCCGCACGCTTCGTCGCAATTATTCCGATGATGTCCTGCGTGTCATTGGTGTTTCCAATTCGACTGATCCGCAGCTTTCGGCAAGCTTTCTCAAGGCGGGCGCAAGTGATTTCCTCTATCGCCCGTTTGTTCAGGAAGAGTTTCAGTGCCGGATTGCTCAGAATATCGCGATTCTGAGCAAGCTGGATGAGCTGAAAAAGGCCGCTTCTCCAGCCGTTGCGACCGCATAGCTGATCGCGCAGCGGTTCATTCAATCTTGCGAATTAATGCCCGTAGCCCGTGGAGCAAATCTGCGGGCTTTTTGCTTGTTCGGCCAGGGTGCAATCGGTCTGTGGTTTCGAACCTGGGCGGTCAGATCAGGCGGCTGTCTGATACTGTTTGCGGTCTGCCCGCTCCTGCTGTGGTGAGCGATCATAGAGTTCGCGGTAGCATTTGGAGAAATGGGAAGCGGAGACAAACCCGCAGGCAACTGCCACCTCAACAACCGGCATAGGTGACTGGATGAGCAGGTGCCGCGCCCGATCCAGCCGGATTTCAAGATAGTAGCGCGCCGGAGAGCGGCCCATTTCCTGCCGGAACAAACGCTCGATCTGGCGTCGCGACAGGCCGGCGCTGTCGGCGATTTCGATCAGGGACAGCGGTTCGGCGAGATGGGCTTCCATCAGTTCGATGATCGAGAGCACCTTGGCGTTTTGGACGCCGAGGCGGGCGCGCAGAGGCAGCCGCTGACGATCATGGGCGTTGCGGACCCGATCGGTGAGAGCCATTTCACAGATCCGGTTGACCAGCGTGTCGTCATGGTCCTCGCCGATCAGACTGAGCATCATGTCGAGTGCTGCGGTGCCGCCAGCGCAGGTATGGACCGTGCCGTCGATTTCATAGAGGTCGGCGAACACATTTGCCTTGGGAAAGGCCTCGGCAAAACCGGGAAGGTTTTCCCAGTGAATCGCACAGCGGCGCCCGGAAAGCAGTCCCGCCTTGGCCAAAACATAGGCGCCGGTGCAAAGTCCGCCGACGGCGACCCCGCGATTGTGCTCTTCACGCAACCAGGCAAGCACCGACTTGTTGTTGTAACCCTCGACATTGGTACCCGAGCAGACAAACACCATGGTCGGACGGCTTTCGCCAGACAGGTTGCGGCGCTCATCGGCGAGCGACGTGGTGGCTGATACCTCGACCCCGTTGGATGCGGTAACGGGGGTTCCCTCATTGGAGCAGACACGCCAAGTGTAGCATTCGTAGCCCAACATGAGATTGGCCAGCCGCAAGGGTTCCACCGCCATCGCGAACGCGATCATGGAAAAATCCGGCACCAGGAAAAAGACAATCGAACGCTTTTGTTTGTTGTGTGAGGGCATGCCCGAACCCTGTTGCGAACCACCTATGGCCCATGTCGCGATGAGGCCACAAAAATAACGATTTGTCACTGCCAGACAAACGAAAAAATTGTGGTCTGCGACATGGGCCAAAAGAGGTCACAAGATCGGGCGGGCGCGGATCTCACTTTGCAGTCTGGCCGCCGTCCGGCTAGCATCATAGGCAGGCCAGCCGATGTCCTTCTGAACATGATCAGGGAGTTGCGAAATCATGTTGCTCAGTGCCCGGTGCTTGCGATCGCTGTTCCATACGGTGGCGCGACGGGTGATCAGTTCAATTCCAAACATAACCGTGTATCCTTGTTCCGTGTTGACCAGCCTAACTGGATTGACAGCATCATCGTTCCAAGGCATGATTCAATCAAACGAAATGATTTGATTGAAACGTTAAGCGGAATTGAATGATATGAATGCACCAATCAACCACCCCCTGATCATGCTGGACCCGGATGTCCTGCGCAGCTTCGTTGCCATTGCCGAAACCGGCAGCTTCACCGCAGCCGCCGCGCAGATCTATCGAACGCCATCGGCAGTCTCGATGCAGATCAAGCGGCTTGAAGAGCAATTGGGCGTATCGGTGTTCTTGCGTGATGCACGGAACGTCTCGCTGACCCATGACGGTGAGGTGCTGTTGAGCTACGCGCGGCGTCTGATTGCGCTCAACCGCGAGACCATTTCGCAATTTGTTCCGTCAGAGGTCTCTGGTGTGGTTCGGATCGGCTCGCCGTCCGATTATGGCGAGGTGGTGTTGCCCGAGGTCCTCAAACGGTTCTCCAAGACACACCCTGCGGTGGCGGTGGATGTTGTGATTGATCAATCGTCCAGTTTGCTCAAGCGGTTCAACTCGGGCCATCTCGACATTGCGCTGATGAGCTGCGCGGGCAGTATGGAGCCTAATCCGAGTGAAGTGGTGCTGACGGACGATATCGTCTGGGCCGGAGCAAAGGGTGGGCAGGCCTGCCTGAAGGATCCGTTGCCTCTGTCAATGTGGGAGGAGGGGTGTGTCTGGCGGGAGTGTGCGCTTAGCGCGCTCGAGCGTGTTGGCCGCTCTTACCGCGTGGCCTATATGACATCGCATTCTTCAGGCCAGAAAGCGGCGATCAAGGCTGATCTTGCGATTGCCCCGATGGGGCGCAGTTTCCTGTCAGATGATGTGCAGATTCTTTGCGAGGACTGCGGCCTCCCATCGCCGGGCCGCTATGACCTTGTGTTGAAGGTGGCCGCGAATGCTGGCCCACAGGTTTCCGCCGTCAGCGATCATTTCCGGGCCTGTTTCGAACGGATGCGGCAAACGGGGTCGTTTGACCCGGCTTAGGCGCTGGAACATTGGGGGCGTCTGCAGAGACTGAAACGCAGCTTTGGACAATGAATGCGAGCTGAACGGGGCATTCAGGCCTGTGTCAGCGTGCTTATGCGATGTTCCTTGTCACGACGCCATCGGGGCGCGCCAAAATTGGGAGACAAGATTATGTATAGACCTGTTCGAATCATGTTGGCCATTGCCACTGCAGCCGTCTCGATGGCTGCTTCTGTTCCGGCCCAAGCCTCCGCCTTTACGGCAGGCACCATCACCGCGATTTCGCACGATGACGCGCTCAACATCCGTAAATGGCCTTCAGTCAAGTCACAGATCATCGATGCATACCCGCTGAACGCCCAGATCAGCATGACCGGCCGTTGCAAGAACATTGTCACCAATGTTTCTTTCCGGATCGATGAAGGCGGCAGCGCCAGCTGGAGATATGCGCAGATGAAGAAGGCCTATGTCTGGTGTCAGGTTATGACCAACGATGCCGAGCTTGGCTGGGCGCGGGGCAAGTACATCTGGCCTGAATGAGAACGTTTCACTGCACCGCAGTTTTGCGGGTGCTGGCGTTGGTCTTTCGCATCCGTGCGAGCAACACATGCGTGATGATGGCTGCGGTGTAGCTGGTTATCAGAAACAGTGGAAGGCCGAGGTTACTGCCCAATGCCAGGATCGCAAGCGCGATGGGTGTTCCGATGCCATTGCCGATGTTGCCCATCTGCGCCAGGCCACCATTGGCCAGTGCCCGCTCCGCCAGACCGGGATTGAGCTGGGGCACGGCTGCGAAGCTTGCGCCCTGGACCAGGCCCAGGCTTGCAAACAGGACGATGGCCAGCCAGGCGCTGACACCAAATGTCATCAGCAAAATGGCAAGCCCGATGGCCAGGGCAAAGCCGATGATGATGATGGTGACAGCTGGCATCTTGCGCAGCAGCCAGGTGCCAAGTGTGAGGGAGGAGGCAATGCTGGCAAGCGGCATGGCGGCGGTGACCATGGCGCGCTGTGCGGGGTCGATCATCGGCGGCAGGATCGCCAGCAGGGAGACGAAGGTCAGCGCGTAGAACAGCCAGCCAAGCGCGGGCGCTGAGATGAAGGGCGATGAATAGACACTCAAATGGCGCCGGGCGATGTCGGCGAGAGAGGGCCAGGCCGGCGCGTCGTTGCGGTCCATACTGGGCAGCAGGGCGGTCAGGACAATTGCGATGGTGGCCATATAGATCGCGTGCACAAATGCCAGTGAGCCAAGCCCGTAGGCAGCGATCAGCGATGGAGCGAACAGGGCAACGCCGGCGAACGCCACGCCGAAGAAGGTGCCCCAAAGGGTCAGCGCCGCGCCCTGGTGCTTTCCGCCCGACAGTTGCGCTATCAGCGTGGGTGCAGCGACCACGATGGCCAGATGCGAAAGCCCCTCGATGAAGCGGCTGAGCATCATTGCCTCGAAACCGGGCAGTGTGGCCTGCCAGGCGGAAATTGCGGCGCCGAGGCTCAGGCCGAGGATCAACAGTCGCCGCAATCCGATCTGGATCGCAATCACACCGGCCACCAGTCCCAGCGCCATCCCGACAAAGGAGATCAGCGAGACCAGATAGCCCGATGCTGCGCCTGTCTCCCCGTAATAGGCCTGAAGCTCGGGGAAAATCACCACGATCTTGGCAAATTGCGCCGCCGCCCCCAGACCGGCGGTCCAGAGCGCGAGCACCAAAAACAGCGGTGATCGGAAAAATGAGGTCACCACAAAGGCCTAATCGCATGGCCGATTCGGGTAAAGGCCAGTTTTCGCAGGTCTATGCAGCAGATCTCAGCCACGATTGCGTCGTCCGCCGCGCCGCCGGGCAGCACCCGGTTCGACGCCATCGGCTGCGGCGGTGTCCATCGAGCGTTCCGGCAGCGTCACCACTTCGGCGAGGAGCGGGAAGGCGTCGACCTTGTTGGGCAGCGCCATGGCGTTGACGAAATGCTCCTGGAACTTCGATTCCAGCGCCGTTTCGATCTTTTCGATGCGGGTGACAGTGGCCTCGATTTCGCGGCGGTGGCTGCGGTTCAAGAGCGCCATGCGTGCCCCGGTTCCCGCCGCATTGCCGACGGCCTTGACCCGTTCGAGATCGCAATCGGGCACAAGGCCAAGCACGAGCGCATATTTGGGATCGATGAAGGAGCCGAAGGCGCCGGCGAGGCCGATGCGGTCGACATGGTCGATGCCCTGCTTGTCCATCAGCAGCTTGATGCCGGCATAGAGGGCGGCCTTGGCGAGCTGGATGGCGCGGACATCGTTCTGGGTGACCATGAGCCGCTGTTCGCCATCGCGCAGCAGATAGGAGAATGTGCGGCCATTGCCGATGATGCGCGGGCTGGTGGCGGCCAGATCGCCGTTGATGACGCCGTCTTCGGTGATGATGCCTGCGAGATACATCTCGGCGATGATTTCGATGATGCCGGAGCCGCAGACGCCGGTGACGCCGACCTTGGCGGCGGCTTCGTCAAATCCGGGTTCATCGGACCAGGGCTCGATGCCGATGACGCGGTAGCGTGGTTCCAGTGTTTCGGGGTTGATGCGGATACGCTCGATGGCGCCGGGGGCGGCGCGCTGGCCGCAGGATATCTCCGCACCCTCGAAGGCCGGGCCGGTGGGGGAGGAGGCGGCAACGGTGCGCGCCGCGTTGCCAAGCACGATCTCGGCATTGGTGCCGACATCGACGAGCAGCATCATCTCGTCCTGGCGGTGCGGGCCCTCGGTGAGCGTGGCGGCTGCGGCGTCGGCGCCGACATGGCCGGCGATGCAGGGCAGCATGTAGACCCGCGCGCCGGGATTGAGCGGCAGGTCGATCTCGGATGATTTGACATTGACCGCACCGGAGACGGCCAGCGCGAAGGGGGCGCCGCCCAGTTCTGTCGGGTCGATGCCCAGAAACAGATGATGCATGATCGGGTTGCCGACAAAGACCGCGTCGAGAATGTCGGCGCGATCGATCTCGCCCTGGGTGCAGACCTTGTCGATCAACTCATTGAGCGCCTCGCGCACGGCCCTGGTCATGCCCTCGCGGCCGTCCGGGTTCATCATCACGTAGGAGACGCGGCTCATCAGGTCTTCGCCGAAGCGGATCTGCGGGTTGGAAGTGCCCGAGGAGGCCAGCGTGCGCCCGGACAGCAGCGAGGACAGATGCATGGCGATGGTGGTCGAGCCGATGTCGCAGGCGATGCCGTAGGCTTCGTTCTTGAGGCCGGGGTAGAGCGCCACCAGCGTTGCCGGTCCGCCGTCGACCGGCTCGTGGATTGCGGCGGTGACCTTCCAGTTGCCCTTGCGCAGGATCTGTTGGACCTGGCCGTAGAGATAGGTGTCGACGGCGACGTTCCTGAAGCCCCAGTCGGCCTCCACAGCCTGCAGCAAGCGGTCGAGATCGCCGAGCGGCTTGTGCATGTCGGGCTCTTCGACCTCGACATAGCACATCTGGATGGCCGGATTGCGCTCGATGACGCGGCCGTCGGAATCCTTGCGTACCACCTGCGCATTGACCACCGCATCTTGCGGGATGTCGATCACCAGATCGCCGAGGATTTTCGCCGAGCAGGAGAGCCTGCGGCCTTGCTTCAGGTCACGCTTTTCGGCGTAGCGGGTCTCGTTGCCGCCGAAAGCGGATATGTGCTCGTTGGAGGAGGTGATACCGTGCTTGGCAAAGACACCCTCCTGAACCTCGACCTGACAGCGGCCACAGATGCCGCGCCCGCCGCAGACGCTTTCCACATGCACGCCCAGCTGCCGCGCGGCTTCGAGTACTGGCGTGTCGGAGGGGAAACGACCGCGCTTGCCTGATGGCATGAACAGGACGAGGTGGTCGGTCATGGGGAAAACCTTTCACCGCTCCGCAGGAGGGCAGCGGTAGCCGATGGTGTCGGATAAGCGGGTGCCTCGGATTTGCGGAACCGGTCAGAGGGTATGAGCGGATTCATGGGATGTGTTGTCATTCAACCCATTCCCTCGAGGAAGTCAAAGTCAGCTAGGGATGGGGCGAAAATCCGCCATATCGTCGAGCATGCAGCAAACGACAATCCGTAAACGGCGGTCCTGGAAAGCAGGCCTAGGCCATATTTTCTGGAGATACTCATGGCGAGAAGGATGAATGGGATAAGTGTTGTGACGAACAGTATGACTTCAACAATTAGGACGTCGATTGTGCCATAGTAATCTATGTTCGTCCCGACAATGGACTGTTCGTATAACAATCTCGAGATGAGGTCTGAAGATTCATCCTCCAGCAGATGAATGATCACGGCCCATTTCTTAGCCGCGACAAACGCTGTCATTGCAATCGCCAACACCGTAGCGATTACGAGGCGATAAGGTATGACCGTTGCCGTTTTTTTCAAATGCTCCGAGCCCCTGGTTACGCACCACCAGCACGGGCAGCTCGTCCACCGCGGCGGCGTCCACCGCCGCCGCCGTCACCGGAAGGGGCTGCGGATTGCGGGGCAGGGGCGGAACCCGCGGCATGCGGCTGGTAGTCCTTGTAGGTCTTGATCCAGTTCATGCAGTTGGGGTCGGTGCCGTTGAGGACATTGGCAGCGCGCACGGCTTCCATTTCCTGCGGGCGACAGGGATTCATGATCGCCGATGTCATGCCGGCGCCAATCACCATGGGGATGAAGCCGGCATTGATGCCGTGGCGGTGTGGAAGGCCAAACGAGACGTTGGACAGGCCGCAGGTGGTGTTGACCTTGAGCTCATGGCGCAAACGATGCAGCAGTGCAAAGACCTGCTGACCAGCGGTGCCCATCGCGCCAATCGGCATGACCAGCGGGTCAACCACGATGTCATATGGTTTGATGCCGTAATCGGCTGCGTGTTCGACAATCTTCTTGGCGACAGCGAAGCGCACATCCGGGTCTTCGGAGATGCCGGTTTCGTCATTGGAAATCGCTACCACCGGCACATCGTACTTCTTGCAGAGAGGCAGGATGGCTTCGAGCTTTTCCTCTTCGCCGGTGACGGAATTGACCAGCGGGCGGCCCTTGGCGACCTTCAGTGCTGCCTCGATTGCGGCGGTGACCGAACTGTCAATCGACAGCGGTACGTCAACAAGATCCTGAACAATTTCAAGTGTTTGAACCAGAAGCCCGGGCTCTGTCTCGTTCGGGTTCACCGAGGTTACGCCGGCATTGACATCAAGCATTGTGGCACCGGCCGCGACCTGTGCCAGAGCATCGGATTTCACGGTTTCGAAGTTGCCTTCCACCATTTCGGCCGCCAGTTTCTTGCGGCCTGTGGGGTTGATCCGTTCACCGATCACGCAGAAGGGCTGATCAAAGCCGATGATCACTTCTTTGGTGGCGGAGGCGACGATGGTGCGGGTCATGTTTGATCCTTGCAGTGAAGACATAAAGAATTGTTTATGTGTTTATACGAACTTGCGGAGTGATGCAAGCCGTCGGCTAACCAGGGGAATCCGTTTCGCTGGCGGCACCGGCCATTTCATGGGGTACGAATTTCGGATCCTCCATGATTTCATCCATGCGTGCGGCTGCCAGTTCCTCCACCGGAAGCGATTCCCGCTTCCAGGGACGGCGGCCCTTCAGCACACCCGATTCGTGAACGATCTCGGCGACGAACTCCTCCTGACGGTAGGCCATGACATGAACGCCTGACACACCCTCAATCTCTTTGACCTCATTGATGATGTCGATGCAGATTTGCTTGCCTTCGGCCTTCTGGTTTTCAGCGCCCTCAAGGCGCTTGATGATATCGTCCGGGATGTGAACGCCCGGGACATTGGAGCGCATCCATTTGGCGGTTCGTGCAGAGGCGAGCGGACCGACGCCGCACATGATGAAGCACTCCTTGTCGAGCCCCAGATCGCGAACCTGTTGCATGTAGTTCCGGAACATCGGTACGTCGTAGCAATACTGGCTCTGAACGAATTGCGCCCCGGCAGCGATCTTCTTGGCGAGGCGGTGAACCCGGAAATCGTGGGGTGGCGCGAAAGGGTTGATGGCGGCACCAAGAAAAACGCTTGGCGGGCTGGTCAGTTTGCGGCCCGACAGGAACTTCGAATTGTCCCGCATGATGCGGATGGTTTCGAGCAGTGACATGCAGTCGAGATCGAAAACCGGTTTTGCGCCGGGCTGGTCGCCTGCCTGTACTCCGTCACCGGTGAGGCAGAGAATGTTCTGCACGCCCATCGCGGCAGCACCGAGCACGTCACCCTGAATGGCGATGCGGTTCTTGTCCCGGCAGGAGATCTGCATGATCGGTGCGTAGCCCATGCGGGTCAGCAATGCACAGATGCCGACCGAGGACATATGGGCGTTTGCACCGGAGGCATCGACGGCGTTGATACCGTCTACCCAGCCATCAAAGATCGCTGCGCGCTCATAGACATCCTGCGGATTGGCGCTGTCGGGCGGATTGAGTTCGGCGGTGACGGCGAATTCGCCACGGCGCAGTATTCGTTCCAGACGTCCGAGGGACGAATGTCCGGGCGCTGGTTCAAGCAATTCACTTGGATCGTTGGGGTTGGTGTCAGCCTGGTTCATTGGATCGCTTCCGGCTGGGCCGCAGCATCGCGTTCCGCGGCGGCATTGGCGGTGACGCGCAGCCAGGACGAGGTTTCGCGCAGCGACTGATCGACGGGCTTCTGAACGGTAAGGATCTTGTCGCGGCCCTCCATTTTCTGGGCGCCGGACCAGGCCTGCACCCAGACGCAGGGCATGTCAGGCTCAACCTCACAATGTCCGTTGGCGCGCACACCGCCACAGGGGCCGTTGCGCAACTGCTTGGGGCAGTTCATCGGGCAGGACATGCCGGTCGAAGACAGTACGCACTGGCCGCACATGCGGCAGTCAAAGAGGAACCCTTTGACGTGCTTCTCGACGAATTTGATCGGTGCCTCTGCGCGCTGATAGCCGATTGCCTTCCACATCGGGTGCAGCATCAGGAAGACATTGGCAAAGCGCTCGTAGAACCATTCAAGCGCCCGCGATTGCTTTACGGCCCACAGGCGCACACCAAAGCTGCGCGCCTTGCGGCCGGTGGCGGACACCCCGGAGGGTTTGTAAGCCGTCTTAGGCGCGGCTTTCCGGTTCAGTACGGCCTGGGTAAACCGTGGTGGAACGTCAGTCATCGCTCTCCTTGCCGCCCCCCTTGACCAGGGCGACGAGTCGCTCCTTGTCATAGGTTGCTTCCAACTCGGCTGCGGCCTTTTCAGCCTCGCCTTCCAGATCATCGGAGACCTCCACCGGATCGGCTCGGCGCCAATCGGCCAGGTAGTCATCGGTTTCAGCGGCACCGGTCCGCATGGCGCACATGTCGATCGCTTCGGTGAAGCGCAAGGACAGTTCGCGCTTGGCTGTTGCGCGGCCTTTCTTGACGATCACCTGAGCCGGAATATCGCGCCAGTAGACGATGATGAGGTTGGCCATGAAGTTCTCCTTGAAAGATACAATGCGCATGGTGATTTGCGGCCGCTTCGCTCACGACGACGCGCGGCGCGTCAAAAGCGACCTGACTTGAATCCTGAACGTGTATGGCGAGGATATAGCGGGTTTCAGACCAGCTGTGCGGACTACCAGATGCCTTTGGCCAGTCCGATCCACAGGTAAGTCCAGATTGGCGGGTGAAACCGCTGGACTGACGGCAGATCACTGCTTGCCGGTTTGAGCTTGCCGGCCAGCGCATCCTCGACGGCGTGGATGGAGATCTCGCGTGAGCCTGCGGCCATCGCCATGGCGTCGGTGAGCAGCGTGTCACGCGGGTCGGGCTTGAGGAAGGCCTGATAGAGAATGTCGCCGGTGTCGACACCGGCATCGACCAGATGCACGGTGGTGCCGTAATTGGCGTCGTCGCCGCTGGCGCGCGCCCACCAGCCGCCGGCAAGGCCGCGATATTTGGGATTGATGCCCGAATGGTAGTTCAGCACCGGGCAGGTGATGGCTGCAAGTGTCTTGCGGCCGAGCATGCGGCAACTGGCCAGGAACACCACATCGGGCTTGGTTTCAGCAATCAGTGCCAGGCAATCCTCCCCATTGGCGGAGGAAACCTCTGTGACCTTCACGTCCTTTGACGGTTTGGTCTCCAGCTTGTGAGCGGAGATGAGCTCGGCCTCGCGGGCGCGGACAAAGCGTTTGCCGAAGCGGGACATTGTCATGGTGAGAAATTGCCCGCCGGTCTGCCACCAGCCGATCTTGCGCGCGCGTCGCTTGAGGAACAGCGCCTTGGATTCGGGCTGTTCAAGCGCCACCTCGATGCCGCCGAAATGTGCCGACAAAGCATTGATGATGATCCAGGGGTAGGGGCCACCTGCGGTGATCACGAGAATTCGGGGGGGCTTTGCCATTCGAGCTCCTTGCGGTTCAAGCGCCTATTGTAAGCGCGAGCCGGTTAAGAAGCGGCTATTGCCTCGTCAAAACAGCATTGTGAGCAAGGCGCCTGTGGCGGTGATGACCAGTGTCGCCACCGCAATGGACACGAACCCGATCAGCACGCCGACCGCCAAGCAATTGCCGTCGCGTTCTGTATGGGCGACACCCAAGACTGCGACGGCGAAGGCGGGGAGCCAGTTGCCGAAGGGGATCGGCAGAACGCAGATGATCGAGAGAAGCAGGGCGAAAACACCGAACAGGCGCTCGCGCACCGTGCCATCAAGCGGCCAGTTGCGCGGCCTGACCCAGTTTTCCGCGCTGCGCAGCCATGGGGAAACCCGTGCCACCATGCGTTGGAACGTGGCGCGGTCAATGGCGTAGTCGGCAATGGCGCGCGGCAGCCAGACTTTCTGATAGCCGATCACCACCTGCCAGGCGACGAAGATCATGGGAAGGCCGAGCACCATGGTGGCACCGGGCGGCAGCGGGATCAGATTGGGAAGGGCAAAGACCAGCAGAAATGCGCCGAAAGAGCGGTCATCCAGTGCCGTTGCGATCTCACGCATGGTGATCCGCTCTTGGGCCTCGCGTGCCAGACGCTCCAGCAGGTCGGAGAGCTTTTCGGGATGCTTGGTGCCGCTGGCGGCGACTGACGGAACGGCGGATGCGGTGGATTGCGGACTCACGGAGACTTATCCTGGCTACTGACAGATCCTATTTAAGCATGAATTGCTTAGTTTTTATGGCTGCATGCAAAAGAATTTGGAGTTCACTGGGGGAGCTGTTTTTCAAGGCCGTCAGAGGCGGCTTCAAAGCGCGGCGAGCGCGGCAGTGAGGTCTCCATAGCCCGTGACGCGGCGCTCGTAGGGCAAGCCCAACCGGTTGGCGGCATCCCGGGCCTTCTGTTCAAGCTCGGCATCGTCGGTCTGGGCGAGATAGAGCGCGCGTTCATAATGTCCGAAATAGGTGTCGCGGAGTTCAGGAAAGCGATCGAGACCCAATGGTCTGATCAGGAACGCCTCGAAATGCCGGGCCAGAAAATCGGTGATGAAGAAGGTGGTCATCATCGCGTCGCCCTCGGCTTCGAAAGCGGCATTGCCAGTGTAGAAGGAAAAGCAGTGCGGCCCTTCGATGCGCGCCACTCCGTGATCCTTGCAGACCCTGTCGAGCGCACCGCCGGTGCCGCAATCGGCGTAACCGATGAAGATGTTCTCATAGCCCTCCTGCCGGGCCTCAAGAATGGCACGTTCGACCGCAGGCGCAATTCGCTCCGGGTGATGATGGAAATTCGCATCAACGCATTTAAGGTCGATGTGGTCCCGGCCCAGCTGCGCATTCACGGCCAGAACCTCGCGCGCGATCATGCCACAGGCGATGACACGCACCTTTCGTGACGATTTGGCGGATTTCAGGGCTTGCCGCTTCATGGATGCAACCCTTCGCTGCGCACAATCAACCCGGATGCGCCCACGCCTGCAATGAGAATGTGCAGGCGCGGGGCAGGGGTGTTGCTCAGGCGCCGGCCGCGAGCTGGTTGTGGCGGCGCTTGATCAGTGCCTTGGCGGTTTCGACGGCAACGGCCGCATCACGGCAGTAGGCGTCGGCGCCGACGGCCTTGCCGAATTCCTCGTTGAGCGGCGCGCCGCCCACAAGAACGATGTAGTCGTCGCGAATGCCCTTTTCCTTCATGGTGTCGATGACGACCTTCATGTAGGGCATGGTGGTGGTCAGCAGTGCCGACATGCCGAGAATATCGGGCTTTTCGCGCTCGATCGCCTCGATGTAGTTTTCGACCGGATTGTTGATCCCCAGGTCGATCACGTCGAAGCCAGCGCCTTCCATCATCATGCCGACTAGGTTCTTGCCGATGTCGTGGATGTCGCCCTTGACCGTACCGATGACCATCTTGCCGAGCTTGGGGGCGCCGGTTTCGGCGAGCAGCGGACGCAGGATGAACATACCGGCCTTCATCGCGTTGGCGCTCATCAGCACCTCGGGGACAAAGAGGATACCGTCGCGGAAATCTTCGCCGACAATGCGCATCCCTTCGACCAGCGCCTGGGTCAAGACGTCGTACGGCGTCCAGCCTCGCTCGAGAAGAATTTTCGTGCCTTCCTCGATTTCTTCTTTGAGCCCGTCATACAGATCATCGTGCATCTGTTGGACAAGTTCATCATCGGAAAGCTCGGAAAGGATGATTTCATCGTCAGACATGGGTTTCTCCCTCGTTATCCTGACCAGCTGTCCAGCGCACCAGACCTAGTCTGCATAGCGATATAGACGTTTGTTTGCAAAAAGTTCCTTGATAACGACGTGCGAAACATAAATTGCGACGGGGACGACATGCCAGGTATTCCTTGAGCGCCAAGGCTTGGCGCATAGAGGCAGGTGCGTCGATTGGTTTTGGATAGCATGTCGATAGGGCGCGATTGGGCGCGAAACCAGATCATGCAGGCATTTCATGGAAGATTCAGACACGATTTCCCTCACCGAATCAGCCCCGGAAGCACAGCCGGAGGCCACTTCCGGGCGGCGTGGCCGCGGCGCCGCGGCACGGCGCGCGCAGCGTTCAGGCGGCGGTCCCGGCATCTCTATGCCGTTCATCACGCGCAAGCTGGGCGTCTACGAGGTTCTTGACGAGGAAGGGCTCAGCCTGATCGAGCGCAATGCCGACAAGATCCTCGAGGAGATCGGCATCGAATTTCGCGACGATGCGGAAGCGCTGGCGCTCTGGCGTGAGGCGGGTGCGGATGTGAAGGGCGAGCGGGTGCGCTTTCCCAAGGGACTGTGCCGCGAGCTGCTAAAGACCGCGCCGGAGGTGTTCACGCAGCATGCGCGCAATCCGGCACGCTCTGTGCAGATCGGCGGCAAGGCGACCGTGTTCGCGCCGGTTTACGGGCCACCCTTCGTGCGTGATCTCGATGGTGAACGCCGCTATGCCACGATCGAGGATTTCCGCAATTTCGTGAAGCTCGCCTATATGGCGCCGTCGCTGCATCATTCGGGCGGCACCGTTTGCGAGCCGGTCGATGTGCCGGTCAACAAGCGCCATTTCGATATGGTTTACAGCCACATGAAATACAGCGACAAGCCGTTCATGGGATCCGTGACCGCGCCCGAGCGGGCCGAAGACACGATCGAGATGTGCAAGATCCTGTTTGGGGCGGAATTCGTTGACCAGAACTGCGTGACGCTCAACCTGATCAATGCCAACTCGCCGATGGTGTTTGACGAAACCATGGTGGGGGCGCTCAAGGTTTATGCGCGCAACAACCAGGCCTGCATTGTTTCTCCGTTCATTCTGGCCGGTGCTATGAGCCCGGTGACCGTGACCGGCACACTGACACAGATTCTGGCGGAAGTGCTGGCGGGGGCTGCATTCACACAGTTGATACGGCCCGGTGCACCGGTGCTTTTCGGCACCTTTGCCGCCTCGATTTCGATGCAATCGGGTGCGCCGACCTTCGGAACCCCCGAGCCTGCACTGGTGTCCTACGGCGCTGCACAGCTGGCGCGGCGGCTCAAGATTCCGTTCCGGACCGGTGGGTCGCTCTGCGGCTCCAAGGTGCCAGATGCGCAGGCAGCGCATGAGAGTGCGTCTACGATCGGCATGACGCTTCTGGCCGGCACGAACTTCGCGCTGCATTCGGCCGGTTGGCTCGAAGGCGGGCTGGTCAGCTCCTATGAGAAGTTCATGATCGATGTCGATCAGCTGGGCATGCAGCAGCGCTTTTCCGAAGGCATTGACCTGTCGGAAACCGGCCAGGCGCTGGATGCCATCACCGAAGTTGGGCCTGGCAACCACTATCTTGGTTGTGCCCATACCCAGGCCAATTTCCAGCAGGCGTTCTACCGGTCGTCCCTGGCGGACAACAATTCCTACGAGCAGTGGCTCGCTGAAGGTGAAAAGCGGATCGAGGAGCGTGCGCGTGCGCTTTGCCGGTCCTGGCTCGACAGCTATGTGGCGCCGGAGCTCGATCCTGCAATCGACGAGGCTTTGCTTGCCTATATCACAGAGCGCAAGGGTTCGATGCCCGACGCATTCACCTGAGCACAGCCCGATAAAGCCAGGGAGACAGGCGCACGGGACCAGGTAGCCGGCCTCATCCACAAAGAGGTCTGGCGCTCTGCGTTCCGTGACGGGGGAAGGTTCGTGACGGGGGCAAGGGTGGCTGAGCCGCACCCGGGCGGCGCTGTTGCGGCTGCGCTGGAACCAAGTGGCCTGGTGCCGCGCGGATGGCTGGCGCCTGAGGCGGGAGCTGAACCTCTGCTGGTAGATGGAAAACCTGCAAAAGCGATCTGCCTCATCGGTCATGCTGGTGGCGGTTTCTGGCCTGTTTTCTCAGCGTGGTGGCGGGAACATCCGCGAGTTTCGGACCCGCTGGATAGCTGGTCCAAGGCGGTCATCGAACCGGTCGCTGCAGAGGCAGGCGGGCAGGCGGTGTTCCCGTCTGACCGGCCATGGCATCCGTTTCAGGCCTGGGCCATGAAGGCGGAGGCGCTGCGGTCCTCACCGCTTGGATTGCTCATTCATCCCGAGTTTGGCCTGTGGCACGGGTATCGCGGTGCGATCCTGTTTGCGGAGACAGCGCTTGGGGATCGCGTCAGCTCCAAGAGCGCGATGGCGGGACAAGCTTTCGTTCATCCCTGTGATGTCTGCTCAGACAAGCCGTGCCTGTCGGCATGCCCGGTCGGCGCGTTCAGTCCGGACGGGTTTGCTGTGAGCAACTGCCGCTCATACCTCAGGACAAAGGATGGCCAACAAGGCTGTATGACATCGGGATGCCTTGCGCGTGAGGCCTGTCCTGTCGGGCGGTCGCACCGCTACAGTCCAGCCCAGCTTCAGTTTCATATGACATCTTATTCATAATTTTTTGGTACGGCACCCAAGGATAACCGGAGTCGTATCGTCAAAGCCTATATTATGGAGACGCGTATCCGCATGAAATCACGTACCGGGACTGAAGAACCGGCGGATCAGGATTTGGCTGACAGGGCATCTATTGGCGATCGTGAGGCCTTTGCGATGCTGGTCGAGCGCCACTACGATTTTATTCATGGCGTGGCGTGGAAGTGGTGCCGCGACCGATCGGCTGCAGAAGACATTGCCCAGAATGTCTGCCTGAGGCTTGGTGTTGCGATCCGCACATGGCGCAAGGAGAGCGCGTTCACGACGTGGCTCTATCGCCTGATCATCAATGCGGCTCATGACCATGCCCGTTTCCTTGCCCGCGAGTTGCGCAAAGCGCAGGCTCTGGCGGTTCATGCCAATGCTCTCGGAGAGGAAATCGAGACCTATCAGCCCAGCCATAGCGATGCCGTCTGGGCAGCGGTTGGCACTTTGCCCGAAAAGCAGCGCGATGCCATGCTTTTGGTCTATGGCGAGGAGTTGAACCACGCCGATGCTGCCGCTGTCATGGGCTGCGCTGAATCCACGGTATCCTACCATCTGCACACTGCGCGGAGGCGGTTGAAAACGCTTCTGCAAACGTCTGGAGACGAGCAATGATGGACGACGATCTCAAAAGACTGGCGCGCAGTGCGCCACCGCCGCTGGAGGACGCCAAGCGTCAGGCGCTTGAAGCTGCGCTTCAGGCCTATGACAAATCAGGCGCAGAAAAAGCAATGGCGCCCAAAGGATCGCAAGCAGGCGGACGTCTCACTTCTATCGCAACCTCGATATGGAGTGGACTTATGAAACAGCGCTATATGGCGGGCACGGCCCTTGCCACACTGATGATCCTGCCTGCGGCAGCCTATTTGACCTGGCAGATTGCCCAGGACCAAAACGGCTTTGAGCCCAAGCTTCTGGCGCCTCTGGACGTAAGCAGACCCGCTGATCCTGAATTGGCGATGGACAAACCATTGCCACTCGCGCCGCAGCAGGAGGAGCAGGAGTCGGCGGTGACAGCGCCATTGCCCGAGCTTGCAGCTTCGCCGGTGGCGAAGTCTTCCCGCCAAGCCAATGAGGCAGCGCCGCAGCGCTCAATCGGTCAACCCGTGGGGGGACTTGCGGGGCAGGGCCTGGCAGGACAGATCGATGGGCAATCGCTTCGTGGTGCGGACGGCGCCAATCCCGTACCGGGGGCCGAAGCTGAGCGCGACCGGGTGGAGGGTTTCGACAGCAACGGCGTCAGGTCGGTGGCTGAATACCCGGTTTCCACCTTTTCCGCTGATGTCGACACGGCGTCCTACGCGATGGTGCGCCGGGCGCTTAAGCAAGGCGTGATGCCCGATCCGCGGACGGTCCGGATCGAGGAGATGATCAACTATTTCAACTATGATTACCCCGCTCCAGAGAGTGCGGAGACGCCGTTCCGGGCAACAATGACGGTTACGCCGACACCATGGAATGCCGATACCAGGCTTTTGCATATCGGTGTCAAAGGCTACGATGTTAAGCCCGCCGCGCGCCCGCAGGCCAATCTGGTGTTGCTTGTCGATGTTTCCGGATCGATGCAGCAAACCGACAAGCTGCCCCTGCTCAAATCGGCGTTCCGGCTGCTGATCCAGAAGCTCGAGCCGGAAGACACCGTTGCCATCGTCACCTATGCGGGCGACGCTGGCACCGTGCTTGAGCCGACTCCGGTGTCTGACAAGGCCAAGATTCTCGATGCGCTGGATGATTTGCGTCCCGGCGGGGCCACGGCAGGAGCTGCCGGGATCGAGGAGGCCTACCGGCTGGCTGAAAAGGCCCGCGTGAATGGTGGGGTCAACCGCGTGCTGCTTGCCACCGATGGCGATTTCAATGTCGGCGCCAGCGATGATGATGCGCTCAAGAGCCTGATCGAAGAGAAACGCGAAAGTGGCGTGTTCCTGTCGATCTTCGGCTTTGGGCGGGGCAACTACAATGATCAGCTGATGCAGACACTGGCCCAGAACGGCAATGGCGTTGCAGCCTATATCGACACCCTGGCGGAGGCAGAGAAAACACTCGTGCAGGAAGCCACGGCGTCGCTGTTTCCGATTGCATCGGATGTGAAGTTCCAGGTCGAGTTCAATCCCGAGACAATCGCCGAATATCGCCAGATCGGGTTCGAGACGCGTGCGCTCAACCGCGAGGATTTCAACAATGACCAGGTCGACGCCGGCGAGATCGGCTCAGGTCACACCGTGACCGCGATTTATGAGATTACGCCGGTTGGCAGTCCCGCGATCCTCAACAGCGATCTGCGCTATGGCGCTGAAACGCCTGTTTCGGACGTGGCGCATGACGACGAATTTGCGTTTCTCAAGATCAGAGCCAAGGTGCCCGGGGAAGCGGAAAGTTCGCTCACCGAAATCCCGGTGATGAAAGACGCGGAAGTGGCAAGCTTTGCCGCAGCGCCCCAGGATGTGCGGTTTTCCATCGCCGTTGCCGCTTTCGCCCAGAAACTGCGCCGAATCCAACAGGTCAACAGCTTCGGGTTCGATGCCATCGAAAGCATCGCATCGGACGCGCGCGGTGAGGATCCCTTCGGCTACCGCTCAGAGTTCCTGCAACTGGTGCGGCTGGCCGATGGTCTTGGCCGCTGATACAAGCCGCGCTCTGTTGAATGTGTGACGCAGAAGATAGAAAAAGGCCGGTGCGTGAGCCCCGGCCTTTTGGTTTGCAACGTTGATGCCATCAGCTCCGGCGGCCACGGCGCTCGCGCTTGGGGGCCGCATTGTCGGTGGCGACCGTGTTGCGCATCGGGCCGATGCGTTCGACGATTTCCTCGACGGTCGGGCGCGACGCCTTTGAGTGGCTGTCGATGGCCTGGCGCATGGCGGCGAGATGGTCGCAGGAGGTGCCGCAGCATCCGCCGATGATTTTGGCACCGCTGTCCATTGCCAGCCTTGCATAGTCAGCCATCAGTGGTGGCGTGCCGGAGTAATGGATCTCGGTGCCACGGAATTCCGGGATGCCGCAATTGCCCTTGACTATGACGATGGCCTCTGGATCCGCAGTGGTCATGTCGAGCAATGATGAGAGGATGTCGGACGCGCCGACGCCGCAATTGGCACCGACCGCGAATGGGGCCTGTTCGAGGTCCTTGGTGACGCCGTGAATGTCGCGCGGGTGCAGGCCCATCATGGTCTTGCCGGCGGTGTCGAACGAGCCGGTGTAGGTGTAGGGCATGCCGCAGCGGGTGGCTGCTTCGGCCGCCGCGCGGATTTCATCGATTGCGGACATGGTTTCAATCCAGATCACGTCGACGCCGCCGGCCTTCAGGCCCTCGATCTGCTCGACGAAGGATGCGATGGCTTCGTCATAGGTGAGTGCGCCGAGCGGCACCAAGAGATCGCCTGTCGGGCCCACCGAGCCTGCAACAATCACCTTGCGTGGGGCCTTGTCGGCAACGGCGCGGGCGATTTCGGCTGCCTTCTTGTTGAGTTCGTGAACCCGGTCCTGCGCGTGATGCAGCTTGAGCCGGTTGCGGGTGCCGCCGAAGCTGTTGGTCAGGATGATATCGGAGCCGGCATCGACAAAATCCTGATGCAGCTTGGTGATCTTTTCCGGCGCGCTCTCGTTCCACAGTTCCGGCGCGTCGCCGGATTCGAGCCCCATGGCGAACAGATTGGTGCCGGTGGCGCCATCGGCGAGAAGGACGCCTTTTTCTGCAAGCAGGTCGGCAAGCGGATTCGAAACGGACATGGAGTTCTCCTGTTGATTGGTGAACGTATAAAGATATCTTTATATCAATGCAACAGGCTTGAAGGGGCAATGTAAAAAAAGCCCCGCGGACGAACGGATCGCCCGCGGGGCTTGTTGACGTTCATGGCCCGTCGAAACGAGGATCAAGGGGCGGGTCTAGGCAGCTGCCGATTCGTGGTCGACCGGGGTCACCATGGCAGCGATCACTTCATTGATCGCCAGTGTGCCAATCGGCTTGCCATTTTCGTCGAGCACATGGGCTTCCGCCGCATTGCTGTCCGTCATGGTTCTGGCCGCGACTTCAAGCACCGTTCCAGACGGGATCGGCATGCCTTTCGGTTCACCTTTGAGGTCGGTCATCACCATGTCGACCGAGATGACCCGGCCGCGGTTGACCTCGCGCACGAAGCTCGAGATGTACTCATCAGCGGGACGCAGCACGATTTCCTGTTTGGTGCCCTGCTGGACCACTTCGCCGTCACGCAGAATGGCGATGCGGTCGCCGAGACGCAGCGCCTCGTCGAGGTCATGGGTGATGAAGACGATGGTCTTGCGGATTTCCTTCTGCAGATCCAGAAGCACTGACTGCATATCCATGCGGATCAATGGATCGAGTGCCGAAAAGGCCTCGTCCATCAGCAGGATCGGGGCGTCGTTGGTCAGCGCCCGGGCAAGGCCCACGCGCTGCTGCATGCCGCCTGACAGCTGGTTGGGGTAGTTGTCCTCGAACCCATCCAGGCCGACACGCGAAATCCAGCGCCTGGCCTGTTCTTCCTGCTTTTCGCGGGGAACGCCCTGGATTTCCAGGCCATAGACGGAATTCTCGAGGACCGTGCGGTGCGGCAGGAGCGCAAACTTCTGGAACACCATCGCGGTCTTGTGACGCCGGAACTCGCGGAGTTCCATTTCGTTCATCTTGACCACATCCTCGTCGCCGACAATGACTTCTCCGGCGGTGGGATCAATCAAGCGGTTGATGTGGCGTATCAGGGTGGATTTGCCGGAGCCGGAGAGGCCCATGACGACCTGGATGCCGCCACCCGGCATTTCGATGTTGATGTCCTTGAGGCCGAGCACATGATTGTGCTTTTCATTGAGCTCGGTCTTGGTCATGCCGCCTTTGACAGCGTCGACGTAGGCTTCCGGATTGGTGCCGAAAATCTTGTAGAGATTGCGGATGCTAATTCCGCTACCGATGGATTGCTCAGCCATGGACAATCTCCGTATGACGCTGAAGGCGCTTGCCATAGGCCTGACTGGCGCGATCGAAAATGATGGCGACGCCGACAATGGCCAGACCGTTGAGAACACCGAGGGTGAAATACTGGTTGTTGATGGCTCTGAGCACCTGTTGTCCCAAGCCCTGGACACCGACCATGGAAGCCACCACGACCATGGCAAGCGCCATCATAATGGTCTGGTTGATGCCTGCCATGATTGTGGGCAGCGCAAGCGGCATCTGAACGTTTTTGAGGCGCTGCCAGTTGGAGGATCCGAACGCATCGGCGGCTTCGAGGACATCCTTGTCAACGAGACGAATACCAAGATTGGTCAGTCGGATGATCGGTGGGATGGCGTAGATGATCACGGCAATCAGCCCCGGAACCTTGCCGATGCCGAACAGCATGATGACCGGAATCAGGTAAACGAAGCTCGGCATTGTCTGCATGATGTCGAGGATCGGGTTGAAGATGCTCTGAACCCGGTTTGACCGGGACATGCCGATGCCGATCGGGATTCCGAAGATGATGGCCAGTACCGTCGCAACAAAGGTCATTGCGATGGTTTTCATCGTGTCTTCCCACATTCCGAACAGGCCAATGGCGATCAGAACAACAACCGAGCCGAGAACGATTTTCCAGGAACGGCTCGCAAGCCAAACCAGCACCGCAACGATGACCAGGATAATCGGCCATGGCGTGTCGGTCATGAAATTTTCCGAGTTGATCAGAAACCATTTGACCGGTTCGAACAGCAGTTCGATCGACTCGCCATAAGCACGTGTAAACTCGCGGAATGCGCCATCCACCGTTAGGCGTATGTTGCGCAAGGTACTTGTTCCCAGGTCGGGAAACTCAGTCAGCCATTCCATTGGCCACCCCCTGTCAGTTCTTTTCATTTGTTTTGTCGGCGCGCCTGGGGCCGAAAAAGAAAGGGGCGGTGTGAAACCGCCCCTTGGATGTTCAAAGGATCAAAGGGCTGCCTTGATCTTTTCGGCCACTTCGGGCGAAACCCACTTGCCCCAGACGTCCTCGTTGTTTTCGAGGAAGTAGTAAGCGGTGTCTTCACCGGTTGCCTGGTTCTTGTCCTTCCAGGCGAGCAGCCCGTTGACGGTCTCGTTGGACCAGGCACGGCCCTTGAGGTAGTCGAGAGCCGGACCAGCACGCTTGGCGAAGGAATCGGTCACCACGGTGTAGACTTCCGACTTGGGCCAGGCGTTCTTCTGCGGGTCAGCGCATTCAGCGTTCACAATGCAGGCGTCCCAGGATTCCTTGTCGAACTCGGCATTGAAGCCGAGCAGGGTCATCGGATAGTTGCCGAGAATGGCGGTCGGTGCCCAGTAGTAGCCGAGCCAGCCTTCTTCCTTGTTGTAGGCATTGGCGATCGAGCCGTCGAGGCCAGCTGCCGAACCGGAGTCAACCAGCACAAAGCCTTTCTCTTCAGCATCATGTGCCTTGAAAAAGTTTGCGGTCGAGATCTGACAGTTCCAACCCGACGGGCAGTTGTAGACAGCGCCCTTGGAAGGATCTTCCGGAGCCGGGAAGAGGTCCGGACGGGCCAGCGCGTCATCGATGGTCTTGATGTCGGGATTGGCATCGGCGATGTATTTGGGAATCCACCAGCCTTCGACGCCGCCGTCAGACAGCGATTCGGCTGCGTAAACCAGACGGCCTTCTTCAACAGCCTTGTCGAGCGGCTCACGCACCGCGTTGATCCAGGCTTCGGGGGCGACGTCAGGCTCGCCTTTCTCCATCATCGAAGTCAGTGTCGGCATGGTGTCGCCGGGAACGAGTTCGACGTCACAGCCATAGCCTTCGGAAAGGATGAGGTTGTCGATGTTGGCCAGAACTTCGGCGGACGCCCAGTTCATGTTGGCCACAGTTACCGTGCCGCATTCGCCATGCGATTCGGCCTGGGCAACGCCGGCAAAGCCCATGAGGCCAGCGGCGAGAACGGTGGAAGCGAGGAGCTTCTTCATATGTAAGACCTCCCAGTCTTATTTGTGCAGTGGTTGTTCCGTTTTCGGCAAACCCGGTCACTGCTGATTACCGGACACCGATGGAATTGAAGGCAAATGGCCTCTTGGTCATTGAAAACCAATTCTAACGCCAGGCACGACGTAGAGGCGACATCACACGGCGCAATTGGTGCCTGCCATACCCGTTTCCGGGCATTGGGCCGTTCGAATTGCCTTCGGTCAGGGTAAGGAGTTGGTGTCAGAAATCAACCGCTGCAGCACTTTTTCGCATTTCTAAATGTGATCGGGGAGCGTTGCTGCAGGGCAAACTCTTGCAGTGCAATAAAATGCCAGATTCATGATTGCTTAGGGATTCACTAACTCTCCGGTAACGATGTTCGGGTTACACCTCTTAACACGGCGGGGGACAACCGCTGAGCATTCCGGCAAAGGTATTGCGTACCGGGATGTCGCGAACCTCGCGCGTAATTGCGGGGTCGCCAAGCGTATTTTTGGCAGGCCGTTCGGATCTCAGGGTCCGGACGGCCTTCGCATTTTTGAGCTTTGATCAGCGATCAGCCCTGCTGGATCTTGCTTGAAGTGACACAACAACAAAAGGCCGAACGGTCTGTCCGTCCGGCCTTGTGTGAATATGTGTAACGCCGTTTGAGATAGGCGTTGATATCTTTGTTCAGCCCGCGGACGAGGTCCGGATAAGGCTGTTGACCAGGCTGCGAAGCGGGCTTTTGGGACCCGTCTTTTCAGAGGGAAGCACGTTGTTCCAAGCGATTTGCACGCTGTTGGCAGAATTGAATACGTAAAGCATCGCGATGTCCTTCCGTTTGTTGGCCGCTGTCTGGCGGTATGACCGATTTGAATGTCTGGATGGCGATAACCATCTGCCGCTGCTCTAGGCTCATCGGCTATGTTGAGCTGCATTGAATACGCCGCAGCGTGTCGCATTTCAGATGTCGGAGAAAAAACTCTCACCAGTTTTGAGAATGTGATTAAGCGCCGGTTAACAAACGGCCTTTTGACCCTTTTGCGGCCCGCTTGCGGGTGCTATCGAAAAGGTCATGACAAAGGCTTTGATGTTTCAGGGGACGGGCTCGGATGTCGGCAAGACCGTGCTGGTTGCGGGGTTTTGCCGGCTTGCGGCGAATCGTGGGCTGAATGTGCGCCCGTTCAAGCCGCAGAACATGTCCAACAATGCCGCAGTGGCCGATGATGGCGGGGAAATCGGGCGGGCGCAGTGGCTGCAGGCAATGGCCTGCCGGACGCCGGCAAGCATCCACATGAACCCGGTGCTGCTCAAGCCGCAGTCGGAAACCGGCTCCCAGATTGTTGTCCAGGGGAAGGTCACCGGCCACGCCCGGGGACGCGATTACCAGGCGCTCAAACCCAAATTGATGTCGGCGGTGATGGACAGCTTCACCCGCATCGGTGAGGGCGCCGATCTGGTGCTGGTGGAGGGCGCTGGATCTCCGGCCGAAATCAACCTCAGGGCCGGCGATATCGCCAATATGGGATTTGCGACATTGGCCAAGGTGCCGGTGGTGCTGGTGGGCGACATCGACCGTGGCGGCGTGATTGCATCCATCGTCGGCTCGCACACGATCCTGCCCGATGCCGACCGGGCTATGATTGCGGGCTACCTGATCAACAAGTTCCGCGGCGATGTGAGCCTGTTTGACGACGGCATCTCGGCGATCGAGGGCTTTACTGGATGGCCCTGTTTCGGGGTCGTGCCCTGGCTCAAATCCGCAGCCCGTCTGCCGGCAGAGGATTCGGTGGCGCTCGAACGGCTTGTTCGTGGCAAGGCCGGGGCGCTCAAGATCGCGGTGCCGGTGCTGTCGCGAATCGCCAATTTCGATGATTTCGATCCGCTGCGCGCGGAGCCCGATGTGGATCTGGTGTTCGTCAAACCTGGGGAACGGCTGCCGGAGGACGCCGGATTGGTGATTCTGCCCGGTTCGAAATCCACCATCGGAGATTTGGCGGATTTCCGTCGTCAGGGCTGGGATGTGGATCTGCAGGCGCATTATCGCCGTGGCGGGCGGATCATCGGGATTTGTGGCGGTTACCAGATGCTTGGCCGGACGGTCAGTGATCCGTTGGGGATCGAGGGCGGTGAAACCGTTGCCGACGGCCTTGGCTTCCTGGATATCTCGACGGAAATGGCGCCCGAGAAAACTGTTCGCAACATCACTGCACGCTCAGCCGAAGGGGATCTGCCGCTTGAAGGCTACGAGATCCATCTGGGTGTCAGCCAGGGGCCTGATTGCGTCCGGCCAATGACCGTTCTTGACGGACGTCCGGATGGCGCGACGTCGCCGGACGGACGCGTCTCCGGGACCTATCTTCACGGGCTGTTCGGTTCAGACGCCTATCGGGCCGAATTGCTGAAGGGTTTTGGCCTTACCGGTGGATTGCTCGATTATCGCGCGGATGTGGATGCTGCGCTCGACGATATCGCCGAAGAACTTGACCGGCTGGTTGGATTCGAGCGGATCATGGAGGCCAGCGGCATCATTGGTCGTTGATGGGCCTGCTGAGGGCGCAATCGAGATTGACACCCGGCAGGCCTGTGCCTATCACTTGGATCTCGAATGGTTCCAGGGAGGCAAGTTGTTTCTCCGGATCAAAAGGGAATGCGACGGGATGGACCCAAGCCGGGCATCCTTATCGCAGCCGACCCCGCGACTGTAGAGCGGTTAGGCAAATGTCACCGGTTCGGGACGGCAGGGTGACGGGGGAACAATGGTGTTTGCCTGTGATCTGAACCAACCAACCGGAGAAGGCCACTGACGTGGCGGCATGATCAACCGGCGCGGACGCCTCTTTGTCTACGAATCGTCCCGTTTTCATGACTGCCATAAACGTCGGGAAGGCCGGCATTTGCTGGTGTGCGACACAATTGGTTGCACAGAACCCGCGAGCCAGGAGACCTGCCATTCGCACCGGTTGAGAGCCGGACCTTTGGAA
Organism: Hoeflea sp.; assembly: GCA_043585085.1. GTDB lineage: Bacteria > Pseudomonadota > Alphaproteobacteria > Rhizobiales > Rhizobiaceae > Hoeflea. The sequence goes on from CP121320.1 coordinate 3,028,622, forward strand.
GAGGTGTTCTTCCGAAGCCATTCACGGAGGTTGTCATGGCTGTTAAAACTGAAATGCTTTCACTGACCGATCGCATCGGCGCACGCACCGTTGCCGGACTCATGGCTTTGGTCATCGGGTCCATTCTGGTGTTCGGAGTTGGCCTGGCCAATTCGCAGACGCTGCACGATGCGGCGCACGACACCCGGCATTCCTACGGCTTTCCCTGCCACTAAGGGATTGATGCTATGATAGTCAGGTTGCTCCTGGCGGCTCTTGCCGCCGGGCTCATTGCCGGTTTGGTGATGACGCCCGCCCAATATGTCAAAACCATTCCGCTGATCATGCAGGCCGAAGCCTATGAGAATGGTGAGGCTGGTCACAGCCATGGCGCTGCTGAAGCAGAGGCCAGCCATTCCCATGATCATGGCGAAGGCGAAGAACAGCTCTGGTTTGGCCGTTTCGGCAATACGATCCTTGCCAATCTGGTTGCCGGTGGCGGCTTTGCCCTGATGCTGGCGGCCGTGGCGCTTCTGACCGGAATCGAGTTTCCCGCCGGACGCGAAGGGCTGATGCGCGGCTTGCTTTTAGGTGCGGGGGCCTGGTTCTGTGTCCAGCTTGCACCCTCCTTCAGCCTGCCGCCCGCAGTGCCTGGGTTCCCCTATGCGGATCTCGGTGATCGCCAAACCTGGTGGATGATCACGGTTGCTCTGACGGGACTTGGCCTTTGGCTGATGGTGTTGAGACCGGAGATGATCGCCAAGGCGGTTGGCGTTGTGCTGATCGCGGCACCGCATATCTGGGGTGTGCCGGTTCCCGAAGACATTTACAGCGAAGTTCCGGCCTACATCGCGTCTGCCTATGCGGCCGCATCGCTGGCGACCACGCTGTTTTTCTGGCTGTTGCTCGGAGGCCTGCTCGGGTTTTTCCTGTCGCGGGTTCCCCGGGACGCAGAAGCGTGACGGGGGCGTGAGCGGCAAACTGCCAGCTCTCACGCTTGTGCTGGGTGGCGCACGCTCGGGCAAGTCGGCCTTTGCAGAACAATTGGTGGAGGCGGCGTCGGCCACGCGGCTCTATCTTGCGACAGGTCAGGCCTGGGATGACGAGATGCGCGCACGGATCTCGACGCACCAGGATCGGCGCGGGGCAGGATGGGAGACCGTCGAGGCTCCGGTTGAACTGGCCGAGGCGCTTGCTGACACTGCGCGGGCTGACCGTCCGGTGCTGGTTGATTGCCTGACCTTATGGGTGACCAATCTGATGCTGGGCGAGCATGACATCGATGCAGCCTTTGACCGGCTCGCCAAAACATTGCCTGGCCTCAAGGGGCCGGTGGTTTTCGTTTCCAACGAGGTTGGCCTCGGCATCGTGCCGGACAATGCCATGGCGCGGGCGTTTCGCGATCATGCCGGCCGCCTCCACCAGACAATCGCGGGTCTGGCCGACGAAGTCCATTTCGTCGCTGCCGGTCTGCCGCTCAAGATGAAGGGTTAGAACCATGAACGGGTCCAAGATTCCCGCCACCGTGATCACCGGGTTCCTCGGTGCCGGCAAGACCACGCTGATCCGCCACATGCTGGCCAATGCCAATGGCAAACGCATTGCGCTGATCATCAACGAGTTTGGCGATCTGGGTGTGGATGGCGATGTGCTCAAGGGCTGCGGCGATGAGGTCTGTTCGGAGGACGACATCGTCGAGCTGACCAATGGCTGCATCTGCTGCACCGTGGCCGATGATTTCATCCCGACGATGGAACAGCTTCTGGCTCGGAAGAACCGGCCCGATCACATCGTCATCGAGACGTCGGGCTTGGCACTGCCACAGCCGCTGGTCGCCGCCTTCAACTGGCCCGGGATCAAGACCCAGGTGACGGTTGATGGTGTTGTCACCGTGGTTGACAGTGCCGCCGTCGTCGCCGGGCGGTTTGCCCATGATCATGACAAGCTCGACGCGCAGCGGCAGGCTGACGAGGGGCTTGATCATGAAAGCCCGCTTGAGGAACTGTTCGAGGATCAGCTCACCGCTGCCGATCTGATCGTGCTCAACAAGGCGGACTTGATCAATGCGGATGAGCTTCTGGGCGTGCGCGCCGGGATTTCCGCACACATGTCGCGCAAGCCTGCATTTGTGGAGGCGCGGTTGGGCGAGGTGGCGCCGGAGGTTCTTCTGGGGCTTGGCATGGGCACGGAAGACGACATTGCCAACCGCAAGTCGCATCATGAAATCCATCATGCGGATGGTCATGAGCACGATCATGACGAGTTTGAGAGCTTCGTCGTGTCGCTGGGGCAGGTTGCCGACCCCGCGGCCTTCACACAAGGGCTGACAGAGTTGATCCAGACCCACGACATTTTGCGTCTCAAGGGCTTTGCCGATGTTGCCGGCAAGCCGATGCGGCAGGTGATCCAGGCCGTGGGCAGCCGCATCGACACCCATTTCGACCGGCCCTGGGCTGCAGGCGAACCACGCGAGACGCGGCTCGTGGTGATCGGGCTTCATGATCTGGATGAAGCCGCAATCCGTGACGGGTTGTCCCGGCTTTCGGGCTGAGGCGATAAGGAGGCTCAGTCCCGATGCATCTGCTGGTCACGCAAAAAGGGGCGTTGAGCGATGGTGATGAGGCTGTCGATCTGGGGCAATCCCCCGGCGACATCCTGTTTCTGAGCGCCGCCGATACCGAGCTTGCGAGCATTGCCGGGGCGCGGCAGGCGTCTGGCTCGATGGCCTGGCGGCTTGCCAGCCTGAGTGATCTCAAGCATCCGATGTCGGTGGATACCTACATCGCCCGCATGGTGCCGAAGGCCAGGCTGGTGGTGGTGCGGGCGCTTGGCGGGGCGAGCTACTTCTCCTATGCGCTCGAAAGCCTCCGGGCTGCGGCTCCAACCCACGGTTTCAAGCTTGTGGCGCTGCCGGGCGATGACAAGCCCGATCCGGGGCTGGAGCCGTTCTCGACCCTTGACGAGGCTAACCGGCTGGCACTCTGGGCCTATCTCAACGAGGGCGGGGCGGAAAACGCACGCGGTTTCATTGAATTGTCCGAGGCACTGCTGACGGGTGGCGAACGGCCCGGACCTGCGGCGCCCCTGCTCAAAGCAGGTCTGTGGCATCCCGCCAGGGGCAATCCGTCGCTCGATGATCTGAAACGGGACTGGACGCCAGATGCGCCGGTGGCGGCGATCTGTTTTTATCGGGCGCTGGTTCAAAGCGGGCAGACTGCGCCCGTCGCCGCACTTTGCGAGGCGCTGCGCGAAGAGGGCGTCAATGCGCTTCCAGTGTTTGTCTCAAGCCTCAAGGACCCGGTTTCGGTGGGCACGGTGGAGGCGATTTTTGCCGACGCGTTGCCCGATGTGGTGATCAATGCCACCGGGTTTGCAGTTTCCTCGCCGGGCGCAGCGACCAAAGGCACAGTGCTCGAATCCACCGGGGCGCCGGTGTTGCAGGCGGTGTTTGCCGGTGGCGGGCGCGACGCCTGGGCGGCCTCGCAGCAGGGGCTGACTTCGCGCGATCTGGCCATGCATGTGGCGCTGCCGGAGGTGGACGGACGGGTGCTGACGCGGGCAGTGTCGTTCAAGGCGGCGGCGCGGTTTGACGAGACCGTTGAGGCCAACATCGTTGCCCATCAGCCCGAACCCGACCGGACGGCATTCGTTGCCCAGCTGGCGGGGCGCTGGGCACGACTGCGGCGTGCCTCACCGTCCGACCGGCGGGTGGCGATCGTGCTGGCCAATTACCCCAACCGCGATGGCCGTATCGCCAATGGTGTCGGGCTCGACACGCCTGCCGGGACGGTGGAAGTCCTGCGCGCTATGGCCGGGGCCGGGTACCGGACCGGCGATCTGCCTGCCGACGGCGATGCGCTGGTGACAGCACTCAGGGCAGGGCCGACCAATGCGCTCGGCGGGCCACGCAAGCAGGGCGTGGCCCTTTCTGCGGATGCCTATCGAGACTTTTGTGGTCGTCTCGATCCCGAGATCAGTGATGCGGCGACAGCGCGGTGGGGCGCGCCCGAGGATGATCCGTTCTTCCGTGATGGTGCGTTTCATCTGGCCCTCTTGAGCTTTGGCAATGTGGTCGTCGGCATCCAGCCCGCGCGCGGCTACAACATTGATCCGAAGGCCAGCTACCACGCGCCGGATCTGGTGCCGCCACATGGCTATCTGGCGTTTTATGCCTGGCTGCGTGAGAGCTTTGATGCTCATGCGATCATCCATATGGGCAAGCATGGCAATCTCGAATGGCTGCCGGGCAAGGCCCTGGCGCTTTCGTCGGCCTGCTATCCTGAGGCCGCACTGGGGCCGACGCCGCATCTCTATCCGTTCATCGTGAACGATCCCGGCGAGGGCACGCAGGCCAAGCGGCGGACCTCGGCAGTGATCATCGACCACCTGACGCCGCCGCTGACGCGCGCCGAGAGCTATGGTCCGCTCAAGGATCTTGAGGCCCTGGTCGATGAATTCTACGAGGCTTCCGGGCATGATCCGCGCCGTCTCAAGCTGCTCAAGGGCCAGATCCTCGATCTGGTGCGCGACATCGGGCTGGATCATGATGCCGGGATTGCTGAGGGCGACGATGACGATCTGGTGCTCGAAAAGCTCGACGCCTGGCTGTGCGACCTGAAGGAAATGCAGATCCGTGACGGGCTGCACATCTTCGGCAAGTCGCCGGAGGGATCGCTGCTGACGGATCTGACGGTGGCGCTGGCGCGGATCAAGCGCGGCGAGATGCCGGGTGAGGACAGCCTGCAGCGGGCGATTGCGCGGGATCTTGGGCTTTCAAGTCAAAACCCCTCCCCAACCCCTCCCCACAGGGGGGAGGGGCTTGCCCCCCCGACACCTGTGGAGACCTCTGAGCCCACCGCTAGCGCTGAGCCGTCTAGCCCCTCCCCCTTGTGGGGAGGGGTTGGGGAGGGGCCTTCTTCAGGCAAGGTTGGGGAGGGGCCTTCTTTCGACCCGCTCGATTGCCCGATGGGCGAGCCGTGGAGAGGCCCAAGGCCCGGCATTCTGCAAACCGTCTCCACCGACCCTTGGCGCACCAATGGCGATACGGTCGAACGGATTGAGCTGCTGGCGGTTGAGTTTGTGTCGGGGCGTGTTGCCGTGCCCGAGGGCTGGAGGGATACGGCGGCGGTCATGGAGACTATCCAGACCAAGATCCGGCCTTCTGTCGAAGCCTGTGGCAAGTCAGAACTGGACGGCATTATGACCGCGCTTGAAGGCCGGTTCGTTGCGCCGGGACCCTCGGGCGCGCCGACGCGGGGACGGCCGGATGTGCTGCCGACGGGGCGGAATTTCTACTCGGTCGACAGCCGTGCAGTGCCGACGCCGGCGGCCTGGGAACTTGGACAAAAATCGGCGGAACTGCTGGTCACGCGGCATATTCAGGATCATGGCGAATGGCCGACCTCGATGGCGCTGACGGCCTGGGGCACCTCGAACATGCGCACCGGCGGCGATGACATCGCCCAGGCGCTGGCGCTGATCGGGGCCAAGCCGGTCTGGGATCCGGCCTCGCGGCGGGTCACAGGCTACGAGATCATTCCGATGGCGATGATGAAACGGCCGCGGGTCGACGTGACCTTGCGGATATCGGGCTTCTTCCGCGATGCGTTTCCCGATCAGATCGCGCTGTTTGACCGGGCAGTGCGGGCGGTTGCAGCGCTCGATGAGGACGAAGCGGACAATCCGGTTGCCGCGCGGGCAAGAGCAGAGAGTGCGCGGCTGATCGAAACCGGGATGAATGGTGCCGAGGCATTGCGGCAGGCCTCATTCCGGGTGTTCGGCTCCAAGCCGGGGGCCTATGGCGCAGGGTTGCAGGCGTTGATTGACGAGGGTGGTTGGACTGTCCGCGGCGATCTGGCCGAGGCTTTCGTCGTCTGGGGCGGCTATGCCTATGGGGCAGGCGAAGAGGGCAAGCCCGCGCACGAGCTGTTCGAGCAGCGGCTGTCCACAGTGGAAGCGGTGGTGCAGAACCAGGACAACCGCGAACATGATCTCCTGGATTCCGATGATTACTACCAGTTCGAGGGCGGTATGACGGCGGCGGTGGAGGCTGCGCGCGGCAGTCGGCCTGCGATCTATCACAATGACCACTCCCGGCCCGAGCGTCCGGTGATCCGCTCGCTGGAGGAAGAAATCGCGCGGGTGGTGCGCGGCCGGGCGGTCAATCCGAAGTGGATCGATGGCGTCAAACGCCACGGCTACAAGGGGGCGTTCGAGATGGCGGCGACGGTCGATTATCTGTTCGCCTTTGCCGCAACCACCGGTGCGGTGCGTGATGCGCATTTCGATGCGGTCTATCAGGCCTATCTGATGGATGAGGACACGCTTGCGTTCCTGCGCGACAAGAACCCCGATGCGCTGCATGAAATGGCGGCGAAATTCGAAGAGGCGATCGAGCGCGGCCTGTGGACGCCGAAAAGCAATTCCGCCAAGTTTGCGCTTGGCGAGTTGACCGGACCAGTAGCCGGGCAGGGGTGATCCTTGGTGGGCAGCAGCTCAAAGTTATGGAATTCTGAGTGAATGAGGGCAGTGCATGACAATTGAAATCACCGTGGATGAAAGCGGCGATCCCGAATTTGCCGCAACGGTTGAGGCGATTGTCGACGAGCCGGCTGCACGGATGGGCCACCCGTTTGATCCGGTGCCGCTGCATCTCAAGGCGGTTGATGGCGATGGCCGGTTGGCGGGCGGGCTGACGGCGCATTCGGTGCAGCGCTGGCTGTTTGTCAAACTGCTTGGCGTTGCCGAGGATCAGCGCGGTGGCGGGGTCGGGCGCAAGCTGCTTGCCCGGGCGGAAGAGATTGCCCGAGAGCGGGGGCTTGTCGGGGTCTATCTTGATACGTTCGAGTTTCAGGCGCCGCGGTTTTATGAAAGTCTGGGGTACACGGAGTTTGGGCGGCTGCCTGCCCATGGCGGTGCGCCGCAGCGGATCTGGTTTGCCAAGACTTTCGACTTGGCAGGGAGTGCCGGGGCGCAATAAGGGATCGAGCAGCGGATTTGCCGTTTGCCGGATGAGATGATGCACAGGATGGACACGAGATGAGCGAACGCGAAAAAATCACCGATGGCATGAGTGAAGAAGAGCTCAATGCCCGCCACGCCGAGAAGATGAAGAAGAAGAAGGCTGCGCGTGACAAGATCATCGCCACCAAGACCATCGAGAAAGGCCTGGTGATCGTCCACACCGGCAAGGGCAAGGGCAAATCGACGGCTGCTTTCGGGATGATTTTCCGCGCCATCGGCAACGGTATGAAGGTTGGCGTGGTGCAGTTCGTCAAAGGCAAATGGTCGACCGGTGAGCGCAAGGTGCTCGAGGCGTTTCCCGATCAGGTCAAGATGGCAACCATGGGCGAGGGCTTCACCTGGGAGACGCAGGACCGGAGCCGCGACATTGCTGCGGCGACCGAGGCCTGGGAGAAGGCGCGCGAGATGATCCTCGATCCCGAAATCGACATGGTGCTTTGCGACGAGCTCAACATCGTGCTCAGATATGATTATCTCGACGTCGCCGATGTGATCGAAACGCTCAAGGCCAAGCCGGAGATGAAGCACGTGATCATCACCGGCCGCAACGCCAAGGAAGAGCTGATCGAATTCGCCGATTTGGTGACAGAGATGGAGATGGTCAAACATCCGTTCCGATCAGGCGTGAAGGCGCAGGTCGGGGTGGAATTCTGACAGGCGGGGGCAGGTTATGAGCCTTACGGCAAGCTGGCAGTTCTGGGCACTTGTGGCGGCGGCGTTTGCCGCGTTGACGGCGATCTTTGCCAAGGTCGGCATCAGCGACATCGACAGCGATCTCGCCACCTTCATCCGCACCTGCGTGATCATCGTGGTTCTGGGCGCGCTGCTGACCGCCATGGGAAAATGGCGCGCGCCGCAGACCATTCCGATCAAGACCTGGGTGTTTCTCACACTTTCCGGGCTTGCCACCGGCGCGTCCTGGCTCGCCTATTTCCGCGCGCTCAAGCTCGGTGATGCCGCACGGGTCGCGCCTCTGGACAAACTGTCGATTGTGCTGGTGGCGATCTTCGGGGTGCTGTTTCTGGGCGAGCAACTCTCGGCAATGAACTGGGTGGGTGTGGCGCTGATTGCGACGGGCGCGGTTTTGCTGGCGGTGTTTTAGGGGGTAGCTGGCCGGTGGGCTTTTGCTGAGCGATAGCAACATCGGCACAGCGTCGGAAACCTGGGTCTTGCTCCTCAGGAGAAGTGAGCCAGAGTGACAGCTTGACGCAGAGCGTTGGATCAGGCTGTTTTCAGCTGCAAACCCTCGCTTTGGGTTCGATAGACGAAGTCCGGGATCCTGTCAGGCGTCATAGGGCGGGCGAACAAAAATCCCTGTACTTCTTCGCAGCCCAGCGCCTTGATAGCCTCATATTGGGTGTCGGTCTCAATCCCTTCCGCGATCGTAGATTGTCCAAGCGCTTTGGCCATGCTGGTGACGGCGTGAAGGATGCTCAAGCCCGTGTCCCGCCTCAAGACATCGAGGATCAACGACCGGTCCAGCTTCACTGAAGTGTAGGGCAAGCGGGAGAGCTGCGACAGGTTGGAGTAGCCCGTCCCGAAATCGTCGATCGCGATTCTGAACCCGGCGTTTCTTAGGCCGGTCATCTGTTCCTGTGTCGTCTCGAAATCGCGCATGGCCATTGTTTCGGTTATTTCAATCTCGATCAGGTCAGAGGCGACGTCATGTCGTTTCAGAATGGAAATCAGGCGGGCGACGAGGTCGGGTGCAGCGAACTCTGCAGGCGAGACATTGACCGAAACACTCAGGTCGAGCCCGTCGTCCTGCCATATCCGGCATTGCTGCACAGCTTTTTCGAACACGGTTGCACCGAGCAGAGGCATCAGCCCTCCCTGTTCCGCAATCGGGACGAAGACGCTTGGAGAAATGTTTCCACGTGTGGGATGATGCCATCGGGCCAGGGCTTCGACAGCACTGCAATTCAATTCACCAGTGGTAAGCCGTGGCTGGTATGCAAGCGTAATGTCGTCGTTCTCTATGGCTTGCCTGAGATCCCTCTCTACGTCCCGTCGATCCTGCCAGCTGGCACGCAACGAGGGAGACGAGGCGACCACACGATCACGACCGTTCCGCTTGGCCTCATACATCGCGAAATCTGCGATGTTCAGAAGTTCCTCAGGCGTTGAAGCATCTTCCGGATAGCGGGCCATACCGATGCTTGCCCCGATGTTGACGGTGGCTCCGGCAATCTTGAAAGGTTCGTGCATGCGATCGAGGATTTTGGCCGCAAGTACATCCGCCTGTTCCGAGTTTGGCGGGAGAAGAACGACGAACTCATCGCCGGAAACCCTTGCCAGTACGACGTCGCCTGGTGGTTCGTCGCAAGGTTCACCTATTGGGGTCATATAGCTTTCCATGCTCTCAAGCGATCGATTGAAGGCCGAAGCTATGCGGACGCTTACCGCACGCAAGAGCTCGTCACCCGCTTCGTGGCCGTAGAGGTCATTGACCCGTTTGAAGCCGTCGAGATCGATGTAGAGGACGGTGGAGGAGCCCATGTCCGGTGCCGTGGTCAGGCGGCTCAACAAATGAAAGCTCATGGCGCGATTGGGGAGACCGGTGACGCCGTCCACATAGGCCAACTGGTTCATCCGGAAAATATTGCTGTTGAGACGTTCCACCATTTTGCGGAAGCTGTCGGCAAGGCCGCCGACTTCGCAGGCGCAATCCACATCAACAGCAACATTGTAATCGCCGGATACCAAGGCCTCCGTGCTGTTTCGCAAAGCCAGTATCTGGGAGGTCAGCTTGCGCGCCGCAAGCAAAGTGACGATAGCCGGAAGGACGATCGCAATTGCGATTGCAAGGCCAAGCCAGCCGGTCGCCATCTCAGCCTGCAGGCCAAACAACAGCCCTGTAATCGCGAGCCCGCTCATCACAGCGCTCATCAAGCCAAAGCGTATCTGGATGCTGTTTAGTCCCCGCCCCTTGGCGTTCATCGGTTAGCCCCCTATAGATCTTGTTATAAGAATAGGGACGGTACGTTAAAAAATATTTCAGATTTCGAAATTTGTTCGGATCTGCGAAGGCTGCGGCAGGGCGAACGTCATTCTACAAGCTGATTGGGAGTGTCTTGTGTTTGATGTGAGCCGTCTAATGTTCCGAGATATGCAATTAGCCGATACGTTGTATTCTTAAGAAGAGTTGTTCCTTAATATCTCATTTAAGATTGCTGAACTTGTTTATTTTGGACCTGAGCAGATACTATCAATCCAGCAGCAGTTTCGCCGCCAGCGCCACACAGGTGATCACCAGCAGCGGCTTGATGATCCGCGCGCCGTTTTTCATGGCGAAGCGGGAGCCGACTTGGGCGGCGGCGAACTGGGCTGCGCCCATCATCAGGCCGCAACCAGCTATACCTCGCGTGTTCTTCCAGCCAGCAAAACACCAAAGATACACAGTCCGAATCCGACGATAAACGAAAGCGAAATCGTTTCACCAAACATCAACCAAGACCAAATCATGGTCACTGGTGGCGTTAGGTATATCAGGCTTGCTACATTGGTTGCCGATGTTTCACGAAGGCACAGCCAATAGCAGCCATAGGCGCCAATCGTTGAGAACAGCACGAACCAGGTGACCGCCATCCAAAACCCCGAATCCAGTTGCGGGGCTGCAGTTCCTTCAATGACAGCCAGAACGAAAAACAGACCTGCTGACACCATACAGTGAACTGCAAGAGTGGGCAGCAATGGCAGGCTTTGCTTGCTGTATTTGGCTATCAATGACGCGGCAACAATGCTCATCATACTCACTATGGACAAGACGAAGCCCCAATATGGCACGGCACTCAATTCAGAGCCGATGGCAATCGCCACACCAACCAGACCAAACAACAAACCAATCCATTGGATCTTGTAGATTTTTTCTCCCATCAAAAGGCTCGAAATTGCTGCCGTGGACAGGGGTTGCAGTGACCCAATTAGTGCAGCGGTTCCTGCTGGCACGCCAAGATCTATTGCAGCGACACCAGTGGCCAGATATCCAAACATGGCGAATGCGCCGACAAGCGATTGCAAAGCCAATGCACCCCAAAAGGGACGTTGAAGATAGGCAACGATGAATGGCAGGAGCAAGATTGCAGCGAGCACAAACCTCCAAAAGAGGACGGAGTATATAGAGTGTGTTTCGGTTGCAAGCACGGCGCCAATGAAGCCCGAGCTCCAACAAATGACCAGCGCCCCTTTGAGGGTCGCTGTCCTGAAAATTCTAGACAATGGGATATTCCGTTTACTGAGGACGAGTGTCCAGCTGCCAATTTTGTCAGCCAGTGATTGAAGCTTGCTAGCTTCTTCGGACAGCTTCCTTAGAAAACGTATTTGAAGCAGTTGTTGGCAATTTCAGAACTCCAGATTTTCCGTTGCATGCCAACTTTTGTAGCGTCACTGCTTGATTATGCTCTTGGTTCGTAGGCTGTTGAGCCAATTCTGTAAAGATTCATATTTTCGAGATGTATATCAGTAAGATCGCTCACGTTGCGGAACGAATGACTGGCAAGGGCTCGAAACGCTCATTTTCTGCTGCGAGCCCCGATGCCCGCAAAGGGCCGTAAGTTACAGTCCGCAAAAAAAAACACAGGCTTGCAGGAGGCTCAAATCCGTTGAGCCTCTCCCAACGCTCCGGGCTCCGCTCCTGAAGCCAGCCTTTTCAATCCAGCAGCAGTTTCGCCGCCAGCGCCATGCACGTAATCACCAGCAATGGTTTGATGATTCGCGCGCCGTTTTTCATGGCGAAGCGGGAGCCGACTTGCGCGCCGGCGAACTGGGCGGCGCCCATCATCAGGCCGATCTTCCAGGAGATCGCGCCGGCAATGGCGAAGATTGTGAAGGCACCGAGGTTTGAGGCGAAGTTCAGAAGCTTGGTGTGCGCCGTTGCCTTGAGCAGGCCGTAGCCTGCGAGGGTGACGAAGGCGAGCATGAAGAAGGAACCGGCGCCCGGGCCGAAGATACCGTCATACAGGCCGATCATCGGAACGACGAACAGCCCGAACAGGAAGGGTGACAGGCGACGCGCCCGGTCGACATCGTCCATGTTGGGTTTGAAGGCGAAATAGAGCGCGATGGCGATCAGCAGGAAGGGCAGGACTGCGCGAAAAACATCGCCGGGGACGATTGTGGCCAGAAGTGCGCCGAGGGCGGCGCCGGCTGCAGAAAGGGCCGCCGGGGCAAGCTGTGTCTTGAGATCGACATGGCCCTTGCGGGCATAGGCGAGTGTGGCCGAGCCTGATCCGAACAGGCCCTGGACCTTGTTGGTTCCGAGCGCCTCGACCGGTGTGAAGCCGGCGAGCAGCAGCGCGGGAACCGCGATCAGGCCTCCGCCGCCGGCAATCGAATCGATAAAACCCGCCATGAAGCCTGCCGTGAGCAGCAGCAGGATGAGCGTCAGCGTAAGGTCTTCCATGAGATTGCCTGGGGAAAATGGAGCTTCTGGAACGGGCGGGAGCTATGGCACAGCCCCGCGATCTGGACAATCGCTTCATCGCCCCTAAAATTTGAAGGTAGGATGGATGGTCATCGCCGGAGTGGGCCGGAGTGGGCCGGAGGGGGCATGAGCACGAGCGTTTTGCACTACATCGCGCAGATGTTTTCCCGCGAGCCGCACTGGCATGGTGCGGTTGGTGAGCTGGCGGCCGATCCGGTGGCGCTGGCCGAAGTGCTGTTGCTGTTCCGCATGGTGTTGGCTGACGGCGTGGTGCGCTCATCTCAGCTTTCAGCCTTCGAGCAGATTTGCCAGCGGCAGTTTGGTGTGAAAGCTGAAGACATGGAACAGCTGCACGTACTGCTTGATTCGCCGCAGGGCCAGAGTTCAGAGGCCGAAGCCTTCTCGCTGATCCGGCAACTTGACACGGACAAGCGAAGCGCTCTTCTTGGGGACATGATGCGGATAGCCCGAGCCAATGCCGAATTTGATGCGAGCGAAGAGAAGCTGCTCCGCAGAATGGCGGAGCTTCTGGGACTCGATCCCGATTCTCTCATCGAGTTCGAGACCAGGAAGGATGAGCCATGACCAACGACGCTGAAAAGCCTTCCTCCTGGGCGGAGCGTGTGCGCGGTCTGGTTGGCATGCATTCGTCGATGAACAAAGTGGCGCATGATCCGGCGCTGACCGCCGAACTCCTGCTTCTGGTTCGCATGTCCTTTGCGGACAAGAGCGTCGAGCCGGCGGAAGCAGACGCTTTTGCTGCGATCTGCACGCGGCTGCTGGGGCTTCATGCCGACGAGCTGAGCGACATTCTCAAATACCTCCATGATTTCGGGTATGAGACCAGCAATGCGCAGGCAGCCGAGATGCTGGCCGGGCTGAGTGAAACGCGCCGTCGCGAAATTCTGGATCATCTGGCCATTGTCGCCAAGGCCGATGGTGAGATTGATGCGCGCGAGCGGCGTTTGCTTGAGGCGACGGCGAACCGGCTGGGCTTTTCGGGCTAGGGTCTGACCCGAAAACATGTGGCAAATCCGCGATTGGCGCAGATCGGCGTGGACGTGGCGCAATCCGGGTTTGACCTCGAAATCCAGACCCCCTATGAGATCAGGTCATGTGCGACGGCGCCTGATGACAGGCTGAGAGAAATTCCGGTGCGGCTGACTTAATCCAAGGGCCAAATCCGGAGCTGTCCGGTTCGGTAGATGCAAGGCGCTCTTTGCGGGTGCCCGGCGTCCATCCGGCGTATCGTGCTGAAACTGTCACGTTGTCCGGAGGCCGCCATGAATCTCGTCCATTTCCCTGTTCTTGCCATCGTTGCGCTGGTGTCGGCGTTGATCCCCAGCCTCGCGTTGGCTCATGCCGGCCATGTCGGCGATCTTGCAGGCCATTCGCACTGGGTCGGCTGGGCCGCGGCGGCGGCGGCGGCAGCAGTGACCGCGTGGGCGATCAAACGCGGCAACAAGGCCAAGGCGGATGATGACACTGCCGACGAAGCTGCCGAGGGCGAAGACCAACCAGAAGCGTCGAAGGCCTGAGCCATGCGCAATTCGGAAATTCCGGAGAAGACCGGCATCATGGTCTGTGGCCATGGCAGCCGCAACCAGAACGCAGCGCGCGAATTTGCGACGGTCGCCGAGGGGCTGAAAGCCCGCTACCCGGACGCGCCGGTCGAGTACGGATATCTCGAATTCTGCAATCCGGTGATTTCGGACGGTCTCGACCGGCTGCGCGAGCGGGGCGTGACCCGCGTTCTGGCGGTGCCGGGCATGCTGTTTGCTGCCGGTCACGCCAAGAACGACATTCCCTCGGTGCTCAACACCTACCAGGCGCAAAATCCGGGCATGGTGATCAATTACGGGCGTGAGCTCGGCATTGATCTGAAAATGATCCGGGCGGCTGGCGCACGCATTCAGGAAGCGCTCGACAAGGCCAATGCCGAAGAGGGCGAGGTGGCGCTGCATGACACATTGCTGATGGTGGTCGGCCGCGGGTCATCCGATCCCGACGCCAATTCGAATGTCTCCAAGGTGATGCGGATGCTGTGGGAGGGCTTTGGCTTCGGCTGGGGCGAGACCTGTTATTCCGGTGTCACCTTTCCGCTGGTCGGGCCGGGGCTGAGCCATGCGGCGAAGCTTGGCTACAAGCGGGTAATCGTGTTTCCCTATTTCCTGTTCACCGGTGTGCTGGTCAAGCGGATCTTTTCACAGACCGACGAGGTGGCTGCCAATCATCCCGACATCCAGTTCGTCAAGGCGTCCTACCTCAGCGATCATCCGCTGGTGATCGACACGTTTCAGGACCGGGTGCAGGAGATCCTCGACGGCCAGGCGCTGATGAACTGCCAGATGTGCAAATACCGCGAGCAGGTGCTTGGCTTTGAGGCCGAAGTGGGCCTGCCGCAGGAGAGCCATCACCATCATGTCGAGGGCATTGGCGGCGGGCTCGAAAACTGTCCCTGCAAGGGCGATTGCGATGCATCCTGCCGGGACGAGGATTTCTGCAAGCTGCACGGGCTGCCCTGGACGCCGGTGCACAGCCATGCAAGCCCCGCGCCGCTGGAGCCGGTGCATGATCATTCGCACGGACATTCTCACGATCATTCACAGAGGCATGGTCACGGCCACGATCATCACCATGATCATGGGCACGATCACGACCATGGGCATGACCATGATCACCCGCATGGGCACAGCCACGACCATGGCCATTCACATGATCACGGCCACGGCCATGGGCACGGCCACGATCATCATCACCATCCCTATCCCCATGCCGACCATCCGCATGGGCCGCGGTCTATGGACAAGAAGAAGAGCTGAAGGGTGAGCATGTCCGCCCCGATTCTCGATCCTGCGGAAATCTACCGGCGCTCCTTTGCCATTATCAGAAGCGAGGCCGATCTGGCGCGTTTCGATGCGCTGGCTCAGGAGGTGGTGGTTCGGATGATCCATGCCTGCGGCATGGTCGATCTCGCCGATGACATCGTCATTTCACCGGGTTTTGCAGAGGCCGCGCGGGCTGCACTTGTCGCGGGTGCGCCGGTGATCTGTGATGTCGAGATGGTGCGCCACGGGGTGATCGGGCGGTTGATGCCGTGTGACAATGACGTGCTGTGCCTGCTCAATGATCCACAGGTCCGCGAGATTGCCAGCCGGGATGCGACCACGCGCTCGGCGGCGCAGGTCGATCTCTGGGCGACACGGATGGAAGGTGCGGTGATCGCCGTCGGCAATGCGCCGACAGCCTTGTTCCGGCTGCTCGATCTGCTCGACGCGGGCGCGCCGAAGCCTGCCGCCATTATCGGGGTGCCGGTCGGCTTTGTCGGCGCGGTGGAAAGCAAGGATGCGTTGGCTGCGGATTCGCGGGGTGTCGAATTCCTGACGGTTAAAGGCAGGCGGGGCGGCAGCGCGCTCGCAAGTTCTGCGGTCAATGCCGTTGCCGGAGGGCTTGAAGGTCATGGGTGAGATCGGCGAAGCGGGTGCAACGCCATGGCTCACGCTGATCGGCATTGGTGACAATGGCCTCGACAGCCTGACGCCGCCGTCGCGGGCTTTGTTTGATGCTGCGCACACCATCATCGCGCCTGAGCGGGTGCTCGAGCGGATCGATTGCGGCGAACGCGAGGTGATCGCCTGGACCTTCGGGGTGAAACAGACAATTGAACTGCTGATGGCGCGGCGCGGAACGCCGACGACCATTCTGGCCACCGGCGACCCGATGCATTTCGGGATCGGTGCCACGCTGATGCGCGATCTCGATGCGTCTGAGATGCGGGTGATCCCTTCGCCCTCGGCGTTCTCGCTGGCAGCAAGCCGGCTCGGCTGGGGACTTCAGGGCGTGGCGCAAATCTCGCTGCATGGCCGCCCGGTGCATGGCCTGGCCTCGCATGTTCAACCCGGCGCGCGGATCATCGCGCTGACCTCGACCGGGCGCACCGTCGTCGAGGCGGCCGAGATCCTCAATGCTCGCTTCTATGGCCGCTCGCAGATGTGGGTGCTTGAACATATGGGCGGTCCGGGCGAGTGCGTTCGCATGATGCGGGCCGAACAGGTCGCCGCCGAAAAACCGGCCATCGCCGATTTCAACACGCTGGCGATTGCCTGTGAGGCGACACCCGGTGCGGCGCTGCTTTCGACCGTTCCCGGATTGCCGGATGCTGCATTCGAGCATGACGGGCAACTGACCAAACGCGAGGTTCGCGCAGCAACGCTGGCGCATTTGGGCCCGGTGCCCGGAGGCCTGTTGTGGGATGTCGGCGCGGGCTGCGGTTCCCTCGGGATCGAATGGATGCGTGCAGCGCGCGGTGCCCGTGCTATTGGCATCGAGCCGGTCGAAGCGCGGCGGACTCTGATTGCCCATAACGCGATTGTTCTCGGCACGCCGGGGCTCGAGATTGTTGCGGGCAATGCGCCGGGCGCGCTCGCCGATCTCAAGCGGCCCGATGCCGTTTTCATCGGTGGAGGCATTTCCCATGAGGGGGTGTTCGAGGCTGCCTGGGGCGCGCTCAAACCAATGGGCCGACTGGTCGCCAACGCCGTGACGGTGGAAGGCGAGGCCAGGCTGTTTGCGCTGCAGGCTCTTCACGGCGGTGAGCTTGTGCGGCTGCAGACAAGCCGCGCCGAACCTGTCGGACGTTATCTCGGATGGAAGCCATTGATGCCGGTGACGATCTGGTCTGTGACCAAGGAAGGTGTGTGATGACCGGCAAACTCTACGGATTGGGTCTTGGTCCCGGTGACCCTGAACTCGTCACGCTGAAGACCCATCGGATTCTCCAGGTTGTACCCGTAATTGCCTGGCCGGCACCGGATACCGGCCCGAGTTTCGCGCGTTCGATCGCCGCGCCGCATCTGCCAGGCGGGCAGACGGAAATTCCGATCGTGGTGCCGATGCGGACGGACCGGTTTCCGGCGCGCGATGTTTACGACAAGGCTTCGGGCGAGATCGCTCAGCATCTCGATGCGGGACGCGATGTGGCAGTGCTTTGCGAGGGTGACCCGTTCTTCTACGGCTCATTCATGTATGTGTTCGAACGCCTGGCCGGGACGTACCCGACCGAGGTGGTGCCGGGCGTCTCCTCGATGATGGCGGCGGCGAGCGCTGCGGGTCGTCCGCTGGCCGCGCGCAATGATGTTCTCACCGTCGTGCCGGGGCCGCTGGATGATGCGGAGCTCACAAATCGATTCAACGCCGCAGATGCATTAGCGATCATTAAAATAGGTAGACATTTCAATCGCTTAAGAAGCCTGATTGAAAGAATGAATCTGCTACCTCATGCAATCTATGTGGAACGTGTGTCGCTTGGATCGGAACGGCTGATGCCGCTTGGCGATGTGCCTGAAGACACCGCGCCATATTTTTCGATGATCCTGATCTACAAGGGCGGCGAGGACTGGATCCAGACGCTGCCCGGGAGCAAACCATGACCCAATCTCCGGCTATCATCATTCTTTCCGAAGCGGCCTTGCCGATGGCGAGGCGCATCGCCCGGGCGACCAGTGGCGAGGTGCACGGACTGGATCGACGTATCACCGAAAGCGTTGATGTAACCTTTACGGACACCAGCCAACATCTTGCAGCACTGTTTGGCGCGGGCCGGAGGATTGTCGCGCTGATGGCGTCGGGGGCGGTGATCCGCCTCCTGGCCCCGCAGCTTTCTGACAAGCACCGAGAGCCACCTGTGGTTGCAGTCGCAGAAGACGGCTCGGCGGTCGTGCCGCTGCTTGGCGGCCATCACGGGGGCAACGACCTGGCGCGTGAAATTGCATCCGCCATTGATGGCTTTGCGGCTGTTACGACCGCGGGTGATCTCAAGTTCGGCATTGCGCTGGATGCGCCGCCGGAAGGCTGGGTGCTCGCCAATCCCGAACAGGCCAAGCAGGTGATGGCTGATCTGGTTGCCGGCAAAACAGCGCGGATCGACGGTGAGGCCAAATGGCTGCGCGAGAGCGGTCTGCCGATTGCCGAGGACGGCGATGTCGCGCTGACGGTGACCAGCAGGGCGATCAGTGCGCCCGAAGGCGGGCTGCTGTTTCATCCGCGAAACCTCGTGCTCGGGATCGGATGCGAACGCGGGGCGGATGGCGATGAGGTGCTTGCGCTGGCAATCGAGAGTCTCGCTCAGGCGGGGCTGTCGCCTGAATCGGTGGGGCTGGTGGCGTCGATTGATGTGAAGGCTGACGAGGCTGCGGTGCATCATGTGGCCAGGCATTTCGGTTGCCCGGTGCGGGTCTTTGATGCGGCAACGCTTAAGGCTGAAACACCGCGACTGAAAAACCCTTCCGACATCGTGTTTGCCGAAGTCGGCTGCCACGGCGTGGCCGAGGGGGCCGCACTGGCCGCCGCAGGCGCCGAGGGCGAACTGGTTGCCGAAAAACGCAAGAGCCGCCGCGCGACCTGTGCCATTGCACGGGCTCCTGCGCCATTCACGCAAGCTGCCTTGCCGGGCCGGGCGCGGGGCAAATTGATGGTGGTGGGCATCGGGCCGGGATCGGAGGGCTGGCGCTCGCCGGAGGTGTCTTCGATGGTTGCGGCCTCGACGGATCTGGTTGGCTATTCGCTCTATCTCGATCTGCTCGGTCCGCTGGCCAAGGGCAAGGCGCGGCATGATTTTGATCTCGGCAAGGAAGAGGCGCGGGTGCGCCATGCGATGGAACTGGCCGGTGACGGCAAATCGGTGGCGCTGGTCTGTTCCGGCGACGCCGGGATCTATGCGATGGCGACGCTGGTGTTCGAGCTCCTCGACAAGGCCGATGGATCGGAGGGACTGACGGACGCGGCGCGGCGGATCGAGATCGCGGTCTCGCCGGGCATCTCTGCGCTGCAGGCGGCTGCCGCTCGTGCCGGGGCTCCGCTGGGCCATGATTTCTGCACCATCTCGCTTTCGGATCTGCTGACCCCTTGGGCGGACATCAAGCGCCGGGTGCGGGCAGCGGGTGAGGGGGATTTCGTGATCGCTTTCTACAATCCAGTGTCGAAGAAGCGCCGGACGCAGCTCGCCTGGGCGCGTGATGCGCTGCTTGAGCACCGGCCTGCCTCAACACCGGTGATCCTCGCCACCAATCTAGGCCGCGAGGGAGAACTGATCCGGGTGGTGCCGCTGGGGTCTCTCAAAGTCGATGATGTCGACATGCTCACCGTGGTCGTGGTTGGCTCGTCCAACTCCTCCACGGTGACTACCGGCGACGGCAGGACCTGGGTCTACACGCCGCGCGGCTATGCGCGGAAGGAAGGCACCGCCATGATCAATTCAGTTGCAGGAGACGCGGCATGACCGTTTATTTCATCGGCGCCGGACCGGGCGCTCCGGATCTGATCACGGTGCGTGGACTGAAGCTGATCGAGCGCTGCCCGGTGTGCCTCTTTGCAGGTTCGCTGGTGCCCGAGGAGATCGTGCACGCAGCTCCCGAAGGGGCGCTGGTCAAGGACACGGCGCCGATGCACCTTGATGAGATCATCGAGGAGATGAAGATCGCCCATGAGAAGGGCCAGGATGTGGCGCGGGTTCATTCGGGTGATCCGGCGATATATGGTGCGGTGGCCGAACAGATGCGCAGGCTCGATGCGCTTGAGATCGACTATGAGGTGGTTCCGGGCGTGCCGGCCTTTGCCGGGGCCGCGGCGAAGCTCGCAACCGAACTGACGCTGCCGGAAATCGCCCAGACGGTGATTGTCACCCGGACAGGCATGAAGGCGTCCTCAATGCCCGAGGGCGAGCAGCTCGAGGTGCTCGGCCAGTCGCGGGCCACGCTCGCCATCCATCTGTCGATCCGCAATCTCGATTACATCAAGCGGGCGCTGGAGCCCTATTACGGCGCCGACTGCCCGGTGGTGATCGCCTACCGCGCCACCTGGCCGGACGAGCTCTACATCCGCACCACGCTTGAAGGCGTGAAGGAAGAGGTGCGCAAGCACAAGATCACCCGCACGGCGCTTGTGCTGGTGGGCAAGGTGTTCGGCGAAAACAATTTCCGTGACAGTGATCTCTACAATGCGGAGTATTCGCATGTGCTGAGAAATGCCGGGAAGAAGAAGGCGAAGGCGGGTTAGTTTGATCGCTTCAGGCTTCAACACTGTGGCGTTCATGCTTCTCTGTGCGTCATCCCGGCCTTGAGCCGGGATCCAGCGACCCGGCGTCTGCCGGGTCAAGAGACCTTTTCAGCCCAAGGACTTGGGCTGGCTGGATGCCGGATCAAGTCCGGCATGACGGAGCAATTGCATGTATGTCTCGGAGCTCACTTGCTCCGGTCGACAATAATCACCGGCAACCCCAATTCCCGCGCGGCCTCGATCTTGGCATAGGCAGCCTTGCCGCCCGAGTTGCGGCAGAGGATGTGGGTGATCGAGTGAGTGATCAGCAGCATGGTTTCGATGGCGGCGGTGTCGCCCGGGCGGCCGAGCACGAGGGCGTGATCGGGCAGGTCGAGCGGCCGTTCAGGCTGATCGATCATGCGGACGACGAAGTGCACGTCGTTGCGGGAGGCGAACAGGCCGATGTGCTGGGAGCCGAGCGCCAGCAGCACCCGCGCGCCGGGCGGGATGGCGTCGCGGGCCTGTTCAAGGTTCTCCACCTCGGTCCAGATGTCGCCGGGATGTTTGACCCATGGCTTGCGGGTTCTGATTTCAAATGGAACGCCGGTCAGTCTGGCCGCTTCAACCGCGTTGGCGCTGATCTGGCGGGCGAAGGGGTGGGTGGCGTCGATCAGCTGGGTGATGCCGGTGTCGCGGATGTAGCCTGCCAATCCCTCCACGCCGCCGAAGCCGCCGGTGCGGGCTTCGCCTGCGAGCGGGGCGGGCTCCCTGGTGCGTCCGGCAAGCGAGGTGATAATGCGGGCTTTTGGCTTTGTGGCAACCAGATCCCGCGCCAGTTTCGCGGCTTCCCGGGTGCCGCCCAGAATCAGAATGGTCTCTCGTGGCTGAGCCTTATCGGGCATGGGCGAGCAGCTTTCCTGCGCGGTCGGTGACCATGACATCGACTTCGACAGGTGCACCGCGCAGTGTTTCACGCGCCGTGTCACGTGCCATGCAAGCGATCACCATGGGCAGATCGAGCTCTGCTTCGCGGGTCATCTCCAGGACTTCAAGCGCGGTGTTGGCTTCGAGAATGCGGTTTTGCAGTTGCGGATCTGCGTCGAGTTCTGCGGCCCGTTCAGCGAGCCAGTTCATGCTGACCTGGCTGCGGCCGGAATGCAGATCCAGGGCGCCTTGCGCGAGCTTGGTGAGCTTGGCGAAGCCGCCGGCAATAGTCAGCCTGGGCACCGGATGGGCGCGCAGATATTTGAGCAGCCCGCCTGCGAAATCGCCCATGTCGAGACAGGCGATGTCGGGCAGGGTGTGGAATTCCTGCGCGGTCTTCTCGGAGGTTGAGCCGGTGGCGCCCAGCACATGTGGCAGTCGCTCTGCTCGGGCGACGTCGATGCCGCGGTGGATCGAATGGATCCAGGCCGAGCACGAGAAGGGATGGACCACGCCGGTGGTCCCCAGCACCGACAGTCCGCCGATGATGCCCAGTCGAGGGTTCCAGGTGTTGAGCGCGAGATCGGCGCCGTTTTCGATGGAAATCTCGATCTCGATGTCGGGTGACATGCCATGAGCCGTGCAAAGCTCGCCAACCACGTCGGACATCATCTGGCGTGGCACCGGGTTGATCGCTGGCTCGCCAACGGCGATGGGGAGGCCTGCCTTGGTGACGGTGCCGACGCCATCACCAGCCTTGAAGACGATGCCCGAACCCTGATCGAGGCGGCGCACGCGCGCCATCACCAGCGCGCCGTGGGTCACGTCGGGATCGTCGCCCGCATCCTTGATCAGGCCAGCCATGGCCCACCCATCTCCGGTCTTTTCGCGCGCCAGGGGAAAGGATGGCTGTTCGCCCTTGGGCAGGGTGATGGTGACCGGATCGGGAAACTCACCTCTGAACAACGCGGTGAGCGCCGATTTGGTGGCTGCTGTCGCACAGGCGCCGGTGGTCCAGCCCCGGCGCAGGGCCGTGGCGGGTTTTTCCACGCGAATTTCGTTTTCACCAGCGTCCATGTCGCAGTTCTTCACCCGTCTTTGCTGTTGCCGTTATAGAGTGCGATTGGTACGGGTGTAAGCCTATTCGAGGGAACGGAATTCGCATGGTCGGCTGGCGTGACAATCTGCCTGAAATGAAACCCGGTGAGGTGTGGCTTGTCGGTGCCGGTCCAGGTGATCCTGGGCTGCTGACGCTGCATGCGGCGAATGCGTTGAGTCAGGCAGATGTGATCGTGCATGATGCGCTGGTCAACCGTGACTGCCTCAACCTGGCGCGCACCGGAGCGGTGCTGGAGTTTGCCGGCAAACGGGGCGGCAAGCCATCGCCCAAACAGCGTGACATTTCGCTCAGGCTGGTCGAATTGGCGCGGTCCGGCCAGCGGGTGCTCAGATTGAAGGGTGGCGATCCATTTGTCTTTGGGCGTGGCGGTGAAGAGGCTCTGACGCTGGTCGAGCATCATATTCCCTTCCGTATCGTGCCGGGTGTGACAGCTGGAATCGGCGGGCTGGCCTATGCCGGCATTCCGGTGACTCACCGCGATACCAATCACACGGTGACATTTCTCACCGGCCATGATGCCACCGGCCTGGTGCCGGACCGGATTGACTGGGACGGGGTGGCGCGCGGCAGCCAGGTGATCGTGATGTACATGGCGATGAAGCACATCACCACGATTGCCTCGCGGCTGATCTCTGCAGGGCGCGATCCGGACGAGCCCATGGCTTTTGTGACGGATGCGTCGACAGACGATCAGAAAGTGCTCGAGACCACACTTTCGCGCGCTGCAGACGATGTTGCTGCATCCGGCCTCAAGCCGCCTGCAATCGTCGTGGTGGGCCAGGTGGTACGGCTCAGGCCGGCGCTTGACTGGCTGGGGGCAGCCTCTGGCCGGGTGCTGACCGCCGATCCACTTGGCCAGCGGACCAATCCGCAAAAGGACAGTGCATGACCGGTTTCATGATCGCGGCGCCGCAATCGGGCTCCGGCAAAACGACGGTGACGCTTGGTTTGCTGCGGGCCCTCAAACGCCGCGGTGTGGCACTGGCACCGGGCAAGGCCGGGCCGGACTACATCGATCCGGCCTTTCATGCAGCGGCAAGCGGGGAAACCTGCCTCAACTACGATCCTTGGGCGATGCGTGAGGATTTGCTGCTCGCCAATGCGTCGCTGCAATCGCAGGGCGCACGCATGCTGGTTGTCGAGGCGATGATGGGGTTGTTTGACGGCGCAGCTGACGGCTCCGGCTCGGCGGGCGATCTTGCGGGGCTTCTGGGGCTGCCGGTGATACTGGTGATCGATTGTTCGAGTATGTCGCAGTCGGTGGCGGCACTGGCACACGGCTTTGCAAACTTTCACCCGGATGTATTTCTGGCGGGTGTGATTCTTAACCGGGTTGCCAGCGCACGGCATGAGGGCATGTTGCGGCAGGCGCTTGAGAAATCGCGGATCAACGTGATCGGGGCCTTGCCGCGCGATGCACGGCTCGAACTGCCAGAGCGCCATCTCGGTCTTGTTCAGGCAGGCGAACACCCGGGCCTTGCGCAACTGATCGAAGATGCGGCTGACTTGATGGAAGCGCGTGTTGATCTCGACCAGCTGATGCGCGTTGCGCAGCGGACCGGATCCAAGATCGCGCCGGCCAATATCTCACGATTGCCGCCCCTGGCACAGAAGATTGCGGTGGCGCGGGACAATGGTTTTGCCTTTGTCTACGAGCACATGTTGCTTGGTTGGCGTCGGCGTGGTGCGGAGATCTCGTTTTTCTCTCCCTTGGCGGATGAAGCGCCTGACCCGGAGTGCGGGGCAGTGCTGCTGCCGGGCGGTTATCCGGAACTGCATGCGGACAAGATCGCTGCCGCAAGTCGTTTCAAGGCTGCAATTGCCGCTGCAATTGAGCGCGGCGCAATCGTTTACGGCGAGTGCGGTGGCTTCATGGTGCTGGGCGAGGGGCTGGTTGATGCGGACGGCACGCGGCATGAAATGCTTGGAGCCTTGCCGCTGGTCACAAGTTTTGCCGAACGCAAGCGCCATCTTGGCTACCGACGCCTGACACCTGTGCCGGGGATGTTCTGGGACATGGAGCTGTCGGCCCATGAATTCCACTACGCCACTATTGTGTCTGAAGGTGAGGCGGACCGGATGTTTGCCGCACGTGATGCGCTGGGTGGCGCGCTTGAACCTGCCGGGTTGATGCGTGGCAAGGTGGCGGGTTCCTTCATGCATGTCATTGACCGGATCGACTGATGGCCATGACCCACCCGCCGGAACCGATCGCCCATGGCGGTGCCCTGAGCGAAGCCATCGCAAAGCATGGCGGAGAGCCTTCGCAATGGCTTGACCTTTCAACCGGGATCAGCCCGTTCTCGCTGCCCTTGCCGGAGCTTGCGAAGAACATGTGGCGGCGTCTGCCGGAAATGGCGGAGGCCAGTCGTGTCGGCGAAAAGGCGATGAAATACTACGGCGGCTCGGTGCTGCCACTGGCTGTGCCGGGCACGCAAGCAGCCATTCAGCTGTTGCCGTTTCTCAGACCCGACACGGGCGAGGTGGCGATCGTCTCACCGACCTATGGCGAATATGAAAAGAGCTTCCGGCGCGCGGGCATCGAGGTCGATCTGGTCTCCACGCTGGATGCGGCGGCAGCCACACGAGCGGGCATTGTTGTGCTGGCCAATCCCAACAATCCCGACGGGCGCGAGACCATGCGCGATGACGTGTTTGGTTTCGTCAGGACCCAGCGCCACCGCTTGGTGATTGTGGATGAGGCATTTGCTGATTTGCGGCGCGATCTCTCCATGGTCGGAGCTGCGGGGATGGAGCCAAACCTGATCGTTTTGCGGTCTTTCGGCAAGTTTTTCGGCCTTGCCGGATTGCGATTGGGCTTCGTCTTTGCCGAGCCGGGGCTCAACAGGATACTGGCAGACCGGATTGGGCCCTGGGCGGTGTCGGGTCCGGCACTGGCGATTGCTGACCATGCCTTTTCGCGCATGGACCTGGTTTCGGAGCTGCGCGAACGTATCGACAAGGCGCATGGACAGACCCGCTCAGCGCTGAATATGGCTGGCGTCAGCATTGTCGGGGAGACACCGTTGTTTTTCTGCTGCGAGGTCGGTGACGGCGAGGAGGTGCGCGATGCCCTGGCGAGCCATCAGGTGCTGGTGCGCAGTTTCGAGCACAGCCCGTCACATATCCGCATCGGGCTGGTTCCCGATGACCTGTCTGCGGTGCGGCTACGCGAAACTCTGCGTCTTGTGCTGCCGCGGTCAGCGTGATGGGACAATTGCTGGTCTTGTTTCTGGCGCTGCTGCTCGATCGCCTGGTGGGTGATCCTGACTGGCTGTGGCGTCGGTTCAGCCATCCGGTGGTGGTTTTCGGCCGGGCTATCGGCTGGGCTGACATTAAGTTCAACCGGAGCGATGACAGTGCCGAAATCCGGCGCCGAAATGGACGGTTGACGATCATTGTTCTGGTGATGCTGGCAGCGTTCACGGGCTGGCTGTTTTCCGGTCTTTTCGAGCGTATGGGACTTGTTGGCACGGCGCTGGAAATCATCATTGTTGCAGTGTTCCTGGCGCAGAAAAGTCTGGCCGATCATGTCAGCGCGGTGGCGCAGGGTTTGCGTGTTGGCGGGCTCAAGGGCGGACGCCAGGCGGTTGCGATGATTGTCGGGCGCGACCCGGAGGCTCTCGATGAGGCTGGGGTTTCGCGGGCGGCAATCGAAAGCCTGGCGGAGAATTTCTCCGACGGCATCGTCGCGCCGGCATTCTGGTATGCGGTTCTGGGGTTGCCGGGGTTGATGGCCTACAAAATGCTCAACACCGCAGATTCGATGATCGGGCATCTCAATGACCGGCATCGCGATTTCGGGCGGGCGGCTGCACGTTTGGATGATTTCGCCAACTGGCCGGCTGCACGGATTTCCGCATTGCTCATTGCGATCGGTGCGGGTCTCACCAAGGGGGGCGTCGCGATGAAGCGGGCGATGGAAACAGCGCTTTCGGATTCGGGGTTGCACCGGTCGCCCAATGCCGGGTGGCCTGAGGCGGCGATGGCGGGAGCTCTGGACCTTGCTCTGGCAGGACCGCGGCGCTATCACGGCGAGCTGGTGATCGAACCCAGCCTCAATGGATCAGGGTCCAATGCGGCAGGAATGAAAGACATTACGTCGGCTGTTGCGGTTTTCCATCGCGCCTGCGATTGCCTTGCGGTTCTTGTCATGGCTGGTGCACTGGTCTTTTGACGCGAGTGCAACTCCTGTTTCTGAATTTCTTGATTGACTGTGTTTACGACGAATCCTGTCTTTGCTGGAATTCTCGAATAACTCGGATATTATTCCGATATCAAAAAATCATAATCGGGTTTTGGGGAACAGTAACTATGCGCAATATCCTTTTGTCCTGGGCGTTTGCTCTTGCTCTTGTATCCTTTGTTCCGGCTTCTGCGCTGGCAGCGAAACTGACTGCAAAAATCGACCTGTCTTCACAGACGATGGTTGTTAGCCACAATGGCGTTGTGAAATACAAATGGCCGGTTTCGACCGGGCGTTCGGGTTATTCCACGCCAACTGGCAGTTATTCGGCGAAATGGCTGTCGCGTTATCACCGCTCACGCAAATACAACAATGCCTGGATGCATTATGCGGTGTTCTTCCGGGGTGGCTACGCAATTCACGCGACACGGGATACCAAGCGGCTTGGCCGCCGGGCTTCGCATGGCTGCGTGAGGCTTGCGCCTGAACATGCGGCGAAATTCTTCTCGCTGGTTCAGCGCTCTGGCAATTCCAACACGCGCATCGTGATCAAACACTAGGGCGACAAGGTCCCAAGCCGCTGGATCCATGATCGGGGACCCTCGCTCCTCCTGGTGCGTTCGGTGCTCACTTCAATTCAATGGCGCGCGAATAGGCATCAGCTCAGGGTATGCTTGATGTTCCAGCGGTCGTGGAACCATTGCCATTGGCCGGGGTATTCGCGCACCCAGCTCTCGACCTTGTCGTTGAGCATTTGGGATGTTGCCGTGACATCCACGGAACCATCTGCCTTGCGGGGGATGGTGACGGCCGGCTCGACAATCAGGCGATGGCGTCCGTCTGCAAGCCTGACCGAACGGGCTGGATAGACCTCGCAGTCAAACTGGCGGACAAGCTTGGCGAGCAGGGGATTGGTCTGTGCTTCAAGATCGAAGAAGCGGGTCTTGGCGCCCTTGTGGAACTTCTGATCGACCAGCATTCCAACGCCGCCACCGGCTTCAAGCCTGCGTGCGAGGGTGAAGGCGGCTCCGGCGCGCGAGGGCACGAGATAGCCCATAGAGGTGCGGCGTGCAGCCAGAACCTTTCGTGCGATGTAGGGGTTGTTGGGCGGCCGGAACAGCGCCATCACATCAAGCCCGTAAGTGGCCGCGGCGATCGGAAGCAATTCAAAATTGCCGGTGTGTGCGGTGAAGACAATGAAGGGTTTGCCGCTGTCTCGCAGTTTGACAAAGATATCGATACCTTCGACCTCGATCCGGCCGGGCTCGGTGGCATCCGGATCGAAATCGAAAATCTGATCGAGAAACACGTATTCTGCGGCAAGGCGCGCCATGTTGCCCCACATGTCGAGCGCGATCTGTTGCCGCTCGTCATCGGTTTTGTCCGGGAAGGCGCGTTCGAGATTGGCAAGCGCCAGGCGGTGACGTGAGGTCATCGGACCGATGCGCCGGGCGACGCGATCCACGAAGCCGATCGCCTTGTTTGCCGGCAGCAACGAGATCAGCTTGAGCAGCGACAACACGATTGTTGCAATCAGCCAATCCTTGGCACGGTTGAGGGCGATTACCAGGCGGGTGATCCCCATGCGGACAGGGTTGGCCATGTCAGCTCATGTTCAGAATGATTTTGCCGAACACGTCACGACCCTCCATGCGCGCGAGCGCGGTGTCGATCTGATCGAAGCTGACTTCGGTGTCTATGACCGGGTGCACATGGCCGGCGGCCATCTTCTGCATGGCGTCGGCCATGTTTTCCATCCGGCAGCCGAAGGACCCGAGGAGTTTCAATTGCTGCTGAAACAGCATCATCAGGTTCATCTGGGTGGAGACGCCTGAGGTCGATCCACAGGTGACCAGCCGACCGCCGCGTCTGAGAGACAGCATGGAGCCTGCCCAGGTGTCGGCCCCGACATGTTCGAACACCACATCCACACCGCGCTTTTTGGTCAGCTTGCGCACAACCCCCTCGAAGCGGTCTTCGCGGTAGTTGATGACGTGGTCGGCGCCCAGTGCCTTGGCTGGCTCGATCTTGGCGTCTGATCCGACCGTGGTGATGACGGTGCAGCCGATCTTCTTGGCAAGCTGGATGGCTGCGGTGCCGATGCCCGAGCCACCGGCATGAATGAGGATCGTTTCGCCGGGCTCGAGTTTGGCGTTGTCAAACAGCATGTGTTCGACGGTGCCGAAGGTGACCGGTGCGACCGCTGCGCCGATGGCGGTGACGCCGGGAGGGGCGGGAACCAGAAGACGTGCCGGTAGATTGACCTGCTCCTGGGCGAACCCGTCGAGGTGGAAGCCGTGAACACCGCTGACGTGCTCGCACAGATTGTCGCGTCCCTCACGGCAGGGACGGCACAGGCCGCAAGTGCGCGCGCCATAGATCGAGACCAATTGTCCGGGAACCAGTCCGGCCACGCCGTGGCCGACCGCATCGACCGTGCCGGAGGCCTCTGCGCCGATCACCAGCGGCATCTTGCGCTTGGCAAAGGCCATGCCGCGCCAGCCCCAGACGTCGATATGGTTGAGCGCGACGGCCTTGATGGAGACGGTCACCTCGCCAATGCCGGGCGGCGGCGGCGGTGGCAGATCCACCGTCTCGAGCTTGCGGTCCTCGATGAGCTGCAATGCACGCATGATTGTTATCCCCTGCGGCCCGATGCGATGTTTTTCACCAGCCTTAGCTTTGGGCAAGTGATCAATGCACCGGGTCTTGTCTTGACCGCACCACTCCGCGCGGCGGTGCTGCGTTTCAATGCCTGGTTAGGTTGGCCCGGCCGATCCGACCGGGCGGGTCATGCCTTAAGCCGGTTCAGCCGACATGACAAGGCATGCGTTCTGCCCGCCAAAGCCAAAGGAATTGGACAGCACGCTGGTAACCGTGGCGTCACGTTTGACATTTGGCACCGCGTCCAGCGGAATGGCCGGGTCCGGATTGTCATAATTGATGGTGGGCGGGATCACGCCGGTTGCGATGGTCATGAGCGAGAACACAGCCTCCACAGCCCCTGCCGCTGTCAGCGTGTGGCCGATCATCGACTTGTTCGACGAGACGGGTACCTGGGGCATGCGTTCCCCAAAGACCGTCGACAAGGAGAGATACTCCATCTTGTCATTCTCCGGCGTCGAAGTGCCGTGGGCGTTGATGTAGCTGATGTCGTCGGCGGAAAGTCCGGCATCGTCAAGGGCTGCGCGAATGGTCGCGATCGCAGGTCCGCCATCAGGCGACGAGCGCGTGCGGTGGAAATGATCTGCTTTCTCGCCGCAACCGCTGAGGATGCCGTGAATGCGTGCGCCGCGCGCCACGGCTGCTTCCAGAGATTCGAGAACCAGGGTCGCGGCCCCTTCGGCAATCACGAATCCGTCGCGGTCTTTGGTAAAGGGACGGGATGCCTTTTGTGGCGGGTCATTGTTGGTCGACAGCGCGGAGAGCAGCGAAAAGCGGATCAGCGCCTCGGCGCTGACCGAGCCGTCGGTGGCGACGCAGAGCGCGCGGTCGGTGCGGCCCTGGCGAATGGCTTCGACCCCAAGCTGGATCGCTGTGGCGCCTGATGCGCAGGCCGTTGAAAGCGTCACTGGCAGGCCGCGGGTTCCAAACTGATCCGCGAGGCGTTCCGAAATCGAGCCGAACAAGGCTGCTTCATGGAATGCCGGATCTGGTGCCTCGCGCAGCACGGAAAGGAATTGCTGATAGGCATTCCCGTGCATCTGCTCGGGTTGCACCCGGTCGCCGAGCTCAAAACGGGCACTCCATTCGGGCTCTATCGGGGGTGCTGCGAGAAACAGCGGGCCGCCAAAATCACCTGAAATGCCCGCATGCGCCAGCGCTTCTGTGGTGGTTTCTCGTGCGAAAGCGAAGGAACGCTCAACCGCATTGGGGACAGGGATGTCGATAAAATCAACAGTTCCGCAGATCTTGGTCGAGAGGCTGTCGGAGGGAAAGCGGGTGATCGCGTGAATGCCGGATTCGCCGGCGGTCAAACGTGCCCAGTTGTCCGCGATCCCCTGGCCGAGGGAGGTGACGACGCCCATGCCGGTCACGGCGACCAGCGGGCGACCAAGATGATCCTTGTATGCGGCTTTGGTCATGGTGGACTCCGGGTCAGGACAGCTTGCTCAGACGGGCCACGCCTTCGCCGCGGGCATGTCCGATGGTTGTCACAATAGCCGATTTGGCCGGTTCAGCCATTGCTGCGTCAACACCCGGCGCCATCGGCTTGATCGAGTTCGAATCGTCTAGCGACAGACTGGCAAGGGCAACGCCGGTGATGAATTGCGCTTCGAGGGAATGCCCGAACAGCGCTCCGTAGCTGCGAAGCGGCGCATCGGGATAACGGGTTTGCAGGAATGTGCGCTCGCGTCCGCTCAATTCGGGAAAGCCGCTCGCGCCGGAGAAGATGACCGTTTCCGAGGATCCTGGCACCGCGCCTGTTTCGTCGCACAATGCTGAGAGGCGCTTTTCGAGTTTGCCATCCTCGCGGGAACCTCGATCACCCAGGACGCTATCGAGACTTGCATAGATGTGTGCGCCGCGTGCTTCGGCATGGGCGCGTGATTCCAGAACAAGAAACGCGCCTGCGGTGCCAAGATTCATGCCTGTGGCGTTGCCGTTCTGATCCCAGAATGGTTGCAGCGGGCCTTTTGTAAGCCCCTGAACGGCTTCAATCAGCAAAAACATGTCGTAGCGTTCTGCGACAAAAGCGCCACCGACCAGGCAATGGGTCGATTGCCCCGCCGCAATGCGTGCATGGGCGGTCTCGATCGCGGATATGCCTGCGCCTTCCTCGCCCATCAGGGTCCGCGACGAGCCCGTGACCTTGTGGACGATGGAGATATTGCCGGCCAGAAGGTTGGAGAGTTGCGCCAGAAACAGCGTCGGGCGCAATTCTGTGGTCAGCTTTTCATTGAGCAGAACATCGCGGTCGTTGCGCTTGCGGCTCTCCTCAACGATCAGTGTGTCGACCGCGATGTCGCGCTCGCCGCCGCCAGCTGCGACAATCATGTCCATTGTGGCGCAGGCTTCGAGGTCATCCTTGAAACCTGCATCATCGAGCGCCATGCCTGCCGCGAAGACGCCAAGGCGCTGCCAGTTTTCCATCTGCCGCTGGTCGCCACGCTTGGCTATCTGTTGCGACCAGTCGATTTCAGGCAATGGAAACACGGTATAGGGCGCAAACTGCTCGCTGTCGCTGATGCTCTCAGGCTTGGCTGCGCCACTGGTCAGGGCTGCGCGGTGTACGTCACCGCCAACGCCGAGTGCGGTGACAAGACCTATGCCGGTAACAACAACAGCATTGTCGGGGTTGGTCATTGCCTGTCTCCCTTCGCGGTGTCCATGGCAGCCAGCAGGCCAACTTCTTCGGCCCGTTTGCGAACGATATCGGCCAGTGGAATCTGCTCGAACGGCAGTGTCTTCAGCTTGAGCTGGCAATCTGCTGCGCGCTTGCCATTGCTTGATATGCGCGCCTTGGTCACCGCATAGCCCGAACCTTCATGCTCAAGCGTCACCGAGATATCCAGCTTCGCGCCCGGTGCTACGAAGTCGCGCATCTTGGCTCCGTCAACGGACATCAAGAAGGGCATGGCTGCAAAGCTGGTCTGGGCAAGGATCAAAAATCCGCTGGCTTGGGCCATGGTTTCAATCAACAGCACACCTGGGACCAGCGGCATTCCGGGAAAATGGCCTTCAAAGACCGGGCTTGCGTCAGGAACCGTGGAAGAAGCAGCCAGTGTTCCCGCATCGAGGTCGAGCGCCTCGATCCGGTCGATCATCTGGAAATATTCAAGGTACATCGGACAAACCCGCCGCTTCAGGCGTCAAGCCTTGGCAGCCCTCAGCTCGTCGATCTTGGTGCAGAGATTGCCAAGCACGAAGTATTCTTCTGTCGAGGCCTTGCCGTCATTGACTTCCTGGGTCCACTGCTCGAGCGGAATCTTGATGCCGAATTCCTTGTCGACGGCAAAAACAATGTCGAGGAAATCGAGGCTGTCGATTCCCAGATCATCGATAGTGTGGCTTGCAGGAGTGATGCTGTCGCGATCAATTTCGCTGGTTTCAGCGATAATGTCGGCGACCTTGTCGAATGTTGCGGTCACGCTCAATTCCTCATTGGATAACGGTTTGGCGGAAGCTATAGAAAAATCCGGCGCAAAAGCCAATGGCTACTTTCCACCCGAATCCATCCGTTGCGCTTTGGCCACGATCTAAGCAGCCATGGTGACCATATGGTGGCAAGCCAAGATCTAAACCGCAAGCGAGTGTCTGGCAACGCCTTCGCTGAAATAGCTGTCGAATGCCGAGGCGATGGAGCGGACAAAAGGCCGCCCCTTGTCCGTGACCTGAAACAGGCCGCCAGAGAATTCAACCATTCCGTCCGTATCGCAGCCGGCGAAGTATTCTGCCTCATCGAGCACTTGCTCCGCTGCGCCGCCAAATTCGTGCCGGATGGTCGAGAATGAAAATGCGAAATCGCACATCAACAATTCGATGATGCGGGCGCGGAGGCGATCCTCCCGGGACAATTCGAAACCGCGCACAACCGGCAGGCGGCCCATATTGACCTGACGTTGATATTCGCCGGTCGAGGGCTGATTCTGGATGTAGCCCTGCGGCAATTGACCGATCGAGGAGGCTCCCATGCCAATCAGGGCATCTGCGGTATCGCTTGTGTAGCCCTGGAAATTGCGACGCATCGCGCCTGAGGCCGCCGCGGTGGCGAGGCTGTCGGCGGCGAGCGCGAAGTGGTCGATCCCGATTGCCGTATAGCCCGCTGCCGTCAAAGATGAGCTCGCGCGGTTCATTTGTGCGAAACGCTCAGTGACATCGGGCAGCGCAGCTTCATCAATCATTTTCTGATGGGTCTTCATCCAGGGCACGTGGGCGTAGCCGAACAGTGCGATCCGGTCTGGTCTGAGTGAAACGACCTGCTCGATGGTGCGGTCGACCGAATGCCGGGTCTGATGGGGCAGGCCATAAAGCACATCGCAATTGACCGAAAGGACTCCGCGTGCGCGGACCTGTTCGACCACCTCACGGGTTTGTTCAAAGGTCTGTTCCCGATTGATCGCCTGTTGCACTTTCTCGTCGAAATCCTGCACGCCGATGGATGCCCGGGTGAGTCCGATTTCAGAGAGCGCGTCATACTTGTCAGCATCGAGATCATTGGGATCCATTTCGACGCTGATTTCGGCGCCGTCGTCGAAATGGAAACGGCTTCGCAGTGCTTTGCTCAGCCAAACCATATCCTCCGGCTTGAGCATGGTCGGCGATCCGCCTCCCAGATGCAATGCAGTGACCCGGCAGCCGGGGTCAACTAGGCCGGAGATGGTTTCGATCTCGTTCTCCAGGGCTGCGAGATAGGTCTTGAGTGGATCATATTTGCGGGTCTGTTTGGTGTTGCAGCCGCAAAACCAGCACAACCGATCGCACCAGGGGATGTGAATGTAGAGGGAAAGCGTCTGTTGCGGCTTGAGCTGTCCGAGCCAACGCGCATAGACATCCCCATCGATGCCTGCATGGAAATGCGGCGCTGTGGGGTAGCTGGTGTAGCGCGGGGCGGGGCCCGCGTGCTTGAGCACATAATCTTTTTGCATCCGCATTTCACTCCCGGTTGTCTCGACACAATGCAGGTGTGCGATGCTGTTGCCTTGACTTTGATCAAACCCGGCTGTTCTTTTGAGACCCGGCGTGCTTTGGCGCGTACAAAGGAGCGCCGCGACTGCCGGTCGTGCGTCGCGGATGTGAGGGTGGAATGGACGCGCACCGCAAAGACATTCACAATTCGGATATTCCGGTGCTGTGCCGGGCATGCGAAGCCCGCCATCGTGGTGTGTGCGGTGCGTTGTCTCCGTCGCAGCTTGTCAGTCTCAACAAGCAGTCGACCCGCAAGAACATTGAAGCGGGGTCGGAACTGATCGGGGAGAGTGAGAAAACCAGCAGTTACGCCAATATCATTTCCGGCGTGGTCAAGCTGACCAAGATGATGTCAGACGGACGCCAGCAGATTGTTGGACTGCAGTTTGCTCCGGACTTTCTGGGGCGGCCGTTTCGCATTGACAGCGCAATCTCAGCGGATGCCGCGACTGATGTGAATGTCTGCAGTTTTCCCAAGACGGCCATCGAGCGGATGATCAAGGAGGCGCCGGAGCTTGAGCACCGGCTGCTTGAACAAACCCTGAAAGAGTTGGATGAGGCTCGCGACTGGATGCTCACTCTTGGCCGGAAGACAGCGTCTGAAAAGGTTGCCAGTTTTCTCTATCTGATTGCCGCACATATTAATCCGGAGGCTGATCCTGATTCGGCAAGCTTCGAGTTGCCTTTGACGCGATCCGACATTGCGGACTTTCTCGGCCTGACGATCGAGACAGTAAGCCGACAGTTGACCAAACTGCGCAAGGACGGGATCATAATGATCCGCAACAATCGTCATGTAGAAGTGCCTGATTTGGACAAGCTTGCCGAGCGTGCTTCGCAATAAGTGTGGCGAAGCCCCTGGTCATCCGGTTCAAAATCTATGGAATTTTGGTGCAGCGTATGTCCGGGCCGGTTCCAGCAGG
Source organism: Hoeflea sp. (assembly GCA_043585085.1). Taxonomy (GTDB): domain Bacteria; phylum Pseudomonadota; class Alphaproteobacteria; order Rhizobiales; family Rhizobiaceae; genus Hoeflea. The sequence goes on from CP121320.1 coordinate 3,063,862, forward strand.
CGGACTTATTTTTACTCAGAGAGAACATGCAAAGCTGTAATTAATTTTAAATTTGAATTTTTTGAGTTGGGCGTAAATTCCTCTTAAAATTATGTTTTTGCTTGGAAAAAGCTCGACAAATAGTTTTTGCCGATATAGAGAAAACCTTCAAAATACAGAAATACTATGAGGCTTCGATGCTGTTGAGACTGATTGGTATGTTTGAAGATCAATGTACGAAATTGCTTTTGGCGGTTCGTCATGGCGATGAGGTCGCCGTTGGCCGCATCGATTCAGACATCCAGCCCCTGATACAGCGAATTTTCCGCTTCCATGCAAGGGACAAAAAGGAAGCGATTCAGCAATTGCGGTTTTTTGCGCGACTGGCTGTGCGCAACAGCGAGGACGATGACAGCGTCTCCCGCTACACAGAAATGATGACAACACTGTTCGATCGCTATCTTGGTTTGGGTCTTACGTTCTCGCAGCCCGAGATTGCCCAGATACAGGACTGGAAAGGCATGCCGTCAAAAGTGCTGCCTGATCAGCCTTTGGCAGAGGGGTACGATCCTTCGCCCCATGAATTGGTGCTTGACTCCTTGCCGGAGCGCATTGCTGTGGTCGGACTCGACTACCACTATATTTACACAAACAAACGCAATGGCGATTTTCATGGCAAGCCGCCCTCGGCTTTTGTGGGCAGGCATATCGCCGAATTCATCGACAAGGAACGCTTTCTCAACCGCGCCAAACCCAGGCTTGACCAGTGTTTTGGTGGTGCTCGGGTTTCCTACAATTATGAAATTGCGGATCTCGGCGGGCGGATGTTTGAAGTGAATTGCGGCATGACGCCATTTCTGGCGGCCGACAAATCCATTGTCGGGGCATTGCTGACATTGAAGATGAGCCCGCTTTTCGCTCACGTGAGCTGACGGCCGATCCTTGAAGATGGTTTTGCTGACGCTTAGGGCGGCGTGTAACACTGCTTGCCGGAGTCAAAATTGACTTTTACGTTCACGTCAATATCTGGTATTGACTGAAATTGCTTTCGGTTGCCATCTCGACTCCAGTCGCGTCTTTTGACAAGAGAGAACGAGGCCGGAGGGCGATCCGGTGCGGCTGCTATTGCCAGTTCGTTTGATTGGGCAGGGCGACCGGAGCCGAGAGACAAAAATGGTGCGCTTGGTTCGCTGAGTGAGACCGCTGCGAAGCAGCCAGGATGTGAGGGATTTTGATGACAGAAGTGGCTGAACTTGCCGAGCGCGAGAGCATGGAATTCGATTTGGTGATCGTTGGCGCAGGCCCTGCAGGCCTGTCAGCTGCGATCCGGCTCAAGCAGCTCGATCCCGAGCTTACGGTGGTGGTGCTTGAAAAGGGCGGCGAAGTCGGTGCGCATATTCTCTCCGGCGCAGTGGTTGATCCTGTCGGCATCGACAAGCTGATTCCGGATTGGCGCGAAGATCCGGATCATCCGTTCAAGACTGCGGTCAATGCCGACCATTTTCTGGTGCTCGGTCCGGCTGGCTCGGTCAGGCTGCCGAACTTCATGATGCCGCCGCTGATGAACAATCACGGCAACTACATTGTCTCGCTTGGCAATGTCTGCCGCTGGCTTGGAGAACGCGCCGAGGCCCTGGGCGTGGAGATTTATCCCGGCTTTGCGGCGAGCGAAGTTCTGACCAATGATGATGGTGCGGTGATCGGTGTTGCCACCGGCGACATGGGCGTCGAACGCAATGGTGAGCCTGGACCCAATTACGCCCGCGGCATGGCACTGCTTGGAAAATATGTGCTGATCGGCGAGGGTGTGCGCGGCTCGCTGGCCAAGCAGTTGATTTCGAAGTTCAAGCTGGATGAAGACCGCGAACCGCAGAAGTTCGGCATCGGCCTGAAAGAGCTCTGGCAGGTCAAGCCCGAGCATCACAAGCCGGGTCTGGTGCAGCATTCGTTCGGCTGGCCGCTTGATATGAAGACGGGTGGAGGATCGTTCCTCTACCATCTCGAAGACAATCAGGTTGCGGTCGGCTTCGTGGTCCACCTCAACTACAAGAATCCTTATCTTTCGCCATTTGAGGAATTCCAGCGCTTCAAGACCCACCCGACGATTGCACCGGTGTTCGAGGGTGCCAAGCGGCTGAGCTATGGTGCGCGGGCGATCTCCGAGGGTGGCTGGCAGTCGGTGCCGAAGCTTGCTTTCCCGGGCGGCGCGCTGATCGGCTGTTCGGCCGGCTTCGTCAATGTTGCCCGCATCAAGGGCTCGCACAATGCAGTGCTGTCGGGGATGATGGCGGCTGAGCATGCGGCCGAGGCAATCGCCGCGGGCCGGGCGCAGGACACGCTTGAGGGCTATGATACCGCCTGGCGCGCGTCCGAGATCGGCAAGGATCTGAAGAAGGTGCGCAACGTCAAACCGCTTTGGTCAAAACTCGGCACCATTGGCGGCGTGGCGCTGGGCGGTCTCGACATGTGGATCAACACCCTCTTCGGCGTCTCGCCCTTCGGCACCATGAAGCATGGCAAGGCCGATTATGCGGCGCTCGAGCCTGCTTCGAAGCACAAGAAAATCGACTATCCCAAGCCTGATGGCGTACTGACCTTCGATCGTCTCTCCTCGGTGTTCCTGTCCAACACCAATCACGAGGAAGACCAGCCGGTGCATCTCCAGCTCAAGGATGCGGTGCTGCAGAAGTCGTCGGAACTCGATGTCTATGCCGGACCTTCCAACCGCTATTGTCCGGCGGGCGTTTACGAGTGGGTGGAAACCGACGGTGTGCCGAGCTTCGTGATCAACGCGCAAAACTGCGTCCACTGCAAGACCTGCGACATCAAGGACCCGAACCAGAACATCAACTGGGTCCCGCCCCAGGGCGGCGAGGGGCCGGTTTATACGAATATGTGAGGGGAGGGTGGCGAAAAGCGTTTGGCGTCTTTTCACCCTGTCATCTGGATTGGTTTCAAGCCAAGATCGCCGTTTCGCCCCAAGGGCGGGCGGTCGCCTCAATTCATACGCTGTATGCCAGAATCTGACTTATCTGGGTGAGGCCGCGGCCGGATTGCGCCATCCAGTCATTGAAGGCCTTTTGAATGGCCGCAAGATCCCGTTTTGAAGCGGGTGGCTTGTCGACAATGCCCTCCGCCATCAAGCGCGCAATCACATCGGGTGAGAGGATATAGCCGTCACGCCCCATTTGCCTGAGCATCCGCTGCCCTGTCACGGAACCCAGCCGGGCGCCTTGCTTGGCAATGAAATCAAGCAGCTCGTTGTGTGTCTCGGCGGGCCAGTTGGCAATGAATTTGCCAAAGCCATCATGGTCACCGGCAATTTTGTGAACAAAGCGGGCGTTCTCGATCACCGCCATGATTTTCGCGCCGTTTCTGACGATCCTTTTGTCAGACAGCAGGCGATCAACATCGTCGTCATGATAGGCAGCGACTTTGGCTGTTGTGAAACCGTCGAAAGCGGCTTCAGTATCCGGCCATTTAGCCTCGATCACTTTCCAGTTGAAGCCTGCCTGGAACAAGCATTTCGCCATGGCAGCGAGCCAGCGATCATCGTCTGTCGCCGCCAGTTGGACCGGCGTCAGAGGTGTCAACAGAAGCTCCTCAAGCGCAGACTGGCCACCCTTGCGGTCAACAGCGATCGTGTAAATGTCTTCAAAGTCACGCATTCTCGTCCTCGCAATAAATGCCAAGTGCAATCAGGGTTGTTCTTGCGGTCAGCCAGAGTTCGGCCTCATCGCGCAATGCCTTGGAAAACACGTTCAGGCCGATCATCAGGTTCTGAAGGGCCAGTGCAGTTGCATGCGGGTTGGTCTGTTTAGGCAGTTCCTGTCTGCTGACTGCCAGTTGCAGCAGTTCTTCGAGGCGGGCTGCGCTGTTGAGGACAGCGTTTGCAATGACGATGCCAAGCTCATCCTGTGTGGTGTCGAATTCAGTCAGACTGTTGATGGCCAGACATCCGCGCGCCTCGGGATCATTGGCGCGCGCTTCGCAGATTGCGCGGAACGTCCGGGTCAACAGATTGCAGACCGGCATGTCCGGCAGGTCGCCGTGCAAAACTGCGTCGGGCGACTGGGCGAAATAGACGACGAGCGCCTCCTTGAAGAGGTCCTCACGCGTGCCGAAGGCATTGTAATAGCTGGAGCGGGTGATTCCGAGTTTGTCGGAGAGCGCCTTCACCGAACTCGCTTCATAGCCATTGCGCCACATTTCCTGCATCGCTGCTTCGACGGCAGCGTCTCGATCAAAACTGGATGGTCTCGCCATTTCAGGCTCCTGAATTTTATTTTGTACACATGTGGACAAAATAAATGAAACATGTTTTATACATTATTGTACAAAACTCTGAAGTCAAGGAGACAGACCCAATGACAGCCTTTTTCGTGTCGCGGATCAAAGTGAAGGATCCTGTCAAGATGCAGGATTATGCCGCTGCAACAGGACCAACCATCGCAGGGCATAAGGGGGCGCTTGTTCTTCGCGGCCGTGCCGTTCAAACCCTTGTCGGAGAAGACCCAGGTCAGCACATGACGAGCGTTGTCCAGTTCCCTGATATCGATGCCTTGAACGCGTGGTTCAATTCGCCGGAATACCAGCAACATGCCGGCTTGCGCGATGAAGCGGGAGACATGCAATTCGTCGTCTACGAGGATCCCGCAGCCTAGCCCTCTTTTCCAGACATTTTGAACACGAACAATCGGGTCACTGTCGTGCCCCGAACAGGAGAAATCATGTCGAATTTACTGAAAACAGCAGCGGTCACGACGCTGATCGCCTTGTCGTCCACACTGGCTGCCGCAACAGATGCAGCGCCAAAGTTGCCCGCTGTTGCGGTCTCGGAGGAACTGGTCATAGACCGGCGCGAGATTGCGGTTCTGGACTCTACCATGTCCTATCTGGAAGAGGGAGAAGGTGACGTGGTGGTCTTCCTGCACGGGAATCCCTCGTCGGCATACCTCTGGCGCAATGTGATCCCCTACGTCAGCAGCAGCCATCGCGTGATTGCACCCGACCTGATCGGCATGGGGCAATCCGGCAAGCCCGATATAGCTTACACCTTTGCAGATCATGCGCGATATCTTGAAGCGTTTGTTGCCGAGTTGAACTTGCCGGAGATCACGCTGGTCAGTCACGACTGGGGCGCAGCCCTTGCATGGGATTTCGCCCGCAGGAACCCTGATAAGGTGGTCAGGCTGGCATATATGGAGGGTGTATTGCCTCCGGCCTTTCCACAGGAGAGCTATGAAGCCATGGGCGAGGAAATGGGCGGCATGTTCCGGGCTTTGCGTGATCCGGAGAAAGGCCGTGAGATGGTCATGGAGGGCAACATGTTTGTCGAGAACATCCTGCCTATGATGGCCAATCGACCCTTGGGCGAGGCTGCCATGGAGACTTACCGGGCGCCTTACAGCACCGTCGACAGCCGCCTGCCGACATGGATGTGGCCACGGGAAGTTCCTATCAATGGCATGCCTGCGTCAAACGTCCAACTTATGCAGGATATCCAAACATTCATGGGTGATACCGACATGCCGGTGCTGCTTGCCTATGCGGAACCTGGTGTCCTGGTGCCTCCGCAAGCGGTTCCCTTTTACACCGATCTGATCGGCAATCTGGAAACGGCCTTCGTTGGCCAGGGGCTGCACTTCATTCAGGAAGACCAACCCGATGCAATCGGTCGGGCAATCGCTGACTGGTTGCGCCGGAATTAGGCTCGGGGCCCAGCAAAAACGGGGCGCCTTCTCCGGCGCCCCTTCCATGCCTTGAATGCACCTACTGGTTGAATGGCGATCAGCCTTCTGCCAGCACGCCCCTTCAATTCGCCGCGCTGCCCCCGATCATCTCCAGCCGCGCGAGCAGCCGGTCTTGCTCCGTGGCGAGGCCTTTGTAGGCGCGTTCGGCGGGGCTCAGTGCCTTGACCTGATTGGCGATGGCCAAGGCCAGTTTGGCCGCTTCTGGATGGGTTTCCAGCACAGTCAACGGATCAATGTAGATCCGGATTGTGAAGACAATATCGCCGCTTTCGGGAAGTTTGCGCAGGGTCTGGCGCTCGAGCCGCAGATAGACGTTACTGGCAACCGGGCCTGGACCAAAACGGCCTTCGCCTTTCTCGTGGCCGTGCTGGTGGAACAGCTCCGCGTCGCCGTAGACCGACCAGTTCCAGCGCACCACCGGCATATCGAGACGCAGATTGTCGAACATCCGCTCGATCAGTCCGGCATTGCGGGTGCCTTTCTGAAAGCCAGGAACCGGTCCGTGTATAACGTGCATCGGATGCCCGAATTTTTCTCGCAGGTTCCACGATGAGGGAAAGCACACGGAAGCAGCAGCCAGCCGCCATCCAGTCTCGCCCTTGCGCATCAGCACCAGATCTTCCGGAATGCTGAGTGCGGCCCTGTGCAGGACGGGCAGCGGTGTGCCATCCGGCGCAGTCAGCGCAGTATCCGGCGGCGCAGGCTTGAAGCGGGCACCGAGATGAGAGCGGATGAGGTCATGAACCTCGCGCTGGGCATCCTCCGTGTCCGGTTCGGCCACGAAGACATCTTCGTAGCGCTCGCGCGTCAGGCGGTGCTTTTCGGCGGTGTAGCTTGCAAGGTCGCCGTCAATATCGAGCCATGTCTCGGGATCAAGCCGGTTCAACCCGATGGCAAAGGGCGGCGCTGATCCGTCATAGGGTGTGTGAAAATCCGGCTTGTCCGTCATCTGTCCCGGTCTGTCATGCGTCTGTCTGACAAGACCTTCTGCCTCGGCCCATGAGCGCTGATCTCCATGGGCCGAAGCAAGATGGCCCTCACTGAAACGCGGTCTCGAAGAAGCTTCTGAGTTTGCGGGAATGCAGCCTTTCGGGCGGCATGGCGGCGAGTTTCTGCATGGCCAGCAGGCCGATCTGCAGGTGCTGGTTGACCTGCGTCTTGTAAAACGCCGAGGCCATGCCCGGCAGCTTGAGCTCGCCATGCAGAGGTTTGTCGGAGACACAGAGCAGCGTGCCGTAGGGGACACGGAAGCGGAATCCGTTGGCGGCGATGGTGGCCGATTCCATGTCGAGCGCAATGGCGCGCGACTGCGACAGGCGCTGCACCGGGCCGCGCTGGTCGCGGAGTTCCCAGTTGCGGTTGTCGATGGTGGCGACCGTGCCGGTGCGCATGATCCGCTTGAGATCATAGCCTTCAAGCCCGGTGACTTCCGCAACTGCGTCCTGAACGGCGACCTGGACTTCCGCCAGCGCCGGGATAGGCACCCAGGCAGGCAGATCGTCATCAAGCACGTGGTCCTCTCGGACATAGGCGTGGGCCAGAACATAATCGCCCAGCGCCTGGCTGTTGCGCAAACCGGCGCAGTGGCCCAGCATCAGCCAGGCATGGGGTCGGAGCACCGCGACGTGGTCGGTGATGGTCTTGGCGTTGGAGGGGCCGACACCAATATTGACCATGGTGATGCCGCCATGATCCTTGCGCTTCAGGTGATAGGCCGGCATCTGTGGCAATCTTGGCGGAGCGACGCCTTCGGTCGGGCTGCCATGGCCCGATGGCGTGATCAAATTGCCGGGTTCGACAAAGAACTCATACTCGGAATTGCCCTCGGCCATTAGCGCGCGTGCATGGTCGCAAAATTCGTCGATGTAGAACTGGTAGTTGGTGAAAAGAACGAAGTTCTGGAAATGGTCCGGTGCGGTCGCGGTGTAATGCGAGAGCCGGGCCAGTGAATAGTCGATGCGCTGTGCCTTGAACGGGGCCAGCGGCAGCAACTCACCCGGGCCTGGCTCATAAAGTCCATTGACGATTTCATCGTCGGTGGTGGCGAGATCCGGCGTGTCGAACAGGTCGCGCAGCGGCATGTCGAGCTTGTCGGCGACGGCTGCCTCGACATAGGCGCCCTCGCCAAAGGCGAAATGCAGCGGGATCGGGGTGTCCGATTCCGAGACTGTAAGGGGTGTGTCGTGGTTGCGCAGCAGCAGTTCGAGCTGGGTCTTGAGGTAGGTTCGAAACAGTGCGGGCCGCGTGATGGTGGTCGCGTAATGTCCGGGCGAGACCACGTGGCCATAGGAGAGGCGGGAATCGACCATGCCGAAGGAGGTCGTTGAAAGGCCTACCTGGGGGTAGAAGGCCCGATAGCGGCCTTTTGGCTTGTCTGTCGCAAGGCTTTGGAAAGCCTCACAGAGGAAGCGGGTGTTGCGTTCATAAATGGCTTCGAGCGCCGCGACCGCCTCGGCCGCATCGGTAAATTCCTGCGGGGCGATCGGTTCGGGTGAAATGAAGCCGTTGGCGGTGTGTGAAGAGATTCGTTGGTCCATGCACCATCATATACGAGAAATCTTGACAAGGAAAAGACGAGCAGCGGCGAAAGGTGTTTCGGACAAAAGGCGCCAATCATTCGCCATGTCATTCTCAGCGGCCGCGTTGAATGCTCATGTAAAGGACGAAGCCGGCTCCGGAGAGGCCCGGGCCCTTGTCGCCGGTCTGGGCATAGGCGAAAGCCCCGACCGGGCCGGCGAAAAAGGCTGTGAATGCCACGATGCGGAGAAGTGTCGAGAGTGTGCGGTGAGTGCGAATACGCATGGTACTGTTTCCTTGAAGGTCAGGATTGTTGGTTGAACCGGCACTGAGTGCTGACTTGAAACGCACAGGTGTCGATCAGACCGCCGCGCCAGGCGCGGGTGTCGCGATCGGAATTGGCGACGGCTGCGGCCATCAGCATGGCAAAGATCACGAAGATCAGGCAGATGATGGTGAAGCGTCTTGCGATCGTGGCCATGCGTCTCAGTCCCCAGTTGATGAGAGCACAATCGCATCGGCCGGCTGAACCGGTGCTGAGGGGGGCGTTCATGTTCGGTTCAAACAGGTTAACCGGGTGCATTGGCTCGTTTCGGTCAGGCGCGCCCGGTCCGGCGATGGGCCTGCCGCATTAAAAAACCCCGCGCTGGCAGGCCAGTGCGGGGTTTGAGACAGACCGGCCTTGAAGCCGGTGCCGGATCGGGTGTGGGGCGGTTACATCTTGGCCCAGTTTTCCGAGCGGCAGAGAACGCCGAGCACGCAACCGCGCATCTTCAGGCTGTTGCCAGAGATCGTGGCGGAGCCGGAATAGGTCTTGTCCTTGGATGGATCGGTGATGGTGCCTGAGTACTTGCTGCCGTCGGGGCTCATCTTGCCAATCTGCTTGCCGGCATATTCGCCGGTTTTCAGCTTGACGCAGAAGGCGCCGCCGCAGGCGGTGATGGCAGCGGTCTCGCCGCTCTTGGTTTTCCAGTTGCCGACAATCGGGTCAGCCAGTGCGGGGGCCGTCATGGCGGCGACAAGCGCGCCGGCGGCGATCAGTTTGCGGATCATGGTTTCCTCCCGGTTTGATGCCTGCGAGCAGGTCGATTTCTTACTTAACCCAAAGTTACGTAAAGGTAAACGGGGTGAGATGCGGGAAATACTCGATCCGACCCTTGGTTTTGACGCCCGGAAACCCGGTGAAATGACATGCAATTTCTGCGGTCCGGAAAGATTTTCAGAAAATGCGATGGATCTTTGGTTAGCCGTCCGTAACTTTTTCCGCGCGTCTTCAAACGGTCGATTTGACCACTTCGGCGGATTCCCAACGGCTTCGATGTTTAACAAAATCGCAAATTTACCAAGCGTTTGAACTTTGTTCGTTTCCTCTTAAGCATGCCGTTTAACGTAGCTTTCAGCCGAAGCCAGCACACTCCAACTCAACAACAAGGCGCCGGGCAAACCGGACGCAAGCATGAAGAAGACGGCTCCTCAAGAGCTGACAGGGACAACGAAATCGAACTTTTTACGGGGACTGGTAAAATGGCACGTTATGAAATTCACGATCACGATCAGGCCAGCATCGGCGGCGAAGCCAAGGCTGACGTCTTTTGCGAAATGGGTCTGATGTATGCAACCGGCCGCGAATGCGAGGTCGACTATATCGCCGCGCACAAATGGCTCAATATTGCAGCCATCAAGGGCTCGGACCGCGCGGCAACACTGCGCGCTGAACTGGCCGAAAGCATGAGCAAATCCGACCTTGCCGCGGCCCTTCGCGCCGCCCGCGAATGGATGACCATGCACTGATGTGGTCTCGGATGCCGTGTCAACGGCAGCGCCGAACCCATATTGAATTGTCTCGAGGGGAACGGGGCGGGGGCCGAAACTCCGGACACAACGGAGAGGCTTACTGCGAAGGCCGCGACTGACCGGAACGGGTCGGCTGCGGCCTTCTTTCTTTCGGTGGCTATTTCAGCGTGGCCAGCACTTCGGGCAGGCGTTCTTCGAAGACCGTCAGTTCCGGCTCCGGCGCTGCCGAGATCCGGATGCAGCGGTTGAGCGGTGCGACGCCGGGCATGCGGATGAACACGCCGCGGTTCACCAGACCATCGAGAATGGCCTTGGCGCGGGCGCCGTCGGCACCGCAATCCATGGTGACGAAATTGGTCGCCGAGGCAATCGGCGCCAGGCCGTTGGCGCGGGCGATGTCAGCGATCCGGTCGCGCGCGGCTGCGACCCTGGCGATGACGGACTGAAGCCAGGCCTGATCTTCAAGCGCTGCGAGGCTTGCCGCCTGGCCAAGCCGGTTGACCCCGAAATGATTGCGCACCCTATGGAATCGCGACACGGTTTCGGCCTCGCCGAACACGTATCCCACCCGCTGGCCGGCCAGCCCATAGGCCTTGGAGAAGGTGCGGAAGCGCAGCACATTGGGCATGGATGAGAGGGCGTCGATGGCGGGGATGGCGCCCGCCGGGGCGGTCTCGCCATAGGCCTCGTCGAGCACCAGCATGGTGGTTTCGGGCAGGGCCTTCGCGAAAGCCACGATGTCATCGGCGGGATGCCAGGTGCCCATCGGGTTGTCGGGATTGGAGAGGTAGACGATCGCCGCGTTTTCGCGCCTGACCGCATCGAGCAGCCCCTCAAGATCCTCCCGGTCATCGCGATAGGGCACTGTGACCAGCCTACCGCCAAAGCCTGCGACATGGAAATTGAAGGTGGGATAGGCACCAAGCGAGGTGACGACCGGCGTTCCCGGCTCAACGATCAGCCGCGCCAGCAGCCCGAGCAACCCGTCAATGCCCTCACCGACCACAACACACTCCGGCGCAATCCCCAGATGGGCTCCAAGTGCCGTCCGCAGATCATGGTTTTCCGGATCGCCATAGCGCCAGCTCAGCGGTACCTCGCGGGCAATTGCGGCGATCACCGATGGCGACGGGCCAAAGCCGCTTTCATTGGCACCGAGCCGCGCGTCAAACACTTCGCCCCGCGCCCGCTCCTGGGTCTCGGGCCCCACAAACGGCACGGTGGGCGGCAGCGATTCTGCAAGGGCGGTGAAACGGGGGAAGGCTGGCATGGCTGGGGTTTCCGAATGTGAATGGCCCGAAATCCCTAACGGCAATGGGGCACGGCTTCAAGCGGGGATAGGGTTTTGCAGTGAAGCTGTGGGTTTTCACCTGCCGTCATCCCGGACCTGATCCGGGATCCAGCCACGGCGCGTCTGCGCCGTGAGTGACTCATTCTGCGTGAAAAGAGTCTCCCGGCGCATGGACATGCGCCTGCTGGATGCCGGATCGCGTCCGGCATGACGGAGGTGAGGCAAGGCCGCCCGACCGAACACAAACGCAAATTTCCGTTGGCAACCAAGGGTGGTGTGGCTAGGCTGGCCACGTATTGGGTTGCGAGGGGCTGGGCAGGGTTTGCCGAGCTGGCATCGCGGTCGCTGATGCAAGGCGGCGCGGCAAGCTGGTCGATGCACCGGATGACGGCGGCGGCGCTGCGGCATCTGCAGGCGAAGCGCGCCGACGCGAACACGGCCAAGGCCGCAGCGGGGCTGCTGGCGGCGGTCTATCCGGGTGGGGCGGAGCACAATGTCAATAATTCGAAGGAGTGGCCGCTCTGCGCCCGGCTGACGCCGCATGTGCGGGCGCTGTGGGCCAGCGGCGCGGCGCCGGAAACCGGGGCGATGCAGTTTCTGTTCAATCAAGCGGCGGTTTATCTCGACAAGATCGCCGATTTTCCCGGCGGGCTGGAGATGGACCGAGCGTCGTTTGCGCTTAAACAGAAGCGGCTGCCGGAGGAGCATCGCGACATCGCTGTCGGCTTCGCCAATCTCGGCGTCGCGTTGATGCGGGCCGGGGAGCTTCAGGAAGCCGAGGCGCAGCTCGCCCGCGCGGTGGACCTGGACAAGGCGCACCGGTCCGACAGCCTGGATCTGGCGGTGCACTATGATATGCATGGCTATGTGCTCTTGGAACAGGCGCAAGCCGGTGATGCGGCGGCGCTGGTGAGATCGCTCAGACGCCGTCAACAGGCGCTGGCGCTGTACCGGCATCTGGCCGGGCGTGACAGCGCGGCTACGGCGGTGGCGCTGAACAATCTGGCTGGTGTGCGCAATCAACAAGGCCGCACGCCTGCTGCGGCGCGGCTCTCCGCTATGGCGCTGGCCATTAAACGACAGGTCCTCGATCCCGGCGACGCGAGCCTTGGCTTCAGCTTGTTGAACACCGGTTCCTATTGGCTCAAATCCGGCGCTGCTGCCCGTGCCGAGCCGCTGCTGCGCGAGGCCCTGGAGCTGCGGCAAACGGTCTTCGCCGCCCAGCTGCAGCACCCGGAGACGCACAATGCCGCCGATTGGCTGATCTCCTGCCTGCTGACGCTGGCGCGGGTGGGCGACAGGCCCGGGGAGCGGCAGGCGGAGGCGCGGGCGCTGTGTGATCAATATGGCTATGATTTTGCCGAGCGGGAGGAACGTGCCAAGCAATTTCCGCTGCAGCCGCGTGAGGCGTGAGCAGCGGTGCTTTCTGTTTCTCAGTGTCCGAGGGATGCCCCTCCCCAACCCTCCCCACAAGGGGGAGGGGCTAGTGTGCGGCTCGTTCCAGTTCCAGACAGTGAAGTCCCGTGGCGTTGAAAGCGCCGGGACACGAAGACAGGCGTGGCCAGGTTAGTCCCTCCCACCTGCGGGGGCCGCAGGACGGGGAGCGGCCCGTAACGTGAGCCTGTCAGGTTGGGGAGAGGGCTTTGGGCCGTTGCTGGCATGAAACGCGCAGCAAGCACCGGTCCCGCGCCCCGTGCCAATTGACCCACGGCGCTTTGCGCCACGCCCTGCACAGTCTATGAACAAGATCACGCCCCCATCTGAGTCTCTCGCCCATGCCCCCCTTTGTTGAAACCATCCTTGTCGTCTTCGCGTTGATTGCCATCGGTTTCGGGGCTGCCGGGGTGCGGTTGATCAAGAGCGCAACGGGTGACGGGTTGTCGGATTTTGTGTTCACGATTGCGGTGCCGCTTTTGCTGTTTCGCACCATTGCCACTGCGAGCTTTGATCACGGTGCGCCCTGGGCGCTTTGGGTGACCTATTTTGCTGCGGTGCTGGTGACCTGGACGACGGCGCATCTGACAATCCGCAGCGGGTTTGGCCGTGATGCGCGCTCGGGCGTGGTGGCGGGGGTGACGGCCGCTTTTTCCAATCTGGTGCTGCTGGGCATTCCATTCATCAGCGGGCTTTATGGCGAGGCCGGGCTTGTGGTGCTGGCGCAGCTGGTGACGATCCATCTGCCGATCATGATGGGGGCCTCGATCATTCTCTATCAGTGGGCGCTCAGGCGTGACGGCGCTGTCGGCAAGGCGGAAAGTGTTTCCGGGCTGGTCACGGGCTTCCTGCGGCAGCTGTTTTCCAACCCGCTGATCATCGGCATTCTGGGCGGCAGCCTGATGCGGTTTACGGGATTTGCGATTCCGGGTCCGGTGGACCGGGTGATCGCCAGCCTGGCCGGGGTGGCCGGTCCGGTGGCGCTGTTTGCCATGGGGGTTTCGCTCTATGGCTACGGCATTCGTGGCCAGGTGCGCCAGGCGTTGTCGCTGGTGACGCTCAAGCTGTTCCTGATGCCCGCCGTGGCGCTCGGCATGGCGCTGGCGATCGGGCTGCCGGAGTTTCAGGCAAAAATTGCAGTGGCGGCCGCGTCACTGCCTGCCGGTGTCAACTCCTGGCTGATCGCCAGCAGGCTCGGCACCGGGCAGCGGCTCGCCTCGACCTCGATGACCATCGGCACAGCGCTGGCCGCGCTGACAACCGGGATCTGGCTGGCAATTGCAGATGCCCTGTTGTGAGGTTGGAGCGGGTCTCAAGAGGGCGGACACTTTCGTTTGTTTTCTTTTGACATTCGCATTTGGTTCGATTTAGACAAAGAGCCCTGAATGCGCGGGTGTGGGCGGTGGAGGCCGTCGACGTGCCTTGGCGCCGGACCAGGTTCGGGCGGGGGCTTTTCGCGGACGCCAAATTAGGGTCAAGTGCAGGCAATAAGGGAGGACAGCATGAGCGGATACATTCTGGCGATCGATCAGGGCACCACATCAAGCCGGGCGATCGTGTTTGATGGCGATATGAAAATCGCCGGCGTCGGGCAAAAGGAATTCACCCAGCATTATCCGCAATCAGGCTGGGTGGAACACGATCCTGAGGAAATCTGGAAATCCGTCGTCACCACAATCCGCCAGGCTCTCAAGAAGGCCGGGATCGAGGCGTCCGATGTGGCCGCGATCGGCATCACCAACCAGCGCGAGACGGTCGTGGTCTGGGACCGGGAGACCGGCAAGCCGATCCACAATGCGATTGTCTGGCAGGACCGCCGCACGGCGTCCTTCTGCGAAAAGCTCAAGCGGCAGGGACTCGAGAAGACCTTCACAGCCAAGACCGGGCTTTTGCTCGATCCCTATTTTTCCGGCACCAAACTGTCCTGGATGCTGTCGAATGTGAAAGGCTCACGGGCGCGGGCTGCGCGTGGCGAACTCTGTTTCGGCACCATCGACACCTTCCTGATCTGGCGGCTGACGGGCGGCAAGTCCTTTGTCACCGACGCCACCAATGCCTCGCGCACGCTGATGTTCAACATCGCCACCCAGGAATGGGATGCGGAACTGCTCAAGACGCTGCGTGTGCCCGTAGAGATGCTCCCGGAGGTGAAGGATTGCGCGGCGGATTTCGGGATCACCGAGGCCAGGCTGTTTGGCGCGGAAATCCCGATCCTGGGCGTGGCCGGCGATCAGCAGGCGGCGACAATCGGCCAGGCCTGTTTCGAGCCGGGCATGCTCAAATCCACCTATGGCACCGGCTGTTTCGCGCTTTTGAACACCGGCGAGGACATGGTGCGTTCCAGAAACCGGCTGTTGACCACAATTGCCTACCGGCTTGATGGAAAGCCGACCTATGCGCTGGAAGGGTCGATCTTCATTGCCGGGGCTGCGGTGCAATGGCTGCGCGACGGCATCAAGGTGATCAAGAAGGCCGAACACAGCGGCGAACTGGCTGCCGAGGCCGACCCGACCCAGGATGTCTATCTGGTCCCGGCCTTCACCGGGCTTGGCGCACCGCACTGGGATGCGGAGGCGCGCGGGGCGATCTATGGCATGACCCGCAACACCGGCCCCGCGGAATTCGCCCGCGCTGCACTTGAGGCGGTCTGCTACCAGACCCGCGATCTGCTCGACGCGATGCGCAAGGACTGGAAGAGTTCACAGGCCGACACGGTGCTGCGGGTGGATGGCGGCATGGTCGCCTCCGACTGGACCATGCAGCGGCTGGCCGACATCCTCGATGCACCGGTGGACAGGCCCACAATCCTCGAAACCACGGCGCTGGGAGCCGCTTGGCTCGCCGGCCAGCGCGCCGGTGTCTGGCCCAAGCAGAAGGCTTTTGCCAAGGCCTGGGCGCGTGACACGACCTTCAAGCCAAAGATGGATGAGAAGACCCGCAACGCCAAGCTCAAAGGCTGGCGCGATGCGGTGCGACGAACGTTGAGCTAGCGGTTGCTGCAGGCATGTGACTTGGCGCATTTGCCACCGGCTGCTGGAGCAGTTGAATTGCGGTGACAGTAACCGTAATTAGATCGGCCGCCCGCTTGGAAGCAGCAAATTTATCGAAGAGCTGGAGCAGCGCTTTCAGCGCACCCTGAAGCCGCAAAAACCGGGGTCCATAGAAATTCCACTCACTCATCGCCGCCTTCTTTCCTCGAAAATGTCAATCGTTTCACTCCATATGAAAAATCCAGATATTGGATGCGAAATAATCACACGCATATCATCTTCATCTATAATATAAATGAATCTTAAGTACTTATATAAATAGTGGAATAACAATGAAAATACAAAAGTTATCAATATAAACCAACAAAAAACCATAAAAAAACTTATGTATTTCGCTGGGAAAATTTCATATAATACAGATTTTTGCGGATTTCTAAAAAACGCAAAAAAAATATCAATATAAAAAGGCCCTGAGAGCAGCAGAGCGATTGCCGCCGCTATAGTACTTTTCTTGCGTGTCATGAAGTGTGATTTCATTTTGAGCTCAATGAGAATTTCAGAGCCGGATAAGGTTCGATTTTAGAATTGAACGATACCATTTCAAACCACATAACTCCCTCCCACACACTGCGCCCCCGCAGCCTTCATCAGCCTGTCCGTGCTTGCAAGCCTCGTTCCGGTCATCACATGAAAACACACCGGGCTTGCCTGCTGGGACGCCGCCCATTGCCGCACCGCCGCAACAAGCGTCAAAAACGCCTTGGCGCGGCGGAACGGGCGCAAGCTGAGATCCACCGCAATCAGATGCACGGTGACGAAACGCGGGCCATCGGAAAGCAGATATTCATCCGCCGTCGCCCAGGCGATGCCCACAGGCGCGCCATTGTGCTCCGCGATGATGCCCGTTATGCCGCTCTCCGTGCCGACATTCAAATCACCCATGTCCGGCCCTCATAGCAAGCCGGTTTTCCAAGCAAGCCGGATGAACGCAACGCCAGGCCCGTGATGGTTTTGTCCACCCCAGTCTTCACGCCCAGCGGGCAGCGTCAAGGCCAGATTTCGAGGGCGGGCAACAAAGGCAAAGCCGAACAATTGCGGTTACTGTCACCGTAATTTGCACCGTAATTTCCGAAAGCCTTGTATTTGATGTGATTTTTCAGCCTTTGATTTTGAGTAGTCTCATTATGTATATGAGGCAACCGACAGTAATCGCAGCGCAATATCCAACAATAAATGGAAGCATGAAAAGTGCGTATTTTGTATTTAGGTATGTTAGTCCGCCAGGGTAATTTGGGTCGGCAGGCGTCCAGTCTGCATAGAAAAATGAGTATACAACAACAGGTCCAGATATGGTCACCAACAAAAGCCATTTATGGTGCGCTTTTTCAAAGTAATTATACTCTGTCTTCCAATTATATATAACAATATTTGCTATCTTGAAAATATGGACACTCCAATTTAAGGAGACAAGAATGAAAGCAACCAAAAATCTATCGCCTAAAAAAGCCTGCGCCTCGTTAAGTCCATCACGTCTCAGATGAAATATATCTATCAAAAAAATTTTATTGAATGGGGTTTTGTGTATCAAAGCAATCACAGAATTATCCACAAAGGCAATCAATAATGTTATTGCTACACTATAAATTAGTGTTTTAGTGGCAATGGAAAAACCTTTGGAATGAAATTCAGGAATTTCTTCTTTATTTATTATGCTTCTCTTGTTCATGTCTTATCCAGGATTTTACATATTTTCAATGCAAACTGACAACTAAACCACATAACTTCCTCCCACACACTGCACCCCCGCAGCCTTCATCAGCCGGTCGGTTGCCGCAAGCCTCGTCCCGGTCATCACATGAAAAAACACCGGGCTCGCCTGTTCTGATGCTGCCCATTGCCGCACCGCCGCAACAAGCGTCAAAAACGCCTTGGCGCGGCGGAACGGGTTCAGCGTGAGATTCCGGTGACAGTAACCGTAATTGCGGGCGTCGCGCGCTCCGCTTGCCCCGGCAATCTCCGCCGTGTCACTCTCAGCGCCAATGTGCAAATTGTCCAAGCCCGGCCCTCATAGCAAGACGGTTTTCCAGACAAGCCAGATGAACGCAACGCCAGGCCCGTGATGGTTTTGTCCCCTCCAGTCTTCACGCTTAGCGTGCAGCGTCAAGGCCGGATTTCGAGGGCGGGCAACAAAGGCAAGGGCGAACAATTTCGGTTACTGTCAGCGTAATTCCACCGTAATTCAATTACGGTTACTGTCACCGTAATTCGTAATTGTTCTGTTTTGTCATCCTGGTAGGTTCCTATAAACGACGAGCTTAATACAGTCTACACAGTTATCCAGCGCAAAATACACCTCTACATATTGTGCTGTTTGAATAAAGAAGAACACGTTTATAGCTATGTCCAATCTGACGGATTTTTCCCCTTTGATATTTTCTATATTAATGTAATTCTCAACAGCACTGTACAAGGCATCGTCTTTCCCAACGCTTTGGAAATTTTCATAAGAGCCCTTTAAGAAAGCTTTATATAAATCTTTATTATAGTAAATATATAAATAATTGTTGTAAACCAAAAAATAGATAGCAATAGAAAAAAATGCAAAATACCGGCCAATTTTCATCAGGCATTTTGAAAAAATTATTTTATTTTTCAACGCGATCTCCTTTCCTGCCTTATTTAATTGAAAAAAATTCAATCATAACAAGCGCAAAAACAAAATTCATTTGAATTCGCACTGCATGCAATATATATTTTATGATATACTATTTATATACTTTCAAAAAAAACATTGTTGCAAGCTGCGGGTAGAGGCTGGAATTCCGGTGACAGTAACCGTAATTGCAGGCGTCGCGCGGTCCGCTTGCTCCGGCGATCTCGGCTGTACCGCCCTCAGCGCCAATGTACAAATTGTCCAAGCCCGGCCCTCACAGAAAGACGGTTTCCCAAGCAAGCCGGATGAACCCGACACCAGGCCCGTGATGGTTTTGTCCACTCCATCCTTCACGCCCAGCGGACAGCGTCAAGGCCAGATTTCGAGGGCGGGCAACGAAGGTAGGGTCGAGCAATTACGGTTACTGTCACCGTAATCCTCACCGTAATCCCGATTGCCATCTTCGCACCCCGGTTTGCGGTTCCCGCATGGTCGCGTATGCTGATCTCACGGAGGAACAGAGCAATGCAACTTGGTGCGTTTTCCTTGAGCCTGGCGGTTAAAAACCTGGCCGCGTCAAAGGCGTTTTACCTGAAGCTCGGCTTCAAGGTGTTTGGCGGGGATGAAAGCCAGAACTGGCTGATGCTGCAAAATGGCGGCTGTGTGATCGGGCTGTTTGAAGGCATGTTCGAGAAGAATATCCTGACCTTCAATCCGGGCTGGAAGGAGACGGCAGAGCCGCTCGAGAGCTTCACCGATGTGCGCGAGTTGCAAAAGCAGCTCAAGTCTGAAGGCGTTGCTTTCGAGGCGGAAGCCGATGAGGCGAGCACCGGCCCGGGCAGCTTTCTGATCCATGATCCCGACGGCAATCCGGTTCTCGTCGACCAGCACCGCTGACATGGCCTGATGCGGCCTCAGCGCCGATGTCTGTTTACTCGACGAAGCTGACGCTGACGCCGGGTGCGACCATGCCTGCCAGTTCCTCCGCGTCCCAGTTGGTCAGACGGACACAGCCATTGGAGCTGGTCTTGCCGATCTTCGAGGGCTCGAGTGTTCCGTGAATGCCGTAGGTGGGTTTGGACAATGCGATCCAGACGGAACCGACAGGGCCGTTCGGCCCGGGCGGCACCTCAAGGATCTGGTCATTGTTGCCCTGCTTGAAATTGATCTTGGGATTGTAGGTGTAACCGGGATTGCGGGCGATGCGCTCGATGGTCACCTCGCCGGTTGGCGAGGGGGTGGAGGAGGAGCCGATGGTGGCGGGATAGGCGGCGACAAGCTGGCCGCCAGCATCATAGGCGCGGATCTGCTTGCGGGGCTTGTCGGCGATGATGCGGGTGACCACGCCGGTCTTTTTCGCGCCGGTGTCGACGATCTTGATCTGCACGCCCGGACGGCTGAAATCAACGCCCGGATTGAGTTCCTGGAGATAGTCCTCGTCCATGTGGAAGCGCTCGGCCAGCATCTCGCGCGTCGAGGTGAAGGCAAGGCGTTCGAGCTTGGCTTTCTCGGCGTAGTCGGTGGGGACCGAGGCGATGAAGGGACCGGCAGCGTCTTGAGCCGTGATGGTGTAGCTGGTGAAGGCCAGGCCGCCGCTGGTTGCCAGTCGGCTCACGATCAGATCGGTGTCAGTCGGATCAATGCGCTCGCCTGTTGCCTCGCGCCAGGCTGCGAGTGCCTTTTGCACATTCGATCCCATGCGCCCATCGATGACGCCAGGAGAAAAGCCGTTGCGGTCGAGATAGACCTGCAGGGCTGCGACTTCCGGCTTGCTGAGCTTTGGTGCTGAAACCGTTTCCCCTGTCGTCTCCTGGGTTGTGGATGGCTTTGAGAGCTTCGGAGCTTCGATGATCCGTGGTTCGTCGCCCGGTGCGGGCACGGTTCCCGTCATGGGGTTGAGGTCGCGCCGCTCGATGCGGGCGCGTGGTTCGAAATTATCCCGGGGCTCGATTGTGGCGAACCGGTCGCGGGGTGGACGGGGCGCCTCGGGGAAGGTCTCGCGTGCCAGGCCGCCATCATATCCGCGGTTGTGGCCGCGCTCATCGTCTTCCCAAGGCTTTCCATACTGCTCGCGGTACTGCCAGGCCGGCATTTCAAAGCCAATGACGGTGTTCCAGCGGTCGATCAGCAGGCGGCGGCCCTGTGTGTCGAGGACGATCCGCACGGCACCAATCTCGGGGATATCGCGCATCAAGCGTCCATCGGTGGTGACAAGCACCATGCGATCACCGTCATAGGGTCCTGCATTGGCCGCAAGCGGAGCTGATAGTCCAATTGCAAAGGCGGCTACGGCAAAACGGAATCTGGTGCTGATCAACATGGCTAAGCCCTGCGTCTGATGCTGTTATTGTGTGCGCAGCATCGTTGAATCATGGTGAATGCAAGCTGAACAGAGCGGGTGAAACGGGCATCAGTGTGGCGGGCCGGTTGTTATAAATAGCAATGTCCGATCTGACTGTGCGCCGATGGTGCAAACCTGACCTGACAAGCGGTGAGCTTCTAAGAAGGGGTGCCGATGCGATTGATGGATTGTATCAGGGCAATGGCGGCTGTCAGGCCTGCGCCTGCCGCTTCGCAAATCTGCGGCAGAACCATCCATTCGAGCGTCATGGCCGCACCTGACCGCTCCATCTCGTGGAGCTGGGCCTGATGCATGGCACCCATTTGTGACGCGTTGAAGCGTGCCAATGCCACCAGCCTCTCGGCTGCGACCGGGTTTTGCTTGTGCGGCATCGCAGACGAGGTGCCGCCGCCCGAGACTTCAATGTCGTCCGCACCGCGCAGCGCCATGATCGCCGCATCCTGGCCGATCTTGCCGAGAGCGTTTGAGAGTTCCGTCAACCAGCTCGCGGCGGCGATCAAAGGTGTGCGCGAGGTCTGCCAGCTGTGACCGGGCCAGCGGAGCCTGAGTTCGCTGGCGATGGCCTTTGCGACCGTGTCTGCATCTTTCCCCAGCACCTGCAGATCACCCACCGCGCCGCCGAATTGCAGCACCAGGACTTGCTCGCGCAGTGCCGGAAGGCGGTCGCGCAGGGCCTCGAGCGGACGGTTCCAGGTATCGATGCGCGCCGATGCTCGGATGGTCAGTGCTTCCTGCATGCGGGTGATGGCTTTGAGCGCATTGGTTCCGTCGCGGGCTTCCAGCCTGTCGATTGCGGCGATCAGCTGATTGAGCCGGTCTGAAAGAACTGCGATGACCTGAGCCAGAGCTTCGATGGTTGCAGTGTCGACGAGGTCCTGACTGGTGGTGCCGAAATGCAGCATGTCAGCGCCCGGGCCCGAGACATGCCTGCGCAATTGCCGCATATATTCGGGTATGGGAACACCGTCGCTGACCGCCGACTGAGCGATGCGTTCATGATCCGGCACAAAGGTGGCGATCTGACCGATCAGGGTGGCCGCATCCGCTTTGTCGATGCGACCGGCTTTGGCGAGCCCCAAGATCAGGGCCGCCTCGAAGCGGGCAAAGCTGGCGAACTGGGTTGCATCACCAAACAGCGCTGCGATCTCCGCATCACCGGTCAGCGACTTGACCCAACCCTGTCCACCGGCTGCCATATCAGACCCGCTCAAGGGCAATGGCGATGCCCTGGCCGACGCCGACACACATGGTGGCCAGCGCCAGCTTTTCATTGCGGATGCCAAGTTCCAGTGCCGCGGTGCCGGAGATCCGGGCACCAGACATGCCAAGCGGATGGCCAAGCGCGATGGCGCCGCCATTGGGGTTGATGTGCCCAGCGGATGGATCGAGGCCGAGTTCGCGCAACACGGCAATGCCCTGGCTGGCAAAGGCTTCGTTGAGCTCGATGACGCCGAAATCGGAGGGCTTCAGCCCCAGCCGCTGGCAGAGCTTCTTGGTGGCCGGTGCGGGGCCAATGCCCATGATGCGTGGTTCAACACCGGCAGTCGCGCCACCGATGATCCGTGCGATCGGGGTCAGGCCATGGGCCTTGGCGGCTTTCTCGCTGGCAATGATCAGCGCCGCGGCGCCATCATTGACGCCCGACGCGTTGCCGGCGGTCACGCTGCCGCCCTGGCGAAACGGCGTGGGCAGTTTGGCAAGCTGCTCGAGCGTTGTGCCGGGCCGGGGGTGCTCATCGGTGTCGACGATCACGGGATCGCCCTTGCGGCGAGGAACTTCGACAGAGATGATTTCCCTGGCGAACCGGCCGGATTGCTGCGCCACGCCTGCGCGGGTCTGGCTTGTCAGCGCAAAGGCATCCTGATCCGCACGGCTGACAGAAAAATCCTCGGCCACGTTCTCGCCGGTTTCGGGCATGGAATCGACGCCATATTGCGCCTTCATCAGCTTGTTGACGAAGCGCCAGCCGATGGTGGTGTCGTGGATTTCAGAGCTGCGGGAAAACGCGGTTTCAGCCTTGGGCATGACGAAGGGTGCGCGCGACATGCTCTCGACACCACCGGCGATGACCAGGTCAGCTTCGCCCGCGCGGATCATCCGTGAGGCGGTGAGAACCGCGTCCATGCCGGAACCGCAAAGCCGGTTCATGGTGGTGCCGGGGATCGAAACCGGAAGCCCGGAGAGCAATGTCGACATGCGGGCGACGTTGCGGTTGTCTTCTCCGGCCTGGTTGGCGCAGCCGTAGATCACCTCGTCGACCGCTTCCCAGTCGACGCCAGCGTTGCGCTCGGTCAGGGCGCGCAGCGGGATTGCGCCGAGATCATCGGCGCGGACAGAGGACAGGGCGCCGCCAAACCGGCCAATAGGTGTGCGAATGAAATCGCAGATAAATGCATCGGCCATCAGGCAGCTTCTCCGGTCTTGGCGCCACCCGAATGGGCGGCTTTTGTACGGGCTCTGAGATCGCGCAACGTGCTGAGCTCAAGCTCTGTTGGATGAGGGGTTTCGGAAAGTTCGTCAGCGAAACGAACGGTCCAGCCACAGGTGTCCTGAACCATCTCCCGGGTGACGCCGGGATGCAATGAGACGACTGTGAATTCGGATGTTTCCCGATCTGCTTTCCAAACAGCCAGATCGGTGACCATCAGCGTCGGCCCCTTTGTGGTGATGCCCAGACGGGTGCGGTGGTCGCCGCCTTCGCCATGGCCAAAGCTGGTAAAGAAATCGATCTTTTCGACCATCGCGCGTTTGGACTGCTTCAGCGTGATGAAGATCTCGCCGCAGGACGAGGCAATCTCCGGCGCGCCGCCGCCGCCGGGCAGGCGGGTCTTGGGCGTATCGTAATCGCCAATCACGGTGGTGTTGATGTTGCCGAAGCGGTCGATCTGGGCAGCTCCAAGAAAACCGACGGTGACGCGTCCGCCCTGCAGCCAGTAGCGGAACATCTCGGGCACCGAGACGGTTGTGACCGCCGTTTCGCAGAGTTCGCCGTCGCCGATGGACAGTGGCAGCACCGAGGGAGCCGTGCCGATGGTACCGCTCTCATAGATCAGCGTGACATCGGGCGCGTGGGTGAGACGCGCAATGTTGCAGGCGGCCGAGGGCGCTCCGATGCCGACAAAGCAGACATCGGTGTTCTTGAGTGCCCTCGCGGCTGCGATGGTCATCATTTCGTCAGAGGTGAAATCGAGCTCGCTCATGCCGCACTCCTTAAGTCTTTGATGCGCTCTGCGAAATCCTCGGGCGAGGCATCGAGCACGTTGTGTTTCATCCAGGCCAGGAATTCACCCCGGTCTGCGGCAATCTTGTCCCAGGCGATGTAGCTTGCGTTGTCGCGCGAGTAATAGCCATGGGCGTAGGAGGGATGGGCGCCGCCCGGCACCACTGAGATGGCGCTGATGGTCCAGCCCGGCAGGACGCAGGCGTTGGGATGGGCGGACAAATCATCCACGATCTCCTCCACCGTGACGATTGAGCGTTTGGCGGCCAGCACCGCTTCCTTCTGCACGCCGACAATGCCTTCGATCAGCACATTGCCCTTGCGGTCGGCTTTCTGGGCATGGATGAAGGTGACATCGGGGCGGATGGCAGGCACTGCGGCCAGTTCCTCGCCGGTAAACGGGCAGGTGATGGAACGGATGTTTGGGTTGACGCGGGCAAGCTCTGCGCCCTTGTAGCCCCGGAAGGTGGCAAAGGGCAGGCCTGCGGCGCCGGCTTCATAGGCATTCGCCATGGCTGCGTGGGAATGTTCCTCGATCTCGATCCGGTGCGGCCAGCCATTCTCCACCGCATCGCGCAAACGGCGCAACAGCCCGACGCCAGGATTGCCGGCGTAGGAGAAGATCAGCTTGCGGACCATGCCCATGCCGATCAACTGGTCATAGATCACATCGGGTGTCATGCGCACCAGCGTGAGGTCCCTGATGTCCTGGCGGATCACCTCATGGGCGCTGGCGTGTGGAATGAGATGGGTAAACCCTTCGAAGGCGGCGGTGTCACCGGTTTTGAGGTTTTGCGCCACCGCATCGGGCAGCGGCAGAAAATTGGCCATGGCTTGATCCTACGTAACGTGAAGAAAGGTGTGGTCAGCAGCTTGCGTCCCGCGTCCGGTTTGGCTGTCGGCTGTTCGGCATTCAGGCCGTGTTTGCGGTGACGGGATGCCTGCATCCGCGATGGATGCTGTAGCGGCCATTTGCTCCTCCAGACCGGTTCCGTGTGGGAAAGAGATTTACATATTGGAATGGAAATGAATAATGATTTTTGAGCGCATTAATCATCCCGGATTTGGTATGGAAATTTCTCGACGCATCAAGATCCGCCATCTCGAAGCCTTCGTTGAAGTGGCACGACAGAAGAGTGTGGGCCGCGCGGCCATCACATTGTCGCTGACCCAGCCGGCGGTGACCCGGACCATCCGCGAGCTCGAGGAGATTGTGGGTGCCGCGCTGGTGGAGCGCGATGGCCGGGGCATCAAGCTGTCGCACAAGGGTGAGGTGTTCCTCTCGCATGCCGGGTCCGGGTTGGCGGCTGTACGTGGTGGAATTTCAGCCCTTGCCAATGTGGCCACAGCGTCGGGCCCACCGGTGCGGGTCGGCGCTTTGCCGACGGTTTCTGCCACTGTAATGCCCGGAGCCGTGGCGGAATTCCTGGCATCCGGGTTGAAAAGTCCCTTGCGGGTGATCACCGGCGAAAACAGGGTGCTGCTCGACCAGCTGCGCAAGGGTGACCTCGACCTGTTGATGGGCCGCATGCCGGCGCCCGAAATGATGAATAGCCTGCGGTTCGAACCGCTCTATCGCGACCGTGTGATCTTCGTCGTTTCTCAGAAACACCCGCTTGCCGGGCAGCGCCAGGTCGGGGCGGATATCCTGAGCCGATACCCGGTGCTGGTGCCGCCTGAAGGCTCAATCATTCATCCCTATGTCGAGCGGGTGATGCTGGAACAGGGGATGGCGCGGCCGGTCCAGGCGGTCGAGACCGTCTCGGACAGTTTCGGCCGGGCGTTCCTGCGGTCAAGCGATGCGATCTGGATCATTTCGCGTGGTGTGGTGGCGGCAGAGATTGCCTCGGGAGAGTTTGTTGAGCTGCCGATCGACACCGGCTCGACACTGGGTGCGGTGGGGCTGATTTCGCGGGAAGCCGACAGGCAGAACGACGCAGCGGGATTTTTTGCCGATATTCTCAGGCGCCGCACCATGGGCAGTTGAGGAGCGCAGGAGGACTGTGAACCAAGAGAGTGGCTCAGTGAAAGCCAACCGAGGCGCTGGCGCAGGGCGTGATCAGGATTTGCGGTGCCTTCATGATCCGCCGAGACCGATTTTGTGTTGCAACCTCTCCCAATCCCCTTTGGGTTGGGGATGCAGTTCAGTGCACCGCTTGTGCAGAAGGATTGCTTCGCTCTAGAGTGTTCGGGACAACAAATCATGACCTGGCCTGCTTTTCTTGATGTATCTTACACCCCGTCACTCTGAAATCATCGACCTTGCAAAGCTCGAGGGCCGTGTGCTGGTCGAGGATCTTGCGAACCGCTTTGAGGTTACACCGCAAACGATCCGCAAGGATCTCAACGACCTTTGCGAACGGCAATTGCTGACCCGGATCCACGGTGGGGCGGTTGTGCCATCGGGCACGCAGAATATGGAGTATGAGCAGCGCGGCCAGATTGCGGCAGAGGAGAAGCAAGCGATCGGCGCTGCTGCCGCAGCCCTTATTCCCGACAATGCGTCGCTGTTCATCAACATTGGCACCACGACCGAGGCGGTCAGCCAGGCTCTGCTGAAGCATGGCCAGTTGATGATCATCACCAACAACATCAATGTGGCCAACCGGATGCGGCCTTTCGGGCAATTCGAGGTGGTGATCGCCGGTGGGGTGGTGCGGTCATCGGATGGCGGCATTGTCGGAGAGGCGGCGGTGGATTTCATCCGCCAGTTCAAGGTGGATTATGCTGTGATCGGCGCCTCGGCGATAGATGGAGACGGAGCTCTGCTCGACTATGATTTTCGCGAAGTGAAGGTCGCTCAGGCCATCATTGCCAACGCAAGACAGGTGGTACTGGTCGCCGATTCAACCAAGTTCGAACGCACGGCACCCGTCCGGATCGGTCATCTCGAACAGGTTGACACCTTTGTAACGGATCGGTGTCCCGATGACGCAATACGCAACATTTGCCGCGACTATGACGTTGAATTGATCGAAACCACTCGCTTGCCGTAGGAGCTTGCCTCCAGGTTGTTCTGGATCAATCTGCTTTTATATGTTGCCGCAAAGCCACCTGCCAACATGAACGCGCACAAGACGTTCAAATGTACATAGTTGGCCTTTTTCTGAGCTAACATAGCAACTATATACTTCGGATCGATTTGACCGAGACGGCTTTTGACGGTTGCCATCGGTATTGATGCCACGACTGTGGCAATTGTCGATCATCAAGTGCGTCATCGGGAGAGCAGGTTTTTCAATGGCCAGGCCAAGGTTTCATACAATAGCAGCATTCGTGGTTTTCGCTGTATCGGCAGCTTGGGTGCTGACTGGCGAGTTCTCCTCGATTGGAAGTGCAGCGAAAGATCAAGGTGAGGCGACTGCAACGAGCCCTGCGGCCGAGATTGAAGCGACCGCGACGCTGCGAACAGTTGGTGTGACCACGCCCGATTTTATCCAACACAATCGTATCATCCGGATTTCGGGCGTGACGGCACCGGACAAACGTTCGACGCTGGCCACGCGCAGTGCCGGCATTCTGGGCGAATTGAAGGTGGAAAAGGGTGACCGGGTCGAAGCGGGCGATATCATTCTGGTGCTTGATGGTGATGAACGAAGCGCCATGGTGGAGACCGGGGTTGCGTTGCTTGAGCAGCGCAAGAGAGAGATGAAAAACGCCGAACGATTGGTGGAAAGCGGGATCTTGCCGTCAACGCAGGCTGACAATGCCCGCTCTGCGCTGGCGTCTGCCCGCTCGCAGCTTGAAGCTGCCCAGGCGGACTTTGATCGGCTTACCGTGGTGGCACCGTTTTCCGGTGTGATCGACCAGGTTCTGGTCGAAGAGGGGGCCTGGATGCCTTCGGGTGAGGCGGTGGCTGTTTTGCTGCAGCTTGATCCGGTGGTTGCCCTTGGTGAGGTCAGTGAACGTGATATTGCTCATGTTCAGGTTGGGCGTGAGGCCGATGTGCGGTTGATCAGTGGCGATGTCGTCTCCGGCCATGTGCGCCATGTCAGTCTCGAAGCAACTTCTGGGACCCGTACGTTCCCGATTGAAATTGCGATTCCCAATCCGGAAAACCTAACACCTGCCGGCATGACCGCTGAAATCATGATCAAGTCGGAGGCTGTGCGCGCGGTCAAGCTGCCGCGCTCCGTGGTTACGCTCGATGCCGAAGGCAATCTCGGGCTGCGGATCCTTCTTGCTGACGATACGGTCGGTTTTGTGCCGATCGACCTGATCGATGATTCTCCCGAAGGCCTGGTGCTGAGCGGGGTGCCGCTGGATGCAAGGATCATCGTCGCGGGGCAAGATCTGGTAAGTGATGGAGAAAAGGTCAACGCAGTGCCGGTGGAAGCCGATATGATGCCCGGCTCCGACGCGCTTGCCGCTGGTCTGTCGCAATGAATATTGTCGATCTTGCTATCCGGAATGCGCGGCTGACGCTTGCCGTTCTGATGTTCCTGATTGTTGCGGGAACCATGTCCTATATCTCGATCCCGAAGGAAGCCGAGCCGGACATCAAGATTCCGATCATCTATGTATCACTGCACTATTCCGGGATTTCTCCGGAGGATTCGGAGCGGCTTCTGCTGCGTCCGATGGAAACCAAACTGAAAACCATCACTGGTATCAAGGAAATGCGGTCCACTGCCTATCAGGGCGGTGGCAATGTGGTGATCGAGTTTCTTGCGGGGGCAGACCTCGCCAAGGCGCTGGACGACGTCCGTAACAAGGTCTCCGACGCCAAGCCGGATCTGCCTCAGGGCGCGGACGAGCCGACGGTCAACGAGGTAAACCTATCTGAATTCCCGGTGCTCGTGGTCACACTGTCCGGCAATGTTCCGGAACGGGCCTTGACCAAGGCAGCGCGCGAGTTGCGCGACAGGATCGAGGAGGTCAACGGTGTGCTCGATGCTTCGCTGCAGGGCGCGCGTGACGATCTGGTCGAGGTGATCATCGATCCGGTCAAGCTGTCGTCCTATGGGATGCAGCTTGATCAGATGATTGCAGCCGTCAATGCATCCAACTCGCTTGTCGCCGCCGGGGCACTTGAAGGTTCCGAGGGCCGCTATGCGGTCAAGGTGCCATTGCTCATAGAAACAGTCGAGGATGTCGCCAATCTGCCGATCATTGCTGGACCCAATGCCGTGGTCCGCGCCCGCGATTTGGCGACCATCCGGTCGACCTTCAAGGACGCCGAAACAATCACGCGTCTTGATGGAAAGCCGGCAATCGCCATCGAGGTGTCCAAGCGCACCGGGGCCAACCTGGTCGAAACGGTCGATGCGGTGAAACTGGTGGCAGAGGACTTCCAGAATTTGCTGCCCGAGGGCGCAGAAATCGGGTTCAGCCAGGACAAGTCGACCTCGATCCGGCAATTGCTGAGTGACCTTCAGAATTCGGTTCTGACCGCGGTGATCCTGGTGTTCATCGTGATTCTTTATGCCCTGTCGGGCCGCGCGTCGTTGCTGATCGGTTTTGCCATCCCCGCGTCATTCCTGATGGGCATATTGGGGTTGTCGCTCGCGGGCCTCACCGTCAACATCGTGGTTCTGTTCAGCCTTATTCTGGCGGTCGGCATGCTGGTTGACGACGCAATCATCGTTACCGAGTTTGCCGAGCGGCGGATGACCGAGGGCATGGACCGCAAAGAGGCGTTCTCGCTCGCTGCCAAGCGCATGGCCGGTCCGGTGGTTGCGGCGACGCTGACCCGTGTTGCCGCCTTCTCGCCATTGCTGTTCTGGCCGGGCACCGTCGGCGAATTCATGAAGTACATGCCGATCACCCTGATCGCGACACTTTCAGCCTCTCTGTTCTATGCGCTGGTGTTCACGCCCACGTTGGGCGCGATGTTCGCCAAGCCTATGGTGGAGGACGGGCCGAAGCGTGACGGGCTCTATATGCGTTTTGTCGGGCGGGCCGTGCGCCACCCGTTCATCGTCGTCGCCTTTACGATCGCGACTTTGATCGCTGTTCCTGTGGCTTATGGCAAATACGGATCGGGCGTCGAGTTCTTCCCCGATGTCGAGCCGGACTACGGCCTTCTCTACGTCCATGCGCGCGGAAACCTGTCGCTGGACGAGAAGGACAATGCAGTGCGCATGGTTGAGGAGCGGGTTCTCGGCTGGCCGGGTCTGACCAGTGTTTACACACGCGTTGGCAATGTCAGCGGCGGTGGCAATGATGTTGGCGAAGATGTGGTTGGCGTGATCCAGTATGAATTTATCGATTGGCGCGAACGCAAGCCGGCTGGTGAGATTCTTGAGGACTTCCGCCGCGAACTGACCGGCTTTCCGGGTGTCGATATCGAGGTGCGGGTCCCTGAAGGCGGGCCGCCCACTGGCAAGGCCATCCAGATCCGGCTGTCTTCTGCAAGTGACCCGGCAGCCTTGACCGACGTGGCGCGCCGGGTGGCAGCCCAGCTCGATAAGATACCCAATGTGATTGACATCTCCGATGGCTTGCCGCCACCCGGTGTTGATTGGGAAATCAAGGTCAATCGCTCCGAAGCGGCGCGCTACGGGATTGGCCCATCATCGGTGGGCACTGTCGTGCAATTGGTGACATCGGGGCTCAAGCTCACCGATTACCGGCCAGCCGGTGTTGATGATGCGGTGGATATCCGATTGCGGCTGCCCGAGGACCGGCGGACATTGGCGACGTTGGATGAACTGAGGATCGAAACCGCACAGGGTTCGGTGCCGATTGCGAACTTCGTCAGCCGCGAGCCAGCTCCGAGCGTGGGCATGCTCAACCGTATTGACGGGGTTCGCACAATCACGGTGGAGGCGGGCATCAGCGACGGCATTCAGGCCGATCCGATCCGCCAGGGCATCATTGCCGAGTTGGAAAGGGCAAACCTTGAGGCTGCGGGAATCCGGTGGAAGCTTGCCGGAGAGGATGAAGAGCAAAAGGCTGCCGGCAAATTCCTTATGAAGGCGTTTGGAGCAGCAGTGTTCCTGATCTTCGTGGTGCTGTTGGCGCAGTTCAACCGGTTCCTCTCCGTTGGCCTTGTACTGTCGGCTGTGGTGATGTCGACCATCGGTGTCTTGCTTGGTCTGATCATCATGGGACAGCCTTTCGGCATCGTCATGACCGGGATCGGCGTGATTGCGCTGGCCGGCGTGGTGGTCAACAACAACATCGTGCTGATCGACACCTATGATCACCTGCGCCGGGAAAACGGGCTCGACAAGCTCGAGGCGATTCTTGAAACCTGCCGCGAGCGCGCTCGTCCGGTGGTGCTGACTGCCGTCACCGCCATTCTCGGCGTGTTGCCGATCGCCTTCGGCTTCAACCTCGAACTGATGGCTCATGAAACCACCTACGGCGCGCCTTCGACGCAATGGTGGATTTCCCTGTCGAGTGCGATCGTGTTCGGTCTTGCCTTCTCGACCGTGCTTACTCTGGTGGTGACGCCGTCGTTGCTGATGATCGTCACGCGCTCGAAAGAGAGCAGGGTTATTGCCTGGTGGGAGCGGAAGAAGGCCTGGTTGACGGACCGCTGGGGGCGCACGAAGGCTCGTCTCGGGCTTGGAAAAAACCGTGATGGTGGCGTGCGCGGACCCGCCGAATAAAGTGGCGCGGGCGCTATAATCGTCAGTGATTCTGGCTTGGTTATCGCGATGAGAGCATCGTCCGGGTAGGTTGCAAGTCCTCGGTGTGCAGACGAGCGAACTGAGGTGTGAGCCAGCGACAGGTGCCTGTTTTTAGCAGGTTTGGTTTTTGAGCCGGCTTGCGGCATGATCCTGCGGACATGTCTGCGGTCCTGGCGCAGATGCAGAGCCCAAAGCAGGGAAGGTCAGAACATCCGGTTTCCACCACTTCGAACCGCGCTCATCGGCTTTTTCTCCGTTTGGATGTGTTTCATGCCGTCGCAAGCGGTCTCCCAGCCACTGTGCGGTCTTTCCCTCGTGCTGGCTCTGGATGTGTCTTCAAGTGTCGATGATGAGGAGTTCGCATTGCAGACCCGCGGCCTGGCGGCGGCGCTGCGTGACCCGGCGGTGCGCAATTCGATCAGAGCGGCAGGGGGGATCCAGGCGACCGCGTTTGAATGGAGTGGCCGCCGGCAGCAGGTCGACATCACGCCATGGTCATTGCTCAGCTTCGATACCGATATATTTGCATTCGCGGACCGCATCGAAACACATCAACGGGCCTATCGGGAGTTTCCTACAGCACTGGGGTATGCGCTGGGCTATGCCGCAACCCGTCTGCGCGACGCACCGCTCGATTGTGTCCGCTCGGTGATCGATGTTTCCGGCGACGGGGTCAACAATGAGGGCTTCGAGCCGGAACTGGCATATCGGCATTTTCGTTTCTCCGATGCTACCGTCAACGGTTTGGTCATTCAGGGCGCTGACCCGGATCCGGTTGCCTATTACCGCACTGAAGTGATTCGTGGCCCCGGCGCCTTCGTCATGGTGGCCTCCGACTTCAGGGATTACGAAGCCGCGATGAAGCGCAAACTGTTGCGCGAGATCAACGGCGCAGGCCTGGCCCGCGCCGATTGAGTGGTTTGGTTGGGGTGGGGTGGCCCGGGAAGCGCATTTCGATCCGTTGAGTTTTTGAATCATATGGTTGCATGTGGGGCATTTTCGCACCTAAGCCATAGTGCAACTTGGTGACATCCGGTCGCGTTGTCTGATGTTGATCAATTACTCTTGTGTAAATACATAAGACTTTCTGATTTAAATAATTTTGAATCCTAATTCAGCGAATTTTTATATGTAGATTTTGAAAAATCATCGGCAAAACCGTTATTCGGCATCAGTGTTTCTTGTGAGTTATTGATGCTTCCCACCAACTGCAATGAATCCCGTGATTCAACAATTCAAGTGTACGGACCGGGTGGACAGCCCCCCCTATGATCTGTAACGATAACGTGTACTCTTCAAGAGGGTGCTAATTAATTAGGCATTTGGCCACCACGCGGAAAGCTTGGGGGTTGGTGTACAGGGGAAGGGCGCAATAGCCCGCAGTAACAGTAGGGAGCGTGTTTTGGTCTCAACCAACACGGATGACCATTTCGTCGTCTTCGACGGTGTTCAAAAAAGCTATGACGGGGAAAACCTCGTCGTCAAAGACCTTAACCTTGAAATTGCCAAAGGCGAGTTCCTGACAATGTTGGGGCCGTCGGGGTCCGGAAAGACCACCTGCCTGATGATGCTGGCCGGTTTTGAAACCGCCACCAATGGCGCGATCAGGCTGGGCGGCAACGAAATCAACAACATTCCTCCACACAAGCGCGGCATAGGTATGGTTTTCCAGAACTATGCCTTGTTCCCGCACATGACAGTCGCTGAAAACCTTTCGTTCCCGCTAGAGGTCCGCAAAATGGGCAAGGCGGAACGAGAGCAAAAGGTCAAGCGTGCTCTCGACATGGTGCAGATGGGCGATTTTGGCGGTCGACGGCCGGCGCAATTGTCCGGCGGACAGCAACAGCGCATCGCCTTGGCACGCGCGCTCGTGTTCGAAGCCGAACTGGTGCTGATGGATGAGCCGCTTGGCGCGCTCGACAAGCAATTGCGTGAGCATATGCAATTCGAGATCAAGCACATCGCGGACAATCTCGGCATCACTGTTGTGTATGTGACCCACGACCAGACCGAGGCGCTGACCATGTCTGACAGGGTCGCCGTTTTCGAGGATGGCCGGATCCAGCAGTTGGCACCGCCCGACGAGCTTTATGAACAGCCGAAGAACAGCTTTGTGGCCCAGTTCATCGGCGAGAACAACACGCTGATGGGCAAGGTCGAGCAGATCAACAAGGATCTTGCCGTGGTCCGGCTAGACAATGGCGACCTCATCGACACGGTCCCGGTTAATGTCAGCAATGTTGGCGAGCGTACACTTGTTTCCATTCGTCCGGAGCGGGTGGAGTTCAACCGTGAGCGTCTGCTACCAGACGCGCACACATTGAAGGCCGAGGTGCTTGAATTCATCTATATGGGTGACATTTATCGCACCAGGCTTCGAGTTGCGGGCAAGGAAGACTTCATTGTCAAAACCCGCAATGCTCCGGATCAACGTCGGCTCAAGCCGGGTGAAGTGATCGAAATCGGTTGGCGTCCGCAGGACTGTCGGGCACTCGACGCCTAAGCTTCGAACCATACCCCCAGTGACAACCCGATCCATGGGGGGATTGAGAACCGGGTATCCTAACAAGGAGAACAGACATGAAATCTAAACTTGCAATCCTGTTGTGTGGAGCCGCACTGGCGACCACAAGCGTCCAGGCCGAAGATATGGCCGACTCCATGACCCTCGTCAGCTGGGGTGGCGCCTACCAGAAGAGCCAGATCAACGCTTACTCGGATCCTTACAAAGCTTCGCATCCGGGTCTTGAAGTTATCTGGGACGAGAGCTCTGCCGAGGCAGTTGCAAAGCTGCGCGCCATGAATGAAGCCGGCAACATCACATGGGACCTCGTCGATGTGGTTGCAGCTGATGCCATCCGCCTTTGCGACGAAGGCCTTGCCATGGAATTCGATCCTGACGAGCTGCTGGCTCCGGGCGATGACGGAACTCCGGCATCCGAAGACTTCGGTGATCTGATCGTCAGCGACTGCTTCATTCCACAGATCGTGTATTCCACAACCTTCGGCTACCGCACTGATCTGGTTGGTGACACGCCGCCGACCAATATCTGCGATGTGTTTGACCTCGAAAAGTATCCTGGCAAGCGTGCGCTCGAAAAGCGTCCGATCAACAACATGGAATGGGCCCTGCTTTGCGACGGTGTCGCCAAGGCTGACGTCTATGACGTGCTGGAAACCGAAGAAGGTCAGGCTCAGGCTCTTGCGAAGCTCGACACCATCAAGGACCAGGTTGTCTGGTGGTCTGCCGGTGCCGACACGCCACAGCTGCTCGCTGATGGCGAAGTTGTGATGGGCTCGACCTACAATGGCCGTCTCTTCGCTCTGATCGAAGAGCAGAAGCAGCCTGTTGCGATGCTCTGGGACGCACAGGTGTTCGACCTGGACGGCTGGATCATTCCGGCTGGTTTGCCTGCTGATCGCCTTGCTCGCGTCAAGGACTTCGTGAAGTTCGCCACCGACACGCAGCGTCTGGCAGACCAGGCCAAGTACATTTCGTATGGACCGGCTCGCAAGTCTTCGGCACCGCTGGTTGGCAAACATGCCGATCTCGGCATCGACATGGCTCCGCATATGCCGACAGATCCGAACAATGCGAAGAACACCTTCCTGTACAACTACACTTGGTGGGCTGATTACCGCGATGACATGGATGCAAAATTCCAGGCATGGCTGGCCCAGTAATCGCAAAACGTTCCGGGAGAGGCCGCTCGTCGGCCTCTCCCAAACCACAAGCGATATGATGTGAAGCGATAGCAGGATGGAGCCGGCACCATGACCGATGCCACGAACACAACTTCAACCGGGCCTATGCTGTCTGCAGACGGTACGCCGTTGAAGAAAAGCCTGCAAATTGCGTTGCGGCGTCAGAAGCTCCGTGCCTTGGCCCTGATTGCGCCACTGCTTCTGTTTGTGTTGATCAGCTTCATCGCTCCGATTGCCGATATGCTGTTTCGCTCAGTCGAAAACGATATTGTATCGCAGACCATTCCACGGACAGTCATTGCTCTCAATGAATGGAATTATGACAACGGCAACGCCGCTGCGCCGAGTGAAGAGGTCTTTTCGGCGCTTTATGTGGATTTGTCCGAGGCAGAGGAATTCAAGACCCATACCCGGCTCGGGTCGCGCCTGAACTATGAAACCACCGGAATGTCCTCGCTGATGCGAAAGACCGGACGCGGCATTGGCCGGATGGACACCGACGAATATACCAAACAATTCGAAGCGCTTGATCCGAAGTGGGGTGATCCCGCCGCCTGGGTCGCGCTTATGGAATCTCCCGGGATTGCAGCGGTTTTGCCGGAGACGGCTTCCGCCTGGGGATCCTGGACACGCATCGTTTCCAACAAGAACGACGTATTGGCTGAAGAGCAGCCGGAAGACTTCCTATACACGACACTGTATCGCGACCTGATGGCTCAGCCCGAGGCGGCGATCGCAGCCTTCACGGGCTCAGGCGCCGAGATGCTCAAAGCTGCCGATGCGGCGGTGGATGGCTTCGAGCCGGTTTCGCTCCAGCAACAGTTTCTTGATATCGACAAGGATTGGGGCGACGCTGAAATCTGGGGCACGATCAAAGCATTCTCTTCGCCTTACACAGCTGGGTATTTCCTTTCCTCGGTGGATCTTCAGCAGACACCTGCCGGGATTGAGAAGCAGCCTGAAAACCAGCAGATCTACATGCTGTTGTTCGGGCGCACGCTTTTCATGAGCATGGTGATTATGGGGTCCTGCATCTTGCTGGGCTACCCGATCGCCTTTCTGCTCGCCACATTGCCGCTGAGAATATCAAACCTTCTGCTGATCCTGGTGCTGCTGCCATTCTGGACGTCGCTTCTGGTGCGAACCTCAGCCTGGAAGGTGCTGCTGCAACAACAGGGCGTGATCAATGACATTCTGGTCTGGCTTGGCATGGTCAACGACGCGGACCGGCTGGTGATGATCAACAACCAATTCGGCACTATTGTCGCGATGACGCACATCCTGCTGCCGTTCATGATCCTGCCGCTCTATTCGGTGATGAAAACCATTCCGCCGACGTATGTACGTGCTGCCAAATCCCTTGGCGCCACCAACTGGACTGCCTTCTGGCGGGTCTATTTTCCGCAGTCTGTGCCAGGTATCGGAGCCGGCTCGATCCTCGTGTTCATCCTTGCGATTGGCTACTACATCACGCCGGAACTGGTTGGCGGCACCACAGGTACCTTTATTTCGAACCGGATCGCCTACCATATCTCGTCCTCGCTCAACTGGGGCCTTGCGGCCGCGCTGGGGTCGATCCTGCTGGCGGTCGTGCTGCTGCTCTACTGGGTCTATGACCGGATCGTGGGCATCGACAATGTGAGCCTGGGGTAGACCAATGCGCAATTCAACAAAGCCTGAAGTCGACCTCATTCGTTTCGTGCTGCCGCTGATGGCGCTTGCCGGTGCCTTTTTCGGATTTCTTGTCGGAACGGCAAACGGGTCATCGTTGCTGGGGATTGTCATCGGTGCGATCTGCGGCGTGGCGCTGGGCTGGTTGCTCTCCAGCTTTGTGCCCTCCAAGCGCACGGGGATTGGCGCTTCTACAGTCGTTTTCGGACTTGCCGGTCTGATCTTCGCCGGTACAGGCGGTGTCGTCGGTGGGCTGGCGATTGGCTTTGTGCTGAGCTGGTTTTCCTACTGGCTCTCTACTGGAGGCTACCGTTCCGGAACGCCGATCTATGCAACGCCGGGCCAGGTGCTGTGGCACAACACATTCAAGTTCATCTGCGGCGCGATTTTCTTTTTCCTGATCGCGCCGATCATCACCGTGATGCCTTTGAGCTTTAATGCCGAGGATTTTTTCACCTTCACGCCGGCGATGCTGGCGTTTGATCCAGAAGGGTATTCGCTCAAGCACTACCGGGACTTCTTCACCAATCCCGACTGGCAGCAGGCACTGGTGAATTCGGTGCAGATCGCACCGGCCGCGACACTGATCTCGGTGACGCTCGGCACTCTGGCCGCCATCGGCCTTTCTCAATCCCATGTGCCGTTCCGGCGGGCCATCATGGCGATCCTGATTTCGCCGATGATCGTGCCGCTGATCATTTCGGCTGCGGGCATGTATTTCTTCTATTCCCGCATCGGTCTGCAGGGCACCTATGTCGGTGTTGTTCTGGCCCATGCAGCGCTCGGCATTCCCTTTGTGATCATCACGGTGACCGCCACGCTGGTTGGCTTTGACAAGTCGCTGACCAGGGCGGCGGCCAATATGGGGGCTGATCCCGTCACCACCTTTTTCAGGGTCCAGATGCCCTTGATCCTGCCAGGTGTGATTTCGGGTGGCCTGTTTGCCTTCATCACCTCGTTCGATGAGGTTGTGGTGGTGTTGTTCGTCGGTTCAGCCGGTCAGAAGACGCTGCCCTGGCAGATGTTCACCGGCCTGCGAGAGCAGATCAGCCCGACCATTCTTGCAGTGGCCACCATCCTTGTGATCATCTCCATTATCCTGCTGACTGTAGTCGAATTGTTGCGCCGTCGTTCGGAGCGCCTGCGCGGTATGTCGCCGGGCTGAGGCGTCACTCCGTCAGACTTTGATCCGACGTCGCGAACCGGCCAAATCATGTCAATCTGAGGGATGCCTGGCGTGTGATTTCGGCTAGATTTAGCCTGCCGGTTTCACTTCCCGGTCAGGCCAACGTTCGCGGCAATAGGGTCGCGGGCCATCAGGCCCAATTGAAGCGATCCTCATCATGACACATTCCAACAGCACCGACGACATGCTGCACGTCTTCCAATGGAAAAACGGAGAAAAGGAGTTTTCGCCCTTCTCCGCAGCTGAAATGGACCGTCGCCAGAATGACATGCGCGCGCATCTGGCCGCCAAGAACATCGATGCCGCGGTTTTCACCTCCTACCACGGCATCTGCTATTACTCCGGTTTCCTCTACTGCTATTTCGGACGCAAATATGGCTTCGTGCTGACCCAGGACACAGCCACAACCGTTTCAGCCGGGATTGATGGCGGTCAGCCCTGGCGGCGCAGCCATGGCGACAACATCATCTATTCCGATTGGCGCCGGGAGAATTTCTTCACCGCGCTGAAATCGCTTGTTCCCTCGGGTGCGCGACGAGTGGGAATTGAGTTCGACCACGTCTCGCTTGATTTCCGAAAGTTGCTTGGCGACGCCTTTCCGGGTGTCGAGTTCGTCGATGTCGCCGAAGCTTCGATGTGGATGCGCACGATGAAGTCGGCTGAGGAACATGCGCTGATCCGCGAAGGCACACGGGTCTGCAATGTCGGCGCGCGTGCGGTGATGGAAGCTATAGGCGAAGGCGTGCCGGAATATGAAGTGGCGCTGGCATCGACCCAGGCGATGGTGCGCGAGATCGGCAAGAGCTTCCCCTTTGTCGAGCTGATGGACACCTGGACCTGGTTCCAGTCCGGCATCATGACCGATGGCGCCCACAATCCGGTCACCAACAAGAAGATCGCGCGCGGCGATATTCTCTCGCTCAACTGCTTCCCGATGGTCTTCGGCTACTACACGGCCATTGAGCGGACGCTGTTCTGCGAGGAGGCGTCGGATGCCCATCTCGATCTGTGGCAAAAGAACTGCGCGGTGATGAAAGCCGGTTCCGACATGATGGGGCCCGGCAAGAAATGCTCTGATATCGCACTGGCGCTCAACGACATGTACCGCGGCTGGGATCTCCTGAAGTACCGTTCCTTCGGTTATGGTCACTCCTTCGGGGTGCTGTCGCACTACTATGGCCGTGAAGCCGGGGTGGAGCTTCGCGAGGACGTTGATACGGTGCTCGAGCCCGGCATGGTCGTCTCGATGGAGCCGATGATCATGATCCCGGAAGGCATGCCGGGTGCGGGCGGATACCGCGAACATGATATCTTCATCATCACCGAGACTGGCGCGGAAAACATCACCAATTTCCCCTACGGACCGGAAGAGATGATCATCCGGCGCTAGGTCAGGGGCATGGAAACGCAAGAAGCCGCTGTTCGCAGCGGCTTCTTTGTTTTTGCTCCAAGTCCTTGGGGATGCATGTCCAACATGTTGGCGTCAGGCCATTTCCGGGCCTTCGGTGGCGATCAGCAGGCAGCGGGCCTCCGGATCGAGGTTGAGTTCCCGAAGTGCGGCAAGCGGAGCCGCGCCACTGGGCGTGGTCTGAATGCCATGACTTTCATAAATGCTGGCTGCAGCCTGCGCATCTTCGTCGCTCACTGTGACGAACAGATCTGCGTCATGGCGCAGCGCTTCGAATGCAATCAGTGATGCGTCCTTGCAATCAAGCCGGCCCATGTTGGATTCCGGACCTTCTGCGCGGACCATCTCGCCAGCCTCGACACTTTTTAACAGGCAGGGGGCCGCTTCGGGCTCCACGATGATGATGTGTGGCTGGGCGGCCCAGTGTTCGCGAATATGCGCCGCCATGGCTGCTGCAAGACCGCCGACGCCTGCCTGGACCAGGACGTGTGTTGGCCAGTCTCCACTTTTGGCGATCGCGTCTCGGCACTCGGCCGCCAGCACGCTGTAGCCCTCCATGATCAGGGCAGGTGGCGCGGTGAAACCGTCCCAGGAACCGTCGGCGAGCAGTTGCCACCCGTTCTGCTCTGCGGCTTCGATCGCATGCTGGACGCTGTCCTCGTAAGATCCGTTGACCCGCACAACCTGGGCCCCGGTGCTGCGGATGCGTTCGGCAAAGCCTTCCGGAACGGAACTGGACAGGACGATGACGCCGCGGGCCCCGAATATCCGGGCTCCGGCGGCGACCGACAGGCCGTGATTGCCGGCACTTGCGGTGATGAAGGTCATGCCGGCCGCCAGATTGCGGGCTTGCGCGCAGTCGAGGTCGGATGTGCCGGACGTGTCCTCGATCATCTGTGCAATGGCATAAACACCGCCCAGAGCCTTGAAACTGCCCAGCCGCATGCGGCGGGTTTCGTCCTTGACCCTGAGCGCGCCTATCCCGAGGTCCGCTGCCAATCCCGGCATCGCGCGCAAAGGGGTGGGTTGATAGGCGGGGCACAGCCGCAACATCGCCAGCGGGCGATCGGGTTCGGTGCGGAAGCGGCGCTTGGCCGGCGGTTGGTTCAATCGTGAATTTTCGTGTTTCATGATGGCAGCGTACTATGGTCGAGTGACCAGTATGCTTCAGTGTGTAGATTTAACTGACCAGTTTCGATCAAAAACACCGGGTTTCTGATCGCTCAAAATCCACATAGGACGGTAAATTGAGGCCGCCCTGTTCTTTGGCCGGTGCATGCCAAAGGGGATGTTGTGGACTTTCCGATGCGCCATGGCACACTTCAACCCAATGTCAGACTGTGAGCCCCATGAGTATTGATCCACACAAACACATCGCGGGCGAAACCAAACCGGAGCGGGGATTTCCGGTGTCTGAATTCGAATCCCGGCTTGCGAGGGCTCAGGCCGCGATGGCCGAGGTAGGCGTTGACGGGCTGTTCCTGACAACCGAGCCGGAAATCCGCTACTTCACGGGGTTTCTGAGCCGCTTCTGGTTGAGTCCGGCCCGGCCGTGGTTCCTGCTCGTGCCGTTCACCGGCAAGCCTGTTGCGGTCGTTCCGTC
Source organism: Hoeflea sp. (assembly GCA_043585085.1). Classification (GTDB taxonomy): domain Bacteria; phylum Pseudomonadota; class Alphaproteobacteria; order Rhizobiales; family Rhizobiaceae; genus Hoeflea. The sequence goes on from CP121320.1 coordinate 3,105,008, forward strand.
GATTGGACGCGAGTGCTTTGACGCCACCTGGCTTGATGATGTGCGCAGCTGGGAGTCTCCTAAGCCTGATGATGAAGGTGTCTCGCTGCTTGCCAGCACGATCGGGGAGGTTCTGGGCCACAGCGCCCGGATCGGTGTGCCGCAGGGACCTGAGACACATCTGCGGATGCCGATTGGCGATTTTTTTCGGTTGCGGGATATGCTGCCGGGCTGCGAGTTTGTTGACGCAACCGGCGTGATCACATCACTGCGGATGATAAAATCAGCTGCGGAGATCGAGAAGATCGCCCATGCCTGTTCGATGGTCTCGGATGTGTTTCAGGCTTTTCCGGATCAGCTCCGATTGGGGATGAGCGAGATCGAGATTTTCAGGCGCTTCAAGATTGCCTGTCTGGAGCGCGGGATTGACGATGTCGATTATCTCGTCGGTGGGGCCGGGCCGGGTGGCTATATGGACATCATCTCGCCGCCGTCGCCGCGTGGTGTGGGCGCGGGAGATATCCTGATGCTCGACACCGGTTGTGTCTTTGATGGTTATTTCTGTGATTTCGACCGTAATTTTGCCTTCGGGTCTGTGCCGGATGCTGCCGGGAAGGCCTATGCGGTGTTGCTCGATGCGGCGCAAGCGGGTCTCGAAGCCACACGTTCGGGTGCCACCTGCGCCGACATCTATCATGCCATGCAGCGCGTGCTCATCAAGGAGTTTCCGGGCGGCAGCGGTGTCGGGCGCATGGGGCATGGTCTCGGGATGCAATTGACCGAATGGCCTTCAATCATGGCAACGGACGAGACAGTCGTTCAGCCTGGTATGGTGCTGACCCTGGAGCCCTCGGTTGATCTCGGGGGCGGGCGGATGATGGTGCATGAGGAAAACCTCGTGCTGACAGAAGACGGCCCGGTCCTGCTCACTCGACCTGCGCCGAAATCCCTGCCGCTGATCATCGCTTGAGCAGCTGCGCTGGTGCTGCGGGTCAGCTCAGAGGCACATCCAGGCTGACCTTGGTGCGGTCCATGACCACGGAGGTGCGAAACCGTTTGACGTTGGAATCAGCGAAAAACAGCCGCTGTGTGAGCTGTTCATAGTCCTCCATGTCCCGGGCCAGGGCGATCAGCGCAAAGTCGGCCTCTCCGGTGATGTAGTAGCATTGTTGAACCTGGGGCTCGGCCTTTGCTTTTCTGCGAAAAGCGTCGATCTGGTCGATGCGCTCGTGCTCCAGCTCGACAAAGACCAGGAAGGTCATCGCGTAGCCGACGGATTTCGGGGTGATCACCGCGCTTTCCGCGATGATTGTACCATTGGTCTTCAGATTGCGGATACGGCGCTGCACCGTTGCGACGGACAACCCGGTTTCCGCCGCGATGTCTTCCAGCCGTTCGCGCGAGTTTTCCTGCAGCATTCGCAGGATGGTCTGGTCAGAATCGGTGAGTTCCATGATGCATCTACCCGGTCAAATCGGTCTTCTGATGTGAAGATAATTCCCATTCTGGGCTGATATTGCGGGAACTTCCATCACAAAACTCTGCTAGCATCATTTCTATTGCAGCCGATCTGTTCTCAGCAGATTGCAAATCTGAAAGGGCGTGAGCTTGGGATTGGCCTTTGAAACCGAAGAGCGCAATGCCCCCCGGCTGGGGCTTGTGGTTCTGCAGGCGGACGAAACCATCGAGGGCGATTTTCGCCGGATGATGCCGTCCGATGTGGATCTCTATGTGTCGCGGGTCCCCAGCAGTGTGGACGTCACGCCGGCCAGTCTGGCTGAAATGGAGAACCATATCGGGCAGAGTGCGAGCCTGTTCCCAACGCCTGCCCCCTTTGATGTGATCGGCTACGGGTGCACGTCCGGCACCTCGGTGATCGGTGTCGAGCGGGTCGGCGAACTGGTGCGGTCGGGCGCGTCGGTCAAGGCCGTCACCGAACCGGTTTCCGCTCTGTTGGCAGCAAGCGGTCATCTTGGCGTCACGCGGCTTGCGTTCCTCTCCCCCTATATCGAGAGTGTTTCCTCGGCATTGCGCTCGGTTCTGACGGACCACGGAATTGAAACGCCGGTGTTCGGATCATTCGAGACCGGTGAAGAAGCCGTTGTCGCCCGGATTTCTCCCGCGTCGCTGATCGAGGCAGCGGTTGAAATCGGGACAAACGTGGAGGCAGAGGCGCTCTTCATTTCCTGCACGAACTTGCGCACGCTTGATATCATCTCGACGATTGAAGAGCGGGTCGGAAAGCCTGTGCTATCCAGCAATCAGGTTCTGATCTGGCACATGTGCCAGCTTGCCGGCGTCAAGACCGGAAAGGCCGGGTTTGGAGAGCTTCTGTCTGGTTTGCAGTAGTCAACAGGCCGAAAAGACAAGCGGCGTTGCAGGACCGGCGTTTGCGCAGCCCGCCGACGCTTGCTCCAATTCAGCGCATGACGAAGGGATTTGCCATCGGTTTGTCTGAAGTGTTGATCCAGGTCGTCTTCGTTCGGGTGTATTCATGGATCGCATCGATCCCGGCTTCACGCCCGTAACCCGACTGACCATAGCCTCCGAAGGGGGCAATGGGGGAAACTGCGCGGTAGGTGTTGATCCAGCAGATCCCTGCTTTCAGCCGCGCAGAGACGCGGTGCGCCCGCGCGAGATTCTGGGTGAAGACACCGGAGCCCAGTCCGAAGGAGGATTCATTTGCGAGCGCAATGGCTTCCTCTTCGGTTTCGAAAGGGATCAGCGACATCACGGGAGCGAACATTTCGACCTTCAGGGTCTCGGTTTCCGCGTTGGCGCATTCCACCATTGTCGGCGCCATGTAGTTCCCGGCCTGGGCCAGTGGTTTGCCGCCGAAGTGAATTGTGGCGCCCTGGGCTTTCGCAGCAGTCAGTGTGGCAACCGTTTTTTCGATCTGCGCAGCCGTGCAAAGCGGACCAAGCTGCGAGGCGGCATCCATCGGATCGCCCACGACGATGTTCGCCGCCTTTTCCTTGATCTTCGCAATCAGCTGTTCAAGGATCGGGCGATGGACCAGGCCACGTGACCCGGCGACGCAACTCTGGCCTGACGCGCCGAAATTGCCTGCGATCAAGCCATTGGCCGCGCCTTCGAGATCAGCGTCTTCAAACACCAGGATCGGAGACTTGCCGCCAAGTTCGAGCGAGGTGACGGCAAAGTTCTCGGCAGAATTGCGCACCACATGGCGGGCTGTCTCGGGGCCGCCGGTGAAGGCGATCCGGTCCACGTCGGGGTGTCTGGTGAGCGGGATGGCACAGTTTTCCGCGTCCCCGGTGATGACCGAAACCACGCCTTCCGGAAAGCCTGCCTGCTCGATCAGTCTGGCGAAGGCAAGCATCGGGGCTGGAGCTATTTCGGATGCCTTCAGCACAACCGTGCATCCGGCTGCGAGTGCTGGGCCGAGCTTGGTTGCGGTCAGGAACATCTGCGCGTTCCATGGCACGATCGCGGCGACAACCCCGATGGGTTCGCGCCGGGTGAACACATGCATGTTCGGCTTGTCGATCGGCAGCACCGCCCCTTCGATCTTGTCCGCAAGACCCGCATAATAGCGATAGTAATCGCCGACATAGGCGGTCTGGCTTGATGTTTCCGCCAGCAGCTTGCCGCTGTCGGTTGTCTCGATCCGCCCGAGCTCCTGCGCGTTCTCTTCGATCAATTCGGCGAGGCGATAAAGCAGCTTCCCCCGCTGTGTCTGGCTCAAGTCGCGCCATGCCGGATCGTTGAGCGCCCGGCGGGCGGCAGCAATCGCCCGGTCCACATCCTGGGGGGCGGCACAGGCGAATGTTGCCCAATCCTCGCCGGTTGCAGGGTTTTGTGTGGTCATCGTCTGGCCCGCGTGACCTTCGGTCCAGGCACCGTCGACATAGATTTGGAAATGGGGAAGCTGGGACATCTCGGTTCTCACATAAATGCTGGCATGACATCATAGATGAAGCGTGCGAGCGACGCGCGCTTGCGCTCGGAACTCATGCCGCTGTCGATCCAAAAGGCATACTCATCATAGCCCAGATCTTCATAGCGCTTGATCTGATCAATGACCTCTTGCGTGGTTCCGATTGTCAGATCGCGCAGCATGTTTTCGGGCGACATCATGGTGTTGGCCGCCATTTCTTCCTCGCTCAGAGTTTCGATGAGTCCCTGGCTGACGGAGCGCTTGTTTTGAAACCAGGCTCCGAAATAGCAGTAGAACTCCGAGAGTTCCCTGGCGGCGCGGCCAACGTCATCGGCGTCCTTACCCACATAGGTGTGATGCAGCAGCATGATTTTCGGACGTGGCCCGCTATGGGCGGCGCAAGCCTGATTGAACTTGTCCATCAGACTTTCGATCTCGGCCATTCCCTGCCACAGCGGCGTGACTTGAATGTTGAAGCCGTTGTCGACACCAAAGGCATGGCTGTTGGCATCGCGTGCCGCGATCCAGATCGGAGGGCCGTCGGGCTGCACGGGCTTGGGTGCGGAGGTGGTTGCCGGGAACTGGTAATATGTCCCTTCATGAGCGCAATCGCCGGCCCAGAGCTGGCGCAGCAGAGGCGCGCTTTCGCGCATCCGCTGCCCCGCATCCCAGGCGTCCATGCCCGGTTGCAGTCGCTCATACTCGTAGGAATAGGCGCCGCGTGCGATCCCGAGTTCAATGCGGCCATTGGTGATCAGGTCGGCAGATGCGGCTTCACCAGCCAGTTTGATCGGGTGCCAGAAAGGCGCGATCACCGTGCCGGTCCCAAGCCGGAGATTCTTTGTGTGATAGCTCAGATCAACAAGGCTCAAGAACGGGTTGGGCGCGATGGTGAAATCCATGCCGTGATGTTCACCGGTCCAGATCGCCCGCATCCCGCCGTCATCCGCCATTTTTGCCAGCGCGATGAGGTCTTCGCGCAAGGTGCGGTGATCCTGATCGGGGCTGATCCGTTCCATATGGGCAAAAAGAGAGAAATCCATCTGCTAGGTCCTTGCCGTCAGATTGTGGATGGCACCGTCTTCGGTGTCTCCGAGGTAAAGGGCGAAATTTCGGGTTTTGGATTCAAGCGCAAAACGGGACATCATCCGCCCGATCGCGGCTGTGGCGAATGTCCGGTCCGGAAGATCGGCAATCGGCAGGGCGAGGATCTCGGAGGATGGTGCTGTGAGCTGACCGGTGGCCAGGAAATAGGTGTGGTGGGCACGGGGTTTGGTGCTCTCAAACACCGAATAGGCCTGACCAAGTTCAGCCGCGATCCCTTTGCTCGCAAGCGTTTCGCGCAGGTCATTGATCAACCGTCCGCGTTCGGTGTGGGTGCATTGCGGTGGCCGCAACCCATCATCGGTCTGGACCATCAGGACCCGGTCACCATCCTCGACGATCGCACCGCAAACGGCGGGACTGCTGGTCTCTTCGAAGGCAGCGCGCTCCAACCCGAGGCTGAAATATTGTCCGCCGACGTAACCAAGCCCGGCCCCGCCGGCATGTGCGAAATCGTCAACCCGCCCGATCAGGATGCAATGATCGCCGACGGGAATGATCTGGTGCGTGGAGCAGGAGAACTGTGCCGCAGCACCGTCAATAAGAGGAACTCCATGCAGGTCGAGACGGTGCGGCACCTGGGCAAAGCGGTCGCCCTTGAAACTTGCAAACAGGTTCGAAACAGCTTCCTGTCCCTCCGACAGGATGTTCACCGCAAAATGGGTGCAGCTGGCAAAGGTCTCGTAACTCGAGAGGAACTTGCCCGGACAAACCAGCAGCATCGGTGGGTCGAGCGAAACGGATGAGAACGAATTTGCGGTAAATCCAACCGGTGTGCCGTCCTTGTCGAGCGCTGTCACCACGGTGACCCCGGTCATGAAGTTGCCGAATGCGTTTCGAAGGGCCCGCGGATCAATCTGCGTCATTTTGCGATGTCCTGGATGAAGTGTTTCAGGATTTCGTTGACCTGCGCCGCGTGGGTCATGGGCAGCATGTGTGCTGCTCCAGGCAGGATCTCCGCCCGGCCCTTCGGGGCCAGTGCAGCCATGCGGCGGGACATGTCCGGGGTTGAATTTGGTTCGTCAGCGCCCGTCAGAAACAGGGCAGGGCAATGCAGGCTTCTCAGAGCTTCTTCGGATGGGCCGTCCCGGGATGCAAACACCCGGTAAGCATCCCGGTAACCGCGCGCGTTCACCTCACAAAGCCAGCCCTGACACGCATCGCGTTCCGCCGAGGTGTCGGAGCCGAACCAGCGGTTCAGGGTTGACGTGGGGTCCGCGACGGTGACGCCGTCAAGACTTTCAGCTCGTGCCCTTACGTCCGCCTTGGCCGCGGTGTCGCGTTGAAAAATTGCATTGAGCGCAGCTACGGCCACTACCTTGCCGGGGTGACGGGTCGCCATATCCAGGGCGATCATGGCTCCGAAGGAGTGGCCGATCACCACGGCGGGCTCGTCAAGGATTGCCACAATTGCGTCGGTGTAGCCGGCCAAACCCGGCCCGGTTCCCTGCGGACCCTCGGAAAGCCTGGAACTCTCGCCATGTCCGGGCATATCGACTGCCGTAACGTGACAGTCCTTTGCCAGCGCATCGACTTGCGCGGTCCATGCTTCGGCGCGCAAGCCAACTCCATGGATCAGCAGGACTTTTGGGCCTGTGCCTTTGATGATGGCGGCAAGCTGCCCGGATCTAGACCGCGGCTGGGTTGTCCAGGTCATGGCCCAGATCCTTCAAATCCTGGTAACGGTCACCGATGCGGTGGTGCGGACGACCACTGGTCGCGGCGCCGAGCACGACGACGATTTCATCATCGCGCGGTGCGTCGGGGATGGCGAACTGGATCGTGAGGTAATGCGAGCGGCGGCCGGCGTCGTTTTTGTCCATCAACGGCACCATGATCGGCGCATTTGCCCCGCCGCGTGTGTTGGTGAAGGCGAGATAGGACTTTGCGCCGACCGCCTCGCGGTAGTAATTGCCGAAACGGAGTGTGTGGATCAGCCCCGAGGCATGCTCGATTTCGCCGTTCAAGCCGACCACCGCAGCCTTGCCATAGGCCTCGATGGCGTCACCTGAGCCCGCAAGCTGGATCATCCGCTCGGTCATCATCTCGCCGAGCACCGGCCCGTAAGCCTGGATTTCTGGCTTCAGATCCTCGACAAACCGGCCCGCCCATGGATTGCGCACGATGGCGGCGGTTGCAAACATGCGCCAGGGACGCTCTGCGGCCCGAAACCCCTCGATCAGAACCTCTTCATCATAGGTTACCAATTTCCGGATCTCTGGCTGCATGATTGTCTCCTTGTCACGTGCATCAGACTATCTTTCAACGACGTGCCGTTTGACAAACGAATGATCTGGAGGCTTAGCTATTAGTAATACTAATAGGTGACTTGCTCATGGTGAAAGCGCTGCCACCCCTCGCCTGGTTCCGCGCCTTTGAGGCCGCCGCCCGGCGTTTGAGTTTTACCGCGGCGGCCGAGGAAATCGGCATGACGCAGTCTGCGGTCAGCCAGCATGTCAAATCCTTGGAAACGTCACTTGGAGTCCCGCTGTTTATCCGCCGGGCCCGTGGATTGTCTCTGACGGATGACGGCCGGAAACTGTTGCCGCAGGTGGGTACTGCGCTGGAGACCTTGAGCGCGGCGGCGAGTGCGTTTGACAGGGTTCCAACCCAGAACGTGCTGACGGTCGCATCCTCGGTGAGTGTGGCGCAATGGATCATATCGCCAGGTCTTGCCGAGTTCACCAGGATCCACCCGAACATTCGGATCAGGTTTTTGAGCACGATCTGGCCGGACGACTTTCACACGGTCAGGGCAGACGTGGAAATTCCTTTCGGGTCGCAGAAACAGGTCGGACGCGATGCGGTCATGCTGGAGCCAAATGGACTGATCGCGCTGAAGTCCCCCAGTCTCGAGGGCACTTTGCAATCCCTTCCGTTGATTGAGTCCGTCGGCACCTCAGACGGTTGGAAGACATGGGGCGATGTCCTGGGAGGAAGCCCCAAGCCGCAGATTTTCGTGGACAGCTATGGTGCTGCCCTGAACCTTGCGGTGGATGGAAACGGTGTTGCGCTTGTGAGTGAAGTGCTGGCCCAGAACGCTTTGCGAACCGGTCAACTGGTCCTGGCCTGCGACGCGGCCGTGCCATGCAAGGAAGGCTATTATCTGCGCATCGATGAGTCGGATCCCACTGCGCAGCAGTTTCGAGACTGGTTGTTTGAAAAGACGAACAACGGAGCAGCAAGTTAGAGCAGGCCGGGCTCATTTCGGGAACCAGCTCTCCTGAGAGCAAAACCGAACATTTTGGTTTCAAATGATCTGATCAGAGCTTTGAGGCCATGATCTATCTCGCAGCCGCTGTGATCAACTGACGATGAAGCCCCACAGGCCCTAGGTACAATCTGCTACCCATGTCTCCGGGCTATACAACCGAGGGTCTGGCGGAGGAGAGAGGACGAAGTCCGAACCCGAAGCCACTGCGGCTTGGGTTGGCGGGCGGCAAGGCGCAAACAAAAATGGCGGAGAGTAGCGGAGACATTTCAACCCCCCAGGGTACGCAAGGCCAAGGGCCGTCCGAGCATATGCGAGGCCCCGACTGGAGTGAAGCCCGAAGGGCGACAGCGCGAAGTCAGAAAATGGCGGAGAGGAAGGGATTCGAACCCTCGATACCCTTCCGGGTATACTCCCTTAGCAGGGGAGCGCCTTCGACCACTCGGCCACCTCTCCGTTGAGTGGTCTGTTAGCGCAGCATGGCGCCGTAATCAACCGCAATTACAGTGACCTTTCGCGCTTATGTGAGATGCTTGCCATCTGCCGGTCTGTGCGTTGTTTCCGAGGCACCGGGCTGGAGTGTCAACCAGTTGTCGTCAATTGCAGCACGGCCCTCCTTATGGAGCCAAGCGCAGCAATTCCAATTTCAGCCGTTTGCGTGGCACATTATCCGCCTTCGCTGTGGCAGCCCCTGCCTGGATTTCAGTTCTACGGTTGTTGCTTGTTGCGCGCCGAAGCGTGGCCCGCGAGTGGCTGCAAATCGCCATGAGAGCGTATCGGCATACTGCCATATATAAAGACATAGCCCCAGGAGCCTGGTCGTTGGTGTGGCCGAAGATCCTTCTGGGAGCTGAAGACTGGCATTTAAAGGGACTGATTCCGCTGTGCAGTTTCCGGCTTGGGCCCAAGGCTTGTTCCCGGACTGATTCCCGGGTGCTGACGGATGATCAGAAGAGAATCATTTGAGAATCACGTGGAACTCTGCCCCAAACAGCTCTCTCAAAGTGAGAATGGCGGGGGCGTGGCACCCGCGGATCCCCTGCGATTTCGTCTTGAAAAACCTCTGAAATCCTAACCAGGGGTAAACAAAGCCGCTGGCACCGGGGCAATTCGTGTCATTTGTGCAACAGGCCCGGGGGAAGGCATGCCGAGAGTGTCCCAGGCATGCTGATCGGCGTTGCGCGGCGGAAGCTGGCGAGTATGTTCGATCCAGAAGTCAGGGCGGTTATCCGTTTGTCTTCTTCCATCGTGGGGATGGGGCAGGGAATGCTGTCCTTCAGCGAAAACCCAGACCCTTTATTAATTTTGACTGGAGGTCAAACATGAACATCAAGAGCCTTCTCCTCGGCTCCGCAGCGGCTCTCGTCGCTGTTTCCGGCGCCCGCGCTGCCGACGCAATCGTCGCTGCCGAGCCTGAGCCCGTTGAATACGTCCGCGTTTGCGATGCATTCGGCACCGGCTACTTCTATATCCCGGGCACCGAAACTTGCCTGCGCATCCACGGCTACATCCGTTACGACATCGGCGCTGGCGAGATCTTCGAACGCGCTACCGTAACCGGTGACGAAAGCTACAACGCACGCGCTCGCGTTTCGGTCCGTACATCGACTGCTTCGGAAACCGAACTCGGCACACTGCGCACCTACTCGGAACTCCGCTTCCAGTGGGACACCAACACTGCTGCTGGCGGTTACTCGAACGACAACGAGTTCTCGGTTAACTTTGCATGGATCCAGCTCGGCGGTCTGCGCGTTGGTAAGGACGAGTCGTTCTTCACCACATGGACCGGTTATGCTGGCCCCGTCATCAACGACGCCCTGCTGTACGATCCAGGCCCGTTCGACACCAACCTGATCAGCTACACCTATAACGGTGGCGCATTCCGTGCCGGTCTCGCACTGGAACAGGGTGACGACAGCAACACTGCTGCTGAATCTTGGGGCATCGACGACTACATGCCGCATGTTGTTGCAGGTGTTGGCTACACAGCTGGCATGTTCGACCTCAGCGCCGTTGTCGGCTTCGACACACGTGACGACTTTGCTGGTCTGGCTCAGCCGATCCGTGGCGGTTGGTCCGGTAAGATCCGCGCCGACGTGACTGTCAGCGATCAGCTTTCGCTGATGGCGATGCTTCACTACGGTGAAAACGCTTCGGCTTACACCACATGGCGCACCGGTGCGATCACTGACGAAACCTTCGCGGTTACTGTCGGCGGTTCGTACAAGATGACCGACAAGGCGACCTTCAACATCCAGGGTCAGTGGCAGGAAAACAACGTTGTTGGCCAGGATGATGGCTTCAGCGTTGCCGCCAACGTTGCCTACACGCTCGTTCCTGGCCTGACGATCACGCCGGAAATCGCATGGCGCGACACCGGTGCTGTGAACGGCGATGCATTCGGCGGTTTCTTCCGCGTTCAGCGCTCGTTCTAATCAAACCTCGGTTTGATCAGATAGAACCCGGCAGCTCAGGCTGCCGGGTTTTTTCGTTCCGATACTCGCGTATTGCCGTTGGTTCGATCTGGCCGGTTGGTTGATTGGGGGCGGCTTTATGACTTGGACTGTCAACGGCAGGAATGATAGTTTGCGCAGTGAATGACGACTGCGGAGAACTCATGCGCATTTGGAAATCCTGGATTTGGCCCGGCGTGGCGGCAGTTGCCTTCCTGACATTCCTGGCCTTGTGGCTAAGGCTTGATCCCGTAGAAACCGATCTGAGAGATCGGGCAACAACAGCGCTTTCGGTGAACCATGGCTGGGCCAGCGTGTCCCTGAACGGGCGGGATCTGACGCTTCAAGGACTTGCCCCAGACCTTGAAAGCCAGGCAAGTGCAATCGACATCGCCCGGCAGACCTATGGGGTGCGTATCGTCACCGACGCGACCGGTCTGCTGCCTGAGCAAGCGCCCTATGTTCTGTCCTTGGAAAAAACCGAGAATGGCTTGTTGCTAAATGGGTTTGCGCCCAATGATGCCACGCGCCGCCAACTCGTTGCGCTTCTCAGTGAAAACCTGCCCGGGATTGCGCTGCTGGATCAGTTGAAGCTGGCGCGTGGAGCTCCCGATGATTTCGTTGCACTGGCGGCCTTCGGTTTTGCACCTTTTTCCAGATTTTCAACCGGGCTGATGGAAATGACCGGCAGTGTCTTGCGCATTCATGGCCGGGCGCTCAATCCGGAGGATCACGAAGCGGCACTGGAACTTGTCGCAGCCTCTCCGCCCGGTGGTGGATCGCTTGAGAGCGTCGAGATTACTCCGGCGCCGGTGAGTGGCGAGTATGTATGGTCTGTGAAATTGTCTCCGGCACAGGTGGTGCTGTCAGGCTATGTTCCTGACCAGGCGGTGCGGCTGGCTCTTGTCGAGGCGGCGAAGGCAGATCACCCGGATCTGGACGTGATCGATGCAATGCGGTTTGCCGCAGGCATGCCCGAGGGGGTTGATTGGCTGGCCGCTGCCAGTGATGCCATATCCTTGTCCTCCCGGTTGACCGAGGGAAGTGCTTCGCTGAGCGGCAGTCGGTTGAATATGTCGGGTGAGATTGCCGATGGCGATGGCTTCCGTGCGCTCCAGGCGCGGCTTGATGCGGGGCTGGCAGCCGGTGTTGAACTTGGCACTTTCGATATTGGTCTTGCGCGCGTCTCGCCATTCGTCTGGTCTGCTGCGTTGTCCGCGGAAGGGCTGGTGTTTGACGGAGTTGTTCCTAGCAGAGCGGTCGCCGAGTCGCTGGTGGAAACGGCAGGGCTGAAATTTGGCAATCTCAAGATTGATGACCGGCAAAGGATTGCAGCCGGAGCACCTGAAGGGTTCGAGACCGCAGCGCTTGCGGCATTGCAGGCTCTCAGCCGGCTGGATGAAGCCGCTGTGGTGCTCAATTACAGTTCGCTCTCAGTGAATGGTGAGGCATTGAGCGCCAACACGGCTGGGGATCTCGCCCGTCAGCTCGAAGAAGATCTGCCAAAAACTTTCGGGTCTCAACAAACAGTTTTGCTGAAGCCTTTGCCGTCTGAAGGATTGGCCGGCGCAGCCTGTCAGGATGTCCTCAATGAGCTGTTGGCGGCGAACTCGATCCTGTTTGACACTGGCGAGGCAGGCATACAGCATCATTCCTTCGGATTTCTGGACCGGATTGCCTTTGCGGCGCGGCAATGCCGGGATGTCAGGCTGGAGATTTCCGGTCATACTGATGCCGATGGCGCTGAGAGTGCCAATCAAACGCTGTCCGAACGGCGTGCGGAAGCCGTGGTTGCCCACATGATTGCTGCCGGAGTTCGGCCAGACAGCATGATTGCGATAGGGTATGGTGAGAGCCGGCCCGTTGCGGACAACGAGACTGATACGGGTAAAGCTGCAAACCGGCGCATTGAATTCCGCGTCGTCAATTAGCGGGGCAATGCCCCCAAGGAGGGTGAGAGTGTTCTACGTATTTGCGCATATGTGGCTTTGGATAGTCGTTGCATTCTTGGTTGGCTGCCTTGTCGGCTGGAAAACCTGTGCGGGCAAAAAGGCGTGAGCCGTTGCACGTGTGACTGGGAGCGGGAGAATTGATCATGTTGTTTCTACAGACTTTGTTTTTTATCGCCCTGGCCTTTGCCTTGGGCTGCTTCGTTGGGTGCTGGCTCAAGGGGCAATTTGGTGGCGCCAAGCAGGCACATTCTGGGTCTGCGGGAGCTGTAACCCGCGAAGGGACTGCAAAAACCGGGACTGCTGGCGAGCTGGCAGCGCCAACGCCGCATTATGAACCTGCGAGCACCCCGCAGCCCGCCGCTGCTGTTGACGTGGTGAGCGAAACTCCCGCAGCTCCAGACAGCCCGAAAAAAGCGCCCAAGGCCGCCAAGTCTGCCAAACCTGCCGCGGCTGCCAAAACATCCAAGGCGAAGGCCAAGACTTCTGCAGTTAAGTCTTCCGCGAGCAAAGCTGACGCGGCCAAGGAGACGTCCCCGGCAAAGTCCAAAGTGGCAGCAAAGGCAAAGCCTGCACGGCAAAAGCCCAGCGTGGCAATAACCCCGGACGATCTCAAACAGATCAAGGGTGTCGGGCCACAGCTCGAGGCCAAGCTGAATGCCATTGGTATCACCAGTTTCGCTCAGATCGCCAAATGGACAAAGAAGGATCAGGCGAACTTCAACGAGCAATTGTCGTTCTCGGGCCGGATCGAGCGGGATGACTGGGTGGCGCAGGCCAAGGTGTTGGCCAAGGGTGGTTCGACCGAATTTTCCAAGCGGGTTGCCAAGGGCGAGGTGGCCAGTTCGGCCGGAGGCTCATCCAAACGCGGATCGAAGAAGGCGAACTGAGTTTGAGCAGCGGGGGGCTGCAGCGCTGTTTTAATCTCTACAGGCGGCCCTGGTCCCTCTTTTAGTGATTGTGGGCCTTGTCCACCGAGGCAAAGAACTCTCCGAGGATCTTCGGTATTCCGGACAGGTGGAGGATCGGCGCGTGTCCGTGGCCCTTGACTGTGATGGTTTGCAGGCTGGGCACACGTGCCTTCATTTCATCCAGTGTCTCTTGGGAAAGCAACGATGAGTGCTCCCCTCTAAGTGCCATGAGAGGCATGGCGCCCAGCCCTTCGAATTGCGGCCACAGCGTGGGAAGAGGTGTGCTCAGATCGACGCCCTTGAGCCCATCAAGCAGCGCGGGATCATAGTCGGGCTCTAGTCTGCCCTTTTGTTCGACAAAGACCGCCCGGGCGAAATCGGCCCAGTCCGTATCCGTCAAAGCAGGAAAGCTCTTGCCGTGGGTTTCGGTGAGAACCCTGGCTGCCTCATCCCAATCCCGCGGCTTTGGCGTGCGCGAGAGGTAAGCCTTGATTTGCACTAGTCCGGCTCCCTCGATCACCGGACCGATGTCATTGAGAACGCCACCGGTCATAACGCCGGGACGGGTTGCGGCGAGGACGTGCATGATCAGCCCGCCACGTGAGGTGCCTATGAAAATCGCGTGTTCAAGGCCAAGCGCTGCCATGCCATTGAGGATGTCGTCTGCTTCTGTGGTGATTGTGTAGCGGGCGGGGTCCTTGTCCCAGGCAGACTGGCCACGGCCGCGATAATCGAAACTGACGACCCGGCGCGGGGTTTTTGGATGGCGTGAAATCAACATCGCCAGATCGTGAAAATCGCGTGTGTTGCGGGTCAGGCCCGGCAGGCAAACCACTGGAAGCCGGCTGCGGGTGAGCGGATCGTTGCGGCCATAGTCTGCAGCGTGCAGCCTGAGGCCTTCGCGAGATGAATAAAACACATCTTCATGGGTGACCGGCGCGAGCGTCTCGATATCCTTATTGGTCATGGGTGCTTCGCTCTCCTGAAGATTGCCTTGCGCTTCTATAGCGAATTTTGCGTTTGAAGCCACCTGGTGGTGGCGTCTCGCCTTCTTTGCAGAGGCGTTCAGCCAGCACCTTCACCGGCGCCCGAAACGCAGATCGTTTTCGATGCTGGCGCTCTGGCCCAGGCGCGCCTTGTAGACCTGGTAGTTCTCAAGCACCCGCTGCACATAATGCCTTGTTTCGGTGAACGGGATCATCTCGATCCAGTCGATCACCTCGTCGAGAGATTTGCCGCGCGGATCGCCGAAGCGTTCAATCCACTGCGGCACCCGGCGCGGCCCGGCATTGTAGGCGATGAATGTCAGGATGTAGGAGCCGCCAAAATCCTCAATCTGCTCGCCAAGGAAATGCGCGCCAAGCGTGGCGTTGTAGCCGGCATCTGTTGTCAGGCGGCCCTTGGAGTAGGGCAGTCCATGGCGAGAGGCAACGCCCTTTGCGGTGCCGGGCAGCAATTGCAGAAGCCCTCGCGCGTTGGCTGGTGAAACGGCGGCCTTGTTGAAGGCACTTTCCTGACGCGCGATCGAATAGGCGAGCGCCTTGCCTGACCCGGCAATATCGGCGCTGGCGGGGACGGCGCCCAGCGGATAAGCGAGGGCGGCGACATCGAGGCCGCGGTTCCAGGCGATCTTGCCGACCTGCAGGGAGACCTGATGGTCGCCGCGTCTTTCGGCCATGGCGGCGAGGATCGCCAGTTCACCGGGACTGTCCAATTCGGCAGCAAGCGCGCGGTAGAGGCTGTCGGCGCGCCAGTCATAGCCTGCGTCCTCGAGCTTGCGGATGGCCTGGACGGCTTCGCGCGATGCAAATCTGGTGCGTTCGGCATTGCTGGGGGTGGGGTAGGTGATGTGGAGCGACTTGCGGCCGAGCTTGGCGCCGGCGAGCTGGCCGTAGAACGTGGTGGGGAATTGTGCTGCCCGGGCAAAATGATCCGCGGCCTGTCCGCTGCCACCGGCTTCGGCTGCGCGTCCCAGCCAGTAATGGGCGCGTGCCGTTGAGATCTGGCCGTCAACGACCTTGAGAATATTGGCGAAATGTCTTGATGCGTTTTTCGCATCCTTGAGACCGCGAAGCGCGTACCAGCCGGCGTGAAATTCGGCTTCCGCGTAATCCGCCGGGCTTTTTGCCAGGTGGGCAGCGGCGAGCCGGTAGGCACCGGCGGCGTCTCCCTGCTCATAGAGGCCGCGGCTGACGACACGGGCCTCGATCCACCATTCATCGGGATCCACCAGGACTGCCCGGTCCCGTGGCATCCTGGCGAGCAGCGCAGCCGCTTCCTTGTCGCGTTCCAATGCGCGCAGGTGCCGGATTTTCACATAGAGATAACCCGGATCATCATGCCAGCTCCGATGGACTCTGGAAATTGCTGTCCCGGCCTTCTTTGGGTCGTTGATGACCGCGGTCCAAGCCCGGTAGAGCGATTGCGCCTGGGCCAGTTCGGCAAGCGGTTTGGCTTCCGAAACCCGGTCGCGGTAAAGCAGCATTTCCATGCGCCGCAAGTGATCGGCCTTGTTCAGGAGCGGTTTGAATTCCCTGACGAAGATGTCTGTTTCTTCCTTGTCCATCCGCTCTGTCCGCCAGAACTCGGCGGCCAATGATCTGGCCTGGCTGGTTTGGCCTTTCGCAACGAGTGCGCGGGTCAGCGTGATGGCGCCCTTGACGGTTTCGGGGCGGGTGTTGCCGAAGGCTGCGAGCACCTGGGCTGCGGGCGGGTTCTCAAAGAAGATGGCACGTTCCGAAAGCCCGCGAAGCGACTTCAGTCCGGGCCAGCCTTTGAGTTCTGTCGCGGCGGCGGCGATTTCTGCAGACGGCACGCCTTCCAGCCCCGATAGCGCGATCGTCCAGGTGAGAATATGGTGATCGAGCGTTCCACGGCGCATGGAATCGCGCATGGCGCGTGCGCTATCGACGTCCCGGTCGCTCAGTGCATCAAGCCCCGCCTTGAGCTCGCGGCTCGCAGTTGTTGAAGCGGGCGCATTGACACGCAACACCGATGAGGTTGTTTCGGTGCTCACCGCAGCAGCAGGGCGCGGTGTGGGCACCGGCACATCACCCTGGGGCAGGGGCGCTGCCATCGATACACCGGCAAATGAGGTTGAAAGGCACAGCAGAGCTGCAACGGGGGTGATTGGCTTCATGAATACTGGTCCGGATCAAGTGTTCCAGGCGAAGTGAAAGAGCGATGCTTCCCCGACCCGCAGCGCTCCAGTTCTGTCATTCTGGTGCGATCATGACATTTGTCGGTGAAACAATGGTTAAGCAAAACTTATGGAACTCATTCAAATTCAACATTCGGGCGGAATTGGGAGCATGAATGGCTTTGCAACGGGTGCTAAAGATGGTCAAACCCCTGTGGGGCGGCGCAAAATCGCTTTGCAGTGGCCAGGCAAGGCTTTTCCACCACGCCGATTTCCTGTATCCGCTGCCATGACAGTTTGAAGACAACATAAGCGCATTGCGACCATTTTCTGGAGACCAGCATGTTCAAGGGTTCCATGCCAGCCCTCATTACCCCGTTTGCCGATGATGGATCTGTGGATGAGGACGGGGTCGTTCGCCATGTCGAGCGGATGATCAAGGCTGGCAGTCATGGCCTGGTGCCGGTGGGGACGACCGGCGAGTCTCCGACCCTGACCCATGCAGAGCACAAGCGCGTGGTGGAATTGTGTATCGAGGTCGCCGATGGGCGGGTTCCGGTCATCGCGGGCGCCGGATCCAACAACACCGCCGAGGCGATCGAGCTTGCGGTTCATGCCGAAAAGGCTGGTGCAGATGCCGTTCTTGTGGTGACGCCCTATTACAACAGGCCGACCCAGAGGGGTCTTTATGCCCATTTCAAGGCGGTTGCCGAGGCCGTGACACTGCCGATCATCATCTACAACATTCCGCCGCGTTCGGTCATCGACATGTCGGTGCAAACGATGGCTGCGTTGCACAAGGAATTCCCGACCATCATTGGGGTGAAGGATGCGACCGGCAATCTGGCGCGCGTTCCCGAACAGCGCATGGCCTGTGGCCCCGATTTTGTTCAGCTCTCGGGCGAAGATCCTACTGCGCTTGGCTTCAACGCCCATGGCGGAGTGGGGTGCATTTCGGTCACCGCGAATGTGGCGCCTGCAGAATGCGCTGCGTTCCAGGAAGCCACGCTTCGCGGCGATTATCCTGCAGCACTTGAGATGCTTGACCGACTGATGCCCCTGCACAAGGCGATCTTCACCGAGCCAGGGGTTGCGGGGGTGAAGTATTGTCTCGGCAAGTTGGGACTCCTGCGCAACGTGGTGCGCTCGCCCTTGACCACAGTCGAGGCCTCAACAGCCGCGCTGTTGGATGCCGCGCTTGAGCATGCGGGTGTTTCGGCCTGATCATGGCACCAAAGAAACCAGACAAGTCGCAACACGGAAAGGTCGTCGCGGAGAACCGCAAGGCGCGCTTCAACTATGAGGTTGTAGATACCTTCGAAGCGGGGCTGGTGCTGACCGGAACCGAAGTGAAATCATTGCGTGAAGGCAAAGCCAACATCGCGGATTCCTACGCCAATGAAGAGGGCGGGGAGATGTGGTTGATCAATTCCTATGTGCCTGAATATCTGCAGGCCAACCGGTTCAATCATGAGACCCGCCGCAGACGCAAGATCCTGCTCAAGGCGCGCGAGATTGCGCGGCTGGGGCAGGCGGTTCAGCGCGACGGGATGACGCTGGTTCCGCTCAAGATCTACTTCAATGACAAGGGGCGGGCGAAGCTTCAGCTGGCATTGGCCAAGGGCAAGAAATTGCACGACAAGCGCGAGACCCAGAAGGAACGCGACTGGAACCGTCAGAAGTCACGGCTGCTGCGCGATCGCGGCTGATCCCGGTTTTTCCTGAACGCTGCGCCCGGATCAGGTGGCCAGAAACTTTGCCACATCGGTGAAGACCGCGTTGAACATCTCCGGAGTCAGACGGCCAGTGTTGGTGTTGTAACGTGAGCAGTGATAGCTGGAGAAAATCCGCACACCGCCGATTTCGGTTTCGCATTGATGACCAAAGGGGTGAGCAGACAGCTTGCCGCCGAGCCCGCGCACGGTGCTGTCATGCGATATCTTACCCAGGGTTACAATCGCCCGGAGCCGATGCATTCCGGCGATTGTGGCGTTCAAAAATTTGCGACAGGTGTTGATTTCCGCGCCCACAGGCTTGTTTTGTGGTGGTGCGCATCTCACTGCATTGGTGATTGCGGTGCGCCTGAGCTGCAGGCTGTCATCGCGACAGTCCTCGAATTGGCCCGACGCAAAACCATGGGCACCCAGAGTCTCATAAAGCAGATCACCGGCAAAATCGCCGGTAAAGGGGCGGCCGGTCCGGTTGGCCCCGCGCAGGCCAGGTGCCAGGCCGACAATGAGAAGCTCGACCGAGCCAGGCCCCTCGGGCGGGGTCCAGGTTGGTGCTGGACCATTGTGCCATTCTGGATGGAGTTGCCGGTTCTCAAGAATGAAGCCGCGGAGCCGCGGGCACAGGCTGCAATTGTAGTCCGGATCTGTCATGGTCCCGCCGGTATGCGCTCGGGCCCGAAGTCCGGGGCCCGGACCATTAGTCGTCGAAATCGTCTTCGCCTTCATCAAAAACAGGCGCAGGGCGTTGCGGACGTTCTGAAGGCTCCCTGCCGATTTCCGACTTGAGGCTGGCCAGGTCAAGGAAATAATCGGCCTGGCGGCGCAGATCATCAGCAATCATTGGCGGCTGTGTCGACAGAGAGGACACCACCGTGACCTTGCGTCCCTTGCGTTGCAACGCCTCGACCAGGGAGGTGAAATCTCCGTCGCCGGAGAATATGACCAGGTGGTCAACGACTTCCGCCTGTTCCATGGCGTCAATGGCGAGTTCAATATCCATGTTGCCCTTGACCTTGCGGCGGCCCATGGAATCGGTGAACTCTTTGGCAGGCTTTGTCACGACCTTGTAACCGTTGTAGTCCAGCCAATCGATCAAGGGACGGATGGATGAATACTCCTGTTCTTCGATCAGAGCAGTGTAATAGTACGCACGAAGCAGGTAGCCACGCCCTTGAAACGACTTCAGGAGTTTCCTGTAGTCAATGTCGAAATTCAGGCTCTTTGATGCGGCGTATAGATTTGCACCATCAATAAAAAGTGCGATTTTTTCTCTTGGGTCGAACATCGACAAAATTCCTTTTGGGTGAATTTAATTGTAAACTGCTGCCTCTGCAACTTCGGGTATGGGGTGCACTGCCTAATAGGTGCGTGTTTCAGGCCCAGTGCAGTTAATTCAAGATCTCTGAATTGCTATATATTGCATTTTACGCAAGTGTCTCTGTCCGGCATAAATTTCAAGTGGTAATTATTAGGGGGTTAGAACTTGGTTTAATAGCGAAAGGAGATGGAAGCCCCCTGACCGACGTCAAGAAACCGCCTCGATAAAGTGGGCAATGCAGCCAAATGACTTGAAATTGCCGCACAATAGGTTTACGGCAGGTGCAATCTCCAAATTCGCAGTTTGCAAAGGACAGGCAATGGCCCGCGTCACAGTCGAAGATTGCATCGACAAAGTTGAAAACCGTTTCGAACTGGTCCTGCTTGCCAGCCACCGTGCCCGGCAGATCTCGCAGGGTGGCCAGATCACGATCGCTCGCGACAAGGACAAAAACCCTGTCGTCGCATTGCGTGAAATTGCGGACCAGACGCTTTCGCCTGGCGATCTGAAGGAAGATCTCATTCACTCGCTGCAGAAACATGTCGAAGTGGATGAGCCAGAGCCCGATCCGGAAAAGTTCATTCAGGCTGGCGAGACCTCGGAAGAGACTGTGGTCGAAGACGATCAGCCGGAAGCCGTTTCGTTTGCTTCGATGTCGGAAGAAGAGTTGCTCGCTGGTATTGAGGGACTTGTGCCGCCGGAAAAAAGCGACGACTATTGATTTGGTTGCTGTTTGCATCTGCCGGTCTTTCGGGACCGGCGCCGCTGCCGCGCCTAAGCCGATAGACAACTGATGCGATAGAATGCGCCGGTCGTTGGATTCGGCGCATTGTTCTTTTTGGAGTGCTGCTTCCATGATGCGTCAGTACGAGCTCGTCGAGCGCGTGCAAAAGTACAAGCCCGATGTCAACGAGGCTCTGCTGAACAAGGCTTATGTGTATGCCATGCAGAAGCACGGCAAGCAGACCCGTGCCAGCGGTGATCCTTACATCTCCCATCCGCTTGAGGTGGCTGCCATCCTGACCAAGATGCGGCTTGATGAATCCACCATTGCGGTGGGACTCTTGCATGACACCATCGAGGACACTTCGGCAACACGCGCGGAAATCGATGAGTTGTTCGGCGAGGACATCGGGCGTCTGGTCGAGGGGCTTACAAAGATCAAGAAGCTTGATCTGGTCACCAAGCGCGCCAAGCAGGCCGAAAATCTGCGCAAGCTTCTGCTGGCGATTTCCGATGATGTCCGGGTGCTGTTGGTAAAACTCGCCGATCGGCTTCACAACATGCGTACGCTTGAGCATGTGGCACCGGAGAAGCGCGCCAGGGTCGCGGAAGAAACGATGGATATCTATGCGCCGCTGGCTGGGCGCATGGGTATGCAGTCGATGCGCGAGGAGCTTGAGGAGCTCGCCTTCAAGAACATCAATCAGGAAGCCTATGACACCGTTACCGGAAAGCTCGCCGAGCTCTCCGAGAGCAATCGCGATCTCATCCATACAATCGAACAGGACTTGTCAGGCCTGTTCGAGCAACAGGGTCTGAAGGCAACCGTCAAGGGGCGCCAGAAGAAAGCCTATTCGGTGTTTCGTAAGATGCAGTCGAAGTCGCTGTCCTTCGAGCAGCTTTCCGATGTTTTCGGCTTTCGGATCATCGTCGATACCGAGGCTGACTGTTACCGGGCACTTGGCATCGTGCACATGCGCTGGTCCGTGGTGCCGGGACGCTTCAAGGATTATATCTCCACACCCAAGCAGAACGATTACCGCTCGATCCACACCACCATTGTCGGCCCGTCGCGCCAGCGTGTCGAACTGCAGATCCGTACGCGGTTGATGCAGGATATCGCCGAACGCGGCGTTGCGGCGCATGCACTTTACAAGGATGCGAGCCGGGAGGGTGATGGTGAGCTCTTGTCCAAGGATTCGCGGGCCTATTCTTGGCTGCGCCAGACAATCGAGGCGCTCTCGGTCGGTGACAACCCGGAGGATTTTCTCGAGCACACCAAGCTGGAATTGTTCCAGGATCAGGTGTTCTGCTTTACCCCCAAAGGCCAGTTGATCGCGCTGCCGCGCGGAGCCACCCCGATCGATTTCGCCTATGCGGTGCATACCGACATTGGCGACACCTGCGTGGGCACCAAGATCAACGGCCGGATCATGCCGCTGGTGACCCGGCTTGCCAATGGTGACGAGGTGGAGATCCTGCGCTCGGGCGTGCAGGTGCCGCCGCCGGCCTGGGAGGAGATTGTTGTAACCGGCAAGGCGAGGGCGGCGATAAGGCGAGCAACCAAGGCGGCGGTTCGCAAGCAATATTCGGGGCTGGGGATGAGGATCCTTGAGCGCACATTCAACCGTGCGGGCAAGCCGCTGTCGCGTGAGAGTCTCAAACCGGTGTTGCACCGGCTTGGCCACAAGGAGGTCGAGGACGCGCTGGCTGCAGTCGGGCGTGGTGAATTGGGATCCGACGATGTCTTTCAGGCCCTCTTTCCCAATCACCAGGAGACGCGCGTCTCGACGCGCAAGCCGGTTGATGAAGGCTGGTTCAACCTTCGCAGTGCAGCTGGCCTGATCTTCAAACTCCCAGGGTTGGGCAAATCCAAGGGGGCCTCCAAGGCGTCACGCTTGGCCGGTCTGGGCAAGGAGACCGACGCCATGCCAATTCGCGGTATGGATGACAATTCAGTGGTGCGCTTCGGCCCGGGCGGAGCCGTGCCCGGCGACCGTATTGTCGGAATTCTGGAGCCTGGCGCCGGCATTACGATTTATCCCATCCAGTCGCCGGAGCTGACCAAGTTTGATGACCAGCCCAATCGCTGGATCGATATTCGCTGGGACATCGACGAGAACAACAAGAACCGTTTTCCCTCCAGGATACTGGTAACGGCGATCAATGCGCCCGGCACTCTTGCTGACGTTGCACAGGTCATAGCCGCGAGTGAATCCAACATCCAGAATCTGTCCATGGTGCGCGTGGCCGCGGATTTTACCGAAATGCTGGTCGATCTGCAGGTATGGGATCTCAAGCATCTCAACCAATTGATCGCTCAATTGAAGGCGTTGGATTCCGTCTCCACGGTCGAACGCATCTATGAATAGGCTGACAGTGCCCACATGAGATGGTTGAATGGCTTTGCCCGCGAGGGCGGGTGGCTTCAACGTGTTGAAATCCGTCGCGCCTTTACCAGTTCTTCGGGGTTGCACCGTATACTCGGCTATGGAATGTGACCGGCACGGTGTGTCACTTGTGAGAAAATCTGTCGGTCTGACTTAGGGCTGACACAAACAGAGCGATATACGACCCTATCATGCTGTTTCGACGCCGAAGACCAGAGGGTATTTTTGACCGGTTGCGCACCGCGCTCTGGCCCCGGCGTTCGTTTGGCCGTTCTTTTCAGTACTTTGTAAAGCGCGTGTTGCGGCTTACCGCCACACCTCATGCCATCGCTGCAGGTGTGGCGGCAGGCGTTTTTGCTTCCTGGACACCGCTTCTGGGTTTTCACTTTGTGCTGGCCTTCGTGATTGCCTACATCCTTGCGGGCAATATGGTCGCCGCAGCGCTGGGTACGGCTTTCGGCAATCCGATTTCGTTCCCGTTTATCTGGGCTCTGACGCTCAAGCTCGGCAATCTTCTGATTGGTGTTCCTCATGATGCGGCCCACAGGCATGTGGACCTGCATTCCCTGCTGACCCATCTCAATGTGAGCCAATTGTGGGAGCCGGTGATCAAGCCGATGCTGATTGGCTGCGTTCCTCCCGGGCTCTTAACGGCGATCGCATTCTATGTTCTCACCTATTGGGGTGTGACGGCTTTCCAGACCCGTAGAAAGTCGAAGCTGGCTGCACGGGCGAGAGTCCGGATCCAGGAACTCGCCGCAGCGCGCGCTGAACGACGGGCCGAAAAGGCCAACCGCGCGTGATCGTCGGGATTGGCAGCGATCTGATCGATATCAGGCGGATCGAGAAAACCCTGGAGCGGCACGGCGAGCGCTTTACGGCACGCTGTTTCACGGAAATCGAACAGGCGCGCTCGGATCGCCGGGCGAACCGGGCTGCCTCCTATGCGAAGCGGTTTGCGGCCAAAGAGGCCTGCTCCAAAGCTCTCGGGACCGGGCTCTCCAAGGGTGTGTTCTGGCGCGACATGGGCGTTGTCAATCTTCCCGGTGGAAAACCGACGATGCAACTCACCGGCGGGGCCGCAGCGCGGTTGCAGTCAATGCTTCCTGCGAACACGATTGCTGCCATTCATTTGACAATAACTGATGATTACCCGCTGGCACAGGCGTTCGTGATCATAGAAGCGTTGCCCAAGCCCTGAAACGACAATCGCGGCACGGGGAAACGGCAATTGCCTCAATGGTTGCCCGAACCTGCGCAAACCGATAGAGAATGCGCTTCCGCGCCATATCCAAGGAAATCCACGCGTGTCAGAATCTAAAAAAGACCAGTCCGGCGGCCTCTGGGAAAACGTCAAGGTTCTCATTCAGGCCCTGCTGCTTGCAGTGATCATCCGCACGCTGTTTTTTCAGCCCTTCAGCATTCCCTCCGGCTCGATGATGTCGACGCTGCTGGTTGGCGACTATCTGTTCGTCTCCAAGTTTTCCTATGGCTATTCGAAATATTCGATGCCGTTTTCGCCCGACCTGTTTTCGGGCCGGATCTGGTCTGACAATCCCGAGCGCGGCGATGTGGCTGTGTTCAGACTGCCGAGCAATCCAAAGCTTGATTACATCAAGCGTGTTGTCGGACTTCCGGGTGACCGGATTCAGGTCAGGGACGGGGTCCTTTTCATCAATGGCGAAGCGGTTAAGCGTGAGTATGTCGGTGATTACACACCGGAGGGCCGCTACAATCGCGGTACCGATGTGCCGATCTACCGCGAAACCCTGCCAAACGGGGTGACCTACACCACGCTGGACCTCAACCCGAATTCACCCGGTGACAACACACGTGAGTTTGTCGTGCCGGAAGGCCATTACTTCATGATGGGTGACAACCGCGACAATTCGCAGGACAGCCGGTTTGATGTCGGCTTTGTGCCGCTTGAGAATTTTATTGGCCGAGCAACCATCATCTTCTTCTCGATCGCCGAGGATGCTTCGCCGCTCGAGATCTGGAAATGGCCAACCGATCTGCGTTTTGACCGGTTCTTCAAATCAGCTCAGAGATGACGCGGGCGCAGAAGAAACAGGCGGAGATTGTTGCCCGTGTGGAGGAGCGGATCGGGCACCGCTTTGCCAAACCCGAGCGGCTTGAGCGGGCGCTGACCCACGCGAGCACCCGGACCAATACGAGCGGCAATTACGAACGGCTGGAGTTTCTGGGCGACCGTGTGCTTGGGCTGTGTGTGGCGGAATTGCTGTTTGGGCATTTCGGCAGCGCCAGCGAAGGCGAGATGTCGGTTCGCTTGAACCAGCTCGTCAGCGCCCAGACCTGCAGCGAAGTCGCCGATGATCTGGGCCTACATGAATTCATCCGCACGGGTGCAGATGTCAAGAAACTCACCGGCAAGCGTATGGCCAATGTGCGCGCCGACGTGGTGGAATCGCTGATTGCCGCGATTTACCTAGATGCAGGGCTTGAGGCTGCCCGCAGCTTCATCCACAAGCACTGGAAGGCGCGTGCGCTGGCTGAAGACGCCGCGCGGCGAGATGCCAAGACCGAGTTGCAGGAATGGGCCCACGCCCGCTTTGGAGTCGCTCCGGTCTACCGTGTGACAGATCGTACGGGCCCAGACCATGAACCTGTCTTCACCGTGACTGTTGAAATCAATGGGGCGAAGCCGGCCAGTGGTCAAAGCAGCTCCAAGCGCGCAGCCGAACAGGTCGCCGCCACTGCCGTACTCGAACGTGAGGGCGTCTGGCAACGCCCGCCAGGACAACAAGATGACTGAAACACCTGAAGCCGAGGCTCCTTCCACTCCGCCGGAAGGGGCGACCCGATCCGGGTTTGTTGCGTTGATCGGTGCGCCCAACGCGGGCAAGTCGACGCTGGTCAACCAGCTTGTCGGCGCCAAGGTGTCGATCGTGTCGCACAAGGTTCAGACCACGCGCGCGATCGTGCGCGGCATTGCCATCCACGAGCGCACCCAGATCGTGTTCATCGACACGCCGGGCATTTTCGCGCCCAAACGGCGGCTTGACCGGGCGATGGTCACAACCGCCTGGGGTGGCGCCAAGGATGGCGACATGGTGCTGGTGCTGATCGATGCCGAGCGCGGCATCAAGGGCGATGCGGAAGCCTTGCTGGATTCGCTCGCAGATGTGCGCCAACGCAAGATCCTGGTGCTCAACAAGGTTGACCGGGTCAAGCGCGACACGCTGCTGGCGCTGACGGCAGAGTGCCATGAGAAGGCACAATTCGACGAAACCTTCATGATTTCCGCGCTCACCGGATCAGGCTGCGCCGATTTGATGGATTATCTCGCGCGGACCCTGCCGGAGGGCCCTTGGTACTATCCGGAAGACCAGATTTCCGATCTGCCGATGCGTCAGCTGGCGGCTGAAATCACCCGCGAGAAACTTTATCTGCGCCTGCATCAGGAGCTGCCCTACGCCTCGCATGTGGAAACCGAGAGCTGGGAAGAGAAGAAGGACGGCTCCGTCAGGATCGAGCAGGTGATCTATGTCGAGCGCGACAGCCAGAAGAAGATCGTCCTTGGCCACAAGGGCGAGACCATCAAGGCGATCGGTCAGGCCTCGCGCAAGGAGATCGCCGAGATTCTCGAGCAGAAGGTGCATCTGTTCCTGTTTGTCAAAGTTCGCAGCAATTGGGGCAATGATCCCGAACGCTACCGCGAGATCGGGCTTGAATTTCCCCAGTGACCGGTCAATGTCTTTGCCATGGAATGGCGTGACGAGGGAATCATCCTTGGGCTGAGAAAACATGGCGAAACCTCGGTGATTGCCGAGGTGATGACCCATGCCCATGGCCGGCACATGGGCATCGTTCGCGGCGGCCGCTCGAAGCGGCTGCAACCGGTGCTGCAGCCCGGCAATTCGGTGGATCTGGTCTGGCGCGCCCGGCTTGATGAACATCTCGGCCAGTATCAGGTCGAACTGCTCAATGCGCGTGCTGGGAGACTGATGCAGAGTGCCATCGGTGTTCATGGTGTTCAGGCGATGGCTGCATTGTTGCGGCTTTTGCCGGAGCGGGATTCCCATCCGCGGCTGCATGACGCTTTTGCGGTGATCCTGGACAGTCTCGACTCACCTGAAGAAGCGGGCGCGCTCTTTGTGCGTTTCGAGCTTGCTGTGCTTGAGGATCTGGGTTTCGGGCTTGACCTGACGCAGTGTGCTTCGACTGGCGGTCGTGATGATCTGATCTATGTGTCCCCGAAATCGGGCCGTGCGGTTTCAGCCTCGGCCGGTGCGCCGTGGGCAGAGCGAATGCTCGCCTTGCCGGCGTTTCTGACCGACCGCTCACAGGCCTGCAACGATGCCCGAACGCTGGCCGAAGCTTTCAAGCTGTCTGGCTATTTTCTTGATCGCCACGTCTTCGAGCCACGTGGCCTCGAACCACCGATCAGCCGCGAGAGCTTTTGCACTGCTGCTCTCAAGGTGATGCCAGTGACGGACGCTCTTGATGACGCAACTCAGGAAACACTACCATGAATGATGACGTGTTGGATTTTCGTGCGCCTCAAACTTTTGGTGTGGTGCCGCTTGATCTGGTTTCCCGCGAGGGTGGGCTGGCGGTGATGCAAGCCATGCTGGAAGGCCGGTTGCCAGGCGCCACAATCGCCAGAACGCTGAATTTCTGGCTCAGCAAGGTGGAGGAGGGGACTGTTGCCTTCACCGGTGCGCCCAATGGCGAGCATCTCAATCCGCTTGGCACGGTTCATGGTGGCTGGGCGGCAACGATCATGGATTCGGCCCTTGCCTGTGCGGTGATGACGACGCTGGCCCCGGGTGAAGGCTACACGACGGTGGAGTTCAAAGTGAATCTCACACGGCCGATCCTGCCCGACACGGGTGAGTTCGTGTGCGAGGGCCGGGTGGTGCATCGCGGCAGGACAACGGCCACGTCAGAGGCCTATCTGCGCGATGGTGCCGGCAAGCTGCTGGCGCATGGCACCGAGACCTGCGCGATCTTTCCGATCGACAAGCTTATGCGTTGAGGGTTACGTCCCGGAACGCAAAAAGGGCGCCCGAGAGCGCCCTTTTCGATTTTCAGTTGCCTGGCGATCAGGCTATGCCGATCTTGCCGCCGCCCTGTTTGGTGACGGCAACGACGGCCGGACGCACCGGCATGTCGTCGCGGAAGTCCGGCCAGCGGGTGGCAGGCTGCTCATAGGTGGCGAGGCCTTCGTCACCCGGATGCTGAACGGCGAGGAATACGGTTTCGCCGGTCGGATCAAACAGCGGACCGCACATCTCCGCGCCAACCGGAACCCGGAAGAACAACTTGGATGTGGCACGGGCTTCACCGTCGGTGTCGACGGCCCAGAGACCATCGGTGCGGCCGGTCTTCCTGGCCGAGTTGCCGTCCGTGGAGACCCAGAGGCGGCCGTCGGCATCGATGGCGCAGTTGTCGGGCATGCCGAACCAGCCATCCTTGGTGGTTGCGGAGGAAAAGCTGGCGCCGACTTCCGCAATCGACGGATCACCGCACTTGATCAGGATTTCCCAGGTCGACTTGGTGGATGCGAAGTCACCATCGGTTTCGCTGATTTCGATGATGTGACCGAAGGCGTTGTCGGCACGCGGGTTGGCGGCGTTCTCGTCGCCAGCCTTGCGGCGGGTGTTGTTGGTCAGCATGCAATAGACCTTGCCGGTCATGGCGTTCGGCTGAACGTCTTCCGGACGGTCCATCTTGGTGGCGCCAAGGAGATCAGCTGCACGGCGGGCTTCGATCACCACGTCGGCCTGGCTCGCAAAGCCATTGCCGGCTTTGAGCGGGCCTTCGCCATGAACCAGCGGCATCCAGTCGAGTGTGCCGTCTGCGTTGAAGCTGGCAACATAAAGCGTGCCGTCGTCTAGCAGGTCCATATTGGCAGCGCGGTCGTCCGGATTGTAGGTGCCTGCGGTGACGAATTTGTAGACATAGTCGAAACGCTCGTCATCACCGCAATAAAACACCACGCGGCCGTCCTTGTTGAGGACGCTTTCAGCTCCCTCGTGCTTCATCCGGCCAAGCGCTGTCCGCTTCTTAGGCACGGAATTGGGATCCATCGGGTCGACTTCGACCACCCAGCCGAAGCGGTTCGGCTCATTGGGTTCTTTGGAAATGTCGAAGCGGTCATGATGGTTGCCCCAGTTGTACCATCCCCGCGGAACGCCATAGCGTTCGTAGTTGGCGGCTTCCGGGTTGCCTTCCGGCAGTTCACCCAGGAAGTAGCCGTGGAAGTTTTCCTCGGCCATCAGCCATGTGCCCCAGGGGGTGACGCCACCCGCACAGTTGTTGAGTGTGCCGATGACCTTGGTGCCGGACGCATCGGCATTGGTTTTCAGGCGATCGTTACCGGCTGCCGGGCCAGTGAGCGTCATTTCGGTTCCCACATGAAGGCGGCGGTTCATGGTACCGTCAAGAACCGGTGTCCATTTGCCGTTTTCCTTGCGGATTTCGATCACGGTGCCACCGTGTGCGGCCATTTCGATGTCGACGATGTCCTTGGTGAACTCGCCCATCATCACCTTGTCCTTGCCTTCGCCATCCTTGCCGATGCTGGCCCAGTTGGGGAACATCAGTTCGGCATTGGTGTATTCGTGGTTGACCACGAGCAGGCCATGGTCGTCAGCGCCATCGAGCGGGATGAAGCCGACATAATCATTGTTGTAGCCGAACTGCTTCGACTGGCTTTCCGGGGTCTGGTTCATCGGATCGAACTCTGGTGAGTCGGCGAAAACCTTGTCGCCCCAGCGCAGCAGAACGTCGGCATCGTAACCTTCTGCGACGTGATGCGTTTCATCAACGCCTGCCTCGACTTCGGTGAAGGAGAAGGCGCTCACGCCTTCCGCGCGGGCCTCGTCAGCGATTATCAGCGCCAGCGGGCTGACGGTGGTGGCAATGGCGGTGACGGCAAGCGAGCCGCCAAGGAAACCGCGACGGGAGAAGCGGCGGTTGATGATGTCGCCCATCGTGGGATTGGATGAAGGGTTGCGGCCGACATCTTCCTCGGCTTCGCGGATCTTGGTGAGGTTGATCATCTCGTCTTCTGGCTTGAACATCTCGTTCATGGCTATCTCCATCGTGTTGACATGGCCCCGATGGCAGCAAATGTACCATTTTGCGTAACAGGCTGATGACAAAATACGGGTGGCCGCTGTCATTGTTTGTGATTGGCCGGCAGGCTGGCCGGATGGGCATTTGGGAGCCTTTTTGTGAAACGGCCCAATATGGAGTATCGAGCCGTTTGGATCCTGGTGCGGCGGAGAGGGCGAACCATGAACTTGGGATTTAGGCTGCTATCCAGCCTGGTGTGCTGCGTATTGGTTCTTCCTGCCGCGGCGAAAAGCCAGGCCAATGATTACCTTTCCGTTCTGGAACAGTTTGTGTCCGACAACGCGATCGCCGGAGGTGTGTTGGCCGTTGTCGGGACCGATATGGATATCGTTGTGAAAACCGGTTTTTCGGAAAGTGTGACACGCCGCCCGGTGACCGGGAGTACCCGGTTCTACATCGCGTCGACCGGCAAGATGATGGTTGCGGCCGCCATACTTGCGCTGGTCGAACGAGGAAAACTCGACCTCGACGGCAAGGTCTGGCCGCTGATCAGCGATTTACCGGACATCGAATTGCTGGAGGGAGCAGACGTAGTCACACTGCGGCAACTGCTCAACCACACCTCCGGCCTTGCGGACTATCTTGGTGAGGATTTTGCCGAAGCGAGCGTAGGTGAGCCCGAGAAGGTTTGGAGCGAAGCCGATGCGATCCGTTTTGCGTTTGGTGAGCCGGCCTATGGTTCGCCGGGCACGGTTTTTGAATACTCCAACAGCAACTATGTTCTGTTGGGGCATGTTCTCAAACGTCATTATCCAGATCTGCAAGCGGCTCTGAGCCGAATGGTCTTCGAGCCATCGGGGATGCGGTCCACCACTGTCGGCGCGACAAGGGGGGCTTCGGATCTTGCGCACGGCTATGCAACAGAGCAATTTGATGCAGATGTCAGCGCACAATCCTGGGCCAGTGTCCTGGGAGACGGTCCCGTGGTCAGCACCGCAAGGGATGTTGCGGCTTTCATGCTGGCGCTGTTGCGCGATGAGAAGACTGTCGGGTCCGAGCTTATCGAAGAAATGCTGAGAGGGTCCGAGCAGGATGAGAGCTATGGTCTGGGCATCGTCATCGGCTCCGACGAATGGGGCGACTGGTATGGCCATTCGGGCGGCTATGACGGCTTTGAAGCGGATGTCCGCTACTATCCGGACGCGGATCTCGTGCTGGCCTTCACGGTGAATGGAGATGTTTCTTCGGATGCCGACCTGCTCGATCAGGTCGCCGAGATTTACTTCAGCAACTGACGCCTCGGTGTGCCCTCATTCTGCTGGCGCCATGACGGAGCGGTCGACCGCTTGTTCCCGGATAGGCCAGTGGACGACAGCGGCAAACAGCCCGAGTGCCACGCCCAGCCACCAGACCGGGTCGTAGGAGCCGAAGACATCATAGAGATATCCGCCGAGCCAGACCCCCAGGAAGGAACCGACCTGGTGGGAGAAGAACACCACGCCGCCGAGCATTCCCAGGTGACGGGTGCCGAACATGATCGCCACCAATGCATTGGTCGGCGGCACGGTGGACAGCCATAGCAATCCCATGACGATGGCGAAGACAACCACCGAGGTCGGTGTCTGCGGCAGCAGTAGGAAGGCGGTGACTGCGATCGAGCGGCCGATGTAGATCAGCGATAGGAAAACAGGTTTTGAATGGCGTTGGCCGATCACACCGGAAGCAAGCGAGCCGATGATGTTGAAGAAGCCGATCAGCGCTATCGACAGCACCGCATAGGAGGCGGGAATGTTGATGTCGCCGAGATAGGCGGGGAAATGGGCGGTGATGAAGGCAACCTGGAAGCCACAGACGAAAAACCCCGATACCAGCAGCACGAAACTGCGATGCCCCAAGGCTTCGCGCAGCGCCTCGCCGATGGTCTGCTCTATGTCGGTCTGCTTCTGGCTTCCCGACGATGAATTGCCGCGCAGCGGAATGGCAATGACCGGAATGATCAGCATCATGATGCCGAGCCAGACCAGCGCATCCGACCAGCCAAGCGCATCGATCAGGCCCTGGCTCAGGGGCGCGAAAACAAACATGCCGGCGGAGCCGGCGGCGGTTCCGAAGCCGAAGGCAAGAGAGCGCTGCTCGGGTGCCACATTGCGGGCGAAAGCCGCGAGAATGACACCGAATGAGGCGGATGCGATGCCCAGACCGACCAGTACGCCGCCACCGATATGCAGCCACACCGGGCTGTCGGCGTTGGCCATCATCAACAGCCCTGCCGAATAGATCAGCGCTGAAAGGGCCAGCACGCGCCAGGAGCCATATTTGTCGGCGATGGCGCCGAAGATCGGCTGTCCGATGCCCCAGAACAGGTTCTGGATCGCCATGGCGAGGCCGAAAGTGGTCCGGTCCCAGCCGGTGTCGGCGAGCATCGGCAACTGGAAGAAGCCCATCGCCGAGCGTGGCCCGAAGGACAGCAGCGCGATCAGGCAGCCTGAAATGATGATCAGCCACGGCAATGGCGGGGTGGCTGAAGCGGGGCGCGTTTCGGACATGGACAGCTCCTGAGATGTTCGGCGACTTTACGCAATCCGGTCCATTGAACAAGCGCATATATTTATAGCTTCCAATCAAAGGAATTGATCAGTCGCGATGCGTGATGTCTTTCGGTTTGTTGACAGCCGAGAGCTCCGGGGAGATGCTTGGTGTCAGGAGATGTGCGGGAGAGGAGCCTTGGCATGACCCACAGGACCATACGCGCTTTTGCGGTTGCCGTATTTGTGTTGGCATTTGGGGCTGGAGCATTTGCCGAGCAACTCGATCCTGACCGTTCAACCTTCGATCCGGACAAGCAATTCGTGATTACCCCGTTCGGCGCGATAATCGGGGACCCGGCGCAGCTTACCGACCTGACCACGGGCCGCACCGGCTATTCCTATTGCAGCACTTTCGCCGACAAGGATCGCGGCCTTATCCTGATGGCTTCGGTTGTCTTGCCGCAGCAGGATGGCGCGGAGGGAGGCGGCCACGGCATGATGATGACGGAGCAGCAGGCCCGGGACTTCATTGCGTTTCTGCGCAAGGCGCCGGAGTGGGCGGACGTTGCGGCCCAGAACAAGGTTGGATTGTTTTCAAAGCCAATCGGCGATGTGATCGGTGTCGAGGGCGATCCGGAACATCTGGCCGTCAAATTTGTCTCCGATGCGGAGAGCCGAGGCTCCATTCGCATCGAACACATGCTTGGCGGTGTTCCAAATGCCTTCGAGCTTGCCGTCAATCCTGCTCTGAAATTCGCCGCGCAGGCCGAACATGTGCTGGAGACGGCGCTGGCACAGACGCCGGATGCGGCACCTTCGGAAGACGCGGAAAAGAGCAAGCTTTTCGAATAGGCTGCATGCGTCCGGGCAAGGGGCGTGCGAGGGAGCAGGCAGAGAGACGGGCAGGCGGCAGGTGGTTTCGTCTCGATGCGATGGCGCTGCCGGTTCGCTTGCAATCAGCCAGTCGACGCCTTATGTAAATTGTTTACCGGCATCGCCGGTTTCTTTTGGATTCAATTATGCTCAATGTGAGCATAATTGACTTGACGGGAGGGTTTGCAATGACCCGTTTGGATACAGTTGTCAGCGGCGAGGTGGCAAGACGAGGCACGAGCGCTGCCGAGCGGTTCGGAATCCTGGAGCGCCCTGAGCTCAAATACACGCCCGCAGTGGCGCGCGAAACCGCACATCTCTATGATCGTGTCCGCGATCATATTCCGGAAATCGAATGGCCGGTCTATGCGCCCTATGTGCACGCGATCAACCGCATCAAGAAGGAGCGGGGGGCTGCGATTCTGGCGCACAATTACCAGACGCCGGAAATCTTCCATTGCGTGGCTGATATCGTTGGCGACTCGCTGCAGCTGGCGCGCGAGGCAACATTGGTGGATGGCGAGATCATCATCCAGTGCGGCGTGCATTTCATGGCAGAAACCTCAAAGCTGCTGAACATGGAAAAGACCGTGCTGATCCCCGACGCCAAGGCCGGGTGCTCGCTTTCGGATTCCATCACCGGAGCGGATGTGCGGCTGCTCAAGGAGCGTTACCCCGGCGTGCCGGTGGTGACCTACGTCAACACCTCCGCCGACGTGAAAGCCGAAACCGACATCTGCTGCACCTCCTCCAATGCGGTCGCCGTGTGCGAAAGCTTCGAGTCCGACACAGTGCTGTGCATTCCCGACGAGTATCTGGCGATGAATGTTGCCAAGCAGACCTCGAAGAAGATCCTGACCTGGAAAGGCCATTGCGAGGTGCACGAGCGCTTCACGGCGGAAGAGCTGCTGGCCTACAAGGAAGCAGATCCCACAATCGAGATCATCGGCCATCCCGAATGCCACCCGGATGTGATTGCCGTGTGCGATTACTCTGGCTCGACTGCGGGCATGATCAACTACGTCAAGGACACGCGTCCGCCGCGGGTGCTGCTGGTGACCGAGTGCTCGATGGCGTCCAACATTCAGAGCGAGGTCGAGGGCGTCGAGTTCATCAAGCCGTGCAATCTGTGTCCGCACATGAAGCGCATCACGCTGCCCAAGATCCTCGACAGCCTGTTGATGATGACCGAGGAGGTTGTTGTCGGCCCGGCAATCGCCGATCGCGCCCGCCAGGCGGTCGAGCGGATGATCAATCTGAAGAACTAGGGGAGGGAGCCGGGGTCTGTCTCCGGTTGTTCCTCCAGGGAGCCTGCCATGGCATCGACTGCTGTCGCCGCCTATCAACCCAAGCCTGCCAAGGGTTTTGATGATGTGATCATCATCGGCGGCGGCCTTGCCGGGCTGTTCTGTGCGCTCAAGCTTGCGCCGAAGGCCGTGACTGTGCTGGCCGCCGCCCCCATCGGGCGCGGCGCGTCATCGGCCTGGGCGCAGGCAGGCATCGCGGCTGCGGTCGGGCCTGGTGATACGGTCGAAAGTCACGTCAATGATACGATCATCGCCGGTGACGGGATCGTGGATGAACAGATCATCCGAATGATGGCATCGGAGGCCTCGGACCGGATCTTCGATCTGCTCGATTATGGCGTTCCGTTTGACCGCGATCTTGAAGGTCACCTGGCGGTGAGCCGCGAGGCGGCGCATTCGGAAAGCCGGATCGTGCGCGTCAAGGGCGACATGGCCGGACGCGCGATCATGGAGGCGCTGGTCGCAGCGGTGCGCAAGACGCCGTCGATCCGGGTGCTGGAAGGCTATGTTGTCGAGGATTTGATCGCGAAGAATGGCCGCGTTGGCGGCGTGGTGGCGCGTGATCGTGCCGGCAGTGGCGAGACGCTGCACCGGCTCAAGGCGAGCCATGTGGTGATGGCGACCGGCGGCATAGGGCATCTCTACGAGGTCACCACAAATCCCACCGAGGCCCGCGGTGGCGGCATTGGCATGGCGGCACGTGCCGGGGCCCGGATGGCGGATATGGAGTTCGTGCAGTTCCATCCCACCGCGATCAATGTCGGCAAGGATCCGGCACCGCTGGCCACCGAAGCGCTGCGCGGCCATGGCGCCACGCTGCAAAATTCGGCCGGCGAGCGTTTCATGCTCAAGCTGCACAAGGATGCGGAGCTCGCGCCGCGCGATGTGGTGGCGCGCGGCATCTTTGCCGAAGTGAAGGCAGGCCGGGGCGCGTTTCTCGATTGCCGCACGGCGGTGCATGATTTTGCCGCGGAGTTTCCTACCGTGTTCGGTTACTGCAAGGATGCAGGCATCGACCCGTCGACCGAGATGATTCCGGTGATCCCGGCGGCACACTATTTCATGGGCGGCATCTGGACGGATTCGGACGGGCGTTCGTCGCTGCCGGGTTTCTGGGCCTGTGGCGAATGCACATCCACCGGCGCGCACGGAGCCAACCGGCTGGCCTCTAACTCGCTTCTGGAGGCCGTGGTGTTCGCTGCCCGCATTGCCGGAAAGCTGCGTTCGGAAATGACTGGCCAGGCGCCTTCTGACTGGCAGGATGGCTCTGTGAGTTCGAACGAATATCTGACCGAGAATGATCACCCCAACATGGTGACGCTGCGCCAGACCATGAGCGCGCATCTTGGCGTGCTGCGCGATGGCGAGGGCATGCGTCAGGCGCTTGACACGATCCTGCATCTGGCGCGCGAAAGCCATTCGGTGCGGTTTGACAATGTCATCACCACGGCCAAACTGATCACGGTGGCGGCGCTCAACCGGCTTGAAAGCCGGGGCGGGCATTTCCGCACCGATTTTCCGGCGGAAGACGCGGACTGGAAGCGGCGGACGATCTTGACGCTGGATCAGGCCCATGCCGTCATCCCCGACCTTTTGGAGAGCTGAGACATGAGCACTGCCTTTCTTCCCGAACTGCCGGGCCTGATGGTCGAGGAGCAGGTGCGGGCAGCCCTGCTGGAAGATCTCGGCCGCGCCGGTGACATCACCTCCAACGCCACGATAAGTCCGGACAGGCAGGCGACGGCCCAGATGAACAGCCGCGAGGCCGGTGTCATCGCCGGTCTGCCGCTGGCAGAAGCAGCATTCCGGCTCCTAAATCCGGACATTCGTTTCGAGG
This sequence comes from Hoeflea sp., assembly GCA_043585085.1. GTDB lineage: Bacteria > Pseudomonadota > Alphaproteobacteria > Rhizobiales > Rhizobiaceae > Hoeflea. The sequence continues at coordinate 3,141,405 of CP121320.1, forward strand.
CCTTGGTGGCGGACGGCGCGCGTGTGGAACCCGGAACCATGATTGCCCGGATCTCGGGGCCCGCGCGCGGACTGCTGTCAGCCGAACGCGTGGCGCTCAACTACCTCATGCATCTCTCCGGTGTTGCCACCCACACCGCGCGCTTTGCCAACGCGATTGCGCGCACAAAGGCAAAGGTCACCTGCACCCGCAAGACCATTCCTGGCCTGCGGGTGGTGGAGAAATACGCCGTGCGCTGCGGCGGTGGCTCGTCGCATCGTTATGGCCTGGATGACGCGATCCTGATCAAGGACAATCATATTGCGGTCGCGGGCGGCATCGCTGAGGCGTTGAAGGCGGCCAAGGCCTTCGCCGGGCATCTGGTCAGGATCGAGATCGAAGTGGACACGCTGGAGCAGTTTGCCCAGGTGCTCGCTGAGGGCGCCGATGTCTGCCTGCTGGACAATATGGCGCCGGACATGCTGCGTGAGGCGGTCGTGATGAACAAAGGCACTGTCATTCTCGAGGCCTCGGGAAATGTGGACCTTGAGACCATTCAAGCAATCGCCGAAACCGGGGTGGACTATATCTCCACCTCGAAGATCACCATGGCCGCACCGACGCTCGATATTGGACTGGATATCGATATCTGCTGATCTGCAGCGATCGATATCAGAATGGGTTGAAATTTGTTTAACAGTAGACCCTAATATCTTTGCATGTTGCTTGGCTGATAACAAGTTACTGATTTTATTGAATTAAATCGCATACATGAGTTGTTGTCAGTGATGTTTTGTGTTCAGTTCACCGTCATTGTTACGAAATTGTTTACGCTTCCATACGATTTTTGTCGTCTATCGACCGGGCATGAGAATTGTATTTAGGGGGCTGAATTGTACAATTTCCAGAACAAGAGCATGCGCTCTAAGGTATTGGCGCTTTCAGGATTGCGGGCCAATGTCATGATTGCAGACAGCAATCTGAACATCACCTATTTGAATCAGTCCGTCGAGAAAATGCTTCGTGAGGCGGAGGCGGACCTGAAAGCGGAACTTCCTGCCTTCAGTGTTGATACGCTCGTTGGCAGCAATATTGATATCTTTCACAAGAACCCGAGCCATCAGCGCAACATGCTCAGTGCGATGACAGAGCCGCACAGTGCCACAATTCGCGTCGGCAGACACGCGTTTGACCTTCTGGTGACACCGCTCAAAGAGAACAGCAAGACAATTGGTTTCGTCGTCGAGTGGGCCAATGCCAAAGAGCGCTTGCTGAATGTGGATTACGCCGCTCAGATGGCAGCGATCAGCCGGGTTCAGGCGTCGATCGAATTTACCCCTGATGGCACGATCATTACCGCCAATGACAATTTTCTCAATGCGTTGGGCTACAGCCTGGAGGAGATTGTCGGTCAACATCACAGCATGTTTGTTGACCCTGTTTATGCCAAGAGTGAAGAGTACCGGCAGTTCTGGGTGGATTTGCGTTCAGGCAAGTACAATGCCAGCGAATTTACTCGATACGGAAAGGGAGGCAAAGTCGTTGAGATTAATGCGTCCTACAACCCCATCCCCGATGAGAATGGCAAAATCGTCAAGGTGGTGAAATTTGCCACCGACGTGACTGCACGGGTTCGTGCCGTCAACTCTCTGGGAAATGCGCTCAGAGAACTCGCCGATGGCAATCTTGAGCAGAGCATCAATATATCCTTTCCTGAAAACATGGAATCGTTGCGCCGCAATTTCAACGAGTCCATTGCCAAATTGAGCGCCGCCATCAGTTCAATCGGCAGCAACGCTGATGCAATTGCGTCTGGAGCCGAGGAAATCCGGTCGGGCGCGGATGACCTTGCCAAGCGAACAGAACAGCAGGCGGCTTCCGTGGAAGAAACTGCAGCAGCGCTGGAGGAGATTACCGTTACGGTCAATGACTCCACACGCCGCGCGGAAGAGGCTGGGGAACTTGTAGGCAAGACCAAAGAGAACGCAGAGCGATCCGGTCAGGTGGTCAAAGAAGCCATCGTCGCCATGGGTGAAATTGAAAATTCCTCAGGCCAGATCAGCAATATCATCGGTGTGATCGATGACATTGCGTTCCAGACAAACCTGCTGGCGCTCAATGCCGGGGTTGAGGCTGCGCGTGCGGGCGAGGCCGGCAAGGGCTTCGCGGTGGTTGCCACGGAAGTGCGTGAGCTGGCGCAGAGATCCGCCAATGCGGCCAAGGAGATCAAGACGCTGATCAACAAATCCGGCGATCAGGTCAAGCAAGGGGTGTCCCTGGTTGGGCGCACAGGCGAAGTGCTTGAGGAGATCGTCACTCAGGTCCAAGACATCAACCGGAATGTTGTTGCCATTGTTGAGGCTGCACGGGAGCAGACGACCGGACTCAAAGAGATCAATGTCGCAGTCAACACTATGGACCAGAGTACGCAGCAGAACGCGGCAATGGTTCAGGAATCCAATTCCGCAACCCAGTCTCTTGCATCCGAATCCGTTGCGCTGAAAACGCTTCTGGGCAGATTCAAGACTGGTGGCGGTGCGTCCTATGGCGGTGCCTCGAAAACGGTCGATTACAAGCCTCAGCCTCAGCTTCAGCCTCAGCCTTCAGCCAGTTCGGGAACCGAAAAGCCGGTCGCGTCGCCAGCCCGTGAGATGAACAAGACGCTGGCAAAGGCATTCTCTACAGGTGGTGGTGCCGCAAGTGCGGCAGCAGCAGACGCGAGTTGGGAAGAGTTCTGAGCAGCTTCACCGTCGGGCATCTCAATTCGATAGCAACAGAAAGGCGCTTTACGGCGCCTTTTTGAGTTATGGCTCCATCTGTCGGCTTCTCATCATCGCGCATGCCCATAACGATTGCGTCTTTTTCTTATGACAATTGGCGCTTGGGTTCGCCGCGCGGTGCACATAGGCTGTGTCCGGGAGGACCATGCATATGAATCTGTTTTCAATGATGAATAAACGCGCGGAGGACGGCAATCCGATCCGCATCGGGATGATCGGGGCCGGCAAGTTCGGGACGATGTTTTTATCGCAGGTGCGTAAACTGCCCGGTATCCATCTTATCGGTGTGGCGGATCTTTCGCCCGCAAATGCGCGCTCGAACATGGAGCTTGTCGGCTGGACAGGCGAGCAGTTCGGGGCGGCTTCGCTGGATGTGGCGGCGAAGACTGGAACCACCCATGTGGGTGATGACTGGCGGGCACTTGTCGCGCACCCCGCCATCGACATCGTAATTGAGTGCACGGGTGCGCCGGTGGCTGCGATCGACCATATTCTGGGCGCGTTCGGGCATGGCAAGCATGTGATCAATGTGACCGTCGAGGCGGATGCTTTCTGTGGCTATGCACTCGCCAGGAAGGCCGAAGACGCCGGGGTGATCTATTCGATGGCCTATGGCGACCAGCCTGCGCTGACCTGCGATCTGGTCGACTGGGCGCGAAGCTGCGGCTTCACCGTGACGGCGGCCGGGCGCGGGCACAAATGGCTGCCCGAATTCCGCAAATCGACACCGGAAACCGTGTGGGACCATTGGGGCGTGAGCCGCGAAAAGGCAGAGCGCGGACGGCTCAATCCGAAAATGTTCAACTCTTTCCTCGATGGTTCCAAGCCGGCAATCGAATCCTCGGCAATAGCCAATGCCACCGGTTTGCTGGTTCCCTCGAACGGGCTTCAGTTCCCGGTCGGAGGCGCGGAGGACCTGGCCAATATCATGCGGCCGAAATCAGAGGGCGGGGCGCTTGAACAAAAGGGCATGGTCGAGGTTGCTTCCGCACTGACGCTCGCCGGCAAGCCGGTGCCCTATGATGTGAGGCAGGGCGTCTGGGTGGTGTTCGAAGGCGAGACCGAATATCTGCGCAACTGCTTTCAGGAATATCTGGTCAGGACCGATGACAGCGGCCGCTATTCCTCGCTTTATAAGCGCTGGCACCTGATCGGGCTGGAGCTGCCGGTTTCGGTCGCTTCGGTCGGTTTGCGCGGCGAACCGACCGGCGTTGCGCGATGCTTCAACGGTGATGTCGCGGCCATCGCCAAGCGTGATCTGGCGGCTGGCGAGATTCTCGACGGGGAGGGCGGTTATACCGTGACCGGGGGGCTTCGCCCGGCGCAGGCCTCTCTTGCTGCAGGGTATCTACCGCTGGGACTGGCTCATAACGTCAAGCTCAAGAGCGCGATTGCCGATGGTGAACCCGTCCGGTTTTCCGATGTCGAGATCGACGAAACCACGACGGCCTACAAGCTGCGTAAATGGATGGAAGGGTTGCACTGATCGCTGCGTCAGGGCTGGGTTGCAGGGTTTGGAAAGGCGTCAGGTCAGGAAGTAGATCCAAAGCGGTAACGTTGCGGCCGAGAGCAGGGTTGATTGTGCAATCAATGTGGCGGGAAGCCGCCGTTCGGCACCGTAGACCGATGCGAGCACATGAGCTGCCGAGGCTGTTGGCAGGGCCGAAAACACCACCAGCACATTGGCTTGCGCTGGTGGCAGTCCTGCGAGGATGACGCCGGCCCAGGTCAAGGCGGGGAGGATCACCAGTTTGATCGCGGTAATGCCGCCGGTAAACCTGTTGAGCTTGACGAGTGCGCCCCAGTCCATGGTCGCGCCAACGGCCATCAGCGCTATGGGAATGGCGGCGCCTGCGAGATAGTCGACGCCCTGCTGAACCACTGCGGGCAGCGACAGGCCGGATGCCCCCACCAACATGCCCGATACCGAGGCTATGAAAAACGGGTTGCGCACAATCCGTCCGAGAATTCCCAAAGGTCCCAGTCCGCTGCCGCGCGACAGCGCCGAAATGGCGAAGACGTTGGCCAGCGGCACGGCAAAGCCGACGGCCACCGACATCAGTGTTGCGGCATCACCCACCGCGCTGACGGCCACAAACGCGATGGCCGTGTTGAACCGCCAGGCGGTCTGCCAGGCGCCTGCGAAATCAAGGAATTTCTCAGGCCCGAAGGGTCTCAGCAACCAGCCGAGACACAGGCCCAGCGCGAGGATGATCCAGACGCCCGCTCCGATCACTGCGGCGTCATCCAGCGAGATCGGACGCGATGCGGCGGCAGAGAAGATCAGGCACGGAAACAACAGCTCGAAATTAAGCCGGTCGATACCGCGCCAGGCATCCACGCTGAGCCGCTCGCGAAACACCCGGCCGAGGGTGATGACGCCCATGGTGGGAATGAGAACCGAGAGAATGGGAATCATGATCGGAGCCGTTTGAATTGGGGCTTACTCGTGCCTGGCGCAATGCCGGCCGCGGAATCGTCCGGAATCGGCAAGCCAGCCTCAAGTCTCATTGGTGTCGAGGAAATCCTGTTGTCGCAGATCGGCAGTTTTTGGCAAGGCCTGGCTGGAGCCGTTCATTATGAAATAGAAGCAGTTTGATGGAGCGGATTCCTGTGCCAGCTGTGAAATGCCGCAAGCCTGATCCCGGACCACAAACCGGGCGCCGGGCGTTTTGTGTGGATCTAGGTGCGGCACCGGGATGGCTCTAGTCAGGCACCGTGATCTCGAGTTTGACGCCCGCATACCAGTCGGCGGCGGCGCGGATTTCCGTGTCGGTCATGTCTGCGGCCACCGCGCTCATTGCTTCATGGGTGCGCTTGCCGAGGCGGAAGGCCTTGAGCTGGGTGTCGATGTAGATGTTGGTCTCACCAGCAAGGTTCGGTGCATCCTCAATCAAGGCAATGCCGTCGACACCGTGACAGGCCGTGCATGCTTCGGGCGCGCCGGAGTGATCGGCAGTCAGTGTTGCCGTGGCGATGGGGTAGGCGTACCAGGCCGCAAGATGATCGATCTGCTCATCGGTCAGTGTTTTCGCGACCACCGACATCATCTCGTGGGTTCGCGTTCCGTCGCGAAACGCGGTCAGCTGATTGCGCAGATAGGATGCTGGCTCGCCGCCGATATGCGGTGCGATCGGAATCGTGGCATAGCCATCAATGCCATGGCAGGTCCTGCACTGACCTGCGATTTTCTTGCCTGCGACGGGGTCGCCGACAGGAAATTCGCCAGCCTGAGCAGCCCCGGCGAGCAGAAGCCCGCCGAGGGTGGTGATCACCGCAAACCTCATTCTGAAGGTGCAGGATTGTAGGCTATGCGCCATATCGCTCCGGCGAAGTCGTCTGAGACCAGCATCGAGCCATCGGGCAGGAACTCGATGTCCATTGGCCGACCACGGTATTCGCCGGTATCCTCGTTCAGCCAGCCATCGGCAAAGACCTCCGCACCGGCGGCGTTGCCCTCTTCATCAAGCGCTGTGAACATGACCCGGGCACCAACCGGCGTTGTCCGGTTCCACGAGCCATGCTGTGCCCAGAAGATGCCGCCTTGGTATTTTTCCGGGAAGCTCTCATCTTGGTAAAACCGCATTCCAAGGTCTGCCGCATGGGCAGTCAGCTCGAGCTGCGGCTCGACAAAGGTCACGCCCTCCGGCCTTGGAACACCCTTGTAATCGGGGATCTCGACCCGGCTGTTGGTCCATGGAAAGCCAAAGTGGTGACCGGCTGCGGTCTGGCGGTTCAACTCCCCGGGCGGAATGTCGTCGCCCATGCCGTCGACCTGGTTGTCGGTCCACCACAGTTCCCCGGTCTGCGGATTGAAGTCCTGACCGACCGAATTGCGCACGCCGCGGGTATAGACCTCGCGCCCTGACCCGTCGGTGTTCATCCGGATGATTCCACCGATGCCGATCTCGTCATACATCTCGAGCTTCTCGACCGGTTGCACATTGTGCGGCTGACCGAGCGAGATGTAGAGCTTGCCGTCCGGGCCGATGTCACACACCCGTGCGGTGTGGTTGAAGCTTTCCTCTTCGACCGGAATCAGCTTGCCCTGATCGACAACCACCCCAACGGCCGGGTCTGGTCCTTCGAAGAAAAATTCGGCGGCCGGGAAGACCAGAACGCGGTTGCGCTCGGCGATGAAGAGAAAGCCGTCGGGCGAGAAACATGGCCCGTTCGGGATGTCGAAGGTTATCGAAGGTGCGAAGTCCTTGACCTCATCGGCCACCCGGTCACGGTCACGATCGACGATGGACCACATCTTGTCTTTGCGCGTCCCTGCAAACAGGACGGTCCCCTGCGGGGCCATTGCCATCGAGCGGGCGTCCGGAACCACGGCATAGAGGCTGACTTCGAACCCGTCGGGCACATTGATGTGCTCAATAATCGCCTTGAGCGCCTCTGCCCGGTCTCCCTCCTGATCAACAAATGTGAACGTGGCGTCGGTCTTTTGCATGTTGGTGAGTTTTTCCATGTTGTCCTGAGCCAAAGCCGGTCCGGCCAACATGGTTCCGAGCAGAAGCCCTGCAATGAGCTTGCGATGCGTCATACCTTCCTCCCTTTGATCTGGTGAAGCGGCTTGTCGTCTTTGCGCGATCTTGCCACCAGAGGTTGATCATCGCTCTCTTTTGGCGAAACTGTCAATGCTTTGTCTCAATAACGAACATCTTGCCCAATAAAGGGGCAATATTTGTTGGTTGACGCGCGTTGTGTCTTGCCCGAGCGCAAGGCGCGCAAGGGCACGAATTACACAGCCAGCTTCACTCACTGTGGTGATCCCGTGGCTGAGCCTGGTGCAATCTGGAAAACGGACGGGCCAGCGGTGGGGGCTATGAGCCGCGACCACCAAGCCTCAAACCCGGCACCGGGCGCTCTTCCAGGATCTGGGCGCGAAAGCGGTAGAGTGCTGCGGGCCGGCCGCCGGTTGCCGAGCTTGCGGCGCCGGTGGGTTCAACAAGTTCCGCCCCTTCCACAAGGCGGCGGAAATTCTGCTTGTGGAGATGCCTGCCGGAGATCGCCTCCACGGTGGTCTGCAGCTGGGTGAGGGTGAATTCGGGCGGCATCAGCTCGAAGATCACCGGGCGGTACTTGATCTTGGCGCGCAATCGCTGCACGGCGGTGGCGGCGATGCGGCGATGGTCGAAGCGCATGGCGCGGCCAAGCTCTGCGGACAGTCCGGTGGAAGCCACCCGCTGGTCATTTACCGATTCCACCAGCAGGCCCGCCTCATAGAGAAGTTCGTAGCGATCAAGCACCCGTTCTTCGTCCCAAGGGAATTCCTTGAGCCCGAACGCCAGTCCGATGCGTGCCATCCGGCTGGGACTGCGGGGGGTCTTCAAGGGTTCTTCGGCCCAGGCCGCAAGCCGGGGCAGAATGGCTGCATCGAGTATGGCAGGACGCCCCTCGCGCCAGTCTTCCCATGGAAACAGCTCGTACCAGCCACGCCAGCGGGCGCCTGTGGCTGCCAGCGCCTCCGGATTGCCTGCATCGGCCCGGGTGAGCGCCAGATAGCCGACCGAAACCAGGTGCGGGCCGCTTTCTTCCCAGACGGCCTCATCACGGCGGTGCCGGCCGCGGTCGCCAAAGGTGTAGAGCTGTTCGACATAGCCGAGACCGAGAGCGGTCTGCTGCTCCACGCTGTCGCGCAGACTGGCCTCGAAGGTGCGGTGGCGTGCGGGATCGAACGGGCCGAAGGGCAGACCGTCGGCGGGACCACCTCCCGGAGCGGCGGGGACCGCAAGAATGCTCGGGGTGTGGTCGGTCACCGCCACGATCGCTGCATTCAATCCGATGCGCAGCGGCGGGATGTCGTCGGGTTCGAAGGAGGGCTTGGCGGGAGGCTCCATGGTCGCCTCACGGTGTCTGCTTGCCGGCCGCGCGGTCCGGTGTGGCGGGTGGGACATCGTCGTCAGGGCGCAGCCCGAAGCAAAAACGGCTGCCCTGAAATGCGTCGGCGCCCCGACCGATCTTCTGGACGGCATGCGTCAGCTGTCCGCCGCGGCCAAGCATGGCGTCGCCGATTTCGACCAACCGCTGGTTGGGGGTGGCATAGGGGGATGCATCGCGCAGGCGGCGTGCGAGCGCCATGTCATCCTGATCCGACGCCAGTGCGAGTGCTGCAATCAGCGCGCTGGCGGGCGAACGCGAGATCCCCATCCAGCAGTGGATCACCAATGGCGCGGTCTGATCCCACTCGCGGGCAAAGGCGATGATGCGCGCCACGTGATCCTCTGCCGGCGCAACCAGGCCCTGTCTGGCCTGTGAGATGTCATTGACGCCAAGATTGAGGTGGCGGCCGGGATCAATCACGCCGGGCCGGTGGAACTGCTGGTTTTCTGCCAACAGACTGATCATCTCTCGCGCGCCATGCAGTACGGCACTTTCGGCGATTTGATTGAGCGGGCAGACGACCAGATAGGGCATCGCTTAGGGCTTTCCTTTCTGGCGCAGCGCTTCGATGGCTTCGAAGCGGTCGAGAAACTGCCGCTCGATCTGGGCAGCAGGGCTGGGGCTGACATCGAGCATGTCACGGCTGATGCCGCGTGGCGGGCCGAAAAACGCACGTGCCTCGGTGTCTGAAAAGCCGGCGAGTTCGGTGGCTTCGAAATAGGCGGCGATGCGGTCAGCGCGCTTGATCAGGGCCTTGGTGGCCTTCGGCAGTGTGGCTGGCAGGCCAAATCGGATGTGAATGGCGGCTTCAAGTCTGGCCTCCACGGTCTTGTAGCCGCCGCCGACGACCGATTTGAACGGTGAAATCATGTCGCCGATGACATATTCCGGCGCATCATGCAGAAGCGCCAGTTGCCTGAGGTCCGGCGAAGCGGCGGTCAGATGCCCTATGATGGCTTCAACCATCAAGGAGTGTTGCGCGACGGAAAAGGCATGGTCGCCCCGGGTCTGGCCGTTCCAGCGCGCAACCCGCGCCAGGCCCTGGGCAATGTCGGAAATCTCCACATCGAGTGGTGACGGATCGAGAAGATCCAGCCGCCGCCCCGAAAGCATGCGTTGCCAGGCGCGTGGCGGCTTGTCGGAAACGGGCATGATCAGGCGTCCGCAGCGGTTTGGTTGTCCGGTTGGAAGCTCAGTCCCGTCCACTCCGGCAGGGTGAGCGTTACGGCCACACCATCCGCGGTCAGCGGATCCTCCGCCGCCAGGGCATCGGCGACGCGGTCGATGCGGACAATCGCCAAGGCACGGTTGCCGGTTACCGTGCCAAGTTCGCCGACCGGTTTTGTGCCTGCCTGAACGCTAGTTCCGGATGCGGGAAGCGATGTCTCTCCGCTGACCGTGACCACACGCCGGCGCGCGGTGCCGCGATGGTGCATCCGCGAAACCACTTCCTGGCCGACATAACAGCCCTTGCGAAAATCGACGCCGTGGTTCTTATCCATCAGGATGTCATGGGGGAACACATCGGAAAGCGCGTAATCGCTCCCCGATTCGGCCACGCCATGGGCGATGCGAAGCCTGTCCCAATCGGCCTGGTGTGCATCGCTTTCCGCGCTGCTGCCATAAAGACGCCAGACAGCAGCGGATCGTGGGAAGCGCTCATCAACCAATGCACCATCGGGTGTTGAACTGTCCCAGCCGGCCATCACCGCAGTGTTCGCCTGTCTGTCAAAACTGACTTTGGCGCGCAGTTTGTAGAGTGTCAGACGTTTGAGGAAGTCGTCGGCCAGTTCGGTGGCTATGTCGAGATGAAATCCGCTTTCTGGCGCCCGCGAGATCAGAAAGTCGAACAGGATCTTGCCTTGCGGGGTCAAGAGTGCGGCCGGCCGGACACATCCTGTTTCGAGTGTCTCGACATTTGCCGTGATCAGGTTCTGCAGGAAATGCTCCGCCTCGGTCCCATCGACATGCACGGTTGTTCGGTCAGTGAGAATGAGGGCTGGCACTGGGCGGCACTCCGGCTTGGTGGCAGATCACGGCGTCAGTGCGTTAGGTAAGCGGTTGAGCTGTCATGGACAAGGGCTTCGGCAGCACAACTCCAATTGAATGCCCGGAGAAAGCAGGTCGCTGCTAGATTTGCGGCAAGACCCCGTTCACGCTCCTTGGTACCCGGCGCCTAATCCCCGGCCCCTAATCACCGGCCATGAAAAAGCTCCAGGCACCGTCGGACGTAATGCCGATCCGGAAAAAATTGTAGGCGCCATAGGCCTTCATGTCCTCGACATCGCCCGCGGTGACAATCCGGAGCAATTCGACGCGTTGCGGCGGCGTCAGGCTTTCGAGCGGTACGGCTGCAAAATAGGGCCAGACAAATGCTTCGTCGGGACCATCCGCATCCACCCGGACAAAACCTGCGTTGAGCAGATCGATCAGGATTGCAAGGATTTCGAGGCCTTCGCCATCGCCGGAAATGGCCCGGATGTATGAGACCGGGTCGCCATCGATTTCGCCAAAGGACAGGCGGGTCGCGGTCGGACCTTTGCCGAGCAAGGCGCGCAGGCGTTCCGGGTCACCGCTCATTGCAGACTCGATAATGAGTGCGCGCATGCGTTGCACCGGCTCGGGGAGCAGTGAGAGGTCACGCATTAGTTCAACTGAAACGGCCTGATTGTCCTGCTCGTTCGCATCCGAGGCCCGGTCCTGTGCTGACAGGGGCATCCTGATAACCGGATCGGGCACAGGCAGGCCGCCATCAGGCCCATTCAGCGGTCCTTCGAGCGGCGGCAACTCGGTCTGGTCCAAAGGGGCCGAGTCCGGTGTTTCTGTGGATGGTGTTTCGGCAGGTTTCAACTCGCTCAGCGCAAGCGCACTTTGGGGCGCAACGCCGAGGAGGACCGGTGCAGCAGACAGGAGCGCGGCAAGGAATCTGCCGAAAGCGGAATGACGCCTCTCGTGATCGCCCACCTGTCTCCCCGTTCGATGATCTATTGCAATACGCGTTCGGGCGAAAACTCACCAGCCAGAATGCGTTCGCGCAACGAATCGATCAGCGCTTCGGCCTGATCCTCGCCCAATGCCCGAACGGTTTCACGAATTGCGGTGATCATGGCTGCATCTGCGATGATTTCCGTTTCGATGCCGTCGGCTGTGCTTTCAGCCCAGGCGTCATGTTGCAACTCCAAAGCCACTTGAAGCTTTTCCTGAATGATCAGTTCGTCAAGTTCTTCGGGAGTGTGATGCGTGGTATGTGTCATGCGGACCAACTCTTACTTACCATGTCGTTAACACCCTAGCATGGCTTGACCGGTTTCGGCACGGGTGCGAGGCGATATCGGTTAACAAACCCTCAATTTCCGTAGCGCGCAACAATTTCCGTTACAAGTGTTGCACCTTCGCGACGGTATCGGGCCTCTGCAACCCGCGCGGCATCCGTGCAAGAGGCATAGACTGATGCAAAAGCGCGAAACCCACGATTGTAGCCGGCGGTGAGAGATTCGCGCCGCTGGGGTTCCCCGGCCGTTTCGCTGTCAATCAGCGCTTGCATGGAATTGCGCCATGTGGTCTCGGATTCGCCATTGCAGAGATCCCGCAAATACTGAACCGACCCAAGGATTTCGGCCAGACGGAGCAGCCTGTCCTCATAGGGCGGCGGCTGGGTGTAGGTTGCCACCGGCGCTGTCTCCTCTGCTGTCTGGGCACGCGCGGTTGCAGTGTTACCGACCAGCGGAACAGACAGAACAAGACCAAGTGTCACAAAAAGACTGCGCAACATCAGCGCTCAATACACCAAGTGCGCGGCGGATGAAATCCCGCCAATGCTCGCCGCTCTCAATCCAGGATCGCGGTTCCGGGCAGGAAGGCCTCGACCACGAAGGCGAAGGTCAGTTCATGGGCCAGATCCTCGCCATTGCGGGTGACTGTTATGCTGCCGATTTCGCGCCCTTCGGCAATAGCGCTGTCATCGAGTGCAGATCGGACGCCCGGAACCCAGGTGACAGTGGTGCCGTTCTCGAGTTCGATTGCACCATCGCGCCGCACCCGGTCCAGGGAGACAGCCACCGGAGCAGGGGCCTCGCGCACCACAACGACGTAGGACAGGGGCAAGATGCCTTCAGGCATCGGGCCGCGATAGAGAAACGGGACGCCGGAGGTGTCATAGCCCGCATAGGGGTTGCGGCCATAGTCGCGAAAGCCGGGATTGTTGGGCGTGAGAACCTCGCCATCGGGATGGCGCGCGCGAAATGTCTCCCAGGCCTCCAGCCGCGAGGGGATCACTTCCAGTTCGATCCCGACTCTCGCTCCGGCGATTGCTTCACCGGTGAACTGCTGCCACCAGCTGTCGGTCTCACGGTCATACATGACGAGGTCGGAATTGCGCAGCTTGCCGGTGGTTCCGAAGGTGGTTTCCGAGCCCGCGACTGTGCGGTCAAACACGATTGCCGCGTTGCAAAGCGGGCAATAAGTCACTGCGACGGCCCGTCCGGCCAGCGTGTCGTTGACAATTTCGTGCCAGATCATCACCCGCAAAGGGTAGGCGCGGGCCTCGCCATTGATGACCACCGACATGACCGGTTCCTTGTCATCGAGGCCGGATGCCTGTGCAACGGGCAGAAAGGCAGGGTCGTCAATGGAGGGAATCCCGTCGCGCGGTGGTCCACCGGACATAATTGTGGAAAAGTCCACGGTCGATCGGGAAAAATCGGTCTTCCAGCCCTCCGCACGCCAGCGGTCCGGGTCGGCTGCCGCAACCGTTGCAGACAGAGCAAGCCAAAATCCAGCGAGCAGCGTGAGCGCAATCGCACTGAAGCTTCTGTTCTGCCCGGATTTCATCGGCGATTGGTAATTGAAACCTCTCATCTGGGCATGATGGCCGCGTTGCAACGTGACCACCAATCAAGCCCGCTCACAATTGGTTTATCGGCCTGCTTCGCAAACCATGCCGTGTTTGCCAGCGGGACAGTGTTCAGGATTTCAGCTCTTTGGCCAAACGTCCGATCTGCGCCGCACCAATTCCGCAGCAACCGCCGACGAGGGTCGCGCCAGCAGCCACCCAGGAGCGCGCAAAGCCGATATAGCCTTCACCTTCAAGTTCCGCGCGCATACCGCTCAAGCCTTCATTGGCCTTTTCGCTGGCGGTTTCCTGCTCAAAGGCATTGGCATAGACGCCGATCTCGATGTCGACGCCCTTTTGCTCAAAGACTGCGGCGGCCTGGGCAATTGCCGCTTCCATGACTTCGGGCCTTGAGCAATTGAACAAAAGGGCCTCGATTCCGGATTGCGCAGCCCATGCCACTGCATCAGCGACGGTTTCACCCGATCGCAGTACCGGTGCCTGGCTCAACGCAGCGACGTCGTCTTTGAGGGTGAAGGAAACCCAAAGCGGTTTGCCAGTGGTCGCAACCGCAGTCTTAACGGCCTCGGCTTCTGCAATCAGGCTGAAGGTCTCGCCAAGCCAGACATCAACATTCGGCGCAAGATTGTTGACCAGAACCGTAAGATACTCCGGTGCCCGGGCGGCATCGAAGTTTTCCGGCTCATAGGAGCCGAACAGGGGCGGCAGCGAGCCGCAGACCAGGACATTGCGGTCCTTGTGCGCATCCGCTGCTTCGCGCGCCAGCCGCCCCGAGAGTTCGATCAGGGATGCGCCGTCAGATGCAAACCGCTCATCGCCGATATGGAATGGCACCAGCGCGTAGCTGTTGGTGGTGATGGCATCGGCACCGGCCTCGATGAACTCGGTGTGAACCTGGCGCACGATTTCCGGGCTTTCGATCAGAGCCAGTGCCGACCATTCCGGTTGCACCAGCCGGGCGCCCAGGCGTGTGAGTTCGCGGCTCATGCCGCCATCGAGGATACGGATAGTGTGCGCCATGCGGATTGTTCCTGCTCGGGCGGTGCAATGCCACCTTGTGATTGTCTTGTGCCAAGACGGTCTCAGCCGTCGGGCTTGATCTGCTTGTGAGGATGAATCGCGCAAAAGGTCAACAGGTTTTCTGTGTCCGGTGTGTAATCGGGACCGTCCACTTCAACCAAACTCGGGTTCAGGCGGTGGTATGCAAAAAGTGCCTACTTGCGGTTCGAAGAGCGATCCATAAGTGAAACGGGCCATACTGAAATCCTCTTTGTTCGCAGGCTGGCGCCAACCTCCCAAGCCGCTCCTTGCCTCGCGATCATGTTCCATTGAAAGGCCAATCACCCATGTTGCTCGATAAGCTCAACTGGCGCTATGCCACCAAGAAAATGAACCCGGAAAAAAAGGTTTCCGAAGACAAGCTCAACGCCATTCTGGAGGCCGCTCGTCTTGCCCCCACATCGAGTGGCCTGCAGCCATTCGAGATTATTGTTGTGAATGACCCCGAAACGCGCGCGAAAATCCGCGAAGCGGCCTGGGATCAGGCGCAGGTGACGGAAGGCTCGCATCTTCTGGTGTTCGCCGCCTGGGACAATTACACCGCCGACCGCATCAACGCGATGTTCGATCTGGTCAACGAGGAGCGTGGCGGCACCAATGAAGGCTGGGAAGCCTATCGCCAGAAGTTGCTCGCTGGTTACGTGCCGCGCGATGCCGAGGAGAATTACCAGCATGCAGCCCGCCAGGCCTATATCGGTCTTGGCATCGCGCTGACGGCGGCTGCCTTCGAGGAAGTGGACGCAACTCCGATGGAAGGCTTTGATCCGGCCAAGGTGGACGAGATCCTGGGCCTCAAGGAACGCGGATTGCGCTCGGTCACACTGATGCCGATCGGCTACCGTGACAGCGAAGGCGACTGGTTGGTCAATCTCAAAAAGGTCCGGCGCGCCAAGGAAGACTTCGTCAGCGTCGTCTAGATCTCTGATCGCCGCGCCCTTGAGATGGGGCGCGGCGTTTTTCGACCTTTGGGCTTAGGGTCCGGCCGGGTCACTGGGTTGGCGTTTCTGCTGCCAGCATGTCCATGCACTCCATCATGCTCTGTGGAACCGACAGCGCCTTTATCTCGCCGGGTGTAAACCAGCCGACCGCCTTGGCATCATCAAGCGCGCGGGCCTCGCCGCCCGGATCATCAGCCAGGAAGACGGTGAGCAAAAAGCCCGATTTGCCCGGATGATCGGATCTGAGGTCGAAACGGGCAAAGGGCCGCGGGTTGGTTGCCCTCAGTCCTGTTTCCTCCTCGAGCTCACGCAAGGCGGCGTCGGCAAGCGCTTCGTCAGGCTCCACCCGCC
The DNA here is from genome assembly GCA_043585085.1 of Hoeflea sp. Taxonomy (GTDB): domain Bacteria; phylum Pseudomonadota; class Alphaproteobacteria; order Rhizobiales; family Rhizobiaceae; genus Hoeflea. The sequence goes on from CP121320.1 coordinate 3,157,250, forward strand.
CGCCGGGGAAGGCATACATGTCCTGCGCCGGCGGGTTGGCGCGCAGGACAAGCAGGTATCTGCCATCGCGCTCCAGAGCCACCGATACGGCAAGTGCTGGTCCCGATCGTCCCCGTTCATCTCCAGCGCTCATTGCTTGACCCTGCCTGTGTCCTCAGTCATGGATTGGCAATGTGTGGACGTTTTTCACTCACCGCAACCTCTGAGGAGGTGCAGGAACTTTTCGGTCTCGAGGAGATCGAGGAGTTCCCGCCGCGCTACAATATTGCGCCAACGCAGCCGATCCTGATCGTGGCTGGCGATATCCGCCGCGAGGAGGGCGACAACCGCACCGACCGCCGCGCGCTCCTGGCCCGCTGGGGCTTTTTGCCGGGCTGGGTCAAGGATCCTGCCGATTTTCCATTGCTGATCAATGCCAGGTCCGAAACAGCCGCCGAGAAGGCCTCGTTCCGCGCCGCCATGCGTCATCGCCGGGTGCTGATTGCTGCTTCCGGGTTCTACGAATGGCAGCGCTCACCCAAGGGATCGAAACAGAAATCGGTTCCCTACTGGGTCAAGCCGCGACAGGGCGGCATCGTCGCGTTTGCCGGATTGATGGAAACCTATATGAGCGCCGACGGTGCCGAGATGGACACCGCAGCGGTGCTCACCGTGGGGCCGAACCGCGAGGTGGCGCCGATCCATGACCGGATGCCGGTGGTGATCGCGCCCGAGGATTTTTCGCGCTGGCTTGATTGTCTCAATCAGGAGCCGCGGCATGTGGCGGATCTTATGGTTCCTGCGCCGGATGATTATTTTGAGGCGGTGCGGGTCTCTGATCTGGTCAACAAGGTTGCCAACAGCGGTCCGGAGGTGCAGGAGGCTGCAGCTGATGATGCGCCTGCCGAGGTCGAACCGGCCAGGCCCACAAAGCGCGTTGCAAAAGCCAAGGCAGCTGACACACCTCCTGACCAATTGAAGTTGTTCTAACCCCAATGACATCCCTGTTTGCCCCCGCCATTGCCGGCCTGCTTCTCGGCGGTTCGCTGATCATCGCCATCGGGGCACAGAACGCCTTCATCCTGCGCCAGGGGCTGCTCAGGCAACACGTGTTCATTCTGTGTCTGATCTGTGCGCTGTCGGATGCCGTGCTGATCGGGCTTGGGGTGGCCGGGCTCGGGGCGGTGATTTCGGGCTCGGATCTGCTGATTGCGATGGTGACGCTGGGCGGCGCGCTGTTTCTCGCCTGCTATGCGGTGCTGGCGCTCAGGCGCGCGCTTGCGCCTACGGCACTCACGGCTGCCAAGTCCGGCGCCGGATCGCTCAAGGCTGCGGTGCTGACCTGTCTGGCCTTCACCTTTCTCAACCCGCATGTCTATCTCGACACGGTGCTCCTGGTGGGCGGGTTGAGCGGGCGCTATGAAGGCACGGCGCGGCTGGCCTTCGCGATCGGGGCGATGTCTGCCTCGTTCCTGTGGTTTTTCGGTCTGGGTTACGGCGCGCGGGTGCTTGAGCCGCTGTTTGCCAAACCCTCCGCCTGGCGGCTTCTCGACGGGCTGATCGCGCTGGTTATGGCCGCGTTGTCCGTGTCGCTGATCTATCGTTTCCTGACCAGTTGAGCCGGCAGCAACGGGCATCTTGACCGGGCTATCGCAATCAGGGATAAGACGGCCATGAAAACGGATCACGGCGCACGCGCCATCTGCATTTGCGGCATCATTATTCGCTAGCGCTTCGCTGGCTCGGCCGTTTTCGTCTTCTCACATATTGGACAAACGACCCGGGCCGGGGTTCTGGCATCGGAGAGATATCATGAGCGAACTCAAATTCTGGAACACGCTGACGCGGGTCAAGGAAGAGTTTCAGCCAATCAATAAGACCAATGTCCGCATGTATGTCTGCGGACCGACGGTCTACGACTATGCCCATATCGGCAATGCTCGGCCGGTGATCGTGTTCGATGTGCTCTACCGGCTGCTGCGCCATGTCTATGGGGCCGATCACGTCACCTATGTGCGCAACATCACCGATGTCGACGACAAGATCAACGCCCGGGCGCTCAGGGATTATCCCGATCTGCCGCTCAATGAGGCGATTGCCAAAGTCACCCAGAAGACGGCTGACCGGTTCCACAAGGATGCGGCAGCGCTCGGCAGCCTTGAGCCAACGCATGAGCCGCGTGCCACGGCCCATATCGATGGTATGATCAAGATGATCCAGAGGCTTATCGACAAGGGCAATGCCTATGTGGCCACCGGCCGCGAGGGCCGCGAAGTGCTGTTTTCGGTAGCCTCCATGCCGGACTACGGAAAGCTGTCGAACCGCAAGCTCGAGGACCAGCAGGCCGGCGCGCGGATTGCGGTCGAGGACCACAAGCGCAATCCGGCGGATTTCGTGCTTTGGAAGGAGTCCGCCGCCGACGAACCCGGCTGGGACGGGGCTTTTGCGGAAGGCGGCGAGACCGTGACCATTCATGGCCGCCCCGGCTGGCACATCGAATGCTCGGTGATGAGCGAGCATCATCTGGGCGAAACCTTCGACATCCACGGCGGCGGGCTCGACCTGATCTTCCCGCACCACGAAAACGAGATCGCCCAATCCTGCTGCGCCCATGGCACGAGCAAGATGGCGAACCTCTGGATGCACAACGGCTTCCTGCAGGTCGAGGGCAAGAAGATGTCGAAGTCCGACGGCAATTTCGTGACCATTGCGGAGTTGTTGGAGACGGACAAATTCGGCGGCCGCAAGTGGCCGGGCGAAGTGCTGCGGCTGGCGATGCTGATGACGCATTACCGGGAGCCGATTGATTTCAGTGTGAAGCGGTTGGAGGAGGCGGAGCGCATGCTTGCCAAATGGCCGCGCATTGAGACCGGCACCGATATGCCCGACGCATCGATTGTTGCGGCCTTGAGCGATGATCTGAACACAGTCTCTGCCGTTCAGGCTCTGCATGGTTTGGCACAAGCTGCAAATACCGATCCGAACAAATTGGCAGTCTTTGCCGCAAGTGCAGCGCTGCTTGGGCTGAGTTTTCAAGTAGAGATGATGGATGCGAGCATAAAGGACGACATTCAAGCTTCCGTTGACCAGCGCCTCGAACTCATCAAGGCCAAGAACTGGGCCGAAGCCGACAAGATCCGCGACGAGTTGCTGGCCAAGGGCATTCAGCTCAAGGACGGCAAGGATCCCGAGACTGGTGAGCGGGTGACGACATGGGAAGTGAAGCGGTGAGATTGGGGCCTTACCCCCCCTCTGTCGGCTTCGCCGACATCTCCCCCGCAAGGGGGGAGATTGGCTTCAGTGCGTGGCGCAGGCTCTCGTATCCACTGCATGGAAAATTCGTCTTCAGGTTGCAATTCGGCTGCAAATGCTGTGGTGTTGGCTGGGCATGATCTCGCAACACGCCAATCTCCCCCCTTGCGGGGGAGATGTCACGCAGTGACAGAGGGGGGTATCTTGCCGCACAGCAGAGTGCCGCCACACCTGCGACGCAACGCCCGCCGCATGCGCAGTGCCATGACCGAAGCGGAGCTCAAGCTTTGGAATGAACTCAGGGCGCATCGGTTGATGGGGCTGAGCTTCCGGCGCCAAATGCCAATTGGCGGATATATCGTCGATTTTGCCTGTCCCGAATACAAGCTTGTGGTCGAGGTTGACGGCAGCCAGCACGCCGAAAACCAGTCCTACGATCAGGCACGCTCAGCCTATCTCGAACAGCAGGGGTGGCAGGTTGTCCGCTTCTGGAATGATGATGTGCTCTCCGACATCGACAATGTGTGCACCCACATCCTGCGATTGATTGGGAGGTCAAGCGGTGACCACTGAACTCAACATGATGATCGATCATGTCAGCCTCAGCGTGGCCGACATGGGCCGGGCCAAAGGGTTCTACACGGCTATTTTTGCCACACTCGGGATGGAGCTTGTTGCTGATGTCACGGCTCAGCAATCAGGCTCGGTTGCCTATGCCGGGTTCGGGATTGGGCGCAAGGGGCAGCTCTGGATTGGCGAAGACGGGCAGCAGACACCATCCACACACATCTGTTTCCGGGCAGCCACGCGCCAGGCCGTTCGCGATTTTCATGCCGCCGGTCTTGCCAATGGCGGAACAGACAATGGCGCGCCCGGCATTCGCGAGATCTATCATCCGGAATACTATGCCGCCTTCATCACGGATCCGGAAGGCCACAACATCGAGGCCGTCTGCTTCGAGCCGGAGGACGGGCAATGAGCGTCTTCCACACAGGCGGCTGTCAGTGCGGCGCGGTGCGCTACCGGTTTGCCAGTCTTGGCAAGGCCTCCATCTGCCATTGCCGGATGTGCCAGAAGGCGTTTGGCAATTATTTTGCGCCGCTGGTTGAGGTCGAGGGGTTCGAATGGACCCGCGGAGAGCGCGGGGTGTTCGCCTCGTCCAACCTTTCAAACCGTGGGTTCTGCCGGGATTGCGGCACGCCGCTGACTCTGGAGACCGGTGATGTCTACGAGGTTTCGGTCGGCTCGCTTGACGATCCCTCAGTGGCACAGATCGATTATCATGCGAACATCGCCGACCGGCACGAGGTGGTTATGCGGCTCCATGAAATTCCGGAAGCCTCGCCCGATCGCGAGACGGAGAACGATGCGTGGAACGCCCGGATTGTGTCCCACCAGCATCCCGACCACGACACCGCGAACTGGGTGCCGGAGCAGAAGGTATGAGCGAGCACAGGCCCGGAACCGAAATGCCGAAATGGCTGCTTTACGGGCTGATCGGCAAGGGCGTGCTGGCGGTCGCGGTCACCGCGGCTGTCGTCGTCTGGATGAATTGGGGGTAATGGCATGAGTGGGCTGCGTGAATTGTATCCCGAGATCGAGCCGTTCGAGACCGGTTTTCTCGACACCGGCGATGGCCATCAGGTCTATTGGGAGCGGGTCGGCACCAAGGGGGGCAAACCGGCGGTGTTTCTGCATGGTGGCCCCGGTGGCGGCTGTTCTCCGGTGCACCGTCGGCTGTTTGATCCCGAACTCTATGATGTGATTCTGTTTGACCAGCGCGGCTGCGGGCGCTCGACGCCGTTCGCCTCGCTTGAGAACAACACCACCTGGGATCTGGTCGCAGATATCGAGCGGCTCAGGCAGATGGCCGGGTTCGATCGGTGGCTGGTGTTCGGCGGATCCTGGGGATCGACCCTGGCGCTGGCCTATGCCGAAACCCATCCCGAGCGGGTGAGCGAGCTGGTGCTGCGCGGCATCTACACGCTGACGAAGGCAGAGCTCGACTGGTATTATCAGTTCGGTGTTTCGGAGATGTTTCCTGAAAAATGGGAGCGGTTCCTGGCTCCTATCCCGGACGCTGAGCGCGGTGATCTGATGGCGGCCTACCGCAAGCGGTTGGTCGGCGATGATGAGGCTCAGCAGCTTGAGGCCGCCAAGGCTTGGAGCGGGTGGGAGGGAGAGACCATCACGCTTCTGCCCGAACCCTCGACCAGCGATGTCTTCCACGAGGACCAGTTTGCTCTGGCGTTCGCGCGGATTGAAAACCACTTCTTTGTACACGCCGGCTGGCTCGAGGAAGGGCAGCTGCTGCGCGACGCAGGACGGCTGTCGGATATCGAAGGTGTCATCATTCATGGCCGCTACGACATGCCGTGCCCGGCGCGCTCCGCCTGGCAATTGCACAAGGCCTGGCCACGGGCTGATTTTTATCTCGTTGAGGGGGCAGGGCACGCCTTCTCGGAACCCGGAATTCTGGACCAACTGATCCGCGCAACCGACCGGTTTGCGGGCAAGGCAGACACATGACAGACAAGCAACGCATCTACCTGTTCGACACCACCCTCAGAGATGGCCAGCAGACGCCGGGCATTGATTTTTCGGTCGAGGACAAGATCTCGATTGCCCGGATGCTTGATGGTTTTGGCTTCGATTATGTCGAGGGCGGATATCCCGGCGCCAATCCGACCGACAGCGCATTCTTTGCCAAGCCTCGCACCGAGAATGCCTCGTTCGTCGCCTTCGGCATGACCAAACGCGCCGGAGTATCGGCCTCCAATGATCCCGGACTGGCAGCACTTCTGCAGGCCTCAGGCGATGCTGTGTGCCTGGTCGCCAAGAGCTGGGACTACCACGTCAAGGTGGCGCTCGGCTGTACCAATGAGGAAAATCTGGAATCGATCTCCGAGTCCGTCAAAGCGGTCATTGCAGCCGGCAAGGAGGCAATGGTCGATTGCGAACATTTCTTCGACGGCTACAAGGCCAATCCTGCCTATGCGATGGCCTGTGCGAGGGCCGCGTTTGAAGCCGGTGCACGCTGGGTCGTGCTGTGCGACACCAATGGTGGCACGCAACCCTCCGAAATCAGCGAAATCGTGACGACCCTGATTGCAGATGGCATCCCCGGCGACAGACTCGGCATTCACGCCCACAACGACACCGGGCAGGCGGTTGCCAATTCACTGGCTGCGGTGGACGCCGGTGTTCGTCAGATCCAGGGCACGCTTAACGGCATTGGCGAGCGCTGCGGCAATGCCAATCTGATCACGCTTGTTGCCACGCTGGCGCTCAAGCCGGTCTATGCCGACCGATTCGAGATATCGATCGGCAAGGACAGGCTTGAGGGGCTGACCCGGCTGAGCCACGCCTTTGACGAGTTGCTCAACCGGTCGCCTGCCACACAGTCGCCTTATGTCGGCGCGTCTGCCTTTGCCACCAAGGCCGGCATCCACGCCTCGGCGCTGCTGAAGGATCCGCGCACCTACGAGCATGTGCCGCCCGAAAGTGTCGGCAATTTCCGCAAGGTGATGGTCTCGGACCAGGGCGGCAAATCCAATTTCATCAACGCGCTCAAACAGCGCGGCATCGATGTTGCCAAGGATGATCCGAGGCTCGACAAGCTGATCGGCATCGTCAAGGAGCGCGAGGCCACTGGCTATGCCTATGAGGGCGCGGATGCGAGTTTCGAACTGCTGGCGCTCAAGACGCTTGGCCGGGTGCCGGATTATTTCACGGTCGACAGTTTCCGGGTGATGGTCGAGCGCCGGTTCGATGCCATGGGGCGGTTGCGCACAGTTTCCGAAGCGGTGGTCAAGCTGAGTGTTGATGGCAAGGAAATGATGTCGGTGGCCGAGGGGCACGGCCCGGTCAATGCGCTCGATATCGCGCTGCGCAAGGATCTTGGCGTCTACCAGTCGGAGATAGAGGATCTGGAGCTGGTCGACTACAAGGTGCGCATTCTCAATGGCGGCACCGAGGCGATCACTCGGGTGTTGATCGAATCGGCTGATGGCACCGGCGCGCGCTGGTGGACCGTGGGCGTTTCGGACAACATCATAGATGCCTCGTTCCAGGCGCTGATGGATTCAATCACCTTCAAGCTGATGAAGAACCGCGAGCTCGCAGGCAGGGTGGCTGCGGAGTAACATTCAAAACGAGGCTTCGGGCGCTTTGCTTGTCCGGGCCTTAACAACCTGATTTTTTATTGATTTTATGGGGTCGGCATGAAGAAGCGGTATTGGCTCACCGGGGCCGTGGTTGCTGCAGGCGCTATAATGTTGTTGCTGCTCCGGCCGGCATCGGCGCCGGATGAGTATATCCTTTCCGGCGGCACAATCCTGACGATGGACGCCGATACCCCGAAGGTTGAGGCGGTTTCGGTCAGCCATGGCGTCATCACAGGGACTGGCGATTTGCAGGATTTGCAAAACAGCCACCCCGGCTTGACGGTGATTGATCTTCACGGGCAGACCCTGTTGCCGGGGCTTATCGAGCCGCACACCCATCCGATTGCCTCCGCGCTGCTGGGCGCGGTGGTCGATGTGAGCGGGTTTACCTACTCAAACCGCGCCGACATCATGACGGCCCTTGAGGGAGCGGGCGAGGCGATGGCCCTGACGCCGTGGCTGATTGCCTATGGCTGGGATCCGGTGGCAGTGCCAGATCTGTCTCCGCCAACGCTTGTAGAACTGGACAGGATTTCGCCGGAACGGCCGATGATTGTCCTCACCCAGATGATGCATGAGGCTTTCGTCAACACCTTGGCGCTCAAGGCTGCGGGCATCAGCATGGAAGGCGAACCGGAAGATCGTCATGGCGTGCTGCGCGACGCGGATGGCCGCCCCACCGGGGTTCTGCGAGAACTTGACGCGATCAATGCGGTTCTTGGGTTTGTGCCGGCTGCAGCGGATCCAGTGGTGGAAATCCTGTTGCGGCGCCAGTACGCAGCCTATGCGAAAGCTGGTTACACCTCGATCGGGGTGACAGGTGCTGTCGGCAAGCACCCGGATCCGGTCGGTTTGCTCCAGAGGATTTCGGGTGACGCCTCACCATTGCGCAGTTTCGTTTATCTCTTGTCCGAGCAGCTTGATCGCTTGCCATTGGGTGGCGATGCCGAGTTTTCGATCATGGGTGCGAAGTTCTGGATGGATGGTTCACCCTTTACCGGTGGTGCTGCCTCCGACGCGCCCTACGAGAACACCGAGCTGACCAACGAACGGCTCGGCATTCCGCACAGCCATCTTGCGGGGCTGGCGATGGACGGGGATAAGTTCGCCGGCGAAGTCATGCGGCTGCACAGGCTGGGCTACCAGATTGCCGTGCATGTGCAGGGCGAACGGGCCGTCGACGCGGCACTGTCAGCACTTGAAGCCGCGCAAAGTGACATGCCGCGCCCGAATCTGCACCACCGGCTTGAGCACAATGCGCTGATCACCCGTGACCAGATTCGCAAAGCAAGGGAGCTTGGCGTATCGCTCGGCTTCTTCATCGACCATATCTACTATTACGGCGATGCCTTGCCGCAGCTCTTCGGCGCCGGGCGGGCCAACCGGTACATGCCCATGCGCTGGGCTGTTGACGAAGGCTTGGTAACCACCTTGCATGGCGACCATCCGGCCTCTCCGATCGGGCCGTTGCGCAGCCTGCGCAGCGCCACCACAAGGCTTTCGCGGTCGGGTGACACCCAAACCGCGCCTGAACAGAGTATTTCGACGGAAGCCGCGCTTATGGCGATGACCTTGAATGCCGCGCGGCAATTGGGGCAGGAAGAGCTGATTGGATCGCTGGAGGTCGGCAAGCTTGCCGATTTCACAGTGTTGTCGGGAGACCCGATGACTGTCGAGCCGGACATTATTGCCGATCTTGAAGTGACGGGAACCTGGAAGAACGGCCAGCCTGTCAATACCGGGATGATATCCTGGCTGAAACCGGGACTCGTAGCTACGGCCTTGTGGGAGAGGATCATGAGGTAGGTGAGATCTTGGTCATGAGGCATTGTTCATCGGAATGAATTTGCTCATTCACGGCGCTTGTCATAAGCGTCGAGCTTTGCAACCCGTAACAGAATGGGACTGATGATGGCGACCAAACCGGTTCCGGCTGCCTTTGACGAAGACACGCCCCGCGGTTTCGCCTTTGCGCTGGCTGCCTACCTTCTTTGGGGGTTATTGCCGTTCTACATGAAGGCCGTGGGGCACATCCCGGCGCTTGAGGTGGTTGCGCATCGGGTGGTCTGGTCGGTGCCGATTGCCGCGGTGGTGCTGATCTGGCTTGGTCGGACGCAGGATATCCGCGCCGCCGTCAGGTCGCCGCGCACCATGGGAATGGCGCTGATTACAGCGGCGCTGATCACCGTGAACTGGAGCATTTATGTCTGGTCGATCGGAGCCGGGCGTGCAATCGAGACAGCGCTCGGCTATTACATCAATCCTCTGTTTTCAATCTTCCTTGGAGCCGTCCTGCTCAAGGAAAGCCTGGATGGGCGCCAGAAGGCTGCGATTGCTTTGGCAATCGCCGCGGTGGCGCTCCTGGCCTATGAGTCCGGCGGTGTGCCCTGGGTATCGGTCGGGCTGGCGCTGAGCTGGGGGTTCTACGCCTTCTTCAAGAAGTCGCTGCCGGTCGGTCCAAATCAGGGTTTCTTCCTTGAAGTGCTGATCCTGACGCCGCCGGCCATCGGCTTCATCCTCTACACGCAGATGGCTGGAATCGGGCATTTCGGCAGCACCGGGATGGTGGATGTGATGCTGCTTGTCGGCTGTGGTCTGGTGACGGCTGTCCCGTTGATGATCTACGCCAATGGCGCAAAGCTGCTCAGGCTGTCGACCATCGGCATCATGCAGTACATTGCCCCGACCATGATTTTCGTGATTGCGGTGTTTGTCTTCAAGGAGCCGTTCGGCCCCTACAAGATGGCGGCTTTCGTGTTGATCTGGACAGCGCTTGCGATCTACAGCTCTTCGCTGCTGCGGAGCCGCAAAGCGCGAAAGGCTGCGGCATTCACATCCGCTTGATCACTTCGTCCAAACCGTCGGCGTCGCCGGTTCCGGCTTTTGCCAGAATCGCGGGAATGATGTCCTCGGCCTTGTCGATCACCATCGGGCGAACCAGATGGGCGGTGTGAATGAACCCTTCCTGCGCCATGTGGCCTAGCAGTGCGTTGAGCGGATCCCAGAAGCCCGACACATTGGCGAACACCATGGGCTTGGTGTGGCGGCCAAGTTGCGCCCAGGTCATGATCTCGACGATCTCCTCGAGTGTGCCGATCCCGCCGGGCAGGGTGACGAAAGCGTCGGCCCGCTCGAACATCATATGTTTGCGCTGGTGCATATCGTCAGTGACGTGAAGTTCGCTAAGGCTGCCGAGCTCTTGCCGTGAGGCTTCCTTGTCCATCAGGAACTCGGGGATGATGCCAATCGCCTTGCCGCCACCGGCCATTACCGATTCGGCAACTGCGCCCATGATCCCCCTGGTGCCGCCGCCATAGACCAGGTCGATGCCGTGTTTTGCCATAGCAGCGCCCAGCGTTTCTGCGGCTGTGCGGTATGCAGGATTGTTGCCCGGCTGTGAGCCGCAATAAACGCATATCGAGCGGATGTGATGTGATTGTATGTTCATCGCTGAAGCAGACATGAGCGCTACGGCGGGGTCAAGGCCGGGGTGGGGACGCACACCGCTTTTTCTTGTGCCAAATACTCAAAGAAGATAGGTTTTTAGCACGGTGACGGGGCGTTGCCGGATCGACGGAGCATTTGAACATGACCATGAGTGCCGGACTGAAGGCTTTTCTCGGATTGCTGTTTGCTGTTGGGGCGGGGGCGGTTTTCGTCGTGCCAAAACTGCTGGAGAGAGATGCCGCGAGCGTGGCCAGCCAGGTTGTGAGCTCGGAAACGGGAACGGGCGCAGAGGAAACAGCTGCGTCGCCGCCACAGGCAGACCCCTCCGGCACAGCTTCGGATGCCGGTTCCTCAGACCAGGAGATTGAAGTCGCAAGTCTTGGAGAGACACTGGAACAGCCAAGCTTTGATGTTCTGCGGGTCGAGCCCGATGGCTCAACTGTCATTGCCGGAAAGGCTGAACCCAACACGACGCTCGATATCATGAACGGCGACACCGTAATCGCCTCTGCCGCGGTGGGGCCCAGTGGTGACTTCGCCGCGATTCTCGATGCTCCGCTCGCGCCGGGTGATTACCAGCTCACGCTGCGGACCATGGGCGACAATGGTGAGGTTCAGGTTTCCGAAGAGGTTGCGACTGTCTCGATCCCGGACACTCCCGAAGGGGAATTGCTCGCCATGGTCAGCAAGCCTGGCAAGGCAAGCCGCATCATCGCACAACCTGCTGCTCCTGCTCAGCCGGCGGCTGCAACGGACGCGGATGAGAGCGATGCGGTTGAAGATGTGGCCGATGCCTCCGACGTGAACACCGCCTCCGATGTGGCAAGTGTTTCCGACGTTGAAGCGACAGCCGAGCCCGAGACAGAAGTGGCCGCGGCTTCGACGGACGGGCAGGGGGCGGCCCAAGACACTGCAATTGAAGACACTGCAATTGAAGCCGAACCGCAGAACCTTTCCGAAGTGCGCATCGAAACCCCGGCTCTGCCGGAGATGTCGTCGCTGTTGACCACATCCGCACCTCGGATTGAGGCAGAGAGCGCCGAAGTTGCGGCCCCCGAGGCGGCACCAGCACCGGAAGAATCAGCTGGCGACAGTGGCGATCAGACCGGGCCAGAGCAGACCGGGCCAGAGCAGGCCGAGGTGGCGATGGTGTCTCCTGAGGCTGCGGAGCCGGCTGCGTCTGAACCACAAGTCGATGTGTCGGTTCGCGTCGATGCGGTTGAAATCGAAGGCAGCAGGATTTTCATCGCGGGCTCCGCCACACCGGGGTATCCGGTCACGGTGTCAGCCGATGGGCTGGCGATCGGCACCGAGAAAACCGATTCAGACGGCAGGTTCATTCTTGAAGCCGATGCCGATTTGAGTGTCGGCGAGCACATCATCACTGCGGATCTGATTGACCCTGCCAGCGGAGAGATCTTGCTGCGCGCGACCGTGCCGTTCAACAGGCCGGAGGGTGAGGCCCTCGCAGCCGTGTCGCCAGCAACGCCTGAAGCGCCCGTCGTTCCCGACGCGTTATCGACGCCTGTTTCGGAACCTGCGCCGGAGCCTGTCGCCGATGAAGCAGAGGCTGCGCCGACGAGCGAAGGATTGATTCTTCCCGATATCGCCAGCATCTCGCAATTGCGTGAAGAGGCATTCGAAGCGCTTGCTGCCCTTGAGCAAATGGTCTCGGCTGAGGTGACGCCTGAGCGGGCCGAGATTGCCGCGGCGCGCGATGCTGCTCTGGCCAAGCTCAAGGCTGCATCTATGGCGGACCTCTCCGCTGACAGCGGTGCGGAAGCACTGGCCATGGCCGAATCGATCCGGGCCCAGGCGAAAGGTGCTCTTTCCGTTCTTGCCCCGGAAAGCGGGGTTCAGACGACCGATGCCGGTTCGGACATTCTGACGGGTGACATGGCCGACATGCGAGAGCTGCTCGGTCAGGCGCGGGCCGCGCTGTCCAAACCTTCGCAGATTGCCATCGCAGTTGCCAATGAGGCCGCCACCGACGGTTCAGCGGGCGAACCGCGTACGATCCAGCAGGCTCCGCTGGCCTCGGCACCGGGTGCGGTCATCATCCGCCGCGGCGACACCTTGTGGCAGATATCGCGCCGGACCTATGGTCAGGGCGTGCGCTACACGACGATCTATCTCGCCAACCGCTCACAGATCGTGGACCCAGACCGGATTCAGCCCGGTCAGGTTTTCTCCGTGCCTGAGACGCCGCTGGAAAACGCCGAAGCCTTGCATCGCAGGCGGCTTGAGGGCGACAGCTTGCGCTGACGGGATTGCGGGGGTTCGAACCGAACTGGCATTTTGATTTGCCCGGCCCATATTCCAAACGGCGGTCGCAAGACTTCACCTGTGCAATCAACATCCGCGCTTGACCCTGAAGGGTTCATCGTATATCGCCGATGAACGATGAATGACCAGGCAAACAGTTCCGATCAACGCGATGAGGACGTGGCGCGCAAGCTCGCGGCACTTGGACATCCGGTCAGGCTGCGTTTGCTCAGGCAGATCGGCTCCATGCAGAGTTGCTGTGTCAAGGAAATGGTGTCTCAGGTCGGCATGGCGCAATCGACCGTGTCGCAACATCTCAAGGTGCTGCTCGAAGCGGGGCTGATAAGCTATCGACCGGAGCGGCCACGTTCCTGCTACCGGATCAACGTGGGCGCACTGGGTGAACTGGCCGGCGATATCGGTGAGACGATCGATTATTGCTGCAGCGGGAATCACGCCAACGGCCTCGGCTGTGATTCCGGCAGAATTTCATGCCATGCGGATGCGAACATGCCGCAGGACGTCAACAAGGACATTTGATTTGGCTTCCAAGACAGTCTCCGCTGATCAGGGCAATCCTATCGGCACGCTCAATAACCTGTGGCCCTATATGTGGCCGTCGGATCGCCCGGATCTCAAGATGCGGGTGTTGTGGGCGGCGCTTTTCCTGCTGTTGTCGAAGGTTGTGCTGATCACCGTTCCCTATTTCTTCAAATGGGCCACGGACGCGCTCAATGGTGAGCTTGCTGCGCCTGGCTGGGTTCCGGTGGCGCTTGCCACGCCGGTGATGCTGGTGGTGGCCTACAATGTGGTGCGCATTGTGCAATGGGGCTTCAACCAGTTGCGCGATGCGCTGTTTGCCCGGGTTGGCCAGCATGCGGTGCGCCAGTTGGCATTCAAGACCTTTGTGCACATGCATGAATTGTCGCTGCGTTTCCATCTCGAGCGGCGCACCGGCGGGCTGTCGCGGGTGATTGAGCGCGGCACCAAGGGCATCGAGACCATTGTCCGCTTCACCATTCTCAACACCGCGCCGACGCTGATCGAATTCGCGCTGACTGCCGTCATTTTCGGCATGGCCTACGGATGGGCCTATGTTGCTGTGACAGCGGTCACGGTGTGGTTCTACATCTGGTTTACGGTGCGGGCGTCTGACTGGCGCATCGCCATCCGCCGGTCGATGAATGAGTCGGATACAGACGCCAACACCAAGTCTGTCGATTCGCTTCTGAACTTCGAAACCGTCAAATATTTCGGCAATGAGGACATGGAAGCCCGCCGGTTCGACGCCTCGATGGCCAGCTACGAGAAATCGGCGACCCAGGTCTGGACCTCGCTGGGATGGCTGAACATGGGCCAGGGCGTGATCTTCGGTGTCGGCATGACGATCATGATGGTGATGTCGGCCATGGCCGTGCAGGCCGGTGAGCAGACGCTCGGTGATTTCGTCTTCATCAATGCCATGCTGATGCAATTGTCGGTGCCGCTCAACTTCATCGGCTTCGTCTACCGGGAAATCCGCCAGGGCCTGGCTGACATCGAGCAGATGTTCGAGCTTCTCGATGTCGAGCCGGAGGTCCGGGATGCGCCTGGCGCCAAGCCCTTGGTGGTCGGCGATGGCTCTATCCGGTTCGACAATGTCAATTTCAGCTATGATCCGGCGCGACCGATCCTCAAGGGGATTTCATTCGAGGTGCCGGCAGGCAAGACCATCGCCATCGTCGGGCCGTCGGGCGCGGGCAAATCGACGATCTCACGGCTGCTCTACCGGTTCTATGATATCCAGTCGGGGGAGATCTCGATTGACGGTCAAAACGTCAATGAGGTGACCCAGAAGAGCCTTCGTGCGGCGATCGGAATGGTGCCGCAGGACACGGTGCTGTTCAACGACACCATCGCCTACAACATTCGCTATGGCCGGGTTGGTGCGAGCGAAGAGGACGTCATTCAGGCTGCGGATCTGGCGCAGATCAGCAGTTTCATCAAAACGCTTCCCGAGGGCTTTAATTCCATGGTTGGCGAGCGCGGTCTGAAACTCTCGGGTGGCGAGAAGCAGCGCGTCGCCATCGCCCGGACGATCCTCAAGGCGCCGCCGATCCTGATCCTTGATGAAGCCACCTCGGCGCTTGATACGGCGACCGAGCAGGAAATCCAGGCCGCACTCGATTTTGTCTCCAAGGGACGCACCACGGTGGTGATCGCGCACCGGCTGTCGACCGTGGTCAGTGCGGATGAGATCATCGTGCTCAAGGACGGCGTGATTGCCGAACGCGGCCGCCATTCCGATTTGCTGGCGCAGAAGGGGCTATACGCCTCGATGTGGGATCGCCAGCGTGAGGCGACAGAGGCTGAGGAACAGCTCAAGCGGATGCGTGAGGAAGATGAGTTCGGGGTCATCAATCGCCGCCGCACGCCGGAAGTTGATGATGCGTGATTGTGGTGCGGTGTTGATGTCTTAACCGAATGTCCCGCGCCAGGTATCCGTCCGGGTCCGGTCGCGGCTTTCGTATTCGGCAATCGCCTCATCCAGCTTCGCGGGATCTGGCGCGGGGCGGTCTTCTCCGATGGCCGTCAGACACATCGTGAACCATGCGGTGACGCCTCCTTCCGGCGGATTGTGAAACCGCGGGAATGCCGGTTCCGGTGTCTTTCGCTGTTGCCACAGGGCCGGAAGACCGGGTTCGAGCGCCAGGGCCCGTGCCAGTCCGACCACATCGACGGTACCGCTCGACACCGCGTCTGAGGCCTGCGCCAGTGTCTTGAAACCGCCTGTCGCCATCAGGGGCTTGCGGGTCACTTGCCGCGCGCGTTTGGCGAAATCCAGGAAATAGGGCCCCTTGCCGCCGCTGTCCGATGCCGATTTCGCGCCGGGGAAATAGGTCCCGCCACTGATGTCGAGCAGATCGATGCCGGTCGCGTCGAGCGCTGCGGCAACCGCAAGCGCATCCTCCTGATCGAGACCGCCCTCAAGCTGATCGGTGGCATTGAGCTTGACCGCGATCGGCATGTCAGGGCCGAGCGCAGTGCGCACTGCTTCGATGACCTCCAGGAGCAGTCGCATCCGGTTTTCGATGGAACCGCCATAGCCATCTTTGCGGTGATTGAAGAGAGGCGAAAGAAACTGGCTGAGCAGGAAGCCGTGCGCCGCGTGAACCTGGACGCCAGTGAAGCCGACTGTTTGGGCAAGCTTTGCGGTGTGCGCGAATTGCGCAGGCAAGGCGGCAATTTCGTCAGCGGTCATCGCGGAAGCCGTCAACCCTGGCAGATCGAGTGCGCTCGGCCCCTTTGGACTGCTGATCGGTGGATATGCCATCGCTCCGGCATGACCGAGCTGGGGCCAGAGGTGCATGCCGTTTGCTGTGCCGCGGCGCGCAAGATCGCGAAAGCGGGCGAGATCTGAGTGCTGGTTCAGAACCAGGTTGCCCGGTTTTTCGGCGAAGCCCGGATCCGTCTGCACCTCGCCGATGATCGACAGGCCGGCGCCGCCTTCCGCCCAGCGTTCATAGAGCCTGATCTGGGCTGCGGTCGGGTGCCCGGTGCCGTCGCCCAGCGAATCGGACATCGCTGATTTCGAGATACGGTTCTTGAGCGTGACACCGCAGGGAAGAGTGAGCGGCTCGAACAGGCTCTGGTCAGGATCTGACATGTCTTGGGCTCCTGACTGATCTTGCTCTGTGATTTGGATGCTGATGGGTGCTTTGTGTCCCGGTGAACCTAGCTCAGTCATCCTCATGGCGCCACCACCTCCGCACCATTCTCTGGACCCGTGGTTAGACCCAGACCCTTTCAAATCTGCCATTGCTGCGGCCAAGCGCCTCGATTGCCCGAAATTCCGTGGTAGTTTTGGCTCAAGCGCACGAAATTGGTTTTCACAGCGGGTTGAATTGGGTTAGGCACAGCCATCAGGTTGGCAAGGAATCTCACGCATGAGCATTATCGATAGCGTCCGCAATTCGCTGGTTCCGGTTCACAAGGAAGGCTATCGCTTTGTGGCGATGTTCTTTGGCGCCTCGGTGTTGCTCGGCTTTGTTGCGGATCCGCTTTTCTGGATCGGCATGGTGCTGACTGCATGGTGTGCCTATTTCTTCCGTGATCCCGAGCGGGTGACCCCGGTTGATGAGGATCTGGTGATCAGTCCCGCAGATGGCCGGGTGTCATCGGTGGTGCGGATAACGCCGCCTGAAGAGCTTGGTTTGGGCAGCGATGAGATGCTGCGTATCTCGGTGTTCATGAATGTTTTCAATTGCCATGTGAACCGCGCACCGGTCGCCGGTCAGATCAAGCGCAAGGTCTATTCGAAGGGCTCGTTCCTCAATGCCGAGCTTGACAAGGCCAGCAGTGAAAACGAGCGCAGCGGTCTGGTGATCACGACCGCGCGCCATGGCGACATCGGTGTGGTCCAGATTGCCGGTCTGGTGGCGCGGCGTATTCTGTGCTGGAGCGAGGAAGGCGAACAGCTTGATGCCGGCGAACGGTTTGGCCTGATCCGCTTCGGATCGCGGCTCGATGTGTTCCTGCCTGCGACCGCCCGGTCATTGGTCAGCGTCGGTCAGACGGCGATCGCGGGTGAAACAATGCTGGCGGAATTCGGGTCCTCCAAGGGACCGGTGGTCAGCCACCGCGATTGATGCGAACAGCACGGAAGAAGGATCTCGAAGATGCAGACGCCGTTTCCTCCCTATGATGACCATGACCCCGACCACGGGGGCAGGGGGCCGCGGCTGAGGGAAATTCCGTTCCGGATGCTGATCCCGAACCTGATTACGGTCCTGGCGATCTGTGCGGGTCTGACCGGCATCCGGCTTGCTTTTGAAAACCGGTTCGAGCTGGCGGTCGGGATGGTCCTGATCGCGGCCTTTCTGGATGGCATTGACGGGCGAGTGGCGCGGCTGCTCAAGGCCCAGTCGAAATTCGGTGCACAGATGGATTCGCTCGCTGACATCGTCAATTTCGGCGTGGCGCCGGCGCTTGTTCTTTACGTCTTCATTCTCGACCAAGCGCGATCCTTCGGCTGGATTGCGGCCATTGTCTATGCCATCGCCGCAGCGCTGAGGCTTGCGCGGTTCAATGTCATCTCGGAAAGCGGAATCAAATCTGCCTGGCAAAACTACTATTTTGTCGGCGTGCCGGCGCCTGCGGGCGCCATGCTGGTCTTGCTGCCGATCTATTTCGGCTTTCTCGGATTGCCGATTGACCGTACCACGGGGTTTGTGGCCGCCGCCTACACCATGTTTGTCGGTTTCCTGCTGGTCAGCCGTGTCCCGGTCTATTCCGGTAAGGGTGCGGGTGTGAAGGTGCGGCGTGATCTGGTCATGCCGTTCATCCTGGTCGCAGTGGTCTATGTCTCGCTGCTGATGAGCTTCACCTGGGAAACGCTGACGCTGACGGCCATTGGCTATCTGGTTTCCCTGCCCTTCGGGGCGCGTGCATGGTCGAAGAAATACGGCCCGTTGTCGCGCCGGTCTGCTGCGGCCAAGACCGCCGGAAGTGGCGGTGATGACAATGCCTCCGGCGATGATGGGACTGGCGGTTCCTCCACCTGACCCTTCAACACCGCAAGGGGCGGTCTGAGCTCCGCTCACTCCACTTTTCTGCCTGCGCGGTGGGTGCTGACCCATTCATCGGCGATCTTTTGCGCGGTCACATAGTCGGTCTTGCCTGATCCCAGCACGGGAATCTCAGGCACATTGACGATTTCGCCCGGCACCATCAGGTCGGTGGCCCCGAAGCGGCGCGAGTAGTCGCGCAACTCCTCGCGCAGCGCCGGCATCCTGGTGGTGACCAGCACGATCCGCTCGCCCTTGCGCCGGTCTTCCACCGCAACCGCCGCATGGACATCCTCGGGCCAGAGCTTCTGCACCATGATTTCCACGGCGCCAAGCGAGATCATTTCACCGGCAATCTTGGCGAAGCGTTTGGCGCGGCCGCGGATAGCGATGAAGCCGTCGTCGTCAACCGCAACGATGTCGCCGGAATCGTGCCAGCCGTCTTTCAGCGGTTTGAGAACGCCCGGTTCGGCTGACAGCATATAGCCGAGCATGGTGTTGGGACCGGAAACATAGAGCCGACCGCCCTCGTTGATCCCCTCGACCGGCTCCAGCCTGAGCTTCATGCCCGGCAGAAGCCGGCCGACGGTTCCGTCCTTGGAATGGCTTCCGGAATTGACCGCTGCCACCGGGGAGGTCTCGGTCATGCCGAAACCTTCGATGATGCGCGCGCCGAACCGCTCATGATAGATCCGTCTGGTCTCCGCACGCACGGCCTCCGCACCTGCCACGATCAATCTCAGGCTGGCAAAGTCTGTGTCCTTGGCGGTGCGTGCATAGCCCGAAAGGAACGTGTCGGTGCCGAACATGATCGTCGGCTTGATCTCGCGCGCCACCGCCGGGATGATACGGTAGTGCAGCGGCGAGGGATAAAAGAACAGCCGCACGCCATACAGCAGCGGCAGGATCGCGCCTCCGGTCAGACCGAAGGAGTGAAACACCGGCAACACATTGAACAGCTTGTCGCGCACGGAGATGTCGATCCGGGCTTCGGCCTGGGCCGCATTGGCGTGAATGTTGCGATGTGAGAGCACCACGCCCTTGGGCGTTCCTTCCGAACCCGAAGTGAACAGGATCACCGCCGGATCGTTTGCCTTGACCGGCCGCAGCGGCCTGCGCCAGCCTGCAAAGGCGCGGGCTTTCTCCAGGGCCCCGATGCTTTCGCGTAAATCTTCGAGCCAGACGATGGTAACGCCGACCTTCTCAATCGCTTCCACCACGCCTTGAAGATCTGCCTTTTCGATGAAGGCCCGGCTAGCAAGGACTGTCTTGATCCGGGCGGTCGAGAGCGCTGACAAAATGGCTGCAGGGCCTGCGGTGTAGTTGAGCATGGCCGCCACGCGTCCGGCAGACTGGATCGCGAGAAAGGTCACCATCACGGCGTTGGCGTTGGGCAGCAAGACGCCCAATGCTTCGCCCGGTTCACTCATCTTCTCAAAGCGTGCGCCGAGCGCCCGCGCGCCGACCAGCAGGCGCTTGTAGGTGAGCTTGCCGCCGAGAGCGTCCTCAAGCACCGGACCGGCCTTGCCGTAACGGCCGGCGGCATCGCGAAAGGCGAGAAACAGGCCGCGATCAAGATCATTGCTGCCAAACCGGGCCAGCGCCAGGAGGTCATGGATCCGGTCCTGGTCTCGCGGGCGGGTCGCACCGTTTTCGGGTGGGCTGATGTCGTCGGGTTCGAGAAGACCTGATTGCGCCAGCTTCATGTGCGGCAACAGATGCCGCGGTGCCTTCGACTTGGGATGGGCTGACCAGATCGAGAAGCTTGATCCGCGGACATGCAGTGCGTGCAGCGCCGCATTATGCTTGCGTGCCAGCACTGCCAATTCGTCGTACTTGCCCAATGTCTCGGGCGCCGGTTCGATTTCGGGCGGGCAGGGGATAGATACCGATTGTCCGGCAGCCAGTGCGGCCTCTATGGCGGCCGTATCACCGGCATTGGCGGTGTGAGCAAACAGGCGCATGCCAAACAGAACGAAGGAGCGCTGGTCATGTTCTTGCAGCACATGCAGGCATTTTTTGTCGAAGACCGCCCACAAAATTGCTGCGTCGAGGCCAGACTGGTGTGAATAGAGATGAATGACAGGACCGCCGGATCTTGCATTTGCGGCGCCAAGGGGTTCGGGCACATTCAGCCGGAACAGGGCCTTGAACTTGATCAGCGCAATGGCCTGCGCCAGGCTGAGGCCGTGCTTTGCCGCAGTCTGGAAGGATGCCACTAAGCCGGCACACAGCACAATTGCGATCAGTGCCGCGACCCAAGTCGCCATGAACGGTCTCCTCCACCAGTACCTGGTTGCGAACGTCTGGCGCGCGGCAACCGGGCAACTGCCTCTGACAACAAGCCTAGAACCGATTTTGATGAAAGGGAACCGGTCAGATGGTCATGGACGCGACCTGCCGGCGACCCTGGCGGCAAAGTGCGGGGCAAGCGTTTTGCGGTGCTGCGAGTTGAGTATTATGAATAGTTTTTGGATTTAAGTGTTTTGATGCGCTCTTTTCATGTATTAAGTTCAATGTTAGTGTTCTTATGAAGCGAAACATAATGGAATCCGGTCACGAAAGGATCAATTTATGATTAATCTTTCAAAAAAGCGGCCTGGTGGCTGGCTTCCGGAAGACCGGATTTATATCGAAAAATTCATTGTTTCGCTTCGTGCCAAGGCGGATACAAATCCGGAAAACTATATTGAACCTATCCAGAAGCTCGCCGATCTTGTTGCCGCTTCACCGGCTTTGGCTGAGGCAACCGAGGCCATGTTCGTGCAAAGCAGTCAGGACCATGCGACCGATCCGCTGCTTGCGCCATCGGTGACGAGCTGGGCTGAATTCTTGAGCATGCTCAATGCTATCATGACCACTGCGCCGCAATTCTACGTCAACAGCAAGGACCAGGCGATGGGCCTGGTTGGCTTCCCGATCAATGCGCTGCTGGATTGGCCGATGGCGACGGTGCCGGGAAATTTTGTGTTTTCCAACGAGACTTTCAATCGTCAGATGCAGGAGGTTCTGACCTATTGGAGCGGCTTTCTGCTCAGCCCCGCGTCCCGTTACGTGCTGGCTGACAGTGACCCGTCCGGAGATCCGCCGACGATTGCATGGCTCAGTGACGCGGCAAAGGCGCAAATGATTGCCGTGGCCTGTCAACCCTCTCATGACGATGCCTGTTTGCGGCAGAGTTTTACCGATATTTTTGAAGTTCCGGATCCGAATGATCCGGTTTACCTGGGCTTTTCCTGCTGGGATGAATTTTTCACCCGCATATTCCAGCCTGATCAACGGCCGGTCGGGGAGGCGACGATCGTCAGCGCCTGTGAATCGGCGCCATTGCAGTATGTCAGCAATGTGCAGAAGACGGATCAGTTCTGGCTCAAAGGTCAACCCTATTCGCTGGAAAACATGTTCGACAGCGCAGAGCTTGCCGATCAGTTTGCGGGCGGTTCGGTGTATCAGGCCTTCCTGAGCGCGCTGAGCTACCACCGATGGAACAGTCCGGTCGATGGGGTGATCGAAGGCGCCTATGTCATTGATGGCACTTACTATCTGGAAAATGCCTATGAGGGGTTTATCAGCGAGGATCCTGATCCGTCCGCACCCAATGCGTCGCAGCCGTTCCTGACATCGGTTGCGACACGGGCGGTGATCCTGATCAGGGCGAATGATCCGAGAATTGGATTGATGGCGGTTGTGCCGGTGGGCATGGCCGAGGTGTCAAGCTGTGAAATTACTGTTGACGTCGGCAATACCGTTGCCAAGGGCGATCAGCTCGGGATGTTCCATTTCGGCGGCTCGACCCATTGCCTGGTGTTCGGGCCGCAGGTCACACTGGAAATGCTCGTTGATGTCGGTCCGTCACCCAACCTTGATGCCACCAACATCGCAGTCAAATCCAATCTGGCCGAGCCGGTCTAGATCATTTCGACAGGACTTAAGCTGTGGCGTGTGGAGTCGGGACGCCGTGTGCGCCTATTCCGGCAGGCGGTAGTCGAAAAAGCGGTTCTCGGAGACCCGGAACAGTTTGCCGGATTCGGTGCAATCGGGCATGCACAGCGGGATCAGTTTTTCCGCAACCTCGGAAGGATGAGGCAAGGCGTCCGGATTCTCGCCTGGCATGGCCTGCGCGCGCATCGCGGTGCGGGTGGCGCCGGGATCGATGGCATGGACGTTGAGTGGGGTCTTCTCGGTTTCCGCGGCCCAGACCCGTGCCAGCGTTTCGACAGCTGATTTGGAAGCGGCGTAAGGACCCCAGAAGGCGCGTGCCGAATGGGCAACGCCGGATGACAGGATCAGCGCCCGCCCGGCGTCGGATTTGACCAGCAGCGGCTCGACCGAGCGGATCACCCGCCAGGTTGCGGTCACATTGACGGCCATCACCTTGTCGAAGACCTTGGCCTCGACATGGCCGACCGGAGAGATCGTGCCCAGCACGCCTGCATTGGCGACCAGAATGTCGAGCTTGCCCCAGCGGTCATGGATCGCACCGCCGAGCCGGTCAATGGCTGGCATGTCGGTCAGATCCATCGGCACCAGCGTGGCCGAGCCACCGGCTGCCTGGATCGCGTCATCAAGCTCCTCAAGCCCACCGGTGGTGCGGGCAACGGCGATCACATGCGCGCCCTGTTTTGCGAGCGCCAGTGCAGTCCAGTAGCCAATGCCGCGGGAAGCGCCGGTGACGAGCGCGATGCGTCCTTCAAGAGAAGCCATGTTGAGAAATTATCCGTTGTTGGCCAGCAGCGAGAGGCTGCGGACATTGCCCTGGTCCTGCTGATCGGTCAGCGTTGTGGGGTATTCGCCGGTAAAGCAGGCGTCGCAGAACTGCGGGCACTCTGCGTTGCGGCCCGGTTCGCGCACCGCGCGGTAAAGACCATCGATGGATACGAACCCGAGACTGTCGACGCGGATGAAATCCGCCATCGCATCGACCGACATGCGTGAGGCCAGAAGCTGTGACTTCTCCGGTGTGTCCACACCATAGAAGCACGACGACATGGTGGGTGGCGAGGCGATGCGCATATGCACCTCGCGGGCACCGGCTTCGCGAACAAGCTGCACGATCTTCTGGCTGGTGGTGCCGCGGACGATGGAATCGTCAACCAGCACCACACGTTTGCCTTCGATCATGCTCTTGTTGGGATTGAGCTTGAGCTTGACGCCCATGTGCCGGATTGCCGAGGACGGCGCAATAAAGGTCCGCCCGACATAATGGTTCCGGATGATGCCGAGCTCGAAGGGCAGATTTGCCTGTTGCGCAAACCCGATCGCGGCCGGCGTGCCCGAATCGGGAACCGGGATGATCACATCGGCGTCGACCGGGCATTCCTTGGCCAGTTCCTCGCCGATCCGCTTGCGTGCGTCATAGACATTGCGGTTGTCGATGGTCGAGTCGGGTCGGGCGAAATAGACATATTCGAAAATGCAGAGCCGCGGCGGTTGCTTTTCAAACGGGAAATGGCTCTCGATACCGTTGCGGGTGATCACCACCACTTCGCCCGGTTCCACCTCACGCACGAAACGTGCGCCGATGATGTCGAGTGCGCAGGTCTCCGAGGCCAGGATATAGGCGCCATCGAGATCGCCGATGCACAAGGGCCGGATGCCCAGGGGATCGCGCGCGCCGATCATTTTCTTCTCGGACAGGCCAACCAGCGAGTAGGCGCCCTCAAGCCGGGTGATGGCATCGATGAATTTGGGCACGATGCGGCTCTTCTCGCTGACGGCGATCAGATGCAGGATCGTTTCGGTGTCCGAAGTCGAGGAAAAGATGGAGCCGCGCTGCTGCAGTTCGCGCTGCACGGTCAGGGCATTGGTGATGTTGCCATTGTGGGCAATGGCAAAGCCACCACCGGCAAACTCGGCAAAAAACGGCTGGACATTGCGCAGGCCTTCGCCACCGGTGGTCGAATAACGGGTGTGGCCAATGGCCCGGTCGCCTGGAAGGCGGTCCATGACCGAACGCTTGGTGAAGGTGTCGCCGATCAGACCGACATGGCGTTCGACCGAAAACTGCTGGCCGTTGAAAGAGACGATACCGGCTGCCTCCTGACCCCGATGCTGCAGCGCGTGCAGGCCGAGGGTGACGACGGCCGCGGCATCCTGCTTGCCGAAGATGCCAAACACGCCGCATTCATCATGGAAGCAGTCAGCTTCGCTTTCAGCCGGGCTGAGGGCATCGCTGAGATGGTCAGGGCCATCAAGCTCGCTATCAAGGGATCCAGTGTCAGTCATGTCGTCGGACCTTTCCAACAAGCCGGCCGGAGTGATCCCGGACGGAAACAATCATCCGCTGGTAGCGGGGGTGTCCTCGGCAACAGGTTCATCAGAGCCACTGCTGCCGCGCAGCCGTTCGAGAATCGTCGCATCGGCGTCATCGGGCAACATGTTGACCAGCCGTGTACCGAGTGTATCAAGCATCGGCTTGGACTTGGCCGTTGCCACCCACTCCGGCTGCTTGGGCACCGGCACCAGCCAGTTGAAGAACAGCATCGCCACGACGACCAGCAGCACACCGCGCGCCGCCCCGAAGACAAAGCCCAGGGTCCGGTCGAGTGCGCCGACGCGGCTGTCGATGATGAAATCGGCGATCCGCATGGTGATGTAGGAGACGACAATCAGCGCAACGAGGAAGATCACAGCCGCTGAACCGATCATCGCGATCTTGTCGGACGAGGTGTATTGCAGGGCAAACGGCGTCAGGACCGGATAGAGCAGGTAGGCCGCGGCTGCCGCCGCAATCCAGGAGGCAACCGCCAGAACCTCGCGCGAGAATCCGCGCACCATGGCAAGCACTGCCGAAAACAGCGTTATGGCAAGCAAGATGCCGTCGAGAAGGGTAATGGGCATGTATCGCGTTCCGTTCGGCTCCGCCCCCCCATCGCCTTTGAAGGCGCCCGGATGGGCCGAGATCAGTTTAGTTCTCTTCACCTCCGGTCAGCCCGGCGGCTTTTGATCCGGCGATGCGGGCCACCAGATCCGGCAAGCCTTCGATCAGCGCCAGGTCCGAGTTGCGATTGGACGGCAGGTCGGCCGAACCCGAAGGCAACACTGCACCTGCAAACCCCAGTTTCTCGGCTTCCTTCAACCGCAAACCGGTTTGCGCGACCGGCCGGATTGCCCCCGACAGGCTGACTTCGCCGAAATAGACGCAATCGGCAGGAAGGGCAAGCCCGGCGAGCGAGGAAACCAGAGCAGCGGCCACCGCCAGATCCGCTGCCGGTTCGGCAATCCTGTAACCACCTGCGATGTTGAGATAGACATCATGGCTGCCAAGCCGCACCCCGCAATGGGCTTCAAGCACCGCAATGATCATCGCCAGACGGGACGAATCCCAGCCGATCACGGCGCGGCGCGGTGTGCCGAGGCTTGAAGGGGCTACCAGTGCCTGGACTTCGACCAACACCGGTCTTGTGCCTTCGATGCCGGCAAAAACGGCTGCGCCAGGGGCTTTTGCATTGCGTTCGCCCAGAAAAAGCTCGGATGGATTGGCAACTTCGCGCAATCCCTTGTCCGACATCTCGAACACGCCGATCTCGTCGGTCGCGCCAAAGCGATTCTTCACCGTGCGCAGAATGCGGTAGTGATGGCCCCGATCGCCCTCGAAATAGAGCACGGCATCGACCATGTGCTCGACCACGCGCGGACCTGCAATCTGGCCATCCTTGGTAACATGGCCGACCAGCACCATGGCCGCACCGGTCTGCTTGGCGTAGCGCACCATGGCGTGAACACCGGTGCGCACCTGGGTCACGGTGCCCGGCGCGGAGCCCGCCAAATCACTCCAGAGCGTCTGAATCGAATCAATGATGACGAAATCCGGACGCTTGCCGTCCGCCAATGTGGCGAGGATGTCCTCGACATTGGTTTCCGCAGCCAAGAGCACGCCCGAATCGGCCGCGCCGAGGCGTTGCGCCCTGAGCCGCACCTGGGCAACGGCTTCCTCGCCCGAAACATAGATGACCCGGTGCCCCTGCCGGGCGAGGGCGGCTGCCGCCTGCATCAAAAGTGTGGACTTGCCGATTCCCGGATCGCCGCCGACCAGCACCGCTGAACCACGCACGAAGCCGCCACCGGTGACCCGGTCGAGTTCACTGACCCTTGTCGGTATCCGCGGCGCTTCCTCGATTTCGCCGGAGAGGCTTGCGAGCGCAACGGCTCGCCCCTTGCGCGCGGCCTGACCGGGGCCGCCGCCGACGCCTGCGGACGGATCATCCTCGACTATGGTGTTCCATTCGCCGCAGCCATCGCATTTTCCGGCCCAGCGCGCATGCACGGTGCCACAAGCCTGGCAGACGAATTGGACGCGGGTTTTTGCCAAGAGGATGCTCCCTTTGTTTGAAATGCCGGTTTGTCAGGAAGAGAGCGGTTTGTCCACCATTTGTTCTTTTTTCCCGTCAATCAGCTTTAGAAGCACCTGCTCCGTTGTTGGCGGAATCAGCCGACATAACGCAGAGCATAGCGCTGTCCCAGCGAGGTCAGCATTTCATAACTGATTGTCCCCGCGGCCGCCGCGGCCTCCTCCAGCGTAATGGTTTGCCCCAACAGCTCGAGCCAGTCTCCGGCGTCGACGGCATTTTCGGGCAGATCCGTCACATCAAACATGGTCAGGTCCATGGTGATCTTGCCTATCACCGGAACACGCTTGCCCGCGATTGCTCCGAAAGCACCCTTTGTGGTTGCCGATCTCAGCGGAACGCCTGCACCGGACCCGGCTCGGAGAAACCCGTCTGCGTAACCAATGCCGCAGACCGCGATGCGGCTGTCGCGGGACAGCACATGGGCCGCGCCATAGCTCACCGGCTGCCCGGCCTTGGCCTGACGGATCTGGAGCACACGGGTTTCGGCGGTGACGACCGGGCGCATCTTCGGACTGGCGTCAGCGACCGGATTGCCGCCATAGAGCGAGATACCCGGACGGGTGAGATCATGCTGGGCGGGTTTGCCGAGATGGATCCCGGCGGAATTCGCAAGGCTTGCTTCGACACCCGGAAAACAGGCTTTCATCGCCTCGAACATCTCGATTTGCCGGGCATTGAGCGGATGGTCGGGCTCATCGGCGCAGGCGAAATGGCTCATCAGCAGGGCAGGGGCAGGCGCGTTGCTCTGGGCGTATTCGGCGGTCTGTTCCGGCGTCAGGCCGAGCCGGTTCATGCCGGTGTCGATATGCAGCGCATAGGCCCGGCCATCCACATTCGCCGTCCAGAAAGCGGCTTGCTCGGCTGAATTGATCACCGGGACAAGATCATGGGCCAGGATCTGGGCGAAAGAGCCGTCAAAGACGCCATTGAGCACATGGATGCGGACGTCAGGAAGATGCGGGCGCAGGCTCGCGCCTTCATTGGCGTCGGCGACAAAGAAATCACGGCAGCCCTCGCGAGCCAGCCGGGATGCAGCCTCTATCGCACCAATGCCGTAGCCGTCGGCCTTGACGGCGGCCCCGCAGCGCGCACTGCCTGACAGATCGCGCAGCGAGTGCCAATTGGCCGCGAGTGCGCCGAGATCGATTGCCAACCGCGTAGTGGCAGCGCCCGGATCGGGATTTGCGCGCGACGGCGACACTCAGCCGATCCTACTCATCATGCACGAACTGGGCGTAGGAATTGTCGGCAAGATCGCCAAACCGTGTGAATTCCGCCTGGAAGGCAAGCTGCACGGTGCCGGTGGGGCCGTGGCGCTGCTTGGCGATGATGACGTCGGCGGTGCCCTTGACCTTGAGCATCTTTTCTTCCCAGGCGAGGTATTCGGGCGTCTTGATGTCGGCGGTGATCTCTTCGGCACTGCGCCGAGGCTCACCGTTCTTGGTGTAGTATTCCTCGCGATACACGAACAGCACCACGTCGGCATCCTGCTCGATCGAGCCCGATTCACGCAAGTCGGAGAGCTGTGGCCGCTTGTCCTCGCGGTTTTCGACCTGGCGCGACAGCTGGGAGAGCGCGATGATCGGGACGTTAAGTTCCTTGCCAAGCGCCTTCAGGCCGGTGGTGATCTGGGTGATTTCCTGCACGCGGTTGTCGCTGGATTTGCCCGAGCCGGTCATCAGCTGGATATAGTCGATCACCAGCACATCGAGGCCGCGCTGGCGCTTGAGGCGGCGGGCGCGGGCCGAGAGCTGGGCGATCGAAATACCACCGGTCTGGTCAATGAACAACGGGATCTTCTGCATCATCTGAGAGCAGCCGACCAGTTTCTCGAAATCGGCCTCGTTGATCTCGCCCCGGCGGATCTTGGATGAGGAGATCTCGGTCTGCTCGGAGATGATACGGGTGGCCAGCTGCTCGGATGACATTTCGAGCGAGTAGAAGCCGACCACGCCGCCGTTCTTGGCCTTCATCGAGCCGTCCGCCTGGACTTCTCCCTCATAGGCCTGGGCAATGTTGAAGGCGATGTTGGTGGCAAGCGAGGTTTTGCCCATGCCCGGACGTCCGGCCAGCACGATCAAGTCGGAATGCTGCAATCCGCCCATGCGCGCATCGAGCGAGGAGATGCCTGTGGAAATGCCCGACAGGCCGCCATCACGCTGATAGGCCGCTCCGGCCATGTCGATGGCCAGGGAGACCGCATCGTTGAAGGACTGGAAGCCGCCATCGTAACGGCCGGTTTCCGCCAGTTCGAACAGCCGCCGCTCAGCGTCCTCGATCTGGGTCGATGGCGGCATGTCAAGCGGTGCATCAAAGGCGATGTTGACCATGTCCTCGCCAATCGAGATCAGCGCCCGGCGCTGCGCCAGATCATAGATCGCACGGCCATAGTCCTCGGCGTTGATGATGGTCACGGCCTCGGTGGCCAGGCGCGCCAGATATTGCGCCACGGTCATGTCACCGACCTTGGAATCGGCGGGCAGGAAGGTCTTGAGGGTCACCGGGTTGGCGGTCTTGCCCATGCGGATGATGTCGCCACCGACCTCATAGATCCTGCGGTGCAGCGGTTCCTGGAAATGTTCGGGCTTGAGGAAATCCGATACACGGTAAAACGCGTCGTTGTTGACCAGCATTGCGCCCAGCAGCGCCTGTTCGGCCTCGATGTTGGACGGCGCCTCGCGAAACAGCGGGCTTTTCTCTGCCCGGGCCGGAATCGTTTCTATCTTTCGAGCGGCGTCATTCATTGTCAGTCTCGTCCTTCGCGCAACCGGCCCCGATTTGTCCTGTGACCGGTTTAACCGGCGTTGTTCCCCGAGTCCCCGGACATGGGCAAAAAAGTCCGGCTGTGCACGTTGTTCACACTTGTCCACAGGAGCGCCAATTCAAACAAACGGAATCCTGCCTTGAGACATTGACTCAGCGGGCAGGATCGAATCGGTGGCGCAGACGCTCATTCTAGGAGAGTTGTCGTCAGATCGAGAGTGGGCTCGCTGGTGGCCAAAGGCAGCGAGATCGTCCGAGGCGGATGCGGCTGAGTTCAATGGTGGGCGCGCGGATCCATCACATCTGTGGTTTGCGGATCGCCCTCAAATGCCGCCTCGCGCAGCAGATGCTCGCTTTCAAAGGCGATGTGGCGGCGCATGGCTTCGAAGAAACCGCGCAGCATGTAGCCGGTCGCCTCGATGTTGATTTCCGCTCCGCCGGCGCCCAGCGCGTGCAGCGCCTCAGTCAGCTCTTCAGCGAAGCACTCGTCCTCGCAATGCTCGAACCGGAGCCGGGTGAGGGTTGTCTCGATATCCTCATGGTCGGCCAGCCGCTTGGCGATCATCGGAAAGACGACGTCCTCCTCGAAGCGATGGACGCCGCGGATCATCGGACCGAGCGCGCGCGCGGCATAGATGCATTTCTGCCGGTTGACGCTGTCGGGAAGTGAATCGGCGATCTCTTCAAGCCGGTCGCACAGCAGCAACTGCTCCTTGTGCGCCTTTCGCAGAGCGGCGATCGGGTTTTCCCCGTGCGCCAGCCGAATTGTAGCCTCATTGCTCATAAGCAGATCATCCCAGTCGCAAAGCGGGCCTTAAGGCAGGCGCGCCTGTCTCCATTGTTCTTCCCTCTGTACCCAAGACTAAGGTTGGGATCCGACCGAGTCCTTGACCTGGATCAAGGCGGCACCGGCCAAGCTCTGCGATTTGTGCCGCAGCCTGGTGGATCTGGGCGGCTTGTCTGAAGGGGGCAGGTGCGGCGCGATCCATCCCGGTTTGTCCAATACCCCTGGGGGATACCAACCATGAAATACGCTTTCGAAACAATCGCCGTGGGCATAGGTGCCTTCCTGGCATTGCTCGGCGTGGCTTTCGCCAAGGACGATCTGTTCGCGGCCCATATGTGGGTCCTGTTCTTCGTGCTGCTGGCGAGCACCGTGCTGTTGCTGCGGCGAATCCAATTCTCAACCGCCCCGGGCGAAACGGCCGATGACAAGTCCGGCTATTTCGACGAGGTGGTTCGCTACGGCGTCATCGCCACCACCTTCTGGGGGATTGTCGGCTTTCTGGTGGGCGTCGTTGTCGCCTTTCAGCTTGCCTATCCGGATCTCAACATTGAACCCTGGTTCAATTTCGGCCGCACCCGTCCGCTGCACACCTCGGCGGTGATTTTCGCCTTTGGCGGAAACGCGCTGCTGGCCACGTCATTTTATGTGGTCCAGCGCACCTCACGTGCGCGTCTGTTCGGCGGGGATCTGGCGTGGTTCGTGTTCTGGGGCTATCAGCTGTTCATCGTTATGGCCGCGACCGGCTATCTGCTGGGGATCACCCAGGGCCGCGAATATGCCGAGCCTGAATGGTATGTGGATCTGTGGCTGACCGTTGTCTGGGTGGCCTATCTGATTACCTTCCTGGGGACGATCGTGAAGCGCAAGGAGCCGCATATCTATGTGGCGAACTGGTTCTACCTGGCCTTCATCGTCACCATCGCGATGCTGCACATCGTCAACAATCTGGCCATTCCGGTGTCGTTCCTCGGGGTCAAGAGTTACTCCGCCTTTGCGGGCGTGCAGGATGCGCTGACCCAATGGTGGTACGGCCACAATGCGGTGGGCTTCTTCCTGACCGCGGGCTTCCTGGGCATGATGTATTACTTCATCCCGAAGCAGGCCGGCCGTCCGGTCTACTCCTACCGGCTGTCGATCATCCACTTCTGGGCGCTGATCTTCCTCTATATCTGGGCCGGTCCGCACCATCTGCATTATACGGCTCTGCCCGACTGGGCGCAGACACTCGGCATGGTGTTCTCGATCATGCTGTGGATGCCCTCCTGGGGCGGCATGATCAACGGCCTGATGACGCTGTCTGGCGCCTGGGACAAGATCCGCACCGATCCGATCATCCGGATGATGGTGATTGCGGTCGCCTTCTACGGTATGTCGACCTTCGAGGGTCCGATGATGTCGATCAAGGCGGTCAACTCGCTCTCCCACTACACCGACTGGACCATCGGTCACGTCCACTCCGGCGCTCTGGGCTGGGTCGGCATGATCTCGTTTGGCGCGATCTACTACCTGGTGCCCAAGCTTTGGGGCCGCCAGCGGCTTTACTCGATGCGCCTGGTCAACTGGCACTTCTGGCTGGCCACGCTTGGTATCGTTGTCTACGCGGCGGTTCTGTGGGTTGCCGGCATTCAGCAGGGCCTGATGTGGCGCGAATACAATGATCAGGGCTTCCTGGTCTATTCCTTCGCCGAATCGGTTGCAGCCATGCACCCCTATTACGTGCTGCGCTCGATCGGTGGCCTGATGTATCTCGCCGGTGCGCTGATCATGGGCTGGAACGTGCTGATGACAATCCTCGGTTACGAGCGTGACGAAGCCCCGATTCCGGGCAGCCAACCCGTCCTGCAGCCGGCTGAGTAAGGAGACAACACCATGTCACTAATGGAAAAACACGGCATCGTCGAACGCAATGCGTCGTTGCTTCTGGTTGGCTCCCTTGTGGTCGTCAGCATCGGCGGTATCGTCGAGATCGCACCGCTGTTCTATCTCGAGAACACCATCGAGAAAGTCGAAGGGATGCGGCCCTACGCACCGCTCGAACTGGCCGGACGCAACATCTACATCCGCGAAGGGTGCTATGTGTGCCACAGCCAGATGATCCGTCCGTTCCGGGACGAGGTCGAGCGCTACGGCCATTACAGCCTGGCTGCGGAATCGATGTATGATCATCCGTTCCAGTGGGGCTCGAAGCGGACGGGGCCTGACCTCGCCCGCGTCGGCGACCGCTACTCGAACGAATGGCATGTCCAGCACCTTATCGAGCCCCGCTCGGTGGTGCCGGAATCGATTATGCCGAGCTATTCGTTTCTGGCGAACACCCCCTTGAAGGTGGCCAACATCACCGTCGACCTTAAGTCCAACGCGCTCGTTGGTGTGCCTTACACCGAGGAGATGATCGAAAACGCCGAGGCCGACCTGCTTGCCCAGGCTGATCCCGATGCGGACTGGTCGGGTCTTGAGGAGCGCTATCCCAAGGCCAAGCTCGGTGATTTCGACGGAGATCCGGCGGCGCTGACCGAGATGGATGCGCTGGTCGCCTATCTTCAAATGCTGGGCACACTGGTCGATTTCTCGACCTACGACGAAGCCGCCGGCTACCGCTAAGGAGAACGCGAGATGGAAACCTACACAGCAATGCGTCATTTCGCCGACAGCTGGGGACTTGTCTTCATGTTCGTCGTCTTTGTCGGCGTCGTCCTCTTCATGCTTCGTCCAGGCGCAAAAAAAGCCGCCGAGGATGCCGCGCAAATTCCCCTGAAGGAGGACTGAGAGATGTCCGAAAAACACATTGACGACGTCTCCGGCGTCGAAACCACCGGCCATGTCTGGGACGGGATCCGGGAGTTGAACAACCCGCTGCCGCGCTGGTGGCTCTGGACCTTCTACCTGACCATCATCTGGGCCATCGGCTACATGGTGCTTTATCCTGCGATCCCGCTGATCAACGGAGCCACCAAGGGCTATCTCGGCTATTCGAGCCGGGCCGATGTGGTCACCGAACTGGCCGATGCCAAGGCAGCCCTGGGTGCGCTGCTCGAGAAGATCGCCGCGACCCCGCTTGAGGACATCGAGGGCGACCAGGAACTGCTGCAGTTCGCCATTGCCGGCGGATCTTCGGCCTTCAAGGTCAATTGCGCCCAGTGCCATGGTTCGGGAGCTGCGGGCTCTGCCGGCTATCCCAACCTCAATGATGACGACTGGGTCTGGGGCGGCACGATCGACCAGATCTATCTGACCATCGCGCACGGCATCCGCTACGACGATGATCCGGACACGCGGTTTTCGGAAATGCCGGCCTTTGGCGACATTCTGGAGCCTGCGCAGATCAGCGAGGTCACATCCTATGTGGTCAGCCTGAGCAGCACGCCGTCCAATCCGTCGCTGGTGGATGCGGGCCGCGAGGTCTATGTCGAGAACTGTGCCGCCTGCCATGGCGACAATGCCGAGGGCCTGCCCGATTTCGGCGCGCCGCGGCTGTCGGACGGCATCTGGCTCAAGGGCTCGACCGAGGCGCAGATCGCCTCCCAGATCCGCAACCCCAAGCATGGCGTGATGCCTGCCTGGGTGGGCCGTCTGGGTGAGCCGACGATCAAGCAGCTGGCCGTCTACGTCCATACGCTGGGCGGCGGGCAGTAAGGCTGAGGCTCATGTTTGGGGCCTGGCCCCGATGAAACGGAAAGACCCCGCCGGATGGCCGTCCGGCGGGGTCTTTTCTGTGTGGAACGGGGGCCGCAACGGACCGGCGGAGCGTGCTCAGGTCGACGGATTGAGTGCGAACACCTCGATCGGCTCGTCGACGCCGCGAATCGGGTGATGCCCCTGGCTTGTGAAGGCTTCTGACGCGTAGCGGGCAACCGGCCCGGTGGCCAGAACCGGTTGCTCCAGCGTCTTGCACAGGTCCTGCACCCGGCTTGCCACATTGACCGCCGGTCCGAGAACCGTGAAATCGAGGCGCGCCGGACTGCCGATGTTTCCGTAGGTCACCGGCCCGGCATTGATGCCGATGCCCATCGACAGACTGTCCTCGTGGTCGCTCTGCCGCTGCAGGTTCAATTCCTGCAGCCCCGTGATTGCCGCCCTTGCCGCGGCGATGGCCATCCTGGCCTGAGGGCCGGGGGCTGCCGGATCGGCGATCTTGAAGATTGACAGAACACCGTCGCCCATGAATTTCAGAACATCGCCGCCATTCTCCTCGACGGCCTGGACCACCACATCGAAATAGCCATTGAGCGCGGTGAGCAGTCTCTGCTCGCTCCACTGTTCCGATTTCGAGGTGAAGCCGCGCAGATCCGTGAACATGACAACCGCGTCGAGCACCTCGTGCCCGCCCCTTCGAATGGTCCCGTTCGACACCGCCGAGGCCGGATCATTGCCGATATAGGTCCTGAGCAGGCTTTCGGTGGAGCGTCGCATGGTGACCGGCTCCATCGCGGCTGACAGGCCGAACCTCGTTGCGTGAATGATGTCGATCTGGGCCTGCGTGAAACCTTCCGGCACGTTGGTGACATAGGTGCAGCCATGCCGTGACCCGTCGCCATAGAGCAGCACATTGGCAAAGATGTCCGTCCCGCCGCCATCGGCGAGTTCGAGATAGGAAATATGCTCGCTGTCACGGTCCAGGTTCACGAGGCTCTTGTGCAGCGGCCTGTCGTTGGTCAGCACATATTCGAACGGGCTGCCGATATAGGAGATCGTGTCCAGGGTGGCGTGGGTCACGTCATATTCGGTTGAGCCTTCCGGCGTCCAGATCACCCCCCAGGCCACCAGCAACGGATTGGCAAAGCGCTGCGCAATATTGGCGCGGGACACCGGAACACCGGCGGAAACCAGCCGCGACACATAGCCCTCGACAATGCGCGCGCCATCTCCCAGCTCACGCCCCTCGGACATCATCCAGCGGTTGATTTCATCAATGTCGGTCATGCCAGCGGAGCTGTCCTTTCATGCCGGGGGTGTGTGGCTTTGCGGGGTACGGGATATGAGGGCCACGGCTGTTTCACGGACGCGGTGTCAGGAGCTTATAGCAGGTTTTGGGCCGGTGCGGACCTTCGTGTTCTGTCGGCGAAAGACTGCGAGGAAGCCTTTCGAGATACTCATAAGAATTATATTATAAATGATTTTTATATTTAATGGCATTTAAATAATTTCTACCGCCATTAGGTGCCATTTCTGCACCCGTATGTATATATGTTCTAACAACTCCTACGGTCCCTAGAATTTTCGACTCAGTAACGCATTATTTCTCCACCGTAGTAATCTTCGAAAATACTCTTAGTTTGCTTAAAGATCGCAGCATTCCAAGGCCTAAAATTTTTAACATTATCGAATGGGCGTTCGTATCGACTTTGTAGCGCATCGAGAAGTTTTTTAGGATCTGACATCCCGTGACGCAAGTGCCACTTTGCTACATCAGAAACCAGATGTTGGTTCCTTGCGATAGAATTAAGCTGTTCAAGGCCTTGACCTAATCCCTGCGTTGCTTGAGCAACAAAAAGTTGAGCTGCTGCAATGAAATGTGGTCTTCTTAGACCGTCATCTTCATATAACGAAATATCATCAGCGTTCCATTTTTGTTGGAATGAATCCGCAGAGCATATGCTGCGGACGATAGAGCGATCAAGGCTGTTTCGAAGGATCATAGCGAGCCTACAGACGACGTCCTCGGAATTTGATCGCTCCAAAGCGAGTGCAATTTTCTCGGCAAAGAGATCGTGATGTGGCGTGTTAGTTTTAATTAGTAGCTCAAGGTTACCTGTAGCTCCTTGTATCCAATCCCCCATGCCAAAATCTTGACTTCCATCGTAGCAGGCCAACTCCGCGTAGGCTAATAGATCATCCAAATACCCATTTGATCGTTTATCCAAATCTAACATATCATCAGTCTGAAGGATGGTCAGCATATCGACCTGCCGCGCGATTATCTGATCGGAAACTTCTTTATCGAGAATAAAGCCTCTTTCATCAGCAGCCTCACGCAATTTTTGCAGAAAATCTATTGGCTTCGCTCTCCATCCAATACTACAAATGATCTTTTTGAGTGCCGAACGGGTGATCGCATCAGTAAAAAATTGCTTTGCCCGATCTTCGTTACTGAGTGTGAAATTTTCTAGGTTATGGACAATGACTTGCCATGTAGAAATGGACAGTCGGCCAATGAGGTAGTCACGCAACCAACGTTTTTCTCCATGCTTTTCCAGCCAGCTTTCATAGCTTTCGTTTGGCTCTTCGTATTGATAGCCGATGAGGGTGAGCTGCGGCTCCAAAAACTCGTTATCTGTGCGGCGATCGTGCGCCTCGCAGATAGTGCGATATCCGTAGAGCTGCCTTAAGGCCGACGCTAGGTTAGGAGAATCGATAGTGCCATCCTGCCTGATGAAAGGGGAGGGGCGGCCTTTAAGCTCAACAATATTTAACTGCTTGCTTCCGTAGGGTCGCATAACAAGATCAGGAATCTTGCGTGAATCAAATAAGCGTTGATTATTTCGCACGTATATTTGATGTCCGCCGCCATTCAAAAGGCTCAATAACTCTGGGTATTTACTTAATTCCCAGTGATAGTTTTTCTCCAGCCCTCCGTTGCTTTGAATATGCAATCTTTCATGCATCGCAAAAATATCTGTTGCTTTTAGATGCGCGGAGTGAATAGGCACAGGGTTGTCGATATTTTCCTTCGGCTTTTTCATTAGTCCTATCCCTAACACATGTTTTTGTTCGTTTCAGTCTTTGTTGCAGCAAGCTTGAAATAATTCTAAGCGTTTTTTCATAGTATAAATTGATAAAATGGAAGGAATTTTAAGAAATATTTTTCTTATATACAATATTTCAATTGAAACTGATTTATAAATATTGATATGGAACGGCAATGAAATTCGCAAAGCCGCTCTTGGTGCATCTCGCACCAAACGCCCACTCCCCGCCCAAAATCGCACCTCACTCCACCCCAAATGTCAGCGATGCCCAATAGCTCTGCCAGTCCGCCTTGCCGTCCGCTGCCGGTTCGATCATGTGGACGCTTGCGGCCATGTAGCCTCCTGTGGCGGGCAGCGTGAAGCTGGCGTAGCCGTCGGCGTCGGTGCGGGTGAGGGTGCGGGTGGCTTCCGGGGTGTCGCCGCTCCTGGCGAAGAGGGCGACCTGGGTGTCGGGGAGCGGTGCGCCCTGCCAGAGCAGGCGGAAGCGGATCGCCTGGCCCGGGGTGAGCGCGCCGGGGTTCTGCTCGGCCACCAGTTCGAGC
This sequence comes from Hoeflea sp., assembly GCA_043585085.1. Classification (GTDB taxonomy): domain Bacteria; phylum Pseudomonadota; class Alphaproteobacteria; order Rhizobiales; family Rhizobiaceae; genus Hoeflea. Next base: position 3,195,034 of record CP121320.1, read on the forward strand.
GGCAGGCCGGTGGCACGGTCCTGGCCGGTCGCGTCGGGTCCGACATTGACCAGCGTCTTGGCGCAGCGGATGTAGATCTCGCTGATCCTGTCGCGCGGCAGGCCGCGGGCATCGTGGCGGGCGGCAATGGCGGTGAGGCCCTCATAGTCGAGATAGCTGGTGAATTTGTCCCAGTCGACGAAAGTCAGGCGTCGTTCGGTGGAGAGATAGGTGAACAGGGTCAGCCCTTCGCTGCGCGGTGTGGCCGAAAGCGCGGGCAGGTCGCCCGCCGTGCCTTCAACATCGCTGTCGCCGACCCGGTCGTGGCGCTCGAAGGTGACGAAGCGCGAGGCGATGAAGGGAAAGATATCGCCCTTGAAATCCTGCCCGACCTTGATGTCGGCACGGATCTCCTCGCCTTGCGCGATTGCATAATCCTCCGGCTCGATCCAGAATTCATGTCCCGACACGGCGGAGACGGGGCTCGCAGCAAACATCAGCCCAAGGCCGGTGATCACGCGTCTAAGGCGTGGCTGTGGCACCATGATCATTCTCCGCTTTGGCAGCCATGATGACACAGGATTCCGCAGTCGATCAATCCGGCACCGAACGCTGTCGTGGCGTGCTCCCCGATTGTCAATCATGTTTGGCTGCAGGAAAATATGTATGCTTCAAATATAGATTGCGCCCAAGTTATGCAAAAATTTCAGATTATCGACGTTTCATGGAGTAATTTGTATTCGTGAGTGCGTGTATGTACTATCTATGCTGTTTATTTATTTTTGAATTGGATTAACATGTTTGTTCTGAGTGTAGGTGTGACATTTTCCACAATGTAGGAGGGTCGGCATGCAAAAGGAACCACCAGTACCGGAATGTTTCGAAGCTGAAAGCACGTCGGCCGAACGACTGGTCGAAATGTTTGTTGAAATGGGTCAGGCAAAGCGGACACGTGTTGATCCGCCTCCCGCGCAGCGCGCAGTTTTCCGCAAACTGCATGGCGTCGCCCATGGCTTCCTCGAACGCCATGAGGACATGCCTGAGGATTGGCGTGTTGGTGTTTTCGCGCATGAGCGGCTTACGGCCTGGATGCGGTTTTCGAGTGACACCGGGCCGACGTCGCCTGATCTGGGCAGCACGCTAGGGATCGGGCTCAAACTGTTCGGCGTCAAGGGTGAGAACGCGTTGGGTGAAGCCGGCGAGACCGCTGATCTGATCATGCAGGCGGCGTCGCGGTTCTTTGTCAACGATGCCAGGCAGATGGTCGAGTTCACCTACGCCGGGGTGGTGCAGAAAAATTACAATGCCTATCTTGCCCGGCACAGGGAAACCAACGACATCCTAAATGAGATGACTGCACCGAAGGGCTCGGTGTTGACCACCACCTATTGGGCCATTTTGCCGTTCCATCTGGGTGACGAGATCATCAAGTACCGGCTGGAACCGGAGACCGCGCCGGAAAACGTGGCTGACGACGCGACCGATTATCTCAAGACCGATATGATCAACCGGCTTGCCGAACGGGAGTACCGCTTCGTGCTGTCGATCCAGCGGCGTACCGATCGCGAGCGAATGCCGCTCGACAAGGCAATGGTCGAATGGCCCGAGGATGAAAGCCCGTTCGTGCCGGTTGCCACGCTGGTGATCCCGCGGCAACAGGTCGACAGGCGCGGCCAATCCGAGTACGGCCAGAACCTATCCTTCAACATCTGGCGTGTGCCGCTGGAGAACCGGCCCTGCGAAGGGTCTTCAATCGCGGTGGTTCGCCGCTCCGTCTATGCCGCCGGTGCGGCACTCCGGCAAAACGCCAACGGGCAATTGATCAGCGACCCGGTGCAGCCGCGCCCGGCGCAGGAGATGCGGGAGGAGAAGGACGACTGCATTGTCCAGGCGGTGATCTATCCGGCCATCGGCGTTGCCCGGGTGGGGTCGAGCGAGGAGTTTTTTTATGGTCCGGAGGTGATTGATCCGGCACCGCTGCCGCCAGGCAGCTATCGTGATGCCGATAAGAGGCTCAAGCGGCAGGCTGCACGTTTCCGCATCTATGGCTGCAATGCACGCGGCGAGATTGTCCGTGAACTCACCGGCGAAGACCGCAATGCGGAGATCAGATGGTCGGTGAAGGTCGCCAATCAGAAGGCGGCCTGGTACGGGTTTCAGCTGGCGCTCGATATTCCGGAAGCCAATTTCGCGCCCCCCACGACATTGCGCAATCCGGGCGTGGCAGACAGATCGAGGCTGGCGATCACCCCCGAGGCCCGCCACCTTATAGGCGCGAATGCCGGCCCGGAGCGGTTCGAGGGGACGTTCATGGATATTCCGGTCTATCTGGGAGAAATCATGACCGACAATGCTGCGCGGCTGACTGTGCTTGGCGGTATGGGACGCTCGCAAAGCTATGATGACAGCGCCGCGATCACCTTTGCCAACAATGAGGGCTGGTATGATGATGTTTCCGATGGGCCGGTAACAGCGGAGGTTTTCCTCGATGGGCAGCCCTTGCAAGTGGTGCCGGCCTGGGTCGTCGTGGCGCCACCCAATTACGGGCCGCAGCGCAAGTCGGTACGAACCATGTGGGACCTGATGCGTGACATCGCGATCAAGTCAAAGATGCTGGCGGCGCCAAAACGGCCCTCGTTCAGCGCCGAAATACTGCCGATCTTCGAGCGGATGGCGGGATTGCAATGGACCAATGCGGGTTTTGCCGGCGGGTTCGGCTGGGACGGCGCCTTCGATCTGACCAGTGCATCGGTGCTTGAACGGCTGGGCAGCACCAGTCCGGCCTATCGCGAACAACGGCGGGTTATCTACAACAACTTCCGCAATTTCGCAGCTGACAGCTACTCGCCGGTGCCCTGGCCATGGCTTTATGGCGACGCAATGAATGTGCCGCCCGCAGACACGCCGCGGCAGAATGCAGTGTTGAGCGATTGCCAGATGGCCATGCTGAAGCAATGGGCTGAGGGCAATTTCCACGCGGATTATGACCCGGATCGGAAGCCGGTGCGCGAGATCGACGACTTGCCAGTAGTTGCACAGGGCGAGATGCTGACCCGGGCGGCGCTTGAATTCTGTCTCGCCGACGCATTCCATCCGGGGTGCGAGATGACTTGGCCGGTTCGCGCGGCAACCATGTATATGGGGCCGTTCCGCTTCCGCCATGCCCCGCCTGGCTGGATCGAGCCGCAGCAGAGCGAGGTCCTGACAACGGATTCAGTGACCATCCCGAATGGTCCTCTCTACGGGCAATTGCCGGGCGGGATTACCCGATGGATGGCTGTGCCATGGCAGACAGATACCAGCAGTTGCCGGTCGGGTTATACGCCCAGCTACGATCCCTATGTGCCAAGCTTCTGGCCGGCGCGGGTCCCCAATGAAGTGCTGACACGGGAAAACTATGATATCGTGATGGACAAGGGGCGACCTCTTTCGGAACGGCGCAAGGCGTTTGCCAATCGGGAAGCCTGGATCGAGCCGCTTGGCGCCGATGGTTACACGCACCAGATCAACAACATGATCCAGCATTTCGACTTCCTCGGTGTGGTGGAAGTGCGTGATGGCCCCGGCGACGCGGAGTTCCCCGACAAGATCGAGGTTGAGGATTACGCCCGACTGATCACGCCGGAAGAAGAACATTACCGGGAACGGGAAAATCTCGATGCGGAAGCGACATCGCCGACTCCGTCGGCACTGTCGCTGGAAGGTGTGCGCCGTCGCGGCGTCCGCTCGGCAACCGAAGTTGACCTCAGCGAGATCGACCTCGTGAACCGGTTTCCGCATGGTCTGCCGTCTCAGCGATGAAGCCAAACGGTGAAGGTTGACATCGCAGTCATTGGCGCAGGGACGGCAGGGGCATCAGCCGCTTCATTTCTGGCGCCCCATGTATCGGTCGCCCTGATCGACCGGGCTGATGTACCGGTTTGGCGCATCGGTGAGACATTGCCGGGGGCTGCGCATCGGGTGTTGATGGCGATCGGCGCCTGGCAAAGTTTCGCAACGGCCGGCCATGGCGCTGCTCCGCTCAAGGTCAGCCGCTGGGGATCCGACGAGGTTGTGGAGCTGGATTCGTTTCGCGATCCCGATGGAGCCGGATGGCGGCTCGACCGGGCCCGGTTCGAGGCGGATCTGCGCGCTGATGCCGTTGCACGTGGTGCCAGGCTGGTCGTGCCGACCACCGTCTTGGGATTGAAACGCCTTGCGGACAGGTGGGAGATTGCTCTGGACACCGGCAAAACGGTTTCAGCGCGCCAGGTCGTTGATGCCAGCGGGCGGCAGTCGCGACTGGTGCGGCCGTTTGGCCAACGCCGGATCGTGATGGATCGTCTTGCTTGCGTTTATCAGCGGGTTCGCCAGCGTGGCGCGGCTGACCCTTCAACCTACACGCAGTCCACGCCGGAAGGCTGGTGGTACACAGCGATGCTGCCCGATGGCTACCGTATTGTCGCCTTTCATGGTGACAGCGATCAGCCTTCGATACGGACGCTGATGCGTGAAGGGCCGCTTGCGGTTGGAGTGCAGACTGACGGTCTGGCCGACGAGATCGGTTCGTTTGAACCTGCGTCGATTTCTTCGCCGCAGGTCTGTGCCGCCAACAGCGCGGCGGGGAGTTCCGCCGGAGAGGGCTGGTTTGCTGCTGGTGACAGTGCCATCGCACTGGATCCTTTGTCGTCGCAGGGGCTTTTCAACGCGCTGGTCACTGGCTTGGAGGCGGGCGAGGCAGCTCTCGCGGTTTTAGGGGGTGACATGGACGCGACGCAGGCCCATGCTGCGCGGACCGGGCGGATCTGGCAGGCTTATGCCGCCCATCACGCTACCTATTACGGGATGGAACGTCGCTGGCCAACAGCGCCTTTCTGGCGGCGGCGGCTGGGTGGTCACTCGGCGGCGCATGCCTCGTCCCGTTGACCTCACATGCTGTCAGGAACGTTGACGCGCTGAGTGTAAATCGCTGGAATAATGCCTTGGGACACTGGACGAACGAATCTCATCGGTCCAAGTACTGCACAAACGTCCATGCGGCCTTGTGTTTGTCCCGTTGTGTTTTTCGGTCTGGTCTTAGAAATGATTTGTAGGTTCCGTCATATCAAACAAGTGGTTGCAAGCCTGGCTTTGGCGCTGGCGCTGCTGGCCACCACCCTCCAAAACTCACACGCTCATGAGATCCGCCCGGCGATTGTCGATCTGGTGTTTATTGGCGACGGCACGGTTGAGCTGGACATGTCGTTGATCCTTGAGGCCGCGCTTGCGGAAGTCGGCGCCGAGCATGCCGACACCGACGAGAGCCCCAATGCCGCGGTCTATGACGAGTTGCGCCTGATGGACGAGACGGCGCTGGCGGCAGAGTTCGAAAGGTCAAAGGACCGTTTTCTCGATGGCATCCGGCTGATGGTAGGCGAGACGCGGATCGCGCTTGACGTGACGTCCGTCGAGCTTGATCCCGTCGGCGACACGGATTTCGCCCGGTTGAGCCGCCTGGCGCTGACCGGCAGCCTTCCTGCAGGCGCAAGCAAAGTTACCTTCTCGTTCAATCCAGCCTTTGGCCCCAATGTCATCCGCGTGCCCGATGATCAGGGCGGCCACAGCTATTCCGCCTATCTCGGCGATGGCAGTCCCAGCGCGCCGATCCCGGTGGCGGGCGGGTTGAGCATGAGCGCGGGGCAGGTGTTCCTCGATTATATCGGCATCGGCTTCACCCATATCGTTCCCAAGGGGCTCGACCACATCCTGTTCGTGGTCGGGCTGTTCCTGCTGTCGCCACGGCTCAAGCCGCTGCTGATCCAGATCACCGCCTTCACCGTGGCCCACTCGGTGACGCTGGCGATGGCGATGCTGGGCGTGATCAGCCTGCCCGCCTCGATTGTCGAACCGCTGATTGCCGCCTCGATCCTGTTCATCGCGATAGAAAATCTCGGCACCGACAAGCTCAGCCGCTGGCGGCCCTATGTCGTTTTTGCCTTCGGGCTGTTGCATGGTCTGGGCTTTGCCGGGGTGCTGACCGAGTTCGGGCTGTCGCCAACGCATTTCGCCAGCGGCCTCTTGGGGTTCAACATCGGTGTCGAAGTCGGGCAACTGGCGGTGGTTGCTGCCTGTTATGCGCTGTTCGGCGCCTGGTTTTCCGACAAGTCCTGGTACCGGGCGCGCGTCACCATGCCGATGTCGCTGGCCATCGGTGCGATCGCGCTCTGGTGGGTTGCCGAGCGCACCGGTCTTGTCGCCTGAGCGGATGCGACATCCGCGTGATGCCGCTTGATCTTGATCAAGGCGTGGCATCGGGGGCAGGAGCATGGTGCGCTCCAAACCAATGGTGCCCAAATGAACACGCAGACTGCCCCCGACCTGTCGCAAGACCCGGACGAAATCGAGAGACTTGAGGCCGAGGCGGTCAATGCCGCCTGGAAGCGCAAGCCGCTTTATGAAGCGCGCAAGAAAATCTTTCCCAAGCGTGCTTCGGGCAATTACAGGCAGTTCAAGTGGCTGGTGATGCTGGTTACGCTGGGGATCTACTACATCACCCCCTGGATCCGCTGGGATCGCGGGCCCTATGCGCCGGACCAGGCGGTGCTGCTCGATATCGCCAACCGGCGGTTTTACTTCTTCTTTATCGAGATCTGGCCGCAGGAGTTCTTCTTTGTCGCCGGTCTTCTGGTGATGGCCGGTTTCGGGTTGTTCCTGATCACATCCGCGGTGGGCCGGGCCTGGTGCGGCTACACCTGCCCGCAAACCGTCTGGGTGGATCTGTTTCTGGTTGTCGAGCGGGCGATCGAGGGCGACCGCAACCAGCGCATGAAACTCGAGATGGCGCCCTGGAGCGCATCCAAGCTCGCAAAGCGGGTGCTCAAGCATGCGATCTGGATCTTCATCGGCGTGGCCACCGGTGGTGCATGGATTTTCTATTTTGCCGATGCGCCGACGCTGCTGATGAGCTTCATCGAGGGTCATGCCGCGCCGGTTGCCTACATCACCGTGGCGATCCTGACGGCGACCACCTACACGTTCGGCGGACTGATGCGGGAGCAGGTCTGCATCTATATGTGCCCTTGGCCGCGGATTCAGGCGGCGATGCTGGATGAGAACTCGCTTGTCGTCACCTACAATGACTGGCGTGGCGAGCCGCGCGGGCGTCATGCCAAGAAGGCGGCCGCGGAGGGGTTGGTGCAGGGGGATTGCGTCGATTGCAATGCCTGTGTGGCCGTCTGTCCCATGGGCATCGACATTCGCGATGGCCAGCAGCTTGAATGCATCACCTGCGCGCTGTGCATCGACGCCTGCGACGGAATCATGGACAAGCTCGATCGGCCGCGTGGCCTGATCTCCTATGCGACGCTGGCCGATTATGCCGACAACATGGCGCTCGCGAAGAACCCGGAAACCGGCGTGCTCGACCCGTCTCGCGTTCGAACCGCAGACGGCGGTTTCATCGACAAGGTCAAGCATTTTGACTGGCGCATCATCTTCCGGCCGCGCTCGCTGCTCTATATGGGGGTGTGGTCAGCGGTCGGCATCGGGCTGTTGGTGGCGCTGTTGTCGCGGGACCGTCTCGAGGTCAATGTGCTGCACGACCGCAATCCGCAATTCGTGATGGAATCCAATGGCGACATTCGCAATGGCTACTCGATCAAGATCCTCAACATGATTGCCCAGCCGCGGGTGATCACCCTGTCGATCGAGGGGCTTGAGGGCGCAACCATGCGGGTTGTGGGCATTGATGAACCGGCAGGTGTGTCTTTTGCGATCCCGGTCGAAGCTGACAAGTTGCGCGAACTCAAGGTGCATGTGCACCAGTCCAAGGAGTTCATCACATCGACCAATGCCAGCTTCCGCTTTGTCGTTGAAGAGACTGCCAGCGACGAGAGCGACGTCTATGTCGCCAACTTCCATGCACCGGAGATGAACCAATGACCCTGATCCGCTCGATCTTCCAACCCAGGGAATTCACCGGCAAGCACATGCTGTTTTCCATGGTGGCCTTCTTCGGGGTCATCTTCACGGTCAACATGATCATGGCACGGTTCGCGGTGACAACATGGAGTGGGCTGGTGGTGCCCAACACCTATGTGGCAAGCCAGGAGTTCAACGCCCAGGCGGCGCAATCCCGGGCGATTGCGGCAAAGGGCTACGATGTTGCGTTTGAACCGGGCGCCGATGGCGTTTCGATCCTGTTGACCGACAGCAAAGGCCTTCCGGCGTCTGCCGACAGCGTCAGCGCTTCGCTGCGGCGTCCGGTTGGCACCGAAGATGACCGCGAGCTTGTGTTCATGGCCGATGGGCCGGGCAAGTTCACCGCTGAGGGTGCGCTGGCCGAGGGTGAGTGGATCGCCCATGTGACCGCGCTCAGCAATGGCGAGATCATCTACAAGAAGGGACGTCGGTTTCATGTCGGCGCGGATGGGGGCATGCGTCCATGAGCTGCTGTGCGGCGGGAACGGAAAGTGCCGCGGAGCTGGAGGCGCTCAAATCCGACGGGCCGTCGGCTGAGGAAATGTGGCTGTCGAGCCGCGCGCTCGGCAACGGCATGCGCCAGGTCGATTTGATTGTCCCCGGGGTTCATTGCGGCGCCTGCATCGCCCTTCTGGAAAAAGAGCTGCCCAAGGCCAGGGGTGTCGACCATGCACGGGTCAACCTCTCCACCCGGCGGGTGTCGGTTGTGTTCGAAGACCCCAAGAGCGGTCCCAACGGCAGCAGTATTGCCGAGCAAGTGCTTGGCGCGGTGAATGAGCGCTTCAAGGCGCTTGGTTATCCCGCGCATCTGCCGGGCGGGACGGACGAGGCCGGCGATCCGGCCTTCCGCGAATTGCTCAAGGCGCTGGCCGTGGCGGGCTTCGCCTCGATGAATGTGATGCTGCTGTCGGTCTCGGTATGGTCCGGCGCGGAAGCCGCAACACGCGATCTGTTTCACTGGATCTCCGCGATGATTGCAGCACCCGCGCTGGCCTATTCGGGACGTGTGTTTTTCAGGTCCGCCTGGGGCGCGCTCAAACATGGCCGCGCCAATATGGATGTGCCGATCACCCTTGGCGTTCTGCTCGCCTATGCGATCTCGCTCTATGAGACCATCACCCATGGCGAACATGCCTATTTCGATGCCTCGGTCACGCTTTTGTTCTTCCTGCTGGCGGGGCGGACGCTTGATCACATGATGCGCGAGCGGGCGCGGTCTGCGGTCCGCAATCTGGTGCGGTTGTCGCCGCGCGGAGCGATGGTGATCAGGCCTGATGGCAGCCGCGAGTATCTTGCGCTTGATGAGATCGAACCGGGCATGCATCTGGCAATCGCACCAGGCGACCGGATCCCGGTGGATGGCCGTGTGATATCCGGCCGTTCGGATATGGATTTTGCCGTGGTCAATGGCGAAAGCGCACCGCAACTGGTCGAGGCCGGATCGCTGACACCGGCCGGAACACTCAATCTCACCGGCGGACTGGTGCTCGAAGCCACCCGCAGCGCCAGCAATTCGTTCTTGGCTGAAATGGTGTCGATGATGGAAGCGGCCGAAAGCGGGCGTGCGGGCTACCGGCGTCTTGCCGATCGTGCCTCGTCGATTTACGCACCCGTGGTGCATTTGCTGGCGCTGGGGACCTTTGTCGGCTGGATGGTGGTTTCAGGCGACTGGCGTGTTGCGATGATGACTTCGGTGGCCGTATTGATCATCACCTGTCCCTGTGCGCTGGGACTTGCCGTGCCCGTGGTTCAGGTTGTTGCTGCCGGTCGGCTGTTCGAGAACGGCATCATGGTCAAGGATGGTTCGGCCATGGAGCGTTTGGCCGAGACCGACCGTGTGGTGTTCGACAAGACCGGGACGCTGACCCGGGGGCAGCCGCGGCTGATCAATGCCTCCTCCATCAACCCTGATCATTTGGCCTTGGCCGCACGGATCGCATCCTCATCGCGGCATCCGCTCAGCCAAACGCTGGCCGCATATGATGCGGGCGGTGCTCGATTGCCGGACTTCAGCATCACCGAAACGCCCGGTGAGGGGATCGCCGCGACCACACCGGACGGGGACATCTACCGGCTGGGCCGCTCCGGTTTCGCGTTGGATGGCGATGGAGAGCTGCCGGATCAGGGCGATGCGGGGAGCCAGGTGATCCTGTCGAAAAACGGCCGGTTCCTCGATGTGTTCCTGTTTTCCGATCAGCTGCGGCGGGGAGCGGTCCAGGCTGTCGCGCGGCTTTCGGCTTTGGGCGTTGAGGCGGAAATTCTCTCGGGCGACCGTGAAGCGCCGGTCAGCGCCCTGGCGTGCGATCTCGGGGTCGAGGATTTTGTTGCCGGGGTCAGGCCGCGTGGCAAGGTCGACAGGGTCAAGGCTCTGGCAGCCGCCGGTGGCAAGCCGCTGATGGTTGGCGACGGGCTCAATGATGCCCCGGCGCTCTCGGCTGCGCATGTTTCCATGGCACCGGCAGGTGCCGCCGATGTCGGGCGGATGGCAGCGGACTTCGTGTTCCTCCACGATTCTCTCGAAGCCGTGCCGCTGGCGATTGAAGTGTCGCGCAAGGCCGGGCAGCTGATCCGGCAGAATTTCGCCCTCGCGATCATCTACAATTGCATCGCTGTCCCTGCGGCGGTTCTCGGCCATGCCACACCGTTGATTGCGGCGCTGGCGATGTCCTCGTCTTCCGTGATCGTGGTGCTCAATTCGCTCCGGCTCAGACGCAAGGCCCGGGTGGAAGCTTTCGCCCAGCCTGATGAAGGCCGCAACAGTGGCGAGGCCGCCGGGCTTTCCAATGAGCATTCCGGGCTCGGAGCCAACGCATGAACAATCTGATCTTCCTCATACCGATTGCGCTGTTTCTGGGGGGGCTGGGGCTGGCCGGTTTTTTGTGGTCAATGAAGAGCGGGCAGTATGAGGACCTGGATGGCGCTGCCTGGCGCGTGCTTGACGACGGCGAAGACAAGCCCAAGACGGATTGAACCCGACAGGCCGCCCGGGTTTTCATCCAGATATGAAGCGTGTTTTCACAAGGTAGCCGGCCCGTGCGCTTGCCGCATGCGAGCGCTTGCGCCAAAACTGTCCCAGACGAAGAATCGGACACGGCAGGAGCGGGCATGGCGCAGGCAGACATAGGGTTGATCGGATTGGGTGTCATGGGCGCAAATCTTGCGCTCAACATCGCGGACAATGGCTATCACGTCGCTGTCTACAATCGCACATATTCGCGAACCGAAGCGTTCGCCGTTGATGCGGGGGTTTTGTCGGACCGGATCACGACGGCGGCCACGCTTGAAGATTTCGTTGCAGCGATCAAGCCGCCCCGGCCGGTGATCATCATGGTCAAGGCGGGTGAGCCGGTTGACCAGCAGATCGCAGCCCTCAAGCCGCTGTTGCAGGACACAGACATCATCATCGATGCCGGGAACGCCAATTTCCGTGACACGATGCGGCGGTTCGAGGAACTCAAAGACAACGGGCCCGGCTTTGTCGGCATGGGCGTGTCGGGCGGTTCCGAGGGCGCGCGGCATGGTCCCTCGATCATGGTTGGCGGCGCGGAGGCGGACTGGCCGCGGATCGAGCCGGTTCTTACCGCCATCTCGGCCAAGTATGAGGGCGAGCCCTGTGCGGCCTGGCTGGGACCGAACGGTGCGGGCCATTTCGTCAAGACCATCCATAATGGCATCGAGTATGCCGACATGCAGATGATTGCCGAGGTCTATGGCGTGATGCGCGACCATCTCAAGATGGATGCACTCTCGATCGCCAGCGTGTTTGCGGTCTGGGCCTCGGGGCCGCTGGATTCCTACCTTATTGATATTACCGCCGAGGTGCTCAGGACCAATGATGCAGAATCCGGTCGTCCCCTTGTCGACATGATCGTGGACGCTGCGGGGCAGAAGGGCACTGGCCGCTGGTCGGTGATTGAAAGCCAGATAATGGGGGTACCGGCAACGGCCATCGAGGCAGCAGTCGCCGCGCGCAGCCTGTCTGCAATGCGCAGCGAGCGTGCGGCGGCACAGGACCGCTTCGGATTGCCCGCAATCATTGACCGGCGTGAAGGGCAGGCGGTTATCAATGATCTTGAGCAGGCGCTGCTGGCCGGCAAGATTGCGGCCTATGCGCAAGGGTTCGCGGTGATGGGGGCGGCATCGAAGGAGTTTGGCTGGAACCTGCCGATGACGACGATCGCGAAGATCTGGCGGGCCGGGTGCATCATCCGATCAAGGTTCCTCGACGAAATTGCCGCAGCCTTCAGTGAGACGCCCGATGTTGACAATCTTGCGATGACGCCGGCATTTTCCACCATGCTTGAAGCCACCGACCGGCCGCTTCGCCGGGTGGTCTCCGATGCTGTGCTCAACGGTCTTCCGGTGCCGGCGCTGGCGAGCGCAATCAGCTATTTCGACACCTACCGCCGTGCACGCGGCACAGCGAACCTGATTCAGGGGCAACGGGACTTTTTTGGCTCGCACGGCTTTGAGAGATTTGATGCCGATGGCGAACAGCACGGCCCCTGGGGCGGCTGAACCTTTGTCTGCTACCAGCCGGAAAGGCGTGTTTCGATGGCGCTCAGGCCGCCTTCCAGCTTCTCGGCTCCGGCGCTGCCGAGCGTGTTGAGAAGCTGTGTTTCGTAGTCCCTGGCGAGCCGGATCAGATCGCGATAGTGACGGCTGCCCTCGCGGGTAAGGCTGATGTGTTCAATGCGGCGATCCTGGGTGTCAGGCTCGCGGTTGATCCAGTTGCGCTGTTCCAAAGCGCGAATGGCGCGGCTGACCTTGGTCTTGTGCATGGAAGAGTGGGCGCAGATCTCCGTGGCAGTCACCTGTTCAAACTGGCCGATGGTGGCAAGGGTGCGCCATTCCGGCCTGCTCAAGCCGTACCGCTGACGGTAACTTGCTGCGAATTGGCGGCTGACCATTTCTGCAGCGCGCGCCAGACGGTAGGGTAAAAAGCTTTCAAGAGCCAATGTGTTCTCATTGGCATGGTCCAGCTGGTTTTTGGGGCGGGGCGTCATGGTCAGGTCTGCCTCAGGGTCGTTGCGTTTGTAACGGTTACTTCTTTCCGCTTAGCCTTAAAGCCGCGACAACGCAATTGCCATGGCCAGTTTGAACCGGTACATCCGGTTCCGCCGACTGTGTTTTGATCGAGGCTGGAGGACCTTATGGAGCGCACGCAGATCAATGACATCCTGGAGGAAAGTGACCGGTTCATTCGCTCTTTCGGCTATGTTTTGCCGCCATTCGCCTATTGGAGCCCGGAGGAGATGCGGAGCCGCACAGCCGGTGATGCAGCCCTGATCAGTGCCAATCGGCTGGGTTGGGACATTACCGACTATGGTCAGGGCCGGTTTGATGAGCTGGGCCTGTTCCTGTTCACCGTCCGCAACGGTTCGGCTGAGGATCTGAACCGGGGCAGGGGTATGCTCTACGCGGAAAAAATCATGATTTCGCGGCAGGATCAGCTCTCGCCGATGCACCGCCACGACATCAAGGCGGAAGACATCATCAACCGTGGTGGCGGAAAGCTGGTGCTCGAACTGTTTGCCAGTGCGGCGGATGGATCGGTCGATCCCGATGCGAAGGTCTCTGTTCTCACCGATGGTGTGCTGCGGACGTTCGAAGCGGGTGGACGGCTTGCACTCGACCCAGGTGAGAGCGTTACGCTGATGCCGGGCGTGTGGCATGCTTTCTGGGGGGAGGGCGGCGATGTGCTGATCGGTGAAGTCTCAACCGTCAATGATGATCTGACCGACAATGTCTTCCGCGAACCGATAGGCCGGTTTTCCAACATTATCGAGGACACGGCGCCCAGGCATCTGCTGGTCTCTGATTATGAAAACTGGCTTTGACGTGATTTGGGGCTTTCAGAGCTGAAACGCCACGAGGATTGCGGTGTCTCTGCGTTGGGGTGCCAGAACACGCCTGTAGGGAACGGCTCAAGCAGCCGATGACTGTCCGCTGTCATCAAAACAAAGTCAGCCAGGGCTCCGCCGCTTGCCCTGGCTGACGTGCCGGAAACCCACGCATCCAATTCAACCCCGCCCCCGAGGTGAAGTGCTGTGTTTTCCCGAATCCTGTTGTTTGTGACGCCCTAGACTGCCAAATCCGGGTGTTTCATTGGTTGTTGTTGCCGTTCTGCTTGTCTCCCAGACCGTCTTGCAGAAGCCCCATCCTTGACGCCTTCGCCAGTCCAGCCATCCGGTTTGGTGCGCGCAATTTGAGCATAACCACGGACATGACCGAGGCGACTTCTTGGGCCGTTAGTTCAAGACGCTCGCCAATGTCCTGATCGCTCATTCCGTCAGCGCTCAACCGCAGGCATTTCATTTCCGTTCTTGTCATGGGTATCAGCCCCCGATCATTGCCGAGATCCATAAGTGTGGTCCTTTCGAAGGAATGGGCTACGCAGTGGTAATCCCAGGTTCACCAGCAGCTCCGGCTCCGATAATCATCCGAGGTGAGCTTCATTAACCATGTTGCGGGGCTTATGAACCAATTGGTCAAATCGTGCATTTACCCATTGCGCCAAATTCTGCGCTGTCAGTGAAGCATGTTTTTAAATCGTTTGAAATTTCGGCATGGCAATCGTGATGCCGTTTTCAGTCCGGAATGGAAGGCTGTTTGCGATAGGCGCTTGGTGTTTTGCCAAACCAGCGGATTGCTGAGCGGGTAAACGCAGCAGGAGCAGAGAAGCCGAGCCTGAAACTGATCTCGGAAAGGCTCAATGTGGTTTCCGTCAGGAGTTTTTCGGCCATTTCCTTTCGGCTTTCGTCGACGATGTCCTGCATGGATGTTCCGGCTTCCGTCAGGCGGCGCTGCAGCGTTCGCGCACTCATGCCCAGACGCCCGGCTTCCTCCTTCAATGTGGGCACTCCGGAGGAGAGCGTATCGACCACATGAAGCCGGATGGACGTCACGGTGTCTGTTGTATCGATGCTCCTTGCCGGGATCGCTTCTACCTGCTGAACGAGGATGGCGTAGAGCCGCGGGTCGGCATCCGGATTGGTTCGGCTGATGTAGCCGGATGGTATGATCAGCCGGTTGATGGCCGCTCCAAACCGGGTTCGTGTTCCCAGTATCTGTTTGTGAAGATTGATGTTTTCCGGCCGCTTCCGCTCAAGCTCCAGTCGGCAGTTTTGGATGTCCTGACCCAGAAACGGCTTAAAGTGGGCAAGGGTTTGCCTGAGCGTCATATCCACATATTGATCCCGATGAAGGATCAGCGGTGAGTAGGTCCATTCAAAGATCGCGTCCTTGGCGCCGACTTCAAGCGTGCAGATTCTCAACTCGCTCATCTTTGCTACGTTGCGTCCAAGAAACACCAGGACATCGCGCAGGCTTGGCGCGTTGAGCAAGGCATAGCCGAAGGGCCCCGATGTTCCCTTGCTGAACATGCTCGCTGATTTAAGTCCGAAAAGATCGTCACCCGAGATCAGTGCCAGTGCTTCTAGGTAGCGACAAAGTCGATCGAGCCGGACACGTTCGTTGGGTATGTCGAACCGCTCGGGATCCAGGCCCGAGGCGCGCGCAATCGGGTCTGCGTCTAAGCCACGGGTTGCCGCGTAGGCGCTGATCGCCGATGCCAAACTCGCGGCTGCTTCATATCGATCTGCCAACCGAAGTGTCATTTGTTGGCGCTCTCGGTTAAAAAATGGGCGTTTGAAGTTAAGCGTGTCTTGGCGACGTTGTCGAGTTCAAAGCTATTATTGAAACCCATGGAAACGATGATTGATACCCATGGAAAACAAAGCAACCTTGAATGAATCTGAAACCGTGGGCAGTGCGGAGCTGTCCGGTTTCGAGTTGCCTGACTTTGCGTCGGCGCAGATCCGGGCATTTTATGATCTGTGGAAAGGTCGGCAGGATGCTGGGCTGGCTGATGCCGCAGCGTTCGATGTGTCTGCCTTGGGCAAAGATTTTCCGCTGCTTGTCCGCGTTGCGCGCAACCAGAAGGACAAATCGCTCTTCTGGCGCGATGTTTCTCCAAACAGGCGCTGGCCGTTCAGTGCTCCGGTTTTGAACCGGCCGGTTTCCGATCTGCAGCCCAAGGCCATCCAGACACGTGTGTTGCTGACGTTCAACAAGGTTCTGGAGACCGGCATGCCGGAGTGCGCTGAGATAACCTCCTGGATGGGTTATGGGCAGACGGTTTCTCTGGTTCGCCTTGTGGTGCCCGTTGAGGGCAGCGCCGACAGGGAATTGCTTGCCTTGTGGGACGTGGTTAAGCCCGATTGACCACCGGTCAGGGCGTTGTGTCAGCCTCGCGCTTGCGCCAGACCGGCGCAAATTTATTTTAAGCCTATAGTATCTGTGCCGTTCCGTGCTAGAAGATGTTTCTGACAGGGCACGACAGCCTGTTGCTTGGCAGCGCGTCGGCTCGCATCCAGACTGGAACCAACCGGAGTAGCAAGATGTCCGTTTCCCCCGTCGTTTCAATCAAGTCCACCAAATCCGCTTTTCAGTGGGAAGACCCGTTCTTGCTGGCTGATCAGCTCGGCGACGAGGAGCGGATGATTGCTGATGCGGCGGCGGCCTTTGCGGCCGACAAGCTCGCCCCGAGGGTGACCGATGCCTATCTGAACGAAGAAACCGACCGCGCAATCTTCTCCGAGATGGGGCAGGCGGGTCTGTTGGGTGTTACCATTCCCGAAGCCTATGGCGGATCCGAGGCTGGCTATGTCTCCTATGGTCTGGTGGCGCGTGAGGTGGAGCGGATTGATTCAGGCTACCGCTCAATGATGAGCGTTCAGTCCTCGCTGGTGATGTATCCGATCCATGCCTATGGCAGCGAGGAGCAGCGGATGAAATATCTGCCGAAACTCGCCAGCGGTGAATGGGTCGGCTGTTTTGGCCTGACCGAACCCGATGCCGGCTCCGATCCGGGCGGCATGAAGACACGGGCACGCAAGAGCGATGGCGGTTACGTGCTTCACGGCTCCAAGATGTGGATTTCCAATGCCCCGATCGCCGATGTGTTCGTGGTCTGGGCCAAGTCCGAAGCCCATGGCGGCGAGATCCGCGGGTTTGTTCTCGAAAAGGGCATGAAGGGTCTCTCCGCGCCCAAGATCGGTGGCAAGCTCAGTCTGCGCGCCTCGATCACCGGCGAGATCGTGATGGACAATGTCGAGGTCGGTGAAGACGCGTTGCTGCCCAATGTGTCGGGTCTGAAGGGGCCGTTCGGCTGCCTCAACCGGGCCCGCTACGGGATTTCCTGGGGCGTGATGGGCGCCGCCGAGGATTGCTGGTATCGCGCCCGGCAATATGGTCTTGACCGTCACCAATTCGGCAAGCCGCTGGCCGGCACCCAGCTCTACCAGAAGAAACTCGCCGACATGCAGACGGAAATTGCGCTGGGCCTGCAAGGCTCGCTGCGGGTTGGCCGTCTGATGGACGAGCACCGCTTTGCGCCGGAAATGATCTCCATCGTCAAACGCAACAATTGCGGCAAGGCGCTCGATATTGCCCGGATGGCCCGCGACATGCACGGCGGCAACGGCATTCAGGCCGAGTACCACGTCATGCGCCATGCCCAAAATCTGGAGACGGTGAACACCTATGAGGGAACGCATGACGTGCATGCGCTGATCCTCGGCCGGGCCCAGACCGGTATTCAGGCGTTTTTCTGAGCGGTTCATGCTGTTTGACATTTCAAGGATGTATGCGGCGGACCGTGCGGTCTGACCGTGCTCCTGCGCGCCTGGTGTTTTCGCCCGTGAGACAAATGGACCGGGGGATGCAGATGCGATCATCTGTCTGACCGGGAACCCGTGCCGCGGCTCGCTGGCGCGATAAGCGTCTGACCGTGGCCGCAACGGTGCCCTCAACTTGCCCGGAGTAGGGCGTTGATAGCAGCATAATCATAACGGCAGGTTTATTGCTCAATGGTTGTTCTCCCGAAACGATTTCAAGCTACGGACTTGACCAGTTGGCAGGTGAGTCTAACAAACTCTGCTCGCTGTTGAGTGTGTTTTGATATGGATATGGCAGGAATTCGTTTTTCGATGAAATTCGCCGAAAAAACCAGTAAACAAAACAGTTTATTATAAGTTGAATATTTTTCTCAAGAATAAATTGGCTTGTAGATTTTGCCTTTGTTGCGATTCGAAAACGATTTCTTAACGCAAAATGTGAAATAGGTATTTGTAGATGATGTATAACAGACTGGAGCCTTCTGATGTCGTTATTTAATTTTCTGGACAACATTAAAGTCGGTTACAAAATTTATGGCGGTTTTGCCATTGTCCTCGCCGTGCTTGTGACCATCGGCGGCGTGTCCGTTTACATGAACAATTCCAATAAAGCGTCCTTCATGGATTACCGCGAAGCGGCGCGGCTGACCAATGAAGCTGGCTTGGTCCAGGCGAACATGCTCACAGCACGGATGTCGTTCATGAAATACCGCAACGATCAGTCAGCTGCGATGAGCCAGGAACTGCATGAGCGTCTCGACACCACCCTGGCCTCCATCAAGGCCATGGATGAAATAGCGACCCGTGAATCGGTGAAAACAACGATCGCGGGCTTCTCCTCGCAGGTCGAGACCTATCGCACAGGCTTCAATTCGGTTTCCGACCTGCAGGCACAGCGCAACGAACTGGTCCTTGGCACACTGGACAAGATTGGGCCGCAGCTCCAGGAGGATGTGGCCGCGATCACCAAGGATCTTCAGAATGTGTTCAAAACCGGTGCTGCTTTCTCGTCGGCCCGTGTTGAGTATGCTGTCGCCAATATGCGGTTGGCGGGCAACAAATATCTGCTCTCCAACGACCAGGAAGCCTATGCAAAGGCGAAAGAATATGCGGACCTTGCCCAGTCGGAACTCGCCAATGTTGTCGAGCAGGCAAATCACGAGCCCCTTGCGGAGCTGTTTGAGAAGGCAAAGGCCGATATCACCAGCTATTCTATGACGATGTCCGAAGTTTATGAGACCATCCGTCAGCGTAACGAGATCATAGCGGGCACGCTTGATGTGGTTGGCCCGGCGCTCTCGAACTCGGTTGAAGATCTCAAACTGGACCTGAAGAAGACCCAGGACACGCTGGGGCCGTCGATCCAGTCGACGATGGTAAATGGCGTGATGGTGTCCGGGATTCTTGCCGCTGGCGGAGCCATCCTGGCGCTTGCTTGCGCCATCCTGATCGCCACCGGTATCACCCGCCCGGTCCAGGCCATCACAGGAGCCATGAGCGCTCTGGCAGACAACAAGCTGGACACCGAGATCCCGGGTCTCGATCACAAGAGCGAAATTGGCCAAATGGCTCAGGCGGTGGATGTGTTCAAGCAGAACGCAATCCGGGTTCGCGACCTGACCGCCCAGGAAGCGGCGCTGCAGGCCAAGAACTCCGATCTGCAGTCCAACATCTCGACAGTTGTCGCGGCAGCGGTCGCAGGTGACTTCACCAAGCGGATCACCACCCGCTACGACAATCCGGATCTTGATGCCTTTGCCAGCAACGTCAACACGCTGGTGGAATCGGTCGATACCGGCATTGCCGAGACCCAGCGTGTGATCGCGGCACTTGCCGAGGGTGACCTGACCGAGGAAATGTCGGGCAGCTACCAGGGTGTGTTTGCCGAGTTGCAGTCCAACGTCAATGGCACCATGGACAGCTTGCGCAAGCTGATGGAGGAAGTCCGTCACTCGGCTGACACCATCAGCGGTGGTGCCGATCAGCTCCGCAACGCCTCCAATGACCTCTCACGCCGTACGGAAAACCAGGCGGCCTCGCTTGAGGAAACCTCTTCCGGTCTTGAGGAAATCACGGTTGCGGTCCGCAGCTCCACAGAGCGAGCTCAGGATTCGAGCCGGATGGTCGGTGAGGCACGTACATTCGCACAGAAATCCGCTGTCGTGGTGGAAGATGCCAATGCTGCCATGAGCCGCATCGAGCAGGCCTCGGGCGAGATCTCCAACATCATCAATGTGATTGACGAGATCGCCTTCCAGACCAACCTTCTGGCGCTGAATGCCGGTGTCGAAGCGGCACGTGCAGGTGAGGCCGGCAAGGGCTTCGCAGTCGTTGCACAGGAAGTCCGCGAACTGGCCCAGCGCTCCGCGACGGCCGCCAAGGACATCAAGGACCTGATCACCAAGTCCTCGGAAGAAGTGGAATCCGGCGTCGGTCTGGTGACCTCCACCGGAGAAGCCCTGCGCGAGATCCAGGAGAAGGTGAACGGCATTGCCGATCAGGTCACTGCCATCGCCACCGCTGCAAATGAGCAGTCAACGGGTCTTCAGGAGATCAACGCCGCCGTCAACCAGATGGACCAGATGACCCAGCAGAATGCGGCGATGGTGGAAGAGGCTGCGGCCAGCACCAACACGCTGGCCGATGAAACCGCCACGCTGCGTCAGATGATCGCCCGTTTCAAGGTGACCAGGGGCGGCCAACAGTACCATCAGGCGGCCTGACCCGGCTTCACTCACGGGGCGGTTGCCCTGTTCGGGACAGACACAAACCCTCCGGCCAAAAACGGCCGGGGGGTTTTGGCGTCTTGTGAGGCGGAGACTGACATGCCTTTGCAGCGATTTGCGCTTCGTATGGCCGTCTTTTGAGATCAAGCGCCTCAGCTGTTGCGAGCGGGTTCGAAAACCCGCATTTGACGGCTATTTGCGGCGCTTGACTGCGCCCAACCGTTTTGCGCCCAGCGCAAACGCCACGGCAAAGCCGGCGACCAGAATGAACACAAGATGATCCGGCCAACTTGCCAGATGGGCTCCGATCTCGGAGACTGCCAGATGGGAATGGTCGCCAGTGTGGGCCAGGGTCTGACCGGTTGCCAGAAGCGATGCCGCCACAGCGGCGGTTGCCAGTTTACTCATCGGATTTTCCTTTCTTCTCGCGTTTGGGTTGGGCTTCGTCGAGCAGGGTGATGATGTCGACATCCACCCGTTCGGTAAGTGAGACATAGGTGAATGTCATGGTCTCGCGTTCCTGAACCATCGCTGCCGGGTAGGGCAGGTGCACCAGTTCGCGCGACGCGAAGGCAGGCGAAGCGGTGCCGAGCTGCCACTTGGTTTCCACTTTCGCGTCGACCAGATGCATGGTCAGGCCGTCACTGCCCGTGCGCTTGGCCGCAACCTGCGACAATTCGATGAAGGCCGGTTTGTCCTCGGCCTTGCGGAACCCGTCGATGAAGGCCGCCGCCAGCGCCTGCAGGCGGTGCAGCCGCTCCTTGTCCGGATCTGCATGGACATGGGAATGCATGTGGTCATGGCCATGATCATGTGCGTGATTGTGCCCCGGACCATGATGGTGGTGATCATCATGCCCATGCCCATGCCCATGCCCATGCCCATGATCATGCCTGTGACCATGATCGTGTGTATGATCATGATGGCCGTGTGCGTGATGGTGCGGCCTGCTCATGGCTTCATGTCCCAGCCCTGCGAGGTAACATCGGGACCTGCGGGTATCTGCACGGGCTTGTCGATGATGTGCTTGTGCGCGCCCATCTTGCCGTGGCTGACCAGCGTGCCAAGGACATCGACGATCACCCGGGTGGCGAGCAGTGCTGTGATGTCGGAGGTGTCGTAGGGCGGGGAGACCTCAACGACCTCCAACCCGCAGATGCCTTCCTTGGCGACGAGCGAGACCAGCTCGAGCGCCTCGCGCGGCAGGAAGCCGCCGGGCTCCGGCCAGCCGGTGCCGGGCACGAAGCCGCAGTCAACACTGTCGATGTCAAACGAGATATAGACCGCGTCGGCGTCCTTCCAGGCCAGTTCGAGCGCACGGGCCGCGGTTTCGGCGAGGCCCATCTCCTCGATGTCGCGCATGGTGAAGATGTTGGTGTTGCGCTTGCGCGCCTCCTCCACGCCTTCACGCGGCACCTGCCATCCGCCAATGCCGACCTGCACAAGATTGACGGCGGGCACATTGGCGAGATCGGTGGCATGGAACCACGGGGTGGTGTGCATGCGCTCGTCGAGATCCTTTTCCTGGATATCGATGTGGCGGTCGAAATGCACAATGCCGATCCGCTTGGAGGTGCATTGCGCGATGCCGCGCACGCAGGGGAAACCGATCGAGTGGTCGCCGCCGATGATGATCGGCAATGCGCCCGAGGAAGCGACGTGGCTGACCGCGCGGGTGACCTGGTCGAAGGTTTTCTCGATGTTGGCGGGGATCGTGAAGACGTCGCCGACATCGCAGAGCGTCATCTGCTCGCGCAGGTCTATGCCCATTTCGTAGTTGTAGGGTGTGTAGAGCGCCGAGATCTTGCGCACGCCCTGCGGGCCGAAGCGTGTGCCCGGACGATAGGTGGTGCCGCCGTCGAAAGGCACGCCGATGATCGCCGCATCGTAATTGCCGACCAGCGTCGAGTCCTCGATATAGGGCGCCTTGAGGAAGGTGTTGATGCCTGCGTAGTGCGGCAGCTCGCCCCGCGCGAAGGTCGGGATGGTCTTGTCTTCGAGGCTGTCCGAGCCGGTCAGGCCCATGCGCAGCGCCCAGGCCCGTTCCTGCTGCCAGGCGGCCGACGGCAATTTTCCTTCCTTTTCAACCGCGCGCCAGCCGCGCATGTTGAGCTTGTCGAAATCGGGATGGTGATTGCGGCCGGGAAGGGGCCGGGTTTTGACGCCTGCGCGCTTGTGCGCGCGTGCCGGGCGGTCGTTGAAAAAATCACGCATCATTGTCTCCAGGTCGTGTGTCATGTGGTGTTGTTATGAGGTCACGCGCATCCTGCACCGGTGATGTCTCGCGGCGGTCCAGTGGCAGATCATAGGTGATGGTTGCGCCGTAGCGCTGCGGCGCGTGCGGGTCGTGGCGGCGCTTGTCGAAGACCAGAACCCGCGTGCCGAGCTTGAAGGCCTCGTGAATGTCATGGGTGACCATGAAAACGGTCATGCCGCGCTCGCGCCAGAGCTCGAGCAGCAGGGCGTGCATGTCGACCCGGGTGCCCGGATCAAGTGCGCCGAAGGGTTCGTCCATCAACAGAACATCGGGCTTTTTCAAAAGCGACTGGGCAATGGCCAACCGTTGCTGCATCCCGCCCGAGAGCTGCGCGGGATAACTCTTGCGCGCGGCTGCAAGGCCGATCGCTTCAAGCGTCTTGTCGACGTCGCTGCGCATGGCCCGTCGCTTCGCCCCGAACACCCGGCCAAGCCTCGGTGCGTTGGCGAATTCGTCGGCAAGGATGAGGTTGTCCTCGACGCTCAAATGCGGGAACACCGAGTAGCGCTGGAAAACGATGCCCCGGTCCTCGGTCGGTTCTGCCGGGATAGGCTCGCCGTCGACCAGAATGACGCCGCGGTCCGGTGTTTCCTGTGACAGCAGCATGCGCAGAAAGGTGGACTTGCCGCAGCCTGATGCGCCAACGACAGTGCAGAAGGAACCGGCCTCGACATCGAGCGATACGCCCTCGAGCACGACAGCACCATCATAGGATTTGCCGACGCCTTGTACGGCGATCTTGGGTTGGGCGGTCACAGGCTTTCCCCCTGCATGTGGTTCCAGGGGAAGGCGCGGCGGGACAGCGCCAGCAGCAGCCGGTCGATCAGATAGGCGAGCAGCGTGATCCACAGCACGTAGGGCAGGATCACATCCATCGCCAGGAACCGCCGCACCAGGAAGATCCGGTAGCCAAGCCCGGATGTCGAGGCGATGGCTTCGGCAGAGATCAGGAAGATCCAGGCCGGAACGAGCCCAAGCCGCATGGCCGTGATCAGGTGTGGCAGGACCTGCGGCAGCACCACACGGGTCATCATTTGCCAGGTGGAGGCGCCGAGGGTTTGCGCCTTGATGATGAGTTCCTTGGGCAGGTCCATCACCGCTTGCGCCACCGAACGCGTCATCACCGGGGCTGTCCCAAGCGCGATAAGCAGTATCTTCGAGGTCTCGCCCAGCCCCACCATGATAAACAGGATCGGCAGAATGGTGATCGGCGGGATCAGGGAAATCGAGGCGATGAAGGGTGAGAACGTGCTGCGTGCATAAGGCAGAAAGCCGATCAGCACGCCAACGATCAGCGCAAACAACGTCGCCGCGCCCATACCGGCGGCGAGCCGGATGAGGCTGTCGATGGTGTCGCCCCACAAAAGCAGGTCGCCGGACCGGCGGTCCGGTTCAAAGGCCATGCGCCAGAAGGTTGCCGCCATCTGTTCGATGGATGGCAGCAGCTTGTCAGCCGGATTTTCCAGCCGGCGAAAGTGGCTTGCCACGGCGTAGGCAATGACGACACCCGCAAAGGGGAGTGCCGCCAGGGCTATTGCCGAGGGTTTGCCGGGCTTTCTGTTGATCAGGCGCATGGCTTTTTCGCCCTGGATCAGAGGCCGCCGGCGGCGGCCATTTCCATATAGGTGGTGTCGAAGCGCAGCTTCACATTGTTGGCGTCGCCATAGACGGAGCCATCCGGGAAGCTGACGCCGACGAATTCAGGCGAGGGCGCGCCTTCACCCAGAATGCCCTTGTCGAACAGGAACTCGGCGACGAACTTCATCGTGCCCGGCAGTTCTGCCGACTTTGTGAAGGTCACCGCTTCCGCCGGGTCATAGAACATCTTGGTGGTGTCGAGCTGGGCCTGATAGCCGGCCAGATCGGTGCCTGATGCGGCGGCCATGGATTCGAGCGCCTCGGTGTTGCCGGCCGCCATCAGTCCCATGACCTCGTACCAGGCGCCGGTCAGCGCCTTGCCGAAATCGGGATTGTCGGCCAGCGTTTCGGTGTTGACCATCATCACGTCGATGATCTCGCCGGGGATGTTGGCGGAATCAAACACCTTGGTGGAGCCGGGTGTTGCCTCGATTTCCGACAGCAGCGGGTTCCAGGTGACCACGGAGGTCACATCATCGGTCGCATAGGCGGCGATCATGTCGGCGTCGGAGGTGTTGACCACAGTGAGGTCGCGTTCGCTCAAGCCGACGCTGTCGAGCGCGCGGGCCAGCAGGTAGTGCGAGACCGAGAGTTCGACCAGATTGACGTTCTGGCCCTTCAGCGCCTCGACGCTGTCGCCGGTCTTGAGAACGATGCCGTCATTGCCGTTGGAGTAGTCGCCAACGATCAGGGCGGTGGTGTCGACACCGCCGCCGGCTGGAATGGACAGCGCGTCCATATTGGTCATCGAGCAGCCATCAAACTCGCCTGCGGTGTACTGGTTGATGGATTCCACATAGTCGTTGATCTGGACGATCTCGACATCAATTCCGTATTTCTCGGCCCATTTGTCCATGATGCCGGAACTTTCGAGATAGCCCCAGGGCATCCAGCCAACATAGATCGACCAGCATACCTTGAACTCGGATTTTTCCTGTGCGGTTGCATCGGGTGTCATCCCGACAAGGAGGGTGGCCGACAGGGCTGTTGCTGTCGCCAATGCCAGTGCCTTGGTCTTGAGTGTCTTGATCATTTTGCTCTCGCCTCTCTCATGTGCGTTCTTGGCGCAGTGTGTGAGGGTTTGAGCGCGCGGGCCGGGAGACAGTCTGCGCGCGCAAACCTGTGCAGGTGTCTCCCGGGATTTTGCCCCGCCGTGTTCCCGGACTGTTTTGACCGGGTGGCACCTCTCGGACCTGCGTCTTTCGGGGAGGAGAAGAAAGACCGGAACCCTAGATGCCCGCTGCACAGCCTTAACAAAGCAGTAACTGTGCCAGTTTGGCTAAGTGATTGAAAATAAACATTCAGTAGCCTGGACGGTTTCAGAGGCACGAACCGTCTGGAGTCAGATTGGGCAGCGCCGTGAGGGCGATGCCGCAATATTGTGCAAATATCAAAATGATGAATTTCTGGGCGGCGCCAGTCCCTGTCTCGGACAGGGTTCTCACAACAGATTAACGATCCGGCCAATCTGTGTCTTGAAAATGTTGCATTGCACAATTAGGGTCGATTCAGGCAATTCGGGAGGACTGACCTTGGAGGTCGACAATGTTTTTCCGGTTTTTGTTCAAACCGAAGGATTTTGAAACCACGCTCGATGGCACGATCCGTCTCAGGCGGCTTGGGCCCGGCGATGCCGGGATCTTCCGCGATCATATCCACGCGCTGCATTTCACCGACTTTCGCGACCGCTTCAACGGCCTCGCATCCGATCACTGGCTCGACAGATACATCGTCCGGTCTCTCTTAGATGCGACCTGCATCGGCGCCTTCTCGGGAGACGATCTGGTGGCGGTTGCCGAGTTGCACAGCGGCAGCCATCTCGCAGCGGGTGAGGCGGAATCGGCCTTCTCGGTGGCGTCGGACTGGCGTCGCAAGGGGCTCGGCAAATTGCTGGTCAAGGCCCTGCTCAAGGCTGCGACCGAGGCCGGCATTTCCACCATCATCATCGAGACCGGGCCGCAGAACCACGCGATGAAGGCTCTGGCGCGCCGGTTCGGCGCGAAGATGCGTTTTGGCGGCGACCAGTCGGTGGGCCGGATCAATGTGGCGGAAGGGCTGCGGATTGCCGGCCGGCGCAAACCTCCGCCACCGCTTGCCGTTGCCGCCGCCGGCCTCGGTGGGGGATCCGGTGGCGAACATGGTGGCGGGCTTGCTGACGGTTTGGGCGACAGGCCCGCTGTCCCCCAAACCGCTGTTTGATCCACGCCGCGCGGAGAATGTCACATGCGCGACTGGCCAGTTTCAAAACGTCCCGGATCGATTGATGTGGGGTTGCCCGTCATCCGCCGCGGCATCAGCGGTGCTCACCATGCTTTTGTGTCCCTGACCCAGGAACCGGGGCCACTTGGGTCACTTTCCGATCAGATTGCCCATTGGAGCCTGGAGCAGGGGCTGTATAGTCAGGCTCAACGCAAACGGCGGCGCGCACAGCGGGCTGCAACTGGAGGACCCCTATGACCGGCAAGAAAAGCACAGAAGACCTGGCATCGATGTTCATGAATTTCGGCAAGGATATGAACCTGCCTGCACCCGATCTCGAAGCTCTCGTCGAGCGTCACCGCAAGAACCTGCAGGCGCTGGAAGAGGCGACCAAGGCCGCGGGCTCCGGCGCAACCACGATCCTCTCGCGCCAGCGCGAGATGGTGCAGGAGGCGATGGCCGAAATCTCGCAGATGGCCGAGAAGATGAAGGCCGGCGGAGATCCCAAGGAGATGATGTCGGCGCAGGCCGATTTCGCCCGCAAGTCCTTCGAGGCGGCGCTCAAGAACACATCCGAAATTGCGGGCCTGGCGCAAAAATCGGGTGCCGAGAGCTTCAAGGTGCTGCAGGCAAGTATGCAGGAGACTCTTGAAGAGCTGCGCGATGCGATGACCAAGCCGGGCAAGAAATAGGCTTCGACCCCGTATCGCATCCTGTTATGATGCCGGTTGCCCAAACGGGCCGTGCCTGCCGGCATCACAGCTTCAGCCATCGATGAAAGATCAAACATGCGCATTGTCACTGGTGACGACATCCGTTCGGTGTGCTCCTGGCCCTTTGCCGTCGAGGCTTTGCGCGCCGGCCACCGGATGCCACCGGCGGATCTTAAGGATTCGCTGATCGAAAGCACCGGCCGCAAGATGCTGGTGCGCACCGCCTGGATCCCTGGCCTTGCGTCTGGCGTCAAGGCCGTCACCATCTATCCGGACAACCCCTCGCAAGATCCGCCCGCGCCCTCGGTGCAGGGACAGGTGCTGCTGTTTGACGAGGCTGAGGGCCATGTGGTTGCGGTGCTCGAGGGCGTTGAACTGACCGCCTGGAAGACGGCGGGGGATTCCGCCCTTGGCGCATCCTGCCTGGCGCGCGCCGATGTGCGCTCCATGTTGATGGTCGGCGCCGGCTCGATGGCGCGGCCGCTGATCGAGGCGCATTGCTCGGTGCGTCCGTCGATCGACCAGGTGATGATCTGGAACCGCAGCGCGCCCCGCGCCGAGGAACTCGCGGCCTCGCTCGGCAAAGACGGCATCAGCGCCCAGGTGGTCAGCGACCTCGATGCGGCGGTCTCCCGCGCTGACCTGATTTCGACGGCCACCATGTCGACCGAGCCGCTGATCAGGGGTGCGGCGCTTAAACCCGGTACCCATGTCGATCTCGTCGGTGCCTATACGCCTTCGATGCGCGAGGCCGATGACGAAACCCTCACGCGCGGGCGGCTGTTCGTCGACAGCTATGCCACCACAATCGGCCATATCGGTGAAATCATGATCCCGATGGCGTCCGGCGTGATCGCCCGCGAAACCCTTCAGGGCGATTTGCATGACCTGGTTCAGGGCAAGGCCGGCCGCACCTCGGATGACGAGATCACCGTGTTCAAGAATGGCGGCGGCGCGCATCTCGACGTGATGATTGCCCATGCGGTCTACCAGGCGCTTTGCCGATAGGCGGGCGTTTGGCGCGGGCCACCCGGATCCCGCGCAAACCGGCCTGACCCATTTTGAGGTCCGCCCAAGCAAAACCAGGCTAAGCCGAGACAAGCCAATCCAGGCACGCCCGGGCGAAAGGCCCGGCCAGTCGCACCGTCACGGCCGCGCCTGTAGCATTGCGTTAACCATTCGCGTTCATATTTTCCTAATGATTGGCGCGCTCAATGGGGTTTGATTGAGCGATAACGAATATGCATCCCTTCAAAGCGTTACAGCGTCCTTTGCGCAGACAACCGGATGCGCGGTGCTGTAACCGAACCCAGGCACGTGCTCGATATGGCGAAATTCAGATATTACGAGAGCAAGAAGCCCGGCAAGGGGCTGGTTAAGGCAAAGGCGGTGCACACCAACTTTCTCAGAACCGGCCGCATTGCCCGTGAAACGGATGGCTGGTTCAAGGAGGAGCAGCGCTATCTCAGCGACGCCGAAGTGGCCCGGCGCACCGGCAAGAGGCTTGAGGCAGCCGGCAAGACCACCCATGAGCGGCTCAACAAGTTCCACCACGCCATCCGCTTTCCCGAAATCATCTTCCACAAGGTGCTGGCTGCCACGCCGCATCTTGGCTATGTCCATGTGACCGCCTCGAAGACCGATTTCGCCGAGCACAAGGACGTCACCTGGGGCTTCTACATCGCCAATTTCTCGGCCGACATCACCGGTGACGAGCAGTTCTTCGACCACATCAGCCCCGGCTATGCGCGGATGTATTTCGCCGTGGCGATGAAGCCGGACGAGACCACAACCCCGCACAGACCGGTGATCAACCGCGACATCCGCGACAACGGTCTGCTGTTCAAAACCACCGACCCGATGACCGCACTCAAAAACGTGCTGCTGCTGGGCGCGAAGAATGCGGAACTGAGAAAGATCGTCGCGGCGATCGGGTGAGCCGTTGAGGCGCAGCCCTCCCACATCATGGTCTCGCGGTCACCCGCACGGATCGTGAGCACCGCGGGCCCGGCCTGAGTGCAGCCGCGATCCGCCTGCATCAGTGTGTCCGCTGGCGGTCCATTGCGACGTCCAACTGCATGTTCAGCCGGTTTCTACGAACATGACACATGGTTCTTAAGCAATTCATAGGAAACACCGTCTACCTTGATAAGTTCATTTGGGTTGCCGCAAAGTCGGGATGGGTAAGAGGTCCTTGAGATCATGCTGAAGAATGTATCGCTGCGTTTCTGGATAACGCTCAGTATGCTGATCACGTTAACGCCACTTGCCCTGTCTGCGGTTGGTACCTATGGGCTGCTCAATTATGGCGTGATTGCGCCGTTCCATGATGTGGTAAAGCGCAAGGACAGCCAGATCCTGCCCGTCCAGCAGCTGCGTATCCTGACCCTGAAATCCATGGCGCCGGTGGATGAATTCGTGGTGGGTGGCAAACCGGGCAAACAGTCTGAATATCAGGCGCTCCGCGCAGGCATCACGGCCCTTTTCTTGGATCTCGATGAATCCATTACGGATGATGCGCCGGGATCAAAAGCGCTTCTGAACGATGCCAGAGCCGCATGGGCTGCGGCCGATGGCTTTGCAAACGAGCTGTTTTCCATGCCACTGCGTGCCGCCGATGCGCGCGTTGTCGCGGCCATGGAGCAGCGGTTTCACGATGAACTGATCCGGGCCAGCGACGAGCTGGAGGTGCTGCATGACCGGATCGTTGCAGTGATCGACGCGGATGCTGCGACAGCGGCCCAGTTCCTTGAGCGGTCGCTGTGGATGGCGGGCATCGCCGGCGGGATTTCGCTGATATGTATTGCACTTGGGGTTCACATCATCGGCCGGATCATGTCGACCAGCGTCGACCGGCTCGTGCAGGGCGCCAACCACTTTGCCGAAGGCAACCGCAGCCATCGCATTCATGTCGAACTGCCGCCGGAACTGACCCGGGTGGCGCAGGAATTCAACCACATGATCGGGCGCATTCATGAAGCCGAGGAAGTGCTGAACGATATGGCCCGGCAGGACGAACTGACGGGACTTGCCAACCGCCGCGCCTTTGAGGCGGTGCTGCCCGACATGATGGGGCGCGCCAAACGCTTCGAGGAGCAGTTCACCTTGCTGGCGATCGACATCGACCATTTCAAGCAGGTCAACGACACCCATGGCCATGCTGCAGGCGACGAGGTGCTCCGCGCCGTGGCCCGGACGATGAAGGACACGATGCGCGATTCCGACAGGGTCTTCCGGGTCGGCGGTGAGGAGTTTGCGGTGCTGCTGCCCCGAACCGATGGCGCAACGGCGCGGCTGGCGGCGGAGCGGATCCGCCAGGCCGTCGAGATGGCGCCGGTCTCCCTCAAATCAACCGAAATCGCAGTCACTGTCAGCATCGGCATGGCCTCAACTCTGGATTTCCTTGAAAAGAGCGACCTTCTCGAAGCCGCCGACGCAGCGCTCTACCGGGCCAAGCACGAAGGCCGCAACCGGGTTGCCATCAACCGCCCGGGCGCTGCAGGATCGAAGAAAGACGGCTTCGCCGCCTGAGGCGGGGAGTTGGGGGGGAACCTGGCAGATCAGCGTAAAGCCGGCATCGATGTTCCAGAAATGGAGCGCTTCGTTTTTGTCTATGTTGGCGATGGTGTCGTTGGTGTGGGTCTTGTAGCGGCGCCACCAATCTCTCGTTTCGTCATCCTCGGGCACCGACCCGAGGATCCATTCCGTGATGCTTCAAAGTGATTTGCGCGTGGATGGGACACGGCATGAGCCCTCGGCTCGGAGGCCGAGGATGACGATGGACGGGGCCGTGGATGACGACGGAGAGGGTAGTCCGACCCGTGTACAATCCCACCCCGCCAAACCCGCATTTCCGCGCTTTCCCCACAAAATCCCCCCATTTCATCCCCACCTTTCAGCTCCGTGCCACACTTGTTGCACTCCCGCTGCCGGATGGATCGCGAACGTTTCGATGCAGGTGGGAGGGAATGCCTCCTGTTCGGGCGCGCAAACGTCAGCGTGTCGGGCAGGGGGAGGCGGTGGCCAACGCGGTTCCGCTGGCGGGCGGCCCTTTTGAGGGACGTGCAAAGCCAGCCACCGGGCCGGGGTCCGTTTCCTGCCTCACCGGCGGGGGGGGATCACCGGCGCGGGCCTGTGGCGGACATGGCCGGCGAAAGCCGGGCAGGGTCCGTGCCGGAACTTGCGCCCAAAGCATCTCCTGCGGCCCGTCCAGGCTGCGGCCGGGGCAACCCGGGCGGAGGGCCCTGAAGAGGGGCAGGTGGATAAGCCAGCTCCGTGTGTTTGCGAGGCCAGCGCCTGTCGGGTGGGGACGCCATCCGGCGACATCCGGGCCGCGCGCTGTCAGCGCCACCCCAATACACACTACCTCACCAGAGGCACTGCCCGCGCGCGGCCCTCCGGACCCGACTTCACTTCACACCCCGGCGGTTTTGCCGCGCGGGCTGGTTGGCGGCTGGAAAACTGTCCCCGACCTCATCACTGTGCGTCGAAATCCAGCACCAGCTTCCCGGTGTCGGGCCGCGCCTGGCAGGAGAGCGTGAAGCCGGCCTCGATTTCCCAGGGCTCGAGCGAAAAGTTCTCGTCCATCGTCGCCGCGCCCTCGACGATCCTGCAGCGGCAGGTGCAGCACATCCCGCCGGCGCAGGAATAAGGCAGGTCGAGCCCGGCCTTCTGTGCCGCCGTCAGCACCGTGTCCTGGCCCGGATCGACTTCAATCATGCGCCGCGCGCCGTCGAGGATGATCTCCACCGAGGAGCCATGCTTGGCCCCGTTCACGGTGGCGCCGTTGGTCCTGGCTGGGGCCGGCTTTGGTGCCGCGCCGGGGGCAGGGGTGAACAGTTCGAACCTGATCCGCTCCGCGTCGACGCCGAGCGCGGCCATCGCGGCAGAGGCCGAGCGGATCATCGGCTCGGGGCCGCAGATGTATATCGCGTCGGCGGATTTCGGGTCGATCACGCCAAGACCCGCGAGGCGCTCGAGCTTCTCGGCATCCAGCCGTCCGTTCATGATCTCGACGTCCTGGGTCTCCTCGTCCATCACGTGGGTGAGCGTGACGCGGGTGGTGTAGCGGTCCTTGAGGTCGTTGAGATCGTCGCGGAACATGACGCTTGCGGAATTGCGGTTGGCGTAGAGCAGGGTGACGGTGGAGTCGGGTTCGCCCGCCAGCACCGACTTGGCGATTGACAGGCAGGGGGTGATGCCGGAGCCCGCGGCGAGCAGCAAGTAGTCATGGTGGCCGCCGATCTCGGCGGTGAAGCGGCCCTGCGGCGGCATCACCTCGATGCGGTCGCCAGGTTTCAGCGTCTGGGCGAAGCTCGAGAAGCGGCCGCCGGCGATGCGCTTGACGCCCACGGTGCGGCGGTCTTGCTCGCTCAGCGCCGAGCAGATCGAGTAGGAGCGGCGCATGTCTTCGCCGCCCACCTCGGCGCGCAGCGTCAGGTACTGGCCGGGCAGGAAGGCAAAGGCGTCGCGGCTGTCCTCGGGGATCGCAAAGCTGATCGCCACCGCATCCGGGGTCTCGTTGCGGACAGCGGCGATTTCGAGCGTGTGAAAGCGGGGAGCGGCCATCGGTCAGGTCCTCAGATGCACTTGAAATAATCGAAGGGTTCGAAGCACGCGTCGCAGCGGTAATGCGCCTTGCAGGCGGTGGAGCCGAACTCGGAAACCTTTGTCGTGTGGTTCGAGCCACAGCGCGGGCAGGCGATCATGTCGTCTGCAAAGAAGGCCCGCCTGCCGCCTGAGCGGCCCACCGGCGGGGCGATGCCATAGGCGCGCAATTTCTCGCGGCCTTCCACGGTGATCCAGTCGGTGGTCCAGGCCGGCGAGATCACACGCTCGATTGTCGATTCGATTCCGGCGCTTAGCAGTGCTGTCTGAACCGCCATCTCAATGGCAATCACCGCCGGGCAGCCGGAATAGGTCGGCGTCAGTTGCACCACGATCCGGCCGCTTTCGTCACGCTCGACCGAGCGCAGGATGCCCAAGTCCGCAACCGTGACGCAGGGCACTTCCGGATCGGGGACGTTGCTTGCCACCTCAATCGCCCGGGCCAACTCGAAATCGGTCACAGTCGTGACAGGGCCTTGGTTGCTTTCGCCCAGTCTTATGGTCGGCGTCTGGCTCACAGCGCTTACCAGGCCTGGCCGGGATAGGCGCGCTGCATGAATTGCAGCTCGGCCAGAAGATGGCCCATGTCCTCGCCGTGGCGGCCCTCGCGGCCGCCCTTCTGCATGACGCGGATTTCCGGCAGCGCCAGTTTCGCCGCGCGGAAAACAGTGGCGATGGTTTCGTCCCACTCGGCGCGAAAGGATTCCGGATCGGGCAGCAGGCCCGAGGCGATGGCCTGTTGCCGGGCCGGCGAAGCCATGAACATCTCGCCTGTGTAGCGGTGCAGTTCCTCGACAGCCTCGGCCATGCGGGCCGCGCTCTCGTCGGTGCCGTCGCCCAGACGGATCACCCATTCGCCGGAATGGCGCAGATGGTAGGCCATTTCCTTCTCGGCCTTGGCGGCGATGCCGCGCAGGGTCTCATCGTTTGAGGTGGCCGCCACCGCGCGCCAGAAGGGCTGCATGAAGGCTGCGAAATAGAGCTGGCGCAGCATGGTGTGGGCAAAGTCGCGGTTGTCGCGCTCGACCAGCAGGCAGTTCACGTAGTCGCGCTCGCGGCGCAGAAAGGCGAAGTCGTCTTCGCTCCGGCCCTTGCCCTCGAGCTTGCCCGCGTAGGCATAGAGCGCGCTCGCCTGACCGAGCAGGTCGAGACCCATATTGGCGAGCGCCAGTTCCTCCTCGAGGATCGGCGCATGGCCGCACCATTCCGAAAGGCGGTGGCCGAGGATCAATCCGTCATCGGCGATCTCGAGGATGGCGGCAACTGCGGTTTCAGCGTTCACCATCACATGTGCCCCACGTCTTCGGGAATGTCATAGAAGGTCGGGTGGCGGTAGATCTTGTCGTCGGCGGGCTCGAAATTGGGGTCCGCAAAGGACGGATCGGAAGCGGCGATATCGGATGACCGAACCACCCAGATCGAATTGCCTTCGCCGCGCCGTGTGTAGACATCGCGGGCGGCCTGCAGCGCCAGTGCTGAATCAGCCGCATGCAGCGAGCCGACATGGCGGTGGTGCAAGCCGTTGCGCGGGCGGATGAAGACCTCCCAGAGCGGTGTGAGGTCGTGCTTGTCGGTCATTCGGCGGCCTCCTGCGCGATCGGTTGGCGGTTGGCGCGTTTTTCGGCGTGGGCCAGCGCTGCTTCTCGCACCCAGGCGCCATCATCCCAGGCCTTGTTGCGGGCGCGCAGACGGTCGCGGTTCATCTGGCCATTGCCGGAGACAACCGCCTTGAACTCGGCCCAGTCGATCTCGCCGTGCTCGTAAAGCCTGGTCTCCTCGTTCCATTTGAGATCCGGATCAGGCACGGTAAGGCCGATGAACTCGGCCTGCGGCACGGTGGCGGTGATGAATTTCTGCCTGAGCTCGTCATTGGAGAAGCGCTTGATCTTCCACTTCATCGACTGGTCGGAATTGGTGCTGTCGCTGTCCGACGGCCCGAACATCATCAGCGACGGCCACCACCAGCGATTGAGCGCATCCTGCGCCATCTGCTTCTGCTCGTCGGAGCCCTTGGCCAGCGTCATCATGATCTCGTAGCCCTGGCGCTGGTGGAAGCTTTCTTCCTTGCAGACGCGGATCATGGCGCGGGCATAGGGGCCGTAGGAGCAGCGGCAGAGCGGGATCTGGTTCATGATCGCCGCCCCATCGACCAGCCAGCCAATGGCGCCGATGTCGGCCCAGGTGGGCGTCGGGTAGTTGAAAATCGAGGAGTATTTGGCTTTGCCCGAGAGCAGCTCCTCGGTCATCTGCTCGCGGCTGACACCAAGCGTCTCGGCGGCGGAATAGAGGTAAAGCCCGTGGCCGCCCTCGTCCTGCACCTTGGCCAAAAGCGCAATCTTGCGGCGCAGGCTTGGCGCGCGGGTGATCCAGTTGCCCTCGGGCAGCATGCCAACGATCTCCGAATGGGCGTGCTGGCCGATCTGGCGGACCAGCGTGCGGCGGTAGCCTTCCGGCATCGGATCGTTGGGCTCGATCTTTTCCTCGCGGTCGATCCGCGCCTGGAAGGCTGCGAGAAACTCCTCAGTCTCGGCGGTGCTTGAGTCCGCACCGATCAGGCCTTGGCTGTACATGTCAGGGATCCTCCACTGTGGAGGTGATTATATGTTACGAAAAATCCGAATGTCAATTAGTTCGTGTAACACATGGATCCAGGCCGTTCGCCTTTGCGTCATCTCGCAAAACGGGCTGCAAATCCCCCATCGGGCGGAGGCAGCGCGCCGTTCGGCGTGGTCGCATTGTCGTCGAGCCAGGCTTCGGAGGCGGGCACAAGCTGGGCGTAGATCCGGGCGACCAGCGCGCGGGTTTCGGGCTCGGGATCATCCGGCTGGACCAGTTCGGCCGGGATCGCAATGATCCTGAGCGCAATGCGCCGCCATTCATGCACCAGCAGGCATCTGAGCGCCATGGCGTCCCCGGGTGCGATGGCGCTCTGGCCTTCGAGCATTGCCGGGACCCCCGCGTATGCGGTTCTGATGGCTTCAAGATCAGCCCGCTGCCGGGCCACGGCTATCCGGGCGATGGTGTCAGTGCCGGGATCAAGGGCCGAGACAGCGGCAAGCGTGGTCGCCGGTGGTCGCAGGCTCTCGGGCAGGGCAGTGGCAGCGGTGAAGCAGAGCGCAAGCTGTGGGTTCAGCATCAGCGCGCCAAGGGCTTCAAGCATGTCGAGCGCTCCGGGATCAAAGGCGTCAGCGCCGATCACCAGCGTTTGGGGACCCTCGGGCGGAAGACAGGAAGACGGGGCATAGATCCGCCGTTCGGCCCGCTGCACGGTTTCGGCCACATCGGGCGAGAGCCGGTAGAAGCTGTTGCGGCCCTCGCGGGTGCGTTCGATCCAGCCATCGGCGGAAAGCCGGGAGATTGCGGTGCGCACCGCGCCATGGCCAATCCCCAGCCGCTCCATCACCATCTGCACTGCGCCCGCCGAAACCTCACCACCGCGCGGGCTGATTGCATCGCCCAGAAAGCTGATGATCAACGACCAGGCCGACAGGCGGTTGCCCGCGTCAAGTGCATCAAGACGGGTTTGAATGGCAGTGGCGATCGGGTCCGGCGTGGTCATGGGAAACAGCCAATAACCGGTTTGGGGCGGCTGAAAAAGGGGGAGGACGGACGGCGATCGCAACACAATGTCTGGGTTGCCACATTTGCGGTGACTGTCAGCGTCTGGTCAAAGCGCAGGCGTTTCTTGCTATAGGTCAGTTTCACCGCGCACTGGGCAGAGGGTTTGTCCGCCAAAGCGCTTGCGCGCACGCCGCGGCTGGATCCGCGTGAGCCCCGGCGCGGTCCACGTTTGCTTGGTCGTCATTCCCGTGACATCAGGAAGTCCGCCACGGCCTGATAGGCGGGCAGAGATGTTGGGTCGATTTTCGCGTTTGCGGCGGTCGGAAAGGAGGCGAACCTGACCAGGACCATCTCGGCAGCCGGGTCCACATAGATCGTCTGCCCATGGACCCCGCGCGCGGCATAGGCGCCGTTCTGGTTGTGAAAGACCCACCACTGGCTGGTGTAGCTGCCATCCGGTATTGCGGCATAGCCGCCAAATTTCGAGGGGTCCCCTCCCTTTGCGATCCTTTCCGAGACCTCGGCGGGGAACAGTCTTTCTCCGTTGATTTCGCCCTGATTCAGCATCAGGAGTCCCAGACGCCCAGCATCGCGCAGCCCCAGGCTTATGCCCCCGCCGGCGAAGGGGACGCCCTTACCGTCCACTGTCTGATAGGCGTCCTGCTCCGCGCCCATCCTGCTCCAGAGCCTTTCGGAGGCAAGCTCGGTTACCGATTTGTTTGCCGTCCGGCTGATGATCCAGCCGAGCATGTCCGAATTGATCGTCTTGTAGTGGAATGCCTCGCCATGCGTGCCTTCGGGCTGAACCTGCGCCAGATACTCCCAGTATCCTTCTGGTCCCGCGTAGCCTTCGGGCTTCGGCAAAGGGCTCGCCGCGGCAGAATAGACCCATATGTCCGCGTTGGGGTCGGCATAGTTTTCGGAGTATTTGACGCCCGTGGTCATATCCATGACCTGCCGGACCGTCGCACTGCCGAAGGCGCTGCCGGCAACTTCAGGGATGATGTCTCCTACCAGCCTTGTATCGTCGAGGGCTCCTTCCACAACCAGGATCTCGGCGAGAAGCCCGGTGACCGATTTTGTCATCGACATGGCGGCATGTTTGCCGGCTTCGTCGAGGCAGCCGAAATAGCGCTCGTAAACGACCTCGCCCCTGTGGAGAACCAGAATGCCATCGGTATAATTCGCAGAGAGTGAGTCTGCCCAGCTCATCGGCGCATCGGACCCGATCGGCGTGAAGGTCAAGGCGTCGATCTTCGCCCCGAGGTCCGCGAACTCCGACGCGCCCGGGTATTGCAGCGGGATGGGCGCTGCGAGGCCGCGGCTGATCTCTTCTGTCGGCAGAAACTCGCGCAGATGGCAGACCGACCACCGCAGTCTTGGAAAGCTGAAATAGACCGAGTCCGGCTGGGCGATGATCTTGTCAGGTGGCGGCGGGAAGCCTTCCATCCAGCCCATCACCTTCGGATCGGACTCCTGTGCCGACAAGGCGGACGATTGCGCTTGGGCCATGCTTGGAGCCCCGACCGCCAGGGCGACTGCTGCAGCCAGCGCTGCCGTGCGTCTAGAAATTGACAACCACATTGATGAACCCTCCTGTCCATGGGGACGCATTTCTGCCCAAAGCACCGTCAATTCCGGCACCTGGGAAGGAAACGGAAAAGCCGGCAGTCAAATAGGTGTTCTTGTTGATGACGCGGTTGTATTCCAGGAACAGGTCATCGGCGAGATGGGCATCGGTGACGCCGGTCACCAGGCTCCCGTTGGCATTGACGCGCGTCGCCTGTCCAAACTGAACCGGGCTGTTCAACTCATTGGCCCGGATATGGGCATAGCGCAATGTGATCGTGTCGAAGTCCGTTGGCTTGACGCGAAGTGCAAGCGACAGGGCGTTCACGTTGGAATTTATGAATGTGGACGCGGACTTGGAGCCTGTTGCCCAGGCGCTCGGGCTGCCCTCATAATACAGAGGATCAAACCGCTCCAGGGTCGCTGTTGCCGGATCGTCGCCTGAAAAGGTCTGATATCCGAGAGTGAGGCCCGGGGACCAGGGCAGATCGGCAAAGGTGTATCCCATCGTCACGCGACCGGCCCATGACTGCAAGTCAATCCGGTCGTTCCATTGGTAGGCGTAATCCCCTGTAAACGTCCAGTTTTCCAGTGCCCCGGCAAGAGGATTGGTCTTGCCGTAAATATTGATCGTTTTGGTGCCTTCACGCGCTCCGGATATGACCGATGGCGCACCTCCGCCTGCTCCGGCTTTCGGATAGGGCGATTGCGAATTCAAGACGTCGATGAAGGTTGCCCCAAGGTAACCGCCACGGGGGTCGTTGAAGCGGAGATCAAAGCCCGCGAGCTCGTTCTTGCCATCATTCGAAGGCAACTCATTGGGATCGAGATAAAAGCCTGTAAGGGTTGTTTCTCCCACCGAGAAACGGCCGATACCGGCCATCTCCCATGCCTTGCGCGGACCAAGCTTCAGCGCCCCCCTTTCAAAGCCACTGGTTGCGCCGTTGGAGATCAGCATCCCGGTGCCGAGCGCCAGTTCGCGGGGGCCCAATGACAGATCATAGGACACGCCCTCGCTCAGCTCCTGGCGAAAGCCGAGATAGGCCTCTTCAAGCGTTGTCGCTCCCGTGTCGCCCCGGTCGAAAGCGTCGGTTCCCCAGGTGTAGGACGATACCGCCGACACTTTTCCGTAAAGGGTTGCCCCCTGATCGAACCTCCGTTCGAAGCTCAGACCGGGCTTGATGTAGCCTTCCAGCCATTCCGTGTCGGGGTCGAAGCCGCTGCCGGGGGCTGTCGTCGAGGCCAGATCCCAGAAGAGGTTGTTCTCGTAAACTGCGTTGAGGCCAGCCTGGAAATGCCACCGCACGATCAAGCCATCTTCGTCGATCAGTGTCGTCAGATCCTGTGCTGCGACAGGGTGGGTGAGGGAGAGCAGAGTTGCACCGATCATCAACCGGGCAGCAGGCCTGCAAGGAAGACGCTGTTCGAAGCGCAACATGTTCACGACCCTCCTCAGATCCAACCCAAGGTCCATTAGCAAAAGCTTAGCTGCAATTCTGAAAAACACCAAAGGCAGCACCGGCCTTTCGCGTGCTGCCGCCGCGCTGAGCCAACATGAATGGTCTGCGATCACCCTTTCGATCACGAAAAACCCCGCCGGATTTCTCCGGCGGGGTTTGTATTTCAGAGCACGTCAGATGCGTCTCAGAACTCCACGGCGCGATCGCCATCCTCGTCCTGGATGCGGGTCGGCAGGCCCATGCCGTTCAGCAGGGTGATGAAAGGCTTGGGGTCGAGTTCCTCGACATTGGCCATCTTCTTGACGTCCCATTCGCCGGTGGCGACCAGCATGGCGGCGGCGACTGGGGGGACGCCTGCGGTGTAGGAGATGCCTTGGCTGCCCACCTCGTTGTAGGCGTCCTTGTGGTCGGCCACATTGTAGATGAAGACGGTCTTTTCCTTGCCGTCCTTGAGGCCCTTCACATAGTCCCCGATGCAGGTCTTGCCTTCATATTCGGGGGCCAGCGAGGCGGGATCCGGCAGGCAGGCCTTGACCACCTTGAGCGGGACGACTTCGGAGCCGTCGGCGAGCTTGACCGGCTGTTCGGAGAGCAGGCCGATCGATTTGAGCACGGTGAAGACGTTGATGTAGTGATCGCCAAAGCCCATCCAGAAGCGCACATCGGCGCCGTCCATGTTCTTGGCCAGCGAATGCACTTCGTCATGGCCGCAGAGATAGGCGCGGCGGGTGCCGACCACCGGCAGGTCATAGTCCTTGCCGATCTCGAACATCTTGTTGCTCTGCCATTCGCCACCCTGCCAGGAATAGACCGTGCCGGTGAATTCGCGGAAGTTGATTTCCGGGTCGAAATTGGTGGCGAAATACTTGCCATGGCTGCCGGCATTGATGTCGACGATGTCGACGTCGGTCACCTTGTCGAGATATTCATCCTTGGCGAGCTTGGCATAGGCGTTGACCACACCGGGATCGAAGCCGGCGCCGAGAATGGCGGTGATGCCTTTCTCTGCGCATTCGTCCGCCCGCTTCCACTCGTAGTTGGCATACCATGGTGGTGTTTCGCAGATCTTGTCCGGCTCTTCGTGGATTGCGGTGTCGATATAGGCCGCACCGGTGTCGATGCAGGCGCTCATCACGGACATGTTGAGAAAGGCGGTGCCGACATTGATGACGATCTGCGCGCCGGTCTTTGCGATCAGGGCCTTGGTGGCCTCGATGTCCATGGCGTCGAGCGCATGGCCCTCAAACACGCCATCCTGCTTCATCGCCTTCTTGTCGTGCACGGAGGCGATGATCGCGTCGCATTTTGCCTTGGTGCGCGAGGCGATGTGGAGATCGCCCAGCACGTCGTTGTTCTGGGCGCATTTGTGCGCCACGACCTGGGCGACGCCACCGGCACCAATGATGAGTACGTTCTTTTTCATGTGGGGACCAACTCCTTCTGTCCAATCGTCAGACGCCGTCCTGAGCGAGCTCAGGACAGGCTTTGTTCGTAGTCCGCGTAATCGAATTCGCGGACCGTCCTGAGGCTGCCATCGAGTTCTCGAATGGCGATTGCCGGCATTTGCACGCCGTTAAACCAGTTCTTCTTGACCATCGTGTAACCGGCGGTGTCCTGGATCGAGATCCGGTCGCCGATGTTGAGCTCATCGGGGAAGCCGAACTCGCCGAAGATGTCCCCGGCAAGACAGGACTTGCCGCAGACCATGTAACGATGTGGTCCCTGGTCAGGGTGAACCTTTGCACTTTCCCGGTAGATCAGAAGATCGAGCAGGTGCGCTTCGATGGAGGAATCCACCACGACAAGATCCTTGCCGTTGTAAAGCTTGTCGAGCACGGTGACCTCGAGCGTGGTCGAGTTGGTGATCGCCGCCTCGCCGGGCTCGAGATAGACCTGAACGCCGAACTCGCTGGAAAAGCGTTTCAGACGTTCGGCGAATTTTTCCAGCGGATAGTCTTCGCCGGTGAAATGGATGCCGCCGCCGAGGCTGACCCATTCGGCCTTTTTCAGCAGCGGGCCGAACTTCTGCTCGATGTCGCCCAGCATTTTGTCAAACAGGTCGAAATCGCCGTTTTCGCAATTGTTGTGGATCATGAAGCCGGAGATGAGGTCCATCACCGGCTCGACCTTGGCGAGATCCCATTCGCCGAGCCGCGAGAAGGGGCGGGCCGGATCGGCCAGATCAAAAGTGGACGACGACACGCCGGGATTGAGCCGCAGGCCGCGGATGATGCCCGACGACTGCTTTTCGAAGCGGGACAGCTGGCCGATCGAATTGAAGATGATCTTGTCGGCGTGGGAGACCACCTCGTCGATCTCGTGATCGGCATAGGCGACCGAATAGGCGTGGGTCTCCTTGCCGAAGCGGGTGTGGCCGAGCCGCACCTCGTTGAGCGACGAAGACGTAGTGCCGTCCATATAGTCGCGCATGAAATCAAACACGCCCCAGGTGGCAAAGCATTTCAGCGCCAGCAGGGCTTTCGCGCCGGAGAGTTCGCGCAATTTCGCGATCTTCTCCATGTTGACCAGCAGTCTGGATTTGTCGACGAGATAATAGGGGGTCTGAAGCAACGGGATGCTCCTTGTGGCGCGGGACATGATTGAAGGGGGGCTTAGGGATTCAAGCGACTGATGGCAAGCCCGGGTTTTGGTGTTGGTGGTGTCAAATGGCTGCAATGCCTCAAGACATTGACGGTATCGTGACAAGGCGGAGCCGCCGGACGTGAGCGGCAGCGGTGGACGGCGGGAAGGGCTTTGACTCAGGCGAGGCCGAGGAAAACCGCCAGCAATCGCGTGACCGACAGCATGGTTTCGTCATCTAACCGCCCAAAGGGTTGGCCGAGCTTGTCTCGCTTTACGGTCATGGCCTTGTCGATCATCACCTGCGAGGGTTTTTGCAGTCCGTTTTCGGCTGTCGGATGAAGCGTGGGCCGGATCAGCGGGGCGTCGACCACGGTTGATGAGATCAGCAGCACGGTGACTGTGCCGGTTTCCGCGAAGGGATCGGCCTGGACGATCAGCGCGGGGCGTGGTTTGCCGAAGTCTCCCGGCATCGCGACGGTGACGAGATCGCCACGCCTCACCCGCTGGTCCCATCGTCGAGATCGGCAAGGGCCGCATCGAGAAACCCATCGAGATCGCGGTCCGCCGCCTCGGTTGCAGCAACCAGTCGCGCTTGGCGGCGGCACTCATCGGCAAAGTCCGGGCTGCGGGTGTCGGGCACCCAGATCTGCACCGGCCGCAAACCCGCTGCACGCAGCGCATCGCGGCGCTTGCGGACCCGTTGGCTGACAGGCGTGGGCATGGCGGGGCCTCCGGTTGAGTGTTACATGTAACAAGATAGGAGTGGGGCGGGGCATCGTCAAGTTTGATCTTGGCGCCTGGAGCATTTGACCAATCTGCCATCCTTCGTGTTTCGGAAAGACTGCTGATTTGCCCACATGAGGGTTTTCCGGCACACTGGCTGACATGGCCGGAACTGTGCGGGAGTGAACCGTGATGCGAATGCAAGTTCTTGGTGGAATGATGTTGGTGCTGGTTTCGGGCCTGCCTGCCAAGGCCGAACCGGTGGACATGTTGCTGTGTCTGGCGGCGGATGTGTCCGAGAGTGTTTCATCAAGCGAGTATGAGCTGCAAAGGCTCGGCCATGCGGCGGCGATCGAAGATCCGGACGTGGTCCGCGTCATTGGCAACGGGCTGCATGGAAAGATCGCTGTTTCCTACATTGAATGGGCTGACCAGCAGCAGCAGTTTACCGGGGTGGATTGGCATGTGATCGATGGTCAGGAGTCGGCGCGCCGGCTTGCCGACAAAATCCGGCAATCGCCGCCGCCGCCCTGGATCGGCTGGAATGTGCGCAACACCTCGATCAGCGAGGTGGTCAAGTTTTGCCTGAGGCAGTTTCAGGCAGCGCCTGCCGTGGCAATGCGCATGGTGATCGACATATCCTCGGATGGCACCAACAATGTCGGGGGGCGGATTGACGAGGTACGCGATCATGCCGTCAGCCAGGGCGTGGTGATCAACGCGCTTGCGATTGAGGATGCGCAGGATTCCTCGCCCAACGGCACCCATACCCGCCCCGAAGGTGGTCTGGTGCGCTATTTCAAAACGTCAGTGGTGGGAGGCCCGGGCGCCTTCGTTCATACCGCGCGGGGATATGCCTCGTTTGGCGAAATGATCCGCGAGAAGTTCATCCTCGAACTGGCCAGTGCCGAGTAGACAAACTCGGGCCAAACCGGGGACGGGTTTGGCTCAGGCGGACTGCATGTCCAGAGCCTGACCGTCGAGGCGGCCCGTGGTTGCGGCTTCTGCCAGCAGATGGGCAACGTCGGCGCGCGAGGCCTTGGCGCCCTTGTCGACCTTATCGCCCAGGACGACGGTGTCGCTGCGGCCCTCATCGGTCAGTGCCACGGGACGCAGGATGGCGTAGGTGAGGCCGGAAGCCTTGAGGTGCTCATCGGCCTCATGCTTGGCGTTGAGATAGTGGGCCAGGTCGCCCTCCGGATCGGACTGGTCGGCGCCGACGGAGCTGAGCATCACGAAGCGGCTGATACCTGCTTCGCACGCGAGATCAACCAGACGCTTGGCGCCGTCGCGGTCAACCTTGTCGGTCATTTCAGGCCCGGTCGATCCACCCGATCCAGCGGCGAAGATGACGATGTCCATGCCGTCGCAGATACCGGATTTGAGATCCGTGAGGTCGCCCTGACGCAGATTGATGGTGTCGGGAAGCCCGCTGGTGTCGGAACTTTCGCGCACCAGTGCGGTGGGTGTGTAACCTTGCTCGACAAGGTCATTGGCCAGTCTGGTTCCGGTCTTGCCGGTCGCGCCGGCGATCAGAATGTTCATGCTCATTATCAATTCCTCGATCTGTTCAGTTGGGCGGGGCCATCGGGCCCGCGGCTTTGGTGGCGGCGATATAGCCGGGCTGGGTCTGCAGCTGCTGCCAGTAGGCCGTGATTTCGGGGTGGCCGCCGAGCAGGCCGAGCTTGTCGAGCAGCGCCAGAATGAGGAGATCTGGATGTCCGCCAGGGTCAGCTTGCTGCCGAACAGCAGCGGCCCGTCGCC
The DNA here is from genome assembly GCA_043585085.1 of Hoeflea sp. Classification (GTDB taxonomy): domain Bacteria; phylum Pseudomonadota; class Alphaproteobacteria; order Rhizobiales; family Rhizobiaceae; genus Hoeflea. The sequence goes on from CP121320.1 coordinate 3,239,431, forward strand.
CAGTTCGCCGGCGATATAGGCGAGCTGCCTGTCGAGCGCGGCACTGGCCGGTTCGGGCACGTCCTTGCCGCGAAAAGCGGGCATGATCGACTATATGGCAACCGGAGCAAAGGAAGACTCCACATAGTCGAAGAGCGCCTCGTGCCGCCAATAATCTGCCGTCCCGCGGTCGGGGCGATGGCCGTGATCACCATGTTTCGCCACCAGATAGCGAAGGATCGTCGATGATTCCGCGATCATCTCTCCGTCGTCCTCGATCACCGGGGATTTGCCCAGCGGGTGGATCTTGGACAGCGCTTCGGGAGCGCGGAATTCATCGGTGCGGTCATAGTCGATCCGCTGGCACGGCTGTCCGAGGTCCTCGAGCAGCCAGAGCACACGGGTGGCGCGGGAGAATTTAAGGGCGTGGAGGGTAATCATGGCAGGAAAATCGCTTTCGTATTGACGAACTCCTTCATGCCAAAGCCGCCATGTTCGCGGCCGTAGCCCGAATCCTTGACGCCACCGAAGGGCATGTTCGGATCGACGGGATCGAAAGAGTTGATGTGGATCATGCCGGTGTCGAAGTGTTCGCGGGCGAGTTTCAGGGCACGCTCTTCTTCCCTTGAGAAGATGCCGCCGCCCAGGCCATAGCGGCTGTCATTGGCAATCCGCATGGCATCCTCGTCATCCCGGGCACGGATGATGGAGGCAACGGGGCCGAAGATTTCGTCGTCATGGGCGGGCATGCCGGGCGCCAGCTCGGCGAGCACGGTGGCCGGATAGTAGGCGCCGGTGCGCTCGGGAGCCTCGCCGCCGCAAAGGATTCGGGCGCCTTTCGCAACGCTGTCATCGACCTGGCCCTTGACGGTGTCGAACTGCTCCTTGCTCGACAGCGGGCCGAGCTGGCAGGCATCGTCGGTTGGATCCCCCAGGGTGATGTCCTTCATCTTGGCAACGAAAGCATCGACAAAGGCGTCATAGACCTTGTCGGTAACGATGAAGCGTTTGGCCGACACACAGGTTTCGCCGTTGTTGTAAAGTCGGCCCATGACCGAGAATCTGACCGCCGTTTCAATGTCGGCGTCCTCGAGCACCAGATAGGCGTCGTTCGAGCCCAGTTCCAACACGGTCTTCTTCAGCGCCTTGGCTGCCTCTGCACCGATGTGGCGGCCGGCGCCGTCGCTGCCGGTCATGGTCACGCCGCGCACCTTCGGGTGGGCGATCAGCGTGTCGGAGGTTTCGTGGTCGATCAGGATGACCTGGAACAGATCTTCGGGGAGCCCTGCCTCAATGCACAATTCACGCAGACGCAGCCCGGAGCCGGTGCAGATGCTGGCATGTTTGAGCACGCAGCCATTGCCCGCCATCAGGTTGGCCGCAAGCACGCGGACCGGCTGATAAAGCGGAAAGTTCCACGGCTGGATCGAATAGATTACGCCGATCGGCTGGTAGCTGACGACACCGCGCTTGCCTTCGGCGCCATAGGTGCGCTCCTCGTCAGCCAGCATGTCAGGTCCGTTCTTGGCGGTGTACTCGAAAATTGCAGCGCAGATCTCGACTTCTGTGTGCCCGTCTTTCAGCAGTTTGCCGGTTTCCCGGGTCATCAGCGCGGCCAGTTCGTCGGCGTGCTCGCGCAGTTTGGCAGCGATCTTGATGAGGTAGAGCGCGCGCTCTTTGTGGGACAGTTTGCGCCATTCGAGAAATGCCTCGTGGCTCGCCTCAAGACGCTTCACCGCCTCGGCCTCCGGCATCAGATCGTAGGACTGGATCTCTTCATAGGTGGCGGGATTGATTGTGGTGATCTTGGACATGCCAACTCCTTCTTGAACTCGACACACCAACGAACGTGGCGCGCATTGGTTCCGTGGAGACGTTGGCGATTGTTGGGGGGGGCGTCGGGTGTCCCGCTTGTGGGGATGGGGACCACGCCGCTCAGTAGTCGGATATTGCGAGGCACCGAGACCGCGTTGCCATATCAAGCAGGATCCGCCCGGTGTTCCCTCCAGATGATGGCTTTGTTGTCAAACGGAGCGACGGTCGGGGCGTAACGGCCGGTCTCATACATTTGGGCGGCTTCGCGTATGAGAGGCAGAACGCTTTCACACTGATGACCATGGCCAATGCTAAAATTCTGTAGAAAACACCATGGTGTTTGGTTAACTGAAAGTTAGTTCTTTTTGGGTGTTCTGATAAAGGAGCTATAAAGATATGGAAGATAATTTGTAGTTGAAAACGTGACGCATACAGATTGGGATATTCGACGTGGATATGTCGCAATTGAAAATTGTCCTCGTAGATGACAATGCTGATGAGATCTTCCTAACCAGACGTACGATTACAAAATCGTGCAGTGTCGGGGAGTTTATTGCGGAGCGAAACTCCCCAAACCTGATCAATCTGCTTGAAGAAATTGCAGTTGGAGAAGATGCGTTAAGTCGACTGGTCATTTTGATGGATATCAACATGCCTCGACAAGACGGCTTCGAGACACTGGCGGAAGTGCGGGCGCACCCTGTGTTTGCCGATGTTCCAGTGTTCATGTATTCGAGTTCTCTTGCCGATAGTGATGTTTCCAGAGCTGCTGAACTTGGCAGCAACGGATATCTGACTAAACCAATTGAACCGTCCGTCTTTTATCAGACCTGCGCGGCCGATCCGAATCTGGGAAAGCATCTGTCTGCCTGAGAGGCAGACGCATGTGGAGCATTGCTTCGCGAACTGGACGACGGTCATTTGAACCAACGAAATTAAATTGTGCCGAACCCCCTCAGTGTTTTCTCAACTTTTTGTTTCGGTGCTCTGAAAACAATGATCTTTCTGGAAAATCATATTTAACGCGTGATGAATTTTTTAATTCAAGTTTATTAGCACATTCTACATATAAGCCAGCCAAACTTCAGTTGTAGAGCGAGCAGAAGTATCGTCTTTGAAATTGGTAGGGGGCCATTGATAGAATGACAATCGCACAGCAAGTCCAGAAAATCGAAACTGCGTATGATCTTTCGGAAGCAACTTTTGTTATGGTCGACGATAATGTCGATGAGATCTTTCTTACACGCCGGAAAGTACGTCGTGATGGAATCGTGAATCGATTCGTATCCGAAAGACGTCCAGAAAAATTGTTTGATTCTCTTGATGAACTCATCGGCATGGGTGTTGAAAAATCCAGCTTCATGATCTTGCTGGACGTCAATATGCCTCGAATAACCGGCTTTGAATTGTTGAAGAAAATCAGGAATCATCCTGACTACAAAGAAACACCTGTGATTATGTTCTCTGCGTCGAATGATGAGGCGGACATCTTCGAGGCGATGGAGCTTGGCAGCGACGGTTATATTGTGAAGCCATTCACATCTGAAGAGTTCTTTGCTGCGCTCACGGGGGTGCCGCGGGTCAAAAAGCGGCTTCTCATGTAACGCCGGCCTCTCTGGTTCGACTGAAGCAAATGAAGTTCTAGATGAGGCGGAGCGAACGATGTCCAATTCACCATCAGAGAGAGAGGGGAAAACGGACAGTCATTTATCCTCGCCTTTGGCACTGGGCATCTTCGTTCTCTGTCTTTTGATTACCTTGATGGTCGCTTGGGGGTCGGAGCGGCGTGTTTCCCAAATTGCGGGAGAACGTTTCGCATTCAAGGCCAGTGATATTCGTGATGCGATCTCCCGCCGGATGACGGAGCAGGAATCGATCCTTCTCGGCGGGGTTGGGCTGGTTGCGACGAGTCCGGAGGTTTCCCGGGAGCAGTGGAAGGAATACGTCGCCACTCTGAGGCAAGACAAATATGCACCGGGGTCGCAGGGCTACGGCTATGCAATTTTCGTTGAGCCTGACCAGAAGGCGGCGGTTGAAGCCAAAATTCGCCAGGAAGGTTACCCAGACTTCTCAATCAAGCCAGGCGGGGTTCGGGACCTTTACTCGACAATTGTCTATCTGGAACCGTTTGATGCACGCAATCAAAGAGCGTTGGGGTATGACATGTGGTCGAATCCGGTCCGGCGTGAAGCGATGGCTTTGGCACGCGACAGCATGGCTCCGGCCCTGTCCGGAATAGTAACACTGGTTCAGGAAAATGGAGACGACGTCCAAAACGGTTTTTTGATGTACGCGCCGGTTTACAAAAACGGTGAGCCCCTGGACACGGTGGCTGACCGGCGTGCTGCAATCGTTGGTTTTGTCTATAGTCCTTTCAGAGCCAAGGACCTGATGCATGGCATTCTGGGCGATGGCGATTCAAATATCGATCTGAGGATTTATGACGCTGCCGACACGAATCCGGATGCGCTTTTGTATACGAGCGACGGTATCTATACAGAAATTCAAGACCGGAGCAGCAGACCACGGTTTTTAAAGGCTCCTATGGTTGCCGGTGGTCGGACCTGGACGTTGGAGTTTTCCAGCACCAGCCCACTGGTCTCCGATAGTGAACGCAGCCTGCCCTACATCATCGGGATTGCCGGGGGCATTATAGATCTGCTGATCTTCCTGGCATTCTGGACGCTTTCCCGCAAACGCATTGCCGCTCAAGAGTTGGCATCGGATATGACGGCTGAACTCCGGGTGGCCAAAGAAAAAGCTGAAACGGCGAGAGAAATGGAAATCGAACTGCGACAGCAGGCTCAAACCACCAACAAAAGGCTTGAGCTCGCCAACGACGATCTTACGCAATTTGCTTCCATTATCGCACATGATTTGCGCGCACCGCTGAAGCGCCTCGAATCGTTCCTTGACATCATTCAAGATGAGTATGTTGAGAATTTTGATGTTGAAGGAAAAGAAATACTGGGTCGCATGAGGTTTGGAACAACGAGAATGCGCGACATGCTTGACGCGCTGCACCGATATTCGACCTCGGGTGGAGCCTCGCTTAAAATCGAGCCAACAGATATCAGTGCCATGGTGGCTTCAGTGCTCGACACTCTGCAGCCAGAGGTCGCTGAGGCCAAGGTTGTTGTTGATCTTCCCAAGCCGCTTTATGCAAAATGCGATGTTGTGCTTCTGCAGCACGTGTTTTTGAATTTGATAAGCAATGCTCTCAAGTTCTCCGACAAGGATAACAAGGAGATTGTTATCTCTTGCAAACATTTGGACGATGGTTTGGTCAGAATTTCCATCGCAGACAATGGAATCGGCATCGATCCTGAACATGCCCAAAAAGTCTTCAATATGTTTGCGCGACTGCACAATGAAGAAGAATTCGCGGGCACCGGCGTCGGCCTCGCGGTTTGCAAACGGATAATAAGTGATCTTGGAACGAACATCTGGGTGAACACGAATCGCGAGGTCGGAGCTGAGATCTTATTCACACTGCCAGGTACAGACCTGGCCTCTGATCGCTCCAAAATGGACGCCTCATTGGGCAAATTCGGGGAGGCACAGGGCACAACCCAGCCGCCACACCCAAACCGCATGGTTGCCCATGCCGGTTGATCAGTTTCCGGCCCGGTGTTCCCTCCAGATGATGAACACCCCGCTGGCGATGATGATGCCGGCACCCAGGAATGTCAGTGCGTCGGGGATCTCGTTCCAGATGATCCATCCCAGGGCCGTGGCCCAGATGATGGCGGTGTAGTCCATCGGGGCGACGACCACGGGTGGGGCGAAGCGGAAGGCCTGGGTCATCATGGTCATGCCGGCGGTGCCGAAGATGGCGACGGCGGCAAACAGGCCCAGATCCTCGGTCCTGAGGGGCACCCAGACGAAGGGCACGATGAAGATGCTCAACAACGCGCCGGTGGCCGTCATGTAGAGCAGCAGCGTCCAGACACTTTCGCGCGCGTCGACCCAGCGCGCCGAGAGCATCAGCAGCGCGTAGACGAAGGCGGTGGCGAGGGGCAGCAGCGAGACAGTCTGGAACGCTGCGGTCCCGGGCCTGATGGCCATAAGCACGCCGATGAAGCCGACAATGACCGCGAGCCAGCGCCGCCAGCCCACATGCTCGCGCAAGATCAGGGCGGAGAGAGCGGTGATGAACAGCGGGGCGACAAAGATCAGCGCGGTGGCTTCTGCCAGGCCGAGGAATTTCAGGCTGGTGAAAAACATCACCGTTGCGCCAATCCACAGGGTTCCGCGCAGCAGATGCGCAAGCGGCCGGTGCGAGCGCAAGGCCTGGGCGCCGCCCATCTTGAACGCAATCAGAATTGCGAAGGGCAGGGCAATGATGTTGCGCATGAACTGGATCTGCAACGCCGGGTAATTGGCGGTCAGGGTTTTGGCCAGCGCATCATTGACGCACAGGCAGGCAACCCCCGTGCACATCAGGGCGATGCCCACGGTGGTTTGATTTCGAAGTTTGGCCGGCACTTGCAGCAAGGTGATCTCCCTGATCGACTCGCACGCTAGCAGCATCGTCCCCAAAAGCGAGGATGATGTTTCGCATTGTTCATCTCGGACAGGGCTGGAGCCTACGGGCTATGCATAGGCGTTCATCGTGTGCAGCTCGTATTCAGCCACGTCGTCGCCGTCCTGGTTGAGGACTGCGACATGCCAGCGGACCTCGCCATAGTCTTCGGTGCGGCGGGTCTTGCGCTTGACGGTCAGCTCAACCGAGATGGCGTCGCCGGGCGAGACCGGCTTCATGAATTTGAGCCCGTCGAGGCCGGTGTTGGCGAGCACGGGGCCGGGGGCAGGCTCGACGAAGAGGCCGGCTGCGAAGGACAGCAGCAGATAGCCATGCGCCACGCGGCCGGGGAAGAACGGATTGGCCTTCGCCGCCTCCTCGTCCATGTGGGCGTAGAAGGTGTCGCCGGTGAAATGGGCGAAGGTTTCGATGTCTTCCAGGGTCACCGTGCGCGGCCCGGCCGCGATGGTGTCGCCGATGGCGAGCTCATCGAAGCTGCGGGTGAAGGGGTGGGTTGCGGATTTCGGCCTTGCCGCACCCTTGATCCAGGTCCCGGTGATGGTCGAGAGGATGTCAGGGCTGCCCTGAATGGCAGTGCGCTGCATGTAATGCATGACGCCGCGGATGCCGCCGAGTTCTTCGCCACCGCCTGCGCGTCCGGGACCGCCATGGAGCATGTGCGGCAGGGGTGAGCCGTGGCCGGTGGCCTCCCGGGCGCTGTCGCGGTTGTTGATATAGAGGCGGCCATGGGAGGCTGCCGAGGACAGCGCCATCGTACGTGCCACAACAGGATCATGGGTGATCAGCGAGGCCACAAGGCTGCCGCGGCCGCGGTTGAGAAGGTCGCCGGCATGGGCAAGGTCTCGGTAGGGCATCAGGGTTGCAACCGGACCGAATGCCTCGACCGCGTGAACGGCGCTGGCCGCGTCCGGGTCGTCGCAGGCAAACAGCATCGGGGGCACGAAAGCGCCTCGGGCCTTGTCCGCGCCGTCGACCTCAAAGCTGCCCGCGTCGCCGGTCAGCGCCCGGCATTCGGCGGCGATCTGGCGCGCCTTGTCGAGAACATCGGCCTTCTGGGTGGCGGAGGCGAGCGCGCCCATGCGGGTGGTGTGGAGCGCCGGGTCGCCGATGCGGATGGTGGCGAGCTTTGCGGTGATTGCATCTCCCGCTGGTGCGAGCAGTGCATCGGGCACGAGGATGCGGCGGATGGCTGTGCATTTCTGGCCCGCTTTTGCGGTCATCTCACGGATGACCTCCTTGACCAGAATGTCGAATTCCGGGCTGTCAGGGGTTGCATCGGGGCCAAGTACAGAGGCGTTGAGGCTGTCCTGCTCGGCGATGAAGCGGACGCTGTTTTCGAGCAGATGCGGGTTGGAGCGCAGCATCAGCGCGGTTTGGGCCGATCCGGTAAAACTGACCACATCCTGATAGTCGAGCCGGTCGAGCAGATCGCCCAATCCACCGGCGATCAACTGGATCGCACCCTCTGGCAGGAGGCCCGATTCGACCATGCGCCGGACGCACTGCTCGGTGACATGGCATGTGGCGGTCGCGGGCTTGATGATGGCTGGCATGCCGGCCAGCAGCGTCGGAGCGAGTTTCTCAAGCATGCCCCAGACCGGAAAGTTGAAGGCGTTGATGTGGACGGCGACGCCCTGCAAGGGGGTTGCAATGTGCTGGCCGACAAAGGAGCCGCCGCGCGAGAGCATCTCCAGATCGCCGTCGACATAGATTTGGCCGTCGGGCATTTCGCGGCGGCCTTTGGAGGCGTAGACCAGCATGGTGCCGATGCCGCCATCGATGTCGATCTTGCCGTCGGCCAGGGTGGCGCCGGTGGTGTGGGAGAGGGCGTAGAGCTCGTCCTTGAATTTCCCCAGTTCGAGCGCCAGCGCCTTGAGCATGCGGGCGCGGTCATGAAAACTCATGGCTCTGAGCGCCGGGCCGCCCCTGAGCCGTGCATGGTCGAGCATCGCCCGGGTGTCGAGTGTATCCTGACCGGCAAGGGCCAGCTTTTCTCCGCTCACCGCGCTGAAAATGGCCCGTGCACCGGCATCGGCAGGGGTCCAGCGGCCGGCAAGATAGCTGTTGACGTTGATCAGGTCCATGTGGTCCTCCCTTTGGCAGAGCCGAACTCCATGACGGACTTCGCCTAAACCAAAACTCCTCTCATGCCCGGCGAACCGCTTTCCAAAAGCCGGTTGCCACCCATCGATTATTAATTGACCAACCGGTCGGCTTATGCAACTTTATTTTTGGGAGGACGTTTGCGATGACTGCACCTGTTTTGCACACACTCGATGGTGGCGTGCTGGAAATCACGCTGAACCGGCCGGACCGGCTCAATTCGTTCAATGACGAGATGCATGCGGCAATGGCCGCAGCGCTTGATGTCGCGGAGCGTGATGATGCGTGCCGCGCGGTGCTTCTGACCGGCGCGGGGCGCGGCTTTTGCGCCGGGCAGGACCTCGATGCCCGCAACCCGGAGAAGATGAGCGGGCCTCCTGACCTCGGGGACACGCTGACCCGGTTTTACAATCCGATGATCCGCCGGATCCGCTCCCTCGGAAAGCCGGTGATTTGTGCGGTGAATGGCGTGGCGGCGGGAGCAGGAGCCAATCTGGCGCTGGCCTGCGACATCGTGCTGGCGGCTAGATCCGCGAAATTCATCCAGTCCTTCGTTCGCGTCGGGTTGATCCCGGATGCCGGTGGCTCCTGGATGCTGCCGCGCCTGATCGGCGAGGCTCGCGCCAAGGCAATCGCCATGACGGCGGAACCGGTTTCGGCAGAGCGCGCCGAACAGTGGGGCATGATCTGGCGCGCCGTCGAGAATGCCGACCTGCTCAATGAGGCACGGACCCTGAGTGCCCGGCTTGCCGCCGGCCCGACTGCCGGGCTGGGGTTTATGAAAGACCTGATCCATCATGCGGCGGGGCAGGATCTTGACGCCCATCTCGATATGGAAGCCGCGTACCAACGCATGGCGGGGCATTCGGATGATTATGCCGAGGGCGTGCGGGCGTTTCTTGAAAAGCGCGAACCGAAATTCGGAGGCGGCGCATGAGCAGGATCTCTGATCAGGAGCGCGCCGAGCGGTCTTCCGAAGCCATGCTTCGGGACGATCACACCACCAAGGGTTTTGGCATGAAGATCGAGGCCGTCGGCCCGGGCGTTGCCACGATCTCGATGCTGGTGCGCAAGGACCATCTCAATGGCCACGGCACCTGTCATGGCGGTGCGATCTTCACGCTTGCAGACAGCGCCTTCGCCTTTGCCTGCAACAGCCACAACAAGGTCTCGGTGGCGCAGCATTGCTCGGTCACGTTTCTGGCGCCAGGGCGTGAAAGTGACCGGCTGATTGCCAAGGCCCGGGAGGTGACGCTGGCGGGCCGCTCCGGGGTCTATGACGTCACCGTGACGCGGGAGGATGAGGTGGTGATTGCGGAGTTCCGCGGGCTGTCGCGCACGGTTTCGGGTACGCATTTTGAGGAAGCGGCCGGCTGACCGGCAAGGGAACGACGTGGCGACTGGAGGAAGGGCGCATCGCGCCTGATGGGAGCCGCTGCCAGACAGGAGGATAGCATGCTGGATCTTACGCCCGACCGGGCCAGCCTGGACCCGATTGAAACCGCCTCGCGTGACGAGATTTCGGCGCTGCAGCTTGAGCGGATGCAATGGTCGCTGGCCCATGCCTATGGGAATGTGCCGCATTACAAGGCTGCCTTCGATGCCAAGGGTGTTCATCCGGGCGATCTGACATCGCTGTCGGATCTTTCGAAATTTCCGTTCACGACCAAGCTGGATCTGCGCGACAATTACCCGTTCGGGCTGTTTGCGACGCCGCGCGAGAAGGTGGTGCGGGTGCATGCGTCCTCAGGCACGACCGGCAAGCCGACGGTGGTTGGCTACACGGCGCGTGACATCGAGATCTGGTCGGATCTGGTGGCGCGCTCGATCCGCGCCTCGGGTGGCCGTCCGGGCGATATCGTTCATGTGTCCTATGGCTATGGGCTTTTCACCGGAGGGCTGGGCGCCCATTATGGTGCGGAGAGGCTCGGATGCACCGTGGTTCCGGTCTCCGGTGGCATGACCGAACGCCAGGTGTCGCTGATCACCGACTTCAAGCCGCAGGTGATCATGGTGACACCGTCCTACATGCTCTCGATCCTCGACGAGTTCCGCCGGCAGGGTCTTGATCCACGCGAGAGTTCGCTTGCAGTCGGAATTTTTGGCGCAGAGCCCTGGACCAACTCGATGCGCAGCGAGATCGAGCAGGCTTTCGACATGCATGCGGTGGATATTTACGGACTTTCGGAAATCATGGGCCCTGGCGTCGCCAATGAGTGCGTGGAGACCAAGGACGGGCTGCATATCTGGGAGGATCATTTCTACCCGGAGATCATCGACCCGGTGACCGGCGACGTGTTGCCCGATGGCGAGATCGGCGAGCTGGTGTTCACCACGCTTTCCAAGGAAGCGCTGCCGATGGTGCGCTACCGGACCCGCGATCTGACCCGGCTGCTGCCCGGCACCGCGCGCTCGATGCGGCGGATGGAAAAGATCACCGGGCGCTCGGATGACATGATGATCCTGCGCGGGGTCAATGTGTTTCCAACCCAGATCGAGGAGCAGATCCTCAAATGCGAAGGGCTTGCGCCGCATTTCCAGATCGAATTGAGCACCAGGGGTCGCATGGATGAAATGACCGTGCATGTTGAAAGCACCGCGAGCGCGGCCACCGAGGAGGCCCGCGCGGCTTCGGCCAGGGACCTTGCGCACCATATCAAGAGTGTGGTTGGCGTGAGCGCGCGCATCGATGTGCAGGAGCCGGGCAATGTGGTGCGCTCGGAAGGCAAGGCCAAGCGCGTTGTCGACAACCGGAACAAGGGGTGAAGGCATGGCCCGGACGATTGCCAAGGACCATGAGGCCAAGCGTGAGGCGATCTTGCAGACGGCTGCCAGGTTTTTTGCCGATCATGGCTATGACCGGGCCTCGATGGGCAAACTGGCGGAAGCCTGCGGGGTCTCCAAAGCCCTGATATATCACTATTATCCGTCTAAGGACGCGCTGCTGTTCGATATTCTCGATACGCATCTCACAGCGCTTGCCGAAGTTGTGGAAACCGCTGCCGCACAGCCTGAAAGCCCACAGCAGCGGTTGCGCGGGCTGATCCGCTCGGTGCTGATCGCCTACCGGGATTCCGATGCCGAGCACAAGGTTCAGCTCGACGCGCTGTCCTCACTGCCGGAAGACAAGCAGACGCATTTGAAGGCGCTTCAGCGCCGGATGGTTGGCGCGATGTCCGATTGCATCGAGGCGGTTGAGCCGGAACGGTTCTCCGCCCGGTCGGAACTGCTCCGACCGGTGACGATGTCGGTGTTCGGAATGCTCAACTGGTTCTATCTCTGGCACCGGCCTGGCGGTGCCGTGGACCGCGATGCCTATGCGGATATCGTCGCCGATCTGGTCATCGGCGGGCTGCCGGCGGTCTGTGCGGGAGAGGTGGGCGGATAAAACTCCACTCTCTTGCGATCGAGGCGACGCTTTTGCCCTGAAATGTAAAGCACCCTTGACATGCCCGCATGCATGTGTTTCATGTAAAGGGTGCTTTACATAAGGGGTGTTTCATGATCAGCAATTTTGTCTTGATGCTAATTGGTTTTGCATCTTACGCAGCCACATTGGTCGTTTCTCAGAAACTGTTGGGCAGTGGCGTCGACAGCGTTGCGGTCCGGACCGTTGTTTCGCTCGCGCCGATGCTGCCTGCGATATTCATTTGCGGCGTCATCATCCGAAACATCGCCAATCTGGATGAGTTGCAGCGCAAAGTGCAGCTTGAAGCACTGGCGCTGGCTTTCGCCGGGACGGCGTTAATCACATTCGGTTACGGCTTTCTGGAAGGCACCGGGCTTCCCAGGCTTTCCATGTTCGCTGTCTGGCCGCTGATGGCTTCACTCTGGCTCGCCGGGGTGATCTTCGGCAATGTGCGCTACCGATGAACAATTGTATTCAACAGTTGCGCAACGATCGAAAATGGTCCCAGGCCGATCTTGCCGCGCATCTGAAAGTCTCCCGGCAGACAGTGAATGCCCTGGAGCGGGGCCGCTATGACCCGAGCCTTCCGCTGGCGTTCAGCATTGCGCGGCTGTTCGGTGTGACCATTGAAGAGGTGTTTGAGCCGGAAACCGAGTGAGTGCGCGACGGGGTTTCGCAAGGTTATAGAGGAAGGCGGCTGCGGTGCCGCCCGGAACTGCTCCGGCCGGTGACGATGTCGGTGTTTGGCATGCTCAACTGGTTCTATCTCTGGCACAGGCCAGGAGGGGCCGTGGATCGCGCGACGCCTATGCAGATATCGTCGCCGATCTGGTGATTGGCGGGTTGCCGGCGTGTGTGCGGGTGAGGTCAGCGTTTAGCCAAAGCCATGCCGTGCCCTGACTGGGCAGCGATCCTGCCAGCCGACCTTACATAACCAGAAACCTCCAAAACCGTGCAGGCAAAGCGCTCGGCTTTTTTAAGCCAGCATCCATGCACCGTGTTCCATGTAGGTTTGATAAAAATCAACATACTCTCCGGAATCGCGTCAAATAAACGACTGAAAATATTGAAAATGACCGATTAAATATCAGTAATTGTTGGTTAATTATATTTTAAGGCGGATGCACCAATTGTTGAGGTGTGGGAATTGTGCGGACTCAGGTGGACCGGGGTAAAATGAAAAATCGGATTCGGCTTTTGGTATTATCGGCGATCTTATTGTCGCCCCCTGCTTTGGCAAGAGATCTGGAAGCGTTCAAGCGACCGCTGGAAATCCCTTTCGATCAAGGTAAGCAATATTCGTTGCAGCTTGCGACAATCGGCAAGATGTTGTTCTTCGACCCTCGTTTGTCTGGCGCGAGGAATTTTACCTGTGCCTCCTGTCACAATCCATCCTTTGGTTTCGAAGCGCCGGTGGAAACATCGGTCGGTGCAGCCAACACCCCGCTCGCGAGACAGGCGCCGACAATTCTTAACGCTGCATGGATCTCGCCATTGTTTTGGGATGGCCGGGCCGGAACCTTAGAAGAGCAGGCTGCAGGTCCGGTGATTGCGCCTGTTGAAATGAATGGTGATTTTCATCAGATCGTTTTGGATCTAAAGCAGGTGCCAGATTACGTCACCTGGTTTGATGAAGTCTTTCCAGGAGAGGGAATTACCCAAGCAAGTATCCTGAGCGCTATTGCCGCCTATGAAAAGACAGTGGTTTCGCCATGGTCGCCCTTTGACCGGTGGGTCGACGGAGACGCGCAAGCTGTGTCGGAAAGTGCCAAGCGGGGATTTGATCTTTTTACCGGCAAGGCGCATTGCGCAGATTGCCATTCAGGCTGGAATTTTACGGACAACCAATTCCACGACATCGGACTGGATACGGAAGATCCCGGTCGGGCTGCAATCGATGATAGCGATCCGAAGAATTTGCATGCTTTCAAAACGCCAGGCCTGAGAAACACCTTGTATCGCGCGCCCTACATGCACAATGGCAAGGTGTCTTCAATGGAAGAGGTGATTTTTCATTATATAGGTGGCGGATTTGCCCGCCCGTCGCTGTCGGAAAAGATGCGTCCGCTGGATTTGGGTGAGCAGGATATCAGCGATTTGATGGAGTTTCTCAAAACACTTACCGCTGACCAGCAGGACCTCGCCCTGCCCACACTTCCAAATTGAGGGCTTATCATGGCGCTTTCCATCCGGACATACATTCTCGTTCCTCTGCTTCTGACCATCGGCATCGGGCTTGCTGCAACTGGTCTGATCAGTCGTCAGGCAATCGTTGGTCAGCAACACGCTACAGAAGTGGTCAATGCTGCCATTGAGGCGAAGTCGATGACCCAATCGATTTCCGCCGACTTCCAGCTGATCAATTCCCTTGCGGCGCAATATCTGAGCATGACGACTTTTGTGCCCAGAGCCGAGGTTGAGACCGAGTTTGGTGTTTTGGATGAAAAACTGCGATCACGTATTGCTGATTTTTCAAGAAACACGCTTTCCGGGGAGATCCAATCGGAAGTTGCTGATCTTGACGGTGAATACAATGAATGGCGGGCGGCCATGCGGATCATGCTCGGACTGGACCCGGCCAGCTCTGTGCCGACCATTGAAAAGCTCAACCGTCTGGGCACCAGCGTATCTCAGAGAATTGTTGGTATCAGCGATACGGTGGACAAGGAGGCCATATCCCAAGTTCAGTTCACACAGGATGATATCAAATCCAAGCTTGTCTTTGAGTTGGCAATCGTTGGGTGCGTCTCATTGTTGCTGATCTTGTTTGCAATTTTCACGGCGATTCGGGTTTCTCGCCCGATTGCATCTCTGAGAGCTGCAATGGGCAAGCTGATGCATGGTGATGTCGACATCGTGCTGCCTGCATCGAAGGGGGCCGTCGAGATCAGAGCCATGATCCAGGCTGTCAGTGTTTTCCGGGAAAACGTGTTGGACAAAGCCCGCCTTGAACAAGCCGCTGAGGAGGAACGCGCAACCGCAGAGAGACTGCGCAAGGCTGACCAAGAGGCGGTGGAGAAGGCTGCTGCAGAACGACTGCGTGAGGCGACTGGTGGACTTGCCGCCGGCCTCAAGCGTCTGGCCTCCGGAGATCTATCGTTCCAGCTTGAAGAAAAATTCGCACCAGACTTTGAAGCTTTGCGTCATGACTTCAACCAATCAATCAAACAATTGAGTTCGACCATGGCCTCCATCACCGACAGTGTGTCTGTGATGGAAACCGGGACGCGCGACATTGCCGCTGGCACAGATGATCTGGCAAAGCGTACTGAACGACAGGCTGCCGCGCTCGAGGAAACCGCAGCTGCGGTGGAGGAAATCACCGCCAATGTAGCAAACTCCTCCATGAGGACCGAAGAAGCTCGTGGGGTGGCCTCTCAGGCCAATTCATCGGCAGCGCAGTCTTCCGAGATCGTCGGCCAGGCTGAGGACGCGATGCGACGGATCGAGGAAAGCTCAAACCAGATCTCGAAGATCATTGGCGTAATAGACGAAATTGCGTTTCAGACCAATCTGCTGGCGCTGAATGCTGGTGTCGAAGCAGCGCGCGCGGGTGAATCAGGTCGCGGCTTTGCGGTCGTTGCACAGGAGGTCCGTGAACTGGCAGGGCGCTCGGCGAAGGCGGCAAAGGAAATCAAGGAACTGATCCAGAACTCATCAGATGAGGTTTCCAGCGGGGTGGACCTGGTCCGAAATGCGAGCGAGGCACTACGCACCATCGGTGTTTTCATCACCGAAATGAACACACATATGGATGCGATTGCGGTCTCGGCCAAGGAGCAGTCCACCGGGTTGGCGGAAGTCAATCAGGCCGTCAATTCACTCGATGAAACGACCCAGCAAAATGCCGCAATGGTGGAAGAATCCAATGCTGCATCCGCTGATCTGGCCGCTGAGGCCGGAAAACTCCGTCAGCTTATCTCAGGTTTCGTAATCGACAGTTCCGCATCGGCTCAATCTGCCGTTCTGCGGGCAACAGTTCAGGCCATGTCGCAGCCGGCAGCTCAGCAGCCCGCTCCGCCAAGCTCGACGCAGCCACAGCCGCGCGGCACGGGAAATGCCGCGGTTGCGCTCGACAGTTGGGAAGAGTTTTGATCGGGTCGCATACACGGATGATCGCTGTATCCAGAATGCTGTTTTGCCCTGAGCGGTAATGGTGCAATTGTGCCGGTCTGCACTTTCCCAGCGGCACCGATCCAGCGCTTGTGGCACTTTCTTGCTGCGCGCTGCAGACAATCTGCATCCGTGAATTTTAGAGCGACCTTTGTGCGTCCAATTGGATGGACAAAGGTCGCTGTAACACTTTGATTTAATGCATGTACGTTGTCACTCAATTGAATACAATTAAGCGGGCCACGCATTAGGTCCTGCGCTGAGGATCCGGTCTCGAACCGGTGTAGAGGGCTCTTGGCCGTATCAGCTGGTCTGTGGCGCGTTGTTCGAGGCCGTGGGCGATCCAGCCGGCCGAGCGGCCGATAGCGAAGAGCAGGAAGGCGGCGCCTTGAGGCAGCCCAAGATGGCGACGCAGCGCGACCAGGGCGAAATCAATGGAAGGAGCGGCGCCGGTCAGGTCCTTGGCTGCTGTGGCCAGTCGCGAGGCTTCCGGAAAATCAACTCCCATCGCCGAAAGCAGTGCCTTGGCGCGGATATCTCCGTCCGGGTAGAGCGGATGACCGAAGCCGGGAAGCATGCCGTCGGCCTGCAGCCGGTCGCGAAGGCTACGCGCCGGGGCGTTGTGGTCGATGCTGTTCCACAGGGATTCGATCTGCGTGGTGGTGGCACCGTGCTTCACGCCGCTTAATGCTGCGAGCGCGCCGACCAGAACCGCCTTGAGCGAGGTGCCGGTCGACGCGATGCAACGCGCGGTGAAGCTCGAGGCGTTGAGTTCGTGATCGGCGCACAGAACGAGCGCGCGGCGGATCAGGTCTGCGCCCGCAGCGTCAACGCCCCACGCCGCTGCAAGCTGCTGATGGACCGGTGTGGCCTTTGGCGCTTGCCGGAGAGCGCAGGCGGCGAGAACACGGACAAGGTCGCCGCTGCCGCGAGCTACGAGAGCGGGGTTTGTGCGCCAGGAGGATGTGGGCTCGTCCGATGCCGCCACGGCGAACAATGGCAACAGGGTTTCGACCGGCGGTGTTTCAGCTGCCTGGGAGGTAAGCTCGAGATAGGCCTTGATGGTGACCGGTGCGCGGCGCGGGAAGGCGTTTCCCGCCGGAACCTGCCAGAGCAGGGCGGCGATCTCTTCAAGTGACGCGGTTTCTGCAAGCTCGACGGCATTCCGGCCGCGGTAATGGCACTGGCCATCCTCGATCAGCGTCAATTGCGATTCCAGCACCGGCATGCCCCAGTCGAGTGTCGCCTTGGCAATCTCCTTGGGTTTGCGGCCACGCCGCCTGGTTTGGGCGAGCTGTTCGACAGCGTCAGCCAGATAGAGGCTTTGGCGGGAATCGTCTCCTGGCAGGGCCTTGATCATGCCGCGGCTGACATAGGCATAAAGGGTCTGCCGGGAGACGCCGAGCCGCTCGGCGGCCTGCTGCGCATTGATGTAATCCGCCATTTTCGGCCTCAATGGTTGATTTATATAATCAATATTGACGATATCTCAGCTGCGGGGTTCTGTGAAGCGCGAAACAGCCAGGAGCCTTGCCATGACACGAAGATCAGCCGCTGACACACCGGGCACAGGTCTGATGATTTCCGCCCTCTGGAGCGCGCTCGATGGCTCCCCGGAGTGGTCCGGCAAGGTGGATATCCTCGGCGAAGGCGCGCTGCCATCGGTGTTTGCGGTGAGCGATTTTGCGACGGCTGCCGTTGCGACTGCGGGGCTCGCGCTTTCGGAATGGGTGCATGCGCGCTCCGGGCAGGTGCAGCCTGTTGCTGTTAACCGGCGGCTGGCATCCCTGTGGTTCGGGTTTACAATTGCGCCGCAGGGCTGGGCGCTTCCGCCAGCATGGGATGCGGTTGCCGGGGATTATGCCTGCAAGGACGGCTGGATCCGGCTTCACACCAATGCGCCGCATCACCGGGACGCGGCGCTCAGGGTGCTCGATGTCGAGGCTGATCGTGCGGCGGCGGCTGCGCGTGTTGCAGGATGGAATGGCGATGAGCTTGAGGCGGCCATCGTTGCGGCGGGCGGCTGTGCTGCGGTGATGCGCAGCAGGCGCGAATGGGCGCAGCATCCGCAAGGGCGGGCGGTGCTTTCCGAGCCTGTGATGGGGATGGAAGCGGGCGGCAAGGCGGCTGCGTTTGACGCCGCATTTGATCCCTCGCGCCCGCTTGCAGGCATCCGGGTGCTGGATCTGACCCGGGTGCTGGCCGGACCGGTCGCGACGCGTTTTCTGGCGGGGTTCGGGGCCGATGTTCTGCGCATCGATCCGCCGACATGGGCCGAGCCGGGCGTGGTGCCGGAGGTTACGCCCGGAAAGCGCTGTGCGCGGCTTGACCTGAAAACCGCTGCCGGGCTTGAGCAGTTCAAGGCGCTGCTCGCCGGGGCGGATGTTTTGGTTCAGGGCTACCGGGCGGATGCCCTGGACGCCCTTGGACTGGGTGCAGACGTCCGCGCGGCGCTTCGCCCGGGACTGCTCGACGTGTCATTGAACGCCTATGGCTGGAGCGGACCATGGCTCAACCGCCGCGGCTTTGACAGCCTGGTGCAGATGAGCTGCGGTCTTGCCGAGGCAGGGATACAGGCAGGCGGCGCGGGGCAGCCGGTGCCGTTGCCGGTCCAGGCGCTTGATCATGGTGCGGGGTATTTGATGGCGGCAGCGGCCTTGCGCGGACTGTCCCTTCGCCAGACCAAAAGGATTGGATCGCGATGGCGGACATCGCTTGCCCGCGTTGGCGGTTTCCTCTCGGACTGGCCGCAGACGCCGGAAGAGGTCCAGATTGGCAAACCGCTGGATGCGGATTATGCGGACCAGATTGAAATCACCGACTGGGGGCCGGCGGCGAGGCTGTGCTCACCCTTGATGCTTGGGGAAACCATGATGGCATGGGACCGGCCGGCGGGGGATCTGGGAACATCTGCGCCTGCCTGGTGACGCTCGGCTGGATCGGCGCGGGGTGGACAGAGCTGGGGCTGGAACAGTTCTAGTCGAACGAGCGCGCGTAGATTGCCTCCGACACCTCATCAGCGGTCTTCAGGGTTCGCACGATCAGCGGGACCAGCAAAGCGAGCGGATTGCGGTCGAGGCCACGGGCGCGTTGGGCCTGGCGGACTTCGTCAAGCACGGTTTTGAGCAGCGGGATGAAGCGGAGGCACAGCGAGATCGCCAGCGCGATGCGGGCCTTGGGGACCCATTTGGGGGCGTATTTGAGACTGGCGTGAATACCGTCGACAAATTCGCTGGCGGTTGTGGTCAGCGTCACCAGGCTTGCGGCCAGGATGAGCACGGCAAAGCGGCCGACGACAAAGCCCGCGAGAGCCGGATCCTCGAGATAGAGCTGGACGGCAAAGATGGCGGCGAGGATCCAGATTGCGGGTTTGAGGGATGCCAGCGCGTGACGGGTGCTCAAGCGTGCTGTCAGGAAACCGGTCGCAACAAGCACCGCACCAATGATCAGTGACGGCCAGCCTTCAAACACAAAGAGCGCGGTGCAGATGACAAACAGCGCCAGAATCTTTGGCGCAGGCCGGGCGCGGTGCAACGGGCTGTTGCCAGGAACGTAGAGATCGGTCAGCATTGCGATTTCTCGATGTAGCCTGCGATCACCTCTGCGGGAGGCCCGTCGCCGACAATCGCGCCGTTTTCGAAATGCAGGACGCGATCAAAGTCTTGCAGCAGGTCGAGATCGTGGGAAACGACCACAATGGATTGCTCGAGCTCCTGGAGGGCTTTCATCAGCATGCGCTTGTTCCACAGATCAAGCAGGGTTGTGGGCTCGTCAAAGACGATCATGCGCGGCTGCATCACCAGAACACCGGCGAGCGCGATCATCTGCTTTTCGCCGCCGCTCAGCTGATGGGTGAGGCGGTCGCGCAGGTGGGTGAGACCGAAGCGGGCCAGTACTTCGTCAATCCGTTGCCGGGCCTCGTCTTTGGGGAGTTTGAGGTTCTTCAGGCCGAACTCAAGATCCTCGGAGACGAGCGGATAGACAATCTGGTTGTCCGGGTTCTGGAAGACGAAGCCGACATGTCGCCTCAACTCTTTCGGGGTTTCGGCGCCCTTGAACTGCACCTTGCCCCGGCTCGGTGTCTCGATGCCGTTGAACAGGCGTGCAAATGTGCTCTTGCCCGAGCCATTGCGGCCGATCACGCCGACCCGGCGTTCGGTGATGCGAAGGTCGATATCGCGAAGGATCTCGACCCCGTTCTTTTCAACCGCAACGCCGGAAAAGCTGATCATGCCGGTCACCGCAGCGCGCGTTCTGGTTCGCCAAGCGCCATCAGGCTTTTGACGTGATGATCGGATAGGAGCGCTTGACCACGACGATCACGGCGGCTGCGATCAGGCATTTGACAATGTCGCCGGGGATAAAGGGCGCGGAGCCGGCAAAAGCGGTGCTGACCGGGATCTTGGCCACATAGGCGCTCCAGGGAATGCCAATGGCATAGAGTACCACCACGGCACCGGCGAAGCAGATGGCGAAGGCCAGAACATAATTCAGCCGGGTCCAGAACCGCTCGGTGAGATAGCCGATGATGAATGCGGCAATCGCCCATCCAACCAGATAGCCGCCTGTTGGTCCAAGGAAGACGCCGAAGCCGCCGCGTCCGCCCGACAGCAGCGGCAAACCGATTGCCACCAGTGCGAGGAAAAGAACCAGTGCAAGACCGCCGCGTTTTGCGCCGAGTACACCGCCGGCGAGCATCACGCCAAGCGACTGGGCGGTGATCGGGACGGCAACAACGGGAAGGGTAATAGGCGGGAAAACGCCCAGCGCTGCAACAATGGCTGCAAAAAGAGCAATGAAAACGACATCACGGATCTGCATGAAATTTTCCTTGTTTCAAAAACGGGTCCCCGCGTTTCGTCACATGCCGAAGGCAATGTGTCCGGCCGATTGCCGAGGTTCATTCGCGGGGTGGAGGCCTTATAAACCCAAAGTGAGACGAGGTGCCGAGCTATTTGGCGAAAACCCACAAAAATACGCATTTGCGCGATTGCTGATGCAATGTAAGGGGGTCTGGACACTGGCTTGGGCTTCATTGGACCTCTCTTGACCGCCCTGCGGTGCTTTCAAACCCGTTGACCGGGACCCGGTGCGAAACAATCGCCAAGCCTCAAGTTGCCGAATTGCTTTGCGGCGGGGCATAAAGGCTTCGGAGAAACAAGAGCAGGCAGCGATGCAAAGATCCGGCGAACAGGATGTCTATCCATTCAGGGCTGCAGCCCGGCGCAGCGTGGCGGTCATTCTGGTTTCCATCACGGCTTTGGCTGTCGGGCTGCTGTTTGCGGTTTCTCTTGCCTATTTCAAGTCTCTGGATCGGGAAGCGGCCGAGACCCGGCTTCTGCTGTACAAAAGATCCCTGAACGACACGCTCAAGCGGTATCAGTATTTTCCCTTTGTGCTGGCGCAGGACCGGCTCACGAAAGACGCCCTCAGCGGCGCTTCAAATCAAAGATTGAATTTGCGTTTTGAGCGGTTTGCCGAGGAATCGGAACTGGAGGCGATCTATTTGATGGATGTTGACGGCCTGGTTCTGGCGTCGTCCAACTTCAACCAGTCGCCGTCCTTCCTCGGTCAGAATTATGCTTTCAGGCCCTATTTCACCGAGGCCATCGAGGGCATGCGCGGCAATTATTTCGGCATTGGCGCGACCACGGGGCGCCCGGGCTATTTTGTCTCCGAGCCGGTGATGGATGCGGAGGGCAATGTTGCCGGGGTGATGGCGATCAAGCTGGACATCAGCGAATTGCAGCAAACCTGGGAACAGGGGGAGGAGACGGTGCTTGCCTCCAATTCCAATGGCGTTGTTGTGCTGGCTTCGAACCGGGACTGGCTGTTTGGCAGCCTCACGGATCTCAAACCGGAAGCGCTTGCTTCGATACGGGCGACGAAACAGTTTGGCGACAGAGCGATTGACCGGTTGCCATGGGAGGTAACCGGGCCTGCATCGGTCCGGTTTGACAACAACAGCTATATCTATTCGGAGGCTCAGGCCGATTATCTCAACTGGAACATCCATTACCTGTTGAGCGAGGGGCGAGCCTATGAGCGCGCGCTTCTGACCACCATCGTGTTTGGATCGGGGATCTCGCTTCTGGTCGGGTTTGCGGCCTATCTGCGGTCGAAGCGGATCCAGGCGGCACTGGCGATTTCGCAATCGGACCGGGATCAGCTGCGTGATGCCAACAGGCAGCTGGAGCGCGCGCACAGCGAACTGGCGCGGTCGAGCAAGCTGGCGGCGCTGGGGCAGTTGGCGGCATCCGTGGTGCATGAGCTGGGGCAACCGATATCGGCGCTTCGCAACTATCTGACCGCGGAAGAAATCGCCAATGACGGGTCGCCTCATCCGCTGCAGCCAAAGCTCAATGGTGTTGTCGACCGGATGGAGAGCATCACGAAGCAGCTGCGGTTCTTCACCAAGCCGGGCGAGGAGAAAATGGAGCGCGTCGTGCTCAACGATGTGGTTTGCAGCGCCATGGAGTTGATGCAGCATGATTTCGATCTGGCGGCGATCGACGTCAGCTGCGATCTCGATGAGACGGTCGCTGTGATGGGAAACAGGCTGCGGCTGGAGCAGGTCCTCATCAATCTGCTCAACAATGCGCTTTATTCGCTCAATGAAGGGGCAGGAAAACAATTGGATATCGTCCTTTCGCAAACAAATGGCCTGGCTGCACTTTCGGTGCATGATGATGGGGTCGGGTTGGGAGACAAAGAATTGTCACAGCTGCAGGAGCCGTTTTTCACCACGCGGGCGTCCGGTGACGGGATGGGGCTGGGGCTCTCGATCGCGTCTTCCATCGTCAGGGAACACAATGGTGAGCTGAGTGCCGAGAACCGGGCTAAGGGTGGTGCGGTCTTTTCCTTCAAGATACCGGTTGCTGCCCACGAACAAGAGGTCGTCGCATGAACCCGGGCTATCGCATTACCGTGGTGGATGACGACAAGGCGATGCGGGAATCGCTTGCCCACCTGCTGGAGAAGGCAGGCTTTGAGGTGTTGTGTTTGTCACGAGCGGAGAATGTTCTTTCCAGCATCCAGACCCAGGATTCCGATGTTCTGCTCTGTGACGTGAGGATGCCGGGGATGAGCGGCACGGAGTTGCAGATGCAGCTCAAGGGCCAAAGCGATGTGCCGATTGTTCTGATGTCGGCCCATGGTGATATTCCGATGGCGGTTTCGGCAATCCAGAACGGCGCCTACAGTTTTCTGGAAAAGCCCTTTGATCCACGGCGGCTGATCAAAGTCCTTCAAAATGCCTCCCAGCTGCGGCGTTTGTCGCGCAATGCGGACAGGCTGAAGGTGCGGCTGGCGGAATTGTCGGCGCTTGACCGGGTGATGATCGGCAATGCGCCATCGATCAAGGCATTGCGGGCCGAGATCGTTGATCTGAGCACGACAGATGTGAATGTGATGCTGCTGGGGGAGACCGGAACCGGCAAGGAGCTGGTGGCGAAGGCGCTGCACGATCTCGGTCACAGATCGGCTGAGCCATTCGTCCCGATCAATTGTGCGGCCGTGCCGGTCGTCAGATTTGAGGAAGTGTTGTTCGGTACTGCCGACAACGGCCCCGGATTGCTGGCGCAAGCCGAGGGAGGCACCCTGTTTCTTGATGAGCTTGGTGCCATTCCGCTGGAAATTCAGGCCAAGCTGCTTCGCGTCATCGAAACCAAGCAATACACGCCGATCAACACGTCCAAGATGGTCAATGCCAACATTCGGATCGTTTCCGCTGCCCATGAGCGGCTCGAGGAGATGATGAAGGAAGGCAGGTTTCGCGAGGACCTCTATTTCCGACTGAACACCATCATGCTGACGATGCCGCCGTTGCGTGCGCGGCGGGACGACGTCACCACTCTCTACATGCATTATCTTGATGTCTTTGCCTCAACCTATGAGACCGATGTGCCGGTTCTCACATCCGGTGACGTGGCTACCCTGCTGGCCTATGATTGGCCGGGAAATGTGCGGGAACTGCGCAATGTCTGTGAGCGTCACGTCCTGGCGGCCCGGCGGGGCGCCGGATCCGTCGACAGCGCACTGAACGACAACCGTGAGAATTCCACGACACCTGAAACGCTTCGGGAGGCCGTGGCTGCCTTTGAACGTCAATTGATTGGCAAGGCGCTGGCGCGGCATCAAGGCCGGATGGATGATGTTGCCGCAGCTCTGGGTATTGGCCGGCGGACACTCAATGAAAAGATCGTGAAGCTTGGTCTGGACAAGGAAACAATCCTGAACAGGTGAGGTCTGCGGATTTCCGCAGGGCGTTTCTGCGGCGCTGGCGGAATTTTTCATGGCAACGCATTTCGTTTTTCCTCTAGAAGTTACTCAGGCGCCGTGGAGGCGACGCTTCAAGGAGGAATACTTATGAAAAAGCTCACATTTTTGGCTGCTGGCGCATTTCTGGCGCTTTCTGCAACGACCACCCTGGCTCAGGATGCCAAGGACTACGTTCTCAATACCGCTTCAACCGGGGGAACCTACCACCCGGTTGGTACAGCGATTTCCACGCTGACCAAGGTCAAGCTGCTTCCAAAGGAAAAATTCAGCCTGACAGCTGTCAACTCCGCCGGTTCGGGCGCCAACGTGCAAGCGATGGGCGCGGGCACTGCTGATTTTGCAATTCTGCAGGGTCTGTTCGGTTCCTACGCCGCAACCGGCACCGGCCCGATCACAGAGCCTCAGGAAAATCTGCGTTCGGTGACCATGCTGTGGCAGAATGTTGAGCAGTTTGTAACCGCTGCTGAAAACGTCAAGACCGGCACGGTCAGCGATCTGGTCGCGCTCAAGGGTATGGCGGCCGGCATGGGCAGCCAGAACTCGGGCACGATTGGTTCAAACCGGGTGCTTCTGTCGGGTCTGGGCATCGACATTGATGCGGATTTTGAACTCGTCTATGCGGGCTACGGTCCGACCACAGATGCCATGGCCAATGGTCAGGTTGTTGCCGCCGGCATTCCATCGGGACCGCCGACCGGTGCCATCACCAAGCTGATGGCGTCCAATGAGGGCAAGTTCGTCGTTCTCGATGTGACCGAGGACGAGCTTGCGAAGATGGATGGTGGGCGCAATCTGTGGGTTCCCTACACGATCGCAGCCGACACCTATCCCGGTCAGGACAAGGACATCAACACCATTGCCCAGCCGAACTTCCTGGCGGTCAATGACAGTGTGGATGAAAACCACGTCTATCTGCTGACCAAGACCATGTATGAAAATCTGGGCTTCCTGACCGCGATCCACCCGGCCACCAAGGCGATGGCTGTGGAGAAGGCCATGGCCGGATTGCCGGTGAAGCTGCACCCCGGTGCAGCGCGCTACTATCAGGAAGTCGGCCTGGAAATCCCAGCGCACCTGATGCCGTAACAGCGCGGACCAATCAATCGAAGGCGGGGGGTGACCTCCGCCTTCCTCCTATTGGCCGCTGCAATCACATCGCCCGCAACAGACAGGATTGGCATCAGGATGAACACCTCCGAGCCGACTCAGCCCACTGCACCCATTGATGAACGCGCTTTCTGGCTTTCTGAGATGCCGGCGCGCAGCAGCCCGCTGCGGCTGGCCGTTGTCGGCTTCGCCATTTGCTTTGCGCTGTGGCACATCGCGACCAATATCTGGCTCAATGAGCCGGGCAAGTGGCAGAACGCGATTCATTTCGCCGGGTTTGCCTTTCTTGCGGCGGTGACGATGAGCCCGTTTGGGCGAAACAGCTCCAAGGCTTGGGCGATTGCGCTTGATTTTCTTTATGGCGCGGCGATCGCAGCCGCCGCATTGTGGGTGGCCTACGCGGAAAACGGTGTCTATGAGCGCACACTTGCGGTGACGGGCCAGGCTTGGCAGTTCACCTGGGTTGACTGGCTTGCCGGCTGCCTTCTGATCTTTGCGGCGCTGGATCTTTCGCGCCGGGTGTCTGGCTTGGTGATCCCGATCCTGGTGATCACGTCGCTGGCCTACATCCTGTTTCTCGGCAGTCACCTGCCTGGTGTGTTCCGCGCCGCCAGCCTGCCGCTCAATGATGTGCTGTTCAGAACGCTCTACAATGACGAGGGCATGTTCGGCATTCTTGCCAGCATCTCGGTCACCAACATCACGCTTTTTATGATTTTCGGTGGCTTTCTGGTGGCCTCCGGCGCCAGCGATTTTGTGATCGAACTCTCCAAGGTGGTGGCCGGTCGCACCCGCGGCGGGGCGGCCTTTGTGGCCGTGCTGTCCTCGGCTCTGACGGGAACGATCAGTGGTTCGGCGATTGCCAACACGGCTTCGACCGGCGTGATCACCATACCGTTGATGAAATCGAACGGCTTCCGGCCAAAATTTGCTGCGGGTGTAGAGGCCGCCGCCTCGACAGGCGGTCAGCTGATGCCGCCGATCATGGGCGCGGGCGCCTTTGTGATGGCGAGCTACACCGCGATCCCCTATTCGACCATTGTTACGCTCTCGATCGTTCCCGCGATTCTGTATTTCCTCTCGGTCGCCTTCATCGTGCGCATCGAAGCGGTGAAGTATCAGGTTGGTGAGGGCATCGATCTGGTGATCAACAAGGGCAAGCTGGTTTCCGGCGGCCTGGTGTTCGTGCTGCCGCTGGCAGTCATGATCTATCTGCTGATGAGCGGCGTGACACCGAGCTATGCGGCCTCCTGGGCGATCGCGGCGCTGGTGGCG
This sequence comes from Hoeflea sp., assembly GCA_043585085.1. Classification (GTDB taxonomy): domain Bacteria; phylum Pseudomonadota; class Alphaproteobacteria; order Rhizobiales; family Rhizobiaceae; genus Hoeflea. The sequence continues at coordinate 3,266,058 of CP121320.1, forward strand.
GTCTCCTGGCTGACCTCGGTCCTGGCGAAAGTGGTCGGCTCCGATGCCTTCGAGCCGGTGCAGATGGGACCGTCGAAAATCAGCGAAGCGCTGCTGATCGGCATCAAGTCCTCGGTGATGACCGGCATTCTGCTGGTGACCATCGGCATCATGAACAATGCGATCGTGACCAGCGGGATTGGCAACGGCTTCTCGCTGATGATCGCGCAATGGTCGGGTGGATCGCTGGTGATTGCGATCCTGCTCATCGGCCTGGCGTCGCTGGTGCTTGGCATGGGGCTTCCGGTGACGGCGGCCTACATCATCCTGGCGATTCTCACGGCACCTGCGCTGGCTGGCATCCTGGCCGACAGCATCATCATCGATCAGCTGGTGGCTGGCATTACGGATCCGGCCAAGTCGGCGTTCTTCATGCTGGTGGACAGCCCGCATGCAGCCAAGGTTGCGACCGGAATGTTGCGCGAGGAGGCGGTCGCGCTGATGGCGGCGATGCCGTTCGAGATGGCGATTACGGTGCGCCCGCTGCTGGTTGATCCGGCTGTTCAGACCGGGTTTCTGCTGACCGCACATCTGATCATCTTCTGGCTCAGCCAGGACAGCAATGTGACGCCGCCTGTGTGCCTTGCTGCCTTTACGGCCGCAGGCATAGCAGGTTCAAAGCCGATGGCGACGGGGTTTGAAAGCTGGAAGATCGCCAAGGGGCTCTACATCGTGCCGTTGATGTTCGCCTATACCCCGCTTTTGACGGGAAGCTTCAGTGAGATCCTGCAGATCGGCTTCTTCGCGCTGTTTGGGATTTATGCGACCAACGCGTTGATCCAGCGCTATGCGGAAGGTCCGCTCAATCCGCTGCTCTATGTGTTGATCATCGCAGGTGCCGTGGGCGCTTACTGGCCGCTCAACTGGACTGCCAATCTGGTCGGAGCAGCGCTGGTGATTGCGGTGATTGTTCTCTCGGGCCGCCGGGGCCGGGCTCGGGAGGGTGCATTGGCCGCTTGAAACAACCGGTTCAATGGTGGCTTTGCGTCGCAAAACTGATCCCTTGGCTCCCAAGCAGCGTATGTTGTCAGCATATAGTCTTTACGTGATGGATCCGCTGGCCCTTAATGCGCACCATATGGGGCTGGCAGTGATCCGGCGTTCTGATTGGTCTGGCGATGACGGGGAACTACAGCATGGGCAGGTTTTCTTTTCCGATGGCGCAGGGACGTGCGGAGGCTCTTGGGGAAATCCATGCCCGTCCATTTGCCCTGGTGGGTCAATCACGGGTCATCTTTCATCTGGCATTCCTGACCGAGGGTGGTGCGGTTGTTGACCACGCGGTGCTGGCCGAGCTGGCGCGCGCCCGAGGGGTTGCAATTCCCGGCCGTGATTCCGCCCATTTCGCCATGGGCTGGGGGCAGGGCACATTGCGCTGGGAACGGCACACGGAGTTTTCGACCTATTTCTGGGATTCTCCGGCACCAAAGAAGTTTGGCGACGGACTCGACACCCATCCGTTCGGCGACCAGTTTTCCCCGCCCGGCAATCTGATCGCCGGCATCAGGCTGGAAGTGCGACCGGATTCAGCCGAGACCCAGGCGGCGCTCGGCAGTTTTGACCCGACGAGTCTTTGCCTGAGCGAGGTCAAGGACGGGCAGGCGCTGATCGCCACTGACTTCCGCCAGGATGGAGACGGCCTGACCCGCATTCTGGTGATTGACAAGGGCATGACCGATGCGGGCCGCGGAGCGGTGGTGCAGCGGCTGCTTGACATCGAAACCTACCGCACGCTGGCAGCACTTGGTCTGGCGCTGGCGCGGTCGCTCGCGCCCGAGATGCGGCGCATCGAGGACGGGCTAACCAAGATCACTCAGGGAATGAAGGCCGGGGCGCGTGAAAATGCCGACAGCCTGCTTTCCGATATCACCACACTGGCCTCCGAACTTGAGGCCAATGCGGCTCTCAGCCTCTACCGGTTCGGCGCGAGCCGTGCCTATTACAATATTGTGCGTGAGCGTATCGCATCGCTCAATGAGACGGCCCAGCCCGGTTTCGAGACCATCGGCGCGTTCCTCGAAAAGCGGCTGGCCCCAGCCATGCGCACCTGCCAGTCGATTGAAGAGCGCCAGGCCAACCTGTCGCGCAAGCTTTCGCGCGCCACCGCGCTGCTTCGAAGCTGGATCGATGTCGAGCTGGAGCAGCAAAACAGTGCTCTGTTGAGCTCGATGAACCGCCGGGTCAAGCTGCAGCTGCGCATGCAGCAGACCGTTGAAGGTCTCTCGGTCGCGGCTATTTCCTATTACATCGTCGGCCTTTTCGGTTATCTGGCCAAGCCGCTGGACGGGCTCGGGCTGCCAATCAAGCCGGGTCTTCTATCTGCGGCCTTCGTGCCAATCGCTATCGGCTTCACCTGGATGGTCGTACGATCCATCCGCAAGGGGCACGACAAGGAAGACAAGGTCGGGGAATAGATTTCAGCCGTCAGCCCGCATACCAAGCGATACGCGCATGCCTGCTTCGCAAAACCTGACCAATTGCTCGGCGAGCCGGTCCATGGTGGGTTGATCGCCATGGGGCGCTGACAAGGCCTGCATGCGCCATGTCGAGGTCGACAGCGACAGCATGGCGGATACCGAGAAGATGAAAGACGCCGCGATTGCGGATCTGTCGGCCTGTGGAAACAACCGTGCGATCTCAGCAATGAATACATTCGCGGTGGGATCGAAGCAACGCTCGGAAATCCTGTGCCAGCGGGTGTCGGCGGAGACCATGGCGACAAGCCTGGCATAGGCCAGCCATTGCGGATCGCCGGCACCGGCCTTTTCCAGATAGGGGCACAGAAAAGCCGAGAGCAAGGCGTCCAGCGTGAGCGGCTCATCCTTCGTTTTCAGCGCCGACAAAGCATCAAGCCGCAATTGTGACAGTTCCGAGGCGCGCCGCTCGACAACGCGCTCGAACAGCGTTTCCTTGCCGACATGGTGGAAGCTGATGGAGGCGATCTGCGCACCGGCGGCGCTGGCGATATCGCGTACCGAGGCGCCGTCATAGCCGCGCTCGGCAAACAGACGCTCGGCGGCATCGAGGATGTTCAGGCTGGTGGCCAGCGACCGTTTGGAGATGGCGCGGCGGCGGGGCTTTTCCTGCGGGCTGGTGTCGTCTGATTTGAGGCTCATGATTCATCTTGCCTTAATTTGAACGATCGTTCAATATTGCGACGAGCAGGAATTCCACTGAAGCCAGGGAGGGGGACAGTTGGACATGAAAGTTGGGACAGCCGGGGCGAAACCGGCTGGAAGAGAAGATTTGCGCAGCCATTATGCCTTGATCGGCGCGGGTCCGATGGGGCTGGCGATGGCCAAGACGCTGATCGAGAAGGGCATCCCGTTCCGTGGCTTCGAGCTGCACTCCGATGTCGGCGGCCTCTGGGACATCGATGGTCCGAAATCGACCATGTATGAAACGGCGCATCTGATCTCGTCGAAGAAGATGACCGAGTTTGCGGATTTTCCGATGGACAGCGAAGTGGCGGAGTATCCGTCGCACCGCGAGCTCAAGAGCTATTTCCGCAAATTCGCCGATCATTTCGGGATCTATGAGCACTATCGCTTCGGCGCCGAGGTGTTGTCAGCCGAACCGCTGGGCAAATCCGGTGAGGGCTGGCGGGTAACCTGGCGGGAAGCTGATGGAACGGAGCACAACGCGGAGTTCGCCGGGGTGATGATTGCCAATGGCACCCTGTCGGAGCCCAACATGCCTGAATTCAAGGGCAGCTTTTCGGGCGAACTGATGCATTCGAGCGCCTACCGGGATCCGGAAGTGTTCAAGGGCAAGCGGGTGCTGATCATCGGGGCCGGCAATTCCGGCTGCGATATTGCGGTGGATGCGATCCACCATGGCAAGCGCTGCGACATCTCGATGCGGCGTGGCTATTACTTCGTGCCGAAATACGTCTTTGGTCGACCCGCCGACACCATGGGCGGCGCGATCAAGCTGCCGATGTGGCTCAAGCGCCGGATCGACGGCTTGATCCTGAAATGGTTTACGGGAGACCCGGCGAAATATGGTTTCCCCAAGCCCGATTATGCGCTTTACGAATCCCATCCGGTGGTCAATTCGCTGATCCTGTTCCATGCCGGGCATGGCGATATCACCGTGCGTCCCAATATTGAGCGGTTCGACGGCAACACGGTGCATTTCAAGGACGGCACGCAGGCGGACTACGACCTCGTTCTGGCGGCAACCGGCTACAAGCTGCATTACCCGTTTATCGACAAGGGACTTCTGAACTGGCGGGGCGATGCGCCGCATCTGTTTCTCAACTGCCTGCATCCCGAGCGCGACGATCTGTTCGTGCTTGGCATGGTGGAAGCCTCGGGGCTTGGCTGGCAGGGGCGGCACGAACAGGCCGAGATGGTGGCCCGCTACATCGCCGGGCTCGAAAAAGGCATCATGGCTGCCAAGGCCCTGCGCGAGGAAAAATCCGCCGGGTTCAAGCGTGCCACCGGCGGGATGAATTACATCGATCTGCCGCGTATGGCCTACTACGTGGACAAGGCCACCTATCGGAACGCTGTGACCAAATGGATTACGGCTCTGAAAGGCGGTGGCAAATGACCGAAATCGACGCCATCAGGCTGAATTTCAGCCCGGGCAGCCTGATGCTGCTCAATGCCATCCTGGCGATTGTCATGTTCTCGATCGCTCTGGATCTCAAGCCGTCAGACTTCCGGGCGCTGTTGCGGACGCCGAAAGCATTGCTGACCGGCATGGTGTCGCAATTCGTGGTTCTGCCAGCGCTGACATTCGCGATGCTGCTTGTCACAAATCCCCAGCCATCGATTGCGCTGGGACTGATCCTGGTCGCGGCCTGTCCGGGTGGCAACATTTCCAACTTTATCACTCACCGCGCGGGCGGGAACTCGGCGCTGTCGGTGTCGATGACGGGAATTGCCACCGTTGCGGCAATCATCATAACGCCGTTCAATGTCGCCTTCTGGGGCAATTTGTACGAGCCGACACGGGCGATCCTGCGGCAAACGACACTGGACCCTGTTTCGATTGCGATCACCGTGTTCTTCATGCTGGTCCTGCCATTGATGCTCGGGGTCTTTGTCAATGTCAGACGTCCTGGTTTCGCCGGGCGAATCCGCAAGGCGATGCAGCGGATCTCGATGGCGATCTTCATTGGCTTCATTGTGCTTGCACTGGCTGCAAACTGGACTTTCTTCCTGTCCTATGCCGGTGCCGTCGCGGGGCTGGTGATCCTGCACAATGCGCTGGCGCTATCGGGTGGCTATTTGTCGGCCCGGTTGGCCCGGCTGTCCGAATATGACCGCCGGGCGATCACAATCGAAACCGGCATTCAGAACTCGGGTCTTGGCCTGGTGCTGATCTTCGCCTTCTTCGGCGGACTTGGCGGCATGGCGGTGGCCGCTGCTTTCTGGGGCATCTGGCATGCCATCTCGGGGCTTGCGCTTGCTGCGGTCTGGTCGCGCAGGGAGGCTCGCCGATGAGCCGTGTTCTGGTGACAGGTGCTGCAGGAGCTGTTGGGCAGGCGCTGCTCAGGGAGCTTGCGGCTGCCGGTGTGGAGACGCTGGCGACAGATGTTCGCAGGCCTGATGACATGCCCGATGGTGTCGGGTTCGAGAAACTTGATGTGCGTGGCAATGATGCGGAGCGTGTCATCGACGGGTTCAAGCCGGAGGTGATTGTCCATCTGGCGTCGATCGTTTCGCCGTCGCGCGGCATGACCCGCGAATTTGCCCATGATGTCGATGTCAAAGGCACACGCAACGTCGTCGATGCGGCCATCAGCCATGGTGTGCGGCGTCTGGTGGTGACCTCTTCGGGGGCGGCCTACGGCTATCATGCAGACAATCTGGTGCCACTGCGCGAAAGCGATCCGGTCAGGGGAAACCGCGAGTTTGCCTATTCCGATCACAAGCGCCAAGTGGAGGAAATGCTGGCTGTGGCACGGACTTCGCATCCCGAGCTTGAGCAGGTGGTGCTTCGGGTGGGCACGGTGCTCGGCGCCGGGCTTGAAAACCAGATCACCGACCTGTTTCACCGGCCCAAACTGATCGCAGTCAAGGATTCGGACAGCCCGTTCGTGTTTATCTGGACCCGGGACCTGGCCCGAATCCTGCTGCGCGCGGCGGGCGATGGACCGGTTGGCATCTTCAATGTTTGTGGGGACGGGGCCCTATCGGTGCATGAGCTGGCGAGAGAGCTCGGCAAGCCGGTGATGGTGTTGCCTGGCTGGGTGCTCAAAGCGGCGCTCGGCATTGCGCGGCCGCTGGGTCTGTCGCGGTATGGGCCTGAACAGGTCCGGTTTTTGCAATACCGTCCTGTGCTCGACAATACGGCCCTGAAAACCGAATTTGGATACACACCTGAACTCAGCAGTGCGCAGACGTTCGAACTGTGGCGCAAGGCGGCGGGACTGTGAGCCGCGTGGCAGTCATCACCGGCGGGGCCGGCGGGTTGGGGCAGGCGCTTACAGGTCTTCTTCTCAAGGAGGATTGGCAGATTGTGCTGATCGACTTGCCGGCTGCCTTGGAAACCCTGCAGTTCACGGGTGAGCGGGTGGAACGGGTCGCCTGCGATCTGACGGATGAAGCGGCGGTCGCCTCGGCCTGCGCCGGAATTTCGGCACGGCATCCGGCGCTTGATCTGGTCATCCACAATGCCGGCGTTACCCAGATCGGGCTGTTTGATGAAACCACGCTCGCCTCGCACCGGATGGTGATGGAGATCAACTATTTCGGTTCGGTGCGGGTGGCGGCAGGCCTGCTCATGGCGGTCCGGGCAGGCCGGGGGACGCATCTGGCGGTGTCCTCGGTGGCCGGGTTTGCGCCGCTCTACAAACGTACGGCCTATGCGGCGAGCAAGCATGCGCTCAATGGTTTCTTCTCGTCGCTGGCCTCGGAAGAAGCCCAGCACGGGGTCAAGGTCTTGATCGCTGCGCCGTCCTTCGTCGCCACCAATCCCGGACGGCTTGATGCCGGAGAGGACGGAATTGGCAGGCCGGGGGCCGCAACGGACGGGTTCGACGAAATGAGCCCGGAGCGCGCCGCCGATATCATTCTGCGTGGTTGGCGGCAGGGCAAAAGCTTCATTCCCGTCGGGCGTGTGGCAAGCCTCGTGTGGCGGATCAACCGGCTTTCCCCAAGGCTCTACCGCTGGCTGATGATGCGAAAGATCCGGCCCTAGCCCAAACCGTGCACCTCGGTTGGAAATGCTAACGCCGGACCGACTTGCATCCGGCTCGATAGCGAGCAGGAGGAGTTCAATCCAGAAATTCAATCAATCGATTGATTGAGTTTCCGGGTTGCACTAGGGTGCGGTCAAGTTGGTCCTTTGAAAGGTCTGTGCCTTTGACATCCAAATCCGCATCAAATCCGGTGAAAGCGGGCGATCAGACGCGTACTGCGCTGTTGATGGCCGGTATCCGCCTGTTCGGAACAAAGGGGTTCGAAGCCACGTCGACGCGGGAGATTGCTGCTGCGGCGGACACCAATATTGCCTCTATCGCCTATCATTTCGGTGGGAAGGAGGGCTTGCGGCTTGCCTGCGCGGAAATGGTGGGGAGGCGGATCCGGAGCGTTGTCGGTCCAGCGCTGGAGGCGATCGACCCCAAGGGCGATCCGGTGCTGGCGCAGGCGGCTTTCGAGCGTGTTCTGATGGGTGTGGCTGATTTCATGCTCGGGCAGGTCGAAGCCCGCGACATTGCGGGGTTCATGGTGCGTGAGCTGGGAGCTCCCGGTGCTGTCTTGGACCGGGTCTACACGGAGTTTATCCTGCCGGTGCATCGTCGCCTTTGCGCACTTCTAGGGCTGGCCACCGGCCAGGACCCGGAGAGTGACCTGATCCGTATTGGCACCTTCAGCATTGCGGGTCAGGTCGCCTATTTCCGTATCGGGCAGGCCATCGTCGCCCGGCGAATGGAATGGAAAACCGTCGGGCAGGACGAAGTCGAGGCCGTCAAGGCGGTCATCCTGTCCAATATCCGCGCGTTCATAGCCACAAACAGAAAGCAGAAGCCATGATGTCTTTCGTCTGCGCCATACCCGTCATTGCCAGCCTGATTGGTGCCTGTGGCGGGGCAGGGCCGCTGGCGGTCGGTTACGTCGAAGGCGAGTATGTGCTGGTTTCGCCAATTGAAACCGCGCAGATTGTCGAGCTTTCGGTCAAGCGGGGAGATCGGATCGGGGTCGGGCAGCCATTGGTGCGGCTGGAGCGCCGTGACGCGGAAATCGCCGTGGCGCAATCTGCCGCAGGGCTGGCACAGGCCGAAGGGGAATTGTCCAATCTGCAGCAGGGGCGCCGACTGGAGGAAATCGCCAGCATTGCCGCCGCGCTGGATTCGGCCAGAGCGCAGGCGAAAGAGGCCCGGCGGGTGCTGGAACGCCAGTCCGATCTGCTTTCGCGCGGGATATCCACACAGGCTGCCTTTGATACGGCTTCGACCGGCCTGGAGCTGGCGAACGCCAAGGTGGCCGAGCTCGAAGCCAATCTTGCCGTGGCGCGGCTGCCGGCGCGGCCCGACGAAATCAGAGCCGCGCAGGCTGGCGTCAAGCAGGCGCACGCCATTCTCGAATCGGCCGAATGGAGATTGGGCAAGCGGACATTGTCGATCCCGCTCAACGGGGTGGTCTCTGACATAATTCGCAATACCGGGGAAGTTGCCGGACCGCAGGCACCAGTGCTGTCGGTGCTGCCAGATGGTGCGCTCAAACTCAGGGTTTATGTGCCCGAGCGGGCACTCTCCAGCATTGCCGTCGGGGCGCGCCTCAAGGTGCGGTGCGATGGTTGTGGTGACGGGTTGCGGGCAACGGTAAGCTATGTGTCTGCCGATCCCGAATTCACGCCGCCGGTGATCTATTCGCTCGAGAACCGGCAGAAGCTGGTCTATCTCGTGGAGGCGCGACCAGATGACAATGCCTGGGCGCTTATGCCTGGTCAGATCGTTGACGTCGATCTGGAAGGTAGCCGCTGATGTATGCTATCGAGGTCAATGGCCTGATCAAGCGGTTTGGCGAGAAGACCGTTGTCGATACTGTTTCCATGCAGGTTGCCGAGGGCGAGATCTCGGGCTTCCTGGGGCCCAATGGCTCGGGCAAGACCACAACCATCCGGGTGATGTGCGGGTTGCTGACGCCCGATGAGGGGGAGGGGCGCGTGTTGGGATACGACATCCGCACCCAAGGCCTCTCGATCAAGCGCGAAGTGGGGTACATGACGCAGAAATTCTCGTTCTACGAGGATTTGTCGATCGAGGAGAACCTCACCTTTGTCGCCAGGCTTTACGGTCTTGATCCGGTTTCGACCGCTGTGACTGACACGCTTGAAGATCTGGGCCTGTCATCGCGCCGCAAACAGCTTGCAGGCACTTTGTCGGGTGGCTGGAAACAGCGTTTGGCGCTGGCCGCCTGCATCATGCACAAACCCAAACTGTTGCTGCTTGATGAGCCAACGGCGGGGGTGGATCCCAAGGCACGGCGGGAATTCTGGGATGAAATCCATCTGCGCGCCAGCGCCGGACTGACAGTCTTGGTCTCCACCCACTACATGGATGAGGCCGAGCGATGTCACCGCATCCACTACATCTCCTATGGAAAACTGCTTGCCAGCGGTACCGTTGCCGAGGTGATCCGCGATGCCGCGCTGACCACGATGGTTCTTGAGGGCGGGGACATCACCAAGGCGGCGAGACTGCTTACCGGCATGGCTGGTGTCGATCAGATTGCGCCCTTCGGTTTGAGCCTGCATGTGGTGGGGCGCGAAAAGGCGCAATTGCTGGCGTCGGTCAAAGAGGTCGCTGAAAAGACCGGTGTGAACTCAAGGCATGATGCGACAAGCCTCGAAGATGTCTTCATCCAGTTCATGGGCCAGTCGACGGACAACATGGCATGAACAGGTACTTCTCGCCCGGACGGTTGATGGCTATCATCGCCAAGGAAGTCATCCAGATGCGCCGTGACCGCATCACCTTTGCGATGATGCTCGGGGTGCCATTGATGCAGCTGGTGTTGTTCGGGTTTGCCATCAACAATGACCCCAAGGGGCTACCGGCTGCGCTGGTGACCACCAGCCAGGATCAGTACACCCGCGCCATGGTCTCGGCGATGGAAAACACCGGGTACTACCGTTTCGACCATGTTGTGGAAAGCGCGCAGGAGGCCGACCGGCTGATCCGGTCGGGCAAGGTGTCGTTTGTGGTGACGATCCCGTCCGATTTTGCCCGGCGGGTTGTGCGCGGTGACAATCCGCAAATCCTGATCGAGGCGGATGCTACAGATCCTTCGGTGGCGTCCGGCGCGATTTCGACGCTCGGCACGGTTGCCGCCCAGGCATTGCTGCGCGAACAGTCCGCCGAGGCGCTCGCCACCCGGCAGTCCACATCCGCGCTGCAGGTCATCGTGCACAAGCTCTACAATCCCGAAGGCATCACACAATACAACATTGTGCCGGGACTGCTTGGCGTGATCCTGCAGCTGACCATGGTGATGATGACGTCGATGGCGCTGACCCGTGAAGCCGAACGGGGCACCATGGAAAATCTGCTCGCCATGCCGGCAAGCCCGATCGAGATCATGCTGGGCAAGGTGCTGCCGTATCTGGCTGTCGGAGGGGTTCAGGTTGTCGTGGTGTTAATGGCGGCCAAGTTCCTGTTCAATGTACCCTTTGTTGGATCGCTGTCGCTGTTGCTACTCAGTATCCTGGTGTTCGTTCTGGCGCTGGTGCTGCTTGGTTACGCGTTTTCCACCGTTGCGCGCACCCAGATGCAGGCCATGCAGCTGACTTTCTTTTTCTTCCTGCCGTCGCTTCTGCTATCGGGCTTCATGTTTCCCTATCGCGGAATGCCAGCATGGGCGCAGACCCTGGGAGAGATATTTCCGTTGACGCATTTCCTCAGGATTATCCGGGCAGTGATGCTCAAGGGCGCCGACTTGCAAGGCATTGCCAGCCCGCTTTCGGCACTCCTGATTTTTGTTGCGGGCTTTGCCATTCTGGCCCTGGCCCGGTTTCGCCGTACACTCGATTGATCAGGAGGTTCCAGCCGGGTCGATGGCAGAGCGCCCGTGCGACCAAATCGATGTGCAAAGGTCGCTCGAGCACTTTGATTGAATGCCCGCCGCACTCAATTGACTGCGACAGGTACTACCGGCCTAGTTCAGCGGACTTTGGGTTGCGGCAGGTGGCGGTCACGTCTTTTGATATGTCATAGTGGTGGGCGTCGACATCCATCAGGCCGAGCACTGTGTGAAACAGATTGTCGTGTGAGTAGGGTACGCCCGCCTGCGACTTGAGGCAGCCGGTCGTGATCTTGAACATCTCCGAATAGCTTTTGGAGAACCACATCACGAAGGGAATATGGGTCTGTTCTTCTGGCGCGAGCATATAGGGCATTCCATGCAGATACAGACCCTTTTCGCCCAGCGATTCCCCGTGATCGGACATGTAGATCATCGATGAAGCAAGTCTGTCGGACCGCTCGGCCAGCAAGTCTATGACCTGGGCGAGCATGTGGTCGGTTGCAATGATCGTGTTGTCATAGGCATTGACGATTTCCGCATGGGTGCAATCGGCGAATTCGTCGGTGCGGCAGTCGGGTGTGAAGACGCGTTCCTGTTCCGAATAGCGGGCAAAGTAGGATGGGCCGTGGCTGCCGAGCTGGTGCAAAACCAGGGTCGAGTCGGATTTGACATTGTCGAGCCAGGCACCAAGCTGGTCGACCATGACCTGGTCATGGCACTCCGTGTTCACACAATAATTCGGATCGTTTTCCTGGGAAAAGTTGCGAAGCTTGATCCTTTTGGCGACATCCTTGTCACCGGTCTGATTTTCCCACCAGGTGACGTTGATGCCTGCGTGGTGCAGCACATCCAGCAGGTTCTCCTGTTCCAGTCCTTTCTCATGGGTGTAGTCAGAATGGCCAAGCAGGGAGAACATGCAGGGGAGCGAGACAGCGGTCGCTGTGCCGCATGACGATGTATTGGCGAAATAGGCAATGTCGCGTTTTTCCAGTTCCGGATTGGTCTTGCGCCCGTAGCCACCGAGAGAAAAGTTCATGGCGCGCGCTGTCTCGCCGGCGACAATAATTGTCACGATGGGTTTGTCGGCCTTGGCTGCGATTGGTCGCAATTTGGCGTCGGGGTCCAGTGGCTGGGCGACGATCACACTCTCCTGGCCGGTCTTGACCGCGTATTTGAACGCGCTGACGATCGGGGTCAGTGGATTGAGGGTCTTGATGATCTGCTTGTTGTTGCGGATCGTGGAGGCAATGGCCGGAAACTGCCAGGCGGCAAGCCCGGCGGTGAGAAGCAGCAACGGTACGATAAGGGCCAGATTGTGTTTCACCTTTGCGCCGATGGTCCGGTGTTTGATGCGAACCAGGGCCACCAGCAGCGACGGCAGGACTGCGTAGAGCAGCATGTGGGTGATGAAGGCCGGTGTGAGCAGATGCCCGGCTTCAGCCGTTGTGGTTTCGGCGGCATTGCGGATCATATCGGTGTCGATGATGATGCCGTAGTGCTGCATGAACCAGGAGGCTGCCGCTGAACTGACGATGAGCAAAACGAGAAGCGGCTTGATGAGATATTTGACTGACAGGCTCACCAACGCGCAGGTGAAAAGTGCCGCAATCCCGATCGAAAATGCGGCTTGCCCTGCATGGTGATCTCCAAATCCTTGGGCGACGTTGCCCCAGAAGACCGAGTTGACGCCGAGAAGAATCCAGGCGGTCACCAGGACGCTCAGGAGCGTGCTGCCGATGGATGGTCGGGTGAGTTTCATTTCTTGCTGTCCTGTAAAGATGATCTTGAAGATACCGGGGTGGGAGGATTAACCCGGCGGAGTCAATTGCGGCCTGGTTGGCACCGTGATGCGGGCTTCCACGCCGCCCAGTGGCGAATGGTCCAGTTCAAGCCGGCCGCCAACGCTGTCGGTGATGTCGCCGACGATTGCGAGGCCAAGGCCCGCGCCCATCCCGGTTTCGTCCAGCCGTCTGGAATTCGTGCCAGTTTCGGTCGTTGCCGTGGCCTCAAGGCCGGGGCCGTCGTCGCCAATGCGTATGATGATGTGTTCCCTGTGGGACTCGGCCTCGATCAGAACCTTTGAACGGGCATAACGCACCGCGTTTTCGGCCAGATTGCCGATCAGCTCATTGAGATCCTCGACGTCGATTGCCACGGTGAGGGTGGGCTCGATCCGGCATTGCAGATCGAGCGCTTCTCCCGCAGGTGTCCGTTTGAGCGTGCGCAGAATGGCTTCTGCATGCGGCAACAGCGGTATCTGCCCGGTGCTGCGGCCATGACGCAACCTGGCGCGGGCCAGTTCGCGTTCGGTGTGGCGGCGCATCCGCTTGGCGAGTTCTTCAATCTCGTCAGCAATTTCGGCTTCGCCCTTGTGGCGCAACCGCTCGATGTCGCCCTCGAGCGCCGTGAGCGGGGTCTTGAGACCGTGGGCAAGATTGGCGGCACGGTCACGCGCCCGGCTGATCGCTGCGTCCTGCGCATCAAGCAGCGCGTTGACCTCGTCAAGCAGCGGCGCAATCTCTTCGGGCACGCCCTCGCGTGAGAGGCGCCTGGCGCTGCCCGAGCGGATCGCGTTGACGCCTGCCATAACACGGTGGACAGGCTTCAGGCCTTCGCGGATCTGCAGCATGAAGCCGATCAGCAGGACAGCGCCGAGGATTGCCAGCACGGGCGCCAAATCGCGCGAAAAGCCGATGGCAAGTGCATTGATGTCGGCCCGGTCGATGGCGACGGAGACCCGCAGCTGGTGCTGCCCATCGGGAGCGGTGAGCACCACCATGGTCTCGTGGGTCAAGAGCACGGTCGCATCGGGCCCCGCGATCTCGTGGACATGCGTGTCTCCCGGCACAAGCACATCGCCGGGCACCTCGAGATATGTGTCCCAAAGCGAGCGGGAGCGCAAAACCGTTTCGGAGGTGGTGTCGTTGACCTGCCAGTAAAGGCCGCCAAACACCGCCTGAAAGCGCGGATCGACCGGTTCGCGCGTAAGCGACAGTCCCTGTGCGTTGATCCGAAGACCGCCGATCAGCTGGTTGAGGTGGGTGTCGAGTTCCTGGCCGACGCGGCGCTCGACATGGCGGGCAAACAGCGCCGAGAGACTGAATCCGGTCACCAGCAACGCGGCAACGACCACGATTGCAGCGAAGGCAAACAGTCTCAGACGCAGCGAATGGACCGGTTTCACGTTGCAGCTTCCTGCTCGTCGACGATGTAGCCGAAACCCCGGCGCGTGCTGATGAGTTTGGCCGGCAGCTTGCGCCGCACGCGCCCCACGAGCACTTCGACCGCGTTCGATTCGCGTTCGAAATGCACCGATTGCAAATGTTCGGAAAGTTCCTGCTGGGGCACCACGCGACCCTTGTTGAGCATCAGATAGGCGACAAGCCTATATTCCTGTGGCGAAAGCGTGACCGGCACACCGGCCACGCTCAGGCGCATCTGCCTGGTGTCGAGTTCGATGTCGCCAACCGAGACAACCGGATTGGCCAGCCCGCCCGAGCGGCGGATAATGGCGCGGAGCCGGGCCAGCATTTCCTCCATCCGGAACGGTTTTGGCAGATAGTCATCGGCGCCTGAATCGATGCCTTCGACCCGTTCGCTCCAGGTGCCGCGCGCGGTCAGCACCAGCACCGGATGGTCACGGCCCGCCGCTCGCCAGCGCTTGAGCACCGCAAGCCCGTCCATTCCGGGAAGACCAAGATCGAGAATGGCTGCGGCATAGGTCTCGGTGTCGCCCAGAAACCAGGCCTCCTCGCCATTGGCCTCGCTGTCGACCACATAGCCGGCCGCTTCCAGCGCGCGGGTGACATCCTGGCGGATGCGGTCGTCGTCTTCAGCGAGCAGGATGCGCATCGGGATCAATCTTCATCTTTGAGGTCGAGGATCTGCGCTGTCCGCGCGTCGATCTCATATTCAAGCCGACGGCCGTCCTTGCGCAGCACATAGATCTCGTAGATCGGCCTGCCGTCTTCGCGTTCAAACTCGATCTCGACAATGCGGCCCTCAAGGCGGGATTTCACCCGTTCCAGGATGTCAGACAGGGACAGGATTTCACCGCGTTCAATGGCGGCGTTCAGCTGCGCCTGGGTCTTGTGGTCGTCATCATCATCATCGTGATCGTCGCTGGCATGCGCGGTGAGCGGCCAGAGGCAAAGGCAGACAATTATAAGGACAAACCGGTTCATGGGGGCATCATCGCGCTTTGATTATGACAATTCGCTGACAAGAGCGATCAGCGGTCTGTCATGCTGGCTTTGCGAAAAAGGCGTTGTCAACGGGCTTGAGGCCCAAACATTTCTTGAAGGAGACACGCCATGAAGACCCCTCTCATTATTGCCGCACTGGCTGCAACCCTTGCTCCGGCTGCGGCTCTTGCCTCGGACGATTGCCCGAATGTGCCGCGTGACCAGTGGATGAGCGATGCCGCCATCACAGAGAAGGCCAAGGGCATGGGCTATGAGGTGCGCTCGATCAAGGCCGATGACGGGTGCCTGGAAGCCTATGCCATCGACAAGGACGGCAAGCGCGTCGAGGTCTATTTCCATCCCGGGACCGGCGACGTCGTCAAGGTCGAGGTTGACGACTGATGGAAACGGCCAAGACCGTAATGGAAGCTGGCGATCTTACGTCGCCGGCGACCATCCGGGTGTGGGACCCGCTGGTCCGAGTTTTCCACTGGTCGCTGGTGGCCCTGTTCGCTTTCGCCTTTCTCACAGGTGACGAACTCAAGACCCCGCATGAGATCGCGGGATATGTGATCGCCGGCCTGATCGCGTTTCGCGTGGTCTGGGGACTGGTCGGGTCGCGATATGCGCGGTTTTCGTCGTTCCTTTACCGGCCTTCGACGGTGGCGGGATTTCTCAGGGATACGTTGCGGATGAAAGCCCGGCGCTATCTCGGTCACAATCCGGCGGGCGGGCTGATGGTGGTCGCCTTGATCGCCGTCATCGCGGTGATCTCGTTGACCGGCTACATGATGACGACTGACGCCTGGTGGGGTGTCGGATGGGTTGCAGACCTGCATGAGGCGAGTGCCTTTGCTGCCCTTGGTCTGGTGGCCCTGCATCTTGGTGGGGTGATCGTTGCGAGCTTCGAGCAAGGCGAAAACCTGGTTCGCGCCATGGTCACGGGCCGCAAACGCGCACCCGGACCTGAGGATGTGGCCTGAAGCGGGAATGAAACCCCACCGCCGGTTTGGTGCGCACCTGCCCCTTTGCGCGCCGCGCGGCCTGCCGGATCTGTCCAACAGAGCGGCGGGCCGCTTTTTGCCCCCTGTGTTGTCCCGGCTTGTCTTGCCTCGGTCGCGGGGCTCGGGCAAGCTGCGCCGCGCAGGCACACAGGATGGGTATCAGGGACGATCTCGACATGGGGGCAGGACAGTGGATTTGATCGGGAACCGCAGCAGAGACCGGATTGCAACAGGCGATCGGGTGCAGAGCGCGCTGGTGGAGCGGGCCCGGGCGCTTGATCCGCTGCTGACGGCGGTGGTTCACCCCTGCGACGGGCTGAGCCTGGGCGGCGCGCTTGCTGCGCGCGACGAGGGCATGATCACCCCGGTTCTGGTCGGACCGAGGGCCAAGATCCAGGCTACGGCGGAAGAAGCGGGGCTGGATCTCACCGGCGTCGAGATCGTGGATGCGCCGCACAGCCATGCAGCGGCGGAAGTGGCTGTGGCACTGGTGCATGAGGGCCGCGCGGCTGCGCTGATGAAGGGCAAGCTGCACACCGATGAATTGCTCTCGGCGGTGCTCGACAAGACCAGGGGGCTGAGGACCGAGCGGCGGCTCAGCCATGTCTTCGCGCTCGATGTGCCGAGCCAGACCCGGACGCTGTTCGTCACGGATGCGGCGATCAACATCTCGCCCGATCTCGAGGCGCTGAAGGACATCGTCCAGAATGCCATCGATCTGGCGATTGCGCTCGGCGTGGAGGTCCCGCTGGTGGCGCTGCTCTCGGCGGTGGAAACGGTGACCAGCAAGCTGCCCTCGACGCTGCTGGCCGCAGCGATCTGCAAGATGCATGACCGTGGCCAGATCGTGGGCGGCAAGGTCGACGGGCCGCTCGCCTTCGACAACGCCATCTCGCCCGCCGCCGCGGCCGCAAAGGGTATCGTCTCGGATGTCGCGGGCCGCGCCGACATTCTGGTGGCCCCCGATCTCGAAAGCGGCAACATGATGGCCAAGCAGCTGATCTACCTCGCCGGCGCTTCATCCGCCGGCATTGCGCTCGGCGCCCGCGTCCCGATCATGCTGACCAGCCGCTCGGACACGGTGGATGCAAGGATCGTGTCTGCAGCGCTGGCCAAGGTGTTTTATCACTGGCGGCGGGAGCGTCCGCTGGGGGTGCCGGGGTAGGGTGGGTGGCTTGGCGTTTGTCGCCATCGCGACGGATCGGTGGCGATCAAGCGCACCGGCCATTACTCGGTCGACTACGAACTGGTGCCGCTGGAACTGGTGGCCGGAAAGACCCGGACCATGCGCGACGACTTCATCTCCGGCTGCGGCCACGACGTGACCGACGCGTTCCGCATGTATCTCAGCCCGCTGCTGGGTTAAGGCATGCCGGATGCGCATAGGCTGCGGCCGAACAAGGTGCCGAAGATTTTGGCGGGGAGGTGAGGTGGTTGGCGCGGTTCGGGGGGGCGGGGGAAGAAGCCGCTGGGGTTGCCTGCGTAGGTCGATCGGGCGGAAGCGGGCGTTCGAATCGTTGTAAATAAATGACTGAAGTGGAGCCGCTAGCTGACAGTCTGGTTGTGGCGAGCGGTATGAAAAAGGCGCGCTAGCATAGCGACGCTGATGAAGTTGATCGGTAACAAGCGACAGGATCTGGCCGGCGCCATCGGGACTACGCGCGGCCACCAACCGGTCGATTTGGCTGAGACGGTTTGAGGCAAACCATCCATTGGCCACGTAGTTTCCCTCAAATGTTGTTTCGAGCTAATTGTAGAGGTGCGCAAACTGGGGGATAAATCGAAATTTGAGGTCATAACAAATTATGGAAATTCTATTATATCGCAGATGGTGTGGAGAAGAGGTAGAAAAGAGGTCAGGTCCACTTCGCCACGGTTAGCTTTAATCACCTTATTAGCAAAGTCCATCTTACCATATTCGGATGGATTGAGTTTCTCATTTTTTTTCTGGTTGAGCTTGAGCGTTTTTCCGTCAAGTTTACGTTTCAGCCACTTCGGTGGAATAAGCTTTTCGATATAGAAGTCCTTTTTACCGCCACTTGGTATAGGAACTACGTAGAGATTTTCGCCAACGTGGTAGTATGGCTCCGAGCCAGTTATAGCGTTTTTTGATTCGGTCAGCGATTTGATCGTGGACCACATGCCTTCGCTCTGCTTGTCATTGTCTACGATAATAATAACCGGCAGGGACGGCTTTTCAGAGAGTAGCTTTTTGACCCGTTCAATATGAAATGTTGCGAATTTTGGAAGATCACCGCCGCCTCCCGCAAGGTCGAGAAGATTGCCAGCCATATTGGAGTGATTCACAAAATCAACTCCCCAATGATCGCCTTTATCACTTGTAAAATTAATAACTGCAGGTCCATTAATCAGGTTCTTTTTGACCCGAGCGTCAGTTACGTTCCAGCGGATCGCCTCTTTTAGGTAGATGTAATCTGTTTTTCCTTCGCAAATTATCAGTGGCTTTTCAGCCGTGTGAATTCGATAATAGTGATAGAAGTCCCTCATCAACTTTAGGTAACTCGGGACCGGCGAAGTCTTGAATGCGCGGAGCGCTTTATGTGGGAGCTCGCGTCCCTTAATATCATTTATGTGACAAAGCATGCCCCAAAGTTCGTGTTTTGATAACTCGCCGTTATTAGCAATCGAAAGCCTGCTTTTCGCGACAGCTTTTCCTTTCGTCATCATCGCATGCGCACAAAAGCGTACGCCCTTGTAGTAGTACGTGCCGACGTTGACTTTATCATTCACCGTCAGACCGGTTGTTGCCTGCCGCTGATATGACTGTTGCATCCGGGCTTTTTTTGAGTTCAGCTTTAAACCCGAAGACAGAACAGCTTTCTCAAGACTCGATCCCTCGCGCCAATTTACCTCACCCGGGGGGCAGAAGGCTATGGCAGACGGAAACTGTTTCAGATTTGTTGAAAAGGTGATGTCGTCCGCATACCGGGAATAGGAGCATCTGTATTTTTGAGCTAAAGCCTGCAACCTGTAGTCAAGCGTCTGACTAATGAATTCGGAAATTATAGGAGAAGAAGGAGCGCCTTGCGGCAGTGCATTCTGAAAGCAAGCTGTCTGCGCGATTACAGTCGCCACTGTCGGCTTCAACTGAAAGTGCTGATTTTTCATGAAATAACCTCTAACCCGCCCAAAATTGAAAGACGGAAAGAAGCTTTCTATGTCTGTATTGAAAACGTAGCGCTTTCCAGTGTGCCTTTTCGCGTTTGTAAAAATCGATAAATTGCGTCCCTTTTGAAAGCCGTGCGATAACGCTCTCCCAGGAAATTTCGGCACGCCATGAATGTCAAAATAGCACTGATAAAGCAGACGGCTAAGCCGAGACTGAATGAACTTCAGTTTCTTGTTCGGCGCACTAATTTGGCGCTTAGAGCCGTCTTTCTTCGGTATTTTGAAAGTTTCGTACTTTTGAAAGTCCGGCGTATGATAAATCTGTTTAGATAAGAATTGTGGTCGAACACCCAGAATTCGAGCCAAGTCGCCTAAGTCTACACAAGCAGTTAAATCATCCAGGCCAAAAGCATATATTCTTGATGACATTTAGTGATCCGCAAGCACTCTTTAGTCACACACGGTAATTACCGGTATCGTAAGGCGCGTAGGATAAATCCCAGCGTACAATCTTTATACCCACCACAATAATACATGGCAGAAGAATCTGCTTGCGGATCAAGAAATTAATAATTGTTTTTCTGCGTTTTTACAACTTTTTTATCGCGTCAATCTAAAGCTAAATACCAGCGGAGCCGCCGTTTGCTGATACAGCCACAAATGTCAGCAGAGCGCTCCAAACTCCCCCTCAGCCCCCATCACCGCATCAACAACACCGGCGCCTTGCAGCTCCTGAGCATTTCGCTCGTGGTCGAGCCCAGCAGGAAGGCGGGGATGCGGGAGTGGCCGCAGGCGCTCATGGCGGCGAGGGCGGCGCCGTGGGCCTCGACGCGTTTGCCAAGCACTTCACCGGGTTGGCCGGAGAATATGGTAGTTTCCGCTTCGAGGCCTGCGCCCTCGTGGATGGCGCTTGCGTCCTCAAGACCCTTTTCGGTCTCGAGTCCCGGGCTTCAGACAGGGTTGCTTCATGGATTGGCTAGTTGTCAGCCGTCTGATGTTGGTGCAGCTCGGCCAAACGTGCCGCTGCCTGTTTCAGCGGGTTCAGAAAGCCAATTATTTCGGCGAGCTTGTGGCGCTGAACCGGCGCATGGACCGACAGCGTTGCCAGCAATCTTTGTTGTTGATCCAGGATAGGCACCGCGATGGCGGCCATCCCGGTCATGAACTCTTCATCATCTGTCGAATAGCCACGCTTGCCCGTTTTGCGAAGCTCATCGCGGATCGCTTCGGCGGACGTGATGGTCTTGTCGGTCATTTTCTCCAGCGGCCGGGCAGACAAGACCCCATTCAGGGTCGCGGCGCGAAGGGTTGAGAGGTACATCTTGCCACTGGCGGTGCAGTGAAAGGGCACCTGTGTGCCGATCGGCAGCTGAATGCGCAGCGGCCACTTGGTTTCAACCCGATCGAGATAGGTCATACCCTCGCGGTCCGGCGTCGCGAGGTTGCAGGTTTCGCCAATTTCCTCGGCCAGGCCTTTCAGAATGGCAAGCCGTGCGGTGCGCAAGTGTTCGGACGACATGGTGTTGACAGCCAGCCCACGCAAGCGCGGTCCCGGGCCATAGGACCGCCCATCCAGATCGCGTTGCAAGAACCCTTCGGTTTCGGCGGTTTGCAACAGCCGGTGAATGGTCGGCTTGGGCAAACCCATCGCATCGACCAGGTCCGCCGGCTTCAACGCCACGCCCCGGCGTACAACCTCTTCCAGGATCAGAAGCAGCCTGAGATTGGTCGGAATCTGCGGTTCTTTTCGGGTCGTCGCGTCATCGGGCATCGCCGGGCCATTTATCTGTTGGGCAGCAGTATCAACGCAAGGTCCGGAGTTAGAGAGACAACAAACCAAACGGAGATCAAGGCTATGAGATAAGGCACCGTATAGCGAAGCAGACGGAAATAGGGAACACCCGTTACACCTGATGCGACATAGAGGTTGAGCCCATAGGGCGGCGTGATGAAACCGATGGAGGCGCCAACAAGGAAGATGACCGAGAAGTGGATCGGATCAATCCCAACCGAGGCTGCGATCGGTGCCAGAATCGGGGCCAGAATAATTGTCACCGGCAGGCTTTCAAGAACCATCCCGGAGAAGAACACGATTGCCATCGACGTCAACAGCACCGCGTAATAGCCACCCATTGATGTCACGAAGTCGCCAATGGTCTGCTGTGCGCCCAACAGCGACAGGATTTGCTGCATCACCACCGAGATTGCAATCAGCGGCGCCAGAATGCCGGTGATCTGGGCTGAGCGCACCACGATTGACGGAATTTGCGGAATGGTGAAGCCTTCGACGACGAACATTTCGGCAAAGCTTTTCTCGGCCAGAGGTTTGCTGCGATCAGACCCCATGATCCGGTTCAACGGCTGGCTGATGAGCCCGGCAATCACACAGAAACCAACGGTCACGCCGGCCGCCTCGGTCGGAGAGAACTTGCCGGTGTAAATGCCCCACAAAACAAGGCCGATTGCGAAAAAGCCAAGCCATGCCCCGAATGCCGTTTTAAGCACGCGGTTCAATTGCAGCGGGATCAGGTAGCCCCAGCCATTGATCCGGCAGATGATCCAGCAGGCGACCTGCATGCCCAGTACCATCAGTGCTCCGGGCAGGATGCCAGCCACAAACAGGTCGGAAATCGGCAGATTCATCAAGAAGCCATAGACAATGAAGATGATCGAAGGCGGAATGATGATCCCGACGGTCCCGCCGGCTGCAGCCGTGGCGGCAGAAAACCGTTCGTCATAGCCACCCTTGATCATTTCGGGATGCAGCATCGAGCCGATGGTGGCCGTTGTCGCCGAATTTGATCCCGAGATGGCGGCAAACAGGCCACAGGCGCCCAGGCTGGCCATCGCCAATCCGCCACGCAACCAGCCAAGGCAGGCATAGGCGAAATCAGACAGTCTTCGGGCAATGCCGGACCGATTGATCAGATCTCCGGTCAGAATGAACAGGGGCATCGCCAAGAGGGCAAAGCCCTTGTTGAACACATTCAAGAGTTCAGAGCCCATATTGTCGAGGGTGAGGCCCAGCACGAAGGAACAGCCAACCACCCAGTAGGCAATCACCAACAGCACCGGCACGCCCAGCATGAACAGGAACGTCACGCCCAGCGAAATAAAAGTGACCCAGGTTGCATCGGTCATCAGACATCTCCCCCGATCACGGCTTGCTTGATCAGCGGCGCACCGCTGCGAAAATTGGCAATGTCCTCGAACAGGTTCTCGAACACTCGCCCAGCCATCAGCATGAAGGACAGCGGAACTGTCAGCAGGAACCACCACTGCATCACATTGTCCGTGCCCAGCACGATCTGGAAGTTGGACGCCGACAGGGCCGTCAGCCGTGCCGTCGTGACCAGCACAATCACCGAGAAGACGAACCACAGAACAGCATCCAGCGTCAGGCAGGCCATCTGACCCGCACGCGGCATCATGGAGCGGAATTCGGCAAAGCTGAGATGCGTCCGCAGGCGCACGTTGAACGCGGCGCCGAACCACGCCATGATCATGAACAGCAGCGGCGGAATCGTGGTCGACCAGGGCTGCTGATTGGAAAAGATGAACCGGTCGATGACACCCCAGAAGATGATGAAGGCGATGGCGAGGTAGCTGAACACCATCACGGTGCGTTCCAGATGGCGGTCGAGCAGAGGCACCATCTTGTAGATCCACATAACCAGCAGGCCACCCAGTGCTGTTGTCACCGTGCCCACGACCCATGCCGCGTTGGAATTGAGCGCATTTTTTATCTCGAAGCTGTCTTGTGACAGCAACGCCCGAATGATCTCGCCTATTTCGGACCAGAGTGCCATTCCCGCCTCCCATACAGGTTGTCTGCGGGGCGGCTAAGCCCCGGGCACGTCAGAAGCCGACGCGCCATTTCGCGCGCCGGCTCTCTCACTTCAGTTCAGGATCAGGCCTTCCACCAGCGCCGGGGTTCGACGTTTTCTGGTTTCATGTCTGCCGGAACTTCGCGGGCGATGTTGTAGATATCCTGATAGGTATCCAGACCGCCGGACCAGCCGTTAAGACGCTCGCGCCACTGCTCCCACAGTTGCGGCTGGTATTCGGGCGAACACATTTCCTCGGCCTTCTTGATCTCCGCATCCGACAGGAAGGCGTTGCGCACGTTGTTTTCGGCAAAGATCGTGCCGGGAAGCTGCGGATCGGAATGGCCGACGGTCTTGACCAGTGCTGCCTCGTTGGCGGCCTGCACGTGGGCCTGTGCCCAATAGGCCGATTCCATCACCGCATCCTGCAATTCGCCGCCGAGGCTGTCGAAGACAGAGGCCGACATCGCCGTGTGTTCGGTCCCGCAGAAGAACTTCAGATCCACCGACTGGGACACGACCGGCGACATGTTGGCATAGGCCACCGCCGATGCCCAAGTTTCGGCCCCGTCGATCAGGCCCTGCTTGAGACCGTCCAGCGTTTCTTCCCAGGCGACCGGAACCGGGTTCAGGTTCAAGGCCTCCATGGCGATCCGGCCCAGCTGGGTCCCGGTTACTCGGTTCTTGGTGCCGAACAGCTCTTCGATATTGGTTACCGTCGGCTTGTCCTGCCATGCCAGTCCCAGCTGGATGCCGCGCAATTCGCAATGGCTGAACAGGAACTTCAGACCGTGACGCTTTTCATAGGGATCGCGCAGCAGCTTCTGGCTGTCGGGGTGGTACAGGAAATGATACTGCGAGGCGCGGCCCGGGAACATGTATGCATAATCCAGCACGTTCAGATAGGGCGCACCACCAGCGGAATTCTGCGTGGACGCGGCGTAGATATCGGTGATGCCCTGCTGTGTTTTCTCCACGCAGGAGACCTGGCCGCAGATCTGGTTGTTGCCGATGAACTCGACGCGAATCTCACCGTCCGTACGGCTTTCCAGATCGCGCGCGAATTCAAGCGCGCCGGCCCGCTCGATCAGAAGGTTTTCCGGGTTGAATCCCGCGGCTCCGAATTTCAGGGTGAACTTCGCCTCTTTGGCGAACCGCTTTTCGTAGGTGGATTCTGCAGCACTCGCCAGGTTTGCGAGGCTCATCACACCACCGGCGCCCCCAGCTGCCAGAAGTGTTGAACTCAGCCCGAAGCGGCCCGCAATTCGAAAAAAGTCCCGGCGCGATACGCCGCTGATTTTGGTGTTGAGTCCCATTGATTTCCTCCCAGATCTTCAATTATTGAGACATTATGTACCAAAAAAACTGTATACTGTTTAAAACAATCTGCATAGAGTTTTTTGAAGCACTGTTTTGAAGCACTGGGAGAGAGGAAGCGGTATTGGAGGCTGATTTTGTCATTGTTGGAGCAGGCTCCGCCGGTTGTGTGATCGCCAACCGGCTCAGTGCCGATCCAAGCAAGAAGGTTGTTCTGCTGGAAGCAGGCGGCCGGGATCTGAACCCCTGGATCCATATCCCGGTCGGGTATTTCAAGACCATTCACAACCCCAGCGTCGACTGGTGCTACAAGACCGAGCCCGATCCGGGCCTGAACGGCCGTTCGATAGAATGGCCGCGGGGAAAAGTCTTGGGCGGCTCGTCGTCGCTCAATGGGTTGCTCTATGTTCGCGGCCAACCCCAGGATTATGACCGCTGGCGCCAGATGGGGAACGAAGGTTGGGGCTGGAGCGATGTTTTGCCGCTTTTCAAGCGCTCGGAAAACAACGAGCGTGGAGGCGATGCGTTTCACGGCGACCAGGGCCCGCTCTCAGTCTCGAACATGCGCATTCAACGCCCGATCACCGATGCCTGGGTCGCCGCGGCGCAATCTGCCGGCTACAAGTTCAATCCGGATTACAACGGGGCCGAGCAGGAAGGCGTCGGGTTTTTCCAACTGACCTCGCGGGATGGCCGGCGGTGCTCAGCAGCTGTGGCCTATCTGAACCCGGTCAAATCGCGTGATAACCTGACGATCATCACCCATGCGCATGTTCAGCGAATCGTTGTTGAGGACAAATGCGCCACCGCCGTCACCTACAAGGACCGCGGTGGCTCCTTGCAGACAATCAAGGCGCGTAACGAGATCATCCTGTCCGGTGGGGCGATCAACTCTCCGCAAATTTTGATGCTCTCGGGCATCGGCGAGTCAGCACAACTGCGCGATCACGGGATCGACGTGGTGGCCGATCTGCCGGGGGTTGGCAAAAACCTCCAGGATCATCTGCAGGCGCGACTGGTCTACAAATGCAACGAGCCAACACTGAATGACGAGGTCAGCACGCTCTTCGGGCAGGCCAGAATCGGACTGAAGTATCTGATGTTCCGCGCAGGCCCGATGACGATGGCCGCCAGCCTTGCAACGGGCTTCTTCAGATCCCGCGAGGGTCTTGAAACACCGGACATCCAGTTTCATGTCCAGCCCCTTTCGGCGGAAAACCCCGGAAAGGGCGCCGACAAGTTTTCGGCTTTCACGATGTCGGTGTGCCAGTTGCGCCCGGAATCCAGAGGTGAAATCCGCCTCGGTTCTGCAAATCCCTTTGCCAGCCCAAAGATCATTCCGAATTATCTGTCGACCGAAACCGACTGCCGTACCATCGTCGCAGGTGTGAACATTGCGCGCTCCATCGCTCGGCATGCCCCGTTGACCTCAAAAATTTCCGAGGAATTCCGTCCTCACCCCAGCCTGGACATGAATGACTACGAGGCGACCTTGGATTGGGCACGGAACAACACGGCCTCCATTTATCACCCCACCGGCACCTGCAAAATGGGTCACTCACCCGACGCCGTGGTTGATTCAAGCTTGCGTGTTCATGGAATCTCCGGATTGAGGGTCGCTGATTGTTCAATCATGCCCGAAATCGTCAGTGGCAACACCAACGCTCCGGCGATTATGATCGGGGAAAAAGCCAGCGATCTTATTGCCGCTGCTCAAAAGTGATTCCAACTGAGAGATTGCATCACAAGGATGGCCGCAAAGCGGGCAGACCAAGCTTCGACTTGCATTTGCAGACTTGTCGTCTGACCAAATCCGCTGGCCCTAAAGTGGACGCGATCGCAGGTCGCCGCGAACGGCCAGTCTGGGCCATCTGTGCTATTCAGACCTATGGCAATTTGCCACCCAACCGCTTTCCGTCTGCACCATTTCTGAGCCAGCGGTAACTCCCGACCCCCATCACCGCATCAACAGCACCGGTGCCTTGCAGTTCCTCAACATCTCCGTTGTGGTCGTGCCGGGCAACAAGGCGCGGATGCGGGAGTGGCTGTGGGCGCCTATGGCGGCCATGCTACCGCCTGGGGATGCGGGCCGCTTGCAACCGGTCGCCAAGCGCTTCGGCAAATTCGGGTGTCAGCTTTCGTTTCGGCAGGACATAAAAGCGGTGCGGCAGGAAATCGGGATAGAGCAACCAGGTTGTCTTGTCTTCGGTAAAAGCTTTCATTTCGCTCCAGCCGACAATGGTCTCTCCATGTTTGCTTCGCTGAATGAAGTGTTCAGGCTGAATTTCAAAGGTGAATTCCTCCCGCATGACCGGCTGGGTTTTCAAGGCAATCCTGCCATTGATTGCTGTCGAGAGCCTTTGAACCAACCACTGAGCAGCCACTGCTGCCAAGGGTATGAGAATGGCAGCCGTTGCCACCGCGGAGCCGCGATTATGGGGCCCGGCAAGAATGGCAACGAGACCAATCCCGGCAATGCCGGCAAGCGCCAGAAACAACCATCGTTTCCTGTCAAACCGTGCCACACGCGCCGCGAGCGCATAGGCATTGAGGAAATCCCTGGTTTCGTAGAAGAATTTGACTGCTGGCATGTCCGGTCTTCTCAAACGGTGAACACCAAAGCGCGTCGCATATAACCGGTTCCGGGTGACGCGCTTTAGCATCTTTGTTTATGCATGTCGTTGTCGCAAAACCGCTGCACACTTTTGCGCGACATGCATTAAGGCCGCTTTGGGATCCATCACCGCATCAACAACACCGGCGCCTTGCAGCTTCTCAGCATCTCGCTGGTCGTCGAGCCCAGCACGAAGGCGCGGATGCGGGAGTGCCCGTAGGCGCCCATTGCGACGAGGGCGGCGCCGTGGTCCTCGACGCGTTTGCCGAGCACTTCGTCGGGTTGGCCTGCGATGATGGTGGTTTCGACTTCGAGGCCTGCGCCGGTGAGGATGGCCTTGGCGTCTTCGAGCGCCTTCTCAGAGTCGCGGTTCTTCTGGCCGACGGTGACGAGGTCGATCTTCAGGCCTGCAAACAGCGGGTTGCGGGCGATGTGGTCGACCACGCGCTGGCTCGAGGCGCCGCCATCATAGGCGACGATTGCCGTGTCGATCGGCTTGAATCCGCGCGAGGCGACGAAGACCGGCTTGTGGCTTGAACGGATGAAGCGTTCGAGATGGGCACCCAGGCGGAGGCTGGCGAAATCGGCTTCCTCGCCGCGCTTGCCGAGCATGATCATGCTGACCGGGCCTTCCTGCTCGATCACGGTTTCAACGATTTCGCCCTGGCGCAGATGGGCGCCGACGACCTTCTGGCCGGCGGTCTCGATGATGGCGCGGGCATCATCGAGGATGGCGCGGCCCTTGAGCTGCAGCAGCTTGGCGCGCTGTTCATCGAGCGAGGAGAGCTCTTCGAGCAGCGCGGTGCGTGCGCCGAGCGCAATCGAACCGGAGAGATCGGACTTGTCCGCGCCGACATTGCGGTCGAGCACATGGAGGAGATCGACGCCGGCGTCCATCCGCCCCGCAGCCCAGGCCGCGTGGTCGCAGACGCTTTTGGAGTAGGTGGAGCCGTCAACAAGGGCGAGAATGGTGCTGGTCATGATCGTGTCCTCCTCAAGCACTAATGCGACATCAACTTGTCCATGGCGCCCGGTTTGTCATGAATGGCAAGCCGGTCGACAATGGTTTCGGATGCTTCGTTCATGCCGATAATCTCGACTTCGGCACCGTCGCGGCGGAATTTGAGCACCGCCATGTCGAGTGCGGCAACGCTGGAAATGTCCCAGATGTGGGCGCGGGAGACGTCGATGACGACTTTTTCCAGCAGTTCGCGGAAATCAAATGCCTTCATGAAGTCTTCCGCCGAGGCGAAGAACAGCTGACCTTCGACAATGTAGGTCCGGGTGCGGCCATCGTCGGAGAGCGTCGAGCGGACGCCAAAGAGCTGCGAGATCTTCCAGGCGAAGAACAGGCCCGAGAGCAGCACGCCGACGAGCACGCCGATGGCGAGATTGTGGGTGAAGACCACGAACAGCACTGTTGCCAACATCACCACCGAGGACGAGCGCGGATGGGTCCTGAGGCTTGCGATCGAGGACCAGGAGAAGGTGCCGATCGAAACCATGATCATGATCGCGACGAGGGCGGCCATCGGGATTTCTGCCACCGAGTCGCCCAGCACGACGATGAAGAACAACAGCATGGTGCCGGCAACGAAGGTCGACAGGCGGCCGCGGCCGCCGGATTTCACGTTGATGATCGACTGGCCGATCATGGCGCAGCCGGCCATGCCGCCGATGAAGCCGGTGGCGGTGTTGGCAATCCCCTGGCCAACGCATTCCATGTTGCGGCTCGAGGTGGTGTCGGTGAGGTCGTCGACGATGGTCTGGGTCATCAGCGATTCAAGCAGGCCGACTGCGGCCACGGCGACCGAATAGGGCAGGATGATCCAGAGTGTTTCCAGATTGAGCGGAATGTCGGGGATCAGGAAGACGGGCAGCGTGTCGGGCAGGGCGCCCATGTCGCCGACGGTTCTGAGATCAAAGCCGAAGAACCAGGTGATCGCGGTGAGCACCACAATGGTGACCAGCGGCGAGGGGATGGCCGTGGTGAGCAGCGGAAACAGGTAGATGATGGCAAGGCCTGCTGCGACCATCACATAGGTGAGCCAGGGCACGCCAATCAGCTCGGGCAGCTGCGCCATGAAGATCAGGATCGCCAGCGCATTGACGAAGCCGGTCATCACCGATTTTGAGACGAACCGCATCACATAGCCAAGCTTGGCAATGCCTGCTGCGATCTGGATCAGACCGGCAAGTACGGTGGCGGCGAGCAGATATTCCAGCCCGTGCTCCTTGACCAGCGTGACCATCAGGACGGCGGTTGCGGCGGTGGCCGCCGAGATCATGCCTGGACGGCCGCCGACGATCGCGGTGATCACGGCAATCGAGAACGAGGCGTAGAGGCCGACCTTGGGGTCGACACCGGCGATGATCGAAAAGGCGATGGCCTCGGGGATCAGCGCAAGCGCCACGACGAGGCCTGAGAGAATGTCGCCGCGGACATTGCTGGTCCATTGCGCGGCGTAGCTGTTGAGCGAGATCATGGGAGAGTGTCGTCCTGTCCGTTGGGAGGCGGGAGGGGCAGTGATGGGCCGGAAAACCGGGTGTTTGCAGATCAGGCCGCCGATGCGGCACCGGAACTGCCAATCGGGTTTTGAACCCGGCAGTGTCTGTGAGTTGCCGTCTGGTTACAGGTATAAAGCCGCAATGCCAAGCGACGCGCGGCCAAAAAACCGGGTAAAATATCCGGCGGCTCAGGTCCAGGCCGTGGAATCGTCGTCGGCGGTTTGCTCAGGCCGTCAGGTCGTGGATGTGAAGCTGAGGGCAGACCGTGCGGGCGATGTCGCAAAGATGGCGGTGATGGGTGAGGTAGATCACCTGGCCGACCTCGGCCATCTGTGCAAACAGGCGGAAGGTTTCCTCGGCGCGGAAATCGTCGAATGTCTCCATGATGTCGTCAGCAATGAACGGCACGGTGGAGCGGGACTGGGCAAATTCATGATAGCCGGCAACACGCAAAGCCAGATAAAGCTGGAACCGCGCGCCCTTGGACATTTCACTTGCCTGTTTCGAGCCGCCATCCGCTGTGAGAGCGATCAACAATTCGCGGTCCTTGTCGGGCTGGGCGGCGAGACTTGTATAGGCACCGCGGCTGATGGTCCTGATCGCGTCGGAGGCGCGCGCCATCATGGTCGAGCGGTGATGCTCGCGGTAGAGCGTGAGCGCCTGTTCCATGGCGAGTACGCCGGCGGACAGTCTGAGGTAATTTCCGGCTCCCTCGGCAATGGCTTCAAGCGTGGTGCGGCGGCGTTGTTCGATCCGCGCCACTGCATCATCGCCACCAATGGCATCGAGCGCTTCCCGGGCGCGCGAGCGGGCGGCGTGGAGTTCCTGTACATCGGTGTCGAGCGTTTCGAGGTCCGCCTCGATATCGCGTTTTTCCTGATTAAGGGCCGCGCTGTCGGCGTCCTCCAACCCCGCAAGGGCTTCAGCGATCGAGTCCGCGTTGAGGGTCTCGCAGATTTGCCGGTCGAGCGCGTCAAGCCGGTCGCGAAGTGCGCGGCGCTCGGCTGACTGGCGGACTTTTTGAGCGGCATCAGCCAGATCTTCCGCGTCGAGAGCCGCAAGCAATTCAGCTTTGAGTGTCTGGTGCGCGGCCATAGTCTCGGCATGGGCGCGTTGCTGCTCAAGGGTCTCCTCGCGCCGGGTTGTCAAAGCCTGGTGTTGCTTCTTCGCAGTCTCCGCTGCCGCAAATCGTTCAGCGAGGCGGTGGGCGATATGTGGGGCAGACATGCCGGTGGCGTCGAGACCCGCGCTGGTGGCGAGGGCGTTGACCGCGTTTTCAAAATCCGCCTGATCGCGCTCCATTTTGGCGATGCGGTCGTCGAGGCTCGCGCGCTGTTTGAGTGCCGGGCCAAGCTCGGTGAGCAGGGCGAGGCTCTCGCGTACTGAGTCGGGGGTCGGTATCTGGTCGCGATCGCCGAGCCAGGTTTTCTCGCACGCTGCCTTCCAGCTGAGCACCCAGGCATCGGCCTGCGTTTCGGCCTCGCGCAGTTCAGTTTGCCTGCGGTCGAGATCGCGGCGCGCTGCGGTTTCCGCCTGGAACAGGCCTGTGAGCCGCGCTTCACGGCTGATCAGCGTTTCGGCACGGTCCAGGAGCACGTCAAATCCATCTTGGCTGGTGATCATCTCCCCCAGGGCAGAGAGTGCTTTGGAAAGCTTCTCGCATGAGGCTTCCTGGTCTTGCCGAGCGGCTTCGATCTGCCGCTCCAAATTCTGAAGCTGCTGTTGCGCTTCAAGGGTCTCGCTGAGACGGCGGAGCCAGTCTTCCAGCATTCCTGGCGTGAGGTCCGAGGTTTTACCGGTCTTGAGAGTTGGAGCCATAGCAGCAATGCGCGTACCCCATTGCTCGGCCATCGCCGCTGATTGGTCTGTGAGCTTTTGCCGGGCTGTGAAGGCGCCGTCGAGATCGGCACGGGCCGTTGCGGTCTGCAGTGCGATTTCGCGCAGACTGGCCGCATCGGCATGGAAGGCCAGGTGCCGTTCGATCGCTGAATCATGGTCTGCCATTGCGGTTTCAAAAGCCTCGGCGGTGACCGCAGATGGCCCTGACTTGTGCGCCTCCCATGCCTCGTTGCGCCGGGCTCGCAACAATGTGAGCGCCTCGGCCGAGGGCAGGTCGGTCGTCCGGGAGATGGTGTCGCGCTCAGCTTCCAGCCTGCGCAGCAGTTGTTCGATCCTTGCGATCTCGTCATCAAGCCGCGCGGTATTGCGGGCATGATCCTCGAGTTCGGCTTTCCGTGCAGCGATCTGGTCGGCATGCAGCGGGACCATCGTTTGCAACTCAGACATTTCGCCGGTCCAGGGTGCGAGAGACGCCACAAGCGCTTCGCGCCGGGCGCGCACGGTCTCCAGCTCGCGTTGGGCCGCTTTCAGGCGGTGGCCATGGTCCTCGTTGCGGGCCTTGGCCAAAGCTCGGGAGATATCTGCAAGCCGGTTTTGCCGGATTTCGGGGTCCGAATTGTCTGCGGGATTCGCGCCTTCGGGCAGGGAGGCCAGCGCCTGCTGATGCCGGTTTTGCGCGTCACTGGCTTCTTTTGCCGCTGCCAGCAAACGGGCATCGATGGTGGTTCGTTCGCTGATGCGTTCGTTCAGGGCTGCTGCTGTTGCCGCGTCGAGCAGCAGATCCTCCGCGTCAGGCTGGTCACGACGACCAAGGCGGATGAGCAACTGGCCGATTTCGGCATTGCTCTCTCCAAGCGCCAGTTTGAGCTTGGGCACATCCTCAACCGCCGTGGCGTGGCGGGCCTGTAATGTCTCAAGCTCGGCGAAACGATCGCGCATCGACAGGAGGGTCTCATCGATCCCGATCTCGTCCAGTTCCTGATCCAGCCGGACAAGCTGCTGTTCGAGCGCATCCGCGCTTGCCTCAAGCCGCGCCTCCTGTTCGCGCAGCCTGACAACTTCGTCGGCGCGTTCGGGCGGGGTGTCAGGGATGCCGTCAAATTGTTCAAGCCGGGCTTGAAGATCGTTGCGCTCTGCCACCCTTGGAAGAGCGCGCAGGACGGCATCCACCGCCTGCAGGCGGGTGCGGAGCTCACGGCGTTCACCGTTTGCCTCTGCATGGCGGGCTGTGGTCTCGGCATGGGCGGCGGTGAGGCGGGCGTGGTCGCTCGCCTGGGTGTCGAGTGTGTCGCGTTCGGCCTTGAGTGCCACAAGCTCGGCCTTGAGGTCGGCCAGTTCGCCCGAGCGGGCGCGGTACTTGTAAAACGCTTCGGCTTCCGTCCGTATCCTGACCAGTTGCTGTGAGAGATCGCCAAGACCGGCGCTGGCTGAGAACAACAACTCGCCCAGATCGCCGCGGCTGGCGAGAATGCTCTCGCCGCCTTGTTCGAGCGTCTCGTCATCGAGCGAGAACATGGTGCGGTAGCTCTCGCGGTCGAGCCCGCTGAGGGCTGTGGTGAGCATGGCGTCACCGACCGGTTGGCCAGCGGCATCCAGCAGGCTGTTTTGCGGACGCTTGATGCGAACGAATTCCCTTGTGCCGTTTTCAACCTCGACAGCTGCGCCGATCTGCATGGTCGGGTAGGGATGGAGGAAATTGTAGCTGCTTTGCGTGCCGATGCCGAACAACAAATCTAGCCAGGCGTTGAACAGGGTCGATTTTCCCGCCTCGTTGGGGCCGTAGACCAGATGCAGATCGGGTGAGCCTGGGCTTGGCCGGCCGAAGTCGATCACATGATCGGTGAACTTGCCGTAACGGGTGAGATCGAGACGGTTGAGCCGCATCAGGAGGCTCCGTCCGTGGATGCGGCGCGCAGCCGGGCAAGCACGTCGGCCGCGCCGTCCTTGCTGAGGTCCTGGAGTGTTTGCGCGGATTGCTCCTCCGAGCTGCCGAAGAGGTCGCGCAGGTCAGGAGGCAACTGCGCCTGCAATTGTTCCGCGAGCGCTTTGTAGGCCAGTTTGAACCCCTCGGATTCGAGCACGCGGTCTGCGATCAGCGTTTGCAACTCGACCAGCGGATCAGCGCCCGAGGGTTTGGTCGCGCCGGGTGGCTGACAGTCGATATCGAGCTTTTCGATCCAGACCGACCCGATGCGGCTTGCGCGCTCCCGGGTTTCTGCGAGCAGCAGATCGGCGTCGCGGCGCATGCGCCAGGCAAGCGGGGTTGTTCCGCTCAGTTCCAGCCGCACCACAAGCTCCGGGGCGCTGGCGTCTTTGCGGGCCTGCTCGAGGCCCGAGCTTATTGATCGCGCAAGCTCTTCCCATTCGCTGCTTTGGCTGGCGTCGATCCGGACCCTTTGGAATTCGGCCAGGGCTAGACGTTTTTCCTCAAGTTGCACTGTCTGATTGTCATCGATCGACACCAGCGTGACCGATTTTGGCCCGTCCTCATTGATGTCGCGGCCCTGCGGGATGCCGGGCATGACGATGGTGCTTGCACCCTCGATCACGGCTCGCTTGTGGATATGGCCGAGCGCCCAGTAATCATAACCGGTGGCATGCAGATCGGCGGGGCTGCAAGGCGCGTATGGGTCGTGGCCCGGCGCGCCGCCAAGGCTCGTATGCAGGATCCCAATGTTGATGGCATCCGCGACGGCCGGTTTGAAGCGCGGCAGCAGGCTTTCCGGCGCGGTTGGATCGGAGAAGCTCAACCCGTGAATGGCAACGGACTTTTCGCCGGGGCCTCTGTTGATGGTGACGCATTCGGCGCGGCCGCCAAAAAGCTTGACAGTGGCGGGCAGCACCAGCTCCCGGGTGATCCTGGAGAGTGCATCGTGATTGCCGCGAATGATGAAGGTCGCAATGCCCGCATCCGCGAGGCGGCCCAGTTCACCGGCCAGGAAGCGGGCGGTTTTCATCGAGGTCTGCTCACCGTCATAGAGGTCGCCTGCAATGACAAGCGCGTCGACCTTTTCATCGAGACACAGATCGATGATCCGGCTGAAGGTGGTCCGGGTGGCGGCCCCGATCAGATCAGCCAGGTCCGGATCGCGCAGCGCCAGTGTCCTGAGCGGCGAGTCCAGGTGAATGTCGGCTGTGTGGACGAAGCGGAAAGCGGTGATCGAAAAGTCCTCCGGGTTGGCCCGGAGCAGTCAAGGGCATACGGGACTAGGTGAATCGAGCCATAGCACACACCCGGCGCACATCTACAGTCCAATCGAACCTGGGCACCTGCACCAGGATGTCCCCAAGGTTCAGGGCTGCTTGCTGGTTCTTCCGGTGACGCGGAGCCAACGGCCGGCGTGGTCAGGCGACTGGATCTTCTTGAACCGGATCCCGGCCGTCTGGATGGTCTTCACATCGTCGGACAGATTGTCGAGGACGAAGTCGCCATCGCGCGTCCGTACCACCAGAACAGTATGTGGTTCCATACCATTGTGACCCATGGTGAGCAGCAATTGGGAGGACTTGAAGCCCTGCCTGAGCAGTTTGGCGCGTTTTGCCAGTGCGTAGTCCTCACAATCGCCTTTGCGGGTGCGCGCTGTCCAGTACTCCTTGCGGCCAAAGGCCTGCTGATCCGCCTGTGGCTTGATGGCCTTGTTGACCGCGACATTGACCCGCTTGAGCACGGTAAGGCTGACCGCCGGTAGTTTTGAGGCGGCTTTTCGGCTGCGGCAGTCAGAGGCATTGCGGGTGCAGTAATCAACATGGCCGTAGGGCCGGGAGGTTTCCTTGCCGGTTTTCAACCAGACCGAGGCCGTTGATGGAGAGACGAATCCGAAAAGCGCAATGAATGCGGTCAGAAGAACAACGGGCATGTTCATGGTTGCAGCGACTCTCCTGGACCGTGTCCGGATGGCCGGGCACGATGAACATAAGATCAAGGCACAAACTTATGAGACTTCATAAAAGCAACGATTGCAAGTCCATGGCTGAACCGCTGTACGGGATCCGAAGCCTCTCGGCGGTGCCTGACAATGGGGCAAGACAAGGGGGATGACAACGGGAATGATAGCGGCGCATGAATGGGCAAGTGCACACATCTTCCCCTTCACTGGTTAAGTCTTGGCGAAAATATGTGCAAATGTGCTACTGCGCATAAATATTAGGCGTCGCATTGGGCTGCTTCGGTGGTTGAAACCCCATTAAGCAGCCTAAATGCGGTGCGTTTACTTTTCTTTCACAAGTTGGCAAGGGGCTTGCATTGAGGTCCTCCGTGAACAGCAACAGCTCGGAGGCTGATATGAAAATAACTACAAAATTGCGTAATGCGGGGGCAGCTGCGCTTCTCTCAACAGCACTTCTTTCGAATGTGGCCCAGGCCCAGGAAGAAACCATCAAGGTTGGCGTGCTCCACTCGCTTTCCGGCACGATGGCGATCTCTGAAACCACTCTTAAGGACACCGTGCTGATGCTCGTTGACGAGCAAAATGCGAAGGGCGGTCTTCTGGGTAAGCAGCTGGAAGCTGTCGTCGTTGACCCGGCATCGGACTGGCCGCTGTTTGCGGAAAAGGCGCGTGAACTGCTGACCGTTCAGAATGTCGATGTGATTTTCGGCTGCTGGACCTCGGTGAGCCGCAAGTCGGTTCTGCCGGTGATTGAGGAGCTCAATGGCCTTTTGTTCTACCCGGTTCAGTATGAGGGTGAAGAATCGTCCAAGAACGTGTTCTACACCGGTGCTGCTCCAAACCAGCAGGCAATCCCGGCTACTGACTACTTCCTTGAAGAACTCGGCGTTGAGAAATTTGCGCTGCTCGGGACCGACTACGTCTATCCTCGGACGACCAACAACATTCTTGAGGCCTACCTCAAGGAGAAGGGCATCCCCGAAGAGGACATCTTCGTCAACTACACACCGTTCGGGCATTCCGACTGGTCCAAGATTGTGGCTGACGTGGTTGCGCTCGGCGCAGATGGCAAGAAGGTCGGCGTGATCTCGACCATCAATGGTGACGCCAATATCGGCTTCTACAAGGAGCTTGCTGCTGCCGGCGTTTCCGCTGACGACATTCCTGTTGTCGCCTTCTCCGTGGGTGAAGAAGAGCTTGCCGGTCTGGACACCTCCAACCTTGTTGGCCATCTCGCTGCCTGGAACTACTTCCAGTCCGCTGACAGCGACATCAACGCGGAGTTTGTGGAAAAGTGGAAAGCCTTCGCGGGCGAAGACCGGGTTACCAACGACCCGATGGAAGCAACCGTGATTGGCTTTGAAATGTGGGTCAAAGCTGTGGAGGCTGCAGGCACGACAGATGTCGACGCCGTGCGTGAAGCCATGTATGGCCTCGAAGTGCCGAACCTGACCGGCGGCACCGCCGTGATGCTGCCAAACCATCACCTCGCCAAGCCGGTGCTGATTGGCGAAATCCAGGCCGACGGCCAGTTCGACATCATCAGCCAGACAGAAGAAGTGCCTGGTGATGCCTGGACCGACTTCCTGCCTGAATCGGCTGTTCTGAAGTCGGATTGGAAAGAACTCGGTTGCGGAATGTACAACACCGAGACGTCGACCTGCGTGCAGATCCAGTCGAACTACTAAGTCTCAAGGACCGGGGGGCTTCGGCCCCCGGTCCAATGCGCTTATGACCTGAGAGTCTTTATGCTCCGCACCTTCTTTTCCCTGTTGCTGCTTGTCACCTTTTCCGGCTTTGGCCCTGCTAAGGCGCAGGAATCCGGTCTCAACGCAGTTCTTGAAACCCATCGCGAGATGATCGAGCGTCCGTCGCGAAGAACGATCGGCCCGGTGCTTGATGATCTCATTGCCAGCAAGGCGGCCGGCCTTGATGTGTTTTTCGAAAGCTGGCGCGAGAAGCTTGTCTGGCAACGCAAGTCCGATGGCCGGTTTTTCTACATCCGGGAACTGGATGATGGCGACCTCATGCTGGTCGATCTCGAAAGCGGTGAAGAGGTTGAAGCTGTAGCCAAACGAGACATAAAGAATTTGAAGCCCAACAGCGGCGTTCGGGCAGTCATCGCCTCGGCGCTGGTGCAGTTTCAGCTTTCCGATCCGGATCCGGAGCGCCGTCTCGAGGCTTTGACAGCGCTTGAGCGCAGTCCTGATGCTTCGCATTTGAGCGTGCTGCGCGGGGCCATTGAATCGGAAGCCGATCCGGCGATCAAGGCGCGCAAGGAAAGGCTGGAACGGCTTTTGACAATCCAGTTTGGCGAGAACCTGGATGCCAGAATCGCAGCTATCGAGAGTTTTTCCGGAGACGCCGGTGTTGATGCGCGCGCTGCGCTCAACCCCTTGCTGACGACCCGGATGGAGGTTCACAGGGAACAGCCGGAGGGCCTCAACATTGCCCGGATCCTCATACCGGGTCAGGATATCGAGCTGGCAGACGCCTATCAGATGCTGGTGGATGCGGGTGACGCACGGCCGATTGTGCCGCTTGATGCGCGCAAACAGGCACTGATCGAGAACATTGTTGACGGCGTCGTGGGCGGTGTCCCGGTTGCCGAACTTTCCTCACAGGATGCAAGGGACCGCGCGTACCGCCAGCTGGCTCAATCGGGTGTGGTGCCTGATCTTGTCACCGATCAGGAGCAAGCGGCTGCGATTGATGGCCACGTGTTTCTGGAGGTTTACAATGAGCCGGATGCGGCCATCACCGCAGCGGCTCAATCAGCTCTTTC
This sequence comes from Hoeflea sp., assembly GCA_043585085.1. Classification (GTDB taxonomy): domain Bacteria; phylum Pseudomonadota; class Alphaproteobacteria; order Rhizobiales; family Rhizobiaceae; genus Hoeflea. The sequence continues at coordinate 3,304,173 of CP121320.1, forward strand.
TCAAATCAACACAACCGTTGGGCTTTACCAGGTGGCCGATCTGGCGCTTGATGGTCTGTCGCTTGCCTCAATCTATTTTCTTGCGGCAATCGGCTTGGCCATCACCTTTGGTGTGATGGGCGTGATCAATATGGCCCATGGCGAGTTCATCATGATCGGCGCCTATACCGGTTATGTGGTGCAGCAGATCATCCCCGATTACACGATCTCGATCATCGTGGCCCTGCCGCTGGCCTTTGCCGTGGCTTTCATGGCGGGTGTGGCGCTGGAACGTCTTGTCATTCGACATCTCGCGCACCGGCCGCTGGAAACACTGCTTGCCACGTTCGGGATCTCGATTGCGCTGCAGCAGATCGCAAAGAACATCTTCGGCACCCAGGCCCGTCCGCTGACGGCGCCTTCCTGGCTCGATGGAGCGTGGGTGGTCAATGATGTGGTGTCGATCAGCTACATCCGCATCGCGATCTTCGTGCTTGCGCTGATCTTTCTGGGGCTGTTGCTGTTCATTCTCAACCGCACGCGGCTCGGGCTTGAGGTGCGGGCGGTGACGCAAAACCCGCGCATGGCCTCTTCCATGGGCATCAACCCCGACCGGATCAACATGCTGACCTTTGGTCTGGGCTCCGGGATTGCAGGCATTGCCGGCGTTGCAATCGGTCTGTTCGCGCAGGTCACCTCGGAACTTGGCTCAGGCTACATTGTGCAGAGCTTCATGACCGTGGTCGTGGGCGGGGTGGGCAATATCTGGGGAACGCTGGCGGGTGCCGGGATGATCGGCTCGTTGCAAAAAATCATCGAGTTTTTCAATCCGTCGAACACGCTTGCCGCGCAGACCTACATGATCATCTTCATCATCATTTTCATTCAGTTCCGGCCCAAGGGTATCATTGCCCTCAAGGGCCGCGCGGCGGGGGATTGAACCATGGTGAGCAAGTCTTTGCTGGTACGTCAGCCCTCAGTTCTGATTTTCATCCTGCTGCTGGCGGCGTTTACGCTGGTGGTCACGGTGCTGTCTGAAGGTTTCGGAATCGGCCTGGTGTCGACCAGTTTCGTCAAGGTTCTGGGCAAGACCCTGTGTCTGTGTCTGATTGCCATCGCGATGGATCTGGTCTGGGGCTATTGCGGGATCCTGTCGCTTGGGCATTTCGCGTTTTTCGGGCTTGGCGGCTACATGATTGGCATGTGGCTGATGTATGAGCGGACCAAGGATATCGTTCTCAATTCGCTCTCGGGGGCTGAACTGCCGCCGACCCCGAGCGAAGTTCGCGACGCGATCGGAACGCAGATCTTCGGTGTGGTCGGTGGCTCTGAAATTCCGGTTGTCTGGTATTTCGCCGACAGTCTGGCGGCACAGCTGGCACTGGTGGTTCTGGTTCCGGGCCTTCTGGCGCTGGTGTTCGGTTGGCTTGCCTTCCGCTCGCGGGTGACGGGCGTCTATCTCTCGATCTTGACCCAGGCGATGACGCTGGCACTGTCGCTGTATCTGTTCCAGAACGATTCCGGCTTGCGCGGCAATAACGGGCTTTCGGGCCTGCAGAACCTGCCTGGCCTCACCGACGTTCCCCAATCGGTGGTGTCGGTCTGGTTCTTCCTGGCGTCCGCAGTTGCGCTTGGGCTCGGGTATGTGCTCGCCGCCTATGTTGTCTCCGGCAAGTTCGGCAATGTGATCACAGCGATCCGTGATGACGAGACACGAATCCGATTCATGGGGTATCCGGTTGAGGCCTACAAGCTGGTGGTGTTTACGCTGACGGCCGTGATCGCCGCGATCGCTGGCGCGCTCTATTACCCGCAGGCTGGCATCATCAACCCGGCCGAAATTGCGCCAATTGCCTCGATCTATCTGGCTGTCTGGGTGGCAATCGGCGGACGTGGCCGGATTTATGGTGCGGTCATTGGTGCGGCGGTGGTCTCGCTGCTGTCGTCCTGGTTCACAGGAGGGCAGGTTCCAAGCATCCCACTCGGTTTCTACACCGTGGACTGGGTTGACTGGTGGCAGGTGCTGCTGGGTTTCGGGTTCGTGCTGGTGACGCTGTATGCGCCCAACGGGATTGGCGGGCTGTTTGACCGGTTGATCAGAAAGGACGCCCCATGAGCGCGCTTCTTGAGGTGATTTCCGTTTCGGTTTCGTTTGACGGGTTCAAGGCGATCAATGATCTGTCCTTCGAAATCGGCAGCCAGGAGCTTCGCGCGGTGATCGGGCCCAATGGGGCCGGCAAGACGACCTTCATGGACATCGTTACGGGCAAGACCCGGCCGGATGAAGGCAAGGTGCGGTTTGGTGATCCGATGATGGATCTGCTGCGGATGTCGGAGAGTCAGATTGCGCGGGCCGGTGTCGGACGGAAGTTCCAGCGGCCGACCGTGTTCGAGAGCCAAAGTGTGCGCGACAACCTGATGATGGCGTTGAGCGGTGACCGTTCTCCGTTTCAGGTGATGATCTACCGGCCTTCAGGTGAGGATACGGACCGGATCGAGGCCCTTGCTGCTGAAATCGGTCTGTCTGACGAACTTGATCGCATCTCCGGGGAGTTGTCGCACGGGCAGAAGCAATGGCTCGAAATCGGCATGTTGCTGGCCCAGGACCCCAAGCTGCTGCTGGTCGACGAGCCTGCGGCCGGGATGACGCTGGGTGAGCGCGAGCACACCACCGATCTGTTGCGGCGCGCGGCGGAGACGCGGGCGGTTGTGGTTGTTGAACACGACATGGAGTTCGTCAGACGGCTCGATTGCAAGGTTACGGTGCTGCATGAGGGGTCGGTTCTGGCTGAGGGCTCGCTTGACCATGTGACGGCCAATTCCGACGTCATCGATGTGTATCTGGGGCGCTGAGAGATGCTTGAGATCGAAAACCTCACCTTGCATTACGGACAATCGCCAATCCTCAAGGGTGTGTCGCTGCGCGCCGAGACAGGGAAGGTGACCTGCGTGATGGGAACCAACGGGGTTGGCAAGACCAGCCTATTGAAAGCCATCTCGGGTGTGCATCACCGGTCCGGAGGCGAATACCGGCTTGATGGCGAAGTGCTGGCCAAGCCTCCGGCCTATGACCTCGCGGCCAAGGGTGTCGGCTATGTGCCGCAGGGGCGCGATATCTTCCCGCTGCTGACAGTGACGGAGAATCTTGAGACCGGCTTTGCCTGCCTGCCGCGATCCGAACATCGGATCCCGGATCATATCTACGATCTGTTTCCGGTGCTCAAGGACATGCGAAACCGCCGCGGCGGCGATCTGTCGGGCGGGCAGCAGCAGCAATTGAGCATTGCGCGGGCGTTGATCACAAAACCGAAACTGTTGCTGCTCGATGAGCCGACCGAGGGCATTCAACCCAACATCATCCAGCAGATCGGCCGGGTGATTGCGCTGCTGCGGGATCAGGGCGAGATGGCGATTGTGCTGGTCGAACAATATTTCGAGTTCGCCTACGGGCTCGCCGACCGGTTCTGTGTGCTTGAACGCGGCGAGGTGAAGATCGAAGGCGACCGGCAAAGCGTCAGCAAGGAGAGCCTGCGCGATGCGGTTTCGGTCTGAGCGTGGCGAGTTGCATGGGGTGCCCCTGTTGATTGCAAGTTAGGCGAATGGCGCAGGGTTTGGCACGAGGTGCTGAAACGCTGTGCATCGGCCTGTGCTGAAGTGGGAAAAACCCCTTGTTTCCGGGTGTTTGGCAACTGGCACAGCGCATGCATACGAAAGGGCAGATCCAGAGGGGATCGAAAACGACGCCGAAACTGGCGCGATCAAGAAGATGCCCGCAAAGGGCGCAGCAAATAGTCGCCGGGCGGGTTTCCTTCCACGGGGTTTTGACCGAGACCCATTCCGCCTGGCGGCTATTTTTTCCTACGATCACTTGCAAGCCATGCCGGTGGACATCTTGCCCGCTTGAGATTTCGCGGGATTGTTACGGTCTGGCGTCCAGCTGCATTTCGGCGGGCATGTTGCCGACAAGGGTCCGGCGTGCAGGCAGTTTGCGGTCGACCACCCAGTCGGTGACGGCAGCGGCAATCCAGATAGCGAACAGAGTGACCCAGGCGGTCAGCGCGAAGATGCTAGCGCCGGTGACGCCTGCACCCACCGCACAGCCGCCGGCGAGCATGCCACCGAACCCCATCAGTGCGGCGCCAGAAAGATAGCGGCGCATGGACTGACCACCTTCAAAGCCCTGTAGTTGAAGTTGGCCGCTGAGCCAGGCTGCGATGAAAGCACCCAGGAAAACGCCCGGCACGAGGCCGACATCGAAATCGATCATCGAGCCGGGTTGCGACAAGAACAGCATCAGCGTGTCGGCGGATGGGCCGGTGAAGCTGAGAGCTTCCAGTTGCACCGGCTCGAATGCCACTGAAGCCATGGCATTGGTAAACCACCAGGCCAGCGGAATGCAGGCGCCAACGCCGAGTGCTGTGAGCGCTGTCCAGAGGCCGATCCTGCGCCATATCGCCAGGCCGATGCTTGCAACAAATCCCACGGCGACGGCCACGCCTGCAGCGCTGCCGGACACGCCGGAGAGGGTGAGCAGATCATTGGAGCCTATGGTGATCGTGGTCAGTGGCGCGGCCAGGGCCTCGCGCAGCGGCGAGAGAAACCCGTGCAGGCTCGCTTGCGCCACCACGGCGAACACCAGACCTGAGAGCAGCGCGCGCAGATTGCCGGTTGCCGAAAGCACCAGAAGCCGTGACGAGCAGCCGCGGGCCAGCACCATGCCAACACCGAACAGCAATCCACCGATAGCGGCACCCGAGAGGCTTTGCGGTGAAGCCAGCTGACGGGCTTCGCGTGCCAGGAACAGGTCCTGCGCGGTGAGGAACATCGTGCCGGCGATGGCGGTTGAGAACACAACCAGCCAGACCGCGAGCTTGCTGCCGATCCGGCCGCGGGAGAATTCAATGGCGGCCGCGCGCAGGCAAAAGCGGCTCTGCTGGGCGAATGCCCCAAACAGCGCGCCGATGACTGCGCCGCCGATCAAAAGTGTCCAATTGTCGCCGAACCGGTCGGCCAGTTGCGCAAGGTCCATTTTGTGTCCCCCTGACGCGCACAATCGGCTATTTTCGCCAAAGCACATTGACCTGGGTCAAGACAAAAGCAAATATTCAAATAAATGTATGTGGGAGGTATTTTTATGGATTCGCTTGAACTGACGAGACGCAACCTTCTTAGGGGCGGGGTGGCTGCGGGTGCCGCATTGACGCTGCCGGCGGGGTTCGGGCTTGTGGGCGCAAGCCCGGCGCAGGCTTTTGAAATCGGGGATGGGGTGTTGTCGGTCATCAGTGACGGCAATCTGGTGTTGCCGTTGAGCTTTTCCTATCCCGACGCGCCGCAGGATGAACTTGTTGCACTGCTTGAAGCCAATGGTCTGCCGACAGACACGCTGGTTCCCGATTGCAACATCCCGGTGCTTAAAACAAGCGACCGGGTGATCCTGTTTGATCTCGGTGCCGGCCCCAATTTCATGCCGTCGGCGGGGCAACTCGGTGACAATATGGCCGACGCCGGGCTTGATCCTGCAGATGTGACGGATGTGATCTTCACCCATGCCCATCCGGACCATCTGTGGGGACTGGTCGATGATTTCGACGAGTTGGTTTTTGCCAATGCCGCCTACCATATGGGCCGGGCGGAATGGGACTATTGGCGCGACCCGGGCACCGTTGATGCGATGCCGGAGGCGCGCAAGAGCTTCGCCGTAGGTGCGCAGAACCGGATGGCTTTTCTTAAGGACAGCATCAACCTGTTCGAACCCGGCACTGAAGTGTTGCCGGGCGTCGAGGCCGTTGACACATCCGGCCATACGCCGGGCCATATGTCCTTCATGCTGCATGGTGGTGACGATCCGGTGCTGATCGCCGGTGACGCGATCCTGCATCACATCGTGTCGTTCGAGCATCCCAACTGGCCGAGTGGTTCGGATCAGGATCCGGACAAGGGAATTGCCACCCGAACTTCGTTGCTGGACCGTCTTGTGACTGATAAGGCACGACTGGCTGCCTACCATCTGCCTGATCCTGGAAAAGGCAGGGTGGAGCGCAACGGCAGCGTCTTCCGGTTTGTGGCTGAGGGATAAGCGTTATGGGTTTTCCGATTTGGGGGCACGCCAGTCGGCGATGAAGCCGAAGGGTGTGCCCTCGACGAGCATGCCAAGCCCCATCCGTGCGCCCAGGGCAATGGAGATCATCACCAAGGGTACGGATATCGCCATCAGCGAGAACGCGCTCACGCCCTGGCCGATGGTGCAGCCGAGTGCAAAGACGCCGCCGGTTCCCATCAGGAATGCGCCACCAGAATGATGCAACACGACTGCCAAGTCTGTTACACGCAATCCAATGGCGAGGGTGGGCTCTCAGCCGCCATGCGGTGCTCCAGCATCGTTCGTCGATTCACTGTCGGGTAGGCGTCCGCGTTTCGTGACACGACAGAGCCACCGTGCAATTGCGGCGATTTCACACTCTCGGCCCAAATTTCCAATTCGAGACACAACGGACGACGTCGACTTGTCCGCTACTCAGCCGTTCATGAGGCCGTTGCAAAAACCATGATCTCTGACGTCCAAACGACAATCGGATAAATACGTAATTCTGAATGGCTAGTAGTCATAGTAAGTAAAAAGTGTATACTCCAAAGATTACAACCTTTGGGAGAATGTTATGCTTAAATCAACTAGTAAATTATGCTTGTTGCTCGGCATTTTGGCTGCATCCAGTGCCGCTGCTGAAAACGAAGCGATGGCACCGGATAGCTGCGATCCGGGAGCGAATCTCGACAAAATTGTCCTCTCCAGCAAGGTGCCGTGCGATGTGGCCGGTGGTGTTGCCGGGGTCACCGCCCAGAATGCTGCGAATTTCGCCTGGAACACCTTCCTTGCGATGAACTGGCCCGCCGCAGCGCCGTTTGAGCCGTCGAAACGCGGCGTGCCCCGGCAGAGCCAGACTGCTGCACAGGCCAATTCCCAAGATTTGGAGGCTCGCATAAATACTCTGAACCTGACAAGAGAGGCATTGCTGAGGAGTGATGGCGCTGCTTTGAAACAGGTACCGCAGGCCCTGACGATCGCGCTGATAGCTCGGCTGCAACTGCCTGAGGATAAGCAGAGCGGGTTGGAAGCTTTGGGCGACGCATTTCACCGCTCTGGATATCAGGAGCTGTGGGAGCAGGCTCTGACAGTAAGACCTGAGAATTTACAAAACAATCCCAGAGCTTCAATGGCCTTGGCAAGGATCGAGGAAGCTCTGCGTGGAAACTCTGATCTGCAAGACATGCTGATTGCCGCCTTATTCAACAGCCCCGAAGAGGTTACGAAACGGATAACGGACGCTTTAGTCGAGCAACTGAGGGAGGCTAAAAAGGGTATTCAAACGCAACAGCAAACCGCCACCGGACCATGGTTCAACGCTGGGGATACCTCCGTTTGGAGCACTTGGCCTGAGAAACGCGAGCTTTTTCGGGTGCGCAAAGACGCGTTTGGTTCAACATTCCATTATGAGAAGCCGCTGCCGTTCAATCAGGTTGGCACGGACTCTGTCCAACCCAATACAGAAATCGCCATGTGCTCGTCAGGGGATGCTCCGCCGAAGCATTTGCCGTCCCTTCAAAATGCGAAGATTGAGAACTATGTCGACGAGACAGATGAAGTCCAGATCGCCATCTTATGGGAGGCCGGCAGCAACGATCTGACAGAAGAGAACCTTGTTCGCTATCAGGTGAAGGTCAACTATGATCACTATAACGATGTTCTGACAAAAAATTGGTGGGACGGTACAACTCTTCCGGAAGCGATCAAAACCCAACAAGAGAGCGGAAATGGGATCGGCGTAGTTCTGGCGAGCGGCACCAATGAAAATGGCGGAAAAACAGGCGCAATCCTATCGAAATCGGCGTGGAAATTCCTTGATGGCAATCTCAATAATGTCAGCAGCTATGGGAATTACTACACTCAGGAAGCGCTCTATTACAAAATCGACGAGGAGGGTGCGCCCTGCTTCGAAACTGGCATTTTCGGTTTGATTGGTTTGCATATCATCCGCAAAACGGATGCTTTTCCGTATCTATTCTTCTCCACGTTCGAGCATAACAAGAACTATCCAAACCAGTTCCTGTATGCCAACACGAAGCTCGCTGGGCGTCATTCCACACCTGAGAATCCGCTCTTCGTGTCGACACTGAAAAATCCCCATGGGATTGAATATCAGTGGCCGCAAGACCCGGCACCCAACAAGTCATCTCAGCGGACGCCGCCCTATTCTGCGACCCGGCTTATTCAAAAGTCCCAAGCCGTGCAGACGGCAAATACAGAAGCTGAAGCGTTGACGCAGGGCACAGTTTGGGCGAACTATTCGCTGGTCGGGGTGCAAACCTTCCCCGTTTCCGCACCCGGCGACCGCGGAAACGCCTATACACAAGGTGCTCCGGTTGGTCATGGTGGTACAGGCCTTCACCCCTCCTATGATAGCAAGCAAGAATTCTATCTTGCCAATCCGGTGATCGAAACTAACCAGCGCTTCCAGTTCTTTGTCGGATCGTTCGCCGATCAAGAAGCCAACAATGTCATCCGCTATGAGGGCGACAATCCAAACATCCAAAACGTTGGCAGCAAAGTCATTCAGTCAGGAGAGGACGCAGGAACCCTGGCCTTCGATATCAATATGGGCGGATGCATGGGCTGCCATGGTCGCGCGCAAAAGGCCGGATTCAGCTTTTCTTTGAAAGGTGCAATTGGCCTTCCGACAATGGCCACCGCTGAAACGCTCAAGACGAAATGCGTTGGGGAAGACGCCGATGTCTTCGGCGATTATAACCCGGAGACCGGTGTCTGCACGCTGCTTCGAACGGCCGCATGCGAAGACGCGGTCTGCAAAGTCAACATCCCCGCCTCTGATAACTGTGTTCTCGCTGCGGTCACGAACACGGATCAGAACTGGACGATCGATCTAAGTTACGAGAAAAATGGCAGCGCTTTCTTCACTGGCACGGGGTCGGGGCTTAACAACGCGCCCGTGCGCTGGACGAAGGGAAGCGCTGTGTTCGAGACCACCGGTAAGCCAGTTTACGTCAGCTACAAAATCGCGGGCGCCAAAGGCACGATCATTCCAGTCGTGCAAGCCAGAACCGGAGCCGCAATTGGGACGCAGACAACGCTCTTCGGCGCGAAAGGCACCGGAGAAGAATCAACCTTCGCTGACATGATTGCGTCGCTCAGCTGCCAATCGAAATAGGACCGACCGCCCCAGACCTCTGTGGTTTGGGGCGGTCCCTCGGGCGCAGCACGGCGTAGACAGAAAGCACCCCGGTGGTAATCCCTGTTCTAAAAGTATCTTGCAGCGGTTTCACGAGACACTCAGAATGGCATTTTGTTTGCCATTCCAATCCGCGCATCAGAAGTCATCGTTTCTGCAACATGCAATCAAGCCAAATGATCGCATAATTGAATGTACGGTCCGTCCGTGGGAGCGATACGCCGCCGCTCAACCCTTGGTATCCGTCGCCCTCCAATCCGCCAGAAAACCAAACGCGTTGCCTTCCATCAGCAGGCCCAGGCCCATCCGTGCCCCCAAGGCAATCGAGATCATCACCAAGGGAACTGATATCGCCATCAGTGAGAATGCGCTCACGCCCTGGCCGATGGTGCAGCCGAGGGCGAAGACGCCGCCGGTTCCCATCAGGAAAGCGCCGAGCAGGTGGCGGCCGAGTTCGCGTGCATCGTCGCAGGCTTCCCAGCGCATGTCATCGGAGCGGAAGGCCGACAGGGCTGCCCCCAGGAAGACGCCGACGACCAGACCCACACCATAATCGGGAAACTCTCCGGTGAAGGCGATGATCTGGAGGATGGTCTCTCCCACCGGCATGACGAAGGAGCCTGCCTCGATCTGAACCGGGCGCAGCGCGTGGGCTGCGTAGTGGCTGGTGATGACCCAGCCCGCGGTGATGCACAGGCCGATGATGATGCCGGCGGAGACCCGGCTCCGTTCGGCGCGGAACTGTGAAGATTTGAACACCCACCACAGTCCAGCCGCGCCAATCAGGAGCGCCAATGGCAGTGCTGCACTGAAACCGAGCGCCCCGGAGGCAAGCGCACCCAGGGACTGGCCACCATAGGGGGCGAGGTTCAGGGACAGAGGTTCGAGTATGTTGATCCGAAAATGTGCGGTGAGGCCGCGCTGGGCCGCGAGGGCTGCCAGGCCAAGGCCGGTCAACACCACCAGTGCGCGCAGGTTTCCGCCGCCCAGCCGCACCAGCGCGCCAAAGCCGCAGGTGCCGACCAGCGCCATGCCGAAGCCGAACATGAGGCCGCCAAGGATGGCACCGGCGAGCGGCATAGGTTCGGTCAGGTAAAAGGATTGGCTGACATCGACCAGACCGGCGGCAGCGAGCGCCTGGGTGGCGATCAGCGCGGTGAGGGCCGCGAGTACCCAGGACCTGAGCGGGCGGTCATCGCCAGCGTACCAATGCCGTTCCAACGCTGCCATGGTGCAGAAATGGCTTCGCCGCGCGACAAAGCCGATGACCCCGCCGACCGCGCAACCGGACACCGCAAGCACCCACCCTGAATCGAGCATGGCGACATTCCCTCCCTGTGACCGGTATTGTGGCACCGGCTATCCGGACATTGGTTTGGCTCCCTTCGGGGCTGCCGCCATGTCCGTCCTCAATTCTGACCGTCCCTCCTCAAGGCCGGTCTTCCGTCTGACCGGGCTCCGCCCCGGACATCTGGTTTACGAAGACTATTGAGGCGGCACCAGCTTCGCAACCTCAACAATTTCGGGATAATTCCTGTGCTCTGTGGAATGGCATCAGCTGTCATTTTCCGCCGGCTGGCAGAGCAGATCGTACATGTTGGCGACAAGCGCCGAGATTTCGGGGCTGCAAATCGAGTAGCGGATCATCCTGCCTTCGCGCCGCGCCTGGACCAGACGGTCGAAGCGCAAACGGGCAAGTTGCTGTGAGACGGCGGCCTGGGGCAGGCAGAGCAGATCTTCCAGTTCTGAAACCGTTCTCTCCTTTACCGACAGGAGCCACAGGATCATCAGCCGGGTTTCATGGGACAGCGCCTTGAGCACATCGCTGGCCTTTCGGGCCTGAACCGCCAGATCCGTCAGTTCCTGTGCGGCCAGATCCGAATGGCCCGGTCCTGATCCCTGCGGCATCGATTGTGCCTCACAGTCCGGCTCGGCGTCAGAGACTGCCCGCATCTTTTCCGAGGGCTGTTCCACCATGGTCATGGGTCGAGCTTGGCCAGCATGTCGTCCACGAGATGCCAGAAAAATTCGTCACCGGGATAGCCGCGCAGCCGCGCGATTTCCTTACCCTCCTCAACAAGGACGAAAGTGGGCGTGAAACGCTCGATCGCGATATTGGCCAGATCCTCCGGTACAGGTTCATGGATATCGACACGGCGCAGCGGAGCGCGCTTGCCCTGCTCGGTCTTGGGCCATGCTGGAGCGATTTCAGCGTTGAAACGCTTGCACCAGACGCAGCCCGCCTGTTCATACATGATCAGTTCAGCAGCCTTGGCAGATCCCGCAAATGTGAGCAGGAGGAAAAGGATTGCTGCTAACCTCGACATCATGGCGATGCTCCTGCGGCCCTGTCTGGCGACCGGAAAATAGTGATTGCAATATATATTGTATTTTGCATATTTAGCAAACGCATTCTTGCAAGACTTGATGCAGTTGGATACGCAGGATTGCAACCAAGGGAGGACGCAGCGGGTGATCGATGTCGGATACGGAGCCGCTTTTCTGGCGGGCTTGATGTCGTTTTTTTCACCTTGCGTGTTGCCGATCGTGCCGCCCTATCTCGCCTATCTAGCAGGTATGACGTTCAACGAGGTTCAGAACGCGGACGCCGACCACGCTGCATCGCGCCGTGTTGCGATTGCCTCGATTGCCTTCGTGCTCGGCTTCACCACGGTGTTTGTGGCCCTTGGTGCGACAGCCAGTGTGATCGGCCAGTCCCTGGCGCGCTATTTCGACACTCTTTCGATCATCGCCGGTATCCTCATCTTGTTGATGGGGCTGCATTTTCTGGGCGTTTTCCGGTTCGCGCTGCTTTACCGGGAAGCCCGGGTTCAGGTCGAGCGCAAGCCTGCCGGGGTGGTTGGTGCCTATGTGATGGGGCTCGCCTTCGCGTTCGGCTGGACGCCTTGTGTCGGGCCAATCCTTGCGGCGATCCTTTTTATGGCTGCCGCCCAGGAAACTGCCGGTCAGGGTGCCCTGCTGCTCGGCCTTTACGCGCTCGGGATCGGCATCCCCTTTGTCATTGCCGGCTTTTTCGCGAGCCGCTTCATCGCGGTGTCAAACCGCTTCAAGAAGCATATGGCCTTGATCGAGAAGGCCATGGGTGTGCTCTTGGTGATCACCGGCATATTGTTCATGACCGGGCAGATGTCCCGAATCGCCCAATGGCTGCTTGAGATGTTCCCTGCATTTGCCACCATCGGATAGGAGAATGACCATGATCAGACGTGTGTTTTTGGCCTTGAGCGCGGTTGTGGTGTTCTCGCTCCCGGCTTGGTCGGTTGAAGTCGGCGATGACGGACTGCACAAGCAGGACTGGTTTGCGCTGACCTTTCGTGATGTCGCAGAGGACATCGAGACCGCCCGCGAAGAGGGCAAGCGGCTGGTGATGATCTTCGAGCAGCGCGGATGCATCTACTGTGCGCAGATGCATGAGAAGCTGCTGGCGGATCCGGAAGTCGCCGATTTCATCAAGGCGCGTTTCAAGGTGGTGCAATACAACATGTTTGGCGACGAGGAAGTCACCGATCTTGATGGTGAAGTGCTGACGGAGAAGACTGCGGCGCGGAAATGGGGCTATGTTTTCACGCCCACGCTGATGTTCCTGCCCGATGAGGTGCCGGAAGGCATGAATGCCGCCGAGGCTGCGGTGGCAACCATGCCCGGAGCCTTTGGCAAATGGACATTTTTGAATATGTTCAAATGGGTTGACGAGAAGGGCTATGGGGGCGAAGAGCATTTCCAGAAGTACCATGCGCGCATTATCAATGAGTTGCGGGCAGAGGGACGACTGGATGCAGAATGATGTTAGACGAAGTATATATTCAAAAAATCATATTATTGCATTGAAACTCAGGCGACAAGCGACTATCGTCTGAATCGGAGAGGGAGCCGGACCGCTCGTGTCCGGGCAATCGTAGGAGGGTACGCCCCATGGCAAGGCGGAGTAATTACTTGGTGGTTCTGGCGGCGGCGGCAGCGCTGTCGGGGAACGCTTTTGCGAGCGAGATCGCGCCGGATGCGGTTGAGTTTGCGGATGATGGCGTGATGACGTCACTGACCGGTGTCGCGGGTGATCCGGCCGCAGGCGCAGAGGTGTTCAAGAACCGCAGGCTTGGCAATTGTCTTGCCTGTCATGCCAATGCCGACATGGCCGATCAGCTGTTTCATGGCAATGTCGGACCAGAGATGGATGGTGTGGCGTCACGCTGGGAAGAGCCCATGCTGAGGGCAATTCTGGTGAATTCGAAGAAAATTTTTACCGATGAAACCGTCATGCCGGGCTTTTATTCGCTGGAAGTCGGCAAGAATGTGCGGGAGTCTTCCGTTGGCAAGACGATCCTGACTGCGCAGCAGGTCGAGGACGTCCTGGCCTATCTTGGCACACTCAAAGAGTAGGCCACTGAAAGTCAATGTGGAGCAGAGGAGCTCGAATATCATGCAACTGACAAGGCGAAATGTCTTAGGTCTGTCCGTGGGTGCCGCGGCATTCACGCTGGCAGGTGTCCGTGTTGGTCCTGCGAATGCCGCAGCCGATGCGACGCAGAAGGCCATCATGGATTTCACAGGTGGCACGGCCCCGGCTGAAGGCAAAGTCACGCTGACTGCCCCGGAGATTGCTGAAAACGGCAACACCGTTCCGGTGAGCGTCAGCGTCGACAGCGCCATGGCGGGTGACGATCTGGTGGACTCGATCATCGTGTTTGCCGATGGCAACCCGAATCCGGCAGTGGCCACGTTCCATTTCACTGAAATGAGCGGCGCCGCTCTCGCGACAACGCGTATCCGCCTGGCAAAGACCCAGGACGTGATCGCTGTTGCGAAGATGAAGGACGGTTCGGTGTTCATGGACACCAAGCAGGTCAAGGTAACCATCGGCGGCTGCGGCGGCTGAACCAGGACAGGATTGAGAACAATGGCTTCAAAACCACGTATCAAGGTTCCCAAGTCGGCTTCTGCCGGTGAGGTGATCACCATCAAGACCCTGATCAGCCACGAGATGGAATCGGGTCAGCGCAAGGACAAGGAAGGCAATCCGATTCCGCGCAAGATCATCAACAAGTTCACCTGCAGCTTTGAAGGGCAGACGGTGTTCGAATGTGATCTGGACCCGGCGATTTCTTCCAATCCCTATTTCGAGTTCAACGCCAAGGTGGCCCAGAGCGGCACGTTCAAGTTTACCTGGGTTGATGATGACGGTTCGGTCTATGAGGCCGAGGCGCCGATCGAAGTCAACTAACAACGAATGGGAAACGGCGCGGGCGGGAGATCGGTGCCGGGCATTCTCGGGAGGGTGGAGACTGTTATGAAGAGACTTTTGATGGCCGGGGCAGCCCTGGCGGCGGCGTTCGGCGCAGTGCAGGGGGGCATGGCTGAGCCGGTCGATGATACACTGGTGATCGACGAGACGCCGATTGTCACGCGGACTGCGGCACCTGAAGGTCACCCGTTTGACGAAGTGATGTCGGGCTGGCTTTTCCGCGAAAGCGAAACGCGTGATCTGTCGCGGGATTCGTTTGAAAACCCGGGTATGATCGCTGTTGAAGACGGCGAGGCGCTTTGGAACACGGTGATGGGCACTGAAGGCAAGTCTTGTGCGACCTGCCATGAGGATGCTGCGGTGAGCATGAAGGGTGTTGGCGCCAATTACCCCAAATGGGACGCCGATTCCGGCAAGCCGATCAATGTCGAGTTGCAGATCAACAAATGCCTGACCGAGCAGATGGGGGCTGAAGCGATTGGCTTCAACAAGCCCGGGCAGCGCGAGCTGACCGCCTACATCAAGCATCAGTCGCTTGGTGATCCGGTTTCGATCGATCTGAGCGAGGGCGACATGCAGTCCTGGTGGGAGAAGGGCAAAGAGGTTTACTACACCCGTACGGGCCAGTTGAACCTCGCTTGCGCCAGCTGCCACGAGACCGCGATGGGTAAGATGATCCGCGCCGACCATCTGAGTCAGGGTCAGGTCAATGGATTTCCGACCTATCGTCTCAAGAGCGGCTTGACTTCAATCCATCAGCGGTTCCGCGGATGCATTCGCGACACCCGCGCCGAGCAGCCCAAGGCATTCTCGGACGAGCTGATGGCGCTTGAAACCTACGTGACCTGGCGCGGTACCGGCCTTTCGGTCGAAACCCCCGCAGTTCGCCAGTAGGCCTTGAAATGGCGGGAGGCGTTTCGGCGCCTCCATGCCGCTGCCGCGACCGGTGCTTAAGCCCAGCTGTAGTGCGGGCCAATTTCAGGCCGGTCAGCGAGACACAGGGAATTCGCAGCGTCCATTCCCGCGTCGCAATTGACGCCTGGCGCAGTGATGAATGAAAAAGTGTTGGGAAAGACAAATCTGGCGCAGGCCGGAGCGGTTTTGCTCGTTCATTTTTTCGAATTGGAGATTGGGATGCACACCCGACGCGACTTTATGCAATTTGCGCTCAATGCCGGCTTTGCGCTCGGTGCGGCTGGCCTCGGCTCCAATGTGAGCCGCGCGTTGGCGCAGCAGCGGCTGACCCAGGACGATCTGCTCAAATTCGATTCCAAGGGGCAGGTTACACTTCTCCATTTCACCGATGCCCATGCCCAGCTCAAACCGGTTTTCTTTCGTCCGCCGGACACCAATATCGGTGTCGGTGACTTTGCCGGAATCCCGCCGCATCTCGTTGCCGAAGAGTTTCTCGAGTATTTCGGGATCGAGAAGGGCAGCCCGATGGCCTACGCCCATACGATGGTCGATTATGTCGATCTCGCCCGCACCTACGGCCGGCTCGGCGGACTCGACAGGACGGCGACGCTGGTCAAGGCGATCCGCGCCGAACGCGGTGACGACAAGGTGCTGTTTCTCGATGGTGGAGATACCTGGCAGGGCTCCTACAGCTCACTGAAAACCAACGGCATGGACATGGTCGAGTGCATGAAGCTGCTCAAGCCTGATGCCATGACCGGCCATTGGGAGTTTACCTTCGGTGAAGATCGCTTCCTCGAGCTGGTGGAAGCCATGGGCTATCCGTTCCTGGCGTCGAACATCTTCGATGCGGAATGGGATGAGCCAGCTTTCGAACACACTGCCTTTTTCGAGCGCGGCGGTGTCAATGTCGCCGTCATCGGCCAGGCCATGCCTTACACGCCGATCGCCAATCCTCGCTGGATGTTCCCGCAATGGTCCTTCGGGATCCGCCCGGAAGTGCTGCAGGCCAATGTGGATGCGGCGCGTGCGGAAGGGGCCGAGATCGTTGTGCTTCTGTCTCACAACGGGTTCGATGTCGACCGCAAGCTCGCCGGTGTGGTCAATGGCCTTGATGTGATTGTCACCGGTCACACCCATGATGCCACGCCGCGGGCGCTGGAGGTGGGTGGAACGCTTCTGATGTCAGCGGGGTCGCACGGCAAATATCTCGGCCGGATCGATCTTGAGGTGAAGGATGGCAAGGTTGCAGGCTTCAGCTCGAACCTGATCCCGGTGTTTTCCGATGTGATCACGCCTGATCCCGAGATGGCCGCGAAGATTGATGAAGTGCGCGCGCCCTACGAGGACGAGTGCAACAGGGTGATCGGACGCACCGACAGCCTGCTTTACCGCCGGGGCAATTTTAACGGCACCTGGGATGACCTGATCTGTCAGGGCATCATGGAAGAGCGCGACACGCAGATTGCGCTGTCGCCGGGCTTCCGCTGGGGCACGACGCTGCTGCCCGGTTCGGACATCACCATCGACGATCTCTATTCCGAGACCTCGATGAGCTACCCGTCGGTCTACCGGCTCGAGTTCACCGGCGCGCAACTCAAGGAGATCATGGAGGATGTCTGCGACAACCTCTTCAACAAGGATCCGTTCCTGCAACAGGGTGGCGACATGGTTCGGGTGGGCGGCTTTACCTATGCCTGCGCGCCGGAAGCCTCGATGGGCAGCCGCATCTCCGAGATGCGCCTGACCTCCAATGGCGAGCCGATAGAAGCGGACAAGAGCTACACCGTGGGCGGCTGGGCTTCGGTCAACGAAGGCGTTGAAGGTCCGGCGATCTACGATCTGATGGAAGATTACATCACCAAGAAGCAGGTCGTTTCGCTGGATCCTGATGCGGCGGCGGTCAAGGTGATCCGCTGAGGCGGGATGAAATGAAAGAGCCCGTTCCTCGAAAGCTTGGGGATGGGGACGAATTGAAGATGCTGGACATGCTCCACAGGAGGAGGACCTCATGGTAAGCGAAACTGACCCGAAAGGGACCAAGCGCGCAGCTTCGCGGCGCGATTTTCTCAAGACCGGGCTAGTGGCGAGTGCGGCCGTCGCCACGGGAACGGGCGCGGCGAAAGCCGCGGGTGATCCGCTGATCACGGACATTCAGGACTGGAACCGCTATCTGGGCGAGGGCGTTGACGCCGCCCCCTATGGCAGCCCGTCGGAGTTCGAGGCGCATGTGGTGCGCCGCAATGTGCCCTGGCTGACGGCTGATCCTGTTTCGTCGATCAACTTCACACCGCTGCATGAGCTTGACGGTATCATCACACCCAACGGCCTCTGCTTCGAGCGGCACCATGGTGGAACGGCGGTCATCAATCCCGCCGATCACCGGCTGATGATCCACGGTCTGGTCGACACGCCATTGGTTTTCACCATGGAAGACCTGAAACGGTTCCCGCGCGAAAACCGGGTCTATTTCCTCGAATGCGCGGCCAATGGCGGCATGGAGTGGCGCGGTGCCCAGCTCAATGGCTGCCAGTTTACCCACGGCATGATCCACTGCGTGGTCTACACCGGAGTGCCATTGCGCTATCTGCTGGAAGAGGCAGGTGTGAAAACCAACGGCAAATGGCTGCTGGCCGAGGGTGCCGACGCGTCAGCCATGACCCGGTCGATCCCGATGGAAAAGGCGCTGGATGACTGTCTTGTGGCCTTCAAGATGAACGGCGAGGCGCTCAGGGCCGAGCAGGGCTATCCGCTGCGGCTGTGCGTTCCCGGCTGGGAAGGCAACATGTGGGTCAAGTGGCTGCGCCGCCTGGAGGTTGGTGACGAGCCCTGGCATCAGCGCGAAGAGACCTCGAAATACACAGACCTTCTGGCCGACGGTAAGGCCCGGCGGCACACCTGGGTGATGGATGTGAAATCCGTGGTCACCAGCCCGAGCCCCCAGGCCCCGATTACTCACGGCAAGGGGCCGCTGGTCATCTCCGGTCTTGCCTGGTCGGGCAACGGAACGATCAAGCGCGTTGATGTGTCGATCGATGGTGGCCGGAACTGGCAACAGGCCCGCATCGACGGGCCGAGCCTGCCCAAGGCGCTGCACCGGTTCTATCTCGACATCAATTGGGATGGGTCCGATCTGCTTCTGCAGTCGCGTGCGATCGATGATCAGGGCCTTGTCCAGCCAACAAAGAACGAGCTTCGCTCGGTGCGTGGCGAGAATTCTATCTATCACAACAATGGCATCCAGACATGGCACGTCAACACTGACGGGGTGGTTGAAAATGTTGAAGTTTCCTAAGACAGCGGCGGTTGCCGCACTGATGCTGGCTGCCTTTGCCAGCCCATCACTGGCCGATGGTGACGTCGCCGCCGGAGAGAAGGTGTTTCGAAAGTGCAAGGCCTGTCACATGGTCGGCGAGGGGGCCAAGCATCGGGTTGGACCGCAGCTCAATGATATGTTCGGACGCACGGCAGGCACAGTCGACGGGTACAAATATTCAAAGGCGATGATCGCAGCGGGCGAAGGTGGCCTGGTCTGGAATGCTGAGACCCTGGCACAGTTCATGATCAAGCCGAAAGATATGGTCAAGGGCACAAAGATGTCCTTTGCCGGCCTCAAGAAAGACGAGGACATCGTCAATCTGACGGCCTATCTGAAAACGTTCTCCGCCGAAGAGGCTGCAGTTGCACCAACCGCAGAGGCTGAGGAGCCTGCAGTCGAGACGGCTGCGGCAACTGCTGAACCGGCGCCTGAACCTGCCGCGGCCTCTCTGGAGTTTGAATCCAGCAAGGGAGCTTTTGGTCTCGGACGGGTGGCGATGCCGGCTGAAGTTGCTGCGTGGGACATCGATATCAGACCCGACGGGATGGGGTTGCCGGTGGGCAAAGGCACGGTTGCTCAAGGAGAGCCGATCTATACGGACAATTGCGCGGTCTGCCATGGTGACTTCGGCGAGGGTGCCGGGCGCTGGCCGGTGCTTGCTGGGGGGCAGGACACGCTGACGCGCGAGCGGCCGGAAAAGACCATCGGGTCCTACTGGCCTTATCTGTCGACGGTGTTCGATTATGTCCGCCGGGCGATGCCGTTCGGCGATGCCAGGTCTCTGTCGGATGATGATGTCTACGCGATCACAGCCTATCTTCTGTATCTCAATGATGTTGTCGATGATGAGGAATTCGAGCTCTCGAACGAGAATTTTGCCTCGGTGCGATTGCCCAATGAAACGAATTTCTTTGACGACAACCGTATGGATGAACCACACTATGCCAAGGGAGTTGAACCCTGCATGCGTGATTGCAAGCCGGGACCGGTTGAAATCACAGCGCGTGCCCAGGTGCTCGATGTGACGCCGGAAGGCGAGGGGGATGAGAACACCGGCGGTGGTATCGACTGAGGCGATTGTTTGCTGAGACGCGGGATGGCGTCCGGGAGGAACCGGGATGGGCGTACTGCATGGCCAAGGCCATGACGATGAAAGTGCAGGTGCTCGCCGGCTTGTGCCTGCGCTTTTCATGGCCGTTCAGATGATGGTGCTTTCGGCCGTTGACACGGCGGCCGATGAGGGCGCGCGGCTGTTCAAGAACTGCGCCACCTGCCACGAGATTGGCGAAGGTGCCAAGCACAAGGTCGGACCGCATCTAGACGGGCTTTTTGGCAGGTCCGCAGGCAGCCTTTCTGATTTCAAATACTCCGACGGAATGCGCAAGGCTGGCGAAGACGGGCTTGTCTGGGACGGCGAAGCGCTGGCGCAATTTCTCGAAAAGCCGCGGGGATTTATCAAGGGCAATCGCATGTCCTATCGCGGCATGCCGGATGCGGATGACCGCGCCACCCTTATTGGCTGGCTTGAAACCGCGACACAAAGCGCACCGGCCGAAAACCCTGCCCGTGTTGCCGGCTCCGAAGCGGGTGGTGAAGTGCACAGTTTCACGGACATCGTGCTGAAGATCGACGGTGACCCTGACTATGGCGAGTATCTCGCCGGTGATTGCCTGACCTGCCATCAGGCCACCGGTCATGCTGACGGCATTCCCTCGATCGTCGGTTTGCCCAAGGATTATTTCATCCGCTCGTTGTTTGAGTACCGGACCAATGTACGTTCCAACGAAGTTATGAAACTACGGGTGGCCAATCTCGCCAATGACGAGATTGCGGCTCTGGCTGCCTATTTCAGTTCGCTTGAGCCGCAATAGAAACAGAATATGTCACTTGGGAGGAAACCATGACACGCTTGACCAGACGGCAATTCGGACTTTTCGCCAGCGCCGGTGCGGCCACCCTGACGCTTCCGACCTATCTGCGCGCCCAGGGAAAGCCCCGGGTTGTGGTGATCGGCGGTGGAGCAGGCGGGGCAACGGCGGCCCGCTATATCGCCAAGGATTCGGACGGCGCAATCGATGTGACCCTGATTGAGAGCTCGGAGACTTTCACCACCTGCTTCTTTTCCAATCTCTATGTCGGCGGTTACCGGACCTTCGAATCCATCACCCACAGTTATGACGGTCTGCAGGCCAATTACGGGATCACCAAAGTCACAGGTATGGCCATGAGCGTGGATCGCGCGAACAAGGTGGTTACCATGGCCGACGGCGCGTCGATCCCCTATGACCGGTTGGTTGTTTCGCCTGGTATCGACCTGATCTGGGATTCGATCGAAGGCTATTCTGAGGAAGCGGCGGAAATTGCGCCTCATGCCTGGAAGGCCGGACCGCAGACGCAACTGCTCAAGGCCAAGCTCGATGCGATCGAGAATGGCCAACAGATCGTCATGGTGGCACCGCCTAACCCCTATCGCTGCCCGCCCGGCCCCTATGAGCGTGCCTCGATGATGGCGCATGTGCTCAAGGAAAAGGGATTGATGGATTCGAAGGTGATCATCATCGATCCGAAGCCGAAATTCTCCAAGCAGGGTGTGTTCCAGGAGGGCTGGGAGAAGCATTATCCCGGCATGATCGAATGGTATGGCCCGGATATCCATGGCGGCATTGTCAATGTTGATGTGGCCGCCGGGACGGTGGAAACCGATTTCGACACTTTCTCCGGCGCGTTGCTCAATGTGATCCCGGCGCAAAAGGCCGGTGCAATTGCGGCGGCAGCCGGGTTGACCAATGACAGTGGCTTTTGCCCGATCGAGCCGGACAGCATGCGCTCGACGATGGATGAATCCGTCTATGTGATCGGTGATGCCTGTATTGCCGGCGACATGCCCAAATCGGGCTTTTCCGCAAACAGCCAGGCCAAGGTCGCTGCGATGAATGTGCGCGGCGATCTGACCAGCTCGAAGGTGTTTCCGGCCAAATTTGCCAACACCTGCTGGAGCCTGATCGAGACCGATGACAACATCAAGGTTGGCGCGCAATATGCGCCCGGTGACGGCAAGATTGCCTCGACCGGTGGCTTCGTCAGCCAGACCGGCGAAGATGCCGCCATTCGCAAAACCAACTATGAAGAGGCAGTGGGCTGGTATGCGGGTATCACCGCCGACATGTTTGGCTGACAGAGCCAGGCTTTGAACGAATTTGGTTCCGGAGGGCGGACCAGGAAAGGCCGGGTGTGCAACGAAAGCGCATCCGGCCTTTCGACACTCCGGCACCCGTGAAGGCTTCAATGCCCCCTTAAGCGGCAGAAGGTGATGGAGCTTGCCAGCCGAGGGCTCTCACTGTTACTTCGGTGGCAGTGTCATCAATCAGGAGCGCGTCCATGCCTGCCCGTCTGATCCGCCATTTGGCTGGTGTGCTGGTGCTGGCTGGCCTTGTGCTGACATCCGCCGTGGCGCGGGCGGATGACGTTCTGGTGTTCGCCGCCGCCAGCCTGAAAACGGCGCTTGATGCCGTGGCGGACGACTGGCGGGCGCAGACCGGCAAGGGGCTGACGATCTCCTATGCAGGCAGCTCGCAACTGGCGCGCCAGATCGAGCAGGGGGCGCCGGCTGACATCGTCATCTCCGCGTCCGGCGACTGGATGGACTATCTGCAGTCTGCAGAGCTGGTCAGCGCTGAGAGCCGCACCGATCTCGTGGGCAATCAACTTGTGTTGGTCGCGCAAGGTGCTGACAGGGCGAAAGTTGAGCTTAATGCCAGTCTCGATCTGGCGGGCCTTTTGGGAGACGAAAGACTTGCCATGGCACTGGTGGATGCGGTTCCGGCGGGCATTTATGGCAAGCAGGCGCTCGAAAATCTGGGTCTTTGGGATGCGGCGGCGCCCAAGGTGGCGCAGGCGGACAATGTGCGCGCCGCGTTGGCGCTGGTGGCCGTAGGTGAAGCGCCTTATGGCATTGTCTATGCGAGCGATGCGGTGTCCGACAGCCGCGTGAGCGTGATTGGCGTGTTCCCTGAAGCCAGTCACGACCCGATTGTCTATCCGGCGGCGCGTGTCGCGGGGTCGAAAAATTCCGATGCCGGATTGTTCCTCGAGGCGCTGAGTAGCCCGTCCGCGTCGGCGCATTTCAGGGCGCAGGAGTTCTCCGTTTTTTCTCGGCAGGGCGATGGCTGACTGGCTCACCCCGGACCAGTGGAGTGCGGTGGCGCTGTCGCTCAAGGTGTCCTTCTGGGCCACCGCGTTGAGCCTGCCGATCGGCGTGGCGGTGGCCTTTGTGTTGGCGCGTTATGAGTTCTGGGGCAAGCAGGTGCTCAACGGTTTGGTTCACTTGCCGCTGATCCTGCCTCCGGTGGTGACCGGCTATCTTCTGTTGCTGACCTTCGGCCGGCGCGGTGCCATCGGTGGCTTTCTTGAACAGACTTTCGGCCTGGTGTTCGCCTTCCGCTGGACGGGTGCTGCGCTGGCGGCTGCGGTGATGGCGTTTCCCTTGATGGTGCGGGCCATTCGGCTTGCCATCGAAGCGGTTGATCCGAAGCTCGAACAGGCGGCGTCGACATTGGGCGCGTCGCGGATCTGGGTGTTTGCCACGGTCACGCTGCCGTTGATCCTGCCCGGGGTGATTGCGGGTGCGATCCTGGCTTTCGCCAAGGCGATGGGCGAGTTCGGTGCTACGATTACGTTCGTCTCGAATATCCCGGGCCAGACCCAGACATTGCCCTCGGCAATCTACAGCTTTCTGCAGGTTCCGGGAGGGGATGCGCAGGCGTTGCAGCTGGTGCTGATCGCCGTTGTGATTGCGCTGGTGGCTCTGTTTTTATCGGAATGGGTTGGCCGGGCAGTGGCAAAACGGATTGCAGGCTCATGAGCGTTTCGGTCCGGCTTGCCCATGATTTCGGCGGCTTCGCACTTGATGTGAGCTTCGAGGCTCCTGCCGGAGTGACGGCGCTTTTTGGTCGTTCCGGCTCGGGCAAGACGTCGGTGATCAACGCCATTGCGGGGTTGTTGCGACCGCAAAGCGGGCAGATCAAGATCGACGATCAGGTGCTGTTTGACGCCGAGAGAGGGATTTCCGTTCCGGTGCACAGGCGCCAGCTTGGCTACGTGTTTCAGGAAGGGCGGCTTTTTCCGCATCTGAGCGTGCGCCAGAACCTTGATTATGGCCGCTGGTTCTCTGCTTTGAAGGATGGCCCGGACTCCGATCAGGTGATCGAGATGCTGGGTATCGCGCATCTCCTCGAGCGGCGGCCGGGTGCCTTGTCGGGTGGTGAGAAACAGCGGGTGGCGATCGGCCGGGCGTTGCTCGCCAATCCGAAGCTGCTGCTGATGGACGAGCCGTTGGCAGCGCTCGACGAGGAGCGCAAGGCGGAGATCCTGCCCTATCTGGAGCGGCTCAGCGCCACCACTGCGGTGCCTGTGATCTATGTCAGCCATTCGATGGCGGAGGTGGCGCGCCTGGCTTCGACCCTGGTGCTTATGGAAGCGGGCCGGGTGGTGCGCTCGGGTCCCACGGCCGAGGTGCTCTCCGATCCTGATACCGTTCCCATGCTTGGGATCCGTATCGCTGGCGCATCGCTTCAGGCAGTCGTTGCGGCGCAGGAGGAGGACGGGCTGACGCGGCTTGAGGCGTCCGGCGGCGTGTTGTGGCTGCCGCGGGTCGAGGCGGCCATCGGGACAAGGCTGAGTGTGCGAATTCCGGCGCAGGATGTGATGCTGTCTCGAGCCAAGCCTGAAGGCCTTTCCGCCCTCAATGTTCTTGCGGCCACAGTCATGGCGGTCCGGTTTGGGGATGGACCTGGCGCGATCGTGCAATTCCGCTCCGGCGAGGATGTACTGCTGGCACGGATTACTCGCCGTTCGGCGCAGGCGCTTGAACTTGTACCGGGCGTGGATTGCTTCGCCATCCTGAAGACGGTCGCAGTTGCGCAGACAAATGTGGGCGGCGCCGGGTGATATTTCCGCGCGCGCTCCCGTTGGTCGTTTCATAGCAATTCAAAGCAGCCGGATGGTGCCGATCCGGGCGTAATCGCGGTAAATCGACCTGAACGAGAGAGAGCCGCCGTTCCGGGTCGCAAGTTGCGCCATTGCCTCGCCGAGCTGGTCTCGCGGGGTTACATGAAAACGCGCTAGCCAGGCCTTCAGGGCCTTGCCAAACCATGCGGGCAGATCGTTTTGCTGTCCGAAATCGACGACATGTAGCTCCCCGCCCGCGGCGACTGCCTGACACGCCTGCTGAAGTGCACTCTGCCAGTTGGGAATCATCGACAGGCTGTAGGAGCAAAACACCCGGTCAAACAGCGCCTTGCCAAACAACTCTTCGGCCTCGAACCTGGTTGCATCAGCCTTCGCCACCCTGATCCGGTGCTCCAGATTGTTGGCCCGAATATTGGCTTCGGCGGATTTGAGCATTTCGGCTGATATGTCGAGACCATAGAGCTGCGCTTCCGGGTAGCGCCTTGCGGTCAGGATCAGGTTTCGGGCAGTGCCGCAACCAACTTCCAGGATGGATCCGCCCGAAGGCGGTTGCAAGGTTGCAATCAGATTGTTGCGGCCCAGCAGGTAGTGGCGCCGGGTCAGATCATAGATGTGGCGCTGGTAGCGATAGATGCCATCCATCACATCGGCGCTGGTCGCTGCTGAACTCATTGCGCCGGTCCGCGACGGACATGGAGATGGAAACCGCCATAGATTGCCGAGCGGTCCTGCTTGCCGAGTTCGAGACTCTCTTCAGTCCGGTAGTCCCATTTGTCGAGAATGCCGTCCGGTACCCGTCCGGGAAGCGGCGAGGGGGCCGCTGCCGTGCGGTAGATCACCCGTGCACCCGGCGATGCGGTGCGGGTGATTTCAGCCCAGAGTTCGGACAGCTGCTGGTCTGTCATCCAGTCCTGTGCGTCAAGCAGCACGAAGGCATCGACCGAACCGGCCGGCCGTGCCGCGAGCATCGCTGTGATGCTTTCATTGACGATCTGAACCCGGGAAGCATTGTCGCGGACGGCATTGAAATTCCGGGCTTCCAGATAGGGTGGCAGGCTGCCGGCTTCACCTGACTGGTAACGCCGACCAAAGGCCTGCCAGGCGAAGTAGTTGTCCTTGAGCGGGAAGCCGCAGGCCAGGCGTTCGGTACGGGTTCTCAGTGCACCGATCATGCCGTCTTCCGCGTCGCCCGCGAGGGATTCATACTGCGCTGGCGGAATGCCAAGGCCAAACAAGGATGCGCGCATCGAGGTCAGTGCCTTGAAGCTGCGGCTGTCGAAGACCGGTGCGATGCGCGTCTCGAAGAACTCGCGCTGTTTTTCGACGTTGTCCATCTTGAGCAATTCGCGTGGATCAACGCCATACATCCTGCCAAGCAGGTGGGCTATGGAAATGAAGCGTCCAAGCAGGCCATTTGCATAAAAGCCGCGGGCGAATTTGGTGATACGGCGGCGGCCAGAGAGGTCGCGCCCGTCCCAATAGGCCCGGGTCTCGGCATCGAGATGGGGACGAATGTGACGGTCGTAAAGCGCGGTGTTGGTCTTGAGATTGGCGTACCGGAACATGTTGGAGAACGCTGCATGGCCGGGCAGATGTCGCGCGGCTGCAAGCTTCAGCCGACCCAGTGCCACATGTGCGGGGGACAGATCAACGGCGATCACCCGGGCCGGATTGGCGGTCAGGTAGGACATGACGTTGCAGGAGCCCGAGGCGATGGTCACCAGCGTGTCCGTCGGCTTGAGGTCAAGCGCCTGCATATCAACAATCGGGTCCTCCCAGATCTGCGGGTAGACCAGGCCGCGAAAGGCGGCGGAGAAGATGCGTTCGAGCATGCCCGTCGATGACAGGGCCGTGTTGCGCACCACGGCGCCTTCCAGGCGTGCGGCGACCGATGGGGTTTCAATCATGGCCATGGGGATGTCCTCAAAGGGTGTGGAGCGGGGTTTGGCGCCCGTGTCTTTTGATGAAAGATGCTGATGTGCGAAGCCGCGCATCACGCAGCTTCATGGGCATGGGCAACGCTTGTGGTGGTTTCGGTGCTCGGCTTGTGACCGGCCTTGACTGGTATCCTGCGTGACCAGTCAATCAGTTCCATGCTGCCGTCTTGGTGCTCGACAATCGCGGTGCAGCTTTCGACCCAGTCGCCGGTGTTGATGTAGCGGATGCCGTTGCGCATCTCGTTGGCGGCATGGTGAATGTGGCCGCAGATCACGCCATCGGCGTCGTGCTTGCGGGCTTCATCTGCCAGCACTTCCTCGAAATCGGAGATGAAATTGACTGCGCTTTTGACCTTCAGCTTGGCCCAGCGGGAAAATGACCAGTAGCGCAGACCCAGCAATTTGCGGGTGCGGTTGTGCCATTTGTTGGTCCACATGGCGAAGCCGTAGGCCATATCGCCAAGATGGGCGAGCCAGCGGTGGTTCATTACCACCATGTCGAATTCATCGCCGTGAATGACCAGCAGGCGCTTGCCGTCTGCGGTTTCGAAAACATCGCGTTCGCGCACCTCGATCCCGCCGAAGTGGATGCCCTGATAGTCGCGCAGCAACTCGTCGTGATTGCCAGGGACATAGACAATTCGTGTGCCCTTGCGCGCCTTGCGCAGCAGTTTCTGAACCACATCGTTATGTGTTTGGGGCCAATAGAAGCCTTTGCGCTTCATACGCCAGCAATCGATGATATCGCCGACGAGGTAGATCGTCGGCGCATCATGCTCGCGCAGGAAATCGATCAAGAGCTCGGCCTGGCAATCGGGCGTGCCGAGATGGACGTCGGAAATGAAGATGGTCCGGTAGGATTGTGTCACGGGTCCAGCCTGTGCCTTGAGCAATCGTCTTGCGGGCAGGCTTAGACACGATTCCGTTTTCAGTTTTGTGACGTGGGCTTTTCAGTTTTGTGACGGTCGCTGTGCAGGCCTGAAAGATGGCTCACGTCATTTCTCACTAGGATGCGGCCTGTGGGGATGAGAAAACCGTGTTCTCGATAGCCAGTTCAACACGGTCTGCCGCAAACCGCGATTGGCCGAAGAGAACCGGTTTCGCCTCGGCGTCAATGTCGATTGCTTCGGTCGTCAGCACGATCGCGCCCGGGGAGAGGGCGAGCAAGTCTAGATCCTCGTTGCTCGCATGTCGGGCCTGGATTCCGGTGGATTTGCGGGTGTAATCCGGGACGCCAAGCAGCATCAGGCTGGAGGTGATGGAGCCTGTCTGAGCGTAGACCTCCGCGATCTCGGAAAACCGCGCAGCCTCGAACCACGAGGTGGCCGCAGAGACGGGGATTCCGTCGGCAGAAGACACTGTCTCAAGCCTGACAACCATGGATCCGCTTGTCAGCGCCAGAGCTTCGGAAACCTTCAAGGGGGCAGAGCAGGTCTGGCTCGATATGAGTTTGCCTGTGCGGGTTCGTGCCTGGTTCTCAAGCCCTGAGGAGAACCGTGTGCGTTGGCCGATCGGGTATTTCAGGCGCTTGCGGTCGTTGAGGAACGTGCCGCGACCCTGCTCGGCGCGGACGATGCCTTCCTTTTCCAGGGCGGAGATGGCCGAGCGCACGGTGTGTCGATTGACCCCGAAACGGGCCGCCAGCTCCGCCTCGGCGGGCAGGCGGTCATTTGTCTGGAGGCCGGTTATGACGCCTTGCCGGATCTGGTCCGCCACCTGCCGCCACAGCGCAATTCCGGTTCTTCGCTCAAGTGTTTTCACGGCTTCTTTCCCCTCCCTGTCACAGGCTCGTCACATCCGGCATTTATGTGTATCTTAAATCATATAGTTGTCTAGATAAATAGACAAATAAAGGAGAGGCAAATGGGTTTTGCGGAGCCTGGACCGGAGCAATCCGGTGAAGCGGAGACGTCGGCGCTGGAGCTGGCCCGCAAGCGGCGGTTGTCGGTGCTGGCCAAAGCGCCTGCCGGTGCGTTGCTGGCACATTGGAAGGCAACCGGGCTTGACCCGGCTGTCGAGTTGCTGCGTGGGCCTGAGACCGGGTTGATCGCACTTCAGGGGCGGATCGGCGGCAGTGGTCAGCCATTTCATGCCGGAGAGGTTTCCGCGACGCGGGTGACAGTTCGCATCGGATCGGGCCAGGTGGGGCATGCGATGATTGCCGGCCGCGATGCACGCAAGGCGCAACTGGTTGCCGTGATTGACGCGCTGGCGCTCGATCCTGCGCATGCAGAAGTGATTGAAACCGGGGTCGTGGCTCCTCTTGAGGCGTTGGCGCGGTCGGCGGATGCGGCTGTGCGCGCCGTGACGGCTGCGACCAAGGTCAATTTCTTTACAATGGTCAGGGGAGAAGACTGATGGTCGAGGTTCTCGAACAGGTCTCTGCGTTCGATGGCGGCTTCAGCGACCCGGTGCAGGCGTCACAGCGTGTCTTCCGGGCGGTGATGGATGCGATGGCCCGGCCGGGCACGGCGCATCACTTTCCCGCTCTTGTCGCGCCACCCGCGCCACTGAATGTTGTCGCGGGTGCGGTGATTTGCGCTCTCGCGGATGCCGACACGCCGGTGTGGCTTGATGCTTCCATGGCGAAAACCGGCCTGGTGCGGGATTGGGTGGTGTTTCACACCGGTGCGCCGATCACCTCCTACCAATCCGAGGCCGCTTTTGCGTTGGTGGCAGAGCCGCAAAGCCTGTCCTCGCTCAATGGTTTTGCTTTGGGGTCGCAGGAGTATCCGGACCGGTCCACCACGCTGATCCTTCAGGTTGAAACCCTGAGCAATGGCCCAAAGCTGGTGTTTGAAGGTCCGGGCATTGATGGTCAGAGCACACTGTCGCCGAATCCGATGCCGTCACACTTTCCAACCCAATGGCGCGCCAACCGGGCCGCATTTCCGCGTGGGGTGGATCTCATCCTCACCGCTCCTGATGGTGTTGCCGCCCTGCCGCGCAGCGCCCGTTTGATCATGCCGGAGACCTGAAACATGTATGTTGCTGTCAAGGGCGGGGAAGCCGCCATCACCAATGCGCATCGCCTGCTGGCTGATCGGCGGCGCGGCGACCGCAGCGTTCCGGCGCTGACGCTTGCGCAGATCGCGGGACAATTGTCGCTGGCGGTTGATCGTGTCATGGCTGAAGGCTCGCTCTATGATCCGGAACTCGCTGCCCTGGCCATCAAGCAGGCGCGCGGTGATCTGATCGAAGCCGTGTTTCTGCTGCGGGCCTACCGCACCACCTTGCCACGTTTCGGCCATTCTGAACCGGTCTCCACCGGGAACATGCTGGTCGAACGACGGGTGTCGGCAATCTACAAGGATCTGCCGGGCGGGCAGTTGCTGGGACCGACTTTCGACTACACACACCGGCTGCTCGATCCGGATCTCGCCGCCGATGAGGCGATTGATGACCCCGAAACAGGACCTGACACAGGCGAGAAAATCCTCCGTGTCTCGGACATTCTCGGCGATGAGGGGCTGATTGAAGATGATCCGGTGGCTGACAGCGCGGCCCAGGTGGCCGACATCACCCGCACTCCGACGGAATATCCGATGGGGCGGGACGCGCGGCTGCAGACACTAGCGCGCGGCGACGAAGGCTTCCTGCTTGCGCTCGCCTACTCGACCCAGCGTGGCTATGCCCGCAGCCATCCCTTTGCCGGCGAAATCCGCATTGGTGAAGTTGATGTCGAGATGATGATCCCGGAGCTCGGCTTCACCATCACCATTGGCAGGGTCAAACTGACCGAGTGTCAGATGGTCAACCAGTTCAAGGGATCGGCCAAGGCTCCGCCGCAATTCACCCGCGGCTATGGTCTGGTTTTCGGTCAGGCCGAGCGCAAGGCGATGGCAATGTCGCTGTGCGACCGGGCACTCAGGGCATCAGAACTCGGCGAGGACATCATCGCGCCGGCCCAGGACGAGGAGTTCGTGCTGTCGCATTGCGACAATGTGCAGGCGACCGGTTTCGTCGAGCACCTGAAGCTGCCGCATTATGTTGACTTCCAGGCGGAACTCGATCTGGTGCGCCGCATGCGCGCCGAGCATTTTGCAAACAACGATTCAGGCGACGCCGCCGCAACCACTGACGATACCATGGAGGCAGCGGAATGAACGCGCCACTTTCGCAGACGCATGATCAGGGCCTTGCGAGCTACAATTTCGCTTATCTCGACGAGCAGACGAAGCGGATGATCCGCCGCGCGATCCTCAAGGGTATCGCGATCCCCGGCTACCAGGTGCCGTTTGCCTCACGAGAGATGCCGATGCCCTATGGCTGGGGCACCGGCGGTGTTCAGGTCACCGCCTCGATCATCGGCATAGACGACGTGCTCAAGGTGATCGACCAGGGCGCTGACGACACCACCAATGCGGTTTCGATCCGGGCCTTTTTTGCCAAGACCGCCGGTGTGGCGACGACGACCACCACAACGGAGGCCACGATTATCCAGACCCGGCACCGGATTCCCGAAACGCCGCTCACTGAAGGCCAGGTGCTGGTCTACCAGGTGCCGATCCCGGAGCCCCTGCGGTTCCTCGAGCCGCGTGAAACGGAGACCCGCAAGATGCATGCGCTTGAGGAATATGGCCTGATGCATGTGAAGCTTTACGAGGACATCGCCCGCAACGGCCATATCGCGACCACCTACGCCTATCCGGTCAAGGTCGAGGGGCGTTATGTGATGGACCCCTCGCCAACACCAAAATTCGACAATCCGAAAATGCATCGCTCGCAGGCGCTGCAGCTGTTTGGGGCAGGGCGTGAAAAGCGGATCTATGCGATCCCGCCACACACCGATGTGGTGAGTCTGGATTTCGAGGATCACCCGTTTGAGATCCAGCATTTCGAGCAGCCTTGCGCGCTGTGTGGAGCAAACAACGTGTATCTCGATGAGGTCGTCCTCGATGACAAGGGTGGACGGATGTTCGTGTGTTCGGACACCGATCATTGCGAAAGCCGCAGAGAAGATGGTCATCGTGGTGCGATGCTGGGCAGTGAGCCAGCCGCCAGTGGTGCCGACACCCGGAAGGAGAGCCTGTGATGGCGAACGCAGACATGCATGACGAACGCGATGTCGTGGCGGCTGCCACAGCGGACCAGCC
The DNA here is from genome assembly GCA_043585085.1 of Hoeflea sp. Lineage (GTDB taxonomy): Bacteria > Pseudomonadota > Alphaproteobacteria > Rhizobiales > Rhizobiaceae > Hoeflea. Next base: position 3,335,888 of record CP121320.1, read on the forward strand.
ATTGCTGTCGGTCGACGGTATCACCCGGGTCTATGGTGACCGGATCGGCTGTGCGGATGTGAGTTTCGAACTGTGGCCGGGCGAGGTGCTGGCCATTGTTGGTGAATCCGGCTCTGGCAAGACGACGCTTCTCAACTGCATTTCCTCGCGGCTGACGCCGACATGCGGTACGGTGAACTACCGCATGCGCGATGGTGCAAGTGCCGACATCTACAAAATGGCGGAGGCCGAGCGGCGCTATCTGATGCGCACCGATTGGGGGTTTGTCCACCAGAACCCGATTGATGGCCTGAGGATGACGGTCTCGGCCGGCGCCAATGTCGGCGAGCGGTTGATGGCGATTGGGGACCGGCACTACGGCAACATCCGCGGCGCCGCCATCGAGTGGCTCGAACGGGTCGAGATCAACGCGGACCGGGTCGATGACCAGCCGCGCGCTTTCTCCGGCGGTATGCGCCAGCGGCTTCAGATCGCTCGCAATCTGGTCACCAATCCACGGCTCGTTTTCATGGATGAACCGACCGGCGGGCTCGATGTGTCAGTGCAGGCAAGATTGCTTGATCTGTTGCGCGGACTGGTTTCCGATCTCGGCCTGGCGGTGGTTGTGGTGACCCACGATCTCGCCGTCGCACGGCTTTTGTCGGACCGGATGATCGTGATGAAGGACGGCCGGGTGATCGAAGCGGGCCTGACCGACCGGGTGCTCGATGATCCGCGCGCGCCCTACACGCAGCTTCTCGTTTCCTCCATTCTTCAGGTGTAAGCCGATGACCTTCCTTCTGATTGCGTCCGAGGTTCAAAAAACCTTCACCATGCATATGCGCGGAGGAATCAAACTCCCCGTCGTCGCCAATGTTTCCTTCTCGCTGGAGTCCGGTGCCTGTGCCGTCCTCGGTGGCCCTTCAGGCGTGGGCAAGAGCTCAATTCTGAAGATGCTCTACGGCAACTACGGTTGCGACAGCGGCCAGATTTTGGTGCTGCACAATGGCAAGCATGTCGACGTCGCCGCGGCAAATCCGCGAAAGGTGCTCGAAATCCGCCGCGATACGATTGGCTATGTCAGCCAGTTCCTGCGCGCGGTGCCGCGGGTTTCCGCGCTTGATGTGGCGGCTGAGCCGCTTCTGGTGCGCGGCATGGCCCGCGAGGAGGCCCGGGACCGGGCGCGGGTGTTGTTTGCCCAGCTCAATCTGCCTGAGCGGCTCTGGTCGTTGCCGCCGGCTACATTCTCGGGTGGTGAGCAGCAGCGTGTCAACATTGCGCGCGGCTTCATCACCGATCATCCGATTCTGCTGCTCGATGAGCCGACAGCGTCTCTGGATGCGGCCAATCGAGAGGTTGTCATCGAGTTGATCGCCGCCAAGAAGGCTGAAGGTGCCGCACTTCTCGGGATCTTCCACGATCATGATGTTCGAAAGGCGGTTGCCGATCAGGTGGTCGACGTTTCGGCATTCGCCGCCGGGAAATCTGCCGCATGACCAAATTGTCCGAAACGCCGCTGGTTCATGCCTCAGCGAAGGTCGTCAACACCACTCTTGGCCGTTACACCGAAGTCGGTGCCGGGTGCACGCTGTCGCACTCGACCATGGGAGATTACTCCTATTGTGTCGACAACACCCAGATTGCCTATGCAACCATCGGCAAGTTCGCCAATATTGCCGCCCATGTGCGGATCTATGCCAGCATGCATCCGATGGACCGCGCCTCGTTGCATCATTTCAGCTACCGCTCTTCCTGGTATTTCGAAGGCGAAAGCGATGATCAGGATTTCTTTGACTGGCGTGCCGGGCAGGGGATCACCATTGGTCATGACACCTGGATCGGCCATGGTGCCGTGGTCATGCCCGGGGTGACGATCGGCAATGGCGCCTGCATTGGTGCCAACGCGGTTGTGACCAAGGATGTGGCCGATTTTGCCATCGCGGTTGGTGTTCCGGCCCGCACGATCCGGCAGCGGTTTTCCGATGACATCGCCTCCCGGCTTGATGCGCTTGCCTGGTGGGACTGGGAGCATGAGAAGCTGCATGCAGCACTTCAGGATTTCCGCGCTCTGCCGGTCGAGGCGTTTTTGGAGCGGCACGGCTGTTGAGCCTTGTCCTGAGTTTTGTTCGGCCAGCCTTCCTCGAAGATCAACTCGTCGAGCGGCAGCCGACGGTTCCAGCCTTTGACCTCCAGTTCGGGGCGCTCATAGAGCTCATCGACATAGCCCAGGCAGAGATAGGCGACGATCTCGATCCGCTCGGGGATGCCGAGAATCGATTTGAGATCCGCGTTGCGGAAGATGCTGACCCATCCCATACCGATGCCCTCTGCGCGAGCCGCCAGCCAGAGGTTCTGGACCGCACAGACGGTGCTGTAGAGATCCATGTTGGAATTGTGGGTCTTGCCCAAAATCACATTGCCCCCGCGCTCCCGATCGCATGTCACGCAGATGTTGAGAGGGGCCTTGCGGATGCCTTCGAGCTTGAGCGCTTTGTACTTCGTTTGCCGTTCTTCGGGGAACAGCTGCACTGCTTCGTCATTGGCCTGCGTGAATGCATTTGCAACGCGGTTGCGTGTGGCTTCATTGTGGATGGTGATGAAGTTCCATGGCTGCATCAGACCGACGGACGGTGCGCTGTGTGCGGCTTCCAGCAGACGCCCGAGAACGTGATCGGGGATCGGCTCCGGCAGGAATTGATCACGCACATCGCGTCGGGTGAAAATAGCCTTGTAAACGGCGTCGCGTTCACTGGCGAGGAACGGCTCGGCTGTGGCCAGCCCTGATGTCTTCGGCATTGTTTGATCCCCAACAATCCGTGAAAACCCTGCTGCGCCGTCCACGCGCTGCAAGGCTATGACATCTGGCCGGTCTTCTGACTTCGGATCATCTGACAGGCGCGCCTTCCCGGTTTCCCCGGTGGCCCAAGTTTCCCGTGGCCCGGGTTTCCCAGTGACGTCTTGCGCTTGCCATCCCCGTTACAGCGTTGGGCACGTTCCGGTCTTGCACCGAATTCCCGATTCTCCCGTTTTCACGGGCACCAGACAGCCCTATTGGGACACGAGATGGGCCGCAATGCAAGGGTTGAGATGCCGGATTCCCTCGGGTTTTGATCCATTTGGATGGGGGGCTGTGGATCGTAACAAATCTGACATGAATCCGACATCGCACATTCACATGGCTCCGCTAGTCCAAGTCTCAAGATCGAAAAGACAACTGTTTTCTCAAGGGATGCTGACTATGCTGGAGTTGACCAATGTGACCCGCCGGTTTGGCGCCAATACGGCGGTTGATGCCGTGACGCTGACCATTCCCGAAGGTCAGATGGTCGGTGTGATCGGGCGCTCAGGCGCCGGCAAGTCGACACTGCTCCGCATGATCAACCGGCTGACCAACATCAGCGAGGGCGAGATCCGGTTTGGCGGGAAGACGGTATCAGGTCTCCGCGGCGCGGATCTGCGCAACTGGCAACGTGACTGCGCCATGATTTTCCAGCAGTTCAATCTGGTGCCCCGGCTTGATGTGCTGACCAATGTGCTGCTTGGTCGGCTCAATCATCGTTCCACACTTCTCAACATCCTCAATGTCTTTACGGTTGAAGAGCGCGCCCGAGCTCTGGCTGCCCTTGAGCGGCTTGGGATCGCGCAGACTGCGTTGCAAATGGCAGGCACCCTGTCAGGTGGCCAGCAGCAGCGCGTGGCAATCGCCCGGGCGCTGATGCAGTCGCCATCCATGGTGCTTGCCGATGAGCCGATTGCCTCGCTTGATCCGCTCAATGCGCAGATCGTCATGGATGCACTCAAGGACATCAATCAGCGTGAAGGCATCACGGTGCTGACCAATCTGCATACGCTCGATACCGCGCGCGCCTATTGCGAGCGGGTGATCGGCATGGCGGGCGGCAAAGTCGTGTTTGATGGCCCGCCGGATCAGCTGACCACTGACGCTGTGCGGATGATCTACGGCGCTTCGGGGGATGGAACAGAGATCTCCGAAAGCATCACTTCAACATCCATTTCGACGCCGCGCCCGGTGGCGCCGGCCACTCCCGAATCTTCCGGTCCGCTGCAACCCGCACTTCGCGACAAACCTGCAGCTGCCGGGATCGCCTTGCCGGCGTGACAGGCTTAACCAACGGACAAGCCGGCATGCCGCCGGCCCGAACCAGGAGCAGATCCATGATCAAAAAAGCCCTTCTCGCTGCGGCATCGATAGCTGCAGTCATCGCCGTTCAACCTGCTGTTGCCGAAGACCTCAAGGACTTCCGCATCGGTATCCTGGGTGGCGAAAACGAAGCCGACCGTCTGCGCAACTTCCAGTGCATGACCGAAAAGCTTCCTGCCGTTCTCGGCGTTGAAAAGGTTTCGCTTTTCCCGGCTGCAGACTATGACGGCGTTATTCAGGGGCTGCTCGGCGGCACCCTCGATTATGCTGAGCTCGGCGCATCGGGCTATGCCAAGGTCTATCTCGAAAATCCTGAAGCAGTCGAGCCGATCCTTACGACGGTCCAAACCGACGGTGCAACCGGCTACTATTCAGTGATGGTTGCCCGCAAGGATTCCGGCATTACCAAGCTTGAAGACCTCAAGGGCAAGAAGCTCGGCTTTGCCGATCCTGACTCGACTTCGGGCTTCCTCGTTCCTTCTGTCACGCTGCCGGCAGCTGTTGGCATGCCGATCGCCGACTATTTCGGCGAAACCGGCTTCGGTGGCGGTCATGAGAACCTGGTTCTCGAAGTGGTGCGGGGCAATTTTGATGCCGGCACGACCTGGTCATCAGGCGTGGGCGATTTCAACGATGGGTACACCTCGGGCAACCTGAAGAAGATGGTCGACAAGGGCATCCTTGACATGGGTGACCTGACAGAAGTCTGGAAGTCGCCCTTGATCCCGAACGGCCCGGTTGTTGTGCGCTCGAGCATGGACGCTGACATGAAGACCAAGTTCAAGGATTTCATGATGGCTCTGCCTGAAAGCGATCCTGCCTGCTTCTCCGCCATCCAGGGCGGTGACTACAAGGGTTACACCGAAGTTGATGCTTCGTTCTATCAGGCGATCATCGAAGCTCGCCGCGCCAAGATCGGCTCCTGATCTTTCTTCGCATGTACTGACCGCGGCCCCTTTGCGAGGGGCCGCGGTTTTCCCTTCTGCTTGCGGATTCCAGCATGACCCCTACAGCAAAATCCGAGTTGATCATCGAGACAGAGCGGCACTGGCAACAGCTTGCCCGCCAAAGGCGCCTCTATACCGGGCTCGGGCTCGGGTTGCTTCTGCTGGCGCTGGCGGGGTCGCTATGGTTTGCGAACGAAACCAATGCCGGCAAATTCTGGGACCGGTTGCCTCATTTCTTTGATTTCTTCGGGGACATGATCCCGCGTGACGGCTGGGAAATCTGGCGGGCGATGTTTGATCTCGAAAGCCCCTATGCCGACGGATCGCTGAAGTATGATTACCCCGAAGGCAGGGTGTGGCTGACCGACAGCCTCTACATGCCCGAATATGTGTTCAAGATGATCGAGACCATCAACATCGCCATTGTGGCGACGCTGTTCGGTTTCACTTTCGGGTTCGCCTTTTGCTTCCTTGCGGCCTCCAATCTGACCACGCGGCGCTGGCTGCGCAGCCTGGTGCGGCGAATTCTTGAAATCCTCCGGGCCTTTCCCGAAATCGTGATCGCCGGTTTCTTTGCGGCGATCCTGTCGCTGGGGCCCGTTCCGGCCATCATCGCGGTTGCCATTCACACCGTCGGCGCTCTTGGCAAGATGTTCTTCGAAGTGGTGGAGAATGCGGACATGAAGCCCGATGAGGGGCTGCGTGCGGCCGGTGGCAACTGGGTCGAGCGGGTGCGTTTCGGCATGGTGCCGCAGGTTCTGCCCAATTTCCTGAGCTACACGCTGCTCAGGCTCGAAATCAATGTGCGCGCTTCGACCATCATCGGCGCGGTCGGTGGCGGCGGCATCGGCGAAGCGCTGCGGTTGTCGATCGGTCGGGGCCATGAAGCCAAGACCATTGCGATCATCATCTTGCTTTTGGCCACGGTGATCGCTGTCGACCAATTCTCTGCTTGGCTGAGGCGGCGCGTCGTTGGCGAGCAGGCATTCACCAGTGCTCAGGGAGCCGTGTCATGAGTGCGATGAGCGCCACTGAACTGACAGACGTCATTGGTCGTCACCCGGCCGTGTTCAACCGTCCCTTCCTGACCCGATATGGCAAGCCGTTGGGGGTTGCTGTTGTTGCGATCTATCTGGTGTTTGCGTGGAACCTGTTTGCCGTAGGCCAGGTGTTTCAACGTGGCAACTGGGATATTGCCGGAAGCTATCTGGCCGACTGGGTGTCCTACGAGGTGCGGCCGGACGTCGAGTACCGGGACGGATATCTCGAAGTTGAATTTCCGCGGTTCTCACCTCTTGGCGCTGATCCCAAACCCGACTGGCTGACCAGCGAGATGGCGGAAGTCACGATCGAATCTGAAACAAAGGCGGCAGCGCCTGCAGAAACTCAAGCTCCAGCAACAGGCTTTCTTGTTCCGGGTGCAAAGGGAACCTCAACCGGCTTCATGGCGCCAGGGGCTGCCACCGGCGGGAGCTCTACGGACAGTGACTCAGGGACCGAGGCGCCCGACGCGCCTGAACGCAAGATGATGCCGGTCGTTGTCGATGTCGATATGGGATCGGGTGCGGCCCAGATCGAGCCCTATCGGGTCACACTTGAACGTGGTGGCGAAACGCTTGTTGTGACTGCCGGTGCGGACGAGATTGTTCGCGCTGAAGGCCCGCTTCCAGAGTGGGCTGTCCAGCGCCGCGAAGGTGGCAAGATCATCGCCTATTTCGGCCTGGATGGCCGGATTGAAGTCGAGGAAGACGAGGTCAAGATTCGCCAGCGCTTCTTGGGGTGGGAGAACTTCGTGTTTGATCCTTCCTCGCCGTTCTGGGGGCTGAGCCTCGGCGAAATCGTTTCGTTGGTCGTGTCAGGCGAACGGATCCAGCCGGACCAGTCGAACCTGTCGCTTGCGGTCGACAATTTTCTCAACAATGCCGAATGGCAGCACGCGGATGTGTTCATCAAGCTCGGCCAGACAATTGTCATGGCGTTTGTCGGCACACTGTTTGCCACGGCGATCGCTTTTCCGCTGTCGTTCATGGCCGCGCGCAACATCACACCGAGTTTTCTGACCAACCAGCTCGTCAAACGGTTGTTCGATTTCCTTCGCTCAGTGGACATGCTGATCTGGGCCCTGTTTTTCACCCGCGCCTTCGGGCCCGGGCCGCTGGCTGGTATTTCCGCCATCTTTTTCACCGACACTGGAACGCTGGGCAAGCTTTACGCCGAAGCATTGGAAAATATCGACGAAAAGCAACGTGAGGGTGTACGCTCGCTGGGAGCCAATCCGGTGCTGGTGCAACGGTTCGGCGTGGTGCCGCAGGTGCTGCCGGTGTTTGTCAGCCAGTCGCTTTATTTCTGGGAATCCAATACACGATCGGCAACGATCATTGGTGCAGTGGGCGCGGGCGGTATCGGGCTCAAGCTCTGGGAAGCGATGCGGACAAATGCGGACTGGGAAAATGTGGCCTACATGGTGCTGCTGATCCTGATTGTCGTATATGTGTTTGATACAATTTCCTCGCGCCTGCGTGGGATGCTCATTGGCAGGGAGCAGCGCTGATGCGGTTTGCTTTGTATTTCACACCTGGTCCGGACTCTGATCTGGCTGATCTTGGAGAGCGTTGGCTTGGCCGAAGCGCTGCAACCGGCAAGGTGCTTGATCATCCAGAACTTCCCGGGCTTGCGGGCAGCGATCTTGCTGCAATCACCGGACCTGCCCGGCGCTATGGGTTTCATGGTACCCTCAAGGCACCGTTTCGTCTGGCCGAAAGCGTCAACGAGAGCGATCTTCTGGCCGCCATGAAACGGTTCGCCGCAGAGACGCACGCCTTTGAAATTCCAGCGCTGAAGCTCAGCCTTCTTGAGGGCTTTCTGGCGCTGACGCCGGATGGATCCGTTGATCAGCTCAGTGCATTTGCCAATCGCGTTGTGGAGCATTTTGAACCGTTGCGGGCAGAACTGAGCGAAAAGGAAATCGAGCGCCGCAACCCCGATCGGTTGTCCTCGGAGGAACTCAAGAACCTGGTGCGTTGGGGATATCCCTACGTGTTTGACCGGTTTCGTTTCCATATGACACTCAGCACGCGGTTGCCCGAAGCCGATGCCGCGAAGGTCATGGGAGCCGCGACGGACTATTTTGCACCCGTCACCGGGCGCCCAGTCCCGGTCGATGCGCTCACACTCAGCGTCGAGCCCGAGCCGGGTGCGCCGTTTCAGATTCATACCCGGATGCCATTGGCTTCCCAACAACTCAGAAAGACAGCTTGAATGAGCACCGAAACTGTTTTCACCAATGCGCGCCTGGTTCTCGAGGATGAGGTTGTTTTCGGCTCACTGGTTGTCCGTGATGGCGCGATTGCCGAAGTCTCCGATCAGCAGACCGCCACCGGTGTGGATATGGATGGCGATTATCTTATCCCCGGCCTCGTCGAGCTGCACACGGACCATTTGGAGGCGCATTACTCGCCGCGCCCGGGCGTGCGCTGGAATGCCGTATCCGCCATCCAGTCCCATGATGCGCAAATCGCCTCGTCCGGTATTACCACTGTGTTTGATTGCCTGCGCCTCGGTTCTGACGAGGATGATGGTTTCAAGGTCGGCGAGATGCGGGCCATTGCTGATGCTCTGGCCTCGGCCCGTGACGAGAACCGCTTGCGCGCCGATCACCTGATCCATTTGCGTTGCGAAGTCTCAGCCTCCGACGTGCTTGATCATTTCGCCGATTTTCGGACTGACGGCCAAGTGCGGCTTGCTTCGTTGATGGATCATGCGCCAGGTCAACGGCAGTTTCAGACCATGGAGCAGTATACACTCTACTACAAGACCAAGCGCGGGCTGTCGGATGAAGCGTTTGCGCATTTTGTCAACCGTCGTGTGGAAGCGTCAGCGCGCTATTCCGAAACGCACCGCAAGGCTCTTGCTGCGGCTTGCTCGGAGCGCGGCATCACCATTGCCAGCCATGATGATGCCACCCTTGATCATGTCGAGGAGGCTGCAGGCTTCGGGGTTCGGCTGGCCGAGTTTCCGACCAGCATCGAAGCCGCCCGGGCTTCGCATGATGCGGGCATGAGTGTTCTGATGGGCGCACCCAATGTGGTGCGTGGAGGTTCGCATTCCGGCAACATCGCTGCGGTGGACCTTGCCCGGCAGGGCGTTCTCGATGTGCTGTCCTCGGATTATGTGCCGTTCAGCCTGATCCATGCGCCGTTTGTGCTTGCTGATGAGGTCGATGGCCTGGACCTGCCCGCCGCGATCAGGCTGGTAACAGCCACTCCCGCAAAGACGGTCGGCCTTGATGATCGTGGCAGCCTTGCAGTCGGCAAGCGTGCCGACATGGTTCGGGTGCGGCGTGAGACCGGTGTTCCGGTGGTGCGTTCGGTCTGGCGCCAGGGCGAACGTGTGGCATGATGGCGGTCTCCGGGTCCCATCCGGCAACCAAGGCTACGGTGCCCGGCCATCTGTTTGTGGTGCTTGGGCCTAGCGGATCGGGCAAGGACACGCTGATGTCGCATGCAAGAGCCGCGCTTGCGGGTCAGGGCGGCGTCATGTTCGTCAGGCGTGCGATTACCCGTCCGGCCGATGCAGGCTCCGAAGATCATGTTGCGATGAGTGAAGCCGAGTTTGATGCTGCGGTTGATGCGGGTATTTTCGCGCTGACATGGGCGGCGAACGGATTGCGTTATGGTCTGCCGCGCGAGGTTATGGATCATCTTCTGCGCGGAGAGGTGGCTGTGGTCAACGGTTCGCGCGGTGCATGGAGCCAGATCCGCAAGGTGTTTCCTTCCGCTGTGTCTGTGGAAATCAAGGTGGACCGGGATGTGCTTGCACAGCGTCTTGAGGTACGGGGACGCGAGAGCCGCGTTGAAATCGAGGCCAGACTGGCCCGGGCCGCCGCTCTGGACAGCAGTCTTGAGGCTGATCATGTGATCGACAATTCTGGAGCGCCGGAGCGTGCGGGCGGTGAGTTGGTCAAACTGATCCGCGCCGGGATGGCTGCTGGTGGATATGGGGCAACTCGGAATTGAATCTTGGTGCTGAGTGCATCCCGCCAGAGGGGCTCGCCAGCCTATTCTTCATCCTCATCGGAATCCGGACCGCCGTCCAACCGGTGTTTGATGGCAAGCGCGTAGATCACATTGAGCACATTCCGGTCCTGAACATGGGGATCGCTCAGAGCCAATAATGATGCGCGTACGATCCTCTTGCTGGATGCCTTTGGACACTGCTCGAAAACATAGTCATGAAGTTCTTTGTCCGACAGGCCAAGATAGGCACCTTCGATGAGTGCATCATAGACTTTACGGATTTTCTTCTTGTTCGGCATTTGCGCCTCCTTTGCGACACCTTCAAGTCTCATCAAAAGCTTCCGCCGCGATCACACCGACCGCCAGCGCAAAGCCTTCGGTCCCGCCACAATTGCTGAAATCAAAGGTCGACTGAATTTGCGGGCCAAGTGGTCAACCCGGATTCAATAGGATGCTCCATTGTCATAAACAACTGATTGGCGGTTTCTAAAGCATGGAAATGCCAGCTGAAAGTTTGGCAGAGCTGATATCGAAACCAATTACTTGTTGCCACCCCTATTGCTTGTATTGCTCCAGGCATAAACAAACAAACACCATGCATTTCCTGTTTTGCTAAATTAAAGTATCCTAAACCTTGACAGATAGATTCTCGAGGCTGAACAAGCAGCCTTGCGTCCGGAATGATTTCGGATGGTTTCACAATGATTGTGCTTTTACCGGCAACGGCTTTCTCAACGTGTGGGGGAATTATGGGATCGTTTTCGATCAAGGGCCGGCTTACAAACCTCGGGGGAGGTGGCCGGAGCATCACACAGAAAATTGCAATCACGGTCATCCTTGTGAATGTTCTGGGATTGGCAGTCACCAGTTTTGCGATTTCGCAAATGTCTGACGCCAGCCAGATGGAGACCGCAGAGCGAAACTGGCTCAAGGACACAGCCCAGATCGGCGATCAGGCTTCTGGCGGCGTGAAATGGGGTAAAACCGAGGTCGTGCGGTCTTCCTATCAGGTGTTCCAGGACGATCCGAAGCTCGCACTGACAGGGTTTGCTGCCTTCAACCAGGCTGGCGAACAGGTCGATTTGTGGACCAGGTCGGAAACTCCGGCTCCAGAGCTTGCCGAGCTGCTCAAAACTGATCCCGGTCAGATGTCCGACCCGGTTTTGGCAAAGGGGCAGAACACGGTCATCATCTCCGCACCGCTGCCTGCGGGCAAAGACGGCGTGTCCCTCGGACAGATCATGACAGTCTGGAGTACCGAGGATATTGCCGCGTCTTCTCGGGATTTTGCATTCAAGTCGATGTTGCTTCAAACGGTGGTGTTGATTGCTGCTGTTGCTGTGTTGCTATTCGCCATGCGCCGTTTTGTCGGGCGCCCATTGGCTCAGGTCAACAAACGCATCGGGGCCTTGCAGGAAGGCGACATCGACAGCGATATCCCTTATGCCGAAAAGAGTGACGAGATCGGTGTTGTGGCTCGAGCCCTGTCGCAATTTTGCGAAGCTTCACGAGCGAAGCTGGAATCGGAAGCCGAAATGGCCCGGCAACGCGACGCCCTGGATGCCGAACGGCAGGCCAATATGACTCAAACCGAGGCATCGGCAGAGGCTCAACGTCATGTAGTCGAACAACTTGGCAAGGCGCTTGAAATGCTTGCAGCTGGTGATCTTACCGCTCGCGTTCCTGATCTTGGCGGAGAATTTGCCCAGCTTCAGGACAATTTCAACCGCGCTTTGACGGCGCTTGAGAAAACGGTTGGGACCATCGACAGCGCTCAACAATCAGTTCTCGAGGCTTCAGACAGCCTTGGAGGCTCCACCGACGAACTGGCCCGACGTACGGAACAGCAAGCAGCGGCGCTTGAACAAACTGCCGCGTCGCTCGCCGAAATCACGACGACCGTGACGGATTCATCGGTGCAGGCGACCGCGGCTGGAGAACTGGTGGGTTCCACTCGCGCAACGGCGACGAGCTCTGCCGAAGTCGTTCAGTCAGCCATCACGGCAATGGGGCAGATCGAGGAATCGTCTTCCAAGATTGCCCAGATCCTCAAGGTCATTGATGACATTGCCTTCCAGACCAACCTGCTGGCCCTCAATGCCGGGGTGGAAGCGGCCCGGGCCGGCGAAGCCGGTAAGGGCTTTGCAGTGGTTGCCCAGGAAGTGCGTGAGTTGGCCGGCCGGTCAGCCAGTGCCGCCAAGGAAATCAAGGAATTGATCGAGCAAAGTGGCGCGCAGGTGACCTCGGGCGTGGAACTCGTCAATAAGAGTGGCGAAGCCATGGGTGAGATCGAGAATCAGATCTCGAAGGTGGCTGAGAAAATTGGTGCCATCTCCAAGGCCGCCCGCGAACAGGCCAGCAGTCTCTCGCAGATCAACACGGCGATCAACGAAATGGACACGATGACGCAAAAGAATGCGGCCATGGTCCAGGACAGCAACTCTGCGTCGCAGAAACTGGCAGGTGAGTGTGACCGTCTTGCGGAGGTTGTCCGGTCATTCAATCTCACCGGTGTGGAATCGCGCAAGCGCGATGCGAAACCGGAAGTGTCGAAACCTGTCAAGCAAGCGCCGGCGGATGTTTCTGCCCATAGGCCAACCCCTGTGTACGGCACACAAGGCAATGCAGCGCTTGCTGAGAGTACGGAGACCTGGGAGGAGTTTTGAACCCAGACTTCGAGGTAAACGAGTCTCTTTCACTGGCTGTATGCCACCCAACTTAAACCGAGGAGAAGTAGAAATGAAATCCAACCATATCCTGACTGCAATGCTTGTTGCCACCACAGCTGCTTTCGCGCCCATCACCGCATCTGCCGAAGAAGCCCATGTGGCACCGGTCAAGGAGTTCATCAGCTCACATGTTCAAACATGGCTGACCGATCCTGTTGTTGTCGGTGCCATCAAGGAACAGAATGCCAAGACCAGCGGTCTGTCGCAGGCTGAAGTTGACAAGCTCGATCAGGACTGGCGCGCCCAGGCCACCGCCGCCGACAAGCCTTTCGTTAATGAAGTGCTTGCACGTGAACTGTCGAAGTTCCTGATGGAGAAGAAAGAGGGTTCCGAAGGCATGATCACCGAGATGTTCGTCATGGATGCCAAGGGCCTCAATGTCGGCCAGAGCGATGTGACCTCTGACTATTGGCAGGGTGACGAAGCCAAGTGGCAGAAGACATATGCCGCAGGCCCGGGTGTTTTGTTTGTGGATGGGGTGGAAGAAGACGAATCCACCCAGGCTCTGCAGTCGCAGGCAAGCATTACGATCTCTGATCCCGAAAGCGGTGAGCCGATTGGCGCCATCACTGTCGGCATCAACCTCGACATGCTCTGAGAGCTGTGAGCCGGGCGCTGCCAAATCCTCTTGAGTTCTGAGTTCAAGGCGGCGTTCGTCACACAACCGGCAGCTTCTACGCCGCGCGTCCGGTTCTCGCACTTTGCGAGGACCGGACGCGCGGTGTTTTCAGTTTCAGCAACATGCGCGAGCTCTCATCACAGCGCGGCCTGTATGAGATGGGCAAAAAGCTGTTGACAGTGGCGAATGGACCTCCCGCCTGTTTTGGTGTTGTCATGAGCTGTCGCCATTATGGCAGCATTGCTGATTGAAGGGCTTTCAAGATGAAACTGGTACACATCTCCGATATTCACCTCAACGAAGCACCTATTCTCGGTCTTGATCCTGTCGCCAATTTCAAGCGATGCCTGGCCTATGTCGAGGCGCATGATGCGGATGCGGAGAGGATCGTTATCACCGGAGATCTGACGCATCATGGTGGCGAAGAGAGTTACCGGTTGCTTGTTGATATCCTTGCAGGGAGCTCGCTTCAGGACAAGCTCGCGCCGCGGCTGTTAATCGGCAATCATGATCACCGCGAGACCTTTGTCTCGGTCTTTCCGTCAACCCATCGCGATCCGAACGGGTTTGTACAGTGGACAGAGGAAACGCCGGCCGGCGTTTTCGTCTATATGGATACGGTCGATCAGGGGCGGCATGGCGGGCGCTATTGCGAGACACGGATGGCCTGGCTCGCCGGCGTTCTTGACGATGCCCGTTCAAGGGGTGTCCGGGCCTATATGTTCATGCATCACAATCCGGTGCGCGTGCATGTGGCCAATGCCGATATCATCGGCATCATCAATGAGCGTGAACTCCAGGGACTTCTTGAAAGCTACAATGATGTGATCGCGCACATGTTCTTCGGTCATTGCCACTATTCACTCAGCGGTTCGGTTGCGGGTATTTCCTATTCTGCACCACGATCCACCAACCATCCTTGTTGGCCGGATTTCTCCGGGATGATCAACCGGATGGGGCATGGCGAGCTCGCGCCCAACTACAATGTCTGCTTTCTGCGCGATGACAGTATTGTGGTTCATACCATTGATTTTCTCGATGCTGAGAAGGTGCAATGGGTGGTCGATACCGATGACGACCTGGCTGAGATGAAGGTTTGAAGAAAGTCGACGCGAACAGCCATTAGGCAAAAGACAAAGACATTGACATTTGTATATTCACGGGCGATTGTCTCCCCGGAAAAGGGAGACAGCCGTGCGCAACAAACGTTCGACCGAAGAGGTTGCCTTGGGGATCCGCAGGCGGGTGTTCGAGCACTCCATGCGCAACAATGGCGGCTATCTGAGCCAGGCCTGCTCTGCCGCGGAGCAACTGGCCTTTCTCTACAATGAGGCGCTTAGTCTAGGGGAGCCGGTTCTGCCGGCGGTGCCGAAGCCTTTTGCGGGCGTGCCTTCGGCGGATAATCCCGACTATGTCACGGGTGCCGGCTATAATGGGCCGTTCGAACCGCAGTATGACCGGCTTTTTATCGCGCCCGCGCATTATGCGCTTGTGGCCTATGCGACGCTGATCGAAACCGGTCGCATGGATGCCGAAGGGCTCGAGATGTTCAACAAGGACGGGTCGTCGGTCGAGATGATCGGTGCCGAGCATTCGCCCGGCATGGAGGTGCACAATGGGACGCTCGGGATCGGGCTTTCCACCGGTGCGGGGCTTGCATTCGGACGCAAGCGGCGTGGTGATACAGGCGAAGTCTGCGTGTTCATGTCTGATGGGGAAGTGCAGGAAGGCCAGACCTGGGAGGCTGTCCAGGCGGCCGCGCATCACGGCATCGACAACCTCTGGGCGCTGATGGATGTCAATGACCAGCAGTGTGACGGAGCCATGAATTCGGTCATGGAAGTGCGGGATATCAAGGCCAAATTCCAGGCCTTTGGCGCGGTTTGCGTGGAAATCGATGCCCATGATCTTGATTCCATGCGCCAGGCCAGAGACGAACCGCATGCGGGCCAGCCACTGATCATCCTGGCCAGATCTTCCCCCACAAAGGGCATGAGTTTTCTGCAGAAGCGGTTCCCGCGGCTGCATTACGTCCGCTTCAAATCCGAGGAAGAGCGGGCCGAGATGAACATTTCGATTGCTGCCGAGCTTGGCATTGATCCCGTCGAACTGGAGGCGCACTGACATGGTTGAAATGGTCAATCGTCCCTACGCCTCGGCCTTCGAGGCCTTTGCGGTCAAGAACCCCGATGTGCTGTGTCTGTCTGCTGACCTGACATCGTCCTGCGAGATTGACGGCTTCCGCGACCGGCATCCGGAGCAGTTCCTGTCGCTCGGCATGGCGGAGCAGAACATGATGAGCTTTGCCGGCGGGCTGGGGCTCGCGGGCTTCCGGCCGTTCCTGCATTCCTTTGGCGTGTTTCTCTATCGCCGGCCCTATGATCAGCTGATCGCCTCGGTCGCCTATCCGCGCCGCAAGGTCCGGTTGATGGGCTTTCTGCCCGGCATCACAACGCCCGGCGGCATGACCCATCAGGCGATTGAGGATGTGGCGATCATGCGTTCGATCCCCAACATGTCGATCCTGGAAACAGGTGACGCCACCGAGGTAGAGAGCATCTGCGAGGCGGCGGATTCGATTGACGGTCCGGTCTATTGCCGGGTGCTGCGCGGTTCCATTCCGCGGTTGTTTGATACGCCGATCAAGGTCGGCGAAATGCGCGAACTGGCCCTGGGTACCGATGTGCTCGTGGTTACCTCCGGCATTGCCACCGAAGAGGCGCTCCGCGCCCGCGATGCGCTGTCGAGTGCCGGTGTCTCCATCCGGCATCTGCACATCCACACCATCAAGCCCTTCGGTGAGCAGGCTCTGCTTGACCATATCGGTTCGGTGTCCAAGGGCGTTGTGGTGCTGGAAAACCATGTTGTTGCGGGCGGTGTTGGCTCGCTTGTGGCCGAGATCATGGCCGAGAACGCTGTTGCCAAGCCTCTGGTCCGGCTTGGCCTCAAGGACACCTTCGCTCATGGCGGTTCGCGCGGCTACCTGATGAAGCATTATGGCCTTGATGCCGGTGCGCTGGTGCGCGGCATCGAGCGCATCATAGGTGCCTCGACCGGCATCGATGAGGAAGCGCTCGCGAGCGCGCGCGTCGATGCGGTCCATTCTGCCGTCAAGGCTGAGGCTTTGTAGGCATGGCGGATGACAATCGTTTCCGGGTCCGATACCGGCTGAAAGCCGAAAATGCCAGCGAGGCTGAAAGCCGGGCTATCGGAATCGCGCTGGAACAGACGGTCGAAATTCCCGGCGATATCGTGCCTGCCGGTTACATCAGCGATGAGATCGTCGGTCAGGTCGAGGGCATTTCCGCCACGGGCCCCGAGACCTATGAAGCCACGATTTCCTATAGCCCGGACAGTGCGGGTGAGGAGGTTGTCCAGCTGATCAATGTGATTTTCGGCAATTCCTCGATCCAGCAGAACATCCGCGTTGTCGGTTTTGATCCTGGGCCTGAAATCCGCAAACGCTTCGCTGGTCCACGCTTCGGCATTGAAGGCGTGCGCGCACGGACCGGCCGGGCGAGAGGTGGGCTGATTTCGCCGGTGATCAAGCCGCAGGGCTCAAGCGTTTCCGAACTTGCCGAGATCGCCCGGCGTTGTGTGCTTGGCGGCGCCGATATCATCAAGGATGATCACGGTCTGGCCAATCAGCGGATGGCGCCGTTTCGCGAACGGGTGACCGCTGTCAGCGAGGCGGTGGCGGAAGCCAATGCCCAAGGCGGCGGTTCGGTGTGCTACTTCGTCAATGTCACCGGACACAGCGGCTATCCGGTGGATGAGGCGTTCCAGGCCAAGGAAGCGGGTGCCGGCGGTGTGTTGCTGATGCCGGGCCTGATGGGCTTTGGCGTGGTTCAGGCGCTTTCGCGTGACAAGTCCTTCGATCTGCCAATCATGACCCATCCAAGCTTTACCGGCCCGTTTGTGCTCACGCCCGAGACAGGTGTCGATCACGGGTTGATGTATGGCGTGTTTCAGCGGCTCGCCGGTTCTGATATTTCGGTCTTTCCCAATGTCGGCGGCCGGTTCGGCTTCAGCATCGAGGAATGCCAGTCGATCGCAAAGGCCTGCCGTGATCCCGCAGGCGTTGGCAAGCCAATGATGCCGAGCCCGGGCGGCGGTATGAGTGTTGAGCGCGCCGGCGACATGGTTTCGATGTATGGCGAAGATGTCGTCTATCTGCTTGGCGGCAGTCTGTTGCGCGCCGGTGACAGGATCGGCGAGGCGGTGCGCGCCATGCGTGATGCGGTGGACCAAATGTCGGCCACCTGAAGGGTTCGACTCTGTCCCTGTCGACTATGGGGTTCGATCGAAAGATCGGCCCCATCTTTTTGTGCTGTTGTGAGAGCTGATTGGTGGGAATCGTTGATTGCCTGCAATACAAAAAGGCCGCACCCTGGGATGCGGCCTTTTCCACCCTGGGAGGGGTGTTGGATCAGCGTGGCGGCAGTTTCATCCAGTCGGTCATGGCGACATCGGCATGGGCGAATTGCGGCATCTTCGCTGACAGATCTTCCATGTTCTTGATGTCATTCTCGTTGAGGAAATCCTGGGTGATCAGGGTGGGCGGCACCACAACCTGCGCACCGGGATTGTCACCGGTGAGCATGATCGCAAGGGCGCGCACGGAGACTTCGCCGACAACTGCGGGGTTGGTGGCAACGGTTGCGACCCAAGCGCTACCCGGTTCTCGCATGGCCGAGATGTCCGCGGTCGAGACATCGGCCGAGTAGATCTTCACGTCCTGCGAGAGGCCGGCTTCGTCAACAGCGATCTTCACGCCCTTGGCGAATTCGTCATAGGGCGCGAAGAACACGGAGATGTCCTGGTTGGCCTGCAGCACCGAACGCGCCTGGTTGGCGTTGGAGTTGGCGATCGGGTTGTCGAGCGTGCCCATCTGGGCAGCTTCGACGATGCCCGGATTGGCTGCCTTGACCTCTTCCCAGGCCACATGACGGCGGTCGAGAGGGGCAATTCCCGGCACATAGACATAGCCTGCTTTCCATTCGGTGCCGTTGTCCTTGATCGCCTGCTCAAGCGCGAGCTTGCCGAGCAGATAGTCCGACTGTTCGATCTGCGGGATGGCTTCGTTCTCGACATTGACGTCGAATGCCACCACCTTGATCCCGGCATCCACGGCGCGCTGGGCTGCTTCCTTCATGGACTCCGTCAGCCCATGTTGAATGATGATGCCATCAACGCCAAGCGCAATTGCCTGGTCGACCATGTCGGCCTGTAGTGCTGCATCCTGGCGGCTGTCGAACACCCGGAGATCGACACCCAGAGCCTTGGACTGGGATTCGACGCCCGAGAGATAGGCCTGGAAGAAGTCTCCGGTGGAGAGGTAGCGTACCAGTGCGATCTTCACATCACCGGCATTGTCGAGCGGTGCGGGCATATCCTGTGCCTGGGCGAAGCCTCCAAGCGGCATCATGGCGGCGGCGGCGAGGCCGCCAAAAAGGGCCAGTGCTTTTCTGCGTAACAGTTTCATTTCGTTTCCTCCGTTGCGTTTTATATCTTGTTAGTGGCTGCCGGTTTTCCGGGCCGACAGCGAGAAGGTGAAGACAAGGGCAATGACAAGCACCAGACCCTTGATGAAATCCTGGGTGTAGTAGGGTGCATTCATCATCGTCAGACCCTGCAGCAGAATGCCGACGAAAAGCGCGCCCATGGCTGTGCCGAAGGCGTTGGGCTTGGCAGCGCCAAGGACCGCAAAGCCGATCAATGCTGCAGCGACGGCATCAAGCAGCAGATTTGTGCCTGAGGCGATGTCGCCACGGCCAAGGCGGGCGGCCAGCAGCATCCCGCCGACGGAGGCCAGAACGCCTGAGATCATGTAGGCCAGGATCTTGTAGTTGTTGACATTGGTTCCGGTCAGGCTTGCTGCGCGTTCGTTTGAGCCAATGGCATACATCAGGCGCCCATGGCGAGTGAGTTCAAGGAAGCCCCAGACCAGGATGCCGATAATGATCAGAAATATCACCGGGGCAGGAAGGAGGTTTTCGAGCATGAAGTCGAACCGGTGACGGCCCAATGAGAGAAACAGTGGCGAAAACACACCTTCAGCGGTGGAGCCGTCGGGCAAGGTCATCCCAGTTGCGATTGAACGGCCCTCCGTCGGGATGCGTTGCAGGCCGACGAGCAGGAACATCATGCCAAGCGTCGCCAGCAGATCGGGGACCTTGGTCTTGACGATCAGGAGTCCGTTGACCAGTCCGATCAGGGCACCCATCGCCAGGCAGGCAAGAATTGCGATGAAGGCTGGTTGTTCGAGCACCACCATCATATAGGCCGACAGCATCATCGAAGAGGTGGCGACCGAGCCGATCGACAGGTCAAAACCACCGACAACCAGCGTGCAAGTGACACCAAGTGCGAGAATGCCGGTGATCGCCACCGACTGGAAAATGAACACTGCGCTGCGCGGCCCGGCAAAGCCACTGGCAAAGACCGAGAAGAAAATTACCAGGCCGAGCAGCAGCGTCAGAAACCCGTAGCGGATTGCCAGATCGATGACGCTTGAAGGGCGGGCAACGGTCTTGTCAGCCAAGGGGGCGGTTGCGGGTGTCTTGCTCGGCTGGTCCAGGTCTAAACTCATACGTATGCTGCCTCTGAGGTTTGGCTGGTGTGTTCCGGCGCGGACCCGGTTACTGCTGTCAGGATCTCGTTGAGATCGACGTTTCTGTTCTCAAATTCGGCCGAAATCGAGTGTTCGGTCATGACCACGATCCGGTCGGCCACCTCAAGCGCCTCGTCCAGCTCGGAGACGAAGACAAGTGTCGCCCGGTTGGCCGATGTCTCGCGGATTTTGCGGCCAATATCGCGACGGGCACGTATGTCGACACCCTGAAACGGCTCATCGAGCAAGAGCAGCCGGCACTCCTCGACCAGCCAACGGGCCAGCATCACCTTCTGCTGGTTGCCGCCTGAAAGCGTTCCGATGCCGTCGGCTTCACTCTGGCAAATCACCGAGAGGGATTTGATCATCCGGTTCGCTGTGTCGCGTTCCTTGCTCCGGCTGATGAACGAAAACCGGGAGTAGCGGGATGTGAACGGCAAGGTGATGTTGCGGGTGAGGTTGAAGTCAGCAATCACCGCATTGTTGGCGCGGTCCTTGGGCGACATGAATACGCCGCTGGCAATTGCCGCTTGCGGGCTGGCTGGTGTGTAGTCACTGCCATCAATCTGAATGCTGCCGCCGGCGGGCTTGCCGAGCCCGAACAGGCATTGGGCGAGGGCGGTCTTGCCGCTGCCCAACAGGCCTGTGACTGCAACAACTTCGTTTTCCGCCAGATCGAAATCAAACGGCCTGCTGCCAGGCAGCAATTGCAGCGCGCTGATCTGCAGCACCTTGCTGCCGCGCGCGCCGATGTTGATGTCGACATCTGTCATGCGGTGGCCGAGCATGGCGTTGACGGCGCCTTCGTAGTCGAGCTCGTCGCCCTCGAAGACACCGGAAATCTCGCCATCGCGCATCGAAACGATTCGGTCGGCGATACGGCGGATATCGGACATGCGGTGGGAGATATAGAGCACTGCGACGCCACGCTCTGAAAGCCGCTCGATCAAGGCAAACAGGCGTTCGGCTTCCGAGGCTGACAGTGAGGAGGTCGGTTCGTCGAGAATGAGCAATCGCGGATCGTGCGCCATGGCGCGCGCAATGGCGATCAATTGCCGGTCGGCGATGCCAAGTTCGGATACTTGCTGCCGAACATTGAGATGGAGGCCCATCCGGCTGGCAATCCGCTCTGCGTCCGCATGGTTTCGGCGGCGCTTGAGCAGGAATCCATAGCCGGGCTCGGCCATACGGTCGATGAGCAGGTTCGAGGCGACGTCGAGATCGGGTATCACGCCGTCATTGATGTTCTGGTGGACGGTGACGACACCGGCGCGAATGGCTTCGGCGGGACTGGAAGGGCGGAATGGCTTGCCGAGCAACGTCACCGATCCGGCGTCCAGCGCGTGCACGCCGCTGAGGATCTTGACCAGTGTCGACTTGCCCGCGCCATTGGCGCCCATGAGCACGGTGACGGCGCCTGCAGGCAGTGACAGGTTGAGACCCTTCAGGACGCGATTGTCGCCAAAGGATTTCTCCACGCCCAGCAGATCGCATAGAGTTTCAGTCATTCTTTCCTCCCTCGAGGATGAAAACAGTAGTGGTGACAAAAGTCAACATATATTGACAAATGAGTGAAATGGGATTTAGGCTGGCAGTATAAACGGTTGCGAAAGCCCGTTGGGAGGTTTGAATTGAATAGCGAATACAAAGCTTTATCACCGGAAACTCTTGGTTCCCGCCTGGGTGGCCTCGATGTCATGAAGCAGACAGTCGGCAGCAATATCGAGGGCTGGTCGGTGCGCGAGGTTGGCGACGGCAATCTCAACCTGGTCTTCATCGTCGAAGGCGAAGCCGGGAGCGTGATTGTCAAACA
Source organism: Hoeflea sp. (assembly GCA_043585085.1). GTDB lineage: Bacteria > Pseudomonadota > Alphaproteobacteria > Rhizobiales > Rhizobiaceae > Hoeflea. The sequence goes on from CP121320.1 coordinate 3,357,765, forward strand.
GGCGCTGCCTTATGTGCGTCTCGTCGGTGACAGCTGGCCGTTGCCGCTCAAGCGCGCCTTCTTCGAATATCATGCCCTGACCCGGCAGGAGGTGCGGGATCCGGGCAGTGTTCCGGAGGTTCTCTATTTCAATGAAGACCAGGCGTTGATCGTCATGGAGCGCCTGCAGCCGCACATCATCCTGCGCCAACAGACTATGCAGGGCCTCAAGGTTGAAGGCCTGGCTGAGAGACTTGGCCTGTTTGCCGCTCGGACTGCGTTTCGAGGCTCCGACCTGTCGATGGCGGCCCCGGACAAGAAGGCCGATACCGCGTTGTTCGCCGGCAATGTGGAGCTGTGCGACATCACCGAGGCGCTGGTCTTCACCGATCCCTATTATGATGCGGAGATGAACCGTCATACCACCCCGCAGCTTGATGGGATTGTGGCTGAGTTGCGGGCCGATCAGGCTTTGAAGGTGGAAGTCCAGCACATGAAGCGGGCCTTCACATCGCGCGGCGAGACCATGTGCCATGGCGATCTGCACGCTGGATCGATCATGGTGACCGGCAATGAAGCGCGGGTGATCGACCCCGAATTCGCGTTTTACGGCCCCTTCGGTTTTGATATCGGCATGTTGATCGGCAACTATCTGATGGCCTATCACGCAATGCCCGCTCACATCACCGACGAGGCGGTCTGCAAGGATTACCAGGACTGGCTGCTTTCGGTGATCGACGAGACCTGGTCGGTCTATCGCGCGGAATTTCTGCGGCTGTGGCGAACCGAGCGGACGGGCATTCTTTACCCGAAGTCGCTCTATGAGGATCAGGGTCATGATTTTGCCTCCGAAGCAGCGGCACAGCAGCTTCTGGGCGAAATCTTCCGTGATCTCGTCGGCTTTGCCGGTATCGAGATGCACCGGCGGATCTTGGGGCTCGCCCATGTTGCCGAGCTGGATACCATTGAGAATGAGGACCTGCGGGCGAAATGTGAGACCAAATGCCTCAAACTCGGTCAGCTGTTGGTGATGAACCGGAACCGGTTGACCGGAATGGATGCGGTGATCGCAACGGCGCGACAGACGGAATGCGGAGGCATGTCATGAAGGTTGGCGACACACATTACCGGTCGATCTGGTTCGATGGCGAGGCCGGACGGGTCAAGATCATCGATCAGCGCTGGCTGCCGCACGAGTTCCGGGTGGTCGAGATCGAAAGCCTTGATGAATTCGCCACCGCCATTCGCGACATGTGGGTGCGTGGCGCGCCGCTGATCGGTGCGACCGCCGCTTATGGCATTGCCATGGAAATGCAGCGCAACGCTTCTGACGCGGCGCTCGATGCGGCCTGGGAGATCTTGCACGAGACCCGGCCGACCGCGATCAATCTGCGCTGGGCGCTTGATGAAATGCGACAGCTGTTGGCACCGCTGGCCGAGGGTGACCGGGCCGCGGCGGCTTTCCGCAAAGCGGCCGAGATCTGCGACGCTGATGTCGAGACCAACCGGATGATCGGCGTGCACGGGCTGGAACTGGTCAAGCAGATTGCGGCGACCAAGAAGCCTGGTGAGCCGGTCAACATTCTCACCCATTGCAATGCCGGCTGGCTTGCCACGGTGGATTGGGGAACAGCGACCTCGCCGATGTATCATGCGGTTCAGGCCGGTATCCCGATCCACATCTGGGTCGATGAAACCCGTCCGCGCAATCAGGGTGCGCAACTCACCGCCTGGGAAATGAACAGCCATGGCATCCCGCATCATCTGATCACCGACAATGCAGGCGGGCATCTGATGCAGCATGGGCAGGTCGACATGGTGATCGTGGGAACCGACCGAACGACCGCGTTGGGCGATGTTTGCAACAAGATCGGCACCTACCTCAAGGCGCTTGCCGCGCAGGACAATGATGTGCCTTTCTATGTGGCGCTGCCATCCTCAACCATTGACTGGACCGTGGAAGACGGTGTTCGCGAGATCCCGATCGAGGAGCGTGACGACCGCGAGGTGACCCAGGTGTTCGGGCGACTTGAGGACGGAAGCGTCACTTCGGTGCAGATTTCGCCGGATGGGACGCCGGGCGGAAATCCGGCCTTTGATGTGACGCCGGCAAGACTGGTCACCGGTTTGATTACAGAACGCGGCGTCGCCAAGGCCAGCCGTGAGGGACTGCTGGGCCTGTTCCCCGAGCGCCGCAGCGCCGCTTAAGGCACTGCCGGGTTCAGCCGAGCTCCATCATTGCTGCCGCACAGCTTTGATTGGTGACCACATGGGTGGCGTAGCCGCCTTTCAGGGCCGCGACCGCTGCCGGCACCCGGTCCGCTCCGACCGAAACAAGAATGCCCATGTCGCGGTGGCGCAGCATGTCGAGTTCAATGCCCATCATGCGGTCGTCGAGTGGTCCGCTCACCGGGTCGCCGTTGGCGTCGATGAAGCGGCCGCAGAGCACACCGACGGCGCCACTGGCGATGTAGTCCTGGAGTTCCTTCTGGGTTGCCACACCACTGGAAGCGACATGGCTGTCGGGCAGGCAGGAGCCCACGGCAAACAGGGTCTTGTTGCAGTGGCTGATGGCGTCGAGCTGATTTGCGATCAGAGTTTCGGCGCGCAGGGTGGCTGCGATCTCTGCGGAGCTGAGGATCGCGGGAACGTGCAGGTTGATACATTTGGCGGAAAACTTCCGCGCAACGTTGGAGGAGCAGACATCGGCTGAAAAGCCATAGGGCGTGGCCATCGAGCCAACCAGCTGCATCACTGTGAGATCGGCGATCACCGTTTGCTCAAGCTGTTCGGCAACGTCGTAGATGGTCTTGCCCCAGGCCACGCCCAACCGATCACCCGGTTCGAGCAGGCTCGGCAGCCAGTCCGCTGCGCCGCGGATGATGCGGCTTGCCTGGTCATCCGCGGCACCCGTGCCGTCAGGCATGATGTAGGCCGCCTTGAGGCCGAAACGCTCGCACAGGGCCACAGCCGCACGGTGGGTGTTGAAGGCTTCAGGTGACAGCTTGGTATGGATGTAACCGCGTTCGCGGGCTTCCTGAAGGTAGTTGACCACGGTGGCCCGGGAGACCTGCAGGCGATTGGCGATGTCGCTCTGATTCAGGCCGTCCTGGTAGTAAAGCCATGCGGTTTCGACGACGATGTCCTCGCCGCTGATCTGTTTGGTGGAGCGCCTGGTCGAGTTTTGCGGCATTGCATCCCATCATTGCTATATATACATTTGACAATAATGCGTGACTTTTGTCAAATACAGCCAGTTCACAGAGGCAGGAGTCGGTAATGCGTCAAAACAGATGGAATGACAAGGAAGCGGATGCACGGGTTCGCGCGGCGGGCAATCACCCGGCGGACCAGACGCTCGCGCTTCGGGTCTATTCCTCGCGTTTGATCGGCGCGGATCCGGATCTCGTCATGCATGGCGGTGGCAATACTTCAGTCAAGACCGAGCGCGAAGACCTGTTCGGTGTCAGGCAGCGCGTTCTGCATGTCAAAGGCAGTGGATGGGATCTTGATACGCTTGAAGCTCCGGGGCTTCCGGGTGTCCGGCTGGCGCCGCTGCTGGAGATGCGCAACCTCGCATCGCTGAGCGACGAGGACATGGTCAATATGCAGCGATCCAACCTTTTGGATTCGAGCGCGCCCAATCCGTCTGTGGAAACCCTGCTGCACGCATTTTTGCCGCACACTTTTGTCGACCATACCCACGCGACGGCGTTTCTGGCTCTGGCCAATCTGCCAAATGCCGAAGCGGCGATTACTGAGATCTTCGGCAGTCGGCTCGCCGTGGTGCCCTACATCATGCCGGGCTTCGCGCTGGCCAAGAAGGCGGCCGAGGTGTTTGACGCCAATCCCGATGTGGAAGGGATGATCCTGCTCAAGCACGGGCATTTCACCTTCGGTGATACTGCGCGCCAGAGCTATGACCGGGTGATAGAGCACACCAACCTGGTCGAGGATTGGCTGGCCAAGCAGAGCAATGGCCGCCGGTTCCAGACTACGGTGAAGCGCAACCGGACGGCCAGTGACACAGCCAAAGCGGGCCAGGTGCTGCCGGTGCTGCGGGGGGCGATAGGCCGCGTGCGTGGTGATCACCACAACGGACCGGCAAGGCCGGTGGTGATGGATCTGCGCAGCACCCCGGAGATTGACGCCTTTCTAAGGCGCGACGATCTGGATGTGCTGGCGACGCGCGGTGTCGCGTCGCCTGATCACGTCATTCGCACCAAGGGCCGCATGCTGGTGCTCACCAAAGACGACCTTTCCAAAGGTGCAACGGCGATCTCTGCGACAGTCGACGCCTATGCGGATGCCTATCGGGCGGTGTTTGAAAAGCAGAACATGCGGGTTGGCGGCATCAAGGTCATGCTCGAGCCGCACCCTTGCGTGGCCTGGATCGAAGGTCTCGGCATTGTGGGGATCGGCAAGGACGCCGGAGCCGCCGCTGCTGCCGCTGATATCGCCGAGCAGACAGTTGAAGTCATGAGCCAGAGCGAGGCGGCCGGCGGCTTCTTCCCGATTGGCGAAGATGATTTGTTCGATATGGAATACTGGTCGCTCGAGCAGGCCAAGCTTGCCAAGGCTGCGGCCAAGCCCTTTGCCGGGCAGATCGTGGCGGTGACCGGCGGTGCTGGTGCCATCGGGCTTGCGACAGCGAAGGCCTTTGCGCGCGAGGGGGCCGCAATCGCCCTGATCGATTTCAACCGCGAGAGCTGCGAGGCGGCTGCGGCCTCCATCGGGAGCAACTGCCTGGCGGTGGTCGCGGACCTCACCGAGGCGGATGCGGCCAGCAAGGCGATCGAGCAGATTGTTGGGCGCTTTGGCGGGCTTGATGTTCTTGTCTCCAATGCGGGAGCGGCGGTGCAGGGCAATCTGCTTGCGCTTGATGAGGCCGTGCTCAGATCCAGTTTCGAGCTGAATTTTTTCTCACATCTGGCCATGGCGCGCGCAGCCTCGCGGGTGTTTTCAGCCCAGGGGCATGGTGGGCAGATGCTGTTCAATGTCTCCAAGCAGGCGGTCAATCCAGGCAAGGGCTTTGGTGCCTACGGCTTGCCAAAGGCAACGACTTTCTTTCTGGTGCGGCAACTGGCTCTGGAACTGGGCGGGGAGGGAATACGTGTCAATGGCGTCAATGCCGACCGGATTCGCTCGGGGCTGCTCACAGATGAATTCATCGCGTCGCGGGCGGAAGCCCGTGGGGTGTCGGCGGGCGACTATATGGCCGGCAATCTGCTCAAGGCCGAGGTCGAGGCCCGTCATGTGGCGGATGCCTTCGTGGCGCTTGCCAGGTCCGAGCGTACAACCGCGCATGTGATTACTGTGGATGGGGGCAACATAGAAGCTGCACTGCGCTAGAGCCAGTGCAGCATTACGTGCCCGGTCAGTGGTCCTCTTCGGGCGGGAACTCCAACGGGCCGCCCTGATCCTTCCAGGCTGTGAAGCCCTCGCGGATGTGCGCCGATTCAAAGCCCATGTCGTTGAGCGTCGCCGTGGTCAGGGCCGAGCGCCAGCCCGAGGCGCAATGGAACACGAACTTCTTGTCCTGACCGAAGATGTCTTTGAAATAAGGGCTCTGCGGATCGATCCAGAATTCGGCCATGCCGCGGGGACAGTGAAAGCTGCCGGGAATGAAGCCGGAGCGCTGACGTTCGCGTACATCGCGGAGATCGACGATCACAATATTGGGGTCGTCGAGCATGGCAATGGCGTCGGCGATCTCGATTTCCTCGATCCGGGCGCGCGCTGCGGCCACCATTTCGGCGACAGGTTTGATGGTTCGGGCCATGGGGTTCCTGTGCATTGTTGAGTGGACGTGTCGCACATGATTGACCCAGATAGGCGCTTGGTTCAACAGTTGAGTGGCGCAAGCGGCGGGTCGCGAACCGGCTGAAGGCGATCGGCAACATCCCGGAAGACGACTTATGGCAGGTGCATCGACCCTATCGCTGTGGGATCAGACCTCGGAAGAGGTTGATCCCGGCGTCCCGATGGGGGGTGACCTGACGGTTGACGTGGCGATTGTCGGAGGCGGCTATACCGGGCTGTCGACCGCATTGCATCTGGCTGAAAAGGGAATGGCGGCCTGCGTGCTCGAAGCCCGTCAGATCGGCTTTGGCGGTTCGGGGCGCAATGTCGGTCTGCTCAATGCCGGATTGTGGCTGCCGCCGCAGGATGTGCGTGCGCGTTTGGGCGCCGCGCGGGGTGCGAAATTGGTGGATCTTCTCGGCGGTGCGCCAGCTTACGTCATGTCGCTGATCGAGAGGCATCAGATCCGGTGTGAACTGACCCGCAGCGGCACCATTCATGCCGCTCATTCGCCCGCCGGGATGAAGGATCTCGCGCGCCGTGCCGAAGAATGGCAGCGGCTCGGGGCGCCGGTGCGGCTGTTGTCTCAACAGGAGGCCGCCGGCAAGATCGGTTCCGAGGCGTTCTTCGGCGGTCTGCTTGATGCGCGTGCCGGGACGCTCAATCCGATGGGCTATGTGCGGGGGCTTGCGCGGGCCGCGGCGGCGGCTGGCGCACGCATTCACACTGAAGCCGAGGTGACCAAGCTCTTCCGCCAGGGCGAGGGCTGGCAGGTCGAAACGGGGGCAGGAACGGTAACCGCAAAGTGGGTGGTCCTTGCCACCAATGCCTATTCCGGTGATCTCTGGCCAGGGCTCAGATCAAGCTTTGTGCCGATCGACTATTTCCAGGTCGCCACCCGGCCACTTGGGGAGCGTGTGGCGCAAATTCTTGCCGAACGTCAGGGCATTTGGGACACGGGAAAGATCATGTTCTCGCTCCGTCGTGATGCGGCAGGTCGCCTGATCATCGGCTCGATGGGGGCCGCTATCGGCGGTGAGGGCGGGCTCTCGGAGCGCTGGGCCAGACGGCAGTTGGTGCGGCTTTTTCCGTTGCTCGGTCCCGTCGAATTGGAGACTTCCTGGCACGGGCAGATCGCCATGAACCGCGAACACATGCCGCGCATTCACCGTTTGGCAGAAGGTCTCTACACGCCGATCGGTTACAACGGGCGCGGCATTGCGCCGGGCACGGTGTTTGGCAAGGCGATGGCCGATTTGCTTTCGGGCGGTGATGAGGCGGATCTGCCAATGCCGGTGACCGATGTTGAGCCGACACGCGGCGGTCGGCTTCAGAGAGGCTTATTCAAGGCGGTGTTTGCGGCCAATCAGCTCCTCAAATCCATATGAAGTGTTTCGCAATCTGATTCACCCTGTGACTCCAGCTTTTTGATTTCTTGACGAAATCACAGGTTTGTCCGGTTGCTGGCTGTTCGCTCCGTCAACGTTTCGGATGGCAGTGGCGGTTTGCAAATTGTGTTGACGTTGGGTCTCTTCACGTAAGATAAGTGCGGGCGCCGGGTTTTGGCAGGGCGCGGTTTTCGGGCGGGAGGCGATTGGTTGCGTCCGATGTGTTGCCGCGTTTTGAACTTTGCGACAACATTGCAAGGGCCGACAACCGGCCGGGAGGGCCGAACGAATGAATCAATGCGATGTGATCGTGGTAGGCGGTGGGCTTGCCGGTTTGGTGGCAGCGTCTGAGTTGGCCGACCGTGGCAAGAGCGTTGTCATCATCGATCAGGAGCCGGAGCATTTCCTCGGCGGGCAGGCGTTCTGGTCGCTGGGAGGATTGTTTCTTGTCGATACGCCCGAGCAACACCGGATGGGAATCCGTGACAGCCGCGAGCTGGCGCTTAATGACTGGATGGGGTCGGCGCAGTTCGACCGCACGGAAGATTTCTGGCCGCGCAAATGGGCCGAGGCCTATGTGGATTTCGCTGCCGGCGAGATGCGGCCCTGGCTGCACGCGATGGGCATGCGCTGGTTTCCGATTGTCGGCTGGGCGGAGCGGGGCGGATCGTTCGCCAATGGGCACGGCAATTCGGTTCCGCGGTTTCATCTGACCTGGGGTGTTGGACCTGGCACGGTCGAGCCGTTCGAGAGAAGGGTTCGCGCCCATGCAGCTGCTGGCAAGATCACGCTCAAGTTCCGCCACAGATGTTCTGCGCTTCTGAGCGAAAACGGGGCAGTCACAGGGGTGACGGGCGAGATCCTGGCTGACGACGCGAGCGAACGGGGCTGGTCGACCAACCGTGATGTGATTGGCGGTTTCGAGTTGCGCGCCCCGAGTGTTCTCGTCACCTCCGGCGGGATCGGCGGAGATCACGATCTGGTGCGAAAGGCCTGGCCGCGCAAGCGTCTGGGCGAGCCGCCAAAGAAAATGATCTCGGGTGTGCCTGCCCATGTCGATGGCCGTATGATTGCGATCGCCGAAGCCGCCGGTGGCCGAACCATCAACACCGACCGGATGTGGCACTACACAGAGGGTGTGAAGAACTGGGATCCGATCTGGCCCAATCATGGAATCCGGATTCTGCCGGGGCCGTCGGCGATGTGGTTCGATGCCAACGGCAACAGGCTCAAGCCGCCCTGCATGCCGGGCTTCGATACGCTTTCGACGCTTAAGGAAATCCTGGCCACGGGGCATGATTACTCCTGGTTCATCATGACCCAGAAGATCCTCAAGAAAGAGGTGGCGCTGTCCGGGTCTGAACAGAACCCCGACTTTGCGGCCAAGAGCTGGCTCAAGGTTGTTCAGCAGCGCCTGCTCAACAAGAAAGCCACGGCCGCTGTCGAGGCGTTCAAGGATCATGGCGAAGATTTCATTGTTGCCAATGGCTTGGAGGAGCTGGTCGAGAAAATGAATCAGAAAGCTGGCAATCTGATTCAACTTGAGAAACTGCGGGCGCAGATTGTTGCGCGCGACAGCCAGGTCGACAATCCGTTCACCAAGGATGCGCAATTGATGGCCGTCCATGCCGCGCGCAACTACCGTGGCGACAGGCTGATGCGGACTGCCAAGCCGCACCGCATTCTCGATCCGGAAAACGGACCGCTGATCGCCATCAAGCTCAACATCATAACCCGCAAGACACTGGGTGGTTTTGAGACCGACATGAACGGGCAGGTGTTCAATGGCTCGGGTGAGCTGATCCCTGGTTTGTTCGCGGCCGGAGAGGTGAGTGGTTTCGGCGGTGGCGGTTATCACGGTTACAACGCGCTCGAGGGCAGCTTCTTGGGCGGCTGCATATTTTCCGGACGCCAGGCGGGAAGGGCTGACACGATTGCCTGACAGGTGGAAACAAGTGGTACCGGAAAAATCAGGCAATGGCCGCCGGATCTCCGGCCAGAATGGAAAGATGTGCCGTGAACCATACCCCAGCCGCCACTGATACCGAGTGTGGGCGGAAGCCCTGGCCGGAAGCGCTGCTGTTTGATCTCGACGGCACGTTGATTGATTCTGTGCCCGATCTTACAGCGGCCACCAACGAATTGCTTGCGCAGGACAGTCTGGCGCCGCTTTCGATCAATGTGGTTCGGGCGATGATTGGCAATGGCGTGAAGAAGCTGGTCGAGCGTGCCTATGCGGCGGCGCAAAGCCCGGTCGAGGGCGAGGCGCTTGATGCCGCCCTTGACAGGATGATGGCGATCTATGGCCGCCACCTCACCGGACAGACGACACTGATGTCGGGCGCGCTGGACATTGTTGCGGCCTACCATCGCGCGGGTGTCCGGATTGCAGTGGTGACCAACAAACCTGAAGCGTTTACCCATGAACTGCTCAAGCATTTTGGATTTGATGCAATGGTCGATGCGGTGGTGGGTGGCGATACAGGGCCTGAGCGCAAGCCTGCACCCGATATGCTGGAGCATGCGCTGGCACTAATGGGCGTGACCGCCGACAGGGCGATCATGGTGGGCGACAGCCCGGCGGACATTGATTCCGCCAAGGCTGCCGGAGTGCCGAGCATCGCGGTTCGCGGCGGCTATACCAATGTTCCGGTCGAGGAGCTGGGCGCTGACATATTGATCGACAGTCTGAAAGATCTGCCTCAAGCGATTGCAGCGCTGAAGCCGAATTAATCGCTGCGCTTGGCCTGCCTCCTATACACTCTTGACGTGTGTCCGCCTGTCGGATTGAGTGACGGCGCTGGTAAATGGGTGTGATAAACGGTAAAGATTACCGCGTTCAGCAGATGATCATCTAAGCTAAACCGCCAAGGGGCCTGAAATGAACAAAGCGGTTGATGTCTCGTGCCTTTGCGGCAAATGCGGCGATTGCCCCATATACAACCGAACGGTCTGCCGGGCCGGAACGACCAATGCGATGGCGCAGCTCAACCGTATCGCCCACCGGCGGACTTATCCGCGGGGAAGCATAATCCAGGCGCAAGGCGAGACCTGTGAGGTTGTCGGCAATATTTTCGACGGCGTGATCAAGCTTTCCAGCTCTTCGGTCAATGGTGATGATCACATTGTCGGGCTTTTGTTCCCTTCGGATTTTTTCGGACGGTTGTTTGCCGAAGAGTCCCGGTTCTCCTATGAGGCCGCAACGGATGTCAGCCTTTGCGCCATCAACCGGCCGGCGTTTGAGCGGTTTCTTGCTGACCACCCTGAGGTGGAGCACGAAATGCACAAGGCCAAGCTTGATGAGCTGGACGCCGCGCGCGAATGGGCGGCCATCACCAATGGCCATACCACCATGCAGCGTGTCGCCACTTTGATCTATGTTTTTTCCCGCCGGTCTGAAAACCAGCATTTGCGTGGCGATGCGGGACAGCATCCGATTGTCCATGTGCCGCTCAGCCGCCGTGACATCGCCGACTACCTTGGCACGACGCCAGAGACGCTGAGCCGCAACATTCAGATGCTTTCGCGCAATGATGTTATTCGCATTGTGGATTCGAAGCATTTCGAGTTGCTCGATAGCGCTGAACTGATCCGCTATTCAGGCGAATCCAGAGAGGATCTCAACCGTATCGCTGCTCACTGAATGCAGGCTCACGGGTTGCCGAAATGGTGCCGGCGTGACACTGATTGCCTGAGTGATTTCAGGGAGTAAGGCGAAATGGCATCTTTCATGCCAGAGGTGGAAGCCGGGTTCGACCGCGATGTTGTGGTCATTGAGGACCAAGCGATCATCATGCCTGATGGCTGCCGGCTGTCGGCTCGGATCTGGATGCCAAAGGATGCCGAACAGGCTCCGGTACCGGTTATTCTCGAACATCTGCCCTATCGCAAACGCGACGGCACGATTGTTCGCGACAGCCTGACCCATCCCTGGATGGCAGGGCAGGGTTATGCCTGTGTCCGCGTCGACATGCGGGGAAACGGAGATTCTGAAGGGCTGATGGCGGATGAGTACACGCCACAGGAACTGCAAGATGCCTGCGACGTCATCGCTTGGGCTACGGCGCAACCCTGGTGTTCGGGCACGGCCGGCATGATGGGGATTTCCTGGGGTGGTTTCAACGGCCTGCAGGTCGCAGCACTCAGGCCGCCGGCGCTCAAGGCGATCATCACGATCTGCTCCACTGTCGATCGTTTTGCCGATGACATTCATTTCAAGGGTGGTTGCCTGCTGGGTGAGAATTTCGGCTGGGCTGCGAACATGCTGTCCTATTCCTCGCGGCCACCGGACCCGATGCTGTTGGACGATAGATGGCGAGAGATCTGGCTAGAGCGGCTGGAGAACATGCCGTTTCTGGCGAAGGAATGGATATCGCGGCAGACACGTGATGCCTATTGGAAGCATGGCTCGGTGTGCGAGGACTACAGCGCGATCGAAGCCGCGGTGCTGTCCATCGGCGGTTGGCACGATGGCTATCGCAACACGATTTCGCATCTGGTCGAAAACATCGAGGCGCCGGTCAAGGGCATTGTCGGGCCGTGGATTCACAAATACCCGCATTATGCCGGGCCGGAGCCGCGGATCGGATTTTTGCAGGAGGCCAAACGCTGGTGGGACCGCTGGCTCAAGGGTGTGGACAATGGCGCCGGTGAGCTGCCGGCCTACCGCACCTGGCTGATGGATTCGATTGCGCCCGAGCGCTGGTTCGACGCACGGCCCGGCCGTTGGATCGCCGAGGCTGAATGGCCATCGCTTGCTGTCAAAACAACGCATCTGACACTGGGCGATGGCATCCTTGGGGAGACGCCGATAAGCGAACCCGTGGCAATTTCATCGCCCGTTGACTGCGGTGCGGAGGGGGGCGAGTTCTTCCCCTTTGCCTACGGACCTGAATTCCCGGGAGAGCAGACGCGGGATGACCTCAAATCGGCGTGTTTTGACGGCGCTGAGCTTGTGGCGCCGCTGGACATTGTCGGCGCACCAAAACTGAGACTGCGGCTGAGTTCCGACAAGCCGATGGCGCAGCTGGCTGTTCGGCTCTGCGATCTGCGTCCCGACGGGACTTCGGCGATGATTACCATGGGCGTGCTCAATCTCACACATCGCAATTCGAGTGAAACGCCGGAGTTGCTCACACCTGATGAGACGTTCGAAACGACCGTCACTCTGGATCAGATCGCCTACCGTATTCCCGCCGGTCACCGTCTGCGGATTGCTGTTTCAACCAGCTACTGGCCGTTCATCTGGCCGTCGCCCGAACGCGCAACGATCAGCCTTGAGGCTGGGACGCTGGAACTTCCGGTTCGCAGCAAGCTGGCTGATCAGGACGAATGCAGCTTTGAAAAGCCGGTTGGCGCGGCGCATTGGGAGCACGAGAACCTGAGACCTTCGCAATCGGTGCGCAGCAGCGAGACCGATCCCGAAACCGGCGTTGTGAAAACCGTGATCTTCAATGATGCCGGCGAAAACCGCGATCTGGCGCATGGGCTGATCTCTGGCAGCACCACGCACGAAACATGGTCGATCCATCCCGATGATCCGCAATCGGCAACGGCGCATATCCGCTGGGAGCAAACAGGCGGGCGCGATGACTGGCGCACCCACACGGTGGCCGAGATGGAAATGCGGTGCGACCGCAACTGGTTCTATCTGATCGGCACCCTGTCAGCGACGGAGAACGACACGCAGGTGTTTGAGCGCAAATGGAGCGAGCGGATCGCGCGGCGGTTTGTCTGAGCGGTTGGCAATGCTGTCCGGGGGTCAATAGGGCCAGTCGCCGGACCCCAATGCCGAGATCGCCGCGACCATGGCCGAGAAACTCTCGCGCGCCTTTTTTGCTGAATGGCGTGCGCGCAGATAACCATGCACCAGCCCTTGGCCCTCGATGCAGATGGCTTTGCCGCCGGCGTCCCGGATCCGTTGGCAATAGGGTTCTCCGTCGCCTGAGAGCGGATCGCATTCGGCGGTTAACACCACGGTCGGTGGCATGTCGTGGAAATCTTTGGCTGCCAGCGGTGTAAAGGAGGGATCGTTGGTTGGCGGCGCGCCAGATGCGCGGATTTCATCATAGTAGACCATGTCAGCGGTCGAGAGCATCGGGGCGTTGGCGTGGGTGACGAAGGTTCCGGAGGACACATCGTTGCCGAGCGCCGGATAGATCAGAACCTGACCGATGGCCCGGTGCTTGGCATCTCGCTTTGCCCAGGCGACTGCGGCGGCCAGATTGCCGCCGGCGCTGTCGCCGCACAGGATCACCGGCCGCGTGCCATTTCCCGCGACATGGTTGAAGGCAGCGAGTGCATCCTCGAATTGCGCCGGGTGCACATGTTCCGGTGCCAGCCTGTAATCGACCGCGGTCACTGCAAGGCCGGTGCGCTGACAGAACTCGGCGCAGATGCTGTCATGGCTGTCGAGGCTTCCGACAACGAAGCCACCGCCATGCAGGTAGAGCACCACCGCGTCAGGCTTTGCAGATAATGGCATATAGCGGCGGAGCGGGATGGGGCCTGAAGGTCCCCGGATTTCGTTGTCCGCAACTGTGACGCCTTCGGGGCGTCCGGCATCGAAGGCCTGGCACAAATCATCATAAATGCGGCGCTGGCCTGCGGGGTCAAAACCGGTCGCGTCATCGGGGTAAAGCGCGCGGGATCTTTCGACAAAGGCCCAGATTTCAGCGTCGAGCAATCTGTCATAGGGGGCAGGGCGTTGGGTCAATGACGTGGACCTTTCCGATCAAATATTGACGCCCATGCAATCGCCATGCACAGCATCTGTCAAACGGGAAACACAACATGACATGGCAAGCTCGCGCGCCTCTGAAGGCGATATTGTTCGACAAGGACGGGACCCTGGTTGATTTCGACAGGACCTGGGCTGAAACAAATCGCAAGTCAGCACTGCTTGCTGCAGATGGTGATGCTGCCCTCGCAGACCGGTTGCTGCGGGCCTGCGGCATGGATCCCGAAACCGGAGCAACAGCGGGCGACAGCATGTTTGCCGCAGCCAATGCCACAGAGATTGCGGCCCATATGATTTCTCATGGAAGCCCGTTTGCTTTGGCCGATCTGAGCCCCATGCTGGATGCGGCCTTCGTCGAAGGGGCCGAGAAACCCTGGCCAATCTGTGATCTTGATCAGCTCATGGGAGAGTTGCGAACGGCGGGCTACAAGCTTGGGATTGCCTCGAGCGACGGCGAAAGCGGGATCCGGCGCACTGTCGAAGTGCTGGGGTTGGGACACCATATCGATTTCATCGCCGGGTATGACAGCGGCCATGGCCCGAAGCCTGAGCCAGGAATGCTGTTGGGCTTTGCAACGCATCTCGGTGTGGCGCCAGCCGAAATCATGATGGTGGGTGACAACAAACATGACATGGAGATGGCGCGCGCTGCGGGCGCAGGGGCCGCGATAGGTGTGCTGTCGGGCACCGGGACGCGCGAGGCTCTGTCACAACTTGCCGATATCTGTATCGGGTCCGTGGCCGATCTGCCGTCGCTGCTCGCGCGCTGACCACATGGCCGAATGGCGCAGGTGCTCTCAAGGCTGTCGTGCCTTGGTGCTGCCTGATCCCAGTTCAGCTTTCTCGCGCATCAAGCAGGTTGGTCAGCCAGTCCGGATCCATCTCCGGCACCGATGACAACAGCAGTTTGGTGTAGTCGGGGAAGGGTGGAGCCAGGATTTCGCTCTTCAGCCCCTGTTCGACGACCTCGCCCTGGAACATCACAACGATCTCATCCGAAATTGCCTTCACCGTGGCGATGTCATGGGTGATGAAGAGATAGGTGATGTTGTACTTTTTCTGCAGCCGCAACAGCAGTTGCAGGATGCCTTCCTGCACGATCTGGTCAAGGGCAGACGTGACTTCATCGCAGATGATGATGTCCGGTCTTGCCGCCAGCGCGCGGGCGATGCAGATGCGTTGTTTCTGGCCGCCGGACAGCTCGGACGGTAACCGGTCCATGAAGCTCTCGTCGAGCTCGATCATGTCCAGAAGCTCAAGCACGCGCTCTTCACGCTCCTTGCCCTTGAGGCCGAGGTAGAATTCCAAAGGTCTGCCGATGATGTCCTCGACGGTCTGCCGCGGGTTCATCGCCGTGTCGGCCATCTGGTAGATCATCTGGATACGCTGAAGCTGATCCTTGCTGCGATCCTTCAAAGCGGCGGGCAGGGGCTCGCCATTGAATGTCACGCTGCCGGTGAGTGGTGGCAAAAGCCCGGTGATCACTCGTGCCGTGGTGGATTTGCCTGAACCGGATTCTCCGACCACGGCCACGGTGCGGCCGCGTGGCAGTGAAATCGAGACATCGTGCAGCACTTTCAGGTCACTGTAGGCGGCGTCTACATTGTTCACCGACAGGACAATATCCTCGCCTTTGACCTCCGGTTTCTCCAGGCCACGTACCGACCAGAGCGATTTGGTGTAGGGCATCGAGGGCGTTTCAAGCATCTGCCGTGTGGGGGCCTGCTCGACCTCTTCGCCGTAGCGCAGAACCTTGATGAAATCAGCCATCTGCGCCACCACCGCCAGATCGTGGGTGATGTAGATGGCCGCGGTGTCGAATTCCTCGACAATGGTGCGCATCGCAGAGAGCACCTCGACCTGTGTGGTGACATCGAGTGCGGTGGTTGGCTCGTCGAAGATGATCAGGTCTGGGCGTGGTGACATCGCCATGGCAGTCATCACGCGCTGTAACTGACCGCCGGACACCTGATGCGGATAGCGGCTGCCGATGGTTTCCGGATCGGGAAGCTGCAAAGCTCTGAACAATTCGACTGCGTCGGCGCGGGACTCTGCATCACTGCGGACACCGCGGCGGTTGGCTGCTTCGACGGTCTGATCGATCAGCCGGTGGGCCGGGTTGAACGACGCTGCAGCCGATTGCGCCACATAGGCAATGCGCGTCCCCCAGAGTTGACGCTTTTCCTTGTCGCTGGCTTTGACCAGATCGATGCCGTCAAACAGGATCGAACCGCCGGTGAGCCGGCATCCGGGCTGGGTGTAGCCCATCGCTGCCTTGCCCAGGGTTGATTTGCCGGCACCGGACTCCCCGATGAGCCCCATGATTTCACCACGCCTGAGAGTCAGGTCGACCCCCTTGATGATGTCGTGCCAGCTTTCATCGGAATAGCCGTCAATGCGGATATCACGCATTTCGAGCAGGATGTCGCCTCGACCGGCGTGGTTGGGATCATTGGTCATCGCGAAGTCCGCTCGTTTTGTGCAGGAACCAGTCGACGATGAAATTCACCGCCACCGTGAGAAGCGCAATTGCGGCCGCCGGCAACAGCGGCGTGATTGCTGCGGTAATGTCATATTTGGCAAACTGGATCAGCGAGGCATTCTCACGCACCATCGAGCCCCAGTCCGCGGTCGGCGGTTGGATGCCGACACCCAGGAAGGAAAGGGCGGCGATGGTCAGGAATACGAAGCAGAATCGCAGCCCGAATTCGGCGATCAGCGGCGGCATGATGTTGGGCAGGATTTCCCTGCGCATCACCCAGCCCAGACCCTCGCCGCGCAGCCGTGCGGCTTCGACATAGTCCATCACTGCGACGTTGACTGCAACGGAGCGGGTCAGCCGGAACACGCGGGTTGAATCGAGTACCGCGATGATCATGATCAGGCTGGTGACGGTGGAGCCGAAGATCGACAGCAGCATCAGCGCAAAGATCAGGCTCGGGATCGCCATCAGCACATCGACAAAGCGGCTGAGAAACTGGTCAAGCCAACGACGGTTGATGGCCGCAACAAGCCCCAGGCCGCCGCCGATGAGGAAGGACAGCAGCGTGGTGGCAAGAGCAATACCCATTGTGTTGCGCGCACCGTAGATCAGCCGGGTGAGTACGTCCCTGCCAATTTGATCCGTTCCAAAAAAATGATCTCCACCCCAGGGTGCGAATGGCACCGGATGGATCTGTGCCTCGCCATAGGGCGCGAGCACGTCGGCAAGCAGGGCCACAAGAATGTAAAGCGCCACGACTACCATGCCGAACCATGCGCTTGGCGGTGCGGATTTGAGAAGCAGCCCGATACGCTCCAGCCGGGTTCTGCGTTTGCGGACCGCGCCGACTTCTGAAGCGGCGGCGTAGGTCTGTGTCGGTTCACTCATCTCGGGTGCAACAATCGCGGGTTGGTGACGATGCCGATAATGTCGGCAGTCAGGTTCAGAAGAATGTAGGTGGCGGCGAAAATCAGTGCGCAGGCCTGGACGACAGGAATGTCGCGGCTGGTCACGGCGTCGACCATCAATTGTCCGATGCCGGGATAGACGAACACCACCTCGACCACGACAACGCCGACCACGAGGTAGGCGAGATTGAAGGCGATGACGGTGGCAATCGGCGCCCAGGCATTGGGAAGCGCGTGTTTGAGGATAATCTCTGACTGCGAAGCGCCCTTGAGCCGGGCCATCTCGATATAGGGGCTTGCCAGAAGATTGATGATCGCAGCGCGGGTCATGCGCATCATATGGGCAACGATCACCAGTGTGAGCGTAAGCGCAGGAAGCGCTATCCGATAGAGCCGTTCACCAAGTTCTGTTGACGCGTCGACATTGGCCAGAGATGGAAACACCGGCCAGAGAGAGGCGAAGACGAGAATAAGGATATAGGCGACAAAGAATTCCGGTGTTGAGATCGTGGTGAGCGTTGCCGCATTGACCGTGCGGTCATAAGCTGAGTTTCGATAGAGCGCTGCGGTAAGGCCGAGGAAAAGTGCCAGTGGAACGGCAATCAGGGCGGTAACACCGGCCAGAAAAAGCGTGTTCCAAAGTCGAGGCGCCACCAGATCGAGCACTTGCCGTGAACGATCCTGGCCGGATGCATTGCGACCCGAAAAAGATGTTCCCAGGTCACCCTGCAGCACTGAGCCCACCCACTCGAAGTAGCGGACCGGCGCCGGCTTGTCCAAGCCCAGTTCCTTACGGAAGGCGGTTACAGTTTCCTCGGTCGCGGCCTGACCCAGTACGGCTTCTGTGAAGTCTCCCGGAAGCATCGATATGGAACTGAAGATGATGGCTGAGACGACAAAAAGCGTAGCGATGCCCAAACCGAGTCGTTTCAAAATTGTGGTTATCACGGCATTCAAGTTCAGCATCCCCCGATGGCTTGGTGATCTTGGTGTCACCGTTCAGAGTCGATCTGGTGAAATTACCTCTGATCGCTCGATATTGGGTTCATTGTGGTCCAGCTCTATGCGCTTTGTAAACCGAATGATCAGACAGCGGGCTCGCAGTCGGCTCCTGATTGCTCGCCATGCGTGCAAATATGGCCGTAAGCTCGCTTTTCTGCCGTCTTATCGTGGTTGTTGGCTGTGGATAGCGTCCACAGTTTTTTCTACTGACACGGCAATGTCCGGGGAACATTGAGGTATTTAGAGTTGTTGACAAATTTGGTCAGCAGGACAGGATAGGGGCGACCTTGGCGGCAATGCATCCTGTGCCGCATGGATAATCAAAAAACACGGGAATGCAACGGAGACATATAATGAAAGATGAATATCTCAAGAAACATGCACGTTGGCTCAGCGAAGGTCAGATCGGCCGCAGACAGTTTATCCGGACAGCGATCGCTGCCGGTCTTGCGGTGCCCTCGGCCCTGACGCTGGCGACGAATGTTCTTGCGGCAACACCCAAGAAAGGTGGCAAGCTGCGCCTTGGTTCATCCTATGGGTCGACCACGGATTCGCTGGATGCCGGAACCTCCGAGAACGGTATGTCCCAGGCCATTATCTATGCGCGCGGAAACCATCTGACAGAAGTCAACAACGACGGCAATTTGATACCTGAACTTGCCGAAGGGTACGAATCGTCAAACGGAGCACAGACCTGGGTCTTCAATCTGCGCAAGGGCGTTGAATTCCACAATGGCAAGACCCTGACCGCTGACGATGTCATCGCGACGTTCAACTACCACCGTGACGAAAATTCCAAGTCCGCTGCCAAGGGGCTTCTCTCCGCAGTCAAGGAAATCAAAAAGGACGGCGACAATCAGGTCATTTTTGAACTGGATGGCGGCAACGCCGACTTCCCGTACATTGTGTCCGATTATCACATCATGATCATGCCTTCGGAAGGCGGCAGCATCGCGGATCCGAACAGCCCGATCGGAACCGGCGGCTATATCATTGAAAACTACGAGCCTGGCGTGCGCATGACGGCGAAGCGCAATCCGAACTACTTCAAGGAAGGCCGCGCGCATTTCGATGAGATCGAGTTCATCACGCTCGCGGATACCACTGCGCGTCAGAATGCGGCAATGAATGGCGACGTCGATTTCATCGACAATGTTGATGCCAAGACGGTTGCGCTGCTCGGGCGGGTGCCGACGCTTGATATTCTCAAGACCACGGGCACACAGCATTTCACGTTCCCGATGCGGGTCAATGCAGCACCTTTCGACAATTACGACCTGCGGATGGCTCTGAAATTCGCCATCAAGCGTCAGGAACTGGTCGACAAGATCCTGCTGGGCAATGGTGAAGCTGGCAATGACGTGCCGGTCAATGCCTCGATGCCGTATTTCAACACCGAACTGCCGGTGCATGAGTTCGACCCCGAGAAGGCGGCTGAGCACTACAAGAAGTCCGGACATTCGGGTGCTATCCAGCTTTCGGTTTCCGACGCGGCCTTTACTGGCGCCGTCGATGCGGCTCAGCTAATTGCAGCGTCTGCAAAGGAAGCCGGCATTGAAATCGAACTGGTTCGCGAACCAAGCGACGGCTACTGGTCCAACGTCTGGAACAAAAAGGCCTGGTGCGCATGCTACTGGGGCGGACGCCCGACACAGGACTGGATGTATTCGGCGGCATACACCGCTGATACCGAATGGAACGACACCGCCTGGAAAAGCGGCGAGTCCGCCGACAAGTTCAACGAACTGGTTGTCATGGCGCGATCGGAAACCGACGAAGCCAAGCGCAAGGACCAATACTGGGAAGCGCAGCGGCTGCTGCAGGATGATGGCGGTGCAATCGTTAGCATGTGGGCCAGCTTCATCCATGCTCATAGCAAGAGCCTTGCCCATGATGAGGCTGTTGCGGCCAACTGGCAGAGCGATGGCAACAAGGTTGCCGAGCGCTGGTGGTTCGCCTGATTTCAGGTGTGATTTGAAACCAGACGGCCGCGGAGCAATCCGCGGCCGTTTCTGTTCGGGCGGCAATTCGCTTGAATGGTGTGGAAGAGCTCGGTTAAAGCGTGCGTTCTGACACTTGATACAAGAGACTCGTTATCAAGGTTGTGATTGCAAAATCAATGTTTTACCCGGAATTGTAATCAGGGTGATTCAGTTGCTTAAAGCGGTTTCAGCCTGTCCGGCAAAGGACCGTACCGTCTTGAGAGCGCCTTCCAGCTGCTCACCCTTTTCATCGGCCAGAGCGGCCTCTCGCAGCAGGTTGCACCAGTGTGCGGCGTCGTCGCGGCCGGCGAGCAGCGCCACACCGTCCATCACCCTGTCGAATTTCGACAGGCCGCGTGAGTGGGTGTCGGAGTAGCCTTTGACCAGGCGCCGGTTGCGCAGGGTTTCGACCCCCAGTGCATAATCGACCCGGCGGTATTTCATGGCCAGTTCGAGCCAGTTTTCCATGTGTTCTTTCTCGATCGCATGACGCAGCGTGCCGCGGCGATACTTGCGAAGCCCGCCAAGGATATAGAGCTGGGCGAAAGGCAGCAGCCGGTCTGTCCGGAGCCTGCGTCCCTTGTTGAAGATGCGGTCAATCAACTGCATGGCACGGTCGCTTCCCGAGAGCTTCCGGCCCAGCCGCGCGGGCATCATGCCGACAACTTCCTCGGCGCGCGGGTGCATGAATTCGGTAAGCTTCATCCGCGCGCCTTCGGCCGGCGTGATTTCACCGCGGACTCTGGCAAAGCGGCTGCCGCGGGTCTTGAGATCTGCAACCCGAAACACATCGTCGTAAGCCATTGCCTTGGCGATGTATTTTGCAGCTTCGCGGGTGAACTCATGAGCCTTTTGCGGATCGTCGTCGCGTGCGATGCGCTCCAACCGCTCAAGATAGTCCGTGCCATAATCAAGATCCTGGAAATCGACCACGGCACGCAGCCCTGTCAGTGCCATGTCGCGCGCGCCGTCGGGCAGTGCCATGGCGCGGGTTTCGAGCGCTTGCCACTGCGCCAGCAGTTTCCCAGGTCCCGACGGTTTGTTGGCTTTCGCCTTGGGTGTGCCTGTCTTGGGCGAAGAGGCTTCCACCACCCCGTTGCTGGCGGCCTCGAAACCGGCGGCGAAGGCTCTCAGGCTCGCCTTCACTCCGCGTCCCGAGGCGGTGATAGCGTCCTCGAACGTCTCGCGCGCGAAGGGCAGGGTGCCCGATCCGGCGAGCGCACCGAACAGGCTCGAAGATATCACCGAGCCCACGTCGACAGCCATCTTGTCCATATCAAACAGGATGAAGCGCTGTGCGGCAATTTCCGCTGCGGCAATCACCTCATCGGAATCGGCAATGCCGTCGCCGGGTGTCATTTTTTCGGAGACGGCGAGAGCGCGGTGGGACGAAGCGATCAGCGTGGTGCGGTCGGGGGTCACGAAACCGCGCATGATGGCGCGGCCAGCCTCCATCATTTCCGCAGCGATGAGAATGTCGACATCGCCTGCCGCTGGCATCAGGGAGAACACCGGAGCGCTGTCTCCCGCCGGGGCCATCTCGATGTAGTAGATCGTTGCGCCGGTGCGCTGGGCGACACCGGCCACGGACGTCGCCTGGACCGCATAGCCATTGCGATGGGCCGTGTCCTCGATCCAGTTGGTGAGCACACCGCCGCCCTGACCGCCAACGGCCATCACGGCCAGCTTGATGATCTGGTCGAGCGCGGGGTCGTGCGGCTTTGCAGCAAGGGCGGATTTGGATTTCTTGGCCATGCATTCAACCCTGAACAAATTCGATGCGGCGGCTTGTGCGGCGGTCTTGCAGCCATGAGATCACGCGCGCTGCGAAACCGCTCAGAGCGCGCTCGACCGGGCCGGGATTGTGAACCACATCGGCGCGGTAGAAAGACGGGCAGAGCACGGCTGCATCGGCCACTTCGCCGCAATTGCCGCAGCCAACGCAGCTCTGGTCGATGCTGGCGACGGGATCATCGCGCAGCGGGTCGTCGAGCTTCTTGAGCGACAGTGAAGGGCAACCTGACAGCCGGATGCAGGCGTGGTCGCCGGTGCAGATGTCCTCATCGACGCCGAACCGCGGTTTTTCGACCCGCCGGCCTTCGGTGATCGCCTTGTTCATCAGCGGCTTTTCGCGGCGTTGTTTGTTGAGCATGCATTCGGATGAGGCAACGATGACCTTGGGGCCCACATGGTCCGTGGTCAGAGCTTCATTGAGAATCTCCCGCATCTTGGGCACGTCATAGGTCCGGTCGATCTGGCGAACCCATTTGACACCGACGCCCTTGACCGCGTCGGCGATCGGATGCCCTGTGGCCTTGGATGCATTGTCTGCACGCGAAGACAATATGTCCTGCCCGCCGGTGGCGGCGGAATAGAAGTTGTCGACGATGACAATGACGCCGTCTGACTTGTTGTAGACCGCATTGCCGATCGAAGAGGACAGGCCGTTGTGCCAGAATCCGCCATCGCCCAGAATCGAGATCGAGCGCTTCTCGCCGCCTCCGTCAAAGGCGGCGTTGGAGGCCGGGCCGAGGCCATAGCCCATGGTCGAACCGCCGATTTCGAAGGGGGGTAGGGTGGCAAACAGGTGGCAGCCGATGTCACCGGCGATCTGGTGCTTGCCGCGCTCCATCTCGGTCAGTTTGATGGCGGCGAAGATGGGCCGCTCCGGGCAGCCGGTGCAGAAGCCTGGCGGGCGGATCGGAACCGTTTTGGAGAGATCCGGCAATGCCGGCTTGTGTTCGCTGTTGGGAGCACGCAGGCGGGCCGGCAACAACTCAGGTGCAGCCTTCTTCAAAAACGCTTCCAGCCCGTCAAGCATCACCTGGCCGGTGTATTCACCGGCCATCGGCAGCATGTCCTTGCCGTGCAGTGCGACGCTGCTGCCTGCTTTGTAGAGCATGGAGCCAAGCGCCTGTTCGATGAATTCCGGCTGGCCTTCCTCTACCACCAGGATCGAGGACTTGCCTTCACAGAACTCGAGGAACTCGTCGTTGACCAGCGGGTAGGTCACGTTGAGCACGTAAAGCGGGATTTCCGTCTCGCCATGGATGTCGGCGAGACCGAGGCGCTGCAGCGCGCGGATCACGCCATTGTACATTCCGCCCTGTATGACGATGCCTATGGGAGCCTCACGCGGTCCGAAGACTTCGTTGAGACCATGCTCGCGGATATAGGCCTGGGCCGCGGGCCAGCGATTGTTGATCTTGTCGTGTTCCTGCATGTAGGACATCGGCGGCAGAACGACGCGGGCATAATCGCTGCGTGGTTTGGCGAGCGCATCCTTGACGGTGAAGGGCGGGCGTTTGTTGTCCTTGGCGGTGAAGCTGCCGGTGACATGGCAGGAGCGGATCCGCACCATCAGCATCACCGGCGTGTTGGTGGCTTCCGAGAGTTCGAAGCCCTGGTGAACGGATTGCACGATCGATGGCAGATTGGGGCGCGGATCGAGCAGCCACATCTGCGATTTCATCGCAAAGGCATGGCTGCGCTCCTGCATGATTGACGAGCCTTCGCCATAGTCCTCGCCGATGATGACCAGCGCGCCGCCGGTGACGCCAGAGGATGAAAGGTTTGCGAGCGCATCGGAGGCGACATTGACGCCGACCGCGCCTTTGAAGGTCACAGCACCCCGGATCGGGTAATGTACCGAAGCTGCGAGCATGGCCGCAGCTGCGGCTTCCGAGGCGTTGGCCTCGTAACGCACGCCGAGTTCACTGAGGATTTCCTCAGCATCCGCCAGAACATCCATCAGATGGCTGATCGGCGCGCCCTGATAGCCGCCGACATATCCGACGCCGGCTTCCAGAAGCGCTTTGGTCAGCGCCAGAATGCCCTCTCCAGAGAAGGTCTCGCCGTCTCCGATCTTGAGCTTCTGGACTTCCTTGGCGAATGAACGTTCAGCCATCTGATACCCTTAACTGCTGTGTTTTCTTACTTTGCGGGATCTGTATTGGACCAGAGAACCGGACCGCCGTCTTTTTCGTAGGCCATGCCATCTGGAAAGGAGATTGCTTCCATCTGCAGGCCCCATGGCGCAAAGAAATAGATGACCGACTGTCCGGCAGCCGGTCCTTCGTTGACCGGGAAGGGGCCCATCAGGGTGCGAATGCCTTTGTCCTTGAAGTAGGCCGCGGCAGCATCGATGTCGTCGACATAAAATCCGATGTGATGGCCGCCAATGTCGCTGTTTCGCGGCCGGACAGTTTTCTGGTCGGGTGCATCATAGGAGAACAGCTCGATGTTGCTGCCAAAGCCGCAGCGCATCAGAGTGATCTGGTTGACCACAGCGCGAGGATCAACATCGAGAAGATCCTGCATAAAGGTGCCGGTATCATCCCGGAACGGGCCGAAGGACGTGGCCTTTTCGCAGCCCAGTACGTCGGCGAAAAAGGTCTCCGCCTCGGCTATGTCCGGGACAGTCAGCCCGATGTGGTTGACGCCACGTACGCCCGGCAGCGTCTCTGCCTGTACGGAAAATGTACCAAAGCTCAATGCAATTGCGGCGGCGGCTAAAATACTTTTCTTCATTTGCTTTCTCGTGAATTGATACGCTTCAAATAGACAACGTATGCGCCGGAATTGGCGGCTCCGGCGGTTAAAAGTCGTGCTTGCGTATGTTGCCGAGTATCTTCTGCAACGTCGCCACGAAGGCCTGACGTTCATCGGTCGAGATGCCGTGAAACATCTGCGAGTAGATCCGGGACATGGTTGGCCAGAGCTGTTCATAGGCGGCGCGGCCGGTATCGGTGATTGCAATCCGGGTCACCCGGCTGTCTTTTGGATCCGGCTCGCGTCTGACCAGACCATCGGCCGTCAGCTGATCAAGCGCGCGGCTGAGGGTCGATTGCTCGACAACGGCATAGACCGCCAGTTCGGTGATCGGCAGCGCGTCAATCACCGAGAGCACGGCCAGTGCGCGCATCTTGGGCGTGGTCAGGCCGAGTCCGCTCATTTCCTGCCGGAGATCGGAATTGTACCGGCCCATGATGCGGTTCATCAGATAGGGCGCGAAGTTTGACAGGCCGATCTCGCCAAGCCTTGGCAGCGGTTCGGATTTCAGATTGGGGTCTGGTTTGATCTCGTTCATGCGCCCAACCTCTTGGCCAGCAGGAACCCAGAGCCGCCTCCAAGCCCAGGTCCGGGATGGGTCGAGGCGCCGATGTGGTGCAAATCTGCAATCGCGGTCGAATTGTTGACGCTGGTGGCGAAGGGCCGCCAGATGAAGAACTGGTCGAGCGCACAGGCTCCGCCATAGGGATCGCCGCCCACCAGGTTGATGTTCATGGTCTCAAGATCCGCCGGCGAATAGGCCTTGCGTGCCAGAACGCTCTTTTTGAAGCCGGTTATGTGCTTTGCCAGGATCGTTTCGATCCGGTCGGCGAACGCCTCGCGGGTGGATTCGTCCCATGTGCCGCCTGTGGTGATCTTGCCGCTCGCGTCGCCCTTGATCATGCGTGGAGCGTCCGGGATCTGCAGCCACAGGATCGATTTCCCTTCCGGGCAGCGGGACGGGTCAAGCCGGTGCGGCTGACCAACGCAGATGGTGGGTGTTTCGGGAAGCATGCCCCGCTCGGCCTCGTTGGAGGATTTTGAAACGGAATTGATGCTTTCGGCCAGATGGATGAGCGCGACATCCTCAAGGCCTTTGGATTTCCAGCGGATCGGGCCATCGATGGCGTAATGAAGCTGGAAATTGCCTCGGCCATGACGGAATGTTTTGAGGTCCTTGCTGGTGGCGTTTGGCAGATGTTGCCCTTGATTGCGCAGCAGGCGGCCATAAAGCTGTCCGGGTGCGACCGAGCAGATGACACTTCCTGCAGAGATGGTGGTTCCGTCTGCCAACCGAACGCCCGAGGCGCGCGCATTTTCGACCAAAACCTGATCGACATCGCAGTTTGTGCGCAGCTCTCCGCCATTTGCTTCAATCAGCGATTTGAAGGCCGCGACCGCCTGGCCCGCACCGCCCTTGACCACTGGGGCGCCGGCGGCTTCCAGGGCAAAGGCAATCACTTTGCCCATCTGGCCGCCATAGGCGGATTCAGTGGTTAGTCCGGTGTGCAGCACCCAAGGCGCATACAGCGCCTGGGTCAGCTCTGAACTGTAACCCGTTTCCAGCCAGGCCCGCATCGGGCGCAAAGCCTCGCCGATCCAGGCTGCAAGACCACGAATGCCACGTTTCCAGGCCTGGGCCGCAAGCAGTTTTGCGGTCGGCCAGCTCCACAGCTCGCCGCCAAGAAGGGCGAACAGGAATGGAGCGTCAACCTCGATGGCGCCGACATCTGCAGCGTGCTGGTCTCCATCGCCACTTGAAACGGCATTGAAGGCCTTGATGTTCGCGGCTCGGTCTGTGGTCAGGACCAGAGACGAGCCGTCCGGTCTCAGCACCGCGGTGGGATGCGGCGTGTGGCAGAATTCGAGACCATGCCGCGCCAGATCGGCTCCAAGCGCGGCATGGGCAGGAGAGGTGAGGAAGAGCACAAAGGTTGCGGCCATCACATCGTGATGAAACCCGGGCAAGGTGATTTCCTCGGTGCGCAGGCAACCGCCGAAACGGTCGCTGCGTTCGAGAACCAGAACGCGCTTTCCCTTGGCCGACAGCATGGCTGCCGCGACAAGCGCGTTGATCCCGCTGCCGACGATGATGTGATCATGGTCTGCCATGTATTCCGCTCCTCCGGATCGGGTCTAAGCGGTCTTACGCGCGGGGGACCAGAGCCATGGCCCGGATCGGACTGCCGGTGCCCTTGGCGATCTTGAGCGGTGCAGCGATCAGAATTGCGCCCTTTGCCGGTAGCTTGCCAAGATTGGCAAGCGAGGCGAGGCCGTATTTGTTCGCAGCATGCAGGAGGTTATGAGCCGGGTAGGGTGGTTCCATTCCACCAGCCTGACCTGCATCTGTGCCGATGCACTGGGTGCCCCAGCCGATCGCGCCTTTGGACAGGATGTACTGAATGCAATCAACGGTCGGGCCAGGCGAATGCGGGCCGGTTTCATCTGCATTGAGGTAGGCGTCCTGATCGCCAACGCGGGAATCCCAGTCGGTGCGCATCACCACCCATTCGCCCGGCTTGATGTCGCCGTGCTTGGCTTCCCAGGCCTTGACGCCGGCGGCATCAAGCAGGAAGTCGGGATTTCCCGCCACTTCGGCGGAGCAGTCGATCACATTGACCGGTGCGACGAAGTTCTGTGGCGGGATCGAATCCGTGTAGCCGTCGACATAGTCCTTGCCGGTGATCCAGTGATGCGGGGCATCGAAATGGGTGCCGGAGTGCTCTCCGAGCTTGAGCCAGTTCCAGGCAAAGAACGGGCCGTCACTGTCATATTCCGAAATCTTGTGGATCTCGATCTTCGGCGTGTTCTTTGCAAAGTCTTCCGGCAGCTGGAGCAGCGGGGTGTCCGGACCCAACGGGCTTGAAAGGTCGACAACTTCAACCTTTCCCTCGAGCAGCATAGTGGCGAGATTTCCAAGTGCATCGGTGGCGTTCATTTTGTCACTCCCCTGACGTTGTCTAGGCAATAGTTTTGGCGAGAGGGTCTGACCCTTTCGCGTGATCCAATAAAATAGATGCTAGACAAAATAATATGCATTTGCAATTATAAATCTCGAGCAGAGAGGTTTCGTTGTGCGATCGGACTACGACGCAATCATAATCGGATCGGGCATCAATAGCCTGGCATGCGCTGTGCACCTTGGTGCAAAGGGGTGGCGTGTCGGTGTTTTCGAGCAGGCGCAAACCCCGGGCGGAGCCGTCAAAACGCTGGAGCTGACCGAGCCTGGCTTCCGCCACGACTGGGCGGCGATGAACCTCAGCATGCTGGCTGGTTCCGGGTTTTTCAAGGAATACGGTGAAGATCTGAGCGGGCGTGGTCTTGAGTTTGCGCCGGCTTCCCATTGCTTTGCCAGTGTTTTTGACGATGGAAAATGGTTTGGAGTGAGCACTGGTCAGGGCGAGACCCGGGCGCGGATCGCAGCCTTCTCGGAAGCCGATGCGGAAGCCTGGGATCAGCTCTGCGAGGAGTTTCCGGGAACGGCTGAATATGTCTTTGCGCTTCTGGGCAGTCCTATGCAAATGCATATACATATGCGTTTGTTTGCCAAGGCGCTGTACCGCAAAGGGTTCGCCTGGACAGTGGATCTGATGCGTCTGTTGATCTCGTCGCCACGAAAGTTTCTGACGGAGACATTTGAGACAGATCACGTGCGTGCCACGCTTGCTGCCTGGGGAATGCACCTAGATTTTGCACCCGATCTTGCCGGTGGCGCGGTATTTCCC
The DNA here is from genome assembly GCA_043585085.1 of Hoeflea sp. Taxonomy (GTDB): domain Bacteria; phylum Pseudomonadota; class Alphaproteobacteria; order Rhizobiales; family Rhizobiaceae; genus Hoeflea. The sequence continues at coordinate 3,386,323 of CP121320.1, forward strand.
TATCTGGAATCGATGGCCAACCAGCATTTCGGAATGGTGATCGGCAAGGGCGGCGCTGATACGGCGACGCGGGCCTTGATCTCAAAGATTGAAGCGTCCGGCGGCGAAGTCCATTGCGGCAAGCGTGTAGCGAAGGTTCTGCGCAAAGACGGAAAGGCCAGCGGCGTAGCTTTTGAAGACGGTGCCGAGGTCAAGGCAAGCCGTGCTGTTATCGCCAATGTGGCGCCCGGCGGTTTGATGGATTTACTTGAAGGCAAGTCTGGTGACAGCGTCTTTGACACCAAGATGAACAAGTTCTCGCATGCGCCGGGTACCATGATGATTCACCTGGCGCTTGACGGTCTGCCCGACTGGACGGCCGGTGAGGAGCTCAAGCAATTCGCCTATGTCCACATCGCGCCGTCGCTCGACCAGATGGCGCGGACCTATCAGCAGGCCAATGCCGGGCTGCTGCCGGACGAGCCGGTGCTGGTGGTCGGGCAACCGACGGCCGTTGATCCGAGTCGCGCCCCCGAAGGCAAGCATGTGCTGTGGGTGCAGGTGCGTATGGTTCCCGGAGAGATCAAGGGCGATGCGGCAGACGAGATTTCTCAGGCAGACTGGAGTGTCGTCAAGGACATCTACGCCGAGCGCGTGCTTGCTCTCATCGAGCGGCATGCGCCGGGTCTGAAATCCAAGATCCGCTCACGCGCAGTTGTTTCGCCACTCGATTTGCAGGCGGACAATCCCAATCTTGTGGGCGGTGACCAGATCGCCGGCAGCCATCACCTGTCGCAAAATTTCCTGTTCCGTCCGGCCTTGGGCCACGCCACGGGAAAAACCCCCGTCGACCGACTGCATCTCACCGGGGCCAGTGTCTGGCCCGGTGCGGGCACGGGCGCGGGCTCCGGATATATGCTCGCCCAGAAACTGGGCGGGAAATGAAGACAATAACAGGGAGAACAGCATGAAACAGGTTTCTCGTCGCACAGTGCTAAAGGGCTCGGCAGCGGCTCTGGCACTTACTGCCTTTGCAGGCCCTTCGCTTGCACAAGGCATTGAAGAGCTCGTCATCGCCTACAATGTGAATTTGCCGTCCTGGGACCCAACCGTTGGCCCGTCCGCCGTCAACCCGACGATCCAAGGCATCTACCAGTCGGTTTTTGATCAGTTCATCTTGCAGCAACCGGACCTTTCCCCGGCACCGGGTTTGTTGACGGAATGGGGCTGGAATGATGACAAGACCAAGATCATGATGACGGTGCGCGAAGGCGTGACCTGGCATGACGGGTCGCCGTTTACCGCTGAAGATGTCGCCTGGTCGCTGACCCGCGCGGCGGATGAGGCGACCGGCAACCCGATCCAGTTCGTCTGGTCGACGCTTGCCAATATCAAGGCCGAAGGCAACACGGTGACCGCTGACGTGGCCCGCTTCGAGCCGACGATCTTCAAGTGGATGTACTTCCTCACCGGCTATGTACTGCCCAAGGCCTATTATGAGAAAGTCGGCGCGGACGGATTTGAGGCGGCGCCGATTGGCACCGGCCCCTACATGGTCGAGAAATTCGAGCGCAATGCGTTTGTGCGGTTGAAGGCCAATCCGAATTACTGGGGCGGCAAGCCCGACTTCGAGACGGTGACCATCAAGTTCGTCACCGACGCGGCAAGCCGTGTCGCCGAAGTTGAATCGGGCAACTCGCACGTCACTCTGGAAATGCCATATGAAGAGTATGACCGGCTCAAGGGCGGCGGCAGTGTTGCCGGAACAGCAGCGCCGGTCTCCGATATCGGCATGATCTTCCTCAACGACATTGACGCCATGCTTGACCCGAATGTGCGCATGGCAGCAGCGATGGCGATCGACAAGCAGCTCATCATCGACCGTTTGCTGTCGGGCTATGGTGTTGCCATCGATACGCTTCAGACACCGGAGTACGAGGCCTATGATGCCTCGATCAAGGTCCCTTATGACCCTGACAAGGCCATGGAGTTGCTGGCGGCATCCGGCTATTCGCCGGACAATCCAGTGAAGTTCAAAATACAGACCACGCGCGGTTTCAAGCCCAAGGATTACGAGATGATCCAGGCGATTGTCGGGCTTTGGCGGAAGGTTGGCATCGAGGCTGAAATCGAAGTCTACGAGATCGCCAAGCATTATGAACTTCGCGCTGCCGACCAGCTCGCGCCGGCTGCGTTCTACAACTGGGGCAACTCGGTGGGTGATCCGACCACGTCGACCGGCTTTGCCATGTTCGGCCCGTCCCCTCACTCGGTGTGGGATGGTGAGGACCTGATTGGCATGATCGGCCCGCTCTGGGGCGAAGCCGATGAGGCAAAGCGGATCGAGGGCTGGAAGGAAGTCGACAAGTACATCGCCGAGAACGCGCTGGTGATCCCGCTGCTGCAGTATGTTCAGCCGATCCTGCATGCGCCGGGCGTCTCGGTGACGCCGCATGCTTCCGGCGCGCTGCTGCCGCATCTGATGAAGCGGGCTTAAATCCCGCAAAGACAATGGCCGCCATCCTTCGCAGGGTGGCGGCCCGATTTTCAGGAAACATCTGTTTTGAAACTGTTGCGTGCAACCCTGCTGCGCCTGGTCACCATGTCCGTAACCCTTATCGGGGCTGCGATCGTGGTGTTTTTTGTCATCCGCGTGGTTCCAGGCAATCCGATTGCGATGATGTTGCCGCCCGGAGCCACTGACGACGACATCGCCAGGCTTACGGCGCTCTATGGTCTGGACAAGTCGATCATCGAGCAATTCGTGATCTGGCTGGGTGGCGTTTTCCGAGGCGACTTCGGAACGTCGATTTCGCTGCGCCAGCCGGTGATGCCGCTGGTGCTGGGACGGCTGCCGGCAACGCTGGAGCTGGCTATTTTCGCACTTGTCATTGCGGTGGTGATCGGCGGTGCGCTTGCTCTGGCGGGTGTGCGCTACCGGGCGACCCGGACCGAAACGGCAATCGATGTCGCCAACGGGGTCGGGCTTTCGATCCCGGATTTTCTCTGGGCGTTGATCCTGATTGTGCTGTTCGGCGTCTTGATGCCGATCTTTCACATTTCGGGACGGATCTCGCCGTCGCTGGACCTGCCCTTCGTCACCCAATTCTATGTGTTTGAAAGCCTGTTCCGGCTGCGCTTTGACCTCTGGTGGGATCTGCTCAAGCACATGTTCATGCCGGCCCTTGCGCTGGCGATTCCGCTGGCGGCGATTGTCAGCCAGTTGCTCAAGCAATCGCTGAAGGAAACCATGCATCTCGATTATGTCACGCTGTCGCGCACCAAGGGCTACAGCGAAAACCATGTCATCGTCTCGGAAGCGCTGCCCAATGCGGTGCTGCCGACGCTGACGCTGATCGGGGTCCAGTTCACCTTCCTGATCGGTGGAACCGTGATCATCGAACGGCTGTTTTCCTATGAAGGGCTCGGCAACATGGCGATTGATGCCGTGATCAACCGCGATCTGCCCCTGATCCAGGGCATCGTCATCATGTTTGCGCTGCTGTTCACGGTGATCAACCTGATCGTCGACATGACCTATGCGCTGCTCAATCCGAGGCTGCGTCATGCTTGATGGTCGCGGATCCGTCAAACGGCGCGCCGGGGCGCGGCTGTGGATGTCAGGCCTTTGGCTTGGCCTCATGGCGTTGTTGGCGTTGTTTGCACCTTTGATCAGCCCGCATGATCCTTTGGCACAGGACCTTTTTGCAGGACGATTGCCGCCGTTCTGGGCCGATGGTGCGGATCCGGCCTACCTGCTCGGCACCGACAGCCTGGGGCGCGATGTGCTGTCGCGCATCATTCATGGCGCGCGCATCGCGTTTTCGGTGGCGCTGGTTGCAGGGATGGCAACTGCGCTTGTAGGCTCGCTGCTTGGACTGCTCGCCGGCTATATGCGCGGCTGGGTCGATGTCGTGATTTCGCGGCTGGTCGAGATCTGGATGGCGTTTCCGCCGGTGCTGTTCGCCATTCTGCTGATTGCGGTTCTGGGCACCGGGCTGACCTCGATCATCATCGCAATTGTGGTGATTGACTGGACCCGGTTCTGCCGGGTGGTCCGCGCCGAGGCGATGAACCAGTCGGCCATGGATTATGTATCGAGCGCGGTGGTGGCCGGGCGGCCGCGGATGGATATCCTGTGGCGCGAAATTCTGCCCAACGTCCTGCCGACCATCGTCGCGTTGCTGACGCTGGAAATGGGCATTGCGGTGATCGTTGAAGCGATCCTGTCGTTCGTGAACCTCTCGATTTCCACCGACGCGCCGACCTGGGGCGGAATGATCGCCGAGGGGCGGACCTCGATCTACCAGGCCTGGTGGGTGCTCGCCTTTCCGCTGGGTGTGCTGTTTCTCACTGTTCTGTCCTTCAGCCAGTTTGGCGAGGGTCTCAAGGACCGTTACGATCCGGTGTTGCGATGAGCGCGTTTCTGACCGTCGACAATCTGTCGTGCATGTTGGCCGGCTTCGAGCAAAGAGTGTTGCGCTCGGTCTCCTTGTCCATTGACACCGGTGAAGTGCTGGGGCTCGTGGGCGAGAGCGGGGCCGGCAAAAGCATGATCGGCAAGGCGATCCTTGGGATTCTCCCGATGGCAATCGAGATTGTCGAAGGCAGCATTGTTCTGGATGGCCAGGACCTCGAAAAGATGCGGCCTGCTGACCGCCGTCGGTTCATCGGCGCCACAGCGGCGCTGATTCCGCAGGACCCGCTGACCGCACTCAATCCGTCGCGGCGGATCGAACCGCAGATCATCAACCGGCTTGTCGATATTCTGGGCTGGACCAAAGCTGACGCGCGGGTGCGGGCACTGGAATTGCTCAATGAGGTGCATATCGACAATCCCGAGCGGGTGATTCGCAGTTACCCGCACGAGCTTTCGGGCGGCATGCGGCAGCGGGTGCTGATTGCTTCGGCGTTTGCCGCCAATCCGAAGCTGGTGATAGCGGATGAGCCGACCACGGCGCTCGATGTCACGGTTCAAAAGCAGATCCTGCGCTTGATCCGCGAGCTGCAGCAGCGCCATTCCACCGCAATGGTGTTCGTCACCCATGATCTTGGTGTTGTTTCCAAGGTTTGCCAGCGGATGTCGGTGCTCTATGGCGGCAAGATCGTCGAGAGTTCGACCGTTCCGGAATTTTTCAAGGCGCCAAAACATGCCTATTCGCGGGCTTTGCTGGCCGCGACGCCGAAATACACTGATCCGGATGCTTCGCTGGTTCCTGTGGATGAGGCGGTGATCGAACAGGTGAGCGCGGAAGTTCTGACAGCTGACCGGGAGTGGCGTCATGGCGCTTGACGACAGTATTTTCTCGATCGCCTCGCTTGAGGTGGCGCTGCCCGACATGGCGGCGAAGCCAGTGTTCGGGCGGGCGCCGCTGATCCCCATACTGAAGGGGATCAACCTGGAAATCACCCGTGGCACGGTGCTTGGAATCGTGGGGGGGTCGGGGTCGGGCAAATCCACTCTGGGACGCGCGCTCCTGCGGCTGATCGAGCCGACCAACGGAACAATCCGTTTTGACGGCAAGGGCATCACCCATCTCGGTGAGGATGCGCTCCGCCCGATCCGGCGGCGGATGCAGATGATCTTTCAGGATCCGATGTCATCGCTCAACCCACGCCGGCGGGTGGGGGCGATCATCGCCGATCCGCTCGCTCTGCATGGCTTTGACGGAATAGACGGCCGGATTGACGACGCGCTTGATCATGTCGGTCTGCCGCGCTCTTTCCGGAACCGCTATCCGCATGAGCTTTCGGGTGGGCAGCGCCAGAGGGTCGGAATCGCCCGCGCGATTGCCTTGAAGCCGGAGTTTATTCTGGCGGACGAGATCGTCTCGGGGCTCGATGTGTCGTCCCAGGCGCAGGTGCTCAACGTGCTGGGGTCGCTGGTCAAGGAATTGGGACTGACACTGGCTTTCATCAGTCATGATCTGTCTGTGATCCGGCGGCTTTGTGATCAGGTGATGGTGCTGAACCGTGGGGAGATTGCGGAGTTTGCCAACACCGACCAGCTGTTTGCCGCGCCGCAATCGGAATATACCCGAGAACTGATGGATGCCATTCCGTTGCCGGATCCGGATCAGGCAAACTGGTAGGCGGCGCGACTTAATTCGCCGTTTTTTCATGATAAGGCGGCAATCGGAAAAGACATCACGTGTCTGAGGAGGCCACCATGTCAGCAACAGGCAATCCGATCGGCGAGGACGGGTCGGGCTATCTGCTTTATCACTCGATCGGCCAGTACCCAGGAAAGGCTGAGGCCATGGTTGTGGCACTCACAGAATTTGCCCGGTGCTGGGGGGCTGCCAATGATGCGCAATGGGGTTATGCGCTGGGCCAACGGCAGCGCTTTATCGATCTTTGGGGCCAGTTGCTCAATGCGCCCGCGGCGTCGCTGACAACCACCGAGAATGTGACGACAGCACTGGCCGCACTCATCATGGCACTGCCGCGTGAGAACCTTGAGGGCAGAGTGGTGCTGGTTGCAGGGGACTGCTTTCCGAGCCTGCATTTCCTTCTGTCCGGGATGGCGGAGCAATATGGCTTTTCGCTCAGAACCGTGGCTCTGCGCGAAGGTGCGAGTTGGGTTGAAGATGAGGATGTAATTGCGGCCTGGGGACCGGAAGTCGGCTTGGCGCTTCTGACCTGGGTCAGTTCGACGTCCTCGCATAGCTGCAATCTCGAGGCCTTGATCGCCCATGGGCGCGAGCAGGGTTCCGTGATTGGCGTTGACATTACCCAGGCGGCAGGTCTGATCGGATATGACAGTCAGGCGATTGGCGCGGATTTCGTCGTCTCCACAAGCCTGAAATGGATGTGCGGTTCACCGGGCGGCGGGATTTTGCAGGTGATGCCGGATGTGATCGCGCATTGCCAGCCAAGCCTGCGCGGCTGGTTCAGTCAGGACAACATCTTCTCCTGGGACATCAATGCGTTTTCCTACGCTCCCGACATTCGCCGGTTCGACAATGGCACGCCGGCGGTGATGGCCTGTGTGGCCAGCGTTCCGGCGCTTGAATGGCATGCGGCACAGGATTGGGATGCGGAGCTCGCCAGAAACCGATCGTATTGTGACCAGATCATGGCGGCTGCGGATGAGGCGGGGTTCGCGCTTGCCTCTCCGCGAAATCCGGATGAGCGTGGAGGCAGTGTCATGATGCGATTGCCTGATCGCATCGAGCCGGGAAGGGTTCTGGAAGCCCTGCGCTCGCAGGCGGTGTTTGCCGATGCGCGCGGGCCGATCCTGCGTTGCTCGCCAGGCTTCATGACCACGCAGGCTGGAATCTCGCGGCTGACATCGGTTCTCATCAAGTGTGCAAATTCCGGATGATGCGGCTCATCAATTGCCTGAATTGAGATCCTGATAGGCCGGCGTCGGCTCCGGATGATGTTTCTTGTGATATAAACATTTTATGCTTGAAATAATATCCATCGGGCGTAAGGTTATACCAGACGGAAATCACTCAGGAGGCTCGTGGAATGAAAATCGTTTGTTTGGGTGGCGGCCCGGCCGGTCTTTATTTCGCGATCTCGATGAAGCTTCGAGACCCCTCGCATGAGGTGGTGGTGATCGAGCGCAACCGTGCTGATGATACCTTCGGGTGGGGCGTGGTGCTTTCCGATGAAACGCTCGACAATCTGGCCGAAAACGACGCTGAAAGCGCCGCAGCGATCCGTGGGCATTTTGCCTATTGGGACGACATCGCCGTTCTTTTCAAAGGGTCCAAGACCGTGTCGACCGGTCACGGTTTTTGCGGCATCGGACGCAAGAAGCTGCTGCTGCTGCTTCAGGAGCGGGCTCGGGAACTCGGAGTCGACCTGCGCTTTGAAACCGAGTTTGGCAAAGCCAGCGATTATGCCAGGGACTATGATTTGGTCGTCGCCTCGGATGGGTTGAATTCGCTCACGCGAACCGAAATGGCCGACAAGTTCAAGCCTGAAGTCGATGTTCGGAAATGCCAGTTTGTATGGCTGGGCACGCATCAGAAATTCGATGATGCCTTCACCTTCATCTTTGAGGAAACCGACAAGGGCTGGCTCTGGGCTCACGCCTATCAATTTGACGATGAGACCGCGACCTTCATCGTGGAATGCACCCAGGAGACCTTTGACAATTTCGGCTTTGGCGGGATGAGCCAGCAGGAAACCATAGCTGTATGCGAAAAGGTGTTTGCCGAGCATCTTGGCGGCCACAGCCTGATGACCAATGCCAACCACATCCGTGGGTCGGCCTGGATCAAGTTTCCGCGGGTGCTGTGCGAGCGCTGGAGCCATGACAACATCGTGCTCATGGGCGATGCTGCTGCGACTGCGCATTTTTCAATTGGTTCCGGCACCAAGCTGGCGCTCGAAAGCGCGATCGCGCTGGCCAACTATCTCTACTCCGAGCCCACGCTCGAATCTGCCTTTGCGAAATACGAGGATGAACGCCGGCTCGAGGTGCTGCGGCTGCAGTCAGCGGCGCGCAACAGTCTTGAGTGGTTCGAAGAGGTCGAGCGCTATCTGGATCTTGATCCGGTGCAGTTCAACTACTCGCTTCTGACCCGGTCGCAGCGGATCAGTCACGAAAATCTGCGCCTGCGCGATCCGGAATGGCTGGAAGGCGCCGAGCGCTGGTTCCAGATGCAGGCAGGCGTGCCCGGCAATGCGCCCGTCAGGCGGCCGATGTTTGCGCCCTACAAATTGCGCGAGATGGAGCTCAAGAACCGCATCGTGGTTTCGCCGATGGCGCAGTACAAGGCCGTCGATGGCTGCCCGACCGACTGGCATCTGGTTCATTACGGCGAGCGCGCAAAGGGTGGTGCCGGCCTTGTCTACACCGAGATGACCTGCGTTTCGGCGGAAGGCCGGATCACGCCCGGATGTCCGGGCCTCTATGCTCCTGAGCACGAGGTTGCCTGGAAGCGGATGGTTGATTTCATTCACAGCGAGAGTGAGGCCAAGGTCTGTATGCAGATCGGCCATGCGGGCGCCAAGGGATCGACACAGCTTGGCTGGGAAATCATGGATGCGCCGCTCAAATCCGGCAATTGGCCTCTGCTGGCCGCGTCTGATGTGGCCTGGTCAAAGGACAATCAGGTGCCCAAGGCGATGAAGCGTGAGGACATGGATCTGGTGCGGGCGCAATTTGTCGCTGCAGCCGAGATGGCCGACCGGGCCGGGTTTGACATGATCGAAGTTCACATGGCGCACGGCTATCTGTTGTCGTCTTTCATTACGCCGCTGACCAACCATCGCACGGATGAGTATGGCGGCAGCCTTGAAAACCGGATGCGCTATCCGCTTGAGGTCTATCATGCGATGCGTGAAGTCTGGCCGCAGCACAAGCCGATTTCGGTCCGCATTTCGGCCAATGACTGGGTCGGTGAAAACGGGGTGACGCCCGAAGAGGCGGTCGAGATCGCGCGCATGCTCAAACAGGCCGGTGTCGATATCTGCGATGTCTCCGCAGGGCAGACCTCGAAGCTGGCGAAGCCGGTTTACGGGCGTATGTTCCAGACGCCATTTGCCGACCGGATCCGCAACGAGGCGGACATGGCGACCATGGCGGTGGGCAATATCTACGAACCGGATCACGTCAATTCGATCCTGATGGCGGGCCGGGCCGATTTGGTTTGTCTTGCCCGACCGCATCTGGCCAACCCCTACTGGACGTTGCATGCAGCGAGTGCGCTGGGGGATCGTGACGAGGCGTGGCCGGCTCCCTATCAGCCGGGCCGGGACCAGATGTGGCGGCTTGCCGAGCGCGCCGATGTTACATTGGGCAAGGTGTAATCATGGCGGACTTGATCGGGCAGCATGTGATTGTGACAGGCGCCGGATCGGGTGCTGGCGAAGCCATTGCGCTGGCTTTCGCGTCGAAGGGTGCGCGGGTGACGGCGCTGGGACGGCGGATTGCGCCGCTTGAGGCTGTGGCAGCCCAGTCTGACAGGATTTTCGCCGTCTCCGGCGACGTCACTGACCAAGCCAGTCTGGAGGCCGCAGTCTTCCAGGCCGTTGAGAAAAACGGCGCACCGACCATTGTGATCGCCAATGCCGGTTCGGCTGAGAGCGCGCCTTTCCTGCGCACGAGCGCCGATCAGTTTCAGGTCATGTTGAACGTCAATTTGACAGGTGTATTCAATACGTTCCAGGTCTGTCTTGCCAAAATGAATCCGAAAGTTCCAGGCAGGCTGATCGCCGTTGCCTCGACCGCTGGTCTGAAGGGCTACAGCTATGTCAGCGGCTATTGCGCAGCCAAGCATGGCGTGGTCGGTCTGGTGCGCAGTCTCGGCCAGGAGCTGGCCCGCACAGGGGTGACGGTGAACGCCATTTGTCCAGGGTTCACCGATACGCCGATGCTTGCGAAATCCGTTGACAACATCGTTGAGAAAACCGGACGCAGCAGGGAGGAGGCGGAAGCCTCGTTGCGCAGCGTCAATCCGCAAGACCGTTTCATTCAGCCGGAGGAGATCGCCGAAACCGCGATCTGGCTATCCAGTGATGCGGCAGCTTCGATGACCGGGCAGGCGATCTCGCTATCAGGAGGGGAAACACAATGAACAACCAAGCCGCGCAAACCAGTGAGAACAGCGCCGCTGATCCGGCAGGCTCCAAGGCCCGGCTGCGGCTTTGGCTCAAGCTGTTGAAGGCGGCAAAGCACGTGGAAGGTGAACTGCGTGAATCGCTGCGGACCGAGTTCGACACCACGCTGCCGCGTTTCGATGTGATGGCGGCACTCTACCGTGCCGAGGCCGGTCTCAAGATGAGTGAATTGTCGAGTGTGCTGAGGGTTTCAAATGGCAATGTCACCGGCATTGTCGACCGCTTGGTCGAGGATGGTGCAATCATCCGCGTGCCCGTCGACAATGACCGCCGCGCCACCACCGTGCGGCTGACCCAGGCAGGGCATGAGCAGTTTGCGGAGATGGCTTCCAGGCATGAGGAGTGGGTGAACACCATGCTCGGGGATGTCGACATCGAAGACATTCGGGCGATGTCTGATCAGCTTGAGCGGATTGCCAGCAAGAGCGATCGGAAAGGGGCGTGATCGGATGACATCTGGAACACCCCAGCACTTCCGCCTCAAACTGACCGACGGTATCGCCGAGGTTTCGCTCGACCGTCCCGAACGCAAGAACCCCTTGACCTTTGAAAGCTATGCCGAGCTGCGCGACTGGTTTCGCGCCCTCGTCTATCGCGACGATGTGAAGGTCGTGACCTTCGGATCCAACGGCGGCAACTTTTGTTCGGGTGGGGATGTGTTCGAGATTATCGGGCCGCTTCTCGACAAGGACATGAAAGGGCTTTTGGAGTTCACCCGCATGACCGGCGATCTGGTCAAGGCCATTATCGGATGCGGCAAGCCGGTCATTGCTGCCGTTGATGGAATATGTGTTGGCGCCGGCGCCATCATCGCCATGTCGAGCGATCTGCGCATCGCCACACCGGAAGCCAAGACCGCATTCCTGTTCAATCGTGTGGGGCTTGCGGGCTGCGACATGGGTGCTTGCGCCATCCTGCCGCGGATCATTGGCCAGGGCCGGGCGGCGGATTTGCTTTACACCGGTCGGACGATGGGCGCTGAAGAGGGCGAACGTTGGGGGTTTTACAACAGGCTCGTTGGTGCTGATGACCTCGAGACCGAAGCCCGCAAGCTCGCCCAAAGGCTGGCCGACGGCCCGACCTTCGCCAACATGATGACCAAGACCATGCTCGCCCAGGAATGGAACATGGGGATTGAGCAGGCGATTGAAGCAGAAGCCCAGGCACAGGCAATCTGCATGCAGACCGAGGATTTCCGCCGCGCCTATGAAGCCTTCGCGGCCAAACAGAAACCCGTGTTTGAGGGCAACTGATGGCGGATCGCAGTTTTCTTCAATGGCCATTCTTTGACGATGTTCACCGGGATATCGCTGATCGCGCCGATGATTGGGCGGCCTGTACGCTTGGCGATATTGATCACTCCAATCTCGACACCACCTGCAAGACGCTGGTTTCGGCGCTGGGTGATGCCGGCTGGCTTCGTCTGACAGCCGTCGATCCAATGGACGACACCTCGCGCATCGATGTGCGCAGTCTTTGCATTCTGCGCGAAACGCTGGCGCGGCATGACGGGCTGGCAGATTTTGCCTTTGCCATGCAGGGGCTTGGCACCGGCGCAATCTCGCTGTTCGGGACGGCAGAGCAGAAATCGGAGTGGCTGTCGCAGACACGTGAAGGCAAGGCCTTGTCGGCATTTGCCTTGAGCGAGCCCGCTTCAGGGTCCGATGTCGCCAACATGGCGATGACAGCGACGCGAGATGGTGATGGCTATGTTCTCAACGGCGAGAAAACATGGATCTCCAATGGCGGTATCGCCGATGTCTATACGGTCTTTGCCCGCACAGGCGAAGCGCCGGGCGCCAAGGGACTGTCTGTGTTTATCGTTCCTGCGGATACGCCAGGGCTGGAGATTGCCGAGCGGCTTGATGTGGTGGCCCCGCATCCGCTGGCGCGGCTCCGCTTCACCGACTGCCGCCTTCCGGCCTCGGCGATGATCGGCGCGCCGGGCGCTGGGTTCCGCATTGCGATGTCCGTGCTGGATGTGTTCCGCTCGACCGTGGCTGCAGCCGCGCTGGGCTTTGCCAGGCGGGCACTGGACGAGAGCCTCAACCGGGTATCGGAGCGCGAATTGTTCGGCGCGCCGATGAGCGATTTGCAGATGGTGCAGGGCCATGTTGCCGATATGGCGCTCGATGTCGATGCCTCGGCGCTGCTGGTCTACCGGGCCGCCTGGCTCAAGGATCAGGGCGCGCCGCGCGTCAGCCGCGAGGCGGCGATGGCCAAGCTTTACGCCACCGACCACGCCCAGGAGGTGATCGACAAGGCGGTACAGCTGCATGGCGGCGACGGGGTGCGCAAGGGGCACATTGTCGAGAGCCTGTACCGCGAGATCCGGGCGCTCAGGATCTATGAGGGCGCATCTGACGTCCAGAAAGTCGTGATTGCCAGGCAGACACTGGCCAACGCCAAAGGAGACTGACGTGCTGGGACCATCGGGCCATATCGATACTTTTTCGCGCGACAGGCTGCCTCCGGCGGAGCAGTGGCCGGAGTTTCTGCTTGACGGTTTCGAGTATCCCGAATGGCTCAATTGCGGCTATGAGTTGACCGATGCGATGGTTGCAAAGGGCTTTGGCGACCATACGGCGCTGATCGGCAATGGCCGGATCAGGACCTACAAGGAGCTCACCGACTGGACCAACCGGATTGCCCATGTCTTGGTCGAGGATTATGGCATCAAACCGGGCAACCGGATCCTGATCCGTTCGGCCAACAATCCGGCCATGGTGGCAGCCTGGCTGGCGGCAACCAAGGCGGGAGCAGTTGTGGTCAACACCATGCCGATGCTGCGTGCTGTCGAGCTCAGCAAGATCGTCGACAAGGCGGAAATCACGCTGGCCTTGTGCGACACAAGGCTGATGGACGAGATGGTTGCCTGCGCCAAGGGTAGCCGGTTTCTCGACAAGGTGGTCGGATTTGACGGCACAGCCAACCACGATGCCGAGCTTGACCGGTTGGCGTTGTCCAAGCCCGTTCGTTTCGAGACGGTAAAGACCGGACGTGACGACGTCGCGCTTCTGGGGTTCACGTCAGGCACCACCGGCAAACCAAAGGCCACGATGCATTTTCACCGTGACATGCTGATGATCGCCGATGGCTATGCAAAGGAAGTTCTCGGCGTAACCCCCGAGGACGTGTTCATCGGCTCCCCACCGCTGGCGTTTACCTTCGGACTTGGCGGACTTGCGGTGTTTCCCCTGCGGTTTGGTGCGGCTGCGGCGCTCCTCGAACAGGCAACGCCGGCCAATATGGTCGAGATCATCCAGAACCACAAAGCCACGGTCTGCTTCACCGCACCAACGGCCTATCGCGCCATGCTGGCGGCCATGGAGGAGGGGGCAGACCTGTCCTCATTGCGGGCCGCTGTGTCGGCCGGTGAGACCCTGCCGGGCCCTGTCTATGAGCAGTGGATGGCAAAGACCGGCAAGCCGATGCTCGACGGTATCGGTGCCACCGAGATGCTGCATATCTTCATCTCCAACCGGTTCGAGAATTCCCAACCGGCTTGCACCGGTAAGCCAGTCACGGGGTATGAGGCACGTATTGTCGATGGCGATATGAACGAGGTCGCACGCGGACAGGTTGGCCGGCTGGCGGTGCGCGGGCCGACCGGCTGCCGCTATCTCGATGATCCGGAGCAGCAACAGAAATATGTCCGCGACGGCTGGAATCTGACGGGAGATTCCTTCACTCAGGATGCGGACGGCTTTTTCCATTTTGCCGCGCGCAGCGACGACATGATCATCTCAGCTGGCTACAACATTGCGGGCCCCGAGGTTGAGGCGGCGCTGCTCGCCCATGATGAAGTGGTAGAGTGCGGCGTTATCGGTGTCCCCGATGAGGGGCGCGGGCAGATCGTGCAGGCGCATGTTGTGCTGAAGGCAGGTGTTGCGGCGGATGATGCGGCGATCAAGCGCTTGCAGGACCACGTCAAGGCAGTTATCGCGCCCTACAAATATCCCCGCTCGGTGGTCTTCACCGACGCGCTCCCCAAAACCCAGACTGGCAAGATCCAGCGATTTCGTTTGCGCAGTCACGACGCGGACTGATCGCGTCATCTCTGACGAACACAGCAAGACAAGGACCAATTCTCATGATCGAAGCAGTCAATCCACCGGACTGGGAAAAGCCGAAGGGCTATGCCAATGGCATGCTGGTGGACGGCGAACGCCTCTACACGGGCGGTCAGATTGGCTGGAACAAGGATCAGGTGTTCGAGCATCATGACTTTGTCGGGCAGCTGGAACAGACGCTTGCCAACATTGCGGCAATCGTGCGCGCGGCGGGCGGCGAGGTGACCGACATTGTCCGGCTGACCTGGTTCATCACTGACAAGAAGGAATATCTGGCCCGTCAGAAAGAGGTGGGCGCTGCCTATCGCCGGGTTCTGGGGCGGCATTTCCCGTCAATGTCGGTGGTTGTCGTTGCCGGATTGATCGAAGATGCAGCGTTGGTCGAGATCGAGGCCACGGCTGAGATCGGCAAATCGGCCAAGGAGGCTTGAGGCCATGAGCGCATTCGAGACACGGCGGGATATGTTCCACCTTCCCGAAGGCATCACCTATCTGGATGGCAATTCGCTGGGGCCGTTGCCCAAACATGCGGTTGATCAGGCCCGCCGGACCATGACCGACCAGTGGGGCGAGATGCTGATCATGGGTTGGAACAAGGCCGACTGGATGGCGCTGCCCGGCCGTCTCGGCGACCGCATCGGACGCCTGATCGGCGCGCCTGCGGACAGCACGGTGGTGGGTGACACGCTGTCGATCAAGGTCTACCAGGCGGTGGCTTCGGCGCTGGAACTCCGGCCCGGGCGCAAGAGAGTGCTCTCGGACAACGGCAATTTCCCGACCGATCTGTATATGGCGAAAGGGCTGATTGACAGCCTGGGGCAGGGGCATGATCTCAAGGTTGTGGACCCGGAGGCTGTCGCGGATGCAATTGACGAGAGCGTTGCAGTGGTGATGCTGACCCATGTCGACTACCGCACCGGGCGGCTGCACGATATGGCGGCGATCACCCGCAAGGCACATGAGGCCGGAGCGCTGATGATCTGGGACCTGGCCCATTCCGCTGGCGCATTACCGGTGGATCTTGCTGGTTGCAACGCGGATTTCGCGGTGGGCTGCACCTACAAATATCTCAATGGCGGTCCCGGCGCGCCGGCCTTCATCTATGTCAGGCCCGACCTGATCGATCAGGTTCGTCCCGCATTGTCGGGCTGGCTTGGGCATGCGGCTCCCTTTGCCTTCGATCTCGATTATCGCCCCGGCGAGGGGATCAGCCGGATGCGGGTTGGAACTCCGCCGGTTCTGCAAATGGCGGTGCTCGACGCGGCGCTCGATGCTTTTGATGGCGGTGACATGGCCGATATCCGCGCCCGGTCGATTGAACTCTCGGAACAGTTTATCGCACAGGTCGAGGCAAGCTGCGAAAAGGTCGAACTTGCAAGTCCGCGCGATCCGCAGGCGAGAGGCAGCCAGGTTTCGTTCCGTTTTGCGGAGGGTTACGCCGTTATGCAGGCACTGATCGCCCGCGGTGTGATTGGGGACTTCCGCGCCCCCGATATCATGCGCTTTGGCTTCTGCCCGCTCTACAACACCGCTGATGATGTAACCACCGCTGCTGCGGCGATGGCCGACATCATTGCCACCGGGGAGTGGAACCAGCCGCAATTCAAGACGCGCAAGGCGGTCACATGAGCGAAGAACGCAATTACGATCCCTCGACAGAGGGGGCGGAAATGAATTTCGATGGCCGCATGTCCTACGGCG
Organism: Hoeflea sp.; assembly: GCA_043585085.1. GTDB lineage: Bacteria > Pseudomonadota > Alphaproteobacteria > Rhizobiales > Rhizobiaceae > Hoeflea. The sequence continues at coordinate 3,402,657 of CP121320.1, forward strand.
ACTATCTGTGTCTTGAGGGTGTGCTTGACGCGCAGAACCCACGCACTGATGCCCATGACGAGATGCTGTTCATCATCCAGCACCAGACGTCGGAATTGTGGATGAAGCTTGCGATCCATGAGATCAGCGCCGCCCGGGCTGCGATTCAGAACGACCAGTTGCAACCGGCGATGAAGACGCTGGCGCGGGTATCGCGTATTTTTGAACAACTCAATTCGGCCTGGGACGTGCTTCGCACCATGACGCCGGCGGACTACACCCATTTCCGCCGCAAGCTCGGTCAGTCGTCCGGTTTCCAGTCCTGGCAGTATCGGATGATTGAATATGCGCTGGGCAACCGCAATCACGCGATGATCCGGCCGCATGTCCATGTTCCGGGCATTCTGGCAAAGCTTGAAGCCGAGCTGGAAAGGCCGAGCCTCTATGACGAGGCGCTGCGACTGGCCAAGCGCCGCGGCGTGGACATGCCCGAAGCGGTGCTGTCGCGGGACGTCAAGTTCACCCATGAACTCAGCGACGGGGTGATCGCGGGTTGGAAGCAGGTCTATGAGGCGCCGGAAGAGCACTGGGCGCTTTACGAAGTGGCCGAGAAGCTGGTGGATCTCGAGGACTACTTCCGGCGCTGGCGGTTCAATCATGTGACCACAGTGGAGCGGGTGATCGGGCTCAAACGCGGAACCGGCGGGACCGGTGGAACCAGCTATCTCAAGCGCATGCTCGAGGTGGAGTTGTTTCCAGAGCTGTGGCGGGTCCGCACGGAGTTGTAGGTTTTGAAGTCGAGCCGGTCCGATGTTGCTGGCGTATTCGATGATTGGATATTTTACTCTTGAACTATCTGTGTGGGCGGATAGTCTCTGATCTGGAAGACCAATCAGGCAATCGATCGGCGGATGGTGTTCACGGCTGGTCGCTGCTTCAAATGGCTCCTCCAGACTGTTTTGGCGGAGTTGCTCAGAGGGGCATGAGGTTGAGGCTGCGCCTCAGAATTGAATTGGCGTTTGAAAGGGAGTGAACGGGTTGGACATTCGCGCAGAGTTCAGACTGCCGACCCAGGAACTGCGGGACGATCTGCCGTTCTATACCAAGACGCTGAAAATGCGTCTCGACATGATCTACCCGGCCGATGACCCGGAAGTGGCTGTCCTGTCCGGTCACGGTTTGCGGTTGAGGATCGAAAAGGGCGCTCCGGAAGCTCCCGGGACCTTGCGGATCCTGACTGATGATCCAGATGGTTTTGCCGATGGCGCGCGCGAGTTGATCGCCCCCAACGGCACCCGAATTGAAATCGACGAGCTCAATCCGCCGCTTGTGATGCCGGCAACAGAACATGCGTTTGTGGTCCGGCGTCTTGCAGATCAGGCGCCCTGGGTGATCGGCCGGGCCGGGATGGAGTATCGTGACCTGGTGCCCTCGCGACTCGGTGGCGCGATGATCGCCTCGCACATCCGTGTGCCGGACGGGCCTGTGCCGGATATGGTGCATTTTCACAAGGTCGGGTTTCAGCTGATCTTCTGCATCAATGGCTGGGTCGATGTGCTCTATGAGGATCAGGGCGGCCCGCGCCGGCTGCATGCCGGCGACTGCTTCATCCAGCCGCCGACCATCCGTCACAAGGTGCTGCATGCCGCAGATGGGATTGAGGTGATCGAGATCGGCGTTCCGGCCGAGCATGTCACCGAGATCGATCACACGATGGAATTGCCGACGCCGCATCAGCGTCCCGGGCGTGAGTGGGAAGGGCAACGCTTTGTGCACAGCGTCGGGAGCGATGGTGTGTTCAAGCCGTTCCGAATTCCAGGTTTTAAGGCGCGCGACACAACGATCAACGACAACACAAAGGGTGTGGCCTCAGTGATGGTGGCGCGTCCCTCGGGCCAGGATGTTCCCGTGTGGACACGTCATCACGGCGACATCCTTTTCAATTTCGTCATGTCGGGAACCATGCTGCTTGAGGGTGAGGGCAAGGAACCGTACCGGCTTGAAAAGGGCGACGCTTTCGTCATTCCGCCGCGCATGGCCACGCGATACAGCGAGCCCAGTGATGATCTCCAATTGTTGGAGGTTACGCTGCCGGGTCAGTTCAACACCGAGGTGTTGCAAACCCTCTGAGCGTTACCAAAGCCTGCCCGCTCAACGCTCATCTGCAAAGGGCAATAACAACAACTGGGAGCAACAATGATGATGAGAAAAACAACATACGCACTGGCAGTCGCAGCGCTGCTTGCATCGAGCGCCTCTAGTCTGGCCGCCGACACCAAGGTCGGTATTCTGATGGACATCACCGGTCCGATCGCAAGCTTCATTCCGCCGTTGCAGAACGCCGCCAACCTTGCGGTCAAGCACGTCAATGACAATGGTGGTCTGCTCGACGGTCAGGCAGTTCCAGTCTATGGCGACACCACCGGCTCGTCGCAAGGCGCGGTTGACGCCGCCGGCAAGCTGATCAACGTCGAGAATGTCCCAATCATCATGGGTGCGCTGATGTCGGGGACCACGATTGCGGCCGCAGAAGCTGCCGCCATCCCCGCGGGCGTGGTGCAAATCTCGCCAACGGCGACATCACCGGCGATGACGGGGATCAACGACAATGATCTGCTCTACCGCATTGTCCCTTCTGACAACTTCCAGGGTGAGGTTCTCGCCCAGATGGTACTCGATGAAGGCATCAACAAAGTGGCTGTCACCTATGTGAACAATGACTATGGCGTTGGCATTGGCGGCACATTTGTCGCAGCCTACAAGGCGCTTGGTGGCGAGGTTGTTGCCGAGGTCAAGCACGAGGAGAAGAAAAACTCCTACCGTTCTGAACTCGCTACTCTTTCCAAGGCTGGTGGTGATGCGCTTGTGGTCATTGCCTATGCGGGCGATTCCGGCGCGAAGATTGTCAAGCAGTCGATTGAGGGCGGCCTCTTCACCAAGTTCATCGGCACAGACGGTCTGCGCGATGAAGCCCTGATCGCAGACATCGGTGCTGAAGCACTTGCCACCTCGTTCTTCTCGGCTCCGACGTCGCCTGCGGACAACCCCAACCAGGCCAAGCTGCATGAGGCCTATACGGCCGAGTACAGTGAGCCCGCCGACAAGCCATTCGTCGATCAGACCTATGATGCCACCTTCATGACGCTGCTTGCCGTGGAGCAGGCCGGTTCAGCCGACCGTGCCAAGATGGCCGAAGCGCTGCGCGCCATCGCATCGGCACCGGGTGAAAAGGTCGGTCCGGGTGAATGGGCCAAGGCCAAGGCCCTGATCGCTGAAGGCAAGGACATCGATTATGATGGCGCTGGCGGTACCTACGACTTCGATGAGAACGGTGATGTCGCAGGCGTTATCGGGAAGTTCGTGGTTGACGGCACTGTCTACAAGCAGGTTGAGATCTTCGATTGATCCAGGCCGATTGCTGACATTCTGCGATCCCTCCGCGGACGTTCCGGGGAGGGATCGCCAGACCGACAAATGCGCAGGCCATCATGCCGGAAAGCCGGGACATGAAAGGTTCTGCCGGTGGCCATCACAGTGCCGCGACAGGGGGCGAACTTGATTTCAGTCGACCATGTAAAAGTGAGCTATGGCGGCCCGAATGTTGTTGATGACGTCAGCTTCGAGATCCCGACCGGTCGCATTACCGGGCTGATCGGGCCGAATGGCGCGGGCAAGACGACGATGTTCAACGCCATCGCAGGTCACGTGCCTCTGGTTGGTGGACGCATTCTTCTCGAAGGCGAAGACATCACCGGGCTTCAGCCACATCAGCGCGCGACCCGGGGGCTGGCGCGGACTTTCCAGATTCCGCATGAATTTTCGCAGCTGACCGTGATCGAGAACTTCATGGCCGCGGCCGCCACGCCGATCGGTGAGAATGTCTTCAATGTGATCTTCCGGCGTGGCCTGTTTGAAGCGGAAGAGGAGCGTACCTATCGGGCCGCCAGGGACATGGTCGACTTTCTTGAGATCGCCCATGTCAAGGACGAGAAGGCGGGCAATCTGTCGGGCGGGCAGAAAAAGCTCCTCGAACTGGGCCGGGCACTGATGCGCAAGCCCAAGATCATCCTGCTCGACGAAATTGGCGCGGGCATCAACCGGACGCTGCTGGCCAAGATTTCCGACAAGGTCCTGCATCTGAACAAGGAACAGGGGCTGACCTTCTGCCTGATCGAGCATGACCTCGATTATGTCTCCAAACTCTGCGACGGCGTGATCGTGATGGCGCAGGGGCAGCTGCTGACCACGGGCTCCGTCGATGATGTGCGGCAGGATGCGCGTGTGATCGAAGCCTATTTCGGTGGCGGAAAATACGAGGCCCAGGCATGAGTGCGCTGCTCTCCGTCAAGGATCTGACCGCCGGCTATGGCGGGGTTCCGATCATCGAGAACATCGATCTAGATGTCGCCGAGCATGAGGTCGCCGTCATTATCGGACCGAACGGAGCCGGTAAATCGACGCTGCTCAAGACCGTGTTCGCGCTGACAAACCGGATCTTGGGTTCGGTGTCTTTCATGGATAGGGATATTTCCGGGCTGAGAACCGCCCAACTGGTTCCGCTTGGCATCTCGATGGTGCCGCAAAGCCGCAATGTGTTTCCGACGCTGACCGTTGATGAGAATCTCGATGTTGGGACCTACGCCGCACCGCCGGGAGACAAGGACGCGGCGCGCGAGAGCGTCTTGTCGCTGTTTCCGGACCTCAAAGACAAGCTTGGCCAACCGGCAGGAGAGCTTTCGGGTGGCCAAAGGCAGATGGTGGCTATGGGCCGGGCACTGATGAGCGAGCCGAAACTGCTCCTGCTTGACGAGCCGACAGCGGGGCTATCGCCGGCCTATCTGGAGATCATCTTCGATCTGCTGCTCGACATCCGCTCACGCGGTGTGACGATCCTGATGGTTGAGCAGAATGCCAAGCAGGCGCTGCGTATCGCGGACACCGGACATGTGCTGGTGAGTGGCAAAAATTTTATGTCAGGAACAGGGGAAGAGCTGCTCGCCGACGATGCTGTCCGGCGCTCGTTCCTCGGGGGTGCTGCGGCGTGATCGACTTCATCAATCTTTATCTCGTGCCGGGGCTCACCATTGGCAGCGTCTATGCGCTCGGCGCAGTCGGCATTTCGATGATTTTCGGAATCCTCAGATTTGCGCATTTCGCCCATGGAGATCTGATGACCATCGGCGCCTATGGAGTGCTGACGGCGGTGTGGTTCATCCCGTTGCATCCGCTGCTGTTGTTGCCGTTCGGCATGGCATTGGCAATCGTAGCGGCGCTGGCGGTCGATCAATTCTTCTACAAGCCATTGAGAAAGTTGCCGACCATCTACACGGTGATCGCCTCGTTCGGCGTGGCGCTTATTTTCCGCTCGCTCGCGCAACTCTTCTGGAGCTCGGGCAATCAGGTGTTCATTCCGGGCGTCCGTCCGCCATTGGTGCTGTTTGACACGTTCCGGATTTCCGCATTGCATGCCCAGGTAATCGTGCTGACCCTGGTGATTGCGGTGGCGCTGCATTTCTTCCTGACCCGCTCGAGACTGGGTCGGGCGATGCGGGCGGTTTCGGATGAACCGGAACTGGCGTCAGTCGCCGGGCTCGATACCGAGCGCGTGGTGCGCTGGACCTGGGTCATCGGCGCAGCACTCGCCGCCACTGCCGGCGTCTTTGCCGGCATGGACACCAGCATGCATCCAAATCTGGGCTGGAACCTGCTGCTGGCGATGTTCGCTGCAGCCGTCCTCGGAGGTATCGGCAAGCCGATGGGCGCGATTGCCGGCGGGCTGATCATCGGGATTGCCGAGGAGACGGCGACATTCACCTGGTTCAGCGACGAGCCGCTGATTTCGCCGTCCTACAAATCCGCCGTTGCCTTTTTCATCATGGTGGCCTTGCTTCTCTTCCGTCCGCAGGGGCTGTTCAAGGGGAGGTTGCTCTGATGGAACTCACTGGACTGATTTTCTACCTTGTGAGCGTCCTGATCGCAGGGGGCATATATGCGATCCTCTGTCTGGCGCTGAATGTGCAGTGGGGCATGGGCGGCCTCTTCAATGCCGGCATCGCAGGGTTCTTCGCGGTCGGCGCCTATGCGTCGGCGATCGTGACCACAGCGATCACCGACCGGCATCTGGGCGGTTTTGATCTGCCGATCCCGTTCGGGCTTGCCGCGGCCATGCTGGTTGCGGGCGTGACCGGCTGGGCGGTGGCCAAGATCTGTGTCCGGCTCAAGAGCGACTATCTGGCCATGGCCTCGGTCGGGATCGCTGAAATCCTGCGGCTGGTAATCGTCAATGAATCCTGGCTGACCAATGGCAGTCTTGGCATTTCAGGTATTCCGCGTCCGTTTGGCGATATGGTGCAGGGCCGGGAGGCCGATCTGCTCTATCTCGCGGTTGTCTGGACCTGTGTGCTTGTCGTCTATGTCCTGTGCCAGCGGCTCTATGTCAGTCCCTGGGGGCGCACGCTCAGGGCGATCCGTGACAATGAGGATTCAGCGCGGGCGGCGGGCAAGGATGTCGACTGGTTCCGGGTGCAAACCTTCGTAATCGGTTGTGCCATCATGGGGCTCGCCGGTGCCTTGTCGGCCCATTACTTCAAGTTCCTGTCGCCATCAGCAACCGAGCCGCTGCTGGTGACATTTCTGGTCTGGGTGATGCTGATGGCAGGCGGATCGGGCAACAACAAGGGGGCGATTGCCGGCGCGATCCTGATCTGGTTCATCTGGTCGGCAACCGAAATCATTACCAGCCGGCTGCCGCCCGAATGGATCACGCGCTCGTCCTACATCCGGATGCTGCTGGTGGGCCTGCTGCTGCAGTTTGTGCTTCAGCGCTACCGTTCCGGGCTGATACCGGAAAAGTCACCGAAGCCCAGATCTGATTAGACCATACCTGATCGGTTCGCTGTGTTTACGCTGCGGGTGCGTCGGGCAGAAAAGAAACCAGCTTGGCGCGGACATCATCGGGCCACGGCATAGAGGTGTGCTTGTCAAGCCAACTTGCGGCCAGAACCTGCTTGCCGGACCAGCGGTGTTCGTCGCCGCAAAGGACCTTGTGCTCGACCGTCATTGATGATTTGCCCACTTTTGTAACCGTCAGCTCGAAGGTGAGCTTGTCTCCAAAAAAGGAAGGCTTTGAAAAATCGCAGGTGAGATGAACGGTGGGTGTGCCCCAGCGCTCCTTCCAGATAATTTCATGCCATGGGTAGCCGATTGCCGACCAGAATTCCTCGATCACGCCATTGAGCAGATTGAGGTAGGCCGGGTAATAGGCGGTGCCGGAAATATCGCAATCGCCAAAATGCAGCATACGATCGGTGGTGTAGCTGATGGTCATGATCCCCCCTGACTTCTAATACGCATCGCACGTTTCGCATGTGCTCCGCGATGAGGCAACTCCCGGGGATGTGCTTGAGCGGTCTCGAGGCTGGCAGACTCCGGATAACCGCGGCTTCAGATGTCGAAGAACACGGTTTCTCCGTCTCCCTGGATGCGGATGTCGAAACGGTAGACCGGCTTGCCGTCACGCTCGAAGCGCTTGGCGATCAGGGTTGGTCGTCGGTTTTCCCATTCGATGGTGTTGAGCACCGGATCTTTGGCGTTGGCTTCAGCCTCGTCATCGAAGTAGGCGCGGGTGTTGAGGCCGACATTGATGCCGCGCGCGACGACCCAGAGACTGATATGCGGCGCCTGGATTGTTCCGTTGCGGCCGGCAACGGGGCCCGGTTTGATGGTCTCGAAGGCCCATTCGCCGGTGTCGAAATTGGTGATCACGCGGCCCCAGCCGCAAAATCCGTCTTCGACCGGGCCGCCGCCCTCCGGATGGGCGTAATTGCCTTCGGAATTGGCTTGCCATGCCTCCAGCAACACATCCTTGATCGGGCTGCCGGTGCCGTCGATGACCAGCCCTTCAATCCTGATCCGCTCGCCCCTGGCGTTCGGGCCGGCAATGTCCCAGCCCAGCTCGTGGTCGTAGATGTCGAAACCTGCAGCGCCCGGAGCCAGGCCGATATGGACATAGGGGCCTGCGGTTTGTGAGGGTGTTTCCCTGAGGTAATCGAGTTTTTGCATGTCAGTTTCCCTCCAGGCGGTTTTCGAACAGGGTCGAGCGCCGGCCCCTGAGCACGATGTCGAATTTGTAGGCGATGCTGTCGAGCGGGATGGTGGCGTTGAGATCGAGCTTGGCTGTGAGCTGATCGACAGCATCGGCGTCCGGAAGCGTCTGGACAATCGGGCAGATCGGGATCAGCGGATCGCCCTCGAAATAGAGCTGGGTGATCAGCCGCTGGCTGAAGGAGTGGCCGAAGACGCTGACATGGATGTGGGCGGGCCGCCAATTGTTCACCAGGTTGCGCCAGGGATAGGCGCCCGGTTTGACAGTGCGGAAGAAGTAGTAGCCGTTCGCGTCTGTAAGCGTCCGCCCGCAACCACCAAAATTCGGATCGATCGGCGCGAGATAGGTGTCCTTCTTGTGACGGTAGCGTCCGCCGGCATTGGCCTGCCAGATCTCGACCAGGGTGTTGGGCACCGGGCGTGCATTTTCATCCAGCACGCGGCCATGGACGATGATGCGCTCGCCGATGGGATCCCCATCCTTGGCGTAGTTCTTGATCAGGTCGTGGTCGAGCGGGCCAAGATCATTGTGCCCGAAGGTGGGGCCGGTGATCTCGCTTGCGGACTGTTCAAGGCTGATGAGAGCCAGGCGCGGGGAGCGGGCGACGGATGTCTTGTAGCCCGGGGTGTAAGCCACGGGATGCCGGCTGCGGTCGCGCTGATGGTATTCTGCGGGCTTGCTCATGACTGTTGCTCCATCTCGGAATAGGTCTGCTTGGCCAGCTTGATGGCGTGGTTAGCCTTGGGCACGCCGGCATAGACCGCCACATGCATGAAGGCCTGCATGATATCCTCCTTGCTGGCGCCGGTGTTTGCAGTGGCGCGGATATGCATCGGAATTTCCTCGAAATTCCCGGTGGCGGCAAGCAGAGCCAGGGTGAGCATCGAACGGTCGCGGCGGCTGATGCTGTCGTCGGACCAGAGCGTGCCCCAGGCGCCTTCGGTGATCATGGTCTGGAACGGCAGATCGAAATCGGTCTTCTGCTGTTCAGCCCGGTCGACATGGGCGTCGCCAAGAACCGCACGGCGGGTGGCCATTCCCTTTTCGAAACGCTCAGACATGTGCAGGTTCCTTCAAAACCGGGGTTGCAGCCTTGCTGCGGTTGACGGTGGGGCACGGTGTGAGCGTGCTGCCATGTTTGTTTGAGGCGGACATCAATAGGGCAATCCTACATAGTTTTCAGCCATTGCCTTTTGTGCGGCCTTGTTGGAGCGCAGGAATTCGAGCTCCGCGATCTGCATTTTCAGATCGAACGGCGACTGGTCGGGATAGCGGTGAAGCAATGAGGAGAACCACCAGGAGAAGCGCTCGGCCTTCCAGACGCGGCTGAGCGCCTTCTCCGAATAGCGGTCAATGCCCTCATTCGAGCCCGTTTCATAAAACTGGCACAGGCCCTCATGGAGATAGTGAACGTCGGAGGCCGCGGTGTTGAGGCCCTTGGCACCGGTGGGCGGTACGATATGAGCAGCATCACCACACAGGAACAAACGGCCCCAGCGCATCGGCTCGGTGACGAAGGAGCGAAGTGGCGCAATGCTCTTTTCAATCGAAGGGCCGGTCACCAGCTTGTCAGCGACATCAGAGGGAATCCGGCGTTTGAGCTCTTGCCAGAAGGCGTCATCGGTCCAGTCGTTGACGCTGTCTGACAATGAACATTGGATGTAATAACGGCTCAGCTGCGGATTGCGCATTGAGCATAGCGCAAAACCGCGGCTCGAATTGGCGTAGATCAGTTCCTCGCTGACCGGCGGCGTCTCGCTCAAGATGCCAAGCCAGCCAAAGGGGTAGACCTTTTCATATTCGGTGCGGACCGACAGCGGGATCGTCTGGCGGCTGACCCCGTGAAAGCCATCGCAGCCGGCGATGAAGTCGCAGTCAATCCGCTGTGCTTCGCCGCCGACGGTGTAGGTGACATAGGGTGCGTCGCTATCGGCTCCGTGGATTTGAACATCCTCGACTTCGAAATCAATGCGCCCGCCTGCCTTCTCGCGTGCTTCGTAAAGATCGCGGGTGACCTCGGTCTGGCCATAGACCATCACCGGTGTTCCGGTCAGTTCGGTAAAATCGACGCGGAACATCTCGTCGCCGTAGGACACGAGCGTGCCGTCATGGGGAATGCCTTCGGCGTGGAGCCTGTCGGCGCAGCCTGCCTCTTCCATAAGCTTGACGATGCCGCGTTCGAGAACGCCGGCACGGATACGGCTGAGAACGTAATCCTTGGTCTTGCGTTCGAGCACGATGCTGTCGATGCCGCGGCGATGAAGCAATTGCGACAGCAGCAGCCCGGACGGCCCTCCGCCGATGATGACGATCCGTGTTTTCACATGACTCTCCTTAACTCAGGCGAACAGCTTACATATTGGCTGTGATAATGATATTGAGATTTCGAGCAGTTTGATTATCAAATTCGGTATGTATATGGATCGTCGTATCAAGTTCCGACATCTCGACGCCTTCAGCGCCATCGCCCGTGCGCGCAGCCTGAAAAATGCGGCCGAGCAATTGCGGCTGACCCAGCCGGCCATTTCGCGAACGTTGAAGGAGCTCGAAGAGATTGCGGGCGTGATGCTGATGGAACGCAGCCGTTCGGGAGTAGTCTTGACACCTGAGGGCGAGGTGTTCCTTCAATTTGCGGAACAGAGCACATCGGCGCTTCGTATCGGGCTTAACAGCGTTCGTGGGATTGGCGGCGCATCCGGACGTTTAAAGGTTGGTGCACTGCCAAGCGTTGCCTCCGGGCTCTTGCCGCGCGCTGTGCTCGAGTTTGCCCGTGCGAGCCGCGATACACAGCTCGAGATCCACGAAGGGCCACATTTTGATCTGACTTCGCGGCTGCGCAGTGGAGTGCTGGATCTCGTGATTGGCAGGTTGGGGCGGCCAAAGACGATGGACGGCCTGAGTTTCCGCCAGCTCTATACCGAAGAGGTGGTGGTGGTTACAGCTGCGGGCGGTCCGGCCGCGACGGTTCGCTCCTATGCCGAGCTTGAAAATTTCCAGGTGCTGTATCCGCCGGAAGATTCCGCGATCCGGCCGTTGGTGGCACGGTTGTTGATTTCCCAAGGTGTGCCGCTGTTCTCCAACCGGATTGAGTCCGCGTCTTCCGCTTTCGGCCGTGCTGTGACGCTGACGGACACTCGCACTGTGTGGTTCATCAGCCGTGGCGTGGTGGCGGATGATCTGAGGGAAGGGCGGTTGGTGACGCTGGATGTCGACACGAGTGCAACGGTGGGAGCTGTCGGGATCATGAGCCGTTCAGACGAAATCCCGTCCGCTGCCGCGCGCGCCTTTGCAAGCATTCTGTCGCGCGGCACGTCTTGAAGACCTGGCGCTGCACCGGGGCTCTATCCGGCAGGTGTTGAGCGGAAGGCGCAGCGCCCATTGACCCATGTGCCGCGAATTGCAGGTGTCTGTGCTTCGGGCCAGTCCACCAGAACAAGGTCAGCCCGCTGCCCAACGGAGATTTCCCCGCGGTCATTCAGGCCCATGGCTTTGGCGGCACCGCCGGAAACCAGCGACCAGAGACTGCTGCGGTCGGCCCGTTTTTCACGGTCGAGCCGTTCGATTGCCGCCAGCAGCGCCGGATAATAGTAATCGGACGCCAGAGCATCGCAGAGCCCGGCCTCGACCATGTCGCCTGCGCTCAACGAGCCGATATGGCTGCCGCCTCTTGCGGCGTTCGGCGCGCCGAAAATGATCGTGTCGCCCGCATCGCGTGCAGCCTGTGCGGCTTCGAGGACCATCGGAAATTCCGATGTCAGGGCGCCCATCTCGCGGTACCAGCTGCGGGTTTCAGCCCTTGTGTCGTCATGGCTGAGCATTGGAGCGCCCGCCGCGCGACCGGCAGCTGCAACCTGTGCGACTGTGGCGCCGACTTGGTCACGCCGTTCCCAAACCTCGCCCAGCAGCTTGATGTAGTCGTCATCCGACATGCCCGCGCGGTGCGCTTTCGACGCTGTTCGCTTTTTCATTCGTTCATCATCAAGCGCTGCGATCGAGAAATCCGGTGACAGTTCGAAGTTGCGGTCCTGAATTGCCACATCATAGGCGCGCATCGTCATCGAGGTGTGATCATTGAATGCGATTGATGGGAGCAACGGCGCCTTGAGCGCCCAATCGATCAGATCAAGCGCCTCGAAGGCAAAGGTTTCCCAGCGAAGCTGGACGCGGTTTTCCACGAGCATGCGCGGAGCATTGTCGATCATTGCCTGCATCAGTTCACGCGCCCGATACACACTGCGCAGGCCAGGCTCCCAGCTCAGCGTTATGGCGTGATAGGCCGTTGCTATACCGTTGGCGGCCAGTTGCCGGTCGGTTTCCAGGATTGCTGCATCCAGCGGAAAATAGACGCCGGTGCGCGGCATCAACTGGCGCTCGAACGCGTCGCCATGGACGTCGATGAGTGCTGGTGCCAGGATCAAGCCACGCGCATCAATGATTTCGCCTTGGGCGGCTCCGCCGATCTCCGCGATCCTGCCATCCGCTATGGTCACGGATGTCTCGGCAATTTCGCCCGGAAGATAGACTGTCGCGCCCTTAAGTGTCTTAAGTGCCATGCCTAGAGGCGCTCCATGGTCAAGTGCCAATGGAAGGAGCCCGGGCTTTCGTGCTCGCGGTCTTCCAGTTTGAGGACTTCGAAGCCCGAGAACAGCGCCAGCAGATCGGCGGCGCTGCAGAAATAGTGCGGATGCATCTTGTCGGTGCCTGGGCTGTCGAAGACCCATGTGTTGCGGCTTATCTCGTGCCCGGGCGCCTTGGCCAGCTCGTGCGGAAGGCGGCGGTCCGACAGCATGGTGCCGAGAAAGCTGCCGTTCGGTGTCAAGACACGCCTGATTTCACCGATGGTGCGAAGCAGAATGTCTTCGTCCCCATGATAGATGACATTCCAGCTCAAGACGTGGTCGAAGCTGCTGTCTTCGAAGGGCAGGGCATGCATCCGGCTCTCAACGGTTTTGACGCCGCCCGCCTTGTCGATTTCCGCAAGGCCTTCAGGGGCGGCATCCAGGGCTGTGACCTCAAACCCTGCGCGGGCAAGCCAGAGCGCGTGTCGGCCTACGCCGGCGCCAAGATCCAGAATCCGGGCGCCGGGTTTGATTGAAGCCGCCCATTCCTTCACATCCGCCTCAGGGGTCAGCCATTTGCTGTCCTGCTCGATATTGGCCCACTGCTCGTTCCAGTGCTGATCCGCTGTGTCTGTTTTCAACGTTGTTCTCCAATGATCTTTGTGCGGGCCCAACCGCTTATCTGCTCAATGCCAATGACCACGACTGCAATCATCAGGATCACGGTCATGGCCGTGGGGTAATCGAAGAGGTCGAAGCCCACCTTGAGCTCGATGCCGATGCCGCCGGCTCCGACGAGGCCGAGAACACTCGAGGACCGGACGGCCTTTTCAAGCGCATAGAGAGAGGTCGAGATGAAAGCCGGCATGGCAGCCGGAATCGTGGCGCAGGCAACCACATCTATTTTGCGGGCACCGGTGGCTGTCAGCGATTCTGCAGGGCCCTTGTCGGTTGCTTCCATATCGTCGGCAAAGAAGCGTCCGCAAAACCCGATCGTGTCGACAATGATTGCGCACATGCCAGCAAAGGGGCCCAGGCCGACAGCAACCACGAAGACCAGCGCCCAGGCGATATCAGGGACGGCACGGATGAAACCCATGAGGGTTCTGATGATCTGATTGACCCACAGGCCGGCGATCAGCCCGCGTGCGGCCAGAAGTGCGATAGGAAGTGACAAGATCACCCCGATAACAGCTCCGGCCACAGCGATCTGGATGGTCTCAAGCATCTTCCAGCCGAGCCGGACAAGAACGGCCGGTTCCAGGTTCGGAGGGAAAGCCCTGTCGATGAAATCCGCAAAGCGTGGCGGGGCGGTCAGGAGCTTTTCGGTGGAGAGGCCGGCGCCTGCCAGACACCAGACGATCAATGCCAAACCGAGTGCGTAGCCCAGGAATGCGATGACCGATGGGCGCTCGTGGCGTGCGGGCGCGTGATGTGGCGAAGCGTGACGTGACGGGGCGAGATCAGTCATAAAGGCCCCGCAAATCGGCAGTGTTGAGTGTCGAGGCTCGCGCATCCAGCTTCAGACTGCGATCAGCAAGCCCGAGGATCCGGTCGCCATAACGAAGCGCGTGGTCGATGTGATGCGAGGTAAAGACAACGGTAATGCCTTGCTGGCGAACAAGCTCGAAAAACAGCTTCATGACGTCCTCGCCAGCGGCGGGATCGAGAGATGCGCAGGGCTCGTCGGCAATCAGGATTTCGGGTTTGCCGACAATGGCACGTGCGATTGCCACGCGCTGCGACTGCCCACCGGAAAGACGATCGGCGCGGCGCAGTGCGAGGTCGGACAGGCCGACCTTGTCGAGCGCTTCCATCGCCGCGGCGCGGGAGGCTGCTGGCGCAAAGCTGTGGCTCCAGTGTCTTATCCCGGGATGGCGTCCCAGAAGTCCCTGAATGACATTTGACAGGACGGTTAGGCGTGGCACCAGATTGTGTTTCTGTGACACCAGACCCATGCGGGCGCGCAGGGCGCGAAGCTCGCGGCTGCTGGCCGTTGTGGTGTCCAGGTCAAGCACGACAACCTTGCCTGATGCGACCGGTATAAGGCCCATCATGCATCTGAGCAGCGTGGATTTACCTGTCCCGTTGGCGCCCACAAGCGCCACCGCTTCACCGCGTACCAGCTTGAAGCTGACATCGGAGAAAATCTCGTTGCTGCCGAAGCGCTTCGACATCCGCTCCGCTTCGACATCGATGTAGGGAGCGGCAGCCTTGAGCGGGGTGCCGGTCTCGTTGGGCAGCGGGTGAACCGGATGCGCCTCAGGCGCATCCGGTTGCTCGAGAACGACGTCACTCACCGACAAAACTGTCGAACTGAGGGTATCCCGCATTCGAGTACATCGAACGGACGTAGTCATAAGCGCTGTCTTCAATCGCAACGAGGTCCATGCCGACATATTTGTCGTTTTCCTCATGGGCTGTGATGCCGGCAATGATGGCGTCCTTGTTGTCGAGGATCGCATCGCGCACCGCCAAAGCCGCTTCCTCGGGCACGTGGGAGCCGACCATGATCATGTCGTTGGGCAGATCGCCGGAGCGGGCAATCATCTTGTAATAGCCGTAGGGGACACTGGTGTCCTTGGCGCGAACGCCCATGAAGCTGCCGGCGTTCATGCCGATGGCGGCAACATCACCGTTTTTGAGAGCTTCGTGTGCAATGTTGCGGGCAGTGTGGGTTTTTTCGATGTCGTTGACAGGATCAACGCCGTAATCCGCCAGCAGTTGCATCGGGCAGAGCATATTGGAGGTGGAGCCGATGTCGCCGAAAGCCACCTTCTTGCCTTTGAGATCGGCAGGCGCGTTGATGCCGCTGTCAGCACGCACGATGATTGCGCAGAAATAATCCGGGCGGCCCAGGCCGATCAGCGGGGTTGCTTCGGTGAGTTTGTTGATGACGACATATTCGGCAGGACCGGAGACGACGAAATCGACCGTTTTGCCGCGAAGTGCCTCGGCTGCAGCCGTGCGGGAATTGACCGGGAAGAACTCGAATGTGTCTCCGGTTGCGGTTTCCAGAGCATCCTTGAACGGGCCCCACTCAAGCTGCAGGCGTTCCATGCCCTCGACGTCGGTGACAGCGAGCTTCCAGTTGTCGGCGGCAGCAGCGATCGTTGATGCTGCGACCAGTCCAAGACCAAAGACGATAGATTTGAAGTCCATGACACTCTCCTTTTGGGTTTCATCCAAATGGCTATGTCGAGGTTGTGTCAGTCAGACTCCATTTGCGTGAATTTTTTGTGACGCCGAGATGCGGTCACCGCGCATTGCCGGGTTTGGTGGTCCAGATTGGAGGTTCGAATGGATCATCCAAAAGCCAAACCAGCTTTCGGTCAGCCTTGCTCATGCATGACGGATGTTCGCGGTGCCGTGTTCTGTTTCCAAGGCTTAACCCGCGAGCATGCTGCATCATAGTGAAGCCGTCCTAGGTGCCAGCCGCACTGACGCGGGCATCTTTGCGCGGATGCCAACAGTCGCCCCTGCCGGGGGCACGTAGCCAGTGAAATTACTCTTTGGTCGTCATGGGTGCCGAAGCGCTGATGGCGTAGCGGTGTTCGGACCTGCGAAGCAGGGACTTTCGCCAACTAAACAGGTGGGCCTGGGCCCGGTGAATTGCACTGAGTCTGTTGTCAATCCGCAGGTTTTCAAACCCTGCCTCCAACAGCAGGCTTGCGACGGCTTCCGAGCGGGCGCCACGGTTGAAATAGACACGCGCAACAATGTCTTGATGGCGGGACACCATTCCGTGGCTGGTTGAACCTGAAAATCGCTCGATCATTCTGGTCAGCCAGTTGCGGCTGACGAAATCGCCGTCGACAATCAGGATTTTGCCGCCCGGTTTGAGCAGGCGACGCCATTCCGCAAAGGCTGCTTTCGGGTCGATAAGTGTCCACACCAGATGACGTGTGACAATCACGTCAAAACTTGCGTCAGGCAGCATGGTCCGCTCGGCATCGGCCTGCAGGAAGGTCACCTCGGGTGCTTTTGAACGGGCCCGTTCGAGCATTGGTTCCGCCCAGTCGAGCCCGGTCACTGCAAATCCAAGTTCCTTGCAGAGCAATGCGATCTCGCCGGTGCCGGATGCAAGGTCGAGCAGGCTGCGGCCGTTGGCGGCACCGAGGTGGCGGCGGAAGAGATTGGCCCATGCGAAGAGTTCGGCACCCGCGGATATCTTGTGGCCCGGATCATTGTCGAAGGTTGCCGCGCGGTCGGACCAGTAGTCGCGAATCTCGTCGCGCAGGTCACGGTTGGAATGCGAGGTGGTGGTCATGCTGGCGTCTCCTGAGGCTCGAAACAGGCAATGACAATCTTGAATAAGATAGTCAACTTTAATGTTGACTGTTGTAGTCAAGATTATTAGGCCTTGGTTTCCGAACCATACAGGATTGAAGAAAATGTCACTTCGCACACTCCTCGGCGCCGCTGCGGTGAGCCTCCTTGCAATCAATACGGCATTCGCCGACCCGATCACGATTACCGATATTGCCGGCCGTGAAGTCGTGGTGGACGCGCCGGTCGAGCGGGTCATTCTCGGCGAAGGCCGGCAGATCTTTTTTGCCGCGGTGCTTGATGGCGATGATCCATTCAAGCGCATTGTTGGCTGGCGGGATGATTTCCGGCAGGCATCGCCGGAGAGCTATGAGATCTATGCAGAGAAGTTCCCTGAACTGAGAGATATTCCGACCTTTGGCGGCTTCAAGGAAGGCACCTTCGACATTGAGCAGGCCGTCTCTCTCGATCCCGGCGTGATGATCATGAATCTTGAGGCCAAGCAGGCCACCGAGGAAGCCGGTTATGAGGAGAAATTGGCGAAGGTCGGCATCCCGATCGTCTATGTCGACTTCCGCGAAAAGCCGTTCGAGAACACCTCGCTTTCGATGGAAATCATCGGCAAGCTGTTCGGCAAAGAGGCAAAGGCGGCCGAATTCAACGCGTTCTATCACGGGCAGCTGGCTCGGGTCACCAACGTTATCGACGCGCAGCAAAATCTGGTTCGTCCGCTGGTCTTTGTGGAGCGTGCGGGTGGTTACTCCGAGGATTGCTGCATGTCGTTCGGATCCGGCAATTTCGGCCGCATGGTTGAACTCGCCGGTGGAGACAACATGGCTAAGCCCTTCATTCCCGGCACCTTCGGTACCGTCAATGCCGAGCAGGTGATCGCCTCCAACCCCGACCAGATCGTGGTCACCGGCGGCAATTGGGATGCCTATGTTCCTGGCGGCAAGTGGATTGGTGTGGGCCCCGGTTCTGACGAAGCTGTGGCCCGGCAGAAGCTCAAGGTGCTGATGGAGCGTCCCGCCTTTACCGGCGTCAAGGCGGTTGAAGACGGCAAGGTGCATGCGATCTGGCACCAGTTCTACAACAATCCCTACAGCTTTATTGCGGTTCAGCAGCTTGCCAAGTGGCAGCATCCTGAGCTGTTTGCGGATCTGGATCCCGAGGAGACGCTGAAGGAGTTGCATGAGCGCTTCCTGCCGGTCGACTACCAGCCTGGATACTGGGTTTCGATCAACTGAAACAGCGTGGGGCGGTCTTCGGGCCGCCCTTTCGCCGAGGTGCATTGATGACCAGTCTGATCGCCGATACAGAGACCGATAACCACTCCGGCGTTGCGGGGAAGGCCTATCGTGGACTGGTCGCGCGGCGACTTTTGATCCTCGCCATGCTGACCGGATTGCTTGTCTTGTCGGTGGCGGTCGACGTTTCGCTCGGGCCTGCGCGCTATGCGGTGGGTGATGTGCTCAGTACCTTGTTTTTTCCAGGCGCCGCCGAGCTTCAGATGCGGGTGGTCGTCTGGGACATCCGCATGCCGATGGCGATGCTGGCGGTGACTGTTGGGGCCAGCCTTTCCATGGCCGGGGCACAGATGCAGACGATCCTTGCCAATCCGCTCGCAAGTCCCTTCACTTTGGGGCTTTCAGCCGCGGCCAGCTTTGGCGCGGCGCTCGCCATGGTGCTTGGCGTGGCATTGTTTCCTGCCGCGATCTCATTGATGGTTCCGGTCAACGCCTTTGCCATGGCGATGGCGGCATCGCTGCTGATTTTCGGCCTGTCGACGATGCGGGGTGTGACGGTGGAAACCATCGTGCTTCTGGGTATTGCACTGGTGTTCAGCTTCAATGCGGCGCTGGCGCTGCTGCAGTACTTTGCCTCTGAACAGGCATTGGCGGCGGTGGTGTTCTGGACCATGGGCAGCCTGACCAAGGCAACCTGGGAGAAGGTCGGGGTTACCGCCCTGATCCTTCTGGTCTGCACGCCATTGTTTGTGCGGCGCGCCTGGGCTCTGACGGCGATCCGGCTGGGTGAAAGCCGTGCCGCGGCGATGGGCGTGCGGGTCAAGCGGTTGAGGCTTGAGGCACTTCTGTTGGTGTCATTGCTTGCCGCTGTGCCGGTGTCCTTTGTCGGAACCATCGGGTTTATCGGCATTGTCGGGCCGCATGTGGCGCGATTGCTGCTGGGGGAAGACCAGCGCTTCTTCTTGCCGGGTTCGATGCTTGCGGGTGCGCTCATTCTCTCGGCCACTTCGGTGGTCTCCAAGGCGATCCTCCCCGGCGCGGTGCTGCCAATCGGGATCATCACGGCGCTGGTCGGTGTGCCGTTCTTTGCGGCCTTGATCCTGACCAAGGGGCGCAAGGGATGGTAACGCTCGAACTAACCGGCATCACTGCGCATTATGGTCGTCACGAAATTCTGTCTGATGCAACAACGCCCTCGATCCCGGGCGGGTCTCTGACGGCACTGGTGGGTGCGAATGCGGCCGGCAAGTCTACTTTGTTCCGGCGGATTGCGGGTCAATTGCGCGGCGGTGGCGCGGTTAAACTGACCGGTGCAACGCAGGGCGATCTTCGCTACATGCCGCAGGACACCGCGATGACAGCGGCTCTGAGTGTCTATGAATCCATTATTCTTGCGCTGAAACAGGGAAATGGTGGTTGGCGGCTGTCCAACAGTGAACTCGCTGCCGTTGACGGCGTTCTCGCGCGTTTCGGGATTTCGTCACTTGCTGATCGTCAACTTCCCGAACTTTCCGGAGGACAGCGGCAGGTGGTTTCAATTGCGCAGACACTTGTGGCGCGCCCCAGACTGGTCCTGATGGATGAGCCCACTTCGGCGCTCGACCTTTACCGCCAGTATGAGGTGCTCGAAGCGCTGCGCATGTATGCCGAGGAGAACGGCGCGGTGATGGTGCTGGCATTGCATGATCTGAACCAGGTCATGCGGTGCTGCACCACCACCATCGCGCTGTCCAAAGGCCGCATTCTGGCCACCGGGCCAACACTGGACGTGCTGCAGCCGGATCTGATCCGCCGTCTTTACGGAATTGACAGCCGGGTGGAGCGTTGCTCAAGAGGCAGCCCCATGATGATTGTCGATGGTCCGGCCGCAAGCAGGGGCTTGGCAATCAGCCAATAGCCAGCCAGCTTGGCGGCTGGCACCACCGGGCGGCTTGCCGAAGCCGGTGACCGGGGAAGTCCCGAACCCGATCTGGCCGCCCCCAGGCTGTGCGTTTCACCCGCGCTGTCCGCTCATGCGCGAGGAGTGCAAACTCGCTGTGCCCGAGCCACGAACCACGCAAGCAGGCATGGCTGCGTGCATCGCGGTCGAGCCGGTTTCGGCCTGATCATCTCCAGCGGCAGGTTAGTTCAGCAGATCCGCAAAATGGGCAAGGAACTTGTGCTTGAGAATCTTGCCGGTGGCTGCTGCCGGCAAGGTATCGACAAGAAAGATGCGTGACGGACGCTTGTAGCCCGCCAGACGGTCGCTGACAAAGGTGTGCAAGTCCTCCTCTGTCACAGCCCGGGGCGCGCGGGCCTGGACAAAGGCCAGCACCTGCTCGTCGCCATCAATGGTCCGCCCGATCACTGCGGACTGAACCACCTCGGGGTGATCGTTCAGCGCCGCCTCGACTTCGGGCGGATAGACGTTGAAGCCCGAGCGGATGATCAGCTCCTTGGCGCGGCCGACGATGTGCAGTCGGCCCTCAGGATCGATCCGGCCCAGATCACCGGTGCGCAGCCAGCCATCCGGCGTAATGGCTGCGGAAGTGGCTTGCGGATTGCGGAAATAGCCCTTCATCACATGCGGTCCGCGGGTCAGCACTTCACCGACATCCGGATCTTCACCGAGTGATAGATCAAGCGAGATTTCGATGCCAGGCAGCGGCGGGCCGGCGCTGGTGTCCGGATCCCCGATTGCATTGCGGGTGCCGCTGATGCCGGCGGTGCTTTCGGTCATCCCGTAGCCGTTCTGCAGCGGCAGGCCATAGAAAGCCTCGGCATTGCGTTTCCACGCCGGATCGAGCGGGGCAGCGCCGGAGGAGACATAACGAAGGGTCTCGGAGCCGAGCAGACTTTGCCCCTCGGCCTTGGCCTGGGCCATCAGAAGCGCGTGCATCTGCGGCACCGCCGGCATCACGGTGGTGCCGTTTCTTAGCGCCAGCAGCAGCTGCTTTGGATCAAACCGGGTGGCGAGCTCGACCATTGCGCCTGCGTGGGCTGAGGCCATCAGCATCGAGGCGACGCCGAAGACATGGGTCAGGGGCAGGGCGCCATAGACATGGTCCTGTGGCGACAGGTTGCGAAGTTCGGCAGAGGCCCGGGCGGCGAAGATCAGGTTTGAATGGGTCAACATCACGCCCTTGGGGTCGCCCGTCGTGCCCGTGGTGTAGAGCAGGATTGCGGTGGCGTCGGGACCGTCATCAATAGCTTCGGCATCTCCTGCGCCGTTGGCGATTTGCAGCGCCCCGAAACCGGTTGGGCAGGGTGCAGCAGCACCTGCATGGGTGGCAGCTTCCTTCGAGATATGTGAGGTGTAGAGCGTCACCACCGGCGTGGCATGGCTTGCGATGCGCGCAATCTCTGCTGTCGACATGCGCGCATTGACCGGGACGCACCAGGCACCGATCCGCGACGACGCCATCATCAGGACAGGCAGGGCGAGACCGTTCTCCGCCACCACCAGCACCCGTTCGCCGGGTGCTGTGCCATGCATGCGCAGCAGCGCCTCGGCCTCGTCGATCAAGATGGAATAGCCGGCCCAGGAATAGACCTTCCCGTCGCAGTCCTTGATCGCGGGAGCTTCGGGGCGGATCTCGAGATGCTGGGCCACAAGCTCATGGATGCGGGTGATGCTCATTGTGTCTGCTCCGTCCGCGCGCGCTTGAAAACGCCTGTCGCGCTGGCGATCAGACGGCTATCCTCATCGTGCAAATCGGCTGCCAGGAACAGCAGCGACCGTCCACCGCCGGTCACACGGGCAACAGCCGTGACCCGTTTGCCCGGAAAGGCCGGGGCGAGGAATTGTGTTGTCATGGAGATCGTCTGGAACGGTGTGCGTCCCGTGTCATCGACCGTCAGCGAGGATGTGGCGCCCATCGCATTGTCGAGAACCGTTGTCGCGATGCCGCCATGCAGCACGCCGTGTCGGTTTGTGTGGGCTTCCGTCACGTCGAGATGACAGCGTGCACCGCCATCGGCGTGACCGATCTCCAGAATATAGCCAAGGGTGGTCTGGGTTCCGGTTTCCCCCACTATGGTCTCGATCATGCGACAGCGAGCCGGATGAAACGTTCGAGATGGAAATCGGTGTCTCCGAAACGATGGTCGACCATCGTCAGCCGTTTGGCGAAGTGCCCCAGCGCATATTCCTGCGTCATGCCGATGCCGCCATGCATCTGGATCGATTCCTCCACCACCTGCCTTGCCACGCGGCCGATCAGATTCTTGGTTGCCGAAACATGCAGATCCCGGTCTGGGCGGTCGAGATTGCCGCACAGGTTGATCACCGCACTGCGGGCCTGTTCGATCTCGATTGCCACATCTGCCATGCGATGCTGCAATGCCTGGAACTTGCCGATCGGCTGGCCGAACTGGCGGCGCTGGCGCAGATAGTCGACGGTCAGTGTCTTGATGGTTTCCATCAATCCGAGCGCCTCGGCACATTGCGCAGCACAGGCACGGGCATCGGCGGTTTCGATGATGCTCAGGCTCTGACCGGCGTCGCCTATAATGGCGGTTTCGGGGAGAACGCAGTCGAACTTCACCTCTGCTGCCCGGCCACCGCCATTGAGTGGATAGTCGCGCAGTGTGGCCTGGTCTGCCTGAACCAGGAACAGTGAAACGCCCGCGCGGTCTGTTGCCCCGCCATCGGTGCGGGCACTGACGATCAGCGCATCGGCTGCTGACCCATGATGCACCACCGCCTTTGCGCCTTTCAGATGC
Source organism: Hoeflea sp. (assembly GCA_043585085.1). GTDB lineage: Bacteria > Pseudomonadota > Alphaproteobacteria > Rhizobiales > Rhizobiaceae > Hoeflea. The sequence continues at coordinate 3,425,519 of CP121320.1, forward strand.
CATCCTTCGGTGGTCTTTTCGGCTCTGGTCTGCACATGGGAGAGATCATAACGGCTTGTCGGTTCGCCATGGGCAAAGGCAATGACGCGTCCGCCTATGATCTCGTCTATCAGGTCTTGATGCCCGGGGCCGAACACGCTTCCGGCCAGGAGACTGGTTTCGATCAGCGGGGTAGGGGCTCCGGCACGGCCCAGTTCCTCGAACACGACCATGATGTCGAAGCCCGCGCCGCCAAAGCCGCCCTTTTCTTCGCTGAACATGGCGCCGGGAAGGCCCATCTCAACCAATCCTTCCCAAAGAGTTGTGTCGAAGCCGGCCTGGCTTTCGGTGGCAGCGATGGTGCTTTCGGGGGTGACGCTGCCTGCCAGAAAGCGGCGAAGGCCGTCCTGAAGCATCTGGCGTTCTTCTGTCAGTTGGAAATTCACGTCAAAGCTCCAGAATGGTCTTGGAAATGATCTGCCGCTGGACTTCGTTCGAGCCGCCATAGATCGACAGTTTCCGGTTGTTGAAATAGGTCTGCGTCACCGGCATCGCATAGGCCGGGCCAACGGGCTCGACGTTGGAACCTTCATCCAGGGCTTCTGAGACGAAGGGCGCGGCATAGGGCCCCACGGCCTGACGCGCGAGCGCATTAATCTGCTGGCGGATCACGGTGCCTTTGACCTTGAGCATCGAACTTTCGGCCCCTGGCGCCTGTCCGGCTGCAGCGGCGGCGATGGTGCGCAGATTGGTCGTGTCCATGGCCATCAGATCGATTTCCACCTGTGCAACCCTGGCGGCGAAATAGGGGTTCTCAATCAACGGCCGTCCATTGTGGACCTGCTCGCCGGCAATCCGCTTGAGCGAAGCCAGTCCGGCACGGGCAAAGCCTACGCCTGCTATGTTGGTGCGCTCATGGGTCAGCAGGTATTTGGCGTAGGTCCAGCCCTTGTTTTCCTCGCCGACGAGATTTTCGACCGGTACGCGGACATCGGTGAACCAGACCTCGTTGACCTCCGGCTCGCCGTCAATCAGCACGATCGGGCGAACTTCGATCCCCGGGGTTTTCATGTCGATCAGCAGAAACGAGATGCCCTGTTGCGGTTTGCCTTCCCTGGAGGTGCGGACAAGACAGAAGATCTTGTCGGCATACTGACCAAGGGTGGTCCAGGTCTTCTGGCCATTGACGACATAGTGATCGCCATCGCGCACCGCACTCGTCTGGACATTGGCCAGATCCGATCCGGCACCGGGTTCGGAATAGCCCTGGCACCACCAGTCCTCTCCGCTGAGGATGCGTGGCAGGTAATGGGCCTTCTGCGCTTCGGATCCGAAGGCCATCAGCACCGGGCCGAGCATGTTGAGGCCGAAGGGAATGATGCGCGGCGCGTGTGCGGCGGTGATTTCTTCCTCGAAGATGTTGCGCCTTACGGCATCCCATCCGGTGCCGCCGTGCTCCTTTGGCCAGGTCACGCCGAGCCAACCTCGGGCATTGAGGATGGCATGCCATTCCTCGTAGTCGGCCTTGGTCAGGCGTTTGCCGGCAGCCACCTTCGCAGACAGGCGCGCAGGCAGCTTGTCCTTGAAAAAGGCGCGGATCTCGTCGCGAAAGGCGCGTTGATCGTCGGTATAGTTCAGGTCCATCCCGGGCCCTCCATCAGAAAACTTCAAACAGGCCTGCAGCGCCCTGGCCGCCGCCCACGCACATGGTCACAACGCCGAGCCTGGCGCCGCGCCTCTTGCCTTCGAGCAGCAGATGACCGGTCATGCGCGCGCCGGTCATGCCGAACGGATGGCCGATCGAGATCGAGCCGCCATTGACGTTGAGTTTGGCGTCGTCGATGCCGAGACGGTCACGGCAGTAGATCACCTGGCTGGCAAAGGCCTCATTGAGCTCCCAGAGGTCGATATCATCGACACTGAGACCATGGCGTTCCAGCAGGCGCGGGACGGCAAAGACCGGGCCGATGCCCATTTCGTCAGGCTCGCATCCGCCGACTGCAAAGCCCAGATAGCGCCCAAGTGGGGAAAGGCCGGCCTTGGCGGCCTCCTCCTCGTCCATCATCACGAGAGCTGCCGCGCCGTCTGACAATTGTGATGCGTTGCCGGCGGTGACGAATTTGTCCTCGCCCATTACCGGGGTCAGTCCGGCCAGGCCTTCGATCGCTGTCGAGGGGCGGTTGCACTCATCGGCGGAAATGGTGGTCTCCACCTGGGAGACTTCGCCGGTTGCCTTTTCCTTGACGGCTTGGGTGACCGTCATCGGGACGATCTCATCATTGAAAAGACCGGCGGTCTGTGCTGCTGCAGTGCGTTGCTGCGACTGCAGGGCCAGTTCGTCCTGTGCCTGGCGCGAGATGCCATAGCGTGCGGCAACGGTGTCAGCCGTATCAATCATGGTCATGTAGAGATCGGGCTTGTGTTCCTTGATCCAGGCTTCGCGGTAACGGCCGGGGCTCGGCTGATTGAGCGAGATGCTCTCGACACCGCCGACCAGCAGGGCGCGCGCGCCTTCTCCGGCAATCATCTGGCCGCCCATGGCGATGGCCTGAAGGCCCGAAGCACAGAACCGATTGACTGTGGTGCCCGCAACCGTGACCGGCAGACCGGCGCGAATGACCGCCTGGCGGCCGAGATTTCCGCCGGTGACATTTTCGGGATAGCCGGTGCCCCAGATCGAATCCTCGAGCAGCGCCGGGTCAATGCCGGCCCGATCGACGGCGTGGCGTGCGGCAAAGCCTGCCAGGGTGACGCCGTGGGTCTGGTTGAACGAGCCGCGCGCGGCCTTGCCGATGGCTGTGCGGGCGGTTGAGACGATAACGGCGCGGGTCATTGCGCGGCCTCCTTGTTGAGATCTGCAAAACAGCGACCGTCAGCCACCAATTGTTCGAGAAGCGGTGCGGGTTGCCAGAAATAGGGGTCTGCTTTCGACCATTCCTTGATGTCCTGAAGCAGTGCGGGCAGGCCAACCGTATCAGCCCATTTCATCGGGCCGCCGCGCCAGCGCGGGAAGCCGTAGCCGTAAAGAAGCGTCACATCCACATCGAGCGGCCGTCGGGCGATGCCCTCGCCAACGACCTTTGCCGCCTCATTGACCATGGCCGCCATATAGGTGCGCTGGATCTCTTCTTGTGTGAAGGTCCGTTGCGGGCGGTCGCCGCGGGCGGCTTCGATCAGCGGCTTGACTGCCTCGTTCGGTTTAGCCTTGCGGTCTTCGTGGACGTAGTAGCCTTGCCCGGTTTTCTGGCCCAGCCAGCCTTCGTGATACATCGCATCCGCCCATGTCGGCACCACGTCGCGCGGGTCTCGGGTTGCGGCCTTGCGCTGGCGGGTCATGAAGCCAATGTCGAGGCCGGCGAGGTCGCTCATTTCGAACGGGCCCATCGGCAGGCCGAACGCCTTGATCGCAGCGTCGATCTCCCACGGCGATGCGCCTTCGAGGATCATCCGGTCAGCAGCCCCGCGGTATGTGGACAGCATCCGGTTGCCGATGAAGCCGTCACAGACCCCTGCGCGCACAGCGATTTTGCCGAGCCGCTTTGCCAGCGCGAAGGCGGTCGCGGTTACATCTGTCGCGGTCGCATCGGCGACGACAACTTCAAGCAGCTTCATCACATGGGCGGGCGAGAAGAAGTGCAGGCCGATGACATCGCCGGGACGCTTTGTGGCCGCGGCGATCTCGTTGACGTCGAGATAGGATGTGTTGGTGGCTAGGATCGCGCCAGGCTTCATCACGGCATCGAGCCGGGCGAAGACCTCGTGCTTGACCGCCATGTCCTCGAACACGGCCTCGATGGCCAGATCACAGTCCGAGAGTTCAGCGTAGTCGGTTACTGCGCTCAGTTCGGCGAGGGTCGCGTCTCGGCGGTCAGCGGCAAGCTTGCCGCGCTTGACTGCCGCATCGAGGTTTCCGGTGATGGTGCCGCGCGCCTTGTCCGCGGCTGCCGCATCGCGCTCTACAAGGGTTACGGACAGTCCCGAGAGGAGGCAAGCAGTGGCGATGCCTGCACCCATTGTGCCACCACCGATGACGCCGACATGGGAAAGGGCGCGCGGCGCGATGCCTTCGATCTCGGGCAATTTTGCAACCTTGCGGTCATTGAAGAAGGCATGAATCAGACCGGCGCGCTGCGGAGTCTGCATCAGTTCGAGGAAGATCCGGCGCTCTTCCTGTACACCCTCGTCCAGATCCATTCTGGTGGCGGCCTCAATGGCGTCAATGGCTCGCAGGGGCGCGACCTCGCCGCGGGATTTTCTCTGCCAGAGCGCGCGCGCCGCTTCAAAGGCGGCGGCATCATGGGCCGGACGGGGCAGGGTGCCCACCGCGCGCACCGGCGCTCCGCTCTCCAGAAGCTCGCGGGCATAGACGAGGCCCGCCTCGCGTGCATCCCCTTCGGCAACGCGGTCGACAAGGCCGATCTTGAGCGCCTCATCAGTTGTCACCGATCCGCCGGCTGGCATCATGTCCAGTGCTGGTCCTACGCCTGTCAGGCGCGGCATGCGCTGGCTTCCGCCAGCGCCCGGGATCAGGCCCAGCTTGACCTCGGGAAAACCGAACCGGGCGCCCTTGATGGCCAGACGGTAGTGTGCGCCCAATGCAATTTCGCAGCCGCCGCCCAGCGCCGGGCCATGCACCGCGGCGACCACCGGTTTGGTGCTTCGTTCAATATGGGTGCACACATCGGGCAGATAGGGCTCGACCGGCGGTTTGCCAAATTCCGAAATATCCGCGCCGCCGATGAAGAGGCGGCCTTCGCCGACAATCAGGGCAATCGCTGCGTCGTCGTCCGCAAAGCGGTCGATGGCCTGCCACAAGCCTTGCCGCACGGCCAGCCCGAGCGCGTTCACAGGTGGATTTGCCACCGTGATCACTGCCACCGCGCCGTCTCGCTCGTACCGAACTGCCTCTGTCATCTGTCTTCCTTATTCGTGTAAGTGAATTGCGTTTGATCTGGGTGGAATTTGCGGTCATTCGCGAACGGTCATTGATGGCGGTTGGCCCATGAGCCGCTCAAGCTCCTTGACGGCATCATTGAGCTTCGGGCCAACCTCGTTTTCCATGCGTTCGAGAGTGAGGTCCTGAGGCATTGCTCCGCAAGTAAAAACCACCGGCTCGGCCAGGTCGCGTGACTGGAACGGCTTGGACACCGCGTGAATGTTTGCGGAGAAATACTGCTCCGGCGGCGTGATGCTGAAGCCGCGGGTGATCAGCTGCGAATAGGCGTCACCGCGGGCCTGTTTTGCCCGGTCTTCTGTCAGGCCGCGATCACCGCCCGCATTGGCAACGGTGGTTTCGAACAGGTCCTTCGGCATGGCGGCGAGCAATGTGTGGCCGGATGAGGTTCCGTTGAGCGGCAACCGGTGTCCTGCCTCGAGCCAGAGTGAGGACACATCGCGCGGTCGCCAGGTCTTGAGGATCAGCAGGCGGCTATCGTCGCGCACCAGTAGCAGCGACAGAGTGCCGGTCTCATCGGCTAGCCGCTGCATGATCGGGCCGGAGAGATCGACAAAGGAAATCGAGGCCTGCGCCACATTGCCAAGCGCCAGCAGCGCCGGACCGGGCCGATAGCGATCGTGCCGTCGTGCGTGGCTCAGGTAACCCAGGCTCTGCAGGGTGAAGGTCAGCCGCGACACGGTGCTTTTCGGAATGCCCGTGCGTTCGGAAATCTCGGCATTGCCGAGCCCGTCATCAGAGGCGCGAAATGCCCTGAGCACCGAAAGGCCCCTTGCAAGGGTGGTGGCAAAGCGTCGGTCGTGGCTGTCATGCATTTCACTCATCAATGGCCTCACATCGAATTCGGGATCAGCAGAGACAATATAGGGAAGGCCATGATAAGTCCCAGCACGATCACATCGACGGTGAGAAAATGCATGATGCCTGAGAATATCCGGTCTATCGGCACTTCGCGGCCGACGACCGAGGCAATCACGAACACATTCAGGCCGACGGGTGGAGTGATCAAGCCGATCTCCAGAAGCTTGATGACGACGACGCCGAACCAGATCAGATCCAGTCCGTAGCCTTCCACCAGTGGCACCAGCAGCGGCAGGGTCAGCACCATGATGCCGATCGGATCGAGAAACATGCCGAGCAGCAGGTAGATCGCGGCAATGGCCAGCATCAGGACGACCACGTTCATTTCCGCGGCCTGAACCGCACCCACGATCTCGCCGGCGACGCCGGTCAGGGCGATGAAGGCCACGAAGATCTTGGCACCTGCGGCGATGATGAAGATCGAGGTGGTCTGGATTACCGTTTCACGAAGTGCTTCGATGACGGATTTGACCGTCAGGCGGCGCTGGGCAAAGCCGATCAGCAATGCGGCGCTCACGCAGACGGCTGCCGCTTCCGTGGCGGTGAATATGCCGCCATAGATGCCGCCAACAATAATGACGAACAGCAGCATGGCAGGCCAGGCGTCGATTGCGGCCTCCAGCCGCTGCTTGGCCGATGTGACACCGTCTTCCACGGGGGCTGCGGACGGATCGTGCAACACCCAGACCCAGATCACCAGGAGGAAGCCGAGCAGCGATATCAGGCCTGGAATGATGCCTGCGAGGAACAGAGACGAAATAGAGGTCTCGGTGAAGATGCCGTAGATGATGAACAGGACCGAAGGCGGAATCAGGCTGCCCAATGTGCCACCCGCCGCAACCGATGCGGTCGCCAGGCGCTTGTCATAGCCCATGCGCAGCATTTCCGGGGCACAGATCCGCCCCATGGTCGAGGCGCAGGCGATTGAGGATCCGGTGATCGCGGAAAAGCCACCGCAACCGACAACGCTTGCCATCGCCACGCCGCCAGGGATCGCGGCCAGCCAGACCCGGGCCGCGCGGTAGATGCGGGTGGTGATTTCGGCCCGGTAGGCAATGTGTCCCAGCGCCACGAACAGTGGGATCATAGACAGGTCATAACTGTGGATCAGGTCGAAGCTGTTGGAGAACACCAGGCTGGACGTCGGGCGAAAAGCCCGGTCCGGCGAGAAAGTCCCGGTGCGGAACGCAAACATGATGAAGGTGCCGATGGTTGCAACGCCCGCCAGCGCGAAGGCAATCGGCACGCGCAGACCAAGAAGCAGCAGCAATGCGGCAAAGGCGATCAGGCCTATGATGGTTCCGTCCATCAGGCAGCCTCCTCGGGGTGGTCCTCGGAGAGTCGGCCTCCGGCGCGCATGGTGCGGATGTCGTTGACGACCATGACTGCCAGACGGAGCCAACAGAAGCTGATCCCGATCAGAAAGATCACGCGGCCCGGCCATTTGGGCAGATGCAGCTCTCCGAAAAAGAAGGAGCCTGCCTCGAAAGCGTGGGCGGCTTCGCGCCATCCGGCCCAGATCAATGGTGCAAAGGCGAGCAATCCGAAAATTGAACCGAAGACAATCAGCCCATCGTGAATGCGCACCGGCATCTGATTGGCAATCAACTCGACGGCAATATGGGCGCGGGCAGCCGTGGTTGCAGCCAATGGCAGGATCACGGCGGCGACCATCAGTTCAGCGACAATGAATGTGGTGTCCGGCACGCCGGAGTTGAACAGCGTCCGTATCAGGACATTGGCCGTAATCACTATGCCCAGACCCATGACAGCAATTATTGAAAGATCAACGAGCAGACGCTCGATCCGGCGCAGCATGCAACACCTATGCGCGTTTCAAATCAAAACAGGAACTGCCGGCCCCATCCGGGATGGGGCCGGCAAATAGCTCAACGTGTCCAAGGATAGCCCTTTTCATCGCGCTCGGCGGTGTATTGGGCGATCAATGCGCGGTATTCGTCGAGAATGGCAGCACCGTCGAGGCCCGACCCGTTGGCCCGCTCGATCCAGGCATCGACATATTTCGAGCCCGATTCGATCAGTTTCGCACGATCGGCTTCCGGCAATTCTATGACCTCAACACCGGCTGCCTTCATCGTTTCGATAGCCTTTGCGTTGTCGGCGGTGATCAGGCGGCCCAGTTCGTCAGCCATCCCTTCACCCGCAGTCAGCAGAGCCTGCTGATTTTCCGGTGAGAGGCTGTCGAATGCGTCCTTGTTCATCAAGATGCCGAGTCCGCCGACCTGGCCCCAGTTGAGCAGGGTGTAGCTGTTGATCACTTCCTGCTGCTTGAGCGCGGCGGTGGCATAGCTGTAGCCCTGCGAGCAATCCAGCAGACCGGAATCCAGTCCCTGATAGGCGTCATAGATCGACATCGGGACCATGTTGGCGCCAAGGTCCTTGAAGGTGTCGCCATAGGCGCCCACACCGCGGACCTTGAGGCCGCTGATATCGTCGGCCGAGCGGATTGCCGTGCCCTTGCAGCCGATGTGGACTGCCGAGGTGGTGAAGGTTCCGATATAGACCAGGTTCTTGTCAGCCAGGTTCTGCTTGATCTGAGCGTTGTTGCGCATCAGCGCATCCGTTGCGCGCATGCCGACCCAGGCATCATCGTTCTTCAACGGCAGGTCGGCGACGCCATAGGCCACCATTTCCTGAGGGAAATAGACGCTGATCACGGTGCCGAGGTCGGCAACGCCATCAGCGACGCCGTTGAGCGCTGCGCCTGCCTTGAACAGCGCTCCGCCCCATTGGATATCGAACTTCAGGTCACCGCCCGAGAGTTCGGTTGCTTTTTCAACAAACCAGTTCGTCGATGCTGCGCGGGCCCCGCGGTTCGGGCCTGCCTCTCCAAAAATCAGTGTCGTTTCAGCCTGCGCAACGCCGGCGGTTCCAATCATGGCGCTTACAAGCGCAGCTTTGGTCCAGAATTTCATATTCTCTCCTCCCTTAATTCTACTATGTGGAATAATATTCTACATATCAAACGTGACTCCAAAGAGGAACGCAAGCCCCTTGGTTGCGAAACCGAGTTGTGCACGGAGAAAGCCTACACTGGCGGGGAGGCCGGATAGCGACACAACGCTGGTTGCGCCGGTTTTGGTGACGCGGCGACGGGGTGCGCAGGCGATGTGTCAGGAAAAGCCGAGGTCGTCGGAGTTGGTTTGCCCTGCGAGCCACGCGCGGAAGGCTGCAAGCGGTGCGCTGGTGTTTTTGTCTTCGGGCCAGACCAACCAGTACGCGCCGCGGATCGGCACGGCTGGTTTGAGAACCGGCTCCAGCCGTCCCGCGTCAATTTCGATCTGGGCCAGGTAATCGGGAAGCAGTGCCACGCCGAGGCCGGATATGGCGGCCTGGATCATCATCGAGAACTGATCCATGAGCATGCCGCCGGCTCCCGATGGCGAGCCGCCTTGTCCGGCAAACCAGTCCGCCCAGGCGGTGGGTCTTGATTCCAGATGCAGAAGCGGCAGCTCCGCAAGATCCTCGATTGATGTCAGATTGTGGGTCTTGATGAATTCTCTGGAGGCGCAGGCTGTGACGCGTTCATCAAACAGTTTGAGATGCTCGCCGCCATGCCAGTCAGACTGCCCGAAATAGATTGCCGCGTCGAAGGTCTCGCCTGAAAAGTCGAACCAGCCGATCCGGGTGGATAGGTTGACGGCGATGCCCGGATGCAGCCCCATGAAGCCGCTCAGTCGCGGCCCGAGCCACCGTGTTGCAAAGGTTGGCAGAACCGCCAGAGACAAGGTGCCACCTTCGGGATTGGCCACCAGCGACATGCTGGCACGCTGCACGATGTCGAGCGCGCGGGCGATGTCCTTGTGATAGTTCTGTGCCGTTGAATTGGGGATAAGACGCCGCCGCACCCGCGAGAACAGCTCTTTTCCCAATTGTTCCTCCAGGGTGAGGATCAAGCGGCTGACCGCGCTTTGCGTCAGGCTGAGTTCATTGGCGGCTGCCGTCACTGTTCCGTGACGCATCACCGCGTCAAAGGCGAGCAGGAGCCGGGTAGAGGGAATGAAACGTCTTTGGCGCATTTATATTCCAATTTGGAATGATGTTATGCGGTAATATAGCTGTTTTGGCGCCAATGGCACTGGTATTTCCTCAAAAAATGCATGAAGCCTGAGGAAGGTCTGCCGCTATGTCTTCATCACATCACAAGGGTATCCCGTTTGACTGGTCCGATCCGTTCCTGATCGATGATCAGCTCAGCGATGAAGAGCGCATGATCCGTGAGAGCGCGGCCGCTTTTGCCGCTGACCGGTTGCTGCCAAGGGTCGAGAGCGCCTATCTGAATGAAGACACCGATCCGGAGATCTTCCGGGAGATGGGGCAGAATGGCCTGCTTGGTATCACCGTACCGGAAGAGTATGGCTGCGCCGGAGCCTCCTATGTCTCCTACGGCCTGGTTGCGCGGGAGATCGAGCGGGTGGACAGCGGCTACCGCTCGATGATGTCGGTCCAGTCCTCGCTGGTGATGTTTCCGATCTATGCCTATGGCTCGGAAGAGCAGCGGCAGAAGTATCTGCCCAAGCTTGCAAGCGGCGAGTTTATCGGCTGCTTCGGTCTCACCGAACCCGATGCGGGATCAGACCCTGCGGGGATGAAGACCCGGGCCATCAAGACGGATGGCGGCTACGTGCTGCGCGGCTCAAAGATGTGGATTTCCAACAGCCCGATTGCTGATGTCTTTGTTGTCTGGGCCAAGTCCGAAGCCCACGGCGACAAGGTGCGTGGCTTCATCCTTGAGAAAGGAATGAAGGGGCTGTCGGCGCCCAAGATCGGCGGCAAACTGAGTTTGCGCGCCTCGATCACCGGCGAGATTGTCATGGATGATGTCGAGGTCGGTGAAGACGCGATCCTGCCCAACATCCAGGGCATGGGTGGTCCCTTCGGTTGCCTCAACCGGGCGCGCTACGGCATTTCCTGGGGCGTGATGGGTGCTGCCGAGGATTGCATGCACCGGGCGCGGCAATACGGTCTTGATCGGCACCAGTTCAGCCGGCCGCTGGCGGCAACCCAGCTGTTCCAGAAGAAGCTGGCAGACATGCAGACCGAAATCGCCATGGGTCTCCAGTCCAGTCTGCGCGTCGGGCGTCTGTTCGACGAGGGACGTTTCGCGCCTGAAATGATCTCCATCGTCAAGCGCAACAATTGCGGCAAGGCACTCGACATTGCCCGGATGGCGCGTGACATGCATGGCGGCAACGGCATTCAGATCGAGTATCACGTCATGCGCCATGCCCAGAATCTGGAAACGGTGAACACCTATGAAGGGACCCATGACGTTCACGCGCTGATTCTCGGTCGGGCGATTACCGGGTTGCAAGCCTTCGGGTAAACCTCCGGATCACCGGCAAGGCCAAAGTGGCTGATGCGTCACAAGCCGGCGTGAGGCCAAATGCCGCTCGTGCTTAGCGTTCAAACAGCTCAATTGGGGTCTTTGTGGCGTTCAACCGTTCTTTGCGCGCGGCAATTCTTGTAAAACATTGCGAAACTCGTCTAACGTCTGAACCAATCTAAAGCGCCGCGAATCCATTCGGGGGCGGTCTGCATCAGGAAGGGTCGTGATGAGTGAAGCAAAAGTCCGCAACATGGAGGAGTTCGCCGCCTTGAGCGGGATCTCCCGGCCGACCGTGTCGAAATACTTCAATGATCCCGACAGTGTGCGGCCGACCACGCGTGCACGTATCGAGGAAGCATTGGCGCGCTACGATTACCGGCCGAACATTTTTGCCATGAACCAGAACCGCAAGCTGACCAAGAATGTCGGCATTGTGGTTCCCTATCTTGCCGATCCTTTTTTTGCCGAGATGGCGCGCCGTCTTGAGCAGCGCTGCATTGCTGCGGGATACCGGCCCACACTCTACAGCGCACACGGCCAGAAGGAGCTGGAGATCGACATTCTCGACAGTCTGCGGTCGCTCAAGCCGGCGGGCGTGCTGCTGGCGCCGCTTGGCCGGGCGTCGGATCATTCGGAGGTCGAGAAATTCTGCCGGGATGTGCCCACGGTGCTGTTTGACAGCAATATCGAGGGTATGGGGTCGGCCTTTGTCGGATCGGACAATTTCAGCTTTGTGTCGCAGACGGTGGAGTATCTGACCCGCATTGGTGCGCCGCCTGCCTTCTTCGAGATGGCGACACCGGCCAACCCCAATGCCAACAAGCGCCGGATTGCCTATATCGAGATGATGGACAAGCTTGGCTACGAGCCAAATGTCGTCAGCGTCGAGGGGCAGGGCTGGGCATTCGAGGAGATCGGTCGCAATGGTGCGCTGGAGGTTTTGAGTTCAGGCCGGTTGCACAGCAATTCCGTATTATGCAGCAATGACCGGCTTGCGATCGGATTTTTGTCGGCTTGCTATGAGATGGGAATGCGGGTGGGGCGGGATGCGGATTGCGCTTTGCGTGTCGCGTCCAATGACGACCATCCATTCTCGCGGTTTACCTGCCCGTCGCTGACGACGGCTGCTCACGATTATGACAATGTCACCAGCCGCACCGTCGAAACATTGGTCCAACTTGTTGAGAGCGGAGGACGCTTGCCGAACCGGACCGAGACCTTGTTTCCGGCTCGGCTTATTCTCAGAAGTTCCGCCTAAAAATTTACGCGCGAAAAATTTATATTGACCGCGCGATAACTTTGCGGTTACCGTTGCCTCCTAACATCCAGTCTAGGGAGGAATAGGATGTCTTTGAGGAACGCACTTTTTGCGGCGTCGGCGCTCGCACTTTTTTCAACCGCAGCCCAGGCCGAAACCATCACCATTGCAACCGTGAACAATGGCGACATGATCCGCATGCAGGGTCTGACCGACGATTTCACCACCAAGACCGGGCACACCGTAGAGTGGGTCACGCTTGAGGAAAACGTTCTTCGCCAGCGTGTCACAACCGACATCACCACCAAGGGCGGCCAGTTCGACATTCTGACCATCGGTATGTACGAGACCCCGATCTGGGGCGCCAATGGCTGGCTTATTCCGCTTGATGACCTTTCCGAGGATTACGATGTCGACGATATCCTGCCGGCAATGGCAGGTGGCCTGAGCCACGACGGCACGCTTTATGCAGCGCCGTTCTACGGCGAAAGCTCGATGATCATGTACCGCACCGACCTTATGGAAAAGGCCGGCATGGAAATGCCGGAAGCACCTACCTGGGAGTTTATCCGCGAGGCTGCGGCGGCGATGACTGATCGCGACAACGACATCAACGGCATCTGCCTACGCGGCAAGGCCGGTTGGGGTGAGGGCGGCGCCTTCATCACAGCGATGTCAAACTCCTTCGGCGCGCGCTGGTTCGACATGGACTGGAATGCCCAGTTCGACACACAGCCCTGGGCCGACACGCTCAACTTCTATGTCGGCATGATGAACGAGTCGGGCCCGGCCGGTTACGCAACGAACGGGTTCAACGAAAACCTGTCGCTGTTCCAACAGGGCAAGTGTGGCATGTGGATCGACGCAACAGTCGCGGCATCCTTCGTAACCAATCCGGACGACTCCACCGTTGCTGACAGCGTCGGCTTCGCGCTCGCCCCGGACAATGGCCTGGGCAAGCGTTCCAACTGGCTTTGGGCATGGGCTCTTGCGATTCCGGCCGGCACAGCCAAGGAGGCTGCTGCCAAGCAGTTCATCGAGTGGGCAACCTCGAAGGACTACATCGAGCTGGTGGCCGAAAAAGAAGGCTGGGCCAATGTTCCTCCTGGTGCACGGACCTCGCTTTACGAGAACCCGAATTATCAGGCAGTTCCGTTTGCCAAGATGACGCTCGACTCGATCTTGTCGGCTGATCCGAACAACTCCACCGTTGAGCCGAGCCCCTATGTCGGGATCCAGTTCGCGGCCATTCCGGAGTTTGCCGGTATCGCGACCGAGGTTAGCCAAGAGTTCTCGGCAGTCTATGCAGGTCAGCAGACTGTCGAGGAAGCGCTTGAAAAGGCGCAGGCGATCACCAACGACGCCATGGAGGCCGCGGGTTACCGCTAAGCCTTCCTCCCGGGACCGGGAGGCGGCGCGCGCCGTCGCCTTCCGGCTCACCGACCGCCTCGCGGTTCCGCCAACGTCGGTATGAAACGGGCCAAAGCGCCTGGTATCAGAGGCCAAGCCTCAGAGGATTTGTGTCATGGCGACCCAACACTCCAGATCTGCAGCCCGGTTCATGATGGCGCCGGCGGTCATTCTGCTTCTTGGCTGGATGCTTGTCCCGCTTGTGATGACGCTGTGGTTTTCTTTTCGCCGTTTCCTGCCAAACCGCCCGGACATCGTGCCCGGCTGGGTCGGCTTCGACAATTATGTCCGATTTGTCACGTCGAGTTCGTTCTGGCCGAGTGTTCAGACCACCCTGATCATCGTCGGCGGAGCGCTGTTGATCACCATTGTGCTGGGCGTGCTTCTGGCGATGCTTCTGGATCAGCCGATGTGGGGGCAGGGCGTCGTCCGCATTCTGGTGATCGCGCCGTTTTTTGTTATGCCCACCGTGTCAGCGCTGGTTTGGAAGAACATCTTTATGGATCCGGTCAACGGCTTGTTTTCACATCTCTGGCGCGCGTTCGGTGCTGATCCCGTGGTTTGGCTTAGCGACGCACCCCTGTTCTCCATCATCCTGATCGTATCCTGGCAATGGCTACCCTTTGCCACGCTGATCCTGCTGACGGCGATTCAGTCGCTCGACAGCGAGCAGCTGGAGGCCTCCGAAATGGATGGTGCGCCGCCGCTGTCGCGTTTCTTCCATATCATCCTGCCGCATCTGAGCCGTGCGATCACCATTGTGATCCTGATCCAGACGATCTTCCTGCTGTCGATCTTTGCGGAGATCTTCGTCACCACCGGGGGCGCTTTCGGAACCCGGACCCTGACCTACCTGATCTTCCAGCGCGTGCTTGAGAGCCAGAATGTCGGGCTCGGCAGTGCAGGCGGTGTCTACGCAATCATTCTCGCCAACATCGTTGCCATCTTCCTGATGCGCATCGTCGGCAAGAACCTGGACGCGTGAGGAGATAGAACCATGTCCCGTGCCGTCACCACCCGCCGCAAGACGATCAACACGGTGCTCGCCTGGAGCATTGGCATCCTGATTTTCTTCCCGATCCTTTGGACCATCCTGACCAGCTTCAAGACCGAGGCGCAGGCGATCAATGACCCGCCGCTGTTCCTGTTCTTCGACTGGACACTCGAAAACTACGCGGTGGTACAGGAGCGGTCTGACTACATGCGATTCCTGTGGAACTCGGTCATCATTGCAGGCGGATCAACGCTCATTGGTGTGATGATCGCCATTCCGGCGGCATGGTCGATGGCCTTCGTGCCCTCCAGGCGCACCAAGGACATCCTGCTCTGGATGCTCTCGACCAAGATGCTTCCAGCGGTTGGCGTGCTCTATCCGATCTATCTGATTTTCATCGAACTCGGACTGCTCGACACCCGCATCGGACTGGTGGTCGTGATCATGCTGATCAACCTGCCGATCATCGTATGGATGCTCTACACCTACTTCAAGGAGATCCCCGGCGAGATCCTTGAGGCAGCCCGGATGGACGGCGCGTCGCTGCGCGAAGAAATCATCTACGTGCTCACGCCGATGGCGGTGCCTGGCATCGCCTCCACCATGCTGCTGAACTTCATTCTGGCCTGGAACGAGGCGTTCTGGACGCTCAACCTGACCGCGGCGCAAGCCGCGCCGCTGACCGCGTTCATTGCCAGCTATTCGAGCCCGGAAGGGCTGTTCTACGCCAAACTCAGTGCGGCCTCCACGATGGCGATTGCGCCGATCCTCATTCTGGGCTGGTTCAGCCAGAAGCAACTCGTCCGGGGCCTGACCTTCGGCGCCGTGAAATAGGGAACAAACTCCATGGGACGCATTGTACTCGACAAGGTGACCAAGCGCTTCGGCTCGGTCGAGGTGATACCGCCGCTGGATCTGACCATCGAAGACGGCGAGTTCACGGTGTTCGTCGGCCCTTCGGGTTGCGGAAAATCGACCTTGCTGCGGTTGATTGCAGGGTTGGAGGATCTCAGCTCCGGCAAAATCGAAATCGACGGCGCGGATGTGTCTTCGGTTCCGCCAGCGAAACGGGGTCTGGCGATGGTGTTCCAGTCCTATGCTCTTTACCCGCATATGTCGGTGCGCAAGAACATCTCTTTTCCTCTGCGCATGGCCAAGCTTGACCAGGAGGAGATTGACCGCCGCGTATCGAATGCGGCGCAGGTTCTCAATCTCACCGACTATCTTGACCGGCGGCCCGGGCAATTGTCGGGCGGTCAGCGCCAGCGTGTCGCCATTGGCCGCGCCATCGTGCGTGAGCCTTCCGCATTCCTTTTTGATGAGCCGCTTTCCAATCTGGATGCGGCGCTGAGGGTGGGCATGCGTCTGGAGATCTCCGAACTGCACAAGCGGCTTGAGACGACAATGATCTATGTGACCCATGATCAGGTCGAGGCGATGACCATGGCCGACAAGATTGTGGTGCTGCGAGCTGGCAATATCGAGCAGGTTGGTTCGCCATTGGACCTTTACCACACTCCGCGCAACATATTCGTTGCCGGTTTCATCGGCTCGCCGCGGATGAATTTCATCGAAGGCGACGAGGCTCACAAACATGGCGCGCACACGATCGGTGTCCGGCCCGAGCACATCGCGGTGTCTGACGGAGGCGGAGCTTGGAGCGGGCGAGTGGGTGTGTCTGAACATCTTGGCTCCGACACGTTCTTCCACGTCCACGATACCGGCCTCGCTCCGGTCATTACGGTTCGCGCCGATGGAGAGGTCGGGTTCCGGCATGGCGATACGGTTCATCTGACACCGCGTGATGATGTAATCCACAAGTTCGATAGTGCCGGGCTGCGCCAATGAGACGTCTTGAGGGCAAATCTGCGCTCATTACGGGTGCTGCGCGCGGCATCGGTCTGGCTTTCGCCCGCCGCTATGTTGCCGAGGGCGCGCGCGTGGCAATCGCCGACATCGATATCGCCCGGGCCGGTGAGGCTGCGGCGGAGATTGGCGACCGGGCTATAGCTGTCGAGCTGGATGTCACCCGTCAGGAAAGTATCGATAGTGCGATGGCCGAGGTCGTGGCGACGTTCGGCCAGATTGATATCCTGATCAACAATGCAGCGATTTTTACTGCAGCACCCATCGTCGAGATTGATCGGGCAGACTATCTGAGAGCCTTCGATATCAACGTCGCAGGAACGCTTTTCACCTTGCAGGCGGTGGCACGCCATATGATCGAAAACCGCATTCCCGGGCGGATCATCAACATGGCCTCTCAGGCCGGGCGCCGCGGCGAGGCACTGGTTGGTGTCTATTGTGCCACCAAGGCCGCTGTCATCAGCCTGACCCAATCGGCCGGGCTCGATCTGATCAAGCATGGGATCAACGTCAACGCGATTGCGCCGGGTGTGGTGGACGGCGAGCACTGGGACGGCGTCGACGCGTTTTTTGCCAGGTATGAAGGCAAGATACCGGGACAGAAGAAGAAGGAAGTCGGCGATGCGGTGCCCTTCGGCCGGATGGGAACTGCGGCTGATCTTGAGGGAATGGCGGTGTTCCTCGCCTCGGATGAGGCCGAATACATTGTGGCTCAAACCTACAATGTTGACGGCGGAAACTGGATGAGCTGATGAATACCTCCGCCCAGGGCAAGCCGCTCGTCAAGCTGAGCAACCAGACCCTTCAAGAGCTGCCGGACACTATCGTGCGGCCGAGCTATGACCGTGCCCGGCTCAAGCCGGGTATTGTCCATGTCGGGCTCGGCAATTTTCACCGGGCACATCAGGCCTGGTATCTCCACCGGCTGATGCAGACGGGCGCTTCGCTGGACTGGGCGATAATCGGTGCCGGTGTGCGCGCCACCGACGCGGTGATGCGTGAGAAATTGCTGGCGCAGGACTGCCTGACAACGCTTGCCGAACTCGACCCCGGCGGCATCTCTGTTGAGATCACCGGTGCGATGATTGATTTTCTGCCGGTCGAGGAGGGCAATGGAGCCCTGATCCGCTGTATCGCTGATCCATCGATCCGCATCGTGTCGCTGACCGTCACCGAGGGCGGATATTTTGTCTCAGCTGAAACCGGTGGTCTCGATCTGGCGCATCCCGATATTCAACATGACATCGCCAATCCCGATGCACCATGTACGGTGTTCGGAGCGATCGTCGCGGGTCTTCGTGTGAGGTGGACAACAGGCGTGGGGCCGTTCACGGTTCAGAGTTGTGACAATCTCAAAGGCAATGGCGACATCACCCGAACTGCGGTGGTGACACTTGCGCGGCAAACGGATCCGGATCTGGCGGACTGGATCGACGCCAAGGGTGCCTTTCCCAATTCCATGGTCGATTGCATCGTTCCGGCGACCGGTCCGGCGGAGATTGCGCTCGCGCGGAAGTTCGGCATCGATGATGCGGCGCCCGTAACGCACGAGAATTTCCGGCAGTGGGTCATCGAGGATGATTTTTGCGCCGGACGGCCCGATTGGGACCGCGTCGGCGCCACCTTCACCCCTGACGTGCACACCTATGAAGCGATGAAGATCCGCATCCTCAATGCAGGCCATCAGGTGCTTGCCAATGCAGGTGAACTGCTTTCGGTTGAAACGATTGCCGGCTGCATGGCGGACCGCGACATTGCTGCGTTCTTTGCCAAGGTGCAAAACACCGAGATCGCGCCGCTGGTCGGAGGCACGCCCGAGATGACCGCGCTTGAGTATGTGGCGTTGATCACCTCGCGTTTTTCAAATCCGGAAATCCACGACACCACGCGTCGCGTTGCCTTTGACGGGCTGTCGCGGCACCGGGGCTTCGTTGTCCCGATCATCCAGGATGCGCTTGCAGATGGCCGCCCTGTAGACGGGCTGGCGCTTGTTGAGGCGCTGTGGGCGCGCATGTGCGCTGGCGTGCGCGAGAATGGCAGCGTGATCGAAGCCAATGATCCCGAATGGCCCGCTTTGGCGGCCGCGGCAGAAATTGCTAGAGAGAAGCCCGAAGCATGGCTGGCGCAAAGACATATCTATGGCGATCTCGGGCAGGATGAACGCTTTTCACAGGCCTTCGTTCGTGCGTTCAGGATGATCTGGAGCGAGGGCACGCGCACTGCAATCCGACGCTATACGGGCTAAATCACCGATCCGAAAGGCCAACCGAGCCTTCCAATGTCCAGAGGTGGTGCCGTGGCTCTAAAGACCCAGATCGGACAATTCGGGATGATCGTCAGGTCTTCTGCCCTGAGGCCAGTGGAATTTGCGCTCGCTCTCGTCAATCGGGAGGTCATTGATGCTGGCGTGGCGGGCTGACATGTAGCCGCCCTCGTCGAATTCCCAGTTCTCGTTGCCGTAGGAGCGGAACCAGTTGCCCTCGTGATCATGCCATTCATAGGCGAAGCGCACGGCAATCCGATTGCCGGTGAAGGCCCAAAGTTCCTTGATCAGACGGTACTCGCGCTCCTTCTCCCACTTGCGGGTAAGGAAGGTCTCGATCTCGCTTCGGCCCTTGAGGAATTCCGAGCGGTTACGCCAGACACTGTCCGGCGTGTAGGCTTGCGCCACCGCGGCCGGATTGCGGCCATTCCAGCCGTCTTCGGCGGCCCGGACCTTCTGCCGGGCCGTCTCTTCGGTAAAGGGTGGCAAGGGTGGTCTTGTCATGAACTTATCCGATTATGCGTAGTGGCCGGGCTCGGGTCACCAGGAGTTGTAGCCCAGATACTTGCCTGACATTTCGATTTTGACGCGGTCGCCCTTGGGGTTCGCCACGCGGGTGATCTGCATGTCGAAATCGATGGCCGACATGATCCCGTCGCCGAATTTCTCGTGAATGAGCGCCTTGATGGTGGGGCCATAGACGCCGACGATTTCGTAGAGCCGGTAAATGCAGGGGTCGGTTGGCACCGTCTGTTCCCAGATCTTGGTGGGCGATTCCTGAAGCACGATCGAGGCTTCCTGTGGCAGGCCCATGACCGATACAAGCGCCTCGGCCTTGTCCTTCGGCATTGCGTTCATGCCCATTGCGGCGGAATGGGTCCAGACCGGCGACATTCCTATCTGTTCGGCAATGCCCTCCCAGGTCAGGCCTGCGGTGCGCTTTGCCGACAGGATCATCTCGGTCACGTCTTCTTTTGTCATCATCTTGGTCATGGGAATGCCTCCTGTTGGTTGGTCAAACGGCGATCTTGGCAGTCTTGGTCTTGCCCGCCTTGGTGAGATCAATGCGTACGGTTTCGGGACGGTTGTCGTCCGAGCCGTTGGTTCCGGCCAGTTCCTTTGAACGGACGCCCAGGAACTGAACGAGATGATTGCGGATGGCGTAATAGTTTGGATGCTCGACGATCTCGGTGCGGTTGCGCGGACGCGGGATCGTGATCTCGACCGATTCAGCCACGCGGGCAAAAGGCCCGTTGGTCATCAGCAGGATGCGGTCTGCAAGCAGGATTGCCTCATCGATGTCATGGGTGATCATGAACACGGTCTGTTCGGTTCCCGCCCAGACCTTGAGCAACTCGTCCTGAATGGTGCCGCGTGTGAGCGCGTCCAGTGCACCAAACGGTTCATCAAGCAGCAGCAGCTTGGGGCTGATCGAGAAGGCCCGGGCGATCGAGACGCGCTGGCGCATGCCACCGGAGAGCTGGCTCGGCTTGCGATGAAACACGCTCTCATTGAGGCCAACCATTTCAAGATGCTTCTTGGAATGTGCCAGGACCTGCTCGCGCGACCAGTCGGGATGACGGGCGGCGACCGCGAAGGTGACGTTCTTGAGTGTCGAAAGCCAAGGCAGCAAGGAGTAGTTCTGAAACACCACGCCACGGTCGAGGCTTGGTCCCGAGACCTCCTTGCCATCCATGATCACGACGCCTTCCGTGGCCTGCGCAAGGCCGGCGAGGATGTTCATGATGGTGGACTTGCCACAACCGGAATGCCCCAGAATGACGACGAACTCGCCCTTTTCGACAGTGAAATTGGCGCCTTCGAACACGGTCATTTCGCCGCCATTGCCATCGGCGTAGCGCTGGGTCAGGCCTTCGACACTGAGATAGCTGTTGCTCACTTGCTGCTCCTATTCACTGTAGGCGACCAGGCGCTGCAGAATGCCGAACATCGCATCAAGTGCCATGCCGACGACCCCGATCATCAGGATCGAAAAGATCACCGAGGTGAGGTCGAGATTGTTCCACTCGTTCCAGACGTAGTAGCCAATGCCGGTTCCGCCGACGAGCATTTCGGCTGCGACGATCACCAGCCAGGCAATGCCGATGGAAATCCGCATGCCGGTCACGATGGTTGGGGCTGCGGCAGGAAGGATCACCATGAATGCGGTGCGCAAAGCGCCCAGTTCATGGGTCTTTGCAACATTGACCCAATCCTTCCTGACGCCTGCGACACCAAAGGCTGTGTTGATCAGCATCGGCCAGATCGAGCAGATGAAGATCACGAAGATCGCACTGCGTTCGCTGTCCTGGATGATGAACAATGCCAGCGGCATCCAGGCCAGCGGCGAAATCGGCCGCAGCACCTGGATGAAGGGATTGAGCGCCTTGTAGGCGACTGTCGACATGCCAATGAGGAAGCCGAGCGGAATAGCCACCAGTGCCGCCAGGAAATAGCCGCTCAAGACGCGGTAGATCGAGTATCCGATCTGGATGCCGATCCCCTTGTCGTTGGGCCCGGCATCATAGAAAGGGTTGCTGAGCTGCTCCCATGCTTTCTGCAATACCTGGCTGGGCGGCGGCACACCGGCTTTTGGTGCGCCGCCGCCTGTCAGGCGCTCATACTCCGTCAACTCACCGGCCGCTTTCTGGGCCGGGATGGCTGCCTCCCAGACCAGCAATCCCGCAAAAAGCAGAACAAGCGAGAGGATGGCCGCGCGCTGATTGAGCGAGAGAGTTGCCATTGCCTAGCTCTTGCCGATTGCGAAGCTGGAGACGTAGTCCTCAGGGGTCTCCGGATCGAAGGTCTTGCCCATGATGACATGGCTCTTGTAGGTCTCGGTGGGGGCGTCGTACCCGAGATCGGTCATGATCTTGCGGGCGTCGGCAGCGAGGTATACCTGCTCGGCAACGGCCTTGTAGTCGATGTCGCCCTCGATATAGCCCCAGCGCTTCATCTGAGTGAGGATCCAGACGCCCATCGAATGCCAGGGGAACGGGTCGAAATCGATCCGGTCCGGGACCTGCTTCACTTCGCCAAGTCCGTCGGCATAGGTGCCTGTGAGAACCTGCTCGATCACCGGCACCGGCTGGTTGAGATAGTTGGTCGGCGCGATGGCTTCCGAGATCTCTTTCCGGTTGTCCGGGTTGGAGGCGTACTGGGTCGCATCGATGATCGACTTCAACAGCGCACCATAGGTGTTTGGCAGTTGCTCGGCGAAGGAGAGAGGAGCCGCAAAGGCGCAGCACGGATGGCCTTCCCAGATCTCTTTGGTGAGGATGTGGATGAAGCCTATGCCTTCCCACACCGCACGCTGGTTGAACGGGTCGGGCGAGAGGTAGCCGTCGAGGTTGCCTGCGCGCAGGTTGGCAACCATTTCCGGCGGCGGAACGACACGGATCTGGATGTCGACGTCCGGATCCAGGCCGAATTCGGCCACATAGTAGCGCAGCAGGAAATTATGCATCGAATATTCGAACGGCACACCGAAGGTGAAGCCCTTCCACTGCTTGGGATCGCGCTTGTCCTTGTGCTCGTTGGACAAGACGATGGCCTGGCCGTTGATGTTTTCCACGGCCGGCATGATGTAGGGCGTGGCTGTCGATCCGGCGCCGAGCGTCATGGCCAGCGGCATCGGGGTCAGCATGTGGCTGGCGTCATACTCGCCGGCGAGCGACTTGTCGCGGGCAACGGCCCAACCGGCGGTCTTGATCACCTGGGCGTTGAGGCCGTAGCGCTCATAAAAGCCCAGTGGCTGAGCCATGATGATTGGCGTGGCGCAGGTGATCGGCACGAAGCCGATGTTGAGGTCGGTTTTTTCCGGTGTGCCCAGATTGTCGAGGATGGCGGCCTTGGCCTTGTCGATCGGGAACACTGAGGCGAGAGCCGCGGCAGCGGTGGCGCCGCCGACCATGCCCATGAATGAGCGTCGGCTTATGTCGGAGTGGCCAAAGACCGAACGCACGATTGCGCTTTCAACTGCGCGCTCCAGCATCGCTTCCGAAGACTGGGCCGACGCATCATGTGCATGAAACTGGCCTGACGCACATGATTTGCAGCCGCAATCGGCCCCATGGCGCAGGTCAGTCTTGGACGAAAAGGGATTGCCTAGGCTTTTCGTGGTCATCTTGCTCTCCTGACATGTTCGATGACCAGAGGTTAATTCGGTGCGCAGGAGATATCCAAAATAAATGTCAGATCGTGAAAATTCATAAGTTATTGAAATAATGAGATTATATCGGAATTTTTCGAGTTGTATAAATACGAAAAATCGTAAATTACGAAATTTCGTTGATGAATCCGAAAAACTGACGCATCCTTTTCGGCATGGAACTGTC
Organism: Hoeflea sp.; assembly: GCA_043585085.1. GTDB lineage: Bacteria > Pseudomonadota > Alphaproteobacteria > Rhizobiales > Rhizobiaceae > Hoeflea. The sequence goes on from CP121320.1 coordinate 3,448,791, forward strand.
ACTTGAAGCCTTGTCGCGAACCATAGAGCTGACGGCATTGCCGACGCTGCTTGTCGACACCGATAGCGGTGTCATCGATGCTGCCAACGAGCATGCATCGGACCTGCTTGAAGACCATGATCTGCCGGGCAGCGCCTTTGCTGATGTGCTCGGCAGCGAGATCGCCAAACTGATCGTCTTTACCGAAGCGGTGGACCATTACGGTGAAAGCTGGACCCGCGACATCACCTTGACCACGCGATCGGGCGCAGCAATCCAGGCGGAGCTGCACAGCAAGCTGATCCGCAGCCGTGACCGGCGTCACCTGCTGATCCAGATCATCGATCTCGCCGGATTCCATGCCCGTACGCAAAAGGTCATAACAACAGACCTGCACAGCAAGGGCCTGATGGAGTGGAACCGTGCGCGGGACTTCTTCCGCGAGATGGAAAGCGAGAATCAGCTTATTCTGGACGCGGCGGGTGAGGGGATTTACGGCATCAATCTGGAGGGCAAGACCACCTTCGTGAACCGTGCTGCCCAGAACATTCTGGGATGGACGGCCGGGGATCTTCTGGGTGAGGACATCCATGCAATGATCCACCATCACCATCCTGATGGCACGGTCTATCCTTCACGGGAATGTCCGATCTACCACAGCTTTCGCAATGAGAAGGTTGCCCGGATAGAGAATGAAGTCTTCTGGCACAAGGATGGGCGCCCGATTGAAGTCGAGTACACATCGACACCGATCTACGACCAGCAGGTTCTGGCCGGTGCAGTGGTGGTGTTTCGCGATGTCACCGACCGGCGGGAAAATGAACGCAAGCTGCATCAGGCGATGGAGCAGATCGAAGCGTTGCGGGAACGGCTCGAGCAGGAAAACGAATACCTGCAGGAAGAAATCCAGCAGGTGCGTTCGCACTATGATTTGGTTGGTGGGTCACCGGCGATCCAGCGCACGCTGGCGCAGATCAACCTTGTGGCGGCGACCGAGAGCAATGTGCTGATCACCGGGGAAGGTGGCACCGGCAAGGCTCTGGTCGCCTCGGCCATTCACAAGGCAAGCTCGCGGGCAAAACGCCCGATCATCCGGGTCAATTGCGCGGGGATTTCTCCTGCCAGTTTTGAAAGCGAGCTGTTCGGGCATGTGCGTGGCGCGTTTGCCGGCGCGCTTCATGACAGGACCGGGAAGATCGAGATTGCCAATGGCGGGACGTTGTTCCTTGATGAGGTCTCTGAAATCCCGCTCGATCTGCAGGGCACGATCCTCAAGGTACTTCGGGACAAGACCTTCGAGCGTCTGGGAGAATCCCGGACAAACAAGATCAATGTGCGGGTGATTGCCGCCTCGACCAAAGATCTCGAACTCTGCGTGAAAAAGGGGAGTTTCCGCGAGGATCTGTACTTCTTCCTCAATGTGTTTCCGATTGAGTGTCGGCCATTGCGCGAGCGGGTTTCGGACATTCCGGAATTGACACAGTATTTTCTCAATCTCGCCTGCGAACGTCTGAACCTGCCCAAGCCGACGGTGACCAAAGCGAACATCCGCGATTTGCAGACCTATCACTGGCCCGGCAATGTGCGGGAGCTGCAAAATGTTATTGAACGCGGCGCGATCCTTTCACGCGGTGAAAAGCTGGTGCTCGAGTTCCACAAGCTTGGTCGCAAACGCATCGCGGATTTGGAGGCGGACACCGAGGTGATGACCGAGGAGCAGATGCGCGATCTGCAGATCAAGAACATCGTTGCCTGCCTCAAGATGACCAATGGCAGGGTTTCCGGTGATGACGGTGCGGCGAGCCTCCTGGGCATAAGGCCGACCACGCTCTATTCAAGGATCAAGAAATTCGGCATTGCCGATGTGCAGATCGAGGGCAATTCGTAAGCGTCTGTATGGGCTTGAACTGCGAGGTCAGAGGCGGCTCGGGCGGCTCAGGCGGCAAGCGCCGGAGGCTGGGCGGCGATCTCGCGCCGGGCCATCATGTGGGTGCGCGGATCGTTGATGGAATCGACGGCCAGCAGAGTTTCGCCCGCATAATAGCGGATCGAGAAGCGGCCTTCCGGGATGGAGCCGACAGTTTCGATGCGGTCGTAGCCCGCGGAAAGCCCTGCAATCTGCAGCTTGGTGTCGTATTGATCGGACCAGAACCAGGGAACCGGATCATAGGCTACAGGCTCGCCGAGCATGGAAACCGCTGCGGCTTTCGCCTGATCGCAGGCGTTCTGCACGCTTTCGAGCCCGATCAGCCGGCCGTAGCGGGCGGACTGGAACACGGTGCAATCACCCGCTGCATAGATGTCCGGTACGCTGGTTCTGCACGCATCATCGACAATGATGCCGCAGGCCAGATCGAGACCTGCATGGAAGGCAAGGTCGATGGTTGGTTCGGCCCCGGCAGCGATCAGGACGAGATCGGCATCAACCGCGCTGCCGTCACTGAGCTCGACGCACTGCACTTGGTCCTGGCCGACTATTGCGTTCACGCCCACTGCAGTCCTCACCAATACGCCTTGGTCTGCGTGCAGGGTTTCAAGGTACGTTGATACCTCCGGAGCCACGACCCGGGCCAGGATACGCTCTTGCGCCTCGATAACGCTGACCGTCTTGCCCATGGCACGCACGGCGGACGCAACCTCCATGCCGATGAAACCGCCGCCGATGATCGCGACATTGTGCGCCTGTTTGAGCCGGGCGCCGATGCGCCTTGTATCATCGATCCCGCGCAGTGTCTCAACGCCTGGCAAGTCTGCGCCATCCAGATGCAGCCAGCGTGCGTGAGTGCCTGTTGCAATGAGAACCTTGTCATAGGGAACTTCGCTGCCATCATCGAGAGTGATGGTGCGGGTGGCGGGATCAAGGCGGGTTGCATGTTTTCCCAGATGGGTGTCGATGCCTGCGCCCTTGATCCAGTCGGGTGCCTTGAGCAGCAGCCGGTCCTCGCTCATTTCACCCTTCAGATAGGCTTTTGACAGCGGCGGGCGTTGGTAGGGATGCCAATGTTCGGCGCCGATCAGGGTAATGGTGCCATCAAAGCCCTTGGCGCGCAGTGTTTCGGCAGCCTTGATGCCGGCCTGGCCCGCACCGATGATGACAAATGAAGAAGGCATGAGTGTTCGCTATCCTGTCTGGCGCGGGGGCTGTCGTCCCCCGCGCGTGGCTTGGTTGGTTCTGGTTAGTAAGGCAGGCCTTCCTCGATTGGCAAGGAGGGATCGCGGGACCATTCGTTCCAGGAGCCGAAATAAATCGCAACATCCTTGATGCCTGCCTCCTTGAGCGCGAGGAAAGTGTTGGATGCCCGCGCACCCTTGAAGCAGTAGAGCTTGACCGGCGTGTCTGCGGTGATGCCGACGGTGGCGCATTCCGCCAGCACTTCGGCCTTTGACTTGATCATCGGCCCTTCGGCTGTGGGTTTCATCATGCGGTACCATTCGATCCAGACAGCGCCGGGAATACGTCCTTTTCGCGGACAAAAGTCCTTGCCATAGGGGGAGGAGGATTCCGCAATCCATTCATCAATGTCACGCACATCCAGAATGACGGCTTTCTCATCCGCCATTGCCGCTTTCATATCCTCCGCGTCCATCATGATGGACGCGGCCGCGGGATCGATTTCGAAGCCACCGGGCTGAGGTGCGCTTGTGTCGGTGGTAACAGGCATTCCGGCCGCCAGCCATGCGGCAAAGCCGCCATGCATGACCTTCACGTTCGGGTAGCCCAGGAAAGACAGGAGGTAGTAGCCGCGGCAGGACTGGCCAAAACCGCTGGCCATCGAGGCTTCGTAAATGACGGCTGTCTTGGTGCCATCAAGGCCGGCGGCGGCAAACTCGGCTGCGAATTTTTCTTTCAGTTCCGCCATTCCGCTTGCATCGGAGGTGGCGAGGTAGGTGAAGATGTCATGCATGTTGACCGCTCCGGCGATGTGGCCGGCGGCGAAGCTATCCGGGTCACGAGTGTCGATGACCACTGCCTGTTTCGCATCAATCATCATCTGGAGTTCAGCTGGTGTCACAAGAGCAGAATTCATGGCAAGACCTCTCTGGGGTTGGTTGGTGTTAAGGCGTTCCGGATCGTTGCCGGGAAGCCGGTTTACTCCTCCAATTCGGAAATCAGTTTGCGGAGATGCTTGGTGGCAGGGGTGACAATGGCGACGAAATAGGCTTCGCGCAGCCGCCGCTGGGCCGCGCCGGTGGAGACATAGCCGCGCGCGCCGCAATGAAGCTGGGCGAAATGAGCGGCTTCGACTGAAAGTTCTCCGCCCCTGAGCCGTGCCTTGAGCACCCGCTTGAAGTAGGCATTGGATGTGTCATAGGGCGTTTCGGCCAACTCCAGGATCTCTGCCATCAAGGCATCATATTCGGCGCGGATGTCCTCGGGCTGTTTCTCCAGAAAGCAGTTGACGTGGCCCAGGGGAGCGCGGACCTGCTCCATCAGCTCAATGCAGTTCTTGATGATGCCTGCAGCCATGCCGCACTGCATGAGCACAAAGCCGGGACGCATTTTCTTCACAAAAGCGTCCGCGGGATCGGCGAGGATGAACTCGTCGGGTACAAACACGTCGCGCATCTGGACGTTGCAGGTGGCGGTTCCGCCCATGGCGACGAAATCATGGTCGAGCCGGAGCTTGACGCCCTCCCAGGCGGCATGAATGATGGTCATGACGCGTTTGGGTTTGTCCTCGCCGTCGACATCGACATGAAACATGGTGCCGAAATAGCCGTCTTCGAGAAGATTGGAGACCCAGGGCAAGATACCCTTGACCTTGTAGCCGCCATCCACCCGGACGCCCTTGAGTTTCATCGGCTCGATCTCGCCGATGGCTTTCATCGGGTTGGACATGCCGGTGCCGCCGAGCGAAGAACCCTTGGCCACTTTGGGCAACACATGGGTCTTGAGGTAATCATTGTCGGATGAGGCGATGTACCAGCCAAGCGTATCCTGACACCAGACGCAAAACGCCGTCGACATGCATTCCTCTGCAGCCCGCGCCATCGACAGGATCGCCTGACTCAGATCGACGCTTGAGGCAGGGCCGCTCAGATGGCTGGTGTAAGCGCCTGCCTCGCCATAGGCGCGCATGACCTCCTCGGGGTAGATCCGCTCCTCGTCGATCTTGCGGACAAGGCCGGCAAGCGTGGAGCCGGAGATCCGCTCGATCTCTTCGAAATTCACCGCTGTCATGGGTGGCGCAATGTTCATCTGCACTCTCCTGTGGCTTGGGCTTGGGCAATGGGGGGCGGATCGCGCCGCGGGGATCAGGCGGCGCGACCCTGTGTCTTCACTTGGTTTCGGCGACCATGTTGACCGGACGCGAGAATGTGTTGAACACCGGAGACCACTGGATCACGTGCTGGACCAGCGCGTCGATCTCTTCCTTCGGGCAGTCGCCTTCCATGTCCACGATGATGCGCACATCGGTGAAGCCGACCGGCTTCTCCGAGGTGTCGCCGGTTCCCCAGACGGCTGTGATGTTGAGATCGCCTTCGAGTTCCACTTCCAGCTTGAAGACCTGGATCCCGCGTGCGACCGCATTGGCATGCAGGCCGACGGCGACGCAAGAGCCAAGGGCCGCAAGCGAGGCTTCCGACGGATTGGGAGCGGTGTCGTCACCGAGCAGGCCCGGTGGTTCATCGACGATGTAGGGCTCGAGATTGCGAATGTAGTTGGCGTGGCGGAAGCGGCCTTCTGCGACGGTTTTGCACTTGAGCGTCTTGACGGCCTTTGGGTCGGCCTTGCCCTTTGCAATCAGGTCGTCGAGACCATCCTTGGAGATGGGTGCAAGGCAGCCGGTCAGAGCGGTTGCTGGTTGAGACATGGTTTGTACTCCTCTGTGTGTGAACACGGTTGGTGGCCCGCCTAATCGTTGCGGTGCCAACTGAGCTTCGAAATCACCTGCTGACAGATGAAATCGAGTGTGAATCCGATGACCCCGATGATGACCACAGTGGCAGCAAGCCGGTCATATTCGAGTGTGTCGCGGGCATCGTTGATGGCGTAGCCGAGGCCGGAGGTGATCCCGAGATACTCGGCCGGAACCAGCACGATCCAGGCCACCCCGAGCGCCAGGCGGATGCCTGTCAGAATGTCCTGCGAGATCGCCGGCAGGATGATGGTGAACAGCATGTGCCAGGGCCGGGCTCCGAGATTGCGCGCGACCTTGAACCAGTCTGGCTCCACCCGCCGCAGACCCGCGGCGGTGGAAAACAGGATCGGCCAGACCGCCGCAACCGCAATCAGGAAGACGATGGCGCCGTCCCAGGTGGCGAAAGCCATAACCGCAATCGGCATCCAGGAAAGCGGCGAGATCATCCTGAGGAACTGGAACGGAATGTTGGTGATCTCGCGCAGGAAGCCGAAGCGACCGATCAGGATGCCGACGGGAACGCCAAGTGCGATGGCGATCAGCATCCCGTGCATGATCCTCTCGAGGCTTGGCAGCGTCATCGCCAAGGCCTCTCCCGAGGCGACCATTTCTGCAAGCCGCGTCAGGGCCGGTCCCGGTGCGAAGTCGGCAAAGGCCGACATTGCCGGATTGTTGCGGATCATGTACCCGCCGCCCCACCAGCATGCGAGCAGAAGGCTCATCCCCAGCAGGGCATAACCAAGGCTGCGAGCAGCCTTGATTTGAGCCGACCGGTCCGTCTGACCTGCCTGCTCTAGCCCTGCCGGCATCATGGTCGCGTCGACGCTCACAGAGACAGCACCTCGTCACGGTTGAACGGATCGCCGGCATTGACCGAAGGATCGTTCATCCATTCCGGGTACTTCTCCAGCGCCCTGCGGACATAGTCGTAGTTGACCAGGTCATCGGCAACGAATTGCGGGTCGAGATCCTTGAGGAAGGTGGTGTCGCCACCCACAAGGGTATTGTTCATCTGCTCGACGATCAGCTTGGTGGCCGACGGGTAGGGCCAGGGCTGGAAGTCGATGCGTCCGTTGCCCCATTCCGCCGCATGCTTGATCGCACCGCTTTCGATGTAGTTGGTGTCCTGCTCGTAGTCGGTCATGGCCCGCTCGACGATTGGGGCCGGCATCGGCAGGTAGCCTTCGCCATCCTTGGACATCATGCGGGCGACTTCGGCCTTGTTCTGCGAGGCGTATATTTGCGCCTTGACGACTGCGTTCATCACCTTTTGCGTCCACTCTTGCTTTTCGGTGGTCGCCTGTTCGTGCATGCAGATCACACAGCAGGGGTGGTTCTTCCAGATGTCGCCGGTAAAGCGCAGCATGCGGGCGCCGGCCTTGATTTCACCCATGGCGTTGAAGGGCTCGGCCACGATGTAGGCGTCGATCTTGCGGCTGGCGAGCGCTGCCGGCATTTCCGGCGGCGGCAGGATCTGCAGATTGCATTCGTCCGCCGCAATGGGCTCGCCCTGGCTCTTGATGACGGCTTTGACGCCTGATTGGCGCAGCGCATATTGCAGCACGATGTTGTGCATGGAGTACCAGAACGGCACCGCCACCTGCTTGCCGCCGAGCTGGCTGAAATCGGTGATGTCGGTGTGGCCGCCGACAACCAGGCCGGACCCGTTGGTGTGGGCCCAGGCCATCAGCTTGACCGGGATGTTGTTGTTGTAGCGCATCCAGACCGGGATCGGCTTGAGGAAGTGGACGAGGTTGAATTTGCCTGCCACAAAACCTTCAACCAGCGGCGACCAGCCGCGGATCAGGGTCGGGCGCTCGGCCTTGAGGCCTTCTTCCTCGAAATAGCCCATGCCATGGGCGACCAGCAGGGCGGTGGCGTCGGTGATCGGCAGATAGCCGATGCGCACAACCTCATCGTCGGTTGACGCAAAGGCGGGCGAACTCATGGCGCCGATCAACGGGCCAAGGGCTGCCATGAGGCCGCCGGCGGCAAACATGTCGAGCGTCTGACGGCGGGTGAAGTCGGTGGCGAAATATTCGTCGTCGAAATCCTGAGACCCGGAATTTGCTGGCACATTGTCTGTCATTTTGCTGGCCTTCCCTGTTGGCATTGATCAGAAGACAGCCGCGCGATCCGCGGCAGCCGGTTTGATGTTCTGTTTGGTATGTGACGAAGGTGTTGAGGCGTTTATGCGCCTGGCTTCGAAATCGAGGCCGGCAGCCTTCTCGTAGGCTTTGGTCAGTCTGGCGCGTGCCGCCAGGTATTCGGGCGTGCGCAGATCGTCCCGATTGTCCAGATCGATCTCGATGATGTCGCTGATCCGGCCCGGGTTTGCGCTCAGTACCACGGCGCGTTCGGCCATGATGATCGCCTCGGAAAGATCGTGGGTCACCAGAACCAGCGTGATGTCGAGTTCCTTGGCGATGCGGCGGACGTCGCGCTGAAGGTTGTTGCGGGTAAAGGCATCGAGCGCCGAAAACGGTTCGTCGAGGAACAGCACCTCCGGCTTGGGCGCAAGCGAGCGGGCGAGTGCGACGCGCTGCTGCTGGCCGCCCGAGAGATCCTGAACATTGCGGTCGGCATAATCTGATAGCTCGACCAGTTCGAGCATTTCCGGCACGCGTTTGGCGATTTCGGCTGTGCGTCCTGTGAATTTGAGGCCAAGCGCGACATTCTGCGCAACTGTCATCCATGGATAGAGTGATGGTTTCTGGAACATCATCACCCAGTTGGGCGAGGGGCCGTTTACAGCTCGGCCATCGATGAGGGTCTTGCCCGAGGTCGGGGTCATCAATCCGGCCATGATATGCAACAGGGTGGATTTGCCGCAGCCCGACCGCCCGACCAGTGCCAGAGCTTCACCCGGCTCCACCTGAAAGTTCAGAGCGTCCAGTGCCCGCACCTGTCCCCGCTTGTAGGTGTGGGAAATGCCGTCAACAGAAAGATGTGCAGCGGGCATGTAAGGCTCCAGGTTTCAAACAAACTGTTCTGTACACCCCGATGCATTTGCCGTGCCAAACTGGAGCGAGGTCCATTTTGGTTATATTTTCCAACTGCTTGGCGATCCAATTGCGCACTCCTCGAGGAGGCGTTCATCTTTGTCCGATGCGGAATTAACAGGCCAGCTGAGGCGCTGCCGCCAAAAAAATGGACGGGTGTACGCGAGGTGCACCGACGAAAACACGGTGCGGCGTTGATACTGAGGAGCATACTGAGTATGAAAAACATAACGGTCTGTATGACAATTTTCTGAGCTGGATGATGGATATCGTGAATCAGGCAATCCGAAACATTCCAAGCCATCCGGGTTCTGCGCGCGAACGGCTGCTGCTTGCGGCATGCGATCTGTTCTGCCGCCACGGAATCAACGCCACCGGTGTGGACAGCATTGTGGAGGCGGCAGGAACCGCCAAGACCACGCTCTACAAGGCCTATGGTTCCAAGGAAGGGCTTATCGAGGCGGTGCTTGAACGCGAAGGCAGTACCTGGCGGCAGTGGTTTTCAGATGAGATTGATGCCTTTGAAGGCCCGTCAGAGAAGAAGGTGCTGCACGTCTTCAATGTTTTGAAGTCGTGGTTCCGCGAAGAGAACTTCTACGGCTGCCCGTTCATCAACGCCGTTGGCGAGCATGACAAGGAAGACGACAAGATCCGGTTGATCACCATGAAGCACAAGAAAATTGTGCTCGACAAGATAGGAGAACTGGCAAAGGACGTGCGTCCGGACGATCCCGAGGGGCTGACCCATGAGTTGGCGCTGTTGATTGACGGCGCCATCGTGGCTGCCCTTATCACCAAGGATCCCGGTGTTGCCGACCACGCCCGCCATGCCGCGGCCAGGCTGGTCAACTGAAGTCAGGGGCAGTTTTCGAAAACCCGCTTCGTGAGGTTTTACGGTGTTGAAGGCGGCGGCATCAGGCCGCCGCCTTCGCGCTCTTAAGCGCCTGAGTGCATGCTAGCGCAGATCTTCGGGCAGCACGTTGTGCGGGATGTTCTGGTAGCAGACCGGGCGAAGGAAGCGCCGAATGGCGAGCGTGCCGACCGAGGTTGCGCCGAAATTTGTCGAGGCAGGGTAGGGGCCGCCATGCACCATTGTGTCTGAGACCTCGACGCCTGTCGGAAAGCCATTGGCCAGAAGCCGTCCGGCCTTGCGTTCCAGGATCGGAAGCAGGGCCTTCGCAACATCCGAGTCACCATCGTCCATATGCAACGTGCAGGTCAGCTGGCCCTGGATCGCCCTCGCGATTTCACGCATCTGCGCTTCATCCTTGACGCGCACGACAATGCCGAGCGGTCCGAAGACCTCTTCGCCGAGCTCCTCATTGGCAAGCCATGCCTCGCCCGTTGTCTCGAACAGATAAGGTGCGGCGTGGCGCGTTTCGCAGGAAGTGCCGATCAGCTCGGAGACGCCGGTTGAGGCGGCAACGCGTTTGACACCCTTCCGGTATGCCTCAGCGATACCGTCAGTAAGCATGGTCTGCTTGTCGACGGCTGCGAGCGCGTCCTTGGTCGCGGAAACAAAGGTATCGGCTTCGGACCCGGCGATGACAATTGCAATGCCCGGATTGGTGCAGAACTGGCCTGCGCCCATGGTCAGCGATCCGGCCCAGCCCTTGCCGATGTCTGCGCCACGGGCGGCAACTGCTTTTGGCAGCAGGAACATGGGATTTACCGAACCCAGTTCACCATAGAACGGAATCGGCGTTGGACGTGCGGCGCAAAGGTCAAACAGGGCGCGACCACCCGCAAGCGAGCCGGTGAAGCCCACGGCGGTGATGCTCTCGTGCTGGACCAGGGCCTGCCCGACGGCACGGTTGCCGCCCTGGATCAGCGAGAAGACGCCGGGGTGGATGTTGCAACTCTTGATGGCCGCATGAATGGCTTCTGCGACGATTTCGCCGGTGCCGGGATGGGCCGAATGGCCCTTGACGACGACCGGGCACCCAGCAGCAAGCGCTGCGGCGGTGTCGCCACCGGCTGTCGAAAATGCGAGCGGGAAATTCGATGCGCCAAATACGGCTACCGGGCCGAAGGGACGCTGCATCATGAACAGTTCCGGGCGCGGCAGCGGCTGGCGATCAGGCAGCGCCTCGTCATGGCGGCGATCAAGATAGTCGCCCTTGAGGATGTGCTCGGCAAACAGGCGAAGCTGACCTGTTGTGCGGCCGCGCTCGCCCTGCAGCCGACCGGCTGGCAGACCGCTTTCCGAGGTGCCGATCTCGGTGATCTGCTCGCCACGGGCCTCGATCTCATCGGCGATGGCGTTCAGAAACGCGGCGCGCTCCTCGCGGCTCGTCCAGCCATAGGTTTCGAACGCTGCTTCCGCCGCCGTGCAGGCTGCATCCACAAGCTCCGGCGTGCCGACGGCGAACTCATGGGAGTCGCCATGGGCCGGTTCGGAGCGGAATGTCGCGGCGCCTGCAACCCATTCGCCCGCGATCAGATGCTTGCCGTGTGGTTTGAAGTTCATTTCAGTTCCTTGCTTATCGTTCGGGGCATGTCGTCTAGAAATGGAAAGCGTCGACCGTTTTCCGTTTGCCAAGGGTGAAGGCGTCGCTGACATGGACCATCGGTGAAAGATCCATATCACTTGTGCCGGACTTTATCAGCGACGCCATGCGTTTGTAGAGATTGGCGTATTCATGATCGCTGCCTTTTTTGACCGTCTGGCCGCCGATTTCAAGTGTAGCGCCGCCGGATGACAGTTTGAGATGGCCGCCGTCGGTTTCGATGTCGATGTCCCAGGTTTGCGGACCTTCCTGGCGCCAGTCGAACGTGGCGGTCATCTTCGCGCCATCGGGATTTGTGAAGACGATGTCGGCCGCAATCGGGGTATCGCGGTTTTCAGGAAACTCGAGAACAGCACTTGCCACATGGACCGGCCAGGGCAGAATCTCGGTCATGATCGACAGCGCGTTGATGCCCGGATCAAAGACCCCAAGACCGCCGGGTTCGAACACCCAGTCCTGTCCCGGATGCCAGCGGCGGACATCTTCCTTCCAGGTGATCGTCAGACGTTTGACGGTTTTGTCCGCCAACCATGCCTTTGCGTCGGGCACGCAATCGGCTTCGCGGGAGTGCCATGTGGCGTAGATCGACACGCTCTTCTCGCGCGCCAGCGCTTCAAGCGCATGTACTTCGGCGAGGCTCTGACCGGGTGGTTTTTCCAGCATGACATGCTTGCCGGCGGCGAGCGCCGCCTCAGCGTAGGCAAAACGTGGCTGTGGTGGAATGGCCAGAGACACCGTGGAAATGTCGGGGCGCGCGGCGAGCATCGCTTCAATGGTGGTGAAGTTCTCGATGCCCTCGACACTGGCGTTGCGGCTGACCGTTGCGGCGAGTTCCCAATCCGGATTGGCCGCAATTGACGGAAGGTGCTGGTCACGGGCGATCTTGCCGATGCCGACCAAGGCGAGTTTTTCAACCATCAATGAGAATCCCTACCCACCGGAGCGCCGCGGCAACCTTTCAGGAAGTTGAAGTCAGCGCCGGTGTCCGCACCTTCGACCGAATCCTGAAACAGCTTGGCGTAACCGCTTTCAGGGCGGTCATGCAATGGCTTCCAGACAGAGAGCCGCTGGTTCAGTTCCGCGTCGCTGATGTCGAGATGAAGTCTGCGTGCTTCGACGTCCACCTCAATGATGTCGCCGGTTCGGACCACCGCCAATGGACCGCCTGCCGCGGCTTCCGGAGAGGTGTGCAGGATCACGGTGCCATAGGCCGTGCCGGACATCCTGGCATCGGAAATTCGGATCATGTCGGTGATCCCTTTCTTCAGCACCTTTGGCGGCAGGCCCATATTTCCCACTTCCGCCATGCCGGGATAACCCTTGGGGCCGCAGTTCTTCAGCACCATGATGCAGGTCTCGTCGATGTCGAGCGCGTCATCGTTGATCTTGGCCTTGTAGTCGTCAATGTCCTCGAACACCACCGCGCGGCCACGGTGTTTCATCAGAGCCGGAGAGGCCGCCGAGGGCTTGAGAACCGCGCCATTCGGGGCAAGATTGCCGCGCAGCACTGCCATTCCTCCCTGTTGGGTCAGTGCCTTCTCGACCGGTAGAATGACATCCTCGTTCCAGTTTTTCGCATCCTTGACCTCGTCCCAGATGGTCGTTCCGGAAACCGTCAGCGCATCCTTGTGCAGTTTGCCCGCTTCGCCCAGATGCTTGAGCACCACTGGCAGGCCACCGGCATAGAAGAACTCCTCCATCAGGTATTTCCCCGACGGCATCAGGTTGACGATGGTGGCGACATCGCGCCCACAACGGTCCCAGTCATCAAGTGTGAGATCTATGCCGACGCGGCCCGCCATCGCCAGCATGTGGATGACCGCATTGGTCGAGCCGCCGATCGCGCCATTGGTCCGGATCGCATTCTCGAAAGCCTGTTTGGTCATAATGTCAGACGGCTTGAGGTCATCCTTGACCATTTGAACGATGCGGCGGCCGGTCAACTGCGCCATCACACGACGTCGGGAATCGACTGCCGGAATGGCCGCATTGCCCGACAACGCCATTCCAAGTGCTTCAGCCATCGACGCCATTGTTGAGGCCGTGCCCATGGTGTTGCAGGTGCCGGTGGAGCGCGACATCGCCTGTTCGGCTTCGAGGAATTCATCCTGCGTCATTTCACCGGCTTTCACGGCTTCGGAGAACTTCCACAGATGGGTGCCAGAGCCGACGCGCTCATTGCGAAACCAGCCATTGAGCATGGGACCGCCGGTGACGACGATGGAGGGCAAGTCGGTTGATGCAGCCGCCATCAGCAGTGATGGCGTGGTCTTGTCGCATCCGACCATCAGAACCGCACCGTCGATCGGCTGGCCGCGCATGGCTTCCTCGACGGCCATGGCCGCGAGATTGCGGTACATCATGGCGGTTGGGCGGAAGGTGTTTTCGGATGCCGAGAACACTGGCACCTCGACGGGAAAGCCGCCAGCCTCCCAGATGCCCGCCTTCACCTTTTGCGCCAACTCGTTGAGGTGGCCGTTGCAGGGGGTCAGTTCTGACCAAGTGTTCATGATCCCGATGACCGGACGGCCATCGAACAGGTCATTCGGATAGCCCTGGTTCTTCAGCCACCCGCGATGGTAGATCGCGTCGCGCGAGTTGCCGCTATACCATTCCTGCGAGCGCAGTTTCCGGGGCCAGGCTGCCGGTTTGAAAGCCATCTCAGAGCACCTTCACACTTGCCACGCCTGAGGCTGGCGGCGTGATGGCGAGCGGGTTGCGCAGCGGTACGCCGAATTGTGGCGCGGAGATCTCGAACACATCGCCGTTTTCCGCCCTTACCTGGTCCGCAAAGGACAAGGTCGCGGTGCCGAACATGTGAACGTGTATGTCTCCCGGTTGCCGGAACAGCTCGTATTTGAAGTGATGGTGTTCCAGGTTCGCAATTGTGTGGGACATGTTGGCTTCGCCCGAGAGGAACGGTTTCTCCCAGATGATCTCGCCGTCGCGGCGAATGGCGCTGGTGCCACGAATATCGTCGGGCAGGGGGGCAACAAGAATTTCCGGCCCGAAGGATGCGGGACGGAGTTTCGAGTGCGCGAGATAAAGATAGTTCACCCGCTCCATCACATGGTCCGAGAACTCATTCGACAGCGCAAAGCCGATACGGAACGGCGATCCGTCGTCACCGATCAGATAGATCCCGGCGATCTCCGGCTCCTCGCCGCCGTCATCGGCAAAGGCCGGTGAGACCAGCGGCGCCCCCGGCGAAATCGCGCAGGTGCCATTGCCCTTGTAGAACCATTCCGGCTGGACACCCGGCTTGCCCGGCTCAGGTTTGCCGTTCTCGAGCCCCATGTTGAAGATCTTCATGGAATCCGTCAGCGTCGACGGGTCGGCCTTGTTCGCCGCGTGCATGGCGTCGCGTGTCGATGCCGAGCCGAGATGGGTCAAGCCGGTCCCTGTCAGGTGCATGTGAGCCGGATCCGGGTGAGAGATTGGCAACAACAGACGATCTTCCGCCGCCAGAGCCTCGATATCAATCGCAGGTCCGAGAGAGTGGGCGCGCAGACACTGAGCGATGGTTGTTCCGTCCTTGATAGCGCGGCTGGCGAGATCAAGCGTGCTTGACACACCATCGACAACCATGGCTTCGGTTCCATTGCGAACTGCAACACTGACGCCGCCGGCATCGTTCTTGAACTGTGAAATCAGCATCGCTCAACCCTGCTTGTTCTTGTTGTAAACATCGAAGATGACGGCAGCGAGCAGCACTAGCCCCTTGATCATCTGCTGGTAATCAATGCCGATCCCCATGATCGACATGCCGTTGTTCAGAACGCCCATCAGGAACGCGCCGACCACCGCGCCGATAATTGTGCCTACGCCACCAGCCATCGATGCGCCGCCGATGAAGACAGCGGCGATCACGTCCAGCTCCAGCGCGAAGCCCGCTTTCGGCGTTGCGGTGTTCAGACGTGCGGCGAAAACCAGGCCTGCGGCAGCTGCCAGAAGGCCCATATTGGTGAAGGCGAGGAAGGTCAGCCGTTCGGTCTTGATGCCGGAGAGCTTGGCCGCTTTCTGGTTTCCGCCAAGCGCGTAGACGCGCCGGCCAATCGTGGTTTTCTCGGTGATGAACGCATAAATGATGGTCAGAACGCCCATGGTGATGAGCACGTTGGGCAGGCCGCGAAACAGCGACAATTTGTAAGTCACAAAAATCAGCGCTGCGGCGACAATAACATTGCGGGCAATGAAGAAGCTGCGCGGTTCGTCCTCAATGCCATACGCCTTGTTGCGCATGCGCTGGCTGATGCCCATCCAGACAACGAAGAAGGCTGCAACAACACCGGTGAGAAGCGCCAGGATATTGACTTGCCGCTCGCCCAGAATTGTCGCCAGGCTCTGGCCGAGTCCTGCCGGGAAAACATCGGGAACGAAACCCGTCGCGATGACCTGGAATTCCTTCGGAAAGGGGCCCACCGACTGGCCTTCGAGCAGCCACAGGGACAGCCCGCGAAATGCCAGCATTCCGGCAAGAGTGACGATGAAGGAGGGGATTTTCCAGTAGGCGACCCAATATCCTTGCGCTGCGCCGATGAGAGCGCCGGCTGTCAGGCAGACAATGACCGTGACCAGCATGGATTGATCATAATTGACCATCATCACGGCTGCCAGCGCGCCAACGAAGCCCATCACCGAGCCGACCGACAGGTCTATGTGACCGGCCACGATGACAATCAGCATGCCGAGTGCCATGATGATGATGTAGGAATTCTGCAGCAGCAGATTGGTGACATTGACGGCGCGCAGCAATGTGCCATCGGTCACGATCTGGAAGAATGCCATCACCGCAATCAGGGCAAACAGCAGCCCGTATTGCCGCAGATGGCTGACAAGATACTCGCCAATGCCTCTTGGCTTTGCGCCGGATGCGATTTCGGTTTCGCTTTTGGCCAGATCCATGATCGTATTCCTACTTGTTGACGATGAGCGACATGATGCGCTCCTGGTTGGCTTCGGCCGCTGTCAGTTCGCCGACAAGCGCGCCTTCATTCATGACATAGATCCGGTCACATATGCCCAGCAGCTCCGGCATTTCCGAGGAAATCATGATGACGCCTTTGCCATCTGCCGCGAGTTCATTGATGATGGTGTAGATCTCGTATTTCGCGCCTACATCGATGCCGCGGGTGGGTTCATCCAGGATCAGCACCTCGGGGGCAGTGAACAGCCACTTCGCCAACACCACTTTCTGCTGGTTGCCGCCCGACAGATTGACTGTTCTTTGGAAAACCGAAGGGGTGCGGATTGCTAGCGCCTCCCGGTACTTCTCCGCGATGGTGGTTTCCTCGTTGCGCGACAGGATACCGCCCGACGACACACCCTCCAGATTGGCAAGCGTGGTGTTGAAGCGGATGGTTTCATCCAGAACAAGGCCGAGCGATTTGCGGTCCTCAGTGACGTAGGAGACGCCGCTGGCAATCGCCCGGTCCACCGTGCTCACATCAATTGGCTTGCCCTTGAGGTTGATGGAGCCGGAAATGCGGCGGCCGTAGGAATGCCCGAAAATCGACATGGCGAGCTCGGTGCGACCGGACCCCATAAGCCCGGCAATGCCGATGACTTCGCCGGCGCGGACATGGAAAGAGGCGTCGCGAATGACCTGGCGGTCTGTGTGTTCGGGGTGCCAGACGTTCCAGTTTTCGACTTCCAGCAACATCTCGGAAGGTGTTCGGCTGTGTGCGGGAAACTGCTGGGTCATGTCACGACCGACCATGTCCCGCACAATCTCGTCTTCGCTCAGTCCCGCCTTTGCATCGAGCGTGGAGACGGTCATGCCATCGCGGATAACGGTCACTGTGTCGGCGACGTAGCGCACTTCGTTGAGCTTGTGGGAAATGATGATGCAGGCGACGCCCTGCGCCTTGAGTTCCAGCATCAGGTCGAGCAGTTTGCGGCTGTCATTTTCCTGCAAGGCTGCAGTGGGCTCATCGAGGATCAGGAGCTTGACGTCCTTGGACAGCGCCTTGGCGATTTCGACCAGCTGTTGTTTGCCGACGCCGATGGAATCGACCTTGGTTGTCGGCGGTTCGTTGAGGCCGACCTTGGCCAGCAACCCTTCTGTGCGCCGGTTGGTTTCGTGCCAGTCGATGACGCCGCGATTTGCGCGTTCGTTGCCCAGGAAAATGTTCTCGGCGATCGACAGCTGCGGGATCAGCGCGAGTTCCTGGTGAATGATGATGATGCCGCGATCTTCGGAATCGCGAATGTCCTTGAACCGGACTGTCTCGCCCTCGAACAGGATGTCTCCCTCATAGGTGCCTGCCGGATAGACGCCGGAGAGAACTTTCATAAGCGTTGATTTGCCGGCGCCATTTTCGCCAACGACGGCGTGAATTTCACCGTCTTTGACATCGAGATTGACCGCGTCAAGCGCCTTGACGCCCGGAAAGGTCTTGGTGATGTCGCGCATTTGAAGAAGATGGGTCATGGTTCAGCCGGCAGTCGGTCATGCAATGGAGTGCGGCAGGCGTACCGGAAAAGACCCCGTCCCGTGCAATTGATGCGGCGGGACGGGGTTTTCAGCCGGGAGGCCTTACTTGATCTGGTCCATGGTGTAGTAACCGGATCCGATCAGGATTTCTTCCCAATTGGATGCGTCAACCGAAACCGGCTCGAGCAGGTAGGAAGGAATGACCTTCACACCATTGTCGTAGGTGGTGGTGTCGTTGATTTCCGGCTCGCTGCCGCCGAGCAGGGCATCGACCATGCCGACGGTGACGCGGGCGAGTTCGCGGGTGTCCTTGAACACTGTCGAATACTGCTCACTTGCCAGGATCGACTTGACCGACGGGACTTCCGCATCCTGACCGGAAACGATCGGCATTTTCAGATCGCCGGAGCCGTAGCCGACACCCTTGAGCGAGGACAGGATGCCGATTGACAGACCATCATAGGGCGACAGAACGCCGTGAATCTGCTTGTCGGTGTAGTGGGCAGACAACAGGTTGTCCATGCGGGCCTGGGCCACGGCGCCATCCCAGCGCAGCGTGCCGACCGTGTCCATGCCCATCTGGCCGGAGACGATGTTGACTGTGCCCGCGTCAATCAGCGGCTGGAGCACACTCATGGCGCCGTTGTAGAAGAAGTAGGCATTGTTGTCGTCCGGCGAGCCGCCGAAGAGCTCGACATTGTAGGGGCCGTCGCCGAAACGTGCCTTGAGCCCATCGACCAGCGATGATGCCTGCTGGACGCCGACCTTGAAGTTGTCGAAGGTGGCATAATAGTCGACATTGCCGCTGTCGCGGATCAGGCGGTCATAGGCGATGACCTTGATGCCCGAGGCCGCAGCATTTTCCAGGGCGTTCGACAGTGTAGTGCCGTCGATGGCGGCGATGACAAGCACATCCACGCCCTTGGTGATCATGTTCTCGATCTGGGCGAGCTGGTTCGGGATGTCGTCTTCAGCATATTGAAGATCGGCCTCGTAACCTGCTGCAGTGAATTGCTCGACCATGGAGTTGCCGTCGGAAATCCAGCGTGCCGAGGACTTTGTTGGCATCGCAATGCCGATCGAGCCCTTGTCGGCGGCATGGACTGTGGTTGCCGTCATCGCACCTGACGACAGGACAGCAATGGCGGCCAAAGCCGCGAGGCTTTTCGAAACGATATTCATTTTTTTCCTCCCCTGACCGCTGCTGCGGCCCGATCCAATTGATCCCGCGTGGCTTTGCCAGTCGCAGGTGCCCCAAACCTGAAGTGGTTTGACATGTCCGTCAAATTATTTAATTGGATTGGTTTATATCATTTTGGATATTTTAACAAGGCGGGCCATGACGATCGATCTTCTGCGAAAAGGACTGAAAATCAGCCATTTAAGGTTAATCTCCACGCTGGAACGGTTGGGATCGGTGTCTGCTGCGGCCGATCACCTCGGTGTAAGCCAGCCGGCGGCTTCCCGCCTTGCTGCCGAGATCGAG
Organism: Hoeflea sp.; assembly: GCA_043585085.1. GTDB lineage: Bacteria > Pseudomonadota > Alphaproteobacteria > Rhizobiales > Rhizobiaceae > Hoeflea. The sequence continues at coordinate 3,468,068 of CP121320.1, forward strand.
AGGATTGCCGGCACACCGATACACGAGCGCACAGGCCGCGGGATCGGCCTGACCCAGGCTGGCCGCCTTCTTGCGCGGCGGGCGGCCCGCATCCTAAACGAGATTGCGGATGCGGGGCGGGAAATCCAGGAGGCCCGGGAGGGGACCGTCGGGTATGTGCGGCTCGGGTCGGTGACCGGGCCGTCGATCGACTTTGTGGTTCCGGCGATGCGGCAGCTGCGTCTGTCCTATCCGGCCATTTCGATCGAGGTGGTGGTTGCCGCCAGTGATGTGCTGTTGCCTCAGCTTCTTGATGGCGGGCTCGATTTCGCCATGTGCAGGACAACCGGAGGGGCCGCCAATGCAACGGTGGAGGCTATCCCCCTGGGAGATGAGCCACTGAGTTTCGTGGTCCGGACCGGACACCCGCTGGCGCGCTCCAAGGCACCGGTTGCGCTTGATGTCATGGCTGCCTTTGACTGGATCCTGCCGCCACCGGGCGCAATTCTGCGCAGCACCGTTGAGCGGGAATTTGCCGCAAAGGGCGTTACCATGCCGCGGCAGATCCAGACGACCACCTCTTTCCTTTTCACTCTGGCTGCGGTTCGCCAAACCAATGCGATTGCGCCCATCGCGTCCGCCGTGGCGCGCAGTTTCGCCTCGGGAGATGATGGAGCAAATGCGCTTTCCATCCTCGAGACCGAAACCAGTATGGCGGTGGAAACCTGGTCTTTGCTGACCCGGCGCGGGCAGGAACTGACACCCTCGGCACAGATCGTTCACGACCAGATCCTTTCTGCCGTCAAGCAGCCCTGAGTGTGGCAAAGGGCCTTTGTCGTCATATCGATTTGTCTTGCTCTTGCGGGGTTCCGGCCCGGTGGGCGCTTTTCAAGCGCTTCGAGCATATTGTCGTCCTCGCGCGTTCCACCCCAATTTCGGCGAGCGATAGGGTGTAAGCCATTTGCAGCCCCCGATCCCAAACAAAGTTGCGCCTATGTCCAGACCACAGGCCAAGGCTTCTGTTTGCGCAACATGGACCTTACTTTGAAGTCGTGTTTGTGCTGGTGACAAGCTTTGGGGTGAAAGGCGTCGCCTTGATAGGCAAGCTACGCCTTTCTATTCCGCTCTACGGTAGGGGAAATGCATCATTGATGCGAGTGATGGCAAATTGCCGCCCAATGACTTTCACCATTTTTGGGTGGGTGGTATGCGACTTTTGCTTTGCATAGTATGTGCAACATTAGCGTGAAGACAATTTGCGTGCCACGGAGACCTGTGAATGCCAAACTACGCTGCCAACAAGGCCGTGAAATTTTCTGTCGCGCCCATGATGGACTGGACGGACCGGCATTGCCGGTTTCTCCATCGGCAGCTGACACGGCATGCGCTGCTTTACACCGAGATGGTGGTGGCGGACGCTGCGATCCATGGCGACCGCGGGCGGCTGTTGGGGTTTGGCCCGGCTGAGCATCCGGTGGCGCTGCAGCTGGGCGGGTCGGATCCTGACAAGCTCGCCGAGGCGGTGCGGATCGCTGGCGGGTTCGGTTATGATGAAATCAACCTCAATGTCGGCTGCCCGTCCGACCGGGTTCAGTCGGGCACTTTTGGCGCCTGCCTGATGCGCGAGCCGGATCTTGTGGCGCGTTGCATTGCGGCCATGAAAGCCGCCGCGGGCGATGTGCCGGTCACCGTCAAATGCCGCATTGGCGTGGATGAGCAGGATCCGGAAATTGCCCTTTCGGCGCTGGCATACGCAGTGCTTCAGGCCGGGGCGGATGCAATCTGGGTGCATGCGCGCAAGGCATGGCTCGAAGGTCTGTCGCCCAAGGAAAACCGGGACATTCCGCCGCTGGATTATGATCGGGTGTATCGGCTCAAGCAGGATTATCCCAATGTCTTCATCGGCATAAACGGTGGTGTTGAGGATCTGAATCAGGCGCTTGAACATTTGAATCATGTTGACGGAGTGATGATCGGCCGGGCCGCCTACCACAATGCGCAAATGCTGACCGGTGTTGACCGGCTGATCTATGGCGAAGACATTGCTCCTGTGGATTGGCGCGCAGTCTGCGATGCGATGATGGCGCATGCGGACGCGCATATTGCATCAGGTGGACGCCTCAATCACGTCACCCGGCATATGGTCGGACTGTTTCAGGGCGTGCGTGGGGCGCGGCGGTTCCGGCAGATCCTGTCCACTGAGAGCACGACGCCGGGCGCCGGAGCGGAGGTCATCTCAAGAGCTTTTGACGAGATCGATTTCAGTGATCTGGCGGCGGTGGCCTGATCGGTGGCCGGCCTTTTGAAGCCGCCCGCGACTGTACGGGGCTGTTGATGAAATCAATTCGTGCCTATCCGATTTTCGGCGCACTGATCGCGCAAATCGCTGCTGGGCTGATTGTTTTCGCAGCTCGGATGGTGCTGTCCGTTTGGGCCTGGGAGGCGAGCCTCAATGTCCAGATCCTGTTTTGGAGCAGTCTTGCGGCACAGAGCATTGCAGCTGCCGTCATCTCGCGGCTTATCGGTCTGCCGGTCTGGTGGATCTGGATCGGGTTTTGCTTTCCCGCGGCGGTCACTCTGGCGCTCAATGCAGGCGATTTGCCGGCCTGGCCGTTCGGGGTGGCGTTTGTCGGGCTCTATCTGTTTTTCTCCAACACGGCGCGCGAGCGAGTGCCGCTTTATCTCAGCAACCAGAGAACCGCAGATGCGTTGTTGTCGTTGATGCAACAGCGCGGTGGAAGGCGCTTCATCGATCTTGGCTCGGGGCTTGGCGGCGTGGTGCGCGCGCTTGCTGGCTCGGGCAGGGTCGCGCGCGGGGTTGAAACCGCACCAATGGTCTGGCTGATGTCCGCGATCGTGTCGAAACTGACTGGCCGCGGCCGCATCCTGCGGCAGGACATGTGGAGTACACATCTGGGGCAGGAAGACCTGGTCTATATGTTCCTTTCGACGGAACCTATGTCGGCACTCTATGAGAAAGCCAAGGCCGAGATGAAACCTGGCAGTCTTCTGGTCTCCAACAGTTTTCCGGTGCCGGGCATTGAACCGGATGAAGTCTGGGAGTTGCCGGACCGACGCAAAACCAAGTTGTATCTTTACAAAATGGGCGGTTTGGAACCGGGACGCAAAACGAAACCGGGAAAGCGGAACAGCGCCTGATTCAAGAACCGCGTGACAGCGAGCGCCTAGTGCTCGCTGTTGAGTGTCTCATGTGAGGCTTCGCGCGCGTTCAGCCGGCCGTCCTGACGCTGGGACCTATTCGGCAGGCAGCGGCGTGGGTTTGCCATTCGAATCGAGCGCGACCATCACGAACAGCCCATTGGTCACCTTGTCCATCTGGGGCGAGAGATAGCGCTGCGCCCAGGCTTCGACCAGCAAGGTCATCGAGGTCCGGCCGATCTTGACGATGTCGGTGTAGATGCACAGCGTGTCGCCGATCTTGACCGGCATTGCGAAGGACATCTCGTTGACTGCAGCGGTGACCACTCGGCCTTTGGCACGCTCGGCAGCGCGGATGCCGCAGGCAAGGTCCATCTGTGCCATGACCCAGCCACCAAAAATATCACCTGCAGCATTGGCGTCAGCAGGCATTGCCAGGGTTCGCAATGTCAGTTCACCGGTTGGCTTGCTCATATCTGTCTCCTTGCCTTGCGCTTTCTGTTTAACGCGGCGGGACGGTCACGCCTAGGCGGTTGTTGCCCAAAGACTGGGGATGGCCCCAGGGTCGGGGATGAGAAGCGGGCCGCTGGTTGCGAGCGAGGCGGCGTTGCCTTGAAATTGCCCCAGACTTTAACCGCCGCTGTCAGGCTTCCTTTACCATTGCGTGCAATTGTTGAAGCCTGTCTGGGGTAAATGGAGCCATCCATGTTGTATTGCGTTTCCGGATCGCGCCGCGTCCGGCTGGCGGCCATGAGCATTGTGTTGGCCGCCGCCGGCGTTGGTGCCGGGTGTTCGGGCGAGGGCGGGCTGGTGCCTCCCGGCGATGTGCTTGAGCTCTCGCAGAGTGCTCCGGTCATGCGTGTTGAACCGGCCGCGCCCTTCATTCCTCAGACGATATCGCCGGTGTCATCGTCGTCCGTGATATCTGCTCCCAATGAGACTGCCTACCTTGGCTCAGCGCCCTCGGGTCCGGACATGCCGGCGCAGAATGTGTTGGCCTACCCTGTCTCGGATGGCGTGGACATGATGGGAATTACGGCGGCATTGCCCGAAGGCAATTCGAACCAGCCTGTTGTCACCGGTATTGGCACCGACCAGCCACGGCTTGCTGCGATTCCGAGCTTTGAGGAGCTTGAGGCCGCGGGAACCCCCGACAGCGTCCCGATCACGCCGGTTGAACCGGCGCAGATTGAAAGTGAGCCGGTCGTGGTCGAAGAGAAGCCACGGCTGCTCGCAGGCCTTTTGCCGCGGTTCACGAATCCTCTGGCCAAGCCTGAATGGGCCGGGGGCATGCCTGCTTCTGAAAAGGCCTGCCGCAAGCGGCTCAAGCGGCTGGGTGTCACCTACCGGGATCTGCCACCGATCAGCAATGGCCCGGGCTGCTCCATTCCCCACCCGATCGAATTGACCAAACTGTCGGGCGGCATCGAGATCAAGCCTGCAGCGAAGCTCAATTGCGCCATCACGGATGCCTTCGCCCAATGGGTCAAGAAGGAACTCGCACCCGCTGCGAGGCTGCGATATGTGTCGGGTGTTCGCTCGATCCACCAGATGTCTGCCTATTCCTGCCGAACCATGAACTCCAAGCGTGGTGCGCCGATGTCGGAACACGCTTCCGGCAATGCCATCGACATCGGCAAGATTACGCTGAACAACGGCAAGGCTATCAAGGTGCGCAAGCCGGGCCTTTTCTCGTTTCGTGAAAAGAGCCTGCTGAATACGGTTCGCGCCGACAGCTGCAAGTATTTCACCACCGTGCTGGGGCCAGGCAGCGACGTCCACCACAAGGATCATTTCCACTTTGATCTCAGGACCCGCAAAACCGGTTATCGTCACTGCGACTTGTAACAACGTCCGGATGGGTCCGCCCAAAGGGGAAAAATGGGCCGGACGAGCCGGCCCAAGGCCCGCTCGGATTGATGGGGCATGATGCCGAGCGGGTGCAAAAAGCCTCCGATCCGGCCGTGCGGGGGAGCCGGGCTTGCGAGGCAACGCAGCGTTAAGACACTGCATTCTCAAAACAATGCTTGAAAAGTGTCTCAGTTTGATGACGTGTGCGCGCTGATGTGGCGCCGGGCGGATCGACCGGACATGGCGCCTGCCTGTCTGGAAGGAAGTCAAACACAATGCCGCCATTAGAAGAGTTGATCTGGTTTGCAGCCGCCCTGGCTGGTGCCGGAGCCGTTGCCGGGTTTCTTGCAGGCCTTTTCGGCATTGGCGGTGGCGCGATTCTGGTGCCAGTTTTTTATCAGGTGTTCGGACTCATCGGCATTGATGAGGCGGTGCGGATGCATCTGGCGATCGGCACATCGCTTGCCGTCATCGTGCCAACCTCCATTCGTTCAGTCCTGTCGCACAAGGGGCGTGGCGCCGTTGATCTCGAGCTATTGAAGAGTTGGATTGTCCCGGTGCCGCTGGGTGTCGTTGCGGCGTCTCTGATCGCTGCGTCGGTATCAAGCGGTGGACTGCGCGCCATTTTTGCCATCATCTCCGTCATTGTCGGAATTCGCATGTTGTTGAACAGAGAGAGCTGGCGGCTCGGGGCGGATCTTCCGCCAAACCCGTTGCGCGCAGCTGTCGGCGTGGTGTTGGGCCTCTTGTCAGCTTTGATGGGAATTGGCGGCGGGGTCCTCAACAACACCTTCATGACGCTGTTTGGCCGCCCGGTGCACCAGGCGGTGGCGACATCGGCCGGTGTCGGCGTGCTGATTTCGATCCCCGGTCTGGTTGGCTATGTCTGGGCCGGCTGGGGAACGTCCGGTCTGCCACCGTTTTCCACAGGTTATGTCAATTGGATCGCGGTGGCGCTGATCATTCCGATCACACTGCTGATTGCACCGCTTGGTGTCAGACTTGCCCATACGCTCGACAAGCGGCAACTGGAAGTCGGCTTCGGAGTGTTCATTTTGCTGGTGGCCGCACGGTTCTTCTACAGCTTGGTCTGAGATCCGGCAAAACCGCCTGACACGCTGTTTTCTGATTGCGATTTGAAATCAGTCTCGCAAGATGACTTCGCCTTTGCGCATTTCAAAGGCGGTCAGGCTCGAGATGAAGTTCATACCCAGCAGGCTTTGGTCCAGTTTGCCGGGTTCGGCGACCATGGCGCGAAGCCCGGTGCGGGTAATCGAACCGATGGTCACGCTCTCAATGCGCACAGGTGCGGCGCGTGCCTGGCCGTTGGCCGTGTTGATGATCAGTGTGTAGTCGAGATCACGATCGCTGAAGCCGACTCGCAGCGCATCCGCATGGGAGAGAGCGATGGTGGTTGCGCCGGTGTCGATAAGGAAATCGACGTTCGCCCCGTTGACCTGGCCTGCGGCGTCAAAATGTCCATTGAGGGATTTGCGGATCGAAACTGCATGGCCCTGAGTGTCGTTCAACACCATCGGCCTGCCGGGCACCAGTTCTGCTGCCAGGTTCAGGGCGATCTCCTCGGCCTGGTCGCGATATAGCCATCCCGTCAGAAGTCCCAGAATGATCACCAGCCAGATCATCAGGTTCTTGAGCATTTCGCCCATGTCGCGGTGGGCGCCGATCACGCCGGCGCCGACCACTGCGCCGAAAAGCCCCAGATAAACAACACTGGCAAAGTCTTCATTGGGCAGGCCAAAGCTCATGCCTGTTTCATGGTTGAAGATCAGAATGCCGAGGGCTGCAGCAATCAGGGCGAGGACGAAAACCATCGCGCTCAGTCGACCTGGCGCTCGCGCGCCATGCGCTGGCGCCGGGTCTCGCGGCGGGGTTTGCGTTCCATTGTCTCAAGGCGCGCCGGCAACTCCGCGATGACCCGGGTGCGGATATCATCCGGATAAGCCATCCACCCGGCAATCTCGTCGCGCGTGCGTCCACACCCGAAGCAATAGCCGGTTTTGTCATCGATTGTGCAAACAAGGTTGCAAGGAGACTGTACGGTCATTGCGTGTTGAGCCAAGCCTTCGAAAGTGCGTCCCGCCTATATCGGGTGTTCAGAGCAAAAGGGCAAGTGCAGCAAGAGCCGCGGTTTCGCTGATCTGCTGGGTGGCGCCGATGGTATCGCCGGTATGTCCGCCAAGCCGGGCGCGGACCGCGCCGGTCCACTGCCAGGCTGCCGCAACCGAAAGGCCAAGTGCGATTGCGGCGGTCATCAACCCGGTGGCGAGGCTGGCAAGCAGCAGGAACAGAACCCCGCCAATCAAAATCGTGCGTTTGGAGGTGGTGGCGTCCGGCGCGCCCACGGCTGCGGCTACGCCATCCACACGGGCCAATGGTAGCACGCTCCAATGCCAGACCATCGCTGAGCGCGACATAGCCGCGACCGCTATCAACAACAGCAGCGCATTTAGTCCGCCGGTTGCGGCGATGATGATGGTCAGCGCCGCCGCGCGCAGTGAAAACGAGACCATCAAGGCAAGTACGCCATAGGCACCAATGCGGCTGTCCTTCATTATGGTGAGCATATGCTCACGCCCGCCGCGAGCGCCAAAGGCATCTGCGGAATCGGCCAGGCCATCCTCGTGAAGTGCGCCGGTGAGCCCGATGAGCAGCATGAGTGTGATGAGCGAAGTCAGGGCGGCGTTCGCTTCAAGCGCTGTGAGGAGCCAAACCACAAGGCCAGGACCCAGCGCGATCAGCAGGCCCGCCACCGGAAACATCGAGGCTGCACGCGACAGAGAGCCATCATGGTCTTTGAAATGGCGCGCGGGCATGGGCAGGCGGCTCAGGAAGCCTGCTGCCCTTGCGATGTCGTCAATGTAGTCTTCAAACTGCATTCATGCCTCGTTTTGGTTCGCTGCGACATCATGGGGCGCGAATATCATTGTCCTTGAGTGATTCGACAATTACACCGGCTCTGGCCGCGCGTCATGCGGCCATAGCCGATCAGGAGAAATTTGATGAGTGCCAGCGGTCTGCCCTTTGACGACTTTCGTGAGCTTCTGCGCAATCTGCCGGGGCCCGATACAGCCGCACTGGCGGCAGCCCGCGAGCATGATTCGCAGCTGACCAAGCCAGCTGGCGCACTGGGACGGCTTGAAGAGATCGCTTTCTGGCTGGCCGCATGGTCCGGACGTGCCCCGGCCGTGACCCGGCCACTGGTGGCGATTTTTGCGGGCAATCATGGTGTGACCCAAAAGGGCGTGAGTCCGTTTCCGTCCTCCGTTACCGCGCAGATGGTGGAAAATTTTGCTGCTGGTGGTGCGGCGATCAACCAGATCTGCGTGACCCACGACCTTGGTCTGAAGATCTTCGATCTGGCGCTTGAAGTGCCGACTGCGGACATCTCTGAAGAGGCCGCGATGGATGAGCGCACCTGTGCGGCAACCATGGCCTTCGGGATGGAAGCTGTTGCAGGTGGTACCGATCTTCTGTGCATCGGCGAGATGGGGATCGGCAACACCACCATCGCGGCTGCGATCTTTTACGGCCTTTACGGTGGAAGCGCTGCCGAATGGGTTGGCCCGGGCACCGGTTCGGAAGGTGAGGTGCTTGCGCGCAAGACCGCTGCCGTGGAGCAGGCGGTGGCGTTGCACAAGCCACATCTGGATGATCCGCTGGAGCTTCTCCGGCGTCTGGGCGGTCGCGAAATCGCGGCGATGGCGGGAGCAATCCTGGCAGCGCGGATGGAGCGAATTCCGGTGTTGATCGATGGCTATGTGGCAACCGCCGCAGCCGCCGTTCTGCAACGCGCCAATCCTGCGGCACTCGATCATTGCCTGATTGGTCACGTTTCGGCCGAGCCCGGCCATATGGCAGCGATCGGCAAACTCGGCAAGACTCCGCTTCTGGCGCTTGGCATGCGTTTGGGCGAGGGCACCGGTGCCGCGCTCGCGGCCGGCGTCGTCAAGTCGGCAGCCGCCTGTCATTCGGGCATGGCAACCTTTGCCCAGGCTGGCGTTTCGGACAAGGCGTGAGTTGGAAACCCTGATTGGGTTATGCCGGAATAGCTGATGTCAGCCGAAGGCGCGCTTCTTTGGTGCAGCGGTATGCGGCAGCCCTTCGACCGGTGCCATGCTTTCAAGCACGCGTTTGCGTGGCAGGATGGCGATGCCTTCCGTGCCCTCGCGCAGTTTCGACTTGAACACGAACTCGCCGCCGTGCTTGGCCAAGATGGCCTGGACGATGGGCAGGCCCAGTCCGGTGCCCTGTTCGGCACTTTTGATTGCGACCGAACCTTGGCCAAAGGCGGACAACACCACCGGAATTTCTTCTTCGGCAATTCCGGGCCCGTTGTCCTTGATGGCGATGTATTGGCCGCCGCCGGCGGTCCAGCCAAGCTTGATCCGGATGTCTCCGCCGGGCGGAGTGAACTTGACTGCATTGGATAGCAGATTGAGGATCACCTGACGGATCGATTTTTCATCGGCCCAGACCATCGGAAGCCCGTCTTCGAACGCTTCGGTGATTGTAATGCTTTTGCTGCGGGCTTTGAGCTGTATCAGGCCGATGCAATCCTGGGCGATGTCGGACAATGCCAGCGCACTCTCGTTGAGATCGTAACGGCCGGCCTCGATGCGCGACAAATCCAGGATCTCGTTGATCAGGTTGAGCAGATGCTGACCGGAACGATGGATATCGCCAACATATTCCTTATAGCTGTCATTGCCGACTGGCCCCAGAACCTCGCCGCTCATCACCTCCGAAAACCCCAGAATTGCGTTGAGCGGCGTCCTGAGTTCATGACTCATTGAAGCAAGAAACCGGGATTTGGCCAGATTGGATTCCTCGGCGCGGCGCCGGGCTTCGTCGGATACCGATTTCGCAACTTCCAGCTCGGCGATGAGGTCATCCTTCTCGGTCTGGAAGCCCAACATCTTCAAATTGGTGTTGCGAAGTCGTTGTGACATGAAAATAAACAGCAGCGAAGACGCGCTGATCATCGCCAGCACTGAAAAGTCGTTTACGTCGCGGCTGAACCCGGTTCTGAGCGCCAAGGCCATGACCACGGGAAACACGACCAGATATATGGCGAAGCGCAGTGCAAAAGTCGCCATAGCTGTCGCGGCCAACGCGATCAGCAGGACCGCAGCTTTGTAGAAAGTGAAGGAGTCTCCCTGGCAGCTTGTGCAGTCCTGAAAGGAAAACAGCGCCCAGCAAAGACCGATTACGGCGTAAATCAAGAGGAAACGTATGCGCCAGCGGTTGGCGGTTTCGTCGTCGAATTGTGCACGCGATGCACGGCGCGCCAGAAGTACCAGCACTGCGTATGCGGTCATGATGCAAAGTGCCCACGGCAGCAGCCAGACCGCCTCGTCGAACCAGAGGCCTCCGACTGCGGTGAGCATGACCAGAACCGGCGCGGCTGCCGCGCCTTGCAAAACAGAGTTGATGTGCAGCAGCACCATTTCGCGATCAAATGCCGGCAGGATTTCGCGGCCGTGCTGAAGCCGCTCACGGGTTGCCCGGACGGTCTTGACAACCGCCGCATTCTTGTATGCGCGCGAGCGGTCGACAATGTTTTTGTCAGTCGTGGGTTGCGGTTGCTGCACAAGACTTTCCGGATGGTTGTGAACAGCTTAAGAAACTAGGGGCCAAAGTTTAATAACCTGTTTGCAACGTTTTCCGTTTTCTATGAGATCGCGTTTCTTGGCCAATTTTCTGATTGGAGACCGTGGCGGCTCGGAACGTTCGGTATGGCCGCTGCAAGGCCCAACACATGCTGGCTTGATTGGCTTGTTATGGTGGGGCGAGTCGGGCCATTGTTTCGGGATGGTTTCACGCTTCAGGTTCAAGACGCGTCGGCGCTCCCTCTGGCGCAGGGGTCTCGACGGTTTGGCTGCAGCCGCGCTGATTGGGGCGGTCGCGTTCGCCGCCGCAATGTTTGAGCAGTTTTCTGCTGAAACGATCACAGGGACGGTGAGGGTGGTGGATGGGGACAGCCTCGCCATGGGGCAACGCCGCCTCAGGCTCAAGGGCATAGATGCGCCCGAGATCAGGCAGCGCTGCCAACGCGACGGTTTCGAATATCCCTGCGGCACCGAAGCGGCATCTTATCTTCGAGGACTGATTGCAGGCGGGGAGGTCGAGTGTCTGGGTGAAGGCGTCGACCGCTATGGCCGCGACCTTGTCCGTTGCAGCATTGGCAATCTCGATCTCAACCAGGCCATGGTTCGTTCCGGGCATGCGGTCGCATTTGGCGATTACCGGCGGGACGAAGCTGCAGCCCGCAATGAACAGGCCGGTCTGTGGGCTGGAGAGTTTGAAATGCCCAAGCAATGGCGGGCGGTTCATGGCGGGTTGGTCGAGGATCTTCACAGTGGCTGGAACATATTGCGCGCCGCGCTGCGTCGCATGACAGGGCTGTGAGCGGTCATACGATTGCTGCGTATCGGGCTTGACGCGAGCTTGATGAGGTTGTCCCGTGGGAAGACGTTTGGGCACTGTTGGCTGGGCAAAGGCGTTTCAGCAGAGCGTCATACAATCAGGGAGAGAGACATTATGAAGCTTTATGATGGAGGCCGGGCGCCAAACCCACGCCGGGTGACCGTATTTCTGGCCGAAAAAGGCATCGATATCGACCGGGTGCCTGTCGACATGGGCAATCTGGGGCACAAATCGGCCGAAGTGACCGGTCTCAACCCGTTGCAGCGTCTTCCGGTGCTGGTGCTTGATGACGGTACGGCGCTGTCGGAATCGGTTGCGATCTGCCGCTATCTCGAAGAGCTTTACCCTGAACCGCCGCTGTTGGGCGTCGATGCACGTGACCGCGCCATCGTGGAGATGTGGAACCGGCGGGTTGAGCTGCATTTGCTCGCCTCCGTCGCCGCAGCGTTCCGCCATACCCATCCGGCCATGAAGGAATGGGAAGTTCCGCAGGTGGCCGAATGGGGCGAGGCCAACCGGCCAAAGGCGCTGGCCTTTCTGGAACTGCTCGACAAGGAGCTGGCTACCCGCGATTTCATCGCCGGTGATCGCTACACCATCGCCGACATTACGGGCATGATCGCCGTCGACTTCATGAAGCCCGCGCGGATCGACAAGCCCGAGCATCTTGAAAACCTGATGCGCTGGTACAGGGCAGTCTCGTCACGGCCCAGCGCGAAGGCTGCATGACACCGCGCGATTCCGTGTACCTGCAGAGCGCCGGGGGGGAAGACCTGCTGGCGCTTCTGTCCGAGATTTCCGCTTGCACGCTCTGCCGGGACGCGCCGCTTGGCGGCCCCGCGAAGGCGCTCCCGCATGACCCGCGCCCGGTGTGTGTTGCGTCGGCGACGGCGCCTATTCTTATCGCCGGGCAGGCACCAGGCACGCGGGTGCACGCCAGCGGGCGACCTTTCACCGACCCGTCGGGCGACCGGTTGAGGCAATGGCTGGGCGTTGATGAGGCGCTGTTTTACGACCCGGAAAATTTTGCGATCGTGCCCATGGGGTTTTGTTTTCCCGGGCTTGACGCCAAGGGAGGTGATCTGCCGCCGCGGCGCGAATGCGCGCCGGCCTGGCGTGACCGGTTGATGGCTTCGATGCCTCAGGTCCGGCTGATCCTGGCGATTGGCCAGTATGCGCAGGCGTGGCACCTGGGCGCCATGCGCGAAAAGACCCTCACACAAACCGTGGCCGGCTGGCGCGGGATCCTTGCCGCGACCCAATCGGGTTGCGCGGTGCTGCCCTTGCCGCATCCCTCGTGGCGCAACAGCGGCTGGATCCGCAAGAACCCATGGTTTGAAACCCAACTGCTGCCGGAGCTCAAGCGCAGGGTCTCGGAATTGCTCTGAGAGTTTGGGGGTGTATTTCCTTCGATTTTCGCGTTGAGGGGAATAATTTTCTTTGTGGTGTGGTGAAATGCGCGATATCAGGAGATGTATTCCACGTATTGGAGATCTCTATGGACCGCCTCGACCGAAAAATCCTGCGGCTGCTGCAGGAGGATGCCACGCTTGCGGTGGCGGAAATCGCCAAGAAGGTGGGGCTGTCGACAACGCCGTGCTGGCGGCGCATCCAGAAGCTCGAGGAAGACGGGGTGATCACCCGCCGGGTGGCGCTGCTCAATCCGGCCGCAGTCAATGCCCGGGTGACGGTGTTTGTTTCGATCCGCACCAACTCGCACTCCAATGAATGGCTCAAGCGCTTCTCCGAGGTGATCAGCGAGTTCCCGGAGGTTGTTGAGTTCTACCGGATGAGCGGCGACATTGATTACCTGCTGCGTGTCGTGGTGCCCGACATTGCCGCCTATGATGCGTTCTACAAGCGGCTGATCGCCAAGATCGAGATCCGCGACGTCTCCTCGTCATTCGCCATGGAGCAGATCAAGTACACCACCGAGCTGCCGCTGGATTATGTTTCCCTTGCCAAGGAAAACGGCTGAGCCGGTTTTGAGACGGAATTCGCTTAGGGGCTTGTCCGACTTCATGTATAGTAAAAATCCTATATAGGAGGACCGGACATGAACCCGCTTTTTGCCGCAACTGTTGCAACAGCAATGCTCGGCACGGCTTTCACCATCACGCCAGGCCGCGCCGCCGGCGATGACGTGATGACGGTTGAAACCGACGCCGCCTTCGCAGATGTCGCGACGGGTGTTGAAAACGCCATCGTCAATCGCGGCTATGCGATTGATTATCATGGTTTTATCGGAGATATGCTGAAGCGCACCGCTTCCGATGTCGAGGCCGGCAAGGCACTCTATAAGGATGCCGAGTTCTTCACCTTCTGCTCTGCAGTCGTCTCGCGCAAGGTGATGGAAGCCGAGATCGGTGACATCGCCTATTGCCCCTATGTGGTCTTTGTCTACGAGGCGGACGCCAATCCGGGCACGGTTGTGGTCGGGCATCGTATGTTGCCGGCCGGTGGAGAACGCGACCAGGTCAATGTCTTGCTTGGCGAGATTGTCAGCTCTGCCGCCGAAGGTTTCTGACAGCGGATTGCTCGGCTTTGAAACATCGAGCCTTCAGGTTTGTCCAATGATTGCTATCTGTTGGCGGCAGTCTTCTTCTTGCCGATCATGGCAATGCGCTTTGGGTCGGACAGTTCCTTGAGCGCATTCTTGCCGATCCAGCGCGCGGTCTTGTCATCTGAGCTGGCGAGCTTATCGGCCAGGGCCAGCGCCGGTCCGTGACATGTCAGGCTGCGTTTGCCGATCTGCCTGAGCGCCCAGTTGACGGCCTTTTTGACGAAATTGCGCGGATCGGTGGCGTGGGCTTCGATCAAAGGCAGCAGGCCGGTGAAATCCGCGTCGTCGCGTTTTTTCAGGTGCACTGCGCCCCAGGCGATCATGGCGAAGGCGGTGCGTCGGACGAACTCACGATCGTCGGCGGCAAGCTCCGTTACCAGCTCATCGAGATGGCCGGCATCGACGAACAGATCGGCTGCGTGATCGACGACCTCCCAGGAATTGAACTCTTCCGCCATCTGCCACGCCTGCGATGGGCTGACCCGGGCGGGCTCTTCTGTAAACAATGCCAGCAGCCGCGCCTCCCGCCAACCGGTTTGCCACAGGTCTTGAGCCCGTACGTGATCGCGTCCTAGGCTTCGGGCAAACGGCCTGAGCATGGTGTTGCCAACGCCAAATGCCTTCTGCGTTTCAATCCCGAAACGGGCCATTCCGGCCAGGTTTTCTGCCGAGCCATGCTCTTCAAGCCACGCCAGGATGTCGGCTGCCGCAAACTCCGCATTTGGCGGAGATTTGCGAGCCTTTGTCTGGCGTGGCGTCACCTTATTTTTCCAGGCGCGCCAGCAGCGCTGAAGTGTCCCAGCGATTGCCGCCCATGGCCTGCACATCGGCGTAGAACTGGTCGACAAGAGCGGTCACCGGCAATGTCGCGCCATTGCGCTTGGCTTCATTGAGGACGATGTCGAGATCCTTGCGCATCCAGTCGATTGCGAAGCCATGCTCGTACTCGCCGGCATTCATGGTCTTGTGGCGGTTCTCCATCTGCCAGGAGCCTGCCGCGCCCTTGGAGATGACGTCAACCACCTTTTCGATGTCGAGACCGGCTTTCTTGCCGAAATGAATGCCCTCGGAGAGCCCCTGAACCAGGCCTGCGATGCAGATCTGGTTGATCATCTTGGTCAATTGCCCGCTGCCCACCGGGCCCATCAGGCCGACCATGCGGGCATAGGCGTCAATCACTGGCTTCGCCTTGGCGAAGGTTGCCTCGTCGCCGCCGACCATCACCGTCAGGACGCCGTTTTCAGCGCCTGCCTGACCACCCGAGACCGGCGCATCGAGAAAGCCGCAGCCCTTGGCGGCGCAGGCGGCGGCCAGTTCGCGCGCGACTTCCGCCGATGCGGTGGTGTTGTCGACAAGGATCGCGCCTTCTTTCATGCCTTCAAGTGCGCCATTGGCGCCGAGCGTGACGGCGCGCAGGTCATCATCATTGCCCACACATGTGAAGACAAAATCTGCGCCGGTGGCAGCCTCGAATGGCAGGGCGCAGGCAGTGCCGCCAAATTCTGCGGCCCATTTCTCGGCCTTGGCTGTGGTACGGTTGTAGACACGCACATCATGCCCGCCCTTGGTCTTGAGGTAACCTGCCATTGGGTAGCCCATTACGCCCAGACCTATGAATGCTACTGTCGCCATTTCGCCTATCCTTTTGTCACAAATGCGCTTTACGCCTAACCTGCCGACACGTTACGTAAGACAGTTCACGTGTTGTGGGGAGGGACATAGACCAATGATGCGCATCCTCAAAGGCCTTATCAAGCTCATTCTCGTCGTGGTGCCCTTGTTGGTGATGGCAATCGGCGGCGGAATGCTGTGGCTGTCGCGCTCCCTGGCACCCGCTGATGGTCAGATGGAAATATCCGGTCTGGGCGCGGAGGTGACGATTGCCAGGGACGGCAATGGTGTTCCCCACATCAAGGCTGCGACGCGCGCCGACGTGGCCGTGGGGCTGGGTTTCGTGCATGCGCAGGAGCGTCTGTGGCAGATGGAAGTCAGCCGCATGGCCGGACAGGGGCGGCTCTCGGAGATGTTTGGTGCGGCCACCATCGACACCGATATTTGGCTCAGGACCATGGGCATCCATGAAGCCGCAGTTGCCTCGCTTTCCGTGATGGACGCTGACACCATGGCGATGCTTGAGGGCTATGCGCGCGGGGTCAATGCCTGGATTGCGCGCAACCCACAGGCCTTTTCCTCCAGGCTCCCGCCTGAGTATGTGATTCTCGGTTATGAGCCCGAACCCTGGTTGCCGACGCATACGCTGACCGCGATCAAGATGATGTCGATCTCGTTGGCCGCCAATCTGGATGAGGAAGCACTCAGGCTGGGTTTCTACCGGATGGGGTTCAGCGAAGCCGAGATGCTCGACCTCTTGCCCTATGTCGACGCGGACAATCCGCCTCCGATGCCTGATCTGCGAACGCTTCTGGGGCTCGACAGCGGCGAAATCGGTGCCGATGTCGCCACTGCGACGGCACAGCCGTTTGGCGAGGTTGAGGCTATGCTTGGCACCGGGGCCTCCAACAACTGGGTGGTTTCGGGGGAGCGCACTGCGTCCGGGCAGCCGATCGTCGCCAATGATCCGCATCTTCTGCTTTCAGCGCCCTCGATCTGGTACCTTGCGCATCTTGAAGTCACCGAAGAATTTGACGAGCCACGCCGGCTTATCGGGGTGTCGTTGCCGGGAACGCCCTATGTGCTTCTGGGCCGCGGCAATGACATCGCCTGGGGGTTCACCAACACGGCCACCGATGCGCAGGATGTGTTCATCGAACGGGTCAATCCGGCAAACCCTGACCAGTACCTGGCGCCCACCGGCTGGGTTGAGTTCGGCCAGAAAGAGGAGACGATCAAGGTCAAGGGCGGCGATGCGAGGGTCTTCACGCGGCGCTGGACCCGCCATGGTCCGGTGCTGCCGGCCGGGTACAAGCATTTTGACAAGCTGTTGCCTGAAAACACGGTTGCGGCGCTGCAGTGGACCGCGCTGGCGCAGGACGATACGACGGCACTTGTCGGCCCCAGGCTCTACGCCATGGAGACGGTCGAGGACTTCCAGACCGGTTTTGACGCCTTTCTCACTCCGATGCAGTCGATGGTGGTGGCGGACCGGTCTGGCAATATCGGATTTGTGGCAGCCGGCCGGGTGCCGCAGCGCGATCCGGCCAACCGGCTGATGGGCAGGGCGCCCGCGCCGGGCTGGAACGCGATCTACGACTGGCGCGGGTTTGCGCCCTATGCGGTGCTGCCGCGTCAGACCAATCCGGACAGCGGCGTGATCGCCACAGCCAACACCAAGATCGTCGGCCCGGACTATCCGTTGCATCTGACCTTTGACTGGGAGGAGGCCTACCGGCAGAAACGGATTGATGAATTGTTTGGCAGCGCGAATGAACCGCATGATATGGCGGCGTCCCATAGGATGCAGGCCGACATTTATTCGCCCGCCTTTGCGGGGCTCAATCCTCGCATGCTGGCACTTCTCGATCAGTCGGCCTTGAGCGCCGAGGAGCAGGGTCTCGCCGCCCAACTTTCAGACTGGGACGGCATGATGGCGCGCGAGACGCCCGAGCCGCTGATCTTCATGGCCTGGCTGCGTGCGGCGATGATTGCGACCTTCGAGGATGATCTCGGGATCACTTTCAAGAGCTGGATGCGGGCACGTGGCAAGGTGATGGAACGGCTCGTCGATGGTGAAACGGCGCGCAACTGGTGCGATGTCAAGAACACCTCGGATGAAGAGAGCTGCGGCGAGATCTTCACCCGGTCCTTCTCTGCGGCCATTGCGGATCTGAAAACACGCTATGGCGAAGGTCCGTCCAAGTGGCGCTGGGGTGCTGCACACTATGCCAAGGGCGGGCACCGGCCGTTCGGCGAGGTGGATCTTCTCAAGCGGTTCTTCAATGTCGAAGTTGAAAGCGGCGGCGGACCGTTCACGCTCGATCGAGGCTACACCCAGCTCTACAATGATGACGATCCCTACGCCAATACCAACGCCTCGAGCTACCGCGGGATCTTCGATCTCGGTGACCTCGACCGCTCGACCTATATCCAGACCACCGGGCAGTCGGGCAACGTCTTTTCCCGCCATTACAGCGATTTTGCCGGGCTCTGGGCAGATGTACAGTCGATCCAGATTCCGTCCACCGGCGTCGAGGTCCCTGTGGGTGTCTGGACCCTCAGTCCGGGGGAGTGAGAAAAGGGGTTTTCGGGCGGAGTTCTCTGCATGGTGGCGGTTGGAGGGTGATGGGCGTGCCGGCTCTTGAAAAGGTGGAATTGTCACCAAGTTTATCCCCATCAGCTCAGGATCAGGCCGTTTGACCCATTCCATCAAAGCCACAACCATCGGACTTGCAGCGCTCCTGGTGGTGCTGTTGTCGGTGGTCATGCTGGAACGGTCGCGATCAGGGCTGGAAATCTCGGATTTCGAGGTGGGGACCACGCCGGTCACGCTTTATCAGAAACCTCAATCCGATGGGCCGGTTGTTGTGGTGGCCCACGGTTTTGCGGGCTCGCGGCAGATCATGCAAGCCTATTCGCTGCATCTGGCCCAGTCCGGCTACCGGGTGCTGGCATTTGATCTGGAAGGGCATGGCCGCAATCCGGTGCCGATGTCAGGAGATGTCACCAGCGTGGACGGCACCACGGCGCTGCTTGTCGCGGAAACCCGCAGCGTGATTGCTGCGGGGCGGGCCTTGCCCGACGCGGGACCGGTTTCGCTTCTGGGCCATTCGATGGCCACGGACATCATCATCCGTGCAGCGATTGCCGAACGGGAGCAGGGCAGCCCCGTTGCCGCTGTGGTGGCTATCTCGATGTTCTCCGAAGCCGTCAGCGCCGATGAACCCAGGCGGCTTCTTGCCATTTCTGGGGAATGGGAAAGCCGGCTCCGGCAGGCAGCTCTCGATGCGGTGCATCTGATCGATCCGAATGCCGTTGAAGGTGAACTGGTCACCTCGGGCGATGTGGCGCGGCTCGCAGTGGTCGCGCCCAGGGTGGAACATGTCGGGGTGCTGTTCAGCCCGAGCGCCGTGGAGGCTGCCACAGACTGGCTGGATCAAACTTATGATCGCCAGAGCCAAGTTCGGGCCAGCGCCATGGGGCTCTGGATCCTGGCGCTTCTTGGCGGCATTGTTGCAGGCTTCTATCCGCTGGCGGCCCGGCTGCCACAAAGGCCGGATGCAGCCGATATGTCAGCCTCACGCTTTCTGGTTGCCACGATTGGTCCGGCGGTGGTGGCGCCTTTGCTGATCACACCATTTTACACCAACTTCATGCCTGTGCTGGTGGCGGACTACCTGATGATCCACCTGGCCGTGTTTGGCGTGCTGCAGCTGATCCTTTCAGGCCAATGGCGGGTCATCAAGACCGGTCTGCCGGTGGTTGCGGTGGCGGCGCTTGCGGTCTGGGGAATTCTGGTGTTCGGCCTGGCGCTTGACCGATTTGCGGCGAGCTTCTGGCCGACGCCCGAACGGCTGCCGATCATCGCCATTCTGGCGCTCGGCACCATTCCGTTCATGCTTGGCGACAGTGTGGTGACCGGCGCTGGAGGGGGCGCTATGTGGCGGCGGGTGTTTGCGCGGCTAACCCTGTTTGCTTCTCTCATCGCGGCGGCCATGCTTGACCCGGAGCAGCTGACCTTTGTGGTGATCGTGCTGCCTGTGTTCGTTCTGTTCTTTGTTGTGCACGGGTTGATGGGACGCTGGGTTGCGCGACGGTCGGGGGCTCTGGCCGCCGGGATTGGCCTGGGGCTTTGCCTGGCCTGGTCGCTGGGCGTCAGCTTTCCGCTGTTCGCCCGGGGATAGGCCGGGCAGCGCTTGCTGGCACAGAAGGCCAGACAGCCAACCATCACCGCCCCCTGAAATGGGGCCGACCAGGCCAAGCGGACTTTCCATAAATTGCGCACAACCCACCAGTGTTTTCCACGAAGATGCAGCATAAATCCAGAGAATTGATGTCCGTCAATTCTAACTCGCCTCCGTTCAACAATAAATAGAGCAGGAGGTGTTTCCATGAAGTACTTGATCATCGAGAATCGTGGATTGAGTATTGCAGAGCTCGCAGTCCAATCAAAAGACAGCACGGCTCAGCATTATATAAATCCAGACGAAAGCCATGAAGCGGCTGATGGCTACTTGTTCACGCTGAGCTCCGCCGAAGGTGGTGATTTGCTTGTGAGAATTTCAAACACATCCGAGCGACTCGCCCACCATGTTTACAGGGTGTCCACTTCCGCCACCAAACGCCAGCGCGCACTGATGCCAGGGCGAAGGCGCGCCGTAAGGCTCAATAGCAACGACAGGCTGGTTTTGATGCCTGTCGGTTCAAGGGACGACTAGGACGAAAGGAACAAGCACCATGACCACTGAAGCCGAAATCGAGACCATTTTCGAACAGCTGGAAAACGGCATAGCCAAACTGAATATCGAAACCCTGGCTGTGATCTCCGATCCAAAACGGATGCTCAACAACTCTTTGACCATCCACAATCTTGACCCCACCGGGCACCTGCTTGGTGTGAATATCGATTTCTCCGGTAGCAATGCCCGCATCCGCATCCCGCCCAAGGGCAGCCAGACCATCCAGAACTTCAGCTTTCTGACAATGTGGTTCATTCGATTGCATCAGGATCCGCCGGTCCGCCTGACCAACAATGCCAACAATGTGTGTTTTTACGAGGTCAACAAGCTTCTTACCAACGGCCAGAACATTCAACAGCAGTTCATCAACCCCCACGTCGGCGCGACATGCGTTTATGATCTGGATGTCAATGACCGGCTGATCGTCGTGCCTGTGTCGATGAACCAGTATTACCTGCGTCACGGTAACCACATTCAGTGGGAAGCTCCGAAACAAGACCGGATGATGAGAGATGCGGAGTAATTCTCTCGATGGAAAAAGCATCCGTTGAAATTGAAAACAGCACCGGAGCGGGCGGCGTTATTGTCGCCCGCTTCGAGACAGCCGCAGAGGCGGTCGGCACGGTTCATATCGCCGGTGGCTCAAAGCAAAAGTTCGATGAGTTCGATCGCCTGACCGTTTCGGCGCCCGACGCGGCCGGGCATCTGCGCCTGTTCAACCACTCGCCATGGCCGTTCGACCTGATGCATCAAACCAAATCCGGCCACACCGACAATGAGCAGATCGAAGAAGGCTGTTTCCATGATCTGACGATCGCACCTGGCGACCAACTGTATATCGTACCGCACCCACCGGTTTTCTCGATACCGGATCAGCCGCTACTCTACCTTGCGCACTTTCGTCCACAACACCCGCGGCCCCCTTTTGCACCCAACCAGAAGCCCTCCAATATGGAGGTGTATCTGGAGTGGAGCCACCCGATGCAGGGACACTCCGAGCTCTGGGGGTACAATGTCTACCGGTCGGTCTACGAGGCCAACCGGCAGATTTCACTGGATTGTCTGAACGGCGTTCCTCAGATGGGAACCAGCGCCCATGTGCTAGAGGTCCGGCCACCGCAGCCTTTCAACCACCGTTATGCGATTACCGCAGTCAACCGGGAAGGTATCGAAAGCCTGTTTTCAAATATCCGGATATTGGATTGGCGCACAGCTGTTGATCTCTACGATGCCGGATTCGTCCCTCTCTGACAGGAGACCTGACAGAGGCATTGGGAAACTGCCGTCTGTCAGGTTGCTTTGCGTCCCTGGAGGTCACTCAGTAGCTGTAGGTTCTGCCTGTCTGGATGGCGCGGCGAAGGGATGTTTCCGGCCAGGTTGATGCACCGCCGCGGGCTTCGATTGCAGCCAGTTGAACGCGGGCTTGTTCAATCATGCCGGATGCGACAAGACCCTGTCCCATGTAGGAGCGGGCAAGCAGGTTGTCCGGATCTGCCGTCAGAGCGGCCTGGTAGTACTGCATCCCCAGGTCCATCCGGCCAGTCTTGCGATGGATGAAGCCGTAATAGGTCAGCACGCGGCTTTCGCTCTGGTCGGACATCGCGGAAAGCACATAGAGCGCGTCGTCATATCGTCCTGCATAGGCCAGTTCGCGCACGGCGCCATAACGCGTGTCGTCGTCGAGATGGCTTTCCTTGGCATCGACACATTTCCTTCTCCACTTGCTCCAGACCTGATTTTTCTCGCAGTTTTTGCTGGTCTGAGTTGGCTCTGGCGGCGAGTCGTCTTCGGACCCGGCAGCGAATGCGGCCATGGGGAAGAGGAGGGCGGTGATCAGGATGAGTGTGCGCATTGTGGAACTCCATCGTTGTGCGGTGTCGGACGTCTTACGCAGCAGCATCGCAGATTATTCACATCAATCACGGATTTGTGATGAAAATTCGCGCCGCGACAGTGCGCTTCCAGAAACAGTCTCCAAATTTCATGATCATGGCGAAGGTTACCATGATCCGGGAATAAATCTATCACCACAGACGTAGTCCTTTCGAGCACGCGGATTGTTATCGTTCTTAAAAATTCGTCGAAAGGAATATCCCGTGAAGGTTGCAGCGATTGCCAACACCCCGGTTCTGGCCGCCGGATTCATTAGCGCCTCTTGTGTACGGGTTGGCCATGCTGAGGTTTGCGTAGCCAAAGGTGGCGGTGGTGTTGGGCAAACCGCGCGTCTTTGACCCCGCTTTGGACGACCGCAAGGATTTCGTCTTGCGACCGTGGCTGACCACGTTGCCGGGGCGGGGTACCCGGCCGGGCAGGCGGATTGCAACAGCGACAGAAATGTTCGATACAAAGTGTGCCAACATTCGACGTCCGCATGCCTGGACCAACCGTCATTGGACAAACCGGGACGCCAAACCAGTTGACAAATATGAGACAAGTGTGACCACTTCAGACACGTTCAAAGCCGAGATGATCGGGCTTTTGCCACGGCTACGACGGTTTGCTCTGAGCTTGAGCCGGTCGGCTCCCGATGCTGATGATCTGGTGCAGGATGCCTGTATTACGGCCCTGCAGAAATGGCACCAGTACGACCCGGCCCAACCGCTGGGCCGCTGGATGTTCCGCATCATCCGCAACCTCTGGATCAGCGAGCTGCGCAAACGCAAGGGTCGAGACGGGCAGGGGCAGGTTCCCGCAGAAGAGGCGACAGAGCTGCAGACCGCGGATGCGGATGAGGCGCTCAGTGCAAAGCAGGTGCAGGCCAGGGTCAGCGCCTTGCCACGCGACCTGGCGCAGCCCTTGATGCTGGTCTGTGCGGAGGGGTACAGTTACCGTGAAGTGTCGGAGCTTCTGGAGATACCGGTGGGAACCGTCATGAGCCGCATTCACCGGGCGAGAAAGCTGCTTGTATCCGGACTTGGCCATGAGGAGGGTATCGCGACATGACGGATCTCTCGATGAAGCTAAGCGCCTATCTGGATGGTGAGCTGGAAGCCGCAGATGCGGAGATGATTGAAGCGTTGCTTGAGTCCGATCCGGCCGCGCAGGCGGAGCTGGATGCATTGATGGCCGCCGATGAAATGGCGCAGGAACAGTTCGATGTGCTGCTGAGTGATCCTGTTCCATTGGCGCTTGCGCAGAAAATCAAGTCATCGCCCGTCGGCATGGCACCCGCACGCCCGGCCTCGCGCCCGGTTTGGGGCGCAGTGGCGGCTGGGCTTGCCCTTTTTATCTTTGGCGGGATGGGCGGCTATTTCGTCAAAGACCAGATTTCGCCCAGCGGAACTGTGGTCGCGAATGCCGGCTGGTTGAGCGATATTGCCGATTACCACGCGATCTACTCCACCCAGCAGCGCCATCTGGTCGAAGTGTCTGCGGCGGAGTCCGATCATATCGTCAATTGGCTCGGCGCAACCGTTGGTGTCGACTTCTCGATTCCCGACCTGACGGAGTTTGGCCTGAGCTTTGAGGGGGGGCGGCTTCTCGTTGCCGGCGGCAAGCCTGTTGCGCAGCTGATGTACCGGGACGCTGATGGCGCGGTGATTGCGCTGTGTCTGCAAAGTGGCGAAAGTGGTGCTGCCGAGGCCGCCCCCGATTTCAAGCAACAAACCCTCAAGGGGTTCGACTTTGTTTCCTGGAACGGGACCAACGCAAAATATGTTGTGATTGGTCCTGGCGGCAAATCCGGACTTATGGACATTGCGGCCTTGTCGGCCCGCGAGGTCTGAGCGGGACGGAGTCTGCATTGCCGGTTGTAACGAAACCCGGGGCGCAGGCGTTGTGCCAAAGGAATTGGACCGTTACAAACTGATCGATACCTGAAGCGGCGCTATCGAACGCGGAGGCATGCGCCAGTTCACCTCAAAATACCCGGGATCTATGTGTTCGGTGTCAAATCCGAAGTCCCGTGGGCAGGCAAAAAGCGAGATTTTTCATGAGCAAAATGAACTCAATTCCTTTTCATGACGGACATTCAATCCCCCAATTGGGCTTCGGCATCTGGCAGATCCCACAGGACGAAACCGCTGCCGCTGTCGCAAGTGCGATCAAGACCGGTTACCGGCTGATCGACGGGGCTTACATATATGGCAATGAAGCCGGTTTTGGCGAAGGCCTGAAGAACTCCGGCGTGCCGCGTGACGAGATCTTTGTCACCACCAAGGTTTGGAACCGCGACCAGGGACGCGACAAGGCGCGGGCCTCGGTCGAGCGCAGCTTGAAGAGCATCGATGTCAATCAGCTTGACCTGGTGCTGATCCACTGGCCGGTGCCGGGGCTTGGTCTTTATGTCGAGACCTGGAAGGCGCTGATCGAGATGCGCAATGAAGGGCTCGTGCGCTCTATCGGCGTGTCGAATTTCAACGCCGATCATCTGGCCCGGATCATCGAGGAGACCGGAGAAGTGCCGGTGCTCAACCAGATCGAAATCAATCCGCTGCTCCAGCAGCCCGAACTGCGCGCGGTCTGTGACGCGCACAAGATCGTGGCCCAGGCATGGACTCCTCTCGGCAACGCCCGTTCCTTCGAGGCCGAACCGATCACAGCGGCCGCGGCGCGCACCGGCAAGAGCCCGGCCCAGGTGATCCTGCGCTGGCACATGCAGCTCGGTCATGCGGCGATCGCCCGCTCGGTCAATCCCGGTCGTCAGGCGGAGAACCTCGACGTGTTCGATTTCACGCTCACCGACGACGAGATGAGCGCGATTGCCACACTCGATGTCGGCCTGCGCAACGGCCCGGATCCGTCGGTGTTCAAGATGATGTAAGGCCGGTCGGGGCAATCTGCTGGGGCTGTAAGGCCTGGGTTGGCCGGTCTTGGTTGGAGATACACCGGGCAGGTTATTCTGTTGACAACACCCGTTTGAGCGCCTTCGCACGACCTGGCCTTATCGCTGATCAGAAGGGCGCGATATAGGGTGGTGTCAGAGTTCACCAATCAGGAGCGGCCACAATGAATACACACCCTTTGTGGGACTATGTTGAGGCCTCAAGGGAGCGGTTCAAAACCCTGAGTGACCGGGTCTGGGCGACGCCTGAGACCTGCTACATGGAGCAGGAATCTGTTGCGGCGCACATCGAGGAGCTTACTTTCCAGGGCTTCCGGGTTCAGCAAGACCTGGCGGGAATTCCGACAGCTGTGATGGGCGAAGCCGGCAGTGGTGGCCCTGTAATTGCGTTCCTGGGTGAGTTCGATGCGCTTGCCGGCCTCAGCCAGAAAGCGGATGTGTTCGAAAAGGATCCGCTCGTGCCGGGCGCCAATGGGCATGGTTGCGGGCACAATCTGTTGGGCTCCGCCGCGATGCTCGCCGCCACCGCTGTCAAGAACTGGCTCAAGGAGACAGGAACGCCCGGCACGGTGCGCTATTACGGCTGCCCGGCGGAGGAGGGTGGTGCCGCCAAAGCCTTCATGGTTCGCGCCGGTGCATTCAGCGATGTGGATATCGCCATTACCTGGCATCCCGGTGACATACCGGCTGTTGCCAAGGGGAGCTCATTGGCCAATGCCCGGGTTGATTTCACCTTCGAGGGCCGTGCATCCCACGCAGCCGACTCTCCCCATCTGGGCCGCAGTGCACTCGACGCGGTGGAGCTGATGAGTGTCGGCATCAACTACATGCGCGAGCACATGCCCGACGAGGCGCGCATCCATTATGCGATCATGGATGGTGGCGGGATTTCCCCCAATGTTGTGCAAGCTTATGCAAAAGTCCGTTACGTGGTGCGTGCGGCGACCACGCCGGAGATGCTGAAGTTGCTGGAACGGGTTCGCAAGGTGGCCGACGGAGCCGCATTGATGACGGAAACGCAGGTCTCTTCGCAGGTGCTGACCGCCGTGTCGAACCTGGTCTACAATGCGCCGCTCGGCGAGGTCATGCAGCGTAATCTCGAGCAGCTTGGGCCGCCGTCTTTCTCGGAGGAGGACAAGGCTTATGCCGCGCGTTTTCAGGCGACACTGAGCGAAGATGACATTCGTCAGTCCTACCGGGGCCAAGGGCTCGTCGAAGCGACCCGCACAGTGTTGGCCGATTTCATCGTGCCTGCGGACACTCCGGCGGTTCCTTTCGGAGGATCCACGGATGTGGCGGATGTGAGCTGGGTCGTGCCAACGGTGCAGATGTGGGGTGCGAACCACGCCATCGGGACGCAATTGCACACTTGGCAGGTTGTGGCGCAGGGCAAAGGTGAACCGGCCATCAAAGGTATGGTTCATGCGGCCGCGATCATGGCCGCAACGGCGGCTGACGCGTTTCTGGACCCGGAATTGCTGGCGCGTGCGAAAGCGGACCTGGCGCGGCGGGTTGGACCCGAGGGCTATGTGTCGCCCCTGCCTGAAGACGCCGAACCGCCGATTTCCGAGATGGGCTAGCAGCTTTCGTTCTCACGGAGCTTGGCGCGACATGCCGCGAATGTCCTGGCATCAGACATTCGATCATCCTCCATGATCTGATCGTGTGACCAGGGACTGGAGCCTTGCCGCTGCCTGATTAAATTCCAATATACCGTGTGATGTCAGAAGCTTGTCTCCGGCCTATGCGATTTGCTACGACCGACCCCATGACCATTCAACTTGATCCACCTACGATCATGACAACCGAACGTCTGACGCTTCGGTGTCCCAGAATATCCGATGCGCGCCAACTCTATGATGGCTACATTTCGAAACCGGATGTGCCCAAATACATGTCGTGGGTTGCCCACACAGACATTGATCAGACGGTTGGTTTTCTTGAGCGTTGTATTTCCGGATTTGAACAAAAAACCAATTTTGAATATGTCATCGAAATTTCCGCAAATCCGGGTGTTGCCATTGGGATGATTGGCATGCACCCGCTTTCGAACGGGGTCGGGTTTGGCTACGTCATAGCCCCGCGCTACTGGAACAAAGGGATCACTTCAGAGGCGCTGAAGCACCTTGTTGACTGGTCATTGAACCAACAGGGCGTGTTTCGTGCCCAAGCCCATTGCGACGCAGAGAATCCAGCCTCTGCCAGAGTTATGGAAAAAGCCGGGATGAGGTTTGAAGGTGTCCTGCGCCGCTATTTCGTGCACCCGAACATGTCGGACGAGCCTCGCAATTCACTCATGTATGCGAAGGTGAAGTAGCCACCGCGCGCCTGGTGTGCGGCTGCCTGATCAATACGCCTTATCTCTTCCTTGCAACAAACAAATGCCCTGCAATCGGCATGCCCTGTTCGTGGCGGACGGTGATGTCGCCGGCTTCGAGCGTGTCGAAACCTGCCGCATTGAGGGCCTCGCGGACATAGGCCTGCGTGTGGGCGAAGCGCTGGAAGCGTCCGACGGTGTAGGGGCGGCCTTCGAAATCGGCGTCGGGCAGGGTTTCGCTGGAAAAGCAGAACAGGGCGCCGGGCAGGGCGTTTTTCGCCGCCGCTTCAAACAACGGCTCCAGCGCGCCGAGATAGGGCAGCACATCGGTGGCGGCGATGAGGTCGAACGGGTCGTCGTCATTGTCTTCGAGGTAATCAGCGGCGTCTGCGACATAAAGCGTGTCGTAGAGCCCCTTCTCATGGGCGATCTCGACCATGTTCTCGGCCAGGTCGAGGCCGGTGGCGTCATCGACCATGTCTTCGAGAGCTCCACCGGTGAGGCCGGTGCCGCAGCCGAGATCCAGCATGCGGTCGAAGCTGGTTTCGCCGAGTTCGATAAGACGTTGCCGGAGAAGCAATGGCACGTGATAGCCCAGATCCTCGACCAGCACCTTGTCGAACACCTCGGCATGCTGGTCAAACAGGGTCGCGACATAGGCTTCGGACGCGCGGGTCGGGACTTCGCCGCGCTTCATCGAGGCCAGCCGCACGGCAGCGCCGCCATGATCGTCGGGATCAAGCGCCAACACCTCGGTATAGGCCGCTGCGGCGAGATCAAAGTCGCCGGATTTCTCCAGCGAAAGCGCACGGTTGTAAGCTTCCGCCAGAGCATCATCGTCGGTCTTGGCCATTGCAGGCTCCCAATCAGGTTTCGCGGTCTTCTTATACGATGCTGCTGTCTGGACAAGCGGCTATCTGGCGTTCGGCCTGTTCGAGATCGCCCGGGGTATTGATGTTGAAAAACGGATCCAGCCCATTGATGACGGGAAACTCGGTTTCGCTGCTCTCAACCTGCCGCAAATAGGCGGCCATGCTCAGGTCTTCGGTCTTGGTGAGGTGGGCTCCAAGGCTCTCGGCCAGTTCGACCGGCCAGAGTGCAACCACCGGCTGGCGGCGTCCGTTGGAACTGGCGATCTTTACCACGCCAGGCGTATTGTCGCTGCCGGTTAGTCGGGCCAGAAGATCGTTTGGCAGAAACGGTGTATCGGCGGGTGCACTCAGCAGATGGCTGGCGCCGCGTTCGGCAGCCGCTGCCATCAGCGCGTGGACCCCGGCAAGCGGGCCGCGAAAACCGTCAATGCGGTCGGCGATGACATCAAGGCCGAATCGATCGAAGCGGCCGGGTTCGCTATTGGCGTTGAGGATCACATCGCCGGTTTGCGGCATCAACCGGCTGATCACACGAGAGATCAATGGTTTGCCGGCCAGAATCGCAAGAGGTTTGTCGATGCCTTCCATACGGCGGCCGCGGCCACCGGCAAGAATGCCACCGATGACGTTCACCGGGCTTCTCCAGACACTGTCTTGTTCGAGGGGGCAAGGCTGCGCTCCACCTTGATCACGTAGAGGGTGGCGCAGATACCGATGATGCAGGAGACCAGCATGACCGTGAGCAACGGGTAAGGTCCGGATTCGGCGGAAAGTATGGCGCCTGCGAGTGCCGACAGCGCGGCTCCCCCACCGATCATCATGGCGCCGCCGAGGCCTGAGGCGGAACCGGCAAGATGCGGCCGTACGCTGACAATCCCGGCATTGGCGCTCGGTAGCGTGATGCCGTTGCCAAGGCCCACGAATAAGATCGGGCCAAAGAAGGACAAGGGATGCCAAAGGCCAACCAGGAACAGGATCAGTGACAGGCTCATACCTGCCGTGGCAACGATACATCCGGTCACCATCATCCGGTTGATGCCGACTTGCCGCGAGAAGCGGCCGGACAGGTAGTTGCCTGCCATGTAACCCAGTGCCATGAACATGAAATAGAAGCCCAACTGGCTCGGTTTCATGCCCAGGATTTCGGTCGCAACGAAGGGGCCGCCGCCAAGAAACGAGAAAAACGCACCCGACGCGAAAGTTGCTGTGAGGGTGTAACCCCAGAACCGGCGTGAGCGGACGAGTTCAGGATAGGCTCCAAATTGCTTGAGCATGCTTGATGAGCGCTGGTGATTGGTTTCCCCCAGATCCATCCAGCTCAGAACAAAAACGCCAAGGCCGAACACCAGGAGCAGCACAAATGTGGATTGCCAGCCGAATATCTCATCCATGACGCCACCGAGCGCCGGTCCTATCATCGGTGCAAGTGTCATGCCCATGGTCACATAGCCGATCATCGAGGCGGCCTCGTCGGTGTCGACCATGTCGCGAACGATCGCTCGGGAGAGCACCATGCCGGAGGCGACACTGGCCTGCACCATGCGAATGGCAAGAAAGCTTTCCACTGTCGGAGCCAGTGGGGCGAGGGCGGTGGCGACAAGGAAAATGCCAAGCCCTGTGAGCAATACCGGCCGCCGGCCATAGCGGTCCGACAGCGGTCCGATCAGCAATTGCAGCAGCCCGGTGAAAGCGAGGTAGCCGGATACGGCCAGCTGCACCAATGCATAATCGGCTTCGTAGTAGCTTGCGATCCCCGGAAGCGAGGGGAGCAAAAGGTTCATGGTCAATGCGCTCAGACCGGCGATCATCACCAGTGTGATGATGTGCGGTGCTGTGTTGCGATTGAGGAAAGTGGTCGGTTTCATTGTTGGTGTTGTGTGCCGTTGAGCGCTCGGATGCAAATGTTTTAACGCCTGTTTGCAAATTCGAAGATGTGTAATCCGGTGCCGAATCTTTGCGGTTACATGGGTCTGATTGCCGATCTTAGGAATATAGTTTAGCTTTACTTAATTTTTAGGGGCAATAATCCGCAGTCTCGGGATTCAGGGGAGGGCAAGTTATGCCCGATTTTCAGTTATTGGACAGATGTCCGTTTTGTGATGCCATATGGGGCGATTGTGAGCATGCACGGTTGTTTGAGGAATGGGAAGCCGAAGCCGCGGAACGCGAGGCGGCCACGACCCGGCTGGTTGACGAAGCGCAGGTTTGTCCCAAGGGACTCAAACCCCAAACAGGGCGGCGCAGGAGTGCGCAGTAACGATGTTCGCATTGAGGGGGCTTTCGTTCGAACGGGCAACACGGGCACCTTGCCTCACGAGGAGTGACGCACTGCGGCGCGGCTTGCGGGTTTGGCTTTGCTGCGAACCCGTTCGCGGTAGAGCGTGAAGAGGCCTGAACCGATAACAATCGAACCGCCCACTATCATGAAGATGTCCGGTATCTCGCCAAATAGCAGGTACCCCATGAGGACAGCCCAGAGCAATCCGGTGTAACGGAAAGGGGCAATAAACGAGATTTCGCCTTCGCGCATTGCCATGATGATGAACTGATAGCCGACCAGCAACAGGCAGGCGGCGACCGCAATCATGCTCATCTGGGAGGCGTTTACGGGTGCCCATCCCCCCATTGGCACTATCAGCACAAGCCCGGCCAGGGCCACCGCTGCCGAGGTAACGGTTGATATCAGCAACGAAGGGATCGTTGCATCGATCTTGCGGGTGGCAATGTCGCGCGTTGCGGCGAGCAGGACCGTTCCCAGGATCATCAGGGAATAGGGCGAAAAGCCTTCGAGGCCGGGGCGGATGATGATCAGGACCCCGGCAAAGCCGATCAGGATAGCCAGCCAGCGCCGCCAGCCAACGGGTTCTGACAGGAACATTGCCGCTCCCATGGTCACGGCCAGTGGCAGTGCCTGTAGAATGGCTGACGCGTTTGCAATCGGCACCTGGGAAAGGCCGATGAGGAAGGTGATGGTGCCGCCCACTTCTCCGAACACCCTGAGTGCAACCCATTTGTCACGGAGCAGACGCAGCGGGCGCAGTGCCCGTTGGTGACGTGCGAGCATATAGATCAAGGCTGTGGCGATCACCCCACGCAGAAACATCACCTGGGCGACGCTCATCTCATCGGTCAGCAGCTTGACGATCGAATCATTGATCGTGAAGCCCGCCATGGAGAGCGCCATGAACAAAGCGCCGCGGATGTTTGGGGTGACTGCCATAAAGGTATCCGGCTGAGGAATGTCGGGAATTGGCCCTGGTGGAATCGCCGGGCTTTGGGGCCAAGGTATCAGGCGGTGACCGCCACACCCAGTCATTCAATGCGGATTATCCATCAGCATTGTTGATCGATCAGGGATGCCTGGGCGCAGATTTACCTGCTTGTGCCGCGAATTTCTATCCGCCGGTAACGCTCATGTGGCGGGAGACGGCGGGCTGCCGGGTGGTGCGGTCAATGACGAAATCATGGCCTTTGGGCTTGCGGCCAATGGCCTCGTCGATTGCGGCGGACAACAGCTCGTTGCCTTCGGATGCCCTGAGTGGGGCGCGCAGATCCGCGGCGTCATCCTGTCCCAGGCACATGTAGAGCGTCCCGGTGCAGGTCAGTCGCACCCGGTTGCAGCTTTCACAGAAATTGTGGGTCATGGGCGTGATGAAGCCGAGCTTGCCGCCAGTCTCTGCCACATTGACATAACGCGCGGGTCCGCCGGTGCGGAACGGGATGTCCTCAAGGGTAAACTGGCGTTCAATGTTCGCGCGCAGCAGCGATAGCGGCATGTACTGATCGGTGCGGTCCTCATCGATCTCGCCCATCGGCATGGTCTCGATCACGGTCATGTCCATACCCTGGCCATGCGCCCATTTCATCATGTCTGGGATCTCTGAATCGTTGAAACCCTTGAGCGCCACCGCATTAATCTTGATCTTGAGCCCTGCAGCCTGGGCTGCGGCAACACCATCGAGCACTTTGGCAAGCTCGCCCCAGCGGGTGATCTTACGAAATTTGTCAGGGTCGAGCGTGTCGATGGAGACGTTGATCCGGCGGACGCCGCAATCGTAGAGCTCGGAGGCAAAACGAGTGAGTTGGGAACCATTGGTGGTCAGCGTTACCTCGTCCATGCGCCCCGCATCGATATGGCGGCTGAGGCCGCGGATCAGTTGCATGATGTTCTTGCGCACCAGCGGCTCGCCGCCGGTCAGCCGGATCTTGCGCACGCCCTTTTCGACGAAGACCGTGCACAACCGGTCAAGCTCCTCGAGCGTCAACAGGTCTTTCTTGGGCAGGAAGGTCATGTTTTCCGCCATGCAATAGGTGCAGCGGAAATCACAACGATCCGTGACGGACACGCGCAGATAGCTGACCGCCCGGCCAAACGGGTCGATCATGCTGGGTGTTCCGGGCAGGCCGGGTGCGTTGTCGGCGCCATTGCTCATCTGCAAGTGTCCTTTAGCGTGTCGGGGGTCAATGTCGTCATCCGTTGTGGCCGCGTCAAGTCATGGCAGCGTCAACGTTCAAACCAATTCCGCCATCGCCGCTTGTGCGGCCCACCAATGCCGCCTATGTCACCGAAGACGGAAACGGACAAATTAGAAGCAAGGGCCGTATTGATGGTTGAGCATGAAAAGGCCTGGCCACAGGAACTCCGGGTGTCGACGGATCGCAAAACGCTGACTGTGAGATTTACCGATGGGCGCGCCTATGGGCTTGAGGCGGAACTTTTGCGCGTCCGTTCGCCGTCTGCCGAAGTGCAGGGGCATTCACCCGAGCAGCGGGTTACCGTTGGCGGCAAGGCAGAGGTGACGATCACCAAGGTGCAGCCGGTGGGCAATTATGCGGTGCGGCTGACGTTCGATGACGGCCATGATACCGGCATCTTCACATGGAAATTCCTTTCGGAGACCGGAGCGGAAAAGGACGTGCGCTGGGCCGAATACATCGCCGAACTTGCGGAGAAAGGCCTGTCGCGAACCGCTTGATCAGCTTTTCTCGTTGGTTTCGGACCCGTCTATCTGATCCGGTGTCATCTCCACTGCAGGCCGAGCTGGAAAATTGTCGGCCTCGGTCAGTTCCCGGATCATCCGGGTCATGACGCCGCCAACAAGATTGCATTCTTCCAGCGTGGCGGTCTTCATTGTGCGGTCAATCAACGCTGACTGGATGGTGATCGCCTGTTCGGTCAGCTCGGTGCCTTCTGGTGTCAATTCGAGCCTGAGCACCCGTCGGTCGCGCGAATCGCCGCGCCGGACAAGCAGCCCGCGCTTTTCCATCTGCGGCAACAGCATCGACAGGTTGGAGCGGCCCACCAGCAGTTTGTCTGCGAGGTCCTGCTGGGAAATGCCCGGGGTCCGATAGAGATTGATGAGAATGTCGAGATGCGGTGGCTTGATGTCGAGCGGCTGAAGCTCGCGCGCCAGCGTCTGACCCATCACATGGCAGGCACGGGCAACCGCAATCCAGTTGCGAAATCGGGGGTTCTCCCAGGGCAGGGCTTGCTTTTTGTTCATGCTTGGACAATTCTGTTCATCATTGAACGATAATGGAGTCCCACTATGGCATCTCTTTTTGGAAAAATCATCCGTGCAACGTTTTGGCTGATCAGTGCCAGATCGCCGGAAAAGGCCGGAGAGTTGGCATTCCACGCGTTCACGCGGACACGCTCGATCAAGCCGCAGAGTGAAAAAGAGCGGGCCGCACTCTTCAAAGCCAGGGCGCGGATGGCCGAAGCGGAAACAGCTCGCCTGATGATTCCCGGCAGCGTTGTTGCCACCCATGTGTTCCGGCCAGCACCCGGGCAGGAAACCGGCGGCCGGGTCCTGATCGTGCACGGCTACCGGTCACGCAGTGACCACATGGTGGCGATGGCCGATGCTCTTGTTGCAAGCGGGCAGATAGTCGTCTGCCTGGACCTTCCCGGTCACGGGGCTTCAAGCGGCCGGGTGCTGCATTTGCCCAAGGCCGTGGAAGCGATCGACGCCGCCTGGCGGCAGCATGGGCCCTTCGATGCCTTTGTCGGCCATTCCTTCGGCGGACCGTCGGTGATGGCTGCCGCGGCCGGTGCCATTCTGCATGTCCCGCAACGCCTGCCTGGCCGGATCGTGACCATCGCAGCACCTTCCAACATGGAGGATGTGTTTCGCTGGGCAGGGGGATTGATGGGCCTTGGGCCAGAGGCGCAGAATGCGTTCGAACGGCAGGTCTTGCGTGTTGCCGGCCGCCCATTGTCGGAGTTCCGGGTCGACCGTCTCCTCCATGATGTTCATATCCCCATCCTTGCGGTTCATGCCGAGGATGACAAGGAAGTGGCGTTCGCCAACGTGGAGGCGATTGCTGCGTTGGGGCCTCATGTCGAGCTCATGCGCGCCAGTGGTTTCGGTCATCGGCGGATTGTCTCGGCGCTGCCCGTAATCGGTGCGGTGACTGAGTTTGTCAATCGCAAGCAGCACCGTGCTGAAATTCTGGACTTGCCTCTTTCATGTAAAAATCAACCCGTTAAGATTGAGGTCCCGAACAGTAAAAGGAAGCGGAGACCCGCATGACAACCATCACTTCGGTCGCCGAGCTTGAGGCGATCTACGGCGCAAGCGCCGAAACCTCCATGGCCAAGGTGTCCGATCGCCTGACCGTGGGATACCGCAAGCTTCTCGAGGCATCGCCGCTGGTCGCCTTGGCCACTGTGGGACCCGAGGGGCTTGATTGTTCGCCGCGCGGCGATCCCGGACAGGTGATGGTGATCGGTGACGAACGTACATTGATCCTTCCTGACCGGCGCGGCAACAACCGTATTGATTCCCTGCGCAACATTGTCCGGGACAATCGTGTTGCGCTGCTGTTCCTGATTCCGGGCTCCAACAGCACGCTCCGGGTGAATGGTCATGCAGTGATTTCCGTGAAGCCTGAGCTGCTGGAGAGCTTGGCGATGGAAGGCAAGCCGCCGCGTTCGGCGATTGTCATCACCATAGAGGAAGTCTATTTTCAGTGTGCCCGCGCCCTGATGCGTGCCAAGCTGTGGGAAGCGGGTGCTTGGCCGGATGTCTCGCAACTCCCCGGACCGGGCCAGCTTATTCAGGAGCTCAAGCGCGGTTTTGATGGCGAGCGTTATGATGCGGAATGGCCCGAGCGCGCCAAAGCCAGCATGTGGTGACAAAAAAACCGGCGCAAAGGCCGGTTTTTTTCATTTCTGATCAGTTTTGAGCTGTTTGCCCGGTTCAGTTGCGGACGACCACGCGTGTGCCGATCTTGACCTGATCATAGAGGTGTTTGACGTCTTCGTTGGCCATGCGGATGCATCCCGAAGACATGGCCTTGCCGATGGTCCAGGGCTGATTGGTGCCGTGGATACGGTAAATCGTTGACCCGATGTACATCGCGCGCGCGCCCAGAGGGTTTTCCGGACCGCCCGGCATGTAGGCGGGGAGCACGCGGCCTTCCTGGCGCTTGACCCGGTCACGCATCACCTGCGGCGGGGTCCAGCCCGGCCATTCCGCCTTGCGGGTGATCTTGTTCTTGCCCTGCCAGGTGAAGCCCTCGCGGCCAACGCCGATCCCGTAGGCCAGCGCCTTGCCCTTCTTCACAACGTGGTACAGGCGGCGGTCGGACGTGTCGATGACAATGGTGCCAACCACATAATTTTCTTTGAAGCGTACCATTTTGCGCTTGATCGGCGACTTATCCGAGCGCCGGTATTTGTTGTAGTTTTCCGACGGAGGGAAAAGGATCTGAAGCAACGATTTTCCGTTGTTCGCAGACTGTCCGGTGGGCTGGGCCTGAACAGTTGCAGGAAGCATCAGGCACAGTGCGAGGAATGCGAAGGAGATCAGGCGAGTCATAGAAGTGTCCCGAGGCTGAGGTTGACGTTGAAGCCGGCCCGACGCCCGATTGCCAAAGCTGTTCGACCGTCCGCGACAATCGGTAACTGCTTCGTTTGCACATGTCCAGCATCATGGGGAGATTGTGACGGTCGTTGACTTCAGGATCCGGGTTTTGATCAGTCTGTGACCGCGATATCAGGAGCAATTATTTGGTATAGAGGTTCCAGCTCTTCTCGAATTGTTGATTCAGTTCCGGCTTGTAGACCGTATGGCAATTGCGGCCGGAGTTCTTGGCGGCATAAAGAGCTATATCCGCCTTGTTGTAGAGCTCTTCGGCACTGCTCGCGTCACTGGCCATGCAAATGCCGAGCGACAGTGTGATCGGGCCGTAGTCGAGTCCGGTTTTCTGGTTCTTGAGAGGTGTTTTTTCAATCGTGCGGCGGAGCCGTTCGGCAATCTCGGTGGTCACCTCCAGGCTGGTGCCTTCGAGAATGATAGCGAATTCCTCGCCGCCGGTGCGGGCCAGAAACACATCTTTTCGCAAGGTGCTTTTCATCACAGCGGCGACAATTCCCAGCACCCTGTCGCCGACCGGGTGACCATAGGCATCGTTGAATTTCTTGAAGTGGTCGACATCGGCGACGATAAGGGCGTGATACATCGCAGCGCGCTTGTCGTCGTAGAGGTTGGAGAGGGTCTCGTCGAAGGCGCGGCGGTTCGCCAGCCTGGTGAGGGGGTCGGTGTTGGCGATCCGCTTGTACTCGTCGAGCTCGAGCTTGACCTGTTCCATTTCGCGTGCGCGCTCGACCATGTGTTCCACGACGACCTTGCCCTTTTCCATGGTGTCGCCGGTGGCGTTCGAGAGAGCACCCAGAACGCTGGTCAGGAATTCGGAACTCGAGGCGGTCTTCGCCGAAATCCGTTTTGATGTTTCGCCAAGCAGTTTTGAATAGCTCTCAAGCGATGACTGCTCCTGTTTGAGCAGCCGGAGCATTGCCGTGACCTCGTCGGTCATCTTGTCGTGGGCGCCTTCAACCACAGTCTGGCGATGATGATGGGGGAAGTGCTTCTTGCCCAGAAGGTCCAGCTCATCCTGACCGGGGAACCGGCTCAACGATTCGAATTCCCTTGTCAGCGACTGATTTGAGGCGTTGAGCGCTTCGTAAACCAGTTCATAGTTGCGCGGCAGCCCTGATATTCCGCGACGCCGCATAGTCGCAAGGACCATTGTGGCGGTGTCCATATTCTGGACCTTACTTGCTGCTCCTGCCGGCATTTCCCGTCCCCAAACGTAACAATAAAGAACCCTCAAAGCTCACTATTACTGTACAATTGTTCGAGAAATGTTAATCGCCGGTAGATATTTAGAAAGTGATCATAAAAGCTGTTGGAGATCGAGCCGGGTGCCCCGGATGGGCACCGCGGCTCTGCCGTTACCCCAGGTTGAGCTCCTTGAAAAAGTCGTTGCCTTTGTCATCGATCACGATGAAGGCAGGGAAGTTTTCGACTTCGATCCGCCAGATCGCTTCCATGCCGAGTTCTTCATATTCTACCACTTCGACCTTCTTGATACAGTCCTGCGCAAGGCGTGCTGCCGGGCCGCCAATCGAGCCGAGATAAAACCCGCCGTGGCGTTCGCAGGCGTCACGGACTGAGCGTGAGCGGTTGCCTTTGGCAAGCATCACCATGGAGCCACCGAAGGACTGGAACTGATCGACGTAGGAGTCCATCCGTCCGGCGGTGGTCGGGCCGAAAGAGCCCGAGGCAAAACCTTCCGGGGTTTTGGCCGGGCCGGCATAGTAGATCGGATGGTTCTTGAAATAGTCGGGCATGGGTTCGCCAGCCTCGAGCCGTGCGCGGATCTTGGCGTGGGCCAGATCGCGGGCGACGATGATCGAACCGGTCAGCGAAAGCTGGGTCTTGATCGGATGTTTGGACAGTTCAGCGAGGATGTCGCTCATCGGCTGATTGAGATCGATGTTGACCACATGGGCCGAGAGCTTCTTCTCATCGATTTCAGGAAGATATTGCGACGGATCGGTTTCGAGCTGCTCGATGAAGATCCCGTCCTTGGTGATCTTGCCCTTGGCCTGGCGGTCTGCCGAGCAGGAGACGCCCAGGCCGATCGGCAGCGACGCGCCATGGCGGGGCAGGCGGATGACGCGGACATCGTGGCAGAAATACTTGCCGCCGAACTGCGCGCCCACACCCATCTGCTGGGTCAGCTTGTGCACTTCGGCTTCCATTTCGAGATCGCGGAACGCGTGGCCGGCTTCGGAACCTTTGGTCGGCAGTTCGTCAAGGTAACGGGTGGAAGCAAGCTTGACCGTCTTGAGGTTCATTTCCGCCGA
The DNA here is from genome assembly GCA_043585085.1 of Hoeflea sp. Lineage (GTDB taxonomy): Bacteria > Pseudomonadota > Alphaproteobacteria > Rhizobiales > Rhizobiaceae > Hoeflea. The sequence goes on from CP121320.1 coordinate 3,506,551, forward strand.
GGTGCCACCGATAACGATCGAGAGATGGTAGGGCGGGCAGGCTGCGGTGCCGAGCGTCAGGATCTTTTCGCGCAGGAACTCAATCATCCGCTCGTGGGTGAGCAAGGATGGTGTGCCCTGGTACAGGAACGTCTTGTTGGCCGAGCCACCGCCCTTGGCGATGAACAGGAAGTCATAATCGTCTGTGCCTTCCTCGTAGACATCGATCTGTGCGGGGAGGTTGGTGCGGGTGTTCTTCTCCTCGAACATCGAGATCGGCGCCAGCTGCGAGTAGCGCAGATTGCGGCGCTCATAGGCGTCGCGCACCCCGGCGGCCAGTGCCTCGTAATCGCCGCCCTCGGTCCAGACCCGACGGCCCTTCTTGGCCATAATGATCGCGGTGCCTGTATCCTGACACATGGGAAGTACGCCGCCGGCTGCTATGTTGGCGTTCTTCAGAAGGTCGACAGCGACAAAGCGATCGTTCTCGGTTGCTTCAGGGTCATCAAGGATGGCCGCGAGCTGCTTGAGGTGGCCCGGTCGCAGAAGATGGTTGATGTCACCGAAAGCGGTTTCGGACAGAAGCCGCAGGCCTTCGGTGTCTACGGTGAGAATCTCCTGGTCGCGAAATGTTTCAACACTGACATATTTGTCTGTCAGTTTGCGCCAGGGAGTGGTGTCGGGGCCGAGGGGGAAGAGATCGTTTGCCACGGGAAGCCTTTCCGGTCGCCTATTTCAACTCATATAGGTGCCCCGGGTCTTAAGGTGAAGGGACGTCGAATGCAATTGCGGCAGAAGTCGTACATGCCTCACTTGCTTAAATCGAAATATCATGATTTATGGAAATGAAATCTGGAAGACTCGGTCTTGCCGTGCCGCACGGGCCGGGGCCCGGTCAGACTTCCAAGCATTGATTCAACAGCCTGCCAATCTGAGTCAGATATGAATTCCAAGCCTTTGAATATCCTCATTCTTTGCACTGCGAATTCGGCGCGTTCAATCCTTTCGGAGGCGATTGCCAACCATTTGGGCGGAGAGCGGGTCCGGGCCTATTCGGCAGGATCCAAGCCTGGTGGTGCGCCCAATCCGGCAGCCCTCAGGCTGATTGCGCGCAAGGGGCTCTCTGCCGCCGGCTTCTCGTCCAAGAGCTGGGACGTGTTTGCGCAGAAGGATGCGCCGCAGATGGATCTGGTGATTACGGTTTGCGACAACGCGGCTGGCGAGAGCTGCCCGATCTGGCCCGGAGCGCCGGTCAAGTCGCATTGGGGCATTCCCGATCCCGCGGGTAAGGGCGAGACAGCTGAACAGATCGATGCGGCTTTTGAAGCTGCCTGGGACTTGCTTGAGGCCCGGTTCTCCGCCTTGATGGCAGTGCCGTTCGAAGAATTGGAAGCGCCCGAATTGCAGCAGCGTTTGACCGCAATCGGCGCGATGGACGGCGGGACCGCGCTGTCGCGCGATCCGCGCGCGGCGGAGGCTGGGGCATGAGCACGGCGCCGCGTTCAGCCCGGTTGCTGGCGGAAGCCGCAGGCACGGCGTTTCTGCTGGCCACGGTGGTTGGCTCCGGAATCATGGCCGAAACGCTTGCGGGCGGCAACGTTGCCATTGCGTTGCTTGGCAACACGCTGGCCACGGGCGCCATCCTTGTCGTGCTTATTTCCGCATTTGGCCCGATCTCCGGAGCGCATTTCAATCCCGCGGTCACACTGGTGTTCCGGCTGCGCGGCGAAATTGGCAATGGCGAGGCGCTGGCCTATGTGCTGGTGCAGATCGTGTCAGGGATTGTCGGCGTGTGGGTGGCGCATCTCATGTTCGATCAGGCGCTGGCGCAGATCTCAATGAACGCCCGGACCGGCCCTGGTCAATGGCTGTCGGAAGCAGTGGCCACATTCGGTCTGATCGCTACGATTTTGTTCGGCATTCGAGCCAGGGCCAATGTGGCTATGATGGTCGGGCTCTACATCACCGCTGCCTATTGGTTCACCGCTTCCACATCCTTTGCCAACCCGGCGGTAACAATCGCGCGGTCGCTTACCGACAGCTTTTCGGGCATTGCTCCGGTGGATGCACCGGGTTTCATCCTCGCCCAGGTTGTTGGCGCGGTTGCTGCATTGGTGTTTTTCCGCATGGTTCGCGAAGACAGTTGATCTATGCAGCGCATTTGCTGGGCCCTTTGCGGGCGAAGCATGATGCCCCCATTCTTTCAATCCCCCGTTTGATTTGATAGTGTCGCACGCAATGCGATTTGTGATTCAGGCATGGGGCGCTTGTCCCCTTAACAGAAATGTGGGTGGGGCATGACGATTGGTATGCGTGCAGGTATGGCGATGATCGCCGTCGCGGTGGCTTTCACGGGCGTGGTTGTTCCAAGCCAACCGGTACAGGCGCAAAGCCTGCTGGATATTTTCAAGAGCCCGGCGCAGCGTGAACGCGAGCGCAAAGCCCGCGAACGGGCACGCGCCGCAGCAGAAGCGGCAAAAGCCAAGCCGGTGAGAATTAGCGGCCCGCGCTATCACACCTACCGCGCCGACAAGCTGGTGCAGGTGGATTTCGGCAAGATTGCCGATCCCGTCGTCACCGGAGCGATCAGTGATATGGGGCTGGCGCCCCTGGGGATCGACACCTTTTCGGAAGGCCGGGCGGTCCTTGATACCCTTGATGTTCGTGCCTTGCCCGAGGCCGCCGAGGCGGTGGTCGCGCACTATTCCGAGACCCCCGAATATATCTGGGTCGCCGGCACTTCTGTCACCGACCGGGCACGGGCTGTCGTCGAAGTGCTCAACGGAGCCGATGCGGTCGGCCTTTCGGCGGATGACTACCGCGTCGAGGTTCCGGCAGATGGTTTTGACCTTGCGCAAGGCACCGAACGTCAGAAAGAGCTGATGGCGTTTGAGATGCGGCTGTCGCTGGCGGTTGCCAACTACATTCTCGACGCCAGCCGCGGCCGCGTCGATCCCAACCGGATTTCCGGATATCATGATTTCAATCGCAAGAGCCCGGATCTTGGCTCCCGGCTTGAGGCTCTCTCCAAGGCGGAAGACCCTGCTGCGGCACTGCTGGCGCACAACCCGCAAGGGGCGCATTTCGAAGCACTGGTGGCCGAACTTAAACGCCTGCGGGATCTGGATGAGGGCGACCGGATCGAGATTGCCGAGAACATCCTGCTCAAGCCCGGCCAGTCCAACCCGGAGCTGGCCAATGTCATGGCCGCAATGGCGAAGAAGGGCAGTGACGCGCTCAAGGCCGAGCATGCGCTGTTGTTTGCCAGCTATGCCGGGAAGCCCGAATATGACGAAGAGCTGGTCAAGCTGGTCAAGGATTTCCAGAAGGAACTCGGTCTCAAGCCGGATGGTGTGGTTGGCCCCGCCACACGGCGCGCGATGGTGGGCATCACCAATTCGGACAAGATCGAGAAAGTCCGGCTTGCGATGGAGCGGGCGCGCTGGCTGCCGGGCGTTCTGGCGTCACGCCGAGTGTTCATCAACCAGCCGGCCTACACCGCCAGTTACTATAATGGCGGCAAGCAGGAATTGTCGATGCGCGTCGTGGTCGGCAAGCGCTCGAACCAGACCTACTTCTTTGACGATGAAATCGAACTGGTCGAATTCAACCCCTATTGGGGTGTGCCGCAGTCGATCATCTTCAACGAGATGGTGCCAAAGCTGCGCAGCGATCCCGGTTATCTGGACCGCGCCGGCTACGAGGTGACCGTGGGTGGCAAGCGGGTTTCATCGAGCAACGTCAACTGGTCTGCAGTGGGCGCGGGCAGCCGTGTTGGTGTGCGTCAGAGGCCTGGCAGTTCCAATGCGTTGGGTGAGTTGAAGATCATGTTCCCCAACAGCCATGCGATTTACATGCATGACACGCCGTCCAAATCCTTGTTTGAGCGCGACACCCGTGCCTTCAGCCATGGGTGCATCAGGCTGCAGGATCCGCGCGCCATGGCCGCCAAGGTGCTGGGCACCACGGTGGAGGACATCGGCAGTTATATTGCCGGTGGCCAACACACACCCGTGAATGTTCCCGAGAACATCCCGGTGCATGTGGCCTATTTCACGGCCTGGCCGGATGAGACGGGTGCGGTGAACTATTATGCCGACATTTACGGGCGTGACGGCTATCTGCGCAAGGCAATCGACGCGACCGAGGCTGCGCGCGACTGATCCCGGACTGGTGCTGAGATCGGCGCTGTCTCCTGATTGATGCATGTCACAGTGAAGACGGCTGTCGTTTGCTCACAGCAGATGCGGTCGCGACTGGCGTCCGCATTGCAATTCAGGGAGCGAGAGCCTGATGAAGACCGGTCTTGTTGTTTCCGGAAGGGTTGGCAGCGCGGCTGCAGCGGAGCGTTGCGATGTTCCGCACAGTGCCGGGGTGATCTCGGGGTTTGGCTCGAAGCTGAGGCTTTGAGAGCCGCTCAAACCTCTTCCGTCACCACCCGCCCCAGGATCTCGTCCGCTGTTGCCTTCGAGCACAGCTCCGTGGCGGGCGTCAGCACTGCTGATCCGGCGGCGGCGACGCCGTGGCGGACGGCGTCGCGGAAGCTGCCGCCGCGTGAGAGTTCCAGTGCGATGGCCGCGACCATGCTGTCGCCCGCACCCACCGCGCTCAGCAGCTTGATCTTTGGCGGGGCGCAGAAGAAGCGTTGATCAAGGTTCACGCCCACTGTGCCCTTCTCGCCCATCGACATCACCAGCTGTTCGGCAACGCCGGCCTCGATCAGCTGCTTTCCATAATCGGCCAGCTCGACAGGGGTGGCAAAATTCCGGCCCGAGACCTCGGTGGCTTCGGCGCCATCCATCCGCATGAGGAAGAATGGCGGGCCGGGATTGGTGGCGGCTGCGGTGAGGGCAGCGCCCGAGGTGTCGAGGATCAACCGCGCGCCATGTTCAACCGCCAGCCGGTTGATGGTTGCGGCAATGTCAGCCGACACGCCGGTGGGCGTGCTTCCGGAGAGAACTGCGATGCAGCCCTTGATCAGGTGTGGTTTCAAAGCCTCGATCAGTCTGTCGCTCTGTTCGCCCGGCCAGGCAGGGCAGGGCAATTGGAACCGGAACTGCTGGCCGGTTGACTTGTCGAGGATAGCAAAGGCCTGACGGGTGTTGCCGTCAAGTTCAAACAGCTCGACCGTGATGTCCTCGCCCTCAAGCAGGGCCTTGAAGGTGGCGCCGGTCTCGCCGCCAAGCGCGGCGAACGCCCGGGAGCTGCCGCCCAGGCGCTTGATCGCGCGGCTGACATTGATGCCGCCGCCGCCGGGATCGTAGCGCGGCTCGTCGCAGCGCAGCTTCGGGCCGGGTATGACCGCGCCGACCGAGGTCGAGACGTCGAGGGCGGGGTTGAGCGTGATGGTCAAAATGTCAGTCATGGTGCGGACCATCACACAAGCGGCCGGAAGATTTCAATCACCAATGGCGCAGAAACCCGCTTGGGCGGGCTCAGTGTTTTTCGGCCTCCGCCACATTGGTCTTGACCGCAACGAAGCTGTCAGGCGTCACCGAGATGGTGTCGATCCCGGCCTTGACCAGAATTTTCGCAAAGGCCGGGTTGTTGGATGGCGCCTGGCCGCAGAGGCCGACCTTTGCGCCTGCCTCATGGGCGCGGGAAATGAGTGTCTCGATCATCCAGATTACCGCCGGATCGGCCTCGCTGAACAGATCGGCCAATTCACCCGAATCCCGGTCAACGCCAAGGGTGAGCTGGGTCAGGTCGTTGGAGCCGATGGAGAAGCCGTCGAAGCGGCTGGCGAATTCGCTCGCGCGGATCACATTGGAGGGGATCTCGCCCATCACATAGACCTGCAATCCGTTTTCGTCACGCTTGAGGCCATTGTCCGCCATCACGGCGAGCACCTTGTCGGCCTCGTCAGGCGACCGGCAGAACGGGATCATCACCACCACATTGTCAAAGCCCATCTGTTCACGCAGCATCTTGATTGCCTTGCATTCGAGCGCAAAGCCTTCGCGGTAATTGTCCGAGTAATAGCGCGATGCGCCACGGAAGCCGATCATCGGGTTTTCTTCCTTGGGCTCGAAGGCGTGGCCGCCCAGAAGCTCGGCATATTCATTGGTCTTGAAATCGCTCATCCGCACGATCACCGGCTTCGGATAGGCGACGGCGGCAATGCGCGAGAGGCCGCGCGCCAGCGTCTCCACGAAATAGTCGCTCTTGTTGTCGTAACGGCGGGTCAGCGCAGCGATCTCAGCCTTGGCTTCCTCGTCCTTGAGCGTGTCGAAATGCACCAGCGCCATCGGATGGACGCGGACTGCGGAATTGACCACGAACTCCATCCGCGCCAGACCGACCCCATCGGCAGGCAGACGCCACCAGCGGAACGCGGCGGACGGGTCAGCCAGGTTGAGCATGATACGGGTCTTGGTGGCTGGTACGTGATCCAGCTGGACGTCGTGGACTTCATATTCGGCGGTGCCTTCGTAGACCACGCCGTCCTCGCCACCGGCGCAGGAGATCGTGACTTCCTGCTGGTCATGCAAAACATGGGTGGCGTTGCCGGTGCCGACGATCGCCGGCAGCCCCAGTTCTCGGCTGACGATGGCGGCGTGCGAGGTGCGGCCGCCATGGTCGGTAATGATGGCTGTGGCGCGTTTCATGATCGGCACCCAGTCGGGATCGGTGGTCGAGGTCACCAGGATCGAGCCGTCGATGAACTTGTCGATGTCCTTGACGTCCTCGATCATGCACACCCGCCCGGCGCGGACGGCGGCGCCGACGGAAAGGCCGGTGATCAGGGTCTTGCCGGTCTTCTTGATGGTGTAGGATTTGAGTGCGGTCACATCGATGCGCGACTGCACTGTCTCGGGCCGGGCCTGGACGATGTAGAGCCTGCCGGTCTCGCCATCCTTGGCCCATTCCATGTCCATCGCCTGGCCGTAGTGTTTTTCGATGGTCGCCGCCTGGCGGGCGAGACTGAGGATTTCCTCGTCGGAAAGCACATAGGCGCCGCGTTCGGCCTTTGATGTGGGAACATTCTTTGTCTCGCCGCCTTCTGCGCCGGCATAGATCATCTTGATCTCCTTGGCGCCGCAGGTTTTTTCGACAATCGGCTTGAGGCCCGGTGTGTCGAGCAATGGCTTGAAGACCTCGTATTCGTCGGGCGTCACCGCGCCCTGGACCACGTTTTCACCCAGGCCCCAGGCGGCGTTGATCAGCACCACCTTGTCGAAGCCGGATTCGGTGTCGATGGAAAACATCACGCCTGAGCCGCCGATGTCGGAGCGTACCATCAGCTGCACGCCGATCGACAGCGCGACCTGGTTGTGGTCGAACCCCTGGATCTTGCGGTAGGTGATGGCCCGGTCGGTGAACAGCGAGGCGTAGCAGCGCCGGCAGGTGGAGAGCAGGGCGGCTTCACCGCGGACATTGAGATAGGTCTCCTGCTGACCGGCGAAACTCGCGTCCGGCAGGTCTTCTGCGGTGGCGCTGGAGCGGACTGCGACCGAGAGTTCAGTGTTGCCGGTGCGCTCAGCGAGTTCGCGGTAGGCCGAGAGGATCGCCTCGCGGATATCCTCGGGCCAGTCACCCTGGACAATCGCTGCGCGGACGGCTGTGCCGGTCTCGGCCAGCGTGCGCTTGCCCGCATCCAGCATCTCCATCGCGTCGGCGATCACCTGGTTGAGGTTGTTGGCCTTGATGAAGGCGCGGAAGGCGTCCGATGTGGTGGCAAATCCGGGCGGCACGTCGATGCCCTGCCTCCCCAATTGCTGCACCATTTCACCCAGCGACGAGTTCTTGCCGCCGACAAGCGCCACATCGCCGCGTGACAGATCCTCGAACCAGATGACATTCTTGTTGGCTGCGGACATGAGGCGCTCCCGGACGGCTGTTGAGACAGGACTGAACGAGAGGTCACTTTAAAGCGTGGGGCCGCGCTCGCCTTGACGTGCGTCAACAGGAAGACCGGCTGGTTCAATCCAGCCGCTTTCAGGGGCAGAGCCGGTCCGGCTCGGTTCAGGGCCGCTCGAGAATGAAATCGGGCAGGATGCCAGAGCGCTCGATGGCGCTTGAAGGGTCCTCACCGGCGAAAAAGCCGTAGCCTGATATCAGCGCAGTGTGGAAACCGGCGGCCTGTCCGCCGAGAATGTCGGTGTGCAATGTGTCGCCGACCATCACCACCCGGTGATCGGGCACGCCTGCCCGGATGCGGGTGCGGGCCATGTCGTAGATCGCCGGGAACGGCTTGCCGAAGAACACCGGTTCGACGCCGGTGGCATCCGCTAGCCGGTGTGCATAGTGGCCGGGTTCGCGCGACAGCCCGCTTTCGACCGGTGCTACCAGATCCGGATTGCCGACCAGCACCTCGCGGGGGCGGTCCTTGAGCGCCTGCTCGAACAGTGCCTGACGCGCCGGACTCCACACCGAAGAACCGAGCATCAGGAACCCTTCCGCCTGCTGATAGGCCACAGGATCATCCTCGAGAAAAACCGCACCTTCCGGGATCTCGTCACGACCGTATTGCGGGGACGCCATCACGCCCCATTTCCGCGTTGGGAAAGTGTCAAGACCAGCGAGCAGTGCCATGCGGCTTGAGACTGCATCATCGGGCCCGAAGTCATAGCCGAACTTTTTGTAGCGGGCATGCAGCACAGTTGAGGGGTAGCCGGCCGCATTGGTGACGACCAGCACCTGCTTGCCGCGGGCCTTGAGCCCTGCCACGCGCTCAACCACGCCGGGAATGGCGGTCTCGCCGATGTTGAGCACGCCGAAGGCATCGAGCAGGAACACGTCGAACTGATCGGCGATGGCGTCGAGATTTACGGCATGGGTGCATGATGCGGGCGCTCTGGGAGCGGGCAGGCGATGGCGCACGGCTTCATAGTCGCGAAACGCCAGCGCCGCGCCGTCGTCAGCGATCACATCGGTTCCCGTGCTCAAATGATGGCTCCCCGAACCTTGGCTGAAATCCATTCGCCTGCGACCACAGCCGCAAGGATCACGATCAGGATCAGCGTGACCTGGGGCCAGGCCAGCGTGTTGAGCGAGGATTGAAGCTGCAGCCCGATGCCTCCGGCGCCCACCAGTCCGAGCACGGTGGACTCGCGGATGTTGATGTCCCAGCGGAACACGCTGATGCCTGCAAAGGCCGGCATGATCTGCGGCACGATGCCGTAGGCCATCACCTGCCAGCGGCTGGCACCGGTCGCAGTGATTGCCTCGACCTGCTTTTCGTCGATTTCCTCGATCGCCTCGTAAAGCAGCTTGGCACAGAAGCCGATGGAGCGGAATGCAATTGCCATCAGCCCGGCAAAGACCCCCGGGCCGATGATGGCGACCAGCAGCAACGCCCAGATCAGGGAGTTGATCGAACGGGTGGCAACGATGATGAACAGCGCAATCGGACGGATAAACACCGCGCTTGGCGTGGTGTTGCGCGCCGCAAGAAAGGCAATCGGCACCGCCATCACCAGCGCCAGCAGCGTGCCAAGCGTCGCCATGTTGAGCGTGTCCCAGAGCGGGCCCCACAGATTGTCCAGATAGGACCAGCGCGGCGGCCAGGCGCGGCCGCCGATGTCTGCGGCGATGCGCGGCGCGTCCCAGACGAAGAACCAGGTGGTGGCTTCCGAAATGCGCTGCCAGCACCACATGAAAACCGCCACAGCCACGAGATAGCCGCTCCAGCGAATGAGGGTCTGGTTGCGGTCGCGCAGCTGCCAGACTTTTGCGCCCTTTGCGTTTTGGGATACTGGCATTACTGCACCTTCGCCCTGATGATGCCGGAGAGGTATTCGAGCACCATCACGGTCACAATGATGATCAACAGGATCGCCGCGGCGGTGTCGAACTCATAACGGTCAAAGGCCGTGTTGAGCGTGGCACCGATGCCGCCGGCGCCGACAAGCCCCAGCACAGCCGATTCACGGAAATTGATGTCGAGCCGGTACATCGACAGTCCGATCAACCGCGGCATGACCTGCGGCTGGACGCCGTAATTGATCCATTGCAACCAGGATGCGCCGGTGGCGCGGATGGCTTCCGCCTGAACCCTGCTCATTTCCTCGATATCTTCGGCTAGCAGCTTCGACAGGAAGCCGATGGTGGCGAAGGAGAGGGTCAGGAAACCGGCCAGCGGGCCGAAGCCGAAAATCGCCACCAGCAGGATTGCGACGATGATCTCGTTGAGTGCGCGCGACAATGCCACGATGAAACGGCAGACCAGATAGATCGGCAGCGGCGCAATGTTGCGTGCGGCGCCAAGCCCGATCGGGATCGAGATTGCGATGCCGACAACCGTCGAGGTAATGGTGATGATCACGCTTTCGAGGATGCCGTCCCAAATATCCGAACCACGCGAGACAAAATCCGGATTGAAGAATGAGGTGACGAAGGCCCAGCCGCGGCTCAATCCTTCCGCGACCCGCGCCCAGTTCACATCAAGCGAGGCAACGGCCAACACCAGATAGATCAGCGCACCGATGATCAGACCCCAGCGGAGAGCCGAGTTGGTGATCAGTGGCGGCTTTTTCCAGCGGGTTCCAAGCCTGTCATCAAGCGTCACAGCGCTCATGTTGCGGCTTCCATGTCGTCCGCGTCTTCGTCCTCCACCTGGCGGATGGTCGCGTGCCAGTCTTCCTCGCCATAGATGCTGGTCAGCACCGCGTCAGACATGTCGGACGGTTTGCCGTCAAAGGCCAGTTGCCCGCTCTTGAGGCCGACAATGCGTTCGACGAACATCTGTGCCAGCGCCACATCGTGAATGTTGATCACAGCCGCCAGATCGCGTTCGGCGCACAATTCGCAAATCAGCCGCATGATCTGCCGCGATGTCTTGGGATCAAGCGAGGCGGTTGGCTCGTCGACCAGAAGCAGCTGCGGGTTCTGGATCAGCGCCCGGGCGATGCCGACACGCTGGCGCTGGCCGCCCGAGAGTTCGTCGGCGCGCTTGTCGGCCATTGCCAGAAGCCCGACCCTGTCAAGCAGCCTGAAGGCTTCGTCGACGTCCGACTGCGGGAATTTGCGGAAGAAGGAACGCCAGAAACCGACATATCCAAGCCGGCCGGAGAGCACGTTCTCCATCACGGTCAGCCGCTCGACCAGCGCATATTCCTGAAAGATCATGCCCATCTTGCGGCGCATTTTGCGCAATCCGCCGGAGCTGAGCGCGGTGATGTTTTCGCCATCGAGCAGAACCTTGCCCGAGGTCGGTTCCACCAGGCGATTGATGCAGCGGATGAGCGTCGACTTGCCGGCGCCTGACGGCCCGATCAAGGCCAGGACCTGACCTTTGGGAATCACCAGGTCAACGTTCTGAAGCGCCTTGTCTCCGGTCCGGTAGGTCTTGGTCAGTTTTTGAAGTTCGAGCATAGGGCCGCTGTGAAAAAATCGGATAAAAAAGGGCGCCGCGCAGGTCGCGCGACGCCGTTGGATCGGAGTTTAGCCGCAGGTGTAGGTAACGCCGTTGGCTGTGTCGATCTTGCGGATCACATCCCAGAAATCCTTGTAGTTCATTTCCAGGAACTGGCCTTCGTTTGACTTCTCAAACTCTTCCTTGAGGGATGATCCTTCCCAAGGGAAAGTGAAAAAGGCTTCCTTGATCTTGTCCTGCAGTTCCGGCTTGAGATTGTAAACCACGCCGAAGCCGGTGGTGGGGAAGGTCTGCGACTTGTAGATCGACTTGACCTGATCCGGGGTGATCACCTCGCGTTCGATCATCCTGCTCATCACCGAGTTGGCGATTGCCGCTGCCGGGTAATCCTTGTTTGCCACGCCGAGGATCGAATTGTCGTGCTTGCCAGAAAACACCGGGTTGAAGTCAGTGCCTGCTGACATGCCGTAATCGGCCTTGAGGATCGCGGACGGGGCCTTGAAGCCGGAGTTCGAGGTTTCCGATGTGAAAGCCAGGTCACCACCTTTGATGTCTTCCACCTTTTCGATGCCCGAACCCGGATAAGTGATGATTTCCATCTCGTATCCGAAACCACCATCTTCAGAGGCCATGATGGTAAAGGGGCGGAAGCCGGCGCAATTGACTGCGAGCGGGTTGGAACCGGTGTTGAAGCCCGAAATGTGCAGGCGGCCCGAGCGCATGGCTTCGATCTGGGCAGCGTTGGACTGCACCGGGAAGAAGATGGACTTCTTGCCGGTGACCTTGTCGAGGTGGGTCAGGAAATCCGACCAGGCTTCCTTGTAGACTGCCGGATCTTCAACCGGGGTGTAGGCAAAAATCAGTGTGTCCGGATCAAGCCACTCGGCCGGATCCGTCGGGATGTCGGCGATAAGGTCGCCATCAACATCGCAATAGCGCTCGTCGAGTGTGCCGCGCGGACACTCTTGGGCCGAGGCGGCGAGTGGTGCTGCGATCGACAGCGCGGCGCCGGCAATGGTGCTCAACAAAATGGATTTGAGTTTCATGGTCTTCCTCCCAGTAGACGTGATATTCGCTTTTCCCGGGGCGACTATTCTGGGTCTTGGGCCAAATGGCAAGCGATTATGACAGCTCATGTGTTTGCATTCACAGGCAAACTGGGCGCGACCGGTCTGTTTCAGAGATATGGATCAAACCTGTTTTCACAGGAAAATCCGAAACATCGTGAAGAATAATGATCCTGAAATGAAAATAGCGCGGCTTGTTGCCGCGCCATTTCGAGATCCGTCTTCAAGGACGCTTTTGCCCGTTTTTCTGGTCGGTGAGTGCCGGCCGGACCGGGGAGAGTGGTCAGACAGTGCCGCCCAGAGAGCCTTCAAGGGCCACCAGTTCCTGGCCGCCTGCCATCAGGTCCTGCAACTCGTCCGGCGTGATCTGGCCACGCTGGGCGGTGCCCAGGGTCTTGCCGCGGTTGAGCACGGTGAAGCGGTCGCCCACAGCCATCGCATGACGGACATTGTGGGTGATGAAGACCACGCCGATGCCCTGTTTGCGGACCTTGTCGATGGTGGCCAGAACATTGGCGGTCTGGCGCACGCCAAGTGCAGATGTCGGTTCATCAAGGATCAGGATCTTGGCGCCGAAATACACCGCCCGGGAAATTGCCACAGTTTGCCGCTCTCCGCCCGACAGGGTTCCGACCGCCTGGTCCGGGCCGCGCAGGTTGATCCCCATCTTCTTCATTTCTTCCATGGTCACGCGGTTTGCGAACTCATGATCGAAGAACTTGAGCGGTCCGAAGTTTTTGGTCGGCTCGTTGCCCATGAAGAAGTTGCGGCTGACCGACATCAGCGGGATCATCGCCAGATGCTGATGCACTGTTGCAATTCCGGCCTCAATGGCATCCCGCGGATCAGCAAACTGCATCGGCTTGCCTTCAAACAGGATCTCGCCATGGGTGGGCTTGTGCACACCGGACATGGTCTTGATGAAGGTGGACTTTCCCGCGCCGTTGTCGCCAAGCAGACAATGGCATTCGCCGGGATAGACATTGACCGAGACGCCTGCGAGCGCGATGACCGAGCCGAAATGCTTCTCGATGTTCTTCATTTCGATGATTGGTGCGTGTTCCGGGTTCATATCATCTCTCCCCCGTGATCATGCGCCGGATGTAGGTGTTGAGCACCACGGCGAACAGCAGGATTACGCCCAGGAACACCCTGAACAGTGAGCTTTCGACATTGGCGAAGAACAGTCCCTGTTGCACCACGCCGAAGATCAGTGCGCCAAGGGCGGCACCGATAACCGAGCCATAGCCGCCGGTCAGCAATGCGCCGCCGATCACAACCGCGATGATCGCTTCGAACTCTTTGAGCAGTCCGCGGTCTGCACCAGCCGAGCCGAACTCCATCACCTGACAGGTGGCAAAGACACAGGCGCAGAAGGCGGTGAACATGAACATCAGCACCTTCACGCGGTTCACCGGAACACCGGAATTGCGTGCCGATTCCGCGTCGCCGCCGGAGGCGAAGATCCAGTTGCCGAACTGTGTGCGGGTGAGCAGGATGTGACCAAAGGCAACCAGGAGCAACGCCCAGACAATCAGCATCGGAATGCCGTCAACCACGGGCTGGCCAGCCCGATTGCCGCGCTCGAACACCGCAATAATGCCTGCGTCACCCAGCCAGGTGAAGAGCCCGCCGAGGATTTTTCCACCGAACAGGGACGCGATCCAGTCGCCTTGCGCAGCGGTGTCGATGCCGCCAATGATGGTTTTGCGTTCGATCAGCTGCGGCAGATAGATGGTGAAACCGCGCAGGATGAACAGGAAAGCCAGTGTCACAATGAAGCTTGGCAGCCCGGTCCGCACCACGATGATGCCGTTGAGTGCGCCGATCGCGACGCAAAGCGCGAATGTGACAATGATAGCCTGCCAGACAGGCCATTCGAGCGTAATTGAAAAGATCGCGATCATCATGCCGGCAAAGCCGATCATGGATCCGACAGAAAGGTCGAACTCGCCGGCGATCATCAAAAGACAAGCGCCAACTGCAATAATCATGAACTGGGCCGATACCACCGACCAGTTGAGAACGCCTTGAGAATTGAACATTCCGCTATCGCCGGCGAAAATTGCGAACAGCACGAACACGATCACCGTCCCGCAGATTCCGCCCAGTTCGGGACGGATCAGTGCCTTGCGCAGGGCGGAGGTTTGCTTGATGCGTTCGTCGCTTGCGGGTGCTTCAGCCGTATTGGACATGATGCCTCACAGACTTTGAATTGGATAAAAAAAAGGGCAGCAGTCCGGGTCTGAACTGCTGCCCAAGTGGGAGGATACCTTAGCGGTATTCGCCAGCGAACTTTTCAACCATTTCAAGTCCGTCGGCGGTTACGAATCCAGGGCCGGAGTTGATGTTGTTGCCTGGCAGAACGCCATAACGGTGGTAATTGGTCATCACCACGACAGGCAGGTAGGCCTGCAGGAAGGGCTGCTGGTCGATGCCCCAGTTGATGGTACCTGCCTTGATGCCTTCAACGATGTTGGTGCCGAGGTCAAAGGTGCCGAAGTAGATGTCGCCGGCCATGCCGTTTTCGTCCAGTGCGAGCAGGGTCGGATCGGCACTTGTCGGCCCAAGCGTCAGAACAGCATCTGTGTCCGGGTTGGAGTTGAGGTAGGCGAGAACGCGGTTCTTGATTTCAGCCGGGTCCTGACCCGAATCGATCATCTGATTGCCAAGTTCCACACCCAGACCATCGGCAAAGCCCTGGCAGCGCTCTGTTGAAGCAGGCGAAGAGATGTAGTGGTTGACGCAGAGGAACGAACCGATGCCGTCGCCTTTGGCGCGCAGGCCTGCTGCGTAACCGGCGTCATATTCAGGCTGGCCGACATACATCAGGGCGCCGACTTCGCGGGCCTGGTCCGGTGTGCCTGAGTTCATGATGATCACGTCGACGCCGGAATCAACGGCTGCCTTGATCGGGCCGGAGAGCACGTCGTAGTCGGCGAGGGTGGTGATGATGCCGTTCGGCGAAGAAGCGGCTGCCTGCTCGATGATGCGGGCCATGTCGGCGAGGTCGCCGGTCGGCGGATTGCGGTATTCGACTTCCACACCCATCTGCTGGCCGGCAAGTGCGATGCCGTTCTTGATGGTGTTCCACCAGCTGTCGCTGTCGGGTGCGTGGCTGACGAGGACGTAGCGCTCGCCTTCGGCCGATGCGGTGGCTGCAGTGAGTACCGGTGCTGCAAATACTGCAACAGCCAGAGCGAGTTTTTTGGTCAATGACATCTTTGTCTCCTCCCAGAGTGTTTTGCCTCAAAGACAACGGAAAGAACGGTCTCCTTTCCGTCTCTCGAGGATGAAGAAAACACGTTTCCGGAACTTTTGCAACCGGTTGCAAAAAGGAATCTGAATTTCTTGCTTTCCTGTAGATTTTTGCGCACAAATGGAATTGTGAATGAGGGGGGAATGAAGATGATAGAGCAATGCCGCCAACCCTGAAGGATGTCGCAGAGCGCGCTGGGGTGTCCCGCGCGGCGGTTTCCCGCACCTTCACCGATGGTGCGTCGGTGTCTCTCAAGATGCGCAAAAAGGTGGAAAAAGCCGCCGATGAGCTGGGTTACAGCCCGAATGCGCTGGCTTCGAGCCTGACCACCGGGCGGACCAAGTTGATCGGCCTGGTCTCGAACAACTTTCACAACCCGATCTTTCTCGAGGTCTTTGATCTGTTTACCCGTGGCCTTCAGGACCGGGGGCTGAGGCCGCTGCTGGTCAATCTTTCCGATGAAACCGATCCCGCAAATTCGGTCCGGATGCTGCGGCAATATTCGGTTGATGCAGTGGTGGTGGCATCCTCGACCTTGCCGCCGGGCTTCGCTAAGGCGTTTCGCGATGCCGGTGTTCCGGTGGTTCACAGTTTCGGACGCTACGCCAGTTCGCCTGAGGTCCATGTGGTCGGGATCGACAATGTCGAATGCGGACGCATGGCCGCGCGCGAGCTGATCCGGCGCGGGTATCACGATGTTGCGTTTCTCGGTGGTCCGGAAAGCGCGACCTCAACCCAGGACCGGTTTCGCGGCTTCATGGAAGAACTTGCAAACCACCCCCAGATCTCGGTCCGGCATAGTTTTGCAGACGCCTATTCCTTCAATGCGGGGCGCAAGGAGATGCTGGCTCGACTCAACGACAAGCCGGCTCAGGCGTATTTCTGCGGCGATGACGTGCTCTCGATCGGGGCGCTGAGCGCGATCGCAGACTCGGATCTGGAAGTGCCGAAGGATATTGGACTGATCGGATTGAACGACATGGAAATGGCCGGCTGGGAGAACATCGATCTCACCACCATTCACCAGCCGATCAAGCAGATCATCGCCTCCTCCATCGAGCTGATCGTCTCGATGCTGGAGACGCCCGAGCGCTACCCCGAAGCCAGGCTGTTTCCGTGTCGGGTGGTCGAGCGGGGAACTTTGAGACCGGTCAACTGACCGGCTGTTTCATTTGGATTGCAACAAATCCGGCGACAGCTTCCCCAGTCTGAGTAAATGCTGCAGCGTGTAGGCGACGGCGCGGGCGTCGTCCGTGGCGTCATGGGCCTTGAGCGGCGGATGATCGACTTCGAAGTAAGCGGGCAGGGTGTTGCTCCGCGTGGTGCGGAGATCGTCATAGGGCATGCCGGCGGCGAGCAGCAGATCGCAGGCATTGCTGAAACGGGTGACGGGAATGGGTGGTGCGATGCCTGCCACATAGGCGCTGATGGCGATCAGGTTGAATTCGTCCTTGCCCCAGGAAAAGATCCTGTCACCGTTTGTGAACCGGTGGAAGGCGTCGAGCGCCTCCATGAGTTCCATGCCTTTGTCCTCGATTGCCTCTGCAGTGATTCCGGTCAGGCGGGTGAAAAAGGGGTCAATGGGGTAGGGCAGGCCATGGCGGTCTATTGGTTTGATGAGAACCGAGAAGCTGTCGGCCAGTGGAAAATCGTCTTTAAGCCCGAGCCGCACCGCGCCGATCTGCACGATGACCGGATCCGGGTCGCGGGGTCCGCACCAGAAGCGCTGCGGCGAGCCCTCGATGGTGAGAAACTCGCAGTCGAAAATGATGGCTGATTTCATTGTTCGGCCCTTTGTTCGGGCCAATCATGCACCGCGATCTTTGTGTTGGCTACTGGCCGGCCACGGACCCGGTTGCTGCGGGTTCGAGGGCCGAGAGCCGTGACACCCGCCACCAGGCGAGCCCGGTCAGCCCAAGGAAGGCCGCCAGCAGGATGATACTGCCCGCCGCCCAGTTCGACGCTACTGCCTGCTCGATCTGTTGTCCGAAAACGTAACCTGCGCCGACCAGCAGTCCGGCCCAAAGCGCGGCTGAGGCGCCGTTGAGGGCGGAAAACACCGGCCAGCGCATATCCGTCAACCCAACCGGCAACGCGCCAATGGTGCGCATGCCCTTGGGATAGCGGTACAAGAACAGATAGGCCACGCCGTAATGCGCCAACAGCCGCTTGCCATTCTCCATGAACCTTGCCAGCCGCGGGCGACCCTGTGCAAGACCTTCGCCATAGCGACGGGCGAGAGCAAAGCGCGCCTCGTCGCCGAGGTAACCACCGGCGAAGCTGGCAGCGGCAACGCCCGACACATCTAGCGCACCGGCTTGTGCCGCATAGCCTGCGAACAGCGGCAGCGAACCGCTTTTGATCGCGCAATAGCCAAACAGCAGGACATAGACCGCCATGCCGTATTCGCGCAAAAGCGTCAGAATTGTTTCCATGTGGTGTGGTATCCGACAGATCGAAAATGTATGTTTGCAACGACATAGGGCGCTGGGTCTGCGGGGCAAGCGCAGCACGTTGCGCGGACTCTTGAAGCTCTGAGCAGACGCCCGCTCTCTTTACCGTGCTTGAACAAAGATATTGATCTTGGTGTCATTTGCTGGGAGGAGGGCGGTTCATACCCGCCCAAAGCAGTCGTCCGGTCTGCTTTTTGATTTGCGCGAGCTGACGGAGCCGTTCTTGACCATCACCCATCTTGTCACCCACTCCGGCGGCTTCCATGCGGATGAGCTGCTGTCGTCTGTGGTGCTCACCCGGCTTTATCCACAGGCCGGAATCAAGCGCACGCGCGACAAACAATGGCTGGCCCCGTCGGCAGACAGGATCATTTTCGATGTCGGTGGGGACTATGATGCCAGCCGGCAGATCTATGATCACCATC
Organism: Hoeflea sp.; assembly: GCA_043585085.1. Lineage (GTDB taxonomy): Bacteria > Pseudomonadota > Alphaproteobacteria > Rhizobiales > Rhizobiaceae > Hoeflea. The sequence continues at coordinate 3,525,051 of CP121320.1, forward strand.
AGCGCCCCAGCCCGTTGCGGGACGACGGGCAGCCATTCAGCTCATTCGGATTGATCTGGGCGCATTACGGGCGCGACTACCTGGCGGCGATGGATGTGCCAGGGGACGACCTTGAAACCATCCACAGTGCCTTTGATGCCAAGTTTGTGCTGCCGATCGATCTTCTGGACAATGGCGCAATAGAGCCGTCGGTGGCGGGGCCATTGTCGGATTTGACGTTGCCGGCTCTTCTTGGAAGTCTCAAGCCGGTGTTCGACGACACGTTGCCCACCGCTGATGATGATGCCTTCCTGGCGGCCCTGCCGGTCGCGCGCAGTTTCGTCGAGGCCAGTGTGCGCAACCTTGCGGCCAAGGCCCGGGCGCACGGCATTGTGCTTGAGGCGATCGCCAAGGCCGGTGCATCGCCGATTCTCGAATTGCCGATGGGCATGCCCTATCTCTCCGTGCTTAACGCAGCGGATGCCGGTCACATGATGTTCATGGTCGCTCCGCGCGGAGAAGACTGGACACTCAACGGCATCAAGCTGTCCAATGACACCTTTGAGCAGCGCGCCGATCTGCCTGCCGCCTGGGCCGGCCTGAGCGATTCCGCACTTGAGGAAGCCTGCGGCGTCAAGGGTGCGAAATTCTGCCACAACGGCCGCTTCATCGCCGTGGCCAGCTCCAGGGAAGCCATCATGGAAATGGCGGATCTTGCGGTGAAGGCGCTTAAGTAGTGGCGGCTTGGCCATTGCGCCTTGCTGTGGCTGGAGGAAAATCTCCATCCAGCCATGCTGCTGACGGGTATTGCTGATATTAGCTGCTACCTGAACATCGGTGGCCGTGCATCGACCCATTTGCCGTCCGCCTTGCCCGATTCCGCCACGGCGAACACGGCTGCCATGGAGCGCAGGCCGTCTTCGGCGCGGGGGTAGAGATTGGCGGCGGGGTCCATGGCCCGGCCTTGTTTCTCCGCGCGGATCGCTTCGGCAAGATCCTTGTATATGTTGGCAAAGGCCAGCGGCATGCCCTCTGCATGGCCGATGGTGACGCGGGTGGTGCGGTCGGCCTCGGGTGAGAGGTTTGCCTCGCCGCGCTCGATGGTCTGCAGGCGCTCGCCAAGCGGCATCCAGTAAAGCTGGTTGGGCTGCTCCTGGGCCCAGCGGAGACCGCCTTTCTCGCCAAACACCTGAAGCGTCAGCCCGTGCTGGCGGCCGATGGCAATCGATGACGTCCAGAGCCGACCCACCGCTCCACCGTCCATGCGGAAATTGACCATCGCGTCGTCCTCGAGCTCGCGGCTGGCGATACAGGAGACGGTGTCGGCGGAGAGTTTTTCCACTTCCTGACCGGTGACGAAACTTGCCATGTGCAGCGCGTGGATGCCGCAATCGGCGAATTGTGCCGAGACGCCTGCCTGGGCAGGATCGTAGCGCCAGCGCACCCGCGGATTGTCGGCATCGGCGGCATCGGCGTGGTGGCCGTGGGCGAATTCGGCCTTGACCAGGCGGATCTGGCCCAGATCACCGCGGGCGACCATCGCCTTCATATGACGCACCAGCGAATAGCCGGTATAGCCGTAATTGACGGCGCAGATCCTGCCGCTGGCGCGAGCGGTGCGGACGATGTCCTCGCCCTCAGCCACGGTCATGGTCATCGGCTTCTCACAGAGCACGTGAAAGCCCGCTTCGAGATAGGCCTTGGTGATCTCGTAGTGGGTGGCGTTGGGGGTTGCCACGGTGACCAGATCGACACGGTCTTCGCGCGCCTTTTCGCCCTCCAGCATTTCGCGCCAGTCGCCATAGGCGCGGTCGGCTTCAAGCCCCAGCCGCTGGCCATAGTCGCGGCCCGCTTCTGGCCGGTGGTCGAGTGCGCCGGCGGTGAAGTCGAACTCTCCATCAAGGCCCGCGCCGAGCCGGTGAGCCGGTCCGATCTGACTGCCTTCGCCGCCGCCGATCATGCCCCATTTGAGTTTTGTCATGGTGTGTTCCTCCCAATTTATGTGTACCCCCGTCCTGATTTCCGTCACCCCGCCCCCCGAGCCGGGGGCCAGCGACCCGACGTCTGCCGGGTCAGAAGAGTCTTTCAACCCAAGGGCTTGGGCTAACTGGATGCCGGATTTGGGTCCGGCATGACGGTATCAGACAACCGCGCCAGGCAGCCTGGCATTCCGGGCCGCCTAGTCCCGTGACCCTCAAAACCCGATGGATTTGAGATAGGTGCGATTTGCGGTGGCGTCGCCCAGCGTGTCGGGATCGAGCAGCGGGTCGCAATCCTGCTCGACCGTGCACCAGCCTTCAAAGCCATTCTCCAGCAGTATCTGCCGCACGGCCGGGAAGTCGACGTCGCCCTGGCCGAGATTGCAGAAAATGCCCTGGCCGCAGGCGTCATAGAAGCCGGTGCGGTTGGCAATCACATCAGCTTTCACTTTCGGATCGATGTCCTTGAAATGCATGTAGGAAATACGATCGATGTGGCGCTTCATGAAGGCGACCGGATCAAAGCCTGCATAGGAATGATGACCGGTGTCGAAGCAGATCTTCAGGATCTTGTCGTCCACCTCGTCAAGCAGGCGCTCGAGCTCCGGTTCGAAATCGATGAAGCCTGCGGCGTGGGCGTGGATGCCCACGGTGAGGCCATATTCCTCCGCGCCGAGTTTTGCCACGGTGGCGATGCGGTCGCGGAAAGCGGACCATTCGGCCAGATCCATCTGCTCGGCCTCGCTGGCGCGGCCTGCGGTCGGAGCGCGGCGCGGCGAGATCGAGTCGATCAGCACCAGGTGCTTGGCGCCATGGGCGACCAGCGCCTTGCAGGTGCGCACCGCGCCATCCATCACATCGTCCCGCTGGGCCGCATCATGGAACGCGCGGAACACCACGCCGCCGATCAGCTCCAGCCCGTGCTCATCGAGCGCCTCGGCAAGGATCGCCGGGTCCTCGGGCATGAAGCCGACGGGCCCCAGCTCGATGCCGGTGTATCCCGCTTCAGCGCATTGCTGGAGCACGGTGCGCCATGCCGGATTGCGTGGATCATTTGGAAACTCAACGCCCCAGGAGCAGGGCGCATTGCCGATTTGAATGGTCATTCCTAAAGCCCTCAGAGCGTTTGAATGGTTTGCCAGGTTCTGGTGTTGGATGATGTCAGTGCGGCGGCCACAATTGCATTGACCGCCAGGCCGTCGCGGAACGTCGGCCATACAGGTTTGCCGGTTTCGATTGCAAGCAAGAAATCGCGGGCTTCTATCGTGATCTGGTCCTGATAGCCGGTGCCGTGTCCCGGGCCCTGACAGAAGGGAAGGTAATCCGGGTGGGCCGGGCCGGTCAGGATCTTGGTGAAGCCGCGGGTCGCTTCCGGCCCTGCCATCTTGTAGAGCCAGAGCGCGTTCTGGTCTTCCTGATCGAAGCGGATTGCGCCCTTGGTGCCGGTTATCTCGTAGGCATATCCCATCTTGCGGCCGGTGGCGATGCGGCTGAAGAACAGATGGCCCATGGCGCCGTTTTCGAACCGGCACATCATCTGGCCCTGATCGTCATTGTCGACGGTGCCGCCGGGGCGCGTTTGGTGGACGGTTTCCACCTCCGCCGTCAAGGAAGTGATTGGCCCGGCCAGCGCAAGAGCCGCGTTGATCATATGCGGCGCCAGATCGCCCATGGCACCATTGGCCATGCCTGTGGTGCGCCAGCTGGCGGAGGCTTGCGGGTCTGCGTAGAAATCCTCGGTGTGTTCACCGCGAAACCAGGTGATGTCGCCGATTTCGCCTTCGGCAATGAGTTTGCGGGCAAACTGGCTCGCGGGTGTGCGGATATAGTTGAAGCCAACCATGTTCACCGCGCCTGACGCCTCTGCCGCCTTCACCATCGCCAGGCTGTCATCCACAGATTCGCCAAGCGGCTTTTCACAGAACACCGGTTTGTTCAGCGCGAAGGCGGCTTCGGCGATGGCGCGGTGGGTCGATTGCGGCGAGGCAATGATCACAGCCTCCACTTTCGGGTCTGCCACCAGCTCCCGCCAATCGGTGGCGGCACGAAGAAAACCAAAGGCATCGCGGTAGCGGGCCGCCGATTCGGGTGAGCTTGCCGCAACCATTTCAAGGCGAGGCCTGAGCGCGGTGTCAAACACCGCGCCAACGGCAGCCATGGCCACCGCATGGGCCTTGCCCATATAGCCGCCGCCGACGATGCCGACGCCAATCTCCCTCATGTCAGTTCCTCCCAACTGAAATTCAGTTTGCAACCGGTTGCAAAATCAGTATCCTCGGAATAGGAGTTTCGCAAGCGGCATTTTGCCAACCGGAAAAAATCCGGATCGCGTGCCGCTGCTATTGGGAGGTATCAGCGTTCATGAGCAACGACACCGTTCGGCTGACAACAGCACAGGCCATCGTCCGTTATCTGGCCAATCAATACATTGAGATCGACGGCCAGGAATGGCGTCTGTGCGGTGGCGGATTTGGCATTTTTGGTCATGGCAATGTCACTTGCCTGGGTGAGGCACTGTATGATCACCGCGAGGAGCTGCCGCTCTACCGTGGTCAGAATGAGCAGAGCATGGGCTTTGCCGCCGCTGCTTACGCCAAGCAATGGCTCAGGCAGCGTTTCATGTTCTGCACAGCTTCTGCCGGGCCGGGAACCGCCAATCTTCTGACTGCCTCAGCGCTCGCGCATGCCAACCGGTTGCCGATGCTGATGCTGTGCGGCGATATCTTCCTGACGCGCCTTCCGGACCCGGTGCTCCAGCAGCTAGAGCACTTCGGCAATCCGGCCATGGGCCTGAACGACGCGTTCAAGCCTGTCAGCCGCTACTGGGACCGGATCACGCATCCGGCGCAGATCATCCAGTCGCTGCCCGCGGCGATTGCCACCATGCTTGATCCGGCTGATTGCGGCCCGGCATTCCTGGGCCTGCCGCAGGATGTGCAGGGCTGGGTCTATGACTATCCGGTCGAGCTGTTTGCCAAAAAAGTGCACCGGATCCGCCGTCAGTCGCCCGACGCAAGCGAAATCGCCGATGCCGCGGCGCTGCTCAAGTCCGCCGAGCGGCCAATGCTGATCGCCGGCGGCGGGGTGCAGTATTCGCGCGCTGTTGCCGAGCTTACCGCCTTTGCCGAGGCGCATCAGATCCCGGTGGTCGAAACCATCGCCGGACGGGCCAATCTGCTTGCCGAGCATCCGCTCAACATTGGCCCGATCGGGGTTACAGGTTCAGACAGCGCCAATGCGATTGCCGAAAAAGCCGATGTGATTGTCGCCGTCGGCACCCGGCTGCAGGATTTCACCACCGGCTCCTGGACCGCGTTCGACAAGGGCGCGAAATTCATCTCGCTCAATGCGGCGCGGCATGATGCGACCAAGCATCTGTCGTTGCCGGTGGTGGGGGATGCGAAACTGGGGCTTGAAGCCCTGGGGGACGCGCTTGGCAGCTACAAGGCTCCGACGGTCTGGACCGGTTTCGCGCAGGATCAGCGCAGGGCCTGGGACAAGTATGTCGCCGAGAATGTTGCTGCCGGAAACCGGCCCAATTCCTACGCCCAGGCGATCGGTGCGGTCAACGCGCTGTGTGATCCGCGCGACCGCGTTGTCACGGCGGCGGGTGGATTGCCAGCGGAAGTCACCGCCAACTGGCGCACGCTCGACATCGGAACGGTCGATGTGGAATTCGGCTTTTCCTGCATGGGTTACGAGATCGCCGGCGGCTGGGGCGCACGCATTGCCCAGGCCGAGCGGGAAGCGGACAAGGACACCATCGTCTTTGTCGGTGACGGCTCCTACCTGTTGATGAACTCGGACATCTATTCCTCTGTTCTGAGCAACAAGAAGCTGATCATTCTGGTGCTCGACAATGGCGGTTTTGCCGTCATCAACAAGCTGCAGAACAACACCGGCAATGAGAGCTTCAACAATCTGATTGCCGATTCCCCGACGATTCCCGAACCCTTCGCCGTGGATTTCGAAGCCCATGCCCTGTCGATGGGCGCGATTGCCGAAACGGTTGCCAATCAGGCTGAACTGGCCGAGGCCTTCAAGCGCGCCAAGGCAAGCAAGAAGACCCATGTGATCGTCATGAAAGTCGATCCCTACGAGGGCTGGACCACGCAAGGCCATGCCTGGTGGGAAGTCGGCACGCCGCATATCACTGATAACGCAAAGGTCCGTGCAGCCCATGAAGAGGTTGAATCCTCGCGTGCCAAACAGCGCAAGGGTGTCTGAGATGTCGCGTTGCAATGGACCATTCGAACACAAGCATAGGCACAGGGCAGGCCGGGTATGAGCGTTATTGATGCGATCAAGGCCCGCAATTTTCTGGTGATCGGGCGGGTCGGCATGGACCTGTCGCCGGACCCTGCCGGAACCCGGACCCGTGAGGCGTCCTCGATGATGGTCGCCATGGGCGGTTCCAGCGCCAATATCGCTGCCGGTCTGGTGAAATTCTGCTGCAAGGCGGCACTTGTGACCAAAGTGTCCGATGACGCGGTTGGTTGGTACTGCTTGGGCCAACTCGACCATTACGGTATCGACAGGACCCACGTGCAGCCGATCACGGGCGAATGCCGCACCTCGCTGGCGATCTACGAGACCCGCGTTGAAGAGCATCAGAGCGTGATCTACCGCAACAATGCGGCCGACTTCCAGCTCGGGATCGATGATGTCGAGGCGGTCGATTACAAGAGCTATGGCGCGCTGATCACGGCAGGCACCGTGTTCGCAGCCGAACCGTCGCGCTCGGCGACGTTCCGGGCCTTCGAACTGGCCCGCGCCGCCGGACTGCCGATCATCTTCGATGTCGACTATCGGCCTTATTCCTGGCCTTCGCCTGAGGTCGCCGAAGAGGTGTTGTCGCGCGCTGGCAGCCTCGCCGATGTGATCGTCGGCAATGATGAGGAATTCGGTTTCATGGCCGGCGGGATCGACAAGGGTCTCGCCAAGGCGCGTGAACTTGCGCATTCCAGCGCTGCAATCGTGGTCTACAAGATGGGCCCCGAAGGCGCGATCACGTTTTTCGACGGCCAGGAGATCCGAACCGGCATCTACCCAGTCGAAGCGCTCAAACCCACCGGCGCGGGAGACAGCTTCATGGCGGGCCTGCTTGCAGGACTGTCGGAGGGCCGTGACATCCGCGACGCCGTGCTGCGCGGTTCGGCCTGCGCATCCATCGTCGTTTCCCGGCCCGGCTGTGCGCCAGCCATGCCCGACACCCAACAGCTTGAGGATTTCCTCACATCCCACCCCGGTCCGACAGACGTCTGAACCAGGAATCTTTGAAAGGACCAGTACCATGCATATCGCGCCCTATGACAACGCCAACAAACCCATCGTGGATGTCGACAATGCCTGCGTGCCGCTCAACTATTTCAACATCGTCAAGCTCAAGAAGGGCGAAGCTTTCGAGTATCAGGTGCCGGGCTACGAAACCTGCATCGTGCCGGCCACCGGTTCGGTGGATGTCAATGTCGAGGGTGTTTCCTACGCCAGGCTCGGCAATCGCGGCGTCGATGTCTGGGACGGGGAGCCCGAGGGCGTTTATGTGCCGGTCGGTGCCAAGGTGACGATCGTCTGCGTTTCGGATGCGACCGAAACCTTCATCGCGGGTGCCAAATACGACAAGGTTCTTGAGCCATTCGATGTCCGCGCCGATGAACTCGACCTGGTTCAGTACGGCTCCGACGACACCAAGACTCATCGCAAGATCAAGCACATCCTCGGCCAGAAACATCACGGTAAGGTTGGTCGGTTGCTGGTCAGCGAGTTGTTCACCGTGGGGCAGGGTGGCTGGTCCGGTTTCCCGAGCCACAAGCACGACACCGACCGTTTGCCCGACGAGACCCGCCACGACGAGACCTACAATTTCCGCTTCCGCCCCAATCACGGCTCCGGTGTGCAGATGCTGCAGCGTGAGGACAACAAGCCGGGCGACGCCTACCACATCGTTGACGGCTCGACGATCTGCCTCGACAAGGGCTATCACCCCTGTGCGGTGCTGCCGGGTTACGAGATGTATTATTTCACCATCCTGGGCGGGCTCAGCCAGCGGTCGCTGATCCAGTATTTCCAGCCGACCCACGCCTATCAGATCGAAACGATCCCGGGCATCAAGGACATGGTGGCCAAGTTCAAATGAGCATCGCGACACTCGCCGAAGTGCTTCAGCCGGCGCTGAAGGGTGGATATGCCGTCGCCGGGCTGGTCACGCTCGGCTGGGAAGATATGCGCGCCTATGTGGCGGCCGCCGAAGCCGAGAACCTGCCGGTGATCCTGCAGGCCGGTCCGTCCTGCCGGGCGCACACACCATTGCCGGTGCTGGGCAAGATGTTTCGGTATCTGGCCGAAAATGCCTCCGTTCCGGTCGTGGCCCATCTCGATCACGGCTACACATTCGAGGAATGCAAGGAAGCACTCGAGAGCGGCTTCACCTCGCTGATGTTTGACGGCTCGCGCAAGCCGCTCGAGCAGAACATCGAGGAGACCGCACGGATCGCCGAGATGGCGCACAAGGCAGGCATTTCCTGCGAGGGCGAGATCGGCTTTGTCGGCTATTCGGGCGGCGAAAACTCCGCCGGCACCGATCCTGAGGAAGCCGCCCGCTTTGCCCGTGAGAGCGGTGTTGATGCCATGGCGATCTCTGTCGGCAATGTGCATCTCCAGCAGGACAAGGAGGGCGGGCTCGACGAGCCGCGCATCCGCGCCATCGAGGCGCTGACGACGGTTCCGCTGGTCATTCACGGCGGCTCCGGCGTGCCGGTTGCCCAGCGCACGGCGCTGGCGCGCGGCTCGCGGATCTGCAAGTTCAATATCGGCACCGAACTCAGAATGGTCTTTGGCGCGGCCATGCGCGAGGCGGTGAACCGTGATCCGGATCGATTTGACCGGGTAACGATCCTCAAGGAAACCCACGATCCGGTGGTGGCGGCAACCCGCAAGGTGCTGCGCGCATTCGCACCGGCGCAGTCTTAACTGTTGCAATAGGAACAGACGCACATGCTCAATATCGGAATTCTGGGCTGCGGCCGTATCGGTCAGGTGCATGCCCGCAGCCTCAACCATGTCGATGGCGCTCGGGTGGCGGCCGTCGCCGATGCTTTTCCCGAAGCGGCCAATGCGCTCGCCGAGAAAACCGGCGCCTCTGTGATGTCGGCTGACGAGATCATCGCCAGCGACGGCATTGATGCAATCGTCATCGGCACGCCGACGGACACGCATTTCGATCTGATCCAGGCCGGAGCGAAAGCCGGCAAGGCGATCTTCTGCGAGAAGCCGGTTGATATGTCCGCCGACCGGATCCGCCAGTGCATCGAGACCGTGGAAGCCCATGGTGTGATGTTCCTGACCGGCTTCAACCGCCGCTTTGATCCCGGGTTTGCGGGCATTCAGGCGCGGATCGCCGCGGGCGACGTGGGCAATGTCGAGCTCGTTACCATCCTGTCGCGCGATCCGAGCCCGCCGCCGGTCTCCTATATCAAGAGCTCCGGCGGTCTGTTTCGGGACATGATGATCCATGATTTCGACATGGCGCGGTTCCTGCTCGGCGAAGAGGTGGTTCAGGTCTACGCCACCGGCTCGGCGCTGGTCGATCCAGCGATCGGCGAGGCGGGTGATGTCGACACCGCCGTTGCGGTGCTGACCACCGCCTCGGGCAAGATCTGCCAGATCTCAAACTCGCGCCGCGCCACCTATGGCTATGATCAGCGCGTCGAGGTGCACGGCGCGCGCGGCCTGCTGCGGGCTGAAAATATGCGCGAGAACAATGTGGAGATCGCAACGGAGCAGGGCTTCCGGTCAGCTCCGACGCAGAACTTCTTCCTCGAACGCTACGCCAATGCCTATGTCGCCGAGATGAAGCACTTCGTCGAGTGCGTCGCCTCAGGCACGGCACCATCGCCCAGCATCCGGGACGGCCTGGCTGCGCAGATGATTGCCGATGCGGCGGCGCAGTCGCTGGAAACCGGAGCGCCTGTCAGGCTGGGGTAGAGCCCCCTCAGCCGGTGCGCGTTCGCACATCAAAAATCATATGCAGTATTGGATAAAAGGCGGCAGTCGATGCGACTTCTGGTCAGCGTAGTCGGTCGCCTTGTTGACCGGTTTCATCTGATATCTACCGGTTCAAGCGGTTCATATTTGCATTTGCTGACTGGCTTTCATTGAAGTATCGTATTCCACAAGTATCTTAGAATAGGAAGTCTTCGAAATCCATTTCGTTGGCTTGTATTACGTGCATTTTCGGGAATTAAATATTTGGAGGATGCAATATGACAAACTTCAATCATTCGATTATCCGTGTGGCAGTATGGAACCTTGCCGGTTTCACATTGCCTGGCAAGCCTGTTGGAATAAGTTCCAATTCAAAGAAGGCTCAGAATCAGGCGAAAGGCCTGGCTCTTCTGGATGCGGAGTTTGTGACTCTCGTGGAGGTAGCTCCTCTCAACTATCTGGACACATTGGTGACGAAGCTGGCAGGGTATGGGGTTGAGTATCAGAGAACCATCCTGCCTCAACAAAACGGCAACATTCACATTGGCTTTCTTCACAAGCCGGGTATCGATGTTACCAATGCGCGCTTTATTCCAGGTTCTGAGGGTGACTATACCGGTGGACGGCAGGCTATCGCTGTCGACATCAAGATCGGGAAGCTTTCTGCGACCGTGATCGGTGTACATCTCAAGTCGGGGCGCGACAGACAGGAGCAGCTGATCCGTGACAGTCAGTGCAAAGTCATCGGCGACTACATTACGGAAATACAGCAAACCCCGGGAACCAAGCGACGTGCTATTTTTCTGATGGGGGATTTCAACATGATCCCTGGTCAGGATGTCTCGAACTTTCATCATCTGGGCGGTGATGACGTGATGGATTTTGTCTCGTCATGGGATTTGCAGGACCGGTTTTCTCACATCTTGGAGAAAGGCCGTGCGAACTTGCTGGACGGATTTGCAATTAGCCGCAATTATTCGACCGACTACATCAAGGGGAGCTTGAGACTGTTTCCGATGCACTGGACCATGGACATGGGACGTGAATCCTTCAGGAAAAGCGTATCTGACCATTTGCCCTTTGTAGCCGGTTTCAAGGTTTTCTGATTCTGGCGGTTATTGTATTGAATCGATGTTGATTTCAGGCTGGTCAGAACCCTTGCCGAAGCTACGCCTCGATCCGGTTTTGCCATTCGATGGCCACATCGCGCGCCAGCTCCGCAGCCCGGTGGGCGAGTGCGTTCATCGGCTCGGCGCTGTAGGATGCGGTGAAGACCAGTTCCGGCGGGGTCCATTCGCAGTGGATCTGGCGAAGCTTGCCTGTCGCCAGGTGCTCGCGCACCATGGTGTGCGGCAGCACCGCGATGCCCACCCCGTCAAGCGCCATGCGCAAGGATGCGGCGAGCGTCGAGACCGGAAAGATTCGCGGCAGCGGGCCGTTGAGGTCACTGAATTTTTGCCGCAGTTCCGCATAGGGGCGGGTGGTTCTGGCATAGGTGATCACCGGATGTTCGAGCAGGGCGGTCAACGGCACCTGCGGTGTGTCGGGCATTTCAAGCTCTGGAGCGGCCGTCCAGATCAGCGGAAAGACCGGCAAGTCGACATTGCCGATGCGATACTCGGACACTGGCCCCATCAGGAAGGCGAGGTCGAGACGGTGGTCGATCAGTTCGTTGCGCAGGTTCACCGTGACATCGACCAGCACGTCGACATCGACCAGCGGAAAGCGTCGGCTCAGCGCCTTGAGAAAATCCGGCAGCCAGGAGTGAACGACAGTCTCAGCCACGCCCAGCCTCAGGATTCCACTTTGTTTTTCAGAACCTTCGCCGGTTGAGATGTCATCGGCCATGCTGATCAGGCGGCGCGCCTTGGGCAGCAGCATCTGCCCCGCCGAGGTGAGCTGCACCTGACCGGCATCGCGCACAAACAGCTGCTGGCCGAGTTGGTCTTCGAGGGTTGCGATCCGGGTGGAGATCGCCGGCTGGGTGGTGTTGAGCTTGGTCGCGGTCTTGCAAAAGGAGCCCAGTGCGGCCACCCAGACAAAGGCTTCCATCTGCCGCAAAGTGAAATTCGCCATGAGTGTTCCGGATAAAAAATATTAATCGTATTCAATCGAAAAGCATAATTTGACGCAATGATTTTCTGTCCTCATGGTTGCTCCAACAAGGGGAATAGAACCATGACGGTTACACTCAGCCATGCTCAACTGCTGGGCTTGCCAGTAGAGGAAGTGCGCGCAGCCATTCGCAGCGGAGCCTATACCGGGCACACTGCCGGGTTGGCAGCGGGAAAACTGCAAGCCAATCTTGTTATCCTTCCAGCGGCTGAGGCGAAGGATTTCGCCGAGTTCTGCCGGTCGAACCCGCGGCCCTGTCCTGTTGTCGCCCAGGGCGAAGCAGGCAATCCGATGCTCTCGGCACTTGGCGACATCGACATCCGCACCGATGTCCCTGCCTTCAATGTTTACAGGAATGGCGGGCTTGACCGGCGGGTCGAGGATCTGTCCGGTCTGTGGCGCGATGATCTGGTGATCTTCGCGCTCGGGTGCTCGTTCACCTTCGAGCGCGCGCTGATGGAGGATGGCATTGCCATGCGTCACATCTCCCAGGACAAGACCGTGCCAATGTTCCGCACAAACGTCGACACAGTGCCCGCCGGGCCGTTCGGTGGCGGGCTGGTGGTGTCGATGCGCCCGATTGCGAAAGACCAGGTCGAACGGGCGAGCGAGATCACCGCGCGCTATCCGCAGGCCCATGGTGCACCGGTGCATGTCGGCGATCCCGCGGTGCTCGGTATCGGCGATCTGAACAGCCCTGACTGGGGAGATCCGGTCGAGGTGCTGGACGGCGAAGTGCCGGTGTTCTGGGCCTGTGGCGTGACGCCGCAAAATGCCATCCGGCAGGCCAGGCCCCGCTTCTGCATCACCCATGCGCCCGGTCACATGCTGATTGCCGATACCGATGAAATGGCGCCAGTCGGCGCGTTTTCAGCCTCGGCAGCGGTTCAGGCCGCATCATCCCCACTCACACTTGCCAACAATTGACATCAACAACTGAAAGGACTTCCGAATGATCCGTATTCTCGCAGCCGCAGCCCTTGCTGCATCGGTGTTTGCCGCACCGGTTCTGGCCGCCGACAAGCCCGTCACCATCCGTGCCGTGGGCACCTGGGGCAATCTGTCGAACTATTTCAAGCATGAAGGCCCGTTCTTCAACGAGATGCTTTCGGAAGCCTCGGGCGGTTCGATCATCGGTGAAATCAAGCCGCAGACCGAACTCGGCCTCAAGGGCTTCGAGATCATGCGTCTGGTCAAGAATGGCGTGTTTGATTTCGCCTTCGGCCTTCCAGGATATGTCGCGCAGGAAACTGCCGCCTTTGACGGTGCGGATCTTGCCACGCTGACCCAGGACATCGACACCCAGCGCCAGGTCGCCGAGGCCTATTTCCCGACGCTCGAGACATTGTTTGCCGATGTCTACAACGCCAAGCTGATGATGCTCTACCCGTTCCCTAGCCAGACCTTGTGGTGCAAGGATGAGGTGACCGGGATCGAAGACCTCAATGGCAAGAAGATCCGCACCTATTCGGCAACTCTTGGTGATTTTGTCGAGGCGGTTGGCGGCACCAGCGTGACGGTTGCCTTCGCAGAGGTGATCCCGGCGCTTGAAAAGGGCGTTGTCGATTGCGGCATCACCGGCACCATGTCGGCCTACACCGCCAAATGGAACCAGGTGGCAAATTATGCCTACACGCTGCGCGTGGGCTGGGGCCTGGCTTTCGGTGCGATCAACATGGACAAGTGGAATGCCATGAGCCCGGAGCAGCAGGCGCTGATGAGCAAGGAAATCACCGCGCTCAACGAACGGATGTGGGCGGAAACCGCCACCGAGGATGAAGTCGCCATCTCCTGCATCACCGGCGGTGAGTGCGCCATCGGCGAGAAGGGCAGCATGACGCTCGTGACTCCGTCGGAGGCCGATCTTGCCGCACTCAAGCCGATTGGTCAGCAGGTTCTCGACAAGTGGGCCGAACGTTGCGGCAAGGAATGTGTCGACAACTGGAACAGCTCGGTCGGAACCGTGCTTGGCCTGATTGCCACAGTGGAATAATCTGAGGAAAACTCTCAACCTTCACCTTGATGGGTGAATCGCGACGCGGGCGAAAACTGATCCTTTCGCCCGCGTCTTTTCATATGGGGAACTGCGCCATGATAGAAAAACTCATAAGCATCTCACACGGCACAGCGCGACGGCTCGCATGGTTTGGAGGAACCCTGCTTATCGCTGCATCAGTGCTGGTGACCATCGACGTCATCTGCCGCAAGCTGTTCAACATCAGCCTTGGCGGCGCCGACGAATTCACCGGCTACTGCTTTGCCGTCGCCACCAGCCTGTCGCTGTCCTATGCGCTGTTCGAGCGGGTCCATATCCGCATCGATGCGCTGTACGGCTTTGCCGGACCAAGGCTGCGGGCTGCGGCCGATCTGTTTGGTGTCGCGCTGCTGACCGGGTTTACCGCTCTTGTGGCGATGATGGCCTGGGGTCTGGTCGCCGATACGCTTGAGTACAATTCGCGTTCGATCACACCGCTCAAGGTGCCGTTGGCGATCCCGCAGATTCCCTGGCTGATCGGATGGCTGTTTGCCGTCTTCAGCGGCGTTCTGCTTCTCGTCGGAGCCATTGCGCGGCTCAGGCGCGAGGGTGCGGAGGCCAGCAGCCAGCTGATCGGCATCAAGTCAACCAAGGAAACAATCGAAGATGAAGCGGGGATCCGGACATGATTGGGGTCATCGGCGCACTGCTTCTTCTTCTGGTGCTGTTGTCCGTTCCCGTCGCTGCGGCGCTGGGCATTCTCGGACTGTCGGCCAACTGGTTCTATTCGCCCATGCCGTTGCATCGGGCACTGGGCGACATGGTCTGGCAGAATGGATCCGACTTCCTGCTCGTTGCCATCCCGCTGTTTGTCCTGCTCGGTGAAATCCTGCTGCGCGCGGGCATTGCCACGCAGATGTATGACGGGATGGCGAAATGGCTCAACCGGCTTCCGGGCGGGTTGATGCACGCCAATATTGGCTCGTCGGCGCTGTTTGCTGCGACATCGGGGTCGAGTGTGGCCACATCGGCGACCATCGGCACCGTGGCTTTGCCGCAGATCGAAAAGCGCGCCTACAATGAGCGTCTGTTTTTGGGCTCGATCGCGGCTGGCGGAACGCTAGGAATTCTCATCCCACCGTCGATCAACCTGATCCTCTACGGGCTGTTGACCGACACCAGCGTGCCCGAACTGTATCTGGCGGGCTTCATCCCCGGCGTGGTGCTGGCGCTGGTCTTCATGGTGACAATCGCGCTGTTCTGCCTGGCGCGTCCTGCCTGGGGCGGGGAGGCGATCCATTACTCCTGGCGCGAGCGGGTGGCGGCTTTGCCGGGTCTGCTTCCGCCGATGCTGATCTTCCTGGTGGTGGTCGGCTCGATCTATGCCGGCCTTGCAACCCCCACGGAAGCCGCAGCCCTTGGTGTGGTTGCCTCGATCGGGCTTGCGGCCTGGTACGGTAAACTGTCGATCGCCATGCTGCGTGATGCAGTGGAGGGTACCATGCGGACCACGGCGATGATCATGCTGATCATCCTGGCGGCGGTGTTTCTCAACTTCGTGCTGTCGACGCTGGGGATCACCCAGGCCCTGGTCGAGGCGATCACCGGCATGGGGCTGACGCCACTGTCGACGCTGCTGTTGATCATCTGTTTCTATGTGATCCTCGGATGTTTCATGGAAACGCTGTCGATGCTGCTGACCACGGCGCCGCTGGTGACACCGATTGTGGTGGCGCTGGGCTATGATCCGGTGTGGTTCGGGGTGTTGCTTATGGTGCTGCTCGAAACCGCTCTGATCACACCGCCGGTGGGCCTCAACCTTTATGTGGTGCAGGGCATTCGGGAACGCGGCTCGATGAACGATGTCATGGTCGGGGCGATGCCGTTTGTGGTGGCGATGTTTGCCATGGTGGCGATCCTGATCGCGTTTCCGCAGCTGGCGCTCTGGCTGCCGGGCCTGTTCTACTGAGAACAGGGACGCGGCGGCAGGGTTTTCGTGCCGCCGCGATCACCGATCATGATGAGCTGGTGCCTGTGCCGCAAGCACTTCGGCAATCAGCGGGTTGGGAAACTTCCGCTTGATCGTCACCGCCGAGAACACCTCGAGGATCCCGTCAAGCCGCGCCAGTTCGATCAGCCGGCCCGATGCGAGCTCGTCCTGCACGACAATCGGCGGGATCACCGCGACGCCGGCGTCGGCGCGCACCAGCAGGCGCAACATCGCCATGTCGTCGGCTTCCGCCGCTACTCTGGGAAGCACGCCCAGCCGCTCGACAAGCGCGTCGAAGCTGGCGCGCACCGCGGATTCGGGCGTCGGCAGGATCAGCGGGTGGGCGCGAAGCAACTCTTTGACACCGCCGCCGGTCTGCCGCGCGGGGGCGCCGATCAGGCTGACCGACTGTTCCGCCAGACGCTGAACAAGGTAGGGGCTCGCAGCGTCGCGTGCGGGCATCAGGTTGGTCAAAACGATATCGAGCGAGAGGGCCTCAAGCCCGCGCATGAGATTTTCCTGCGAGCCTGAACGCAGCACGATCTCGACATCATCCCGGTCGATGATCGGGTCGAGAAACGCGATCTGAAAATTGCGTGACAAGGTTGCCAGCGCGCCGATCCTGAGCGCCTGACGCTTGCCGGCCGCCATCTTGAGCGTGGCCGAAAGGTCCTCGGCGGTGCGGAAGATCTCCTCCGCATGGTCGAGCGCAATTCGTCCCGCCTCCGTCAGCACCAGATTGCGTCCGCTGCGCTCGAAGAGATCGTGACCGAGTGACAGTTCCAGAGCCTTGATCTGGGTCGAGACGGCCGACTGCGAGATGTTGAGCGCGCGCGCGGCCCCGGTCAGGGTTCCGTCACGGGCGACAGCGCGAAAGAGGCGGAGATGGTGAAGATTGAGATTGGACATGGTTCTGTTTCATAGAATGGTTTTCTGCAAAATATCTATTTTTATTCCGAATGGCCAGTCTCTAGATACTCACCGAACTCAAATTGCCGGAGAAGAGCCATGGTTTCTGTCTTTTCAGTGTCGTTTCTTGCCCCGATAGTCCTGCTGCTGGCGGCAGCATTTGCATTTGCCAATCCCGGCCGTCGCCCTGGCCGACTGCCGCAATTGTCGGAAGCCGCAGGCCTGGCCGCGCTCACGCTGACAGCCGGTGGGGTGTTGCAGTTCAGCCTGGCGGGGCCGTCGCAGCTTTCGCTCTTCGATGGTCCCGCAATGTTTGCGCTCAGAGCGGATCTGGTGAGCGCAACCATGGCGCTGCTGGTCGGCTTCATCGCCTGGATCGTGATGCGCTACAGCCGCAGCTATCTTGATGGCGAAGCGCGGGAAGGGGCCTTTCACGGTCTGATGCTGGCAACGCTCGCCGCGGTGCTGATCTTCGTTCAGTCGGGAAGCCTGTGGACCTTGCTGGTCGCGACCTTGTGCATCGGGCTCGGTCTCAGGCGGCTGTTGCTGTTTTATCCCGAACGGCCGGAAGCGCAGCGCGCGGCAACCAAGTTCACGTTGGTCTGGCACACGGGCGATGTGGCGCTGGCGATCGCGGCTGTTCTTCTGGTGGCAAGCTTCGGCACGGCGGATATCGGTGACATTGCAGCACTTGCCGCTCTCAATGGGCTTGGCATCACCGGCCAGATCGCCATCGCGCTGGTCGTGGTCGCGGCCCTGCTGAAGACTGCGGCGTTCCCGGTCCATGGCTGGTTGACCGAGGTTATGGAAGCGCCCACTCCGGTGTCTGCACTGCTTCATGCCGGCATCATCAATTCGGGCGGTGTGCTGCTGATCACGCTTTCCGGCCTGGTGCAATTCAGCCCCGGGGCAATGGCGGCGCTGGTCATGCTGGGCGGGTTTACCGCACTGTTTGGCGCGGCCGTGATGCTGACCCAGAGCGCGGTCAAGACGGCGCTTGCCTGGTCGACGGTTTCGCAGATGGGCTTCATGCTGCTGCAATGCGGCCTGGGGCTGTGGGCGCTGGCGCTGCTGCACATTCTGGCGCATTCGCTCTACAAGGCCCATGCCTTCCTGTCCTCGGGCGGCGCGGTGCGGGCAGTTGCCAGCCTGCGGCGGCCCGGACCGGTCGCGGTTCCGAGCCTTGGCGCGGTGCTCAAATCCTTTGCGGTGGCGATCGTCCTCTATGTTCTGATCGCGGTGCTGTTCGCAGCCGTGATCGGGCCCAAGACCGCGCAGACCCTGGCACTCGGCGCGATCCTGATCTTCGGCGTCGCCTATCTGGTGGCGCAAGGGCTGGCCGACATGGCGCCCTGGGAGCTGACCAAGCGCACGGTCCTGGCCTCGGTTGCCACGGCGATCGCTTATTTTGCCTTCCAGGCGGTGGCGCATCTTGTCTGGGGCAGAGCGCTGCCTGCCGCACCGGTGCCCGGGCCGCTGGAATGGGCGCTGATCGTGCTGGCGGTCGCCTCCTTCGGCCTGGTTGCCTTCGCGCAGGCTCTGTTTCCGCTCTGGGCGCATCATCCCGCCACGTCAGGGCTGCGGGTGCATCTCGCCAACGGCCTTTACCTCAACGCCCTGTTGGACCGCGCAATCGGCGGCTTCAGCACAGCAAGATCCAACTGACATAATGGAGACCGACATGTTCCACACACAGTCCCAGATCGGTCCGGCGCGGCTGATAGACATTCTCAAGGCAGCCGAAAGCGCTGCACGCGCCATTCCACCGGCATTCCCGCTGGAGGCCACGGTTGCGGTCAATCCTTTCCTCGGCCAGACCGGCGAGGACCTCGCCACCGCCGCAGCGCGGCTTGAGCGCGTCGCCGGTGTCAGGATCTTCCAGAAGCGCTCTGACTACGCCGCCGGGATCGCCGATGGCCGGATCAGCGACGAGGACCTCGCGGATGCTCTCTCAGCCTCTGTCTACAGTGGCAAGCCCGCAACCATCGAAGCGCTGAAAGCTCACGCATTGGCATCCGAAGCGGAAGATGCAAGCCGGGCCTTGCCGACAGTTGCCGATCTTGCGGCAGAAGCCACCGGCACCGACTGGCCTTCGCTGATCGAAAAGACCTTTGGCCTGTGGGCCGCGGGACAGTTTGACTGGGGACAGGCGCTGTGGTCGCCAGCTCCGGGTAGCGAAGCCTTTGCGGCCTGGCGGGCCTGGGCAACGCATGATCTGACTCCCGAAATTGCCGGGCTTTCGGGCTTTTGCGCCCATGTCGTTCAGGCCCCGGACACCACTGAACGGGCCATCCTGCGCGCAGCCGACGCCCTTGGGCTCAGCGAAGCCGCAGCGGAAACCGTGTTTCACCGGCTCTACATGGATCTCGGCGGCTGGTCGCAGCATGCGCGCTGGCTGCTCTGGCAGGCGGAGCTTGTAGGCGAGAGTGACCAGACGCTTGCGGACATGCTGGCGATCCGGCTGATCTGGGAGGAGGCGTTGCTGGCCCATGTTCCCGGCATTGCCGGGAAATGGCAGGAAACTGTCGCCGCTCATGCCGCCCCGGTTACCCCATCGGACAGTCAGATTGCCCTTGCCATCCTGCAGGATGCGGCCGATCGGGCCCATCAGCGGCGGCTGATTGCCGATCTTGATGGCGCATCCGACGCAAAGCCGAGGCCGGCTCTTCAGGCTGCCTTCTGCATCGATGTCCGCTCCGAGGTGTTCCGCCGAGCGCTGGAGAGTGTCGACACCAGCATCGAGACCATCGGTTTCGCCGGGTTCTTCGGCCTGCCCATCGCCCACAAGGCGCATGGATCCGATGTGCTCGAGGCCCACCTCCCGGTGCTCTTGAACCCTGGCATGGAAACCACCGGACATGTGCAAGCTGCAGACGAGAACAGGGTGCGGATTGCGGCGCGGACCATGCGGGCATGGGGCCGGTTCCGGCAGGCCGCTGTCTCGTCCTTCGCTTTTGTCGAAGCTGCGGGACCGCTCTACGGCTGGAAACTGGTGCGCGATGCGCTCGGAAAGGGCGGAGACGCCCCGCAGCCCGATCCGCTTCCGCAGGTTGTTGGCGGGATGAGTGCCGAGGCCAAGGCTGACACCGGTGCTGCAGTGCTGAAAGCCATGAGTCTGACGGAAGACCACGGCCGGATCGTGCTTCTGCTCGGCCATGGCGGCCAGGCCGCCAACAATCCGCATGACAGCGCCTATCATTGCGGCGCCTGCGGCGGTTACACCGGAGAAGTGTCGGCACGGGTGCTCGCCGTTCTGCTCAATGATCCCGAAACCCGCGCCGGGCTTGCCGGTCGTGGCGTGAACGTGCCCGAGGATACGCTGTTTGTCGCAGGCCTTCACAACACCACCACCGACGACATCACCATCTATGAGGACGGCCTGCCGCAGCAACGTGCAGGCGAACTCCGGACGGTGCGCGACTGGTTGGGTGCTGCGGCCGGAATCGCGCGCGCCGAGCGGGCGGTGAAGTTGCCCGGTTCAAAGCCCGAAACTGTCGCTGCCCGGGCGCTCAACTGGGCCGAAGTGCGGCCCGAATGGGGTCTGGCCGGATGCGCTGCCTTCATCGCCGCGCCGCGCAACGCGACCACCGGCAAGGATCTCGGCGGGCGGGCCTTCCTGCACAGCTACGACTGGCGCGCGGATGACGGTTTCGGCACGCTCGAGCTGATCATCACCGCGCCGGTGGTGGTGGCGAGCTGGATCAGCCTGCAATATTACGGCTCGTCGGTGGCCCCCGATGTGTTCGGCGGCGGCAACAAGCTCATTCACAATGTGGTCGGCGGCATCGGCGTGATTGAGGGCAACAGCGGGCGGCTCAGGCCGGGGCTGCCCTGGCAGACCGTGCATGACGGTGAAAAGCTGATGCACGAACCGCTGCGGCTTTCGGTGATGATCGAGGCCCCGCGCGAAGCCATTCTCGACGTGCTCGAGCGGCACCCTGATGTCCGTGCGCTGTTCGACAATGGCTGGCTGCACCTGTTTGCGCTCAAGGACGGCAAGGTCGACGGCCGCTATCTTCCCGGCCTGACATGGTTTGAAGAAGGGCCCGCGGACCTCGCGGCGTGAGGTTCGCCTGATACACCTGTTCCAAATGCAAGATCGCCCCCGGCAGGCAGGAGCATGCCGGAGGCGATTGTGGTGCTGAAACACCGGAAACTGCAACTTGAAGGAAGGAATGCGGTCAGGCGGCTTCCATCGGCTCCACGGCTTCACCCTTGACCGATTTGTCGACGGCCTCGAATGCCCATTTCTTGATCTGTTCCTCAAGCTCGATGTTGCGCTGGCGCAAGGCCTCGATTTCACCGTCGACCTTCTCACGCTCGGCCTGGTGGATGGCGTCGAGCTGGGCTTCAAGTTCCTCGTTCCGGGCTTTGAGCGAATCGAGATCCTGGCCTGAGAAGGAATCCAGCCGGTTCTGCAATGCCAGGATCTGGGACGTGGCCTTGGATCGAAATTCCTGAAGCGCGGCGATCTCGGCGGCATCCGCCGAGCCCTCGGCCGATGGCTTCGGGCTGAGAAACAGAGCGGCTATCGAAAGAAGGGCGAACACCGGAACGATTGCAACGGCAAATCCCTTGATGGTGTGATGCAGGCCCATCTGTCCGACATCATACATCGATGCGAAAAAAACCGCCGCGAGAAGGATTGCAAACACGGCGAGGAGCTTCGAGACCAGGCCCATCATGCCCGAGCTTTTCTTGGGTGCGTCGTCCTTATCCTTGTCCTTGTCTTTTTTCTTTGCAGCCACGGCCAAACTCCTTACGCGAACTCTCAACAGTGCCCATCGTCCGATCAGCGCTGCGAATCCCGTCATCAAGATCGATGCACGGCGATACGGCTGAGACCGTCTGGGTTGTTATATGAGACATGCCGGGACCCGGATCGGATCAAACCAGCCGTTGTGGGCACGCGTCATGCTCTCCCCGGAAGGAAGCCCACACTGGAATGTTGCACATTCAGCCTTAAGGAATGGTGAAATCTTAGATCCAAATCATGTTGTGCGATGCCTTGAAACAATCGATATTCGGGCTGGTTTGGCGCCCGGATGCAGTCCTTTGTGGCTGCAATGCCCGGCTTCAGGGGGACCGGAATGGATCTGGCGCAATGCTTATGCGCCTGTGGGCGAAAATCACCCGAGCACGAGAGGCCTCTGCAGACAGAGGCTTCCGCCGGCCCTTCGTCCATCAAGATTACGATGCCGTCGAAAAGTGTATCGGCGACCTTCAAGGCACGGCGAACCTCGATGTCTCAGCGCCGACCCTGCATTTTTACTATTTATTCTGAAATTACCGAGAATCTAGGGGTACGTGTTGAGCGGCATTGCGGCCGTTCGGCGCTAGTGGATTGATCGAGATGGATATATCCGACGGGTTTCAGGGCCTTCTAGATTGTGCGGCAGTTGGGAATTTCAAAACGCAATCTGGTGTCTCGACCAATCCACTAGACAGCTTAGAGGGTCGAGCCGGGCATGTATGAAGCAGATCTGAAATCGACATCGTCAAGATCTTGGTCAGAGCGCCTTCTGGGAGCGAACGACCCCGAGATTTTGAACGCCCGCTACTATTCGCTCCTAAACCAGATCCCGCTGTTGATTCTCTGTGTTCAGGTCGCCATTCTGCCGCAGTTTTTGCTCCTGTTTGAGGGGAAATACGACACCTTTCTCATTCTCACTCTGGGCTCTGTCGAATATTTTTCCGTTCACCTTTTCCTTTTCTGGCTAAGGAACAGGGGGCGGGAAAGAGACGCCGATTTTGTTCGCAGGAAGCTTGGGCTTTTTTCCATCTACCTGATCCTGGGGGGGATAGCATCGGCTGGGTCTTTGTTGCAGAACCTCACCGGAAACCAGGGTGGCATTGACTACGCGCTTTATTACGGAGGCTTGATCTGCAGCTTGAGCTTTCCCGTTATGCTGATCATGCTGGGGCGTTCGGCGTATTTCTATTGCCTTTGCATGCTTGCCGCCGGCATTTTCGCCTTGCATTACACTGCGCTGCCATCGGCCTGGGCTTCGACCGTCACCGTCATCGTTCTCGGCCTCGGCTCCATGTGTGCCCTGCACCGCCAGAGCCAACGTTTCGATCGGCTGGTCAAATCGCAGGCAGACACGGAGGCTCTCAGTCAAGAAAATGCCCGGCTTGCGTCGCTCGACATGCTCACCGGACTTCGCAATCGTCGACATTTTTTCGATCACGTTGATCGGGCCTATGACGAAGCGATCTCTCATAACCGAGTTTTCGTGCTCGGAGTGCTCGATCTTGATGATTTCAAGAGGCTGAACGATACTTTCGGTCACACATTTGGTGACCGCGTCCTAGAAACTGTCGGCAGACGGTTGTCCGCGTTGGACAGCACGACTTTGCACTTTCATCGTATAGGTGGAGACGAGTTTTCATTCTACATGTCGATCGCCGATGAAACCGTCGATCTCGACGCGTGGGCGAGGAGCGTCCTTCGGATACTGGAAGAACCGGTAAAAGTGGACGGCAGAGCCGTCCACACCACGGCTTCCATCGGCATGGCGGTCGCTCCCCAGATGTCGGACGATCCCAAACAACTCCACGAATATGCTGACTATGCTCTGTACACTGCGAAACGCCGGGGCAAGGGGCTTGTGGAGATCTTTTCGGCGGTCCATCTGCAGGCCATGCAATCCGAAAGACAGCTCGAGCAAGCGCTGCGATCTGCAGATCTGGACAAAGAGATCGTCGCAGTGTTTCAACCTATTGTCGATGCCCGGTCCGGCGCGCCCGACGTCTTTGAAATACTCGCCCGATGGGACTCGCCCACTTTGGGCCTGGTGTCTCCAGTCGCTTTCATTCCTGTTGCGGAACGCATAGGTTTGATTTCGACCATCACTCTCATCATGTTGCGGCGGGGGCTGACCGCGATGGCAGATTGGCCCGAGCGTGTCGGACTGTCTCTCAATCTTTCGGCGCATGACATCATGAATGCAGCGGTCGTGGGAAACCTCATAGAACATGTCCGAAACAGCGGAGTATCCTCTTCTCGTATCACGCTCGAGATCACGGAGACCGCTGTCCTGTCCGATATCGAGAGGGTGCTGGAGCATTTCGATTTGCTGAAAGACGCGGGGATGCGCGTTGCTCTTGACGATTTCGGATCGGGCTTTACCAGCCTTGGACAGCTTCAGTTCTTGAATCTGGACAAGATCAAACTGGACAAAGCTTTCGCTACGGACATTCAAAACAACCCAACAAATGCAGCGATCGTTAAATCGCTGGTCGATCTCTGCCACTCCCTCGACATGGAACTGGTTGTCGAAGGCGCAGAGGATGAGGCTGTATCAGCCACGCTCCGCGATCTTGGCTGTACCTATCTTCAGGGGTACTGCTTTTCCAAACCTGTGACCCGCAGCGAGGCACTCCGCTACATTCTGAGATTTGCCGACAGCCCGGACGCACGGTCCCTCGCGGGTGCACGGGCCTGAAGCGATTGGCACAAGTCTCCCCACCATCGGCAATGTGACCATGTTTGCAGCCCCGACGAGGATCAGCCGCTGGGTCGCGGCCTTCGTGGTTGCATCCGGCGCAGATCTGCCTGCCATTTCGGAGCTGGACGCCCATTGCCGTTCCCTGATTGCGAGCTTCAAGCGTCCAAAGGCCTATTTCTTCGAAGATGCTCTTCCGAAGAACAATTATGGCAAGGTGCTCAAGACCGAACTTCGGGAGAAGCTGTCACGGTCCTGAACCGAAATGCTCTCAGATGTGATTTGGAAGGTCCAGGTTCGCGCGCAAGATCCGATCAATGGACCGGTATAGGGTGATGTGCCGCGTTTTCGATATCTACAAAGGTTTGCGCAGCTGACGCGTTTTGGCGTTGGCAAACTGATCAGTGCGGTCTGGGGGCGGCCTGTATTTATACCCGTTGCGCATCTTGTTATGTGACAATCTGCCGGCCTCAATCACTGCAGCGTCGACCGAACCGAAATCGAACCACAGGTTTTCATCCCGCTTGGTGTTTTCGTATGTTTCGAAATGAATTCTTGCTCCCGGTACGCTGCCCGCTTCGATGGTGATTTCACATGTGTTGAACGTGTTTCCGGCAATATGTTCCAAGACTATTGTCTGAAATACTTTGTAAACACCATAATTGCGACTGTCGTTCGGCGTCGGCATGATGATGTCGTATAAATTGCCGGCATATTCCATTCGTGGCCTGCTGATGAGGTTGCAACAAACGCCCAAACGGTACTCTCATTTGTATGTTCTTTAATGTTCTAATTTAAGTCAACTTGTTAGAAATGCTCATCAATTTATGACATACAAATTGTTCTATATAAATTGGTATGTCTTGCAGCCACGGCTTCATTCGCGGGGTTGCATCCGGTGCGATTTGCTCCGTCTCCTTTCTGTCGCGGGGACAGGTTCCTTGTTGGAGTGATGGGAAATTGGATTCCGGGACGTTTCGCCTGACGTGATCCTGACAGCGTTCGTGCCGTGTTCCAATTTCAATGGTGACGGACCGGCTGTCATCAGCAGACGGTGACAGGAGCGCAGTTCAAGCGGCTGCCTGCTGGTCCCGAAGGCGTTTTTCAAACTGGATCATTGAAATGAATGGTGGGCGCGACAGGGATTGAACCTGTGACCCCTGCCGTGTGAAGGAAATCTATTAATCAACAAAAACAATGGATTGCGCGGTCATTTGGATGTTTTCCACGCATTCTCCACACCTTGGGTGGGCAGGTGGTCCGCTCGGCGGGCCTCCTCGCTGGCGTCCACGTGCTCGTATCGGCGCACCGATGCGGCGTCGCGCCAGCGCTCGGTGCCCAGCAGGCCCCGCGTGTCGAGTTTGCCGTATCGCCGCATCCAGGTTGCCCAGGTGTGGCGGAATGTGTGGAAGGTGACAAAATCGAGGTCAGGTCCGGCCGCTTTCTTGGCGCGGCCCAGAATCGTGTAGAGGCGACCGCACTTGGTGAAGCGGAAGGCCTTCTCGCCGCTCCGGTCCCAGCCGCGCGGATGATTGGCCATGGCCGCCACCAGCGCCGGCGGCATGTAGGCGGTATAGGGATCACCGTTCTTCGATGTCTCGATGTAGCAGCTCGCCTCATCGAGCGCGACGCGATCGACCTTCAGCTTCAGCGCCTCGCCCAGGCGCGCGCCGGTGTAGAGCAGGAATGAAAGGAAGATCGCGAACTCCGGATCCTGCGCGCGGGCGGCATCGATCAGCCGGAACGCTTGGTCAGGCTTCATCCAGTCCACCCGCGGGCTTCCGCGCCACCCCTTGGGTCTCTTCAGCTGGGTGGCATGGCCGGCATGCTTGAGCACGGCTGAGACCGGTGTGTAAATCCAGCGATTGCGCGTGGCCGGGGAAGCATCGGGCTTGAGCGCAATCGCTGTCTCATCGATCAGTTGCTGGGTGATCGCCGAGAGAGGGTAGTGGCCGAGCCGCTCGACCAGCGGCTCCATGTGGTCCTCGTTGCCCGTCGCGGCCATGTAAGTGACGGCCGCATCGAGAAAGGTCATTTCTCCCTTTGCGGCAAAGAGACCACGTTCGATTTCCGATTTCCAGAGGTTGCGGACCTTTGCTGCCGTAACTCGGTCAGTCGCCTTTGTGCTTCTGTCCAGTTTGACCCCGAGATGGGTGCCGCGGACAGTCCAATAGGGGCTCTTGCCGGGCCTCGGCGGCTTAAGTTCGAGCGGCATGGTTTTTCCTTCTCGCGGTTCTCTGCGGCTGCACGGCGCATGACGGCAATCAAAGCGCGAATGTCCTCTTCGGTAAAGAGCTTCCTGCGGCCGTTGGCAACGTAGAAGGGGTGTTGCTTCACCATGTCCTGAAGCGCCCGGCGGCTGATGCTCAGCCGGTTCGCCGCCTCGTCCATGGTAAGGAGCGGTTTCACGGTGCCGCCTTCCTGATCGCGTTGCCGCTGGTCACCATGGTGTAGCCGTCGGCCTCGAACCGCACACAGATCGAGTTGAAACGCGGTCTGGCCGGTGTGCCGAAGGCCAGGGATTGGGCATCCGGGTGGTCCGGCTTTGACCGTGCCGTCACTTCGCACGCCTGCCCCTTTCGGCCCTGCCGGTTCCAGCGGTAGATGTAGCGCTGGGCGCTCACAGAAGCGCCTCCGGGAACTGCCGGATCCTCAGATCCTCCGGGACCATGTCGTGGGTAGGCCGGAATGCGGCGACCTGCTTCATGAAGAACGCGACGCCGGCGGCGGTGCACCGGTCGCGCGTTTGTCTGCCCCACTCAAGATCGAACGGCCGATCGTTCCATTTCGGGCCGCTCTTTCCACCGAAGATGATCCAGTCGAGATGAGCTCTTGGTCGACGGGGGGGCGGGCCGTTTATGTCCCACTCGCCGATATATGGCATACCGCTTTCGCAGTAGCGTCCCGCAAGGGCATCAATGTGAATGCCGGATCGGGCCGACCCCGGACGCTTGGGTGCCAGGCATACACGCGAGAAATCGATCGCCTCCTGCGCCGGCTCATAGCTGACGCCGACCCACGGGATGCCGAAGCGCGCTTTGCAGTCGAGCAGCCGCGGAATGTCGCGATCGGCTTCTGCCTGTGTGACGACAGTGATCAGTACGCCAATGTGTTGCGGCCAGGCGGTTTCCCATGCGGGAAAGATCATCTTCGGCAGGTTACCGATCCGCTTGGTGCAGATCTGCCACTTCAATCGGTCGCAATCCTCCATGACGCCCATGTGGTCGTGGCGCCATTGCTTCTCGACCTCGTTGTCGAACAGGTCGCCCATGGAGAGCGTGAAGACGTGGCGATCGCGGCCATGTTCGGCGAAGAACTTGTCGGCATTCTTCTGCCACCGGTAGGCCTCGTTCCGTGCGGCTTCCGAGACCCGACGGCGCGGCACGCCCGGGCCCCAGTGGGTCTCACCTGTGCGCCGGTCCACGCCTTCGGCATAGCAATGGTCGCAGGCCGGGCCGACCTTCGAACAACCCCACCACGGATTGTGGGTGCTGTCGGTCCATGCGATTCCGGTTTCAGCGGCCATCGTCGTCACTCCAGGGTTCGAGCATGTAGCCGGGAAAGTTCTGGATGCATCCGGGATCGTGGGCGAGGCTCACATTGTAGCCGTGCTCGCCCGTGGCCGGGTTGTCGTAGTCGCCGCACACCGTGCCGCGAAAGCGATAGGCGGGCGCGCGGCCATCGGCGTGGTTGCGGCGCTGCACCCTGTCACCTCGTTGGAAGTTCATCGGCTCAACCTCTCACCAGCTTCTCAGGCCCATGTCGCGGGCGAATGCTCCGTTCTCTCTTTTCTGGCGGCGGGCGGTTTGGGCAGGCGTTTCGGGCCGCTCCGGCAGATCGGTGAAATGCGTGTGGTAGCCGGGCCATCCGCCAACATCGAAGCGTGCAGCCGGCCGGGCTGCATGAGTGTGACACTCCACCGTCTGGCCGCAGTCGAGCGGTGAGCCGACATAGGGGGCTTCACCCAGCCACTCGCCATCTTCCCCAAGCGCCCACCAGAGTTTGGGGCCCATGTCTTCGAGCCATTCCTGGATCGGTCGCGCTCTCATCTCTCAAACCCTCATTGGCATCAGGACGAAGGTCATCTCGATCTCGTCGTCCTCGTTGTGAACAGGCGCGAAGCGGGCGGGTGATCCGCCGTCGGCAAGCCGGACCTCGCCGGCCTTGTCCATGTGGGCCAGCATGTCGGCAAGGTATTTGGCATTGAAGCCGATGGTCACCTCGTCGCCCTCGTCGCAGGTGATTTCAACGCTGTCCTCGCCCTGGCCCGTGTCGGGGTTCTGCACCTCGAGGCTCACACTTTCCCGCCCCCAGGTCATCTTCACCGCCCGGCCGCGCTCCGACGAAACGAGCGAGACGCGTTCCGTTGCTTCAAGCAGGGCGGAAACGCCGAAGCGCCAGCGGTTCGGGTTCGATGCGGGAATCACCCGCTCATAGTCGGGAAAGGTGCCGTCGATCAGCTTGGAGACGATGCGCTGCGCGCCGATCTCGAAGCTGATCCGGTTGGCGCTCACGCCGATGGCGATGGTGGCGTCCGCGCCCGCTTTTGCCAGTGCCCTGGAAACCAGATCCACCGTCTTGCGCGGAATTATGACGCCCGGGCCCGCTGAATTTCCGGGTCCGGGCAGGACGGCGCGCGCGAGGCGGTGACCGTCGGTCGCCACCGTGACCAGCCGGTCCTCAATGCTGTGCATATAGACGCCGTTCAGATAGTAGCGTGTCTCCTCGGTGGAGATTGCAAAGCTTACAGCAGCCAGCATCGCCGCAAATCGGGTGGCCGGCACTTCAAGTTCGGCGTCCGGCGAGGTGGTGTCCTCGAGCCGCGGCCAGTCCTCGCCGGGGAGGGTTTGAAGGTTGAAGCGCGAGCGCCCGCAGGTGAGCTTCATCATCTGCCCGCTCTCCGACGCCATCTTCACCTCGGCCTTCTCCGGCAGCTTGCGCAGGATGTCGCTCAGCAGGCCGGCCGGCAGGGTCACGCCCTCCGCCGGGCACTCGGCCAGCGGGATCGCCGTTTCAACCGTGCTCACCACGTCCAGATCGGTGCCAGAAACCCGCAAGTTCCTGTCGTCGGAGCGCTCGAACATCAGATTGGCCAGCACGGGAATGGTGTTGCGGCGCTCGACGGCGCGCAGTGTGGTGTCGACGGCTGCGAGCAGCGCCTCGCGCGGGGCTGAGAGGGAGAATGTGGCGGTCATCGTCGGGGCTTTCTGGTTGGCGGTTCGCCCCGCGCGGCTCGGGAGTTTCGCGCGGGGCCGGGTTGACCTCTGCGTCAGGCCTCGGGCTTGCCGATGTAACCGGGCAGGCCGGTGCCGCTGAGCGCTGTCTCGTAGTCTTCCAGCACGCGTTCGGTCACCGATACGTCCGGCCGGTAGATCTGGTAGAACCAGACGGTCGAGCCCTCGCGGACACGGTAGCGGAGACGCACAGGCACGCGCTGCGCTTCGCCCATATGGAACAACGGCACCTGCAGCACGAACAGCCCGGGCACCTTCAGCTTCTTGCCGTCAGCGCCCTGGTGCACCTCGTCCCAGACGATCTCGCCTTCGCCCGATTGGAGAACGACCGAGGAGACCGCCTTGGATTCCACACGCACCGCCAGCCCGCGCGACAGGGCCACCAGCTCGGAGGGCGTGGCGATCTTGGTCGAGAACTTTGCCTCGTAGTCTGTCACCTCCAGCGCCTCGGGCGAGGAGAGGTCGGCAATGTTGTCCTCGATGAACTGCGCGAAGTCCGACTGGTTCATCGGCTTGCCGTTCATCGCCACCCAGGTCTTCCACTGTTCGGACAGCGGGAAGGCGTAGTGCACCCGGTGCTTGAGCCATTGCGCATCATCGCCCTCGGCCTTGTGATAGTCGATCACGGCGGTGAGCGACGGCTTCTGCCAGTCGGTGTTGGCAAAGATCACGCTGTCGGCGGTCTTGTGCCGCGTGGTCAGGTCGACGAAGGAGCCGAGTGTTTCCACCTGGGCCGTGCCGCTCTTGCGCTCCGGAAACTCCCGCCATTCCTCGGCAAGGCGCTTGAGGCTGTCGAATTCGGGCGAGGTCCCGTGCAGCTTCGCGATCGGCACCTGCCCGGGCAGGCCTTTTCCGGTCAGCGTGAGGTCGGCAATCTCGATGCCGGCGGCCTCGCGCGCCAGTTTTGCCACGGCCTCGACCGCGTCGGGCGTGCCGGTGTGTTGGTCATGATTTGTCATTGTCGTGGTCCTTTTGGTTGCCGGAAAGGCGTGCGTTTCGCTGGGCTTTCAGGAGTGGGTCAAACGGCGGGTTCTGCGGTACGCGTGGCGGTGTCGCGCGGACCCTTGAACATGTCGGTCTGGTTGGGGTGCTCGGTGGAAAGCTCGCCGTTCTCGGTGATCCAGTAGAAACTGCGGGCCCGCGGGCGTTTCGGCGTCTTCGACTTGATTTCCGAGGAGATGGTGACCGCGCCATTCTCGGCCGCGAGCATGATCTTGATGTCGACCTCGCCCTTGAACGTCTTCTTCACATCCTCGGTCGACATGTCGTGCAGTTCGGCAAGCACCTTCGAGAGTTCGGCGCTGAGCGAGCGGTTCAGCTCGCCGCCTTCCAGCGCGCCGAGCAGGATGGAGGCTTCACGGATCTTCATGGGATGGTTCCTTTCGGGGTTAGATTTCCACGCCCAGGGCGCGGAGCTTTTCGTCCGCCTCGGTGATCTGGGTGGTGAGCGCTTCACGCAGGCTTTCGTCGACCAGACGCTGCAGTGAAGGCGGCATACCGATTTCGATGGAATCGGTGCCGATGCCGAGCACCAGGCGCGGTTTGGTTGTTTTCATTCGCTCAAGGATGGCCGTGTTGCGTTCGCGCTCGGCGGCCAGCTCGCGGATTGCCTCGAGGTTCTCAAGCTTCATGGCCGCGCCTCCGCTGCAAGCTTCGCCAGCAATCGCTCGGTCTTCTTCAGCGTGCTGAAGGCGCCGCGCGGGCGCTTTCGTTTGCCCGAATAGCGCATGGAGTTGTGGTTCTTCGGCCGGTGCGTGTGGCGCGGAAAGCGGCGCTCGTACTTCTTCTCGCTCATGCTTTGCGCAGGCGCGCCCAGCGGCACAACGGCCGCAAGCCGGGCGATGGCGGAGCTGAGGCCGAGGATACGACGAAGGCCTTGTGGTCGGTGCATGGTCAGTCCTTTCAGGAATTGAGCGCAACATGAGCGGCATGAAGAGCGGCCTGTTCGAGCAGTCGCTCTTCGCCGATGAAGCGTTTGGCGGAGGTAATGAAGCGCTCCTCGGCCAGCATCGGGGCCCAGGGCCTGATGCCGCCCTTGAGCTTGAGCGCGGTCTTGTGCGCGACGTGCACCAACTGCGCCCGCGCGGCGGGCCCGAACAGCGCCATCATTTCGGCATTCAGCATGCGGCGGTCGAAATCATCGATGAGGGCGCGCTGATCTTCGTCGGGCAGCCCGAGACCGGCGGCACGCCATCCGGCCTCACGCCACTTGTCCTTGATGTGGCCCCAGAAATCTCGCGCCATATACCCGGAGGTGGGCGTGTGCGAGTGCAGAAGAGACATCACCAGCAGCCGCTGTGCCGGCGTCGGTTTGTCTCCGAGCAGGTATTCCTCGCCGTCATGCAGCAGGAACCAGGCCGCCAGTTGCGCGTCGCCGGTCTCGTTGAACACGGCGTCCGCACCCATGACCGAATGCTGCGCCACGGAATAGGCGATGCCCGGGTTCGAGCCGTTGAAGCGGGCAATCTTCGAGAGCGCGTTGGCCGTGGCGAAAAAGCAGATCTCGGCCGG
The DNA here is from genome assembly GCA_043585085.1 of Hoeflea sp. Taxonomy (GTDB): domain Bacteria; phylum Pseudomonadota; class Alphaproteobacteria; order Rhizobiales; family Rhizobiaceae; genus Hoeflea. Next base: position 3,557,174 of record CP121320.1, read on the forward strand.
GTCCGGCGCTGCCAGATCGCGCACCGAGCCGTCCGGACGGAACGACCAGACAGGTTCCGGCGCAAGGCGGACAAGCGCGTTCATGCCGCGTTTCCCGTCCGCTGCGCGCCGCTCTCGGGATTTTGACATGCGAGATAGAGCTCGATCGCCCCGGTCCCGTAGCCTTCCCGGGTGAGATCGGCCATGTCGGCATAGCCGCGCAGCAACCGCGCTTCGTCGATGAGGCGGCGCATGTCGCCCTGTATTTCGGCCCAGAGCCGGGGCGAAATCTCGGTGAAGCGCGCCATCATGTCAGCCAGTTGGCTCGCGTCCTCGCGTGCTGCGCGCTGTGCGGCATCGGAGCCCTCAGTCAGTGCATCGGCAAACAGCCGCGCATTGGCCTCGTCGCTCGGACCGGGGATGAAAATGCGGGTGAGGTCGGTCATGATCTGGCCTCGCGCGGCGCACCACTCGCTTCGCTCGCTGCCGCTCCGGCGGGGCGGCAGACGGTTGCCGGCGTCCGGTCGGACGCTGAGGCGGGCGCCATCACGGTCAGTGCATGGAGGTGAAGAAATGGGTGCAGCGAGTTCATGCCTCACGCTCCCATGGCAATCGCCACCAGACCGGAAGCGATGAAGAACAGGGTGATGGCGGCGAGGGCCGCGAGCGCCGGCGCATCGGTGCCGCGTGCGGCCTTGATGCGCTCCTCGGTCAGGCGGGTTCCATCAATGATGGTGATGGTGCCGCGGCTCATGTGTGCCTCCGCACGCTCTGGCGGCGGGCGCAGGCAGCGGCCTTGGCCGACAGGCGCTTGATCGTGGGCAGGGTCCATCCGCGTTGGACCAGTGTTTCGGTGCTGACATTCTCGCCGGCAAAGGCCATCTCGCGCATGTCGTCTGCCATGCGGCCGACGAGCGAGGCATGGCATGAGGGCGGCACAGGCTTGTCTGACGGGATGGGTTGATAGCGGATCATGGGCATCTCCGGAGAAAGGGCGAGGCGCATTCGCGCGCCCGCCAGGCGGGGAGGTCTCAAAGCCACTGGGAGGTGACGAGCAGGAGGATAATCGGATTTAAGTCCGCGTCAAGAATAAATCGGATAAAAATCCGTTTGCCTGAGGTTCGCGGTTTGGTTGAATATTTCTACGCAATGCTGCGCTGTGCGCTAAGCGATCAATCTGGTGAGGGTAAAATGGCGAAGGTAATCAGACGAGAAGTGCGAAAGCGGGGTTTCTTCGGGTGGGTGTTCCTGCTTCTGTTTCTTGGCTTCAATGCGCTGATGGCTCTTTTGTTTTTTGGAGGCATGAGTGGGGTGGCCGATATGCCAGCCGCAAATTCGGAAGCCGAAATGGCCGGACGGGCCATCGGTGCCACGATGGCAGGAGGGATGATTCTGGTGGTTTGGGCGCTTGGTGCAGTAATCACGGGTCTGCTGGCTATCCTGACGAGAGGGTCCAAGACCATAGTTGAGGAGACGCAAGCATGAAGAACCGGTGTTGGTGGATTGCTGTGGCCCTTTTTGCTCTAGTTTTGCCGGCACGTGGTGCTGACGTCATTCCACGCTTCGACGTGCCGGAGCATTGCGAGACTGTCGCCAGTTTTGGAGGCACGCATTCGGCGATGATGGAGGAGCAGTGCATGAAGATGGAGCAGGCCGAATATGATGCGCTTAAGCCGAGGTGGCCCGAGCTGCCGGCTAGCGTCAAAGAGCACTGTTTGCAGGTCGCCGGTTTTGGCGGTCAGCCGTCTTACATGATGCTCAATCAGTGTGTGAAAATGGAGCTTGATGCCGCCAGTGCGGGGACCGAGTTCAAGTTCTAGCGGTCGGAGGCTGGTTTACTTCACGCACCCGCCCGGGTATGCGCCGCCGGAGAACTTGCGCCAATCACAGGCGTGGCCCCGGCGTACCATCTCGGCGCCGATATCGACGTCATCGACAAAGCACTGTGCCACGACGCGCTTTCTGTTGATGGTCTTCGATCTGCCATCGCAAATGGTCCCCGCCCCGACAGGCAAACACTTCACGGTCTTGGTGCCGATGATCGCTTCAAGTGCTTGTGTGGCCGCATCGAAGCCCGGTGCGCCGCGCTCTGGCGCTTCAATGCCACAGATCCTGATGTTCAGGCCGGGAAAGGCAAAGGTGTCGCCATCGGTGACGTGATCTATGTGGCCTTCTATGCTTTCGGCGGCTGTCGGGCTGGCGAGAGCGATCAGTGTTACGCCCAATGCTGCGCGCCAGGTCATACGCCAAACAGCTCGTTGGTGGTCAGCACTCGGTGGATGGCGGCCACGCGGTCGCCCGCGATGGTGATCTGCGAATCGGGCGGGTTGTACTTGGCCAGCACCACGGCGCCGTTGCCGCGTTTGTGGAGCACGCCGATTGACGCCGTGATCACGTTCGGGCCGCCATTGACCTCCTGGACGATCACCACGTCGCCGATGCGCGGGGGTTTGTGCGGATTGACGTAAACCAGATCCCCGGGGAAGTAGCGCGGCTCCATCGACGAGCCTTCAATGTAAAGCGCGTAGATGTCTCGTGCGCCGGCAAGGGCCGGCGGACGGCGCACATAGTCAATCACACCCTCGATCTGGAATGCGCCGGAGAGCAGGCTGCCGGCAGCCGTGCCCAGAACTTCGATGTCGGCCGGCATAGAGGCCCTCGCGGGCAGCTTCGGCGCGGCTTCTGTCTGACCTGTCGGCTGCGGAGCGTCAGGGATATCGGCATCTGCCTTGCTCGTTCGCCCAAGCAGCCATTCCGGTGTCGTTTGCAGTTCGGCGGCGATCTTGGCCAGTGTATCGACGCGCGGCGAGCGTTCGGGGTTGTTTGCCCACGAGCGGATCGTGTCAGGCGAGCCTGTCGCGCGGCGCGAGACAGCTGAGGCCGAAAGCTTCAGTTTTGCCAAGCGTTCTTCGATGCGTTTCATGAGTTCAGTGTTCATAGCGTAATATTATCCGTTAGAAATATCATGCGCACTCGGATATAAGTCCGTTGACAAATCGGATTTTAATCCGAATATTGTGTGCATGATCACGTTGCGCGAACAGTTCATTGCAGTTTTTGAGGTCTATGCGGTCGCCGCTGGCGTCGCTGAGGGGACGCTTTCCGATCGGCTCTTGAGGAGTGGTGCGCGTTTCAAGCGTATTCGTGAAGGGTCCGACATTTCGACCGGAACCTATGAGCGGGTGATGCAATGGTTCTCCGACCACTGGCCTGAGGATGCTGGTTGGCCCGAGGATGTGGAGCGCCCCAAGTCTCCGTCCGCGCTCGCAGCTTCGCATGACGCTGCCGGCAAGCTTCCGGAGGCCGCTGAATGACCCGCCTAATGTTTCCCGGCTTTGTCCGTCGCGCCAAGAATGCGTGGCTCCAGGCGATCGAGTTGTTTCAGTGCCAGATTGGAGAAGGCCTGTTTTCGCGGATCTCCTCCTGTCGGCGCGGACAGCCTTTCCCGAATGTCCGCAAGCAACCCGGCGCGAACGGCAAGCGCGTCTTCGTATTCCGCGCTGACCAGGTGGGTCAGGTTGATGGTGAGTTGTTCGAGCACTGCCATCTGGGCGATGAGAAAGCTCAGGGTTTCGTCGTTGGGGTTGGACATGACATCTCTCCAGTTTCGGTGATGCAAGGCTATCAACGCTTCGGACAAGAGCAATGCTCGGCCTTTCAATTCGCACTGGGAGGTCGCTGAATGAGCGGCTCTGATCAATTTCAACGCAGGGTGGGGAAGCGGTCATCCCGCCTGGTTCATACCCAGGATGTTGCCGGTTCGAATCCGGCCGCTGCAACCAACAATACCCCGAGCGCGCCCGCTGACCTGCGCGACAACGAACGGAAGGCCTGCAGCGGCGGGGCGGGTTTTCCATTTCCATCATCCGGTCCTCCTTGAACACCGGATGATCTGACCAGTTTTGAACGCTTCCCACCACGGGAAAGAGACCGGGTTTTTCCCGGAACGGGAAAGGTGTGTCCAATGATCAAGAATGCATGGTTTTACCGCATCAAGGCGGCGCAGCGGGATCTGATCGCGCTGTCAGGCGGCATCGAACGCACGGCTGAGATCACCTCGATTTCCAAGAGTCATGTCGGGCGCTGGAACAATGCCCAGGACACCGACCTGATGCCGATCAACGCGGTGCTGATGCTGGAAGAACATTGCGGCATGGCGGTCGTAACCGCCGTCATGGCCGAACTCAACGGCCGCCGCCTCGCCGACGAGACCGACGCCACGCGGCAGAGCGCCGACGTGCTTTCCGCCTATGCCGAGACGATCCGTCATGCGGGCGACGTGATGAGCGCCGGCGCACTTGCGCTCGCCGACGGCAAGGTGACGGCGGCCGAGGCGGTGACAATAGACCGGGCCGTGGCCATCCTCGAACAGGGCATTCCAGGCTTTCGCCAGTCGCTCGCCCAGATCCGCGCCGGCGATCTCAGGGTCGTAGGCAGGGATGGCAAGTGATGGGCGAGATTGTTTCCACGGGTTGCTGCGGATGGGACGGAGACCATCTGTCCGCAGCAAAAGGCGACGGAGGGGGCGGCGTAGGACTTCTCCGTCGCCGGCTGCAAGGGCTTCATGTCTTCCCCGCAGATGCCGTTCCCTCGTTTCGCGCTCTCGCCGGGCGCATGGCTCTGGACGATATCGCCGCCATGGATGCGGTCGAGGGCAGGGCGGTCGTGAAGCGGCGGCAGGTCGGGAGAGGCGAGCGGTGACACAGACGAGTTATCAGGAGCTGGCTTCCGTCGCTCTAATCTTCTTCGCCACCAAAGGGATATCTCGGTTGTTTACGCAGGTATCTGCTCCAGTCGAAGCTATCAAATCCGTGCGGGGGAAGGGGTGGATTGCCCTCAATGTAATAGTTTTTGTCTTTGAAGAATGTCTCCAAGTCAAGTCGCTCTTCATTCAGTTCAAAGTTCATTATGCATCCGCTGAAATTGCATTCTGTAAAAGTATTGGTGTCGCCGATTCGAGTGTTAAGTTCAATAATTTCGCATTCAGTAAATTTGCATCCTTTGAAGGTTCTGAAGTCGACTGCGATTTTGATGGTTTCGAAGCTCACCTTAAAGAAAGTGTTGGCTGTCGGGCACTCATCAAACTCATCCGGCCAGTCGCGAACGGTACCATAACGGAAATTCACTCCACCTACGCCCCAAATGGGCTCCCATCTTACGACTTCACTGTCCCCGTTAACTCGAAGTTTCACGGGCGAGCTATTTCCATTGCGATATCCATCCCGAAGAGCCTGCAAGGCAATTCGCGGGAGATAGCTCGAGAATTTTTTGGGATGATTTTCTTGAATGTACCTCCCGAGGAGGCTCAACCCTTCTCCGCCAAATCGACGATTCTCAGCGGTAACCACCGCGCTAAGGCAAGCCAATCCGGCCAGTTCTTTTTGTTTATCATCGCTTCCTGTGAGTTCTGCGCCTTTTTCCAAAAGGATAGCCAGATTGTTTTCGTCGGCGCTGGCGTTTTGCCGCTCCTGGGCGTTAGCTTGCCGCTCAGTCACCTTGGCGCGCCAGGCGACGGTGCAGAAGGTCACGATTGCAATCAAGAACGTGCCGATCGGGGTCAAAGCTCGGCCCCGGGCGGCCATGTCATCCGGCGCAATCGCCTCGGGCGGAACCAGACCCAAAATCCAGAACGACCCCGCGATGCCGAGAATGATGGACAGCAAGGCAGAGGCAATCGCCGCAGCCTGCCACTGCGTTTCAGTGATCGACGGCTTGTCGCCAACCGGACTGTCGTATCTGTCAGCCATGAACGGTCTCCTCGAGAGACGGTAGCAGCCGCCAATGGCAATGCAACCATCAGCAGGTGCGCAGCATGAGCACGCGCACTCTTGTCCACAATGATGAAAAGCCTACCGGCCTGCACTGCCCCGGTTGCGGCAAGCGCATGTTCAAGACCGTTGATAGCCGGCCGGCGCATGGTGGTCAGCAACGACGGCGCGTCTGCGTGTCTTGCGGCCTCAAGGTGATTACGCTGGAGACCATCATCCGAACGGCCCAGCCGCGCCCGGGACGCCTCAGCGCGGGGGAGGTGGACCGATGATCCCGCTGCCGCCCGGTCCTTTCAACATCATCTATGCCGACCCGCCTTGGCGGTTCCAGTCTTGGTCCGAGCTTGGCGAGGATCGCAGCGCGGTGCAGCACTATGACTGCATGGATCTCGATGCGATCGCAGCGCTGCCGGTGGCTGATATCGCCGCCAAAGATGCAGCGCTGTTCATGTGGGTTATCCAGCCGATGCTGCCTGAGGCCCTTGAGCTGATCAACGCCTGGGGTTTCACCTACAAGACGGTGGCATTCGGCTGGATCAAGATCAAGGGTGATCCCGCGCAGCGGTTTCTGTTTGCCGACTCCGGCTCGGTTCGCAAGGGCATGGGGTTCCACACCCGGGCAGGGATGGAGCAATGCTGGCTCGCCACGCGCGGCCGCGGCTATGACCGGCTGACCAAAGGCGAGGCGCAGGTGCATCTTGAGGGCATTCGAGAACATTCCCGCAAGCCTGATCACTTCGCCGACGCAATCACCCGGCTCACCGGCGAGGTGCCGAAGCTCGAGATGTTTGCCCGCACAAAGCGCCCCGGCTGGAGTGTTTGGGGCAACCAGGTCGACAAGTTTGTGGTGTCGCCCGAAGGGGGCAAGCCTGACCAGGCGTCGGCGCTTTTGCGCCGCCCTGCCGAAGCGCCAGCCGGTGAAACCGGCGATGCGGCGCGTGAGGTCATACCATGACCGTACCCAGGCTCACCACAATCCGCCTCACCATTGTGACCAATCATGCCGACCGCGCGGTCCTGGCCGTGCTCGGTGTCGAGACGGCACCTGCCTGGCTGGCCATCGTCACCACGCTTGAGGGCGTGCGTGATCTCGCGCCTGGCTCCAAGGTGATCGGCCAATGGTTCGAGCCGCGCAAACACCGCTCGGCGCTTGAATGGGCGTTCCAGACCCGGCGGCTAAAGGGCGATCTCATCGGGCTGTCGCTCCAGGATTGCGACCGCCTGGCCGATTGGGCTGCCCGCCACGGTTCCCACGCAGCAGTGGAGTCGAGCCTCGCCGCCGCCACCGGCGGCATGGTTGTCAGCGAACGGAGGATCTTATGACCATTCATCTTCATGTGTGCAGTCCGGCGCGCGGCTTCCCTTCAGCGATCAAGCAGCTTGGCATCGTCGCGCTGTGGCAGGCGGGTTTTGATCACGACGAGATCGGCGTGATTGCCTCGCTCCATCCTTCGCGGGTTGCAAAGGTTCTCGATCTGGTGCGTGCGCAGACGGGCGCGCTTCGCCCGCAACATCCGGAGGTCATGCGATGATTGAGGATCACTCTGTCACCTGCAGGTTTGGCGTGCCGCCGCGCGGCCGGGTCCAGCCAGCGCGCGGGTCTTTTGGAAGCCTTGCCGCCATCTCGCCCGGGTTTGATGCGCTTCCCCGCCCAGAGCAGGCCGCTGCCATCAACCTTTTGCTTGAGGGTGGCCAAGGCCTTGCCGGAATTGCGCGAGGCCTTGGCCGTTCCGTCGCTCAGGTCGAGGCCTTGCGCGATTTTCGATGCAAGCCACTTGAGGCCGCATTTGTGGGGGACGGGGTGGTGCGGCAGCCGCCCGGGCCGCCCAGAGAGCCCGGCGCAACTGCGGCAAGAGACCGGCTCGCCGACGAGGGCCTCGTCGCCGTCGAGCGATTGCGCATTGCCGCTCAAGCGCCGCCGGATGGCGGATTTGAAATGACCATGGACGCGTTGTGCCAGGGTCTTGATGTCGGGCTTGCCGCGGCGCGGCGGCGGCTCAAGGACCTTGAAAGCCGCAAATGGGTGCAGCGGTCGATCAGGTCCGGGTTGCCGCAGATCGTCACGATTGCGCTTGCCGGGCGCTGCAGGCTGGATGCTCTTGCCAGCGCGGCACAGGGAGAGGGCTGATGGTTCGTCTCAAACCCAATGAGCGCCCGCTCTATATCATCGCGCCGAGCCTCGCCCAGTGCCATCGCGCGGCACTCGCCCATGGGCTCAATCCCGAGCGGATGGAAAACGTCCGCTGTATCACGGCAGCCGGGCAGTTGCGCGGCACCCGCGCCTGCACGCCTTTCATCACCCATGAGCGCTCAAGCTGGGTGCGCGCCATGCCCGATATCTTCAATCTCGACCAGGCCATCGACCTGCTGGTGCGCACCGGCCGCCTGCGCGTGGCCGCATCCGATGACATCGCCGCCGCGAGAGGTCGGCGCGTGGAGGCTGCGGAATGAGCGCGCCTTTGATCATCGACTGCTTCGCCGGTGGCGGCGGCGCGTCAACCGGCATCGAGATGGCCCTGGAGCGCTCTCCGGATTATGCCATCAATCATGATCCCGTGGCCGTGGCCATGCATGCGGTCAACCATCCTGATGCGATTCATCTTTGCCAGAACGTCTACAAGGTTGACCCTCTCGATCATTTCGCCCGCGCCCATATCGGTTTTGCCTGGTTCTCTCCCGACTGCAAACACTTCTCCAAGGCCAAGGGCGGCGCACCGGTTCAACGCAATATCCGCGATCTCGCCTGGATCATCCCGGGCTGGATCGAGCGCATCCAGAAATCGGGCGGCAAGGTCGATGTGGTTGCGATTGAGAATGTCGAGGAGTTTCAGACATGGGGCCCGCTGCTGACAACAGAAAAGGGTCTTGTGCCGGACCCTGATCGAAAGGGCGAAACGTTCAAAGCCTGGTGCAGGAAGCTCAAGCGGCTTGGCGGTAAGATTGAATGGCGCGAACTCAGGGCCTGTGACTATGGCGCACCGACGATCCGCAGGCGGGTGTTCATCCTGATCCGGTTCGATGGACAAAAGATCGTATGGCCGGAGCCGACGCATGGCGACCCGAAATCCGAAGCGGTGAAGGACGGACGCCTCGAGCCCTGGCTGACAGCGGGGCACAACGTGGTTGACTGGTCGATCGTCTGCCCGTCGATCTTCGACAGCAAGGCGGAAATACTCAGCAAGCATGGCCTGCGCGCGGTTCGGCCGTTGGCAGATGCCACGCAGGCGCGGGTGGCGCGCGGCATCCGGCGCTACGTGCTCGATGCGGCAAGGCCATTTCTGGTCAACCTGACCCATGGGGCGCGGTTGGAAGATGCGTCCGAGCCGATGCGGACCGTGACCGGCGCAAACCGGGGTGAGAAGGCGGTGGTGGTGCCATCCATGACCCGTTTCAACTCCGGCGCTACGGGCGCGGACATGAATGGTCCAGTGCCGACCGTGACCGCCAACAGCTTTCACAAGCGGCCGGGGGGCGCGGCCCCGCTTGGCATCGTGGCTCCGGTAATGACCTATGCCCAGCAGGGCGGCGCGGTGCGCGATCCGAACGACCCGCTGCACACGGTAACGGCCTCGCCCAAGGACCAGAACGCGGTAATCGCGCCGCACCTGATGACCATGCGCAACGCCGGAAAGCCATTCCAGGGCGCGGACGAACCGGCTCACACGGTGACCGCCAGCGGGGCAGGGCTGACCTGCGTTGCCGCCTCGTTGGCCCAAACCGGCTATGGCGAGCGCAAAGGGCAGGCGCCGCGGGCGCTCGATCCCGATGCGCCATTGGGCACCGCCGTGGCGGGCGGCGTGAAACACGCGCCTGTCGCGGCCTATATGGCCCAGCACAACGGCAACGGCGTGATCGGCCGGGCGGCGGACCAGCCGCTTGCAACGGCCACGCAATCGGGCAGCCAGAGCCAGGTGGTCGCCGCCAGCATGCTGTCGATGAAGGGCAGCGAAAGGCGCGCCAGCGATGCCGATGAACCGGCGCGGGTCGCCTGCACCGGCGGCGGGCAGTCCGCGCTCGTGACCGGCGCGCTGACCAAATATTACGGCACCGGCGACGGGCAGCTGGTCGACGATCCGCTGCACACCGTGACGGTCAAGGACCGGTTCTGCCTGTCGCAGGCAGCACTCGCCGCGCCACCCTTCGGGCCGGAGCACCATGCTCGGGCCCGCGAGGTGGCGGCTTTCCTGCGCGCTTACGGCTTCTGGGACGAGCGGGAGTTTGTCACCCTCGATGTGGAAGGCGTGACGCTGGTGATGGTCGATATCGGCATGCGGATGCTGACGCCGCGCGAACTGTTCAACGCGCAAGGCTTCCCGCCCCGCTACGCGATCGACCGGGATCTCGACGGCAATGCGTTCTCGAAGTCCGACCAGGTGGGCCGCGCCGGCAACAGTGTCTGCCCACCGCTGGCCGAGGCGATCACGCGAGCCAACGTGCCGCATTTGGCTGAGTTTCGGGAGGCTGCGGAATGAGCAGCGCCTCAAGCCGCATCGCGTATGCTGACCACGATCTCGCGCCCCATGGCGGCCAGCGCCGCCTCGATCTGCGAGAGCTTGGTCGGGTGGTCGGGGTCGAGAATGCGCCTTGCTTCGGTTTCGTTCTTGCCGAGCCTGCGTGCCAGCTCCGACTTGGAGATCCCGCTGGCAAGAAAGGCTTCGATCACGGCGAGCTTAAGCGCGGTCCCCGGATCGACGGCAATGCCAGCCATGTGCGCGCCACGCGCGGCTGGTTGCGGCAGGGCCTGTTCGTCATTGATCAGCCCGCGCAAGGCGAGACCCAAGGCCTCGCGGCCGCTGGCAATCGCATCGGCGCGGTCTTCGCCATGGCTGATCGCCGAAGGCACATCGGGAAAGGTCACCAGAAACCCGCCATCGGGATCCGGCTCGAGGTTCGCATTGTAGATGTATTGCATGGTGGCAGTCTCCTTGGTGGTGGTGGTGATAACGCTGCTCCGCGTCGCGCCGGGGCTTGCAGCCGGGGATCATTTGATCCCCAGCTGCTTTCTGATCAGTCTCACATAACCGGGGGTCAGTTCGCCGGATTTGATGGTGGTCATTCTGCCGTCAAACCGGACCCGGTAGTGAGAACCCTTGCCCTTGTCCGTGAAGATTTCGAGGCTTTTGCCCTCTTTGCGGGCCAGTGCCTTGAGTTCCCGGATCAGTGCTTCGCGTTTCAATGTCTCTCTCCTTTCGTTGAAAATACATTCGCACAAAAATGTACGAGGCTCAAGCCTAAACGTACAAAAATGTGCGAAAATTGCGACAGCCCGGGAGTGGCGGCGTGAGCGAAATTCTCGATCTGTTCATTTCCCGCGCCCGCGAGGTCAGCATTGCCGAGGCAGCGCCACGGCTGGGGCTCATACTCAAGGGAAGGGGGGCGGAGCATGCGATGGCGTGCCCGCAGTGCGGCGGCAAGGACCGGTTCGCGCTCAACACGGCGAAGAACAAGTGGAACTGCCGCGGCGGCTCCACAGGCGGAAATGATGCGATTGGAATGGCCGCACATATTCTTGGGCTCGATGTCACTCGCCGGGCTGAGCTTCTTGAAGCCTGCGGCGGGGTGTTAGGTGAAACGGTGCCCGATGGTGCTCAAAGCGTGAGCGAGGAGCGCCGGGCCGAGATCCGCGCCGAGGCCGCGGCGCGCGCGGAAGCGGCTGCGCGGGATGCGGCTGTGCGCGAGAGCGACGCCAATGAGTTCCGGGACAGGGAACTTGCGAAATGCCGGGGGATTTACGATGCGGCCGATCATCAGGCGCGGCTCTTGGCGGCCCGCTATCTGCATGCCCGTTCAGGCCTGCCGATCGAGGCCTTCGCCCAGAGCTGCCATACGATAAGGTTGGCGCCAAAGCTCACCTACTGGCACGGCAGGGATGAGCGTGGCTTCGCGCGCGACATCTGGTGCGGCCCTGCATTGGTGCTTCCGTTTGTTGATGGTCAGGGCCAGCTGACCGGCATCCACCAGACATGGATCGATTTGGGCAATCGCCCGAAACACCGCCCCCTGCTCTATGGTTTGAGCAAGGCGGGCGCGGCTGGTGGATGCGAGGATCGGGCAGGGCCTCCGGCCGCACGCTGGCCGTCACCCGCCGATTTCGCCGCGGGAGTCTATGAACCGCTCGCCACCAAGAAGATGCGCGGCAGCAAGAAGGGCGGGCTGCTGCCTGTCGCCGGAGATCCGGCCGCCACGCGCTGGGTGATGGCCGAGGGCATCGAAAATGCCGCCGCCTGGTTCGCTGCTGAACTTGGCGATGATGCCGATCTGGCGTGCGCCACTTTCTATGCAGCGGCCGGCGATATCTCAAACATGGCGGGCGCGGCCTCCCGCACCGGCCGCTTTGCCCACCCCACACAGACGAAGATCAACACCAAAGGGGTTGCCAGGCCAGTGATGATGCCGAGTCCGCAGCCTGACCCGGAGCGGCTTGCCGAGGGGTTCCCGCTGGCGCCCCATGTTCGCGAGCTGCTGTTTCTGGGCGATGGCGATTCGGAAGCCGTCTGGACCGCAGCCCACATGGCCCGCGCCGAAGCCCGCGCGCGGGCGATCGCCCCCGGAATAGAGGTAACAACCGCCTGGCCGCCTCGAGGGTTCGACTGGGCTCAGGTGATTGTCAGAGCAGTGCGTGGTGAGGCGGCGTGAACATGAATGCGAAGATCCCCGCATCCGTCCAGGCCATGCTCGATGCGATGGGGCATCAGGCTCGGGCGGAAAACCCGGACCCCTTATCAAGGCCGGAGCCCAGCATTGCCGAAGACGCGCCCCAGCCGCCCGAACCGGACGCACAGGAGCTGACTGCCGATGAAATTCTCGCCGAATGCGCCAGCGAACCCGAAACCGACATAGGCAACGGGCGGCGGCTGCTTATTCGCTACGGAAACCGCATTCTGCATGTGGCCCGGGTCGGCTGGCACGGTTTTGACGGCAAGCACTGGAAAGAGGATGAGGACGGCTCGGTGGTGCGGCCACTGGCGCAGAAAACGGCGGAGTTCATTGATGACGAGGCCATGGCCATGACGGCCAGCGAAGAGGAGGCCACCCTCATCGAGGCCGGGCAGGTGGCGCGCAAGGAGCGGATCAAGATGGGACGGCCTGCCAAGGACTGGTCGGCCGAGAAGTCGCAGCGCTGGCTCGAACTCGAGGAAGCAGAGGAGGCTGGCGAAGCTGCGCTGAAAACCGTCAAGGGGCGGCGCTCGGCGCGGCACCGTTTTGCCAAATCTTCCGCAGGTACATCGAAGATCAACAACCTCATGACCGAGGCCGCGCCGCATGTGGCGCGCATGGTCAACGACATGAACACCGATCTCTTCGCTTTCAATTGCTCCAATGGCACGCTGCGCTTCATTCGCGTTGAGGACGAGGAAAGTGATCCCGACGATCCGCGCTGGCGCTGGGAGGCGCGGCTCGATCCGCACCGGGCGGGCGACTACATCTCCAAACTCGGGCAGGTGGAGCACCGGCCCGCCGCGACAGCGCCAGAGTTCCAGAAGTTCTTCAAGACCGTGCAGCCCGATCCTGCCGTGCGGCTCTTCCTGCAGCGGTTTTTCGGTTACGGCCTGCTGGGGCTGACCAAGGAACAATGCCTGCTGTTCTTCTACGGTGCCGGGCGCAACGGAAAATCGACCTTTATTGACCTTATGACCGAGATCCTTGGCAACTATGCCGTCACGCTGTCGGTCGACAGTTTCGCGGGCGAGGGCCGGCGCTCAGGCGCGGAAGCCACGCCCGACCTTGCCCGGTTGCCCGGCGCCCGGCTTGTCGCTGCCAGCGAGCCCGAAAGCGGGGTTCATCTCAAGGAATCGTTGATCAAGACGCTGACCGGCGGAGAGCGCATTCCCGTCCGGCGCCTGCAGCAGGAATTCATCGAGGTAATACCGCAGTTCAAGATTGTCATGGTCGGCAACCATAAGCCGGTGATCCGCGACACCTCCGATGGCATCTGGCGGCGCGTGCTGCTGGTGCCCTGGGAGATCCAGATCGCAGCCGACCAGGTGGACCGGCGCTTGCCGGAAAAGCTGCGCGCGGAGGCTGATGGCGTGTTCGCCTGGCTGGTGGAGGGTGCGCTCGACTATCTTACACTCGGCCTTGGCGTGCCCGATAAGGTGACAGCCGCCACCAGTGAATACCGCGAGGACAGCGACCCGATCGGGGCCTTCGTCCGGGCGGGCTGCCTCGTTACCGGCCACGAGCACGACAGTTCGACGCCCGACGACATCTGCGTCGGTTACGCCAACTGGGCTGCGCGCGAAGGGCAGCCGGAATTCAGGAAATCGACCCTCATGCGCCGTTTTCCGGACTATGCCCGCAAGCAATGGGAGGGGGCGGACGGGATGATGCATGCGTTCCGCAAGCACAAGTCCTCGACCACCCGCTATGTCGGCATCAAGGTGCGCGATGAATATCTGCGCGTGCGAGGCGAGGGTGGGCCGGATGGTGGCGGAGGCTATGGCGACCTGTGAGACCGGACAACCCGCACCCTCCACGCGCGTGTGGGGCGTTCATCCCGCTCCAATCCCCCGCCGCCCGGGACGATAGAGGGCAGCGAGGGAGGCTGGTGGAGGATATGGACGCTTGCCTCCCGTCAAAAGGGTATGGGATTTCAAAGGCTTGCGCTGCTAGGGAGGCTAGGGAGGATATTTGCGGCGCGCGCGTGTGCGCATGTTTATTCAAAGAGTGTGGCTCATGACAGAAAACACAATGAAGCCTTGTATGCGTACGTCGCTTTGATCCTCCCTATCCTCCCTAGCCCCCCTGTCTTCTTCTTCAAATTCAATAAAAACAACAGCATGGCCGAAGGCCAGCAAGGGGGATCAGGGAGGCAAGCAGCCAAAAACGGGAGGCAAGGGGCGGGAATTGGGAAGCAAGCACTCAACACAGGAAAACAGGCCATGAAACAGATCCCGATTATTCAACTGCTGGAATGGGCCTATCGGCACGAGCTGCCCAAAGCCGAGCGTGCCGGTGGGGGGATCGCCGCCTCGGCGCCTTCTTCCTGGGGCATGGTTTCCGATTACGGTATTCTCGGCACGGTGATCGACGCGCCGCTCAACGGTTACGGCGTCGTTGCCACCTTCATGGATGAGGGTGAGCCGCATCCGGACGCGCTGATTGTGGGGCGCGCGGTTGCAGAGCTTGATGCTGTGCGCATCTCGATCGGCGATGGCTGGACACCGTTTCCCGAATGGGCGGACGCGGATGGGCTGGTGGCTGAAGCGGTCAGGCGGATCCGCCCGCGACTGGCCTCGATGTCCGTTCAGGAAATACAGGCCACTCTGATCGCTCGCGCCGTGCTTGGCCGCAAACCGGACTGGCGAGGCGAAGAGCCGCGCCGGGCCATGGTGAAACGCGGCGGTAAGCCCGCATGGTTCGTCAAGGTACCCGGTCATGATGCCTATGGCCGACCGGTTCAGCATGAGCAGGACGGGTTCAACCCGAAGAGCCGGCGGCCGCGCCCGGGTGCCTATCGCAAATATCGCCTGACCGATGATGTGTCGGGCCTAGCAATCGACCGGTTTCGGCGCACGCTCTGGGCTTTGGCGGTTCGCCATGTGGCGCATCAGGTGGCGAGTGGCGCGCATGGCCATCTTTCAGGCCATCAACTGACTGGCGTGGTGCCCACGATCGCGCCCTGGGCTGTTGTCGCCGGGCTCGGAGGGCAGGGGGACCCCTTCCACTCCGTGTCGCTATTTTCTTGACGTGCGACCAAAACTTGACAATGGTCATCTCACCCTGAAAAGGAAAAGTTCAACCCGCCGCGGCCCACACGCCGCCGGCGGGTTTTTCATTCGTGCGGGAGGCTGCCATGATCTCGCCGGCCAAAGCCCGGCAAATTCGGAATGCCATTCTGCAGAGATAGGTAGGCAACAATCATGTCGCTCAGGATCAGTTGGCAGGATGTCGACAGCCTGCACCGGTTCGACAATGCGTTGAAGGCGCTCGGCAGCAAAAAGATGGGTCAAGGCGCAAACCGTGCAGTCAACCGTGCAGGTGATATGGCGCGGACACAGGTTCGTCGCGAGTTGGCGCGCCAAACTGGACTGAAACGCCGAACAATTGTGAAGGCGGTCAAGACTGCGAGGTCCACGCCGCAAACGCTTGTCTACCGGATGAGCGCATGGGGCGGCGATGTTTCGCTCAAGCACTTCCGTGCGCGGGAAACCCGGGCAGGTGTAAGTGCTGCGCCATTTGGCAAGCGCACAGTTTTCGAGGGCGCATTCATGCGTGCGGGCTTCTGGCCCAATCGAGTAGTGAAGCCCAGCTGGAACGGCCACGTGTTCAAGCGGGTAGGCGCTGCGAGGCTGCCGATCGAAAAGCAGAAGTCAGGCGTCATCATCCCCAACGAGATGGTGCAGGGTGAGACCCGCGATGCATTCCGCTCGACCGTCGCCCGGGTGTTGCCCCAGCGTGTGGCTCACGAAATAGGCCGTCTGACCAAGGGCGTCGTTAGCTGACCAACCTGGCCCGGCACCCCACCCCCGGGGTTAGGGACCGTACCCGCCACAAATTTTCGCGCGGGCGGGAAAGCTCCCGGAAACGTGGCAGTCAGGCTGGTCTGAACGTTGGGTTGTCAGGGTTGTTAGGCTGCGGGCGCGGGTTGTCAGATTGAACAAGGGAACTGGTGCGAGGCGTCATGGAGCAGATCATGGTTGCGCCTGCCCATGTTGCCGAGCGTGACGGGGTAACCAAGCAGGCTGTCACAAAGCTCGTAAGGGACCTGGCGCAGAAGTCGGATCTGCCGGTGGAGCGTGACGGGCGCGGGCGGATCGTTCGGTTCAGCCTGGCGCATTTCGATCACCTGCGCGAACGGTTTGCGTCGTCGGAGAAAGTTGCAGCGGCTCGTGCGTTGCCGTCATCATCCGCCGCACCAAAGCCGCCGGACGGACCGATGGTAAATTCGCGCGATGAAGCGTTGCGGCAAGAGGCCTGGCTCAAGGTTGGACGGGAGCGGCTGCGCCAGCAGGAAGATGCGGGCAATCTGGTTCGCGCTGACATGCTTGCTGACGCGCTGACACGCGCTGGCCGGGAGATCCAGAGCATGGTTGCCCGGCTGCCGAACTCGGCTGATGACCTCGCGATCGCGGTTTCGCAAGAAGGCGCCCACGGGTTGCGGGTCGCGCTGCGGGAGAAAGCGTTCGAGGTCAACACCAAGATCGCCGAGCTTCTGGTCAACCTGTCGGTGCAAGCGCCGGAGCATGACCCGGCAATAGGGGAGACCGAGGCGTGACCATTCATGCCATTCGACACCCTGGTGCCGAACGCCTTGCATTCGCCACGCTTGCGGACGCGATCCGGCCGACGCGCCCGGAGACGTTCCGGAATTGGCTTGGCAAGAACATCATCCTTGTGGATGGCCCCCTCAAGGGTGAGCTATGGTCTGCGGCGGACGCGCCATATCTGCTTGAGATTGCCGATTGTCTTTCGGTCGAGCATCCCTGCAACCAGGTGACGGTTCGAAAGGCGCAGCAGACCGGGGTCTCGATTCTGGGCCTTGCATGGTCGCTTTATCTGGCGGAGGTCGCACCGGACAACATCCTGTTCGCGGTGCCTGGCATCGACGCGCTGCAGGACATGAATTCGGGCAAGCTTCAGCCTCTCATCGACGAGTGGCAGAAGGAAACCGGCAAGAACATCATTTATCCAACGACCAGCAGGTCGGGTGTGGGGTCGACCACCTACGAGAAAAAATTCGCCGGTGGCGCCATCTATCTGGGCAATGCCAACACGGTGATGGACCTGTCCTCGAAGACCTGCCGGTTCGGGGTCAAGGATGAGGTCAGCAAGTGGAAGGAGTTGCCGAACGGAGCGGATCCGGAAACGCTCTACTTCGGCCGTTTCACGGCGTTTCGGCGAACCAAGTCCTACAAGATCTTCGCGCTGTCGA
The DNA here is from genome assembly GCA_043585085.1 of Hoeflea sp. GTDB lineage: Bacteria > Pseudomonadota > Alphaproteobacteria > Rhizobiales > Rhizobiaceae > Hoeflea. The sequence continues at coordinate 3,574,796 of CP121320.1, forward strand.
CACCCGAGGTCGATACTGGCGACGAGAACGGCGAAGGCCCCGGGCACTGCCGGATCGATCGTGATTTCCTGCGATCGGATAGGCGCTTTTGGAACATCAAGTGCGCGGAGTGCGGATACGAGCAGGTCCAGTTCTTCGAGAACTTGGACATTGACAAGGCGCATCCGCACCGGACGCGCTACCAGTGCGAAAACTGCACGCACAGGATCTCGGAGTCCGAACGGGTTGTCGCGGTTCGAGCCGGGCGATACATCGCCACCGCACCCGGGCCGGATCGGGAGCCTGGCTTTCACGTGGATGCTTTCATCAGTCTGATGATGAGCTACGAGGCGATCGCGGAGGATTATCTGGAGTCCCTCGGCAAGGGGGAAGCGGGAGCGAAAGACTTTTCGAACCTCTACAAGGCCCTGCCATACGCGATGCGCGGCAATGCGCCCGACCATCAGCGGCTCATGGAGCGCCGAGAGGACTATCAGCAGCGGGTTATCCCTGTAGAAGGTCTGCTCTTCGTGGGTGCTGCGGATGTGCAGCACAGTGGCATCTATGCCGAACTGGTTGCTTTCGCCGAGGACAGGCAGTCCTGGACAGTCGACTATGCCTATTTCGAAGGTGCGACCGACAATCCGCAGTCTGGTGCCTGGATCGATCTGGACACCTACTGGCGGCGCCCGGTGCTCGATGCATGGGGGTGTGAGCGCTTTCTCGATGCGTTCGCGGTCGACGCTGGTGATGGTGGCAGAACGAACCAGGTTCTGGAATGGTGTCGGCGGCGTCCCAACACCTATGCGACCAAGGGGCAGCCAGGCCGAGGCGTGCCGGCAATTGATGTCCCGCTGAACAAGTCGGTGACCAAGCGAGGAAAACGCAGGAAATATGGCTCTGCACGGCTCTGGAAGGTCGGTACATGGTCGCTCAAGAGTGAACTCTACGCCAATCTGCACAAAACAGGGCAGGCTGCCGGCGAACTGTTTGACCCGCCCGGCTACTGCCATTTCGGCAAATGGCAGGGTGAGGAGTACTTCAAGCAGATCACTGCCGAGTACTTCGAACAGAAGATGGTCAATGGCCGTTACCATGAGGAGTGGAAGCGGATCCGTGCCGACAACCATCTGCTCGATTGCAGGATCTATGCGATGGCCATGGCCGAGCATCTGGGTCTGACCCGCATGACAGCTGTTGAATGGTCAGCGCTTCGTTCAAGGCTGATACCCTCGCCAGAAATGGATCTCTTGTCGCCGAAGGCTCACAGTGTCCAGGTTGAGATCAGCGCGGTTGCTGCATCCCGGGTAAATGCATCATCCAACGACGATGGCTCAAGATCCGACCGGGCCCGAATTGAAAAGTGGAAAAAACGCACATGACGAGTAAGCCGAGGGTCAGGGTCAAGGCCGGGCGCAGCATCGCCATGCCCGTGGCCCTGCCGGGCTCTAAGCCAACTGGCGCGCCCTCTTCGCCGCGTATCCGTGCAGGCTATATGCGCGATACCCAGTCTGGCATCCTCTCTTCGCGGCCGTCGTCGCTACGTGAGCATCGAGACGAGGTGCGGCGGGTTTGGACCAGGGCTGCGGGCCTTGCGATGGACCTGTTACAGAACTCCGGCAGGCTCAAGGGTGCTGCTGACCAGATCCTTGTTGATGCCGTTGGCAATGAGCTGCAGCTGAACCCGAAACCAAATCTCGAGCGTTTTGGATATACCCGTGAGGAAGCAATCGCCTGGATTCGCGAGATCAAGGAGGCGTGGAAGGTCTACGCCTGGAACCCTCTGGAATGCGATTTCCGGGCGAAATGGACGCTACCGCAGCAGACAGATATCGGGATGCGGCACTGGCTTGCTTTCGGCGAAAGCGTCGGTGTTTGCCAATACATGCCGAAGTCACAAAGGCTTCCCGGCACTCGGATGGGTACCAAAATGCTGCTGCTCTCGCCGCCGCAACTGGTGCAGGACACCAGCGAAGTGGAAGGGCTTTTTCAGGGCGTTGTCCACGATGCCTATGCCCGCCCAATCGCCTACCGCTTCGAGGAGCGGCGGGATGGTTTCAGGCAGAAACAGGATTACCCGGCCCGCGATGGTGAAGGGCGACAGGTGGTCATGCATGCGTTCGATCCGTTTTCGAGCGACGATGTGCGCGGCCTTTCACCTCTGGCCCCGACCTTTCGCAAGTTCATGATGGCTGAGAACGCTGATGATGCAACGGCGCAGTTGATGTTCTTGCAGACCATCTATTCCGCCATCCTGACCAGCGACCGTCCGAGTGCAGAAGCCTTTGAAGCGTTTGAGGCGTTGGCCGGCACAGAGGGCGGGGAAGCGCTGAAGCAGGATTTCGTCGACTACTTCAAAGCGCAGTTCGAACGGGCTGCCGAATCCGAAATCAGGCTTGGCGCAGGTGCGGGGATCTCGCAACTCGCACCAGGTGAATCGCTTGATTTCAAGAACATCACGGCTCCGGGCCCGCGTCATTCCGAGGTGACAAGCGCATTCAACCGCGAAACAGCACGTGCGTTGGGCATGTCTTATGGCGGTTACACACTCGACCATACCGCTGCGACCTACAGCTCGATCCAGATGGAGAACGCTTCGGTCTGGCCGCTGGCGCGGCGCAGGACTGACAGGATCGCCGCACCTCACTACCTGGTGCCTTATGCCAGTTGGATGGATGAGCGCATCGAGACCGGCATGACCGAATTCAAGGGCGGAATGGAGGTATACCGCGCCAACCGTGAGTCGATCCTTTGGGCGATCTGTAACGGGCCGAGCAAGCCCTCGGCTGACGATTTGAAGAAGGCCAAGGCAACAAGCGAACGTATCGGCAACGGCACTGGCGATCTGGAACGGGAAATCAGCGAAGACGGTGGGGATGCGGAGGAAGTGTTTCAGGGCCGCCTTTACTGGCACAAGCGCCACATCGAAGAAGGCATGAAATCGCCTTTCGAGCGCGGGCTTCCGAGCGACGCGGCAGACAAAGGCAAGCCTGCCATCTCTGAACAAGGTCAGGATGAGGACGCCTGATGGGTACGGTCAAGCTAGGCGGTGTGTCGATCGAGTTATCGGACCCCTGCGCGCTCTATCAGGGCCTTTACATCGTCAAGTTGAAACTGATCAGCGGCGAGATGACAGGTGAATACTCGATCCAGTCCCCGGTCACACGCGAAGAGGTCGTGTTCTCGCCGGCCAACCTGGCGGCGCTTGATGCCGAAATGACACGTCTGCAGGCGTCCTGCCAGCAGACGACGAGCGGCCGCCGCCCGTCGCGGCGGATGAAGCTTAGATATTGAAGGGAACACAAACATGACCGTTCTTTTGAATGGCGAGCTCGTGCTTTACGGGTTCGTCGGCGAAAATTATTGGGGTGATGGCTTCACGGCTCGTGACGTTCTTGACGCGCTGGCCGAGCACGGCCGGGACAACGATATCACAGTCCGGATTAATTCCGGTGGTGGATATGTCGACGACGGAATCGCCATCTTTAATGCCCTTAAGGCACACAATGGCAAGGTCACTGTCATCGTGGATTCAATGGCCGCATCCAGCGCCTCGATCATCGCGATGGCAGGTCAAGACCGCCTGATGCGTACAGGTTCAATGCTGATGATCCATGATCCCTCCGGTGGGGTCTGGGGCACTGCCGCCGACATGGAGCGCTACGCCAAGGTCATGGAGAAGCATGGCGAGAACCTCGCTTCAATCTATGCCGAAGTGACTGGCGAAGAGGTTGCGGATATCCGCGACGAAATGCGGGCGGAGCTTTGGATGGTTGCGGATGAAGCCGTTGAGCGCGGCTTCGCGACCGGTCTTGAGCAAAAGAAGGCGACGGCCACCGCAGCACATGACTACTCCGTTTATGCGCATGCTCCGGAGCGCTTGGTGGCGCTGACCCGGACACGGAACTGGACGCGGGCAACTGCGCACAAATCCGCAGAAGGCGGTTCCGCCCCTGCAAAACCCGGCATCGAAAAGGAGAGCCCAACGATGACCAAAGCGATCGAGGCGGAACTGAATCCCGCCGCAGACACCGACAAGCTGATTGCCGATGCAGTAGCGGCCAGTAAGGCCCGCATCAAGGCGATCGCTTCGAGCGAGGAAGCCAAGGGGCGCGAAGCCCTTGCTGAGCACCTGGCCCATGATACGGACCTAAGTGCCGAGGCAGCGATCGCCGCGATGGCACAGGCCCCGAAGGCTGAAGCGGAGCAACCAGCTCCGGCACCATCACCTGATGGCTATGAGCAGCAGCGGATGGCCGCAGCCGGCCTGGCAATGCCCGGTGGCAAACCAGCCGCTGCCAAAGGCCCCACAATCAATCGTGACGCCATCTTCGCTGCGCGTCGTCAGCCCCTGAAGGGAGCATAACCATGCCCACCAGTTTCACCGAAACGCCGCGGGATCTCGCGTTCATCCTGTCGGAAGCCAACCGCAACCGCTCCCGCGAGGTGCTGACCATCAGATCGGGTGCCGGCAAGCTCCACGCCGGCACTGTGCTCGGCAAGGTCACGGCGGATGAAAAGTATGTGACCTCGCCTCATGCCGAAGTTGCAGGGCTTGAGGGCGCGGAAACCGCCACCGCGATCCTCGGCTACGAGGTCGACGCCACCGAGGCAGATGTTGATGCCGTCTGCATCTCCGACGACGCGGAAGTCAAGGACGCCATGCTGGTGTTCTCGGCAAGTGTCGATGACGAAACCAAGCGCACCGCCAAGCTGACACAGCTTCGCGCAGTGGGCATCAAGGCACGATAAGGAGAACTTCGATGCCCGCACCAAATGTACATATTGAAGACGCCTTCAGCCTGGAAAGCCTGACGGCGGCTGTCAACGCTGTGCCGTATCGGCCCGGCCAAATCTCGGCGACCGGGATTTTCGAGGAAGACAGCGTCACCACAACGATGATCTCGATCGAGCGGCGCAACGGAAAGCTGGGCCTGATCGAGCCTTCTGAACGCGGCGGACCCGGCGAGACAACCGATGATGAAGACCGCGCCAAGGTGCCTCTCGACGTGCCGCACTACCAGCGCGATGACAGCATCCTGGCCGACGAAGTGCAGAACGTGCGTGAGTTCGGCGAGGAAAGCTCGCTGGAAACTGTCATCGGCCGGGTCAATCGCAAGGCCCAGCGTCATGCGCAGGATCTGACCATGACGCTGGAACACCAGCGCGTTGGTGCCCTCAAGGGCATTGTCACATCAAAGTCCGGCAAGACCATGGTCAATCTCTATAACGCCTTCAGCATTGCTGTCCCGGACGCGGTTTCCCTTGAACTCGATGTCGAAGCGACTCTTGTCACCAGTCTGTGGCAGGATGTGGTCTATTCGATCGAGGATTCCCTCGACGAACCCTATTCCGGCATTCACGTCTTCACCGGCCGCGATTTCCACAAGGCGATGTGGCTGCACAAGTCGGTGCGTGAGACGTTCCTCTACAATGACGGAGCTTCCGTTCTGCGTCAGGACGTGCCGGATGTGTTCCAGTTTGGAGGGGCGACTTGGGAGCGCTACAAGACCGGCGCCAAAGCGACGGCGGATCTGGGTTCCCCTTTCATCGCGGCTAATGAAGCCCGCGTGGCAGTCCTCGGCGTTCCCGATCTCTACATCACCCGGTTTGCCCCGGCGGATTACAACCAGACGGTCAACACGCCCGGCCTGCCATTCTACAGCCAGGCTGTCGAGAAGCCCAATAACAAGGGTTACGAACTTGAAGTGCAGAGCAACCCGATCTCGATCTGCACCCGCCCGGAAGTGCTCCGCAAATTGACGCTGACTTGACCTTTTCGCCGAAGGCCTCGGCGTCATGAGGAAGGGAACCGGGTTTGTGCCCGGTTCCTTTTTCCAGACCGCAGCCGTTGCGCTGCGGTCCGGTAAAAGGAAAGGACCCGTCATGACCAAGAAGATTCGCATTGCATTCCCCCAAGGCGGCATCGTGCCGGCAAAAGTGCTCGATAAGAAGGAAGACAAGGACTGTGCCGCAGGTGAGCCGGTGTTGGTTCCGGAGGGCTATGGCCGGCATCTGATTGCCGATCGCTTCGCTGTTGAGGTGACGCAAACTCAGAAAGGTCAGGGGAAGCCCAAGGGTGGTGGCGGCAAGCTGCAGAAGGACGCGGTCGACCTGGCCGCAGCCAGAAAGGCTGTTGCCGAAGCCGAACAGCTTGTGGCGGCATCTGCTGACGATGCAACTGCCAAGGCCGAGGCGGAAGCGATGCTGACGGCTGCGCAGGCCGCGTTGACGGCGCTCGAGGCCTGATCATCATGGACCTGGAAGCGGTGCGTGCCTCTTTGCCCTCGATGACACGGCAGGCGTTTGGTGATCCCACCACGATCCGGCCGATGCGCGAAGGCAAGATGGCGGGGGGCATTCCGGATCAGGCCCGAGCCGTGCAGGAAGATGTTCCAGGGCGCTTTGACTTTGCGCCAGAGCTTGAGCAGATGGGTGGCGGTCGTGATGACAAGAACCGGGCAAAGGTGATTTCGCCCCATGCCAGTGTGAGCTTTGCGCTTGGTGACCTGACATGGGTGCCGCAGGCCGGTGACCAGACGGAACGCCGTCATCCGGTTACAGATCAGGATGAGGCTTACCGGATTGACAGGGTCCTTGAACCATTGCCTGCAGTCGTGCTTTGCGTGCTTTCGAGGATCTGATGGGTATTGTCCGGCAGCTTGTCCAAGTCGCCGTGGTGGAGGCCCTGCGTGGCCGGACTGCTGCGCTGAGCAATGTGTTTGACAGCAATATGGACACGGTGGACGGTCTGCTGAAGGGTGGCGCGTTGCCTGTTATCGTGTTCTCGATCGAGGAAACAAGCGAGGATGCAGATGACGCCACGGACGGTTTGCTGGGCCGGGGTGGCGTACTGACCGCGATGATGCAGTCGGCTGTCGCGTCAGGCAAGGAAATCCAGAACGACCAGGGCACGGTTGTTGTGCCGGAACTTGGTGAAACGGATTCGGCCTATGAGGCGCTCTTGAACCTGGTCGATCACCAGTGGCGCGATGTGCTGCACCGCCATGACAATCCATGGTCCGTAGTGTTTCGCGATCTGGTGGTTTCCATTGGCGCAATCCGGACCGTCCGTGCAACGGACCCTGCCACCGGCACAAAACATGCCTGCCGGTTTGCGCAATTCGATATACAAACCCTGCCAGAGCCGCTGCCCGGCGATCCTACGCCAGATGTCATCTCTGAAGGGCTGGACCTGATGGCAAGTGATGGCGACCCTTCTTACGCCGCCCTGGCCCAGACATGGCAGGGAATACTTGACGGCAATGTGGAGTGGGCCGACTGGGAGAAGCTGCAGTCGACGTTGTTTGCCTCCTGCGGCGACCGAGCTGCACTTGGACTTGGGCCGATCGAAGGTGATGCGGAGCGCGATACTCCCGTTATGGATACGGCCAGCATCGAGGCTGGCGGCGGCCTAGCGGTCGAAGTGAGCGAGTCATGAAGCTAACGGACAATCTGCTGTCCATGAGCGCCGACATCGCCATGTTGCGCTCGGCCTTTGGAAATTCGCTCAAGGTCGGGCCGATCGAGGAGGTCGACGCGGTCAAGGGATACAGGATCAAGCTTGGGGAGGCCAACGGCAAACCGTTCCTCTCACCATGGCAACCGCATCCGGAAAGCGGCAAGTCGTCGGTGCCGCTCAGGAAGGGCGACATTGTCGGCGTTGTCAGCCCGTCCGGCGACATGCGCCAGGGCGTGATGTTCCGCGCAGGGTATTCAGGCCCGCGCCCGAGCCCGAATGATGACATGAATGCAAATGTGTTCGAGGACGCCGGTGTCCGGGTGACCTTGGCGGATGGTGCCCTGGTTCTTGCCGTTGGCGGTGTGACCTTCAGGTTTTCCGGTGCAGGTTTTGTCCAGGACGGCGGCCGCCAGGAGCACAACGGCAAGAATGTGGGCAGTGACCATGGTCATGTGTCGGCGCCACTCGGGCCGCCGGGCCCGCCCGTCTAACCGATCAGGAGAAGTTATGGATAAGCACACTTATGTGGTGGCCGAGGGGATCTCTGCCGTCAACGGCAAGCCTGTGCCGAAAAGTAGGGAAATGAGGTTGACCGAGCGCGAGGCGCTTTTTGATTCCTCGCTGGGCCGTCTCACCCTCAAGTCAACCCGCGAAGCCGGTACAACGCGAGGGGCCGGGCGAAAGGGCAAGGTGGCCCCGGAGCTGACTGGCGAAGAGCAAGGCGAGGCGTGAGCAATGGCGGGGATTGACCGAAGCACCGGCAGGGTTATGAGCAATTATGACCATGCCCTGCAGTCGGTCGAGGTGATCCTTTCGACCCGGATAGGCAGCCGTGCAATGCGCCGGCAATTCGGCGGTGGGGTGGCGGAGATTCTTGGCCGCGCGGTAACGCCCCCGCTGTTCGCTCTGTTTCAGCAGCTTGTGGCAACGGCGATCGATATCTGGGAGCCGCGGTTCCGGGTCAGGCAAATCATCCCGCTCGGAACTGCGGAGCAAATCAGGGCTGGGCACGTTGGAATGCGCTTTGATGTCGATTACCGCCCCCGGGGCCATCTTGGCGATTTCACGGTGGAGCGTGTCCTCTCATTCGGCCTTAATTTCCGCGCAGGCGGCATCCAGGTGTTGGCATGACCACGGCCATTGACTTGACCAGCCTGCCGATGCCGCAGGTCATTGGTGAACTGAGCTATGACGCGGTTCTGTCGCGTCAGAATGCCAGCTTTCAGGCTGAATGGGATAGGCTCAGAGAGGCACATCCGGACCTGCCGCCTTATGATGTTTCGATGCTGGAAACGGATCCAGCCGTCATTGTCAATCAGTCGGAAAGCTATCGCGAGATACTCTTGCTGGCTCGCATCAACGAGGCGGCCCGGGCCCGGCTTCTGGCCTTTGCTTCTGGACCTGACCTCGATCAGCTTGCGGTCTTCTACGATGTGGTGCGGTTGCTGGGTGAAAACGATGCCCGGCTCAAGCTGCGCGTCATCCTTGCGATCCAGGGGCGGTCGACCGGTGGCCCGAAGGAGCGCTACAAGAGCATCGTCATGAACGCAGATCTGCGCGTCGAGAGCGTCGAGATCTACCGTGTCGGGCGCTCTCCGCTGATCAATGTGGCGGTTTATTCGACCGAGCCGAATGGCGTGGCGAGTGCTGATCTTTTGTCCGTTGTGACAGCGGCGCTTGCCGACGAAAACGTCCAGCTTGCCAATGACGAGTTTGTGGTGGCGTCTGCCGTCCGGACCGTCGTCAACCTGGCCTTTGATATCTGGCTTCTGCCCGATGCCGATGAGGCGACCGTCACGCGCGCCGTGACTGCGCTTCAGGACGCATGGTCATCCGAGCAGACGCTTGGCCGCGATCTAACCGTTGCCTGGTGGATATCGAAGCTGATTATCCCCGGCGTTCACAAGGTCGCAGCAACCGGCCCGGTGGTCGATGTGATTGCGCCGCCGGCTGAAGCCCTGGCAATTGGCACCATCACACCGACATTGCGCGGGAGAGCGTTTTGACGAGCCTTCTTCCCAGCAACTCCGGCCACTTCGAAAAGGCGATCGAGGCCGCGCATGCAGAGCGCTGGATCCGGATGGGTGGCGCTGTGCCGGCGATCACGACGTCAAAAGAAAATCCGCCGCCATCGTTCCTGCCTTTTCTGGTGTGGGAGTACGGGCTTGGGATGCTCACACCGTATGTGGACAATCTCTATGAGGTGATCGACGAAGGTGTGCGATGGCATCGCATCCGTGGAACCTATGCCGGCGTCAAGAAAGGCCTCGGCTTCGTCGGCGTTACCGCCACTCTGGAGCCTGCATGGCATGGCCGAGCATGGTGGAATTCCAATCAGTTGCGCTTTGATGAGCTGCCTGAGAATGACAGCCCGCTGCTTCAGCGGATCGAAGGCATCACGCGATTGTCGCTGCCGTTCCGGTCCGATCTGCGCCGTGGCGTTTACGCCTACGATATCGAGCCTCTGCAGGGGGATCACAACCGCCTGGACGATACTCATCTTGATGTCGAGAGCGGCGCTCGGCTCTATGACGGTGGAACGCTCTGGTCATTCGGCCGCACGACCGAGATCGAACATACGCTTACCGAGGCCGAAGGAACGGCAATCGGGAACTGGATCGAAGTCCCGGAAGATGGCGGTATCCCGTGGGCGTCTATGATTTACCCCTGGGCAACGGCAACATTTGGCTGGGCCGACAACCCGCAAACGCAGCGCCGTGAGTTGATGTCTGCATGGTTCCTGCTTCAGGGTATCTACCTGATGCTCAAAGATGCTGATGACGATGTGATCGGCTATCGGCGGGTTCGCGCTGTGCATGCGGTATCCACGCAATTTGGTGGGCAGTACGAATTTGGTGGTGAAGCTTATGCGCCATCCGAAAGCGGAACGCGCGTCTACATTGAGGCGATGACTGACTTTAAGGATGCCTACGACGTCGAGGCGGCGAGCGTGTCGATTGTCACTACGCTGACCCGCGCCGATGGCATCCCTGCCGGCCGCCTGTGGCTGCGGCCCCAGGACGTCACCGCTGCAACGGCTTTTGCCGAAACCGAAGTAGCACTTCCGCTCCGCAAAACTGTGCGTGAACGGATCAAATTCCTCGTGAGGTTCTGATGGCTTTCGAACACCCCTCTGGCCTGCCCAACGCATTTGATCGCGCCCGCGGCAAGCCAGGGCTTCAGTCGGTCGTGCATTATGGCGAGCGGCCCTTTGTTCAGGGGGCGGAGCTGAACGATGCGCAGACAATCCAGCGTGAGCGCACGACCCGCCTCGGCCGGATGATCGTTTCGGATGGTGACCGTATCGAGCGCGGTGAGGCCGTCGTCGACATAGAAAAAGAGGAAGTCATCCTAACCGCTGGCAGGGTGTTCGCCGCTGGCGATGTGTGGGACGTGGAAGAGGCGCTTCTCGAAAGCGTGCCCATGACTGGTCGAGTGGAAATCGGCATTCGGCTGGTCACGACCTACGAGACGCATGAGGACGATGAAAGCCTGAAGGGGCTTGTCCCTGGGTCTGCGGCTGAGGGTGAAGCGGGTGCCGCGCGTGAGATTGGTTCTGCGGCGTGGGCTTGGGCCGGCGATGGCGGCGATGGAGTTTTTTATGCCGTTTACACTCTGCAGGACGGAGCAATTCTTGATCAGGTCGGGCCGGCGGTTTTGGCTCCATCGATCCAGGCTATTCAGGAATATGACCGTCCAAATGGAAACTACATCGTTCGCGGCCGAAAAGTGACTGCCATGGGGGTCGACGGCGGCTCCCAGATCTTCACCATCTCTGAGGGTGAGGCCAACATCAATGGTGCAAAGCGAACATCATTCGCGGCCTTCCGGTTTGCCGTTCAAGAGGATTGGGACGAGCTTGCAATCCCCGGCGAAACCCAGACCTATCCAGGCGGTGCCTCTCACACGTTCACTGTTGGCGAAGGTCCGATCGGCGTCATCAACTCGATCCTCTTGACCAAGGAGGTCACTGAGAACGTGACCCGTGGCGCCATTGCTGCTGGTGCGGATGCTCTGAGCAACACATCTGTTGTCGAGATCATCTCTGTTGCCGATGGCGGCACGACCTACACCCAAGGCGTTGACTTCACTCGGGTCAACAACACTGTTGATTGGGCGCTTGCCGGCGATGAGCCGGCTGGCGGTGCGAGCTATACAGTGGTGTACCGCTACCGCGACAGCGTGACGGCCGATGCGTTGACCGACACGACAGTCACGGTTTCGGGCGGTGCCACCGGTGGTGATGTGATTTTTTCCTACACCCGCAAGCTTCCGCGCATTGATCGGATTTGCCTGGATGAGGAAGGCTCGCCGGTGTGCGTCAAAGGGGTGTCGGCTCTAAGGAACCCGCGCGCTCCGGCGATCCCGCCTTCGCTGCTGAATCTTGCCGAGGTCGAAAACAATTGGATTGGCACGCCGACCGTTACCAATGACGGGACGTTTTTCCGGACGCGAGACAACATGGAGCGGTTCTTTGATCGCGTCATCGATCTGGAACGGCTTGTGCAGCTTGAGCGCCTGGAAAGTCAGATTGATCGGCGGGAGCCCGTGGCAAAGCTCGGCACTTTTGTCGACCCGTTCGTTGATGACACATACCGTGATGCTGGCGAGACGCAGAGCGGCGCCATCGCCGATGGCATGCTTATGCTCTCGATCGAGCCGACATTCTACAATTCGACGCTTACGGAACCTGTCATGCTCGACTGGACCGAGGAGGTGATAATCAGCCAGGAGCTGAAAACCTTCTGCGAGAAGATCAACCCATACGCCAACTTCACGGTTTTGCCGGGCGAGCTGTCGTTGTCCCCTTCCGTGGACTTCTGGACCGTGAGCGCCAATCAATGGACATCTGGCGTGACGCAGGAGTTTAACCGCGGGATCCGGACTGACGGCGGCCCATTGCGAACCACGAGCACGGAAACCCAGCTTGTCGATCGGCGCACGCAGCAACTGGAGTTTTTGCGTCAGATCCCGGTGGCCTTCACGATCTCTGGGTTCTCCGAGGGTGAAATCCTTGAAACGCTCACCTTTGAAGGCATCGACGTCAAGCCTGCGGGTACGCAGACCGCAGATGCCAACGGTGAGATTTCGGGCAGCTTCACGATTCCAGCAAACGTGACGGCCGGCATCAAGAATATTTTTGCCGAAAGTCAGGCCGGCAATACGGCGACTGCGCTGTTTGCTGGTCAGGGGACGCTCGAAATCAACGTGATGCGGCAAGTGACCACGGTCAACCGCTGGACGCAGCAGATGGTTGTTCAGCGTAATTTTCAGGGGCTGGGAGAGGGAGGCCGGGGGCAAGACCCGCAGGCGCAAGGCTTCGTTGTCACCGAACCTCGCCAGATCGTCGGTGTCGACTTTCACCTCTGCGCGATCGGTAACACGACGAATGATATCGTCGTCAACCAAGTGACGATGGACAATGGCTATCCGACGACTGAGATCCAGTCCGAGGCGTTTGTTTCGATGGCTGGCGCTACGACCGGGTGGGTCCAGGCTCGCTACCGGCTGCCAATCACGACGCCGCCGAACACATATCGCGCCCATGTCATCAAGACAGATGACTCCGACCACTCTATCTCGCTTGCCAAGCTTGGCGGCTTTGATGCGGAGCTGCAGCAGAACGTGACCCGGCACCCTTATGTGGTGTCGCCGCGGTTCTCCTCGGTCAATGCGGCAACGTGGACAGCGCATCAAGACGAGGCAATGGCATTCCGCACCGTTGCTGCTGTCTACGGGACAACCACCAAGACGGTTGACCTGGGCACGTTTGACTTGGTCGACTGCTCGGACCTTCAGGTCCGTGCCGCTGTGGAGATCCCGTCTGCGAACTGCTCGGTGGAATTTGAAATCGAGCGGCCGAATGGAACGATCTATCGGCTTGCGCCGTTCCAGGTGCTGCAGTTGACCGAATACATCACCGAGACGGTCGAGTTGCGTGCGATCCTGCGCGGCACCAACAAGCTGAGCCCGATCCTGTTCGCGCCGGTCGAGTTGATCGCCGGTGAGATTGCCCAGGAACTGACCTATGTCACTCGCGCTTTCACGCTGGGCACGGCGGTCCGGATAGCCACCTACCTGAAGGCGTTTCTTCCTGGCGGATCATCACTGACGGTGGAGCTTTCAAAGGATGGCGGCGCATGGACCAACATGCCGCTCGAGAGCACCGAAGCGCTGGCGTTCCCGCAATGGACTGAGCGGAAATATGAGCTTACCGCTCAGACTGCTGACCTTGTCCGATTGAGGATCACCGGCACCGGCGGCCCGGCATCGAGAATCGTCCTGGGCGATCTCGGCACTGGCATCATGTGAGGTTAGGATATGTCGAACACGACGCACTTCAATCTTGCAAAACCTATCGACACAGCAGACGTCGATGAAGAGTTTGTAAGGCTCCAGGGCACGCTTGACCTGCTGGATTTGATCCTGAAAAATCTTCAAGATCTGATCAACGGCAAGGCCCCAGCTTCGCACGCGCATTCGATTGCGGAGATCACGGACCTTGCCGCACAGCTTGCCGCGAAAATGCCGGCAACCCAGACGTTCAAGCTTGACGATCTGACGGATGTTTCGGGCGCAGACGGTGCTGCGAACGGTTATGTTCTTGTCAGATCTGCGCTTGGCTGGCTGCCGTCTTCGCCTCTTGCGGCGCTGGGCACGCACGGACATACGATCGCGCAGATCACCGGGCTGACGGAGGAGCTGGCGGCTAAGGCCAGCGCCTCTTCCCTCGGGACAATCTCGGCAAGCAACATCACCGTCTCCGCATCCGATCCTTCCGGTGGCGAGGACGGCGACCTCTGGTTCAAGGTGTAACTGATGGCCGGGTATGCCAGAGACGGCGGCACGTGGAAGGAGATCAGCGAGGTCCATGTCAAGGCTGGAGGCTTGTGGATCCCGGCTCAGAGTGCGCATCGAAAAACCAACGGATCGTGGGTGGAAATCTACAAATCCGGAGTATCCTTCTTGATCCCTGTCACGACCACCAATCTGGATATCTCCACCCTGTTCTCTCCAACCGATTGGGCGGGTGATGACAATAAGATCGTCACCATACCGGCTGGCGTCATTGTCGGGGCGACCTCACCATCAGCTGCCGCCATCCTTACCGGCACTGGTCGCGGCGGCGAGCTAACCATTAACATCAAAGGAGAGGTTCAAGGCGCAGGCGGTCAGCCGAACAGTGGTGCTGGTGGCCCAGCGATTAACGTCCAGCAATCGGGCGTTACGATCAATGTCGATGGAGCGATCCGTGGCGGCGGTGGTGCTGGTGGGGCTGGGGGGGCTGGCGGCACTGGTGGACAGGGTTCACAGACCGTTACAGTTCGTCAACCCGCGACAGGGCCAGGGCGCGGCGACTATAACAATTCCTTCTTGCCTACCACTAGCGGCTGGTCACTGATTTGGGACGGCGTGGCAATCTACAATCTCAATGGTCCAGCGCCGCCTGTGACCGTCGGGATTTACACATATTACGCAAACGGGACTTGGACGTCAGGTACTATAATTGGGGATTGGTACTACATCTTCCGCACATACGCATCGACAACCGTTTCGGCTGGGGGGGCAGGTGGTGCAGGTGGTGCGGGCGGCGTTGGCCAGGGCTACAACCAAGCAAACGGGTCTGGCGCCGGAGGGTTGGCTGGCGCAGCTGGCGGAACCGCTGCCGGAACTGGCGGCGCCGGCGGAACTGGCGGTGCTGGTGGAGATTGGGCGGCGTCTGGTGGATCCGGGGCTAATGGCGCGTTGGGCAGCAACGGAAGCTATACCGCTGGAGCGGCAGGCGCAGCTGGAGGTTCTGGCGGCGCTGCGGGTGCGGCCATCATCGGAACCTCGCCAACCGTCAACAACAATGGCACGATCCAAGGGGCCGTAGCATGACCAACATTCATCACGCATGGGGACTGACCAAGTATTGGCAGAATCCTCAGGGGGTTGTGACCATCGTAGAGGCTCAAGCTGTTTTCACCAGCAGCGATTTTCCTGGAGTGAGTTCCATTCACTCGGCCAGGGTGGATATTTCAGGCGCCAACATTACCGATGGATTCGACGAAGATGTCATCATCTCAGCGCTTGAAATTGCCATGGCGCCTACATTTGAGGGGGCAGATCCGCTTCATTACGAGCAGCTTCGCTACGAGTACAACGTGGCCAATGCTGCACAGGAGACACCGCTTGTCGCGCCTGATGAAAATGCGGTCACTGTGGAACGCAACCGCCGGATCTCAGTTGGGTTCACCTTCAACGGCAAACTCTACAACTTCGATGATCGTTCCAAAGCCAACATCAGCGGCGCGACGCAGTTGGCGTTCATGGCAATCGTCGCAGGCGCGCAGCCGGGTGACCTACAATGGAACGGCAGCACAGACTTCGCTTGGATCGCGGCGGACAACAGCCTGACTACGATGGACGCACAGACAGTTGTTGCTTTCGGGCAGGCCGCGGCGGCTCACGAACAGGCCCACATCTTTGCAGCGCGGACGCTCAAGGACAGTGATCCGATCCCGGGCGACTTCGCCACAAACGAAAGCTACTGGCCGTAACCATATCTGCTCATGCGTCGAACCGGCCGTCGTTTTTGATGAGGTTCTGAAGCTCGGCAAGGTGGGCTGTACAAGGCGGCTCACAATGCTCCTGCTGGTCGCGCTTTGGCGACACCACTGAATACCAAGATCAAACCAACCCGGTTCTGACCGGGCTTTGATGCCTGAAACCGGCCGGTGGCGCGGCTATCAATAAAATGGAGACTGACATGAGCGCACCTCAATTCGGGATGCAGTTCTCGCGCCCGGCTGATGAGCCGGTTCCCGTACTCGGCGCGGATTTTTCCAAGATCCTTGCTATTGAAACTTCGGCGGATGCATCGGCCATCGAATATCCTGTTGATACGCCGGTCCGGATTTCTTCGTCGGATCCCGACGCAGTGGCGGCGCTTGGCACTGGTCTCTTGGCCGATATGGTCAAGGGTGTGAATGATCAGTTGACCGGGCTCAATTCCGGGGCGGATGTCACCATTGTCCGCGTGACGGAAGGCGCTGACACCGCTGCGACTGCTGCGGCGATTGCAGCGATCGTCAATGGCATCACTACAATCCCCTCGGCTGTGAACGCCACACCTCGCATCGTGCTCGCGGGCCGCACCGCCTGGCGGGTGGATCTTGAAACCGTCAATCCGGTGGTGGCTGCGCTGCAGGCAAACCTTGGCAAGATCCTCGCCATTGCGCCGGTTGATGTCGATGACACCTCATCAGCCAATGCGATCGATGCGCGCGAGAGCATGTCTTCCGAGCGGCTTATTCCCATTGGTGTGGCTGCAAGGGTTTATGAAGGGCAAAACATCGTCACCCGTCCGATGGCTCCGCGCGTTGGCGGCCTCATGGCGCGGGTTGACAATGAAAACCTCGGCCGTCCGTTCAATCCGATCGCCAACCGCCCTCTCTACGGACTTGCCGGGCTTTCGCGCAAGATCCCATTCTCGCTGCTCGACGGCTCCACAGAGGGCCAGCAGATGCTGGCGGGCAATGTCTCCATCGTGACTGAGGGTGAGGTGGGCGTAGATGGTGCGGTCGCCGATGGCGGTTTCGTCTTCATCGGCACCGACAACGCGCAAACAGGAGAACTGTGGGAGCAGTTCCACCAGGTGCGCGGGGCTGACTACCTGACGGTCAAGATCATGCAGATCACGCGGCAGTTCCTGGGCCGCAAGATCACGGCGGACATGGCCGAGGCATGGATCAACTCCATTGCGTTCATGCTGCGAGACCACAAGGCCGATAACGACATCCTTGGCTATACGCCGGCCAATGAGATGTTCAAGGCCAGCCGTAATTCGCCCGAGAACATCCGCCTGGGGACGTTGACGCTGACCATCGGCATCGAACCCGCGCCGGTGTTCAAGCTCGCCAATCACGAGATCCGGCGCTACCGCCCGGCCGTCGAAGGGCTGGTCGAGGAAATCATTGCCCGCCTCAACGCCGCGGCCTGACCCGGCACTTGACAGGAGACTGACATGCAAACGCTTTACATGCTGACCGCGGTGGATGTCCGCCGCGCCGAGGTTGGCGGCTCGAGCCGCGCCACCACAATCGACAAGCTCACGATTCCGGCAATCAATTTCATGACCGCCGAGCACAATCCGGGCGGCGGGGTGATGAGCGTCAACTATGCGCTCCCGCGCATCGAGGCGCCGGAGCCCGCGTTTTCGGTCAAGGGCATCGATACCGATGTCTTTGGTGGCATGGGCTTGCGCGACAAGTGGACCTTCGCCGGCGCCTATCGCGACAAGAAGACCAACCGGGCGGTGCCCGCCCGCGGCGTGATCGAGGGTGCAGTGACCAATTGGGAGCCTGATGAAAGCGACCCGGGCGAATTCCAGGGCTGCAACCACATCTTCAAGGAGGTGACCCATTTCGAGTTTCTGCTTGATGGTGTGGAGCTCTGGTACATCGACGCTGACGAGCGGGTGATGCGCCGCAATGGCGAGGACCTGTTCGCCGCCGATCGGTTGGCGCTGGGGGCGTAATTCCGCACAGAAAAAGCGACATAGCGGGCGCCTCATTGAGGGCGCCCGTTTCCGTTTCAAGCCGAGGACATGACATGACCAAAAAACTTATGAGCGTGACGGTGGATCTCGATTTTCCGGTCCCCCACGAAGGCCGCGAGATCTCCTCACTCACCTTCCGCCGCATGAAGGCCCGCGACGCACTGGCAGGCGAAGGTATCGAGAGCGAAGTGCGCGCCGGCTACGCAATCTTTGCGGCTCTTGCTGGCGTTGACGTCGCGGTGATCGAGGACCTCGATATCGAGGATCTGGCCAAGGTCGGCGAGGAAGTGGCGCCGCTCATGGGAAAGCGGTTGGCCGGGATGATCGAAAAAGCGGTCCCGTCTCCTGGCGAGAGCTGATCATCCAGGTGGCGCGGCAAACGCATTCCTCACTTGAGGAGGTCAAGGACATGGATGTCGACGAGTTTCTCGCTGATGCCCGCGCGCTTGCCAAGATCACGGCCCGCGAAAACCGTCCGCGCGGACGGCGCTGATTAGGAAACCCCAATGGCAACTCTGACATCGAGCCTCATCCTGTCGTTGATCGACAGGGTGACTGGTCCCGCGCGCGCGGCAGCCCGATCGGTTGCAGGCCTGCGCGCGGCGGCCGCCAACAATGCCAGGCAGATGCAGGCCATGCAGGGCCAGATGCTCGGGGCAGTCGGTGCCGCGGTTGCGATGTCGGCTGCGATCCGTGCGCCTGTGCGGGCGGCCATGGAGTTTGAAAGCGCCATGGCGGACGTACGCAAGGTGGTGGATTTCGACACCCCTGCCGGTTTTCGGCAGATGTCGGACGACATCATTGCCATGACACGGGTCATTCCCATGGCGGCAACCGAAATATCCTCGATCGTGGCGGCGGCCGGCCAGGCTGGCATGCAGGGCAACGAACTCCTCAAGTTCGCCGAGATGGCTGCCAAGGTTGGAGTGGCCTTTGATATCCCGGCCAATCGGGTGGGTGAAAGCCTCGCCAAGATCAAGACGGCGCTCGGGCTCAGCGTTGCGGATACCGGCGCTCTTTCAGATGCCATCAACCATCTGTCCAACACCAGCGCTTCGAGCGCGCCGGATATTCTCAATTTCATGGAGCGCGTCGGTTCCGTCGGCAAGCAATACGGGTTCGCCGCCGAGCAGACCGCGGCTCTCGGGTCGGCGATGATCGCGTCGGGGGCTCCGGCGGAGGTGGCTGCGACATCGTTCCGGAATGTCGGCCGGGCACTGGCCCGGGGGGCGAGCGCGACGAAGTCACAGTCCCGTGCTTTCGGCAAGCTGGGGCTTGATGCGGAGGAGGTTGCCAAGCGGCTCAACAGGGATGCGGTTGGCACGCTCAATGATGTGATCGAGCGCATCCGGTCTTTGCCCAAGCACGTTCAGGCTTCCACCATTTCCGATCTTTTTGGCGACGAGGCGCGTGCCATCATGCCGCTGATCGAGAATGCGGGATTGCTGGAGGATGCGCTGGCCTCTGTTGCCGATGCGACCGACTATGCGGGCTCGGCCCAGAAGGAATTCGATGTCCGGGCGAAGACCACGGAAAATGCGCTGCAGCTGTTGGAGAACCGGGTCAGGGAAGTTTCGATCAGGATTGGAACTGCGTTGCTGCCGGCGATAGAGAATACAGCGGGGGCGCTGGCGCCCGTGCTGGGGGCGATTGCGGACTGGGTCAAGGCGAACCCGGCTCTGACGGCTCAGATCATCGGCCTTGTGTCCACGCTGGTGGGTTTGCGGATCGCCACCCTCGCAGCGCGCTGGGCGTTTCTGTTTTTGAAGGGCGGGGTGCTGGATGCGGCTATCGCGGTTGGGCGTGTTGCGCAACTGCTCGGCGCGGCAGGGGCAAGAGTTGCCGGTTTCACCGCAATGGTGCGGCGGTTTGGGCTGGCGATGACGCTGCTTTCGGCGACGGGTGGAACGGGGGTTTTCGCAAGTCTTGTTGCTGGAGCAACCGCGGCTGGAGCAGCCATTGCCGCACTCACGGCACCCGTCTGGGGCGTGGTCGCTGCGGTGGCGGCGCTGGCGCTTGCCATCTACAACTACTGGACCCCGATCTCCGAGTTTGTCACTGGGTTTGCCTCGGTTGTGGGCGCGGCACTCGGCGAGGTCATCTCAAGCATCGCCGGCTTCGGTTCGCGGATCGCGGCAGCCGTAGGCGGCTGGGCAGCCAACAGGGTCGCCAACGTTGCGGCGTTGCTGGGGTTTGATCCGGTGGCAGTCCGCGCGGCGATCGATGCGACGGCCGCAAGCATCATCGCGGGAGTGAGGGCAATTCCTGCGGCCTTGGTCGGCTGGGTGAAAGACATCTTTACCATCAACCAGTACACCGACCAGGCCAGTGCTGAATTCCGCTCCGCTGGCGAGAGGGTTGGCCGTGCGCTGGTGGATGGCATCAAGGCGGCCTTTGATGCTCTGTGGTCGTGGCTCAAGTCATTGCCTTCCAAAATCATCGCAGCCATCGGCAGGATCGATCTTGCCGGCCTTATCAATTGGCCATCGCTGCCACGCTGGCTGGGCGGAGGCGCGCCGAGCCCGGCCAATGACAACGCAGCCATTGACGGCGCTCGGGCAGCGGGCGGACCCATCACGGGTGGCCGCACGTATCTGGTGGGCGAAGAAGGGATGGAACTGGTGACGCCGTCACGCTCTGGCTATGTCCATGACGCAGGCGCGACGTCTTCAATGCTGGGCGCGCTTGGCTCACCGGCCGCCGGGGGGGCGAGCCAGTCGATCAATATGGGTGGGATTACCATCCAGATCGTTGCCCAGCCGGGTATGGACCCGCAGGCCATTGCCCAGGCGGTCAATGAGGCACTGGGCCAAATCGCAGGCGACGCGCTTTCCGGCGGCCAGTTCGACCAGGAATGGAGCGTGGCATGAGCCTCTATGTCCTGGGCGGTGTGGTGATGGATACGCGTCCGTTCAATGCCGACAAGTTCGAGCGAAGAGCCTCGGCCGACCTTGTGCAAAAGGCGGTGATGGGAGGGCTGCAACCTTCCGAATTCATGGGCGAGGGCGAGGAGTCCCTGACCCTCTCGGGGCAGTTGCTGCCGTTCAAGACCGGCGGGCTGACCGAGCTTGATGTGCTTGACGAAATGCGGCGCACGGGCGCGCGGTTTCCGGTGATGCGCGGTGACGGAAAGCGGCTCGGTACCTATGCGATCACCGACATTTCGGAGCGGCACCGCGAGCTGATGCGTGACGGTGTCGGTTTTGTGGTGAAGTACTCGGTGCGCCTGCGCAAGGTCCAGGCGAGCTATGATGGCGGTGCAATTATCGCGGCGCTGCTTTCGATTTTCCAAGCGCTCAGGTGATCCGATGGAAACTGTGACCATACGCGGCGAGGGAATCACCCTCGATCTTCTGCTCTGGCGCATCCATGGCGTGCGTGGACAGGATCTTGTGGAGGCGGCGCTCGAACTCAATCCGGGCGTAGCGGACGCAGGGCCGGTGCTGGCCTTGGGGACGGTTGTCCGCATTCCGCCGTTGCCCGCGCAAACGCGGCCAGAGCAGCCCTTGATCACGCTGTTCGGGTGACCGCGATGAAATGGGAAAACAACTGGTCGGTGACCATCAATGGCGACGACATCTCTGCCGGCCTGCGGCCGCATCTCATCTCGATCACGGTGACGGACAAGGACGGCACGGCCGGCGACAAGCTTTCCATCACCGTCGACGACAATGCAGGGCAGTTCCGGATGCCTGATGAGGGCGCGCGGATCACTGCCGCGATCAACACAGTGCGGGTGTTCGAGGGCACAATTGACAAGGTGCGCAGCCTCGGCGCGCGCGGCGGCGGGCTGACGCTGTCGATCGCCGCCAATGGCTACGACACCAAAGGCAAGGCCAAAGAGCCACAGGCGCTTCACAAGGACGATGCCACGCTTGAGGAGTTCCTTGGTGAAGTGGCAGAAAACGCGGGCTTTTCTCTGGCCATGGATCCGGAACTTGGGGGCGTCTTCCGCGATTACTGGGCGGCAGACAGCGAATCCTTCCTGCATGTGGGCCAGCGGCTGGCGCGGGAAATGAACGCCACATTCAAGCTGCGCGGTGACAAGGCAGTGTTTGCCAAGCGCGGCAAGGAAACCCTGCCGGGGATATCCGCCAGCTACGGCAAGAACCTGAAAACCTGGGATATTGCGCCGCTGTCTGGCCGCTCGCTTTTTGCTTCTGCCAAGGCCCGCTATCTCGATCGGGAGACTGCGGCCTTCAAGGAAGAGGAAACCGATTTCAGCGCGACCCGGCCGGCCAAGGCCATGAACATCATCCGCGGTGCAGTCAAGGATAGGGACCAGGCCAGGGAAGTGGGCGAGGCGCGCAAGGGCGCGGCCGAACGCGAGGGCGGCGAGGGCATTGCCACCATCGACATCAACCCCGCAGCCCAGGCTGAGGCGCTGATAACGCTTTCCGGCACGCGGCCTGGCATCGACGGCACATATCGCATGGTCACGGTCACCCATTCGGGAAGCCGCGGCGCGGGCAATTCGACAAGCCTAGAGCTGAAGCAACCGGGCGGTGGCGCGGGCAGGGACAGCAGGTAGGGCCATGGCCGCCCGGGATTATCCGGCGGTCACCTGAACCACAAGGACATTGCTATGAACTTTGAACAGTGGCTGCAAAGCCGGCTGACGGCACACGGCTATCCAGTTGGCAAGATTGACGGTGTGGTTGGCCGATTGACCATCGCGGGTCTTCGCGCATTCCAGCGGGCCAAGAACCTGCCGGTCACCGGCGAGGCGGACGTAGCGACCGTTGCCGCGCTCAGGCGCAGTTCGAGCAACGGTCCCGGCGTCCCGGAGCGGCCTGCCAGCTCCTCTGCTGGCGTGCCGTCGAGCAGCGGCCCATGGCCGCATCAGGGCGATGTCGAACGGTTCTATGGCCGGGTTGGCACGTCTCAGGGAAGGCTCAAGCTTCCATTCCCGATGAAGCTTGCATGGGACAAGCGCCGGATCGTCACCTCGATCACGCTGCACACGAAGGTCATCGACAGCGCCGGCCGGGCCTTTGCCGAGATCGCCGCCGCCTACAGCGAGAAAGAACGCGTGGCGCTGGGCCTTGACCTGTTCGGAGGCTCGCTCAATGTCCGGCGCATGCGCGGCGGTTCCGCCTACTCTATGCACTCATGGGGCATCGCCATCGACTTTGACCCGGAGCGCAACCAGCTTCGATGGAAATCTCCGAAGGCGCGGCTGTCTCACGATGACGCCGTTCCTTTTTGGGAGGCATGGGAGCGTGAGGGGTGGGTGACGCTGGGCCGCGAACGGAACTTTGACTGGATGCATGTCCAGGCAGCGAGGCTCTGATGCCCGAGCCACAAAAGGGAGAGCCGTCCTGGCGGTATCGCCGGCTTGCCATCTACGCCGTGACCATCTGGGCCTGCTACCAGCTCTATCTGCTGATCGACGCCCAAGACACGCGGCTCAATGAAACACTCGCGTGGGGCTGGCAGGTGCTGATCATCACGCTGGTGCTGGGCTACACCGGCTTTGCAACGATACAGGATGTGATTGCCATCTGGCGAATGCGCACAGGCCAGCCGTATCGGGAGCCGCAGTCAGAGCATATCCCCGAAGGGTGGCCGGACGATATCGCGCCGCCAGGGCGCAAGGACGGAGAGCTGTGATGTTGGTTCTCGTCACCCTTTTGAAATGGGGACTGCCGGCGCTCGTCCTTGTGGCGCCGATTGCTGCATCAGCATGGTTCCCACCGGCTCGGCGGGTGTTGATGTTCGCCGTGCCAGTTCCGATGTTTGCCATTGCCGCGGCCGGCACATGGCTCTGGCTCAACCAGGAAAGCGCCATCCTGAAAGCGGTTGATGAACGCGTCACCGAAATGGTGGCCGGAGCCGAGATCGCTGCGCTTGAGGCCAAGCTTGAGGCAGAGCAGCAAATCGCCGCGGCGCGCGCGGCTGCGGCACTTGAGGCCAACCGCCGGCTGATGGCCGAGGTGAGCGCGCGCGTCAATCTTGCGGCGAGGTTAGCCGCCATTCAGACAGAAAACGAGATCCTCAATGACGACCTGGCAGATTTGCTTTCGCGCCCTGTTTCCGGTGATTGCACTGTTGATCATGAGCTTTTTATTCGGCTGCGCGGACGGTAGGTTCATCCATGTCGAGCGCGATCGAGCAACTGCGGGCCTGATTGAAGATGCGTTGGCTGTTGCCGAAGAGGTGCAGGAAGCTGCTCGCAACACCCCGGAGTACCCTGACCGCTGCCGGATCAAGCACCACTCGGGCGTGACGCCCGGTGAAAGGCAGGACACGGCTCTGGTGAAGACTGACAATGCGCTTGCTCGGCAACATCGGCAAACCGACATTTGCGCCGCTTGGTTTGACGATTGGAAGGCGGGAATTGAGGGCGGGCCGCAATGACTGAGACCAGTCTCCATGAGATCTACAAATCCATCGGTGGGCTAACGGCAGCGGTCGAGGCGCTGGGCCGCACCATGGAAGCCAACGAGAGGCGCAATGTCGAGGCCATAGACCAAGCCAACGAGAGCCGCGCCAATGTGCACCGGCGTCTCGATGCGATCACCTCCGCCCAGTCGGATCTCACCAGCCGCACCAGCCATCTGGAGGCCGGCATCAAGGCACTGACCAGCGAGGTGGGCGACATGCGCACTGTCACCGATGATGTCAAGGCGATGCGAGAGCAGGCGAGGGGCGCGGGCACGCTTGGGGAATGGCTGCTCAAGTTCGGTGGCTGGGTGCTGGG
The DNA here is from genome assembly GCA_043585085.1 of Hoeflea sp. Taxonomy (GTDB): domain Bacteria; phylum Pseudomonadota; class Alphaproteobacteria; order Rhizobiales; family Rhizobiaceae; genus Hoeflea. The sequence goes on from CP121320.1 coordinate 3,599,483, forward strand.
CGCCGCCGCCACCGTTGTCAGCCTCTACACATGGATCACCGGCCGACCGCCGCCGTGATCTGCACGCCTCAAAGAAATTGGCCGTCGCTCCCGGGCGGCCACAAGCCCTTGCAGGGGCTCATGACAGCGGGTCTATTGGCATAGAGAATCCCGCTCGACAGAACCAGAGATACCGTCGCACCCGGGCCCTTGCGGGCGGAAAGGGTGTGTCAGAAAACGGGTCTCACCACAATGACTGATCTCTTCCCCTTTACCGAAGTGCGCCCGGTTTCGCCGCCTGCAGCCTATATCGGCGGCAAGAAGCAGCTTGCGCAGCGCGTGACCTCAATTATCGAGCAGATCCCGCACGGGATCTATGCTGAACCGTTTGTGGGCATGGGCGGTGTTTTCCTTCGCCGCCGGCAGGTTCCGCGTTCCGAGGTCATCAACGACCGATCAGGCGACGTGATCACCTTGTTCCGGATCCTGCAGCGGCACTATCCGCAGTTCATGGATGCACTGAAATTCCAGATCACCAGCCGCGCCGACTTCGAGCGGTTGAACAGGTCCGACCCCTCGACGCTCACGGACCTCGAGCGCGCTGCGCGGTTCCTCTATCTCCAGCGGCTTGCCTTCGGCGGCAAGGTGAGTGGCCGCAGTTTCGGCTTGGACTACACCGGCGGTGCCAGGTTCAATGTCAACCGCCTGGGCCCCTTGCTCTCCGAGCTCCACGAGCGCCTTGCCGGTGTGACGATCGAGAACCTGGACTGGGTGGATTTCATCGAGCGATACGATCGGCCGGAAACGCTGTTTTATCTGGATCCACCATATTACGGCAACGAAGGCGACTATGGGCCGGGTGTCTTCAGCCGGTCGGATTTTTCCCGAATGGCGAAGGTGCTGGCCGGGATCAAGGGCAGGTTCATCCTGTCGCTCAATGACCGGCCGGAGGTGCGCGACGTGTTCTCGGCCTTCCGCTTTGCCGATGTTGGCCTGACTTACACGCTGCACGGCGGCGAGGGCACCAAGGTGGGGGAGGTGATCATCCTCGACGACAAGGAACCGGGGCCGGCGAATTTGCCAAGGGGGTGAATCGTGCAGCCTGCAAGGCATCCGTATGGGTGGCGTTGTTGCGTCGATGCAATTCTACCGATAGCTTCATCGAGCTACAGGGGGAGAATTATGGATCAATCCACCATACTGGCGCTTATCTACGTGTTCTTTGTTCCACTGCTTGCCATCGGGCTAGGCGTGTTGTTGTTCTTGCAGTGGAAGAAGACAAGGCGAATTGGCGCTGAGAAAAGCGCACTAGAAGAGCGGTTCAAACCCGTCCTTGATCAGGAAGCCGAGGTTCTCGTGCTTCAGGGGAAGAAAGAAAAACTCAGCGCCACAATTGCGGACCTGAAAAACAGCTACTCCGAGAAGAAGGCCATCCATGATCGGCTGCTCAAGCAAGTGGCAATCTTCGATGACAGGTTGGCGTTTGCAGAAATGGGCGTCTACGAGCCTCATTTCGATTACAGCGACAGCGAGCAATTCAAGGCCGCGATCCTGCGAGTTCGGGACGCCCAGAAAACGATGGTCTCGCTGAAGACAGCTGTTGTGTGCAAAACTGATTGGCAGGTCGATGGCAGCCTCAAGAAGGGGCAAACGATGACCGGCCGGAATATCCGGCTCACCCTGCGTGCCTTCAACAACGAATGCGACGCAGCGATCGCGAACGTGCGTTGGAACAATGTCAACGCAATGGAGAAACGGCTGATCAACGCGCAGCAGCAAATCGACAAGCTGAACGCCTCGAACACGACCTATGTCACGGATGAATATCTGAACCTGAAGCTGCAGGAGCTCTATTTGACCCACGAGTATCGGGAGAAGCAGAAGGCTGAGCGCGAAGAACGTGCGGAGCTGGCCAGGCTTGCCAGGGAGGAGCAGAAGCTCCAGCGTGACATGGAAAGGGCCGAAGAGGAAGAAGCCCGTTACGAGAGGCTGCTGGCGAAGGCCAGGGCAGAAGCCGAAAACGCAGCTGGTCCGCAGTTGGAAAGCTATAGCGAGCGAATCCGCTTGCTCGAGGAAGATTTGGCCGCCGCGCATGAGAAAGTCGAAAGAGCGCAGGCGATGGCCGAGAAAACGAAGTCAGGCTACGTCTACATCATTTCGAATGTCGGATCGTTCGGGGAGTCAGTCGTGAAGATTGGGTTAACCCGCCGACTGGATCCCTCCGATCGAGTTCGCGAATTGGGTGATGCAAGTGTTCCGTTCGTGTTTGACACTCACGCAATAATATACAGTGATGATGCCCCGGCACTGGAGCGTGCACTACACAATGAGTTTGAAAGCACCCGGGTGAACACCGAGAACATGCGGAAAGAGTTTTTTCGAGCGTCCATCGAGGAGGTTGAGACAGCCGTCAGCCGTCTCGCGCCCGATGCACCGTTCTTCAAGGACATTGAAGCTCAAGAATATCGTGAGACGCTCGCCAGGCGAAATGCGATGCTTGCTGAGCCCATGGAGCAGGCCAAGGACGCATTTCCTGCTGAGATATGAATTCGATGACAGCAGACAGCAGGCGAAAGCTGGAACAGGTCCTGTACGTGCGAGGTGCTGTCAAGCGCTTGCGGGAAGTTGCGGAGAAGGAGCGGTTTTCCATGCTCGGATATATTCTGGAGCTTGCTGACCATGAAGCTCAAGAGCTCGAATCTGAAATCCGGAATGACAGCCGTAATCCATCAGCGCGATAAGGGCTTGCAGGCCAGCATTGAATGGCTGATGAAGGGGTGGGGGCCGCAGCCGTGAAGATTCGTTGTTATGTCTCAACCAGAGCGCCCTGTATTACTGCGAACCTTCGGTGATCTTCTCCGTCATGGCTATAAACTGACCGGGTTCTGCCGGCGCTGCGCCTTGCATCGCGAAATTGATTTGACGATGTGTCCGGCTGACAGGGACTATGTCGGAGCGAGATTCAAATGCCGTGGCTGCGAGGGCAAGGTGGAGATTAGCCTCAGTCAGATCAAGACTGGTAAAGACGGGCATCTGCCGGCGTTGGAGAAGTGGCGGAACGGTTGACGTTAGATCTTTCGGGGTCGCCATCCTTGACCGAGAATTCCGCTATCGTACGTCCCAAAAATCCTGCCGTGACGATCATAGACGCATCCGCAATAGGAGCAGCGATAATGCGCCTGCTTGGCTACTTCATCGGGCAATTGGAGCTTCTGGCCAGGTGTAAGATCATCTTGTCGACTTGGCCCGGCGCCGCTGCACTTGTCTGGGCATTTCATGTCTGAGTTCCTAATCGCCTTCGGCGAGGTCTGCAGCGATCGCTTTGTCGGCCGCTTCAATTGCCCCGTCTCGGTTCCAAGCGCTTCCGGTTGCTTCCCGCTTTGAGTTTGGGAGTGTCACACTCCAGCGTACCACCTCCAAATCTTCACTAGGGCCTCTCATTAAGTCTGAAGTCAGTAGTACAATTGCGCCGCATTCATGAGTGTATTTGTTGCTCAATGTAGCCTCCTAGTTGCTCTATGCGAACAGATCCATCGGTATAGTCAGTTATGGGCAAGGAATTCGCGTCAAGATAGCATCGAGCTGCCGCGGCCATTGTGAATATTGGGCAGAAGCCCTACATTCAATTCGACGGTCGTGGTCGAGAATCACGACCGCTTTCCTTGTAGGAAAGAAAATAGCGCAATCGTGCGCGCCGCAAGAGGAACATCACAATGCCAATGGGACCAAATGGAAAAGTGTGCCATGCTGGCCATATCGGCAAGCCAAGTAACCTTGCTAATGCTGGTGCCAAACGCGCCACTCCATTGGCTTGGGATAATGCGCTTATGGTGTTGAACGCTAGGTGGGCGTGATGGCTGACAACTCCCCGCCTACCGTGATTTATAAACCGAGTTGGGTTGCAAACACATTTCTAGTCCGGGCAAAAAAAGATGGCGTCGGCGACGTTGATCCGCTGAAAATACAAAAGTTAGTATACTGCTTGCACGGATGGAATTTAGCAGTCCGAGGACATCCTGCCGTTGGGGAAAGATTTGAAGCTTGGCCCCACGGTCCAGTTCTTTCGTCTTTGTACCACCAGTTTAAGCAGTATGATTTTCATCGGATATTTGGGTTCGCGAAAGACGTTGACCCAAGCTCCGGCGAAGAAGCGTCCGTGTATGTAAATCCAACCGACGCTGCCTTTTACGATGTTTTTAACAAAGTCTGGGAGCGCTACAAAGGCTTTTCGGGCCCTCAGCTGTCCGATATGACGCACCAACCAAATACACCGTGGTCTTACGCCCGCAAAAACAACATGCAATACATTTCAGATACAATGATAAAGGCACATTTTGTGTCTATTGCAAATGGCGAGCAGTAATGACTGTAGGCTCGGATAGGATAAGCGACGCGCCAATTGAGACCGGCGGGATGCCAACAGTGCCGGTCAATTCGGATCCCCTTACTCGCGATCCGATAATTGATCAGAAGCTTGGCTGGGTTGGGAAGTTTTTTGGCTACGGCGACGAGAAAAAAGGTAACATCGCCGGCCTAGCTTTCGTGTTTTCGTCCCTAATGTTGGCATTTTGTGTTATCGGGCAGTTCTTCATCGAGGAGGAAAGCGCCCGGGGAACAATATCAGGGCTCATAACGCCGCTATTTGGCCTTATCACCGGTTTGCTGGGGTATGCGACAGGTCAAAAAATGAGTTCAGACTGAAAGAGTGTGTTAAGTCGAGCCCAAGAACGCATGTTGATGCGAGAATTTATCAGTTTTCCCTAATGGAATTATTGTCTCGGGACTAAGGAAGAGTTTCGAGGCGCGGATCGATTTGCTCAGAATGACCCGACCCGGCCCCGAATGTTTGCACAGTGCCGAAACGGAAGGCTGGAAACCGTGAACGCCGAATGAACAAATTCCACGCATTCTCCACACTTGTTCCTGCTGCGTTCTGCCGAAACATTCCGTTCCTCGCCTGTTTCAATGATGACGCCGATGGAACTATACGATTGAAATCATGAGAGAAAAAATGGTGGGCGCGACAGGGATTGAACCTGTGACCCCTGCCGTGTGAAGGCAGTGCTCTCCCGCTGAGCTACGCGCCCGATGCTGCGCCCGGAAAAGGCCGGGGCAAACGGTGTCGGCGGTATAAGCGGTGCGGCGGGCTGGCGTCAAGCGGCAGTTTCGGGCTGGCCGCGGTTTTTGCGGTGGAGGTCTGTTTCAGTTCAACGGGCCGAGGCGGCCTCCTGAACAAGCCGCTTGATGAGTGCTGCATCGAGCTTGTCAAAGTGATCGATCACAACATCGGGGTTGAAGGTTTCGACCGGTTTGTCGGAATAGCCAAAGGGCACGCCGATTGCCGGAACGCGGGCATTTTGGGCCGCCAGAATGTCGTTGATGCTGTCGCCGATCATCACGGCGTTTTCAGCTGTACCGCCGGCCCGCTCGATTGTTCGAAGGATATGGTCGCCATGCGGTTTTTTCACCGGGAATGTGTCGCCTCCGGTGATCGCGGCAAAGCGCGAGGTCAGATCCAGACGGTCGAGCAGACGCCGCGCCAGGGCTTCGGTCTTGTTGGTGCACACCGCAAGCCGCATTCCCGCGACCTCCAGGCGGTCAAGTGCGGCAATCAGGCCGGGATAGGGCTGGGATCGGCCCGGCATGTTGTCGGCGTAATGCACAAGAAAGGCGTCAAAGGCGGTGTGGAGCTGTTCGGGCGAGGCGGGATGCCCATGCAGGGACCAGGCCCGCTCGATCATCGCCAGCGCACCCTGGCCGACGAGCCAGGTGATGTCCTCGAATGTGACATGGGCATGACCGCTCAAATCCATGACATGGTTGAGGCTTGCGATCAGGTCAGGTGCGGTGTCGAGCAGTGTTCCGTCGAGATCGAAGATAACAAGGGGTTCGGCCATACAAGGTCCTGCTGCGGTTGTGACAATGCGGAATCGGGCGTAAGCCATACCAGTCAGCAGGTTAGCCGGCAATTCAGGGTTCACGCCGTGTCTTTTGGCAGGAAGGGTACCCCGGGCGCGGATTTACAGCGGGAAAGCCGCATTCAAGCGGCCAGCGCGGGCTTTGCCTTATGCGCCTTACATGCTAACAGGCGGACCGGTATCAACAACGATGGCAGGCAGGCATGGACGCCCGGCAACTCAAGATTCAGGCGGCAAAAGCGGCTCTCGAGCATGTCGAGGACGGAATGCGGCTCGGAATCGGCACAGGTTCAACCGCGGACGAGTTTGTCCGGTTGCTGGCAGAAAAGGTCGCGGACGGTTTCAAGGTTCACGGTGTGCCAACCTCGGAGCGCACCGCCCGGCTTTGTGTCGAGCTCGGTGTGCCGCTTTATTCGCTCGATGACATGCCGGAACTTGATCTCACCATTGATGGCGCTGACGAGATCGACGGCGCGCTGACATTGGTCAAAGGCGGAGGCGGGGCGCTGCTGCGTGAAAAGATCGTCGCGTCTGCATCGGACAGGATGATCGTTATTGCAGACGAATCCAAGCTGGTGGATATGCTGGGCCAGTTTCCGCTGCCCATCGAGATTGCGCAGTTCGGCCTGGTTGCGACGCGGCGCGCCGTCGAACGGCTTGCTTCCCGGCTCGGTTTGAGCGGTGCCATCGATCAGCGAGCCGACAAGGATGGCCCTTATCTCACTGACGGGGATCATTTTATCCTCGACGCATCTTTTGGCCGCATTCCGGATGCAGAAGCGCTCGCAAACGGGCTTGCTTCCATTCCAGGCGTGGTCGAGCACGGATTGTTTCTCAAAATGGCAAGCGCCGCGATCATCGCCTCTCCGGCAGGCGCGCGGACCTTGCTTGCATCAGACCCTTAACAGGAGTGAAACCGAACATGACTATTCACACCGGTCTCAAGCGCTTCGGCGCCGGGTTGATCGTCGCATCAAGCCTCGTACTCAATGTCAATCTGGTTCAGGCTCAGGAGATCAGTGAGTCGCATCTGAACGCCGCACGCGCTGCCATGACTTCGCTGCAGTCGACAGACCAGTTCGATGCAATCATCCCGGCCTCCGCCGAACGGCTCAAGGTGCAACTGATCCGCGCCAATGGTGACCTTCAGGAAGTCATCAGCGCCACAGTTGATGAAGAAGCGCTGAAGATCGTCCCCCGGCGTGGCGATCTGGAGCGGGAAGCCGCTCAGATCTACGCCAAGGCCTTTACCGAGGCAGAGCTGACGGCAATTGCAGATTTCTACAATTCGCCCGCAGGTCAGAAGCTGATCGAGAACGGTCCGCTGGTGACCCGCGAATTGATCAAGTCTGCTGAAATCTGGTCTGCCGGGATTTCCCGTGACCTCGCCCAGAACGTCAACAAGGCGCTGCAGGAAAAGATTGGTGCGCGGCCGAAGGTTGGCGTCGAAGAATAAGCCTGCCCGCCGAAGCGCGATGTGTTTGCGTGGCGATCACAAAAGCGTGCGAGATGGTGAAATTGAAGCCCGAGGTCGAACTCGGGCTTTTATTTTGGCTTTCAATAGATAAAACCTCTCGTGTCCGCGGTCAAATTGCTGCTTGCCAGGCAGAGCCGCCGATGATGTTTGAGAGGATCGCCAGCTATGAGCAATTTTGACTACGACCTGTTTGTGATTGGCGGCGGTTCGGGCGGGGTTCGCGCGGCCAGGCTGGCGGCTGGGCTTGGCAAGAAGGTGGCGATCGCCGAGGAATACCGCTTCGGCGGCACCTGTGTGATCCGCGGCTGCGTGCCCAAGAAGCTGTTCGTCTATGCTTCGCAATTTTCCGAGCATTTCGAGGATGCGAAGGGCTATGGCTGGCAAGTTGGCGAGAGCAGCTTCGAGTGGAAGACGCTGATTGCCAACAAGGACCGGGAAATTGACCGGCTCGAGGGGCTTTATCGCCGCGGGCTCGAGAATGCCGGGGCCGAGATCATCAGTTCGCGCGCCGAACTGACCGGCCCCAATACAGTGCTGATCAAGGCGACCGGGCAGGTGGTCAGCGCCGAGCGGATCCTGGTCGCTGTGGGCGGCAGGGCCAATCCGCATGCAGCGCTTCCGGGCCATGAGCTCTGCATCACCTCCAATGAGGCGTTTCATCTCGACGAACTGCCCAAGGCCATCGTGATTGCTGGCGGCGGTTATATCGCTGTTGAATTTGCCAATATCTTCCACGGGCTCGGGGTCGAAACCACACTGATCTATCGCGGCCAGGAAATTCTCTCGCGGTTTGATCAGGACATGCGCCAGGGCCTGCACAAGGCAATGGAGGAAAAGGGCATCCGCATCCTCCTGCATGAGGTTTTCGAAAAGATCGAGCGCGGCCCCGATGGCCGCTTGATCGCCCACACTTCGAGGGGCAAGTCGCTGGTCACCGATCAGGTGATGCTGGCGCTTGGCCGCGATCCGAATACCCAGGGCCTCGGGCTTGAAGCCGCCGGGGTCAAGACCGGTCACAAGGGCGAGATCCTGATCGACGACTATTCGCGCACCAATGTCGAGAGCATCTATGCGGTCGGCGATGTGACCGACCGGGTGCAGCTCACGCCGGTGGCTATCCACGAGTCGATGTGCCTGATCGACACGCTCTACCATGACCGCCCGACCTCGCCGGACCACGATCTGATTGCGACTGCGGTGTTCTCGCAGCCGGAAATCGGCACGGTCGGCCTGTCTGAGGAGGCGGCTGCCGCGAAGTACGACGAACTGGAAATCTATCGCGCCGAATTCCGCCCGATGAAGGCGACGCTGTCGGGCCGGTCGGAAAAGACCATCATGAAGCTCGTGGTCAATGCGGGCGACCGCAAGGTGGTGGGCGCGCATATTCTGGGCCATGATGCGGGCGAACTGGCGCAGATCCTGGGCATTGTGCTCAAGGCCGGTTGCACCAAGGATGATTTCGACCGCACCATGGCGGTGCACCCGACCGCGTCGGAAGAACTGGTGACGATGTATCAGCCGAGCTACCGGGTGAAGGGCGGCGAGCGGGTGTGAACCCGCGCGGCGCTGTGAGCCATGAACCGCGATCGGTTTTTCAAGCATCTGACAGAGACCGATCCGCGGCTGTTTCCTGATGGCTTGACCGAAGCGCAGCGCGCGGGCCTCTCAACCAAGCTTGATGTCTGGGCCAAATGGTATGCGGGCGATTTCCCGGTGACCTATCTCGCCGCCGCACTCGGGCAGATCTACCGTGAGACCGGCGGGCGGATGGAGCCGGTGCTGGAAGCCTTTGCGCCGGATCGCAAGACCTCCGCCGAGCGGCTTCAGAGGGCTTACGACGCCGGACGGCTGAAGTGGGTCAGGACGCCTTACTGGCGCCCCGACGAAACCGGACGTCATCCGGTCGGTGGCGGCGATATCCAGCTCACCCATCGCCGCAATTACGTCAATGCCGAGAACCGGCTTCGTGAGCGGTTCGGCGTCAGTGTCGGGCTGTCGGAGAATTATGACCTCATTCTCGATCCGGTGATCTCCGCCCATGTGGCCTTTTGCGGGATGATCGAGGGCTGGTTCCGGCCCTGCAGACTGGAGGATTTCTGCTTCGCGGACGGGCTCGACTACGCCGCCGCACGCGATATCGTCAATGGTGATGCGGCGATGATCGGCGAGGAAATCGCGCGCAATTGCCAGATCTTCGAAGCCGCGTTGCGGGCTGCCGGTGCCGACCGGGCATTCGGACCGCCCGAGACCGGAGTCGATTGGCCTAAGTCTGGGAGGGTGCCGTTGTGGAGGAAGATAAAGTCTTATATTCAATAGTTTATTTAAAAATGCTAAACTATTGAATCATGCTGATGCAGCGTTGAATCAGGGAAAATGAGATGAATGGATCGGGCAATCGGCTTGTTGGCTATTTCGGCTATGGATCGCTGGTCAATCGCGCGACGCTGCGTCCGGGCATTGTCGGTGCGCACCGGGCCCGGCTCAAGGGCTGGCGGCGGACCTGGCGGCCAAGGCCCGACATGGGGCCGACGCCGGGTGTGAACCTGCCGGATGGGCTGATGCCGGCGCTGCTGACTGCCGAGCGCGCCGCTGACCAGGCGATCGACGGCCTGCTGGTTATCGATCTGGCGGACAATCTGGGTCATGTCGATGAACGCGAATTCCGCTACCACCGCCGCGATCTCACACTTGATGATCTTGAAGTGTCCGATCTGTCGCTCAGCGAGCTGTCCGGAGGGGGCATTGCGCTGCATGTCTATGAAGCGCGCAGCGAGCCTCTGCCGGTCAGCGGACCGTCGCATATTCTGTGCTCCTATCTCGACGCGGTGATGCAGGGGTTTTTGAATGAGTTCGGGACCGCAGGCCTGCACCGGTTCGTTGCCGAGACTGACGCGTTCCACACACCGATCTTTGAAGACCGGCATGCGCCCGTCTATCCGAGGGCCGTGAGCCTGTCGCGCGAGGAAATCGAAGTGTTCGATGCCGCGCTGACTTCAAGGGACAGTTTCTGAAGCCCTCGCATCGGATGTGTCCGAACCGGTGGCGGGGGGCGATGGCAACTGATTCGCATTGGCGGGTTTGCAGCCGGTCAATCTAGCGTTATAAGCCCCGTGAAATTGAGCAATCTGCGGGCACCTTGCCTGCAAAACAACCGGGCATGAGCCCGATCAAACCGCGGGCGTATGGTCCGCAAAATCCGCCGGGCATGAGCCTGGCCAACACGGTGAACGACAATGGCACAGAACTGGACCCCATCAAGCTGGCGCAACAAACCGATCCAGCAGGTCCCGGAATATCCGGATGCAGCGGCGCTCGAGGCGACCGAGGCGCGGCTTGCCAAGTTTCCGCCGCTGGTTTTTGCGGGTGAGGCCCGCCGGTTGACCTCGTCGCTTGCCGAGGTCGCCGAAGGCAGGGGCTTTCTGCTTCAGGGTGGGGATTGTGCCGAGGCTTTCGCCGAACACGAGGCCGACAACATCCGCGATTTCTTCCGCGTCTTCCTGCAGATGGCGGTGGTGCTGACCTTTGGCGCGCAGCAGCCGGTGGTCAAAGTCGGCCGCATTGCCGGCCAGTTCGCCAAGCCTCGCTCGTCCAACATCGAAAAGAAGGACGGCATCGAGCTTCCGAGCTACCGTGGCGACATCATCAACGGCATCGAGTTCAGTGAAGAGGCGCGGATCCCCAATCCTGAGCGCCAGATCATGGCCTACCGGCAGTCGGCGGCGACGCTCAATCTGCTGCGCGCCTTCGCCCAGGGCGGTTACGCCAATCTGGACAATGTGCATCAGTGGATGCTCGGCTTCGTCAAGGACAGCCCGCAGGCCGAGCGCTACCGGGCGCTTGCTGACCGGATCTCCGAGACGATGGACTTCATGAAAGCCATCGGCATCTCCGGTGAAAACCACCCGAGTCTGCGCGAGACCGATTTCTTCACCAGCCATGAGGCGCTGCTTCTGGGTTACGAGCAGGCGATGACGCGCACGGATTCGACGTCCGGCGATTTCTACGCCACCTCCGGCCACATGATCTGGATTGGTGACCGCACCCGTCAGACCGATCACGCCCATGTCGAGTTCTGCCGTGGGATCAAGAACCCGATCGGCCTGAAATGCGGCCCATCGCTTGATCCCGACGAGCTGCTGACACTGATCGACATGCTCAACCCCGGCAACGAAGCTGGCCGGTTGACGCTGATCGCGCGCTTTGGTCACGACAAGGTGGCCGATCACCTGCCCAAGCTGATCCGCGCCGTCGAGCGTGAGGGCCGCAAGGTGGTGTGGTCATGCGATCCGATGCATGGCAACACGATCACGCTCAACAACTACAAGACGCGTCCGTTCGAGCGGATCCTGTCGGAGGTGGACAGTTTCTTCCAGATCCACCGCGCCGAGGGCACCCATCCCGGCGGCATCCACATCGAGATGACCGGCAAGAACGTCACCGAATGCACCGGCGGCGCCCGCGCGCTATCGGGCGAAGACCTGCAGGACCGCTACCATACCCATTGCGACCCGCGTCTGAACGCCGACCAGGCGCTGGAACTGGCCTTCCTCGTGGCCGAACGCATGAAGGGCGGCCGCGACGAGCAGAAGCAGGTTGTGAACGGGTAAGGTTGCGCTTCCGCAAAACCATTGGGAAGGGCCGGGCGCATGTGTCCGGCCTTTCTTTTTGTCTTTATTCCAATGATTTGATCAGGTCAGCAAAGGGCTGACCGCTGAGAATTCGTGTCTGCTCGTCTTCGACCCGGTCAAACCCCAACCGGTCATAGAACCGTTCCGCCCCCTGATTGTTGCGGTGAACCGACAGCTTGAGATGATCGCAGCCCAGATTTGCGGCCTCGGTAACAAGAACGGCCAGCAGCTTTTCGCCAATCCCCCGATTGCGATAATCCGGATTGACGTAAAGATCCTGCACATAGAAGCCCGGTGTTCCGGTAAGTGTCGAAAACGTCGGAAAATAGAGGCACAAACCTGCGAGATGACCGTCAATCTCGGCGATTCGGACCTCGAAAGCCGGTTTGTCACCAAAGCCGTAATCCTCAAGGATCTCGGGGGTGAGGCCAAACAGATGCGTCTCACCGAGATGAACGGTGAGGTCTTTCAAGGCTGCAAATATGGCATCGACGTCTGCCCTGTCCGCAATTCTGATTTTCGGCTGAGAATTCATGCCGCATGGATAGCAGGGTCAAAAATTTTGAAAAGAGCATCACCAAATAGCACTGGTCTGTGGCTGCCGAATTCGACATAGTTCGGTCCTGTCAGGAGAAACGAGGCCCCCATGTCCCACGATCAAATTCGCACCGGCCACTGCAATTGCGGCGCGGTCCGTTTTCGTACTCGTGGCCCCTTGCGCGAGGTCGTGGCCTGCCATTGCTCGCAATGCCGGCGGCAATCAGGGCTGTATTTCGCCGCCACCAATGTGCCTGACGAGAACATCGAGATCGAAGGTTCGGACAGCATCACCTGGTACCAGGCTTCGGATTTCGCCAAGCGCGGTTTCTGCAAAACCTGCGGATCGTCGCTGTTCTGGAAGCATTCGTCCGATCCGTTCATCTCGGTGCTGGCGGGCAGTTTTGACGAACCGTCGGGGCTCAAAATGACCAAGCACATTTTCTGCGCCGACAAGGGCGATTTCTACGAGATTGCTGACGGTCTGCCGCAATATGAAAAGGGCTCGGCGGGATTGCTGGTGGCGGAGTGAGGAAACTCTCTCCCCTTGTGGGAGAGAAAGCGATTTCAGCGCCTTGGCTTTAGCCAAGTGCTAGAAATCGCAAGTGAGGGGGAAATGCTGGGCACAAAAGTTCGACCTCCTCGCTTGCAAAATCTATGACTTAGCTGATGCTAAGCTCATGATTTTGCATTCTCCCCCACCGAGGGGAGAGGGTGCGCGCCGCGCCATCGCGCAAGTATCTGCGCCATTTCTTCCCCACCCCCAAAACCCCATGCCATCATCTTCGCACTCCCGCTGCCGGATGGATCGCGAACGTATCGGACCAGGCGGGAGGAAGGCCTTTTGCGGATCTGCCGTAACGTGCGGCAGGTCGTGGAAGGAGGCGGATACCATCGGAGCTCCGCTGGCGGGCGGTCCTTGATTAAGGAGCGTGCAAAGCCAGCCACCGGGCCGGGTTTCGCGTCATGTCGGCCTCACGGCTGGATGTGCGGGGCACCGGTGCGGGCCTGTGGCGGACATGAGGCGCCCATCGTGGCGTGTCAGGGTCCGTGCCGGACTCCGGCAAAACCATTCCCGCGGCCCGTCCAGGCTGCGGCCGGAGCAATCCGGGCGGGGGTTGAAGCCCGGGAATGGGAGGATCTGCCTGTCGGATGCGGACATCATCCGGCTAGCTTCGGGCCGCGCGCAGGTTGCGCCACCCATTGTTTTCACAGTTTCAGAAGGCAAAGCCCGCGGGCGGCCCTCCGGACACTGACTGCCTCATTCTCCCGATTGGAGTGCATCCATGCCGGTCTTTCGGCATGACCAGAAGTTTTCGTTCGTAAATGATGAACGCTGAGTGGCGGAAACAGCGTCTTTCTTGAACGAAGGCCGGGGCCTATAGTCTCGGCAAGGAGACCGACGATGACCCAATCCACCGCACTTCCCGCCTTGTTCATCTCGCACGGGTCGCCTGACACGGTGATTGCCGACACAAAAGCGGCCAAATGGATGAAGCAGCTTGCCGACGGCTTGACACGGCCGCGCGCCATTGTTGTTGCCAGTGCGCATTTTGAAGTCTCGGGTAAGGTTGCCGTTTCCGCCGACGTCGATCCTGAAACCATCCACGATTTTGGCGGCTTCGCGCCCGAACTCTATGCCATGCACTATCCCGCGCCGGGAGAGCCCGATCTGGCGCGCCGGATCGCTGACGATTTCCAGGCGGCCGGCTTTGCCGCGCGCGCTGTCGATAACCGTGGCTTTGATCATGGCGTGTGGGTGCCGCTGAAGCTGATCTATCCCGATGCCGATGTTCCCGTGGTGTCGCTGTCGATCGATCCGCGCAAGGGCCCTGAATATCACTATCGGCTGGGTCAGGCGCTTGCAGGTCTTGGCCATGAGGGCGTGCTGGTGATCGGATCGGGATCCTTCACCCACAATCTCGGCGCCGCCTTCAAGGCCTTGAGGGCAGGGCAGCGCGAACTCGATGTGCCTGATTGGGTTGAGGCCTTCACCGACTGGATGAATGCCAGGCTTGCGGCAAACGATGTGGCAGCGCTGATTGATTATCGGGCGCAGGCGCCCTTTGCCGTGGAGAACCATCCCACCGACGAGCACCTGCTACCGCTCTTTGTGGCGCTCGGTGCTGCCGGGGTGGATGCCAAAGCCAGCCTGATGCATGACAGCTCGGATTTCGGAGTGCTGGCGATGACCATGTGGCAATTCTCGCCAGCCCCGGCGCTGGCTTCTGAAATGACCGGAGAGCTGGCTTAACGCCACCTTCAGGGTTTGGCGGCTAGAGCATGTGAATGAACACTTTGCTTCGCCATTTGGCCCTGATCCCGACCCTTGCTCTTGTTGCGCTGCCGCTTTCGGGCTGCGGCACCTATATGGTGGCGAAAACCGTCACCGGCGCGGGCTCCGTTGTGGTCGGCGGGGCTGTCGGCGCGGTCAAGCTGACCGGCAAGGCCGCAGGCACCGTAGTCGGGGTCGGGCGCGACGAGGACGAGGATTGAGGGGTGGTCCCGCGGGTATCCGGCGCCAGGTGAATAGCCGAATTCAGCGATGGCGAAATCGATGATTTCCATGGGCTTCAATCCGGGTTAAGACCGAAGCCATGACGACACCAGCTTCCACACCCACCACAGATATTGTCCGCATTGCGATTGCGCAGCTCAACCCCACGGTGGGCGATGTTGCCGGAAATCTGGCCAAGGCGCGCGAGGCGCGCGCCGATGCGCAGCGCCACGGCGCGGATATCGTGTTGTTCACCGAGTTGTTCCTCGTGGGCTATCCGCCCGAGGATCTGGTTCTCAAGCCGGCCTTGATCCGCAGCTGCCTCAAGGCGATCCACGAACTTGCCGCCGACACTGCCGATGGTGGTCCGGCGGTGATCATTGGCTATCCGCGCGCGGACAACGGCAAACGGCACAATTCGGTTGCCGTGCTGGATGGCGGCAAGCTGGTGACCAGCCGTGACAAGGTGGATCTGCCCAATTACGGCGAGTTCGACGAAAAGCGGGTGTTTGATGTGGGCGAGATGCCCGGACCTGTTGCAATCCGTGGCGTCCGCTTCGGCATTCCCATCTGCGAGGACATCTGGGGTGATCTCGGGGTCTGCGAAACGCTCAGTGAGAGCGGGGCCGAGATCCTGCTGGTGCCCAATGGCTCGCCCTACTATCGCGGCAAGGTCGATATCCGCCACCAGGTGGTGCTGCGTCAGGTCATCGAAACCGGGTTGCCGATGGTCTTTGCCAATCAGGTCGGCGGACAGGACGAACTGGTGTTCGATGGCGCGAGCTTTGTCATGAACGCCGACAAGAGCCTCGGCATGCAGCTGAGCCAGTTCGAGGAAACAATCTCGATCGCGACCTTCAAGCGTCAGGCTGACGATAGCTGGCATTGCGATCCGGGTCCGATGTCGGTCATCCCGCAGGGCGAGGAGGCCGATTACCGCGCCTGCATGCTGGGCCTGAGGGATTACGTCAACAAGAACGGCTTCCGCAATGTCGTGCTGGGGCTGTCCGGCGGCATCGATTCGGCCATTTGTGCCGCGCTTGCGGTGGATGCGCTGGGTGAGGAGCGCGTGCGCACCGTCATGTTGCCCTATCGCTATACGTCCGAAAGCTCATTCACCGATGCCGAGGCCTGTGCCCGGGCGCTGGGCTGCCGCTATGACACTGTGGCGATCGAGCAGCCGGTGCAGGGCTTTCTGTCCACACTTGGCGAGATGTTCGAGGGCACCGACGAGGGCATCACCGAGGAAAACCTGCAGAGCCGGGCGCGCGGTGTCATCCTGATGGCGATTTCCAACAAGTTCGGCTCGATGGTGGTGACCACCGGCAACAAGAGCGAGATGTCGGTCGGCTACGCCACGCTCTACGGCGACATGAATGGCGGCTTCAATCCGATCAAGGACCTCTACAAGCTGCAGGTCTATGCGCTGTCGCGCTGGCGCAATACGATGGTGCCGCCCGGTGCGCTCGGGCCTTCGGGCGAGGTGATCCCGGTCAACATCATTGACAAGGCGCCGTCCGCCGAACTCAGGCCGGACCAGACCGACCAGGATTCCCTGCCACCCTATGAGGTGCTTGACGACATTCTCGAATGTCTGGTCGAGCATGAAATGGGTGTCGAGGAAATCGTCGCGCGCGGCCATGACATCGCCACCGTGCACCGGATCGAACATCTCTTGTACATCGCCGAATACAAGCGCCGCCAGTCGGCCCCCGGCGTCAAGATCACTCGCAAGAACTTCGGCCGCGACCGGCGTTATCCGATCACCAACCGGTATCGGGATCGGTAATGCCCGTCCTCCATTTCCTCCGTGACAACGCCCGCTGGCTCGCCGGCGGGTTCCTTCTGACGTTCTTCTCGTCCTTCGGGCAGACCTTCTTCATCTCGCTGTCCGCGGGTGATATCCGGACCGAATATGGTCTCAGCCATGGTGATTTTGGTGCGATCTACATGCTGGCGACATTGGCAAGCGCGGCCTCGCTGCCGCAGGTGGGCAAGATCATTGATCGCATCAGCGTTTCGGCGACGGTGCTGCTGGCAGCTCCCATGCTGGCGCTTGCCTGTGTGCTGATGGCCTGGTCGCACTCGCTCGCGCTTCTGGTGCTGTCGATCTATCTGCTCAGGCTGTTCGGGCAGGGGATGTTCACCCATATCGCGATGACGGCGATGGGGCGCTGGTTTGCGGCGCAGAGGGGCCGAGCCGTGTCGCTGACCACCATCGGCGTCAATCTCGGCGAGGCCGTGTTCCCGGTCACCTTCGTCACTGTTGCGGCCATCTTTGGATGGCGTGGCTCATGGTTGCTTGCGGCGGCGGTGCTGCTGCTGGTGGCACTGCCGGTTGTCTATCAGCTGATGAAGGTCGAGCGGGTACCACAATCGGTTGTGCGCGATCCGGATTCGCCGGTCGAGCGCGACTGGACGCGGGCCGAAGTTATGCGCGACCCGCTGTTTTGGGCGGCGATGCTGGGCGTTCTGGCGCCGGCCTTTATCGGCACGACCATATTCTTCCACCAGGTCTATCTGTCTGAATTGCGCGGCTGGCCACCAACCGTGTTTGCGACCTCGTTCGCGGTCATGTCGGTCATGACGATCGTGTTTGCACTGGTGAGCGGACAACTGGTTGACCGGTTCTCGGCAATAAGGTTGCTGCCGACATTTCTGGTGCCGCTGTCGCTGTCCTGTTTCGTGCTGGCCTTCACCGATGCCGCCTGGGGTGCCTATGCGTTCATGGCGTTGATGGGCGTGTCCTATGGGTTCTCGTCAACCTTGTTCGGCGCGCTTTGGCCTGAACTCTACGGCACCAAAAACCTTGGCGGGATCCGGTCGTTGATCGTTGCCTTCATGGTTTTTGGGACCGCGATGGGACCCGGACTCACCGGCACGCTGATTGACCACGGCCTGTCCTATCCGGGGCAGATTACCGCTATGGGGGTCTATTGCGTTGTAATGATTTTCGCCATGACCGTGGTCAGCCGCAAGGCGTTGGCGCGGCGCGCATCCTGAGGGCTGAGCTGAAGGTGCCGGTCCGGGTTCAGCGAAGCAGAGGCTGTCCGCCCGACTTGAGATCCATGCCGCCATCCTGTTCAGGCAAGAATGAGGGGCCAACCATGCGCACGGCCTGGCGCTCCTTGGTGAGCGGGCGCTCGATCTGAGAGGCGGCCAGTACGGCCGCGACATCTTCGGTCGTCAGCCGCAATTCCGCATCGAGCATGGTTTCAGGGTCTTCGCCGGGATCGGGCCGGTTGAACGGGCGAACCCATGTGGTGACCGGCGCATCCGGATCAGCGGTGCCGTTGAGGACGGCTTCACGGCGAATCATTTCCTTGTGGAAGGCGCGCATGTTGCAGCTGCAGGCCTTGGTCATTGGTGCATCGGTGTTGCGGTAGGCGAAGGCGTTCGGCATCTCTGTGTAAGGTGTCCGGGTTCGAACCGACACCATGTCCTCGCTTTCCTGACCGTGCGCAAAATGGGCATAAAGCGCGGTCTCGGTGCCCGGGCACATCATCTGGCAGGTGCGTTCGTCACGGGCAAAGTCCGATGGCGAAGCGGCAGAGGAGACGGGGAAGAAAAAACCGTCACAGCTGCGCACGCACAGGGTGCGGTAGTTGCCGCCGCGCGCAGCGGGCGGCTCCACGACAATACGCGCGCCCTGAGTGCCCAGCTCGACGGAACGGCGCGTTCGCACTGGCGCGCTCAGGGTCGCATCCGTGCCACCCAGAACAGCAACCAAGGTTCGGCTCTCCCGCTTCCTGTGGCGCTCGGCGTCGTTTTGGCCTTTGAGGGCAGCAGCCTGAACCGCGGCACGGCGACCGTCGCAATCATTGGCCTTCAAAGCTGCCTGAATGCGGCGCTTGGCAGCCCTGTTGTCACGTTCGGAATAGGAATCCCGCTTGCGCTCAAGGGCTGAAAGATTGGCCCGCATCTTGGTCTGCGCCGCATTGAGCTTGGCGCAGGCCTTGGCGTTTTTGCCGCCCAGAACGATGAAGCTGCCGGTGGTGCAGCCAAAGCGGCCCAGATCGGCGCGAACTTTTCTGATCTGCTGCAACTGTTTCGCTGCGGCATCGGCATAGCGGCGGTATTTGGCGGAAGATCCGGACTGTGACGAGGCGCTCGCCAGCTGCGCCTTGAGCCGGGTGCAGGTTTCGGACGCGTCGGCGATGGCGGTGCCTGCAACTGTCAGTGCAATGCCGACAAGAACACTGTGGATCCAGATCCGACGCATGAACAACTCCACACAGATACGCAGTTACGGCTGCGCCGATGGACAATCATTGTCTGACGCTACGGATTTTACCTTAGCGGTCATTTGTTGGCGCGCCAATATATACCGTCTGTTTACCTTAACCGCGGGCAGGGCTGCTCAGCCAGGCGCCGGTGAAGCGCAAGCAAAAAGGCTCAGGTGGTAGCGGTCTTCAAAGTTCGCTAGACCTTGCCCGGCGAGGTTTGGGACCGCCGAGCGGGTAAAAGCTACTCCGGGAAGGAGGCCTCAACGACGGACAGGGTAGCCATGTTGACGACGCCGCGCGAGGTCACCGAGGGCGACAGGATGTGGGCAGGCATGGCCGATCCCAAGAGGATCGGGCCCACATGCAACGCCTCGGTCATGGTCTTGACCACGCCGAGCGCAATGTTGGCCGCATCGAGGTTCGGAAACACCAGCAAGTTGGCTTCGCCTGTCAGGGTGCTGTCGGGCATCACGCGTTTGCGCAGGGCTTCGGATATGGCCGAGTCGCCATGCATCTCGCCATCCGCTTCCAGCTCCGGGGCAAGCGCATGAATGATCTCCATCGCCTTGCGCATCTTGCCGGCGCTTTCGGAATCGCGCGAGCCGAAATTGGAATGCGACACCAGCGCCGCCTTTGGTGTGATCCCGAAGCGGCGGATCTCATGCGCGGCCATGATCGTGGTTTCGGCGATCTCTTCAGCACAGGGGTTCAGCGAAACATATGTATCGGTGAAGAAGGTCGCGCCGCGCTGGGAAATGAGCAGGCTCAAGGCGGAGTAATCGGCAACGCCATCGCGCTTGCCGATGATCTGCGAGATGTCGCGAAGATGGCGTGCGTATCGTCCTTCGAGACCGCAGATCAGTGCGTCGGCCTCTCCGCGCTTGACGCCGAGCGCGCCGATTACGGTGGCGTTGGTGCGCACGATGGTGCGGGCGGCTTCCGGGATCACGCCGAGCCGGCCGACGATCGAAAAATACTCGTCGACATAATCGCGGAACCGCGGGTCGTCCTCTGGATTGGTGACCTCGAAATCCACACCGGGACGAATGCGCAGTCCAAAACGCTGCAAGCGGCTCTCGATGATACCGGGACGGCCGATCAGGACCGGCTCGGCAATGCCTTCCTCCAGCAGAACCTGGGCGGCGCGCAGCACGCGCTCATCCTCGCCTTCGGCAAAGACAACCCGTTTCCTGGTCGCGGTCTTGGCGGAGGTGAACAGCGGCTTCATGATCAGGCCGGAGCGGAACACGAACCTGTTGAGCTGATCGACATAGGCTTCCATGTCGGAAATCGGCCGCCGCGCCACACCGGAATCAGCGGCGGCCTTGGCGACAGCCGGCGCGATCCTGAGGATCAGACGCTGGTCGAAAGGCGAGGGGATGAGATATTCGGGTCCGAACACGGGTGTCTCGCCGGAATAGGCGCGGGCGGCGATGTCGGAGGGTTCCTCGCGTGCCAGTTCGGCAATGGCGCGCACCGCGGCCATCTTCATCTCTTCGTTGATGGTGCGGGCACCACAATCAAGCGCACCGCGGAAGATATAGGGGAAGCACAGGACGTTGTTGACCTGGTTGGGGAAATCCGAGCGCCCGGTGCAAATCATGGCGTCGGGCCGGACCTCGCGGGCCTCGTCAGGCATGATCTCCGGGGAGGGATTGGCCAGCGCCATGATCAGCGGCTTGTCTGCCATCCGGGCCAGCATTTCGGGCTTGAGTACACCTGCGACGGAGAGGCCGAGAAACACGTCGGCGCCTTCGATCGATTGGCTCAATACCCGGTTGTCACTGGGCTGGGCGTAGATCGATTTCCACTCGTCCATCAGCACTTCGCGGCCTTCATAGACAAGGCCCTCTATGTCATGAACCCAGATATTCTCGCGTTTCGCACCAAGATTTACCAGCAGGTTGAGGCAGGCGAGTGCCGCTGCTCCCGCGCCCGAGGTGACGATCTTGGCGTCCGCGAGTGATTTTCCGGCCAGTTCCAGCCCGTTGAGAATTCCCGCGGCAACAATGATTGCGGTGCCGTGCTGGTCATCGTGGAACACCGGGATGTCCATGATCTCACGCAATTGCCGCTCGACCTCGAAACACTCCGGGGCCTTGATGTCCTCGAGATTGATGCCGCCGAAGGTGGGCTCCAGCGATGAAATGACGCTGACCATACGATCGACTTCGGGGGCATCGATCTCGATGTCGAAAACATCGATGCCCGCGAATTTCTTGAACAGGACCGCCTTGCCCTCCATCACCGGTTTGGAGGCAAGTGGACCGATGTTGCCCAGACCCAGCACCGCGGTGCCGTTGGAAACCACGGCCACCAGATTGGCGCGCGCGGTGTAGGCCGCGGCGGCATCAGGATTGTCACGAATGGAAAGACAGGGAGCGGCAACGCCGGGCGAATAGGCGAGTGCCAGATCCCGCTGGTTGCCCAGCGGCTTGGTTGCCTGGATCTCGAGTTTTCCCGGCCGCGGGTAGCGGTGGTAGAACAGCGCGTTCTCGTCAAGATCGCCGCTGGAGGGTTTGGGGTCGCTGCCGCGCTTGGCGTCTTTTGAGGTCATTGTCGGGTCGTTTCCTGTCGGAGCAATTGGGAAGGCGGTCTGGTTTCGGGCGAGCCCCCGTCAGGCCTTGCGCCGCAACACCTTCTGGTTCTGCTCGCCCAGACCTGAAATCCCAAGGCGCATGGTGTCGCCTTCCTTGAGGAAGATCTGCGGCTTCATGCCCATGCCGACGCCGGGAGGCGTGCCGGTGGTGATGATGTCACCCGGCATCAACACCATGTGACGCGAGAGATAGGAGATGATCTCGTCGATGGCGAAAATCATGGTTCTGGTGTTGCCGGTCTGGCAACGCTTGCCGCTGACATCGAGAAACATGTCCAGCGTCTGCGGATCGCCGACTTCGTCAGCGGTGACCAGCCAGGGGCCGACGGGGCCGAAGGTCGGCGCGCTCTTGCCCTTGATCCACTGTCCGGTGCCTTCGATCTGCCAGGCGCGCTCGGACACGTCGTTGCAGACCATGTAGCCGAAGACATGATCGAGTGCATCGGCGCGGCTGACATGATCGGCTTCGCGGCCGATGACAACGGCGAGCTCGACTTCCCAGTCAGCCTTCTCCACACCTTGTGGCAGGACCACATCGTCATTGGGGCCGCTAAGGCAGCTTGGGGCCTTGGAAAACACCACCGGTTCGGCCGGTATCGGCATTCCGCTTTCCTCGGCATGGTCGGCGTAGTTGAGGCCAATGGCGATGAAATGCCCGGTGCGCGAAATCGGCGAGCCGAAACGGTCCGGCTCGATGCGTGGCAGGCTGGCAAGATCGAGCCCCTCAAGGGCCTTGGGAAGATCGCCCAGTGTATCAGGCGTGATGTCGGAGATAACGGACGACAGATCGGCAAAGCCGGATTCGGTCGCGATTGCAGGCTTTTCGGCACCTTTCGGCCCGATACGTACGAGTTTCATGCTGGTATTCCCCCTCGGCTAGAACGATTTCGAAGACCCTTCTATCTCAAGCAGGGGCGTGTGGGAAATCCTGTAACGTGCAAATTCACCACAAGCTGTTGTTCCGCCTTGAAGATAAAGGTCATGATGTCAAATCCGGCTGGTCACGCGCCGTCAGCCCCAGAGCTCCGGCGAGGGGGGAGAGACCAGTGAGCCGGAATAGGACAGGGCGGGCGTGCGGTCCCTGGCCAGCAGCAGCGGACCGTCGAGATCGACCCAGTCTGCATTCTGCCCGAGCAGCACCGCCGGGGCCATGGCCAGCGAGGTGCCGACCATGCAGCCGACCATCACGCCAAAGCCCAGTTCGCGGGCGCGGTCGCGCATTTGCAGCGCTTCGGTCAGGCCGCCGGTCTTGTCGAGCTTGATGTTGATCGCGTCATAAAGGCCAGTGAGCTGGTCGAGATCGGCAATGGTGTGAACGCTTTCGTCGGCGCAAAGCGGCACCGGATGCGGGATATGGGCGAGAATCTCGTCCTTGCCGGCGGGCAATGGCTGCTCGATCAGCGAGATGTGCAGTTCGGCCGCCAGCAGCAGATGCTCGCGGATGTTGCTCTCGTCCCAGCCTTCATTGGCGTCGAGAATGATCTCCGCACCGCGTGCCGCGCTCGCCACCGCTTGCATTCGGGCGCGGTCATCGGAGGTGCCGACCTTGACCTTGAGCAGCTTCTGGGAGGAATGGGCCCGGGCCTCGTCTGCCATGTCCGCCGGATCGCCGAGTGATATCGTCACCGCCGTGGGCACGGGACGCGGCAGGATTTTGCAGGCATGGACGGCGGCGCGCTGGCCGCTGAGCTTGGCTTCGAGATCCCACAGGGCGCAGTCGATGGCGTTGCGCGCAGCACCCGGTTTCATGGCTGCCTGAAGATCCTGACGGCTTGCGCCGCCGGCAATCGCTGCGGAATAGGCTTCGATCGCCTCAAGCACACCTTCGACGGTTTCGCCATAGCGCTTGTAGGGCACGCATTCGCCGTGTCCCTGTTTGCCGTTTTCACTGATTGTGCAGGTCACCACATCGGCAGCCGTTTTGGCGCCGCGGGAAATGTTGAACGCCTTGGCAAGCGGGAAGCTGTCGATTCGGGCGGTGAGTTGTCTTGGCATTTCAATAAGGTCCGTAAAACATTGCATCGGCGGGCTTTGCAGCAGCATAACAACAAGCTGTGCGGTGACAGTTCAGGTGCAAGCCGCTATGTGTGGGACATGTTGACCGAACAGCAAAAAGATACAAGGGCGGATGCTGCTCCGGAGGCTGAAGGCGCGAGCGCTGATGCGTCTCCCCGGGTATCGCTCGAGGTGTCTGGCGGACGCCAGCGGCTGGCACTGTCGGGCGATTGGCGGCATGCGGCGATTGCCGGGGTCTATGGGGAACTTCTCGGTGTTCAGAAGAAGATTTCGGGAGCGGACCTGGTCATTGATCTTTCGGATCTGAGCAATTTCGACACCGCAGGCGCATGGCTGGTTCGCAAGACCATGGTTGTGGCAAAAGGCCAGGGCGCATCGATCTCGATCGAGGGGGCATCAAAACCTGTCTCGGGGCTGCTTTCGGCGATTCCCGATCCTGCCGACCGGACTGAGGTTGCGGCAGCCGAGCGGGCGCCGCTGTTCCAGCGGATTTTCGCTCCCGTGGGGCGGGGCCTGTACGAGCTGTTCGACGATCTGGTTGCGTCAATGTACATTCTTGGCTCGGCGGTTCGCGGTGCACAATTGAAGCTCGACCGCTCTGCCGGCATTTCTCCCGCCGCGATTGTCACGCAGATCGATCATATGGGTGTTCGAGCGGTGCCGATCATCATGCTGATGAGCTTTCTGATCGGCGCGATCATCGCCCAGCAGGGCGCATTTCAGCTGCGCTATTTCGGGGCAGAGGTGTTTGTCGTCGATCTGGTTGGAATCCTGCAATTGCGGGAAATCGGGGTGCTGCTGACCGCAATCATGATCGCGGGCCGCTCCGGCAGTGCCATCACGGCCGAAATCGGGTCTATGAAAATGCGTGAGGAGGTCGATGCGCTCAAGGTGATCGGGCTCAACCCCGTTGGCGTTCTGGTGTTTCCGCGGCTGGTGGCGCTCACGGTGGCGCTGCCACTGCTCACGGTGGTGGCGAACTTCGCGGCGCTGACGGGAGCTGCGGCGGTTGCTTGGAGCTATTCGGGCATTACCCCTGATGTCTTCACATCCAGATTGCGTGAAGCGATCGACATGACCACGGTTGCATCGGGCATGATCAAGGCGCCCTTCATGGCGCTGATCATCGGCATTGTCGCGTCTGTGGAAGGCATGAAGGTGGGCGGCAGCGCGGAATCGCTCGGCCGCCGGGTGACGGCCTCGGTGGTCAAATCGATCTTCGTGGTGATCCTGGTCGACGGACTCTTCGCCATCTTCTACGCTGCGATTGACTTTTGAGGCTGGACGAGATGCGCGCACCCCCAAAGCCCAATGAGCCCAATCGCGAAGTCATCCTGTCCGTGCGGGACATCTGTGTGGCCTTTGGCAGAAACGTGGTGCTCGACCATCTCGATCTTGATGTGTATCGCGGCGAAATCCTGGGTTTCGTCGGAGGGTCGGGCACCGGCAAGTCGGTTCTGATGCGTTCGATCCTGCGGCTCATTCCCCGGCAAAAGGGTATGATCCGCATCCTTGGTGAGAATTACGACACCGTTGACGAAGCAACCCGGATTGGCCTCGACATGCGTCTGGGTGTGCTGTTCCAGCATGGGGCGTTGTTTTCGGCGCTGACGGTGCGCGAGAACATCCAGGTGCCGATGCGCGAATATCTCGATCTGCCGGTCAGGCTGATGGACGAACTCGCCGAGCTGAAGATCGAGATGGTTGGTCTGGCCCCTGATGCGGCGGACAAGTACCCCTCCGAGCTCTCGGGCGGCATGATCAAGCGCGCGGCATTGGCCCGGGCACTGGCGCTTGATCCTGATCTGGTTTTCCTCGATGAACCGACATCGGGGCTCGATCCGATCGGTGCTGCGGAATTTGATGAGCTGATCGCGCAATTGCGCGACACGCTGGGCCTGACGGTCTATATGGTGACCCACGATCTCGACAGCCTGTTTTCGGTGTGCGACCGCATTGCCGTTTTGGGGCAGAAACGGGTTTTGGTGGATGGGACCATCGATGACATGCTTTCATTTGACGATCCCTGGGTACAGTCCTATTTCAGGGGTAAACGTGCGCGGCGGATTCCCGAGCGGGAAGCACGCGGGGACACCAGTGCACAGGGCACTGGACGGCAAGAGACCGGCAGCACCTGGCAGGAAAGCGAAGCAACCTGATGGAAACACGTGCAAACTACGCGATTGTCGGGTTTTTCACGTTGCTTGTGATGGTGTCCGCCTTCGGATTCGTCTACTGGATGGCACGCTATGGCAGTACGGGCGACACAACGCAGCTGGTGGTGCGGATCCCGGGCTCTGCCAACGGGCTCTCGGTCGGATCGCCGGTTCACTTCAACGGCATCCCCTATGGTGTCGTCCGGCGGCTTAACATTGATCCTGACAGCCCGAACTTTGTGATTGCGGACACTGTGGTGCGCTCCGACGCGCCGATCTACACGGATACACGTGCCGCGCTTGAAATCCAGGGCCTGACAGGGTCGGCCTATATTGAATTGCAGGGCGGCACGCCGAGCAACCCGAACATTCTCAGTCAGGCAAGTGTCGACAATGTCGTTGCCGTTATCGAGGCCGACCCGTCCGGCGTCACCAACCTTCTGGCAACAGCCGACGAGATTCTCAACCGGGCCAACCGGGTGATTGGCGAGGTGGAGGGTTTCGTCAAGGATGCACGCTCGCCGCTGACCGAGACGCTGAGGAATGCTGAGAGCTTTTCCGCGGCTTTGAGCGACAATGCCGACGGGATTGACGAATTTCTCAAGAGCGTTTCGGCGCTCTCGGGCACGGTGCAGTCGCTGTCCGTCAAACTCGAGAGTACGCTTGGTTCTGCGGAGCGGTTGATCAATGCGGTTGATCCGGACCAGGTGCGAAACATTGTCAGTTCGGTGGACAAGGTGACCGGTGAACTCGCTGCGTCCTCGGGGGACATCACCAAGACGCTTGAATCCCTGCGCGGCACGGCGCAATCGCTTGAGCGGTTCGCCACGGACGCGGGCGCCTCGCTCGACAAGGTCGATGCGGTGATTGCGAGTGTCGATCCCGCCAAGGTGGGCGAGGTGATGGACAACATCACCGTTGCCAGTGCCGATGCCCGCCAGACCCTGGCAGACGCGAGGAGCGTGGCTGAGACATTTGGCGCGCGCAAGCAGGATTTTGATCTGATCATCACGGATGTGAAGGAAATGTCCGGGCGGCTCAATGCAGCGTCGGAACGGGTTGATGGCGTGCTGGCCAAGCTGGACGGCTTCCTGGGCGAGGGCGACGCGTCGTCGCTGATCGCCGACGCTGAAGAGACGCTCAAATCGTTCCGTGAGGTGGCGAATTCGCTCAATGCGCGGATCGGGCCGATTGCTGATAATCTACAGAGGTTTTCGGGATCCGGGCTGCGCGACGTCGAGGCGCTCGTCAATGATGCCCGTCGCTCGATCCAGCGCATCGAACAGTCGATCACGAGCATCGAGCGCGACCCGCAGCGGCTGCTCTTCGGAGGCGATACGGTGAAGCAGTATGACGGGCGGACACGGCGTTGACTCTTTGGGGTGAGCTACGCAAGACTGCGCTAATATGTTTGCAGCGCGGCATGAGGCCGGGCGGGGAAGTGGAATGCGTTTGAAACCGGCCCGGCTGATTGTTGCCATCACACTGCTGTTTGTGCTCGCGGGTTGCGCAGGTGGCCTCGGTGGGTCGACGCCGCCCGACACTTACGGCTTGTCCCCGGCTCCTGCGGTCACGGGAGACAGCGCCCGCAACCGCCAGATCCTGATCAGCGAACCGACCGCCCTCAAGGCGCTCGACAGCGAGCAGATCGTCATTCGTCCATCAGCTTCCGCGATCCAGTATCTGGCGGATTCGCAATGGTCGGACCGGTTGCCGAAAATAGTTCAGGACAAGCTGGTGCAGGCGTTCGAGAATTCGGGCCGCGTCGGCGGTGTCGGGCGGCCGGGCGAGGGGCTGGCGATCGACTACAACATCATCACCGCGATCCGTTCGTTCGAGATCAAGGCGGATGCGGGAGAGCAGGCGCTGGTGGAGATTTCGGCCAAGGTGCTCAATGACCGCAATGGCGTGGTTGTCGCGACCAGGGTGTTCAGCGCAACTTCGCCGGTCACCGGCTCCGGCAATGCCGCCTATGTGCGTGCTCTCGACCGTGCGTTTGAAGCTGTGGTTGCCGAGATGGTGAGCTGGACCCTGTCGCGGATCTGATCCGGATCAGAGTTTGCCGGCAAGCTGCCGGGACGCTGCAACGGTTTTGCCGGATGCGCGCATGTGCTCACCCGATCGAACCAGATCGAGCGTGAGCTGCCTCAGAACCCGGTGTGTTCGTCATTGTCTGCGCGCTGAGCCACGGACACAGGGACCTTCAGGTCCGAAGAGGTCAGAATCACCAGAAACAGCAGATAGCTTGCAGCCGCCACAACAGCGGGGACGATCAGGGCGGGATAGCCAAACAGCCAGATTGCACTGATCCACAGCAATCCCAGATTGACCACAAACATCATTTTCTCGGTTTCGCCACCACGCCATGCGCACCAGCCGAGAAAGCCGATGATTGCCAGATAAGCCGGTATTGCCAGTGCCATGTGTTTATTCTCCGCAGCCGCTTCAGGTTAGGGTCTGTTGTTTCGCGCGGTGCCGGAATGTCCGGAGCCGCGAGCTCCTGACATAGTGATGTTTCCCAACAAGTGAAGTTGGGAGCTGGGCTTTCGGGCAGGTCAAAGTGACGCAAGCTGTGGCGCAGGCATGAGCGGGTTTGTCGGTTCGAGCAGATCGGCCATCCCGTCGCAGGCTGTGTCCCGTCCATCCGGGGGCGCTCAGAAACATCGGGCATCCGCTTGTGAGATCGAGCCGAAAATCATGTTGTTTTGCGATATTCTACACGCGCCGTTTCATCACGAAATATGTGTATCATATATATTTCGTAATAGAAAATGATTCCGAGCGTAAAATACTGTGATGATGTATTTGAGTTTTATTTCAGCATTTAATGTGAATTTACAAGATTCATGAATTTTGACTTTTTTTGCCATTTAATCGGCCAATTGAAGCCTTCATTGGCGCCCTACTGTTGTTTGCGGGTCATCAGTCCGGAACAAGGATTGGACCCGGAAACAAGGACTGGCATTCCGCCAGCAAACAGGAGAGACACAATGAAACGCATTCTTGTAACACTCGCCATCCTCGGCTTTTCGGCTCCCGCTTTCGCACAGGCCGCGGATTTTTCAGCCGTTGACTCCGATCAGAACGGGGCCTTGAGTTGGGAGGAAGTTGCGGTTGCAATGCCTGAAATATCGGAAGACGCTTTCAGGTCTGCTGATGTCGACGGAAGCGGTGATCTGTCCGCGGAAGAATATGCCGCAGTTAGCGGACAATAGGCCTGGATGGCATGGAAACCATCCATCCGATGACAAGGTTCATCACGGCGTCTGCCTTCGCCATGGCGCTGCTCGGACTTGCGGGGTGCGAAGACAACGCCGCGCCGCAGGGCAGCGCCGACGGGGTGGAGCAGACAGACACCCTATCCGGGGCGCAGACCAATCCTCCGTCCGCGGGAGAACCGGCTTCGCCCGTGACTCCCGTGGAGTGATTGCCCAGGAAACCTGTTGCGGGGGCCAGTGCGCTGGTCCCCGCAATCATGTCCGCAAAGGCTGATGCTTGCCGCGCTGGAGCATCCCGCTTGCCTGACCGGCCAGAGCGGCGATCCGGCCGTGATCCATGTCCACAGCGTCTTCAGCCAGACGATTGGCGGGCGTATGGCGCTTGAACTCAGCCAGTGACCGGCCAGCCGGCGGAGACAAGCTCGACGGTGTTGCCGTCAGGATCGGTTGCGAAGACGCCGCGCCATCCGATCCACCCGAAGTCCTCGATCCTGTAGTTCACCGCATTCGCGTCAAACCAGCGGCAGGCTGCTTGCTGGTCCCCCTGGCTGAGGCTGAGTGCGATATGATGCAGTGTGGAGGTGGCGGCGTGGGGCGCGCCGCGGTCCCGGTTGCGGTCTGCATCAAACAGCGCCAGCACCGATGTATGGCCCTCGACGCCGTTGCCAAGCCTGAAAAAGATCAAACCGTTCCGGTCGGCGAGAACCTCAAGGCCGAGAACGTCCCTGTAAAACGCGCTCATGGCGACAAAGTCCACACAGCGAATGGCGATCTCACCCAGGCCTGAGATGGAAAAACCCCGCTCGGAAGCGGGGTTTTCAGATGTGCTCACAGTGGCAGGCCTGATCAGCTGCGGCCGAAGCGGCCGCTGGCATGGGCCAGCATGGTGTAGACCTTGCCGGTGTCAGAGGTCAGGTAGGTCTGGGTCATCATGTTGTCGCGGTCATTGCGCGCAACATCGCTGAGCAGCTTTTCGAAATCGGCAATGTAGCGATCGACAGCCGAGCGGAACTCGGGCTCGCGGCCGTATTTGTCCTTGATCTCGTCAAAGGTCTGCTGGCCCTTGAGCGTGTAGAGCCGGCGGGTGAAGACATCACGCTCGCCGCGCTGGTAGCGCCGCCACAGATCGACCGAGGCGTCATGGTCGATGGCGCGCGCGATGTCGACCGACAGCGAGTTGAGCGATTCGACCACGTGGCGCGGGTTGCGCTCTGGTGCGCGTGCAGGCGCTGCCTGGCGCGCCGGAGCTTCCTCTTCACGGGATGCGGCACGCAACAGGTCGCTGACCCAGCCCTGGCTCTTGGACGGCGCGGCTGGTGCAGTGGCAGGCTCGAGGCTGCCGCGCAGAGGCGCGCGCTGGGCAGGAGCAGGGGCTTCCGCCCGAGGTGCCGGTGCAGGATCCCTGCGTGCCGGTGCCGCCTGACGTTGCGGAGCGGATGCCGCGCGTGCCACCTGGCGGGGCTCGCGAACCTCGACCTGCTGGCTCGACTGGCCGACGATCTGCGAGAGTTCCTGCAGAGCCTTGATCTGGTCGGACACCGCCCGGCGCATGGCCGCAGCGCTTTCGCGGGTTTCCTCGGGCAGATCGAATGCACCGCGCTTGAGTTCGCTGCGGGTGTCTTCGAGCTCACGACGGATGCTCGAGGCCGACTGGCGGATCTCATCGGTCGCTCCGGCGAAGCGGCCGATCGCGTCCTCAATCGCCTCGCGAACGCTCTCACGCATGGAGCCGGCAGCCGAATTGGCCCGGTTTTCCGTGTCGGTCAGCAATTGGCTGGCGTTTTCGGCCGCCGAGCGCAATCCACCCTCTAGCCGGCTTGCAGCGCGTTGAGACAGCTGGTCGGCATCGGAGAAGGCCTTTTCGACGATGCCCTCGAGCGAACGCATGGTTTCCTCGATCTGCTCCGAGCGGCTGACCAAGCCGAGCGACAGCGACTGCAGCGCTTCGCGGCGCTCCTCAAGCGTGGAGGCGAGATTGGACTGTGCCGCGCCGAGCAGATCGGAGGCAGAGGCGAGGACCTTGGAATGGTCGTCGAACCGGCCGGCGATGGCGCCGACCTGATTGAGTGTGCGGCTCGAGATATCGGTGAGTTTTTCGACCTTGCCGTCAAGCAGGCGGGCGGAGCCCGAAAGCAATTCGGCCGCCTTCTCTGTCGATGACGAGAACTCGCCGGTGGTTTCCTCAAGCCGGGCATTGGCCGCACCGAGCGTCGAGGTGGCGGTCTCGATGACCTTCGAGATTTCCTGATTGCTGACGCCAAGACGATTCAGCAGTTCGCCGACACTGCCGGTCAGGCTCTGATTGACGGTCTCCAATGCGGAGAGCGTCTCGCTGGTGCGGTTGGTGATGGCGTTGATCAGAGCTGCATTCTCTGCGCGCAGCCGATCTGTCGACGTCTGCGTGACTTCGGTGATCCGGTTGGAGAACTCCTCGCCGCTTGACACATATTGCTCCACCAGCGGGCGGGCCTTCTCATCAATGACGCGCGAGAGTTCGGCCGAACGGCTGGCGAGCATCGAATTGAGTTCGCGGGTGCGCTCGTCCAGCGTGGAATGGACACGCGTTGCGCGCACATCCATGGCCTGCTCTGCCTCGACAAGATGCTGCACGATGGCAGCCGCCTTCTGTTCGAGCGCCTCGCCCACCGAGCCGGTGCGGGACACCAGGTTTTCGCCGGTTTCCGCGAGCCTGCTGGAAATGGCATCGGCCTTGGTATCAAGCGCGGAGACCAGCGCATCCGTGGTCTGGCCAATGCGTCCGGCGATATCCT
Source organism: Hoeflea sp. (assembly GCA_043585085.1). Taxonomy (GTDB): domain Bacteria; phylum Pseudomonadota; class Alphaproteobacteria; order Rhizobiales; family Rhizobiaceae; genus Hoeflea. The sequence continues at coordinate 3,631,505 of CP121320.1, forward strand.
GGGTCTTGCTGTCCAAGGTGGTGACCAGCGTTTCAGCGGTTTCACCCAGACGGTTGGAGATCGCGCCGGTCTCGGTCTCGAGACGGGCTGCCAATGCTTCGGCCTGCTTGGCAAAGCGTGCTTCGCTGGCATCGAGTGTGGTGGCGATGCGATCGGCCTGACCGCCCACGGTTTCGCCAACCCGTTCGACGAGATCGCCGATACGGCTTGCCTCGGCGCTCAGTTCGGTGGCGCCGGTGGAAATGCGGTTTGCGATTGTTTCGGCATGCACGCTGAGATCGGCGGACCGTTCGTCGATATGGGCATCCAGCTTGCGCGCGAATTCGCGGGCCTGCTCGTCCATCCGTCCGGCGAATCCAGCGCCGACCGTTTCCAGCGTTTCTCCAGCCTTGAGGGCTTCCGCATCGAGTTCCACCGCGGCATTGGCGACGGCCTCGCGCAGTTTCGCCGCAAGACCGGAGGCCTTGCCTTCGATGGTTTTTGACACCGAGTCCAGCCCAGCGCCGAGCATGTTGTTCATGGTTGTGAGACGTTCGTCGACGCGTTCGGTTCCCTTGACGAAGGTCTCGTCAACCCGCTCGACGGCGGCCTTTGTGATCTCATTGAAGCGGCTGCCTTCCACATCGAGTGTTGCGGAAAGGCGTTCGGAGGCTTCCGACAGACCTGTTTGCAAAGAGCTGGTGCGCTCTTCAAGGCCGCCAAAGAGGGCCTGCGCGCGCTCATTGAGGCTCGAGTCGATGCGATCAGCACTGGCCGAAATCGCGGTTTCGAGGTCGGTCACACGGCCGGCGATGCCGGCAACCAGCGCAGAGGATTTCTCGGCCAGATTGGTGTCGATCCGTTCGGCGCCCATCGCCAGCGCCTTGTCGATGGCGTCGGTGCGATCGGCAAGTGTGGTGTTGATCTTGTCGGCCGCCTGGCCTGTCGCGGTCTCGATGCGTCCGGTGCCCGCCGCCAGGCTGGCTTCCAGTTCCTGGCTGCGATCGGCGAGCGTTGCGCCGATCCGTTCGAGACTGGCTGCGAGGATCCCATCCATCGCGCTTGTCGAGCCGGTGAGCGTATCGTTGATCCGTGCAAGGCTTTCGCCGAGCTTGCCGTCGAGGCTACCGGCGCGGCTGTCGAAAGCGGAGGTGAAGTCTGCGACGCGTTCGTCGAAGGCGGCGGTGAGGCTGCCGATTGAGGATTGGAGCTTCTCTTCGAAGAAACCCGACCGCAGATCGAGGTCCATAATCGCGTCGTCGGCGCTGGTCTTGAGGGCCTGGCGGAAGGAGGCGCTCTTTTCGTCAAGCGACGCGTTGAGGGTGGCAAGCGTTTCCTCAAGTCCCGAAGAGATTGCCTGCTGGCCGACGCCCAGGCTCTCGGAGATCTCACGGGTGCGGGCGATGAGCGTCTCGTTAAGCTGCTTGGCGCGTTCGCCGAGAGCCGCGTTGAGCTTCTCTGTGTTTGAATCGAGCGTCGAGGCGCGGGTTTCGAACTCGGACAACAGCGCTTTGCCGCGCTGGTTGAGCTGGACATTGAGCATTTCCAGGCGCGTGTCGAACTCGTCTGTCAGCTCTCCGCCGGACGTCTTGAGTGCGGTGACCAGCGCGTCCGTGCGGCCAGAAAGAACCTCTTCGAGGTCGCGGCTGGTTGCTTCCGTGCGTTCATGAAGATTGGCTGCGCGGGTTTCCATCAACTGGGCCAGAGCCTCGCCGGAGGTGGAAATCCGATTGGCGATCTCCTCGCTGGCAGTGGTCAGTTCCTGCTTGAGTTCCTCATGGGCTCCGGCAATGGAAGCGCGGATGCGCTCGGAATGGCTGACGATGGCGTCACGTTCCGATCCAAGCTCCTGAACAAGTCCACGGACCCTGATCTCGTTGTCAGAGTAGCTGCGTTCGAGTGCGTTGACTTCGGAGTGAACCAGCGTTTCCAGTTCAGACGCACGGGCAATGGTGCGCTCGATGCCTTCGTTCATTGCCGAGACTTCGCGGCGCACGGCCTGGCCGACCGAGAGAATGCGGTCGCCGGCTATGTTTTCGGGTTCGGCGAGGCGCAGTGCCACTTCTGCCATTGACCGTGCCGCCGAGCGCATTTCGCGGGCGCGCGCCATCATGATGGAAAACGCGAAGAACACAAAAACCGGTACGATGATCGCGACGGCAAAGGCTATGGCCGCAGGCATTGCCAGAACATCCTGGACCGAGCGGATCTGCCAGATTTCCGGTCCATAGAGCAGGTTGGCGAGACCCAGAACGCCGATCGCCCAAAGCAGTGACAGGATGCAGGCATTGCGCACCGCACCGCGGCTTGAGCGGATTTCAAGCGCACGCAGCAGGCCTGCGGTTGTTTTGCGGCTGTCGTCATTGGCGGGTGCCAGCGATGCTGCCGGGGCAAAGGCAGGGGGAGGCGTGCGTGGCGCCGTGCTGTTACCCGGCGATTTCGCTGGTTCTTCCGACTGCGCGTTTTTGAGTTCCTTGGCGGCGTTGGACACCTTGGTTTCCAACTCATCAAGCGTGACATCGTCGAGAGCAATATCCATGCTGTCGTCGTCGAGGTCGATTTTCAGGGCATCTTCGAGCGCTTCAAACGTCTGTTCGTCGATGCTTCTGTCCGCTGGTTTCTTACTCATGCCACTCTAGCCTCGTTACGCATTAGAGGACGATAACCGCAGCCCGCCTGTGCCGCATTGCCAACTCATAACCAGGCATTTTTTGGCACACCTGGCGTGCCTGCCGGCCGGTTTTGGCTGTACTCCGTACCTCAAACCTTAGACTTAGTGGCACAGACGGCTCAATTTCACAATTGAAAGCGGTGTTTCGGCGGCTGCGTCCACGGATTTTTGGGGTGCCAGTGTGCCGAAATGGCCCATAAACGCCAATCAAAAGCCATATTTACCCGTCGTTAACCATTCCGCCAAGTCTCTGCATTAACCGATATCGTATCTTTACCGTTTTGTGAGGATTTGGGAGCAGGCTTGTTAGTGACCATGTTCTAAAAAAGGAATCCCGCCATGGCGGCCCTCAACATCGCCTTTGAAACACCTGACCGCACCCCTCAGCCGCGGCCTTCCGGAGACCGGCCGATCGATCTGGTCCATCTTGCCAGACAAACCGGCGGCGACAAGGCTCTGGAGAGCGAGGTTCTGGCATTGTTTGCGCGGCAGGCACGCCAAGCGGTAACGCAGTTGGGCGCACTCGAAGCCGCCAGCCGCGCCGAACTGGCACACAAGCTTGCCGGAGCCGCCAAAGGGGTAGGGGCCTTCGAAGTTGCCCGTTGCGCCGAGGCTATTGAAGCCAAGCCTGCGAATGCTGCAGCCGTAGCCGCCTTCACCAAGGCCGTTGTCGAAGCTGACAATTTCATTGTCGGGCTGGCGCGCTAATTTTTCGTTTTGAAGGTCAGAATGCCGGTTTTTTGAAAAACCATGCTGCGTAGTGCCGTCGCAGCGTGGTTTTCATCCTTGCCTCATGCAGTTCAGCGTGTATGAAGTTCTCATCAGACAAGTGAGCAGAGCAGAGGCCGTAATGACCAAGATTTCCATTGTCGCATTTGACGGAACGCGTTTCGATGTGAGTGCCGAAAACGGCTCCACAGTAATGGAAAATGCGATCCGCAATTCGGTACCGGGCATCGAAGCTGAATGCGGCGGCGCTTGTGCATGCGCCACCTGTCATGTCTACATCGATGATGCCTGGACCGAGCAGGTGGGCTCACCAGAGCCCATGGAAGAAGACATGCTCGACTTTGCCTTTGACGTCCGACCCAATTCGCGTCTGTCGTGCCAGATCAAGGTTCGTGATGAGCTTGAGGGTCTGGTTGTGCATGTGCCCGAGCGGCAGGCCTGATTTTCCTCCATTATCCGGATAGTGTTTATGTCTTCCCCGATTGAAACCGATGTTGTGATCGTGGGCGCCGGCCCTGTTGGGCTGTTCGCTGTCTTCGAACTTGGTCTTTATGATCTCAAATGCCACCTGATCGACATTCTCGACAGGCCCGGCGGCCAGTGTGCCGAGTTGTATCCCGAGAAGCCGATTTACGACATCCCCGCCTGGCCGGAGATTTCCGGCCAGGCGCTGGTCGACCGTTTGATGGAGCAGATCGCGCCGTTTTCGCCAGAGTTCCATTACAACCGGATGGTTGCGGGGTTCCGTAAACTGGACAATGGCAGGTTTGAGGTCGAGACTGACGAGGGTGAACTGTTTCATTGCCACGCGGTTGTGATTGCGGCCGGTGGCGGCTCGTTTCAGCCCAAGCGCCCGCCGGTCCCGGGCATCGAAGCCTATGAGGGCAAGAGCGTCTATTATTCCGTGCGCCGCATGGAAGAGTTCCGCGACCGTGATCTGCTGATCGTCGGCGGCGGCGATTCCGCGCTCGACTGGACGCTGAACCTGCAGCCTGTCGCCAAATCGGTGACGCTGGTGCACCGCCGTCCTGATTTCCGCGCAGCCCCCGACAGCGTCAACAAGATGTTTGCGCTGCGCGATGAAGGCAAGATCAGCTTTCAGGTTGGTCAGGTGACCGGTCTGAAGGGCGATGACGGGCAACTGAGCGCGGCCACAATCAAGGGGCCGGACGGCGAGGTCGACATTGCCTGCGATCGGTTGCTGCCGTTCTTTGGTCTGACCATGAAGCTTGGTCCGATCGCCGATTGGGGGCTCAACCAGCATGAAAACCTGATCAACGTCGATACCGAGAAGTTCGAAACCAGCATCCCCGGTGTCTTTGCCATCGGTGATATCAACTGGTATCCGGGCAAGCTCAAGCTGATCCTGTCAGGCTTCCATGAGGCTGCGCTGATGACGCAAGCGGTGAAGCGGATCGCGCATCCGGACCAAAAGCTGGTGTTCCAGTACACCACCTCCTCGACGAGCCTTCAGAAGAAGCTCGGCGTCCAGTAAGGCGTTGTGCGCTTTAAAAAGCGCACGCAGGACGACGTAGCGCCTTGAAATGATGCATGCTTGTTCACGACTGGACATGCGCCACAGCGCTTGCCGGTCTCAATTGGCGCCCGATCCAGAAAACAGCTTTGGAAAAAAGTACCCCGCCGTCCCGAAACGGGAGGGCGGGGCAGAATGGGCGCACCAGATCTCAAGTCCGATAAGGGAGGAGTATCGGACGGCTTCCATGCGCCGGGAAACATGGTCGAATCACTATGAATATGTCTTGTCTCACAGGTAGCCGCAGTATGCTTGCGCGAATATTGCGAAGAATTCCCGGTGCGAAATGAGGCTTACAATATCTGAGTTCCTGGAAAGCAGTGTTGTTCGGCCATTCTGAAAGAATCGAGAATTTGTTCTGAGACTTGCTTATCAAAAGGCTATTCTGCCAATTTCAATCGGCAGAAATATTGAGGTTTTGGTTCAGCCGTCTGTGCGCATCTGACTTGCCTTGTAACGCAAGATCCTTTTGATCCTGCGCTCGAAACTGGCCGCTTCAACGCGGTCAAAGCGGTCGTGATCGGCTGAGTGTTTCTCCAGGATGGTCTTCGATACCGCTTCTACCTCTGCCTGCATTCTTTGGCAGTCCGGCATTGGTCTCAAGGCTTTCAAGGTCTTTTCAAGCTTTCGGGACCATTGGCGGGCAATTTCTGCATGGCGCTCCTCGTGGCGCTTGATGTCGGATGACAGAGTGAGCCAGACCAGTTTGGCCTTGCGGTCGGCTTTTGCCTGGTCGGTCCAGCGCGGAAGTGTGAGATTTGTTTCAAGCTTCACGGTGACGTCTTTCACCCGGCAGCGGCCCGGCGTTTCCTCGAAGCTGATTGTTCTGCTGATCTTGATCCGGGTTGCGCCAGGATGGCGGGTCCCGGTTTCTGCAAGTTCCGGCCCGCTGCGCCAGAGTTCCCGCTCCAGCTCGGTACTGGTCTGTCCGCTGACGGAATAATAGGAATAGGATTTTGAAATCAGAGGTTCCGTACCCACCGATTGGGTGCCAAGACACGTCACGAGTGCTGTCAGGGCGAGGCGAATGGCGAGCATCAACAACTCCAAAAGGACTGTCTGACGGTTGCTTCGCGCCTGCGATCAAGCGAATGCGGAAGACATACGGCAACCTACACTGTGACGGCCCGGTCTGTTGGATCCACTTGAGTGAGCCAGTTACATGATCAAGCTTGCGCCATGCGGCAGGCTCATGCAACAGGAAGCCGTCGCCATAATGCCGCAGCAGCAGGGAAAGATCAGACCATGCAGACATCACCGGATGCGGTGTTTAGCCCAAGAACGTTGCGGCTTGGCCGCGAGGCGCAGATCGAGCTCGGTCCGGCCTCCCGGATCATGGGCATTTTGAACGTTACGCCGGATTCGTTTTCGGATGGCGGCCGCCATGCTGCCGCCGACGTGGCGGTTGCCGCGGCGCGCATAATGGTGGCCGCGGGCGCCGATATCATCGACATTGGTGGAGAATCGACCCGGCCCGGCGCTGACCCCGTGAGCGCGCTTGAGGAGCAGCGGCGGATCATGCCGGTGATCGAGGAATTGTCAGGGGACGCGGGGACGCTCATCTCCGTCGATACATGGCGGGCTGAAACAGCGCGGCTGGCGCTTTCGGCAGGTGCGCACATGATCAATGATGTTTGGGGTCTGCAGCGCGAGCCCGACATTGCGCGGATTGCGGCCGGGCAGGGGGCTGCGGTGGCGATCATGCATACCGGCCGCGACCGTGAGGTGCTGGCAGATCCGGTCGCCGATCAGTTTGCCTGGTTCGCTCCATCGCTCCAGATCGCCCGGCGCGCAGGAATTTCCGATGATCAGATCCTGCTCGATCCCGGCTTCGGCTTTGCCAAGGATGCTGAGATGAACCTTGAGCTGATGGCGCGGTTTGATGAATTGCACCGGTTCGGGTTCCCGCTGCTGGCGGGGACTTCGCGCAAGCGCTTTATCGGCGCGCTCACGGGGAGGGATGCCGCGGACCGCGATGTCGGCACGACTGCGACCAGTGTGGCGCTACGGCTTTCAGGCGCGGCGGTATTCAGGGTGCACAATGTCGCTTTCAACAGGGACGGGCTTGCGGTCGCGGATGCTATGGTTCAAAGCAGCCGCAAAAGGGAGCCAGTCGATGGCTGAGACATATACCATTCGTCTTATGAACTGTGCGTTCTTCGCCCGTCATGGCGTCCATGACGAGGAGGAGTTCCTGGGGCAGCGGTTCTTCGTCGACGCCGAGCTGGAAGTCGATGCAGGCCGCGCGCTTGAGACCGATTCCATCGAGGGCACGGTGGACTATGGAGTTGCCTTCAAGGTGATCGAGGAGATCATCACCGGCAAACGGCGATACCTGATCGAGGCGCTTGCACTTGAAGTGGCCAAGGCGCTGACCGCGAAGTTTGCGCAGATCCGGCTGGCCCGCATTACCGTGCGCAAGCCCAATGCGCCGGTTCCGGGTGTGCTCGATCATGTCGAAGTGGTGGTTGAGCATCGTGCCTGAAGCCGGCCCCGCACAATGCAAGTCCACAGAGGCTGCGACCGTCATTGCGGCGATTGGGCTTGGCGGAAATATCGGCAACCCGCGCAGGACCATGGCACGGGCGCTTGATCTGCTGGACGCCCGTGATGATATCCACATCCGCACCGTATCGCGGCTTTACCGGACGCCGCCCTGGGGCAAGACCGATCAGGAGTGGTTCCACAATGCCTGCGCGCTGGTGGAGACAAGCCTTGATCCACACGAATTGCTGAAGGTGTGCCTTGACATCGAGTTGCAGCTCGACCGTGTGCGCACTGATCGCTGGGGCCCGCGCACGATCGATCTCGATGTGCTGCTGCATGGTGATTTCATGTCCGATCATGCCGATCTGACGGTGCCGCATCCGCGCATGACCGAGCGCGCTTTCGTGATGGTGCCGCTGGCCGACATTGCGCCACAGGCGGTGGTCAATTTGCAAAGCGTTGCGGATTGGGCCAGCGATGTGGATTCGGAGGGGATCGAGGCGCTGAGCCAGTCTGGCGTGTGGTGGCGGGAGGAAGGCTAGCCCGAAGGTGTTGCCTGGCTCGCTCCGGCGGTGAATTAACGCAGCGAGCCGGTCTTGATTTTCCTGGCGTCGCGCTTGAGCGTCATTCCGATCACCGGGACCATTTGCTCGCCGACCCTGACCGAGATGGTCACATTCATGGTTTCATCATCATGCAGGCGCGCAATCATGGCGCCGTTGAGCGTCTTGCGGTTGATGCCCATGACGGCACGGTCGCCGCTGATCTTGCCCGATACAATGTCAAGCCCGGCCCCGGCCGCACCATCGAGGAACTTGCCGGTGTAGGTCTTGCCCTTGCGGGTGATGACGGCTGACATTTTCTGGTTGAAAATACCGACCCTGCAGGTGCCGTCCAGGGAGATGCCCTTTTGCTTTGTAGCCTTGTGGTCGCCGATCAGGTTGCAGACGAACTTGGTGCCCTTGTACTTGCCCGCGACGATCTCCCCAGGGCCTTTCCAGCCGCCAGCGACGGATTCGAAGAAGATTGCGTCGGCATCGCGTGCACTGGATGGTGCCGCGCTGAGAAGGAAGGCTGCCGCAAGACAAAGCGGGAGGATGCGATACTTCGAGAACATGGTCACACCTGTTGCTGCGGCCCGGTAGAGGCTGAAAATCACCCCTAGATTTGACCGAGAATGGTTAATGGAGGGTAATCACGTCGGTGGTTTTGGTCAAAGGGTTGTTGGGATCCGTGATGCTCAGGAGCTGTCAGAGGCCTTTTCCGGCTTGGTGTCCGCTCCGGCGAAACTGGCAATATCGCGCATGAAATCGCCGATTCCGGGGCGTTTGAGGGTCTTGAACGGCATTGGCCGGCACAAATCCATGGCGGAAATGCCAATGCGTGCGGTCATCAGCCCGTTGATGACACCTTCGCCGAGTCTTGCCGACAGTTTCGCAGCCAGCCCATGACCAACCACCTGCTGGATCAGGCTGTCGCCCGCTGCCACGGCGCCGGTGACGGCCAGATGGGCGATGACATCACGAAACAGCCGGATCATGCCGATGGTGCCTGGGCGCCCGCCATAGAGTTCGGCCATGGCGCGGACCAGACGGACAGCCTCGAAGCCGACATAGGCAAGATCGACAAAAGCGCGGGGACTGACCGCGGTGACCACCGAGACCCGCTTTGCGGCGTTGAGCGTGAGTTGACGCGCCTCACGGTCAAGGTTTGCGAGCAGTTCACGTTCGGCGAAAGCGAGATAATGTGGGCCGTCGATGATCTCGCCATCGAGCGATTTGAGGCTTTTGCGGCCCTGGGCGGAGAGCGGATTGGAGGCGATCATCCCGGAGACGCGGGCTGTGAGCGCCCGGGCTTCCTTTGCGGTGGCGGTTGCAGCCTTGGCGTCGACATCGGCCCGCAGCTCCGCGACCTTGGCGAGGCGGCGCAACCCCGAAATCTCACGGATCACCAGGACGATCAACGCCAGGATAACGGTTGCGGCTGCTGCACTCGCCGCCCAGCCGAGCCAGGGCAGGCGGTCGAACAGGTCGCTGATCAGTGTGTCGGTCCAGACGCCTATGGCAAGGGTTGCTAGAAACGCCAGCGCTGCAAAAAGGATCTTGCCCAAGGTGATGCGGCGGGTCCGGGCCTGGGCCGGTGGCGGTGTCAGCGCCTCGAGATTGGCCGGTGATGCCAGAAAGGGATCATCCTCCGCGCGGGTCATTTCCACGGTGACAGGAAGGCTCGCAGGCTTGCGGGATTTGGCCGGTTTGGTCTTGGTGCCGGACTGAATTGTCCTGGCTGCGCGGGGCTGCTCGCGCCGCGACGATTCGGGTTCGTCCTCGATGCTGAAAGCGCGGGGTTTGCGGCCCTCGCTGCCTGACTTTTTATCGCTCATGCCAGCCGGTCTCCGAGGAGATAGTCAAGCGCGCGGTCGAGACGGATATGCGGCAGCGACAGCTTTATGCCGCCGTCGGTTTCCTCGACCTGTGGGGGACGGAAACGAACGATGTTGATGTCGTGCGGCATGGATTGAGAGGTCGAATCAACCGCTTCAAAGAATGAATCAGGATTTTGCGGCAAGTCGCCGGGAAATATGGCTGTTTTGCGTTTGCCGTCGAACCGTTCCCCGGCAATTGTCTCGCCTTCAAGAGGTGTGCCGACGATCACCGGCAGGTCCTCGCCGTCCTGTCTCGCAGTGGCCTCGCGAGTGGCCCGGACCGCTGCCAGCGCCAGCACTTCGATGTTGGCGCCGGAGGAGCCGATGCGTGTCGAGGCGCGTTCGACAACCCGGCGTGCGATGGCTTCCAGCCGGTCGTGACTTTCATGATGCAGATGGTCTGCCTTGGTGGCGGCGACCAGCACCTTGTCGATCCGGCGCGACACCAGATTGGTGATGAAATTGCTGCGTCCCGGACGGAAGCAGGAGAGGACATCGGCGAGCGCGCGTTCGAGATCGATCACCGCTTCGCGACCGGCATTCATGGCCTGCATTGCGTCGATCAGAACGATCTGGCGGTCAAGCCGTGCCACATGTTCGCGGAAGAACGGTTTGACGACGATGGATTTGTAGCTTTCGAAGCGGCGCTGCATCATCGCCATCAATGAGCCCGCAGGGGCTGGTGTGTCGGGCAGGTTGGGCAGCGGCGCGAAGGTCAGCGCCGGCGAGCCGTCGAGATCTCCGGGCATCAGAAAACGGCCAGGAGGCAGCGTTGAAAGCGCACGCTCATCGGCTTTGCAGGCGCGCAGGTAATCGGTGTAAAGCCCGGCCAGTTCGCGTGCCTGGGTCTCGTCCTCCGGTTTGTGCGGATCAATCGAACCGGCTTTCTCAAGCCAGGGTGCGGCGAGGTCAGCGCGTGCGGCGGAGCGGGCGAGGGTGGTCGCGTTGAGCGAAAACTCTGTGAAATCCTGACCCAGGAGCGGCAGATCCAGCAGCCATTCGCCTGGATAGTCGACGATGTCGAGGCACAGCCGGCCGCCGGAAAAGAAACGGTTCCAGCCGCTGGCCGATTCATACTCGATGACCAGGCGAAGTTCGGAGATGGCGCGGGTTGAATCCGGCCAAAGCCGGTCACTGATCAGTTTGGCGGCGTGATCCTCATACTGGAAACGGGGCACTGCGTCATCTGGCTGGGGTTCGAGCGCTGCGCGGGCGAGCCGGCCCGAATGCGCGGCTTCAAACATCGGCAGCCTGCCGCCATGCATCAGATTGTGCACAAGGGCGGTGATGAACACGGTCTTTCCCGCCCGCGACAAGCCGGTGACCCCAAGCCTGAGCGTGGGCTGCACCAAATTGCTGGCCCGATCGGTCAGGGTATCAAAGGCGATCAGTGCCTCGTCAGCAAGATTGGTGATGGATGACGACACGAAGGACTTTCACGAAATGATTGACCCTGCCGATATAGGAAAGCAGCAGGCCGATTAAAAGCGCAAGCCTGGAGTGTGACCTTGGACAGGCTGCCGGATCAGGCGTCGATCGGTGACAGCAATGCAATGAATCTGGTTTGTCCCGGACCGGTCGAATCCTTGCCGGGCGTACAGTCGGCAACAAACAGACCTGCCGTCGGAAATCCGGTTCCGATGGCTTCTTCAAGAGCCGACGGGTCGTGCTGCAAAAGTGTCATCGCCGTATCCTCCAGCATTGGATTATGGCCGACGATCATGATTGTTGCCGCCTTGCTGGCCTGATCCGAGCCTATCAGATCGAGATAGACCTGATGGTTGTTCGAATACAGCGTATCGCTGCGTTCGATCGGAGGGTTCATTTCCATCCGGGAAAGCAGAATGTCCAAGGTTTCGGTGCAGCGGCGGGCATTCGAGCAATACACCAGGTCCGGCACATAGCCATTGACCGACATGGTCGTTGCCAGACGTTCGACCTCTTCATGTCCGCGTTGATCAAGCGGGCGGTCGAAGTCGCGCATGCCCGGTTGCGCCCAGGCTGCATGGCCGTGGCGCACCAGAAAAACGCGCAGAAATTGTGTCTGAGCCATTGTCATCATCTGAATTTAGGGGTTTTCCGGGTGGCTGCAATTCGCCCAAAGGTCAATGTGCGGTGCAGCATGGGTGCCGGGCCTGCTCTCCGGTCCGTTTTGCGACGCTGTATGAGGTTTGGCAAGGCTAAGCGTCAAGTGTCTCCATGTCTACGGCAACTGTTTTCAGCGTATCGTGCCAGACATGACAAAACCGTGAAATTACAGGATGCTCTGACTTTACCGCTTGTACCTCGGCATCGCTGTGGCTATACAGCCCCCGGAATGGCTTAGCCGGGAGAATCGTCATGAGTGAAGACTTCGATTTTTCCTCTTATGTGCCCTCCGATGAGGAGGATTTCATGAATGCCAAGCAGCGCGCCTATTTCCGGGCGAAGCTGACGGATTGGCGAAATGATATTCTCAAGGAGGCTCGCGAGACGCTTGACCATCTCGCGGAGGAAAGTGCCAACCACCCTGATATCGCCGATCGCGCGTCGTCGGAGAGCGACCGGGCAATCGAGCTGCGGGCGCGTGACCGTCAGCGCAAGCTGATCGGCAAGATTGATGCTGCCTTGTCGCGGATTGAAGAGGGAACCTATGGTTATTGCGAAGAAACCGGTGAACCAATCAGCCTTAAACGGCTTGATGCCCGGCCAATCGCAACGCTATCGATCGAGGCGCAGGAACGGCATGAACGCCGTGAAAAGGTCTACCGCGACGAGTAGGGCCGGACCCCGGATGTAAGCTGCGGCATTGGGGCATTCGCGTAAATTATCAAAACCGGCCGAAAGGCCGGTTTTTTGTTGGGTGCGAAAAAAGCTGACGATACTCTAATGCATGTCGGACTCAATTGGATGCAATTGAGTGATAACGTACATGCATTAAATCAAAGTGTTAGAGCGACCTTTGTGCGTCCAATTGGCCGCACGGCGCTCTAGGATTTGCGTGTTATATCTCCGAGCAGGCGTTCCATTTCCGCTTCAAGCGAGTCGCGCGACGGCTTGGCGTCGGACTGCACCTCGGGCGCTTCGACGGGGTCGACTGTCGCGGTTTGGTCGATGTTGTCGTCGATCAAGCCCTCGTCAAAGGGATCGAGCGACAGATCTTCAGACAATTCTGCAGCCAGTACGGATTCGAAATCGAGCCCGGGCTCGGCTGGGGTTGCGGGTTGTGGAGCAGGCCTCGGCTGGGGATCTGGTTCAAAGGTTTCGCCGGGGTCGGGCAAGGATGGCGATGATGGGGTCTGATCGGCCAGGATTTCCTCATAGGCTGTTGGGGCTGTTGGGGCTGTTGGGGCTGTGTGCGCTGCCATCCATTTCGGGGCGTTTGAGGGCGCGGGAGCTGGCTCGCCGGACTGAGCCACGGTTGGGACATCGTTGTCGAAATCCGGCTCGTCGAACACCCGTGCACGCGCCGATTCGAGGATATCGGCGGCTTCGTTCTCAAGGGATCCGGTTTCTGATGCCGCGCTTGATGCGGTTACCGCTGCAGCACCAACAGCCAACGGAGCAGCCACAGGCTTGTCCGGCACCCTGGCTGGGGCAGGTTCGGTCTCAGCGCTCCGGGCAGGCTCTTGAGTTGACCGGACAATTGATTTGGCTGTCGCCATGAGATCTGCCGGCAGCGGGTCCGCTGCCGTGGAAGGCTTTTCGGATTCAGGTGCGGTGTTGTATGCCGGATTTCCTGCAGCGGCATCTGAAGCGACGATCCGGCTTTCAATGACCACATCGGTCGGCCCGCCGATCATCACCAGGTGCTCGACATCGTCGCGCCGGATCAGAACGATCCTGCGCCTGGTATCGACCGCTGCCGCATCGAGAACCGCCAGACGGGGCTGGCGGGCCCGGCCACCACGAATAAAGGTGGATGAAGATCGGCCCTTGATCAGCCAGAAAGCGACCGCCAGTGCCAGAAGTGCAACGGCCACAATCGCGATCGCTGTTAAAAGCGCCGTGCCTTGACCGCCCAGAATGTCGTCCGGCATCGGCTGTTCTCCCCTGTTCTCGTCGCAAACCGCTGAACTGCCCCATTGCGTGCAATGCCCGGCCACTGCCGGTGGAACGACAAGAAGCAGCATTCCATGTATCGCAGCGCCTGTGCTTTCGCTGCGCTTCGACCGCGATGTGGCAAGCCAATGCGCCCGCCTGTCCGTGTTTCTCTGCCTATTTGACGTTTTTTTGCCTGCCTTAACAAGCCTTGCGCGGGGTTATCCAAAATCGTGTCGCCAGAAGAGCCCGTCAGAGAGCCATACGGGGCAGTCCTGACGACGCAATCCCGGGTTTTTTGCCCGGCAAAGCGCGGCAATGCGTCAAGAAGACCGGGTTTGGGCTTTCCATGAACAGCGGAATGTGATTCAAACCGTGCGATCCGTGGCGGGACGAAAGAGCGATTCATGACTGAGACGACGCCTGCGGCCGGACATCCGGCACCGCTTGTGGACCGAAGCGCAAAACCGCGTTCGGTATCAAGGCTGATTTTCCTCGCGCTGATCATGATCGGTGCCTCGGTTGTCTTCTTCCTGTTCAAGGACAGGCTCAACAGTGACCTGATGCTGGGCGTCCTGGGCGTGCTTGCGGTTGTCGGGATTTTCTTTCTGGTGTCGACGGTGATCGGTTTCGTCACCATCATGCCAAAGACGACGACCGACCCGCTGGCGCGGGCGTTTATCGATACCCATCCCGAAGGCACGCTGGTAACAGATGAGAAAGGCAGAGTGATCTACGCCAACCAGGCCTATGGAAAGATCACCGGAACGACCAGCGCCTCGGACGTGCAATCGATCGAGGCGATTCTGTCGCGGCACCGCGATTCCGCGGAAGCCGTTTACCGGCTGACCAATGCGATGCGCGAGGGAGAGGCGGGCCAGGAAGAGTTCCGGATGACCCATGCGCTCAATGACAGCCAGGACACCGGCACCGGTCACTGGTACCGGCTGCGCGGACGCCCGGTGAGCGATGGCGAAGCCAAGGGTGACGCGAAGCTGATGGCCTGGCAGCTCTCCGACATCAGCCAGGAGCGTACCGAACAGGAAATGGTGTTCAAGGAACTGCAGAACGCCATCAACTATCTCGATCATGCGCCGGTCGGGTTCTTTTCCGCCGGCCGCGATGGCGGCATTGTCTATCTCAATGCGACGCTGGCCGATTGGCTCGGCATTGATCTGACGGCATTTGCACCGGGCAAGATGATGCTGCGCGATCTGGTTGCGGGTGCGGGCATGGCGCTGGTCGATTCGGTTCAGGCCGAACCGGGGCTCAATTCCACCGCGCAGCTCGATCTCGACCTGCTCAAATCCAATGGCCAGAGTTTTCCGGTGCGGCTGGTGCACCGTGTCACCGCCACCCGTGACGGCTCGCCGGGCGAAAGCCGGACCATTGTCATCAGCCGTGATGACGGCGTTTCCGGCGCCCGCGACGTGGCCAATGCGGAAATGCGCTTCACCCGGTTTTTCAACAACACGCCGATGGCGATCGCCTCGGTGGATGCGCAGGGCAAGATCCTGCGCACCAATGGTCCGTTCCTGCAAATGTTCAACGGGCTTGTGAGCCGCGATGACATGGAACGCGGTGCCTTTTTTGAAAAGGTGCTGCGCGAGGACGACCGCAAGCTGTTTGCCGATGCGCTCGGTCATGCGGCTGACAAGCAGGGCGACATCGCGCCGATCGACAGCCGCCGTGCCGATGACGAGGAGCGGCATTTCCGCCTCTACGTCAATGCGGTGATCGAGCACACCGAGGAAGCGCCTGAGGAAACTGCGATCATCTATGCGGTGGAAACCACCGAGCAGAAGGCGCTTGAAGCGCAGATGGCGCAGACCCAGAAGATGAATGCGGTGGGCACGCTGGCCGGTGGCATTGCGCATGACTTCAACAATGTGCTGACCGCGATTCTTTTGTCTGCCGATCATTTGCTGATGTCACTCCGACCAGCAGATTCAAGCTTTGCCGATCTCATCGAGATCAAGCGCAACGCCAACCGCGCTGCGGTTCTGGTGCGCCAGCTGCTGGCGTTCTCGCGCAAGCAGACCATGCGGCCGACGGTGCTGTCGATGACCGATGTGATCGGGGACCTTCGTATGCTGGTTGACCGGCTGACCGGCACCAATGTGAAGCTCGACCTCGAGTTCGGCCGCGACCTGTGGCTGGTCAAGACCGATCTGGGGCAGTTCGAGCAGGTGCTGATCAACCTCGCCGTCAATGCCCGTGACGCTATGCCCGAAGGCGGCGCCATCACCGTGCGCACCCGCAATGTCGAATCCCAGGAGATCGAACAGCTCAACCACCGCGGCATGGAAGTGGGCGACTACGTGCTGATCGAAGTGGCTGATGAAGGCACGGGTATTGCGCCGGACGTGCTGGAGAAGATCTTCGAGCCGTTCTTCACCACCAAGGATGTGGGCAAGGGCACCGGTCTCGGGCTGTCGATGGTGTATGGCATCGTCAAGCAGTCGGGCGGTTACATCTACCCCGAATCCGAAATCGGCAAGGGCACGACCTTCCGCATCTATCTGCCGCGCCATGTCGAAGACGAGGCAGAGAAGGCCGCCGCCCTGGCCGAAACCGAGGCCGCTGCCGGCCGGGCTGCTGCCGAGGGTACCCCTGGCGGATCCGCAAAGGCGGGCTCAAGCGAGCCCGAGGACCTGACCGGCGTTTCGGCCGTGGTGCTGCTGGTCGAGGACGAGGAAGCGGTGCGGCGCGGGGGCAAGCGGATGCTCGAAGCCCGCGGCTACGAGGTGCACGAGGCGGGCTCCGGCGTGGAAGCGCTCGAGGTGCTGCAGGAACTCGAGGGCAAGGTCGATATTGTGGTCTCCGACGTAGTGATGCCCGAAATGGACGGCCCGACGCTGCTGACCGAGCTGCGCAAGGACTATCCCGACATGAAGTTCATCTTCGTCTCCGGCTATGCCGAGGACGCGTTCGCAAAGAACCTGCCCGCCGACGCCAAATTCGGCTTCCTCGCCAAGCCGTTCTCACTCAAGCAACTGGCCACCGCCGTGCGCGAGATGCTGGACGAATAACAGATCGGGGACAGTCTACTTTTCCCTCCGGTCTGCGGCTGAATACGTGGGTTCTGGAGTGAAAAGTAAACTGTCCCCGGGTTTGTACCCGCGGCTTTGGGGCTTAACTGTAGACGGAGGATGACGGGAGTGGAGCTGTGCGCCAGCATATTGAGGCGAGGCAGAGCCATCGAGACAAGTCATTCGCACGCTGCGCGTGTCGAAACGGCAAAGGGTTAAAATCCCGGTGACAAAATATTCATCATCCTGCCGCAATTTCCGCTAAAGTCCGCAATTCAAGTTTTGCCAAGAGGGGCCATTATGAAATCGAAACTTCTGATCGCGGCAATTGCCGCCGTCTTCGTCTCCGGCTGCACGACCGATCCCTATACCGGTCAGCAGAAGGTTTCCAATCTGGCCGGTGGTGCGGCGCTTGGCGCGCTTGGCGGCGCGGCGCTCGGCACGCTGGCGGGTGGCGACGACCGCAAGAATGCGCTGATCGGCGCGGGCATCGGCGCGCTGGCCGGCGGCGCCATTGGTGGCTACATGGACCAGCAGGAAGCCCAGCTTCGTGCCCAGCTGCAGGGCACCGGCGTGTCGGTGACGCGTGTGGGCGACAAGATCATTCTCAACATGCCGTCCAACATCACCTTTGACAGCGACCAGTCGGCGGTCAAGCCGGAATTCTATCCGACGCTGAATTCGGTGGCGCTGGTGCTGCAGAAATTCAACCGCTCGCTGGTCGATGTGGCCGGTCACACCGATTCGACCGGGTCGGACAGCTACAACCTGACGCTCTCGCAGCAGCGGGCGCAGTCGGTCACCAGCTACCTGGTCTCGCAGGGCAACGATGCGCGCCGGTTCTACACGCAAGGGTTCGGCGAAAGCCAGCCGATTGCCGACAACTCGACCGACGCCGGCCGTGCCGCCAACCGCCGCGTGACAATCCAGATCTCGCCGCTGAGCTGATCAGCGACGAAACAGTATCGTTTGAGGCGATATCAGACCCGGCTGCGAAAGTGGCCGGGTCTTTTCGTTGTCCACCCCGCAGCGCCTGCCGGTGTTTCTCGAGTGCCTGGTTGCCGCCGGAGTGGCTAAATATGTCTGCCGGTCGGGGATTTGCGTCTGGCGGGCTGTCGCTTGCCGGCGAGGCGGATCAGGCGTTGGAATTTCGGGCACTCCATGTGCGAGGGGGCCTGGCACTCGGCGACGTGGCGGATGGCCTGTTTGAGAGCGGTGAGCTCGCGGATCTGGCGTTCGAGCTGGTCGGCGCGGGCGTGCAGGTCCGGGCGCGAGAGCACCGGCTCGCCATTGGCGCCGAACATCCCGGCGATTTCATCGAGTGAAAACCCTGCCGTCTTGCCCAGCGCAATCAGCGACAGTTGCAGCAGTGTCTCAGGCTCGTACTGCCTGCGCAAACCATTGCGGCCGACGGAGGTGATGAGGCCGATCTCCTCGTAATAACGCAGCGTGGAAGGCGGCAGGGCGGCGGCGCTGGCGACATCGGCAATATCGAGAATTTTCATGCTTGACCTCAAGTTGGCTTGAATTCGTAGAGTGCCGCAATCCGATATCAACCACAACAGGACACGCCATGAAAACCCAGTTTGAAGACAGCTTGCGGCCGGTCTGGAAAGAGCCGCGCGCCATCGCGCTGCTGCTCGCGGCAAGCCTTGTAATCATGGCAAATGCCACCATCAGCCCTTCGCTACCGGGGCTTGAAGCCGAGTTTGCCGGGGACCCGAATGCGCTTGTGCTGACCCGCTTGCTGGTGCCTGCGCCGTCGCTGGCTGTGGTGCTGGCGGCGCCGTTTGCAGGTATTGCTACCGATCGCTTCGGACGGCGGCCGTTGCTGCTGGCAGGTCTTGCGCTGTTTGTGCTGAGTGGTCCGGCAGGGCTGTGTCTGCCGGATCTGGGCTGGATCCTGGCCAGCCGGCTGGTGCTGGGCGTGGCGGTTGCGATGATCATGACAGCGCAGACCGCACTGGTTGGCGACTATTTTTCCGGGCAGCGGCGCAGCGCGCTAATGGGTCTTCAGGTGTCGGCGCGCAACTTTGGCGGCATGGGCTTTATCCTGCTCGCCGGGGCGCTGGCCTCGATCGCGCCGCGCTTGCCCTTTGCGATTTACGGGCTGGCGGTGCTTTATCTGCCGTTTGTCTGGCGCATTGTCCGGGATGTGCCGCGAGATGGTGGTGCGGCTCGTGCGGCTGTTGGTGCAGGCTGTGATGTTGCAACAACCCCATGGTTTTGGCCGATCCTGGCGCTTGCGGGGCTGCAGATGGTTACGGCGATGGTGTTCTTCCTCAATCCGACACAGATCCCGTTTTACGCCGGGACGCTCGGCTACGAGAGCGCGTCGATGACCGGGGCCTATCTGGGGGTGCTGATGTTTTGCGGCGGCATGACGGCTTTGCTCTACAGCCGCATCAGACAGTGGATCGGCGATTCCGGCGGCTATTCTGCGGGCTTTGGATTGATGGCGCTGGGCTTTGGCCTGCTGCCTTTTGGCAACCAGCCCTGGCTGTTGCTGGCGGGGGGCGGCCTGATTGGTTCGGGCTATGCCATGGTGACGCCGATCTTCATCACCATCGCGCTGCGGCTGGCGCCGGTGCAGCGCCGCGGGATCGTCGGCGGGATCATGACCTCGGCGATGTTTCTGGGGCAGTTTGCCTCGCCCTTTGCCAGCATTCCGGCAATTGCTGCCTTCGGCTATGAACCGGTTTTTTTCGCTGCGGCGAGCGGGTTTGCGGTGCTGGCGGCACTTGCGGCCGTAGCGGGCAGGCTCATGCTTCGGCCGCAGCCGGATCGGGCAAAAGCAGTCCGGGCCGAGCCGTGAGAGCTGTCAGGCGCTGGCGGCGGCCAGTTCAACCGCGATGCGGGCGGCAAGGCGGGCGTTGTTGAGAACCAGCGCGATGTTGGTCTTGAGGCTTTCGCCATCTGTGAGCTCAAGGATTTCGCCGAGCAGGAACGGGGTGACCGCCTTGCCCTCGATGCCCTTTGCCTTCGCGGTGGCAAGGGCCGCGGCGATGTGGCGGTTCATCTCGGGGGCTGCGATTTCGTCTTCAACCGGCACCGGGTTGGCAATCAGCATGCCGCCATGGCCGCCCAGCGCCCGGCGGGTGATCTCGAAGCGGGCTATGGCCTCCGGCGTGTCGAGCCTGAGCGGGGCCTTCAGACCGGACTCGCGCGACCAGAAGGCGGGCATGGCGTCCTGGCCGAACGCGACAACGGGGACGCCGCGGGTCTCCAGCGCTTCCAGTGTCTTGGGGATGTCGAGAATGGCTTTGGCACCGGCGGAGACGACAATCACCGGGGTGCGCGACAGCTCATCAAGATCGGCGGAGATGTCGAAGCTCGTTTCCGCGCCCTGGTGGACGCCGCCGATGCCGCCGGTGGCAAAGACGGAAATGCCGGCCAGTTGCGCGGCCATCATGGTGGCGGCAACCGTGGTGGCGCCGGTGCGGCCCTCGGCCAGCGCATAGGCGAAATCGGCGCGCGAGAGCTTCATCACGTTCTTCGCCTGGGCCAGCTTGGTGATGGTGTCTTCATCGAGGCCCGCATGCAGGCGTCCGTCGATCACGGCGATGGTGGCGGGCACGGCACCTTCGGCGCGGATGATGGCCTCGACCTCAAGCGCCATGTCGCGGTTGCCGGGCCAGGGCATGCCATGGGTGATAATGGTGGATTCGAGCGCTACTACGGGGCGTCCGGCACTCAGGGCATCGGCGACTTCGGGCGTGGATTCGATCTGGATGGACCCGGACATGGGGAAGGCTCCGTTCAAATGGTCAGTGTTGCGTGGGCTTTGGCATGGCTTCAAGCGCCCGGGCAAGCAATTCCGGCGACAAATCGGTTCTTACCGGGCCGCGTACCGAAGCGGTAAGTCGGGCCAGCGCGATGCCGCGGGTGAGATTGTCCTGCATTGAACCGCCCGCGAGCAGGCCATCGAGATAGCCCGAAGCCAGCGCGTCGCCTGCGCCGGTGACATCGCTGACGTGCTCGAGCGGGGGCGGGGCGAGGGTGAGAGACCCGTCCATGCCAAAGGCCAGGACCGGCCCGGCGCCGGCGCTGATCAAGCCGCTCGCCAGACCGATGCTCGCGAGGGCCTGCTGCAAATTGGTCGGGTGTTCGGCGCCCTCGCCGGAGAGCGGGGCGGAGAGAAGACCGGTAAGCGTGGCGGCCTCGGCACTGTTCATGGCCAGGAGGGAGAGATGCTTGAGGCCCGGTTTCCAGCGCACCACCTTGGCCGGGGAGACTGCGATGGCTGCCACAGGGATGCCGCGGGCATGGGCTGCTTCGGCAAGCGCGGTCAGCGCGCTTTCGGGCAGGTTGGCATCGGCCAGAACCAGATCGCTCTTCTCAAGCCGTGCCTTGAAGCGCGAGGTCAGCAGCCGCCGCGCCGGGATCAGATCATAGAGCGCCATATCGGCCAGCGCTGTGACCAGATTGCCATCTGGTTCGAGAATGCTGGTGTAGCTTGGCGTGGCGCGGTCGAGGAAGGTGAGGGGACAATCCTCAAGGCCGGCGGTGACTGCCGCCGCGGCCACCAGCTCCGCCTCCGCATCACCGCCGCGTGGCGAGACAAGTGTGACCTGATGGCCAAGCCGGGCCAGATTTCGCGCCGCATTGAAGACCCCGCCGCCGGGCACGCTCTCCCAGTGACCGGGGTTGGAGGCGCCGGGCCTATGCGCGGCATCGAGCCGGCCGGTGCGATCGATATGAGCGCCGCCAATGGCCAGGATACGTGCCATGATCAATCTCCCCTGTTGGCGCTGCGGGGCCGAATCGGGGCCGCGCCGGAAGGCAGGATGCTCAATGGCGCCGCGGAAGACGCCACACCGAGCCCTGTCAGGAAACATAAAAAGAACACGTAGTCGTTTTCCATTATTTTTCAGTTGTTTGGCGTGGGCTTGCGCAACTGGAACAAATGCAGTACAAACAAGGCAACGAAGCACTCATTGCTTGCGACGGCACGATAACCTAAAGGTGGACGGAATGGCACAGAACTCTTTGCGGCTGGTAGAGGAAAAATCCGTGGACAAAAGCAAGGCGCTCGACGCCGCACTTTCCCAGATCGAACGCTCGTTCGGCAAGGGCTCGATCATGAAGCTTGGCGCCAATGAGAGCGTGGTCGAGATCGAAACGATTCCGACCGGCTCGTTGGGGCTCGATATTGCGCTCGGTGTGGGCGGCCTGCCAAAGGGCCGGATCATCGAGATCTACGGGCCGGAAAGCTCGGGCAAGACCACGCTGGCGCTGCAGACCATTGCCGAGGCGCAGAAGAAGGGCGGCATTTGCGGCTTTATCGATGCCGAGCATGCGCTTGATCCGGTCTATGCCCGCAAGCTTGGTGTTGATCTCGAGAACCTGCTGATTTCGCAGCCCGACACCGGTGAACAGGCGCTCGAGATCACCGACACGCTGGTGCGATCCGGTGCGCTTGATGTGCTGGTGATCGATTCGGTAGCGGCCTTGACCCCGCGGGCTGAAATCGAGGGTGAGATGGGCGACAGCCTGCCGGGCCTGCAGGCGCGGTTGATGAGCCAGGCGCTCCGTAAGCTCACCGCTTCGATCTCGCGGTCGAACTGCATGGTGATTTTCATCAACCAGATCCGCATGAAGATCGGTGTGATGTTCGGCTCGCCCGAAACCACCACCGGCGGGAATGCGCTCAAGTTCTACGCCTCGGTGCGGCTCGACATCCGCCGTATCGGTTCGGTCAAGGAACGTGATGAGGTGACCGGCAACCAGACCCGGGTCAAGGTTGTCAAGAACAAGATGGCGCCGCCCTTCAAGCAGGTCGAATTCGACATCATGTATGGCGAGGGCGTTTCCAAGACCGGTGAGCTGATTGATTTGGGCGTCAAGGCCGGGATTGTCGAGAAATCCGGGGCCTGGTTCTCCTACAACAGCCAGCGGCTGGGGCAGGGACGTGAGAATTCGAAGCAGTTCCTGCGTGACAATCCGGCGGTGGCCGAGGAAATCGAACTCCTGCTGCGCCAGAACGCCGGGCTGATTGCCGAAAAGTTCCTCGAGGAAGATCGCAGCAAGGGCGAGGACGACGCAGCCGAAGGCTGAGCAAGGCCAAGGCAGGGCCTCAACAGGGCCTGTTTCATCGATGTTTTTGAGGGCCGGTTGCCATCTGTTTGAGGATGGCGGCCGGTTTTCGCATTTTGTCCCTTCAGCTGACGTCTGGACAGCATGCGGGACGGGCGATAAAAGCGGCGGTCCGCTGGTTTCGGCGGCAGATTTTCGACCGGTGCCGCTGTGCGGCCCGGCAGGTCAGGCAAAGGGCAGATCATGAGTGGCGTGAACGAAATCCGGTCGGCGTTTCTCGACTATTTCAACAAGAACGGACACGAAGTGGTGGCGTCGAGCCCACTTGTGCCGCGCAATGACCCGACGCTGATGTTCACCAATGCGGGCATGGTGCAGTTCAAGAATGTGTTCACCGGACTTGAGAACCGCGCCTATTCGACCGCGACGACATCGCAGAAATGCGTTCGCGCTGGTGGCAAGCACAATGACCTCGACAATGTCGGATACACCGCGCGCCATCACACATTCTTCGAGATGCTGGGCAACTTCTCGTTTGGGGACTACTTCAAGGAACAGGCGATCGAGCTTGCCTGGAACCTGCTGACCCGTGACTTCGGGATCAACAGGGATCGGCTGCTGATCACCGTCTATCACACCGATGATGACGCCTTCGACCTCTGGCGCAAGATCGCCGGGGTTCCGGAAAGCCGGATCATCCGGATTCCGACCAGTGACAATTTCTGGGCGATGGGTGACACCGGACCCTGTGGGCCCAGTTCGGAGATCTTTTACGATCATGGCGACCACATCTGGGGCGGGCCTCCCGGCTCCGCTGACGAGGATGGCGACCGGTTCATCGAGATCTGGAACCTGGTGTTCATGCAGTTCGAACAGCTCAGCGTGGATGAACGGGTCGACCTGCCACGTCCGTCGATTGATACCGGCATGGGCCTTGAACGCCTTGCGGCGTTGCTGCAGGGCCAGCACGACAACTATGACATCGACCTGTTCCGGCGCCTGATTACGGCGTCGGAGGAACACACTGGAGTTGCTGCCGAGGGGGATCGGCGCGCCAGCCACCGGGTGATTGCGGATCACCTCAGATCCTCGGCATTTCTGATCGCCGACGGGGTGCTGCCGTCCAATGAGGGCCGGGGCTATGTGCTTCGCCGCATCATGCGCCGCGCGATGCGCCATGCCCAGCTGCTGGGTGCAAAAGAACCGTTGATGTACAAGCTGCTGCCGACGCTGGTTGCCGAGATGGGCCGGGCCTATCCGGAACTGACCCGTGCCGAAGTGCTGATTTCGGAAACGCTGAAGCTTGAGGAAACACGGTTTTCAAAGACCCTAGAGCGCGGCCTGAGCCTGCTTGATGAAGCCAGTGCCGATTTGGGCGAAGGCGACCGGCTGGGCGGGGAAACCGCGTTCAAGCTCTATGATACCTATGGATTTCCGCTGGACCTCACCCAGGATGCGCTGCGTCAACGCGGCGTCGAGGTGGATACTGACGGTTTTAAAGCTGCGATGGAACGACAGAAGGCCGAAGCACGGGCCAATTGGTCGGGCTCGGGCGATACGGCAACCGAGACCATCTGGTACGAGATCAAGGATCGGGTCGGGGCGACAGATTTTCTCGGCTATGACACGGAGACAGCCGAGGGCGTGATTCAGGCGATTGTGCGCGACGGTGCCGAAGTTGGCGCGGCAAAGGCCGGCGAAACCGTCGATGTGGTCGTCAACCAGACCCCGTTCTATGGCGAATCCGGTGGTCAGATGGGGGATCAGGGCGTCATAACAGGCGAGGGCTACAGACTTGAGGTCAGCGACACCCAGAAGCGCGGCGAGGGGCTGTTCGTCCACCGGGCCGTCGTTGCCGAGGGCGAGGTCATGACCGGCGCCGTCGCCCAGCTTGATGTGTCTCATTCCCGCCGCGCCAGGATCCGGGCCAATCATTCGGCCACGCATCTTCTTCACGAGGCGCTGCGCGAGGTGCTTGGTACCCATGTGGCGCAGAAGGGCTCGCTGGTCGCGCCCGAGCGGCTCAGGTTCGACGTCTCGCATCCGAAGCCAATGACGGCGGAGGAACTGGCCGAAGTCGAGACCATGGCCAACGAGATCATCTTGCAAAACAGCCCGGTGACGACACGGCTGATGGCGGTCGATGACGCCATTGCCGAGGGCGCCATGGCGCTGTTTGGCGAGAAATATGGTGACGAGGTGCGTGTTGTGTCGATGGGCACCGGCGTGCGCGGTGTGAAGGCAAACCGGCCCTATTCTGTAGAGCTGTGCGGCGGCACCCATGTGGCCGCCACCGGGGAAATCGGGCTGGTGCGGGTGTTGTCGGACAGTGCCGTGAGCGCTGGTGTGCGCCGCATCGAGGCGGTGACCGGTGAAGCTGCGCGCCAGCACCTGAGCGAGCAGGACGAGCGGCTGAGGCAGGCGGCGTCGCTGCTCAAGGTGCAGCCGGGCGATGTGGTGTCACGCATCGAGGCGCTGATGGACGAGCGCAAGAAGATGGAACGTGAGCTCACCGAGGCGCGCAAGAAGCTGGCGCTTGGCGGTGGCGGAGCGGGCGGTGACGAGAGCCGCGACATTGGCGGCGTCAAGTTCCTCGGCAAGGTGGTCAATGGCGTACAGCCCAAGGACCTCAAAGGCCTGGTGGATGCCGCAAAAACCTCGCTCGGCTCCGGTGTGGCCGCCTTTGTTGCGGTCAGCGAGGATGGCAAGGCGAGCGTCGTGGTTGGCGTCACCGAGGATCTGAGCGGGAAGCTGTCGGCTGTCGATCTGGTTCGGGTTGCGTCCGAGGCGATCGGTGGCAAGGGCGGTGGCGGACGCCCCGACATGGCGCAGGCCGGTGGACCGGACGGGGCCAAGGCCGATGCCGCGATTGAGGCGGTTGCAGCCGCGATCGGCTGATGTTGCGGCTGTGAAAGCTGTTGAATATCGTGCAACGCCCGGGCCTCGTCCGGGCGTTGTTGCGTTTGTCTGATAGCACCGTACCGGTTCGGCAAGTCAGCAAGATTTCTGCGTTCACTCCGTGCTTGAAACGCTGTGACCGACGGAAGGGAGTGGCATGGCGAAGAACAACGGCATTGCGGATTATCGTGAACGGCTCGAGCGGGTGCGCAGGCATATCCGCGAGAATCTCGACGGGCCGCTCAATCTGGATGATCTTGCCGACATTGCCTGTCTCTCCCGCTTTCACTGGCACCGCACCTATCGTGGACTGACCGGTGAAACCGTGTGGCAGACGGTCCGGCGGATGCGTTTGCACCGCGCGGCTGCGGAACTCGCCAATGGCTCTTCGGCTATGGAGGAGATCGTGGCGCGCAGTGGCTACACCAACAGCCGCGCATTCAGCCAGGCCTTCAAGGCCGATTACGGTCTGCCACCGCTTCGCTATCGCGTCGAGGGCGGTCACCGGCGCTACGAAAACCCTGAATGGCAGGAGAGTGACACCATGTATGATGTGCGCATTGAAGAGATGGGCCCGGCAAAACTCGTCGGGTTTGAGCATACCGGTCCTTATATGGAAATCGGTTCGGCGTTCGAGAAGTTCTATGCCGAGGTCGGGCCAGCCAACCTTGCGAGCCAGGACGTGGCCATTGCCGCGGCTTATTTTTCCGACCCGGATATCACCGCCGCTGAAGACTGCAGATCGCTTGCGGGCATGATCGTCTCGCCTGATCTGGATGTGGCTGCAGATTTCGACAGGTTTGATATTCCGGCTGGGCGCTACGCTGTTTTGCAGCACAAGGGCGCGTATGCTGAACTGCCAAAAGCCTATCAATGGTTCTATGGCGCCTGGTTGGCCGACAGCGGCGAGAGTGCTGCTGCGGCTCCGGCTGTAGAAAAATATCTCAATTCACCGATGAATACGGCTCCATCTGAACTGGTGACCGAGATCTGCATGCCGCTTGCGTGATTTAAGACAGTGTCGCTTCACTTGTGGCGATGCGGTGGGTGCCATGCCTCAAAGCCGGAGATCGATTTCCTTGCGGTTCGGATTCCGGCTGCCCTGCCGCCGCCGGCTCTTGGCAGGGGCGGGGTCCTGAGTGTCCTGCTCATCGACCATGCTTGGGTCAAAAACCGAGCAGCGGTTTCGTCCGCCTTTCTTCGAGGCGTAAAGCGCCAGGTCGCTCTTCTGGTACAGCTCGCTGGGTTTGGTGGCTTCGTTGCCCATGCAAATGCCCATCGAAATCGTCACCTGACCGCAATTGGTCCGAGTTTCAGGATCGATGAATTCGCGGTTTTCAACAGCCTTGCGCGTGGTTTCCGCAATCTGGTGCACCTGCTCAAGGCTGGCCGCCTCGACGATGATCGCAAACTCTTCGCCACCGATTCGTGCAGGCATTGCGTTGTCAGGGAGGCTGTCGCGGACAGCTTCCGCAACAGTCTTGAGGACGGTGTCACCAACCGCATGGCCGTAGGTGTCATTGAATGATTTGAAGTGGTCAACGTCGCAGATGATCACTGCCATTTGCGGCAGTGTCCGAGGCTCGTTGAAAAGCTCCTCGAGTTTCATGTCGAAGGCCCGGCGGTTGGCGAGGCCGGTGAGCATGTCCGTGTTGGCGATCTGTTTGTAGGTGTTGAGCTCTTGCATGATGCGGGTCACAACATGGGCCTCGGAATCCGGCCGGTCGGCCACAAACACGCCCGTGACTACGTTAGACGCGGTCGGGGATTTTGCTCCGCCGGATTTCGAGCTTGCCGGCGGGATCGCCCGGACATTGGAATTGGCCAGTGTCTGGAAGCCGATCTTGTCAACCACCACGTGCCATTGCCCGTTTATGGGAATGGTGAACCGGGTCGGTGATTTTTCGATCCGTCCACCCACGCACTTGTAAGGCTTTGATTCGACGTAACGCTGAAAATTCGCGTGATCCATCAAGCGCACATTGTTGATGCAGGACAGCACAACTTCGACCACGGTTCCGGCCGCTTGCTTGCCAAGATCATATCGTTTGTAACGAGGATACGTTTTCAATGCTCATACCCGCTGCGAGTTGGTCCCCAGAAAGTGACAGCAGCCGGTTAAGGTACGGTTTACTTTCCGGCTCAACACGAGAAAGTACCAATTATTTTGCAGAAATAATTTTTTGGACCTGAATTATTGTGACAATATCTGCTCTGCACCAGGTTTTTTGCTTTGGATTAAAATATATCTAAGGTTGCATGCGTGCCTGTTGCTGCAAACAATGCGATTGGACGTTGGCCTTCTAGACCAATCCGTATGGCTCGGCTGCGATCGGGCTCGATTTCACAATTCCGGACTTGAAAATCAACGCAGCGTATTGCTGCGGGCCCTCCCGGAAACCCATGAAAAAACCGGCGCAGATGATGAACATCCGCGCCGGCGTGAGTCTTGTCAAAACGACCGGCTGAGCCACTGTTTCTACTCACAGTCCGTTGAGGGCTGCGAGTGGGCCGGGTGACCCTGCCTTAGATCAGCGTTTAGGCCATGGCCTTCTGCAGGTTCTCGTCGATCTTATCGAGGAAGCCGGTGGTCGAGAGCCAGGGCTGGTCGGGGCCGATCAGCAGCGCCAGGTCCTTGGTCATGAAGCCGGATTCGACGGTCTGGATGCAGACCTTCTCGAGTGTGTCGGCGAAGGTGGCCAGTTCGGCATTGTCGTCAAGCTTGGCGCGGTGGGCGAGGCCACGGGTCCAGGCGAAGATCGAGGCGATCGAGTTGGTCGAGGTTTCCTCACCCTTCTGGTGCTGGCGGTAGTGACGGGTGACCGTGCCGTGGGCGGCTTCGGCTTCCACGGTCTTGCCGTCGGGTGTCATCAGAACCGAGGTCATCAGGCCGAGTGAACCAAAGCCCTGTGCCACGATGTCGGACTGGACGTCACCATCATAGTTCTTGCAGGCCCAGACATAGCCGCCGGACCATTTGATGGCTGCAGCCACCATGTCGTCGATCAGGCGGTGCTCGTACCAGATCTTGGCTTCGTCGTATTTTTCCTTGAACTCGGCATCAAAGATCTCCTGGAAGATGTCCTTGAAGCGGCCGTCATAGGCCTTGAGGATGGTGTTCTTGGTCGACATGTAGCAGGGCACGCCGCGCATCAGCGCGTAGTTGAGCGAAGCGCGGGCGAAATCCCGGATCGAATCATCAAGGTTGTACATTGCCATTGCAACGCCGGAAGAGGGGGCATCGAACACATCATGCTCGATTGTCTCGCCATCCTCGCCGACAAATTTGATCGTAAGCTTGCCCTTGCCGGGGAACTTGAAATCAGTGGCGCGGTACTGGTCACCAAAGGCGTGGCGGCCAACAATGATCGGCTTGGTCCAACCAGGAACCAGGCGCGGAACGTTCTTCATGATGATCGGCTCGCGGAAGATCACGCCACCCAGGATGTTGCGGATGGTGCCGTTGGGCGAACGCCACATCTTTTTCAGGCCGAATTCCTCAACGCGGGCCTCATCGGGCGTGATGGTGGCGCACTTGATGCCGACGCCGTGCTTCTTGATGGCGTTGGCGGCGTCGATGGTCACCTGGTCATTGGTCTCGTCGCGGTACTGTACCGAGAGGTCGTAATATTCGATCGGCAGATCGAGGTAGGGCAGGATCAGCTTGTCCTTGATGAACTGCCAGATGATGCGTGTCATCTCATCGCCGTCGAGATCGACGACCGGGTTTGCAACCTTGATCTTTGCCATTCTTTGGAACCTTTTGAGAGGGTTGTCGGGGGGAGGCGGGCGCCACCCGTTCAGTTGGCGCACCTCTTAACAAAAGCCGCGCGAACGCACAACATGCTGGGCTCCGGCGGTTGCGGTTTTAGAAATTGCTGAGGGGACCGGTGTTGTTGTCCGGCGTAGCAGTGGCGGTTTCGTTGTCCATCGCGTGCGCCCGGCACCCGCGGGAGCGGCGACTGCATTGACAAGGTGTAGATACACGGTATCGTGTACCGATGACCTATGATTTCTCCGATTGCCTGCTGCTCAACACGGTGATGGCCGCGCGGGCCATGACCCGGCGCTACGATTCGCAATTGCAGCGCTTCGGTGTGTCGGTGGTACAGTTTTCGGTGCTGATGGTGCTGCGACAGGGACGGGACGAGCCGGTGAGCCACATGGCTGCGCGCATCGCCATGGATCGTACGACGCTTATTCGCAACCTCGAGCTGCTGACGCGCAAGGGGCTGGTGTCCTCGGCGCCGGCGGCCAAGGGCAATGGCCGTGCGTTCAGGCTGACACCGGATGGCGAGCGGCTGGCTGAAGAACTGGTGCCGCATTGGCGGGCGGCGCAGGCCGAGGTGCGCAAATTGCTCAAGCAGCCTGAACTGGAACATCTGCTCCCGGCCCTCAGGGCGCTGACGGCAGGCTGATGCTGCTGTCAGGAAGCCCTCTTCTTCAGATCAAGAAGTGTAGATACACCAGTGTAATAGCAACAGAAGGCAATGGATATGGTTTTGGATTCGATCGTGGTGACGGGAATGGGTGTTGTCGGCCCCCTGGGTGTGGGCGTGGAGACGAACTGGTCGCGGCTGCTTGCAGGGCGGAGCGGAGTGGTCACCAACACCCGCTTCGATGTCAGCGCATACGGAAGCACCATTGCCGGCCTGGTTCCGTCCAAAGACGATGATCCGGAGGGTTTCGATCCGCGCGACTGGATCGATGTCAAGGACATCAAGAAGATGGACTGGTTCATCCAGTATGGGCTCGCGGCGGCAACGCAAGCGCTGACCCAGGCGGGGTGGAAGCCCGAAACGGATACTGAGCGGGACGCGACCGCCACGATCATCGGAACCGGTGTTGGCGGATCACCGCTGATGGCCCATACAGCCAAAACGATCATAGAGCGCGGACCCAAGCGGCTGTCACCGTTCACGGTGCCGGCGTTTCTGGCCAATCTGGCGGCTGGCTGGATTTCGATCCGGGAGGGCTTTACCGGCCCCATCGGTGCGCCAGTGACAGCGTGTGCGGCCTCGGCGCAGGCGATCGGCGACGGCATGCGGCTGATCCAGACCGGTGAAGCAGAGGTGGTGATCTGCGGCGGGGCGGAAGGCTCGGTCGACCCGATCTCGATCGGCGGTTTTGCGGCGGCGCGGGCGCTGTGCACCGCTTACAATGACGAACCGGCCAAGGCCTCGCGGCCGTTCGACCAGTCGCGGGCGGGCTTTGTGTTGTCGGAAGGGGCTGCGGTGCTGGTGATCGAGCGGCTGAGCCACGCAACCACGCGCGGCGCCACGCCGCTGGCGATTCTGTCGGGTTACGGCACATCGGCTGACGCCTATCATCTCACCGCCGGTCACCCCGAGGGCATCGGAGCGCAGAAGGCCATGCGCAACGCCTTGAGAATGGCAGGTCTTGCGCCGGACGACATCGACTATATCAATGCCCATTCAACCTCGACCGGGGTGGGTGATGCGGCGGAAATCGCCGCCATCAGCCATGTGTTCGCGGGCAGAGGGCAAGACCTAGCCGTTTCGGCAACCAAGTCCTCTACCGGGCATCTGCTCGGGGCTGCCGGCGCCATCGAAGCAGTGTTCTCCGTGCTGGCGCTGCGTGACGGCATCATGCCGGCGACGATCAATCTGGACACTCCCGATGAAGCTGCAGCCCGGTTTGAGCTTGTGCCCAACACGCCACGCGAAAAGCGGCTCAAGCATGTGCTTTCCAATGCCTTCGGCTTTGGCGGGGTCAACGCTTCTCTGGTGTTTGGTGCTGTAGAGTAAAGCCCTATCTTGATTGTGCGCCGAGGCGGCAGTAGTGGTGTCGGCCTGACAGACACAGGGTCGCCTTGGCTGAATTGCGCAATCTGGATATCAGTGCGCTGGCCGGTGCGCCGGGGAATGAAGGCTTGGCCGGAACAGACAGACAGCGCGAATTGATCACCGGCGGACCGGCAATCATCCTGATGGAGCCGCAACTGGGTGAAAACATCGGCATGGTGGCGCGCGCCATGGCCAATTTCGGGCTGTCGAACCTACGGATCGTCAATCCGCGCGATGGCTGGCCGAATGAGAAGGCGATCAGCGCCGCGTCGCGTGCCGACCATGTGATCGAGGGTGCGAAAGTGTTCGAAACGCTCGAGGAGGCGACTGCTGATCTCAGTTTCGTGTTCGCCACCACCGCGCGCCCGCGCGACGGGCACAAGCCGGTGCGTGGACCGGTTGAGGCGGGCGCAGTGCTGAGGTCCCGCGAGAACGCCGGGGAGAAAACCGGGATCCTGTTCGGGCGCGAGCGCATCGGGCTGCGCAACTGGGAAGTGGGATTGGCCGACGAGATCGTCACCTTTCCGGTCAATCCGGCCTATGCCTCGCTCAACATTGCTCAGGCGGTGCTGCTGATGTCCTATGAGTGGCTCAAATCCGGCCTGGCCGATCCGCATGAGACAGCCTTCAGCGCGCCCGAGGTGGAGCCTGCACCCAAAGCCGATCTTCATGGTCTGTTCGGCCAGATCGAGGAGGGGCTTGATGCGCGGGGCTATTTCCGCTCCGACGACAAGCGGATGAAGGCGATCGACAATTTGCGCGCGGTGCTGACGCGGCCGGGGTTTTCGACCGACGAGATCAATGTGCTGCGCGGTGTCTTTGCCTCCTTTGACCGTTTTGACCGGTCCGGCAATCGCAGCTCCAAAGCCGAGCGCGGACCAGATGCGGCGGATGCAATGTCCGGAGACGAGGCATGAGCGAGCGGCCGGTTCTGGTGTTCGACAGCGGCATTGGCGGGTTGAGCGTGCTGCGCGAGGCGCGGGTGATCATGCCGGGGCGTCGTTTCGTGTATGTGGCGGATGATGCCGGATTTCCCTATGGCGCCTGGGAAGAGGGCGCGCTCCGTGACCGGATTGTCGGGCTGTTCGCCGGATTGATTGAAAAACACGATCCGGCGCTCGCACTGATAGCCTGCAACACCGCTTCGACGATCGTGATGCCCGCCTTGCGCGCGGCCTATCCAGGGTTGCCGTTTGTTGGCACGGTGCCGGCGATCAAGCCTGCCGCCGAGCGGACCAGATCGGGCCTGGTTTCGGTGCTGGCGACACCCGGTACGGTCAAACGGCAATACACCCGCGATCTGATCCGCGACTATGCCGACACCGTGCATGTGCGGTTGGTGGGCTCTGAAAACCTGGCAGCACTGGCCGAGACCTATATGCGCAAGGGCTTTGTCGAAGAGGCTGCGGTGAAGGCGGAGATCGACCCGTGTTTTGTCGATATGGATGGCCGGAAGACCGACATTGTGGTGCTGGCCTGCACGCATTTTCCGTTTCTGGTCAACCGGATGCGCAAGATGGCGCCCTGGCCGGTGGACTGGATCGACCCGGCCGAGGCCATTGCCCGGCGGGCGCTGGCGATAGTCGAGACACTGCCCGGCGGCGAAGCCTTGCCGAATGCACGCGACAGCGTGGTGTTTACATCGGGCAAGCCCGATTACAGCGCATCGAGGTTGATGCACGGGTTCGGGCTGACGACCGGTTGATTGCCGCGCTCTATGGCAGCCACTGTAGATCGATGCTCAAGCCGAAGATCTTGTGAAATGCCTGTTCCCCATCCCGTGTGATGGTCAATGCCCGGCCATCATTGGCTTGTCTGACCCAGTTGCGTTCGAGAGATTGGGACAGCAGCGAGGCGCCGAGCTGGCCACCCAGATGCATGCGGCGTTCGCTCCAGTCGAGGCAAGTGCGACACAAGGGACGGGTGGAGCCGGTTCTGGCTTTGAGGGTGATGCCGATGCCCGACAGGAAGCGGCTGCCATCCTCTGTGATTAGGCCGGAGCGCTCCTCGATGACGACCAGCCCGCGGCCGACAAGGCTGTCGGTGATCGCCACCGCAAGGCCACCGGCCATGTGATCGTAGCAAGTCCGGGCGCGACGCATCGAGACATCGCGGGGGCCGGTGCTTCGCTTGCGGGCGGGGCCCGCGGCGGCAAGAGCGGAGAGGCTTTCAAAGGCCTCGGCGACAGCAGGTGAAGCCAGCCGGAAGTAGCGGTGGCGCCCCTGTTTTTCCACGGCAACAAGCTGTCCGTCGAGCAGTTTGGCAAGATGGCCGCTGGCGGTTTGGGGGGTGACATGCGCGCAGTAGGCGAGCTCACCTGCCGTCAGCGCTTTGCCGCTCATCAGCGCGGACAGAATGTTTGCGCGTGCCGGGTCGCCGATCAGTGCGGCGATGGTCGATATGGTGCTGGCATTTGCCGGAGGCGTGGTTGTGGTGGTGTTCATGCCTTCACTGTAGCGATGCCATGCTGCGGCGTCATCTGCGAACAGTTCGGCCAGTGCCGAAACCTCTCTTGCTGGCCGCCGTCTATCCCGGATCTTCACATTAGGGAGAGCGCCATGAGCATCAAGAAACACGCCGACACCGCAATGTCTGCCCGCAGCGGCAAGGATCAGACCGCTCGAGCCATTGCTGCGGTGGCGCGCGCCATATCTCAATGCTGGCGCGTATTGTGCCATTGGGCCGAGCGGCGGCGGCAAAGGCGGCATTTGGGGGCTCTCGAGGATCATCTTCTCAAGGACATCGGCATCACCCGGGCGCAGGCCCGGCGTGAAGCCCGCCGGTGGTTTTTCGAGTGAGTGGACTCGCGGCCCGCAGGTGCCCTTGAATTCCTGTGTATTTCCCGATCAATGCGACGCGATGCCGGATTAATCTGCTAAACGGTCCTTTGGCGGATTTTGCGGAGAATCGCCGGGTACCGCGTCCAGTTCACGGAGTAGGCTCAAGGTGCAGGTTGGGATCAACATGGGCGATATGGCCGGCGGGCAACCGGCCATGCTCGACATCGAGGAGTTGCTGGCGACACGGCTTCTGGTGCAGGGCAATTCCGGATCCGGCAAGTCGCATCTGCTGAGGCGGCTGCTCGAACAATCGGCGGAATGGGTGCAGCAGGTGATCATCGATCCCGAAGGGGATTTCGTCACACTGTCGGAGAAATACGGGCATCTGGTGGTTGACGGCGAGCGCAGCGAGGGCGAGCTCGCGGGCATTGCCAGCCGCATCCGCAAGCACCGGGTCTCCTGTGTGCTGTCGCTCGAAGGGCTAGAGATCGACGACCAGATGCGCGCTGCTGCGACCTTCCTCAATGCCATGTTCGATGCCGATCACGAGCACTGGTATCCGGTGCTGGTGGTGGTGGACGAGGCGCAGATGTTTGCGCCGGCGGCGGGCGGCGAGGTGGCCGAGGACGCGCGCAAAATGTCGCTCGGGGCGATGACAAACCTGATGTGCCGGGGCCGCAAGCGCGGACTGGCGGGCGTGATTGCCACCCAGCGGCTGGCAAAGCTTGCCAAGAACGTGGCGGCGGAAGCCTCCAACTTCCTGATGGGCCGAACCTTTCTCGACATCGACATGGCGCGTGCCGCCGATCTTCTGGGCATGGACCGGCGGCAGGCCGAGATGTTCCGTGACTTGAAGCGCGGCAATTTCGTTGGCCTCGGTCCGGCCTTGTCGCGCCGGCCACTGCCGATTGCCATTGGCGATGTGGAAACCCAGGCGCGCTCCTCTAGCCCGAAATTGATGCCGATGCCGGAGGCGGTGGTGGATGTGGAGGACCTGATCTTCACCCCCGACGCCGAGGAGCTGACACGACCGGTCACGCGCCGCAGCAGGCCCGCACCCCGGCCAACCACGGATATTCTGGCCGAACTCTCGCAGGCGACACCGCTCACGGAAGCGCCGCTGTCATCGCCATCTGGCAGTGACGCTGCCGCGGAGGAGGAGAGCAGCGAAGCTCAGGAACAGCGGGCGCGCAAGATCGGCGATGTTCTGGAAACCATTCTGTCGGACCGGGAGTCCGGCTACCGGACGGATGCGGCGCTGTACCAGGATTTTCTGGTGCGCTCGCGCATGGCGCGGATTTCAGGTTCGCCGATGTCCTTGCCGGAGTTCCGCCGCCGCGTCGCCATCGCCCGTTCGGGTGTCGACGAGGAGACTGCGGCCAGCGAGGCTTGGGCCACGGCATTGAGGCTCGCCGACAGAGTGTCGGAAGATCTGCAGGGCGTGTTCCTGATGCTGGCCAAGGCCGCGATCAAGGCCGAGCCTTGCCCGTCCGACGCCCGCATCGCACGTGCCTACGGCACCCATTCGGCTCGCCGCGCACGCCGGCTGCTCGGCTATTTTGAGGAGCAGGGCTTGATCATCGTCCACGCCGACCCCTTCGGCAAACGCATTGTCGGGATGCCCGACCTTCAGGCGGAGACGGCACCGGGAGCAGCTGATGCGCCGGACGAGGATGCAGGGCGGGCTGAGGCTGCGGAGTAGGGTGCGGGATATTGCGACATCTTTCGCAATCGGATCGCTGGGATTGTCGAATCGATTTTCGCGTATTGATTGAATTGATCTAGTGTATAAACTCTGACTGCCCGGCTTTGTTGAGAATGGAGCATAGTGATGCGAAAATCCAATAACAGGTTGTTGCTGGTCATTATCGTCTTGTTTTCGGTCCTTTCTCCCGAGGTGGGCGCCGCCCCGACGCCTGTTATGCGCTATGATCGCGTAACGATCGTGTTCATTCCCGGGATTTACGGATCAACGCTTGAAGACGTCGCAGAGAATAGTTTCTGGGGCGAAAACGGCATCGGACCCTATGGACTTTCGCTGGTCGATCACCCTGACCTCATTCCAGAATTGTTTGAGAATGTGAGATTTTCAATTGGAGTATTTGGAAAAACAGTCAAAGGGTATTCCGGTATTCATCACAACGCCAGACATCTTGCTGGTCGCGCTTTGGTCTTTCCCTATGACTGGCGTAAATCAAACAAAACCTCCGCTGCGGAGCTCGATAAGTTTCTTTGCCGCGAACTGCCAGACATAGATCCAACAAAACGAATTGTTTTTGTTGCTCATTCCATGGGCGGTCTGGTTCTCCGCCACTGGATTAAGGATTTCATTGATGGTGCAAACGGCACCTGCTCCGGATTAGGAATCGAACACATAGATCGGTTTGTCTTTGCCGGAACTCCGCATGTCGGATCTATGGAGCCCGTTATCACACTTTTTTCAGGGAAAACAGCTCTAGAGACAAATCCGATATACTCATCACTGTTTACCGGGGGAATGGCCGGGGACGCTGTTACATTTGAGAGCGCCTATGAGTTGATGCCGGCTGACAATATCGCCGGACCCCAGTGCAGCGGCACGAGAAGCGACAGAGTAATGTATCTGTCAAAGGATATCGGAACAGGCTCCAATATTCCCATATATCTCGACAGTTTGCAGTCGTGGAAAAATTTCAATCTCCCCAAAGAATTGCCGAGTGGCACGTCGATAGAGCAGTTGTGGCCGCTCATTGAGAAACGGCTGAAGACTGCATCCTCTGTCGTTTGCGAATTGCTGACTTACAACGCCCCGCCATCCGTTGTCGCCAAAATGAACTTCATTGTGGGCGAATTGCGGGATCGGCGATCAGATCAGGGTTTCGCGGTTTCGACAGCAGACAGGATCGTCGTAACGGCATTGCCAAACAGGGATCCGGAACTGAAACTTGCCAAGGCCAAAGGAGACGGAACGGTGCCTTATTGGTCGGCTGAGCCGCAGGCGCTCGGCATGTTCCATTTCTCCAGTTTCCCACAGTCAACCAATCAGCCACACGAGAGCATTCTTGACGACATAGAGATAGTGTCCCACTTGCAGCGAGTTGTGGACAATGCAGCCTTGGATGTCGCATGGCTTAGTGAAAAGCCATTCGAGATTGATATCGAAGACAAAAATGCGTGGTTGATGGCTAAGCGGGAGTTTGTGAAACGACCTTTGGAGCAAATTTCGCCTGAAGTGTATGCCGCATCTATCAATTATCTCTCTGAGCGTGCGAATGCTATTGGAATTACCGGGCTGGAGATCTACCGCGACACTAAGCAATATTCGGGAGGCGATAAGGTAAAGAATTCGGCGGTTGGATATGCATTGGCCGCAAGTGTTGGAACCGGTTTGAACAAGCAATCCCTTATATGGGCAAACCAGAATTCAACAATCGCGCTTCACAAGATCGGCAATCAGTCTCTGGCAGTGGCGTCGGCAATCAGAACGGGTCAGGTCAACATCGCTGTTGAAAACGGGTTGTCCAGTGCTGACGAGCCAGGATTGGCCGAAGCCCTGGCCGACGTTGAAGCTGGCTGGAGAAGTGTTGCAGGGAGCCATGAAGCTCAAAAATTCGATCCTGGTTTGGCAAATGTCTTGAGTCAAAGCGAAGAATTCGATCCTGCACTCTTCGATCAACCGCAGTTTAGGGCCTACAATTTCTTATCGGCAGAATCGCCAAAAGGACCGACTGAGATCGATTCATAGGGTGGCTCACCGGTTCTAAATCGAGCTGCAAAGCTCACACAGGGTATTGTTCCGTTCGCTCTTCCCAGACCTTTACCAGCTCCACAATTGTTTCCACTGATTTCTCCATGTCCTGAACGCTCACCCATTCCAGTGGCGAGTGGTAGGAGTGGCCGCCGGTGTAGATGTTGGGGCAGGGGAGGCCCATGAAGGAGAGGCGGGAGCCGTCGGTGCCGCCGCGGATTGCGTTGGTGACCGGCTCGAGGCCGACGCGCCGGACGGCTTCCATCAGGTTGCCCATGATTTCGGGGTGGAGATCGAGCACCTCCTTCATGTTGCGGTACTGCTCGGTGACAGTGAAGCCCATGGTCGAGCCGGGATAGGCTTTCATCACGTCATCTGCGATATCCCGGAGCAGCTCTTCCTTCTCGGTCAGGCCCTGATTGACGAAATCGCGGACGATCAGTGTGAGGCGTGCCGAATCCATCGAGCCGCTGATGCCGGTGGGATGGATAAAACCCTGGCGACCGTCTGTGGTCTCCGGCGCCATGTCCTTCGGCAGCCGGGCGACAATGTTGCTGGCGGCCTTGATGGCGTTTTCCATCACGCCCTTGGAGGTGCCCGGATGCTGCGCCACGCCGGTGATCTCGATCTCGACGCCATCGGCGGAGAAGGTCTCGTCATCGATCTTGCCGACGCGGCCGCCATCGAGCGTGTAGGCGAAGGCGGCGCCGAGCTTTGCGATGTCGACCTTGTCGGCACCGCGGCCGATTTCCTCGTCGGTGGTGAAGAGGATTTTGATGGTGCCGTGCTTGATCTCCGGATTGGCGATCAGGGTGGCGGTGGCGGTGATGATTTCGGCGATGCCGGCCTTGTCGTCGGCACCGAGCAGGGTGGTGCCGTCAGTGGTGACGATGTCGTGGCCGATCTGGTCCTTGAGGTCGGGATGTTCGCTGACCTTGATGATGCGGCTTGTGTCGCCTGTGAGCTGAATGTCGCCGCCCTGGTAATTGCGCACCACATCGGGCTTGACGTTGGTGCCGGTGAAATCGGGTGCGGTGTCCATGTGCGAGCAGAAGCAGATCACCGGCACGTTCTTGTCGGTGTTGGATGGCAGTGTCGCATAGACATTGCCGTGCTCGTCCATATGCGCGTCGCCAAGGCCGAGCGCCAGCAGCTCGCCAACCAGCACCCGGGCCAGGTCCTTCTGCTTTTCGGTGGAGGGTTGGGCGCCTGATGCGGGATCGGACTGGGTGTCGATAACGACATAGCGGAGCAGGCGGTCGAGAACGGTGTCGGTCATGGTGGGATCTGATTCCTGTTGAGGTGTTGAGCTATAATCCTCCTTGGCTGCGGCGGGAACAGGGCAAATCAGGCCGCGGTTTCAAGAGGCGGCGTTGACAGGGTTCGCGCAATGGACTAGAGACCCACCCAGCGCGGGAAGCAATGTTTCCCGCGTTCTTTACGTGTCCCGTGGATGGTTTGTCACAAAGCGTGCGTGAACCATTCTGTCAGGTCTCGAAAACGGGGGCCAGAGGAGGGCGCGTTTCCTTCATCCGGTTTGGCAACAAACCGGACCAACACTTTGAAAGGGAATGCGATGAGCAAGCGCGAATCCGCAAAATACAAACTCGATCGCCGTATGGGCGAAAACATCTGGGGCCGTCCGAAGTCCCCGGTCAACCGCCGCGAATACGGCCCCGGCCAGCACGGCCAGCGCCGCAAGAGCAAGCTTTCGGACTTCGGTGTGCAGCTGCGCGCCAAGCAGAAGCTCAAGGGCTACTACGGCGACATCTCGGAAAAGCAGTTCCGCAAGATTTACGACGAAGCCAACCGGATGAAGGGCGATACGCCTGAAAACCTGATCGGTCTTCTTGAGTCGCGTCTGGACGCGATCGTTTACCGCGCCAAGTTCGTTCCGACGATCTTTGCAGCACGCCAGTTCGTCAACCATGGCCACGTCATGGTCAATGGCCGCCGCACCAATATCGGGTCGTTCCGCTGCAAGCCGGGCGATGTCGTCGAAGTCAGGGAAAAGTCGAAGCAGCTCGTCATCGTGCTGGAATCGGTTGGCCTGGCCGAGCGTGACGTCCCGGAATATGTCGAAGTTGACCACAACAAGATGGTTGCGACCTACACCCGCGTACCGAACCTTTCGGACGTGCCGTACCCGGTTCAGATGGAACCGAATCTGGTCGTCGAATTCTACTCGCGCTGATCCTTACCGGATCGCGAAGACACAAGGCCGTCCTTCGGGGCGGCCTTTTTCGTATCCGCAAGGCGCGGCGCATGGGCTGGCCGGTGTTCTGGGCTTGACGAGGGCGCGCAAAGCCATCATCCCCGTGTTCATGACTGACGTGATCGAAAAAACCACTGCAGAAAGCGGTGCAGAGGCGCTGGATGCTTCCCGTTCCGGTGAGACCCTTACCGATGGCGCGGGGCCGTCGATGCTGGTGGATGCGCCGTCGAGCGTGTCGTTCAACAAGCTGCGCAAGCGGCTCATTCGCAATGTGCGGCAGGCGGTCGAGGATTTCGCCATGGTGGCGCATGAAGCCGCCGAAGAGGGCGCGAAGCCGCGCTGGCTGGTGGCGCTGTCCGGCGGCAAGGATTCCTACGGGCTGCTGGCGCTGTTGATGGATCTGCAATGGCGCGGCTTGCTGCCGGTGGATTTGATCGCCTGCAATCTCGATCAGGGACAGCCGAATTTCCCCAAGCACATCCTGCCCGATTTTCTCACCAAGCATGGCGTCCCGCATCGGATCGAGTACCGTAACACCTATTCTGTGGTCACTGAAAAGGTGCCGGAAAATGCGACTTACTGTGCCTTGTGCTCGCGTCTGCGGCGCGGGCATCTTTACCGCATCGCGCGCGAGGAAGGTTGTCAGGCGCTGGTGCTCGGCCATCACCGCGAAGACATTCTCGAGACGTTTTTCCTCAATTTCTTTCATGGCGGCCGGTTGGCTGCGATGCCACCGAAGCTCTTGAATGACGAGGGCGACGTGATGGTGCTCAGGCCGCTCGCCTATTGTGCCGAGGAGGATCTGGCGCGGTTTGCGGAGGCGCTGAAATTTCCGATCATTCCGTGTGATCTGTGCGGATCGCAGGACGGGCTGCAACGCAACGCCATGAAGGCGATGATTGCCGATATCGAGCGGCGGATGCCGGGGCGGAAGGAAACGATGATCCGGGCTTTGGCCAACACACGACCGTCACACCTGCTTGATAGATCCCTGTTCGATTTCGCAAATCTGGTTCCCCTGACTGACAAGGCCTGATCATGACCACGCTTTCTTCCACCGATATTGATTGGCTCGCCACACTTCTGGCCGAGGTGGCTCAAACAGAGATCATGCCGCGGTTTCGCAATCTTGGCGCCGGCGACGTGCAGCAGAAGACCTCTGCGGCGGATCTGGTCACCGAGGCCGATGTGGGTGCGGAACGGGCTATCACCGCCGCGCTGCTCAAACGGTTTCCAGACTGTGTGGTGATCGGCGAGGAGGCGGTGGCAGACACGCCCGCGTTGCTCGATGGCTGGAGCAACACCGACAAGTTGGCCTTTGTGATCGATCCAATCGACGGCACCTTCAATTTCGCCTCCGGCGTGGCCTCCTTCGGGGTGATGCTGGCGGTGGTGAAGAACGGCGAAACCATTGCCGGGATCATTCATGATCCGGTCGGCAAGGACTGGATCATGGCCCAGAAGGGCAGCGGGGCCGTGCTCAGGCGCGCCGATGGCCAGACCAGCGCGTTGAAGGTGGCAGAGCCGCGCGGAGCAGTTGACCGGATGATCGGGTCTGCCTCCTGGCAATATATGGATGAACCGGCGCGCAGCAGGGTTGCGGGAAATCTCGGCAAATGCCTTGGCAGTGTGGCCTATCGCTGTGCGGCGCAGGAATACCGGCTGCTGGCCAGCGGCCACATCCATTTCGCGCTCTATCACAAGCTGATGCCCTGGGACCATCTGGCCGGCAGCCTGATCACGGTGGAGGCTGGCGGTCATCTCCGCCGGCTTGACGGCAGCCCCTATCTGCCCGCGCATCTCGATGGCGGCGTGCTGGCGGCCACGGATGCCGACAGCTGGCACATGGTGCGCGAGGCGCTGCTGCAGGGGTAGTTGTCAAGCACCTGATAAAGTCCTGGTATCCGGTTACCAAGCTTGTTGCAGCGCGCGGACACCCCTTTGTCGCCGTGAAATAGCGGTTTCTTTTGAACGGTATTTTGGGCTGATTGGATGATGGCTGACAGACATTACAGTTTTCGGCAATTGACGCTGGATGATCTGCCTCTGCTTGCGGTCTGGCAATCGACTCCGCATGTCAGCGCGTGGTGGAACTCTCGTGAGCCGTATACTGCAACAGAATTGGCTGATACCCGCGTCGCGCGTTGGATTGTGTCTACACCGAGAGGCCCATTTGCATTCATGCAAGACTATACAGTTCACGGTTGGGACGACCACCATTTTGCCGGGCTTCCTTCTGGCTCGCGGGGGATTGACCAGTATATCGGCGAGAGCGACATGATCGGAATCGGGCATGGGTCCGCCTTCATCGCGGCGAGAATGCGGTCGCTCTTCAGTGCGGGTGTCCCCGTCATCGCGACGGATCCTCACCCTGCGAATGAACGGGCCATTGCTGTGTACAAGAAACTGGGTTTTGAACCGGCGGGACAACCTGTAGAGACGCCATTCGGGCTCATATTGCCCATGCTGGCGAGGCAGTAAGCGCGATACTCCATTTATCCGACCAAGCTTCGTCCGTCAGTCAGGCGCTCCCACGCCAAACAAACGGCCTTTTTCGGCAATGAGAACCATTGCCAGAGAGACCGCCGAGACCGCGACGTAGCCTGCTGCGAGCGGGAACACGGTGCCATCATAGGCCTGTCCGATCGCCGCTCCCACAAGTCCGCCGCCGACGGTTTGCGCGAAGCCCAGAGTCGAGGATGCGGTTCCGGCAATGGCGCCGAGCGGCTCCATAGCGATCGAATTGAAATTGGCTCCGACAAAGCCGAACAACGGCATCATCAGCAGCGAGATCACGAAGAACAGCCAGAACGGCACCGGACCTGCTGCCGCAAGACCTGCCAGAAGCAGCGAGAAGCCGAAATAGCCGATCAACGCCGCGTGCGACAATCGCCGCTGCCCGAAGCGGCCAACCAATCGCGAATTGAGAAACGACGAGCCCGCCATGATCACGGCGACGGCTGCGAACGCGACCGGAAAATAGGCGCCAAGCTCATAGATGTCGACATAGATCGGCTGGGCGACATTTAGAAAGCCGAACAGCGAGCCGAAATAGAAGGCGGTGGCCAGCGTGTAGAACAGCGCCACCCGATTGGACAGGATGATACCGAAGGCCTCGGTCACGCTCTTGAGCGTCAGCGGACGGCGGCGTTCGGGGTCGAGGGTTTCAGGCAGTCGCATCAAAGCCCAGGCACCGACGACCATCGACACGGCGGCCATGAACACAAAGATCAGATGCCAGTCCCCGAACAGGATGATCACCTGCCCGATCATAGGTGCGAACACCGGCACGACCATGAACACCATCATCACCATCGACATGGTGGCAGCCATGCCACGGCCGGAATGGGTGTCACGCACCACTGAGAGCGCAATCACCCGGGTTCCGGCGGCGCCGATGCCCTGCAGGAAGCGTGTGATCAACAGAAATTCGAAGCTTGGGGCGAGCGCGCCGGCAATTGAGCAGACGGCATAAAGAGCGATCCCGAAAAACAGCGGTGCGCGGCGGCCAAAACGGTCGGAGACCGGGCCAAAAAACAGCTGCGCGCCTCCAAAGCCGATGACGTAGGAGAGCAGCACGAACTGCACCTGATTGGCATCGGCCATTGCGAGGCCTGTCTGGATGTTGGGGAAGGCGGGCAGCATGATATCGATCGCCAGCGCGTTCAGCGCCATCATGGAGGCGACGATGGCGATGAAATGCGGACGCCCAATGCCGCCGATCAACACTGGCTGTGCAGCCATGGGCGCTGTTTTTCCGTGCATCGAATTTAAATCCTGTGCAAAGCGGATTGCAGGCGGCAACCGCTCTTTGTGAAGCTGAACCGGCAGTGAGCCTTTGTCAGGGCTCAAATGCAATGGACGGTGATGTCCTGGGCTCAGAAGGCGGGCCATTGTGGCCGCTACCGGAATCGGTTCTAGACCCGCCGCGCCGATCGGGCAACCCGTACAATCTGGCCAATCGGGAGCTGTTCAGCCCTTTTGGCAAGGCAACTGGCGATGCTGCAAGGCATCAAGCTGCTTCCGGTGCCTCAGCGGTTGCGGTAAACGACCGGGTAGTCACGCGGATCTGTTTCGATGCCGTCGCAGGTCTGTTTCTCGCGGACCTCAAGCAAAGTGAATTCCAGCGTCTCACCTTCGGCGTCGCGGAGCTGGAACAGCTCACGCACACCGCAATCGAAGCCACCATCGTCCGAGGTGACCGTGGCGGTGGCCGGATCGACAACTGCATTCAGGACATCGGCATGATCGGCAATACCGGAGCCGGGCTGGCCCGGAAACAGCATTACCGACGCATGATCGGGATAGTAGGTCCAGCTCAGCGCAAAGACGCTGGAGGCGTTGCGCGCATAGAGAACGCACGGGATCTGCCACAGCGTGATGTCATCATTGATGGAATAGGCAGACGAGAAGCCCGGGGTGTTTTCAGGCTCGCACTCCGTTGCCTCATTGGCAATGGCGCGCATGATCGGGGCCGGAATCCGGTCGAGACTGTCGAAATCCACCGGCTGGCCGAGGGACAGACCGGACGCCGGACCGGACGGGGCTTGCGCTGCGGTGTCTTCTGCGAGGCCTTCTGCGGCGGCAACCGGGCAGCCATTCAATCCCTTGACCCGCACTGGGAAGGGGAATTTGTCA
This sequence comes from Hoeflea sp., assembly GCA_043585085.1. GTDB lineage: Bacteria > Pseudomonadota > Alphaproteobacteria > Rhizobiales > Rhizobiaceae > Hoeflea. Next base: position 3,676,480 of record CP121320.1, read on the forward strand.
TTGCGCAGGAAGGTCACGCGGCCATCATTGACTTCAATGCCTCGGTCAGAGCGGGTCTGGTCGTAGATCTCGACCAGCACTGTGAGCTTGCCGTCGCCGCTCTTGTAGAGCTGGAACAGCTCGAGCATGCCGGTATCGGCGGACCCAATATCGCGCTTGGAGATCTCCAGCACATCGTCGCCGATCTTGATCCAGCCGGGCAGGGCCTCGCCATCGGGAATGGGGGCGAAAAACACATAGGCATAGCGATCCTCATTGGGATTGCGGTTGGCCTGCCAGAGTGCAAACCGGCATCGCTCCCAGCCTTCGGTGACATTCTCGCCGAACAGTTTGAGGTCGATCTCGTTCGCATCATCTGCCCGCGCTTCAATCGTGGACAGGGTTGCGATCATGCCAACAAAAAGTGTCAGGCCCAAAGCCAGCCGGGACATAAGTTTACGCATGCTGTGTGTTCCCAATTCATGTCAGTTGTTGTCACGTGCCGCGCGGACCGGATCAATTGTGCGCCAGCCGAAATTGAGCAGCGGCTGAGCAGCCTTGGCCAATGTTAGAATATCCTCAAGCAGTCTGGTGCCGTCAAGCCGCTCGGGGCCAAAGCGGCGGGACAGCGTGAGGTGCCGCAGGCGCAGCAGGTCAACGAGGGCGGGATCATCGACATGTTCGAAGCCGCGCGGCGTGCGTTTGAGGCTGTTCTCCGTATCGAAGCTGTATCCGAGCGCCAGGAGCGGCTTCAGCGCCGCATCAAATTCCGGCTTTCGTGCAACAATGGCCTCCCGAAAAGCTCTCAGCTCGTCGGACTCCATGGCGTAGAAACCGACCGAGAGAAAACAGTCGTCCGGCGAGATGTGGAAATAGAGAAGCCCCTGATCCTTCTTGGTGCCGGTGCGCGTGATCACGGCGCTCACATGGGTGTTGTAGGGGTGCTTTTCCTTGGTGAAACGGACGTCGCGGTTGATCCGGAAGGTCGAGGTCTTGCGCCCGCAGGTAAGCGGGATAGCGGCCTTTGCGAGGCGGACAGCGAGATCATCGATCAGGCGGCCGCGCGGCTCGTTGAGATGCTCTTCGAACATCGCCTTGTTTTCATGGAACCATTCGCGGTTCTGATGAAAGCCCAGCGCCTTGAGAAAGGGCAGGGCCTTGTCCCCAAACCCCTGATAGGCCGTTTCGCTCATTGGGCGGCGTCCAGCGCCTCGGTGTAGCCCGAAAGATCTCCCTTGATCACATAGCGCAGGATCGAAACCACCTGGTCCGGAGTCTTGGCGACGGCGAGGGCAGCGGCATCGACTTCCTTGAGCGCATGGGCGTGCTCGTCCTGATGCAGGATGATCAGCGGCTTGCCGAGTGCTGCGGCGTAGCCCGCGTCGAAGGCGGCATTCCACTGCTTGTATTTCTCGCCGAAACGGACAACCACGATGTCGGCCTTGTCGAGCAGCGTGCGGGTGCGGATCGCATTGATCTGGGCCCCCTTGTGGTCATGCCAGAACTTGTTGGGTTCTGCGCCCAGAATGGCAACGCCGACATCGTCTGAGGCTTCGTGATGGGTGACCGGAGCGGAGAACTGAACCGGCAGCCCGGCCTGCTTGGCACCGGCTTCGATCTGCTCGCGCCAATCAGTGTGAATTTCGCCTGAGAGATAGACGGTCCAGGTCATGGAGTGGTTCCCGTTGCGTTTTGTAAAAACTTGCCGGACGAGACCGAAAATGCCGGTTGCCCGAAAAGAAAAGAGGCGGAAACCCGCCTCCTGTCTGGATCATTGCCCGGAAGGGCAGGTCGAGCGCCTGAGGCCTCAGGCGGCCTTGACCGGGACGCCGTTGTCGGTGAGGTGCTGCTGGAGTTCTGCTGACTGGAACATCTCCCGGACAATGTCGCAACCGCCGACAAACTCGCCCTTCACATAGAGCTGGGGGATCGTCGGCCAGTTGGAGAATTCCTTGATGCCGTTCCTGAGCGCATCGTCTGCGAGCACGTTGATGCCCTTGTAGGGCACGCCGAGATAGTCGAGAATCTGCACCACCTGGCCGGAAAATCCGCATTGCGGAAATTGCGGCGTGCCCTTCATGAAAAGGACCACGTCGTTGGTTTTGACTTCATTGTCGATGAATTCATTGATGCCGGACATTGTCGGATCCTTTCAAAGCGTGTCGTCCCCGAAGCGTTCGTTCCGGGTTGTCTTGTCTTTGAGATAATGCACAGCGCATGACAAGACAAGCTTGTGGCTTCTATAAGTGCAGCGATGGGTGTTGAGCGATATGGATTTGGTGTGGTTGTAATCGTATCGGCCGCTGTTGCGGGTGGTGCGCTGTTGTTCGGGATCGGGGCGGGTGAGCCTGCCGGTCACACTCAGGCGTTGAGGGAGAACACTGTGATGACCAAGCCCGAATGGCCGGACGGTTGTGTGGAACAGGTGTTTGAGGGCGCGCGCGCCATCTTGTGCACCGTGGATCCCCGGACGCGCGAGATCCGGCTCGTCTATAGTGATCCTGAGGGCAACATCCTTGGCTCGGTGGGCGCTGCGACCGACCATCTAAGGGCAGAAGCGGGGATGAGAGACCGGCTTGTGCTGGCAATGAATGCCGGGATGTATCATGCGGATATGAGCCCGGTCGGGCTCTATGTTGAAGACACCATCGAGGCTGCGCCGATCAACCAAGATGACGGGTTTGGCAATTTCTTCCTCAAGCCCAATGGCGTTTTCTTTGTTCTCGAAGACGGAAGTGCCGGAGTTCTGGAAACACAAGCCTATGCCGCAGCGGATCTCGATCCCGCATTTGCCACACAATCAGGCCCGATGCTGGTGATTGACGGGGAGATCCACCCAAGGTTCCTGCCCGACGGCACATCGAAATTCATCCGAAATGGCGTCGGTGTGCGTGCCGACGGGACTGCGGTTTTTGCCATTACGCGAGACCGGGTCAGTCTGGGCTCGTTTGCCCGGCTGTTTCAGGAAGTGGCGGAGTGCGAGAATGCGCTGTTCTTTGACGGCGCGGTGTCGAGCCTGGCGCTGGGCGCGGACATGGTGATCGATTCGGGCGAGCCGGCGGGGCCTGTGGCTGTGGTGGTGGAGAGGTTGGAACGCGAAGGGAGCTGAGCGGGTCTACGCACACCGCGCTGGAAGGGCGTTGGTCAGCTCCTTCTCCTGCGCGAGGTTGACTTGCGGCGTGTTGTCTTTTTGCGGCGGCTTTTGGTTCTTCGTTTTGCCGGTGCCTTGCCGGTGAGAGCCTCGATGAGAATTTTCTCGATGGTCGAGGTCGTCGGTTTGCGGCGGCGCCTTGTGGACCGCGTCCGGCGCGCTGACGTGCGTTTCCTGCGACGTTTGGTGGTCCGGCGGCGGGTGCGGGTTTTGGCCCCCTGCGCCATCCCGTCCATCAAACCCTCAACGACATCCTCAAACAGCTCGTCCAGCAACCCCGCCATTGCAGAGGTTTAGTCCGGCACACTGGTCTGCAGTGCGAGCGCGTGCAACACGCCGCCCATGTTGCCCTGGAGTGCGTTGTAGACCATCTGGTGTTGCTGCACCCGGCTCTTGCCGCGGAAGCTTTCGGACACAACCTCGGCGGCGTAGTGGTCGCCATCGCCCGCAAGATCACGAATGGTGACTTTTGCGTCGGGAATTCCGGCCTTGATCATGGTTTCGATGTCGCCTGCGTTCATCGGCATTCGGGCAGCTCCTGGTTTGACTGTTCGATGGCCGTGGTGGGCCCCTCAACTTGATTATTCTGCAGCCATTGCAGCCGCTGTGTCCATGAAGGAAGGGAACCACGATTCATGGGTGGTGCGCAATGTGGAAACACGGACCGACAGCAGACCCTCGACGCTGAGACCGTCGCCCGTCACCTTGCCCAGGATGCGGAACGGAACACCGGCGCCCTCGGCGCTGGCGGCAACGTAATTTGCCAGTTCATCGCTCACACTCACCACATAGCGGCCCTGGTCCTCGCCAAACAGCAGCGCATGGGATGGTCCCGGGCTGCTGGACAGATCGATCTCGATGCCGTGGCCCGAGGCGATGGCCATTTCCGCCAGCGCCAGCGCCAGGCCGCCGGATGAGATGTCATGGCAGGCCGTGACCAGCGCGTTGCGGATTGCCGAGCGGATGAAATCGCCGTTGCGGCGTTCGGCCATCAGATCGACGGGTGGTGGTGCACCTTCGGCGCGGCCCAGGCAATCGCGCATCCAGGCGCTCTGGCCCAGGTGGGTGCCGTCGCCGCCGATCAGGATGACCACATTGCCGGGTGCAATGCCGCCGATTTTCGCCATTTGGGTCCAATCGGGGATCAGCCCCACGCCGCCGATGGTCGGCGTCGGCAGGATCGCTTCGCCATTGGTTTCGTTGTAGAGCGAGACATTGCCCGACACGATGGGGAAATCGAGCGCCCGGCAGGCTTCGCCAATCCCCTCGATCGCCTTGACCAGCTGACCCATGATTTCGGGGCGCTCGGGATTGCCGAAGTTGAGGTTGTCGGTGGCAGCCAGCGGGTCGGCGCCGACGGCGGTCAGATTGCGCCAGCATTCCGCAACCGCCTGTTTGCCGCCCTCATAGGGGTCGGCCTCGACATAGCGCGGCGTGACATCGGAGGAGAAGGCGAGCGCCTTGGCGGGATGGCCGTCGACGCGAACCACACCGGCGTCGCCGCCCGGGATCTGCAGCGAGTTGCCCTGGATCAGCGTGTCATACTGCTCCCAGACCCAGCGGCGCGAGGCATTGTTGGGGGCACCCACGAGATCGAGCAGCGCCTGGCCATAGTCTTCCGGCTCATCGACTTCGGATATGTCGAGTGGTGACAGGCCGCCGACATCGCGCCACTCCCGGTCATATTCCGGGGCCTCGTCGCCCAGCTCCTTGATCGGTAGATTGGCGACCTCATCGCCCTTGTGCAGGATGCGGAACCGCAAATCGTCGGTGGTCTTGCCGACAATGGCGAAATCCAGACCCCATTTGACGAAGATCGCCTTGGCGACATCCTCCTTTGAAGGCTCAAGAACCATGAGCATCCGCTCCTGACTCTCCGACAGCATCATTTCATAGGCGCTCATGTTTTCTTCGCGCACCGGCACGTGATCGAGGTTGAGTTCGATCCCGAGATCGCCCTTTGCCCCCATTTCGACGGCCGAACAGGTGAGCCCCGCCGCGCCCATGTCCTGAATCGCAATGACAGCGCCGGTCTGCATCAGCTCAAGACAGGCCTCGAGCAGACACTTTTCGGTGAACGGATCGCCAACCTGGACGGTCGGGCGTTTTTCCTCGATGGATTCGTCAAATTCGGCCGAGGCCATGGTGGCGCCGCCGACGCCATCGCGGCCGGTCTTGGCGCCGAGATAGACCACCGGCAGGCCAACGCCCTTGGCTTCGGACAGGAAGATCGCGTCAGTCTTGGCGATGCCTGCAGCGAAGGCATTGACCAGGCAGTTGCCGTTGTAGCGCGCATCGAACTCGACTTCGCCGCCCACGGTGGGTACGCCGAAGGAATTGCCGTAGCCGCCCACACCGGCGACCACGCCGGAGACCAGGTGACGGGTCTTGGGGTGGTCGGGCTCCCCGAAGCGCAGCGCGTTCATGGCTGCGACCGGGCGGGCACCCATGGTGAAGACATCGCGCAGGATGCCGCCAACACCGGTGGCAGCGCCCTGATAGGGCTCGATGTAGGAGGGGTGGTTGTGGCTTTCCATCTTGAAGACCACGCAATCGCCGTCGCCGATGTCGACCACGCCGGCATTTTCACCGGGGCCCTGTATGACATTGGGGCCATCGGTGGGCAGGGTGCGAAGCCATTTCTTGGAAGACTTGTAGGAACAGTGCTCGTTCCACATTGCCGAAAAGATGCCGAGCTCGGTGAAGCTGGGTTCGCGCCCGATCAGATCGAGAATGCGCTGATACTCCTCGGGCTTGAGCCCGTGAGCAGCGATCAGGTCTTCGGTGATGGGGATGATGTTCGGGATGGTCATGGCGGAGTTCGGCCCTGTCTTTCTCGGGAATAGGCAGGCTATAGCGCAATGGGCGCGTGGATGGCACCTTGAATTTGCGCGAGTTACCTATCGGCTGCGCAATTCTGTGGACTTTGGCGCCTGCGGAGCATCAGTCGGGCAGGTGAGGTGCTTAACAGCCCGCGGCACCTGCGGCCCAACGGGAAATGTCATCTTTGATCCGGCCTGCGAGCGGCGAGGTGGACAGCGGTCCGTAGAACTGCGCGCCGCCCGACGAGGCGATGATGACGGCCTGCGGCAAGGACTGTGGCTTGCCGCGTGGGATCACCAGCAGTCTCGGCGTGCTGGTGGTGTCGAGTTCGGGCACCAGACCGTAGTCCTTGAAATCGGAATCCGCGAGCCAGCACGCGTGCGCTCTTGAATTGACCCGCTGCAAGGTCGCAACCGCCTGAGCGTGGGCGCTGGCGCCTGATGGGGCGACAGACGCGGCACAGCCGGTCATGAACAGCGAAACCGCTGCAAACATGCAGGGCGCACCATGCGCAGGTTTGTCCGGTTTGAACGTCATGGCGGGTCTCCGGCATCAATGTGCACTTTTCCACTGTGTTCGCGGTTAGCATGATTCCCGTCTTGTTGGCATTGCAGGGCATGCCTGTGGACTGATTGATTGCGATTGACCGCTCGGGTCACGATGCTATTTGATCCCCTCATATCTTGGGGCACGATGGTAGGGGCGCAACGTGACCGTGGAACACTTTCGGGTTTGTGTGGTCGGTGCCGGACCGACGGGGCTGACGGCATTGAAAAATGTGGCAGCGGCGGGGATCACCGATCTTGTGTGTCACGAGGCACAGGATGCGACCGGCGGAATCTGGGTCTACAGCGAGGACCCGGAGCGTCCGAGTGTCTACAAGACGGCGCACACCATCAGTTCCAAACGGCTGTCGCAGTTCCCGGATTTTCCGATGCCTGACGACTATCCGGATTATCCGTCGAATGTACAGATCCTCGCCTATATGCGCGCCTACGAGGCCCATTTCGGACTCACCGGATATATCCGGTTCAAGTCCCGCGTTGAAAATGTCACCCGCCAGCCCGACGGGCGTTGGCTTGTCGAGGTGGACCGAGACGGGGAACGCTGCGCACACACCGCCGATGAACTGATCATATGCTCCGGGCACCACCGGGAACCGTCTGTTCCCGAATTGCCCGGTTCATTTGACGGCGAGCAGATCCATTCGGTGTTCTACAAGAAAGCCGGGCCTTTTACGGGCAAACGTGTTCTGGTGGTGGGAGGTGGAAACTCCGCGTGTGACATTGCGGTGGCCATGTCGGGTGTTGCCGAGCATGTGAGCCTCAGTATGCGCAGCCCGCAGGTGATTGTGCCCAAGCTGGTTGGCGGCCGCCCTTTGGATGTGCAATTCAGAAAGCTGCACAAGCCTGTGTTCCGCTGGGCGCGCGACTGGCTGCTCAAACAGGGTTTGCGTGTGCTTGTCGGGCCTTATTCCAGATATGGTCTGCAAGAGCCGGATTTCCCGGTTCTGAGCCGCCATCCGACGCTCAACACCGATATTCTCGAACGCATTCGTCATGGAAAGGTGGCTGTTCGCCGCGGCATCAAGTCAGCGGCTGCCCAAACGGTCACTTTTGCAGACGGGACAAGCGGTGATTTTGACGTGATTGTCTGGGCCACCGGTTTTGAGCTCGGTGCGCCCTTCCTGAGCACGCTCTGCGGGGATTGGAGCGATGTCACTCAGGTGCCGCTGTATCTGCGTATGCTGCCCGAGAATGAGCCCAATCTCTATTTCATCGGTCTCATTCAACCGGTCGGCTGTATCTGGGTGGTCGCGGATCTGCAGGCGCGGCTGGCTGCAGCAGAAATCAGCGGCGCATGGCAGCGCCCCGCAGACCTCAGCGCGCGCATTTCCAGAGACAACCGCCGCGACGCCAAACGCTACAAGGCGAGCCGGCGCCATGCCATCCAGATCGACATTCACGAATATTCAGCCGAGCTGCATTCGTTGCTTGCGTCAGTGGCAGATTGATTTCCGGCGGGAGCCTTATCTGACCGCGCGCTTGATCGCGGCGATGATTTCCTTGCTGATCGCGGTGTTGTTGGTGATGGTCCAGTGATCATCGCCTTCAGCCGCAATGTCGGAGCGCTTGCGCATGTTTATGTTGGTAATGCGCTTGGCGGGAATCGATTTCGCCGCAAGCTTGGCGCCCAGTCCGTTGCCCGGAAAATAGTAATTCACATACTTGCGCACATTGCTTGAGACCGGGCCGGAACGCGTCGGGTCGACGGTGATGACGAGATCGACCCGGATGCCTTTTTGACGCAATTGGCTGGCCACTGCGAGCGCTGCATTGCCGCCGAAGGAATGACCGATCAGCACGAGCCTTTTCCTGCGCTTTTTTGACTGACCGAACTCGCGGACAATCTTGGCCGTGATCGACGAGCCACTGAGATGGCTGTAAACCTCTGCATGCACGCGGGACTTTTCAAGATCCTTCGCCATCTTGTCAAAACCGGTTGAAAAAACCCCCATAAAGCCACGGATAAAATAGACCTGGGTGACAGGCTCGGCGGCGGCCTTTTTCGATGCGGCTTGAACCGGAGCCGCAAGCACCGTCATCGCCAGGACGGTGATGGCGGCAACCCATATGGCCAGGGCATGCGAGAGCGTCCGGGGACGTGCTCCCGGGGATCTGATTTCCGCTGACCGGAGGCCAAGGTTTGGTGTGTTCATGGCAGCGCTCATCTTCATTGTCGTCATTGCAGCCTGCGCGACAGAAGTTTAAGCCGCAACTAGCCCCAGCGCGCTCTCAAACAGGGCGCGCCCGTCATCGCCACCATGGGCGGATTCAATCAGGTTTTCCGGATGCGGCATCATGCCGAGCACATTGCCGGCCTGGTTGACGATACCGGCGATGTCATTGACCGAGCCGTTGGGGTTGGTGCCGTTGGCATAGCGGAACGCAACCTGGCCATTGGCCTCAAGGTCTCCAAGTGTGGCTTCATCGGCGAAATAATTGCCGTCATGATGGGCGACCGGGCAGCGGATGATCTGGCCCTGGCTGTAGCCGCCGGTGAAGGCGGTTTTGGCGTTGGTCACTTCCAGCATGACTTCGCGGCAGACGAATTTGAGCGAGGCATTGCGCATCAGCGCGCCGGGCAGCAGGCCCGCTTCCAGCAGGATCTGGAAACCGTTGCACACGCCGATCACGCGCACGCCCTTTTCAGCCTTTTCGCGGACCGCCTTCATCACCGGCATGCGCGCGGCAATGGCGCCGCAGCGAAGGTAGTCGCCATAGGAAAAGCCGCCCGGGATGACGATCAGGTCGATGTCGTCGGGGATCGAGGTTTCGGTCTGCCAGATGGTCTGCGGCGCATGGCCCGAGATCTTGGTGAGGGCTGCGACCATGTCGCGGTCGCGGTTGAGCCCGGGAAGCAGGATGACGGCGGCGTTCATGGCTTATATGACCTCGACCGAAAAATCCTCGATCACGGTATTGGCGAGGAGCTTTTCGCTCATCGCCTTGAGCTCGGCTTCAGCCTTGGCCCGATCATCGGTCTTGAGCTCGATGTCGAACACCTTGCCCTGGCGGACAGAGCCGACGCCTTCGAACCCCAGGCCGTCGAGTGCGTGCCCGATCGCCTTGCCCTGCGGATCGAGAACGCCGTTTTTCAGCGTTACCGTGACGCGTGCCTTGATCATGATTTCCCGTTTCCCTGCGCTTACTTGACCAGAACCGGCCCCGTGGGGCGGGTCGGTTCGTTCTCATTCATGATGCCGAGCCGGCGCGCCACTTCCTGATAGGCCTCGACCAGGTTTCCGAGATCGCGGCGGAACACATCCTTGTCAAATTTTTCACTGGTGTTGACGTCCCAGAGGCGGCAGGAATCGGGCGAGATCTCGTCGGCAACGACAATGCGCATCATGTCGCCCTCGAACAGACGTCCGCATTCGATCTTGAAATCGACCAGCTGGATGCCGACGCCCAGGAACAGGCCGGTGAGGAAATCATTGACCCGGATGGCAAGCGCCATGATGTCGTCGATTTCCTGCGGGCTGGCCCATCCAAAGGCCGTGACGTGCTCTTCGGAGACCATCGGGTCGTCGAGCGCGTCGGCCTTGTAGTAGAATTCGATGATCGAGCGCGGCAGCACGGTGCCTTCCTCGATGCCAAGCCGCTTGGACAGCGATCCGGCAGCAACATTGCGCACAACAACCTCGAGCGGGATGATCTCCACTTCCTTGATCAGCTGTTCGCGCATGTTGACGCGCTTGATGAAATGGGTGGGGATACCGATCCGGTTCAGATGCGAGAATATGAACTCGGAGATCCGGTTGTTGAGCACGCCCTTGCCATCGACCACATCGTGCTTCTTCTTGTTGAAGGCAGTGGCGTCGTCCTTGAAGAACTGGATCAGGGTGCCGGGTTCGGGGCCCTCATAGAGGATCTTGGCCTTGCCTTCATAGATACGGCGGCGACGATTCATATGAGATCTCTGTCTTGGTGCGCCGGCTGACGCCGCGGCGCTTCGGCATGATGATGGATTTGAGCCGTGCTTATCTGATTGAATGGCTTTTCACAACGTTGTTGTCGGGCTGTCCCCGAATTTGCACCCTGACTGATCAACATGACATTGCACTTTCGCCGCACTTTTGTTTTATGAGACAAACTCCCATATAGGGGTGAGTGAATAATTTTCGGAGCGAGCCCATGAGCAGCATGAACGACCGCGAAAACGCATTTGAGAACAAGTTTGCCCATGATGAGGAGCTGAAGTTCAAGGCGGAAGCCCGCCGCAACAAGCTTCTGGGCCTCTGGGCGGCCGAGATGCTGGGCAAATCCGGTGACGATGCCGAGGCCTATGCCAAGACCGTTGTTCTTGCCGATTTCGAAGAAGCGGGTGACGAAGACGTGTTCCGCAAGGTCCGCGGTGATTTCGATGCTGGCAGCATCGAGCAATCCGATCACCAGATTCGCCGAAAGATGGACGAACTGCTGGCTGTGGCTGTGGAGCAGATCCAGAACAGCTGATCTGGCCTCTTGGCCCTGCCGTGCCGGTGATCTCCATGCGTGTGTGTGGGAAACGGTTGGCGGATAGACATTTGACGGAACTGGAACAGCCCGCGGCTTGCTGCGGGCTGTTTTTTAGTGATTTTAGCCTTGTTTCGATCTCCTGGAGGACATGCCATGAAACTCCGTGAAAACCTCGACCGCGATGTGTCCCTGATCACCGCCTGGTCGACATCACCATCACTGGAGATTGCCGGCGCTCTCGCTGCGTGCCCATTTGATGCGGTGACGGTCGACATGCAACATGGAGGGCATGACGAGGGATCGGCCTTTGCCTCGATGCGGTTGATCCACGCGCGTGGCAAGCCGGGCCTGTTGCGCATTCCTGTTGGTCGCAATGATCTTGCCAGCCGGGCACTGGATATGGGGTTCGAGGCGGTGATTGCGCCCATGGTCAACTCAGTTGCGGATGCGCAGGAGTTTGCAGACGCAATGAAATATCCGCCGCTTGGAAACCGGTCCTGGGGGCCGATGCGGGCTCTGGAGCTGCATTCGCAGGATACGCCCGAGAGCTACTTCAAATCCGCCAACCGCAAAACGCTGGCGATCGCAATGATCGAGACCCGCGAGGCCTTTGCCGCGCTGGATGACCTCCTGTCTGTTGAGGGGATTGACGGGGTCTTTGTCGGGCCTTCGGATCTGTCGATCTCCTGGTCGGGCGGCGAGGGCGTTGATCCGAAGCGACCCGATATGCAGGACGCTCTTGCCGATATCGCGAAGCGGACCCGTGAAGCCGGGAAATTCGCGGCGATATTCGCGGTCGATCCGGCGTCCACGCCGCTTTATGTCAGGATGGGCTACCGGCTGACGGCGCTCAACACCGACCCGGGTGTGATCAATGCAGGTGCAGCGCTGATGCTCGAGATGGCGCGGGGCTGAGATCGAACCGCCGTGCTGTCGGGATCAAGCCTTGAGGCGTGCGAGGAAGTGGGCGAACACCATTGTGCCCTCGGGCCATGGGCCATGACCTGATTCGGCATTGATGTGACCGGCTTCGCCCGCATCGATGAACATTGATCCCCAGGCATTGGCAATGTCGCCGGCATGGTCAAATGATCCGAAGGGGTCATTGCGACTGCCCACGACAATGGACGGAAATGGCAGCGGCTCGCGCGGGTAGGGGCCGAAGGTCATCAGGTGCCGTGGCCGGATTGCGGGATTTTCCACATCGGGCGGGGCCACCAGAAAGGCGCCGGCGATCGGTTTGGTGCACTCGGAGAGGGCTTGAATGGCGGTGGCCACGCCCAGTGAATGGGCGATGACGACGACGGGCCGTTCCGCCGTATTGACGCATTCCGCGAAGCGGGCTGTCCAGTCTTCCCGCACGGGTTTGGACCATGCGTCCTGTTCAACACGTCTGGCGGTGGAGAGCTTCTGCTGCCACCGCGACTGCCAGTGTCCGGGACCGGAATTCTTGTAGCCCGGAACGATCAGGATATCTGCTTGTGCGACTTTCATGCCGCCGAGGTGATTGAGAGCGGCTCAAATGTCAACCATCCGGCGGTTCTGAAGTGCGTTGAAATGCTGGATCAGAAGTCCGGGGACGCGCGCACGCTCAAATCGTTTGAGGGTGTGATGATGAAGGGCGCGCCGCCATTGTGCAGGCCGTCATGGGCAAACAGCGAGAGCCCGGACACAATAAGTATGATCACGGCGGCGGCAATCCATAGCGCGGCCCCGGTTTCGCCGATGTCGGGCGGCTCGTAGCCGCGGTCCTGGCGCTTGGCGCGCTCGCTTGCTGAGAATTCCGGTATGTCAGGCACATCAACCTCCATGGCTTTGGCCAGACCGCTTCTATGGCGGGGAACCGCGGCGGGATGGCGGCAGCATATTGGCAACTTGGAGGCAGAGCGATCACATCACGTGACAGTCTGTGCCGAAAGACGATGCAGACGGGAGTGTGGGCTGCATATCCCACCATCTCGCTGCCTCAGGGATCTGGCTGCATATAGCCCTTGAGGAGCGCATGAGCCCAGTCCGGCCGCCCGTTGAGGTCAGCTTCCTTGGCCGCAGCGGCCCAGTCATAGTCTATGATGCGCTGACTGACGCTCCATGTGCCTTCCAGATTGTCGAGCAATGCATAGCGGGCATGGGGGCTGCAGGTTGCCATCTGGTGCGGTGTTGGCGTTTCATCCTCATAGGCCTGCAATCCGACACTGCCGGGATTGAGGACCAGTTGACCCGAGACATGCAGGCGCATCAGGCGCGGCAGATGTGAGTGCCCGCAGCAGATGACGGGTGAGGTTTCGCCTTCAAGCCGTTCGAAAACGCTGGGTTCCGAAGCAGACCGTGCGCCACCTGCCACAACATCTTCGGTCAGATAGGCATTGTCGTTTCGAGGCGTGCCGTGACACAGAAATATCTCATCCGAAAACCGGATCGCGGGCTGGAGGGAGCTGAGCCAGGCTGCACTTTGTGCCGAAAGGGCGGCTTCGGTGAAGCTGTCGGTTCGATTGTCCGAAGGCACCGCTCCGGCGGCTACCACGCGGTCATGATTGCCGCGGACCGTTGGCCAGTCGAGATCGCGAAGCAGGGAAGCGGTCTCCTCCGGCCACAATGGGCCGGAGACGCAATCGCCGAGATTGACCACGGCATCGGGCGCTTGATGCTTGAGATCCCTAAGAACCGCCTCAAGCGCCCTGACGTTGCCGTGAATGTCGGCAATGACCGCAATCCGCATCGGATCAGCTTTTTCCAAACACCCGGTTGAAGATCGTGTCGACGTGCTTGGTGTGGTAGCCCAGATCGAAACGGTCGCGGATTTCCTCTTCGGAGAGGTATTTGCGCACATCCTCGTCGGCGAGGAGCTCGGTGAGGAAGTCGACACCGGAATCGCCGGAGACCTGATAGCTGTTCCAGACCTTCATGGCGTTGCGCTGCACCAGCCGGTAGGCGTCCTCGCGCGACGACCCTGCCTGGGTCAGCGCCAGCAGGATGCGCTGCGAGTGCACCAGGCCGCCGAGGCGGTCCATGTTGCCGATCATGCGCTCGGGATAGACCAGCAGCTTGTCGATCACGCCGGTGAGGCGGGCGAGTGCAAAATCCAGTGTCACGGTCGTGTCCGGGCCGATCATGCGTTCGACCGAGGAGTGGGAGATGTCGCGCTCATGCCACAAAGCCACATTTTCCATGGCCGGCGTGACCGCCATGCGCACCAGCCGGGCAAGGCCGGTGAGGTTTTCGGTCAGGACCGGGTTGCGCTTGTGCGGCATGGCCGACGATCCCTTCTGGCCTTTGGAGAAGTACTCCTCGGCTTCCAGCACCTCGGTGCGCTGCAGATGGCGGATTTCAGTGGCGACACGTTCGATCGAGGAGGCGATGACGCCGAGCGTTGCGAAGAACATCGCATGGCGGTCGCGGGGGATCACCTGTGTCGAGACGGGTTCCGCTGCCAGGCCCATGGCCTTGGCGACGTGTTCTTCGACGCGTGGATCGATGTTGGCGAAGGTGCCCACTGCACCCGAGATCGCGCAGGTGGCGATTTCCGCCCGTGCGTTAACAAGCCGGGCGCGGCAACGATCGAACTCTGCATAGGCTTCGGCCATCTTCAGGCCGAAGGTGACGGGTTCTGCGTGAATGCCGTGCGAGCGGCCGATGGTGACGGTGTTCTTGTGCTCGAAGGCGCGGCGCTTGATGGCGGCGAGTAGCGCGTCCATGTCGGCGAGCAGGATATCGGTTGCCTTGACCAGCTGGACATTGAAGCAGGTGTCGAGCACATCCGACGAGGTCATGCCCTGGTGCACGAAGCGGGCATCATCACCGACGATTTCGGCGAGATGGGTCAGGAAGGCGATGACGTCGTGCTTGGTCTCGCGCTCTATCTCGTCGATCCGGTCGATGTCGAAAGTGGCCGCACCGCCCTTTTCCCAGATGGTTTTGGCGGCCTCCTTGGGGATCACGCCGAGCTCGGCCAGCGCATCGCAGGCGTGGGCCTCGATCTCGAACCAGATGCGGAACTTGGATTCGGGCGACCAGACGGCGACCATTTCCGGGCGGGAGTAACGGGGTATCATGGCAGGATCCGTGCATGCGTTGGTGTTGCCGCGTGTCTAGACCATTCCCGGCGGGAAGCAAACGCTCCGGCGCGCGGGATCAGTGCGGAATGGCTGTTTTCACCGGTTTTTGACGGTGATGCCGCGTGCAAGCAGCAAGGCTGTTGCAAAAAGCAATGCCACACCCAGCGGCATGTAGAGCCGTAGTCCCACCACCGCAAACTGGTAGAGCGCCGAGGCCGAGGTGAAGGCCAGCTGGATGAGCCACAATTTGGTGAAGGGGTCGCCATGCCATTGCGCATAGAAATTGCGGTAGATGATGGCGAACAGCACGGCTGTCATGCCGATGGTGAAGAGGATGAGGCACAGCACGGCGGCGGCAAAGGCCGGTTCACGACCACGCCCAAAGGCGATGAAGCGGAAGGCTGACAGGCTCAGGGGCCAGGCCAGGGTTGCCCCGGCAAAGAAAAGTGCGGTCAGGCTCCAGTAATGCGATGTGATCGCGGCATTCGACAGCCAGAGCGACGCCTGTGCCGACAATGCCATGGCTGCGCCCCAGCCAATGGCGCCAAGCAGGGTCTCGCGCCAGCCAATCCTTGCCGCATGCATGCGGTCACGCAGGTTCGAATTGTCATTGGCAGGCCTTGGCTTGGGGCCTTTGTGCTTGCGGACTGGCGATTTCATTGGGTTCGCCGCACTGTGCCTGAAGCACCCGACATCGCACAGGCGAGGGGGCGGGAAACGCTCATCGTATGTCGGCCTCCCTGTCACATTTGATCCACCGGGTATCACTGCCGCGACGGATCGGCAACCGGAAGCAAGGCGTAAATCTCAGTCTTTGAGCGTCGACCAGGCCGGCATCAGATCGCGTGGATCGGGTTTCGCTGCCTGCACGCCGCGTGCGATTGCGCGGCTCATGGTCGAGGCAGCGGCGGCCCCCAGATCGACGAAGGCGTCAAGCGAAGGCTTGCGCCCGGATGCTCCGGTGGCCAGTGCGAACACAAGGTCGCCGTCAAACGGCGTGTGGCTGGGCCAGATCGCTCGGGCGAAGCCGGCGTGGGCGGCTATGGCCAGTCGCTTGGCTTCGGCCTTGGTCAGGACCGCGTCGGTGGCGATGACTGCGATGGTGGTGTTGGCACCGCCGCGCTGCATGTCCCTGAACTTGATGCGCAGATCACTGGCGTCATCGGGCATAGGGGAGGGCATGCCGAGCCCGCCGAATTCATCGCCGATTTCAAACGGGGCAGCCCAGAAATGGCGTGTGTCGCCAATGGTGGCCGATCCCATCGGATTGACCGCGACCAGTGCGCCGACCACATGGCCATCAGGCGTGACAAAGGAAGCCGATCCCAATCCGCCCTTGACGGTTGCGGTTAGCGCGCCCAGCCCAGCGCCTTCAGATCCGATGGCGAAATCCTCGCCGGCATTGGCTGCGGCCTCGTAGCCCAGCTCCCGGTAAGGCGGATAGCGGCCCCAGTCCTTATTGCCTCCATTGATCAGGTCAAACAGGATTGCTGCCGGCAGGATCGGAATGTGGTGTGGGCCAACCTCAAAGCCGATGCCTTGCTCGCGCAGATAGGCCTGGGCTCCGCTGGCGGCATCGAGCCCGAAGGCGGAACCACCCGAAAGCACCAGGCCGTTGACGCTCTGGACGGTGTTGTGCGGTTCAAGCAGATCGGTCTCGCGGGTGCCGGGCGCGCCTCCCAGAACTTGAACGGCGGCGGTCGCGCCGGGTTCGCAGAGGATGGCCGTGACGCCGGAATTTACCTTGTGGTCGTTGGCATTGCCGACCCGCAAGCCTGCGACATCTGTGATCAGATTGCGTTTGCCGGTGGTGCTCACTGGCTCTGCTCCAGAAGCTCTTCAATGTCCTCGAGGTTCATTCGCCGAAACTCTCCGTTTTCCAGAATGGCCACACCGAAACCGGGTTCGATGCGCTCACCATCGGTCGAGAAGCTGACCTCACCGAGTGCGGTGGAAAAGGTTGAGTGGCGCAGCAGGTCTTCAATGCTGGTCTCGCCATAGCTGTGTCTTGTGGCCACAGCGCCAAGAATTTCGGCAGCCGCGTAGGCTGGTGCGCGCAGACCTTCCAGAACCAGACCTTGCTCTGCAAAGGCGTCGCGCGCTGCAGCTGCATCAGGGCCGGGGATTGCGCCGTCCGACAGAACCGCAATGGTGCGCTCCGGCAATGGCAAGTCTCCCTGCGGTGCATTCAGCGTATCTCCCCCCATAAACCCGAGGGGAACGCCTTGCAGCTCGGCTTCGGCGGCAATGACGGCGAGATCGACACGTTCACCGCCAACAAAGACCCGGCTTACTCCGGCGGCCTTGAGGCGGCGCACCAGGCTTGGCTGGGTCGCCTGGCCGGGGCGGTAGTTGTCGACAAAAGCGGGCTTGAGGCCGCGCTCTTCCAGATTGGCGCGGATCGCTTCAACCAGTTCCCGGCCCGAAATCGCACCGTCCTCGATCAGGGCGAAGGGCTTGTCGGCCCAAAGCCGACGGATTGTATCGGCAGCAATATTTGCCTCTTCGCCGGCTCGAGGGGCGAGGCGGAAGAAGCGCCATCCCAGACGTTTGGCCTCCTCGCCGATGATGTCGGCGCGAACGGTCAGCGTCATTACCGGGATGCCTTCGTTCGAAAGCAGCGGCAGAGCAGCGGCCAGGCTCTCGGTGCACAGGAACCCGACGACGATGTCGACGCCTGCTTCGGCCATTGCCGCAGCGGCATCCACACCGGTTTCCTCGGTGCAGCCATCATCACCTTCAACGATGTCGGCAAAAATCTGCGGATTGGTCTGGTCCCAGAGGGCGAAGGCTTCGCGGACATGGTTGCCGAGGATCGCAAACTGGCCTGATTGCGGAATCACCAGCCCCACGCGCAGTGTGTCCGCGCGCGCTTGTATTGCGCTGGCGGCTAGCAGCATCGTCAGCACGGCAAGGCGGGGCCAGGATAGGCAGATGGTCATGAGCATTGTTTAGACTGTCGCAAGCGGCTACGCCAAGTGAAAACCTTTGTCCGAACAACCGGCTGGCGGGTGTGAGCGATAAAAAGTCGCGTGCGCGGGTTTCAAATCCCGGCGCTGGCTTTATGTATGGGCCTCGATGGAAACCTGTTGGTGACCCTGCAAAGAGGCTAAACCGTGTTGAAACGGCAGATCATTGAACCGAGAGAGTACCGCGATGCAATGGCGCGCTTTGCCGGCCACGTGCAGATCGCCACAACCGCGCATGATGGTGAGCGCCGGGGTGTCACCGTGACGGCTGCCTGTTCGGTGTCGGACAATCCCGGTACGATTCTGGTGTGTCTGAACCGCTCCAATCCGAAAAACATGATCTTTCAGGATTCGGGCATCTTCGCGCTCAATTCGCTGACTGCCGCGCAAGAGCAGGTGGCATCGGCGTTCTCCGGAATGGGCGATCTTGATGCGGACGCGCGATTTGCGCTCGGCGAATGGGACATGATTTCCACCGGTGCGCCGACGCTTGTCGATGCGGCGGCGGTGTTTGACTGCCGGATCATCGAGGCCAAACCCGTCGCAACTCACACGGTGGTGATCGGCGAAGTGGTGGGCCTGAGAGTAGGGGCGCCTGGTCCTGCGCTTTTGTATCTGGACCGGGGCTACAGATCGCTCTAGCCTTGGGCCTACCGTCAATCCTGGAGTCATGATGCCTGTTACCAATCAGCTGCCCGCCTCCATTGATGCAACGCTCGAGATGCTCTCGGACGGTGATTATGTTGCCGGACGGGCATTGGCGACGGTTCTGTTCCTGAGCCTGAAGATGCAGCGGCCGCTGTTTCTCGAAGGTGAGGCCGGTGTCGGCAAGACCGAAATCGCCAAGGTGCTGGCCAAGGCGCTCGACCGGCCGCTGATCCGGCTGCAGTGCTATGAGGGGCTTGATGTTTCCTCGGCGGTCTATGAGTGGAACTATCCGGCGCAGATGCTGGAGATCCGGCTCGCCGAAGCAACCGGCGAGGATGATCGCTCGGCCATTGAACGCTCCATTTTTTCTGAAAAGCATCTGATCAGACGTCCGGTGCTGCAGGCACTGGAAGCGCCGGGCGGGCGTGCTCCGGTGTTCCTGATCGATGAGCTCGACCGCACCGATGAAGCGTTTGAAGCGTTCCTGCTGGAGATCCTGTCGGATTATCAGGTGACGATCCCGGAACTCGGAACGATCAAGGCGGAGGAGCCGCCGATCGTGATCATCACCACCAACCGGACCCGCGAGATCCATGATGCGCTCAAGCGCCGCTGCCTGTATCACTGGGTCGACTATCCGGCAGCGGATGTGGAACTGGAAATTGTTCGCCGCAAGGTGCCAGGCTGTCATAACGAGTTGTCACGGCAGGTGGTCGCCTATGTGCAGAAGCTCAGGCAGATGGATCTTTTCAAGAGCCCGGGCGTGGCCGAAACCATCGATTGGGCAACGGCGCTGACCGAACTCGACCGGCTGGCGCTTGATCCCGAAACGGTCTCCGACACGCTGGGTACGCTTCTCAAGTATCAGGATGATATTGCCCGGATCGAGGGCAGTGCGGGGCGCGAATTGCTGGCTGAAGTGAAGGCCGATCTGGCCGCCGCGGTGTGATGGCAAAGCCCGGAAATGGCCCTTCGGTGAAAAATGGCGATGGCCGGATCGTCGACAACATCGTCTATTTCGCGCGGGTGCTGCGCAAGGCTGGCATGAAAGTCGGGCCTGCCGCCGTGCGTGATGCGGTCGAAGCGGTGCAGATAGCAGGGGTTGGAAGCCGGGAGGAGTTCTATTGGGTGCTTCACTCGGTGTTCGTCAAACGGCGTGAGGACCATCCGGTTTTTGATCAGGCGTTCAAGCTGTTTTGGCGCACCCGCGATCTGGTCGAGAAGATGATCGCGATGTTTTCGCCGGTGGCGATGGAAACCCAGCGCAAGGAAAAGCTCAAGGCGGGGGAGACCCGGGTCAGCCAGGCGTTGTTTGAGGGGCATGAGAAAAGCCGTCCGCCGGAAGAAAAGCCGATCATCGACATCGATGCGCGGCAGACGAGTTCCGGCAACGAGGTGCTCCGCGAGCAGGATTTCGCGCAGATGACAGCGCTTGAGCTCGCACAGGCCAAGCGCGCCATCGCCGGGCTGGCCTTGCCCTTTGATCAGGTGGAGATGCGGCGCTACAAGCCCTCGTCCAAGCCGCGAAGGATCGATCCGCGGGCTACCATGCGGGCTGCGATGCGCACCGGTGGAGATCTCATCCTGCCGCGCTTCCGCAAGCGCCGGAAGGTGCATCCGCCATTGGTGATCATTGCCGATATTTCGGGCTCGATGAGCCAGTACACACGGATTTTCCTGCATTTCATGCATGTGATCAGTGAAAAGCGCCGTGGGGTTCACACTTTCCTGTTCGGCACGCGGCTGACCAACATCACCAGGCAGATGCGCAGCAAGGACCCCGACGAGGCGGTCGACCAATGCGCCGGGGCGGTTCGGGACTGGTCCGGCGGCACCCGCATCGGTGAGGCGCTCAAGGAGTTCAACCGGCTGTGGTCGCGCCGGGTTCTGGGGCAGGGGGCGATCGTGCTGCTGATCACCGACGGGCTTGAACGGGATTCGATCGAGGAATTGGACGCTGAAATCGACCGGCTGCATCGCTCCTGTCGGCGTCTGATCTGGCTCAATCCGCTCTTGCGGTTTGAGGGGTTTGAAGCCCGGGCACGGGGTGTGTGCACCATGCTTGCTCATGTTGACGAGTTTCGCGCGGTGCACAATATCGAAGCGATGGCGGATCTGGTGGCCGCACTGGGTGAGAAGAGTGGCGACGCATCTGATCCGCGTCGCTTCCTGCAAGGCTCTTGAATTCGAGCCGGTGCGAGCGCCATACTCTTGCGAACACTTGAGGAGCCAATCATGACTGGAGTTGCGGCAGACGAGCAGATTGATCCGCTGATGGTGGCCGAGCGCTGGATGCTTGAAGGCCGCGAGGTGGCTGTCGCGACAGTGGTCGCGACGTGGGGATCGGCACCGCGTCCGGTCGGCAGCCATCTGGTGATCGATGAAGAGGGCAATTTTCACGGCTCGGTGTCAGGCGGCTGTGTCGAGGGCGAGGTGATTTCCGAAGCTGCAGCCGTGATTGCTGATGGCAAGCCCAAGATGCTTGAGTTCGGGGTGGCTGACGAGACCGCCTGGCGGGTCGGCCTGTCCTGTGGCGGCAAGATCGAAGTCTATCTCGAGCGGGTCGGCTGATGGACCCGCATCTGCTCAAGAAACTCAATGCCGCGCGCCGTACCCGTCAGGCCGCAGTGATGATCACTGATCTGGGGGACGGACGCGACCGGCTGGTGATGAAGGGCGATCCGGTTGCCGGTGCCTTGGGCGAGGCAGTCGCAGGCGTCTTTGCGTCGGGCAAATCTGGTGCGGTGGAGATCGAGGGCAGCCGCTTCTTTCTCAATGTGCATGTGCCGTCACCGCGGATGGTGATCATTAGCGCTGTGCATATTTCGCAGGTGCTGGCGCCGATGGCACAGATGGCGGGGTTTGATGTGCGGGTGGTTGACCCGCGCACGGCCTTTGCTACGCCGGAGCGGTTTGACGGGATTGACATGGTTGCCGACTGGCCGGAAGACGCGCTCAAGGACCGGCCAATCGATGCTTTCACTGCGGTTGTAGCGGTGACCCATGACCCGAAGATTGACGACTGGCCTTTGATTGCCGCGCTCAAGTCGGAGGCCTTTTATGTGGGCGCGCTCGGATCGCGCAAAACCCATGCGCGCCGGGTGGAACGGCTTGCGGCCCAGGGGGTGGGCGCGGCTGAAATCGGACGGATTGCTGCGCCCATCGGCCTTGATATCGGGGCGCAGAGCCCGGCGGAAATTGCGGTTGCAATTCTGGCCCAGGCGATCGGGGCGCTCCGGCGGCCGACGGGAACGGGCAAGGCATAGCTCATGCGCTTCGGACCTGTGTCACTGGCCGATGCTGAGAACACAATCCTGGCGCATGCGCTGGCGGTGGGAACCTTCCGGCTGAAAAAGGGCCATGTGCTGACAGGCAGTGATCTGATGCTGCTCAGACAGGCCGGGGTGGACAGCGTGATCGTGGCGCGGCTGGGCCCGGGTGACGTCAGCGAAGACATGGCTGCAGAGGCGCTGGCGCGGGCGTTTCGCGGAGCAAACATCCGCGCGGCGAATGCCAGCACCGGACGGGTCAATCTCCATGCCACACGTGCCGGTCTGTTTCGCGCCGACCGGCTGATGGTGGATCATCTCAACTCGATAGATCCGGCGATCACCTTCGCCTGTCTTGCGGATCTCAGCCAGGTTGCCAAGGACGACATGGTGGCGACGATCAAGATCATTCCGCTGGCGGTTCAGGAGGCTTCTCTCAAACAGGCACAAACGGTGATCGCGGCGCCGTCGATGGCGCGCGTGCTACCGTTTCATTCTGTCCGGGCCGGGCTGATTGCCACCCAGTTGCCGGCGCTCAAAGCCAGCGTGATGGACAAGACCCGCGATTTGTTGATATCCCGGCTTGGCCATTCAGGTTCTCGGCTGGTCGAAGAGGTCCGGGTCGGCCACGAGACGGATTTGGTGGCCGCGGAGATTGCGCGGCTGGCATCAAGCCTCGATCTCATCATCATTTTTGGCGGTTCTGCGGTCACCGATCCCGATGACATCATTCCATCCGCAATCCGGGCCGCCGGTGGCCGGGTCGAACGGGTCGGGATGCCGGTAGATCCCGGCAATCTGCTGGTGCTGGGGTCTGTGGGCGATATTCCGGTGATCGGTGCTCCGGGATGCGCACGCAGCCCCAAGGAAAACGGGTTTGACTGGGTGCTGGCGCGGGTTCTGGCCGGCGAACCCCCGAGTGCGCTCGACATCTCCCGCCTGGGTGTGGGTGGATTGCTCAAGGAAATTCCGTCGCGTCCACAGCCGCGGCAGGTTTCAACAGCTGCCACGAACGTTGAGGTGGCGGTGGTCCTGCTCGCTGCGGGGCGTGCGAGCCGGATGGGTGAGCAAGCGGGCCACAAATTGCTGGCGCAGTTTGATGGTGAGCCACTGGTGCGGCGAATGGCGCGGACGGCTCTTGGTTCTGCCGCCAGCTTGAGCGTGGTCGTCACCGGACATCGCGGCGAGGAGATTGCCTCAAGCCTCGACGGACTTGCGGTCAAGCTGGTCGAGAACCCGGATTACGCATCCGGAATGGCGTCCTCGCTCAAGGTGGGGCTGGGCGCGCTCGACGATGATGTTGCCGGGGCTCTGGTGCTTCTGGGGGACATGCCGGCGCTCACCTCGGCGCATCTGGATCTGTTGATCGATGCCTTTAGGGAAGCCGGCGGGTCCGCAATTGTCCGGGCTTCGGACGGCGTGCGGCGGGGCAACCCGGTGATCCTGCCGCGTGCAACCTTTCCTGATGCGATGAGTCTTTCGGGCGACGTCGGGGCGCGCGCACTGATCGAGAGCGGCGCATGGACTGTAATTGATGTTGAAATCGGTCCGGCTGCGCGGCTTGATGTGGATACGCCGGAAGCGGTCCGGGCGGCTGGCGGCACGGTGGAGATCGATCCATGAGCGCTTCGTCGGATAGCGCGATGTGCGGATGCTGCCCATGTCATCAATTGTTGATCAACCGCGCGGCGTTTGCTTTGCCTCGCGACGGCATCGTTCGGAACAGTATTTGACCTCGTCCCAGACCCGTTCCCATTTCTTGCGCCAGGTGAACGGTCGCCTGCAGTGGAGACAGGGCTTTTGCGGCAGATCGGATTTTGCAATGTGCTTGGGCATGACAGCAAGATGGAGCGTCATCGTCGCCTTGCAAGCAGGGGGCAGACGCCATGGACAATGATCTGATCCGGGACATGTTTGACAGTCTCGGCGAAGTAACGATCAAACGCATGTTTGGTGGCAAGGGGATTTACCATCAGGGTATTATTCTGGCGCTTGAGGTGGATGGTGAAATCCTGCTCAAGGCCGATCAGGTGAGCGCGCCTGAGTTTGCGGAGGCGGGAAGCCGCCAATGGACCTATGATGGCAAATCCAAACCGGTGGCGATGCCCTATTGGTCGATACCCGATGCCGCGCTTGATGACCCGGAGGAAATGACCAAATGGGTGCGGCTTGCCTGGGAGGCGGCACTGAGGGCGAAGAAATAGCGAAAGTTGGAGAGCATCAGACCTGACCCAAGGTCTGCGTCTCCAATAAAAAAGCCGCCAGCAATATTTGCGGGCGGCCTTGGATTCCAACCGGATCTCAGGGGCGCGATTTAGCTGCCAGCGCCAATCATCATGAAGGCCGGGATGTCGTCTCCGAAACCGACCGGTGTCGGGTCGCGGTCTTCATTGTTGCGTCCGCCACGGCGATTGCGATTGCGATCATCATTGGCCGGTTCCGGCGAGGCATGCTGGCCGCGTTGAGCGCCGGCACGGTTGTTTGAGCGCTCCTGGCGCTTTGGCCGGTCTTCGCTTGTTTCTGCGGCTGTGCTCTCGGCAATAGCTGGCTCGGAAGCGATCTGGGCCGCGGCTTCCTGCTTTGCGTCCTCGGCATCAGGTGCAACGGCTTCGGCAGCGTCGTCCTGCTTGGCCGCGCGGCCGCGCTTGTCATCACGGCCTGAGCGGCGCGAAGACCCCGATTTGCTGTCGCCACGGCGGCCGCGGCGCGGTGCCTCATCACCGTCGTCGGAAGGCGCAACACTTAATGTGTCGCCATCGAGCCATTCGATCTCGCGGGTGATCAGCTTGGTGATCGCATCGACATATTTGGTGTCGCGGCGGTTGACCAGCGTGAAAGCCGCACCTTCGCGGCCGGCACGTCCGGTGCGCCCGATGCGGTGGACGTAATCTTCGGCATGAATCGGTACATCGAAGTTGAAGACGTGGCTCACCGCAGGGATATCAAGTCCGCGCGCCGCCACATCCGAGGCCACCAGCAAGGTGATCTCGTTGTCCTTGAAGCCCTGGAGCATGTTGGTGCGCGAGCGCTGGTCCATGTCGCCATGCAGTGCGCCAACGGAGAACCCATGTTTGTCGAGCGATTTGTAGAGGTCGGCCACATCCTTCTTGCGGTTGCAGAAGATGATGGCGTTGGTCAGATCGGTCTGTGACCGGATCAAATCGCGCAGCCGTTCGCGTTTCTCGTAGTCCTTGCCGCTGCAGGCGACCAGTTTCTGGGTCACCGTTGCTGCGGTGGAGGACGGCGGAGCGACCTCGATGCGGGTGGGGTTTTGCAGGAACTTGTCGGCCAGCTTCTGGATTTCTGGCGGCATGGTGGCCGAGAAAAACAGGGTTTGGCGGGTGAAGGGAATGAGTTTGACGATGCGCTCGATGTCGGGAATGAAGCCCATATCCAGCATCCGGTCGGCTTCGTCGATCACCAGCAGTTCGACGCCGGTCATCAGCAGCTTGCCGCGTTCGGTGTGATCGAGCAGGCGGCCTGGAGTGGCGATCAGCACATCGGCGCCACGCTCAAGTTTCCGGTACTGTTCTTCAAAGGACACGCCACCGATCAACAGAACGATATTGAGGCGATGGTTCTTGCCGTATTTCTCAAAGTTTTCGTGAACCTGTGCCGCCAGTTCACGGGTCGGTTCGAGAATGAGAGTGCGTGGCATGCGGGCCCGGGCCCGGCCGCGTTCCAGCATGGTCAGCATCGGCAGGACAAAGGATGCTGTCTTTCCCGTTCCGGTCTGGGCGATGCCAAGAATATCGCGCCTTTCCAGTGCCGGCGGGATTGCCCCTGCCTGGATCGGAGTTGGGGTCGTGTAACCAGCGTCGGTGACGGCGGACAGTACTTTTTGGCTCAAGCCAAGGTCAGCAAATGTGGTCAATTGAGAGCGTTTTCCGTTTCGGATTGTGCGTCTGTGCGCGGGTGCGCGCCTGTTGCGTCGAACCCAGTGGCATCCGATTAGTAGCTATGCCCCGGAAAGTCAAGAAATGCCGGGATTTGCGTGTCGTGCGAGGGCAGAGCTGGAAGGGCACTCCGCGAATTTTTCAAGGGGTACAACCGCGTAAAACCGGCCTGTGACTTTCACCCCATCCGATGAGGTCAAACTGTGAACCGTTGGCGGAGGGGATGCGTTTAACCGGGTGTAGGGGGCTTAAACAAAGCTCACAAGGGAGTTCACAATGAAACTGATCAAAACACTTACTGCAGCAATCTTCGCCATGGGCATCTTCAGCGGTTCCGCACTGGCAGGGTCTCACGGGGACAAGAAGGATATCGTTGACACTGCGGTGGAGGCGGGCAGCTTCACAACGCTGGTCGCTGCGGTTCAGGCCGCTGATCTGGTCGAAACCCTCAAGGGGGATGGCCCGTTTACAGTCTTCGCACCCACTGATGAGGCATTCGCCGCACTCGGCATGACGGTTCAGGATCTCCTCAAGCCAGAGAACAAGGACAAGCTGGCAGCGGTTCTGACCTACCACGTCATCGCAGGTTCGGTGATGGCTGGCGATCTGGTGGACGATTCGACCCCGGCCACCGTGCAGGGGTCGACTGTCACCATCGACCTCGACAATGGTCCGATGGTCAATGACGCCAATGTGGTGACTGCGGATGTGGCCGCCAGCAATGGTGTCATCCACGTGATCGACAAGGTTCTGGTGCCGGAAGGCGTCCTCTAAGCTGCGCGTCAGAGGCTGTTCACAACAAGAACGGGGTCGCGAAAGCGGCCCCGTTCGGGTTTTCGGCAGGTCTCTATCTGTGACCTATTGGGACACAAGAAGCGGCTTGAGTCGGCTTGCGGTTTTAAGGAAGCGCATGGGATCAACGGGGCTTCCGTTGCGGCGAACTTCGTAGTGTAAATGGGGGCCGGTGGAGCGGCCTGTCGAACCGGCCTTGCCGATGCGCTGGCCCATGAACACATGATCTCCCTTGTTGACCAGAATTCTGGACAAATGCGCGTACCTTGTTGTCAGTCCGCCGCCGTGATCAATCTCCACCATCTTGCCATAGCCGCCATTGCGTCCGGCATGAACGACAACGCCGCTTGCAGCGCTGTCAATGGGGGTGCCGGTCG
Source organism: Hoeflea sp. (assembly GCA_043585085.1). Classification (GTDB taxonomy): domain Bacteria; phylum Pseudomonadota; class Alphaproteobacteria; order Rhizobiales; family Rhizobiaceae; genus Hoeflea. Next base: position 3,703,457 of record CP121320.1, read on the forward strand.
AAGCCCGGAAATCAATGCCGCCGTGGAAAGCCATCCTGCCCAGAAACGGGTCACGTCGATTGCCGTAGCGCGAGGTAATTTCGGCACCCGGGGCAGGGACGCCGACCGGCAACTTGCGCACGTGATTGCGCATGGTGTCGAGATGGCGCAACGCCTGATCCAGATCCTCAAGTGTCGCGTCAAACGCCTTGGGGTCGATAGGACGGACAAACGGACCGCCGACAGCATTGGCTACCTCGGCGGGCAGCGGAAGCCCTGCGGCCTCAACGATCTCGCCAATTTCCGATGCGGTTTCATAGGCGTCAATGGCCAGCCCCTGCATCTTCTCGATCTGTTCGCGCTCGATCGATTTGAGCGACAGGGTCACGGATGAGAAGATCCGGTCCGCACGCTCGCCGACGGTTTCCGGTGCGGGCGTGGTGACTGCCGGTGCTGCGAAGGCAAGCGGGTTGATCCGTGCGGTTGCCGCGTCGGTCAGGATGTTCGGGCTTGCGGCCGTGCTTGCAAGACGGGGCATCTTCGGAGCGGCGCCGGGGGTGGGCGCGACATCTGCGGCCCGGGCCTGCTTTTTCGGATTGGGGGCAGGGATCGGAATGCGGTCTGGCTTGATTCCCGCCCGGTCCAGCAGTGGCCCGATTTTGACATGACGGTTGCTGAGCGCATTCTGGCGGGCAATCAATTCCGCAACCTTCTCCTCCATCAATTGCTGATCGAGCAACTGCCGGCTGGTGACGCGGTCTACCTGAGAGCGAAGAGCTGCAATGCGATCTTCATAAGCATGCTGCATGCGGGCCTGACGGGCCATCGACGCGCCGATCAGGTCGTCGCGCAGAACCAGGTAGGTGGTGGCAGCCAGGTATCCAATTGCCATGACGCCGAGCAGAGACATGAAAAGGCCGGCCGCCCACGGCCGCACCGTGATGTGCCGAATGCTCTCACCGCTTGCAAAAATGATGGTGTGGGCCTGTTTGGGGCGCTTGCCGAAAACCCGGCTGTCCTGCCTATGCGACACGAATTATCCTCGTCAGAACCGGTTTATGCGAAATCGTTGACGCGGATTACACCTTGTTAAGGTTAACAAACGCTTGAGTTGGGAGCATAAGCCGCGAGCGACCGACCTTACGACATGTTCTGGCTGGCCTTACGACATGTTCTGGCTGGAAAGTGCGCGGTAAAAGGTCGGCGTCAGTCCGGCGGCGGCGCGGGCCAGGTCGTTGAAGGGTGGTTTCAGCCCGCCACGGAAATTGGCGCGCACAAGCAAGCGGAAGGTTTCGGCAGCATCCTTGCCCTCGCGAGCACACAGGAAACGGAACCATTTGGCCCCGATTGCCACATGTTTCTCTTCATCCTCGTAGATGATGTCCAGAACAGCGGCGCTTTCCTGGTCACCGGCCTCGCGCATCTTGGCACGCAGCGACGGGGTGACATCAAGTCCGCGGGCCTCGAGAATGAGAGGCACCACGGCCAGCCGTGCAACCAGATCATTGCGGGTGTCGTGCGCTGCCTGCCACAGCCCGTCATGGGCTGGCATGTCGCCATAATCGGCATCAAGTGCACGAAGGCGTCCGCGCACCAGATTGAAATGTTTGGCTTCTTCAAACGCGACCTGCATCCATCCGTCGAAGAAACTCTGCGGCATCGGAGCGGACGCAAAACGTGCAACGATATCGAGTGCGAGGTCGACGGCGTTGAGTTCGATATGGGCTATGGCGTGCAGCAGCGCGATGCGTCCACGGCGTGAGTGCAAAGAGCGACGGGTGACCTGTGTCGGTGGCACAAGTTCAGGCCGGTCGGGCCGCCCGGGCCTCTCACCGGGCATCGTGTCGAGTGGCGAGCGCAGCGAGATCCGCCGCGCATGCCAGCGCCGGGCCACATGCTGGGCAAGCGCGGTCTTCACTTCCAGATCCGCAGCCAGGATGGCGCGCGCGGCGCCATCCCTGAGTGAATGCACTGGTATGTTCTCGATTATTTTGGCAGTTGCGGTGTGCGTTGGGGAAAGCGGGCTCACAGTGCCTTGGCTGCTTCCAGCACTTCCTGCGCATGGCCCTTGACCTTCACCTTGGGCCAGATCTTGGCAATCTTCCCGCCGGCGTCGATGAGGAATGTTGAGCGCTCAATGCCCATATAGGTTCGCCCATACATGCTCTTTTCCTTCCACGCCCCATAGGCCTGTAGAACGGATGTGTCCTCGTCAGACGCCAGGATCACGCCGAGACCGTGCTTGGCGATAAATTTGTCATGTTTTTTGACAGGGTCTGCGGACATCCCCACCACGATCGCGCCCGCAGCTGCGAATTCATCGGATAGCGCTGTGAAATCAATGGCCTCAGTGGTGCAGCCAGGTGTGTCGTCCTTGGGGTAAAAATACAGCACCACTTTTTTCCCGGCCAGTTCGGCCAGCGACACGTTTCCGCCGCCATCGCGTGGCAAGTCAAAATCCGGAGCTGGACTGCCGACTTCAATATCACTCATTGGAAAACCTTTCGTTGTGCGAACCATATGATTTGCAGGTGACCCTGCCTTGAGGCGATATATAAACTCAACCAGCGGCGTCCAGCGGAATCAGCAAAAATCAAAAGAAAGCAGTTCTTAACCCCATGTCCGAGCCCCCGGTTTCAAAGGTACGTTTTGCAAAACGCGACATCGCCGCGCTTGAGGACATGCCTTCATCGACGGTTGAAGAACGGATCGTTTTGCGTGGGCATCCGCATCGCTCTGGTGGTGGAAGGGTTTTTCGCGGGCTTCTGGCCGTTTTGGTCTTCCTTGCTTTTGGCTTCGGCGGTGTGTTGGTGGCTCTGGAGGCGGGGCTTGCAGATGGTGCGATCCGTGATCGGGCCCGTTTGGCGCTTGCCAAAGCGGTCGGGCCGGACAATCGGACAGACCTTGCTTCGGCGGCTTTGCGGCTGACATGGCGAGGGCAGCTGGCGCTTGAGGCGCGCGATGTCCTGGTTGAGCCGGTATCCGGCAATGCGCAAGCGCACCGTGCTGACCGGGTGCTGATCTCGCTTGATCCGTTCGCGCTCATGGCTGGGCGCATCGCGTTGCACTCGGCAGAAGTCTCCGGTGTCGCGCTGACAGCGCCGCAAGGTCAAGGCGCGGGGTTCGATCTGTCCAGCCTTGCCGGTTTGCGTGTCGATGCGACCGGGGACTTGATCGAGGCGGTTTTCAGGTCACTCAACGGCATAGCAGAGAAGATTGAAAACGCAGAACTCGGGGCGTTCCGCTTGTCTGACGTTACCGTTTCGGGGGCGGGTTCACCATTTCTGGTCGAGAAGGCTTTGTTCCAGCGGCTCGGCAATGGCGACTATCAGATCAATGCCGACATGAAGCGCGCTGACCAGGAAATCACCTTTGAGGGCGGCGCCAGCCGGGAAAATGGGACAGCCGAGCTATCCAAAATCAGCGGATCGATTGCGGGTTTGGCGATAGAGTTTAGCAACAATGCGATCATCGAGCGTCGCAACGGGATAAAAACCAGTCTGGCGATCAGTTTCGAAGCGGAGCGCGCTGAAGGTGCTGATGGACCAGGGTTGCATGCGACCGTCTCAGCCGCTGGCGGCGCCCTGATGATGGGCGGGATTGATGCTCAGATCGCCGATGCTGAGGTAAACCTGACCTATATGGCGTCAGCCAACAAGATCGAGCTCACCCGGTCGCTCATTCGTCTGGGTGAGACCGTCATGCCCTTTACCGGAGGCTTGATCGATGCCGACCGGATTGACCGGATCGAGGGCAAGGGCGTGGCGTTTGATCTCGTGATCAGCAATGGCCGGGCCGCTCCGGGAGATTCCAACGAAGCGCCGATTTCTTTCGATGGCAAGGCTTTCGGGTGGTTTGATCCCGCGCAACGATTTTTGGTTGCCGAAGAATTGACAGTGGCTTCGACGAGCGGTGGTCTGTACGGATCGGCATCGTGGCGTTTTGTGCCGGGTGTGTCGCCTGAACTCAATCTGGTTGCCCGGTCTCCGAGCATGTCCACCTCGGCGGTCAAACAATTGTGGCCCTACTGGATCGGAAAGGGTGCGCGGCAATGGGTGCTCAACAATCTCTACGGCGGGCAGATCAGCAATGGCCGGATTCAGCTTTCCGTTCCGGCCGGGCATTTTCCGCTCAATGAGCGAGCACGGTTCACTGAGGAACAGCTGCAGATTGATTTCGACATCGCGCGCGCCCGAATGAATGTGGCGGGTGACATTCCGCCCTTGCGCGACACGCTTGGGCATATGCGGCTGCGCGGTGCGAGGGTCGATGTCTCCGTCAATTCGGCCACCGCATTTTTCCCCACCGGGCGGAAGGTCAATGTCAGCGACGGGATGTTCTCCATACCATCAACCAATGAACTGCCGCTGATGGCAGAGCTTGAAATGTCGGTTAGCGGTGAGGCCGACGCGGTGGCTGAACTTATTACCTATCATCCGATCGACGCGTTGGACCGGATTGGACTGGAACCTGAGGATCTGAGTGGCGATATTGCTTCAAAGGTGACCGCGCGTTTTGGGCTGATTGCCAACCAGTCGCCGCCGCCGCCGGACTGGGCGGTGGCGCTCGAGATGACCGGTGTCGATATTGCTAAACCGGTGGAAGGCCGGTCTTTGAAACAAATGGATGGCGATCTGTTCGTCACGCCGGTGCGGGCCGAGCTGAAAGCCGATGCGGACATCGACGGCACCCGAATGACGCTTGATGTCGTGCAGCCGGTGGGCAATTCAGGCGTCGAGCGTGAGCAAAAACTATCGGGTCTGCTTGATCCGGAGGCACGCGAAACCATTGCGCCAGGCAGCGGCGCTCTGATCTCGGGTCCGGTTGGCTTCACCATGGAAACGTCCGCCAATGGTCAATCGCTGGTCACACTGGACCTCAAGCCGGCGAAATTGACCGTTCCGGGAATCGGTTGGACCAAGGGGCAGGGTGTGCCGGCCACGCTCAAATTCGCCATGACTGGTGAAAATGGAACGGCCAGGCTGTCAGAGCTGGTGCTGAGTGGTGACGGATTTTCGGCAGCCGGAACGGTGACACTGAAGGATGGAGCCTTGTCCCGCGCCGAGTTTTCCAAGATTGCCCTGTCACCACGCGAAAACTACCGCGCGGTCATCACCGCGACCCGCGGCGGCTACAAGATAGAGGTTGGTGGTTCAACATTTGACGCGCGCCCTATCGTTGATCTGGCAAAGTCCACGTCTTCAAAAGAGAGCGAAAGCGACAAAGAACCGGTGATTGAGGTCAGCGGCAATGTCGCTTCGGTTCTTGGGTATTCGGATGAGAAATTCTCTTCGGGCAGCATCCGTTATCGGGGGCAGGGCGATCAGATCTCGCTGCTCGACTTCAAGGCTGTCAGTCAGAGCGGACAGGCGGTTGTCATCAAGATTGAAGGGGAAGGTGAGAAGGACACGGTGGAGATGACCAGCGGTGACGCGGGCGCATTTGCCCGCTTTGCCGGGATCTATTCCCGGATCCAGGGTGGTCTTCTCAATATTCGCCTCAGCCGCCAGGGTGGGCCTTTGAGGCGTGGGGCCATCGACATCCGCAATTTCACGGTGGTGGGAGAGCCGCGGCTCGATTCGCTTGTTTCCACCCCCAGCAAGCAGGGCGGCCGCAGTCTGCGTGAAACGGTTAGAACCGAAATCGATGTTTCAGAGGCCCGTTTCGAGATTGCCAATGCGAAACTTATCACGGGCAATGGCGCGGTGGTGGTTGGCGAAGGCGTGGTGCGGGGGCCACAGATTGGTGCGTCATTCCAGGGCACTGTACGTGATGCTCAGGGGCGTATCGACATGACCGGAACCTTCATGCCTGCCTATGGCGTGAACCGCCTGTTTGGCGAGTTGCCGCTGATTGGCGCGCTGCTGGGCAATGGCCGTGACCGCGGGCTGATCGGCATCACCTTCCGCATGACCGGCAAGACCGAATCGCCGCTTCTTGCCGTCAATCCGTTGTCAGTGATTGCGCCGGGCGTGTTCCGCTCGATTTTTGAGTACCGTCCCTGAAGACAACAAGACCGCCGGCAGACTTGCTGACGGCGGTCCGTATGTCGTGTCCGGTTGCGCTACTGCGGCCGGACGAGAACGTGCTTCTTCTTGCCCAGCGACAGCTTGATCACGCCGTCATCATTGAGATAGCCGGTGTTGACCAGGGTCTTGTCGTCACCGATCGCCACGTCGTTGAGCTTGATCGCGCCGCCCTGGACATGACGGCGGGCTTCGCCATTGGATCCAGCCAGGCCCGCGCGCACGAACAGCGCCAGAAGGCCGACGCCTGCCTCAAGCTCCGATGCGGGAATTGCAATTGTCGGAAGATTGTCCGAGATCGCACCTTCCTCAAAGGTCTTGCGAGCGGTTTCAGCCGCTTCCTCAGCAGCGGCGCGGCCATGCAGCAGCGCGGTTGCCTCATTGGCGAGGATTTTCTTGGCCTCGTTGATTTCGGCACCTTGCAGCGCCTCCAGGCGCCGTATCTCGTCCATTGGAAGAATGGTGAAGCGGCGCAGGAAACGGCCAACATCGGCGTCTTCCGAATTGCGCCAGTACTGCCAGAAGTCCCAGGGACTGAACATGTCGGCGTTGAGCCAGACGGCGCCATTGGCGGTCTTGCCCATCTTCTCGCCCGACGCGGTGGTGAGCAGCGGCGTGGTCAGCGCATAGAGCTGATGGGTGCCCATGCGGCGGCCAAGCTCGACGCCGTTGACGATGTTGCCCCATTGGTCGGAGCCGCCCATCTGCAGATTGCAGCCGTAACGGCGCGCCAGTTCAACATAGTCATAGGACTGGCAGACCATGTAGTTGAACTCGATGAAGCTCATCTCCTGCTCGCGCTCGAGGCGGAGGCGCACCGAATCCATCGACAGCATGCGGTTGACCGAGAAGTGCCTGCCGACATCGCGGAGCATTTCGATGTAGTTGAGCTTGAGCAACCATTCGGCATTGTCGGCCATCAGGGCGTCACTGGGCCCGTCACCGAACTTGAGCACGCGCGAAAACACTTCCTTGATCGAACTCTTGTTGGCCTCGATTTCCTCAACCGTGCGCAGCTGGCGGGTCTCGTCCTTGCCGGACGGATCGCCCACCATTGTGGTGCCGCCGCCCATCAGGGTGATCGGCTTGTTGCCGCTCTGCTGCAGCCAGTAGAGCATCATCATGGTGAGATAATTGCCGATGTGCAGCGAACGCGCGGTGCAGTCATAGCCAATATAGCCGACAGCCTCGCCCTTGGCAGCCAGAGTGTCGAGGCCGTCAAAGTCGGAGCACTGGTGAATGAAGCCGCGCTCATTAAGGATGTTGAGAAAGTCGGATTTGTAGGCTGACATGTCACTGTCCTTGAGGTTATCTCGGCGCTGCCGGAAAAAACACGGGCATCGGCCTGAAGCCGACGCCCGGCGGGGCTTTAGCACTGGCAGGCGACGCATTCAACCAAAGCCGCGCCGGTGTGGATGCAGGTTTGTGTCGGCAGGGAACGGAGACAGGGCAGCATGGCAAGTCAGGGCAATGTGAAACGGGCCATCGGGCTGATGAGCGGCACGTCGATGGATGGCATCGATCTGGCGCTGCTCGATACTGACGGCGATGCTGTCGTTTCGCGCGGCGCGTCGTCCTTCACACCGTACTCTCCTGCATTTCGCAAGCGCCTGGAGGTTGGGCTGGAGACCGCGAAGGTGATTGCCACGAGGAAGGAGCGTCCCGGAGATCTCGGGGCACTGGAAGCCGACCTCACAGAGCTGCACGCGGGTGCGGTGGAGGCGTTTCTGGCCCGTGAGGGATTGTCGGCAAGTGATATCGACGTGATCGGCTTTCACGGGCAGACCGTGTTGCACCGCCCCCGCCAGGCGCTGACCGTGCAATTGGGGGACGGTGCCGCGCTTGCGTCGAGGACGGGAATCGACGTCGTTTACGACCTGCGCGCGCGGGACATGGAGCTGGGAGGGCAGGGGGCTCCGCTGGTGCCGGCCTATCACCGGGCCCTGGCTGCGGGACTTCCGCGCGAATGGGCGGACCAGATGCCGGTGGCCTTCGTCAATATCGGCGGGATCTCCAACATCACCTATGTCGGCGCTGACGGGACGTTGCTGGCTTTTGACAGCGGGCCGGGCAACGCGCTGATCGACCAGTGGGTCACCCGGCATGCGGGCATTCCCTATGATTCGGGCGGTGCAATTGCCTCGGAGGGACGAGTGCTGTCTGCCCTTGCCAATCGCTATCTGTCCTCGCCGTTCTTCACCGCAAAGGAGCGGATCTCGCTTGACCGGAATGATTTTCTGCCGCCGGAAGATGATGAGGCAGGGCTTGAGGATGGCGCGCGGACGCTGGCTTTTGTGACGGCGGCCGCGATTGAAAAGGCGCAAGCCCATCTGCCGGAGAAACCGAAACTCTGGATATTGACCGGCGGCGGGCGTCACAACCGGATGATCGTCGAGGATCTGAGCGTCGCCACCCGCCATTCCGGCCAGGTGATCATTGCCGAAGAGGCCGGTCTCAACGGCGATTCGATGGAAGCCGAGGCCTGGGCCTGGCTGGCGGTGCGTTCGCTTGAAGGCCTGCCGATCACCTATCCCGGAACAACCGGGGTGAAGGAACCGGCCACCGGCGGGATGGTGGCGCGCGGCAAGGGCTCGGAAAAGGGGGGTGGAAAGTCGGGAAACTGATCGCCCGGCGATGATTCAGCTCTGCGCGGAATTCGACAGGGGCTCGAAAGTTCCGCGATGAGCCTGCGCTCAAGAAAGCTGCGGCGCTGCAAAAGTCAGCAAGATCGATGCCTGCTCTCTTGCTCACTCATCGATATTGGCGTTACTGACCTGTCAAGCTCTCGGCGGGAGACAGATCTTGGTAAAACAGCCCCAGTTAACGCAGCCCTTGTCGACACCTGTGACTTCGGGAGATGTGGCGCGCCACGCGAAGGTTTCGCAATCTGCCGTGAGCCGGGCATTTACACCAGGCGCCAGCATTTCGGCGAAAATGCGCGAGAAAATCCTGAAGTCCGCTGTCGAGCTGGGATACCGCCCCAACGCATTGGCGCGGGCCATGATATCGGGAAGATCCGGCTTGATTGCCATGCTTGTGGCCTATCTGGACAATCAGTTCTATCCGCTGATGCTCGAGCAGATCTCACGCAGGCTGCAGGAATCCGGCTATCAGGTGCTTTTGTTCATGACCGATCCGGGAGATCAGGACGAAGTGGTCAGCCGGATCTTGCAGTATCAGGTTGAAGGTATCGTCATGGCTTCGGCAACTCTGTCATCAGAGCTTGCCACCGAATGTGCGCGGACCGGAATTCCGGTGGTGCTGTTCAATCGCTATGTGTCCACGTTGCCGGCATCGAGTGTGATCTCCGACAACATCGAGGGTGGGCGGATGATCGCCAAATACCTCGTTGAGGGTGGTCACGAGCGGATTGCCTTCATGGCGGGAGCCGAAGATTCATCGACCAACCGGGACCGGGAGGCCGGTTTCTATAAGGGGCTCGCCGAACGCGGGCATACAGTGTTCGAGCGCGTTGTGGGTGGCTATTCATTTGAAGGTGCGGCGAAAGCCGCACGTCAGCTTTTTGGGAAACCGGACCGTCCCGATGCGATTTTCGTTGCCAATGACCATATGGCGTTCTCGGTGATGGACGTGATCCGGCACGATCTTGGATTGAGAATCCCGGAAGATGTTTCAGTCATCGGATATGACGATGTTCCGCAGGCGGCGTGGAAGGCTTATGATCTCACCACGGTGTCTCAGGCAGGCTCACAGATGATCGAGGCAACCACCAGGATGCTCCTTGAGCAGATCGAAACATCCGCGGTTCGCAACAAGGCCGCCGTTTTCCCTGCGGAACTGGTCGTTCGCAGTTCAGCCCGGATTCCTAGAGGCTGATGTGGCTTGGATAGAGGCGGCAGCCTGACGTGTGAAGAGCGTGATTTGTGCCGTTTTGTGGCATGCAAGGGTCGTTAGAACTGACCCCGCCGGAACTGGTTTTGCAGGCGATCCATCACATCAAATCCCATCTGGTTGAGCAGGTCGAGCATATCGAGCGGGACCCAGTTTTCGCGGATCAGGCCTTCATGGTGGAGGTAGAAATCCATAACCCTCATGGTCACCGGTTTGCCGGTTGGCGTCGTTCCGGCGAAGCCGCCGCCATTGTGGATGGCGTAGACCGACGGCCATCCTCCGGTGACGGAATAGGGGCCGTCGCCAATGCGGATGTAGTGGCCTGCACCCTTGGCATTGCGGGCTGCGTCCACTTCCTCAAAGGTGCCTTGAGGCCGTTCGAAGGCGATGCGGAACGGAAGTTGGTGGTAATCGACAAAGCCCTGCAGCCCGCGTGTGGTCCCGATTCCCGAGGGCCCATACCACATCATCTTCGGGTGCCAGTGTTCCTTCTGGGCCATGTTCATCAGCGATTCGCGATTCATGTTCCCGATATCGTTGTGCTCAAACAGGGTGCGATGCATCGCCAGTGTTTGCGTGATCGACGCGCTGGATTGATCGGCGTCCGAGGGATCGAAACGAAGGCCGTCGCCGGTGATCGGTCCTGACCACATGCCTTCCATGCCGAGACTTGGCGCCACCGGCCAGAAGCCCGCCTGCCGGATGAAATCGAGGATGTCCCAAAGGCAGTTGGCCTGAACGATCTTGCCATCTGCGATCTGATAGACCTCGCCGTAACGCAGATACATGGTTTGACCGTTCGACGGGATGCCGAGCCAGTCCGAGCGAAATGTGCCGCAGTAATTTCCCACCGCGGCAATAAAGGTGCGGCCTTGATATGTACCGGCAACGAACATCTGGTCGCGGCGTTCGAGATCCGGAAGTGCCTGTTTCAGGGGCGCCCAGATGCTTTCGCGAACGGCCTCGACCCCATGCATTTCATTGATTGGATGAGCCGCGCGCCACTCTACGTCTGAGGCACAAAGCTCTGACATAACGCCAGGTAACGTGGCTGATGGGGCCTCCGCCAGCCTTTGCAGCATGCCGAAAAGCCGCGCGCGTTCATCTGAACCAATCGTATCGTCGCTCATTGCAATACCCCTAAGACGTTCTCAGAATTCATGAAAAAGCGATCCATGCCAAGCAGGTTGAAAAAACTCCAATCAAGCCATTGCATACGTATTCAATTTTTGTCAATCTCTTCATCAAGCTTCCCTGCAGAGGAAGGTTAGGCCAGTTGGATATGGCTTGCACGACAAAAACCGGAGTCCAGTCCGGCAACAAGGAGAACAGCAATGCTCAAGAAGATTCTGATCGCTTCGGTGTTTACGCTGGCGAGTTCGGCTATCGCCCATGCTGGGTGCGGACTGTCCGGTGGAAACGTGAAAATCCTCGGCAATGAATTCCCGGCAATCCAGACCGTCGCCAAGGGTGCCATGGCTTGCGCCGATGACAATGTGACGGTCACCGCAAACCTGACGACAGAGCACCGTGATCTGCAGGTTGCCGCGATGACGGCCAATCCAGCGGAATATTCAGTTGCGATTGTGGCCAACAGCTCGATTGTCCCGCTGATGAATGACGGGCTTATCCGTCCACTCAATGATCTCGTCGAGAAATACGGCGGTAAGCTGAAGAAGAACCAGTTGATCACCATTGACGGCAAGATCATGGCTGTGGCCTTCATGGCCAATGCACAGCATCTGTTCTACCGCAAGGACATCCTCGAGCAGGCTGGCCTGGACGTTCCCACCACCTATGAGGACGTGGTTGCCGCAGCCAAGGTGATCAAGGAAAAGGGCCTGATGGAATACCCCTTGTCCGGCACCTTCAAATCGGGATGGAACCTGGGCGAAGAGTTCGTCAACATGTACATGGGAACCGGTGCCGACATGTTTAAGCCGAGCACGGCGGAGGTTTCGGTCAACAATGAGAACGGGGTTAAGGCGCTCAACATGCTCAAGGAGCTTGCGAGCTACATGAACCCTGATTTCCTCACATATGATTCCAATGCCGCCGCCGCCGAATGGGAGGCCGGCAATGTTGCGATGATGAACATGTGGGGGTCACGGGCTGGTCCGATTGTTGATGATGAAGGCTCGACCCCTGAGGTCGTTGCGGCTACTGCTTTTGCCGGTGCGCCGACACTGGGCGGCGGGTCCGTGCCGGCGACCACGCTGTGGTGGGACGGATTTACGATTGCGACCAACATCTCGGATGAGGACGCCGAAGCCAGCTTCCGGGCCATGGTCAACGGAATTGACCCGAGCATTCTGACAGATGAAACCAAGTCTCAGGCCGTCTGGCTGATTGATGGCTTTGAGCCTGGCCTGACGGCTGAGGGTGTTTTTGCCACTGCCAATGCCGGTGCAAAACCCTATCCGATGCTGCCGTTTGGTGGACTGTTGCACAGCGCGGCAGGTGCTGAGCTTGCTGACTTCCTGCAGGGCAAGGAAAGTGCTGAGCAGGCGCTGACCGATCTCGAAGCCGCCTATACGACGGCTGCCAAGGAGGCCGGCTTCATAAAGTAAGCTGCTCTTTTCCGGGTAGGTGTTGAAGGCCTGCCCGGATAGTCTGAAGCCGGGATTGGCGTGAAGTTCAGCGCCAAACCAGACTGCATGCCCCAGAACAAGGCTTTCAGGCATGCGATGACATCGGTCAGGCACGAGGTGTTGGCCAGGGTGGAAGGAAAGCCGGACACACGGTTGTTTTCAGAATCCTGGAAGCGCCGCAGCGGCCGGTCTCAGTATGGCATTGAAAACACCCTGGTCAGCCCGACGGTAAGATCCTTGTTTTTGAGGCGGCCGGTCGCGTCGAAGCGCAGTGTAAGGAGAGGGACCAATGCGGCACAGCACATTTTTCTGGTTTGTACTGCCTTCGGCTTTGGCGATGTTCCTGTTTATTGCGTTGCCCATCGTCTCGGTTTTCATGCAATCGCTGTATGTTGCCCACGATCAGGTAGTTGAGGAAGTGGAGACCTGTGCGGTCTTCAGCTGCGAAACCGAATTGCGGGTTAACGCGGAAGCCACCGCCCAACTCTACGAAGAGGCGCCGCTTGGAAAGTTTGCGGGCCTGAGCAACTACACCAACCGTTCGCATCTTGCGTTTGAGGAATTGGGTGCGGTCTGGGCGAGTTCTGATGGCTTGGGCGATTTTCTGAATGGCATGTACAACCTGCCATTCTACAAGGCGCTCAGTTTTACTCTCGCTTATACGTTCATCGTCACGCCGTTGGTGATCATCTTCGGGTTCATGATCGCGGTTGCGGTCAACTCGCTGTCGAGCGTCTTCAAGGGACCGGTCATCTTCGTGTCGCTGCTGCCGATGATGGTGACGCCGTTGATCGGGTCGCTGATCCTGTTCTGGATGATCGATGCGCGCGGTATTCTTGGTGCGACACTGCAATCCCTGATGGGTGATCCATCGCTCTCGCTCAAGGCCTCGTCAACGCTGACCTGGGTGATGCTGATGGTCTACGGCGTCTGGCACTCCGCCCCCTTCGCGTTCGTCGTATTTTACGCCGGGCTGCAAACGGTGCCGCAGGATACGCTGGAATCGGCGATGATTGATGGCGCCAGCCGCTGGGAGCGCATTCGCTATGTGGTGTTGCCCTACCTGATGCCGCTGACGCTGTTTGTCGCGCTCATCCAGCTGATGGACAATTTCAGGGTGTTCGAGCCGATTGTCGGCTTCAACGCGGAGGCGCACGCGACCTCGTTGTCCTGGGCAATCTACAACTACATGAACGCGGATTCGAAGCTTCTCAATTCCGCCGCCACCACCTCCATGCTGACCATCCTCGGTGTGGCCATTCTGCTCTCGCCGGTGCTGGTGCGCGCCTGGCGCGACTTTAACAGGCGCTAGGGGGACAACGATATGAGCCAGGTTGCACAAAGACGTTCTCCACTTCTGACCATCGTTTCGATCTCGTTCCTGGTTGTCTGGCTGATCATGGCCGCATTCCCGTTCCTTTGGACCCTTTGGGGTTCGTTCAAGGTGCAGGGAGATTTCTTCTCCAAGGCAGACTGGAGCAACGCGATCTTCGGTGTCCGCACCCTGGCCGAGGCCGGCAGCACTTTCACCGGAGCGGGCTATTACGGCGCCTGGGTTCAGGAGGAGTTCTGGCGCGCAGTTCTCAACACCGGCATCGTGGTGATCTTTGTCGTCATCATCTCGCTCACCTTTGGAGCACTTGGCGGCTATGCGTTGTCACGGTCGAACTTCCGTTATGTGTTCTGGCTCTTGATGCTGGCACTGATCTTCCGGGCGATGCCGCACATCACGCTGGTGTCGGGCTACCTTTTGCCGTTTTTCGAATGGAACCTGTGGGGGCATCTGTCGACAACCGTGATTGTTCTGGTGGCGATCAACCAGCCGTTTACGCTGTGGATGCTGCATTCATTTTTCCAGAACATTCCCAAGGATCTTGACGAAAGCGCAATGGTGGATGGTTGCACCCGCTTTCAGGCATTCCGCTACGCGATTGTGCCGGTGATGTGGCCGGGCATCGTGACCACCGGGCTGTTCTCGTTCCTGCTCGCCTACAATGATTTTGCGGTGACAGCGCTTTTGCTGACCAAGGAGAACCAGACCATGGTTCCCAAGATCGCGGGCTTCCTGGGGTCCACCCAAACCGAGGGCAACGTCATGTTTGCCGTCGCATCCGTTGTTTCCGCAACCGCGCCGCTTTTCGTGCTGGTGCTTTTCTTTCAGCGTCAAATTGTCAGCGGCCTGACCGCTGGCGCTGTGAAAGGTTGAAATCATGGCTGGTATCACGCTCAAGAACGTCACCAAGCGCTGGGGCAATTTTGTTGGTGTCGAGAACTTCGATCTGGAGATTGCCGATCGTGAGTTTCTGGTGTTGCTGGGGCCATCGGGCTGCGGCAAGACCACGACGATGCGGATGATTGCGGGTCTGGAAGACGTTACCGATGGCGAAATCTGGATCGGTGACCGGATGGTCAACAGTCTCGAGCCCAAGGACCGGGACATCGCAATGGTGTTCCAGTCCTACGGGCTCTACCCGAACATGACGGTGAAGGAGAACATCCGGTTCCCGCTGAAGATCCGCAAGGTGGATCCCGCAACCCACGAGGAGCGGGTGGCGCGTGCTGTCGCCATGGTCGAGCTTGAGGATTTCGTAAACCGCCGTCCGGCGGCACTCTCTGGCGGACAACGTCAGCGGGTGGCTCTGGCGCGGGCCATCGTGCGCGAACCCACAGTGTTTTTGATGGATGAGCCCCTGTCCAATCTCGACGCCAAACTCAGGGTGTCGACCCGTGCGCAGATCAAGAACCTGCAACATGAACTCAAGACGACAACCATCTATGTCACCCACGACCAGATTGAGGCGATGACGCTGGCAGACCGGGTTGTGGTCATGAACAAGGGCGTTGTCCAGCAGGTCGGAACGCCAAAGGAAATCTACAACCGCCCCAACAATGTGTTTGTCGCAGGCTTTATGGGAACCCCGGCGATGAACCTGATTGACGGAGAAATTGCTGATGGCGTTTTCACTGCGCGCAATATGCGGGTGCCAGGCTTGTCAAAGCAGCACAATGGCAAGGTGACGCTGGGCTACCGCGCGGAGGACGCCTGCCTTTCTCATGGGGATGCCGCAGGTGAAATCACCGCGCCGATCTACACGTTCGAGCTTCTCGGCGATGCGTCGATGGTTGCGGTCAAGGCCGGTCAAAGCATCGCTGCGGTCAAGACGGACAAGGATTACAAGGCCGAGATCGGTGAGCCTGTTTCGATCTCCGTTCCCGCCGCGATCTGTCACCTGTTTGACGCGGAAACCGGCGGACGGCTGTACGGCTAGCCGGAGAGGAACACGCTTCGAATAAAGGCTTCGGGCTTGCTGTTCTCCGACGACAACGAGGCCGGATCGATTCCGACTGAAAATAATATCTGGTGCTATCGGGAGACCCTGGAATGAACGAGACGACGAGCGGCTTTGATGAAGCTGGTTTTGATGCGGTCGAGCACGCGCGCACGAGTGCTGAAAGCCTCGCGGTGGTGCGGCGCATGGAAGATGCCTTGGCGGCGGGATCAAACGACATGCGGGCGCACTTCCACGAAGACTTTCGCTGGATGGGCAATTACGGCTGCGGCACCAAGCATGGCGTCGAGGCGTTTCGCCGGGCCTGGCAGTTGCCGTTCCGGGCTGCATTTTCCGAGCGGCAATACCGGACCGAACGCTTCATGGCTGACGGCGAATGGGTGTCCTGTTTCGGGCATATCGATGCAACGCATTCGGGTGTCTTCATGGGGGTCGAGGCGACCGGAAAGCGCATAAAAATCCCGTATATTGACTTCTGGCTGGTCCGTGACGGCAAGATTGCCGACAATTGGGTTTCGGTCGATTTCGCGCTGGTGCTGGCGCAGCTGGGCAAGGATGTTTTCGCCGGTGAAGGCTGGGAGACCTTTGACGGCAACGAGACCCCGCTCCCCACAGCTTCTGTGAACTGAGGACCATCATGACCATCCGGCATCTCAAAACCGCCAGGACCGTTTCGGATCGCAATGATGACGATACGAAGGTCCGGGCCACTGTTGAAACCATCCTCAAGGATATTGAAGCGCGTGGTGACGCGGCTGTGCGCGAGCTGTCCCAGAAGTTCGATTCCTATGCGCCTGCGTCGTTCCGGCTGAGCGCTTCGGAGATCGAGGCGCTTGTGAACCGCGTGACGACACGCGAGATGGAAGACATCAGGTTTGCGCAGGCGCAGGTGCGCAAATTTGCCGAAGCCCAGCGCGCCTCGATGCTCGACATCGAGATCGAAACATTGCCCGGCGTGGTGCTTGGCCACAAGAACATCCCGGTGCAGTCTGCCGGTTGCTACGTGCCCGGGGGCAAGTTTCCCATGGTGGCTTCGGCGCATATGTCGGTGCTAACGGCCTCTGTTGCCGGTGTGCCGCGGATCATTGCCGCGACGCCGCCTTTCAAGGGCGAGCCCAATCCCGCGGTCATCGCTGCGATGCATCTTGGCGGAGCGCATGAAATCTATTGTCTGGGCGGCATCCAGGCGGTAGCGGCCATGGCGCTGGGCACCGAGACAATCAAGCCGGTTGATATGCTGGTCGGTCCCGGCAACGCCTATGTGGCGGAGGCCAAGCGCCAGCTCTTTGGCAGGGTCGGCATCGACCTTTTTGCAGGCCCGACGGAAACCATGGTGATTGCGGATGAGACGGTGGATGCCGAAATCTGCGCAACCGACCTGCTCGGTCAGGCCGAGCACGGCTACAATTCGCCTGCGGTGCTTGTCACCAATTCCGAGAAACTGGCGCAAGAGACAAGTGCCGAGATCGCTCGGCTCTTGAAGATCCTTCCGACGGCGGAGACGGCTTCAAAAAGCTGGGAGGACTATGGCGAGATCATCGTCTGCGACAGCCATGAAGAGATGCTCGATGTTGCCAACGACATCGCCTCCGAGCATGTCCAGGTGATGACCGACCGGGATGACTGGTATCTTGAGAACATGCATTCTTATGGCGCGTTGTTTCTGGGGGCGCGCACCAATGTCGCCAATGGCGACAAGGTGATCGGCACCAACCATACGCTGCCCACAAAGAAAGCCGGTCGCTATACCGGCGGGCTCTGGGTCGGCAAATTCCTCAAGACCCACTCCTATCAGAAGATCACGAGCGACGAGGCGGCTGCAGAGATCGGCGCGTATTGCTCGCGTCTGTGTATTCTTGAGGGCTTTGTCGGTCATGCGGAGCAGGCAAATGTGCGCGTTCGCCGCTATGGTGGGCGCAATGTCGCCTACGGTGCCCCGGCGTTGCCTGTCAGCGAGGCTGCCGAATAATGCAGCTCCCGCGCACCCTATCTTTCCGTCTCGACGGGCGAACGGCACTGGTGTTCGGTGCCTCGTCCGGCATCGGGCTGGGAGCCGCGATGGCGCTGGCTGAAGCCGGCGCATATGTGATCTGCGCGGCGCGCGGCACCCAGCGTCTTGAAAAAGCGGTCGCAGCCATTCGTGAGGCGGGTTTTGAGGCTGAAGCTCTGGTGCTCGATATCGCCGATACCGACGCGGTGAAGGCGGCGATTTCAGTTCTCGACCGGCTTGATGTCATGGTCAACTCGGCCGGCATTGCCCGCCACGGTCCGGCACTTGAGACCACGCCGGATGATTTTGACGCGGTTTCCATGGTCAACTGGCGGGCTGCGCATTTTGCTGCCCAGGCCTCTGCATCAAAGATGATTGCCGGCGGGAAGGGTGGTTCGATCATCACCATCTCGTCGCAGATGGCGCATGTCGGCGGGATCGACCGCGCGGTCTATTCCGCGTCGAAACATGCAGTTGAGGGCATGACCAAATCAATGGCGATCGAATGGGGCGGAGAGGGGGTCCGGGTCAATACGATCTCACCGACCTTCATCCGCACACCTTTGACCGAGCCGACATTCAACGACCCGGCGCGCGTGGCCTGGATCAGGGACAAGATCAAGCTCGGTCGTGTGGGTGAGATCGAAGATATCATGGGTGCGGTGCTCTTTCTGGCGTCCGACGCTTCGGCGCTGGTGACCGGCGCTTCACTGTTGGTGGATGGCGGCTGGACCGCCGGATAGGAGAGACGATGAGTGTTCCAGGCTTTTCACAGCGTTGGAAAGATTTTCCCGATTACATAATCGGCATCACCAAGGAGATCTGGGAGGATCGCGGTGTCGAGACGCTGAACAGGTACTATTCCAAAGACATTCCAGTGCGTTCGCCGATGGGCATCCAGACCGGCAACCAGGCGGTCATCGCCTCGACCATGGCGACGATCAACGAGTTTCCGGACCGTGAACTGCTGGGCGAGGACGTGATCTGGTCGGGCGATGAAACCATCGGGTTCCTTTCGTCCCATCGGCTTCTGACGACGGCGACCCATACGAGAGACGGCGCGTTCGGCAAGGCGACGGGCAAGCGCTGGCAGGTCAGGGTGATCGCCGATTGCGCGGCAAAGAACGACACCATCTATGACGAATGGCTGGTGCGCGATTACGGCGGCATCGTGCGGCAGCTGGGCATGGAGCCACGCGAATACGCGACCGGACTGATCGCCCGCGAGGGCGGGGCCGAGAACTGCGCAAGGCCGTTTACACCGGAGATTGATGTTGATGGCGGATATAACGGCACCGGCAATGACAATGGCTGGGGCCTGAAATACGAAGGCATTCTCAACCGGCTGATGGACAAGGATTTCAATCTGATCCTTGCAGAGTATGACCGTGCGGTCATCGGCGAATACCCGGGCGCGGTGACGGCAGTCAGTCATCGTGAAGTGACGGAATTCTGGGTTGGACTGCGCTCATCCTTTCCAAATGCAACATTTTCGATCCATCACCGTATCGGGATGGATGCAGACATGCTCAGCCCGCGCGCTGCGATCCGCTGGTCGCTTGACGGCTTGCATGAAGGCTGGGGCGCGTTTGGCGAGCCGACCGGGGCGAGGGTGCATGTGATGGGTATGAGCCATGCGGAGTTTGGACCCTGGGGGCTGCGGCGTGAATACACGCTCTACGATGAAATCGCGATCTGGAAGCAGATCCTCATGCAGACCGGAGTTTGATCAATGACCCCGCAGGAGATGGAAAAGCGGATCGTCCGCTACGGCGAGCTCAAGCCCTGCAAGACGGCCTTCATCGATGCGCATACGCCCGGATCGGACCAGAAGGAGAATTTCACCATCATCGGTGGTGGTGTCTCGGAAAGCCCCGATCAGCATGTGCATATCGGCCTTCCGCATGGCTTCAATATCGGCGCGGCGGGCCAGCCGCCGAAATGCCGCAACTCGCTGCATTCGCACCGCACCGCGGAAGTGTTCTTTGTGTTGTCGGGCCGCTGGCGCTTCTTCTGGGGGCGCTGGGGCACCGCCGGCGAAGTGGTGCTCGAGGAAGGCGATATCTTCAACATTCCAACCGGCATCTTCCGCGGCTTTGAGAACATCGGCACCGATTACGGGATGATCATGGCGATCCTCGGCGGTGACGACGCCGGTGGCGGTGTGATCTGGGCACCACAGGTCATCGAGGATGCCCGTGAGCATGGTTTGGTGCTTGGCACCAATGGCAGGCTCTATGACAGCAAAAAGGGCGAGGCCCTTCCTGATGGCATCGATCCAATGCCGATCCTGGGCGAAGACGAACTGAAGCAGTTTCCGGAACCCGCGACGGCGGATGTGGTCCCCAATTTTGTCGCCCGCTACTGGGATCTTGTGGCGCTGGCAGACCGCCAGCCCGCCAAAGTGATTGGCGAAACCGGGAAACTGCGCGACAAACCGGGTTTCGAGGTTGACCTGATCACCCGCGGATCAGCCAGCGAAACCATGCACAGCCATGACCGGCCCTCTGTGCTGATGCCGGTGAGGGGGCACTGGCGTGTGGACTGGGAGGGCGGTTCGGCAATTCTGGCACCTGGCGACACGATGAGTGTGCCCGAAACGATCGCCCATCGCGCGCTGCCGTCAATGACGGGTGAAGCGGCGCTCTATCATGTGGTTTCGACCGGTGATCCGGCGGGCCTGACCTGGGCGCCCAAGTGAGGAGAAGCGCATGACGAAAATCAACGTGACCCATGTTGGCTCGTTGCCGCGCACGCAAAAAGTTGTCGATTTCATCTTCGCGCGAGAGCGCGGGCAGAGTTATGATCAGGCCGAGTTTGACGCGGCCATGCATGAGGCGGTGGACGAGACTGTGGCAAAACAGGTCGCCGCCGGGGTTGATATCGTCTCCGATGGCGAAACCTCGAAGATCTCCTACGCGACCTATGTAAAGGACCGCTATACAGGCTTCTCCGGCGACAGTCCGCGCAATGCTCCGGCGGATCTCAAGCAGTTTCCCTCATTTCTCAAGCGCCTGGCGGATTCGGGCGGCACGCCGACCTATGCAAGGCCGATGTGCACCGGTGATGTGACATCGAAGGGGCAGCAGGAGCTTGGCAAGGACATCGCCAATCTCAAGGCGGCGATGGCGAAGCACCGGGCCGGTCGCGGGTTCATGAATGCGGCATCACCCGGGGTGATTTCCCTGTTCTTGCAGAATGATCACTATCCGACGCGGGAGGCCTATCTTGCAGCTCTGGCTGACGCCATGCGCGAAGAGTACGAAACCATTGTCGCCGCCGGGCTCGATCTGCAGCTTGACTGTCCTGATCTGGCGCTGTCGCGGCACATGCTCTTCAATGATCTGAGCGACGCGGAATTTGTCAGGATTGCCGAGAGCCATGTGGAGGCGCTCAATCATGCGCTGGAAAATGTGCCGCAAGACCGGGTGCGGGTGCACATCTGCTGGGGAAACTACGAGGGTCCGCATGTCTGCGACATCGATATGGCCAAGGTGTTTCCGGTCCTGATGAAGGCAAAGTCACGCTACGTGCTGTTTGAAACCTCCAATCCACGTCACGGTCATGAATGGACGGTTTTTCGCGACCGCAAGGCCGAGATTCCAGAGGACAAGGTGTTGGTGCCCGGTGTGGTCGACACCACCACGAATTTCGTCGAGCATCCGGAACTTGTGGCCCAGCGGCTTGAGCGGTTTGTGCCGCTGGTCGGTGCTGACCGGGTGATTGCCGGCTCGGACTGTGGCTTCGGCACATTCGCCGGATATGGCGCGGTCGATCCCGAGATCGCCTATGCCAAGCTCAAGGCCTTGCGCGAAGGCGCTGATCTGGCCGCGGCACGCGGATAACCGGCTTGGGGGCGCGGGAAAAACTCATTCTGTTGCCGGGGATGCTGTGCGATGAACGGCTTTTCGCACCGCAGGCCGAGGCATTGAGCCGGACCCATGATGTGGACATTGTCATGATCGACCGTGCCGACAGCCTTGAAGCGCTGGCGGATCAGGTGTTGGAACGCGCCCCGGAACGGTTCAATCTTGCCGGGCTCTCGATGGGCGGTATCGTTGCCATGGCAATGGCCGGCAAGGCCCCGGAGCGGATCCTCCGTCTTGCTCTGCTGGACACCAACCATCTGGCTGATGCCGAAGGGCGCGACGAGATTCGCAACCGCCAGATTGAGGCTGTTCGCAGGGGAGAGATGCGCAGGATTGTGGTTGACGAGATGAAACCCGTCTACCTCGCAGCCAGGAACCGGTCCGATCAGACGCTTCTGGATCTTCTGGTGGACATGGCAATGGATCTCGGGCCCGAGGTGTTCGTGCGGCAGTCGCTGGCGTTGCGCGATCGTGGCGACCAGACCGCTGCACTGAAGGCCTATCCGGGGCCAGCGCTGATCCTGTGCGGCGAGGAGGACATGCTGTGCCCACCCGAGCGGCACCGGGAGATAGCCGTGCTGATGTGCGGGGCAGAGCTGAGATTGATTCGCGATGCTGGCCACATATCGACGCTTGAAAACCCTGATGCAGTCAATCAAGCGCTGGGCAATTGGCTGGGTGCAGCTGTTTCGCCATGTGACTGATGCTCTGCATATCGGAAATTGGCTTTCGTGCCTGAAAAGGAACCACAATGGACCAGAACCTGATTGATCTGCTCAAGCGCGTTGATACGCCTACAGTTTGCAATGCCATTGAGGTGGCGCAGGGCAGGAGGGGCTTTGACCGTTTCACCCGCCAGACCGTGTTGAGCGCGGACCCCCAGCTGCCTGCAATTTTCGGTCGCGCCAGAACCGCACGGATACGAGCCGTGGCACCGCCAAATGAAGCCGCCGAGGTGATCCGTGAGCGGCGGATGGCCTATTACAAATACATGGCTGAAGCGCCGTCACCAGCGCTCACTGTCATTGAGGATCTGGACTGGCCCGATTGCATCGGCGCCTTCTGGGGTGAAATCAACACCACGGTGCACAAGGGGTTCGGTGTTTCCGGGGTGCTGACCAATGGCGTGATGCGCGACCTTGGCGATCTGGCACCGGCATTTCAGGTACTGGCGGGTTCGGTCGGGCCCAGCCATGGCTTCGTGCATGTGGTGGATTATGATCAGCCGTTGGAGGTGTTCGGGCTTGAGATCCGGCCCGGCGACTTCATCCATGCGGACCGGCACGGGGCCGTTGTGGTGCCTGAAGATGTGCTTCCCGGCCTCTCGGGCGCGATAGCAAAAATGCAGGCCAGCGAGGCGTTGATACTTGAACCCGCGCGGATGCCGGGATTTGATTTTGCAAAATTCGAGGAAGCCTGGGCTGCATTCGAGAAAGCGCGCGTCTAGGGTCGGGACCCTAGCAACTGTATTTCCAATTGCGCTTTGTACCGGTCTTGAAATCATACTGTTCGATCGGACCAGGGTTTCGGATCGATTCTGGCATTCGGAGCACGAGGCTCAACATCTGGCGGATAGCCATATCAACGTACCGATCCGTGTATCGAAGCCACCGATCGAGCAGCAAAGGTCCTGTTCCGCGCGGACTTGCAGTGATTTCAGGGAGATAAAATGGTGGGCGATGAGAGAGCGGCCACCATTCGCTTAAAGCCTTGAATTCCTTGAACCCTGCCAGCAGCGAGGGAGACACAATGTCTCCCTTTTGCGTCTCTGCATTGCACAGGTTGAAAAGTCGCGCAACAGCTACGTGTGTTCGGCGCGGGAGGCGAGCACACTTGTCTGTGAAATTCGATACGGGTTTGAATGTGATTGCGGTGGTGCCGGAGGGAGCGCCCACCATCGCTCAAAAGCCTTAGAAGCTGGGCTTTCAGGGATGGCTAGGGGACACGATGTCCCCCTTTTGTGTCTTTCCATCGCATAGGAACAATTATCCCACAATAGGCTAGCGGATTTGAGAGTTTGTCAAAAATCACCTACTCCAACTGGCTAGATCCAAATTTTGACCGGTTATTTTCGGAGGGATTACTGCCTCCTGTCCCTGAAGGACGTACTCATGAGCGTCAGCCAAGTGCTGCTTCATTTCTTCCATGTCAGCAGCCAGCTCCACGATACCAGCATCTTTGTTTCGGTGCTCATGGAACCGAGAAAGTTCGTTCAGGTCCGTTATGCTCTTGTTGGGATCTGTCACGTCTGAAAGACTGTTGCTATACAGGCGCACAATGCTGTCCTGTATTTCTACCGGAAATTTCGGAATTAGCAGTGATTTGAAATACTCGGGTGAGAAATGTCCACCACTTCCTCCTACTGCTAAAAGATCAATCAGCCCCCGGCTTCGGTACCAGTGAAGTATGCACCGAAAGAAGATGGAAAGTTTGCGGTCTTTGTTCTGATGCCTAATGACAAGCCCATGTGCGTTGGTCGTCGCTTGCGCGGGTGGGTTAACCAAAACTGCTGTACGTCCTTTGCCGAATCCAGCTTCCCCGAATAGGATGTCACCACTTTGTAAGATAGGAAGTTTCTTAGCGGTCCCCAACCAGGAGAGCTTTCCGATCGTGCCGTATTCTGTGATGTTTGCTGGTATGATCAGCGTATAGAAACCGGGACGAGGCTCGTCCGAGTCAATCCGCGTCTTCAACAACTTGATTTCCAGGCTAGGGCCTGGCTTGATCGTAAATCCTGCGCAATCAGGCGTCTCGGACCCATGCTCGTAGTCTTCAATTAACCACATGCTCGACTTCAGCGTTTCGCTGTAAATCGCCGCGTCCAGCCGTCCCGTCGAACGTAGATCGCTGGAATTCGGGAACTTGTAAAAGAACCCAGTTGATTTCTCTTCAGTTCGAAGCTCTACGCTTATTTGACGCAGAATCTCAATGTCCCGCTCTCGTATCAGCTTTTCCTTCAGTGAGATTTGCTCGGTTAAGAAGCATATCCAGCCAACCGTTAGCGGATCCTTTGAAACAGGAATAAGAATACGCTCTAGGGCTCCTGTGTCCATCCGGGGGTATACCCCCCTGTTTAGAAGTGACCACACCTGTTCAACAAAGAAGTCAGACCTCAGAAACGAGTAGACGTACGAAAGTGATAGCGAGTTAAACTCATCTCTCATGCTCGACAAAATCAGGATGGCTCCAGAAGCAACCATAGGAGGTGCCTCATCCGATGGCTCCACGCCAGGATATTCGTCCGCGACTAAGCCGATCCCTTTGCGATAAGTCCTAACGGTTGAAATCAGCACGTTCCCTTTGGAGACCGGTTGCGCTCGCTTAGCAGAGACCTGGTAGCCGCCTCTTGTGTCGAAGCGTACTCCGCCCGTCTCCACGTCTATGCTTCCAATTTCTGCATAGCGGTATTTGACGGCGTTGTTGATTTTAACCGTCCCCTCCGCCACGTTTACGAGCTTATCTAGCTGGATGTATTCGACAGACTTCGAGCTAGAAGGCGGAATGAATCGTACATACCGTCCAGGCGATAGCACTGCATCTGTTGACCGCAGTTCACTGCTGTGAATTTGGCTGGGGACTTTGACGTAGCGCATCAGCCTTCCCTGCAAAATAGCTTTTGAAGAGTTTCTTCCTGGCTCATGCTCCAGGCCTGAAAATCAGAAAGTATCTCAGTAAAATCTTCCTTCAGCACCGGATTACCATTATCATCGACCGCGACTGCAAACGTGGCGGGATCTATCTTATAGAGCGGGTTGAAGAATACGTTTCGCTTGCTCGTACGTCGTTCGTAGCCCACATTCTTAATGTCTCGCACAAATACGCTATAGCCGTTACTGTTAAGCGCATTAAGCTCTTTGGCATCAGGTTTGTAGGCAACTAAAATACTCGTATTCACTCCGGTCTCTGCGAACACGTTTGGCGGCAGGTCGAAGAGCCCAACGATCCTCATTTTGTCCATGAGCCATTGGCGTACTTTCACCCACTTGTTAATCGAAGCTATGCTGTTAGACAGTACTATCCCAAGCCGCCCCTCGTCCTTCAGGCAACGATAGGCATTCTCCAGGAACAGTATTCCCAGATCAAGCGAATCGCCTTTACCGCCTTTCTTGGTCCCTTTAGTTCCCGTGTCGGCTTGTCGAGATAAATTCCACAGCTCGTACATTTCTAGTATTTCCCGGTCCGCTTGGCTTTGAACACGATACGCCCGGTCTTCCCCGAATGGAGGATTGGTCAGGATCACGTCAAACTTCATCAACTCCGTCTTGTCCGGCCAGTTGTCCCAATTTCCATTCTTATGCTCGGAAGGCAGCAGATCAACCAAGCGCGTCGGGCTAGATGTTTCAATTTTGCTTACGATTGACCCGCGGTCTGGCTTGTCGAAGAGTTTCGCTTCACCGTCCCCGTTCAGCAGCATATTCAGCGTAGCCAATGTGATCATGTTTTCGTCAAGATCGACGCCATAGATGTTAGCGTCATTCAGCTGCCATCCAGATTGCTTCACAGAAGCGTTGACAAAGGCCAGCGAAAGGAAGTCCCCAATGCCGCAGCATGGGTCAAAGACGGTTTCCTCTTCTCTCGGATTGACCAGTTTCACGATGAAGTCGATTACCGGCAAGGGAGTGAGAAATTGAGCAGCTTCATCCCGCTTGAATGAATTTGCAAAGTTATAGAAAACGAGTTGATATAGATCGCTTTTTGCCGATCGTACAAAAGAATAGTCTTGAAAAGCGCTACAGATAGCTGCGACAGCCCTAACATGCCCCGGGTTCTTCCAATCAATTTCGTTGTTGTTTAAAATCTTCTTGTATTGGCCAGAGGCCTCCCCCCGGATCTTCTGGAGTCGCTTGATAAACTCCTGGACATCCACGTTAGCCAGTGTTTGGAAGCCAGCCTCCTGTGGGCTGATGTAAAACTGCAGTGGCTTGTGTGGAGATGCTGCGTTTCGTTTTTCGTCAAATATCTTAAGGGCCAGTGTCTGGATCAGGATCACATACCCTCTCTGATTGACGAGGCCAGCTTTGTCCAATGCGCGAAGAACTTCTGAGAACGCCGTCTGCACCTGGACAGACGAGATTGAAGCCACGATGTCCAAGTCTGTTATGGACCGAGATGAGCGATCTAGCGATGATGGCCGATTTGTAAGCTTTAGAAGCTCGGCAAACGAAGGGAGATGCTGATAGGCATCCGGAAGGTGCAACGCCAAGTCGCCGACTTTGCTCGCATCCCCTTTTTGGTTCTTAGATTCATCGTAACGAAGAACAGACCCATTCTTTCGTTGAAAAATGAACAAACGCTCAGTGTCGTAGTATACCCCAAGCACAAATGCGTCAGAAGGCTCTTTTTCCCGCATTGCGGCTTTTATTTGACCAGTGTATACCTTCTCTACTTCTTTATCTCCATTCTTGAACTCAATTACCGCTACAAGATGATCAGACAACCACTCTAGATCCGCCGGTTTCCGGCTGCTCCAATACGAATTGTAGTGGTCGATCCAGGATTTATCGTCGAAAATCGCTCCGTCGAGCTTGAGCGGGGCTGAACCTTTATTGCCTTTTGGGAAATGTACTTCAACCCCAATATAGTCTTTGGAATAAAGACCGCTGTTCACAATGGCATTTATGAACTGCCACTTATAGTACTCTTCTAAAGGCTCCCCTGCCGCCGACCTGATCGAAACAGATCCGTGAGCCTGCCCACGCACCGGAACAATGCACTCGGTGGTGAGCGCAGTGGCATGCTTCTTATCAAACTCAGTCTTGGCGGTTGCGAAGGACACTGAAGGCTGAGTGGCGGCTAGTGCTGTCGGCTGAAGAAGGGGGCCGGAGCTTGTATTGGTTCGCTCCTCGTTGGGAGACGGCGCAATCGATTTGGTCATGGTTCCTCGCTCTAGTGTTGAGGAGCCTTAGCAGATCGATCTGGGATTGTTGAGCCCTACGAAGAGCCTCGCCGCCAGCAAGCTCTGGTTGGTAATATTAGCAAATTGTTTACGCGCGCTGGCAGATCCCGTAGCCGTTCACGGCCGTCAAGACGACCAGACAATTCAAAATCAGTCGATCGCCGAGATGGCGAATTTTTACGAGGGGGTATTTAACTCCCTACGGGCAGCAGTTTCCCCCATGGGTGCCATCGGTCTGGCGTTCCAAAATCCACACCTAGTAGTGCGTACAGTCATTCCAACCCGGCCTCAGTCACGATTAAGAGACATCGGGGGGGTAGGGGGGGGGATGTCTGCACGGCTACACCCTCACATTTCCCATAGACAGAGACCTACCGCTTATCGGACGGGCTCTAACAGTTTCCGCGCAGGGGATGCATTCCGGACATTGCGATTCTGGACAAGTGGCAAGATCGCATTACGACTTCATCGTACGCAAAGGTATACCGTAACGTACACATTAAATGATGCAGCAAAGGATGTACGTAAGGGTTGACTAGCATCAACGGACATGCATTTTAAAGGACATAACCCTAACGAACAAGGAATGGGCCATGTCCAAGACCGTACTCTATGCTCGCGTATCAACCATAGATCAGACGCTTGACCACCAGAGGACGCAAGCCGAACAGGCAGGCTTTGTCGTTGACGAGGTTATTGCCGACCATGGCGTGTCAGGCGTAAGCACCAGACTTGCAGACAGACCGGAAGGCAAGCGGCTGTACGACAGGCTCCGACATGGTGATGTGCTCGTTGTCCGCTGGGTCGATAGGCTTGGGCGCAACTACGAGGATGTGACAGACGCCATTCGGCACTTCATGCGGCAAGGCGTGATCGTGAAAACCGTCATCAACGGAATGACGTTCGACGGGGCGACAGCAGACCCGATCCAGCAGGCCGTCAGAGACGCACTGATAGCGTTCATGGCGGCGACGGCGCAGGCGCAGGCCGAAGCGACGAAAGCCGCTCAGCGGGCCGGAATAGAGGCAAGGAAGGGTGATGCCGGACGATACCGGGGAAAGAAGCCGAGTTACGACAGGAAGACGTTCCGGCAGGTTGTGGACATGCTGACAATTGGCAAAGGAGCTTCCGAGATTTCTAAGGCAACCGGATTGACCAGACAGACAGTACTCAGGATCAAAGGCGATCCGGCAGCATCCGAAACTGCATTAGCTAAATGGGGCTTATGATGTGCCTATAAACAGTAGCCCTGGACTGTTTGCAGGACTGTTGTCTGTCTCGTTGTTCGGATTACACAAACCGGATTTCAGATATTTTATTTTTAAATACAGGGTGTTAGCTTACGGACCCTTTTAGGAATAACAAGCAAACCACACCGCTCATTTCTTGCATTGAATATTAGCGCCTTCTTGCGGTGTATCGGTTATGACAGTATCCCGTATGGGATAATGAACAGTTATGTGCCAGTATATAAACCAGTATATAAACCAGTATATAAACTATTATATAAACTATTATATAAAATATTATATAATCTATTGTATGTACAGTTATATGTACAGTTATATGTACGGTTATATATAGTTATATGTACCGTTATATATACAGTTATTTATACAAATATTCAAACAATTGTATGAACTGTTATTTATAAATATATGATGTAAAATATAAAATAGCTGTGAATTATATAGAATTATGATCTAGCGTTTGATACCAGATTACACACAGACATATAGACCATTGTATCTGTAAATTTTGGCGTGAAGGCTAATATATTGGCTCCCATACTAGACATACCGGACCATGTGACAACGCAATGATCCGGTTTAGAACCTAATGGAAGCCATAGGTTAGCATGTCAGCTTACATGTCAGATCGAATGCACTGGATTGAAACGCGGCATTCCACGGTCGGGGATAACTCGATATTACGTACGACTATGGAAGTACCGATTGATCATAGTAATTACGATACGGATACAAGTACCATAATATCATACCAGCAGAATAATATTGTCAGAAGGCGCAACTCCGGTATGAATTACATATAAAGCTCCCAAGGTTCCTCTTCGCGGTATGTGATATGCCTGCGGGCGGCGTCGCTTTCGGCCACAGAAGTCCGTCAGCGCGCAAGCGGGGTGCTGGACGGGGAATGAGTGCTGACGCGACTTAATGCCCACCCACGGTCAATTATGGAGATTTTCGATCCGGCTAAAATAATATCAAGGCCATGATAAGACTATGCTTTCGTATAGGACACTGGCTCATCGCAGCTGTAGATACCTCCGGACAACCAATCCTGCACGGGAGCACTTGTCAGCACCACGGTTCTCTTTTTCCGGTCCATGTCCGTGCCAAGCCTTCCGACACCAGAATGTCGCCAAGGGATCGGCCATCCCGTATCAGCACCCACAGCTTGCGACCGTACTTGTCTTCGTCTCGTCCCGGCCATGCTCGCATCTGGAACGGAGCTGTATTGACCAATTGTATCAGCCTTGTCGTGGCTCGCTCGCCGAGCACCTTTTCGGCTGCACAACGCGGCTTGCTAATCTCTGGTGCGTCAATATCGGCAACACGGATTTTGACGCCATTGCTCCAAAGGGTATCACCGTCCACAATGCAGTTGATCCGTACTCCGGTCCCGCACCTTTCGTAGGATACTGCTACTGCTTCGTCTTTTGCCATGAGGCTGGCAGCATCCACTAAAAGGCAGGCCGCGCTGGCGACCATGCCGAATGCTAGGCCGATCTTCATGCGCGTTGCGGTTGGCTGCGAAATTCGTAGTAGCCGACTGCGGCAAGGCGTGGATGCGTGCCGTCCTTAAAGTTCGTATGCAGCATCTCGTTGTCCACCTTGGAAAGCATGTCATCAAAGTCGGTTGTATGACTTACCAGCCTAAGCAACTCGCTGGCGAAAGCAGAGCGGTAGCTTTCGTAGGTCGTGAAGACCTGCCTGTTGATACCGTGCTCATGGCAGTACATGGCCGCTGCTACCAATGCGTCCTCACCGTTTTTGTAAAGCTGGTAGAAGTCTTCGCCGTCCAAGACACCGCCCGCGTTCAGATCAAAATGCTGTTCGCCCGAAAGCCGGTTGACCTCGTTGCAGAAGGTTTCACAGAAGGACTTGTAGCCTTCGTCTGTTACCATTCCTGTCATCTGTTGCAGATGTTCCGTTGCCAGCTCGGGCTGAAGGCGGCCGTAGCGAACTTCGACCTCCATCGTCGGCGGTGCTGAGCGGGCAAGGGCCGTATACCAGAATGGCATATTAGACCGCATGCCGTTCCTGTACGCGAAGCCGATAACGGCAAGCTGCCTGCTGTTATGAACCTGCCGATATTCGTCGCGGGCTGTTTGTGTCGCACGGCTTGCCATATCGGAACCCGTATCGCTCAGTATGGCGTCTGTAACTGCATTGGCATCTTGTACGGGAAGGCCCTTCTTTAATGTTTCAAGATAGACGTGGGCGCGAACTGCTTCCCTGCCTGCACTAGCAATATGGCGGAGAAGCTTGTAGCCAGCGAACGCCAGCAGCCCAATGATTATGATTTCCAATATGTATCTCCCGTATGGCAGGGCGGTAGTCGCGGTACGTCCCCGCGAATAGCCCTTCGATCTCTGGTGATCGGGGAGTTAGTAACCGCATGACACGGCCCTACGGCCTTTAGTTCAGAGAACCTGTTGCATACGCCGCAGGCTCCCCGACCATAGGTCGAAGAGTGGTGCCATTTCAGTGGCACACGTTCCTAGTCATGAGGGGTTACTACGCCCCGAAGCCGCACGTACGGCTCCAGGGTTTGTTTCCAGCATTCGGGAATCGCTGTCAATCATGAATGGTAAGTTCGGGCGTTGGCCCTTGCAGGCAATAGTCGAGCTTCTGGATCGCTTCGTTCAATTGCTGAACTGTATAACCCTGCTTGAAATAATTCTGGTGCGTCACGCCTTGCCGCGTATGCCCGACAAGCGCCTGTACAACGGCAATATCAACCCCGGACCGCATGAGTTGGGTCACGACAGTATGTCGTAGGCTGTGGAAAACCAGTTCTTTGCTTTTGATGCCAAGTTCCGGCAGCAGGCGCGTATTGAAGTGATGTCCGAGACGTCGACCCCAGCCGTTTTTGGGATCGTACGTAAAGGTGGGGAATAGCTTCTGTTGTCCAAGCCGTTGCTTGTCAGCAACATAATCAGGCAAGCCTAATTGCACCAAACGCGGGTGCATCGGAACAATTCGGCGGGAGGCTTCTGTTTTCAGGCTCTTGCGGTCGCCCTCGTCATTGAAGTTGAAGCACCAGATACCGTCCACCTGCTGAATATCCTTTAGGTGAAGCTGTGCGATCTCATTGAGGCGTGCGCCCGTATAGATACCGATAAGTGGCCCCCATCTCTGATGGTCCTTTTTGGCAAGGCCATTCTTGTTGGTCAGCACGGCGGTGATTATCAGCTGTATCTGGTCAGGCGTGAAGGCTGCACGGCTGTCCTGATTGCGTGCCTTGTTCTGCTTGATGGCCAACCCTGCAAAGACGTTCTGATCAACGTGCCCGTTCTGCTTGGCCCAGTTGAATAGGTCGCCATAGCTCTGGAGGTACTTGTTGACTGACGTGGTATGCAGCCTCGGTACGCCGGGCAAGTCGAGGATTTCAGATAGAGGGCGTCCGCTGGTCTCTTTCATCTTCTCCCGGTTCTTAGGGTAAACCCTGAGCGTGTCTTTGACCTTCTTGGCGTCCAGAGCGCCAAGGGTTTTGACGTCTGTGTCAGCGCCCAGCATCTCCTTCAGTAGTTCGAGATGGCTGAGTTTTTCGCTTTCGGTCTTGTAGGCCCAGTTTTTTCCATCACGCTTTTCGTCAACGTAGCTCTTAATGGCATCGGCAAGAGACATGCCATTTTTTTTGGCCGCTCCGCTCGTCTGTGCCGGTGAGGCAATGTTCTCTTCTGGTGGATCAAGATCGAAGTCCGCAAACTGTGCATCATATGCAAGGACATCCTGAATGAAGCGCCTATAGCCGCGCTTCATGTCGCGCTCCAGCTGATCGTACTGGTCCGTACCTTTGGCGATGTCGAGGCCGTACTTATCAATGAACCGTGCCAGCAGTTCATCATCGGGTTTCGTAAGGGAGAGCGGCGTACCTCTTTGGTTTGCCTGTTCGGCAATTTGTAGATTAGTCCGGTAGAGATCGCGGTCAAATGGGCTCAAGCCGCCCGCAGCATCTATCTCTTTCTTGGTATCGTCCCTCAATGCCCGAAAGTGGTTCTGGAGGGCTGTACGCAGTTCCTGGTAATCCATGTGGTAGGCAATTCCGGCATTGTTAAATTGTTCGCCTATGTGGATCATCAGCCGGGACAGGCGCAATGCTTTTCGTTGGTCGCGGGTCTGTAGTGACAGCTTTATGTCAGATGGTAGTTTCTGTGGATGAAGTTCACGGGGGAGGGGCCAGCGCAGATAGAATATGCCGTTGCGCGATTTCAGAATATAGCTGGGATTATGCAAGCCGATGTCTCACTTGAATGGCTCACTGACCAAATTCAAGGGAAGAAGGCTTGGTTTATAAGGGAATGGTGGGCGATGAGAGACTCGAACTCCCGACATCTTCGGTGTAAACGAAGCGCTCTACCAACTGAGCTAATCGCCCCCAGTCAGGTGGCGCCTGCTTTAGGGCGTTCGTGCGCGTTCTGCAACAAAAATCGCGCATTTGGATCATTATTATGTTGAGTGGGTCGCAATCATGGCCACTGGACAAAGCTTCTTCGGTGCAGGCGTGGACGGCAAGTTTGAAGATTGTCGTTTTTCCTTCGCATTGAGCGCTTGACACCCAAACACGAACGCCGTAATCAGCCGCTCACGGAACGGCGGTCGCCGCAGTTTCGAGTGAAAAATGCGCGGGTGTAGCTCAGTTGGTTAGAGTGCCGGCCTGTCACGCCGGAGGTCGCGGGTTCGAGCCCCGTCACTCGCGCCATTTTTCAAATATCATCCCTTCAGTCTTGTTTATCTGAAGACAGCACGCCCCATCTGAAGTGGCTTGCCCCGGGGGATGCTGCAAGCCTTCGAAAAATTGTATGTGCATCACCGCTCAATTGGACCCAATTGAGCGCGACATGCATCGCCAGATCGAAGCAATAATTGTTCACTCATTTAGTGTTGTTTTTGGACTTGCTGAAACGACTCACTTTTTTCGCCGAATGGGCTGCTGCTGATGCATTCTTGTCCGTGGTGCGACTGATAATCGCTGCCGCTGACTTTTTCGGCAAATTTTCCCTATGTCATTGCAAACACTTATAAAAAAGACCAGTGATGAATGTCAGTGAATTGAGGCATTGACGGCTGAAAGCTGATAGTATCGCATCATAAAGACGCGCGCGCTCTTGCACACCAAAGCAGGCTGCGCTAACCACGCCGCGTTGCAACATGATACGCCGCGCGGGCAGGGCATCGGCTCCAGACCTTGATGCAGGGCCGGGGCTTTTACCGCAGCGGACACAGGAACGGACATCATGACGGAACTTTTGGGCGCATATGTGCCGATTGCGATCTTCATCGGTTTGGCGCTGGTGATCGGACTGGCTCTGTTGATTGCGCCATTTGCGATTGCCTACAAGAACCCGGATCCCGAAAAACTCTCCGCCTATGAATGCGGCTTCAATGCATTCGATGACGCGCGCATGAAGTTCGACGTCCGGTTTTATCTGGTGTCGATCCTGTTCATCATTTTCGACCTCGAAGTGGCATTTCTGTTTCCCTGGGCGGTCTCGTTCGGTGAAATCGGCTGGATGGGCTTCTGGTCGATGATGGTGTTTCTCGGCGTTCTGACGGTCGGCTTCATCTATGAATGGAAAAAGGGAGCGCTCGAATGGGAGTGAGCAACCAGACGCTGGTGGCGCCCGCGGCCAAGGGGATCATCGATCCCAACACCGGCAAGCCGGTCGGTCAGGATGATGCGTTTTTTGGCGAGATCAACAACGAGCTCGCCGACAAGGGATTTCTGGTCACCTCGACCGATGAGCTGATCAACTGGTCGCGCACCGGATCGTTGATGTGGATGACATTCGGTCTGGCCTGCTGCGCCGTCGAAATGATGCAGATGTCTATGCCGCGCTATGATGCCGAGCGTTTCGGTTTCGCGCCGCGCGCCTCACCGCGCCAGTCCGACGTGATGATTGTCGCGGGGACGCTCACCAACAAGATGGCGCCGGCGCTGAGGAAAGTCTACGACCAGATGCCCGAGCCGCGGTATGTGATCTCGATGGGCTCCTGCGCCAATGGCGGCGGTTACTACCACTATTCCTACTCGGTGGTGCGCGGCTGTGACCGGGTGGTTCCGGTCGACATCTATGTTCCGGGTTGCCCGCCCACAGCCGAGGCCCTGCTTTATGGCGTTCTGCTGCTGCAGAAGAAGATGCGCCGTACCGGCACGATCGAGCGCTAGGATTGATGACAGATGAGTGATGCTCTCAAGGACCTTTCGGACTATCTCGGCGAGATCAGAGGCAATCTGATCGAGAGCGCCGAGATTGCCTACGGTGAACTGACGCTGATCGCGCAGCCGGCCAATCTGATCGAGCTGATGACGTTCCTGCGTGATGACGCGCAGTGCCAGTTCGTCAACTTCATCGATTGTTGTGGCGTCGACTGGCCGGGCCGTGCCGAGCGGTTTGACGTCGTCTATCATCTGCTTTCGCCACGCCAGAACATTCGCATCCGGGTCAAGGTCGCCACCGGCGAGGATGCTCCGGTTCCATCGCTGACACCGGTCTTTCCGGGGGCAGACTGGTTCGAGCGTGAAGCCTATGATCTCTACGGCATCCTGTTCACCGGACATCCGGATCTTCGCCGTATTCTCACCGATTACGGTTTTGAAGGCCATCCGCTGAGGAAGGACTTCCCGCTCACCGGCTTTGTCGAAGTGCGCTACGACGACGAGGTCAAGCGGGTGGTCTACGAGCCGGTTGAACTCAAGCAGGAATTCCGCAACTTCGATTTTCTCTCTCCCTGGGAAGGCACAGATTACGTGCTTCCGGGCGATGAAAAAGCCAAGGGTTGAGGACGGGAACCATGAACGAACACAACGTCCGCAACTTCAACATCAATTTCGGCCCGCAGCATCCGGCGGCGCATGGCGTGCTGCGCCTGGTGCTGGAGCTGGACGGTGAAATCGTCGAGCGCGTTGATCCGCATATCGGGCTGCTTCACCGCGGCACCGAGAAGCTGATAGAAGCCAAGACCTATCTGCAGGCTGTTCCCTATTTCGACCGGCTAGACTACGTCGCGCCTATGAATCAGGAGCATGCCTATGCTCTGGCGGTAGAGAAGCTTGCCGGCGTGACCGTGCCGAAGCGCGGCCAGCTGATCCGGGTGCTTTACTCTGAAATCGGCCGGATCCTTTCGCACTTGCTCAACGTCACCACGCAGGCTCTGGACGTTGGCGCGCTGACACCGCCGCTTTGGGGCTTTGAAGAGCGCGAAAAGCTGATGGTGTTTTATGAGCGGGCCTGCGGCGCGCGTCTGCATGCGGCCTATTTCCGGCCCGGTGGCGTGCACCAGGATCTGCCGGATGAACTGGTCGAGGATATCGGCAACTGGTGTGATCCATTCCTTCAGACCTGTGATGACATCGAAGGGCTTTTGACCGACAACCGCATTTTCAAGCAGCGCAACGTTGATATCGCCATCGTCAAGCTTGATGACGCCTGGGCCTGGGGGTTCTCCGGTGTGATGGTGCGCGGTTCGGGCGCTGCCTGGGACCTGCGCCGCTCGCAGCCCTATGAGTGCTATTCGGAAATGGATTTTGACATTCCGATCGGCAAGAACGGTGACTGCTATGACCGTTACGTGATCCGCATGCAGGAAATGCGTGAATCGGTGAAGATCATAAAGCAGTGCGTCGAGCAGCTTCTAGGCAAGGAAAAGACCGGCCCGGTGTCGGCCACCGACGGCAAGATCGTTCCGCCCAAGCGCGGCGAGATGAAGCGCTCAATGGAAGCGCTGATCCATCACTTCAAGCTTTACACCGAAGGCTACCGAGTGCCCGAAGGCGAAGTCTATGCGGCTGTCGAAGCGCCGAAGGGCGAGTTCGGCGTCTATCTGGTCTCCGACGGCTCCAACAAGCCTTACCGCTGCAAGATCCGCGCACCAGGCTATGCGCATCTGCAGGCGATGGACTTCATCTGCCGCGGTCACCAGCTGGCCGATGTGTCGGCCGCGCTCGGCTCGCTCGACATCGTGTTCGGGGAGGTTGACCGGTGAAGCATTTTTTTATTGCCGCCGCTACGTTGTTGTGTTTCGGCGTTTCTACGGGTCCGGCATGGGCTGGCCCTAGCTACGAAAAGCTCAAGAACGACGGTTATACAACAAGCCGTATGCATCGTAACAAAGCCGGCATAAATGGTTTTACAGTGAGCAAGGGTGGTAGATCCTATTTTTGCCGACTGCACGTTGGGGTTGTTTACAACAACAATGATATTGTTGCAGGCCGGCCACTTCCATCGCAGGTGAGGTACTGCACATTGAACAAAACAACGAAAAAGTAGTGACGCTTCGTAGATGGCCGTACGCCAAGTTCGCTTTGGTGTGTGAGTTGAATAAATGACCCAATCGCCCTGCGGCGAAATCAAATAGGCCGGAAGAAAGACAAAAGAGTTCATCATGTCCGTTCGCAGACTTGCCGAAGAGAGTGTCCAGCCCGCGGAATTCGCGTTCAACCGTGAATTTGCCGCGCAGGCCAAGACCTGGATCAAGAAGTATCCAAAGGAGCGCGCGCAATCGGCGGTGATCCCATTGCTGATGCTGGCGCAGGAGCAGGACGGCTGGGTGACCAAGCGCGCGATCGAGAAAGTCGCAGATATGCTTGGCATGCCCTATATCCGGGCGCTCGAAGTGGCGACGTTCTACACCCAGTTCCAGCTCAAGCCGGTGGGCACCCGTGGACATATCCAGGTTTGCGGCACCACGCCCTGCATGCTGCGCGGTTCGGAAGAGCTGATGGAAGTTTGCCGCAGCAAGATCCACCCCGAGCCGTTCCATCTCAATGAGACCGGGACGCTTTCGTGGGAAGAAGTCGAATGCCAGGGCGCCTGCGTGAACGCGCCGATGGTGATGATCTTCAAGGATGCCTATGAGGATCTGACGCCGGAGCGGTTGGCCTACATCATTGATCGTTTCGATGCTGGCCGTCCCGAGGACATTGACACCGGACCACAGATCAAGCGCACTTTCTCGGCACCGGCAAGCGGCCTGACCAGCCTGACCGAAGAGATCAAGCCGGGCGGCAAGAAGGCTGCGAAGTCAACCAGGGCAAAGGCAAGCGCTCCTGCGGCTAAATCGTCGGCCAAGGCCAAGGCGGTGAATTCGACCGCGGCGGTGGCCGGTACCGCGAAGGCCGTGACAGCGGGCAAGGCGCCTGCCGCGAAATCGACAGTTACGAAGGGCAACGCGACCATGGCTGTTGCTGCGACGGCCTCCGGTCGGGCCAAGGCAGCCGCCACCAAGCCAACCGCGCCCAAGACCGCAGCCGCAAAGTCGGCTGCAGCGAAACCCGCAGCAGCGAAGTCT
This sequence comes from Hoeflea sp., assembly GCA_043585085.1. Lineage (GTDB taxonomy): Bacteria > Pseudomonadota > Alphaproteobacteria > Rhizobiales > Rhizobiaceae > Hoeflea. The sequence goes on from CP121320.1 coordinate 3,741,488, forward strand.
GCCGCGCCTTCGCTTGAAGACAAGAACCGTCCTGCCGGCATTGCAAAGCCCGCCAACCCGGATGACCTGAAGATGATTTCCGGCGTTGGTCCGAAGATCGAAGGCATTTTGCACTCACTCGGGATCTACACGTTCGGCCAAGTGTCGAAGTGGAAGAAGGCTGAGCGTGAATGGGTTGACGGATATCTGAAATTCAAGGGCCGCATCGAGCGTGAAGACTGGGTCAAGCAGGCCAAGGCGCTGGCCAAGGGTGGCGAGGCCGAGTACATCAAGGTCTTCGGCAAGAAGCCGCGATAGAGGTGAATGATGTTAGCTGACAAAGACCGGATCTTTACCAATATCTACGGCGTCTATGACAAGTCGCTCAAGGGCGCGATGGCGCGTGGCCACTGGGATGGGACCAAGCAGATCCTTGAAAAGGGCCGTGACTGGATCATCAACGAGATGAAGGCCTCGGGCCTGCGCGGCCGCGGCGGGGCAGGGTTCCCGACCGGACTGAAATGGTCGTTCATGCCCAAGGAGAGCGATGGGCGTCCGCACTACCTTGTCATCAATGCCGACGAGTCCGAGCCGGGCACCTGCAAGGACCGCGACATCATGCGTCATGATCCGCACACGCTGATCGAAGGCTGTGTGATCGCCGGCTTCGCCATGGGCGCGCATGTGACCTACATCTATGTCCGCGGCGAATATATGCGCGAACGCGAAGCGCTTCAGGCGGCGATTGACGAGTGCTACGACGCGGGTCTTCTGGGCAAGAACAACAAGCTCGGCTACGACATGGACATCTACGTCCACCATGGTGCCGGCGCCTATATCTGCGGTGAGGAAACAGCGCTGCTCGAAAGCCTTGAGGGCAAGAAGGGCCAGCCGCGGTTGAAGCCGCCGTTCCCGGCTAATGTCGGTCTTTATGGTTGCCCGACGACCGTCAACAATGTGGAATCGATTGCGGTTGCGCCGACCATCCTGCGCCGTGGCGGGGCCTGGTTCGCAGGCATCGGCCGACCAAACAACACCGGCACCAAGCTGTTTTGCGTGTCCGGTCACGTCAACACGCCCTGCACGGTCGAAGAAGCGATGTCGGTGCCGTTCCGCGAGTTGATCGAAACCCATTGCGGCGGTATTCGCGGCGGTTGGGACAATCTATTGGCGGTGATCCCCGGCGGTTCCTCGGTGCCGATGGTTCCGGGTGCCGACATGATCGATACGCCGATGGATTTTGACAGCCTGCGTGATCTGAAGTCGGGTCTTGGCACCGCGGCCGTGATCGTGATGGACAAGTCGACCGATGTGGTTAAAGCGATCTGGCGGCTGTCAGCGTTTTACAAACACGAGAGCTGCGGCCAGTGCACGCCCTGCCGTGAAGGCACCGGCTGGATGATGCGGGTGATGGACCGCATGGTCAAAGGCAACGCGCAGAAGCGCGAAATCGACATGCTGTTTGATGTCACCAAACAGATCGAAGGCCATACCATCTGCGCGCTTGGCGACGCGGCGGCGTGGCCAATCCAAGGGTTGATCCGGCATTTCCGTCCCGAGATGGAAGCACGGATCGATCAGTACACACGAAATGCTGTTCAAAGCCGCAACACGCGGCTGGAAGCGGCGGAATAAGAGGCTCGCAAAGCCGGGCCCGGCATACCTAGGGAAACGTCACAGGGGATAAGAGCCAACAACCGACTTAGGAGAGACTGATGTCGATGTTTTCTTTTCCCGCAGACATGAACATGAATGAAATGATGAAACCGATGAGTGCCATGACCAACTGGACCAAAGTGGAGGAGATGTCCGTCTCGCCGCTCATGGTCTATCCGTTGGGTGCGGCGGCGGCAGCGACCGCGATCGGTTTTGGCATGGCCGGCCAGATGGCCGGGATGATGACAGGTGCCATGCAGGCCGCAATGCAGGGCCAGGGATCTGCGCTTGGCTCAAAGCCGGATCTGAGCTGGATGTTCCCAGTCTTTGCCGAGGATCTTGCCCCGGAAGAGACAGAAGCAACTCCGGTTGCTGCAAAGACGGCAACTGCACCCAAGGCGAAATCGGCCGAGATCGTTGAGTTGAAGCCAGCCAAAGACGTCTCGCAGCGCAAGCCTGCTGCGAAGGCCGTGAAGGCGAAAACAGCTCCGGCCAAGTCGAAACCAGCTGCACCGGCGAAGGCGAAGTCCGCAACGTCGGACGAGGGCGCCGTAGCGGTGGTCGAGAAGCTCAAGTCGGATGCGGAAATTGCGGCTGCTGCTGCCAGTGAAAACGTGCCAGCGGCCAAGGCTGCTGCACCTGCTGGCGTGCCCGCTCTTGAGCCGGAAGACTTCCGTCGCCCGGCCGAGATTGAGAAACCGGACAGCCCGGATGATCTCAAGCTGATCTCGGGTGTGGGCCCCAAGCTGGAGCAGGTGCTCAACGGGCTTGGTATCTGGACTTTCGCGCAGGTCGCCAACTGGACGGCGGAGGAAATCGCCTGGGTTGACGATTACCTGCAATTCAAGGGCCGCATCGACCGTGATGACTGGATTTCCCAGGCGCGGGCGCTGGCCAAGGGTGGCAAGACCGCCTGATGGAATGAAGAGTTTCGGGCGGCGCGTGGCGTCGCCCGGAGAGACGACAATCAGATCCCTTCTAGGGATGGCGCGCGGCCGCACCGGTCGCCTGCAAAGACAGGACTGCTTGCATGGCCAAGATCAAGGTTGATGGAAACGAGATCGAAGTGCCGGACCACTACACGCTGTTGCAGGCGTGTGAGGAGGCCGGTGCAGAGGTTCCGCGGTTCTGTTTTCACGAGCGGTTGTCGATTGCCGGCAATTGCCGCATGTGTCTGGTCGAGGTGAAGGGCGGGCCGCCGAAGCCGGCCGCATCCTGTGCCATGGGCGTGCGCGATCTGCGCCCGGGGCCCAATGGCGAGTCGCCTGAAGTGTTTACCAACACGCCGATGGTCAAGAAAGCACGCGAAGGGGTGATGGAGTTCCTGCTCATCAACCATCCGCTCGACTGCCCGATCTGTGACCAGGGCGGGGAATGCGACCTGCAGGACCAGGCCATGGCTTTTGGCATGGACAACTCGCGCTATGAGGAAAACAAGCGCGCGGTCGAAGACAAATACATCGGACCGCTGGTCAAGACGATCATGAACCGCTGCATTCACTGCACGCGCTGTGTTCGTTTCACCACCGAAGTTGCCGGTATTTCCGAGCTTGGCCTGATCGGCCGTGGCGAGGATGCGGAAATCACCACCTATCTCGAGCATGCCATGAGCTCGGAAATGCAGGGCAACGTGATTGACCTGTGCCCGGTCGGTGCGCTGACCTCGCGGCCCTATGCTTTCCAGGCGCGGCCATGGGAGCTCAACAAGACCGAATCCATCGATGTGATGGACGCCTGCGGCTCGGCCATCCGGGTTGATACAAGGGGTCGCGAAGTGATGCGGGTGATGCCGCGCGTCAACGAGGCGATCAACGAGGAATGGATTTCCGATAAGACCCGCTTCATCTGGGATGGCTTGCGCACACAGCGGCTTGACCGTCCCTATGTGCGCCGCAATGGCAAGCTGGAAGTCGCCTCCTGGGGCGACGCGTTCGGCGCGATCGCCAAGGCGGTGTCCGCAGCCAAGCCGGAAAAGATCGGTGCGATCGCTGGCGATCTGGCCACCGTTGAAGAGATGTTCGCGCTCAAGTCGCTGATGACATCGCTGGGCTCCTCCAACATCGATTGCCGTCAGGATGGCGCAGCACTTGATCCGGCGATGGGCCGAGCGGGTTATGTCTTCAATCCGACCATCGAGGGCATCGAGGACGCGGACGCGATCCTGATCATCGGTTCCAATCCGCGCCGCGAGGCTGCGATCCTGAATGCGCGGATTCGCAAGCGCTGGCGCATGGGAGAGCTGCCAATCGGACTGATCGGCGAGGCCGCGGATCTGCGTTATGGACACGAGTATCTCGGTGCCGGGCCTGACACGCTCAAGGAGCTGGTTGGCGGCACCAACAAGTTTACAGCCAAGCTCAAGCGCGCCAAGAAGCCGATGATCATCATCGGCCAGGGCGCTCTGGCGCGTGGTGATGGTGCAGGCGTTCTCGCCAATGCTGCCAAGCTTGCGGAAGCCGTCGGCGCGGTGAAGGGCGACTGGAACGGTTTTGCAGTGCTGCACACAGCTGCTGCGCGTGTCGGTGGCCTCGATCTCGGCTTCGTGCCGGGCGAGGGCGGCCTGGACGCTGCGAAGATGCTGACCGACACTGATGTGCTGTTCCTGCTGGGCGCGGATGAGCTGGATTTCACCAAGAAGACCGCGGGCTTCACCGTCTATATCGGCACTCATGGTGACAATGGCGCGCATCATGCCGATGTGATCCTGCCGGCCGCGACCTACACCGAGAAATCGGGCACCTACGTCAATACCGAGGGCCGGGTGCAGATGGTCAACCGCGCTGCCTTCGCGCCAGGTGACGCGCGCGATGACTGGGCGGTGCTTCGTGCGCTCTCGGACGTGCTGGGCAAGAAACTGCCCTATGATTCGCTCGCGGCATTGCGTGCGGCGCTTTACGCCGAGTTCCCGCATTTTGCGCAAATCGACATGATTTCAACAGCTGATCCAGCCACAATTGCCGCAATTGCGAAGAAAGCGGGCCGAATGAACAAATCGGCGTTTGCGTCGCCGGTCAAAGACTTCTATTTGACCAACCCGATCGCACGCGCTTCGGCGGTGATGGCTGAATGCTCGGCCTTGGCGAAGACCGCCAAGGCGGTAGCGGCGGAATAGGGGCGGGACACACCATGGACGGTTTCATCACAAACTATGTCTGGCCCGGGGCAATCATCCTGGCGCAATCGGTTCTGATGCTGGTCGCGCTGCTGCTCTTCATTGCCTACATTCTCTATGCCGACCGCAAGATCTGGGCTGCGGTGCAGCTTCGCCGCGGCCCGAACGTGGTCGGCCCTTGGGGACTGTTTCAGTCCTTCGCCGACCTTTTGAAGTTCGTGTTCAAGGAGCCGGTGATCCCGTCGGGTGCCAACAAGGCGGTGTTTCTGCTCGCCCCCTTGCTGGCTGTGACCCTAGCGCTGGCAAGCTGGGCGGTGATTCCGGTCAATGCCGGTTGGGTGATCGCGGACATCAATGTCGGCATGCTGTTCGTTTTCGCCATTTCCTCGCTTGAGGTTTACGCCATCATCATGGGTGGCTGGGCATCGAACTCGAAATACCCGTTCCTCGGAGCGCTTCGCTCGGCGGCACAGATGGTATCCTACGAAGTCTCGATGGGCTTTGTGATCGTATCGGTGCTGCTGTGCGTGGGCTCGCTCAATCTGAGCGAGATCGTGATGGCGCAGGCGACAGGTCTTGGCACATCGGTGGGCATGCCGAGCTCGCTGCTGGACTGGCACTGGTTGCCGCTGTTTCCGCTGTTCATCATCTTCTTCATCTCGGCGCTTGCTGAAACCAACCGCCCTCCGTTCGACCTTCCCGAAGCCGAATCCGAGCTGGTGGCCGGTCACATGGTGGAGTATGGCTCAACGCCGTACATGATGTTCATGCTGGGCGAATATGCGGCGATCGTGCTGATGTGCGCGCTGACCACAATCCTGTTCCTTGGTGGCTGGCTGCCGCCGATCGATGTGTGGTTCTTCAATTGGGTACCCGGCATCATCTGGTTCGTGCTCAAGGTCTGCCTGGTGTTCTTCATGTTCTCCATGGTCAAGGCTTTCGTGCCGCGCTACCGCTACGACCAGCTGATGCGGCTAGGCTGGAAGGTCTTCCTGCCGATCTCGCTCGGGATGCTGGTGATCGTGGCCTTCGTGCTCAAGCTGACGGGGACCGCCCCATGATGCTGATCGAGATTTCAACCATCGGGCGCTGTGCGCCAGACAACCGCGGAGACTGACCATGGCCTTGGCTCAAGCCGCAAAATCGCTTTTCCTGAAGGAGTTCGTTGGCGCGTTCTTCCTCTCCATGCGCTATTTCTTCAGGCCCAAGGCGACTGTGAACTATCCTTATGAAAAAGGCCCGGTGAGCCCGCGCTTTCGTGGTGAGCATGCGCTGCGCCGCTATCCCAACGGGGAAGAGCGCTGCATCGCCTGCAAGCTTTGCGAGGCGATCTGCCCGGCACAGGCGATTACCATCGAGGCCGGCCCGCGCCGCAATGACGGCACACGGCGCACGGTTCGCTACGACATCGACATGGTCAAGTGCATCTATTGCGGCTTCTGTCAGGAAGCCTGCCCGGTGGATGCGATTGTCGAGGGACCGAATTTTGAATTCGCGACGGAAACGCGCGAAGAGCTGTACTACGACAAGGACCGGCTGCTCGCCAATGGCGATCGCTGGGAACGGGAAATCGCGCGCAACATCGCGATCGATTCGCCCTACAGGTAATCCCGGGAACCGGCGCATCATCCGGATGTGGCGGTTTCCATCAAATTGACGGGGCTGGACTGCGGTGGTTGCCGCACAAAGCCTGTTTTCGGGGCAGGGGCATCCGCGCCACTGTTACTCGGGGGAAAGACGAAAAGGCGCCGATCATGGGTCTGCAGGCTCTGTTTTTCTATATGTTTGCCTTCGTGGCAGTGGCATCCGCATTCATGGTGATTGCGGCGCGCAACCCGGTGCATTCGGTGTTGTTCCTCATTCTCACCTTCTTCAACGCGGCCGGCCTGTTTCTGCTCACCGGGGCCGAATTCCTGGCGATGATCCTTCTGGTGGTCTATGTCGGCGCGGTTGCGGTGCTGTTCCTCTTCGTGGTGATGATGCTCGATATCGACTTCACCGAGATGAAGGCCGGTGCGCTCGAATACGCGCCTGTCGGAGCACTGGTGGGGATCATTCTTGCCGCCGAGCTGATCATCGTTCTTGGCGGCAATGCATTCAGCCCGTCGGCGGCCACCAGTGGCGCAAACCCGATACCGGCGCTGACCGAAAGATCAAACACCCAGGCGCTCGGCGATGTGCTTTACACCGACTACATCTTCTTCTTCCAGATTGCCGGCCTGGTGCTGTTTGTGGCGATGATCGGCGCGATCGTGCTCACACTCCGGCATCGCGAACACATCAAGCGGCAAGACATCAACCAACAGGTCGCCCGGACGCCCGAGACCGCCATTGAGGTGGTGAAGGTCAAGCCCGGACAGGGCATCTGAACGCGGCGACGTGAAGGAACAATTGAATGGAAATCGGACTCTCCCATTACCTGACGGTCAGCGCGATCCTCTTCACGCTCGGCATTTTCGGGATCTTCCTGAACCGCAAGAACGTGATCGTGATCCTGATGTCGGTCGAACTGATCCTGCTGGCGGTCAATCTGAACATGGTGGCCTTCTCGATGCATCTCAATGACATCGTCGGTCAGGTGTTCGCACTGTTGATCCTGACGGTTGCTGCGGCAGAAGCGGCAATCGGGTTGGCCATTCTCGTCGTCTTCTACCGAAACCGCGGCTCCATCGCCGTGGAAGACGTCAACATGATGAAGGGCTGAGAGAGCCATGTACCAAGCTATCGTCTTCCTGCCACTGATCGGCGCGCTTATTGCGGGTTTCGGCGGACGTGCCATCGGCGCCAAGGCGTCCGAGTACGTCACGACGCTGTTCCTCATCGTCGCGGCCGTTCTCTCCTGGGTGGCGTTCTTCACGGTTGCCATGGGCGAAACCGAAATGATCCGGGTGCCGGTGATGCGGTGGATCGATTCCGGCTCGTTCAGCGTTGACTGGGCACTCAGGATCGACACGCTGACGGCGGTCATGCTGGTGGTGGTCAACACGGTGTCGTCGCTGGTCCACCTCTATTCGATCGGCTACATGCACCACGATCCGCACCGCCCGCGGTTCTTTGCCTATCTGTCGCTGTTCACCTTCGCCATGCTGATGCTGGTGACGTCTGACAATTTGTTGCAGATGTTCTTCGGCTGGGAAGGCGTGGGAGTTGCGTCCTATCTGCTGATCGGTTTCTGGTACAAGAAGCCGTCCGCCAATGCCGCCGCAATGAAGGCCTTCATCGTCAACCGTGTGGGTGACTTCGGCTTCCTGCTCGGCATGTTCGGCTTGTTTATGCTGTTCGGCTCGATCTCCTATGATGCGATTTTCGCCGGTGCGGCCGATTTCATTCCTGTTGAGGGTGCGGAGCAGGGCGAGGCAATCATCACGCTGTTTGGGATGCATCTCGACAAGGCGCATGCGCTTACTGCGGTCTGCCTGCTGCTGTTCATGGGCGCGATGGGCAAGTCGGCGCAGTTCCTGCTTCACACCTGGCTGCCTGACGCCATGGAAGGTCCGACACCGGTGTCGGCGCTGATCCATGCAGCGACCATGGTGACCGCCGGTGTGTTCCTTGTGGCGCGGATGTCGCCGCTGTTCGAACTCTCCGTTGATGCGCTGACCGTGGTGGTGATCATCGGCTCGATCACAGCGTTCTTCGCCGCGACCGTTGGCCTGGTGCAGAATGACATCAAGCGGGTGATCGCCTATTCAACCTGCTCGCAGCTCGGTTACATGTTCGTGGCCCTCGGTATCGGTGCCTATGGCGCTGCCGTGTTCCACCTTTTCACCCACGCGTTCTTCAAGGCGCTTTTGTTCCTTGGCGCCGGATCGGTTATCCACGCGGTGTCGGATGAGCAAGACATGCGCCGGATGGGCGGGCTTCGCAAGAAGATCCCGATCACCTACTGGATGATGATCATCGGCACGATCGCACTGACCGGTGTCGGCATCCCGGGAACCGTGATCGGCACCGCCGGGTTCTTCTCCAAGGATGCGATCATCGAATCGGCTTATGTCGCGCACAACCCGGCAGCAGGCTTCGCCTTCGGCATGCTGGTGATCGCGGCGCTGTTTACCAGCTTCTACTCATGGCGTCTGATCTTCATGACCTTCCATGGCAAGCCTCGGGCTTCTGCAGACGTGATGCATCACGCGCATGAATCGCCGCCGGTGATGCTGGTGCCGCTGTTTGTGCTGGCTGTGGGCGCGTTGCTCGCCGGGGTGATCTTCAAGGAATATTTCTTCGGCCACCACTATGGCGAGTTCTGGGGTTCGGCGCTGTTTACGCTGCCTGACAACAAGATCGTGGAGGAATTCCACCATGTGCCGCTGTGGGTGAAGCTGAGCCCGTTTGTTGCCATGCTGCTGGGTCTTGTGACCGCCTGGTATTTCTACATCCGCTCGCCCGGAACGCCCAAGCAACTGGCCGAGGATCACAGTCTCCTCTACCGGTTCCTGCTCAACAAGTGGTACTTCGACGAGCTTTACGACTTCATCTTTGTCCGTCCCGTAAAGTGGCTCGGCAAGTTCCTGTGGAAGCAGGGCGATGGCCGCGTTATCGACGGCTACGGCCCCGATGGCATTGCCGCGCGGGTTCAGGACATCACCGGCCGGGTTGTCAAACTGCAGACCGGATATCTCTACCACTATGCCTTCGTGATGCTGATCGGAATTGCAGCGCTAGTCACATGGATGATGCTCGGGAGTGCATTTAGATGACCGATTGGCCTCTTCTGTCCGTCGTCACCTTCATACCTCTGATCTGCGTGCTGTTTTTGCTGCCGATCAAGGATGACACCGAGATCGGACGCCGCAACATTCGTCAGGTGGCGCTGCTCGGCACCACAGCGACCTTCATCATGTCGCTGCTGATCTGGGCGAATTTCGATTACGCCGATCCGGGCTTCCAGATGGTCGAGAACATCGAGCTCGCCGGCTCGGGTTTCTCCTATGCGATGGGCGTGGACGGGATTTCGATGCTGTTCGTGATCCTGACCACTTTCCTGATGCCGTTGTGCATTCTGGCTAGCTGGAACTCCGTGGAAACCCGGGTGCGCGAATACATGATCGCGTTCCTGGTGCTTGAAACCATGATGATCGGCGTGTTCTGCGCGCTCGACATCGTGCTGTTCTACATCTTCTTCGAGGCGGGTCTCATTCCGATGTTCATCATCATCGGTGTCTGGGGCGGCAAGCGCCGGGTTTATGCGAGCTTCAAGTTCTTCCTCTACACGCTTGCCGGTTCGGTGCTCATGCTGCTGGCGATCATGGCGATGTACTGGGATGCGGGCACGACCGATATCCGCGCCCTGCTTGCACATAACTTCCCGGCTGAAATGCAAACCTGGCTATGGCTGGCCTTCTTTGCCTCCTTTGCGGTGAAGATGCCGATGTGGCCGGTGCACACATGGCTGCCCGATGCCCATGTGGAGGCGCCGACAGCCGGATCGGTGATCCTGGCAGGCATTCTCTTGAAACTCGGCGGCTACGGCTTCCTCAGGTTCTCGCTGCCGATGTTCCCGCTGGCGTCTGCCGACTTTGCGCCGTTCATTTTCGTGCTGTCGGTTGTTGCGATCATCTACACCTCGCTGGTGGCGCTGATGCAGGAAGACATCAAGAAGCTGATTGCCTACTCCTCGGTGGCGCATATGGGCTTCGTGACGATGGGTATCTTTGCGGCCAATCAGCTTGGCGTGCAGGGAGCGATCTTCCAGATGCTCAGCCACGGGCTGATTTCGGGCGCCTTGTTCCTGTGCGTCGGTGTCGTTTATGACCGGTTGCACACCCGTGAAATCGCGGCCTATGGCGGGCTTGTCAACAACATGCCGAAATATGCGGTGGTGTTCATGATCTTCACCATGGCCAATGTCGGGCTTCCCGGCACATCGGGCTTCGTCGGTGAATTCATGACGCTCATCGGTGTGTTCCAGGCCAACACCTGGGTTGCGCTCTTCGCAGCAACAGGGGTGATCCTGTCGGCAGCCTACGCGCTGTGGCTCTACCGCCGCGTCGTGTTCGGGGCGCTGGAGAAAGAAAGCCTGAAGGCCATGCTCGACCTGTCGGGCCGGGAAAAGGCAATCATCTATCCACTGGTTGCGCTGGTCATTCTCTTCGGTTTCTACCCGGCGCCGATCCTTGATGTGACGGCGGCTTCGGTCGACGCGCTGATCAACAATTACACGGCTTCCCTGCAGGCGGCGCGCGATCTTGCGCTGTCGACCCAGTAAAGCCACGGAGACTGCGGGACCATGACGCCAGAAATTCTCTTTTCAAGCCTCCAGCTTTCCCTGCCCGAGCTCATGCTTGCGGGCGGGGCGATGCTCCTGCTGATGGTCGGGGTTTTCTCCGGCGAAAAATCGGTGACCATGGTCAATGGCCTGGCCGTTGCGCTGCTGATCGCCGCGGGCCTGGTGCTGGTGCTGGTGATCGGTGACGGTGAAGCCTACAACGGGGCGTTTCTGTCTGATCCTTTCGCCCGCTTCATGAAGGTGCTGGCGCTGATCGGTTCGATCACCGCGATGGTGATGACCGTTGGTCATGCCAAAGCAGAGCGGATCGACAAGTTCGAGTTTCCGGTGCTGATCGTGCTGGCGACGCTCGGCATGCTGTTGATGATTTCGGCCAATGATATGATCGCGCTCTATATGGGCCTGGAGCTGCAGTCGCTGGCGCTCTATGTGGTTGCTGCCATCAACCGCGACAGCACGCGTTCGACGGAAGCGGGCCTGAAGTACTTCGTGCTGGGCGCCTTGTCTTCCGGCATGCTGCTCTATGGTGCCTCGCTGGTCTATGGCTACACCGGACACACCGGTTTCGACGAGATTGCAGCCGCGATCGCCGGCGAGGAGCGCTCGCTGGGTCTGATCTTCGGTCTGGTGTTCCTGCTCGCAGGCATTGCCTTCAAGATCTCCGCTGTGCCGTTTCATATGTGGACGCCGGATGTCTATGAAGGAGCGCCGACACCCGTCACTGCATTCTTCGCGGCCGCGCCGAAAATTGCCGCCATGGCCGTGCTCGTGCGCATCGTGATCGAGGCCTTCGAGCCTGTTACGCTCGACTGGCAGCAGATCGTTGTGTTCATCTCGATCGGCTCGATGCTGCTCGGCGCCTTTGCGGCGATCGGTCAGAAGAACATCAAGCGGCTGATGGCCTATTCCTCGATCGCCCATATGGGCTTTGCACTTGTCGGGCTTGCTGCGGGAAGCCAGGCGGGCGTGCGCGGCGTGATCCTCTACATGCTGATCTACATGGTGATGACGCTCGGCACCTTCGCCTGCATTCTCGCCATGCGGCGCAAGGAAGAAGGCAATGTCGAGCAGATCGATGATCTGGCCGGCCTGTCGTCGACCAATCCGTTCATGGCGCTGATGCTGACCGTGCTGATGTTCTCGCTTGCGGGCATCCCCCCGCTGGCCGGCTTCTTCGGCAAATATGTGGTCTTTGTTGCCGCCATCGAAGCGAAACTCTACGCGCTGGCGATCATCGGCGTGCTGGCCTCGGTTGTCGGTGCCTATTACTATCTCCGGATCATCAAGATCATGTGGTTCGATCAGCCGACAGGTGATTTTGCGCCCGTGGCTGGGGAATTGAAGCTGGTGTTCGGCGTGTCCGGCCTGTTCGTGCTGCTTTATGTGGTGGTTTCCAATCCGCTTGGACTGGCTGCAGACGTCGCCGCGAAAACCTTTTTCTAGCATGGCGCGGCGTCGCGCATGAACGTGAACGGTTTCCGGCACATCGAACTGGGAGATGTCGCATCCACCAGCATCGAGTGCATGGAGCGTGCGCGCGCCGGTGATCCGGGCTGGCTCTGGGTCACCGCGGACCGGCAGACCGGGGGGCGCGGTCGGCGGGGGCGCCCCTGGGTGTCGGAGGCAGGTAACCTTTATGCGTCGCTGCTTCTGATCAATCCCGCGCCATGGGCTGCCATGGCGAGCCTGCCTCTGGCGGTGACGGTTGCAGCCTATGATGCGGTGGCCGCGGTGCTGCCGGGAGACCAGGCGAATTTCAGGATCAAATGGCCCAATGATCTTCTGATCTCAGGCGGCAAGGCCGCAGGCATCCTGATTGAGTCCGAGACACTGCCTGATGGCCGCGTGGCGGTGGTGATCGGGTGTGGTCTCAACATCGAACATCGTCCCGATTCCGGAGTTTACAAGACCACCTGCCTGCGCGAGCACGGCAGTTCCGCAATGCCGCAGGATCTGTTTGCTCAGCTGGTGGTCTCGATGGATGCAAGGCTTGCGCAATGGGATCAGGGCAGGGGCCTGAGCAGCATTCGGCAGGCCTGGATCGACCGGGCTGACGGGATCGGGCAACCGGTCACGGTGAATTTGCCAGACCAACAAATCCATGGTCTGTTCGAAGGAATTGATGGCGAAGGCAGGCTGATGCTTGCTGCCAATGACGGAACAAGACAATTGATCGCCTCTGGTGATGTGTTTTTCGCGTCCGCGAAAGATGACAAGACAGGATAATTGATGACCAAAGACAATGATCTCGTATTCATACCGCTAGGCGGTGTCGGCGAAATCGGAATGAACCTGGCGCTTTATGGCTATGGCACTCCGAAAGACCGCGACTGGATCATGGTTGATTGCGGCGTGACATTTCCCGGCCCGGAACTGCCCGGCGTTGATCTGGTGTTGCCGGATATCGATTATGTCAAGAAGCTCGGTGGCCGGCTCAAGGCGATCATCATCACCCATGCCCACGAGGACCACTATGGCGGCCTGGCGCAGATCTGGCCGCAGCTCAAGGTGCCTGTCTATGCCTCGGCCTTTACCGCCGGTATGCTTGAGGCCAAGCGTGCCTATGAGCGCACCCGCGCGGAAGTGCCGGTGACGTTGTTCAAGGCGGGCGAGCGCTTTACGGTCGGTCCTTTCGAGATCGAACCAGTCGCGGTCAATCACTCCATTCCCGAGCCGTTCTCGCTGGCAATCGGGACGCCCCTGGGCAAGCTCATTCATACCGGCGACTGGAAAATCGACACTACACCGTCGCTCGGGCCGCTAACCGACGAGCACAGGTTCCGGCAACTGGGCGAGGAGGGAATCCTCGCCATGATGTGCGATTCCACCAATGCGATGCGCGACGGGATTTCGCCATCCGAGCATGAGGTGAGCGCCGGACTTCGCGAAGTCATTGAACAGGCCGAGGGCCGGGTGGCGATCACGACGTTCTCGTCCAATGTGGGCCGCATCCGCTCGATAGCCGAAGCGGCGCGCGATGCGGGCCGTGAAGTGCTGCTGCTGGGCAGCTCGATCAAGCGAGTGGTCAATGTCGCCACCGAGCTTGGCATGATGGAGGGATTGCCAGGCTTCCTCGAAGAAGACGAGTACGGCTTCATTCCCCGCAACAAGGTGGTGGTGATCCTTACCGGCAGCCAGGGTGAACCACGGGCAGCGCTGGCCAAGCTTTCGCGTGACGAGATGCGGCATGTCGCGCTCGCCTCTGGCGACACGGTGGTGTTTTCGTCACGAACCATTCCAGGCAACGAGAAGGGCATTCTCGAGATCAAGAATGCGCTGATTGACCGCGGTCTGAAGATTGTCACCGACACGGATGCATTGGTCCATGTCTCGGGCCACCCGCGCCGCAGCGAACTTGTGCAGATGTATGAGTGGGTCAAGCCACAAATCCTGGTGCCGGTGCATGGCGAGGCTGCCCATCTGACCGCACAGGCAGATCTGGCTCAGGCGTCGGGCATTGCGATCACGCCACGGGTTCGCAACGGCTCGATCCTGAGGCTCGCGCCGGGCGCGCCGGATATCATCGGCGAGGCGCCGCATGGTCGGGTCTACAAGGATGGTCATCTGATCGGCGATTACGACGAGATGGGGATTTCCGAGCGGCGCAAGCTCTCCTTTGCAGGCCATGTTGCCGTCAATGTGGTGCTCGATCAGCGGTTCGAGTTCCAGCGCGATCCGGTTGTCTCTGCCATGGGCCTTCCTGCCTTTGATGTGGAAGGCGATGACATCGAAGACATACTCTATGATTCCGTGCTTGGAGCGGTCGAGAGCATTCCGCGCGGCCGCCGCAAGGACATTGACAATGTACGCGAGGCAATTCGCCGCTCTGTTCGCGCAGCGGCAAACGAGGTATGGGGCAAGAAACCGGTGGTGACGGTGTTCGTCACCCGGGTCTGAACAGCGCGTGCGGGAGGCAGGCAGTCATGCTTGGACGTTTGAACCATGTTGCAATCGCAGTACAGGATCTTGCGGCGGCGCGGCAGCAGTATGAAACCATGCTGGGCGCCGAGGTGACCGCGCCACAGGCGCTGCCCGAACATGGTGTGACGGTGGTGTTCATCAAGCTGCCCAACACCAAGATCGAGTTGCTCGAACCTCTGGGGGAAGGCTCTCCGATTGGCGCGTTTCTCGACAAGAACCCCTCGGGCGGCATGCATCACGTCTGCTACGAGGTGGAGGATATCATCGCGGCACGTGATCATCTCAAGGCGCAAGGTGCCCGGGTGCTCGGCGACGGGGAACCAAAAACAGGTGCGCATGACAAGCCCGTTCTGTTCCTTCATCCGAAGGATTTCAACGGCACATTGATTGAACTCGAGCAGGTCTGAGGTCAGACATCATGGGTATCGGAACCGCTTTTGCGATTTACTTCATCATCTGGTGGGTGGTGCTTTTCACCGTGCTTCCGTTCTCGGCGCGCAGTCAGGCAGATGAGGGCGAGGTGATTCTTGGCACCACGCACAGCGCGCCGGCGAATTTTCGCTTCGCGCCGATATTCTGGCGCACCACGCTGGTCTCGGGGGTCGTGTTTGGGGCCTATTTTCTGGTGACGGTCGTTGGTGGATTCACACTTGATGATCTGATTGCGATGTCGCCCGACTTCAAACCGACCGGGAACTGAACCGGCTCCTTCTTGCCGGGCCTGACGGAACGGCAAGTGTTTCGGGCAGGCAAGGTTTGCATTCGCATTTGTATGGATAGCTCCGCACTCCCTATCTGTGGTCGAGCGTGAGGGGGTGCTTTGTCAAAATCATCTTCTGGACATGAGATGCCGAGCTTGCGAGCTGCCAATGCTGGCGGTTGGCAGTTCAGGTGAATTGCAATCAGTTGCAGGTGCCCACAATTTGGGCGACGCAAGGGCAAAAAAAAACAAGGCTGAAAGCCTTGTTGTTCAGGTGTCGCGTGATCTGTTTCCCGGTTGCCCGGGGGCTGCGAACAAAGCGCGCCTGAGATCCTATCCTCCCAAGACTTTGACCGCGAAATGGGCACTTTCCCGTGGGAAGTGCCTCTTTAGTGAGCTGTATTTAGCCTAAAGAATGCGGCTTGTCACGTGTTTTGTGACACTTCCAAGGCAATGAATTTCCTGACTGGCCAACAGTATCGCGTCTCTGTGGTGTTGAGGCTGCATGTTTCGTATCAACGTGGTGCAGAGCACCGTTGCCGCGTCTGCTTGGATGTACGACTTTGTGAAGCGTATCGCATTTCGCTCGATTTGTTTGTGCAGTAAAGATCTTACTTCAATTCAGTGCATCAGGGGGTTCCTTGCTCATCCAGTTGGATGTGCGACGCGGTCGCAATCATGACGGCTTTCCATTGACCTGCGAAGCGGATAGAACCGCATCCGAGCCAACCCTCATTTTGCCTGAATCAGCCGTCAAAGCTGAGAGCCAAACCGGATTTCCCCATGCGTCTGTCGAAGTACTTTGTGCCCATCCTCAAAGAAAACCCCAAGGATGCCGAAATCGTCTCCCACCGCCTTATGGCGCGTGCGGGAATGATCAAGCAGCAATCGGCTGGCATCTACTCCTGGCTGCCGCTGGGCAAGCGGGTGCTCGACAAGGTCTGCAACATCGTTCGCGAGGAGCAGAACCGGGCAGGTGCCATCGAGATTTTGATGCCTACCGTTCAGCCTGCTGACCTCTGGAAGGAAAGCGGCCGCTATGATGATTACGGGCAGGAGATGCTGCGCATCAATGACCGGAATGATCGCGAGATGCTCTACGGGCCGACCAATGAGGAAATGGTCACCGACATTTTCCGCTCCTACGTCAAATCCTACAAGGATCTGCCGCTGAACCTCTACCATATCCAGTGGAAATTCCGCGATGAGCGCCGACCGCGCTTCGGCGTGATGCGCGGGCGTGAGTTCCTGATGAAGGATGCCTATTCCTTCGATCTTGATTATGGGGCGTCCAAAGCTGCCTACAACCGCATGTTCGTCTCCTATCTGCGCACTTTTGAACGGTGCGGGCTGAAGTCGATCCCGATGCGCGCCGACACAGGGCCGATCGGCGGCAATCTCAGCCACGAATTTATCGTTCTGGCCGAAACCGGCGAAAGCCAGGTGTTCTGTCACCGTGATTTCGAGGCATTCGAGGTTCCCCCTGCCGATACCGATTATGATGATGCTGCTGCGGTGGCTTCTATCGTCGACAAGTGGACAACGCCTTTCGCTGCGACCGACGAGATCATGGACAAGGAAGACTGGGCGCGCGATGCCTGGGCTGGTCTTGACGAGGGCGAGCGGGTGTCAGCCCGTGGCATTGAGGTCGGCCACATTTTCCATTTCGGCACCAAATATTCCGAGCCGTTGAATGCGTTTGTGCAGGGGCCGGACGGCAAGCAGCATTACGTTTCGATGGGCTCCTACGGCATCGGTCCGTCGCGTCTGCTGGGCGCGATCATCGAGGCGTCGCATGACGAAAACGGCATCATCTGGCCCAAGGGCGTGGCGCCATTCGATGTCGGCCTGATCAACATGAAACCCGGTGATGCGGCTTGCGATGCGGCCTGTGAACGCATTGAGACCGTGCTCGAGAATGCCGGGATTGAGCTGCTCTACGATGACACCGATGAACGTGCCGGGGCGAAGTTCGCAAAGGCCGATCTGATCGGCCTGCCGATCCAGGTTATTGCTGGTCCGCGAGCAGTCGCTGATGGCAATGTCGAGATCAAGGTGCGGGCAACGGGCGAGCGCGAAACGCTTTCGATCGATGAGGCCATCAACCGCCTCGCGCAAGGCCGCTAGGTCAAAGTCCGTTCAGAGGATATCCAAATGAACGATCCGGACGCCGCTGCATTGCCTTCGAACACCACCGATTCAGCCAAACCGTTTTCCGCTTTCGAGCGGATGGTGGCCTGGCGCTATCTGCGTTCGCGGCGCAAGGAGGCCTTCATCTCGGTGATCGCCGGCTTCTCCTTTGTCGGAATCATGCTCGGTGTGGCGACGCTGATCATCGTGATGGCGGTGATGAACGGGTTTCGCGGCGAGCTGATCACCCGGATTCTTGGCATCAACGGCCACATGGTGGTGCAGCCGATCGACCGACCGCTGGATGACTACGCAGCCCTGGCCGCGCGGTTCAAGGGCGTCGATGGCGTGCTCAACGCGATCCCGCTTGTCGAGGGGCAGACGCTTGCCTCCGGGGTTGGCGGTGCAGGCACCGGGGCACTGGTACGTGGCGTTCGCGCCGAGGATTTCCAGTCCATGGAGATGGTTTCGCAAAACATACAGTCGGGCGATCTGGTGGGTTTTCTGTCCGGTGAGGGCGTGGCCATAGGATCACGCATGGCGCAGTCGCTTGGCCTTACGGCGGGAGACCTGATCACGCTTGTTGCGCCGGAGGGCGATGTAACCCCGTTCGGTGTGACCCCACGGGTCAAGGCTTATCCAGTGTCCGCCATCTTCGAAATCGGCATGTCCGAATATGATTCCTCGATCATCTACATGCCGCTTGAGGAAGCGCAGCTCTATTTCAATTCTGAAGGCGTGGTGCAGTCCATCGAGGTGTTTGTGAAACATCCTGACGATATCGACGCCATGCGGCCGCTGATCGAAGCGGCGGCGGAGCGGCAGGTCTTCATCACCGACTGGCGGCAGCGTAACCAGACCTTCTTCTCGGCGCTGCAGGTCGAGCGCAACGTCATGTTCATGATCCTGACGCTGATCATTCTGGTCGCGGCGCTGAACATCATTTCGGGGCTGATCATGTTGGTCAAGGACAAGGGCCGCGACATCGCCATCCTGCGCACCATGGGTGCCACATCGGGCTCGGTGATGCGGATCTTCTTCATGACCGGGGCGGCGATCGGGGTGACCGGCACCATCGCCGGCTTCCTGCTCGGAGTGGTGGTGTGCCTCAATGTCGAGCGGATCCGCCAGTTCTTCTCCTGGCTGTCGGGGACGACGTTGTTCAATCCGGAGCTCTATTTCCTCAGCCAGTTGCCCGCCGATATGGATTCGGGGGAAACCCTGGTGGTTCTGGTGGTCGCGCTGGCGCTGTCCTTCATTGCGACGCTGATCCCGTCCTGGCGGGCCTCGAAGCTCGATCCTGTACAGGCGTTGCGCTATGAGTGAGCGGCAAGGCACTGCCGGGCGCCCGGTGCTCGAACTGGTTGATGTCGGCCGTCATTTTGTGCAGGGCGACAACCAGCTCTCTATTCTTGACGGGGCGAACTTTACGCTGAACGCCGGTGAAACGGTGGCGCTTGTGGCGCCATCGGGAACCGGCAAATCGACGCTGCTGCATCTTGCCGGGCTGCTCGAGCGGCCTGACGAGGGTGAGATCATTATCGATGGCGAGGCCTGTGGCGGGGCGTCCGATGACCGGCGAACCGCGATCCGCCGCTCCGAAATCGGGTTCGTCTACCAGTTCCATCATCTGTTGCCTGAATTCTCGGCGCTTGAAAACATCATGATGCCGCAACTCATCTCCGGCCTCCCGAAGCCCGAGGCGCGGGAGCGCGCGGAACAGCTGCTCGACTATATGCGCATCGGCCACCGCGCCGATCACCGGCCATCGGAACTCTCAGGTGGCGAACAGCAGCGCGTGGCGATCGCCCGCGCGGTGGCCAATGCGCCGCTGGTGCTACTGGCCGATGAGCCGACCGGCAATCTCGACCCGGAAACCGCGGGCTATGTGTTCGAGGCGCTCGATGCGCTTGTGCGCCAGTCCGGCCTGTCAGCCGTCATCGCCACCCACAACCACGACCTCGCCAGCCTGATGAGCCGCCGTGTGACGCTGGATGACGGCAAGGTGGTGGAGGTTTAGGGGCGTTTGGGTCGGTGGTGGCGTGGTGCAGCGGTGGCGCTTTCGGCCATGGCCGCCACTGGGTAGATTCCTAGCCAAAGGCCACTTTGCGCCCTCTATCCGGTCAAAGTGCGCCCCCTGATCATAACGCAACACCTGACACACATCATGGGATTTCTTGTCGCGCAGTCGGATAAAAAGTGGAGAGCCATTCGCGCTTGTGTTGGGCAAACGTCGCACGGCTCGGCAAACCCGGAGTCCAGTAGGTGGGGAAGAATGCGATGATCTGCTCACCAACTTGGATGGCTAAGCGCCCCATCTCAGAGATAACCGCTTCGAGGGCCGTCGCCTCCATGAATGGGCCGATGACAGCATCGCCATCCTTTTCTGGCCGCATCATCCATGCTGATTTCATATTGGGATGACCGGCAAGTTCAGAAAACAACTCGTACATCTCGGCGCGGCGTTTCGAGATGAAACCGTCGCGGGCGTCGAGTGCCTTGCGCACCTCCACCGGCGAGAATTCTTTCATGCGCGCTTTCTTGTCTGCATGGCGCCAGCGCCCTATACGGTCGCGATCGCCAGCAAAAAGGTTTAGCAGGAAGACGGTTTCCAGCACGTCGCGCAGGATCAGTGCGCTGTTCTGATGGTAGCCAGAAAGCGTCAACTTCAGGCTTGCCCCAAACGCGTTGAAAGTACGCATCCCAAGGACCTGAACGACTTTCAGGTCCTCATCGCTAGTGTCGTATTGGCGGAAGTTATCGGTGAGATCCATCGCGTCTTCAACAACAACGATGTGCAGCCGCAGTCGCTGGTCGCCGTCAATGATTCTAAGTGCTTTCTCGCGGAATTGCTCCTCACCACTGTGCAGATTTGCAAGGTTTAACGGCATTCCATTCTGGTCTTTGGTCATCTTGCGGTAGTCATAGCGTTTGCGGGAGCCTTTCAGGCTGAACGTTGCTTCACGCATTTTTAGGGGCATGCTCCAGAGCGGAAAAAGCGGCTCTACAGTTGATCTACCATCTGTTCTACTACGATTCCCGATATGATGCGTCCGCGCTCAAGAGGCTCAACCTCGACAAGGGCCTGAATGTGGTCACGGTTTAAAACGACGACATATGGCGATTGCTGGATGTCCCGCTTAGCAACGATCCTGACCGAGTTTCCGTCCGGAAAGCCCATAGCAGTTTGAACTGCTTCCGGCGCGAAATCCTCAAGCGCAGAGGCTGCCAACTCGCCGATAATCGGCGCTATACGATTCCAGTCACTCTCAATCGTATCGGCTGTCCAAAGGTCAGTCAGCAGATGTAATTGCAGTTCCTCAGCAAGGCCCGTCTGAGCAGCTAGAGCATACCGGATATCTCTCAGTTTCCTGTTATCTAAGAATATGGCTCCTGCAAACTCATCGTCGGTGCTGTTGTTTGCCGTCAAATGTAGACCCGAGTTGGAAAACGTAAGGCTTGAGACATACCACGTACGATCATCCATGATGTCGTTGGCTGCGATACGAAGTTCTTCGCTGAAGGCCGACTCATCCTGAGTGGCTTGAACAAGGCTCACGATAAGGCGTTTGTTCAGAGTCTTTTCCTGCTCGTCTTCATAATATACCCAAGCACTCGCGCCAGCTGTAAGGCCCGCTATACACATTATCGCGATTTTGATTGTGCGTGTTGTTTGTGACAGTGTTCCAACTGCGGCTGCGAGAAAACTCAAGGCAATAAGAAAATAGCCAATCATAACAACATAACTCCTCCTGTGTGCAATATTATTATTACAAATCTATATGAAATTACAGTGCAAATTCATATGAATGCCCCGAATGGTCAAATTTTCTAATTGGGCCGCCGAGAAGGCCCGATCCAATCGACGACACCGACAAACAGGGGCATTTTGCGCTCTCTGGTCGAATTCACGCGAATCCGTTGATACCCGCACCGATCAGTTCTACGAAAACAACTGTGTATATTTTCAGCAGCTTGGTAATTCCAACTATCGCCTACCGTTGGTAAACCGCTCACAGCTTTGACGTACGTGCGTGACCGATTGCAAATGGGCTGCGGACCGTAATTGTCATTAGCCGTACGGATCTCTCAAGGGTCGGCATATCGGACCTTCGTGTCGCCCATACTGAACGTCCGCTTCCCGCTCAAATTGACCCAAGATCCAATTCCATTGTCCCGTCCACATACAAAAAGGCACGGCAGGTTTCCCCGCCGTGCCCCTTCATTCATCCGCAATCGAGCAGCCGTCAGCGCAGCCGCTTGGCAGCCACAGCCGGGACCAGTTCGCCGGCGAGGCGGCGGTCGAGGTAGTCTTCGCACTCGGCAATCAGTTCATCGACCTGGCCGGTGAAGAAATGGTTGGCGCCGGGCATGGTCTTCTGGGTGATCAGGATGCCCTTCTGCAGCTTGAGCTTTTCGACCAGGCCGATGACGTCCTTTTCAGGTGCGACCTTGTCGGCATCGCCATGGATGATCAGGCCCGATGACGGGCAGGGGGCGAGGAAGGAGAAATCGTAGGTGTTGGGCTGCGGCGCGATCGAGAAGAAACCCTCGATTTCCGGGCGGCGCATCAGAAGCTGCATGCCGATCCAGGCGCCGAAGGAATAGCCCGCGACCCAGCAGCTCTTGGAATCGGGATGCAGGCTCTGCACCCAGTCGAGGGCCGCGGCGGCATCGGAGAGTTCACCGGCGCCGTGGTCGAATTCGCCCTGGCTGCGGCCGATCGAGCGAAAATTGAACCTCAGCGTGGTGAAGCCGCGCTGCTGGAACATGTAGAACATCTGATAGACGATCTGGTTGTTCATGGTCCCGCCGAATTGCGGGTGCGGATGCAGCACGATTGCGATCGGTGCGTTCTTTTCCTTGCCCGGCTGGTAGCGGCCTTCGAGGCGTCCGGCGGGACCGTTGAAAATGACTTCAGGCATTCGTACTCCATACATGGCGGGGTTCAGGTCTCCGCATCCATTCCGGAAAGGCCGGTGGCGGGTGGATATCGCATCCGCGACCTTGACGACAGCGGGGCGGCTCCCTAGAACCTAGTTTAGAATCGTTCGAAACTATAGCGGTTTCGCTGAATGTGCGAGTGTCTTAAGGCATCGCATAGAGAAATTTCAAGGAAAATGAACCTGCGGCCATGACGCAGGCTGTCATCAGGTGAAGGGAAGCATGGCCAGAAGCCGTCTCTATTTCGATTACAATGCCACCGCGCCGCTTTTGCCGGTTGCGCGCGCGGCCATGATCGAGGCCATGGATCTGCCCGGCAACCCCTCTTCGGTGCATGGCGAGGGACGTTCGGCGCGTGCCATTGTTTCGCACGCACGCGATCGTGTTGCCCGGCTTTTGGATGTTCCCGCAGCCCAGGTGAGCTTCACATCAGGCGCAGCGGAAGCTGCCAGCCATGTTCTTACGCCGGACTTCCGGATGGGCCGTGCGCCGGTCAGGGTTTCGCTGCTGCTGGTCTGCGCGGTTGAGCATGCGGTGGTGCATGCAGGCGGACGTTTTGCGGCTGATCAGATTACGGTGCTTGGCGTGGACAGCGATGGCCGTCTTGATCTGGCCGCGCTTGAGGCGGCGCTCAAGGCGCATGATCCGGCTTCGGGCCAGGTCATGCTGGCATTGCAGGTCGCCAACAATGAAACCGGTGTGGTTCAGCCAGTCAGAGAGGCCGCAGCCATTGTCCGGGCGCATCACGGGCTGTTGGTGGTCGATGCGGTGCAGGCCCCGGGCCGCATGCCGCTGTCACTTGCCGAACTTGGTGCAGATTTTATGATTCTGTCGGCCCACAAGCTCGGTGGTCCCAAAGGCGTCGGGGCACTGATCAGCGCCGGTGAAACCCTGATGCCTGCGCCCCTGATCACCGGTGGCGGACAGGAAAAGGGTCATCGCAGCGGGACGGAAAATCTGGCCGGCATCGCGGGCTTCGGGGCTGCTGCGGAAGCCGCTCTCGGCTCTCTGGAACAGGTTGCTGCTCTGGCGCGCTTGCGTGATACGATGGAAGCCGGTATGCGCGAGGCCGCGCCTGACATTGTCATCCATTCCGGCAATGCCGAGCGTCTTGCCAATACCAGCTTCTTTTCGCTTCCCGGTCTGAAAGCGGAAACTGCACAGATTGCCTTTGACATGGAGGGCGTGGCCGTTTCGGCGGGCTCGGCATGTTCATCGGGCAAGATCGGCGAAAGCCATGTGCTCAAGGCCATGGGTGCGGATGCCGGTCTCGGAGCAATCCGGATCAGCCTCGGGCACGTACACACGGATGCAGAGATTGATGCGTTTCTCGAGGTTTTCAGGCGCATCAACGCCAGACGTGTGGAGCGGCTCGGAGCAGAAGCCGCCGCGTAGGCGGATGGAATTCGTCGTTTGCGGAGACGCTTTCTTCGCGAACGGCATGGCGTTGACGGTGGTCACGCCCTAAATAGTGGTTGATCCGATCGGGATTCAACTCACGACGTTAACAAGCTGCCGGCCTTGACCCGGCGAGATTGGAGAGCGCCATGCCTGCAGTGCAGGAAACCATTGATCAGGTTCGTCAGATTGACGTGGATCAGTACAAATACGGTTTTGAGACCGTTATCGAGAGTGACACCGCGCCCAAGGGTCTGACCGAGGACACCATCCGGATGATCTCGGCCAAGAAGGACGAGCCGGAATGGATGCTCGAGTGGCGGCTTGATGCGTTCAAGCGCTGGCAGACCATGGAAGAGCCGTCCTGGGCGCGCGTTGATTATCCGAAAATCGATTTTCAGGACATTCACTATTACTCGGCGCCAAAGGGCACAGACGGCCCCAAGTCGATTGATGATGTCGATCCGGAACTGCTGCGTGTCTATGAGAAGCTCGGGATTCCGCTGCGCGAGCAGGAAATTCTGGCCGGCGTGCAGCAGTCGAAGATCGCCGTGGACGCCGTGTTCGATTCGGTTTCCGTGGTCACCACCTTCAAGGAAGAGCTGTCGAAGGCCGGTGTGATCTTCATGTCGATCTCGGAAGCGATGCGCGAGCATCCGGAGCTGGTGAAGAAATATATTGGCACCGTCGTTCCGGTGACCGACAACTACTACGCCACGCTCAATTCCGCGGTGTTTACCGATGGTTCGTTCGTCTATGTGCCCAAGGGCGTTCGCTGCCCGATGGAGCTGTCGACCTATTTCCGCATCAACGAGAAGAACACCGGTCAGTTCGAACGCACGCTGATCATCGCCGAGGAGGGGGCTTATGTCTCCTATCTCGAAGGCTGCACCGCGCCGCAGCGCGACGAAAACCAGCTGCATGCCGCCGTGGTCGAGCTGATTGCGCTCGATGATGCCGAGATCAAATATTCGACCGTTCAGAACTGGTATCCGGGCGACAAGGACGGCAAGGGCGGGATCTACAATTTCGTCACCAAGCGTGGTGATTGCCGCGGCAAGAACTCCAAGATCTCCTGGACCCAGGTCGAAACCGGTTCGGCGATCACCTGGAAGTATCCGTCCTGCATCCTGCGTGGCGACGGCTCGCGCGGCGAGTTCTACTCGATTGCCGTGTCGAACGGCTATCAGCAGATCGATTCGGGCACCAAGATGATCCATCTGGGTAAGAACACATCGAGCCGGATCATCTCCAAAGGCATTTCCGCCGGCAACTCCAACAACACCTATCGCGGTCAGGTTTCGGCTCACCGCAAGGCGGAGCATGCGCGCAACTTCACCCAGTGCGACAGCTTGCTGATTGGCAACGACTGCGGCGCGCACACGGTGCCCTATATCGAAGCCAAGAACTCGACAGCGCAGTTCGAGCATGAAGCCACGACCTCGAAGATTTCCGAGGACCAGCTGTTCTACTGCCTGGCCCGCGGCATTCCCGAGGAAGAGGCGATCGCGCTGATCGTCAACGGCTTCGTCAAGGAAGTGATCCAGGAACTGCCGATGGAGTTCGCCGTTGAAGCGCAGAAGCTGATCGGCATCTCGCTTGAAGGCAGTGTCGGCTAAGCAACCATCTGAGCCATCGGGCGCAGCCAGTCGAAGGCAAAGTTCCGTTGGTCATCAAGGCATCAATTGTAGCCACTGGCTGAAGTGGCCGAAAATTATCTAGGTATCGGAAACAGACATGTTGGAAATCAAGAATCTTCACGCACGCATCGCCGAAGACGGCACGGAAATCATTCGCGGCCTCAACCTGACCGTCAAGGCGGGCGAAGTCGCCGCCATCATGGGGCCGAACGGCTCGGGCAAGTCGACGCTGTCCTACATTCTGGCGGGCCGCGACGATTACGAAGTCACCGAGGGTGACATTCTCTACAACGGCGAGAGCATTCTCGAGCTTGATCCGTCCGAGCGCGCCGCCAAGGGCATCTTCCTGGCGTTCCAGTATCCGGTCGAGATCCCCGGTGTTGCCACCATGCAGTTTCTCAAGGTTGCGATGAACGAGCAGCGCAAGGCGCGCGGTCAGGAAGAGCTGAAGACGCCTGACTTCATCAAACTGGTCAAGGAGGCTGCCGCCAGCCTGCAGATCAATCCCGACATGCTCAAGCGTCCGCTCAATGTGGGTTTCTCCGGCGGTGAGAAGAAGCGCGCGGAAATCCTGCAGATGAAGCTGCTCGGACCGCAGCTCTGCGTGCTCGACGAGACCGATTCCGGCCTTGATATCGATGCGCTGAAGATCGTGTCCGATGGCGTCAACGCGCTTCGTTCGCCCGACCGTGCTGTGATCGTCATCACCCACTATCAGCGCCTGCTCGAGCACATCGTGCCCGACACCGTGCACGTGCTCTACAAGGGCCAGGTGATCAAGTCCGGCGACAAGAGCCTGGCGCTGGATCTGGAAGCCAATGGCTATGCCGATATCATCGAAGCGGCCGCTTGAACGCACGCCAAATGTGAATTGACGGGCCTTTACGGCCAGGAGAGACAGGCATGAACATGCAGACAAAGCCGCCCCGCACCGCTGCCGAGCAGGCAATCCTGGATAATTACGCCGCAGTTTTGGGGCAGTTGCCCGGCGATGCCAAGGTTACATCGGCGCGTGACGAACTGCTCTCGGCGATTTCCGACGGCGGCCTGCCGACCCGTCGGGTCGAGAGCTGGCACTACACAGATCTGCGCAATCTGCTGCGCGATGTGACCGCACCCGCGGGCAGTGGAACGGCGGTTGCGCTTGATCCGCTGGTTGGCCGCAGCATTGTGTTGCCTATGGTGCAGGGCACCAGCGTCGACGCCGCAGTGCTGTCCGATATGACGGTGGCTCCCTTCAAGGAGAAACTCGCTTCCGGCGCTGCAGCGGCGGCTATGGTGGCGCGCGGATCTGACGATCTGATCGGTCAGCTCAATGGCGCCTTTGTCAGTGATGGCTACAGCTTGAGCGTCGCGGCTGACACCAGCATCGGCAAGCTTGTCGAACTGCAATCGGTCCAGTCGGGCGGCCAGGCGCACAACCGCTTTGTAGCGTCCTTCGGTGCCGGGTCGAAGGCCACCGTGGTCGAGCGTCATGTCGGCGATGATCTGCATTCCGGTCTGTCGACATCGCTCAGCGCGCTTGATCTTGCCGATGGTGCGGATATCACCTGGGTGATCGTGCAGCAGCGTGGTGTTAGCGATCAGCATCTGGGTCAGTTGAGCGCTCGCCTAGGGGCGGATGCCAAGCTGCGGGTCTTTGTGATCAATGCCGGTGGCAAGCTTACGCGCCAGGAAGTGCATGTGGATGTTGCGGGCGAGGGCGCCCATTTCGATCTGCGCACAGTCAACCTGCTGGCGGGCGACAGCCACACCGATGTGACGCTGACGCTGGGACACAGTGTGGCCAACACCACCTCGTCGGAAATCGTCCGCAACGTGGTTCTGGACCGGGCGCGCGGTGTGTTTCAGGGGCAGATCTGCGTGGCGCAGGAAGCCCAGAAAACCGACGCGCAGATGGCCTGCAACACGTTGCTGCTGACCGATGATGGTGAGTTTGCGGCGAAACCCGAGCTTGAGATCTTTGCCGATGACGTGGTCTGCGCCCATGGCGCGACCGTGATCGATCTGGATGAGGATCACCTGTTCTACCTGATGGCACGCGGTATCACCGAGAAATCGGCACGTGCGCTTCTGGTCAATGGGTTCGTCGACGAGTTGATTGATGAGCTTGAAAATGAAGAGCTCGTCGAGGTGCTTGAAACCATTATCGAACAATGGCTTGTCGACCATGCCTGAGACATTGAATCATGCCTATGACGTGGAGACGATTCGGAAGGATTTCCCGATCCTGTCACGGCAGGTGCACGGAAAACCGCTGGTCTATCTCGACAATGGCGCCTCGGCCCAAAAGCCGCAGGCGGTGATGGACGCGGTCACCCACGCCTATTCAAATGAATATGCCAATGTGCATCGCGGCCTGCATTTTCTCTCCAATGCGGCAACCGATGCCTATGAGGGCGCGCGCGAGATTGTGCGGCGGTTCCTCAATGCGCCGTCGGTCGACAATGTGGTGTTCACCAAGTCCACCACCGAGGCGATCAACACCGTGGCCTATGGTTATGGCATGCCGCATATCGGTGAAGGCGACGAGATCGTCATCACCATCATGGAGCATCATTCCAACATCGTGCCTTGGCATTTTCTGCGTGAACGCCAGGGTACGAAGATCGTCTGGGTCGGCGTGGATGACCAGGGCAATTTCGATCTTGATGATTTCCGCAAGGCGCTGAGCGACCGCACCAAGCTGGTGGCAATCGCCCATATGTCGAATGTGCTCGGCACTGTGGTGGACGTAAAGGAAGTCTGCCGCATTGCCCATGAACGTGGCGTCAAGGTTCTGGTCGATGGCAGCCAGTCGGCTGTGCATATGCCCGTCGATGTTCAGGATATCGATTGCGACTGGTATGTGATGACCGGCCACAAGCTTTATGGCCCATCCGGCATCGGGGTGCTTTACGGCAAGATGGACGCGCTCAAGGCCATGCAGCCTTTCATGGGCGGCGGCGAGATGATCGTCGATGTGAGCGAAGAGGGCGTGACCTACAATGATCCGCCACACCGCTTCGAGGCGGGAACGCCGCCAATCGTGCAGGCGATCGGTCTGGGCGCGGCGCTTGACTACATGGATTCCGTCGGCCGCGACCGCATTGCCGCCTATGAGGCTGAGCTCGGCGCCTATGCGCAGGAGCAGCTCTCGAAGGTCAATGCGCTTCGCCTGATTGGCAATGCGCCGGGCAAGGGCGCGATCTTTGCTTTCGAGATCGAGGGCATTCATGCCCATGATGTGTCGATGCTGATTGACCGCTCCGGCGTGGCTGTGCGTGCAGGCACCCATTGTGCGCAGCCGCTGCTCAAGCGGTTCAATGCAACATCGACTTGCCGGGCCTCTTTTGGAATGTACAATACGCGCTCGGAAGTCGACGCGCTGGTTGCATCGCTTGACAAGGCGCGGGCGTTTTTTGCTTAGGGCGCGGGTCGGGTCATAGCGACCGGACCTGCAGCTTGAATGTTTGACTTGGTTGTCCTGTCGGATTGCCGACCCCCCGGTGTTCTGAGACAGGCCCATAAGGAGTAGAGCCGATGAGTGAAGCATCCGGCACGCAAACCGAAGCCGCAGGTCAACCCGAAGCTGCGGATCAGGTGACGGAATCGGCTATCCCGCGCGAGGAACTGGCGCGGCTGAGCGACGACATCATTTCGGCGCTGAAGACCGTTTATGATCCCGAGATCCCTGCGGACATCTACGAGCTTGGCCTGATCTACAAGATCGACATCGAGGATGACCGCATGGTCAAGGTCCTGATGACGCTGACCGCACCTGGGTGCCCGGTGGCCGGCGAAATGCCGGGCTGGGTGGAGAACGCGGTCGCCACGGTCGAGGGTATTTCTGGCGTTGAAGTCGATATGACCTTCGATCCGCCCTGGACGCCCGACCGGATGAGCGAAGAAGCGCAGGTTGCTGTCGGCTGGTACTGATCCTGCCGGCAGGTCGTATCGACGGCTTGTTAACCTGATAAATCCACACTACATTCAAACCATGAAGCAGCGGGCCTTGAACCCGTGAAGCTCAAGGAGAGTATGATGGGATTTGCCGTCATGACACTGACGCCGGCAGCTGCCGAGCGGGTCAAGACGATCGTCCGGAATGAAGAGGGCGCGGAAGGTCTCCGCGTCAGCATCAAGAAGGGCGGCTGCGCCGGGATGGAGTATGCCATCGATCTGGCGACCGAAATCAATCCGAAGGACGACCGAATCGAGCGTGATGGGGCCGCGGTGTTCGTTGCGCCGGAGGCTGTGCTGTATCTGCTCGGGACCGAGATGGACTACGAAGTGACCCAGCTGCGCTCGGGCTTTGTGTTCAACAATCCCAACCAGACATCGGCCTGCGGATGCGGCGAGTCTGTCGAGCTCAAGCCCGCCGACCTGGCCAAGCTGGCCGAAGCCGGAAACCCGGTGGTACGCACGGATTGATCTGAGTGACGTTGCACGCAGGGTGAGTTAAGACGTTCGAAAGTTGAGTCGTGAAATGCTCGCAAGTCGCTGACTTTCGGGCGTTTTTTTTACTTATAGTGGTCTTCGATGCAAATGGCCGTAGATTTGGTTCTGCGTCACAATTTCCGTCATGCCGGATTTGACCCGGCATCCAGCAGGCGAGCGTCTGCGAGCCGTTAGACTCTGGCTCGTTCTGACGCTGAAGGAACCTCTCACCGCGCCGACGCGCGGTGGCTGGACCCCGGAGCAAGTCCGGGGTGACGGGAGGCGAGGTTGTCCTACCTCTTCAACACCCTGGCCGCATTGCCCACTCCGAAAAACTCACCCCCGCATCTTCGCGCCCGTTGGATCGAACGGCGGCTCCAGCGCGATCCTTGCCGGGCGGCGGATGCCGAGGATTTCGATTTCGAACATTCCCTCGGTGGCGTTGATCGCCAGCGCCGAGGGGATGTAACCCTGTGCCATGGATGAGCCGATCGTGTGGGCATAGCCGCCTGAGGTGACCCAGCCGACCACACGCCAGTCGCCATCGCGCATGGTGCCGCCTTCGGGCTTGGCGATCTCCTTGCCACCTGAATCAAAGCGCGGCGCGCCGAAGCCGTGCGGTGGTTCGATGGTGCGGTAATCGGTGTCGCCGATCTTGGCCCAGATCGGTTCGTCGCCCATCACGTCCGCGTCCGTCGCATTGACCAGGAACGAGGTCCGCATCAGCTTCGGGCCGTCGGCCTGTTCCTTTGCTGCTGCCTCGCGGCCGATGAAGTCGTTCTTTGACAGCTTGACGAAGCGTTCAATCCCGGCCTCGTAGGGACCGTAGATAGGTCGCAGTTCGCGGAACCAGGTCGGGAAGTTCTTCTCGAGCCGCATCGACAGCAGCGCCCGCATGCCGAAGTCGACAATGCCGAATTCGGCGCCGGCCCGTTTGATGCCGTCATAGATCCGGCGCTGGTAGGCGGGTTCCATCCAGATTTCGTAGCCCAGATCGCCGGTATAGGTGATGCGGCCGACCACGCAGGGGGCCGCGTTCACGTCCATCTTGCGAATGTCCATGAAACGGAAAGCGGCGGACGAGACGTCGTCATCGGTGAGTTTTTCGAGCACCTTGCGGGCATTGGGACCGGCAATCGAGAGACCCACCAGGTTGAGGCCAAAGCGGCGGATGGCGACCGAGTCGTCATTGGGCAGGTGCTGTTCGAACCAGCGCATGTGGTATTTTTGCGCGGCGATCGAACCCCAGACCATGAAACGTGTATCGGACAGCTTGGCGATGGTGAAATCGCCGATCAGCTTGCCGTTGTTGTTGAGCATCGGGGTCAGCACGATGCGCCCGATCCTGGGCATGGTGTTGGTCATCAGGTGATTGAGGAAGGTTTCCGCGCCTTGGCCGGTGACCTCGTATTTGGCGA
Organism: Hoeflea sp.; assembly: GCA_043585085.1. Lineage (GTDB taxonomy): Bacteria > Pseudomonadota > Alphaproteobacteria > Rhizobiales > Rhizobiaceae > Hoeflea. The sequence goes on from CP121320.1 coordinate 3,773,034, forward strand.
AATTGGAGATCTCGGTGACGCCGACGCTGTCGCGTGTGCGCCGCACCTCCTCACCGATCGGGCCGAAATCATTGGAGCGGTGGAAGGAGAGCACGTCGTACGCTTCTGCGGCGCTTGGAGCAAACCACAGGGGCGTTTCCAGCCCCCAGCTGTCGCCCATCACCGCGTGATTGTCGCGGACCATCACATCGTAGAGCGGCGTGGTTTGCTGCGGACGGGCGGCGTGCAGTTCCTCATTGGGAAAGCGGATCGAGAAGCGGCGCGAGTAGTTCTCGCGCACTTTGGCATTGGTGTAGCGCAGCGTGGCCCACTCGCCGTAGCGGGCCACATCCATGCCCCAGATGTCCGCACCCGGATCGCCATGGACCATCCAGTTGGACAGCGCCAGGCCAACACCGCCGCCCTGGCTGAAACCGGCCATCACGCCGCAAGCGGTCCAGTAATTGGTCAGCCCCGGCACCGGACCGACCAGCGGGTTGCCATCGGGTGCGAAGGTGAAGGGGCCGTTGATGATCTGCTTGATGCCGGCGTTTTCCAGCGCCGGGAAATGCCGAAAGCCGACTTCGAGCGAGGGCGCGATGCGGTCAAGATCCGGTGCCAGCAGCTCATGTCCGAAGCTCCATGGGGTTTCGATCGGCGACCAGGGCTTGCAGGCCTTCTCATAGGTGCCGAGCAGAATGCCGGAGCGTTCCTGACGGGTGTAGATCTCACCCTTGAAGTCGATCACGCCGATCAGTTCGCGGCCGGTGCTGGCGTTGAACTCCAGCACTTCGGGCATTTCTTCAGTGAGCAGATACATGTGCTCCATGGCGAGAACCGGCAGTTCGAGGCCCGCCATGCGGCCCACTTCGCGCGCCCACAGCCCGCCGGCGTTGACCACGTGGTCGGCTTTCACATTGCCTTGCTCGGTGACCACGTTCCAGGTGCCGTCGGCTTCCTGGGTAAGTTCAATCACACGGTTGCGGAGCACGATCTCCGCACCGAGTTTTCGCGCCGCCTTGGCATAGGCGTGGGTGGTGCCTGAGGGGTCGAGATGACCTTCTACCGGGTCCCAGAGGGCGCCGACGAAATTGCTTTCATCCATCAGCGGAAACATTGCCTTGGCTTCCGATGGGGTGATCAGCTCGGTTTCCATGCCGAGATAGCGGCCCTTGGCGTGGACCTGACGCAGAAAATCCATGCGTTCGGGCGTGTCGGCCATCATCACGCCGCCGGTCAGGTGCAAGCCGCAGGATTGGCCGGAGAGTTCTTCGAGTTCATCGTAGAGACTGACGGTGTAGGCCTGAAGCTTGGCGACATTGGGGTCGCCATTGAGTGTGTGAAAACCGCCGGCGGCATGCCAGGATGAGCCGGATGTCAACTCCGAGCGTTCAATCAGCATCACATCGCTCCATCCGGCCTTGGCCAGATGGTAAAGCACCGAACACCCGACAACCCCGCCGCCGATTACAACTGCCCTGACGTGTGGTTTCATCGTAGGTCTCCAAGCCTCAATTTACCGGCAGATTGCGAAAACAATCGATGGCGCACAAGAGGCAAAACGGTGATGCGTGCGCATTCAACAGCCCTTTGTGTTGCCATTTTAAATCAAGGCGATAGTTTTTTCGGAACCTGTTTCTTTTGTCCGAGTTACTAGGGTAGAAGGATTCAGGTCCTGTTCATGCGGGCATTGTAGATTGGATAAGATGACACACGTGCGTGACATAGCCTCCAGAGCGCGCGGCCAGCTTTGGCTGCGCCTGTCTGGTTGCGTCTTTTGTTTGGCCGTGTCCTTTGCCTTGTTGCCACGCCAGGCCAGCGCCTTCGAGATCTTCGGGTTCAAACTGTTTGAGGATGAGGCTGCCGAGACGGTCGAGATTGTCGATCCGCTGTCCTACACGGTTTCGCTCGACGTCAATGGCCCCGATCCCGACAATGTGCTTGAGGAAGAGCTGAGGGGCGCCTCGCAGCTGGTTCAGGGGGCGGACCGGCCGGTTTCCGGTTCAATCGGGCTTATCCAGCGCGCCAATGGTGATTTCGAGCAACTTGTTGCGGCACTCTATGAAAATGCCCGCTATGCCGGTGAAGTCACCATCCTGCTCAATGGGCGGCCTCTGGCGGACTTGCCGGCTGACGCCGATCTCGCCGGGCAGGCTCCGGTTCCGGTCAGGATCGTGGTGACACCCGGCCAGCAGTTCCGGTTTGGGGATGTCAACATCAGCACAAGCGACGGACAAAGCCATGATGCTGCGGAGTCAGGCCTTGCGCCGGGGGCTGTGGCGCGGTCGACGGTGATCCTCGATGCCGAGAGCGACCTGATCAGAGACTTCAGGAAAGCCGGCCATCCGTTTGCAAAGATCTCGGGCCGTGATGTGGTCGCCGATCATGCGAGCGGGGTGATTGATGTGTCCCTGACCCTTGATGCCGGACCGGTGGCGGCGTTTGGCGCGACTGCGGTCGACGGGGCGCAATCGGTGGATTCCGACTTCATCGCGATGATGGCCGGAGTGCCGGAGGGCGAGCGCTACAATCCGGAAGACCTAGCAGCTGCCGCGCGGCGGTTGCGCGCGCTTGAAGTGTTTTCGAGCGTCGATGTGAAGGAAAGCGAGAGCCTTTCTGCGGATGGGTCAGTTCCGGTTGGCATCACCGTGACCGAGCGCAAGCACCGGTATCTGGGGCTGGGCGCAACCTTCTCCTCGACTGATGGCGGCGGCATGGAAGCCTATTGGGGCCATCGTAACCTGTTTGGCCGCGCAGAGAAATTCAGGCTTGAAGGATCGTTTGGCGGTGTCGGCAGCACCAGCGATCCGGAAGATATGACCTGGCGGGGCGCGGCGCTGTTTGAAAAGCCCGGTGTTCTAGGCCCTGCGTCGAAATTCACATCACATCTCGAGGTCAAGCAGGAAGATCTTGATGCCTATCGCCGGTTCTCTGTCGAGGGCGGTGTTGGTCTTGCCTACGAGCTGACACAGGAACAGACTGTCTCTGCCGGTCTTGTGGTCGAATACGCCAAGCTCACAGACAGCTTTAGTGCGGATCTTGAAACCATCACGGTTGCGGTTCCGCTCGAATATGTCCGGGACACGCGCGACGACAAGCTCAATCCCGCCATGGGAACAAGGTTGGCACTGCTGGTGGAGCCCGCTTATGAAGCCAACAGCGGCGCGACTTTTGTCAAGCTCAAGGCCGAAGGGTCCGCGTACCGGGCGCTGGACGCTCAAAAGCGGTTCGTGCTCGCGGGCAGGGTTGCCGCAGGCTCGATTTATGGAGCGAATCTTGCTGAGGTTCCCGCCAACCGGCGTTTCTATTCAGGCGGCGGCGGATCTGTCCGCGGGTATGGTTTTCAGGATATCGGACCTCGCGATGGCAGCGGCAGACCCACCGGCGGCCTGTCCATACTGGAGACATCGGCGGAGTTGCGGATCCAGATTACCGATACGATCGGTATTGTGCCGTTCGTCGACGCAGGACTGGTCAGCTCCAGCGAGAGTTTTTCCGATGCCGATTTCAAGGTCGGTGCCGGTATCGGCCTGCGGTACCTCACTCCGTTTGGTCCCTTGCGGGTTGATGTGGCGTTGCCGCTCAACAAGGAAGCGGGTGACCCTGATTACGGAATCTATGCCGGAATAGGGCAGGCATTCTAGGATGTCTCAAGCAGACAGAAGCAAGCGGCGTCCAGGCAGGTTCTGGCGCGTGGCCCGGTGGTTCGTCATCCTCCTGCTGGTGGTTGCCGGCCTTGCGGTTGTGATTCTCTCGACTTCTCCGGGCGGACGGCTGATCGCGGTGACCCTCAACCGGCTTGGATCAGGCCCCGGACAAAGCTTTGAAGTGGACCGGATTGAAGGACTGCTGTCCGGCTCCACGCGGATCGGGCATGTGCTGGTCTCGGACGCGAGCGGCGAGCCCTGGTTGCTGATCAAGGGAATCAGCATCGATTGGTCACCCTTGGCGCTGCTATCCTCCTCCCTTGCGATTGATGATGTGCGCATTGAGCGGATGGAGCTTGCAAGACTGCCGGATTCGGGAGAGCAGGCGGATGCGAGCGGTGGCGGATTGCAGCTGCCTGTTGCGGTGGACATCAAACGTTTTTCCGCCACCGACATTTTGCTGGGAGAGCCAATTGCGGGCCGCGTGGCCCGGCTCGAGGCGAGCGGCAGCCTTGGTGTTGACGCAGCCCTGTCCAAAGGGCTTGCCGATCTGACCGTGAACCGGATTGACGGTGTCGGTGGCCAGTTCAGTGTCAATGCCGATTACCTCCAGAGCGAAGACCGGTTCAATATTTCCGCCAGTCTCAGCGAGCCTGCCGGTGGCGTATTGGCCCATCTGTTCAGGCTCGCGCCTGACGATGCAGTCAGCCTTTCGGTGACTTCACAGGGGGCGCTGACTGACTGGCGGCTTTCGCTTGACGGTGCGATCAATGATGAACTCGTTGCCGCCGCAAAGCTCTCGGTTGTCGCCGGGGATGCGGGGCATGCGGTGTCGTTGCAGGCAGATGGTGCGTTTGACCGGTTCCTGCCGCCACAACTGGGTCAGTTGGCGGAAGGCCACAGCGACCTCATTCTCGAAGCGTTGATCGAGCCGGAACAGGCCGGTGCGGTGATCGACCTGTTCACCTTCACGTCAGAGCGGCTCAGTGCTCAGGGCCGAGGTCGGGTGGCGCGTGAGGGCGAGGTGGATCTGACGGCTTCGGTTTCTCCACGCACACCCTCCCAGACCTTGCAATTCGGTGAGGCTGCGTCCGCGGTAAGTCTGTCGGTGCCCGAAACGGAGATCCGGGTGTCAGGCAGCGCCGAGGAAGCGTCGGTTCGGCTTGTGGGTTCGGTTGCTAGGCTCCGTGGTGCGGATTTCAGTGCGGATGATGTTGCGGCGGTGCTGGATTTCGGCCGATTCTCGGTCGCCAGCCAAAGCGGAGACGGGCAGATCAAACTCACTGTCGGGTCGATCGGCTCTGCCAATGACATGGTCGCGCGCGCCGTCGCCGGTGGCGTGACGGTCGTCGGCGATATCAGGCTTGAAGCGGGGGGAGAGATCCGCAGCGAGCAGATCGCCGTGAGGTCCGGAGTTGCGGATGTGCGGCTTGAAGATTTCGTTCGGCAAGCGGCCGGCGATCTCGGCGCCGAGCTCTCCGGAGATCTGCGAAGCGCGGTGCTGTCCGCGCAGGCTGAAGCGGCATTGGGCGACACGATCAGTTTTTCGGCTGCGTTCACGCGCGATGCGGCGGGTGCCATCAACATTGAGAATGTTTCGGTTTCTTCCGCAGTCGCGGAAGCCTCGGGTCAGGCGAGCCTCAGTGTCGAGGGCGATGTTTCGGCGGACCTGGCCGCGCGGCTCTCCGATCTTGGCGGGCTTGGAGACGCGGTTTCCGGTGCGCTTGATCTGAGCGCCGTTGTGACCGGCAACCTGGCGGCTCCGGAATTTGAGGCAAGTTTGACCGGTGACGGGTTGCAGGTTCAGGGCAGGGAACTCTCCGGGCTGAAGCTTGAGGCCAGTGGTGTTGCAGATCCCGTTTCTCCCCGCGCAGATGTGTCGCTCAATGGCACCATTGACGCTCAGGCGATCGTGGGAACGGCCAAGCTGGGGCGAACCGACGGGGTGATGCGCATTGATCCACTGCGGCTGCAGGTTGCTGCCAACCTGATTTCCGGGTCGCTGACGCTTGATGATGGGTTCCGGCCGACAGGCACGATCAATCTTGAGTTGGATGACATTGCATCGCTTTCCGCTTTGGCGTTGCAGAGCATCGAGGGCAATGGCGGCGGCACGCTGACTTTTGATGTGCGGGACGGAGTGTCCGTTGCCGATGTGGCGCTGGATTTTCCGCGCATCGCACACCCGAGTGCAGAGATCCGTGGCCTTGGACTCGATCTCGTGATTGAGGATCTGTTTGGTGCGCCGCGCCCCACCGGCACACTGGATGTCGATCAGGTGGCAGCCAGCGGGAATGACATGTCCGGGCTGCGGGTCGGGTTTTCGCAAGCCGACGGGTGGACGACATTTGATGGCAAGGCTCAGGCTGCCGGTCTGCCGGTCAGCCTGAAGGGACGTGCAAGGACTGGTGATGCTGGAACCGAGTTGGAACTTGAAACCGGGCGAACGGTCTATAACGGGCTGACGGTGGATCTGCGTGGCCCCGCAAGAGCGGTGATCAACGATGGAAACGTGCGGATCGAGCGGTTTGTGATTTCTCCGGGTGGTGGCGAAATCTCGGTGTCGGGCAGGGCCGGCGAAAGCCTCGGCATTGACGTGGTGCTGTCTGAATTGCCGTTGACGCTGGTCAATGCCCTGGCGCCCAATTCCGGTTTGTCAGGAACGGTTTCCGGCCGTGTCGATGTTACCGGCACGACAGCGTCCCCCGCGATCCGCTACACGCTCAACGGCTCCAATGTGCGCGCATCCGCGGCGTCTTCGGTTGCCGATGTGGCGTTGTCCGTGAGCGCTTCGGGTGGCTTGCAGCAGGGACAGCTTAGCTTCGACGCACGTGCCGGCGGTGGTGGCTTGGCGTTCACGGCCAATGGCAGGGTGGATACCGGCGGATCGCAGCAGCTTTCGGTGCGGGTTAACGGCAATGTTCCGTTTTCGCTTCTGTCCGCGCCACTGGCGCAGCAGGGCCTTGCGCTGTCGGGCGCGGCCAATGTGGACCTTGCAGTTGCAGGTGCAGCAGCAAATCCTGAGATATCGGGAACCATTTCGACGTCCAGCGCCCGGCTGGTGGATGGCCGCTCGGGGATCGCGATTGACAATTTGTCCGCTGTGATCGGACTTGTTCCGGGCCAGGCTTCCATTCGATCCCTTTCGGGTGAGTTGTCATCGGGAGGACAGATCAGCGGATCGGGCACCATCGGACTTGCCCCCGGCGCCGGCTACCCTGCGGATCTGAACCTTAAGGTTCAGCGCGGGCGTTATGCTGACGGGCAGATGGTTGCCACCCGCTTTGACGCTGATCTGAGCCTTTCCGGTTCGCTTGTTGCACGTCCGACAATCAGTGGTCTGGTTCGCCTTGACGAGACCACGATTTCGGTTCCCGACAGCTTGCCTGCCTCGATCTCGCAACTGGATGTGACCCACAAGAATGCGCCGGCCGCGGTTTCTGCGCAATCGGAGCGGCTCTTGTCTGACCAGGATGGCAGTTCTTCCGGTGGTCTCGGATTGAATGTTGAGGTTCGGGCCAGCCGGATCTTCGTTCGCGGACGGGGACTGGATGCCGAACTCGGTGGCTCTGTGCGTCTAACCGGCAGCACCGGCGCGCCGGTGGCCGCCGGTGGGTTTGACCTGTTGCGCGGGCGTTTGACCGTTCTGGGCAAGCGGCTTGATTTTGACCGTGGCAAGCTCGGATTCGCAGGGTCGGTGGTGCCGATCCTTGATTTTACCGCATCGACACGCTCGGGCAGCACAACAGTGACTGTCTTGGTGACGGGTCCGGCCAACCAACCGGAGTTCCGCTTTACCTCAAGTCCGCAATTGCCCGAGGACGAGGTGCTGGCGCAGCTGATCTTCGGCCGTTCGCTCAATGACCTCTCACCGGTGCAGATCGCGCAGCTGGCGGAAGCGGCAGGCCAGTTGACCCGTGTCGTCAGCGATGGTGGTCTTGTCGAGCAGCTGCGGCAGGCCACCGGAGTTGACGACATCGATGTGCGCACCGACGAAGAGACCGGGACGACTTCCGTCGGGGTCGGCAAATACCTCAATGACCGGACCTATCTGGGGCTTGAAACCGGCGCTACTGCCGGGTCGGGCAAGGCAAAGATTGATCTTGATATCGGCCGCGGCATTAAATTGCGTGGCGAAGCCGATTCCAGCGGTGAAACCAAGGGCGGGATCTTCTTCGAACGCGAATACTGATCCCGTTGGCGTCATCTCACCGCAAGTTGATTGCTTTTAAGCTGCGTCTGACACCAGCTGCCGTCACCGGTGATTGAAATCCTGCCTCAATCGCCCCATTTTCAGTTCTGTTGTTTGATGCTTCCAGTCAAGGAGCCGCCTGTGAGCAAGACTTTCGCAAAAACCGATGACGCCATTGCCAATCTGACTCCCGAGCAATTTCGTGTGACCCAGCAGAACGGGACAGAGCGGCCGTTCACCGGGGAATATAATGACAACAAGGCGGTCGGAATCTATGTCGACATTGTCTCGGGCGAGCCGTTGTTTGCATCGTCCGACAAGTTCGACAGCGGTTGCGGCTGGCCGAGCTTTACCAAGCCGATCGAACCGGCGAATGTGGCCGAGTTGCGCGACAGCAGTCACGGCATGATCCGCACCGAGGTGCGATCCAAACATGGCGACAGTCATCTGGGACATGTATTTCCCGATGGCCCGAAGGACCGCGGCGGGCTGCGCTACTGCATCAATTCGGCCTCGCTGCGGTTTATTGCCAAGGCGGACATGGAGGCCGAGGGCTATGGTGACTACATTGATCAGGTGGAGGATATCTGAATGAGCGAACGTGCTGTACTGGCCGGTGGCTGCTTCTGGGGCATGCAGGATCTGATCCGCAAGATGCCCGGCGTCATCAAGACCCGTGTGGGCTATACCGGCGGTGACGTGAAAAACGCCACCTATCGCAATCACGGGACCCATGCCGAAGGCATTGAGATCATCTATGATCCGAACCGGATCAGCTATCGGGAACTGCTGGAGTTCTTCTTCCAGATCCATGATCCGACCACGCCCAACCGCCAGGGCAATGACCGCGGCATGTCCTATCGTTCGGCGATCTACTTCGCCGATGACCGTCAGCGGGAGATTGCGGTGGATACGATTGCTGATGTCAACGCCTCCGGCCTTTGGCCGGGGAAGGTCGTGACCGAGGTTGAGCCTGTCGGTGATTTCTGGGAAGCCGAGCCGGAACACCAGGACTATCTCGAGCGGATACCGCACGGCTACACCTGCCATTTTGTGCGGCCCGACTGGGTGTTGCCCAAACGCTATGCGGCTGAATAGGTGGCTGGCAATACACGCATGATCGAGACTAGAGTGACCGGCATATGCCGGTCATTCGCATTTTGAACACCGGCTCGAACCGCCGGTATCGGGTTACAGCGCCATGGGGTCTCAGATGTTCAATTTCGACAACAGCTATGCGCGAGAGCTCGAGGGGTTTTATGTGCCATGGAAGGGGGCGGAGGTTCCGGCTCCGAAGATGGTGCGTTTCAACCGAGCCTTGGCGCAGGCGCTCAAACTCGACGTAGACGCGCTCGACAGCGATGAAGGTGCCGCAATCTTTGCCGGCCATATGGCGCCTGAAGGCGCATCACCGTTGGCGATGGCCTATGCGGGGCATCAGTTCGGTGGGTTTTCGGCGCAGCTTGGTGATGGCCGCGCGCTGCTTCTGGGTGAGGTGATCGACGCTGACGGTGTGCGCCGGGATATCCACTTGAAGGGGTCTGGCCGGACGCCTTTTTCGCGCGGTGGCGACGGCAAGGCGGTGATCGGGCCGGTGCTGCGCGAATATATCATCGGCGAAGCCATGCACGCGCTGGGCGTGCCGACCACGCGGGCGCTGGCAGCCGTCACAACTGGCGAAGACATCATGCGCCAGAATGGGCTCGAGCCCGGCGCGGTTCTGGCGCGGGTGGCGTCGAGCCATCTGCGGGTGGGAACATTCCAGTTCTTTGCCGCGCGCGGTGAGGCTACAAAACTCAGGCAGCTCGCCGATTACGCCATTGACCGGCATTATCCCGAACTCGCCGGTCGGCCCGACCGCTATCTCGGGCTGCTTGGAGCCGTGCGTGACCGGCAGGCAGGGCTGATTGCGAAATGGATGCTGTTTGGCTTTGTGCACGGGGTGATGAACACCGACAATATGACGATCTCCGGCGAGACCATCGATTATGGCCCCTGCGCCTTTATCGATGGCTATGATCCGGCGACCGTGTTCAGTTCGATCGACCACACCGGCCGCTACGCCTATGGCAATCAGCCACAGATCGCCCAGTGGAACCTGGCGCGGCTGGCCGAAACCCTGCTTGATCTGATCAATCCCGATGACAGCGAGGATGCTGTGCGTCGGGCGAGCGACGTCATCAACCGCTTTCCGTTGAGCTATGAGCGGGCCTGGCTTGCGGGCATGCGCACAAAGCTCGGCCTGATCCGCGAAGAGGCAGGCGACATGGAGCTTGCCACCGGGCTGCTTGCGGTTCTCGAGACCCAGAATGCCGATTTCACCCGCGTTTTCCGCAGTCTTTCATCGGCTGCTTCGGGCGATGCCACAGCAAGCCGTGCGCTGTTTTCCAATCCCGCCGGGTTCGAAGTCTGGCTGGCACACTGGCAGGCTCGGTTGGAGCGCGAGGATCAGCCCGCCACAGACAGAATCGCGGCTATGAATCGGGCCAATCCTGTCTATATACCGCGCAATCACATGGTGGAGGCGGCCCTTGCGTCGGCGACAAAGGGGGATCTGAAGCCGTTTGAGCGGTTGCTTGAAGTGTTGGCAGAGCCCTTCACCGAACGCGCGGGGCTGGAGGTCTATGCCTTGGGTGCGCCATCTGATTTCGGGCCGTACACCACCTATTGCGGCACCTGAATGGGCGCACGGACAGGCCCGGCAAGCGGTCGCCGGTATTTGGCAAGAGCGCCCGGCTCTTGTGTTTCCTGCAATTTGTGAGGTGGTCTGACACATGGCTGTTATGCTGATCGCCTAGCAATCCTGCAGTGGTCTATAGGAGGTCTCCGTCATGACAAACCCCGCCCGTCTTGCCCTTGCCGCGCTGTTCTGCGCCTTGCCGTTTGCCGGCGCCGCGCAGGCTTCCGATGTTCAAGTGGGGCCGCGCCCCGGATTTCTGGTGGGCAAGATGACCGAGGGCGCGCTCAAGGACAAGCTGATGTCCTGCATGGCAAAACCTGTCGCCAAGACGCTGTTTTCCATCGGCCACCGCGGTGCGCCGCTGCAATTTGCCGAGCACACCAAGGAATCCTATGAGGCGGCGGCGAAGATGGGGGCGGGGATCATCGAGTGCGATGTGACCTTCACCAGCGACAAGGAGCTGGTCTGCCGCCATGCGCAGAACGATCTGCACACCACCACCAACATTCTGGCCACGGATCTGGCGGGCAATTGCACCAAGGGCTTCACCCCGGCAACAGCTGACGGCAAGGCGTCTGCCGAATGCCGCACCTCCGACATCACGCTCAACGAGTTCCTGACGCTCAACGGCAAGATGGATGCTGCCAATTCCGCGGCCAAAACGGTGGATGAGTACATGGACGGGACCGCCAATTGGCGCACCGATCTCTATGCCGCTGCCGGGGGCACGGTGATGACCCACAAGCAGTCGGTCGCGCTGATCGCCTCGCTCGGGGGCAAATTCACACCGGAGCTGAAATCGCCGTCAGTGGAAATGCCGTTTGAGGGTTTCACCCAGGCCGACTACGCGCAGAAGATGATCGACGAGTACAAGCAGGCCGGCATCCCGGCCTCCGATGTCTGGGCGCAATCGTTCAATCTCGATGATGTGCTCTACTGGATCGAAAACGAGCCGGAGTTTGGCGCCCAGGCGGTCTATCTCGATGGGCGTTACAGTGTTGAGGGTTTTGATCCGCTGAAGCCCGAGAGCTTCGAGCCGTCGATGCAGGAGCTGGCTGATCAGGGCGTCAACTACATCGCACCGCCGATCTGGATGCTGCTGACGGTCGCCGATGACAAGATGGTGCCGTCACCCTATGCCATTGAGGCGAAGGCCGCCGGGCTCAAGATCATCTCCTGGTCGTTCGAGCGCTCCGGCCCGCTCGATTCGGGCGGCGGCTGGTACTACCAGTCGGTCAGCGATGTGATTTCCGGTGACGGGCAGATGTACGAGGTTCTCGATGTGCTGGCACAGGATGTGGGCATTGTCGGCATGTTCTCCGACTGGCCTGCCACCGTGAGCTACTATGCGAGCTGCATGGGGCTCAAATAGGGCTTTGTTGTCTTTTTGGAGCGTTTGTCCGCCCGATGAGATGTCAAAATGGCGCGCCGCAGGCCTGAATCTGGCCTGCGGCGAATTGTTTTGCCTGAAAATGGCCCGCAGGGTTGCGCAATGGCTCCTGGGGCGTCAAACAGCAGGCTGATCGCCGCGATTGGCGGCCTGCCGGATCACCGGCATTGATCTCTACCCAGGAAAATCAGGTTTGAAAAAGCAAGTACGCACCACCTTCACCGATCGCCGTCAGGATGCCATGGAAGCCAAGCAGCGGCTTCTGGCCAAAATGAAGGCCGCGCCGAAGGCGGATGACCCCGAAATGATCGCCAAACGCGCCGAGCGCGAGGCCATCGCCAAGGCGCGCGAAGAGCGCCGCGCCGAGCGTGAGCGGGTGAAGCGCGAAGAACAGGCCGCCCGGGCCGCCCAGGAAGCCGCCGACGCCCAGGCAGCCTATGAAGCCGAAAATGCGGAACGGCTGGCCCGCGAGGAAGAAGACAGGCTCCGCGCCGAACGCGCCGTTGCCGACATGGCCGCGATGAAGGAAAAGCGCGACAAGCGCTACGCGGCGCGCAAGGCGCGTCGGTGAGGTCTTCCTCCTCGCCCCTTGTGGGAGAGGAAGCAATTTCAGTGCCTTAGCCGCAGGCTAAGTGCTAGAAATTGCAGGTGAGGGGATTGTGCTGCTGTCTTGCACACCCTCACCGTCGTCATCCTCGGCCTCCGAGCCGAGGATCCATTCCGTGACGCCGCAACCTGCGGTATCATCTGCGGATGACTGGCTATGTCTACATGCTCGCCAGCCGAAAGGGCGGGACCATCTACATCGGCGTGACCAATGATCTGGGCCGGCGAATTCCCGAGCATGCGGCCGGGACCGGCTCGCACTTTACCAGCCGTTACGGTGTGCGACGGCTGGTTTGGTATGAGGAGCATTTCGACATTCGTGATGCCATCCAGCGTGAAAAGTCGCTCAAGCGCTGGCCGCGGCAATGGAAAATCGATCTGATCGAGAAGACCAATCCCGACTGGTCCGAGCTGTTTCGCGGGACCGGGTGGTGATGGGGTACAGGGCGGGCCGAGTGTTTGTTTCGCCCGGTGGAGCAGAGACGCTGCCCTGCGACGGTGCGCCATTTGCGGCAGCATCGCGGAATGGATCCTAGGGTCGGGGCCCTAGGATGACGAAGATGGGGGATGGTGGCGTCACGCGTCCGGGTTTTCTGCGTGTTGCCGCGTCCCACTCGCTAACAAGGAAGTGCACATCCTCTCCGTCGTCATCCTCGGCCTTCGAGCCGAGGATCCATTCCGTGATGTCGAGTGGTGGATTGGAGGAACTGATAGAGCCAGGCTGTGTCGTCCTATGCCGCAAATAGAAAGCCCGGAGCTTGCGCCCCGGGCTGACCTTTTCAATTCAATCCGAAATTACGAACACCCGCTCGTCGAGCCACACGTGTCGCACTTCTCGCAGGTGCCGTTGCGCACCATGGTGAAGTTCTGGCATTCGGAGCACATGTTGCCGGTGTAGCCCTGCATGATGGACTTGGCGCGGCGGTTGGCTTCGAGCTTTTTGGCTTCGGTCTTGGCGGCTTCCGCGTCCTCGGCGGCGGCGTCGGAGAACATTTCGTCCATCTCGATTTCGGCGGCCAGTTCCTCCGCACGCTCCTCATAGTCGCGTTTGAAGGCGGTGGAGCCTTCGGTTTCGAGGGCTTCCGGCTCCGATTTGACCGCCAGATTGCCCGCACCCTTGCCGGAGAAGGAGGCGGTGATGACCGAGGAGCCCGAAGGTGCGCCCGTGGCGGGAGCCGCCTGGCCCTTGGGTTCGGCAGTGGTCGCCGCGCCGGTGCCGGTGACAACCTTGAGTGACGCGCCGCGGGTCAGGCCCTTGGAGAAGGGCTGTGCCTTGCCCTCGGAAATGCCCTTGCCAAGTGCGGTGTTGCCGAAGTCGGACGTGTCGACATGGGCCAGATCGTTGCGCGCCAGATAGGAGACGGCCAGTTCGCGGAAGATGTAGTCCAGGATCGAGGTGGCGTTCTTGATGGCGTCATTGCCCTGAACCATGCCTGCTGGCTCGAACTTGGTGAAGGTGAAGGCCTCCACATATTCCTCGAGCGGCACGCCATATTGCAGGCCGAGCGAGACGGCGATGGCGAAGTTGTTCATCATCGCGCGGAAGGCAGCACCTTCCTTGTGCATGTCGATGAAGATCTCGCCCAAGCGGCCATCGTCGAATTCGCCGGTGCGCAGGTAGACCTTGTGGCCGCCGATGACGGCTTTCTGGGTGTAGCCCTTGCGGCGGTTCGGCAGCTTTTCGCGGTCGCGGTAGAGCCGCTCGACCACGCGCTCGACGATCTTTTCGGTGACGGTGACGGCCTGGGCGGCGGCGGGCTGGGCCACCAGCGCCTCGACCGCGTCCTCCTCGTCCTCATCATCCTCGATCAGCGAGGCGTTGAGCGGCTGGGAGAGTTTCGAGCCGTCGCGGTAGAGCGCGTTGGCCTTCAGCGCCAGTTTCCAGGAGAGCATGTAGGCGCTCTTGCAGTCATCAACGGTGGCCTCGTTGGGCATGTTGATGGTCTTGGAGATGGCGCCCGAGATGAATGGCTGGGCAGCCGCCATCATGCGGATGTGGCTTTCCACCGAAAGGTAGCGCTTACCGATCTTGCCGCAGGGGTTGGCGCAATCGAACACCGGGTAGTGTTCGGTCTTCAGGTGTGGCGCGCCTTCCAGCGTCATCGCACCGCAAACGTGGATGTTGGCGGCTTCGATGTCCTTCCTGGAGAAGCCGATGGCGGCCAGCAGGTCGAAGGAGAAGTCGTCCATCTGCTCGTCGGTCAGGCCAAGCACGGATTTGCAGAAATCCTCGCCCAGCGTCCACTTGTTGAAGACGAACTTGATGTCGAAGGCCGCCTTGGTGGCGGCGTTGATCGCCTCGATCTTGTCGTCGGTGAAGCCCTTGGCCTTGAGCGAGCCGGGGTTGACGCCCGGCGCCTGGTTGATGTTGCCGTGGCCAACCGCATAGGCCTCGATTTCGGCCAGTTGCGCCTCGGAGTAGCCAAGCGTGCGCAGGGCTTCGGGCACCGCGTTGTTGATGATCTTGAAGTAGCCGCCACCGGCGAGCTTCTTGAATTTCACCAGCGCGAAATCAGGCTCGATGCCGGTGGTGTCACAGTCCATCACCAGGCCAATGGTGCCGGTCGGGGCAATCACCGAAACCTGGGCATTGCGGTAGCCGTTCTTCTCGCCCAGTTCGAGTGCCTTGTCCCAGGCAGCGGTCGCGTGCTTGATCAGATCCTGGTCCGGGCATTCATCGTGGATCAGCGCCACCGGATTGACCGACAGGCCCTCATAGCCGCTGTCCTTGCCATGGGCAGCCAGGCGATGGTTGCGGATCACGCGGAGCATGTTGGTCTTGTTGTCCTTGTAGCCCGGGAAGGCGCCCAGCTCACCGGCGATTTCAGCCGAGGTGGCGTAGGACACGCCGGTCATGATC
The DNA here is from genome assembly GCA_043585085.1 of Hoeflea sp. Lineage (GTDB taxonomy): Bacteria > Pseudomonadota > Alphaproteobacteria > Rhizobiales > Rhizobiaceae > Hoeflea. The sequence continues at coordinate 3,788,388 of CP121320.1, forward strand.
GCGGTCAGCGCGCCGCAGATGGCACGGCCTTCCTTGGAGTCATAAGGAATGCCCGAGGTCATCAGCAGGCCGCCGATATTGGCGTAGCCGAGGCCCAGCGTGCGGTACTTGTAGGACAGTTCAGCGATCTGGCGCGAGGGGAACTGCGCCATCATCACCGAGACTTCAAGCACAAGCGTCCAGAGGCGGACGGCGTGCTCGTAATCGGCGATGTTGATGCGCTTGGTGTCTGCGTCCTTGAAGCGGAGCAGGTTGAGCGAGGCCAGGTTGCAGGCCGTGTCATCAAGGAACATGTATTCCGAGCACGGGTTGGAGGCGCGGATCGGGCCGGCCGCCGGGCAGGTGTGCCAGTCGTTCATGGTGGTGTTGAAGTGCAGGCCCGGATCGGCCGATGCCCAGGCGGCATGGCCGATCTGTTCCCACAGATCGCGGGCCTTCAAGGTCTTCATCACCGAGCCGTCCTTGCGGGCGGTCAGGTTCCAGTCACCATCGGTTTCGACAGCGCGCAGGAAGTCATCCTTGATCGAGACCGAGTTGTTGGAGTTCTGACCCGACACGGTGAGATAGGCTTCCGAATCCCAATCGGTGTCATAGGTCTTGAATTCAATGTCGGTGTAGCCCTGCTTGGCGAACTGGATGACCCGCTTGACGTAGTTCTCGGGCACCTGGTTCTTCTTGGCGGCCTTGATCTCGCGCTTGAGGGCGGGGTTCTGATTGGGATCAAAGCAGGCGTCATTGTCGGCCTCGCAATTGAGGCAGGCCTTCATGATCGCGGTGAGATGGCTGGCCACGATTTTCGAACCGGTGACCAGCGCCGCCACCTTCTGCTCTTCCTTGACCTTCCAGTTGATGTAGGCCTCGATATCGGGGTGATCGATGTCGACCACCACCATCTTGGCCGCACGGCGGGTGGTGCCGCCGGACTTGATGGCGCCGGCTGCACGGTCACCGATCTTGAGGAAGCTCATCAGGCCAGACGACTTGCCGCCGCCCGAAAGTTTCTCGCCTTCGCCGCGCAGGTGCGAGAAGTTGGAGCCGGTGCCCGAACCATATTTGAACAGGCGTGCCTCGCGCACCCACAGGTCCATGATGCCGTTGTCGTTGACGAGATCGTCCTCGACCGACTGGATGAAGCAGGCATGCGGCTGGGGATGCTCGTAGGAGGATTTTGACTTCACCAGCTTGCCGGTGAACGGGTCAACATAGAAATGGCCCTGGCCGGGGCCGTCGATGCCATAGGCCCAGTGCAGGCCGGTGTTGAACCATTGTGGCGAGTTGGGGGCGACGCGCTGGGTGGCGAGCATGTAGGCCTGCTCGTCCATGAAGGCGCGGGCATCGTCTTCGGAGGTGAAGTAGCCGCCCTTCCAGCCCCAATAGGTCCAGGTGCCTGCGAGCCGGTCAAAAACCTGGCGGGCATCGGTTTCCGAGCCATAGCGCTCGTCTTCGGGAAGCTCGGCGAGAGCTTTCTCATCGGCGACCGAGCGCCACAGCCATGAGGGAACCGAGTTTTCCTCGACCTTCTTCAGCCGGGCAGGCACGCCGGCCTTGCGGAAATATTTCTGCGCCAGAATGTCGGCAGCGACCTGGCTGAACTGAACCGGGACATCGATATCGGCAAGACGAAACACGATCGACCCGTCGGGGTTTTTGATTTCGCTTGTGGCCTTGCGGAATTCGATCTCTGCGTAGGCAGACTGACCTTCTTTGGTGAACCGTCGTTCAATGCGCATTGTGTCTCTCTTTATTTGTCCCACGCCGCCCGCATGCCTTGCGATACGGCAATAACTTTCCCGCAGGCGGCCCAGTCATTGAGCAGCCGGTTCAACTCGGTCACATGGTGTGATTCCCGTCTCCGGAAATCCTGTATCTTGTGGTGAGAATGGCTGCAAACACTAAATATAGTATTAACAGCTTCTTTACGCCAGTCTCAAACTCAACATTACGGCACAATTTTCCGGCGCGAAACACACCCCTCCAACCCCCGCACGGAACCGCGCAGAAGCAGGTACATCACCGAAAAACTCAGAAGTTGACTGGCCTCGAAACTCTCCAGCCGCGCCGCCGCCGCAACGTTTGTCCTATTAGCATCGACTCGCACGGATGCGTCAAGGGGTTGTTTGTGACGGATTGATGAACACCATATCTGGTAAGATGGCATTGTGGAAAACGAGGACAGTTGACGCCTTTTTGACAAAATGCACTGGCCCTGAACGCAACAAGCTGAAGCCGTTTTTGATGGCCGCGAGAGTGGTTGCGAGCATCGCCGGGGAGGGCGGAAAGCCTGGTCAGGCGGCTTCGCCGAGATCCATTGCGGCGCGAATCAGATCCTTCAGGCCGGGCTCGTCGACCAGGCCGATGGCTTCGGCGACAGGAAACCATTGCCGGATCCGCTCGGTTTTTTCCGGCCACTGCTTTTTTTCTTCCTTGAGATTGACCTCATAGACATCGACATCGCACAGCACATCGCCACGACGTGGACGTTGCTTGACGTAGCGATAGTGACCGATGGAACGGGGCGACACCAATTCGCCAGTCACGCCAGCCTCTTCCCAGGCCTCGCGCAGTGCTGCGTCGGGACCATCTTCGTCCTTTTCGATCCATCCCTTGGGGACAACCCAGCGACCGGTGTCGCGGCTGGTGATCAGCAGCAGTTCCCGATTCTCGGCTTCGCCACGAAACACGGCAGCCGCAGCCTGACGCAAAGGCTTGCCACGGCCAGAGCGGCTGGCTTCGTCGGGCTGACGAAACAGGTCTAGCAGATCGCGCAGTTTGTCGAGTGGGGTCATGTGTGGCGAATCATCTCCATGGGTTATGTTGGCATTCAAATATGACGATTTTGCTTCAAATCAAAGCAAGCCGGCTAATGTTTTTTCGTGCGGATATACCACAAGCGCAGTTTCCAGCCAGTGTTGTTGGCGGTTTCGACTGGCTTGTTTCGTAGATTTTCGCCGCAATTCTTGCTTATGGCGTACGTAGATTTGCGTCCGGTTGTTTGGTGGGCGCCAGCGCCGTGTAGTGCTTAGTCCGATGTCTTGCCGGACGATACTCTGGAACGCCTGAACACCAGCCATGCGACCAGGAACAGAGCTGCGCCGAAATAGAACCATGCCCCGGGAAGCGAAAGCAGCGGCGAGGTTCCGGTTACATTTGAGAGCACCATATTGGCGCTCAGTGGCGCGAGAATGATGACCAGGCTGTTGACCGAGCCAATGGCGCCTTGAAGCAGGCCTTGCTCATCCTTGCCGACAGTCTGGGACGACAGTGACTTGAGTGCCGGTTCCGCAGAGGCCGCGCCCAGGATGAAGAGCCCGATCAGCGGTACCGCGATCAACCCGTTCCCGGTCGTTGCAAAGACCAGAAGGCTGGCGGCCGCAAGCAGGTAGCCTGCATCGATCACCGGCCTTTCGCCGAAACGTCCAACCAGCTTTCCGACCAGAAAGCCCTGGACGATGATGTACATCAGCCCGACAAAAGCCAGCGAGAAGGCCGCTTCGCGCACACCCCAGCCAAAGCGGAAATCGGCGTAAAGCACCCAGATGCTCTCCAGTCCGCGCTGGGCCATGAACACCAGGAAGAAGCAGACGAGATAAGGCGTGAGGTGGGGCAATCGCGTCAGCATGCGCAGTGCGGAGAACGGATTGCTTGCGCGCAGACCGGCGAAGCGGCGCCGGTTGGCCTTTGGCAGCGATTCAGGCAGTACGAAATAGCCGAACATAACGTTGGCGCAAACCAGCAGGCCAGAGACAAGAAACGGCAGATGGATGTCGATTTCGCCGAGCAGGCCGCCCAGAAACGGCCCGATGACGAAACCGATTCCAAAGGCCATGCCGATGAAGCCGAAATTCCGCGCCCTGGTCTCGGGCGTCGAGACATCCGCAACATAGGCGGTGGCAGTTGAAACGGTGGCGCCGAAAACACCTGAGACAAACCGTGCTGCCGCGATCCACCACAAGGAGGGCGCAAGCGCCATCAGGAAATAGTCCAGGGCCAGCCCGGTCTGTGCGGTCAGCAGCACCGGGCGCCGGCCATAGGCGTCGGACAAATTGCCGAGCAGGGGGGAAAAGGCAAATTGCGCCAGCGCATAAAGCACTGCAATCAGGCCGCTGTAGAATGCTGCCTCGGATAGGGTGAAGCTGCCCACGCCCTGAATCAGTTTGGGCAGAAGCGGGTAGGCCAGCCCCACCCCCATCATATCGATGGTCACCACGAGAAAGATGAAAACAAGCGGGTTGCGGCCCGAACCCGCCGGCGCACCGGTTTCAGGCGGTGGGGCGGCCTCGGGCCCGTCTTGGTTCCGGCTCAGCCGCGTGGATCCTTGGCAATCGGTTCGACATAGGCAAAGCCCATATCCCAGGGAAAGTAGATCCAGGTGTCCTGGCTCACTTCCGTGATGAAGCTGTCCACCAGCGGACGCCCCTTGGGTTTGGCGTAAACGGTGGCGAAATGCGCCTTTGGCAGCATTGCCCGGACAATCGCAGCCGTCTTGCCGGTGTCGGTCAGGTCATCGACGATCAGAACACTTTCGCCCTCGGTCTCGAGAATATCGGAATTGATCTCCTTGAGCACCTGCATCTCACCCTGGTTGAGGTAATCATGATAGGATGCGACAGAAACCGTATCGATGCGGCGGATGTCGAGCTCGCGTGAAATGATCGCTGCAGGAACAAGGCCGCCGCGCGTGATGCAGACGATCGCGTTCCAGGTCTGGCCCGAGCCGCTCAACCGCCACGCAAGCGCGCGTGCATCGCGGTGAAACTGGTCCCAGGAAACCGGGAAGGCTTTGTCTGGCAGAGACATGACAGGGGTCCTCGATTTTGCGACGGCTTCGGCTGAACGCCGACAGGCGGTCAAGGTGCTGTCATTAACCGGAATTCCGGTTTGAGCGCAAGTCAGGTCCCGCTGGCAAAAGCCTTACGGTACCGATTTCGTTCGATTGGTAAGCCGTGCCCCCGACAGTTGCGCCGCTATTAACGCGACATCAGGACCGCAACCGGCGCGTTCTCGATGAAGGTGCGGGTGACGCCGCCGAACAGCCATTCCCTCAGGCGCTGATGGGTATAGGCCCCCATCACCAGAAGATCGGCATTGCTGGCCTTGATCTGCGCGGCGATCGCTTCAGAGGTCGAGCCCGAGCCCCTGGAAACATTGGTGACATTGGCGTGGATGCCGTGCCGCGAAAGGGCGCTGGCAATGTCGGTGCCGGCCAGCGGCGCATCGATGTCCGGCAATTTGTCGGGATCGACCACGACGATCTCGACGGTGCTTGCGGCTTGGAGCAGGGGCAGGGCGTCATGGGTGGCGCGGGCAGCTTCGCGGGAGCCATCCCAGCCGACAAGGACACGCTTGACCGGGGTGGTGAGATCTCCGTTTGGGGGCAGGAAGAGCACGGGACGCCCGCCTTCAAACAGCAGTGCATCTATGTTGGTGGCCATGTCTTCATTGGCGTTGCGATCCGCCTGGCGAACGACCACCAGATCGCAAGCGCGGGCACTGACCAGCGCCGAAATCGCGCTGTCACCGCCGGGAGAGCGGACGGGGCGCCACTCATAGGACAGGCCTGCCGTCGTGCAGGCCGTGGTGAAGGCGTTGCCGATTTCCTGCATGCGTGCATCGGCCTGTTCGTAAAGGGCCGCTATCGTTGCAGCGTCGGGGACATCGATAGGGGCGGAGAGCACGACGAATTGCGAGGGTTCGCCATGGCAGCCGATGACATGAGTATCGGCGGTGGAGGCCAGGCCCGTAATGGCTTGTGTCACCGGCGCGACGTCGGACACGCTGGAGAGAACGGCGAGGATCGTGTGATAAGCCATAGTGACATCTCCCTAAAAAGGTTGGACTGACGTCCTGATGTCCAGACCATGCATTGCCCTTCACAGGGCCGCATTGATCCCTGTCAAACAGTGGCGGCGGTCTTTTGCGCGCCGACGTCGGACAGCATTTTTTCAATGTCGATCCTGGCAGCGCCGACGGCGGCTGCATCGCGGCCGCGAATCACGATCTCGGTGGAGAATCCCTGTCCCGAAAACCGCGGATAAGATCCGATGTTCACGTCGGGGTGGGCTTTGGCGATGGCTGACAAGGGATCGCCGATATCCCCTTCACCAAAGGGGCAGCTGACCTTGTCGGACAGCACCTTGGTGCCCGTATTGAGGGTGGGCAGCACATTGTCGAGCATGGCCTGAAACACCGAAGGAACTCCTGCCATGATATGCACATTGCCAATGATGAAGCCTGGCGCGCAACTGACCGGGTTGGCGATGTGGCGGCTGCCTTCAGGCATTCGGGCCATGCGTCGGCGCGCCTCGGTGAACTCGAGCCCGCGTTCGGCATAATGCGCGCTCAGCAGTGCCAGAGCGTCTGGATCATGGCTGCAATTGACGCCAAAGGTCTTGGCGACGGCATCCGCGGTGATGTCGTCATGGGTCGGGCCTATGCCGCCAGAGGTGAAAACATAATCATAGCGTGCGCGAAGCGCGTTGAGTGCCTCGACGATACGCTCCTCTTCGTCCGGCACGATTCTCACCTCGAGAAGATCGATCCCGGCAGTGGTCAGCATCTCGGCGAGATGGCCGATGTTCTTGTCCTTGGTCCTGCCCGACAGCAGTTCATCGCCAATTGCAAGCGCTGCGGCGGTCACGGCCGCGGTAGTGGTCGGTTCCGTCATTCTGTTCCTCCCCCGAACGGCATGATTAAACGGATTTTATTTGGCAGTGCAAGTCAGAAGCCCCAGTCAAAAAAACAGCTGATTTGTGAACAAACCGTCCTGAATTCCGTGCCTTTTGGTGAACGCCGGAACTCCCATATTAAAGTCTCAGCCGATGATTTGCGACAATGCACGAAAGGAAACTGACATGGCAAAGGTGCTGGTGCTCTACTATTCGAGTTGGGGTCATATCGAGGCAATGGCCAATGCGGCCGCAAAAGGTGCAGCCGCGGGTGGTGCGGATGTGGTTGTCAAACGGGTTCCCGAGCTGGTTCCCGAAGAGGTGGCGAAACAGTTCCACTACAAATTGGATCAGGACGCGCCAGTCGCTGATCCGGCAGAGCTTGCAGACTATGACGGTATCATTTTTGCCACACCGACCCGTTACGGCATGATGGCGTCGCAGATGAAGAACTTCCTTGATCAGACGGGCGGGCTTTGGGCCTCCGGGGCACTTGTCGGCAAGGTTGGGTCGGTGATGACGTCTTCCGCGACACAGCATGGCGGTCAGGAATCCACCATTCTGAGTTTCCACACCGTGCTTCTGCATCACGGCATGCTGATTGCTGGTCTTCCCTATGCGTTCCAGGGGCAGATGGGTGTGGATGAAGTCAAGGGTGGCTCACCCTATGGCGCAACCACAATTGCGGATGGGGACGGTTCACGGCAACCTTCCGCAGTCGAACTTGAAGGTGCCGAATACCAGGGCAAGCGCGTCGCGGAGATTGCCGCCAAACTGATCGCCTGACAGGTTCCTTGAATATGATAGGCTTGCCCAGGCAGGCCGCAAAACGCCTCGTGCTCAATGCGCGGGGCGTTTATGTCATGAGCATATCGACCGGTCAGTTTTCGCCTGGAACAAGGGCTGTTGTTCGTCCGGCGCCGTGGGGCAAGGGCGGTTCAGCACATTACAGGCGGCGAACCCCTTGCCTGTGTCCGGCATGTCAGCTACCGAGATCGGGACGTGCGGACGTGGCGAAACTGGTAGACGCAAGGGACTTAAAATCCCTCGGCCGTGAGGCTGTACGGGTTCGATCCCCGTCGTCCGCACCACTCATTTCCCACGGTAAGGGGCGGCTTTGGCCGTCTGTTAAGCGTTGATCTTGAAGCCGATGCGCAAGCCGCCCCAATGTTTGCCATTGATGGTGATCGGTGCGGAAAGGTCCTTCATCAGGGTGAAATTTCCGCCGCCCATGTCACGCCGGTAGGTTTGCAACAGAAACGGCTTGGTGTTGCGGCCTGCGGCGAGCCCGGTGCGATCGTTAAAGATGCGCCGGTTGCGGCAATTGCCGGCGTTCCAGACAGGGTCGGAGCTCTGCGGCTGCGAGTAGATGTGATTGTGTGTCGGCAGGAAACCATTGCGATCAATCGCCGCGCAGAAGGTGACCCGTGGATCGAAATCCAGCATCGCCTCCTGAAAGGCCGGCAGCAGCCTGTCAGTGTGCTCGACAAAGCGGGTCATGTGCTGAACGGGATCGGTGCCGGGGATCGGCTGGTAGTCCTCGTCGAACAGATCTGCCATGGACATCCTGCCCGCATCGATCTGTTGTTCGAACAAAGCGGCGATGTCGTTGGCGGTGGCGATGCAATGGCGAATCAGCGGGGTGTCTTCGGTCTCGACACCGCTTTCGGCAACATGACCGATCACATCTTCTGAGAAAGAAACCAGTTGATCGATCTTTTCGCTGGCCGAGGTCAGCATCGACGCGCTGTCATGGACCTGGCGGTCGAGTTCGGAGACCTTGGCGAGCACCGTGGTGCAGGCGCGTGTGGTTTCCTCTACGGGGTCGCTGATACGCTCGATTTCGGCGATCATGCTGGCAACGCCGTCGCTGAAACCGGAGAACTTCTTCAGTTCGGCATCGATCTCGGTCGAGCGTTGTTGGGCGGCGGCGGCGACGGCCTCATTGTCGGCGTTCTGTTTCTGCAGCTTGTCGACGATCCCGTGCAACGCCTGCAGTCGCTCCACCATGTCGCGTGACACATTGCCGGTCTTGTCGGCGAGTTGCTTGACCGCTTCGGCGACCACGGCAAAGCCGCGGCCTGCTTCTCCCGCATGGGCGGCCATGATGCCTGCATTGACGGCCAGCATCTGGGTCTGTGTTGCAATGGACTGGATTGCTTCGGAGAATGAGTGGACTTCCTTGATCTCGCTGGAAACCGAGTTGAGCACGCCTGAGAATTCGCTGGCATTGGTGGCCATGGACTGGATATCGGAGACGGCGTTGCCAAGAATGTTGTTGACGCTGGTGGTTGTGCTGTCCAGCCCGCTCTGGGTGTCGCGAGCGGAAACGATCGCCGTGCGCGAGGCATTGGCCACGGTCTCGTTGGACCGTACGATCATCGACATGTCTTCGGCGAGCGAATGAAACTCGTCGGCCTGCCGTGACAGCGATACTGAAACATCGCTGACCATTCCGCTCGTATCGGCGATGTTGACCGACAGCTCACCGACCTGCGAGCCAATCACATTCATAGCCTGTTCCAGCGAAGTGTGGTCCATGCGTGGCGCCATCACCTGTAATGGCGTTTTGATGTCGGTGGGTTGTGTGTCTGGACTGTCTTCTTCGTAGTCTTCGATAACAGCGTGCATGTTCATGCCGGTCCTCCATATGGGGTCACAAGAACATATTGTGGTTAATACCTCACTAAAGGAGGTGAGCCTAATAAATTCAGGGTTGTTTTTCAGTCACGCCAGAAGGCAGGGATAAGCAATACCAGAACAGCTAGGATTTCCAGGCGGCCGAGCAGCATAAGAAAGACCATAATCATCTTGCCGACGTCGCTGATGGAACCAAAGTTTCCAGAAGGCCCGATCTGCGGGCCGATGCCCGGTCCGACATTTGCCAGCGCGGTGATTGATCCCGACAGTGCGGTTTCGATGTCGAGACCGGTGGCGGAAAGCGCCACTGCGCCGAGCGCCCAGATTCCCATATAGGCGCAGACGAACAGAAACACGGTGCGCTGCATGTCCGGTTCGACTGCCACCGCGCCATAGCGAACCGGCTGGATTGCATGAGGGTAGATCAGTCGCATCAGGCCGGAGCGCACCGAGCTTGCGATGATGACCAGCCGGTAGGCCTTGATGCCGCCTGATGTGGAGCCGGAGCAGCCGCCCAGAAAGGTCGCGATGAACAGCAGTGCTACCGGAAGCGGTCCCCAAAGGGCATAGTCGGCGCTTGCAAAGCCGGTTGTGGTGACGATGGAGACCACATTGAACGTGGCATGGGTGAGGGCATGGGCGAAGTCCTCGCCATTGCCAATACGCACACTGAGCGCAATCACCAGGCTCAGGACAAGGATCAATCCCGCATAGGCAGCGATTTGCGGATCGCGCAGCGCATCAAGGCGGCCGCGAACGGCAAACATGATCATCACCGAGAAGGGAAGGCCGGCGAGTGCCATGAAAACCGTGGCGGTCCAGATCAGGCCGGGCGACTGGAAAGCGCCGAATGAGGCATCATGGGTGGAGAAGCCGCCGGTTGCGATCGTTGTCATGGCATGATTGATGGCATCGAGTTCGCTCATGCCGAACACGCCGTAGAGGAGTGCGCAACTTGCGGTCAATCCGATATAGATGGCGAAAAAGGCCCGGATAAACATGCTGAAACGGGCGAAAGGTTTCTCCGAGGTGTCGGAGGATTCCATCTTGAAGACTGTGAAGCCGCCGACCTTGAGAAACGGCAGCACAAGAAGCCCGAGGGCGACAATGCCGATTCCACCCATCCACTGAAGCAGGGAGCGCCACAGAAGCAGGCCTGGTGGCGCCTTGTCGAGACCCGTGATCACGGTTGCGCCTGTGGTGGTGACGGCGGAGACCGATTCAAACAGCGCATCGGCCATGTCGAGACCGAGGGAAGACATGTAAAGCGGGACCGCGCCTGTGACCGACAGGGTGATCCACAACAGGTTGACAACCAGGAAGCCGAGACGCCGGGAGAAGGGAGCCGCGGCGCCACGTGTGGCCATCGCTGTTCCCAGGCAAATCGATCCGACGACGAAGGAGGACACGGCAAAGACTTGCCAGTCGGGATTGCCGAAGTAGAAATCGAGTGCAGCTGGCAGCAGCATGGCAAAAGACAGATAGAGTCCTGCTGTGGCTGCAATCGATATGGCAGAACGGATTGTCTGGCCGTACAACCGGCGGTCCTCAGCTTGATGCGGTATGCTGCCGGAGTGGTTGGCACCGGACGCTTGACATGGCATAGACCCGCAATGAGCGAAACACAATCACCCGATGACTTTCGAGCGGCCGCCGATGCCGCCCTTATGGAGATGCGGGCGCTTTTTGTGCCAACGCCGCTGCAGCTCAATGATCACCTGTCGGCGCGCTATGGGGCAAGGATCTGGCTCAAGCGCGAGGACCTCTCACCGGTTCGCTCCTACAAAATCCGCGGTGCGTTCAATTTCATTCGCAAGGCGCTCAATCGCAATCCGGACCAGGCGCTTTTCGTGTGCGCGTCTGCGGGCAACCACGCGCAGGGCTTTGCCTTTGTTTGCCGGCATTTTGGACGCAAGGGCGTGGTGTTCATGCCGGTGACGACGCCGCAACAGAAGATTGACAAGACCCGGATGTTTGGTGGCGAGTTCATTGAGATCCGCCTCACAGGTGACATTTTTGACGCCTGCTACAAATCCGCGCTGGAATTTGCGCAGAGCGAAGGCGCGCTGATGGCGCCGCCCTTTGATCATGACGATATCATTGAAGGCCAGGCGACAGTGGCGGCGGAAATCAAGGCGCAACTGCCCGAGGGCGAAACGCCGAATCTGGTGGTGCTGCCTGTCGGCGGCGGCGGTCTTTCAGCCGGCGTCTCACGCTATCTCGAAGGGGAGGTTGCCGCTTCCAGCTATCTGCTCACCGAACCCGCCGGTGCGCCCAGCCTCAAGCAAAGCCTGAGCGACGGCCGGCGGGTCAGGCTCGCCAAGGTTGACAATTTTGTCGATGGCGCGGCGGTTGCGGAAATCGGAGCCCGAAACCTCGAGATCCTGAGCCGGTTTGATGCTGACCAGGTACTGCTGGTGCCGGAAAACGCAATCTGCGTGACAATGACCGAGATCCTCAACACCGAAGGCATCGTTCTGGAGCCAGCCGGTGCGCTGTCGCTGGCAGCTCTGGAGCTGCGTGGGCCTGAGGCGCTGGCCGGCAAGAGCGTTGTTGCGGTGGTTTCCGGCGGCAATTTTGATTTCGAGCGGCTGCCCGACGTCAAGGAGCGGGCCATGCGCTACGCGGGGACCAAGAAGTACTTCATCCTGCGGCTGGCGCAGCGGCCCGGGGCACTCAAGGATTTCCTGTCTTTGCTTGGGCCCGAGGACGATATCGCCCGGTTCGAGTATCTGAAGAAATCGGCACGCAATTTCGGCTCGATCCTGATCGGCATCGAGACCCGTTCTCCGGAGAACTTTCACCGGCTGACCGCCGCCTTCGAAGATGAAGGCCTGAGTTATCAGGACATCACGGACAACGAGATCATCGCCAATCTGCTGATCTGAAGGGATTTTGCGGGCAATAATGTGAGAAGCGACGGGGTCGGCACCGTAGCGCTTGGAAAGAAGAATGCATCTGCGTTATCGCTCAATTGAGCGCAGTCTGCTTCAGAGCTCTGAAATCCAGCTTGCGGCGGCGGTGGCGAGCCGTTCGGTGGTGCCTGGAGAGAGTGCATCGCCGGCAATGACATGATTGTTGGGATCATCGCTGTCGGTGACTTCGATAATCTCTGCAGGGCCACCCCAGTTGTCTGCCATGGCACGGACCAGATCGGGGTCGATAACACTGTCCATCGGTGAATAGATGAACAGGGACGGGATCATTACCCCGGACGGGGCGAGGTCATTGGCGAGGTCGACCAGACTTGCCATCGGCAGCAGCGCGAGGCTCGGATATTCATAGGTCCAGTGTTGGGCGTGCAGGGCGCTGCTGGGCTCGAATGAGCGTCGTGCTCCGGCAAGCAGTGGCACCAGGTTTTCTGCCCAGGGAATGGTCAGCAATCCGGCACCGGCTGCCTTGACGCCGTAATTGGGGGATATCTGGATCAGGCCCGCAACGTCGCGCATCAACTCGGGGCGGTCGGACGCAATGGTGGCAAGGGTCGCGCCGGTGGATGTGGCCATGATCACCACGCGCTCGCCCAGGCGGCGGCCGATGGCGACGGCTTCGGCGAAATCATCTATCCATGCCTGCACCGAGCCCTCGAGCATTGCGTCGCCGCTGCGGCCGTGGCCTCTCAGACGCGCGAAATAGAGATTGGCGCCGAGGGTTTCTGCAACCATGTCCGGCATCGGCCGGACTTCGCCAGGGCCAGCGGAGAAACCATGAATGTAGACGATTGCCATTGGGGTTCGGGCACGGGATGCCGGGTAGGCCCAAACGATCTGACGTTCATTGCCCGGTCTGAGATCGGTGTGGCGGGCTTCTGCCTCTTGCACATAGGCGTCCAGGTCTTCGGGCAGGGTGGCTTCATCGAACAGAATTTGGGTGTCAGCTACAGGGCGCGGTCCGAGGGCGAAGACTATTCCGCCAGCAACAATCAAAAGCCCAATCAGGTAAAGCAACTTGCGCTTCCTCGACGCCGGTTTCGCCATTGCTTTCGCCTCCCATGCGAAGCCCTTGCCAATTTCCTGGAAAGGATGACGTACCTATAGTTTAGGTAAGTTTATGCTGCAATGGCCGCGCAGCCCGGGTTGAGCCTCGATTGGAGGTGCCGTCAGCCGATTCTCCAGCGGGGGGCAGGGCCGGTCAGGGTCAATTGCTTGTTGGGTTTGAAAATCTTGTAATAGCTCTGCACTTTGGCACGATTGTTTGCGGTCAGGGTCAGTTCGGCGCCGATGCGGGGCCAGCGCAACCAGCGTACCGTTCCGACAAGCAATCCCATTTCCTCGGTCAGCACGGTGATCTTGTCACCGACGGCGAGCGGGATTTCAACAAATGAGTAAAGACAGATCCCGTGTTCGGTCAGATCGAGGACTGCTCCCGGGGATTTCTGTCCCATACATTCGATCTTTGCGACCAGTCGTGTTTTGTCCCGCCTGGCTGCTCTTTCCTTTGTTTGAGGCATACCCGTCAACTCTCCCGGCAAATGAACGACCAGTTTGGGCATGATCGGTGACGAAATCGCTAACGATCCCGCCGATCGGATTTTGCGGTTAAGCTGTGGTGAATTCCTTTTTGCCGATCGGCGCGATCAAAGACCGGGTCAGAGTGTGATCCGGTAGAGTCCGAAACCGTCCGCACCTTCGCCCGCAGGCTCGATTTTCACGCCCTGGACATCCTCGACAAACGCGCTCGCGCGCGGGCCAGTGGAAAACAGCACTGTGGCGCCCTCAACCGGCGCAAAACTCCAGTTGCCGTCGGCAGACGGGTTGATGGTGCCGTTTTCAACGATAAAGCGCACAATCACGTCGCGGTTCGTGTCGGGCGCCTGAAACACCACCTTGTCAGGGCCGACGTCAGGGAAATTGCCGCCACCGCCGCCGCGATAATTGTTGGTTGCGACGACGAATTGCTGTTCGGGATCAATGGGCTGTCCGTCGTATTTAAGATCTTGAATCCGGTTGCTGTCAGGATTGATGAGCTCGCCTTTGGGTGAATATTTCGGCGGTTGGGTGAGGTCGATGCTGTAGGTGACACCGTCGATGACATCGAAATTATAGGACGGAAAATTGCCATTGATCAGGTCCGCGTCCTGCGCTCCCGGTTCGATCTGGTTGAAGACGCCGGCGGACATTTCAAGCCAGTTGCGGACCTGGGCACCATTGATCACCACTGCCTGAACCGTGTTTGGATAGAGGTAGAGATCGGCCACGTTCTTGATCGCAATGTCGCCTGCGGGCACGTCGGTGTAATAGTCCGCACCGCCACGGCCGCCGGCTTTGAAGGGGGCTGCGGCAGAGAGCACCGGCAGGTCCTTCCACTGGGTGTCGGCGAGCATGCTGGTGACGTACCAGGTTTGCGCCTGGCTGACGATCTGGACCGAGGGATCATCGGCAACCAGAGCGAAATAGGAATGCAGCGGTGCCGACGTCTTGCCGACAGCGGTGCGCACATAGGCCAGCGTTGCGTCATGGTCGGACTGCGCTGCGGCCAGAACTTCCGGCTTGTCCGGAACCAGGGCGGTGGTTTTGCGATCCACCCGCTGGTATATCGGTCGCGCCTCGGAGCTGTGCCCAACAATGGTCCATGACTTGCCGTCGCGCTCGAGCATCAGGTCGATCAGTCCCAGATGCGATCCCCAGAACCCGCCCATGACGCCGGGTTTGCCCGAGATCGTGCCGGTTGGGTTGTCGACGCCGGCAAATCCGTCGAATTTCGGCCCCGGGAAATCGAGATGGCTGTGGCCTGTCACAATCGCATCGATACCCTCCACGGCAGCCAGCGGGATAGCGGCGTTCTCCAGATTTTCCGACCACTCCTGCTGCCCCATGCCGGAGTGGCAAAGGGCAATCACCAGATCAGCCCCTTGTTCGCGGATTTCCGGCACCCAGGCCTCTGCGGTCCTGACGATATCGCGGGTCGCGGCGTTGCCGGCGAGATGGCGCGCGTCCCAAGTCATGATCTGCGGCGGCACGAAGCCGATGAGGCCGATCCTGATCGGATGGGTGTTTCCCGCACCATCGGTGATGGAACGGTCAAGGATGACATAGGGCTTGAGGAACAGATCGTCGTCACGTGGATTGGCGGCGAGCGCGCCCTTGGTTGCATTGGCGCAGACCATCGGGAAGTTCGCTCCGGCCAGAACCTTGAACATGAAATCAAGGCCGTAGTTGAACTCGTGGTTGCCAAGCGTCCCTGCGTCATAGCCCAGCACATTCATTGCGGCGATGATCGGGTGCAGATCGCCATCCTTCATCCCGCGCTCATAGGCGATGTAATCGCCCATCGGGTTGCCCTGAAGGAAGTCTCCATTGTCGACAAGAATGGAATTTTGGGCTTCGGCGCGGATCTGGTCGATGATCGATGCGGTGCGTGCCAGTCCCATGGTGTCGTTGGGCCTGTCGCCGTAATAATCATAGGCGAAGACATGCACATGCAGGTCGGTTGTTTCCATGATGCGCAGATGCGCCTGGTTGGCATTGGCCCGGGCTGTAAAGGGGTGAACCAGAGCAAGCGTGCCTGTGGCGGCAGCGCCTGCCAGCAGCGAACGACGCGAGATTGGATGAAGCATGGCGGAAACCCGTTGATCTTTCATGGACTTTCTCCCTGGCAATGATCTAAAATGAGGCAGGCACAATTGTGTGCTTGCTGGCCGGCGGGAAACGCCATTGATGCGCCGGCTTGCAAACTACAGCGAAAACGGCAACCCGAACTCAGGGATTGCGGCTGGCTGTGTATAATCGAAGAGTGTGATCCTGAGTTCACGTCTGTGCAACCGGAAAAGAGTCAGGATTGAGATGGCAGGCTTGCTTTTGAAATTGAGCAAGCAGAACAAACTCGGGAGTGAGAGATGACGGGATTTATGGACAGCATTCGCAATCTGTTTGGCGGCAGTGGTGCTTCAAGCAGGCCGGAGGCCGCCAATGAACCCGAAACCTACAAGGACTTCCGGATTTTCGCAGAGCCGATGCCTGAGGGTGGTCAGTGGCGGCTTGCCGGGCGCATCGTCAAGGGCGAGGGCGAGGTTGCCAAGGAGCACAAGCTGGTCCGGGCGGATGTCTTTTCCAGCCGCGAAGAGGTGATTGCTGTAACACTGCGAAAAGCGCGCCAGGTCATTGATGAGCAGGGAGACGCTTTGTTTAGGTGAATGTTGAGCATGCCGTAAATTTGCGTGTTATTTAAAGCAGTGGTACTTTAAGCATTCATAATGCTGCGGTTACCAATACTTCCAGAGGAGTGCGGCATGAGCGCAGGAATTCAAGGCACCATAGCTGGTGCAGTGGGTGGTATAGTCCCACTCGTATTCTCCTATGTGGTCAATTTTGAGCCAGCAATTGCGGCTGAACGCTTCTCGGGCGACGTTAGTGTAGTGCAGGCTGTATTCTGGTCTGGACTTGCCTTGGTCGGCGCTGGATTCTTGGGGAGTGTGGTTGTCAATGTTCTGCAAGAACGTGTGATTCATAAAGCAATCGTCCTGGGGATCACAGCGCCCGCTTTCTTTTCTCCCTATGTCGATCAGTTGAAATCTTCGAAACCAAATATCCGGATTTCGGAATTCAGTGTAATCAGTTCCGCGTACGCACAAGATGCGAACGCTGCCAAAACCAATATATTTCTTCAGTCATTACCAGATGCGGAATGCCCTGGCTGTACAGCAACAATAATTAACAAGACCGGAGAAGCTCAGGAGATTATTACACTTGATCCACAAAGCCCCAATTTTTCCGGATCAAAATATCAATTGCCAGCTGATTCCTCAGCCGTCGTCTTTGACGGGTTTGCCACCACAACTCAGAAAATAGATGTAGATACCCTTGCCACAGCCGCGTCGTCGGCTATCGCCAAGACTGGTGAAACACCGGATGCGGATGCGTCCGTGTCTGTTACGATTGGACGGGATCGTAGTTACTACAATGACTTTCTATCAGCGATTGGATCTCAAGCCGCAAAGCCGTACAATTTCGATCTGACCGTTACACCGGACACGTCACAACTCTAGGCAGCTTTGCGGGCTTGGATATTTCTGCTTTTCTCAACGGGCATGTGATGCCATATCGCTTGCCCGCTGCTGCTGTGACTCAAATCTGAGTTTGCTGTCAGTCGAACAGGATTTCGTTGTCGTCGAGATAGACATTGCTGGCTTCGCAGATGTTGATCGAGTGCGGCTCATCCATCACTTCCCCGCCTCCCTGGCCGAGCCAACCGGCCTGAAATGTCTGCTCGCATGAACCGGTCGCTGCGGTGAATTCAGCCGAAGCCATGTAACCCGGATCCAGGTCTTCTGAAAGCCAGTTGGCACTCCAGCCGCTTCCGTCATTGGTGTAAAACCCAATCAACACATTGCTTTCGGTGTCATTGTGGATGTTGAACACACCTTCTGAACCCGATTGCGCGAATGCACCCGCAGCAGTTGTCAGAGCAAACGCGGCAGCCAGTATTGCTTTCTTCATGGTCTCTTCCCGATCGGTAATTTAGTCCGGTCTGAAGCATTGCATGAATTGGTCTCGGGTGCCAGAGCAAGCCCAGCCGTTGCGCTGGAGCGGCGTGGAGGTCTGAAACGCTGTGATTTCTGAGGATTAGAAGGCGGCTGACCCCGGAACAGTGACAACCTCATCCCGCCACAGCGGCAGCATCCTCGCGTTTGGCAATCTTGTGGTTGTCTTCATTGCTGCCCAGTTTCCAATAGCTGGAAATGTAGAGATGGCTGCTCTGCATGCCGCGCTCGACGCGGAAATACTCACGCAGTTTGCGCATACTTGAAAACTCGCAAGCGGCCCAGACGGACGCCACCCCGTCGCGCCATCCAAGGTGCCGGACATGATCCAGGAGATGATCGCTTTCGGCACCCGGGTGCGGATTGATCACCCATTTGACCGACACCCCTTCGGGGGCTTTCAGGTCCTGGATGTCGGCTTCGCTCTGGATCTCGATGACCGCGTGACCGGTTGCCGTGTCGGGCAACAGCTCGAGATTGCCGGAGATCGCGGGCAGGGCTGTCATGTCGCCGACGAGGAGATACCAGTCCGCCTCGGGATGGACGAGCTTGCGTGGACCCGGTCCACCCACCAGCACCGCATCGCCTTGCTGTGCTGCAAGAGCCCATCGCGTGGCCGGACCCGTGTCTTCGTGCAGTGCAAAGTCCACATCGATTTCGTCTTCGCGCTGACTGCGCACAGTGTAGGTGCGCACAACATCCTTGCCGCTCTCCACGTCGAAGAGGCGGAGCTTGACGTAAGCGCTGGTCTGGTTTTCCGGAAAACCAGCGAGGCCGGGACCGCCGAGCGTCACACGAAGCATGTTCGGGGTGACCTGGTGTTTTCCAATTACGGTGAGCGTCCGGGGTTCGGGGCGTGCCATTGTCAGTCTCCATCAGCGCCATCATGATCGGCGCGGTCCAAATGCTCCGGCTTAAATATGACTTTTGTAGTCAGGTTTCAACCCAGTCCGACATTGGGGCGGTCGATGATTTCGCGCAGGGCGAAGCTTGAGTTGATTTTCACCACATGGGGCAGGGCGGAGAGCCAGTCACGGTGGATCCGCTCGTAATCCTCAAGGTCACGGGCGGCGACCCGCAGGATGTAGTCATACTCGCCGCTCATCAGATAGCAGACCAGCACATTGGGGCAGCGTTTTACCGCGGCTTCGAACTCGGTCAGGGTCTTGGCAAACTGGCCCGAGAGGGAAATATGGACGATCGCGATCATCCGGTAGTCGAGCGCCTTGTGGGACAGGCGGGCATGGTAGCCCTTGATGACGCCGGATTTCTCCAGAATGTCGAGCCGCCGCGAACAGGCCGAAGCCGACAGGCCGACGCGATCCGCAAGCGCTGCGTTGGAGATTCGCCCCTCGTTCTGAAGGGTCTTCAGAATGGAGATATCGATTGCGTCAGGCTCATGCATGTGTGGAATGTCCGAATTTATGAATATATTGCGCAATAATATTCGAATCAGGGCTGTGCGGCAAGGCTGCTTTGCAAGGACATTTCACCGGCGAACTGTTTGAATTGGATGCATTGAAACCTGATCCGGCGGACGCAACGTCGGCCTGTCTGTGGAGGACATATCAATGCGCGTAGGCTGCCCCAAGGAAATCAAGAATCACGAGTATCGCGTCGGCCTGACCCCGGGTGCGGTTCGCGAATATGTGGCCCATGGCCATGAGGTGATTGTCGAGACCAAGGCCGGCATGGGCATTGGCGCTGATGATGCCGCCTACCAGGCGGCCGGGGCGCAGATCGCGGCCAGCGCCAAGGATGTGTTCGAGCGCTCCGACATGATCGTCAAGGTCAAGGAACCACAGCCATCCGAATGGGTGCAGCTGCGCGAAGGCCAGCTTCTCTACACCTATCTCCACCTGGCTCCGGATCCGGAGCAGACCAAGGGCCTGCTGGCTTCGGGCTGCACTGCGGTTGCCTATGAAACCGTAACGGATGAGCGTGGCGGGCTGCCGCTGCTGGCGCCGATGTCGGAAGTGGCCGGGCGCCTGGCGATCCAGGCCGGGGCGACGTCGCTGCAAAAAGCCAATGGCGGCCGCGGTATTCTGCTGGGCGGTGTGCCCGGCGTGCTGCCTGCCAAGATTGTGGTCATCGGCGGCGGTGTGGTCGGTCTCAACTCGGCCAAAATGGCGATCGGCCTGGGTGCCGATGTGACCATTCTCGACCGCTCGCTGCCACGGCTGCGCCAGCTCGACGACATCTTCAATGGCCGGGTCCACACCCGTTACTCGACCATCGAAGCGCTCGAGGAAGAAGTGTTCTCCGCCGACATGGTGGTTGGCGCCGTGTTGATCCCCGGTGCGGCGGCGCCCAAGCTCGTCACCCGCGAAATGCTTTCGGGCATGAAGCAGGGCTCGGTGATCGTCGACGTGGCGATTGACCAGGGCGGCTGCTTCGAGACCTCGCATGCCACCACCCATGCTGAGCCGACCTATGACGTTGACGGCGTGATCCACTATTGCGTTGCGAATATGCCGGGTGCCGTGCCGATCACATCGGCTCACGCGCTCAACAATGCCACGCTGCACTATGGTCTGATGCTGGCCGACAAGGGTCTCAAGGCCATTGCCGAGGATCGGCATCTGCGTGCAGGGCTGAATGTCCACCAGGGCCGCATCACCAACCGTCCTGTTGCCGATGCGCTGGGCTACGAGTTGGCGGAACCTGAAAAGGTTCTCAAGGTTGCTTGATAAGGCAGTACCCATCGACTGCTGAGTCAGGATCCCGCCGGTCAGTTCACGCCGGCGGGCATTTTTGTCCGATCAGCCGACTTTCGTCGCTTTGCAGTGATAGCAGTTGTTGCGTGACGAGCGGATGTGGACGGCTTCGATGTTGGGCTGGGACAGCAGCTCTTCCATCCGCGCCAGCATGTCTTCGAGCTTGATGACCCCGCCGGTTCCATAAACGATGCGCTCATCCGCATCATATCCGCGCAGGATGTAATCCGGGCTTTCTAGAAATTCGGGCAGAGCGCCGGATGGAACCGGGTCCGCGGTGCATTCTTTCGCGTGCAAGAACACCGGCCCGGTTTCCGCGTAGGCATGGGTTGCGCTGAATGGCCGCCAACCGGCGACCAGGAAGGGTTCGTCCTTACCGACCATTTTCATGCAGACGCGACAGGGTACTCCAATGCCATTTGATGTTTGCTGTTCAGGAGGATTGCCGTTGGAATCAAGCCCGGCATTGCGCAAATGCGTGGCGGTGACCAGGTCCATGGGTTCAAATCTGATCTGCATTGAAAATCTCGCGCTCCTTGTTTGAATGAGCTTCGAGATAAGCGAGGACGCTGATGTTGCGCCACCCGATTTCAGCCGTCCAGAGTCGGGGGGTCGGCTTTCGCCATGGCAAGAATTTCGTCATCGCACAGCGGCCGTACAATGGCGCCGTTCTGGCTGACCGGTTCGAAGCCCATGCGCTGGTAGAGTGGCAGGGCCGCGGGATGATCAAGTGTGTTGGTCTGAACGGTCACCGTGGCGGGCGTGGTGGACCAGGCCGTGGCCAATGCCTGGCCCAGCATCCACTGGCCGAGGCCGCGCGTGCGGGCATGGTTCATCAGTCCGAAATAGACCAGTTCGACATTGGCATCGGTGGTTTCCGAGAGCTCGAAAAACCCCGCTGGAGCACCATCGACGCTCAGGACATAGATCCGCGTGGTCTTGGCGTGGATGATCGCTGCCAGCTCTTCGTCCTTCATCCGCAAGCGATTGCCCCAGTGCCATTCACGCCCGACCTGCCATTGCAGATAACGGTAGAAATGAAGCGGTATGTTGATCGCCCTGATCAGGGACGCATGCAGGTTGACCGGCAAGGGCGGAATGATGCGCGGCGGTGTCCGCATCTCGAGATGAGTGACCGTCGCCTTGAGGGATTTGGGTTTGGCTGTCTTGCCCATTTCAGGCCCCTCCGGTCGCAATGGGTGTGTCTTCGCGGCCGCCCCACTCCGACCAGGAGCCATCATAAAGCCGGTTGTCGCGGTGGCCGACAGAATGCAGTGCGAGGGTGATCACCGCGGCGGTGACGCCGGAGCCGCAAGTGGTGACCACGGGCTTTTCCAGATCAAGGCCGGAGGCTTTGAGAACCCGACGCAACTTGCTGACAGGTTTGAGTTTCCCGTTGTCGCTCAAGATGTTGAACGGTACATTTGATGCGCCTGGCATGTGGCCGGAACGCATGCCTGCCCGTGGTTCGGGTTCTGCCCCAGAAAACCGGCCCGGTCCGCGCGCATCGGCGATCTGGGAGGTCTTGTCTTCGACAGTGGATTGCATCGCGGCGAAGCTGGCCACGGCCGAATCGTTGAAGTTCGGCGTGAAGCTGGCAGCCGCTGGCGGGGTTGCCGCCGTAGTCTCTACGGGCCTGCCGTCAGCTTTCCATGCATCGAACCCGCCGTCGAGCACATAGGTGTGGGACGCCCCGAAAGTGCGAAGCACCCACCAGACCCGCGGGGCGGTGAACATGCCCGGGCCGTCATAGACCACGATCGTGTCACTCTCCGACAGGCCGAGCTCTCCGGCGGCGCGTGCCAAGAGTTCCGGAGCGGGTAGGGTATGGGGCAGGCTTGATCCGGGGTCGACGATCTTGTCCTGATCAAAAAATACAGCGCCGGGAATGCGCGCGGCTGCAAATTCTTCGGCGCCGTTCCGGTTTTGAGCCGGCAGATACCAGGAGGCATCGACGATTTTCACAGCTGGATCGCCCAACCGTTCAGACAGCCAATCGAAGGAAACGACAAAGGGGCTTGTGTCGGTGTCGGTCATCTTGGGCTCCTGCTGCGGTGCTTGGCTGCTTGGATTGTGCCATCAGGCTCGCCTGTGTGGCCACACAGGGAAAATCAGTCTGGTGCGGGTCCGAAGCGAATCCGGAACCGACGGTTCTCTCTACCCTTTTTCTCGATCTTGCCAATGTGAATTTCGCCCACCTCGGCAGTCTCCGACACATGGGTGCCGCCGCAGGGCTGACTGTCGATTGCGGACTCTTCCCCGATGCAGACAAGACGGATCTTGCCTTGCCCGCTTGGCGGGCGGACATTCTTGGATTTGACCAGATCCGGATTGGCGGCGAGATCGTCCTCCGAGATCCACTGGGTGAAGATCGGATGGTTGGCGTTGACGAGCTCCATCATCTTTGCCGTGACTTCTGCCTTGTCGATGGTCTCCGACATGTCAAAATCAACGCGGCTGTCGGTTTCGCTGACCGCCGCACCCGTGATCGGGTAGGGGCAGACCACCGAGAGCAGATGGCAGGCGGTGTGCATCCGCATCAGGTTGTACCGCCGCTCCCAGTCGATGTGCATCACCAGTTCTTCACCAGCATCGGGCACTGGCTGGCCGGGGGCGGGGATATGGATGATCTCGGACTTGCTCTCGCCGGTCACGGTTCCGGCGATGATGATCTTCTCGCCGTTTGCACGCTCGAGAAAGCCGGTGTCACCCGGCTGGCCACCGGAGGTTGCGTAGAAGCAGGTCTGATCCAGCATGATGCCGCCATCCTCACGCACAGCGATCACTCGGGCTTCTGCGGTGGAAAGATAGGCATCTTCGACAAACAGGGCAGTCATGGTGGGCTATTTTCCTTCGAACACGGGACGCAGGAAATTGCGTTCATAGCGGCGGATACACTGAGTCTGCTGCGCAAAGGCGATTGCCGCCTTGCAATCCTCATCCTCAGCCGAGGCTGTTCGGTAGGCTTCATAAGCGCTCATGCTGTCAAACGAGAAGCTGGCATAAGCTATGTCGCTTGCCCCCTCTGATGGCAGCAGGTAGCCGTGATGCTTGCCGCCAAACCGCTCGACCAGCGTTATCCAAAGACGCCCATAATGCTCGAATTCAGGAATCTTGTCCGAAACGATCTCGTATTTGAGAAAACAGGTAATCATGAAGTTTGCTCGTAGGGGATCGAGATCGTGCTCTTTCGGGTCAGCCATTCGGGAACAGGAAGGCCCTTGGAGGTCAGGAACTCAGGATTGAACAGCTTCGACTGGTAGCGATTGCCGTAGTCGCACAGGATCGTCACGATGGTGTGGCCGGGTCCCATTTCGCGCGCCATGCGGATCGCGCCTGCGATGTTGATGCCGGAGGATCCGCCCATGCAAAGACCTTCTTCAGCGAGCAGGTCAAAGACCAGCGGGATCGCCTCGCTGTCGGGGATGTTGAAAGACATGTCCGGCTCAAACCCCTCGAGGTTGGCCGTGATTCGGCCCTGGCCGATGCCTTCGGTGATCGAGCCGCCCGAGGATTTCATTTCACCTGTCGTGTAGAAGCTGTGAAGCGCTGCGCCATCGGGGTCGGCGAGGCCGATCTTGATGGTGGATGACTGGCTGCGCAGCCCTTCCGCAACGCCTGCAAGGGTTCCACCCGAGCCGACCGCGCAGATGAAGCCATCAACCTTGCCGCCCGTGTCGCGCCAGATTTCCGGAGCGGTGGTTTTCACATGGGCTTGGCGGTTTGCGACATTGTCGAACTGGTTGGCCCAGATCGCGCCGTTGGGATTGGATTTGGCGATCTGCTCGGCAAGACGGCCAGAAAGGCGCACATAGTTGTTGGGATTGCGATAGGGGGCAGCCGGCACCTCGACCAGTTCCGCACCGAGCAGGCGCAGCGCGTCTTTCTTTTCCTGGCTCTGGGTCTCGGGAATCACGATGACCGTGTTGTAGCCGAGCGCGCGTGCGACCATGGAGAGGCCGATACCTGTGTTGCCGGCTGTTCCCTCGACGATCGTGCCGCCCGGCTTGAGCAACCCCTTTGCTTCGGCGTCACGGATGATTTCCAACGCGGCGCGGTCCTTGACAGACTGACCGGGGTTTAGAAATTCGGCTTTGCCGAGAATGGTGCAGCCGGTTGCTTCGGACGCAGCCTTGAGCTTTATGAGCGGCGTGTTGCCGATGGCGTCGAGAACGGACTGTTGGATAGGCAAGGGCGATTGCATTGGATTTCCTGTCATTTGCTGTGGTCTCACAGGCGCGGCGAGAGTAGGCAGCCATTTGCCGCCACTCAAGTGTCGGAAGCAAGAAATCCATCTCTTCTCGAGCTGTCTTTAAAGGAATGTTTGCCTCAAGCTGGTAAAAATGTGAAACCGCATTTGCCGGTGATCCGTATTGTAATGTCATGCGTACGAAGTGACAATTGAACTGGACAGCAACGGACCGACTCGCGTTTTGGGGTGGTTTTGCGTGCAATAAAAGATGGAAGCCTGATACGCATGGTGCGGGAACATATTGATACAATCGACTCGTTGCTGGCTCGCTATGTTGCCGGAACGCTTCCGACGCCGGCCCGGGTGCTTGTGGAAGCACATCTCGAACTGAAGCCGGAAAATCGCATCAAGGTGCGGAATCTTGAAGCGATGGCGGGGCAGGCGCTGAACGAGATCGATCCGGTGGCGCTTTCTGACCCCGAAGGCATGCTGGCGGCCGTATTGGCTTCTGCGGCGCCTGCCTCGATCAGTGTCAAAGCATCAGCGTCGGCGACGGTTTTTCCAAAACCGCTTTATGATTTCGTCGGTTTCGATGCGGATGATGTTCCCTGGCGAACCCGGATGCCGGGCTTCAAGGAATATGATCTCGGTGATATCGACGGATGCCATGTCAATCTGTTCTGGATCAAGCCTGGCCGTACGGTTCCCGCGCATACCCATGAAGGCAGCGAGTTGTCATTGGTGCTCGACGGCGATTTCACCGATGCACGCGGCTATTATGCTCGCGGCGATATTTCGGTGGCCGATGATTCGGTTGATCACCGGCCATGCGCCGGGATGGATCGTCCCTGCATCGGGCTTGCGGTGATGGATGCGCCGTTGAAGCTGACCGGTTCGTTCCGCCAGATGATCGGTGATATCATCGGATAATTGCCGACGCTAAAGATTTGGAACCAGAAGGCCGTTCAGACCGTACCAAGGTTTGGACGGCCTTTTTCATTGGAGACAGAGATGACCAGCTATACCGCCAAGCCCGCTGATGGGGCAGCATGGGTGACCGGAGCCTCAAGCGGCATCGGCCGTGCGCTGGCGCTCAATCTCGCACGCGAGGGATTTGCCGTTTTCGCCACTGCGCGCAGTGCGGATGATCTGGAAGCGCTGGCGGCAGAGGCCAAGGCCTTGAAGGGAGAGATCATCGCGGCGCCCGGCGATGTGACCGATGCCGGGGCGATGGCTGAAATCGTGCGGCGCATTGATGCCGAAGGTGCCGGTCTTGCACTCGCGGTGTTTAACGCCGGGGTCTATCTTCCCGTCTATGGCGAGACGCTCAAGGTCGAGGATTTCGACAAAAGCTTTGCGGTCAATCTTTCCGGCGTAATCAATGGTCTGGTTCCGGCGCTTGAACGGATGAAGGTGAATGGGCGCGGTCAGCTGGCAATCGTATCCTCTGTCACCGGTTATGGCGGTATGCCAACGAGTGCGGCCTATGGCGCCACCAAGGCAGCGCTGATCAACATGGCTGAGAGCCTGAAATTCGATCTCGACAAGTTCGGAGTTCGCATTCAGGTCATCAATCCCGGGTTTGTCGACACGCCGGCGACTGCCAACAACGCGTTTTCCATGCCGGCTCTGATGCAGCCCGATGATGCAGCCGCGCGCATTGCCGCGGGGCTCAAGTCAACGGCATTCGAAATCACATTTCCGCGCCGCTTTACCTATGTGCTCAAGTTGCTGCAGTTCCTGCCCTACAGCGCCTATTTCGCGGTGATGAACGCGGCGACGGGCTGGAAAAAGCGTCCGCTTGAGACCGGTGAGCAATAGGGCAGGTCTGAACGGCTACAGTGCTGGTTTTGTGTTTTCGATGTCGCTGCGCAGCGAAGTCTGTGCTGCCTCATCAAGCGGGAAGTTCCACATAATGGCGATGCTTGCGAGCTTGGCTCCGATCGGTGCCCAGGCATAGGCGACGGCCAGTGCGGTCAATCCCTGTATCTTGCCTGCTTCGGTTGACGGGTCGAACCCGAAACCGGCCAGAAGTGGAAACACAATCCCCACACCGCCTGCCAGCGAGAGTTTGGTCGCGAGACTCCATGCCGCAAAATAGACGCCGGAGCGTTGCTCTCCGGAAGCGGCTGTATCCACATCAATGACATCGGCCTGGATGGCCGGCGGAAGCGCCAGGTCAAAGCCCAGCAACACACCGGTGATTGCGCAGATAATTGCAAAGGCAACAAGACTACCTTCGGGAAGCAGCGGGGCGGGCGCGAATGCGGCGCAGGCCACCAGCATGGCATAACACCAGGCGCGATGCTTGCCGAACCGGCGGGCTGCCCAGGTGGCCAGCGGCACGCCTGCGATGGCGCAGAGGAAATAGAAAAACAGAAGCGGGCCGCGCGCATCGGGCAAGCCCAACCGGTCGGAAACGAAATAGAGAAACAGCGTGGCCGGAATTCCGTTGGCGAGTCCATTGAGAAAAAAGGCTGCAATCAGTCTGACGAACGGTCTGTTGCGCGCAAGATGCCCAATGCCAGCACGAAGATCGACGCGGGTGCGCGAATATTCCCGCGGCTCTGGTGTGGCAAAAACGGCGATGCCGCCGAGCAATGGCAACCCGATCAGCACCGCGACGCCAAGCGCTGCAAGACCGTGCATGCCGTCAGCCTGTTCAAAACCGATCGCGAAGGGAAGTGCTATGGCGATCAGGGTGCCGGTCAGCGTCAGTGCTTCGCGCCAGCCAGCAATGCGTGAGCGACCGTTGTAATCGGTGGCGAGTTCCGCACCCCAGGCGGAAAACGGGATCAGTGCAGCGGTGTAGCCCAGTGACAGCATCAGGCCCCAGCCCATCAGCCAGGCGGTGCTGACACCTTCGGGCGGCCAGAACAGCATGAAGGCGGAAATCGCGGTCAGCGGCAGGCTGATGGCGAACAGGGCCCTGCGGCGGCCGAAGCGCGGGCGGAAATGGTCTGCGGCCCAGCCGATCAGCGGATCGTTGATTGCATCGAAGATCCTGACGACGAGCAGCGCGAAGCCGACGGAGGCAAGCGACAGCCCCAGGGTCTCGGTGTAAAACGTCGGAACCAGGATGTAGAGCGGCAGCGTCAGCGCGGCCAGCGGAATGGCGGGAAGCGCATAGGCGATAACGCGTGGGAGTGCCAACGGCCGGAGATTGGCGGTCGCATCGCGTTGAGTTCCTGCAAGGTCGGGGATCTGAGACACATCACCATCCGGAGCTTTTGGGCACCCGCAAGTTCCGGGCAAATCCTGTTCTGCCGGTTTACGCCAACAGGCTCCATCCGGTTCACAGCCCGCCGGTGCTTCCGACAGGCTGGGGCGGTAACATTTGCGTCTCAAAGACGGGTTGCGGCGGGTTCAGCTGTAGACCACCTGGCGCACATTGATGTGGCCGGAACGGAAGCCCGCCTCGCAGTAATACATGTAGAACTCCCAAAGCCGCTTGAACCGAAGATCAAAGCCCATGGGCTGGATCTCGTCCCAGGCCGCCCAGAAACGCTCGCGCCACTCCGCCAGGGTGCGACCGTAATCCGGTCCGAAGGCGCGGTGACCCACCAGGTCAAGACCGGCTGCCTCGCCCAGTGACTTGAGATGGTTTTCCGTAGGCAGCATGCCACCGGGAAAGACATAGCGCTGAATGAAATCCGGGTTGGAGCGGTAGTCCTCATAGGCTTCAGGTTTGATGGTGATGATCTGAAGTCCGGCGCGTCCGCCAGGCTTGAGGCACTGGCGCAGTTTGGAGAAATAGGTCGGCCAGTATTTTTCGCCGACAGCTTCGAACATCTCGATAGAGACGATCGCATCATACTGTCCGGTCTCGTCACGGTAATCCTGGAACCTAAGGTCGACCTTGTCGCTGAGCTTGGCGTTCTCGATGCGGTTTCGGGCAAAGGCGAGCTGTTCGTTGGAAATCGTCAGCCCGGTAACCCGGCATCCGATCTGGCTGGCCGCGAACTCGGCAAAACCGCCCCAGCCGCAGCCGATTTCCAGCACATGGTCGCCGGGCTTGATGCCGATAGCGTCAGCCAGCGCGCGGTATTTCGCGGTCTGCGCGCCGGGAAGGTCGTTGGCGCCATCCTCATAGAGTGCGGAGGAATAGGTCATCGTCTCGTCGAGCCACTTTGAATAAAACGCGTTGCCGAGATCATAGTGGGCCGAGATGTTCTTCTTCGCCTGGGTGCGGCTATTTGAGCGCAGCCAGTGGCGGACCTGTTCGACCAGTCGCAGCAGACCGCGTGCACCGCCCGCCAGGCTGTTGCCAACTTCGACATTGACCAGAAACAGTTCGAGAAACGCGGTGACGTCAGGGCTTTCCCAGTCACCGGCCATGTAGGATTCCGCAACCCCGATGGTGCCGTTGCTCAAGGATTGGTGCGCCAGATTCCAGTTGTGCAGGATCAGTACGGCTTCGGGCCCTTCGGAGCGGCCTTCAATAAGGACCGCGCGGCCGTCCGGCATCCGGATGGACAAACGACCGTAGCGCATGTGAATCAGGCCGCGAAGAGCCATTTTTGCCTTGGCCGGCAATCCGCGCAGATAGGCCGACAGGTTTTCTGCGGAAAGCCGTTCGGCCTGTTCGTTGTTGTTCCAGGTGGCTTCGGATTTCATGCTGCGAGCCTCCTCATAACTGTTGCTCGTTCTGCCGTACCGGTTTCACCGCCTAATGCTCAAGCTTCACCTGGTCGCGAAAGCTCGCTTTGGCGGGAGGGGACGGGCGCGGCACATATCGCATTCCCTTGAGCCACAATTTTAGTGCCTCATAGTGAATTCCCCCGACAATCTTCCACGTCAGAAGTGGTAACTGCAAGAGGCAAGCAAGAATCGAGACCGTCGAAAGCGGTTTGCGAGCTCCGTTGTAGGTTGCAGAAAGCAGTGGCCCGGTTCCGTCTGTCTCCAAAATCCGCCATTTGATCCGTTCGCCAGGCAGGTTCATGCGGAAATGGTAACGCATTTCGAGCTCTATGAAGGGCGAGACATAGAAATTCTTGGCCCGGGTCTGACGGATACCGGCCGGTGTCATGTCGCCATCCTCGATCCTGCAGACATAGGTGTGGCTTTCGCCAAAGGTGTTGCGCACTTCGTAGATCAGGGCGACAGGCTGGTCGCTGCTGTCATAGGCATAGTAGACCGACAACGGGTTGAAAACCTGGCCGAAGATTCGGGGGTAGCAGGCTAGCTCGACGCGGTGTGCGGGCTCGCTCAAACCGGCCTCGGCGAGAAGCGTGTCGATATGGGCGCGCAAGGATGGCTGATCTGCACCGCGCAGGTGATCTGCTTCATGAAAAGACACCAGATTGGCGCAGTTGACCGAAAACAATGGCGAAAGCCGGCCCGCTTCCTCCAGCCGGTCGAGGTCGATGAGCAGTGAATAGACCTTGTAGCGGAAGCGATGGCCCACCGGCTTCATCCTCTGATGCATCACATCGCCGACATACAGCGCGACGGGAGGCCGGGATGCGGCGACTGCGTGGTCAAACCGAGTGGTTGTGTGGGCATTCATTGTCAGGCATCCGCCAATTCGGGAAGCGCGGCCTGTTTATGCCAGGGGAGAATGGCCCCGAGTGCCTGTGCCGCTGCAATGCCGGAACTCAGCCCGTCTTCATGGAAGCCGTATCCGGTCCATGCGCCCGCAAAATAGGTGTGATTGTCGCCCTGTATCGACTTGAGCTGCGCCTGAACCTCCATGGCATCGTTGCCAAACTGGGGATGGTCGTAGCTGAACTCGCCGAACACCAGCTCCGGCTGCGGTTCGCGGTCGGGATTGAGTGTGACAAACAGCGGCTTGGCGGGGTCGATACCCTGCAAACGGTTCATCCAGTAGGAGACGGCGACACTTGAATCGCTGCGCTGATCGGAGGAGCGCAGATAGTTCCAGGAGGCCCAGATTTTCTTCCGGGTGGGCATCAGCCGGTCATCGCGATGCAGGATCACGCGGTTGGGGCTGTAGGGAATGGCAGACAGGATTTCGCGTTCGGCGTCGGTCGGGCGGTCGAGAATCCTCAGTGCCTGATCGGTGTGGCAGGCGAGGATCACCCTGTCATAGCTTTCGATGTGACCGGTCGAATCCAGGATGTCGACACCCTTGGCGCCGCGTCTTACCGAGACAACACCAGCATTGAGGCGGACACGCTCTCCCAACGGTTCAAGAAGCCTGGTGAGGTAGTTCCGGCTTCCGCCGGTCACCGTGCGCCAAGTCGGACGCTCCGAGTGGATCAGCCGGTGGTTTTCGAAGAAGTTGACGAAATAGGTGGCCGGAAACTCCATCATCCGTTTGGCCGGTGTCGACCAGATTGCTGCGGCCATTGGCACCAGATAGTTGTTCATGAAGCCGGGCGAGAAACCGCGCCAGTTGAGATAATCGCCGATCGAGCGGGCGGCGAGATGGCCCGCAGCGCGATCCTGAAGGCAGATTCTGTTGAAGCGCAGCACTTCCCGCAACATCAACAAAAACGACGGCCGCAAGAGGTTCCGTTTCTGCGCAAACAACGTCTTGAGATTGTCGCCGCCCCATTCGAGCTTGCCGCGATCCAGGGAGAGCGCAAAGCTCATGTCGCTGTCATGGGTCTTGACGTCGAGATGCGCGAACAGCGCGGTCAGGTTCGGGTAGTTGAGTTCGTTGTAGACGATGAAGCCGGTGTCAACGGAAAGTGGCGTGCCATCGTAGTCAATGTCCACGGTCGCCGTATGCCCGCCAGGTCTTTTCTCTGCCTCATACAGTGTCACATCATGGATGTCCCGGATAGCCCAGGCGGCGGACGCGCCGGAAATCCCCGAACCAACAACAGCAACTTTGAGACGCCCGGGTTCGTTTGCCACGGTCTGGGGCGGTAGATGGAGGTTCATGCGGCATCCTTGATCTTGTCATATGCGGCCAGCGCACGATTGCGCGCTTGCTGGTGATCTACAATAGGCATCGGATAGGTTTCGCCAAGATGGACACCGGCTTTGGCGAGAACATCGCCCGGGGCAGTCCAGGGCTTGTGGATGAATTTTGAAGGCATATTTGCTAACTCGGGCACGTAAAGGCGCACATAATCGCCGTCGGGGTCGAATTTCTCGCCCTGGATTATGGGATTGAAAACGCGAAAATAGGGGGCTGCGTCCGCGCCGGAGCCTGCCACCCATTGCCAGCTGGCGGCATTGGATGCGGGGTCGGCGTCGACCAGCGTGTCCCAAAACCAGCTTTCGCCTTCGCGCCAGTCAATCATGAGATGTTTGGTCAGGAAAGAGGCGGCGACCATGCGCACGCGATTGTGCATCCATCCGGTCCGCCACAGTTCGCGCATGCCGGCATCGACGATCGGATATCCGGTCATTCCCTGTTTCCAGGCGGTCAGAGCAGCCGCGTCATCCTTCCAGGGAAAGTCATCGAATTTGGAATTGTGATTCTGATGGGGCAGCTCCGGTTGATTGACGAGCAGGTGATAGGAGAATTCGCGCCATCCCACTTCCTTGCGAAAAACCGTCCGGTCCTTCGGCGAAGCATCGACATCACTGGCGTTGAGGGCGTGAATGATTTGCGCCGGGGTGATCTCACCATTGGCCAGATAGGGTGACAGCCGCGAGGTTGATTCCACCCCCGGTACGTCGCGCATGCTGGCATAACCGCACACCTTTTCAGAGACGAAGGCATCAAGCCGTTCATGTGCGCCGTCTTCGCCGGGTTTCCAGGTTTCGCGAAGGCCGCCCGCCCAATCCGGTTTGGTGGGGAGAAGCCCCCAGTCGGATAGCTTTTCGGATCGCGGTGCATTTGGAAGCGGTGTGAGATGGTCGGGCGCAGAGGCAGGGGCCCGGTCCTCGATATCACCTTCGATGGCACGCCAGAATGGACTGTAAACCTTGTAAAACGTGTCGCTTCCCGTGCGAACGCGCGTGGGTTCATGCAACAACTGTCCGGCAAAGCTCTCGACGACAGTGTTGTGGGATCGAAGAGAGTGCTTGAGCCCCGCGTCGTGGGCCTGGACAGCGGGATCATAACGCCGGTTCCAATAGACTGCAGATGCTCCCGCCGTTTCGACAAGGTCGACAATCAGCTTGGACGGGTCGCCGCTCATCAGCAGCAGAGGTGCGCCGAGATCTGCCAGTTTCTCGCTCAGCCGCTCAAGTGAATGATGCAGCCACCATTTGCGCGCTCCGCCGATGGCTCTGGCATTGACCCCGCTTTCGAGAACGAAAACAGGCAGCACATGCTTGTGCTCGCTCGCCGCCAGCAACGCAGCATTGTCTGTAACCCGAAGGTCGTTGCGGAACCAGACAATGGCTGGGCGGTCGATGAGGGGATTGTCCGACGTCATTCTGCTGCTTTGTTTCCGTGGGGCGAACGCCACCGATTCTTGTTATTGTTTCTTACGACGGACGGGATCTGACGGATCATAAGTTTTCGGCAAAAACGCTGTTTTTTGAAAGCATTGGCAGATTTCCTGCAAAGCGCACAAAAAAGGCCGCAAACCAATGAGGTTTGCGGCCTTTTCGAAATCTGGCTCCCCGGGCCGGATTCGAACCAGCGACCGATCGATTAACAGTCGATTGCTCTACCACTGAGCTACCGGGGACCGCCGCCTGAAGCAGCGTGTGCGGCCTATAACAAATGCCTCTCCGATTTGCCAAGCTGTTTTTGCAGAAAATGTGACGATCTTGCGAAACCGGCCCGTGCGACCCATCTCTTTGGTCCGGCAATTGGCCGGATTTTAGAGTGGATCCACGCTGTGACAACCAAAAATCGGGGTTTTCAGTTCAACGCCGCCCGCGGAGAGATTCGGTTCGGTGCGAGGACGTTTCATTTGCCGCGCCGGGCACCTGCACGCATAGTCTTGGGAGTGACGCTGGTTTTTGGCGGAATTCTCGGGTTCCTGCCGGTGCTCGGCTTCTGGATGAGTCCGTTGGGACTGCTGGTGCTTTCGCAAGACCTTCCACTGGTCAGGCGCTGGCGCCGGTCTCTGGTCGTGCGGTTTGAACGCCGACGGGCCAAACGTGCGCCTGGAAAGCAAAACGGGGACAGCGGTTGATCTTTCCACAGCCAACCGATTTGTGTCAAAATACATGCGGTGGCCGGAAATGGAGCCGACACAGCCTGTGCTGCATGGTTATTGTCAGCAATGGTGGAAGGGTAATCTGGAGGCCTCGCCCGGAATCGAACCGGGGTGCAAGGATTTGCAGTCCTCTGCGTAACCACTCCGCCACGAGGCCTCAGTCCGGCCTGTGACCGGACGGCTGGCAAATAGACGGATATTTCCAAGCGCGCAAGGGGTATGGTTGGCAAGTTCATGACATTGCTGTGGGGACAAACCGCGAAAATGGTGAATTGAACGACGCGGCGCCTTGTTCAGCTTGAAACTCGAGGTTCGGCGCTTTAATGAAGCGCAATACAAAGTATCGGAGAGGCCGGATGGGCACTGACTATCAAGACGCTCGCCAGAAGATGGTGGATAACCAGATTCGCACGACTGACGTGACCTCGCATTCGGTCCTGAAGGCGTTTCTCACAGTGGCACGCGAGGATTTTGTTCCCAGTTCGCTCAAGCCACTGGCATATATTGACTCGGATCTGCAGATCTCCGGCGGGAATGAAGGCGGCACGCCGCGTTTCATCATGGAGCCGTCGCCGCTGGCAAAGTTGCTGCAACTGGCCGAGATCAAGCCGGACCATGTCGTTCTCGAGATTGGCAGCGCTGAAGGCTATGCGACGGCGTTGCTCTCTCTGATTGCCGGGTCCGTGGTGGCCGTTGAAAGCGATGGCGTGCTCGCAGAGGCCGCCAGCCAACGCCTCAGCGAGGCGGGTTTTGACAACGTTGCGGTCGTCACCGGCGACCTCGAAAAGGGCTATGCCAATGAAGCCCCGTATGATTTGATTTTCTTCAATGGCGCGGTTGAGGTGGTTCCTGAGATCGTTTTTGAGCAGTTGCGCGAGGGTGGACGATTGGTGGCTGCCATCGGTTCAGGCAATGCGGCTCAGGCGTATCTTTTCGTGAAGGATGCCGGTGTGGTGTCGGGTCGGCCGTTTTTCAATCTGTCCGTCAAGTCTTTGCCCGGTTTTCGCAAGGCAGAAGAATTTGTCTTCTAGAGTTTGAGTGAGCGCGGCTGATCGCCGCGTTGCAACATTTTGGGCTGTTGCGCGATGGCAACTTTGGGCGGTTTAGTGGCCTGTTTGCGCGGTTGCGCGATTGCTTAGAACGCAGCAAACCCTCATATGTAATCCAACACCATGATCGTGTTCCGCGCGGCTTGTGGTCTTATCCCGAATCGCGCTTGCTGGAGTATGTGCTCGTGTCGCTTGTTAGAAATTCACTGGCCTGTGTCGCCTTGCTTTCAATTGTTGCTTTCGCACCTCAGACAGCTTCAGCTGAAACAATTTATCAGGCGATGGCGCGCGCTTACGAAAATAATCCTGATCTCAATGCTGCGCGCGCCGGCCTTCGGGCGACTGATGAAGGGGTAGCGATCGCCAAATCGGGTTACAGGCCGACAATCTCTGCGGAAGCCGTGACCACATCTACGGATACCAATGGGGTCACCACCAATTCGGCAAGCATTGGCGCCACGATCAGCCAGACCCTGTTTGACGGATTTCAGACCCGCAACAATGTGCGGGCCGCGGAAGCACAGGTGTTTGCCGGCCGCGAAAACCTGCGCGGTACCGAGATCGACACGCTGCTGGCGGCGGTTCAGGCCTATGCCAATGTCAATCGTGACAACCAGATCGTGGTGTTTCGCAAACAGAACATTGCGTTTCTTCAAGAGCAATTATCGGCCGCAAGAGCGCGTTTCGATGTGGGCGAGAGCACCCGCACCGATGTGAGCCAGGCTGAAGCAGAACTTGAAGGGGCCCGTGCGAGCCTTGCAGCCGCCATTGCACAGGCGAAATCCAGCGCCGCGGTATATGTGCAGATCGTCGGTTCCGTACCAATAAACCTCAAGCCGGTTGCTCTGCCGCGCAAACTGCTCCCCGGAACGATCGATCGGGCGGTTTCGGAGGGAACAACGGAACACCCGACGGTGCTTGCTGCTCTTTATGGCGTTGATGCGGCTGGTTTTTCAGTCAAATCGGAGGAAGGCTCCTTTCTTCCCGGTGTCCGTCTATCTGGATCGGTCTCCGAAGCCGATGGCGGGGTCAGCACTGCCCAGGTTCAGGCGAGGGTAACAATTCCTATTTACCAGGGCGGAGCCGCCTCCGCGCGGGTCCGTCAGGCCAAGGAGCAACTTGGTCAACAGCGCATTCTGGTCGACAGCGCGCGTCGCTCCATCGAGCAGTCGGTGGTGTCTTCCTGGACACAAATGGAGGCGGCGCAAGCGACAATCCAAGCCAACCGCGCACAGCTCGCAGCGGCAAATCTGGCGCTCAATGGCGTTGTCGAAGAACGTCGCGTCGGGCAACGCACCACGCTCGATGTGCTTAACGCCCAGCAATCGGTGCTCAACGCCAAAGAGGCGATTGCCAATTCCGAGCGCAATGCGATCGTGGCGAGTTTTTCAGTGCTGGCTTCGACCGGCAAGCTGACCGTGGACCGCTTGGGGTTGGCGGTAGCCAATTATCGTCCCGAGGTCCATTATGAGGCCACGAAGGACCGCTGGTACGGGCTTCGCACCGTCGACGGCCGGTAAGTTCTTCGTCCGCAGTGTCGTGCGAGCGGTGTCACGAGACTGACGGGAAATCCTGTGCATACCTGAACATGACCTGAGAGCTTTGATTCTCAATTGCGTTGCGATGGCTTACAGTCGAGAGGTGATTCGCGGGCGCTGAGCCGCCTGCGACCAGAGTAACGGAGCGTAATCATGGGACAGGCCGGCGCGCAGCGCGAACCATCGATGGAAGAAATCCTGGCGTCGATTCGCCGGATCATTGAGAACAACGAGCCGGCCGATGCGGTCGCCGCGGATCAGGACCACCGATACGAAGAGGCGGATGCTCACGAGGTGATGCAGCATGATTCGCAGGAGGATGTGTCCGAAGAACAGGCGGTAACTGAAGATTACACCGGTGATGAAGACGAACCTCAGCCATATGAATCAGATCCGGCGGCTGTAGACCGCGCAGCTGATGAATCCGCGTCCGGTGGACCGAGTATTTCACTCGCTGATGTCGCCGCACGGGTTCGCACCGCGCCGGATGCAGTCGCGGCAAACCAAGTCGTTGAGCGGGTTCCGGAACGCAATGATATTCCGAATTCCGGGGTAACAATTCCTACGCCGGTCAACGATGATTTGGCTGCCAAGATCGACGATGCTGTTGCTGAAGAGTTGCGTCAGGCTCTGGTGTCTGATGACCCCGTTGACGCGGCGCCCCGGGAAATCCCGGCGGCGGGGCACCAAAAAGTGTCCGAAGTTTCGACAGCTCATGCAGCAGGCGAAAAAACTCGCGCTGATGATCTTAATGGCGGTGACCTATCAGGCCAGGATGGACAGCTCGTCTCGTTGCACACTGGCGAAAAAGTGGCGGCGGCCTTTGGCGAATTGAGCACTGCCATAGCTGCTGGTCAGACCCGCTCATTTGACGAGATTGCCGAGGAAATGCTCAGGCCGATGCTTTCTCAATGGCTTGATGACAATTTGCCGACGCTTGTGGAGCGGCTGGTGCGTGAGGAAATCGAGCGCGTCTCTCGCGGCAACCGCGGCTAGCGCACGGCGCGTAAGGCTCAAAGAGCTTTTTCCTTGTTCCTGGCTGCCGTGATCTCTTCCGAGATATTCCGACCTGCGCGGAACCGTCGCTGCGTTTTGGCGCAGTTGCGGTGTTATCCTCTATCCAAGCGCTGCCGATGTGTGAGCACAAACGTCGACAGCGGTTCGATGTCGACGCAGGGCTTGTTGTTGACTTCGCATGATCGTTCCGGTTTATCCGAGGCACCGGGGCGAGCCCCAAAATCCCGATCCTGCAAACGGTTTTCCAATTATGCTTGAAAAAACCTATGATTCCTCTGCTGTTGAGCCAAAAATTGCGGCCCGTTGGGCGGAGGCAGATGCCTTTGCAGCCGGTGCCGGTGCAAAAGCGGGCGCGGATTCCTATGCGATCGTAATTCCGCCACCCAATGTGACTGGTTCGCTGCATATGGGGCACGCGCTCAACAACACGCTCCAGGACATAATGGTGCGCTACCAGCGCATGCGTGGCCGGGATGTGCTTTGGCAGCCCGGGATGGACCATGCCGGAATTGCAACGCAGATGGTTGTCGAGCGCCAGCTGGCTGAGAAACAAATTCACCGCCGGGACATCGGTCGTGACGCCTTCGTCGAAAAGATCTGGGAATGGAAGGATCAGTCTGGCGGCATGATCTTCAACCAGCTCAAGCGGCTTGGCGCATCGTGCGACTGGTCGCGCGAACGCTTCACCATGGATGAGGGGCTTTCCAAGGCGGTTCTCGAGGTCTTCGTGACGCTGTACAAGCAGGGCCTGATCTACAAGGACAAGCGGCTGGTCAATTGGGATCCGAAGCTGCTGACGGCGATTTCGGATCTTGAAGTCGAGCAGGTCGAGGTCAAGGGCAATCTTTGGCATTTCCGC
The DNA here is from genome assembly GCA_043585085.1 of Hoeflea sp. Taxonomy (GTDB): domain Bacteria; phylum Pseudomonadota; class Alphaproteobacteria; order Rhizobiales; family Rhizobiaceae; genus Hoeflea. The sequence goes on from CP121320.1 coordinate 3,826,582, forward strand.
TATCCGCTGGCTGACGGGGTCACTTACGAGCATCCCTATGCGCTGGATGAAGACGGCAACAAGTGCGCCTGGAAGCCCTCGGCTGGTGAACCCGCCGGCCATGAAACACGCGGTTACCTGATTGTCGCGACAACGCGGCCTGAAACCATGCTCGGAGACACCGGTATTGCGGTCAATCCTGAGGATCCGCGCTATCAGTCCCTGATCGGCAAGCATGCGGTTCTGCCGCTTGTCGGCCGGCGTATTCCCATCGTCGCGGACGAGTATCCAGATATCGAAGCGGGGACGGGTGCCGTCAAAATGACGCCCGCACATGATTTCAACGATTTCGAGGTCGGCAAACGCCATGATCTCAAGGCGATCACTATTCTGACCACCGATGCCCGGATCGCGCTCAGGGACAATGATGATTTCCTCGAAGGCCTAAGCGTTGAAGGCAAGCTGATCGAGGTCATTGAAGAACTTGACGGCATGGACCGGTTTGCAGCGCGTGACGAAATCGTTGCCAAGATGGACGAAGTGGGCTTGCTCGATCATATCGAGCCGCACACCCACATGGTGCCGCATGGCGACCGCGGCGGCGTGCCGATCGAGCCGTTCCTCACCGATCAGTGGTATGTCAACGCCGCCGAGATGGCCAAGCCGGCGATTGCCAGCGTGCGTGAAGGCCGCACCAATTTCGTGCCGAAGAACTGGGAGAAGACCTATTTCGAGTGGATGGAGAACATCCAGCCATGGTGCATCTCGCGGCAGTTGTGGTGGGGTCACCAAATCCCGGCCTGGTACGGTCCGGACGGTCAGGTCTTTGTCGAGAAAGACGAGGAAACCGCGCTCGAAGCTGCGATTCAGCACTATATCGCCCATGAAGGGCCATGGAAGGCCTGGGTCGAAGACAAGCTCGAAAATTTCAAGCCCGGCGAGATCCTCACACGGGACGAAGACGTGCTCGATACCTGGTTCTCTTCTGCCCTGTGGCCGTTCTCGACCCTTGGTTGGCCTGACAAGACGCCTGAGCTGAAGCGCTATTACCAGACCGACGTTCTGGTCACCGGCTTTGACATTATTTTCTTCTGGGTTGCCCGGATGATGATGATGGGCTTGCATTTCATGGACGAGGAGCCGTTTCACACCGTCTATGTGCACGCTTTGGTGCGCGACAAGAACGGCGCCAAAATGTCGAAGTCAAAGGGCAATGTCATCGATCCGCTGGAATTGATCGACGAGTACGGTGCCGATGCGCTGCGGTTCACGCTGGCGATCATGGCGGCGCAGGGCAGGGACGTGAAGCTCGATCCTTCCCGCATCGCGGGTTACCGTAACTTCGGCACCAAGCTTTGGAATGCCACCCGTTTTGCCGACATGAACGGGGCGGTGCTTGATCCGGCTTTCAATCCGGCATCCGCAAAGCTGACGATCAACCGCTGGATCCTGACCGAACTCACCCGGACTGCGGCCGAGGTTCGCGAGGCGATCGAGGGCTACAAGTTCAATGAAGCCTCTGCGGCACTGTACCGGTTCGTCTGGAACCAGTTGTGCGACTGGTATCTCGAATTGCTCAAGCCGGTGTTCAATGGCGCGGATGAGGCGGCAAAGGCCGAGGCGCGGGCTTGTGCGGCTCATGTGCTTGCGCAGTCTGTCAAGCTTCTGCATCCCTTCATGCCATTCATGACTGAAGAATTGTGGGCGCATTTGGCCGGAAAGAATGCCGGGCTCGCCTGTCATGCGGAGTGGCCGGAGCCGTCATTTGCCGATGAGGCGGCGGCTGAAGAGATCAATTGGCTTGTCGATCTGGTGTCGGGTCTTCGTTCTGTGCGCGCGGAAATGAATGTTCCGCCGTCTTCGAAGGCGCCGCTGGTGGTGGTTGGCAACAACGCCCAGACCGCGGAACGCCTGGTTCGGCACGATCCTGCAATCAAGCAACTTGCTCGCGTGACGGACATTCGGCTTGAATCTGAAGCGCCGCGCGGATCAGCACAGATTGTCGTCGGCGAGGCGACGGCCTGTCTTCCACTCGGCGATCTGATCGATCTTGGTGCCGAGAAAGCGCGGCTGCAAAAAGCTGCTGACAAGGTTTCTGGCGACATCGGCAAGATCGAGAGCAAGCTTGGAAACGAGAAATTCGTAGCCAATGCCAAGCCGGAAATCGTCGAGGCCGAGCGCGAAAAACTCGTCGATCTGCAAGGGCAGAAAGACAAGTTGATCCAGGCGATCGAACGGCTGGAACAGGCCTCCTGAAGCAGAGGCCGTTATTGAGCAGACGGCAAGGGCGATAGCCACCTGTCGTCTGCCGATGTGCTTGACCTGGTCGTCTGTGATTGTGTTGCTGTGCGCACCTGCTGTGCCGCGCCAGCAGGTTGGGGACTGCGTCTATCCAGCGCCGGTGGATGAATGCAATCAGATCGGGCCTCGGCTTCGGCTTTATGTACTCGTCATTTGGGCAACTTGATGAACATTTCGGCAATTGTGACGTAAATGCAACAAAATTGTGGTCAGCGTCGAATATGAGCCCTAAATGGCGGTCAATGGGGAAGGCGCGCGCTCTTTTTGGGGCTATGATCAAACTTCCACGATAGATTCTGAGTGTTTTTGTGAGGGCGCGCGAATTGTTTCCAGTAGGCTGTTGCGCTTGACAGTTTACAACTTCGCAAAATTCCTTACCTAGTTCTGTCATTCGTAAGCTTTTACGTCCTGGAGGGGATTTATGATTCGCGGTTCTTTGAAGATGACAGCTGCTGTGTTGGCTGCGGGTGTCTCGGTGGTGTCAGCGGCGCAAGCGGGCGGTTTCGACCGTGGCGGCGTGAACATTGATTTGCTTTTTGATGAATCCCGCTTTGCAACCGAAGCGGCAGTGACACTGGTCACGCCTCAACGCGAAATCACCAACGTTGCTCGCGGAACCAACTCGGCAGCCGTTTTCGTGCCAACTGCCGCGCCGGCTACGGCGGCGTCATTGGACGTCGATTCGGATTTTGCCGTTCCCCGGCTTGGTGCGAAATTGCAGCTAGTCGACAATCTGGACTGTCTGGCCAGCTACGGGCAGCCTATCGGTGCCGATGCAGGCTATGGTCTGAACAATGCCTATTCACCGACCGCTGTTGCTTTCAGCATCGACACCAATGATTACGGCCTGACCTGTTCTTACAAATTTGCGGCCGGAGAGACTTCGCTTGGCAAAGGCCAGATAAGGATCATAGGTGGCGTCTCCTATCAGGAACTGGACGGATTTCTCTCCCGTCAGTCCTTCCTGGATTTTGCAAATCTTGGCATAAACAATGTTGGTGGCGTGACGAACACCAGTGGTGTGGGCCGGTTCAATATTGGCGGCGAAGCTTGGGCCTGGCGGATCGGTGCCGCATACGAGATTCCCGAAATCGCGTTCCGTGCCTCTTTGGTCTACTCCTCCAAGTATGATTATGACCTGACCGGTACCCAGAACAACACAGGTTTCGGTGCGGTGATCCCGGGAAGCCAGATTGTTCCGATCTCCGCAACCACGGAAATCCCCCAGTCTCTGGAATTCAAAATCCAGTCGGGCGTTGCTGAAAACACGCTCGCGTTTTTCGGTGTCAAATGGCAGGAGTGGGGCAAGCTCGGTATCATTCCGATCGTCGGCGGAGTTAGTCCTGCGACTGGCCTGGCAACAAATCTGTCATTCGACCCGCTCTATCGCGATGGCTGGACTGTAACTGGTGGTATGGCCCGGCGGATCAACGAAAAGGTGTCGGTCCTTGGTGCCGTTACCTGGGATCGCGGGACGTCGACAACATCCGGAACGCAGACCGACACTTGGACCTTTTCTGGTGGTGTAGCGTTCAATCCGTCTGAGAGAGTTGAGCTTCGGCTCGGAGGTGCATTGGGTGTTCTGACGTCCGGAACATCGACACCATCCGCAAGTGGCGATCCAGCAAACAACATCACCTATAGCTTCGGCAATGATCTTGTGGCAGCGGGCTCGCTCTCCGCAAAGATCAAATTCTGATCGCAAACAAGATCCGGACGCAACGAAAACCCCGCTCTTGTGGCGGGGTTTTTCTTTGTTGGCGAAAGATGCACGGATCGAGACATGGGCTTCTTCGGGAAAAGTCTGCATATCCAAAGCCATAAATGCGGGTGATCACGGATTGTGACGAATCCGCAACACATTTTTGCGAAAGCATCTGCTATGAAAAGTCAGGGACGTAATGTGCCCATTTCCCGCCACAAACGAGGCGCAGGGCAGGGTACTTGAACACCCCCGCGTTTCGGTCGACGGCCGAGACGCGTCAGAGGACTCCATGAGCGCCAAACCATTCGACAAGTCCAAGCTTCCAAGCCGCTACACAACGGTCGGTCCGGCGCGTGCGCCGCACAGGTCGTTTCTGTACGCTATGGGGCTTTCGGCTGAGGAAATCGCCCAACCGCTTGTCGGGGTCGCGTCTTGCTGGAATGAGGCTGCCCCCTGCAATATTTCGCTGATGCGCCAGGCGCAGGTGGTCAAGAAAGGTGTGGCTTCGGCCCACGGCACGCCGCGCGAGTTTTGCACCATCACTGTGACCGACGGTATTGCCATGGGTCATCAGGGCATGAAGGCGTCGCTTGCCAGCCGTGACCTGATCGCGGATTCAGTCGAACTGACCATGCGCGGACATTGCTACGATGCGATCGTGGGGCTAGCGGGGTGCGACAAGTCTTTGCCGGGCATGATGATGTCGATGGTGCGTTTGAACGTGCCGTCCGTTTTCATTTATGGTGGTTCCATTCTCCCGGGCAGCTTCCGCGGCCGACAGATTACCATTCAGGATGTGTTCGAGGCGGTCGGGCAGCATTCTGTTGGGGGAATGTCCGACGAGGATCTGTTGGAGATCGAACAGGTTGCCTGTCCGTCGGCGGGGTCCTGCGGCGCCCAGTTTACAGCCAACACCATGGCGACGGTGGCAGAGGCAATCGGTCTAGCGCTGCCCTATTCCTGCGGTGCGCCGGCCCCGTACGAGATCCGCGACAGGTTTGCGTATGCGGCCGGGGAAAAGGTGATGGAGTTGCTCGCCAAGCAGATCCGTCCGCGCGACATCGTGACCCGCAAGGCGCTCGAGAATGCCGCTGCGGTTGTGGCGGCTTCGGGCGGATCGACCAATGCGGCGTTGCATCTGCCGGCGATCGCGCATGAATGCGGTATCGAGTTCGATCTCTTTGACGTGGCAGAGATCTTCAAGAAAACGCCCTACATCGCTGACCTCAAGCCCGGCGGCAAATATGTCGCCAAAGACATGTTCGAGGCAGGCGGCATTCCGCTTTTGATGAAAACCATGCTTGAGCATGGCTATCTGCACGGCGATTGTATGACCGTGACAGGTCGGACCATCGCCGAGAACATGCAGAAAGTCTCCTGGAACCCGGATCAGGACGTGGTGCGCCCGGCTGACAATCCGATCACCGTGACCGGAGGTGTTGTCGGCCTAAAGGGCAACCTGGCAACCGATGGCGCCATTGTGAAGGTTGCCGGGATGGCGCGACTGAAATTTACGGGGCCGGCACGCTGCTTCGATTCCGAGGAAGAGTGCTTCAATGCCGTCACAAATCGCGATTACAAGGAAGGTGATGTTCTTGTGATCCGTTACGAGGGCCCCAAGGGTGGCCCCGGCATGCGTGAGATGCTGTCGACCACTGCTGCCATTTATGGTCAAGGCATGGGCGACAAGGTGGCATTGATCACGGATGGACGGTTCTCCGGGGCAACACGCGGCTTCTGTATTGGCCATGTTGGTCCGGAAGCTGCGGAAGGTGGGCCGATTGGCCTGCTGGAAGATGGCGACATCATCGAGATCGATGCTGTCGACGGTGTGTTAAATGTGCAGCTGTCCGATGCGGAACTGGCTGCGCGGAAGGAAAAGTGGACAGCGCGGGAGACAGATTACGCATCTGGCGCGCTGTGGAAATACGCCCAGACGGTGGGGTCGGCGCGCTATGGCGCGGTCACCCATCCAGGCGGAGCAAAAGAAAAGCAGTGCTATGCGGATATCTGATCGTACCAGAACCAGTCTGTTTTGTGCAGTTCTCGCCGCCGCGATAGGCGTTGGTGGACCGGCTCATGCGCTTGATCCCAACAGTGGAGTGTCGCGCGAATCCGGCCCGTTTGATTTGTTCAAGTTCGGATTCTCGGCTTACAAGAAGGGCCGCAAGGACGAGGCCGTGGAGGCTTACAAATACGCTGCAGAGAAGGGCCATCCGGGTGCCCGCTGGGCTCTTGCCAACATGTATGCCTATGGCGATGGCGTAGTCGAGAATGACTATGAGGCCTTCAAGATCTATGACGACATCGCCCGGCAGGGCGTGGAGCCGGGATCGCAGGACACCGGCTATTTTGTCAACGCACTCCTGTCTTTGGCAAACTACTACCAGGCAGGTATTCCCGGCAGCCCGGTGAAGGCCAATCTGGGCGCGGCACGGCAGCTCTATTTCCAGGCGGCTTCCGCCTTTGGTGTTCCCGAGGCGCAATACCGGCTTGGCCGAATGATCCTTGAAGGCAAGGGTGGCGCAAACGACATCCAGCAAGCCAAGAAGTGGCTCAACCGGGCTCGTGTTAGCGGCCACCCGGCTGCATCGGCCGTGCTTGGCAATGTGGTGTTCGAGGAAGGGCAGGTGGTGCGTGGGTTGGCATTCATGACCACGGCGCTTGAACGGTCCTCGCCAAACGACCGCGTCTGGATCCAGGCATTGCAGGAGCGTGCCTTTTCGCTGGCTGGTGAGGCTGATCGCCGTACCGCCGTGGCGCTGGCTCAGGATATGCTCGCCAAGGGTCTTAACTGACTGGGTTTTAAATCAGATATGCGACCTCCGGATGCTCTCTATCCGGATCGAATTCAGCCTGACACGGGCCGGGAATGAAACCTTCGGCATTTGCGTGTCAGGAGTTTGGGTTCTGCCCATGCCCTGGCCAAGGGCTCATCGAGGCTGTGGGACAGCCATCGGCGATCTTCTTCCAGCTGGTGTTGTTGAGATTGCGTTCGCAGCGGGCAAGATAGCGCGTTGAGGAACCGATCTGGAGACAGACCACGCCGCCTTCCTTGATCTTTTTGCCATTGCCGACGCACTCGCAGTCCTGGCCGGCCAGGGCAGGTGGCGTGGCGAATGTCGATGCAGTCAGAAGACCAAACGCGATTGCCGCAAAGAGTGTTCGTGCGCTTGACATAGGGTGATGATGCGCCTGTTTTTGCCCCTTGGCAAGGCAAGATCTTGCGCTGAAAGCAGAGGGCCATGTGTGGCTTGATCGAGGACAATCGGGGCAGTCGGCTTCAAACGCCGAGAGAAATTGCCACCGGCACGTGGTCGGAGGGTTTTTCCCAGCCGCGCACGTGTTTTTCGACATTTGCCCATTCGAGGCAGTCCGCAGCCTCCGGCGAAAGCATCAGATGGTCGATCCGGATGCCGTTGTTTTTCGGCCATGCCCCTGCCTGGTAATCCCAGAATGTGTAGGTTTCGGCCTGGTCATTGACTGAGCGCAACGCATCGGTCAGGCCAAGGTTTTCCAGCCGCCGGAAGGCGGTCCGGGTTTCCGGGCGGAACAACGCGTCTCCCTCCCAGGCCTTGGGATTGTGACAATCGACGGGCTCGGGAATGACATTGTAGTCGCCGGCGAGCACAAACGGCTCTTCCAGAGCCAGACGATCTTCGGCAAAGGCCTGAAGGCGTTCCATCCAGCGCAGCTTGTAGGGGAATTTCTCGGTGTCGACCGGATTGCCGTTGGGCAAGTACAGCGACACCACCCGCAGAATACCGCTGTCGGTTGAGAAAACAGCTTCGATGAAGCGCGCCTGTTCGTCGGTGTCATCACCGGGCAGGCCGCGATTGACCTCGTCGGGACTTTGCTTGGACAGGATTGCCACGCCGTTGAAGCCCTTTTGGCCATGGGTTTCAACATGATACCCCAGCGCTTCGAGTTCGAGCCGCGGAAACCCCTCGTCCACGGATTTTATCTCCTGCAGGCAGGCGATATCGGGGTCGCTCTCCCTGAGCCAGGCCTGAAGGTTCTCGATCCGCGCCTTGACGCCATTGATGTTCCAGGTGGCGATCTTCAAGGCGGTATTCCTTTGATGGAGTGTGCGGTGAGCGCGTGAGGCCCGGATCAGACCGAAAAACTGGTGCCGCAGCCGCAGGACGCAACCGCGTTGGGGTTCTTGATCTGGAAGGCCTGGCCCATCAGGTTGTCGACAAAATCAATCTCCGAGCCCGCCATATAGACCAGAGATACCTGATCGATGAGCACCCTTGCGTCATCACGTTCGAGAATGATGTCGTCTTCGCCGGGTTCATCGTCGAGATCAAACTTGTAGGAAAAGCCTGAGCAACCGCCGCCTTCCACGGACACGCGCAAGGCGGATTTGCCCTGTTCGGCGGAGACGATTTCCTTGATTCGCCGCGCGGCTGATTCCGACAGCGTCACTGTAGCTGTTTCAGTCATTAAACCTCCTTGCCGGGGTCAAGGTCCGGAAGAGATGTGTTTCAAATCACTCCTGCTATAGGTATGAAGGCGCTGGCCCGACGTCAATGCTTCGATGCGATCGCTTTCAAAGTGTTGTCTTGCGAACAGGGTGAATTGGATGGTCCGGGCGGTGCGGGCAGGGCGGAAATGCAAGCGGCGGGACAAGCATCCGCCAACAGGATGGCCATGAGTTACGACGTCAAGCAGCTTGGTTTTGGAACCGGAGCGCGTGCGCCCTGGGCTGCGGATCCCTGGGCCAGTCGCGGACGGCTGATCGTCGAGCCGGTCAGTCCGACACGGTCGGAGTTTCAGCGCGACCGCGACCGTATTGTTCACACAACGGCATTTCGCCGGCTCAAGCACAAGACTCAGGTGTTCATCGCCCATGAGGGGGATCACTACCGGACCCGTCTGACCCACACGATCGAGGTGGCGCAGATTGCGCGCTCGCTGGCACGTGCGCTCAAACTCGACGAGGATCTGGCCGAGGGTGTGGCGCTGGTGCATGATTTCGGCCACACGCCATTTGGCCATACTGGCGAGGACGCGCTATCGGAATTGCTCGCGGAAGCGGGCGGATTTGACCACAATGCCCAATCGCTCAGGATCGTGACGGAGCTGGAGCAACGCTATGCGGAGTTTGACGGTCTCAATCTGACCTGGGAGACGCTTGAGGGGCTGGTCAAGCACAACGGGCCGCTCATCGGGGATGCCAGCGATGGAAAGGCCGTTCCCGAGCCGATTGTTGAGTACAACAGGCGTCATGATTTGTGGCTGGGCAGCCACTCAAGCCTTGAAGCCCAGGTCGCAGCCATTGCCGACGATATTGCCTACAACACCCACGATATTGATGATGGCTTGCGCTCCGGGCTGATTACGATGGAGATGCTTGAGGAATTGCCGCTGATTGCAACCTTGCTGTCGGCGGTGCGCAGCCAATATCCCGGTCTTGAAGAACCACGGCTGATCCACGAGATCATGCGTCGCCAGATCACCGCCATGGTGGAAGATGTGATCACTGTCGCGCAGGCCAATCTGGTAGACATCAAGCCGCAATCGGCTGATGATGTGCGTCTTGCCGGTCGGACAATGGCGCATTTCTCGGATGATTTCGTGAAGGCAGATCGCGACATAAAGACGTTCCTGTACCGCCACCTCTACCGCCATCCGGATGTGATGCGGGTGCGGGCCAACGCGACCCGGATCGTGCGTGATCTGTTTTCAGCCTTTATGGCGGATCCCGGAGCGATGGGCGACAAGCATGCGGGTGCCGAGATTGCCGATATGACCGAAGGCGCGCGTGCGCACCGCGTCCGGGACTATATCGCCGGGATGACCGACACCTATGCGGTTGCGGCACACAGGCGTTTGTTTGACCATACACCTGAATTGCGATAGGCAGCGGCAACCTCGCGTCCAGAGCTTGAGCCGGTGCCAAAGCGCCGCGTTTCCCGTCATATCCGGAATACCACCATGAATGTGTTTAAAGACTTTGAAGAGAGAATCAAGAAGGCCGTTCAAGCTCTTGATACTGTGAAGGAAAGGGCGGATGCCGTCGACTTTTCGCGGTTGGCGGTCGAACCGCCGCGCGATCCGGCCCACGGTGATATCTCGACCAATGCGGCGATGGTGCTTTCGAAGCCGCTGGGGATGAACCCGCGCGCGCTTGCAGAACAGATCGCAGCGCGGTTTGCGGGTGATGCCGATGTTGCGGAGACCTCTGTCGCGGGGCCCGGATTTCTCAACTTCCGACTGACGCCGGCATTCTGGCAGCGTTTGGTGGCCGATATCATTGGCAAGGGTGTCAATTTCGGCCGCTCCAATCTGGGCGAGGGCCTCAAGGTCAATGTCGAATATGTTTCGGCCAACCCGACCGGGCCGATGCATGTCGGCCATTGCCGTGGTGCGGTGGTTGGCGACACGCTTGCAAATCTGATGGCGTTCACCGGTTATGACGTCACCAAGGAGTACTACGTCAATGATGCGGGCTCGCAGATTGATGTCCTGGCCCGGTCCGTCTTCTTGCGCTACCGAGAAGCTCTTGGTGAGGACGTCGGGGAGATTCCGTCCGGGCTTTATCCGGGCGATTATCTTGTCCCGGTTGGTCAGGCACTGGCCGATGAATACGGTCCGCGTTTGCACAATATGCCGGAAGAAGAATGGATGGGCATCGTCAAGGATCGTGCCATTGACGCGATGATGGTGATGATCCGTGATGATCTTGCCACCCTCAATGTGCACCATGATGTGTTCTTCTCCGAACGTTCCCTGCATGCCGACAGCGCAGCGAGAATCCGTAACGCCATCAACGATTTGACCTTCAAGGGGCACGTCTACAAGGGGACGCTGCCGCCGCCGAAGGGGCAGTTGCCGGAAGACTGGGAAGACCGCGAGCAAACCCTGTTCCGGTCCACCGAAGTGGGCGACGACATCGATCGTCCGCTGATGAAGTCGGATGGATCCTACACCTACTTTGCTGCCGATGTTGCCTATTTCAAGGACAAGTTCGATCGCGGCTTCTCGGAAATGATCTATGTTCTGGGGGCCGATCATGGCGGTTACGTCAAGCGTCTTGAGGCCCTGAACAGGGCCGTTTCGGGAGGCAAGACGAAGCTCACGGTTTTGCTGTGTCAGCTGGTCAAGCTCTACCGCAATGGCGAGCCGGTGAAGATGTCCAAACGTTCCGGAGATTTCGTCACCCTGCGTGATGTGGTCGAGGAAGTCGGCTGCGATTCAGTGCGTTTCATGATGCTGTACCGCAAGAGCTCGGAATCGCTGGACTTCGATTTTGCCAAGGTGACGGAGCAATCCAAGGACAATCCGGTCTTCTATGTCCAGTACGCGCATGCCCGCTGCGCATCGGTGATGCGCCAGGCACTCGAAGCCTTTCCGGATCTTGATTTGTCGCCAGAGGTGCTCGCGGCGACGGATTTGAGTGAGCTGAACCATGAGAGCGAATTGGCTCTGATCGCAAAGCTTGGTGAGTATCCGCGAATGCTGGAGGCTGCAGCCTCGGGACAGGAACCGCACAGGGTTGCATTTTACCTTTATGACCTTGCGAGTATGCTGCATGCACACTGGAACAAGGGGCGTGACGAGCCAGGTTTGCGGTTTGTTAACGATAAAAACCGACACTCCACAGTTGCCAGGTTGGGTTTGGTGTACGCGGTCGCGTCGGTGTTGAAGTCCGGTCTATTGATTACTGGGACGAATGCTCCGGAAGAGATGCGTTAAACGTCACCTTTTCCCCACATTGCTCTGGCAGTAAAATGCATGAGAGTATGTGAGTGAAGAATGGCTGATCAACTGGAACGCAACACACGGGCTCCCAATCCCGATGTCGAAAACGACGACCCGCTGGCGGAGCTGGCGCGGATCATCGGTTATGAGCGGCCCGAGGAGCAAGGCGCGGTTGCCGAGGAGGCTGCGTCCGAAACCGATTCAAGCGCATTTGATCTCGAATCGGAGTTGATGCGCGAGCTTGATGTGCTTCCGCTGGACAGTTTCGACGAACTCGATGAGGGCGAGGTTTCGCAACCCGTTCAGTCTGCAGGCCCCGTGGAGGTTGCGGACCCTGTCGATGTCCCGGGCGATGTATCGGCGGAAAACCCGCCGCTTGATGATACATTCGAGTTTGATTCGTCCTGGCTCGACAACAAGCCTGATGAATCAGTAGACGTCGCTCCGGGTGGTTCATCCCCGGGTGGTTCATCCGATGTTCCGGACGGTGAGGTTGCAGGGCCGGAAACGGTGGATGTGGTCGCGGGTGAGGAGAGTAACATCGACCTTGACCTGGATGGTTGGGATGCTGTTGAGGCTGATATCGCTCGGGACGATGAAGTTTCTGACCCTGTGCCTTTTGAACCCTCACCGGTTGCAAATCAAACGCCCCAGGATGTTGCACAGGTGCCTGAACTGACATCGACAGATGTGTCTGACGATGATGTGCTGGCCGACATATTCAAATATGAGCTGCCTAATCATGATGCCGGTTCACAGAGCGCTCCAGTGGTGAGCACCGAACCGGCTGCCGACGAAAACCAGGCCGGGCAAGACTCGATCGCGCCTCCCGTGCCCGATTCAGCATCCGGTTTGGCGACAGATGAGCATGTCGACTGGCCGGGCGCTGAGGCCGAGCCCGTTTTTGGCGTGGACGCAGACGAGGTTGAGATTGCGAACAACGCAGGCGTTGATGGCAAGCAGAGCGATGATCTTCCGGCGGACATCGACTTTGAAGACTATCTTTCCGCAGAGCTTGACGTGTTCGGGCAACAGGTCGCCATAGGGCCTTCTGATGACGTGCCGTTGGGTGTTGACGAGCTGCAGATCTACCAATCCGACACCTCCACATCGTCTGCCGAGCCGGAACTTGTGGTGACAGATGAAGATATCCCACTTGAGGTTCCTGCCGCTGCTGACAGGGATGCGCAGCCGGATGCCCCTTATACGCTGGAAGACGATTTCCTGTTTGATGAAGCGGCAGAAGATTTGCTTGCAGATTTTGCTCAGGATGAAGCCATTGCCCGTGCGGGGCTTGAGGACGAGCTCGTTGCTGGCAACCTTGAGGCTGGCATCAGTGAAGAAATGCGCGAAGAGCTCGAAGATCTGCCCATAGCGCCTGAACCGGGACCGGTTGCGGGTCCGGTGGATGTTGATGCAGGCAGCGAGCTTGAGTTTGATCTCGAGCAGGTGTTGGCCGAAGCGGTGATCGATCCCAATGCAGCCGGAGAGGATTTGTCCGCGCACTATTCGGAGGCTGCGGTCTCGATTGCTGGATCGGGTGCGAGCCTTGGGGCCGCCGATGCGTACGAGTTCGAACCCGAGCCGGATGAGATGGCCGAAGCCTTCAAGGATTTGATGGTGGGGGAAAGCCTCAGCAACCATTCCGATGCGACCGCGTTGGACGACCGAGATACCCAAAATAATCCACAGACCGTTCACGGTGCCGAAGCTGAAGACAATGATTGGCTTTCGGGTTTTGAGGCTGAGCCAGCCATAGCGGACGCTGTCGGCAGCCGGACCGCAGCTGATGACGGGTTCTATTTCGACGCTGATATGATCACGGAACCTGATGAGACGGTTGAGACTGTCGGAGATATCGACGTTCCCGATCTTCCCGATAATCAGCCGCAAATGGTTGTTCGTGATTTCGATAACGATATTGAACGTGAATTTGCTGAGATTCTCGATCCGGAAATCGTGCCGGCGGATGAACGGCCGCTGCGTGCATCGGTTGGTGGTCTTGGTGCAGCCACAATGGCCGAGCCCGACTGGGGGCAGGACGCCAATGCGGCAGTCCGCCGCGAAGCATCGGATGATTACGCTGCTCTTGAGCGCGAGTTGAGTGACGGCGATATTCATGTGTCACCGCCCTATGACGATGCCGTATCTGGCGAGCACACGGCTGAGACTCTTGATGGCGAATATGCCAGCGGGCTGCATTCAGCCAAGGCTTCTGAACAAAACGGTTCGCGCGGGCCTGTTGTGGCGCTGGCTGTTCTTGGTCTGGCAGTGCTCGCAGGCGTTGGTGCGTTCGGCTGGTCGATGGTGACGGGCGGCGAAGGCGCGGATGATGATGGTCCGCGTATCATTCGCGCCGATAAAGAACCGGTCAAGGTTCTGCCGGAGAATCCTGGCGGTGCCACCGTGCCCAACCAGAACAAAGCGGTCTATGATCGCGTTGCGGGTGGCGACGGCGTGCAGTCTGGCCAACCGTCTTTGGTCAATACCGCGGAAGAGCCGGTCGATGTGGTTCAACGGACACTGGATCCAAGTGTGCTGCCGCTTGAAGGCCGTGGCGAATTGCCAAACGTCAAATCGGAAGAGCGTTTGACTGCTGACGGTGGTTCGGATGTCGCAGTTGGTGCAGGCACTGGAACCCCCGTGGTTTCGCCTCGGCGGGTTCGAACCATGGTCGTGAGGCCTGATGGGTCGATTGTTGCGCGTGAGGATCCGGAGCCTGAAGTTGCTCAAACCCAGACCGAAATTGTTCCCCAGCCATCGGAAACGGCGGCCGGTACCGTCGAGGTTGCGCCTGAGACAGAAGAGGCAGTTGAAGCGGCTCAAACAACTCCGGCAGATTCCGATGTGGCCGCAACGAATACGCAGGTTCAGCCAGCGGGAGAGGGAACGGTAGCCCCGGTCCGGGTGGTAACCACGCAGCCAATCCGTGCTCCGGTGCCCCAGGGACGCCCAGCCGAGCAACCAGTCAATGTGATTGGAACGGTCACACAGGGTGGCAACGTGGCGGCCCCGGCCGCAACGGCGCCTGCTGCTCCAACACAGCCAGTGGAGGTTGCAAGTGCGGCGTCAGCCCCTGTCGCCAATCCCGGCGGCTATTATGTGCAGATTGCCTCACAGCCGACTGCGGAAGGCGCACAGGCATCCTGGCAGACCCTGTCGAACCGCTACAGCAGCGTGCTCGGTGGGCGCAGTGTGGATATTCAGCGGGCCGATATTCCGGGTAAGGGCATTTTCCACCGGGTTCGCATCCCAGCTGGTGAGCGCAGTGAAGCCAATGCGCTGTGCAATCGCTACAAGGCTGCCGGTGGAAGCTGCTTCGTGTCCCGCTAACGGATCGGGGCGTAGACCCGATCAGGTTCGGTGTTCGGAGAATTGTTGCCAAGGCTAGAGGTTGCGCGCCGGTACGGAAAGACCGTTTTCGGCGAGCAGCTCTGCCATCCGTCCGATCCTGCCATTCAAAACACCGGAACTGACTGCAAGCGCCTCGAGCCGACAAGACTGGTTGCCCAGCTTGTTAAGGTAGAAGACCGGTTTGCCAAGTGCGGCGCCGCAGGAATCTTCCATGAGCGTGTTTGCGCCGACATATCCTTCTATCCCGTGTTTCTTCAGATTTACAATGAGAACCGCATCGCCAGCTCTTATCGTGTCAAAGTAATCAAGGAGAAACCGGCGCTTAACCGTTACCGCTTGTTGAAGTGAAAGAGTGTCCCAATCAAGCGCTTCCTCTTCGCGCACCGGAGTCGTCGTATGGAAGCCGCTGGAGTGCAGCTCGTTCGCTATATCCTCTATTTGAGGCAATGCTGACATGGAGCCACATAGAACAATATGGAGTGGTGGAATTGCGGGTGGGGTCACGGCAGTTTTCAGGCTCATTTTTGGCAAGAATGGATCAATAGCTTCCTATTGTGGATCAGGAGGACTTTTGTTCGCGATCTGATCCGGACAGAGGTCAGGCAGATGGATCATAAGGGCTGAAGAACGATTCCCTTTGGTTGCGATTGCCCGTAGCATTGGCAGATGAACGAATCAAACGCAGTTATTTTCGGGTGTTCCGGGCCCGTCCTTTCGTCTGACGAAGCGACTTTTTTCCGGGATGCGCGGCCTTGGGGTTTTATCCTGTTTGGGCGAAACATCGAGAGCTTTGAACAGGTGCGAGCGTTGACCAACAGTCTGCGGGACAGTGTGGGTCGGGAAGACGCGCCTGTGCTGATCGATCAGGAAGGTGGTCGGGTGCAGCGCTTCAAGCCGCCTTTGGTTCCCCAATATCCCTCGGGTGCGGATCTGGGGGCGCTCTACGGCAAGAATCCTGATGCAGGACTGCGTGCTGCCTGGCTGTTGTCGCGCCTGCATGCCTTCGATCTTCTGCCTCTGGGGATTACGGTCAATTGCCTGCCGGTGCTTGACATGCCGTCGCCGGGCGGGCACGAAGTTATCGGCAGCCGTGCCTATGGAACGACACCTGAAACCGTGGTGGCGATGGGGAAGGCGGCCTGTGACGGATTGAAGGCTGGCGGCATGCTGCCGGTGATCAAGCACATTCCAGGTCATGGGCGTGCGGGTGCGGACACGCATTTCGAGCTACCGCGCGTTGATGCGTCCCGGGCGGAGTTGGCTGAGCGTGATTTTGCGCCCTTCAAGGCTATGGCCGGTGAGGCGATGGCAATGACGGCTCATGTGGTCTTTACGGACATCGATGCCGCAGCTCCGGCGACAACCTCGAAAACCATGATCAATGACGTGATCCGCTCGGAGATCGGGTTTGACGGGCTTTTGATGTCCGATGATGTCTCGATGAACGCGCTTTCTGGGGATTGCGGGCAGAGGGCAGGTGCAATTTTTGCCGCAGGATGCGATGTCACTCTACACTGCAATGGTGAGCGGGCGGAAATGGAGGCGGTGGCCGCTGTCACGCCTGAGCTTTCGGGCGATGCGCTCAGGCGCGCAAGAGCGGTTTGTGCTGCTTTTATGAAGCCTGATGACAGTGACGAGGCGGCATTGCGCATGGAATTTGAGGGGCTGATGGCGGCCTCCTGAGGGCTGAAAGGCGATCGAGGTGAACACAGGCAACCGGCAAGCCGGCAGCGACGCGGATAAGGCAAAGGCAAACGCTGCGCCGATGGACGCGATGTGGGACAATACAGCCTCAACCCGCGCAACGGGTGACCCCTCGCTGCTCATCGATGTCGAGGGCTTTGAAGGCCCGCTCGATCTTTTGCTGCATCTGGCGCGGACCCAGAAGGTTGATCTGGCCAAGATCTCGGTGCTGGCGCTGGCCGAGCAATATTTGCAGTTTGTCGAGAAGGCGCGGGCGCTTCGTCTTGAGCTTGCCGCCGACTATCTGGTGATGGCAGCCTGGCTTGCCTATCTCAAGTCCCGCCTGCTGATCCCGCAGAGTCCCAAGGGCGATGAGCCAAGCGGCGAGGAGATGGCTGCGCAGCTAGCCTTCCGGCTCAAGCGTCTGGAAGCCATGCGCGAGGCTGCAACACGGCTTGTGAACCGGAACCGTCTGGGCCGCGATGTGTTTGCCCGCGGCGCACCGGAGGCGACCGTCACCGACAAGACCTCGAGTTTTGAGGCGACGCTCTATGATCTGCTCACGGCCTATGCGGCGCAGAAACAGCGGCAGATGGTGACCCAGGTGACCATCGGCAAACGCCGGGTCTGGTCGCTCAGCGACGCCCGTGTCATCCTGGTGCGGTTGATCGGTGAACTGAAGGACTGGACGGCGTTGGACCAGTATCTGGTGCGCTACCTTTCCGATCCGGAAGAGCGCGTCACTGCGATTGCCAGCTCGTTTGCGGCGAGTTTGGAGATGGTCCGCGAGGGAAAAATCGAAATCCGCCAGGATGGCGTCTTTCAACCAATTTATATGCGACGGCCGATTGAGGCCGGATTAAGCGCGGTGAGCAAACCATGACGATGGATCCCGGTGATATGAGTGCGGTCGCCTATGATCATGAAGCCGAACAGGCCGAGGACAGCGCGTTGGCGCGTCAGGATGGACCTGATGGAAGCGAGGCGCTTGAGGCGCTGAAGGAACGGGCGCTGGATGAGGCCGAGCGGATCGCTGAGGCGCTGGTGTTTGCCTCCAGCGCGCCGGTGGCGGAAAAGCTGATTGCCGGAAAGCTTCCGGACAATGTGCCGGTCGATACCGTCATGGGGCGGCTTGGCGAACGCTATGCGCATCGCGGCGTGAATCTGGTTCGGGTGGGCGATGGCTGGGCGTTTCGCACGGCCGCCGATCTCGGCTTCCTGATCCGGCAGGAAGAGACCGAGGTCAAGAAACTCTCGCGCGCCGGGCTCGAAGTGTTGTCGACCATTGCCTATCACCAGCCGGTCACGCGGGCGGAAATCGAGGATGTGCGTGGTGTCGCGACCTCGAAAGGCACGCTGGACGTGCTGATGGAGAGCGGTTGGGTTCGCATGCGCGGTCGCAGACGGTCTCCGGGGCGGCCTGTCACCTATGGCACAACGGCCGCGTTTCTGGATCATTTCGGGCTGGAAGACCTGCGCGATCTGCCGGGTATGGACGAACTCAAGGGGGCGGGACTGCTTTCCGGGCAGGTGCCGTCGAATTTTCAGATGCCGATGCCGCTCAATGATGATGAGCTGCGTGAGGACGAGGATCCGATCACGCAAATGGACCTTGAGGAGCTTGGTCTCTTGACACCGATGGGTGAACCGGAGGACTAAGCAAACCAACCCGGTTTCCGACCGGGCTGGACAGGCTAAGGATAAGGGTTCCCCCATCGCAAGGCAGCAGGCAAAAGCAATGATCGCACGTAGAACGGCAGGCGTCACCTTTGCTGCGCGTCTGTCGTTCGAGAATGTGGATCACTTTTACGGCGATCAGCAGACGTTGCGCGGTGTCACTCTCGCTGCTGAGCCGGGTGAGGTGCTTTGCCTGCTGGGACCTTCGGGCTCGGGCAAGACGACATTGCTGCGGATTGCTGCAGGCATCGAACCGCTTGGCAATGGTCGGCTGTTCCTCAATGACAGCGAAATTGCAGGGCCGAACACACATCTGCCACCCGAGCATCGGGGCATTGGCCTGATGTTTCAGGATTTTGCGCTGTTTCCCCATTTGAGCATTCTCGACAATGTCCGCTTCGGGCTGACGGCGCTGTCATCGAGCGATTCGAAACGGGAGGCGCTGGCAGCTCTTGAGCGTGTCGGTATGGTGGAGTACGCCCAGAATTTTCCGCATGCGCTGTCAGGCGGCGAACAGCAGCGGGTGGCACTTGCCCGTGCATTGGCGCCCCGGCCGGCAGTGTTGTTGATGGACGAGCCTTTCTCAGGGCTCGATTCGCGCCTCAAGGACAGCGTGCGCGCTGAAACCCTGGCGATTCTGCGCGAGGCGCGCGCCACAGCTGTCGTGGTGACCCATGACGCGGAAGAGGCAATGCGTATGGGTGACCGGATCGCTTTGTTGCGTGATGGAGCACTGGTGCAACTGGGAACGGCAGAAGACCTCTATCACCGGCCGGCGAGTATTTTTGCTGCAGGCTTCTTTTCGGAGATCAATATATTTGACAGCCGGGTGTCTGATGGTGTTGCTCAGACCCCTGTTGGTCCGGTCGAGGCTGGCGGATTTGCGGAGGGAACCCAGGTTTCTGTCGCAGTTCGGCTTCCCGGAATTGAAATTACCGAGACGCCATGCGGGGTTCCGGCCCGCGTTGTGGCGCGCCGGTTCCTGGGTGTTGAAGAGCTGATAACGCTTGCTGTTGCGGGCGGGGAAAAGCCGATTGATGCAAGAATTCGAGCAGGGCAGTTGCGTTCTGGTGCGCGCGATGTTTCTGTCACCGTTAACGAGCGTGACATTTTGGTGTTTGAAAGAAACCGATAAACACCTTACATCACGTCTAGATCCTTAGAGGAGAGTTCCATGGGTACATTCAGTATTTGGCATTGGGTTATCGTTCTGGTCGTTGTTCTGCTGCTTTTCGGTCGCGGCAAGATTCCGGAATTGATGGGCGACGTGGCCAAGGGAATCAAGAATTTCAAGAAAGGCATGGGTGACGAAGAAGCCGCACCGGAAACCAAGACGGTCGAAAGCAAGGCCGAAGAAGCCAAGGATCGCGGCTGATCCCCCATATCCATTGCCCCTATAGAGGGTGAGGAGACGCCTGAATGTTGGATATCGGTTGGCCAGAGCTTCTGGTCGTAGCCATTGTGCTGATCGTGGTGGTCGGTCCTAAAGACCTGCCACCCATGTTGCGTGCCTTTGGACGCACCACAAAGAAACTCCGAGGCATGGCTTCGGAGTTCAGGGGGCAGTTCGACGAGGCTTTGCGCGAAGCGGAACTCGACGACGTCAAGAAGACCTTTGACGAAGCCCGCAAGCTTAATCCGATGCAAGGCATTCGTGATGCGGTCAACCCGCTGAAGGATACCGCCAAGGATATCAAGGCGGATTTGGAAAAAACCGTAAACTCGGCGGAGACACCAAGCACGCCGTCGAAGGTTGAGGTGCCGGATCCGAACTGGAAGCTACCGGACAGTCCTCCGAAGGTCGAAGCGCCAAAAGCCGCATCCGGCAAGGCCAAGCCGAGGGCAGCCAAAACCACTTCAGCCAAGTCGACCAAGGCCAAAACAGTAACCAAGAGCACGGGCAAAACGCCCGCTGCGAAGGCGGCTCCGGCAAAGACCGCCGCAGCAAAGCCGGCTGCCAAGGCACCGCCCACAAAAGCTCCGGCACAAGCCAAGTCTGCTGCTGCAAAACCTGCCGCGAGCAAGGCCGCCGCAGCAAAGCCAGCCCAAACCAAAAGCCCGACGCGTGCGCGAAAAACCAAACAGAGTGAGGGCTCGGCGTGAGCGACGACATCGAGGACAAGCCGCAGCCACTGCTTGAGCACCTGCTGGAGCTTCGCAACAGGTTGATGTGGGCGTTGGGCGCTTTTTTTGTCGCATTCCTGCTTTGTTTCGCTTTTGCGAAACCGTTGTTCAATATCCTGGTCGAGCCGTTTACCTGGGCGGTGGACTGGGCTGGTATGAGTGACCGCAAGATTGAACTGATCTACACGGCACCACAGGAGTTCTTTTTCACGCAAATCAAGATCGGCATGTTTGGCGGTCTATTGCTGGCGTTCCCGATGATCGCCGCACAGGTCTATAAATTCGTCGCACCTGGTCTCTATAAAAACGAGCGCTCGGCCTTTCTGCCGTTCCTCGTCGCATCGCCAATGCTGTTCATGCTTGGTGGCGCACTGGTCTATTTCTTCTTCACCCCGATGGTGATGTGGTTCTTCCTGTCGATGGAACAGACCGGCGGCGGTGGCGAAGCCTCAATCATGCTTTTGCCCAAGGTTTCGGAATATCTCGGCTTGATCATGACGCTGATCTTCGCCTTTGGACTGGTGTTCCAGCTGCCGGTTGTGACCACGTTGCTGGCCCGCGCCGGCCTTGCCACCAGCGAGGGGCTCGCGAGCAAGCGCAAATATGCAATTGTTGGGGCCTTTATCGCGGCCGCGGTTCTGACGCCGCCCGACCCGGTCTCCCAGATCGGGCTTGCGCTGCCCACCATCATTCTTTACGAAATTGCCATCTATTGCGCCCGACTCGTGGAGCGCCAGCGCGCTGCTGCAAAGGCTGAAAGGGATGCGGAAGACACGGAACCTTCCGCTGCTTTCGATCCTGAAAAGGACGCCTGACGCAAGCCGACCGGGCCACGTATTTTTCGGCTCGTCCGTCCCAATTGGGGCGGACGTGTCCATCTGAGTACCGGAACCGGACATGCTTGACATCAAATGGATACGTGAAAACCCCGCAGCACTTGATGCGGCACTCAAAAAGCGCGGGGCTGAAGCTCAGTCTTCCGGGCTTGTTGCGCTGGATGAGGCACGCCGCAGTCATGTCGGGATGGTTCAGGCGCTTCAGGAGCGCCGCAATGCTGCTTCCAAGGAAATCGGCAAGGCGATGGCGTCCAAGGATCAGGCCGCTGCCGACGCGCTTAAAGCCGAGGTGGCGAAGCTCAAGGACGAGCTGCAGGCCGGCGAGGCGAAAGAGCGCGAGCTTGACGAAGAACTCAAACTCGCCTTGTCGGTGTTGCCCAACATTCCACTCGACGAGGTCCCCGTCGGTGCGGACGAGGCCGACAATGTCGAGGTGCGCAAGGTTGGCGAGAAGCCCGATCTTGGATTTGAGCCGAAGGAACATTTCGAACTCGGTGAAGCGCTAGGGATGATGGATTTCGAGCGTGCGGCCAAGATGGCTGGTGCGCGGTTCACGATCCTGTCGGGGCCTTTGGCACGGCTTGAGCGGGCGCTTGGCCAATTCATGCTCGATCTGCACACTGGCGAGCACGGATGTACCGAGGTCAATCCGCCGCTGCTGGTCAATGATGCGGCTGCCTATGGCACCGACAAGCTGCCGAAATTTGGCGAAGAGCTTTTTCGCACCACCGACGGGCGGTGGCTGATTCCGACTGCGGAAGTACCGCTTACCTATATGGCTGCGGGTGAAATCCTGGCCGAAGATGAACTGCCCAAACGCTACACGGCGCAGACCGCATGTTTCCGCTCCGAAGCAGGTTCTGCCGGCCGTGACACCCGTGGGATGCTGCGTCAGCATCAGTTTTCGAAGGTGGAGCTGGTGTCTGTCACGACGCCTGAAACCTCGCTTGAGGAACATGAGTGGATGACCGCCAGCGCGGAAGCCGTGCTGACGCGTCTCGGCCTGCATTTCCGCACCGTGGTGCTGTGCACCGGCGATATGGGGTTCGGAGCCCGGAAAACCTATGACATCGAGGTCTGGTTGCCGGGTCAGAAGGCCTATCGCGAGATTTCGTCCTGTTCCGTGTGCGGTGATTTTCAGGCGCGCCGGATGAATGCGCGGTGCCGCAAGGCAGGGGACAAGGCGACCCGCTTTGTCCATACGCTCAACGGCTCCGGTGTGGCTGTCGGTCGTGCCTTGATTGCGATTATGGAAAATTATCAGAACGCCGATGGCTCGATCACCGTCCCCGAGGCGTTGCGTTTCTATATGGGCGGACTTTCAAAAATAGAGAAAACCGCCTGAATTCAGACCAAGGATCATAAGATGCGTATTCTCATCACCAATGACGACGGCATCCACGCCGAGGGACTTGAAGTGCTTGAGCGCATCGCCCGGACATTGTCCGACGACGTTTGGATCGTGGCGCCTGAAACCGACCAGAGCGGGCTGGCGCATTCACTGACGCTGTCCGAGCCGCTGAGACTGCGAAAGGTTCGCGACAAAACCTACGCGCTTCGCGGAACACCGACCGACTGTGTGATCATGGCCGTCAAGAGCCTGTTGGACCCCGCTCCGGATTTGGTGCTCTCGGGTGTCAATTCGGGGCAGAATGTGGCCGATGATGTGACCTATTCGGGCACGGTGGCCGGTGCCATGGAAGGCACGTTGCTTGGTATTCGGTCGATCGCAGTCAGCCAGGCTTACAGTTGGCATGAGGATGGCCGGGCGCTGCCCTGGGATGTTGTCGAGATGCTGGCGCCGGAACTGCTCAGCAAGCTGATCACCATACCGCTGCCTGCTGGCACGCTGCTCAATGTCAACTTTCCCAATTGTGCCGCCGATGAAGTCAAGGGCGTTCTGGTGACGGAGCAGGGGCAGATGACCCATGGCCTGTCGATCGAGGAGCGCAAGGATGGCCGTGGGTTCCCGTATTTCTGGTTGAAATTCGGCCGGCGTGATTTCGCGCCCGATGCTGAAAGCGATATCAAGGCAATTTCAAACGGCTATGTCTCGGTGACGCCACTCAAACTCGATTTGACCAATCATGCGGTTCAGGACCAGATCGCCAAGGCGCTGGAAGCCTGAGCGGTGAATGTTCGGCTTGCAGAGAAGGAAGGGTGTGCAGGCCTGTTCCTGAGGCTGAGGGCGGAAGGTATAGCCAACACCGCATTGCTTACGGCAATCGAGCAAACGCCGCGCACGGTGTTTCATTCTGCAGCCTATGCTGATGCCGCCTATCATGACCGGTTGCTGCCGATCGATTGCGGCGGATTTGCCGAAAGCCCCGACCTCGTGGCGCGGGTTTTGGCCTGCGCTGAAATTGAGCCCGGCCACAGGATTCTCGACATCGGCACCGGTTCGGGGTTTCTGGCTGCTGTCGCGGCACGTCTTGCCGAGCGGGTGATCACTGTCGACCGCTACAAGACGTTGGTGCAACTGGCCCAGCAACGCTTTGCGCATCTGGGGCTTGGCAATGTCATTGCACGGCAATTGGACGGTCTTAAGGGTGTAAGCGGTGAGGGGAGTTTCGACCGGATCATCGCAACCTGTTCGTTTGACGGGATGCCGCGGCAATTCGTTGACCAAGTGGCATCAGGTGGGGTGGTGCTGGCGCCGATTGCCGTCGAGGATGGCGGGCCGCCCCGGATGGCGCGTCTGACGAAAATCGGAAGCCGTTTTGAGCGCGAAGATCTTTTTGCTGTGCCCTATAAACCTTTCATCCCGGGCCTTGCTGCTGCGCTGTAGCGGCGTCAATGACCTAAAACTGGGCAAAAGCAGCCACCCTTAACTGATGAGTAACACTAACGCGCTTTAATCATCTCCAGTTGGTATTGCGTTGGTGGGTGTTGTTATGCGTCTCAAAAAGACTGTTGGTTCTGGTGTGTCGGTGACTCGGTTGCTCGGCGTTGCGCTGTTGGCGAGCTCTGCTGCCGCCTGCAGTTCGGATGCGAACCGTTTTTCCCACAAGAAAGCAGATCAGCTCTACACTGCATCGGTGCCTCAGCCATCTTCCGCGTCACTGGCGCCGTTGGGCTCTGTCGGCGGGAACCCGGTTCCGCCAGGTGGCATTGGCGGTCCCTATGCGCAGCAACCTGGCGGCTATCCGCAGGCGGCCGCATATCCACAGGGCAATGCATATCCGCAGAACAATACATACCCTCAAAACAATGGCTTTCCCCAGGCGCCGGCTCCCGCCCAGCAAGCCTATCCAGGTGCGCAGGCCGGGGTGTCGCAGGCTTTCCCTGGAGATTACCGTGCCCCGGTCCAGCCGAGCTATGATCCTGCTGCAACCGGGTCGGTCCCCGGAGCCGTGGCGCGCGCCTCCGCTTCACCGGCGAGCCTGGTTCCTGCGCAAGTACAGCGTGCGGCTGTGATGCCGCCTGCGCTCGCAGCACCAAGCAACAATTTTCCAAACCCGGCAACGGTAAGCCAGATTCCGCATGTGACAGCCCCAGCGCCCAAGCGCCCGGGAGTTGCCGTGCCTGCGGCCGCTCCTGTCGCGCAACCACTTCCAGAGCGCCCACAGAACCTGGCGGCTTCGGTTAAGCCGGCCGCGATATACAACCAGAATGCAGATCAGGTGCTTGCGCCGGATCCGATCGTCACCGGCGGCGCGCCGAAGGATGCGGGTTGGACCACGGTGGGTGCGACACGTATCACGCTCGGGCCCGGCGAAACGATCTACAATCTGTCCAAGCGCTACGGCGTGCCTGCCAGCGAGATCATAAAAGCCAACAACATAGCCGATGCTTCGCGGGTGTCGGCGGGTCGGCAATTGCTGATCCCGGTCTATGTGTATTCACGCCAGGCTCCTGTCTCGGCTCCGGACAACAATCCGAAAACACGCGCTGCGAATTCCGGTGCGGGTTTACGAGGTGAAGCCCGTCATGACCGGATTCCTATCCCCGTGCCTGCGCCAAGCCGCGATGTGGCAGTGTTGCCGACTGCGCCGTCGCTTCGCAGCCCGCAAAAAACAGCAACTGAAGTTGCAACGACAGCACCCGTAACCGCGCGGTCCGGTGCGCCAGCGCCCGCTGCAAACACAGCCGGTGTCTATTCGGTCAAGGGGGGCGATACTCTGACAAGGATTGCTCGCAATCATGGTGTCAGCGTCGACGCGCTGAAGGCTGCCAACGATCTCACCGGTTCCAATATCCGGATTGGGCAGACACTCTCGATCCCGGGCCCGGGGGCGGGCGCCATTGACACGACCCGCACAGCATCGGTCAGCCGCGAACCCGCGCCGAAACCCTACACACCGCGGGCTTCAACGGATCAGGAGAATGTGGGTGCTTCGCAAGATGGCGTTGCAGTCAAAACACGGGCCGATACGGCTTCGGTCGCTCCGGCGGCCACCGGTATTGACAAATTCCGCTGGCCGGCTCGTGGACAGGTGATCACCGGCTTTGCCAAAAACGAAGATGGCAAGCGCAATGATGGCATCGACATTTCGATGCCCACCGGAACTCCGATCAAGGCCGCAGAAAACGGTGTGGTGATCTATTCCGGCGACGGCCTGAAGGAATACGGCAAGACTGTTCTGATCCGGCATGATGATGGCTTGGTAACAGTCTACGCCCACGCCAATGATCTTCATGTGAAGCGCGGTGACAAGATCGCGCGCGGCCAGGTCATCGCAAGCTCAGGCATGACTGGCGTTGCCAAAACGCCGCGGCTTCACTTCGAGGTCCGCAAGAATGCCTCTCCGGTGGACCCGATGGGTTACCTCGAATAACTGCCCCTCCAGGCAAAACACGGAAAAAGGCCAGCGCCTGAAGCGCTGGCCTTTTTTCGCATTTGGCCGCTATTGACGATGCAACTCTTGCGTTGATCGGCCAGTCCGGCTTGATCCTTGATGCTAGGCTTTCTGACCAAGTCTGCCGGCAAGGTCCTGAATGAACTGCCAAGCGACACGACCTGAACGGGAGCCGCGGGTTGTGGCCCATTCGAGCGCCTGCGCGCGCAGGGCTTCGGGTTGAATATCGAGCTTGTAGTGCGCGGCATAACCATTGACCATGTCGAGATAGTCATCCTGGCTGCATTTGTGAAATCCCAGCCAAAGTCCGAAGCGGTCGGACAAGGAGACTTTTTCTTCAACGGCTTCGCTCGGATTGATCGCCGTCGAACGTTCATTTTCCATCATGTCGCGTGGCAATAGGTGTCTTCGGTTCGAAGTAGCGTAGAGCAGGGCGTTGTCGGGTCTGCCCTCAATACCTCCATCGAGTGCCGCCTTGAGGGACTTGTAGGCTGTGTCGTCATGGTCGAACGAAAGGTCGTCGCAAAACAGGATGAAACGTGCCGGTGCAGGGCGCAGCAGGCTCATCAGGGCGGGCAGTGAATTGATATCTTCACGGTGAATTTCGATGAGTTTGAGCGGGGCAGAGAGTGCCGCATCGCCTGACAACGCAGCGTGAACGGACTTGACCAGTGAAGACTTGCCCATGCCTCTTGCACCCCACAACAGGACGTTGTTGGCTGGCAGGCCGAAGGCGAAGCGTCTGGTGTTGTCAAACAGAATGTCGCGGACGTGATCGACCGCCTTGATCAGGTCGATTTCGATCCTGTTGGGCTTGGCTATGGGGACCAGATTTCCGCCTTCGGCATTCCAGACGAAACAATCGGCTGCGTTAAAATCGGTGGGCGCGGGGGCAGGCGCGGAAAGTGATTCCACCGCCCGCGCGAGCCGCGAGAGTTCTGTCAGGATTTGTTGGGCGACATCGTCTTTCATAGCGGCGTCCGGTTTGGGTGAGTGGCAGTCTGTGGGAACCAGCCAGCCGGTAGCATGCCGACGGCTGATGGAAAAGCACCCTGGAGCCCAAAAACGAGCCTGATAACGCCATGTTTGCGTTGCAATCGGCCCGTCTGTCACTATATTCCGCTCGACTGTTGGCCCCATGTTCGGGCCTCGATATACATCCTTGAGGAGTTTTTGATGTTTGTAACCCCGGCCTATGCCCAAACCGCTGGCGGTGGTGGCGAGATCCTGATGTCGATCCTGCCCTTCGTGCTGATCTTCGTGATCATGTATTTCCTGATCATCCGGCCACAGCGCACGCAGATGAAAAAGCGCGAGGAAATGCTCAAGAATGTTCGTCGCGGTGACCAGGTGATTACCGGTGGTGGTGTGGTGGGCAAGGTCACCAAGGTGATCGATGATGCCGAGCTGGAAGTCGAGATTGCCGATGGCGTCAAGGTGCGGCTGGTCCGCAGCCTGATTGCCGATGTGCGCGTCAAGAGCGAGCCCGTCAAGGAATAGCCGCAAAGTTTGGACAGGGGTTTCCCTGTCCATCGCCGCACCTGGCGAAACGCCATATAAATTGGTCTTCTGGGCCAAACCGAGAGCGATATGCTGTACTTCTCCCGTTGGAAAACCACCCTGATCTGGCTTGCCGTCCTCGCCGGTTTCGTTTTCGCTGCGCCCAACCTGCTTGACCGGCAGCAAGCTGCAAGCCTGCCCGAATGGCTTCCATCGAAGCAATTGACACTCGGCCTGGACTTGCAGGGCGGTTCTTACATGCTGTTGCAGGTGGAGCGTCAGGACATCATCAAGGACCGGTTGACCACGACCGTGGATGATGTGCGGCGCCTGCTGCGCGAGGCGGGGATCGGATACACCGGCTTGTCCGGAACGGGGCAAATCGTTCAGGTGCGCATTCGTGACGAGGCGCAGATCGAAGAAGCAAAGAATATCCTGTCCGAACTTACCGAACCGGTGGCATCAGGTCTGCTTGGCGGCGGTTCAATTGTCGAAGCCACGATCGAAGAACAAGCCCAACCGGGACAGCTGCGCATTGTGCTGACTGACGAGGGTATAACCTACCGGGTTTCTTCGGCAGTGGCGCAATCCATCGAAGTGGTGCGCAAGCGTATCGATGAACTTGGAACGACCGAGCCGGTGATCCAGCGTCAGGGTGCGGACCGGATTTTGGTGCAGGTTCCGGGTCTCGACGATCCGGAGCGGCTCAAGGGCCTTCTCAACCAGACGGCAAAGCTTTCATTCCGCATGGTTGACACCTCGATGCCGGTTCAGGAGGCGATGGATGGACGTCCGCCGGCCACATCGGAGGTGCTTTTCTCCACCGATGATCCGCCAATTCCGTACCTGATCCAGCGCAGTGTTCTGGTTTCCGGTGAAAATCTGGTCGATGCGCAGGCTGGCTATGACCAGCGCACCAACGAGCCCATCGTGTCGTTCCGCTTTGATTCCAAGGGTGGACAGCGCTTTGGTCAGGCTACAACCCAGTTTGTCGGGCTGCCTTTTGCCATCGTGCTGGATGAACAGGTCATATCCGCACCGGTGATCCGCGAGCCCATTCTCGGTGGCAGCGGGCAGATTTCGGGTAATTTCACGGTTGAGAGCGCCAATGATCTGGCGATCCTGCTGCGCGCAGGTGCCTTGCCAGCGACGCTGACGGTGATCGAGGAACGAACTGTCGGACCTGGCCTTGGTGCGGATTCCATCGCAGCCGGTGAGATTGCCGGTTTGATCGGCGCGGTGCTGGTGCTTGCCTTCATGTTCGTGGCTTATGGCATGCTTGGCTTTATCGCCAATCTTGCGCTGATCGCCAACGTTTCGATGATCATCGCACTTCTGACCATGCTCGGTGCGACGCTGACCTTGCCTGGTATTGCCGGTATCGTGCTCACGGTCGGTATGGCCGTTGATTCCAACGTGCTGATTTATGAGCGTATTCGTGAAGAGCACCGGTCGGGCCGGTCCCTGATCCAGGCGATTGATGCGGGTTTCAGCCGCGCTTTCTCAACCATTTTGGATGCAAACGTCACCACGCTGATTGCCGCAATCATCCTGTTTTATCTCGGCACCGGGCCGGTGCGCGGCTTCGCGATTACGTTGGCGATCGGCATCGTGACGACGGTGTTCACCGCCTTCACCTTCACCCGCTGGATGGTGGCTGAGTGGGTCCGCCGCAAACGTCCGAAGACTATGCCGAAGGGCATGCTCGATCGGGTCATCCGCGATTTCACCTTCCGCTTCATGACGTTCCGGCGCTTTACATTCGTTCTGTCGGCGGTGGCCTCCGTGACCGCATTGGCGCTGTTTGCGACCGTCAACATGAACTACGGCATCGACTTCAAGGGTGGATCGATGATTGAGGTTCAGGCCAAGCAAGGCAACGCCGATGTCGGAGACATTCGCGCCCGGCTGTCCGAACTCAATCTCGGTGATATCCAGGCTCAGGAATTCGGCACGCCGCGGGATGTGTTGATCCGGGTGCAGGCGCAGGGCGGTGGCGAGAACGCTGAACAGACGGTGATTACCCTGGTCCGCGCCGAACTTGAAGGCGATTACGATATCCGCCGCGTGGAAGTGGTTGGGCCGACGGTTTCCGGTGAGCTCGCGCAAGCGGGAACGATCGCGGTGATTGCGTCGCTGATGGCGATCCTGGTCTATATCTGGTTCCGGTTCGAGTGGCAGTTCGCACTCGGCGCGATCATTGCAACGGTGCATGACGTCGTGCTGACCATCGGTATTTTCGTGATCTCGGGCATTGAGTTCAACCTATCGAGTATCGCGGCGGTGCTGACGATCGTCGGCTATTCGCTCAACGATACGGTTGTTGTCTATGACCGCGTGCGCGAGAATCTCAGACGCTACAAGAAGCTGCCGCTGACCCAACTGCTTGATCTTTCGATCAACCAGATGCTGCCGCGCACGATCCTGACGTCGGTGACGACGCTGCTGGCACTGCTGGCATTGTTCATATTCGGTGGAGAAGTGATCCAGTCCTTCACATTTGCAATGATCTTCGGCGTCCTCGTGGGCACATATTCGTCGATTTTCATCGCGGCGCCTGTCCTTATCCTGTTCAAGCTCAGGGCGGACAATTTCCGCGTTGGGCTGGATACGGACGTTGAGGCGGAAGCCGAAACCACCGGCAAGAGCACGGCCTGAGCGTGGGGCGGGGCATCGAGATTCGAGAAGCCCATTTCCCGGGCCGGTCGGGGATCGATGCCTATGGCAATGGCGGATTTCGTTTTGCGGACATGTCGCATCGAGGCTCGATCCTCTGCCTGCCTTCGGGCATCTATGGCTGGGACGCTGTGGAAGGTGACGCGCTTGATATCAAGCTGTTCGAACGGGTTCTGGCGGAAACGGCTGACATGGAGTTTCTTCTGGTCGGGACAGGCATGTCGATCAGGCCTTTGCCATCGGAACTGAATGCAGCGCTTCGCGCAGCCCATGTTTCCTCGGACCCGATGAGCACCGGGGCTGCGGTGCGAACCTTCAATGTGATGCTGGCTGAGTCGCGCGCGGTCGGCGCCGCGCTGATTGCCGTCTGACTGATGGCCGGCGCTGCTCCTACGCGAGCCAATCGGGCGAACTGATGCAAACCGACTTTGAAGCTCTCCGGGCCGCCGATATCGACCGGTATCTTGCGCTGTTGCTGATGCCGCAGGCCGTGCAAACGGATTTGGCGACGCTTTATCTGTTCAATGCAGAGATTGCGGCGATCCGTGACCGGATTCGCGAACCGCTGCCCGGTGAAATCCGCCTGCAGTGGTGGCGCGAAGTGCTGGACGGGGAGCGTGCCGGAGAAGCTGAAGCGCATCCTTTGGCGTCAAGCCTGCTCGAGATGATCGTGCGCCGTGGATTGCCGCTTTCGCCGCTGTCCGGCATGTGTGAAGCGCGGGTGTTCGATCTTTATGACGATCCGATGCCTGACCGCACCAGCTATGAGGGCTATGCAGGTGAAACCGCATCGGCGCTGTTGCAGCTTACGGCATACCTTCTTGATGCCGAAGCATCCGGAAACACCGCGACGGCAAGTGGGCATGCTGGTGTTGCGCAGGCTGTGGCAGGGCATCTGATGCTACTGCCCACCAGCCAGGCGCGGGGTCAGGTTTTCATCCCCGGGGACCTGCTGGCCGCGACAGGGCTTGATCGCGACGGCCTGCTTGCGGGCGAGAACACGAAGGCCGTTGAGGCAGCCATTCGGGCTTTTGCGGGGTTTGGCCGTGATCATCTGGCCAAGGCGCGCGAAGCCTTGCGCGACGTTGCTCCCGAAGTGCAGCCGGCTTATCTGCCGGTGGCGCTGGTTGAAGCTGTGCTCAAGCGGGCAGAATCACTCGGTGCCCGGAGCCTGGAGGTTTCTCCACGTCCATCACAATGGCGGCGGCAGTGGCGGTTGTGGCGCGCAGCGCGCAGTGGTCGCATCTGAGGCTGTCATGCCTTGAGGTCATCAGTGCCCGGGGCGGGAGCTTGTTTCCTGCGCGTGGCTTGCTTGATGCCGGTGCTCGCTGCATAGTTCCCTCAAATGGCGTGGTAGCGTGCTGCGCTAGATGGAGGAAATGAATGAGTCTGGGCGTTTTGGTTGTGTTGGTCACCTTCGGGGTGCTGATTGTGATCGGAGCGGTGCATTACACCGGCGGTTCGCGCCAGAGTGACGACCGCGACCCCGGTGATATCATTCTCGAGTTTTCCCGGGCCTTTCCCGGCGAACCGATCCGTTCAGTGTCCATGACAAAGGATGGTGAGGCATGTTTTCTCAGGCTCGCGGACGGGAAGACCGGCTTCATGCAGTCCATGGGGCGCCACTATGTTGCCCGCCTGATTGTGCCTGGTTCGCTCAGCGTGCGCGTTCTCGAGGACAAGCCGGGACTGTGGATCGAGTTCAATGATTCAACCCTGCGCGGTGGCGAGTATGTGTTCGCATCCACCGAACGCGCGGCGGAGGTTTCGCTTTGGCTTGTTGACAGTATGGCGCTTGCAAGCCCGAAAACTGCAGAACCGGAGGAAGGTGAGGGAAATGCCTGACCTCAAAGACTTTCCCGATGTCACACAGTTGGCGATTCCGTTCTTTATCGCAGCCATCCTGATTGAGCTTGTGGTTATCCGTTTTCTCCAGGGGCGAGGGGATTACGAAACCCGTGACACGCTGACATCCTTGTTGATGGGGGTCGGCAACGTGGTGTCGGGCCTGCTGCTCGGCTTCATCGCCTTCGGTGTGCTGATGTGGGCATGGGAGTTCCGCATTACGGATCTTGGCACCTCCTGGTGGGTGATTGCGCTGTGCTTCGTGCTCGATGACCTGCGCTACTATTGGTATCACCGCATCGCCCACAGGTGCCGCTGGGTCTGGGCGGAGCACGTGAACCATCATTCCTCGCAGCACTACAATCTTTCCACCGCGCTGCGTCAGAGCTGGACAGGCACATTTACCGGGATGTTCATCCTGCGGATTCCGCTGGCGCTTCTGGGTTTTCATCCGGTGCTGCTGCTGTTCGTTGGGGGATTGAACCTGGTCTACCAGTTCTGGATTCATACCGAGGCGATCGGCAGGATGTGGAAGCCGATCGAGGCAATCTTCAACACGCCGTCACACCACCGAGTCCACCATGCCACCAATCCGCGCTATCTCGATTCCAACTATGCCGGCACGTTGATCATCTGGGACAGGATGTTTGGCACCTTTGTTCCGGAGCTTGACGAGGACATGCCGCGCTACGGCATCGTCAAGAACATCGGGACTTTCAATCCTTTCAAGGTGGCGTTCCACGAGTGGCGCGACATGTTCAAGGATGCGTTTCAGCCAGGATTGTCAGTGACGGAAAGGCTGGCCTATCTGCTTGCCCCGCCGGGCTGGAGCCATGATGGATCACGCAAGGACGCAGAGGCGCTCAAGGCCGACTATGTCAGGCAGCACCCCGAAGCGTCCGGCATGCCCGGGCTTCCGAAGCTCGAGGCTGACACCGATGCCCATCGGGTTGCGCCAGCGGAATAGTCGCTATTCGGCTGCGTCGCGAAGGTCGGGCTGACCCAGCCAGGCGGCAAAATCGGTGAGCGCGCGGCGCGCATGGGCCTGCTTTTTGGCTTTCGCCTTGTCCTTGCCCCGGAAACGGCCACCGCCCTCGGGACGGACAATGGTGCCGGGTTCAAGCGGAGGAAACAGGCCGAAATTGACATTCATCGGCTGGAACGAGCGCTTGCCGGGTTCATCGTCGCTCAATATGTGGCCACCGGTGATGTGGTTGAGCAGCGCTCCGAAGGCGGTTGTCGGCGGCGGCGGGGCGAGGGGTGTGCCGCTGCGGTCCGCAGCTGCGAAGCGACCTGCCAGAAGCCCCATAGCTGCACTTTCGACATAGCCTTCGCAGCCGGTGATCTGGCCGGCAAAACGCAAGCCGGGACGGCTTCTGAGCTGCAGTCTGCCGTCAAGCAATTGCGGTGAGTTCAGATAGGTGTTGCGGTGCAGGCCGCCAAGTCGGGCGAATTCGGCGTTTTCCAGCCCCGGAATCATCCGGATGATTTCAGCTTGTGCGCCGTATTTCAGCTTCGTCTGAAAACCGACCATATTGTAGAGCGTTCCGAGCGCATTGTCCTGGCGCAGTTGGACCACCGCATAGGGCTTGATGTCGGGCTGGTGCGCATTGGTCAGGCCCATCGGCTTCATCGGGCCGTGGCGTAGTGTTTCGCGGCCGCGCTCGGCCATGATCTCGATCGGCAGGCAGCCATCAAAATAGGGCGTGCCTTCCCATTCCTTGAAGCCGGTGACGTCGCCTGCGATCAGCGCGTCGATAAAGGCGTCATATTGATCCTTGTCCATCGGACAATTGATGTAGTCCTTGCCAGTGCCGCCGGGGCCGACCTTGTCGTAGCGTGACTGGAACCAGCACACCGACATGTCGATGGAATCGGTGTGGATGATCGGAGCGATCGCGTCGAAGAAAGCCAGTGCATCCTTGCCGGTTTCTGCGCGGATGGCCTCTGCGAGGTCAGGTGCGGTGAGCGGGCCGGTGGCAATGATGGTCTGGCCCCATTCGGCGGGAGGCAGGCCGGTAATCTCTTCACGGGAGACCGTGATCAACGGCTCAGCGGCGATAGCGTCCGTGACGGCCTGGGCAAAGCCTTCCCGGTCGACTGCGAGTGCGCCGCCGGCGGGCACCTGATTGGCGTCCGCACATTTCATGATCAGCGAACCCGCCATGCGCATTTCCGCGTGGATCACGCCCACCGCATTGTTTTTGGCGTCATCAGAGCGAAACGAGTTCGAGCAAACCAGTTCGGCAAGGCTGTCGGTCTTGTGTGCATCGGTGCCGCGCACGGGTCGCATTTCGTGCAGGACGACCGGCAGTCCGTGCCGGGCGATCTGCCAGGCAGCTTCAGAGCCTGCCAGGCCGCCGCCGATGACATGAATGGGGGAGTGGGAATTGTCGCTTTTGCTCATGCCGTCCGTTTAACACGAGCACCCGGGCCACTCAAAGATGTTTTGCGGATGCTATCGGGAAGATCAGGTTGAAAGCGCTGTTTCAAAAGGATCAACGCTGCGGCGGTCCCGGCAAACAAAAACGGCGCCCCGAAGGGCGCCGTTTTCAAACGGTAAACCGCAACCGTCTTAGCGACGAATGCCGCGTGCGACGTTGTCGATGTCGAAACGGGTCAGACCGATGTCAGCCAGGGTTTCGTTGGACAGGTTTGCGAGCTGCTGGGCGGTCTGGCGAGTTTTCATCCAGCTACGGGCTTTGGTAATGATGTTCATGTCGTTTTCCTCGGGTAAGCCCTCATGCGGGGCTGTCAATCTGATGCATCATATATAGGCGTTTGCACGCCAATTGTGCAGAGCAATAAGCACAAGCCAGATATGCAATGGCAGAATGGCTCGATCCTGGTGGAGGCAGGTTCAAGGTGTGCTGAAAATTTGTGCGGTCATGTTTGGTAGGACAATTATGATTTTGCGCGAGGCGTGGCTGGCTGGATCAGCGGATTGCGAGGCAGGCCCCAAAACAGAAACAGCGCCCTGTCTCCAGGGCGCCGTTTTGAGTGACCGGCAGGGCCGGGCAGTTTTGTTTGATCTTAGTTGCCGGGACGGCGTGCAACGAAGGGAATGTCGCCGCGAGAGATGCCGAGATCGTTGAGTTCACGCTCAGACATGCGGGAGAGTTCGTTGACGGTGTTACGATATTCGCGCCAGTCCTGATAAGCCTTACGGAAGTTCATTGGGTTGATCCTTTCGGTTGTGGGCTGATCGCTCAGCTCTGTGTTTTGTTGATCCTAATATAGGGGGCTTTGATTGAATTGTGCAGTGCAAAAGATTGCATAGGGGGCATGCGCCTGATGCAAGGCATATTAACAAGAGCTTGTTCCGGAACGTAAAAATAAGGTCTTCGCGGGAGCGACCTCAAGGGGTCATGCTGCCGGCTATGCCGGCACAAGAGGAACGTCCCTATGGTCGGGGCCACGGACTGGATGGTCTGTCCGCGTTTAAACGGAAGCCGTAGAGAGATCAGATTTTCTGGAAGCTGAAACAAATAACGCCCACCGGGGGAGGAGGATCCGGTGGGCGCCATTTTTGAAGACTGACGCTCGGGAGGAGGATGAACGTCAGTCACATCGAAGCGGCTATTGGGAGGAGGAGGAGGCCGCTCCGAATTCTTAAATTCCTATATCGCCCGGCGAGCCACGAATGGTATATCGCTGCGCACCATGCCAATGTCGCTCAACTCGCGCTCGGACAGCTTGTTCAGCTCGGCGCAGGTTTCGCGGTATTTCCGCCAGCTGGCGAAGGAGTGGGTCAATTTCATGTCTGCGCTCCTTTGTTCCGGCTGTTTCGTTTCGATGATTGGAATATAGGTCCATTCAATCGATTTGTGCAGTGCAAAATATTCATAGAAGCCATACGCATGGTGCATAGCTGAGACCGCCCCGGTCCATTTTTGCCTCTGAGCTGTGCAATTGCCTCATGGGGAGTCGGAGAATGCCTGGATAATCGGCATTGCTCACCGGCGGCGGTGATGTAAGCTCACTGAACCAAAAGGCGAGGGTACGCAAAGTGTTGCGCAGATATCTTGCTCGGGAAATTGAGCATTGGAGCAGAAACGGGCTTTTGGAGCCGGGTTTGGGAGAGCGTCTGCTTGCTGATCACGACCGCAGGCATACCGGTTTCAGTCTCTCCGGTGTTCTGGCGGTTTTGGCCGCAGTGCTGCTCGGGGCTGCGGTGATCGCATTGGTGGCAGCCAACTGGGAGGGCATTGCACGGATATACCGGGTGGCAATGATTGCGGCATTGATTCTGGCGGGAGTTGTTGCGGCTGTGCTGGCCCGGCGACGGGATGCCAGTTGGATCAGCGATTCCGCGCTTGTTTTCACGCTGCTCACTTACGGCGCCGGCATCGCCTTGATCAGTCAGATGTACCACATCAGCGGTGATGAACGCGGCTTCATGCTGGCCTGGAGCGTTGGCGCATTGGTTGTGGCACTCGTTTTTTCATCGCCGCTGGCATCGATCGGCGCCGGGCTCCTGGGGCTTGGGTATCTGTTTGCGGAAGTCACGGCCTTTGATTTGGGTGCCACATATATCCTTACGGCATCCCAAGCCATGGCGACACTGGCTGTAAGCGTCGGGTGCGGCATTGCCGCCTGGCGCGCCCGTTCGGTGATTGCCGGTCATCTGACCGCTGTCCTGTCTGTCTCCTGGGTTCTCTGGGTTGGTTACAACCTTGTCGGCGTTGAGCCCGAGCATTTGTTGATTGGTTTGGGTGTCCCGGCGTTTCTATTGGCTGCGTTTACTCCGTCCAGGCTTGGCGCGCTGATTGAGCGGCACGGTGCTGTCGCTGCCTATGGAGCCGTGATGCTTTTCTCCGGGCTTGCGATCCTTCAGGCTGAATTGAACAATCCGGACCTTTTGCTCGAGATGTTTGTGGCGGCACTTATCCTTGTGGGCAGCGTGGTGGTGCTGATGATATCCGGTGCTGCCAACCGGTTTGTCCGGCGCTTTGCCTATTTCGCTTTCGCGGCTGAGACACTTTATGTTGTCTGGGAAACGCTCGGATCGCTGCTTGATAGCTCGGGCTTTCTGTTCGTGGGCGGCATATGCCTGGCGATCATCGCATTCCTGGTGATGAAAATTGAAAAACGCTTCCGTAAAAGGCAGGAGGTTGCGTGATGGCGCTGGGCAGACTGGTGCGTACCCCCTTGAACGCGGTCATTGCCGGTGTGATTGCCGCCAGCTTCCTGATCGGGACGCTGGCGTTGATGATAGAGAACCGTGCAGCAATCCTTCGCGACGGCAAGGAGATCGTTTTGCGAGTCGAACCGGTCGACCCGCGTGACCTGATGCGAGGCGATTATGTACGGCTAGCCTATGGAGGCGGCGTCTCCTTGGTGGACGACAAGCTTGTCGTCGGCGATTGGCCGGCGGAGAATACCGTATCGCCCGTGTGGCTGGTGCTGGCAGCCGGAGATGATGGTCTCTTTACCACGCGGTCCATACATTTTTCTCGACCTGGGCAGCTTGAGATTGGTGAGGTCGTTCTGAAATCGAAGCCGGCGCGCATTTGGGTGGCCAAACCGCCGGACAATCTCAATGAAATCGCGCGGCTTTCGTTCGGCATTGAGCGCTATTATGTGCCGGAGGGTGAAGGGCTAGAAATCGAAAAGGCGCGCAATGAAGGGCGCACAACTGTCGCGATCCGGGTTTCAGATCGAGGTGAGCCGCAAATTGCCCGCCTGATGATCGATGGTGAAACTCTTTATAAAGAACCGCTCTACTGATGCTGGCGATCAAGGGCGCAGCCTTTGGTTCGTCATGGAAAGATGCGCGCTGCCTTTGCGTGATTTTGGCTTTGACCTCCGCGATGCCGGTGATATAGACGCCTCCGCGAACAAGGTGCGCTTGCTGATTTGCAGGCAGGAACTGTTTCGTGCGGGTATGGTGAAATTGGTAGACACGCCAGATTTAGGTTCTGGTGCCGCAAGGCGTGGGAGTTCAAGTCTCTCTACCCGCACCAGTTTTCTAAAAACAACTATCATTGATTGCGTCGCCGCCCCGTGCGGGACCATCGAGCAGCTGGCATTTTGTGCCTTCAACCTGGTTGTTTTCCCACGCCAGGCAAGAAAGCAATTGATGATCAAATGCTCCAGCCTGGCTCGGTTTCCACCCTGCGTGGTTTTTCCGGTTACAGCCCGGTAGGAGAGAGCGGGTTAGGCTTGCCATTTCAGGCGAAATCGCATAGGTGCGGGGGCTAGCTGGCGGAGCCTTGCTTTGCCGGGACAGCTGATTGTGGAAATGTGGACGTGTTTTGCGGAGCAAACCAGTCCCAGAACCGCGAAAGGCTTGGTTTTCGAAGCTGCGGACAACACCGCTGATCGACCCATTGCCGCCGGATTGGCGGCGGCTGTGGATGCGATGAAGGCGAGGTGGCCGCACCCCTTTTGGTTCGTTCCGGCCGCCACGAAATGGCAGTCCGGCCCGATCCGGACAATGTGGCGTCAGCCGGCGCTGCCGGTCCGGAGCCAATCAAGAAAATGCCACAAGCGACGCCGGATAACCGGCCCAGTCGCGGGGCCAACCCGAACGGTCGCAGTCGCGAGGAAATGAAGGTTTGAACATGCAGGTTACCGAAACGCTTGCCGAAGGGCTGAAGCGCGAATTGAAGGTCATTGTCCCCGCCAAGGACATGGAAGCGCAGCTCAACGAGAAGCTCGCGGATGCCAAGGGCAAGATGCAGATCAAGGGCTTCCGTCCTGGCAAGGTGCCGATCTCGCACATCAAGAAGGTCTATGGCCGTTCGATGATGGCGCAGATGGTCAACGAGATGGTTCAGGAAAAGCCAACCTCGATCCTTTCGGACCGTGGTGAGAAGGCTGCCACCCAGCCGGAAATCTCGATGACCGAGGACGAGAAGGAAGCCGAGAGCATCCTCAATTGCGAGGCCGATTTCGAATTCACAATGGCATATGAAGTCATTCCCGAATTCGAAATTGCTGATCCCTCGAGCTTCAAGGTTGTCCGCGAAGTTGTCGAAGTGGCTGATGAAGAAGTCGAGGAGCAGGTGCTCCGGGTGGCCGAAAACAGCCGTTCCTATGAGCCCAAAACCGGCAAGGCTGCCGATGGTGACAAGGTGACCATCGATTACCTCGGCAAGGTCGACGGGGAAGCCTTTGATGGCGGTGCCGACCAGGATGCCGAACTGGTGATCGGTTCGAACCGCTTCATCCCCGGCTTTGAAGAGCAATTGGTTGGCGTCAAGGTCGGTGACGAGAAGGTCATCACCGTGTCGTTCCCGGCCGATTATCAGGCGGCACATCTGGCCGGCAAGGAAGCCACGTTCGACATCACGGTCAAGGCGATTGCCGCACCTGGCGCGCTGGAAATCAACGATGAAGTTGCCAAGTCCCTGGGTCTTGATTCAGCCGACAAGCTGCGCGAAATCGTGAAGTCCCAGATCGAGAGCCAGTATGGTCAGATGACCCGGCAGAAATTGAAGCGGCAGATTCTTGATCAGCTCGACGGTGCGCACAAGTTCGAATCGCCTTCGAAGCTGATTGATGCCGAGTTCGAGAACATCTGGCGTCAGATCAATCAGGAACTGACCGACAACGGCAAGACCTTTGACGATGAGGGCACCACCGAAGAGGCAGCTCGCGAGGAATACCTCAAGCTCGCCGAACGTCGTGTGCGGCTTGGCCTGGTGCTTTCCAAGATCGGTGAGAACGCCGGAATTCAGGTCAGTGATGAGGAACTGCAGCGTTCGCTGTTCGAACAGGTCCGCAAGTTCCCCGGCCAGGAGCAGGAGATCTACGAATATTTCCAGAAGACCCCTGGTGCCGTTGCGTCGCTGCGGGCTCCGATCTTTGAAGAAAAGACCATTGATCACCTGATGACCGTCATCGACGTGACGGACAAGACAGTGACCAAGGAAGAGCTGATGGCCGACGACGAGGCCGAGGCGGAGGCAAAGCCCGCGCCGAAGAAAAAGGCGCCTGCCAAGAAGAAGGCCGCGAAGAAGGACGACGCGGCGGCCGAATAGGGCTTTCTGACTTAGAACCAGACTGAACGCCGGGGCTTTGCTCCGGCGTTTTTGCGTTTGGGTTCGTTTCTCGTTTCGGATCATGGGTTTAGGTTGCGCGTGCAATTGAACCAATGTGCTGCGGACTGCGTAACCGGATATGGGGCTGCCTTTGTGAGGCAGCGGCTTTGATGAAAAGGAGCCCACCACATGTCGGAACGACCGGTCTTGCGGTTTGTGCTAGGGGACCAGTTGTCCTTCGGTCTCTCGAGCCTTGCGGAAGCGGACCGTGCATGTGACATCATCCTCATGGCGGAGGTCATGGGGGAGGCGACATCGGTTCGCCACCACAAGAAGAAAATCGCGTTCCTGTTTTCCGCCATGCGGCATCATGCTCAGGCTTTGCGTGATGACGGCTTCACCGTCGACTATCTTGCGCTCGATGACCCGAACAATCCGGGTGACTTCGGGTCAGCGCTGGCGCAGGCTGTCAAACGCAATGATGTCTGCCGGGTGGTGATGACAGAACCATCGGAATGGAGGGTGCTCGAGGCTGCGCAGAGCTGGCGCGAAGAGCTGGATGTGGATCTGGAGATTCGGCCGGATGACCGCTTCCTGGCTAGCCATGAAGACTTCGTTTCCTGGGCGACCAGAAAGGATGGCTCGCATCCCAAAACGCTGCGGATGGAGTATTTCTACCGCGAGATGCGTCGGTGCACCGGCTATCTTATGGAGGGCGATGACCCGGCGGGGGGCGAATGGAATTTCGATTCTCAAAACCGGAAGGCCCTTCCCGAGGACGTTCCGATTCCAAAGCGCCCCGCATTCGAGCCGGACCAGTTGACCCGCGATGTTATTGCGCTGGTTGGCAATCGTTTTTCAGGGCATTTCGGCGATCTGGAGCCGTTCGATTATCCTGTGACGGGGGAGGACGCGAAGTCCTATCTTGATTGGTTCATCAGCGATGCCCTGCCGGGGTTCGGCGACTGGCAGGATGCCATGAAGCAGGACGAGCCACTGCTGTTTCACAGCCATTTGTCGGCGTTGATCAATTGCGGCCTTCTCGACCCACGTCTGTGCTGTGAGCGCGCCGAGGAGGCCTGGCAGAAGGGCGAGGCACCTCTCAATGCGGTCGAGGGTTTTGTTCGTCAGATCATCGGCTGGCGTGAATTCATCCGCGGTGTCTATTGGCTCAAGATGCCTGACTACGCAAAAGTCAATGCGCTGTCGGCTTCCCGGCCGCTGCCTGATTTCTTCTGGACTGGCGAGACCGGGATGAACTGTCTGGCGCAATCGATCCGCGAGACCAGGGCCAACGCCTATGCCCATCACATCCAGCGGCTGATGGTGATCGGAAATTTCTGCCTTATCGCGGGGATTGATCCGCGCGAAGTGCAGGAGTGGTTCCTGATTGTGTATTTCGACGCCTATGAGTGGGTCGAAATGCCCAATGTTGTCGGCATGGCGTTGTTTGCCGATGGTGGATTCCTCGCGTCCAAACCCTATGCGGCATCCGGAGCCTACATCAACAAGATGAGCGACTACTGCGGGTCATGCCGCTACAAGGTGCGTGAAAAGCAAGGAGAGAACGCCTGTCCGTTCAACTACCTCTACTGGAATTTCCTCAAGGAGAATCAGGAGGTTCTCAGCTCCAACCACCGCATGGGCCTGATCATGGGCTCTTTGGCAAAGATGCCCCACGAAAAGCTTGAGGGGATCACTGAGGATTCGCAACGTTTTTTCGGTGGTCCGGAGATGAAGGTCGCTTGAAGGCGTTGCAGGACCTTCAAAACGGGTTTCGAGTGCTCAGACGAGCTTCAAACCCTTCAGGCTGGCGTGGCCATCCTTGCCGATGATGATGTGGTCATGCACGGTGATGCCCAACGGCCGCGCGGTCTCGATGATCAGCTTGGTCATCTCGATGTCGGCACGCGACGGGGTCGGATCGCCAGAGGGGTGGTTGTGAACCAGAATAATGGCGGTGGCGGAGAGTTCCAGTGCTCGCTTGACCACTTCGCGCGGGTAGACGGGCGTGTGGTCGACGGTTCCGGTCTGCTGCACCTCATCGGCGATCAGGGCATTCTTCTTGTCGAGAAACAGTACCCGGAACTGCTCGCGGGTTTCAAACGCCATTGCGGCCCGGCAATACTCGATCACCGACGACCAGGAGGCCAGCACCTGTCGGCCCTTCAATTCCCCCTTGAGCATGCGATGGGCGATGGAAGCGACCAGCTTGAGGTCTGTGGCAACGCTCTCGCCCACGCCTTTTACTTCCGTGAGAAGCTGCACCGGGGCGCCCAGAACCTCCGGCAATGAGCCAAAACGTGCCAAGAGAGCTTTGGCGATGGGCTTGGTGTCACGGCGGGGAATCAGGCGGAACAGCAGCAACTCCAGCAATTCATAATCGGCCAAAGCCCTGTCGCCGCCGTCGCGAAAGCGTTGCCTGAGCCGGTCGCGGTGACCGTGGTAGTGCTCTTCTTCCCGCGTTTGTGGGCCATCGGACCCGGGCTCTACTGCATCCGGCCCCCTGACGGTTCGCGACGGTGATTTCCCCGGCTGGGTTTCGGCAAAGAAGCTGCGTTCATCCTGTTGTGCGGGGCTATCCGCGTCGTCCGGCCTGTCATGGTTGAGGCCTTCGTTGAGACCTTCCACGTCCAGACCGGGGCGACGGGGTGATGTCATGCAGACAATCCCGGCCGGTCCAGCCCGCCAGGCGAGAGGGTGAAAATCTCACAGCCGGTCTCGGTTACGCCAATTGTGTGCTCATACTGGGCCGAGAGCGAACGGTCCCGGGTGACGGCGGTCCAGCCGTCAGACAGCACTTTGACGTGTGGCCGACCGAGATTGATCATCGGCTCGATGGTGAAAATCATGCCGGGACGCATTTCCGGACCTTCTCCGGCGCGGCCGTAATGCAGGATGTTGGGCGCATCATGAAACAGTTGACCGAGGCCGTGTCCGCAGAAATCCCGAACCACCGAGCAGCGTTCGGCTTCCGCATAGGTCTGGATTGCCTCACCGATGGCGCCGGTGCGCGCACCGGGCTTCACAGCCTCGACGCCAAGCATCAGGGACTTGTGCGTGATTTCGAGCAGTCGCTCGGCTGCGCGCTTGATCTCGCCCACCGGGTACATGCGGCTTGAATCGCCATGCCAGCCGTCCAGAACGTATGTCACGTCAATGTTGACGACTTCGCCTTCCCGCAGCGGCTTGTCGTTCGGAATGCCGTGACACACCACGTGATTGATCGAGGTGCAGCAGGATTTGGTGTAGCCGCGATAGTTCAGAGTCGCGGGCAGGGCGCCGTGGTCCTGCCCGAATTCGAACACGAAGGCATCGAGCTCATTGGTGGTGACCCCGGGTTTGACGCGAGAAACCAGTTCATCGAGGCAACGCGCGGTCAACTGGCTGGCCTTGCGCATGCCTTCGAAGCCTTCCGGGCCATAAAGCCGGATCTGTCCGGTGTTCTTCATCGGGGCCGAGGTGGCATCGATATAGGTGACCATGTCTGGCTCGCTTTGTCTTGTCCTGCCGGCTCGTTCCGGCTCGGTTTCAGTCTACGCTGTTTACGCCTGGTTCCTCAATGGAGACCATCGTGTCGGCGTTAATTTGATCGGGTGTGATTTTGCACCGTATTGCGCAAGCTTCAACCCCACGTTTCATGGCCCGGTCAAATGCCATGGCGTAGGCCGGATCAAGATCGCGACAGAGCTTGAGCCGGTCGATGTCTTCGCGCTGGATCAGATAGATCATGATGGCGCGGTGGCCAGCCTCGGCCATGTCGCCGAGTTCCTCAAGATGCTTGGCGCCCCGGCTGGTGACGCTGTCAGGGAACTCGGCCAGACCCGGGGCGCGCCGGAAATGGACATTCTTGACCTCGACATAGGCTCTGCCGAGTGCCGGGTCTTCAAGCAGGATGTCGATGCGTGAGTTCACACCATATTTCTGTTCGCGCTTGAGCACTTGGTATTTGCCCAGCGATCCCACCAAGCCGTTTGCGATGGCTTCTTCGACAAGCCGGTTTGGTCGGCCGGTGTTGATTCCGACCAGTGTGTCATCTGCCTCGACCAGTTCGAGCGCATGCCGGTATTTGCGGCTGCCGCCCTCATGCTCGGTGAGATAGACCTTTGAACCCGGCGTCGTCAGGCCCA
The DNA here is from genome assembly GCA_043585085.1 of Hoeflea sp. Classification (GTDB taxonomy): domain Bacteria; phylum Pseudomonadota; class Alphaproteobacteria; order Rhizobiales; family Rhizobiaceae; genus Hoeflea. Next base: position 3,870,889 of record CP121320.1, read on the forward strand.
GCATGGATCCGGTGTTGGGGCAGGAGCCGGTGATTGGCTCTCCGCTGTCCAGATGAGCATCGAACAGGAAGCGCTTGTAACGGCGCACCAGAGTGGCTGGGATCAAGGGACTGTCAAATTTCATGGGTGGCGGATAGCAGGCTTTGGTCCGGGCAGCAATTCTGGCGCAGGGGCGGCTTGATGCGGTTGGTGATGCGCATGGGACTCTTTACGAATTGTCGGTTAGACCCGAACCCTGACATAGGAGCCGGGCGCATCCTCGATCGGCTTGAGCTTCTTGCCGCCAGGTTTTCTTGCAGGCGCTTCGTCGGAATTGTTGGCCCGGATCCATTCCTGCCAATGCGGCCACCAGGAGCCGGGCGTTTCCGTGGCGCCTGCGACCCAATCGTCAAATTCGGCACCTTTGGGGCCATCGCTCCAGAATTGGTATTTGCCGGCAGCCGGCGGGTTGACCACACCGGCAATATGGCCCGAGCCTGACATCACATAGGTGACGTCGCCGCCAAACAGCTTGCCGCCGATATAGGCCGAGCGGGCAGGGGCGATGTGGTCTTCCTTGGCGGCGAGGTTGTAGATCGGGATCTTGACGTCTGCGAGATCGAGGGTCTTGCCTGCCAGCACCATCTTGCCCTGCGAGAGATTGTTCTCGAGGTAACAGTTCCTCAGATAAAAGGAGTGATTTGCAGCGGGCATCCGGGTTGCGTCGGAGTTCCAGTAGAGCAGATCAAAGGGCATTGGATCCTTGCCCTTGAGGTAGTTGTTGACGACATAGGGCCAGATGAGATCGGAGGCGCGCAGCATGTTGAAGGCTGTGGCCATCTTGGATCCATCGAGATAGCCGTTCCTCTTCATTGCCGCTTCGATCGAACTGATCTGGGCCTCATCGACAAAGACCTTGAGGTCTCCGGCATGGGTGAAGTCGGTCTGGGTGGTGAAGAAGGTTGCGGTGGCAATGCGCTTGTTCTTCTCCTGGGCATGCAGGGCGAGGGTTGCCGCAAGCAATGTGCCGCCGACACAATATCCGATTGCGTTGACCTGCTTTTCTCCGGTTGCCTTCTCGATGGTCTCGAGCGCGAAGGAAATGCCCTCGCGCGAGTAGGCTTCCCAGTCCTTGCCCGCGTGGCGCTGATCCGGATTTACCCATGAAACAACGAACACGGTATGCCCCTGTTCTACGGCCCATTTGATGAAGGATTTCTTCGGGTTCAGGTCCAGAATGTAGAATTTGTTGATCCATGGCGGAATGATCAGCAGAGGCCGTTTCAAAACGTTCCCGGTCTTCGGGGCGTATTGGATGATCTGGCAAACTTCATTTTGCGCAATCACCTTGCCTTCCGATACCGCGATGTTTTCACCAACAGCGAATTTCGAGGCATCGGACTGGCGCAGCTTCAATTCTCCTTTGCCTGCGGCAATGTCTTCGGCCAGCATTTTCATGCCGCGCACCAGGTTTTGGCCGTCCGAGGCCACCATCTCCTTGTAGAGTTCGGGATTGGTGACGAGGAAATTCGCGGGTGACAGCGCGCTGGCGATCTGGCGCACATAGAACTGCGCCTTTTGGCGGGTGTGCTCGTCCAGACCGTCACTCTCGGAGACCAGCTTGTTGGCCCATTCGGAGGTGATCAGATAGGCGTTCTTGAGGAACTCAAAAAACGGATTGCTCTCCCAATCCGGGTCCGAGAAGCGTTTGTCCGGTTTGGCAGGGTGTGCGGGTGGCTTCTCCTGTGTCGACAATTGCTGGATCGATGAGCTCCACAATCCGAAATAGCTTGTGAGCAGCGACGTCTGGGCTTCGATGGCGCGTTTTGGATCTGAGAGCCAGTATTCGCCGACCTTGGAGAAGGTCTTGACCATATCGGCCATGGGTTCGGAAACCGTGTCGACGACCTCGCCCTTTTCGCGCGGTTCGATCCATGCAGAGGCAGCCTTGCCGAGTTCCTCGAGCATGCGAGCGACATTGCGGGCGAAGGCTTCGGGGTCCTTGACGATGTAGGCTTCTGCAGCGGAGCCATCGCCGGCAGCCTTGTCGTCTTTCGCTTTGCTTTCGCCCCTGTCCGCCATTGCAGCGCCTCCTCTCGCAGTCTGGAGGTTGCCCCCAAACCCTCTTGTGCCTTAAATCGGCTTTCTTGATGTGTTTTATAACACCTTGAAGCTTATTGTGTTGTTGAAACGGTCATTTTTTTGTCCGTGTCATGACCGACCTTGGATGCAGACCGGAAAAACCGTGGAACCTCAAAGAACAATCATTCTGGTGCTTGGCCTGCTTTCAGCATTTGTATTGGCTGGCTGCCAGACCGCATCACTTGAAGATGCTGCGCCGACTGTCGTTCCAGCTGCCGGGTCCGCGGTCGTTGCGCAGGAGGTGGCGGCAGAGGACGCTGCGGCGTCTTTGCCGGCCAGCCAGACTACGGTGACGCGGCGCAATCCCGGTTTGACATCGATTGTCCCGATTGAACAGACGGCCCCGGTCGAGAGCAAGGAATTTGTCACCAGTGGTGCCCGCCGAACCGGACAGTTTCCTACCTTCGGGCGCCTGCCGACGGCAGCCAATACACAATTGAGTGAGGCTGAACGCATCGCTGCAGAAGCCGAGATGACAGAGCTGTTGCGAGCGCGGGCATCCACTCCGGATGCCCGCGCTCAATATGATGCGCGACTGCGGCAGTTGCGGGCACTTGCAGAAAGCCATGCACGCGATACCCAGTCAAAAATCGAGAATTAAGTCTTGCGTTCGGCCTGAATTGGCCGCAAACCGTTGCCAACAATGCCTACTCGAGCCCAGCTTCAACGGGGAATTCCATGGAAGAATTTCACAAAGTCCGCAGATTGCCACCCTATGTTTTCGAACAGGTCAATCGGCTGAAGGCGTCGGCTCGGGCAGGAGGCGCTGATATCATCGATCTGGGAATGGGCAATCCTGACCTCCCCACACCACAGAGCATCGTCGACAAATTGTGCGAGGCGGTTCAGGACCCGCGCACGCATCGTTATTCGACATCGCGCGGTATCCCCGGCCTCAGACGTGCGCAGGCGGCCTATTACCAGCGCCGCTTTGGCGTCAAGCTGAACCCTGATACAGAGGTCGTCGCTACGCTTGGCTCGAAGGAAGGCTTCGCCAATATGGCGCAGGCCATTACCGCGCCCGGCGATGTGATCCTTTGCCCGAACCCGACCTATCCGATTCATGCCTTCGGCTTCATCATGTCGGGCGGTGTGATCCGCTCTCTCGACGTGGTGCCTGATGACAGTTTCTTTGCACCGCTGGAAAGAGCGGTCAGACATTCGATTCCCAAGCCTCTGGCGCTGATCCTGAATTATCCGTCGAATCCGACCAGCTATGTGGCGTCGCTTGATTTTTACAAGGACGTGATCGCCTTCGCCAAGAAGCATGACATCATCGTGCTGTCTGATCTGGCTTATTCCGAGATCTATTTTGACGGCAACCCACCTCCTTCGGTGCTCGAGGTTCCAGGTGCAATGGACATTTGCGTTGAGTTCACCTCGATGTCGAAAACCTTTTCCATGCCGGGGTGGCGCATGGGGTTTGCGGTTGGCAATGAACGTCTTATTTCTGCTCTGACGCGGGTGAAATCCTATCTCGACTATGGTGCGTTTACGCCTATCCAGGTGGCTGCAACCGCAGCACTCAATGGCGACGGTTCTGAGATCGAGCAGGTTCGCTCGATTTATCATCGCCGCCGCGATGTGCTGGTCGACAGTTTCGGCAAGGCTGGCTGGCAGGTGCCACCGCCACCTGCAACAATGTTTGCCTGGACGCCGATTCCCGAACCATTCAAGGAAATGGGGTCTCTGGAGTTTTCCAAGCTTCTGGTCGAAAAGGCCGATGTTGCTGTGGCGCCCGGCGTGGGCTTTGGCGAACATGGCGATGAGCATGTGCGTATCGCGCTGGTAGAAAATGAGCACCGGATCCGCCAGGCTGCGCGCAATATCAAGCGCTTCCTGTCATCGACCTCAGATGGCGGCAATGTGGTGTCGTTGTCATCGCGCCGTTGACCCTCTGACCGCTCACGGTTAAACCCCCTTCGTCACTACTCTCACTTCGTCCTGCGTGGCGAAGATCTCCCAGACAGGTGGACTATCGACATGACTGATGCCCTCAAGATCGGCATTGCAGGCCTGGGGACCGTTGGCGCGGCCCTGTTCCGGGCAATAACAACACGGCACAACAGCCTCGCCGAGATTTGCGGACGCGAGATCATCATCACAGCAGTCAGCGCGCGGAACCGGAGCCGTGATCGCGGACTCGATCTTGACGCTGTCGCCTGGTTTGAAGATTCCGTCACCATGGCGCGCGAAGCCGATATTGATGTCTTCGTCGAACTGATCGGTGGCGATGGAGACCCAGCATATGCATCAGCTCTCGCAGCGCTGGGTCGTGGCCGTCATGTGGTCACGGCCAACAAGGCGATGCTGGCCAAACATGGTGTCGAGCTGGCGCGGCTTGCGGAAAGCAACGGCGTGCTGCTCAACTTTGAAGCTGCTGTCGCTGGCGGGATTCCCGTGATCAAGGCGATGCGGGAATCGCTGACCGGGAACGCAATCCAGCGCGTCTACGGAATTCTCAACGGCACCTGCAACTACATCCTGACCCGAATGCAACGGGATGACATGGGGTTCGCGGAGTGCCTGTCGGAAGCGCAACGGCTTGGCTATGCAGAGGCGGATCCTGCCTTCGATATTGAAGGCAATGACACCGCGCACAAGCTTGCGATCCTGACGAGCCTGGCCTTTGGTACTGAAATCGCTTCAGACGAGGTTTATGTCGAAGGAATTACCAATATCTCGATCGATGATATCCATGCCGCGGACGAGCTGGGATATCGGATCAAGTTGCTCGGTGTTGCCCAACGCACGGCTTCAGGTATCGAGCAGCGGGTTCATCCCACCATGGTCCCGAAGGGGTCGATGATCGCGCAGGTGGAAGGGGTCACCAATGCGGTGACAATTGAAGCAGATATTTTGGGCGAACTGATGCTTTCGGGGCCGGGCGCGGGGGGCGACGCCACTGCATCTGCCGTTCTGGGGGATGTCGCAGATATTGCCAAGAGCCGGCCCGGGCACCAACATGCTCCGGCTTTGGGTCGGCCCGCAGCGCAGCTTGAGCCTTACAAGCGCGCCCGGATGCAAAGCCATGAGGGCGGCTACTTCATATCGCTCAAGGTCGAGGACCGGGCCGGTGTGTTCGCTTCGATCGCAACCCGGATGGCGGAGAACGCCATCTCGCTGGAATCGATCGTTCAGCGGGCTCGTCCTGGTGGTGCAGAAGCCGGGCCGCAAACGGTCATTCTGGTAACCCATGCGACAACGGAATTGAATGTTCGCGCTGCCGTAGATGGCATCAAGGCGGAAGGTTACCTTGCCGGCGAGCCCCAAGTGATCCGGATTGAGCGGACTCGCGAGAGCTAGAAGCCCAAGTGGCGGGTCAACGGATTGAGCCTATCGGGGTGGTGATTTCAGTCGGACCTTTGCTTTAATCGATTTAGTTTGGGATCAGCCAATTATCGTTTGAATTCATGGTTTTTCAATGGTGTTTTGACATTGCCTTGCCGGGTTTGAAACCTGTATGAGCGGGCATTCGATAGTCCCCGGGAGATGAAGTGCCATGGCTGGCAAGCAAATCGACGCAAGCGGTCTTGACCGAATTCTCACGCTTGAGATCGCGCGTGTGACCGAACGAGCAGCGGTCGCCGCGGCGCGGTTGCGTGGCCGTGGTGACGAAATGGCAGCCGACCAGGTTGCTGTTGATGCCATGCGCCAGGAACTCAACCGGCTACCGATTGATGGCGTGGTGGTGATCGGTGAGGGAGAGCGTGATGAAGCGCCGATGCTCTATATCGGTGAAGAAGTCGGAACCCGCGACGGTGCCAAGGTCGATATCGCGCTTGATCCGCTTGAGGGCACCACGATCTGCGCCAAAAACATGCCGAATTCGCTTGCGGTGATCGCAATTGCGGAAAAAGGCAGCCTGCTTTACGCACCCGACGTCTATATGGAAAAGATCGCCATCGGCCCGGGCTACCCGGCCGGAACGGTTTCGCTCGATGCTTCCGCGACCGAGAACATTCAGTCCATCGCGTGCGCCAAGGGCGTGCCGGTCAGTGAGGTGACCGCTTGTATCCTCGACAGGCCACGCCACGCGCGGATGATCGAAGAAGTGCGCGCCACGGGTGCAGCGATTTACCTGATTGGTGATGGCGATGTTGCCGGTGTCATCCACACGACAGATCCCGAAGAGACCGGCATCGACATCTATCTCGGCATTGGCGGTGCGCCGGAAGGCGTGCTGGCTGCGGCGGCGCTGCGCTGCATCGGTGGCCAGATGCAGGGGCGGTTGCAGCTCAACACCCAAGAAAAGATCGACCGTGCTGCCAAGATGGGCATTTCAGATCCCTTGAGGGTCTACAGCATCGAGGACATGGCGCGCGGTGATGTCTTGTTTTCGGCGACCGGGGTGACCGACGGCAATCTGCTGAAGGGTGTTCGTTTCGCTGCCGATGCGATCACAACCCACACTATCGTGATGCGCTCTTCGTCGCGGACTGTTCGCGAGATCAAGGCACGTCATCAGGATCTCGACAAGTTCGACTGACCCGCGGCCTTCTGCCGTCTTTGCTGGGGCTTTATAGGCTTCGCAAATGGTTCTCAGCGAAGGCATTTTGCAGTGCCGTTGTGATTGCGCTATGTGCAATGGAGCGCTGGTCACACCACTGGCTACGCGCCGACAGCACAGGTTGATCTTGCGATGACAGGCAGTGGCGAAACCGAGCGGGCATTTCTGAGCGTGGAGCAGTCGCTCTCGGGGCAAAAATGGGTCGCGCGACTCGATCATGCGGGCGAGAACAAGGCGATATCCATCGCCCAGACCACGGGGCTGCCCGATATCGTGGCGCGGGTGCTGGCGGGACGCGGCGTGGCCATGGGAGACGCGGTGTCGTTTCTGGACCCGACCATCAAGGCCTTGATGCCCGATCCTTCGCGGCTCACCGATTGCGACAAGGCCGCTGAGCGCCTTGCCCTTGCAATTGCGCGCAGGGAACGTGTTGCCATCTTCGGCGACTATGATGTCGACGGCGCGGCCTCGTCGGCGCTGATGCAACGCTTTTTCAACCATTTCGGTCTCGAGAGTGAAATCTATATTCCTGACCGGATTTTTGAAGGTTATGGGCCAAATGCACCGGCGATCGCCGAACTGATCGATCGCGGGGCTGGGCTGATCGTTACCGTCGACTGCGGTTCAACCAGCCATGACGCATTGAGCGAAGCGGCACAGCGGGGTGTCGACGTGGTGGTGATCGACCACCATCAGATGGCCGCTGAGCTTCCGCCAGCCCATGCACTGGTCAATCCCAACCGTGAGGACGATCTGTCCGGGTTGGGGCATCTGTGTGCTTGTGGTGTGGTGTTCATGGTGCTTGCCGGCACGCTCAGGCTGTTGCGTCAGCAGGGTGACGCGCGGGCTTCAGGCTTCGATCTTCTTTCCTGTCTTGATCTGGTCGCTCTGGCAACGGTCTGCGATGTGGTGCCACTCAAGGGGCTCAACAGGGCCTTCGTGGTCAAGGGGCTGCTAGCCGCCCGAGGGCTTGGCAATCCCGGCCTGGCGGCTCTGTGTCAGCGCGCCGGTGTCAATGGGCCCATCTCTCCCTATCATCTGGGTTTTCTGATCGGCCCCCGTATCAATGCGGGCGGGCGGATTGGTGACGCGGCCCTTGGAAGCCGTCTTCTCGCTCTGGATGATCCGGCAGAGGCGCAGGCGATCGCCGAGCGGCTTGAAGAGCTCAATCGCGAACGTCAGGCCATCGAGGCGGCAATGCTGGAGGAGGCCGACGCGGAAGCCGCCGTGGAAATGCAGAGCGGGGACGGTCCGGCGGTGATTGTGACCGCGCGCCAGGGGTGGCATCCGGGCGTGGTGGGGCTGCTGGCTTCGCGGCTCAAGGAACGCTACAGACGGCCAGCATTCGCCATTGCATTTGACGGGAATGGCAAAGGCTCCGGGTCAGGCCGTTCGGTGCCCGGTCTCGACATCGGCAGGTTGGTGCGCAGGGCCGTGGACAACGGTCTTCTCGCCAAGGGCGGTGGTCATGCGATGGCGGCAGGTCTGACAGTTGAGAAAACGCGTCTGGGGGATCTGCGGGCGTTCTTCGAGGAGGAAGCCGCCGATACCGTGGCACAACTCGACGCCGTGCACCGGCTCAAGATCGATGGCGCACTGGCGGCTTCGGGTGTGACGCTTGATCTGGCCGACATGATCGAGCGGGCCGGTCCGTTTGGGGCAGGGCATTCCCAGCCGGTTTTTGCAGTACCGAACCATATTTTGACTGATGTTCGTGTGGTGGGGCAGAACCACGTCAAGCTGACACTGGCCGGTCCTAACGGGGGGAAGCTGAACGGTATTGCGTTTCGCGCGGCCGATACCGATATGGGTGCCGCACTGCTCGGCGGGCGTGGTCTGGCGTTCCATTTTGCGGGGTCGATCTCAGTCGATCACTGGCGGGGCGTGAGACGGGTGCAAATCAGAGTTACGGATGCTGCCAGCGTGCGTTAAACGCGGTTTGCGAGACCTGTTGCTGGCTTGTCTTGTGCGGCAGACGGTGTCTGCAAGGCACCAGGATGCTTCGGGACGATCTTTACTCTTCGTCTGAATTCGGGCTCGTGAGCGGTGCCGGCAAAGGAACATTTGCAAGCCAAGCGGAAGTTGGCTTCAGACTTAGAAAATGGATGAGAAAAACAAGCGAAGTGCTTGAAAAAGGTGGCACGCCCTAGGGGAGTCGAACCCCTCTTTCCAGAATGAAAATCTGGCGTCCTAACCGATAGACGAAGGGCGCGTGCAATGTGGGCGTCTTATAATCAGACCAGTTTGTGACCGCAAGCGGATAATTGGGGTATGGTGCAAAAAAATGTCATCTGATTGTCACCGGTGAGAATCTGCTGCGACGCCGCGGGCGGCCGCGGCACGTTTGCTGGCTGTTTGTGGCGAGTTTGGCTTACTTACGGCGGCGGCAGCGCCAGTTCCAGTCGCGAGGATTGCCGATATCGATGTGGACCGATTCGGTATGGCAATAGGTGCCCACGCCACCGCGATTGGGCATGGTGCGGAGGTACTTGGCAAGCTGCCACTTGGAAACGCCTTCGATCTGGATATCGGCAGCTTCGCAAGAGGTGTGCCGCGATCCGGAGGCGCCGCCAATGCGACGATTGTGCTTCGGGCTGCGATAGCCGGATGTGACCACGACGGGGCGACCGTAGTGCCGTTCGACGGTTTTGAGAACACGCACCAGCTGCGGCTTGAAACAGTCGATCTTCACCCTGTCGGTCTGGATGTGCAATCCGTTCGGTGCAAGGCGCGCGAGACCCGCAGCGGATGCGAGCTGAATGTTGCTCGAGTCATCACGGATATCGGACTTGCCTGAATCCGTTCCCAGCACTCTGGCAAGGCTGACACCTGGCAGAGTATTGGATGAAGAGGAGGCCATGGCGACGCGAGTTGGCTTGGTCTGGGCGATACGCTTGGTCGTTCCCGACGGCGCATTTCGTTTGGCTGTCGGCTGCGACGCAAACAGCCGCGAGAAAATGGATTTCTTTTTCGGAGGAGCCACCACAGCCAGCTCCTGAACCTGCGGTGTCGCCCTTTGCTCGGCCTGATTCTGTGCCGCGGCCATGGCGTTTGTGATCTGCGCATCCATCACAGCCGGGGTTGGTGCCGGTATCGGTGCGGCCACTTCTGCCTGTTGGGGCTGAGCGGCGGTCGCAGCATAAATATTCGCGCCAGTCTGATTTGGCATGCTTTGGGTAATGCCGCGGTTCAGCGCGTCAACCCCGGTCGAGGCCATCACAATTGATGATGCGTGCGGTTTTGCCGGCAAGCGGGCAGTTGCATCCTGAGCCGTAGGTGACGGCGTCGGCAACGGGACGCCCGATGCGGTCTCGGTTCCAGTTGCGTCGTAGGAAAAGCCATCAGCAACCTGCGGTGTGGCGTCGTTTTCAGAGAGCCCCTGAGAATTTGGCGCGAAACCCTGAACGGAAGTGAATACCACAGGGTCGCCGCCGGTTACGCAGCCGCTCAATGCGACCGCCATGCTCGCCAGAATAAAACCACGTGTTAAGCCACGGCAGTCGGTTTTCTTGTTCCCGCCTTGATGCAATATTTGCAGCCCCCGGCCTGTTGCAATTGCAGACCCAACCGGCCCACTTCGTTGCGTAGTCATTTGCACCGTTCTTGTAAACGGCCAGATTTGATATCCTGAAGGCAAGGATGACCAGCATGGTTGATAGCATGCGTTGCGTCGCGAATGCGGCGAAAGCATGACGTTTAAGGCATCATATTCATGAATGTTTGCGCGAGCCTTGCGTTTGATCAAGTCGCCCTGGAAACAGTCGTGCGCATGCCGGCATCAATCTTTAACTTGAATGCAGCAAGGTGCTCTCCCGACCAAGCCGCCGGATTGGGTCCGGCGGAGGGTAGGCAAGGCACTACCAAGAGCCGGTGTTTTTCATGGAGGCCCAGGGTTCGGCAGGCTCGAGTCTTTCGCCGTTTTGCAGAAGTTCGATCGAGATGCCGTCTGGCGACTTTACAAATGCCATGTGTCCGTCACGCGGGGGGCGGTTTATGGTGACGCCTTTGTCCATCAGCGATTGGCAGAGCGCATAGATGTCATCAACAACATAGGCGAGATGACCGAAATTCCGTCCCCCCTGATAGTCTTCCGGATCCCAGTTGTAGGTTAGCTCAACCATTGGCGCCTTGTCGGCGAGGGCGCGCTCCTTGTCTTCCGGCGCGGCCAGGAAAATTAGCGTAAAACGTCCCGTTTCGCTTTCGTGGCGCCGGATTTCCACAAGGCCCAGCTTGTTGCAATAAAAATCGATCGAGGCGTCGACGTCGCTCACCCGGACCATTGTATGAAGATAACGCATTGGCTCTTCCCGTGATTCTCGATTGGTAAAACGATATGCCGATTCGCCAGCGAGGCAATGGCGGTATGATAAAAGTGGATGAATCAACAAGTTTTGCGGTGGGGCTTGCACAGTCCGCGCAATCCAATGTTAATGTTTTACAAGAGAATCACTTCTTTTGTTAGCGGCGCGTATCGGAGAGGCATCCGGATGGGGGACAGATCCTCACACAAGAGCGAAGTGGAAGCTGAGGCGCGCGCCGATGCTGTGGATCTCATTGAGATTACCGGTGTCATCAAATGGTTCGACGTTGCAAAAGGCTTCGGCTTTATCGTCCCCGACAACGGTATGGAGGATGTCCTTCTCCATGTAACATGCCTTCGCCGCGATGGGTATCAGACCGTTCTCGAGGGAACCCGCATCGTCTGCGAGGTCCAAAAGCGCGAACGTGGGTATCAGGCGTTCCGGATTATCTCAATGGATGCTTCGACTGCGGTGCATCCGTCGCAAATGCCTCCAGTGCGAACCCATGTTCAGGTCCAGCCTTCCAGCGGGCTTGAGCGAGCAATTGTCAAATGGTTCAATCGCACAAAGGGGTTCGGCTTCTTGACCCGGGGTGAGGGTACCGAGGACATTTTTATCCATATGGAGACGCTACGGCGTTATGGCTTGGCTGAGTTGCGGCCCGGGCAGGTGGTGCTTGTGCGCTTCGGCAATGGCGAAAAAGGCCTGATGGCGGCTGAGATCCATCCTGATATCGATGCGCCGCTTCCAAAAGCTCACTGAACCCAGAGAGTTTCCTGGCCTGCGTTTTGTCGCGGTTATCATTGCTGCTTTTTTGTTGTGGGGTGCCGCATCCGGTTCTGGGTTGGCCGACACCTTGCCGACGGATCGGGATCCGATCGTCATTGAAACACGTTCGGGGCCGGTCAAATTCACCGTAGAACTGGCGTTGACGCCGCAAGATCGTTCGACTGGCCTCATGAATCGGCAGAACATGCCTGCGACGCACGGTATGCTGTTTCGTTTTGAGCGAACACGGCAGGTGCTGATGTGGATGAAAAACACGCCGCTGCCGCTTGATATGGTTTTCATCAATGAAGAGGGCGTGGTGGCGGGTATCGCCGCAGATACGACACCATTCTCGGAAGCGATTATTCCATCGCCGGGCCCTGTGCGTTACGTTCTGGAACTGAATGCCGGGACTGCTGCGCGCACTGGAATTCGTGCCGGGGACAAGGCTCGTCACCGCGTTATGGGGACACAATGAGAATGATGTCCGACTTTGGTCGATTTGCAGTTGCGGGATGTCGCATTCCGGTGTATCCGGTCCACGCCTTAGGGCATCGGAGCGTAGCGCAGCCTGGTAGCGCATCTGGTTTGGGACCAGAGGGTCGCAGGTTCGAATCCTGCCGCTCCGACCATTTCAAGACGTTGGTTGATATGAAGCCGGCGTCAGGGCGCTTCGGGGTAGCGCCTTCGTGCGGCCCCATCCAAACAGGGAACAGGGCCATGACCGCGAGAATCTTCCGTCCGGCAAAGACTGCCATGCAGTCAGGCAAGGCCAAGACCCAGGATTGGGTGCTCGAGTTTGAGCCGGAAACTGCGCGCAGCATTGATCCAATCATGGGCTACACCACCTCCAGTGACATGAAGAGCCAGATCCGCTTACGATTTGAGACACGGGAGGCGGCAGTGGCTTATGCCATGCGCAATGGCATTGCGTTTCGTGTTATTGAGCCCAAGGAGAGCAAGCGGCGCAGGGTCGCGTATTCGGACAATTTCCGATTTGACCGTCGCCAGCCCTGGACCCATTGAGAGACTGCTGATCACCGGCGCTGGACGCCGAACCAGATTGGCCCCGTAGCTCAGTTGGATAGAGCGTCGGTTTCCGGAACCGAAGGTCGCAGGTTCGAGCCCTGCCGGGGTCGCCATCGACTATCAAATCATGTCATTGGAACGGCCTGGCCACACGGATCGGTTTACCCACATTGCGTTAGCCGGAAGTTGATCAGTTAAAACACCTGGGAATTTAGGGGTATAGGTTGCCAATTTGTACCAAAAAGTGGCGATTTGACCATAATCATTGCGACGCGCATTAGAAGATGCGCTAGATACAACTCACGGTCTTTTGAATGGCCATCATAAGCTAACCGGAGCAGGCGTGTTGTCTCGAAGTGGTGAGTATGGAAGTCTAAGTCGGACACGATTGCCTGATTTGAAAGTGATGTCATGCTAGAAACAGATACGGCCTTTCATTTGGGAGCTGAGCTAGACCGTGCTGTGAACCGAATGGATTTTTTCAGGTTGTTCAAAGCGCTTGCAGTGGAGCATGACAGCGAGCATTTTGTTCTGGTCGAGCTCTCGAGCGATGATCAGCCACTTGATTTGAATCGCGGACACTCTCTGCACAATGTTTCTGATGTGTTTCTTGATTCGGAAGCTGTCTCTGCCAAGCGCGATGATCCATTGGTTGCGTGCTTGCTGACATCAACCGCCCCAAAGTCTTTTGACGCGGCGACAACGAAGACTCCTCTGATTGCTCAGTGTGGGTCCAAGTCGGCAGTCGTTGTGCCTCTCCATACGGCTGGCGGCAAACGGTTTGGCCTGATTCTGCTGAGAAACCGCGCAAGACCTCTGCATCGCGAAGTGGCGCTGATTGCCTATGATGCGTCCATCGTGTTCCAGCGTTATTTTGAAGTGGTTTTGTCCCTGGATTCAATCAGCGGTCTAAGTAGACGCGAAATTCAGATTGTAAGTTGGACATCCGAGGGCAAGACTTCGTCGGAGATTGCCATCATACTTGGACTTTCCGAGCACACCGTAAACTCGTATATCGCAGCTATCCTACGCAAACTCGGGGTGGTCAATCGCGCCCAGATGGTTGCTTCGGCTCTGCGCAATGGCTTGATAAGCTGAGAGGATCAGGAGACTTTGATAGAGAAAATGCAATCAGAAGATCCCATATCGATCCTGTTGGTGGATGACGATCCGATCGAGTATACGATCTGGAAGCGGAAGCTTGAGAGTTTTGAACGGCCCGAATTGCGTCTCGAGCATGTCGGGGACATTGACGCGGCAGTCAATCGTATCGCCGAGGGTGGGGTGGATCTTATCTTCCTGGACAACCGGCTGTCGCCGGCTCAGGATTTTCGCGACACTGCGCCGAGGCTTCGCAAGGCCGGATATACCGGTCCGATCGGGATAATCTCCGCGGACATCAGCGGTGCGTATTTTCGCGAGTTCCGCGAATTTGGCGTTGATTTCCGAGTGGGAAAAGACGAGATCGACGCAAACATGATCGCCTTCATCATTGCGGAATACACCCGAAGCCAGCTCTCTGAGGTCTGTGCAGAAGACCTTCGTTGAGGGGCATTGACTAACTGGTTTGACTGCCAGACCGCATGAGTTTCATTGTTTGAAACCAGCCTTCGCCGACAGTTTACGCTCAATCGGGGTGGACCTTTCCTGCGACCGTGATGCTTAGCTATCAGGAGTTGAAACAGCGTTTGCCAACTCAAAGCCAGAATTATAGTTATTCCTGAATGTTGCATATCCGAAAGACAACTCGTTGGGTCCTGATTTCCGTTGGCGCAACGGTGTTGTCGCTTTGGATCATGTCGCAGCTTCCCAACATGGCTATCCCGGCACGCTATTGGATCGCTGCCGTTCTGCTTCCCGCCGTGATCTCTTATTTCGTTTCGCGAAAGCTGATTCAGCAGACTGAAGATCTGGCGGTTCTCAATGCTGCATTGATGGAGGCCAATGCGACTTTAACGGGTAAGTTGCGGGCCGAGAATCTTCTCAATATGGCTTTTTCAACAATCTCACAGGGGTGTTCCATCTACGATGAGAATGACTGCCTTGTGTTTTGCAATGACGCATACCGCGAGATCTACTCGCTGTCGGCAACCGGGATCTTACCCGGCCGATGCTTCGGGTCCATGTTGCGCCATGGTCTTGAGGTTGGGCAGTATCCCGAAGCCGGAACCACGCCTGAGGAACAGGAGGCATGGCTGCAAAAGCGTCTGGGGCGCCACAGGAACCCAGCAGGGCCGTTTCTCCAGAAGATCGGGCCAGACAGCTGGGTTCAGGTGGAAGAGTACGTCACCAAAGAGAATTACCGGATAGCTCTTCTGACCGATGTAAGCGCGTTGCTTCAGGTCAAGTCTGAAGCGGAGCAACTGGGGCATATCATCGAGGCCGTTGCCCAGGAGGTCTACCTGGTCAGCACAGCCGATGGGAGGATTGTCAACGCCAACAAGGCGGCACGAACCAACCTGCAGTACAGTCTGGAGGAACTCCGCGGATTGACCGCGTTGGAAGTCAACTCGGGACACAGTTCTTTGGAGATGGCGGAGTTGATTGCACCGATTGTCTCCGGGGCCCGCAAAGTGGTCAAAGTAGACACTGAGCACCGGCGCAAGGATGGATCGACTTACAAGTGTCGCGTCCGGCTTGAGCGCCTGGATGATCTGTCGGAGACGGTGGTGGTGGCGTTTGCTGAAGACGCGACTGAGCGGTTGGAATTCGAGCATGCAATTGAGCGGAAGCAGCAAGAACTCGAGACGCTTGTACAAAACCTTCCCGATGTTATTACCCGCGCCGAGCCAGACACGACGCTGACCTATGTCAACGCCAATTATGCTGTGTTTACCGGTGTTCCGGCTGATGACATGATCGGTTGCAAGTTCCTTGAGTTTTCCCCGACGGAGAACCTGGATGAACTCACCTCGCATATCAGGAGCCTGACCCCGGAGCAGCCGATGCGGCTCATCGAGCAACCGATGTACAACAGTTCCGGCGAAAAGCGCTGGTACTTGTGGTCAAACCTGATGGTTTTTGATGACGGCGAGCCGATGGAACTGGTGTCGGTCGGCCGCGACATTACCGAAAGCCGAAAGGCGCAGGAGCGGATCGCCAAACAGACGCGCGAGTTGGCTTTGCGCAATGATGCTTTGGAGCAATTCGGCGGGATCATATCACATGATCTCAAAGCGCCATTGCGCCAGATCCGGGTTTTCTCCGAGATGATCAAAGAAGATGTTGAGCTCGGGAAGACAGAGGAACTGGCGAACTGGTCAAGCCATGTTGTCAATCGTGCCCGTTCAATGGAGGAGATGATTTCGAGCCTCTTCGCCTATTCCAGGCTCGCTTATCAATCTGTCCATCTGGAGAAATTTTTGCTTTCCGAAGCGATCTCTTCAGCATGGGAGAACCTGTCGGTGTCCGTTGCGGATTCGCGCGCACAACTTGCCGACAGGTGCGATCTGATGGTCAATGCGGACATCAATCTGATGACTCAACTGCTGCAAAACATGTTCGCCAATTCAATCAAATACACTGAGGATGGTGTCGCGCCCGAAATCCGGGTGAGCGCGGAAACTGTGGGCTGCGCTACGGTGATTGTTGTCGAAGACAATGGCATCGGTATCGATCCCGTTCATGCGGAAAGCATCTTCGGTGTGTTTGAGAGACTGCACAGGGATGAGACCCGGTATGCGGGAGCCGGGATCGGTCTTGCCTTGTGCCGCCGTGTTGCGGAAAGCCATGGCGGCACAATTGTGTTGGACAGCAGCTATGCCGATGGCGCTCGCTTCGTGATCCGGTTGCCGGCCTCGATGCAATAGCTGATAGCAGCCAGTGAGGCCTCAGGCTGCAGCCGCTGCGGCCAGGCCTCTCTCAATATCTGCCAGCAGGTCGGGACAGTCTTCAAGCCCGATCTGGAGCCGGATAACCGGCCCTTCCTTTGGCGGCAGGGCGATTGTGCGGTCGGAGAGGTTGACCGCGACCGCGAGGCTTTCATAACCACCCCAGGAATAGCCAAGGCCGAAGATTTCCAGCGCATCGAGAAACGCATGAGCCTTGGCGCGATGCCTGGATGAATCGGCGATGTCGAGAACGATCGAAAAGATTCCGGATGAACCGCAGAAGTCGCGTTTCCAAAGGGCGTGGCCCGGAAAGCTCTCCAGCGCGGGATGCAACACACGTGCAACCCCTGGCATGGATTCAAGCTCTCTGGCGATTTCAAGGGCGCTTTGTTGATGACGCTCGAGTCGCACACCCATGGTGCGTAGCCCCCGAAGCGTCATGTAGCTGTCGTCGGGAGCAGCGCAGATCCCCATCATGGTGAATGTCTTCCACAATGCCGGCCATGCGGTTTCATTGGCCGAAACCGTCCCAATGAGCACATCGGAATGCCCCGCGGGATATTTGGTTGCTGCATGAATGGAAATGTCGACGCCATGGTCGAGGGGTTTGAAGAACAGCGGAGTGGCCCAGGTGTTGTCCATGGAGACCAGCGCGCCGTGTGCGTGGGCAATCTCGGCGATGGCCGGTATGTCCTGCATCTCAAAAGTGTTTGAGCCCGGCGCTTCGGTGTGAACCAGTTTGGTGTTGGGCCGCATGAGCTTTTCGATGTCGGCTCCGATCGCGGGATCATAATAGGTGGTCTCTACGCCAAACCGCGCCAGCATGCCGTGACAAAGGTTGCGTGTCGGGGTGTAGACCGAATCAACCACCAGCAAATGGTCGCCAGCGCTAAGCGCGGCCATGAAGGGCAAGGTGATCGCCGCAAGGCCTGAAGGGACAGCAACAGTGCCCGCGGAACCCTCAAGTGCATCCATGGCTTTGTTAAGGGCATCTGTGGTTGGGGTGCCATAGGTGCCGTAGGTGTATGGCTGATTGCGGCTCTCGATCGTTTCGGCGTCGGGAAACAACACGGTCGAAGCGTGCACTACCGGAGGATTAACGAAACCGTAGAAACTTCGTGGATCGTTTCCCGTATGCGCAAGCCGGGTGTTAACGCCGTGGTTCGAGCCAGTTTTGCTGTTGGTCATTTTGTGTCCGTTTGTATCTGGTCGGAAGGCAATTTGGATGTGAATTTGACTTAACCCGCGAAAACCATCTCGGCAATCACGTGGTCTTAAAACCATGCTTTAAGCCTAAAAAATATGAAAATGCCATCTCCGACAGATGCTTCAAGTCTAAACCATGCGGAATTATGCCGATTTTTGGGCATCTTGTCGCAATGCCGAATTTTGCGGCTTGACCGTAGTTGGATTTCAGCATGGTATAGGCTTGTGCGTAAACAATGAGGCGCAGACCTCAAGCATGAGGTCGTGCCTGTATTGGCGCACCCGTAAACAGGGCAACAGAAAAAAAAGGTTGTATCAAATGAACAAAAAGATTCTGTCGGCTGTCGTTGGCGTAGCCGCCGTTGCAGGCATGGGAGCTGCTTCGGCATCCGCCGCAACGCTGGATGACGTCAAGGCAAAGGGATTCGTCCAGTGCGGCGTGTCCACGGGCCTCGCCGGCTTCTCAGCGCCGAATGATGCAGGTGAATGGTCGGGTATCGACGTTGATCTGTGCCGTGGCGTTGCTGCTGCCGTCTTTGGTGACGCATCGGCTGTGAAGTTCAGCCCGCTTTCGGCTAAGGAGCGTTTCACCGCCCTGCAGTCGGGCGAAATCGATGTGCTTTCGCGCAACACCACATGGACTATGAGCCGCGACACGCAGCTCGGACTCAATTTCGCTGGCGTCAACTACTACGATGGTCAGGGCTTCATGGTCCGCGAGTCGCTTGGTGTGACTTCGGCTCTGCAGCTTTCGGGCGCTTCGGTCTGCGTGCAGACCGGTACCACCACGGAGCTCAACCTGACCGACTACTTCAAGGCCAACGACATGACCTACAATCCGGTCGTGTTTGAAAAGCTCGAAGAAGTAAACGCGGCGTACGACGCCAACCGTTGCGACGTCTACACAACCGACCAGTCGGGCCTGTATTCGATCCGCCTTGGCTTGTCGGCTCCGGATGAGCACATGGTTTTGCCTGAAGTGATCTCCAAGGAGCCGCTCGGCCCAGTGGTGCGCCAGGGTGACGACCAGTGGTTCAACATCGTCAAGTGGGTCCACAACGCGATGCTCAACGCTGAAGAATTGGGTGTCACATCTGCAAACGCCGATGAAATGCTCAATTCCACGAACCCAAGCATCATGCGTCTTCTGGGCACAGAGGGCACTTTCGGTGAAGGTATCGGTGTCAGCAATGACTGGGCCTACCAGGTGATCAAGCAAGTCGGCAACT
Source organism: Hoeflea sp. (assembly GCA_043585085.1). Classification (GTDB taxonomy): domain Bacteria; phylum Pseudomonadota; class Alphaproteobacteria; order Rhizobiales; family Rhizobiaceae; genus Hoeflea. The sequence goes on from CP121320.1 coordinate 3,889,883, forward strand.
ACGGCGAAGTGTTTGAACGCAACGTCGGCGCATCGACTCCGCTTGCAATCGGACGTGGCGTGAACGAGCTTTGGTCGAAGGGCGGCCTGCAGTACGCACCGCCGCTTCGCTAAGTCCATCGAACAAGAAGCGGGCTCCATTGCGGAGCCCGCTTCCTTCGATTGAACACTATAAAAAAATACCTCTCAGCCTGACGCAACGACGACAGGTTTAAAAAAGATCCGGCGTCTAAAGGCCTGGACTAAAAGAGTTGGGGACAGACATGGCTCATCAAGAAGGGGTCTCTGCAGACGCCGATGATTCCGATCGCGTATCAATGATGAATGATCCCAAGGTTCGTGGCTTGGTGTTTCAGGTGTTGTTGATCATTGCGGTCGGCGCGATGGTTTGGGGCGGGATAAACAACGCCGCTGAAAACCTTGCCCGGGCGGGCATATCATCCGGTTTTGATTTCTTCGGCGAACGTGCCGGATTTGATATTGGTCAGGCCTTCATTCCATACACCAATGACAGCACCTATCTGCGTGCTTTTTTCGTTGGATTGCTCAACACAATGGTGGTTGCGATCATCGGGATCTTCCTGGCCACCATTATTGGCTTTGTTGTTGGTCTGGCGCGGCTTTCGAAAAACTATCTGGTTCAGAAATTTGCGACCGTTTACGTCGAGGTGCTGCGCAACATTCCGCTGCTCCTGCAACTCCTGTTCTGGTACAAGGCTGTGCTCTCGATCCTGCCTTCCCCACGGCAGGCCGGGCTTGAGGCCGGTGCGGAGGTTGCGTTCAACATCAACAATCGCGGCCTGTATATCCCGCGCCTTGTGCCCGAGAGCGGGGCATCCCTTATTTTTTATGCATTCGCGATCGCCGTTATTGCCTGGTTCGTGATCGGCCGGTGGGCCAAAAAGCGCCAGATGGCGACCGGCCAGCAGTTTCCGGTGTTCCTGACCGGGCTTGCAATGGTGATCGGCTTGCCTCTGCTGGCGTTCCTTGTGTCCGGTATGCCGATTTCGATGGAATATGCCAGCCTTCAGGGTTTCAACATGGTCGGCGGCTGGGTTATTCAGCCAGAGTTCATGGCGCTGCTGCTGGGCCTTTCGCTCTATACCGCCTCGTTCATTGCCGAAATCGTTCGCGCCGGCATTCTTGCGGTTTCGCGGGGACAGACTGAAGCATCCTATGCGCTTGGTCTTCGGCCAAACCTGACCAGCCGTCTGGTGATTGTTCCGCAGGCGATGCGGGTGATCATTCCGCCTTTGACCAGCCAGTTCCTCAATCTGACCAAGAACTCGTCGCTTGCAGTGGCGATCGGGTATCCGGATCTGGTGTCGGTCTTTGGCGGAACGGTGCTCAATCAGACCGGGCAGGCTGTCGAGGTGATCTCGATCACCATGCTGGTCTACCTCACGCTGTCCCTGTTAACGTCGGCCTTCATGAACTGGTTCAATTCCAGGGTCGCATTGGTGGAGCGCTGAGCCATGGATGCAAATCAGAAATCAATCGCCTATGTCCGTTCTGAGGAAAGCCCTAGAATGGCGCCGCCCGTCACCAGTTCCGGTGTCGCAGGCTGGGTTCAAGAGAACCTTTTCGCCTCGACCCGCGATACGGTTCTGACAATTCTGACCTTCCTGCTTCTGTTGTGGATGGTTCCACCGATTGTCGACTGGGCCTTTCTCAGCGCGGTCTGGACCGGTGAAAGCCGTGAAGACTGCATCGTACCGGGTGCGGGCGCTTGCTGGGCCTTCGTCGAATCGAAGTTCGGTCAGTTCATCTACGGACGCTATCCCCTTGAAGAGAGATGGCGGGTGGACCTCACCGGTCTTCTGCTGATCATCGGCCTGGTGCCGATCGCCATCCCGTCTCTGCCGTTCAAGCGGGAAAATGCGTTGTATCTGCTGGTCGTCTTTCCCATTCTCGGGTTCATCCTGCTGACGGGGCAGTTGGGCCTGGAGCCGGTCGAAACCGCGCTTTGGGGCGGGCTGCTGGTCACGCTGGTTGTGGCCATTGTCGGGATCGTGGTTTCGTTTCCGCTCGGCATTCTGCTGGCGCTGGGACGGCGGTCGGAAATGCCGATCGTCAAGATGTTCTGCATCATCTTCATCGAGTTCTGGCGCGGTGTGCCGTTGATCACGGTGCTGTTCATGTCCTCGGTGATGCTGCCGCTGTTCCTGCCCGAAGGTGTAACCTTCGACAAGCTGCTCAGAGCTCTGATCGGCGTTGCCCTGTTCTCGTCCGCCTATATGGCGGAGGTGATCCGTGGTGGCTTGCAGGCCATTCCCAAAGGGCAGTACGAGGCGGCCAATGCGATGGCGCTGACGTTCTGGCAGGGCACGCGTCTGGTGACTATGCCGCAAGCCCTGAAACTGGTGATCCCGGGCATCGTCAATACCTTTATCGGTCTGTTCAAGGATACGAGCCTGGTGCTGATCATCGGTCTGTTCGACCTTCTGGGCATCGTTCAGCAGAACATGAATGATCCCAACTGGATTTCACCCGCAACGCCGGCAACCGGATTTGTCTTTGCCGCGTTCGTTTTCTTCATCTTCTGCTTCGGCATGTCCCGTTACTCCGCCTACATGGAGCGGCGTCTGGACACCGGTCACAAATCATAACAGGGGACTGCAACAATGGCTGAGAACAACGCAGCAGCTGCAACCACAAGCGCTTCACCCTCGAAGATGACGGTTTCGGAAACCGATGTTGCCATCGAGCTCATTGGCATGAACAAGTGGTACGGCGATTTTCACGTGCTTCGCGACATCAACCTCAAGGTGATGCGCGGCGAGCGGATCGTCATTGCCGGGCCGTCCGGCTCGGGCAAATCCACCATGATCCGCTGCATCAACCGTCTGGAAGAGCACCAGAAGGGCAAGATCATTGTCGATGGCATTGAGCTTACCAACGATCTGAAAAAGATCGACGAGGTGCGGCGTGAAGTCGGCATGGTGTTTCAGCACTTCAACCTGTTTCCGCACCTGACGATCCTCGAGAACTGCACCCTGGCACCGATCTGGGTGCGCAAGATGCCGAAGAAAAAGGCCGAGGAAATTGCGATGCATTACCTGGAACGGGTGAAGATCCCGGAACAGGCGAACAAGTATCCCGGTCAGTTGTCCGGTGGTCAGCAGCAGCGTGTGGCGATCGCCCGCTCGCTGTGCATGAATCCGCGCATCATGCTGTTTGACGAGCCCACCTCTGCGCTCGACCCCGAGATGATCAAGGAAGTGCTCGACACCATGGTTGGCCTCGCCGAAGAAGGCATGACCATGCTGTGCGTGACCCATGAGATGGGCTTTGCGCGTCAGGTTGCCAACCGGGTGATCTTCATGGACCAGGGCCAGATCGTCGAGCAGAATGAGCCGGTTGAGTTCTTTGACAATCCGCAGCATGAACGCACCAAGCTGTTCCTGAGTCAGATCCTGCATTAGCGCAGGCAAGACGCCGGAGCTATCGACCGATGCGCAGGTTCATTTGCATAGCGGCTGGCCTGTTTGGTCTTGTTATCGTTGCCGTAGGCCTCGGAACTCTTGTTCCGAGGCCAATTTTTGTGGCGTCAGCAAGCGTGGAGGCGAGGCAGGTTCAAACTGCCGCCAAGCGCACTGTTTTGGTTATTTCCTCGCAAATTCATACAGATATTGCCTTCCCGGCAGATGCCGATGTGATCGAGAATTTCGATTTCATGCTGAGAGACGGACTTGATCCGTCCATGCCGGGCGTGGCCTATGTCGTTGCCGGCTGGGGTGGGCGGAGCTTCTACATCGAAACCCCGACCTGGGCCGATCTCAAGCCCGGGCCGGTCTTCAAGGCGCTTACCGTGGACGATTCAGTGATGCACATGTCGCTGGCAGGGCAGATAGATACTGCGCATCCACAGGTCATGCCCCTTGAGCTTGATGAGCTTGCCTTCACACCGTTGCTCGCTTCGGTCTCCGCCAGCTTCCGGCTGGACGCTGAGGGTGATCCGATGGTTGTTGCAGGCGCGCAATACGGGGCCAATGACCTGTTTTACGAAGCCAATGGCTGGTTCAATGCCTTGGTGGGATGCAATGTCTGGACCGCCAGGATGCTCAGGGACGCGGATGTGACGACGGGCTGGTGGACACCGCTGCCTGTTCTGCTGACCGCCAGCCTCCGGCTTCACAACGGACCGGGTGTCATTCCTCAGGAGCCGTTGGCGCGGTAGCCGTAGAGCCAGTCGAGGTCCGCAGCCAGGCTTTCGGGGCGTCTCATTGCCAGAATGATGTTGCGACCCAGCCGGATCGGGCCACGGGCGTGATAGGCGAACTGATTGAACGCAGCGCGCTTACGCGCCTTGCTGATTCGGGCTCGGCGGTTGCTTTCATACCGCTGTAATGCGGTGCGTTGATCGCCATCGTCCGCCGTCAGCGCCTGGGCGAGCTCATAGCCGTCCTCGATCGCCATTGCCGCGCCCTGGGCGGCAAAAGGTGTCATTGCATGGGCCGCATCGCCAATCAGCATGGTGTGATCGTCATCAAACCAGCGGCCGTCAGGCATTTCGAACAATGGCCACCAGCTCATGTGCGGCGTATCCTCGAGGATGTCGCGGACCTTGGGATCCCAGTCCCTGAAGGCCGCCAGCAGATCGCTGCGCGCGGTCGGGTTTTCATCGGCAGCCCAGGTTTCACCGGGGTCCTTGCCGTGAGTGATGGCCACCATGTTGATGGATCTGCCGCCTTCAAGCGGATAGGCAACGAGATGGGTGCGCGGCGCCAGAAATACGCTGACATTGGCTGGGTCAAGCAGCGTCCGGGCGCGCTCTGCATCAACCTTGAAACGCCAGGCGACCTGACCCGAAAAGCGCGGTCGAGCGGCACCGGCAATCAGTTGGCGGGTCTGGGACCAGACCCCGTCGGCGCCGATGACCAGCGGCGAGGCAGTGGTGGCGTTCGCTTTCTGAAGTGCCTGGAGCTCTGCCGTTTCGATGCGCTGGCCAAGTTTGAGATGGCAACGCGGGTGGGCCTTGACCGCTTCAAGCAGCATGGTCTGAAGGTCAGCGCGGTGCAGGACACCATAGGGTGCGCCCCAGCGCCTGGCAGCAAACGCGCCGCAGGGCACATGGGCAATCCTGCGCAGGGAATTGCCGGATATCAGAGAGATTCGTTCTGGGCGGGCGATAGCCTTGTCGAGCGCAGCACCAAGGCCGAGCGCAATCAGGATGCGGCTCGCATTGGGCGACATCTGCAGCCCGGCACCCACTTCGCTCAGCGCAGGCGCCTGATCGACGATTACGACCTTACGGCCATTGCGCGCCAGGGCGAGCGCCGTCGTGAGCCCGGCAATGCCGGCACCGATGATATGAATGTCTTGGGCCGGCACGGCGCACTCCCGGGGTCCGCGCGGAACCTTCAGGGCCTTAGGCGGCCTCGGTGGTCAGGGTGCAGCCTGCCGGGACGGTTTCGGTTTCAGCCAGTGCCGGATTGAACTTGTAGAGTGTCGAGCAGTAGGGGCAGACCTTCTCGGTTTCGGCGCCCATGTCGAGAAACTCATGCGGATGATCGAAGGGCGGGTTTGCGCCCACGCACATGAATTCCTTGACCCCGATTTCAATTGCGGAATGTCCGGCATCGTTCTGGAAGTGCGGAATTTTGTGGCCAGCCATGAATCTCTCCGTCGCGCCATATCAAATTTCGCCGGACCATATACGCTGCGGGGTCAAAAGTGTAGCGGGTATTTGGTCGCGTTTTCCTGCCGCATCTTGCCAATGCTCGCTGGCGCCCAATCGCGCTAGCGTCATTTGCAAGACGCGCGGTTTGGGGTAGGGAAAGGCAAAAGGAAAACCAGATGAATCTCGACCGCCTGCAAGCAAGCCGTTTCACGTCCGGAGACATGGACATCGCCTGGTATGAGGCGGGATCGCCGGACGGGTTTCCGGTGCTTCTGATCCACGGATTTGCATCGACGGCCCACGTCAACTGGGTTTTTCCAGGCTGGGTGAAGACACTCGAGCAGGCCGGATACCGGGTCATCGCACTCGATAATCGTGGTCACGGCGAATCCGATAAGCCGCATGACCCGGAGGCCTATCATCCCGAAACCATGGCGGCAGATGCCGCCGGTCTGCTTGATGAGCTGGGCATCGGCTCGACCCATGTGATCGGCTATTCGATGGGCGCGCGGATATCGGCGTTTCTGACGCTCTCCCGGCCTGATCTGGTTCGCTCGGTGGTGTTCGGCGGCTTGGGGATGGGCATGGTCGATGGTGTCGGCGACTGGGATCCGATTGCGGATGCGTTGCTGGCGCCTTCGCTCGATGATGTCAGCGACGAGCGCGGGCGGATGTTCCGTGCTTTCGCCGAGCAGACCAGGAGTGACCGGTTCGCGCTGGCCGCCTGTATCCGCACCTCGCGCACTTTGGTGGATCGCGGGCACCTGGCCTCGATGGTTACGCCGGCGCTGGTCGGGGTGGGTACCCGGGATGACATAGCGGGTTCTGCTCAGGAACTGGCCGAACTGATGCCGCATGGTGAGTGGCTCGACATTCCCAACCGTGACCACATGCTGGCGGTTGGCGACAAGGTCTTCAAGGCGGCGGTGCTGGAGTTTTTTTCAAATGTCGGTGCGGGGGCTGTCTCAGAGGCTGGGCGATGAAGGACTTGAAAGGGCAAACCGGATTCACCGGCGCCTCGAACAATCGCCTGATCGCCGATCAACATCACCCGCGTGGAAATGTTCATGGTAATCCTGCGGTGCTGTTGCACGGAGGCGGCCAGACCCGGCACGCCTGGGGTGGCGCCGCACGCCGGATCGCAGACGCCGGACATTATGCTTACACAGTCGATCAACGCGGACATGGCGAAAGTGCCTGGATTGAAGATCGGGCCTATGCGTTTGATGACTATGCTGCCGATGCGATCGCCGTTTGCCGCGAGGTTGCGAACCGCCATGGCAAGCCGCCTGTACTCGTGGGTGCATCGCTAGGCGGGATCTCGGGTCTGATGGCCGATCATCTGGGCGGGCCGGATCTGCTTGCCGGTCTCGTCCTTGTCGATATCACTCCGCATATCGATCCCGATGGCGTGAGCCGCATTCAGGGCTTCATGGCGGCGGACATGCGTGAGGGCTTCGCCACGCTTGAAGAGGCCGCGGCAGCGATTGCTGCCTATCTGCCACACCGCAAGCAGCCACGTTCGCTTGAGGGGCTGGCGAAGAATCTGCGCCAGGATGACGATGGCCGCTACCGCTGGCACTGGGATCCGGCCTTCATTGATGGGCCGCGCAACATCAACACCGGTGCCGAAACCGTTCAGCAACGGCTGGCCGATGCGGCGCGCGGGATCACCATCCCGCTGCTGCTGGTTCGCGGGCAGCAGTCAGAGCTGGTGACGGAGGAGGCAGTCGTCGCGTTCCGCGAAATGGCGCCGCATGCCGGGTTCGTGGATGTCTCGGGTGCGGGCCATATGGTTGCGGGGGACCGCAACGACGCTTTCAACGACGCCGTTCTCGGGTTTCTGGACAGGCTCGAAGGCCGCAGCTGATCGAGGCTTGCCTACTTGCCGGTAAAATGCGGCGCGCGTTTTTCTATGAATGCGGTTCGCCCCTCTGCATAGTCGCTGCTGTTGAAGGTGGCGTCGGCATGGGCGGCCGCTTTTGTCATTAGGCCTTTGTCTGTAGAGAGTTGCGCGGAAATTGCGGCCTTTGATGCGCGCACCGACAGTGGCGCTACAGCTGCGATTGACTGGGCGAGGGCGTTGACGTCTGCCTCCAGCGCCTCCGGCGTGCAGAGTTTGAGCAGGCAGCCACTTTCCATTGCCTCGCGGGCCGGGAACTCGCGTGCAGAAAACAGCGCGTGGCGGGCGCGTTGATCACCGAGCGCGCGAACCAGATCCTGAACCGCCTCGACCGGATAGGCGAGCCCCAGGCGTGCGGCCGGAATCGCAAAGCGGGCGGTTTCATCGGCAATTCTGATGTCAGCTGCCGCTGCAATGCCAAAGCCGCCGCCGAAGCAGATGCCGCGAATCAGGGCGATGACCGGAACGGGGCAGGTGCGGATTGCAGCGAACGCGGCCGAATTGCCTGCTTCATAAACCCGTGCCGTGGCGGCATCCCGGCGCAATGTGTCGAATTCGCCAATGTCCGCGCCTGCGGAGAAATCACGGCCTCCCGCGCCCTGAATGATGACAAGCCGCGCGCCTTTCTCCTCGACAAGCCATTCCAGTGCTGAGGGGATGGCGCGCCACATCTGATCGGTCAGGGCGTTGCGTTTCTCCGGTCTGTTGATGGTGAGATGACCAATGCCCGGCTCGGCCAGAGTGGCGAGGAGCGTGCCGTCCGCATAGGATTTATTTACGTCCATTTTATCCGCCCATTTGTTTTTGCTGGTTTTTGGCTTATGTTTTTTTGATATAGCTTTCAAACGTCTTGATTTGAACGTGAACACAACAGGCACTATCTACTGGACGACGGGTCTGTTCGCTGCGTCGAGCATGCACAAGAGCTGAGACTTATCAAAAGCCCGGAGGCGACAATGGCAGCGAAATCTGATTCAAGGAAGGACAGTGCCCTCAAGGCAATCGATCCGATTTGGGATTCGATTCGCATGGAGGCAGAGCGGTCGATCAGCCATGATCCTTTGCTTGCGGCGTTTCTCTATTCAACCATTCTCAACCAACCCTCTTTGGAAGAGGCCGTTATTCACCGGGTGTGCGAACGGCTCGACCACCCGGATCTGCAGGCCAATCTTTTGCGGCAGACTTTTCTGGAAATGGTCAGTGACTGGCCGGAATGGGGCCGGGTGCTGCGGGTTGATATCCAGTCCGTCTACGACCGGGATCCTGCTTGCGACCGTTTCATCCAGCCGGTCCTTTACTTCAAGGGGTTTCATGCGATCCAGACTCACCGTCTGGCGCATTGGCTCTGGAACCGGGGCCGGATCGATCTGGCGCTCTACCTGCAAAGCCGCTCCTCGGAAATCTTCCAGACCGACATTCATCCTGCAGCCAAAGTCGGCAAGGGATTGTTCCTCGATCATGCAACCGGCCTCGTCGTCGGCATGACGGCGACAATCGGCGACAATGTTTCCATTCTTCAAGGTGTAACGCTTGGCGGCACTGGCAAAGAAAGCGGAGACAGGCATCCCAAAATTGGTGATGGTGTCCTTATTGGCGCCGGTGCCAAGGTTCTCGGCAATATCGAGATTGGCCATTGCAGCCGTGTGGCCTCAGGCTCCGTGGTGCTCAAGGCAGTGCCGCCAAATTCCACTGTTGCCGGGGTTCCTGCACGGGTGGTCGGGACAGCCGGTTGCGAGGAGCCGTCCCGCGCCATGGATCAGATGCTCAACGGCAACGGCTGACGGCACAACGCTTTCGTTTCGAGCGATTGTTTTGGGAAATCGGGCAGGCGGGTTTGATTTAGCCTGCCGTCCGTGTCAAAAGCGGCCCGACCCCATTTGCCCAGGAGAGCCATCGTGAAACCCGCCGAAATCATCAAACTCGAAGCGTATTTCAAGCGCATCTTCAACGATAATCTGGTGGTCAAGGCGCGTCCCGCCAAGAACGATTCGGCGGAGGTTTATCTCGGAGACGAGTTCATCGGCATCGTGTTTCGCGATGATGAAGACGGCGATCTGTCCTACAATTTCTCGATGGCTATCCTTGACGTCGATCTCGACGACTGACGAACAGATCCGTCTGCGGAACTGGTTTACCGAACCAGAGCAGCCTCAAGCCGGGTGCGAACATCGCGTTCGATTTCGCGCCAGTGTGGGAGGAGGTCAATCGAAAACCGATAGGTGACCGATAGATCCGTTCCCAGGGAAATGTCGCGCTGACAACCTGTCCGGGTGGTGAATTCTTCGGCGGCATCGGTGGTTTCAACAAGACAACGCACCGCATAGGGCTGGCCGGCGGCATTGCGCTCGATATACATCAGCTCATTGGCGTAACCGGCCCCCGGTCTTAGCCTCATTGAATCAAGGCCGTTGGGCCCGGCCACGGCCGAACCTTCGGTCAATCTTGCATAAATCGGGTCAACACGGCCAGACATGTCCCGTGACATGGTCGACTGCGTGATTCGTGCGAAAATAAGTCCCTCAGCGGACCGGGTCTGATGAAAGGTATCCCGGTTTTCACGGGTGTAGCCGCTCATGCCCGGCCAGGCGAAATAGGTATCGACTGCGCCCTGAACCCCTGAAATGCGCTGGCTTTCGAAACGGATCACATTGGCGGGCAGCGAGAGCACATCATTTCCGATGACGATTTCATGTAAGCTCCGGTCGGTGGTGTTTCCAGCCAGGGCGATGGTTCCGCCAATCATCCGGCCCATCATGGCGATTGCCAGTGTAATCAGGCATAGCACGGCGACGACGGCAGTCAGCTTCCAAACGAATCCGGGTGACAGCAGAGGTGCGTGCTGAAGTGTTTCATGGGAATCGGACATGGGGCGACCTGATTGCTAAATTGTTTGAAGGCGTGTGTCATATCGGAACATATCGCCGCGGCATGGACCTTGCTTGGCATCCCGACGTCGTTTGATTGTGCGCGGGATATGGTTAATCAATGATTTACTCCTTTGACATTGTGTTTTTGGTTGTCATAGCCGCCACCGGCTTTGCGGCCTCCTGGATTGCGTTGGAGATTGCCCGGTGGTTTGGGTGGCTGGTTTTCCGGGTACCGGTCCATGAGGAAGGTTTATTGCGCCAGGTCGCTATTTTGGTGCTGACGGCTGTGATTGGGCCACGGCTCTTGCTGGCGACAGGTCATGAGCGCTGGCGCCACGGAAGCGTTTCCTTGCCGCTCTATGCTGTGATTTCTATGATCGCTTTGGGCTGGTCGATGTGTTCGGGCGTCGTGGTGCTGCAGGCGGCATTTGCGAGCGGGTATTTTCTGGCCTAAGAAATCAATCCGTTTGACCGCCAACTCTCTTGCCGGTCCGGTCTTTGCAACGTCCCAAGACTCGGGCGTGGCATATGCCAATGAGGAGATACGGCATGGCGATCTACAGTCTTGATGATGTGCAACCCAAGTTGCCCGAAGGGTTCTGTTTCGTGGCCGAGAGTGCACAGGTCATCGGCCATGTGATTCTCGGTGAGGGAGCCGGCGTCTGGTTTGGCGCCGTTCTTCGCGGTGACAATGAGCCGATAGAGGTCGGGGCGGGTTCCAACATTCAGGAAAACTGCGTGTTGCACACCGATATGGGCTTCCCATTGGTGATCGGAAGCGGCTGCACCATCGGCCATGCCGCGATCCTGCATGGCTGCACCATCGGTGACAACAGTCTTGTCGGGATGGGCGCCACGGTTCTCAATGGCGCAAAGATCGGCAGGAATTGCCTGATCGGTGCCGGGGCCCTGGTTACGGAAGGCAAAGAGATCCCTGACAATTCTCTTGTGGTTGGTTCGCCAGCAAAAGTGATCCGGCAACTTGGCGATGATGCCGTCACCCTGCTTGAGTGGTCGGCGAAGCATTATGTTGAAAACGCCAAACGCTTTGCGAACGGTCTCATGCGGATCGATTAAAGAAATAGCCGACCCCAGGGGACATTGGGATCGGCTAAAGGCCAGGGTCGTTGCGGGGAAGCATGGGGACTCGACCAAGGCCGTCTTGGCGCCGGGCGCCAATGGCGCACAGCAGGTCTATGACAGTTCGGACGGCCCCGCGCCGTTGATCCGAACCGGTAGTTTGATCAGAACTTCACAGCGCCCACATTCGTGGTGGATCCTGGACCAAGCTTGGTCCAGCGGGCTGCGTGTTCAGGTGATTGGCGTTTGACAAATGTGTAGCCGGTTTCCGACCACAAACGGACGTCACCGCGCATATTGTCGAGAATGTAGTCGCCATAATTGGTTCTCACCGTGAGCACCGCATGGCCATCGCCGTTTGGCTGGAGCACGACGGTGATCAGCAGATCTGAGGGCGAGAAGCCCTGCTGGATGAGCATGTGACGCTTGAGCAGCACGTAGTCTTCGCAATCGCCAACGGTGCGTGGATAGGACCACAGCTCCTCAACGCCATGAATATTGATGTCTGTATCAGGCCGGATCGCCTGGTTGACGCGTGTGTTGACATCCAGAAGCTGCGCCCAGTTCTGGCGTGTTAGCTCCATCGGTCCTCGGTCACGGCCAAGCGAGGTGCACTCGCCAGGATAGCTCTTGCAGAACTCGTAGTGGCCGATTGGCGGATTGGTGTTCCCCGCCGGCACCAGATTGGCAGGCGCTGCCAACGCGGCGGTTGATATTGTCAGAGCCAGGCCGCAAGCGGTGGCGATATACCCCATTTTCTTAGTGTAGTGTTTCATTGCTTTGTTTCCCCGTTATGGGGGAACAATGCCATTCATACTTTGAGATCAGCCGAATTTAATCAGTAAATACAAGTATTAAGTTGTGCTAAGTTTTATCATTATTCAAATAAAACAAGTATAAAATAATCATCAAATGCAGGCGTAGTGGATAAGGTTTTGATTACCATCGCCAAGGCCGGGCGTCGGAGGCTCGCATCGGTCACGTTTACGGAATTCATCGTAGCAATGCGGCGGTGTCCAGGCGCGGCGACGTGTTCCGTCCCTGGCTGGTAAGCCAGAGTAAGTGTGGCGCTTGCGGATGGCCAGGATATTTGGTGGGCTGAACAAAAAAACCGGCCGCTGGGGCCGGTTCATAGATCAGTGTCTGTTTGACTGCGTCAGGAAAGTTGTCTGATTACTTCTTCGGGCTGAGTGGTGGTGAACTCCATCGCAATACCCTCCTGAAAATGGCGCACCACGCGGCCGCGCATATTGCCCAGAATGACCATTGTCCCAAAAGCGGGGCGGACATCGATCTCAACAGCGGCGCCGGAAACCGACAGGTCAATTATGCGGCATGGATAACGGCGGCCATCGTCCAGCTGGATTTCTGCGGCGGGATTGCTTGGCGCAACACGCTCGTGATTGCGGTCTTCCGGCAGCCCGAGTTCGTGTTTGTTGGCAAGCCAGGTCAACTGGGCCGACAGTTTATCGCGCTTGCGATCTGTGGCGTTCAACGACATCGTGAAGGTGCGGATGCCGGTTTCAACGACTGCGCCTTCAATTCGTCCCAGGTAGTCGAGATAGGCAACGATGCGTTCGCCGACTTCAGGCCGGGCGTTGGAGGAGATCACAGCATCGAAAGGTGACATGGTGTCCACGATACAATCGTGCTCTGAATGATCCGCCCGCATGAATCGCCCGTGGACTGAAATCGTAACACGATTGAATTGCCGCTCTGCGGCGTTGGATGATCCATCCTGGTGCTGTTCAGTTGAAGCGATCAACGTAGGTACCTTGTTGAGTCGGAAACCAGTGTGGTCGCAACTTTACGCCTGGCATTGTTAACATAGCGTAATTATTTTCCCTCCAAATTCACCTCAATCCGTGCGGCCTCCATCAAGAACTGTCAGATGGCCGATTTTCCGCTTTGCCGGCATGGCAGGGGCACGCGGAACATCGCCGCCAGGGCGGGGCAGGTTGATCTCGGGCCGATTGCCAAGAAACAGCGATTGTTTTGTTTGTTCCAGAAACCGTATGCCTGTCGTCGAAAACCCGGCAAGCGGATCGTGTCCGATCCAGTAAGGTGGCTCGAAAACCGAGGTTAGGCCAATCAACCGGTCATGCGCGCCGGTTGGGCCAAGCACAGGCAGAAGAAGCATCTCGGCATGGAGCACGCGACCGCTATGGCTCAATGCGTCCAGCGATAGAACGGCGGGTGTTGCGCCCGAAGCGACAGCGACCCCGGTGCGGTTGGCATTGCGCATCCCGCTGTCGAGCCACATTTCGCCAAACCGGCAGCTTTTGAGTTCACGTCCATATAGACTGCAAAGTCCGGTGCCGGCCAAACGGAAGGTAAGTTGGTCCTCGTCAACCAGTTCGCAGATGAAGATGTGCGGAAGCAGCGTTCGAATGTCACCGGGCTCGATATCGGTGCGGCTGGGGGCCGGGCGACCGGCGCATTTTGAAGTCCAGTACTGATAGAGTTCAAGGCTGTTTTTATGTCTCATCCTGTTTCCGCCTTACAAGTTGCCACGGATATGGCTCGGTGTGGCTTGCCGCATGTGCCGTTTTGACACGGTTGCAAGCCGGGTCGAGCCTTTGCCGTTAACGAAGCGAGAACCATGCCACCGGCGCACCATTAAGGTTAACGAGGCGTTTCGATTGCATCGGTGCGGCGACCCGTGGCAAAACCCTTTCACAGCTTCACGAAGGGAATGTCCTTCAGCACATCTTTGGACGAGGGGACTCGACCGGCCGTTCGCATCTTGCGGGCGGCTTTTTTTTGGTCATCCAGCTGTTGCCTGTGTTGGAAGTGCGGCCTATGCATCAGATTGGCCCTATGCATTGCGCCAGTTGGATGTCGGGACCAGAGAGATTGCTAACAGGCACATCAGGCACCACAGGGTTACAGCCGGGGCTAGTGAGAACACCATGCAAGAACAATCGCCGCCGGGAAACCCGCCGATATTCAATATCCCCAACGTCGTTCTGGCGATGTTGTTGATTATGGTTGCAATTCAGGTGGCTATGGATGTTGCGTTGCCGCCGGATGCGGTCAATGCGTTGTTTATCGAGACTGCATTCATCCCCCAGCGTTATGCCTTTGATGCGGCAGGGCAGGGTGGCGCCTATTATTGGTCACCGATCAGCTATTCGTTTCTGCACGGTGGATATGCGCATCTGGCGCTCAACGGCTTCTGGCTCGCGGCCTTCGGTACCGTTGTTGCCCGCCGGATCGGCTGGGTCCGGTTTGTTGCGTTCTGGATCTTGTCGTCGATTTCAGCAGCGGCGTTGTTCCTGGCATTTCACTGGGGTGACCGGAGCGTCATGGTCGGCGCATCGGGGGTCGTTTCAGCGCTGATGGGCGCGGCGGCTCGCTTTGCTTTCGGCCATGGCGGGTTCCAGCGCGAGTATGCGCATCTCAATCCGCGCTTGAGCATTGTACAATCCTTGTCAAACCGCACCGTGGTGGTGTTCCTGGCGGTCTGGTTTGGCATCAATATGCTTGCCGCTGTTGGTTTCACATTCGGTGCGGGCGAATCGGCCATTGCCTGGGAAGCCCATGTTGGTGGGTTTCTGTTCGGTTTCTTTATGTTTGAGCTTTTTGACCCGCTCAAGCCACGGTGATTGCGCAAAACGATTCCGGTTGAGGCCAGTGGTCCGGGAGTCCGCCGTCTTGTCCCGGTTTGCTGTGCCAGATTGATCCACCTTAGCAGCCTTTTGTGGGCAATTTAGTGCAGGGTTGCAAACCGCGGGCTTCAAGCGCACCATATGAGCAGTGCTACGGTATCGCGCGTTGAGGAGCGTGCGATCTTGCGGAAGGAGGACTGCATGACTGTGAAGCATATTCTGGATGAGAAAGGGCGTGAAGTTGTGACGGTCAGCCCGTCGATGGGGACCGCCGATGCCGTGCGTTTTCTCGCAGACAACAAGATTGGCGCGGTTGTGGTGACCGGGGTTGGCGGCAAGATTGCCGGAATCCTTTCCGAGCGCGACATCGTGCGCGCGGTCGCCTCCCGCGGCGCTGAGGCGCTGTCTGCCCCGATTTCGGACATCATGACGTCGAAGGTGACCACCTGCGGGGAACATCACACGGTCAACCAGGTGATGGAGTTGATGACCAACGGCCGGTTCCGCCACTTGCCGGTCGAGACCGATGGCAAGCTGATCGGCATCATATCGATTGGTGATGTTGTCCGGCGGCGCATTGAAGACGTCGAGCGCGAGGCTGAGGAAATCAAGGCTTACATCGCGAGTTAAACAAGACGCGCTCAATTGCATCCAATTGAGCGCGTCTCGGTGCTGAAACAGTGCGGGCAACCAGGCTGCGATGTTCAGGCTGTGGTGATTAGAATTCACTCCAGTCGGCCTGGACTGCTGCATTGCCCACTGTGGCTGTGCCCATTTTCATTGCGGGTGCATCCGGGGTTTTTATGGTCTTTGCCATTGCTGCAGCTGTTTCCCGCAGGTCGCTGACCTGCGCTGTCGAGCCATCCAGCTTGAAGCTCGAGACGGCTTCTCTCAATCGGGCGGCTTCGTCTGCAAGAGTGGATGTTGCCGCGCTGGTTTCCTCCACCATGGCTGCATTTTTCTGGGTCATCTGGTCCATCGCGTTGACGGCCTGATTGACCTCGACAAGTCCTGTCGACTGCTCTTCGGATGCGGTTGCGATGGACGTTATGCGTTCGTTGATATCATTGACCAGGCCGCCGATGGTCCGCAGAACATCTCCGGCGCCGCGGACCATGTCCACCCCGTTAGAAACCTCGAAGGTTGAAGTCTCGATCAGGTCCTTGATTTCCTTTGCGGCCTTTGCGGAACGCTGGGCCAGTTCGCGGACCTCCTGGGCAACAACTGCGAATCCTCTTCCTGCCTCTCCCGCGCGGGCCGCTTCGACGCCGGCGTTCAGCGCCAGCAGGTTGGTCTGGAAAGCGATTTCGTCGATGACGCCGATGATGTTGGAGATTTGCTGTGAGCTCTCCTCGATCCTGCGCATTGCTTCTTCCGCATTGCCAACGACCTGGGCGGATTGCTCGGAAGAATCATTTGCTTTGGCGGCTGTGTCACGGGCTTCCGCTGTCAGCTTCGAAGAGCTGTTGACGTTGACTGTAATCTCATCAACGGCGGCAGCGGTTTCCTCAAGCGAGGCGGCCTGTTGTTCCGTCCGCCGGGAGAGGTCGTCCGCGCCCTGTGCAAGCTCACGGGTGCCCAACTCCATAGCCGAGATGCTGTTGGCAACCGTGACGAGGGTGCCGCCGAGGCGCTTGACTGATGTGTTGAAGTCATGACGCAGGGCTTCGAACTCCGGCGCAAATTCCTCATCAAGTTGGAATGAAAGGTCACCGTCGGCCAGGCGTTTCAAACCGGCGCCGAGACCAGCGGTGGCAATTCTGAGGCTTTCAGCTGCATCGGCTTCAGCTTTTTGCTGGGCAGCGATTCTGTCCTGCTCTGCGGTTGCACGTGCCTCTTCGGCTTCCTGCTCAAGCTTTCTGGTCTGCAGCGCGTTTTGGCGGAACACCTCTGCCGTTTCGGCCATCTTGCCGATCTCGTCCTTGCGATCCGCATACTCAATCTTGGTGTCAAGGACACCGTCCGCGAGAGCCTTAAGAACACGGGTGATGCCACGGACCGGTTGGGAAATGGCGCGGCCAAGCGTGAAGGCTGCGAGCAAAGAAATCACAAGTGCGGCTGCGGCGGTTCCAAGAACCTGCTTCAAGGCGGTCGCTTGGGCAAGGGCCGCGGTTTCTGCGGCCGCTGTTGCGGAGGCTTCGAAGGCAGTGACCAGCAGGTCGTTCTGTTCGCCGATTGCCCGCGCATTTGCATCCGCATCCTGCATCGTTAAGGTCGCCAGAAGTGTGTCGATGATGACGAAGGTGGCGATATCAGCTGCTTGGGTCTTGTAGGTTTCGAGCATCTCGTCCAGGTTGGCCATCACTTCTGATGTTTCCGGCGTAGACCCTTCTTGAAGAATTGTGCGGTTTGCCTCGATTTCAGGTAGCACATTGTTGAATTCGTCGATTGACTTCTGGATGTGTTCGTCGCTCGCACCCGCCTGCTTCCATGTGATGGCGCGCAACAGGTTTCCGTTGGCTGATACAACGGCTTGTTTGAGTGCTTTCGCCGTAATCAGCAGCTCATTGTTGGCTTTTTCCACTTCGGTGAGCTGTTTGACGTTCAAGCTCGATGAGAAATACACTGCAGCAATGATTACGATGGCAGTACACGCTATCATTGGGGCGATCAGCGATTTCACTACGATTGGGTAGTTGCTCAACCGAAACCATTTCATTTTTGGAAACTCCGTTTATGAGTGTGACGGCGGCTTAGGCGCCGCCGTCGGTCTGCTGTCTAGCAATCCGGCGTCATCTGTATGCGCCGACACAGACGAGATTCTCGTCAGCGGCTTTGCAGAAGGTGGACTTGGGTTCGATTGTGGTGGTGGCAGGGTTCTGCCAGTCATAGTCGACCCAACCTTCATTTTCGACTGCTGCAAGCTCTTTGACGAATTCCTTGCCGTTGGCATCTTTGAGGCCAATCAAGTCGCGACCAGCCATTGCGGGTTTGTCGCCATGGGCCACAAGAAAACCGGTGCCTTTTTTGAGGACCAATACGTAGAGATCGCGGTCAAACCACTCGGTGCCTTTGGTTTGGAATGCCTCAGATGCTTTTTCAGTTCCATTTTCCTGAAGGAAAGCGGCAGCCTTCACCGCCATTGCCTGGGCTTCGTCTTTGGTTGCGTTTTCGCTTGCGGAAGCGAACGAGCAAAGTGTTGCGGTCATAAAAAGAGAGAGAGCAAGTTTCTTCATGGGCATCTCCTTTTGCCATTGGGTTGTGAGTCTCTGAGGCTTCACAAATTCGCACTTTTGAATTTAGAAAGGCTTAATGTAGTGAGTCGACAAATCCTTTGGAATCATTGGTAATTATTGCTAGTTTCTGATTACTTTTTGAAATTGTTCATTCGGACACATGTCACTGATTTTTCTCTGTGTGTTTGGTGAAGCTTGAGCGTCAGTACAGGGCCCAAAAGTGACGTTGTTGGCTGTATCAAGCATTTCGTTTGCAAAAACGCTGATTGATAGAGCGCTGCCGAAATTGGCTAGGTGTTTGATCCCAAGTTTTGATGGTGCATTCTTTTCCACGCAATGGATGGAAGCACTATGGGGCAGGTTTTACACGGCAGCGCCACGACAACTGAGGCAACCCGTCGACAATACAAAATGGTCAAGCGAGCCTGAGAGCGCTTTCGAGGCGGTAGGGGATCAACCAGAAGACCGTCGCCAAAAGGGAGAAGCGGACATCCACCACCGATCCTCCAACCCGGCCGAGAGATCCCCTTTCAACAGTTCTGTTATTGGAAGACGAGGACGTTATCGTTGCTTTCCGCAGGCACACGCTGCTTCCACTTGACGATTGCCTCTATGCGCTCCAACCAACGATCCCGCATCTGACCCGTTCTTCCTTGCATCGGTGCCTGCAGCGCCATGACGAAGACGTTGCAGCATGGACCATACGGTTTTCTGCGTAAGCTTGATGTCGCGGGCAACGGTGGTGCTGGCGACGTCCTTCTTGTGCGACGCGATGAACCAGATAGCCGTGAACCACTTGCGGACCGGGATTTTGGTGTCTTCAAAGATCGTGCCGACCTTGATTGGGAACCGCTTGCGGCAATCGCCGCGCTTGTGATCTTTGCCGTTCGAGAAGTGGTTGACGCGAATGGAGCCGCAATGAGGGCAATATGCGTTCTCATTGCCGGGACCCCAACGGATAACGCGGAGATGGTCAATCGCGGACCGCTCATCCGGGAAAGCTCCCATCATGTCAAAGAGGCTGTTGAATGTCTGCTTCATGGCGATCGCTCCGATTCGATAACCACAACACAGGTGTATAGATCCCGAGATTTTGAATAAATGCAGAAAATAAAATATATAAAAAATCATTAACGAATTGTTGCAAGCAGAACCAAAATGAGATTTACTACTTCTGATTAGCGTATTTGTTTGTTGCCCGCTTTAGGGGTGGTTCATGAGTAAGAGCCTGAAGATCCGCCATTCTACGCCATCTTTGGAGCGCTTTGTTTCAAGTGTTGCGGAGCGCGCAAGGCCACTTGCTTTTATTGCAAGTCAGGCAAGGTTTCGGGGCGGGGTTTCGCCCTTTTTTGGAAAATATTGGGCTCCCTGGCCATTGAGCCATGGACCTACTGGTCTTGGTCCCAAAACCGATGCCGATGTCATGTGCGGTCAGGATCCGGTTCGCGCCCGTGCGCTTATGCCCGCAACTTTGGCACTCTCCGGCGCGGCATTGTTTCTGCGTCTCAACCGATCCGGAACCTCTGGATCCGGGTTTCAATCAGCCCGCGCCAGAAGCAACGGGGATGTACGCACGCTCCAATCGGCAGCCAAGATCATCAGTGTTGGTCGTCATCAGCAAGAGGTTAAGAACCCATGCCATCGACAAATCCGCTCGATCCAACCAATTACACTGCACTCATTCCTTCAGGTAACCCGGCCTGGCACAACGGTGCCAACTCTCTCACCTATTCGTTCCTGAGTGAAATGCCGTCCTATTACACGCTCAACGGTTCGAATGTGTACGATATTGGCGGCGAAACGGTTTCTCCGGGGCAGAACATCAGTCTGTCGCCGACCCAGCGCGCCATGGCGGAGCTTGCGATCGAGCGCTTCAACGAAGTTGCCAATCTCAACCTCGTTCCTGCCGGAACGGCCGGGACCGGCGGCACGCCAAACGGTGCAGCCATCACCGGCAACGGTTCACTCGTGGGTGGTCTGGGAGGGGCTGCTGGGTTTGGAGAACTCGAAGCCCCGCGAAATGATGACGGCTTTCAGGTCTACGACATCTCATCGGTGTTCGAGAACGGATTGAATTTCTTCGGCAACACCTATTCAAGCCTTTACGTGAACACCAACGGCAGTGTGTCGTTTGGAAACGGGATCTCGACCTACACGCCCTCCACCATCAACGGCAACACCGGCACACCGATCATTGCGCCGTTCTGGGCCGATGTGGACACGCGCATTCCCGCATCGATCGGAACCAATTCAGGCCCGGTCTACATCGACATGGACACCGTCAACGATGTCCTGACATTCACCTGGGCCGATGTCGGTTACTACGATTACAACGGAGATCGAAAGAACAGCTTCCAATTGCAGCTGTTTGACCGCGGCGGCGGCAATTTCGACATCGTGTTCCGTTATGATGACATCAACTGGACCACCGGCGATGCCAGCGGCGGATCGGGCGGCCTGGGCGGCAACATCGCCCGCGCGGGCTACTCTTCTGGCAACGGGGTGTTCTATGAGCTTGCTGCGTCAGGCAACCAGGGTGCGATGCTGGGACTTGATAGCACTGTGGGAAACACCGGAACCACCGGATTGTGGGCCTTCAGCAGCACGACTGCGGTCGGTGATGTGACATTCGGGGTCGACAACATGACTTCGGACGGACCTACAACTGGCGGGTTTGCTTACTACCCGGGAGACACGAACTCAATTTACGGTGATATCTGGCTCAATAGTCTCAATTCACTGGTGGCAAACCCGGCTTTGTACAACTTTGGATGGTATGCAGTTATTCACGAACTCGGGCACTCTGTTGGCCTTGAGCATTCCTTCGAAAATGCGTCTTTGCCAGCTATACTTGAAAGTGCCCAGTACACGGTCATGTCCTACGATTCTCACCCCACTCAGGCGGGCATCGCTGGATCCGCCCGGGAATGGCCAGCAACGCCGATGCTCTATGACATCCAGGCGCTGCAGGCCACTTATGGTGCCAACATGAACACGCGGACCGGCAATGATGTGTATTTTGCCGCGGGCGGTGTGAGCGGTTTCGAAATCGCAAATGGCGGCCAGTTCATCGCCACGATCTGGGATGCCGGCGGCATCGATACATTCAGCGGCGAAGCGCAGACTTCGGCCGTGAACATTGATCTTCGCCCGGGTTACTTTTCGACCATCGGTTCGATCAGCAACAATATCGGCATTGCCCTGGGCGTTGCCGGCACCCGGGCGACAAGTGCGATCATCGAGAATGCCATCGGTGGCAGCGCAGGCGACACACTGCAAGGCAACGACGTCAACAACACGCTGATTGGCAATGGCGGCAACGACACCATCAACGGTGGCGCCGGAAATGATATCCTGATCGGTGGCACCGGTGCCGATGCCATGAATGGCGGCTCCGGTCTCGACTACGCCCGCTACGACGAGGCGGCCTATGGCGACATCCGGATTTCGCTGCAGGTGCCAGTGCTCAACACCAATGTGGCAGCCGGCGATACCTTTACCGAAATCGAGGGCCTGATCATGGGATTGGGCAATGACTGGATCTATGGTGATGGCGGCGACAATTACATGTATGCAGGCGGCGGCAACGACAACATCTTCGGCTCCATTGGCGCCGATTACCACAATGGCGGGGCCGGTTTTGACTATGCCCGTTTCGATGACGCCGCCTATGGCAACATCACGGTTTCGCTGGCCGCTCCTTCGATCGGCACAAGCGTGGCCGCCGGTGACGTGTTCGTCGACATCGAGGGCCTGATCCTGGGCGGCGGCGATGACTGGATCTACGGCGACAACGACAACAACCATCTTTATGGCAACTCCGGCAGTGACAGCCTCTTCGGCTCGAACGGCGCGGATTACCTGCATGGCGGGGCAGGGTTCGACTATGCCCGTTTCGATGATGCCGGCTATTCCGGACTGGTGGCCGATCTGGTCGGCGCCAACACCAACACAGGTGCCGCGGCGGGCGACACCTTCGTCGAGATCGAGGGCCTGATCCTGACCGGCAACAATGATTTCGGCTTCGGCAATGAGGCCAGCAACTACATCTACGGTCTGGGCGGCAATGACTATCTCGATGGCCGCACCGGCAACGATTTCCTGTTCGGCGGCACCGGCAACGACACCTTCCACTTTATGGCGGGTTATGGCCGCGACACGGTGGGTGATTTTAACGGAGGCAGCGGGCTGGGCGACAGGCTCGACCTGCAAGGCGTGTTCGGCAGCTTCGCCGCGGTGATCGCCGCCTCCACGCAAGTGGGCGCCAACCTCGAGATCGCGCTCAACGGCACCGACGTGCTGGTGTTGAACAACTTCTCGATTTCCAACTTTGCGGCCGATGATGTGGTCATTTAACCTGATGCGGGTATCTCTGTGACGGCATGGATCTGGTTGTGTTCCGTGTCGCCACGACATCGCGAAGCGCATCAACGAGTCCACCGATCAGCAGAAATTTGCTGATCGGGCACCTTTTCCTGCGAGATCAATAAAACGCGGAATTTAGTCGGCGGAACCATCCGTCTGGTGGCTAACACGCGGCCATCTATGACACCAGTATGCTTGCCGGGGCGACACTTTGCATTTCGATGATGGGGACATTCGCATGTGAATTCGAAACAGCATCAGCCGACAGGTTGTTGTGCCAACGGGAGATTCAGACAGAGCCGGGCTACGGAACCGGATCACACATTCTGCGCAAATATCCTCTCAACGGCTCTCACCCCTGCCGCATTCCCCAAGACGAGCAATTGCCGACGCTGTAGCCCTCATGCAGCAAAGTTGAGCAGCGAGGATCGGCATTGATGCGAAGTGGCAGCCTGGTTTCATCGCAGGTTTCACCGAGAAACCTTTGTTCACTCCCGGATCGGGCTGCCGCAAGCCGGTATGCGATTGAGGGACGACTGCCTTGTGCGGAATCCCGCCTTGCTGAAACCCGGTTCCGGCTGCGACAATCTGGCAATTCTCCAAAAGTGATGTTAAGTAAAGTGGGGGGTGCACAAGTTTCCGGTAAATCATTCCTCAGAATTTTTCGCTTTGCGGCAAGCAGAAACGATCGCGCGCATGATGCGTTTTGTTTATCATTGTTCAGGAGCCCTCCATGGCCGTTGTAAGCTATTCCATACAGGCGCTTTTTAATGAAACTACTGTCAACTCCACCACAGGCGGCGATCAATCGCATGCGGACATCGCGTTTCTGACGAATGGAGACCTGGTTGTCACTTGGCAGTCGGACGAAAGCTCAGCCTTGACCTTCCAGGATGTGCGCGGTCAGCGTTTCAATGCGGATGGCACCGTAGATGGGGCAGAGTTCAGCATCCAGTCACAAGCTGCCGATTATGAGAGCAACCCAAGCGTTGCGGCTCTACCAGCCAATGGCGAGTTCGTGGTCGTTTATGAAGACACCGACCAGAATGACTTCACCATCAATACCGGCGGCTCCGGAGGCGGCGTCGATGTCAATATCCGCACATCTTCCGGCGGAACACTCCCCGATTTTCCGTTCAACCCGTTAGCTGAAACCGACAATCAGACAGCGCCGGCGGTCGCAGTCAACAGCGCGGGGCAAATGGCTGTGGTTCTGCTCGACCAGGTTGCCGGAAGCACCAGCGATAACCTGCTCAAGCTGCATCTCTTCAATGAAGGTGAAACCGAACCTTTCGTTACAACCAACTTTGTCTTTTCACCCGGCACCACCAATATTCTATTTCCTTCAGTCGCCGCGTTGAACAACGATACATTTGTGGCCACCTGGATCCAGGATGATGACCCGGGCGCGGCATCCGATATGAACGTCTACTCTATGAGGTTCAACACAGGGGGGGTCTTGGGCGGCGGCCCCGTGCTGGTGAATGCCGAAACCGACTTGCAGACCTTTCCTGTGGTGACCGGCCTGGCCGACGGCGGCTATGTCATCGTCTGGATGGACGCGTTCAACGGAAGTACGACCGACACGGAGATAGAGTACCACATCTACAATTCCGACGGCACGAGCCGCAATTACGGTAGCGTATACAGCCCGTCGGGTGTGCGGGTCGATGAAATTTCGGTTTCCGCTATCTCTGATGGTGCCTTCGTAGTCACGTTCACCGAAGAGGCTGCAACTGAAAATCAGGTCAGGGGACAGATCGTTGGCAATGACGGAAACCGGTGGGGTGATGTCTTCACCATCGAGGATCAGCAGGTCTCCACCGCGAATGCCAACCAGTCCACTGTTGCCGGGATCGGGGGCGGCAATTTCATAACCGCCTGGACCGACTATTTGCCCACCTCTGCTGACTCCAGCGGCTCGCATATTGCCATGCAGGGAAACACGGTGGTTCGCCTGACCAATGCGGACGTGAACGAGACCGTGGTTGGCGACGACCTGATCGACAACATGTTCGGCACCTCCGGCAACGAAACCCTTTACGGGGGTGCCAACACCGACAGCCTGTTTGGCGGCGAGGGCAATGACATGCTGTTCGGCGGATCGGATAGTGACGTCTTGAACGGCGGAACCGGGCTCGATTATGCACGTTATGACGATGCGGCCTATGGCGACCTATGGGTTTCTTTGCAGGTCCCTGCGCTCAACACCGGAGCGGCTGAAGGTGACACCTTCACCGAGATCGAAGGCCTGATCCTGGGTGGCGGCAATGACTGGATCTACGGTGATGCCGGTGCCAACTACCTCTATGGCGGCAGCGGCAACGACAACATCTTCGGCTCGCTGGGCGCGGATTACATTCATGGCGGCGCCGGCTTAGACTATGCCCGCTTTGACGATGCCGGCTACGCCGGCCTTGTGGCCGATCTTCTGGGCGCCAACACCAACACCGGCGCAGCCGCCGGCGATGTCTATGCCGAGATCGAGGGCCTGATCCTGACAGGCAACAATGACTTCGGTTTTGGCAACGAGCTGAGCAACTACATCTACGGCCTCGGCGGCGATGACTATCTCGACGGCCGCACCGGCGACGACTTCCTGTTCGGCGGCACCGGCAATGACACGTTCCACTTCATGGCAAGCTACGGGCGCGACACGGTGGGTGACTTCAACGGCGGCACGGGGCTAGGCGACCGCCTTGATCTTCAGGGCTCCTTCGCAAGCTTCGCGGCAGTGCTCGCCGCGTCGACGCAAGTGGGCGCCAATCTCGAGATCGCGCTCAACGGCTCGGATGTGCTGGTGTTGTCAAACTTCACGATCTCGAATTTCGCGGCCGATGATGTGCTGATCTAGGTGTTTGATCCCAAGTTTTGATTGCGCATTATTTCCTACGCAATGGAAGGAAGCACTATGGGACAGGCTTTACACGGCCGCTCCATTGGCCGGATTGGCGTGTTGTAGGAGCGAGGTATGCAAGGCTTGCGGCCTGTTTTCTGCCCAGCGTTCCGATCTCGGGGCATTCGACGAGAATGGCAACGGCTGCAACCTGCCCGAGACCTGGAATTGAGCACAGAATGTCCATTGCCCTGACGCGTTTGGGCGATTTGCGCAGAAGCACCAGCGATGCCTCTTCCACCTCGGCGAGCTGGTGTTTGATCTGATCGAGGCGGGCCTTGCATTGACGTTTCAATAGGGCCGGATTTTGCGTCTTCATTCGGTTCAGGAGGCGGATGCGTTCCTTGACCAGAGCCATGAGGGCAACCTGCAACTGCTTGAGTACGTGTTGGTTTTTATCCGCTGGCATGTCCGGCTCGAGATCCAGGGCAGCTCCCATCGCCGCCAGCGTCCGGGCATCCACGGCATCGGTCTTGGCCTGTGTTCCACTCGCCTGGGCAAAGCGGCGCGCCTGCAGCGGCTCGACCACGCTCACCCTGGCGCGGGAATTGCGCGCGCGTGTCGGGCTCAAGATCTGGACCAATGACCTTGCCACTGCGCAGGAACTTGGCGGTGGCGCGGAGGTGGTGCTGCTTGGCGGTACGCTTTCGCTTTCACAAAACGTAACGACAGGGCCGGACGCGGTTGAAATGATGGAAGGCTACAATGTTGACCTCGCCTTCATCAGCGTTGGCGGTCTGAGTGCCGAGCAGGGTCTGACCGGCTTCGACCGGGAGGGTTTCATTTTGCGCAACGCCATGAGAAATGCTGCAAATGAATGCTATCTCCTGGCCGACACTGAAAAATTCGGTCGCCCGGCGCCGCTGCGCTGGAAATCAGCACAAACAGCCAGCGGCGTTATCTGTAACTGCGCACCAGAACAATCGGTGATTGAGATGCTGGAGAGCATAGGCCTCCCGCTCATACTCGCCTAAACGAGGCGTCAAATGGTGCCTTGTGATTTCGTTGTGCGATGCGAGGATTTCACAATTTCAAGGATCCGGTTTTGGGAATACGGCAAGGCTGAGGCCCCCTACAAGCAGTCACGTGAAATGGGTTTCCTGGGCAATTTTGCGCAAATTACTCGGTGCCATCGCGTATCGGCGGCGAAATGCCTGATTGAACCATGACAAGTCGTTGAAACCGGACCTGTAGGCGATGGTGGTAATCGTTAGATCCTGCCGGGCGACGTCAGATAGGAGCCTATGAGCCTGCTCCAGCCTCGTGGCGAGCACATGATCTGAAAAGCTTGTGCCGTAAGCGTAAAACAGATCGCGAATGGTCCGAGGGCGCCGACCATGTCGCCGTTGCTGGTCTTTGACGAAATTCAGGCCTTGGAAGCGCAAGAATTCCGCGAACTGCTCCGGGTGCAGGAACGGGGCCGGTTGAGGTTGGAGAAAACATAAAACACCAGCTGCGCAGCGTTCTACAGAGCCGTGCCGATGATTTCCTTGACACGGCGCCCGGCTATTTCGCGGGCATTTCCAGTCCTGAACATGCCGGGAAACGACCAATCGGGTTTCTCCCCGGCAAACAGATCAAGGAAGGCAATCGCCTGGGAGGGGTCTTCTGCACTGTTTTCCTTGAAGCTCCACCAGGTGCGAACGTCGTTGAGATCATCGTGCAGATGCTGTTTGCCTTCGAAATCCTGTTCGATTACCAGTCCACGGACATTCAGGCAGAAGATGACGTAGAGATATCCTTCAGGCCAGAAATGGGCGGGCAGGGTTTGATCTGCTTCCTTCGCTCTGGCCACGACCTTCACGGGCTTGTGGTTCAAGAGCGCCCGCAGCATCAGTCCGGCCGCAAATCCAACGTAGGCAAGACGATCAGAGTCCTGCGTTGGCTTGTGGGCGTCAAAGGCCTTTTTCCAATCGATGAACACTTCCGCGAGAAGTTGCTTGTCAACGTCGTAGCAGGTGCCGATCTCCATGGACGTTCGCTCGACCTGCTGTTCGAACGCACGTATAAACCAACGCAAATGTTGCGCCGCCTTTCTGACCGGCTGTTCGTCGGCGGGAACTTTGAGAGCATCGGTCAATCTGTCTGGCCCTTAGAGTTGCTCGGCAAGGTCTTGCAGGGATATGGCAAGCGCTTCTCTTGCCTGAAGACTGGATGTCACCGCGTCTTTCTGCGCCGTGGTGAAGGCAAAAGACAATTCCAGAAGTCGATTTTCCTCGGCAATACTGCCCTCCCGGTCGGCCAGCAGCCAAAGCACCGTGGCATAAAGAGTCAAGTCGATATCGGACTGCTCTTCGGCGCTCGTCGGGAAGGGGGTTCCGGGAAAGCGTCCCGCCGCGCGCATTGTGCGCAGGCTCAGGACGATATTCGCCGCGGTATCCTCGGGAGTGTTGCCCGGCTTCATCCAACCGCGTTCAAAGCCGCCCGCAACAACGATCTCACTGACGATTAGATGTTTGGATGAGCTTAACGACAGCAATCGTGACCATGCCTGCACAAAGACACGGCAAAATACCAAGCGGTCCACCTGCTGGTTGTCATGTGCTTTCAACGCAGCGGAAGCGGCCGCGACCTCGGCCATGTCAACTTCAATGTCGGCAACACGAGCGCTGGCGGCACCCACTGCATCATTGGCCAGGAGGAAGGGCGAGGGGATCGGAAAAGACAGCACGGTCCCGGCCGGTGCCATTGCCTCATTGGTGGCTGCGGTGAATGCAGAAACACCCCGCAGCAGGTCTCGCAACGGCATTTTGATGGCGCTCTTCAATGAAAAGTCGTTCCGATCGCGCATCATTGAGCTTATCCTTGTTCAGACACCTTCATAGCACTTCAACGGAGTCTGTTCCATGAATTTAAGTGTGTCTTGAAGCGACAAAACGCCTGCCTGAGAGCCGAGGCCAGTGGCATTTTGAGCAGAACTCGCCTGCCCGAACCGGATGCAATTCTCAATCGGTTCGCCCAGATGCCATCCGGTGGCGAAACCCGCATTGAAGCAATCGCCGCAACCGCATGTGCAAACCGCCTTGATGTCATAAGCCGGTATGTCGATCCGGAGGCCCTTCTGGTCCCGGTACATGGCGCCCTTTGCTCCGAGCGTCAGGATGACCGCACCAGCCCCCTTGTCCAGAAGGAATTTGGCAGAGTCCTCAAAATCAGAGAGCCCCGAAAGCGCCATTGCTTCTTCTTCAGACGGCATGAAGTAATCGGTATGAGGCAACAGAGGCTCAATCAGCGACAAATCATCAGGCGTCGACGCGAAGACATCAAGAGTGGTGGTGCATCCCCGCCTTTTCGCCTCCGTCATGATTTCGGCATTGCGGCCCTTGTCCATCCGGTCCATCAATCCGACACCTCCTACATGCAGGATCTTGGTGTCGAGGACCCGGTCGACGTGATGATCCTCGATATAGAAGCCGGCCGTGGCGCCCAGCTTGTGCAGCGCTGGACGGGCCCCGTCAGGGCGCGTGGTGACGATCGAGGATGATGTGGAGTAGCCTTCGCAGCGCTGCATCATCTCGGCATCAACGCCATATTTCGCCAGCTTCATCAGCACCCAGTCGCCCATATCGTCATGGCCGATGCCGCCGACAGCCTGAACGTTCAAACCATGTTTCGCAGCAACAATCGAGGCGCTCCCCGCAGCCCCGGAAACTGCCAGCGCATAGTCCTCAACAAAGAAGGTGCCGCCACCTGTCGGGAGGTCCACGACCGGCCTGCACAAAGCATCAAAGGTGTAAAATCCCATCGAGGTGTAGTCGAATTTCATCGCAAACTCCTACCGGATGCGGGCACCACTCGCACCATCAAACAGGTATATTCGGCCAGGATCAAACCGGACTGCTTCCGGCTTTCCCAACTCCGCGCGATAAGCCCGGTCGGCTTTTACCTCGATCAGCTTGTCGCCGGCGCGGAGCGTCAGATAGGTCATGTCACCGGTGGGTTCGACACCGTAAACCTCTGCGTTCAAATGAGAGTCTGCTTCAGACACTGTGCAATCTTCCGGGCGTATCCCAAGGATGGTCTGTCCGCTGAGCTCCTTGGACAGACCTCCAACCTTGACGCCCGGGGCGTTGAACTCGCCGTTTTCCATTGTCCCGTCTATGAGGTTCATCGGAGGCGCTCCGATAAAGCCCGCCACAAATGTGTTTGCCGGATCATTGTAGATCTCGTCAGGCGTTCCGATTTGCTGAATGGCTCCCGACTGCATGATGACGATACGATCGGCAAGGGTCATCGCCTCGATCTGGTCATGGGTGACATAGACCGTGGTGATTTTCAGCTGGCGCTGGATATGCTTGATCTGGACCCGCATCGCCTGGCGCAGTTTGGCATCCAGATTGGAGAGCGGTTCGTCCATCAGGAACACACGTGGCTGACGCACAATCGCGCGCGCCAGCGCCGCGCGCTGCCTCTGGCCACCTGACAAGGCGCCTGGCTTCCGGTCCAGGTACTCGCCCATTTCAACCAGATCCGCCGCCTCGCGAACACGTGCGTCATGCTCTTGTTTGGGAACTCCGCGCATACGCAGCGGAAACCGGATGTTCTCGTAGATCGACATGTTGGGATAAAGCGCATAGCCCTGAAACACCATCGCCACGTCACGGTCACGCGCGTCGACATCATTCATGACGATGTCATCCATGCGAACTTCACCCTCCGTCGGATCTTCCAATCCGGCGATCATGCGCATGGTGGTTGTTTTGCCGCAGCCCGAAGGGCCCAGAAAAACGATGAATTCCTCATCCGCAATATCGATATTGACATCGCGAACACCGTAGATGTTGCCCCATCGCTTCTGGATGTTGCTGAGTTGAATATGCGCCATTTTCTAACCTTTGACGGCGCCCATGGTCAGGCCACGGGACAGATGTTTCTGGATTGCAACAACCACCACGAACACCGGCACAAAAGCCAGGAACGAGACAAGTGCTATCGCGTTGTAGATGACGCCGTCCGAGCCACCGGTGAAGTTCGCCAGCGCAACCGACATCGTGTAGGCATTCGAGGTGGACGCGATGAGCAAGGTGAACAGGAATTCGTTGATTGCGAAGATCATCGCGATGACCGCAGCCGTGATAATGCCGGGCAGGATCGCCGGAATGATGATCTCCCACAGAATGCGCAGGTCACTGGCGCCATCGGTTCGCGCGGCATCCTCAAGCGCCTTGGGAATGTCGAGCATGTAGGACCGGATAATCCAGGTGACGAAAGACAGATTGATGGCCGCATAGACCAGCATCAGCGCCCAGATCGTGTCGAGAAGCCCCATGTTCCGGAAAAGAAAGAAGATCGGGATCGCCACGATTGCCGGCGCCATCATGCGGGTCGACAGAATGTAGAACCCGATGTCATCGCGTCCGCGGTATTCGTACCGTGTCAGTGAGTAGGCCGCCGGGATGGCAAGCGCCAGACAGATCAGCACCGATCCCAGGATCGCCGCGACCGAATTGAACAGGAACTTTGCCATCGGCCAGTCTTCCCAGATCATGTACCATGCATCGAGTGAGAAGGTGGGTAGGTAGATCGGCGTGGGTGTGATGATCTCGGTCCGTGGCCGCAGACCGATGCTGAGAAACCAGACGACCGGAAGCAGGCAGATTACCGCCCAGGAGCCGAGCACCAGATACCGAACCAGAAGGCTTTCACCGCGGGGTTTTCGAACCGATGCCATGTCTCAGCTCCTTGCCGATACGAATGCGCGTTTGACGATCACCTGAGCGACGATGATGGTTATGGCCAGCATGATGACCGATGCCGCTGAGGCATAACCAAAATTGAAGAATTTGAAGCCCGTCCGATAGATGAAGAAACTGATGGTTTCCGTCCCGAAGGCCGGGCCGCCCTTGGTGACGATGAACACATTGGCGAACATGGTCGTGATGTCGATCCCGCGAAGGACAAGGGCAACAGCGATCACCGGCCGCATCAATGGCAATGAAATGTTCCAGAAGATCTTTGGCCAAGTGGCGCCATCAAGTCTGGCAGCCTCTTCGATTTCTTCATCCTGGCCCTGCAAGGCCGCGACGAAGATTATGAACAGGAAAGGGGTCCATTGCCACACGTCGGCGAGGATCAGCAGCGATCGACTCATCCAGATTGAGGATTGGATCGCAAGATTTCCGTCAATGAGGCCGATGCGGATCAGGATGTCCGAAAACACCCGGCCATCGAGGAAGATCAGCTTGAACATGAATGCCACAGCGGATGGCATGAAGAGCATTGGCACCAGAAAAATGATCCGCCAGCCCTGCACCCATTTGTCCCGATACGCGTAGTACGCAAGAGCCAGCGCAATAACGCACTGCAGCAACAGGGAGATCGACCCGATGACCAGTGTGTTCCAGAGTGCGCCCCAGAACTGGTAGTCGTAGAGCAGCGTGGCATAATTCTCCAGGCCGACCCATCGCCAGGGGCCGAACTTGACTGCGTGAAAGCTCTGGATGATGGCATAGACGCCAGGGTAAAGCGTGATCATCAGCAGATACAGAACTGCAGGTGCGACCAGCAAATAGGGAAACCAGGCCTTGAGACGCTTGCTACGGCGCCTGATGGGGGTCTTGGCCGGTGGAGCCGGGGCGGCTTGCGCCGCCCCGGCTCCCGACAGGGAGGGATTGTTCATCGAATTTCAAACCTGTCAGTTGGTAATCCCGTGGGGAGATTAAAATGGCAGCTTCTTGCCTTCGCCAACATAGAGGCCTGGCGCGGCAGCAGCGTAATCCACAGGGTCGTTGCCCTGATAGAAGCCATTGTCCGACATGATTTTGCGAACCGCAGCGGCTGCGTTGTCCAAAGCCTCCCTGGCCGAGATCTGGCCAACAACGGCACGGTTGATCTCATTGCCGATGGCCTGTTCCATCGGGAATGCGCCGGGGAGGCGTGGCGAGCACCATGCATGCTCCAGAGAATCGCCCCAAACCTTGGCTGGCTGGGAGACTTCCTGAAGATTGGAGTTGGTGAGCACCGACTTGTACCCCGGAGCCACGCCGTTTGCGTTGGCTTCGTTCATAGCCATGATGGATGCCGTGGTCAGGAAGGCAAGCATCAGGAAAGCGCCTTCAGCATTCTGCGCTGACGCAGCAACACACGATGTCGAACCGGCAATATTCGGAGGTGCAAAACGGCCGCCCGCAATGCGAGGCTCATAGATCGTCACGAAATCATCAACGATCTGGGACTGGTCGGGGCGCATGGCCTGGGTTCCCGAATCCTGCCAGCTGATGTTGGTTGCCACCTGGCCACCGAGCCACGCAGCCCGGTTTTCAGGCCAGCCTGCACCGGCAAAGCCTTCATTGGCGTTTTTCGTCAGCTCAAGGATGATTTCGAGCCCCTTCATGCCGGCGTCGCCGTTGAAGATCGGCTCCCAGTTCTCATCGAACAACATCATGCCGGCCTGAGCCGAGATATGCTCCCAGGTGTATGTTGACCAGAAGCCCGGAGCGCACATCATCCCGACACCGGAGACACCCGGCTCGATCTTGTTCAATTCAGCGGAAACGCGGATCAGCTCGTCATACGTCGGGATAGAGTTGACCCGGTCAACTTCACCGCCGAGCAGCTTTTCCATGTAGCCCTTGCGGACGTGGACCATCTGAATATCGCAGTCAAACGGAATGCCGTACATCTTGCCGTTGAAGAAGCCGTAGTTCAGGCGATATGTGTCGTAGAAATCGTCAAGCGGAAGCTTCCACTTGTCCGCAAAATCATCAAGTTCATGCAGGAAGCCAGGGGCTGCAAAGTCGCCCATCCACGGCGAGAAGAACTGAAGCGCATCAAAGGATGTGCTGCCGGAAATGAACTCGGCAAGAACCTTGTCATACATGCTGTCATCCGGAATCGGAACAAGCTCGACCTTGATGCCCGAGAGTGCTTCGAAAGGCACCAGGCCTTCAGCTGCTGATTCAGCGTCGGCTGCGCCAACTGCAAAGCGCACGGTCGTGCCGGCCAACTCGCTGCGGACAGCCTCCCAGTCAACCGTACGGATCCAGTCCTTGTTGCTGTCCCAGATCGGCTTGCTGTCGGCCATGCCGTACAGTTCCTGGTAGTCCTTGCGGACGTACTTTGAGATCGAAATGTCATCCAGAATGGACTGCGGGTCCGGCAAGTCCGACGCGGCGAGCGCTTTTCCTGACAAGCCTGGATACATGGAAACTGTTGAGAGTGCGCCAAAGGCGGCACCTGTTTTCAGCAGTTTACGTCGAGAAATTTTGAAGTTTGATCCCATCGAGTTTCCTCCCTGATGGCTTTGGCCTCAATCCACACCAATGGAAAAGGTCCGAGACAGTTTGGACCATTTGGCTGCATTTCGGTGCGCGAACAAATAATCGTTCGATAAAACAATTGTACAGACCGACGTGCATGTCAATAGGCAAAAAAACTCATGTAGGCCGGGAAAACGTGCGCAGTGCAGCAAAATGCGCCGCAGTGCACAAAATAAATCAGAACATTTATGTTGACATATGAACAAAGGTTCTCAATGATTGGCACATCTTTTCAGAGGACACACTATCATGACTTCTAATGTTGCGCCGACAGGTTTGGCTCGAGATCTTTTGGAGCGTGCCCAATCGGGCAAGCCCGTCAGAATCGGCCTGATTGGTTCAGGTGAGATGGGAACCGACATCGTGACCCGGGCCTCCATGATGGACGGCGTTGAGGTGGCGGCAATTGCCGATATTCGGCCTGAGGCGGCTCACAAGGCGGTTGACATTGCGCGCCGCGAAACCGGGCATAGTGTGGATGCTTCATCGGTCAACGCGTTGAATGCGGCCATCGAAAACGGCAAGACCGCCATCGCCGACGACGCCGATCACATCCTGAATTCAGGCCTGATCGACGTGGTGATTGATGCGACCGGTATTCCGGCGGTCGGCGCTGAGATCGGTATTCGCGCCATGGAGCATGGCAAGCATCTTGTTATGATGAATGTGGAAGCCGACGTCACAATCGGCGCTTACCTGCGCCGCGAAGCCGACCGGCTGGGTGTGGTTTACAGTCTTGGGGCAGGGGACGAGCCGTCTTCCTGCATGGAGCTTGTCGAATTCGTCTCCGCCATGGGTCACAAGGTGGTTTGTGCCGGCAAGGGCAAGAACAATCCTCTCAACATAGATGCAACGCCGGACGAGTATGCCGCCGAGGCGCACCAAAGGAACATGAATCCACGCCTTCTGGTCGAATTCGTCGATGGTTCAAAGACCATGGTCGAGATGTCGGCGATTGCCAATGCAACGGGCCTGGTGCCTGATTGCGATGGAATGCACGGTCCCGCGGCGGGGCCCAGAGAGCTCGCCACTACCCTTATCCCAAGCAGGGACGGTGGCGTGCTCTCTGGTATTGGCCGCGTCGACTACACGATCGGCAAGGGTGTGGCTCCCGGTGTCTTCGTGGTCATCGAGGCCGAGCATCCGCGTGTTCGCGAGCGTCTGACAGACCTCAAGATGGGTGACGGCCCGTATTTCACCTTTATCCGGCCTTACCACCTTACCTCGCTTGAAGTGCCGCTTACATGCGCGCGCGCAGTGCTCTACGGCAAAGCCGACATGATCCCGCTCGATCGACCGGTTGCCGAGGTCTGCGCTGTCGCCAAGCGCGATCTCAAGCCTGGAGAGACACTCGATCAGATCGGGGAGTACACCTATCGCGCATGGGCAATGGAAGCCACCAGAGCCCGCCAGGCCGGTGCGCACCCTGCGGGTCTGCTTACCGGGGCTACAGTTACCCAGCCAATCCGCAAGGGTGAGTTGATCACCGGCCTGAACACGGCCTTGCCTGCGAATTCACGCATCGTGGAATTGCGCAGGCGTCAGGACGAGATGCTGTTCGGAAAGGTCGTCCAAGAGGTCGAGCATGCCTGAGGCGAACGTTCCTTACGCCATCCGCGCCTACAGCCCTGAGCAGCTGCGTGATGCACTGAAGAAAATGATGCTCATCCGCAAGTTCGAGGAGGGGGCCGAGGATTCGTACACCAGGGGGCTTATCCACGGCACAATGCACTTGTCCATTGGTCAGGAAGCAAGCGCAGTCGGATCCTGCATGTCGCTCAGCGATGAGGACAAGATCACTTCAACCCATCGCGGGCACGGGCATTGCGTCGCCAAGGGCGCGGACCTTGGCAAGATGTTCGCCGAGTTTTTCGGCAAGGAGAGCGGCTATTGCCGTGGCCGTGGCGGTTCCATGCATATTGCCGATGTTTCCAAGGGCAATCTTGGCGCCAATGGCATTGTCGGCGGCGGACTGCCGATTGCCGTTGGTGCCGCGCTGTCGGCCAAAAGGCTTGGCACCGGCGCTGTGACCGTCTGCTTCTTCGGGGATGGCGCCAACAATGAAGGCGCATTTCACGAGGCGCTCAACATGGCGTCTGTTTGGAAGCTTCCCGTCGTTTTCGTTTGTGAAAACAACAAATACGGCATGTCGACCTCCATCGAACGCTCAACAGCCGTCAAGAACATCGCTGATCGCGCGGTGGCCTATTCCATGCCGGGATTGACCGTGGACGGAAACGATTTCTCGACAGTCACCGAGGCTGTGGATGCCGCAGTCTCCCGAGCGCGGAACGGCGAAGGTCCCTCCTTGATCGAGAACATCACCTATCGCTGGCGCGGTCATTCGAAATCCGACCGGAACCGCTACCGCACCAAGGAAGAAATCGCGGACTGGATGAAGCTCGACCCGATTGTTCGGATGAGTGAATTGCTCGTGCAGCATGACGTCTGCTCTGCCGAAGACATCGAGGCGATGGAAGCTGAGGCGGCGAAAGTCATCGAAGACGCCATCGAATTCGCCAGCAAGGGCGAAAACCCGAAAGCCGAAGACGCAACCCGCTTTGTTTACACCGATGAGGCCGCGGCATGAATGTTGTTGTGAAGGCCGACACTAGGGAGCTTTCCTACGCCGAAGCAATCCGCGAAGCCATGGACATTGCGCTTGAAAGCGATCCGCGCGTTGTCCTGATGGGTGAGGACATCGGGGTCTATGGCGGTGCATTCCAGGTCACCGGCGACCTTGTGCACAAATACGGCACGGACCGGGTGATGGACACGCCGATCTCGGAACTAGGAGGCGCCGGTGTCGCTGTCGGCGCAGCGATGACCGGATTGCGTCCGATCTTCGAATTTCAGTTCTCGGATTTCGCCGCACTGGCGCTTGAGCAGATTGTCAATCAGGCGGCGAAATTGCGTTACATGCTCGGCGGCGCAATATCCGTCCCGTTGGTCATGCGCTTCCCCGCCGGATCTGGAACAGGAGCGGCCGCACAGCATTCGCAAAGCCTGGAAGCCTGGTTGGCGCATGTGCCTGGCTTGAAAGTGGTTCAACCGTCCACCCCCGAAGACGCCAAAGGCTTGCTGCTTGCCGCGCTCGAGGATCCGGATCCTGTGATGATCTACGAGCACAAGATCCTCTACAAGATGAAGGGGAAGGTCCCGGCCGGACATTACACCACCCCGATCGGAAAGGCCGCGATCCGCCGGCCCGGAAAAGATCTAACGATCGTTGCCACATCGATCATGGTCCACAAGGCGCTTGAGGCCGCAAACACCCTGGCTGCCGAGGGCATTGATTCGGAAGTGATCGACCTGCGCACGATCAGGCCGATTGATCGGGAAACGGTCCTTGCGTCGGTCCGCAAAACCGGGCGCATGATATGCGTCTATGAAGCGGTCAAGACACTGGGGATCGGTGCGGAGATATCCGCAATGGTCGCCGAAAGCGACGCCTTTGACTATCTCGATGCTCCGATCATTCGGCTTGGCGGTGCGGAGTGTCCGATTCCCTACAATCCTGAGCTGGAGAAAGCCGCGGTGCCGCAGGTCCCGGATATTCTGCAAGCCTCAAGAAATCTGACCAAAGGCCGCCTCTGATGCCTGTCGAAGTGATCATGCCGAAAGTCGACATGGACATGGCGACCGGCAAAATTGCCGTCTGGCACATCGAGACCGGGAACAAGGTCGAAAAGGGCGTGGCTCTGTTCGACATAGAAACAGACAAGGCCGCGATGGAAGTCGAGGCGCCGGCAACAGGTTACCTTCATCACACGGTGCCCGAGGGAACCGAGGTTCCGATTGGCGCGCCGGTGGCGTGGCTCTATGCGGAAGGTGAGGCAATCAGCGAACCGCCAAAAGCCGTTGACGCCTCTGCATCCAACACGACTCCGGAGCCTGCGCTCGATGCAAGGCCCGAAGAGACACAGAGCCTCGATGATCCTGTGCATGCACAAGAGGCAGCCACTCCCCAGCCAGAGGGCGTTCGCGCCACGCCGTTGGCGCGTTCTCTGGCCCGTGACGCAGCTGTCCGGCTGGAAGGGATCGCTGGCTCTGGTCCCAGGGGCCGCATTCAAGGTGATGACGTCCGCGAGTTTCTCAGTCGCGACGGTGGACTGGAGAACTCCGCCGCGACCGGCTTTGAGGACGAAGCGGGCCCTCTTGCGGTTGCACGCACTGGCAAGGTTTCCGGGATCCCGGTTGTGCTCATCCATGGATTCGCCAATGATGCAACCGGCTGGCTGCCGTTGGAACGCAGCCTGCGTGACAGGCCTGTCATCCGGATTGACCTTCCATGCCACGGCAAATCGCCAAAACGCCGTTACAAGGATTTTCAGGGGCTGGTAAGCGACTTGCGCCGTGCACTCGACAGCCTTCCGGAAGAGCGGGTGCACATTGTTGCCCACAGTCTCGGCGGGGCGCTGTCCCTGGCCCTGGCAGACACCCGCCCGCACCGGGTCGAAAGCCTCACATTGATCGCACCGGCGGGTCTGGGAGCGCAGATAAACTCGGATGTCCTCAACGGAATTCTGCGGGCCACCCGGCCCGAAAGCCTGGCCCCCTGGCTCAGGATGCTCGTTGCTGATGAAAGCCTGGTGACTGATGGTTATGTCAAGTCTGCCATGTCAACTCGCAGCAATGCGAGCTTGCGCCTTGCGCAGGCAAGCCTTGCCGACACCGTTTTTCCCGACGGGGTTCAGGCTCATTCGCTGATCCCTGCACTGCACCGTCTTGAGATGCCGGTCCGCATCCTCTGGGGCAAGAAGGATGCCGTCATCCCCTGGAAGCACGCCCTTACTGCACCTGGTCGCGTAGCGCTTCACCTGTTCGAAAATCTTGGCCATATGCCCCATGTAGAGGCCCCCGAGGAAGTGGGATTACTTTTACGCACCTATTTGTGATATTCGCTGGCATCCATGCAACGCAATCGGGAGGAATCTCGCGTTGAACCAGCCGACGGAAATTCAGGACTCGACGCGCGAACGCACCATGAGTGATCCGCACGAGCAGACCCGCATACGGGCTGCATGGTTGTATCATGTCGAAGGCATGACACAGTCCGAGGTTGCCAAGGCGTTGGGCGTAAACCGGATCATGATCACACGATTGTTGTCTGAAGCGCGCAAACGCGGCGAAGTCGTGGTTCGGATCAAGTCTGAATTTGCCCCTCTGGTCGAACTTGAGCGTAGGCTCGAACAGTGGTTTGGCATGAAACGCGCTATCGTTGCGCCGTTCTCCGATCCGCTCGCTGATCCTACCAAGACAATCGCTGCGGCTGCAGGCCAGCATGTGTCGTCACTCATGGACCATAATCTGACGGTTGGCGTCGGCTGGGGCCGGACCATGCACACCATGCTGCCCTTTATCGAAGGCAAACCCTTAAACGGTGTCCGTGTGATCTCACTGCTCGGCGGCATTGCCCAGGCGAGACGCTTCAATCCGGCAGAATTCGCATGGCAGTTTGCCGAGCTGTTCGATGCGGAAGGCTACCTTGTGCCCGCGCCTGCCATTGTCGATTCGGCGGAAACAAAACACACTTTGCTCGAACATTGCGGCCTCGACCAGATTTTTGACCTGGCAGAGAATTGTGATGTTGCCTTGCTGTCTTGCGGGGGCATTTCAAGCCTGACCACCTCCTACAGACTGGGGCATGTGTCCGAGGGCGAGCGGACTTCTCTCAAGGAGGTCGGAGCGGTTGGCGACATTCTCTATAATTTTCTGGGCCTTGATGGAACCCGGGTTGATCATCCCGTCAATGACCGCAGCGTTTGCATGCCGATCGAACGGCTGACGCGGGTCAACAACAAGATCTTGATTTCAGGCGGCCCGGAGAAGACCGACGTACTCAGGGCGTCCATTCTGGCGCTCAAACCGACCACATTCATAACCGACGAGCAGACTGCAATCAGATTGCTCTTGCCAGCCGGGAACTGAATGAAAGGGAGTGGTGGCAGGGTGGTTTTTACCGATAGCTGCTGGACCACATTTTGCACTCGCTAGGCGGACAATTGCTAAGCGTGTGCGGTTGGGGGATCAGCAAGATCCGTTGTCGCGTTGAAACGTTGGACGCCCGTCTGGGCCTGAGCGTTCCAAGTTTCGGAGAGGTGGGCCCATAAAACACAGCAGCAACCGTTGTGTGCCGAAAACCCAGCATATGCTCTTTCAAACACCGTCATTCGCGATCACATATAGCAGCTCCGCTGCCGCCATCGCGGTTCGAGCATATGCTTTGCGGCGTTTATTGCGCTCAGACCAGGTTCGAGTTCAAGCGAAATCCAGTTGCACCTTGAGCGCTTGATTGCGATCTGACGCGAGATCAAACGCCTCTATGGATTTCTCCAGCGGCAGCGTGTGAGTGATCAGCGGTTTTACATCCAGCCGCCCGTTGCGCATCAGGTCGATGGCCGCAAAGAACTCAGCGTGGAAACGGAATGATCCCTTGAACTGCAGCTCCTTGGCCGTCATGGCCTGAACCGGAAGCGTCATGTCGCCGCCCAGGCCCAGCTGAACCATGGTTGCGCCAGGGCGAAGGGCAGGGATGGTGGAGGCAACCACAGGGGCAACGCCGGTGCATTCGAACAGCACGTCAAAGTGGCCCTTGCCGCTGGCGTAGTCCTGCAGCGACGACGGAGTTTCAGCAACATTGTGGACGATATCCGCCCCAATCTGGCGGGCAACGCCGATGGTGTACTCGGTGATATCGGTTGCGACAATCTGGGCGGCACCGGCTGCACGGGCGACCAGAACGGCAAGAAGCCCGATTGGCCCGCATCCTGTCACCAGAACGCGTTTGCCGAGCAGATCTCCCGCCTGGCTGGCAGCATGCAGCACGACCGACAGCGGTTCCGCCATCGCGGCCTCTCCGGCCGTCAGGCCATCGGCGACGGCGCATTGCGCCGCGTCGGCCACCAGCCATTGTTGAAACGCCCCCTGAATGTGCGGAAACGGCATGG
Organism: Hoeflea sp.; assembly: GCA_043585085.1. GTDB lineage: Bacteria > Pseudomonadota > Alphaproteobacteria > Rhizobiales > Rhizobiaceae > Hoeflea. The sequence continues at coordinate 3,930,611 of CP121320.1, forward strand.
CCGAGCCATAGAAGCGCATGTTGAGACAGTGATTTTGTTTGCCTTCCTGGCAATATTCGCAAGCCCCGCAAGGCCGCGAAGGGGACACCGCAACCAGCTGCCCGGCATTCAGGCCAGTAACGCCTTCACCCAGGGTTTCGATAGTGCCCGAAACTTCATGGCCCAGGATCATCGGCTCTTTCAGGCGTACGGCGCCGAAGCCGCCATTGTGATAATAGTGCAGATCGGATCCGCAGATGCCGCCCGTCTGCATGCGCAGCAGCACTTGCCCCGATCCCGGTACCGGCATCTCGCGGTCTTCCAGTCTCAAATCCTTGGCGGCGTGGGCGACGATGGCTTTCATGACGTGTCCTCAGTTGACAGCGGTGAGCAGGTCGCGGCCTGCGAAATGGGCTGTGAGATTGTCGCGCAGAAGCTGCCCCATCGCCTTGCGGGTTTCAATTGTACCAGAGGCGTGGTGGGGTTGCAGCAGCACGTTCTCAAGTTCCAGAAAACGCGGATCAAGCGCCGGCTCGCCCTCAAACACATCAAGCGCGGCGGCGCCCAGCGAACCTGAAGACAGTGCCGCGATCAGCGCATCTTCATCGATGTTGGCCGCGCGGCTGATATTGATCACCATGCCGTCCGGACCAAGCGCATCCAGCACCTCCTTGCCGACGATATGCCGGGTTTCGGCCGAGGCAGCGAGGGTGACAAAGAGAAAATCGGCATGCGTGGCAAGTGCCACCGGATCGGCGATAAAGGTCCAGTCGGGTGCATAGTCGTTGACCGCGATGTCGCTGTAGGCGATGTCCATTGCGAAGCCGGCAAGACGTTTGCCGACCTCGAATCCGATGCGACCCAGACCCAATACTCCTGCCTTGCGGCCGAAAACCCGCCGTTTCAGCGGGTAGAGGCCGTCGCGGACCCAGGAGCCGTCGCGCACCCAGGATTCCGCTCCGATTATGCCGCGTGATTGGCACAGCATCATCGCCACACCCAGATCGGCCACATCCTGGGTCAGAACATCAGGCGTGTTGGTGACCTTGATTCCACGTTCGCCGCACGCTTTCAGATCGACAGCGTCGTAACCGACACCATAAACACTGATCAGTTCGAGATTCGGGCAGGCTTCAATCATTGCCCGGTTCGCTCCCAGTTCGCCGCGGGTGGCAATGGCGCGCACATCCGAGCCGATTTCGGCGAGAAAACCATCCCGGTCTGTCGCTTCAAACAACCGCTTGACATCAAAGTTTTGGTCAAGGGGAACCTGATCCCATTCGGGGTAGGGCCCGACTTGCAGAATGATTGGCTTTGACATCTTGGCGTCCTTGCTTGACAATTGCAGTTACCGGTAACATGTTATCGGTAACAGTTTGCGGCCTGTCAAGCACCGTCGCAAGCGAACAGGAAAGGGATGGAATGTCAGACTTGTTTTCATTGGCTGGACGCAGAGCGCTCATCACAGGCTCGTCTCAGGGCATTGGTTATGCCTTGGCCAAGGGGTTGATCGAGGCAGGCGCCAAGGTGGTTCTCAATGGCCGTGACGGAGCCAAATTGCAGCGCGCGGCAGCCGATCTGGGCGACGGTGTGGAAACTCTGGCATTTGATGCCACCGACCACGACGCGGTTCGCGCCGCGATTGATGGCTTTGAATCCGAAGTCGGCCCGATCGATATCCTGGTGAACAATGCCGGCATGCAGCATCGCACCGAGTTGGAAAATTTTCCGGCGGATGCGTTTGAAAAGCTGCTGCAAACCAATGTGGCCAGCGTGTTTCATGTCGGCCAGGCCGTCGCACGCCACATGATCGCGCGCGGCGCGGGCAAGATCATCAACATTGCCAGTGTGCAGACCGCACTCGCCAGGCCCGGCATCGCACCCTACACCGCGACAAAGGGTGCCGTCGGCAACCTGACCAAAGGAATGGCCACCGACTGGGCCAAATACGGGCTGCAGTGCAACGCCATCGCGCCGGGATATTTCGACACGCCGTTGAATGCGGCCCTGGTGGCGGATCCGGAGTTTTCCGCATGGTTGGAGAAGCGCACGCCTGCCGGTCGCTGGGGCAACGTTGAGGAACTGGTAGGGGCCTGTGTGTTCCTGTCGTCAAAGGCATCAAGCTTTGTCAATGGCCATACGCTTTATGTCGATGGCGGGATTACGGCCTCGCTTTGATTGGCCGCTTTGTCCTGATGGGTGTTTCGGGCTGCGGAAAATCCTCTGTCGGTCTCGAACTGGCACGGGTCTGCGGGATCGAGTTCATCGACGGGGACGATTTGCACCCTCGCGCCAACATCGAAAAGATGGCGCGGGGCGAGCCGCTGGACGATGCCGACCGGGCGCCCTGGCTGGCCGATGTCGGACAGGCGCTGGCGCGCAGCACATCATCCACAGCCATCGGCTGTTCGGCACTCAAGAAAACCTATCGCGACCTGATCCGGGCGCAGGTTACAGGGCCCCTGCATTTCCTGCACTTGCATGCTGCGCGTGAAGTTCTGGAAGCCCGAGTCGCAGTGCGGGAAGGGCACTTCATGCCGCCGAGCCTGCTCGACAGCCAGTTTGCAGCACTGGAGCAGCTGGATCGTGATGAACTTGGTCGCGAGATTGATATCTCACGGCCCCTCAACGATGTGGTTGCACAGGCTGAGGCCTATGTAAGGGAGATGATGAAATGAGCGAACGCATAGCGTTGATCGGAGCGGGAGCCATGGGTGGCGCCATCGGCAGACGGCTGTTGGAGACCGGAAACAGCCTGAGAGTTTTTGATCTGGATCCTGCAAAAGTCAGCGAGCTTGTGGCCTTGGGGGCCGTTGCTGCCGCCTCTGCTGCGGACGCAACCCGCGACGCCGAGTTCGTGATCACCAGTCTCAACGCCTCCCGGATCGTCGAGATTGCAGCATTTGGCAAGGACGGGATCGCGGAGGGTGCCAAGCCCGGAACATTGATCATCGACATGTCCTCAATTGAACCCGATGCGACACGCAGATTTGCGCGGATGGCTGCCGAAAAGGGCCTCGCATGGGTCGACAGCCCCTTGTCCGGCGGTGCGCCCAAGGCCTTGGTGGGGCAATTGACACTGATGGCCGGTGGCGAAGCCGCTGACGTGGAGCGTGCCCATCGCGCGCTCCGCCATGTGGCGTCAAATTACACCCATATGGGACCCTCAGGTGCCGGGCAGACGACGAAACTGATCAACCAGGTGCTGTGTGGTCTGGGTTTCCTCGCCGTGGCCGAGGCCGCGCAGCTGGCTCTGGATGCCGGTGTGGATGCGGCAAAGATTCCACAGGCATTGAAGGGCGGGCGGGCTGATTCAGCGCTTCTGCAGGAATATCTGCCCCGCTTTGTCGAAAAGGATTACCGCCGCACCGGCCGGATCGACAACATGGTCAAGGACCTCAACGCGGTCAACGATCTGGCACGGCAAACCGGCACCTCGATGCCGATGACCGCGCTCTGCGCCGAAATCCACAGAATGCTGACGGCTGCCGGTCTTGGCGGCGAGGATCAAGCGGCGGTGATGGAATTTTTCAAAGGCGCCAAACAGGAGATAGAGGCATGATTTCACGGTTCGCGATGTTCGAGGGAACGATCAAGTCAGGCAGCGTAGAGGCATTTCGCGACGCGGTGAAACAGCGTTTGGTGCCGTTGTGGCGGCAATTTCCGGGTAACATCGATGTCCGGGTCATGTTTTCCGATGATCGCGATGAAGGGGCGCCGGAGTTCCCTTTGATCCTGGCGATCACCTATCCCGATATGGCGACCATGGAGGCGGCGCTTGAAGCGCCTGCACGGTTCAAGTCGAAAGATGTGACCGGCGAGATTGTGGCCGAGTTCTTTGAAGGCCGGATTCATCATCACGTCACCCAGCTCAACGAGTTCAAGGCCTGATATGACCCGCCGTGTGACCATGCGTGATGTGGCCCGCGCCGTGGATATGTCACCCATGACCGTCAGCCGTGCGCTGCGCGGCGACGAGACGGTGAACGCAAAAACACGTGGGCTTATCAAACAGGTGGCCGATGATCTGGGCTATGTCTATGACGGCACAGCACAGGCCTTTCGAACCCAGAAAAGCGGTTTTGTCGCCGTGCTGCTGCCGTCAATCAACAACGCGAATTTTGCCGAGACCTTTCGCGGCTTGTCCGATGCATTGACTGGCGATGGGTTGCAGCTGCTCTTGGGCAGCACCAACTACCGTGTCGAAAAGGAAGAGGAGCTGGTCGGGCAGCTTCTGACCCGCAATCCCGAAGCCATCATCCTGATGGGCGGGCACCACACTGCCGTAACCCGCAGGATTTTGGAGAATGCCAAAATTCCGGTGATCGAGATCTGGGATCTTCCGCTCGAGCCGCTGGGGCATGTTGTAGGGTTTTCGAACGCCGATGCAGCCGCGTTGTTTGTCGAGCACCTGGCCAGTCAGGGGCGGCGCAAACTGGCGTTCATCGGGGCATCTGTTGGCGCGGATTTACGTGGCTACTCGCGGCGCGAGGGCGTTGTTGCATCCGCGGCGGCTTTGGGCTTGCCTCCGGTCGAGCTTATTGATGCGGGGCAGGCACCGGTTTCCATGCGCCACGGAGCGGCTGTGGTCACAGAGTGGGGGCGGGCCATTGCAGAGTTCGATGCGCTGGTCTGCGTTTCCGACCCGGTTGCGTTCGGCGCGTTGAACGAATGCAAACGACTGGGGATCAGCGTCCCGGATGATGTAGCGATCACCGGTTTTGGCCATTTTGACGTTGCGGTTGTGTCTTGCCCCCGCATCACCACGGTCAGTGTCCACGCAGCAGAGATCGGCCGCCGGACCGCCGATGTTCTTAGGGATGTTTTTGCCGGGAAAACAGCCTCGCAGTGGATCGATGTTGGCGCTGAACTGGTTTTAGGAGAGACCAGCTAGGTTTTGAACGGTGCTGCCGGGAATCAGCTTGAAGCCGATGTCGCGCACATCACCAAGGGGCTCACCAGACAGCCGCGCGATCATCATCTCGGCTGCGGCCTGGCCCAGTTTCAAATGCGGGACATGCATTGACGTCATTCGTTTGGCCAGCACCGAGGCGATTGGCAGGTCACCCCAGCCGGCAATGCCGATATCACCCGGAACACTCAGACCCTTGCCGGTGCAGAATTGCAGCCCGCCGAAAGCCATCGCATCGTTCTGATAAAAAATCGCTTCGATATCGGTGCCGGACGCAAGCAATTGCTCGGTGCCATAAAACCCCGGATAGTAGGTCGCTGAATCATGCAGGCAGAGCTGTTTCGTCACCTGTCCGCCGCCACTCTCTATTGCTTTGCAAAACCCTGCCAAGCGGGTTGTTGCCGCATTGGCGATGTCATGGGAGGTCCCGACATAGCCCAGATTGCGGTAGCCGCATTGCACCAGGTATCGGCCCATATCAAAACCGGCATCGAAATGGTTGATCCCCACGCTCATGTCTATTGGCCGGGAATTCAGGTCCCATATCTCGACGATCGGGATGCCTGCATTTCGCAGCATTTCGGTTGCGCGGGGGGAATGCGACCGGCCTGTCAGGATCAACCCGGCAGGCTGCCAGGACAGCACTGTGGAGATCCATTTCTCTTCCTCTTCAGCGGTGTGCTGGGTCAGCCCAAGAACGGTCTGATGGCCGAATGCGCCAAGCTTGCGGTCAATGCCTTCGAGAACCTGTGCGAAAACCTCGTTTCCCAGTTCCGGAATCGAGACACCCACAAAAGTAGAGGTCTTGTCGCCCGCAAAAACCGCGGCCAGACGATTGGGCAGATAGCCGAGCTGGTCGACTTTCTCCATCACCAGTTTCCGTGTCTTTTCCGAGTAACCGCCTTCACCGCGCAATACGCGGCTGGCCGTCATCTTGGAGACACCGGCCGCGCTGGCCACTTGGGTAAGGCTTATCTTTTTGGATTTGTTGGATATTTCGTGCATTTCAAGAGTTTCACGTTACCGGTAACTTAATTCTTGACAGAGAGCGAGATTTGGCAAAACATAGCGCAACGTTACGGGTAACTCAACTGGAGGGTTGAGCCGAAACGAGGGAGGACATAGGCGATGCAGAATCTGCAGTCGGGGCTGTTTTTTGACGGCATCGACAAACATTTTGGTGGCACCTACGCGCTGAAAAATGTGTCGCTGTCTGTCGGCGTGGGCGAAATCGTTGCCCTGTTGGGCGAAAACGGCGCCGGAAAATCCACCCTGATCAAAGTCTTGGGCGGCATCCACCAGCAGGATGCCGGACGTGTGCTGATTGACGGTGTGCCCTACCAACACCGGCCCGCCGGTTTCGGCGAGCGCCAGAAGGTTGCCTTCATTCACCAGGATCTGGGGCTGATCGAATGGATGACCGTGGCCGAGAACATTGCGCTTGCGCTCGGCTTCGCTTGCCAGAACGGGCTGATCCGCTGGGGTGCGGTGGAAAAATTCGCAGCTGATGCGCTGGCAAAGGTTGATTGTGATTTTGATCCCTCCACCCGGGTGGAGGATCTGACGCGAACAGAAAAATCGCTGGTGGCGATTGCGCGCGCGCTGGCCGTGGACAGCGAGTTTCTGGTTCTCGACGAGCCAACAGCCTCGCTACCGGCCGATGAGGTGGAGCGGCTGTTCAAGGCTCTTCGCCCGCTGCGGGACCGCGGCGTCGGGATGATTTATGTCAGCCACCGGCTGGATGAAATATTTCAAATTGCCGACCGCGTGGCCGTGCTGCGCGATGGGGTCATGGTGGGCATGCGTGACATTGCGCACACAACGCCCGAAGAGCTGGTGCAAAAGATCGTGGGCCGCAAAACCCGTGAGACGATCAAGAGCAGTTCTGCGCCGGGTGCCCCTGTTCTCAGGTTGGACGGTTTCGAAGCGGGTGGCGTTGGCCCACTGAATTTCGAATTGGTTGAAAACGAGATCGTAGGCCTGGTGGGATTGCGCGGCGCCGGGCACGAGGTCATCAGCCGAGCCCTGTTCGGGTCCGAGCCCTATGCGGGCAAGGTTACGCTCAAAGGCGATGTGCCTGATCTTTCGACCCCGCAAAAAGCACTGAAGGCCGGGGTAGGGCTGGTGGCCAGGGACCGGACCGAGGAATCCGTGGCGATGAACCTGACCATCCGGGAGAACACATTTCTCAATCCCCAGGCGATCGGGCGCAAGATCCTCAACATTCTGTCGCCGCGGGTCGAGGCTGAACAAGCCAGCATCATCGGCGCCGAATTGGGCCTGTCGCCCAATGATCCGACACTGGCAATCGAGGCGCTTTCGGGCGGCAATCAGCAAAAGGTGGTGATTGGCCGCTGGCTTGCGACAAATCGCAAACTGCTGATCTGCGAAGACCCGACTGCTGGGGTAGATGTGGGGGCCAAGGCCGAGATCTATGCGTTGCTGAACCGCGCACTGGCCGAAGGGGTGGGGATCCTCGTGGTGTCCACAGACTTCGAGGAAATCGCAACAATTTGCCACCGGGCGATCGTGTTCAGTCAAGGCACCATCGTCGACGAACTCAGCGGCACCCGTTTGAGCACGGAAAATCTGATCCAGTCGGCATCGGCCGGAAATATCGCACAGCACAAGGACGCAATCCATGCAATCGCTTGAATCTGGAGCATTGGAACCAACCAAGGCCGATCTCAAGGGGCTCTCCTTTGGGCGCCGCGTGGTGCGCTTCTTGCCGGTCTATGGATTGGTGATCCTGACGGCATTTTTGATCGTGCTGTTCTCGATCCTGTTGCCAAACACCTTTCCGACCATGCTGAATTTGCGGGCGATCGTGTCTGACAAGGCAATCATCGCACTGTTGTCCCTGGGAGCGATGATCCCGATGGCCGCCGGGCGGATTGATCTCACGGTGGGGTACGGGATCGTTCTGTGGCATATCCTCGCCATCAGCCTGCAAACCATCTACGGCTTGCCCTGGCCTTTGACCGTCGCGATTGTGTTGATGCTCGGCGCCTTGTCTGGTTTTCTCAATGGGCTCCTGGTCGAGGTCGCCAAGATCGACAGCTTCATCGCGACACTGGGAACAGGCACCGTGCTCTACGCGCTGGCCTTGTGGCATACCGGCGGGCGCCAGATGGTGGGCGTGCTGCCCGAAGGTTTCCTGTCGATCAACGGCACCTTTGTCGGCGGTCTTCCGATCACCGGTTTTTATGTTCTTGCGATCACAATCACGATGTGGGTGATCCTCGAATACACGCCGATAGGCCGCTATCTCTATGCCATTGGCGCGAACCAGCGCGCAGCCCAGCTCAACGGCATACCAACACGGAAATATGTCATCGGTGCCTTCCTGTGCTCGGGCACAATCACGGCGCTGGCCGGTGTCATCCTGGCTTCGAAACTGCGGATCGGACAGGCCTCGGTGGGGCTGGAGTTCCTGCTGCCCGCACTTGTCGGTGCCTTTCTGGGCTCAACCACAATCAAGCCGGGCCGGGTCAATGTCTGGGGCACCATCGTTGGTGTGGCCATTCTGGCCGTGGGAATTTCCGGCATTCAGCAATTCGGCGGATCCTTCTGGGTCGAGCCGCTGTTCAATGGTGTCACGCTGCTCATCGCCATCGGCATCGCAGGCTACGCACAGCGCAGAAAAGGCGCGGAAAAGCGTTGAAATTCAAATTTCTAAAGGGAGGAATACGATGAAAAAGAGAACTTTTCTAAGCACGATCCTTATGGGGGGCGTGGTTGCCGGTTTGGGATTGCCCGCCTTGGCAGAAGTCCCGTTTGATGGACCAACCGCCGGGCCTACGGCGGCTGAGGGCAAGTCGATTGTGGTTCTCGCCGGAGACCTCAAGAATGGCGGCATCCTCGGCGTCACCAATGGCGTCGAAGAAGCCGCCAAGGCCATTGGCTGGGATGTGCGCGTGCTTGATGGTGGCGGATCGATCCAGGGTCGGACGGCTGCGATCGGTCAGGCGATGGCATTGAAACCCGATGGCATCATCATCAACGGTTTCGATGCGGTTGAACAGCAGGCAGCCCTTGAAGGTGTTGTTGCTGCAAGCATTCCGATGGTCGCCTGGCACTCGGGTCCCAAAATCGGCTGTGATGCGCCCGGCGGCATCTTCGCCAATGTGTCCACGGACGCGATGACGGTCTCCGAAGTCGCTGCCAAATGGGCCATGGAAGATGGGGGCGACAATGTGGGAGTGGTGATTTTCACCGACAGCACCTACCAGATCGCCATCGACAAGGCGGACCGCATCAAGGAAACCATCGAATCGATGGGCGGAACGGTTCTGGAATATGTCGACACGCCAATTGCCGACACATCCAGCAGAATGGGGCCTCTGACGACAAGCCTGCTGCAGAAATATGGTGCAAGCTGGACCCACGCCCTGGCGATCAATGACCTTTATTTCGACTTCATGGGGCCTGCGCTCGCCTCCGCCGGGATTCCCGGTGATGGCGCGCCGCTCGCCGGGTCTGCCGGCGACGGTTCCGAAGCGGCATTCCAGCGTATTCGCACCGGTCAGTATCAGGCGATCACCGTGGCAGAGCCGCTGAACCTTCAGGGCTGGCAGCTGGTGGATGAATTGAACCGCGCGGTGCAGGGCGAGCCCTGCTCGGGATACATCACGTCGCCGGCACTGGTGACGCAGGAAGGTCTGGCCAAAATGGGCGACAGCAATCAGTTCGACCCGGATTCGCCGTACCGTGGTGCCTACACGGCTATTTGGGGAAAATAGGTTTCCTCCCTGCGGCCCTCGACCCTTCGTGGTCGGGGGCCGCAATTCCAATGCTTGTTCGCAAGCTTCATGACGCAAGCATTGTCTTGTTGTCGGTCTGGTTGCTGTTTTTGGTGAATCGCATTCTCCGCCCGGCTTGAGCCAATGCCCAGACCCTGCCTGTCGGTTCGAACAGTCCTTTGGACGGGTTCAAGATCGCTCACCAGCCCGATCGGCGCGCGGAGCAGACCCGCCACAGGGCGGAATGCATCAGCTACAACTGAACTTAGGCTGCGGCGAAACCGCCAGCATCCTCGTCATACAATGAAAGGTGCTTTTGATGGCCGAGATCCCTTTGGTGCAAATGCGCAATATCACCAAGAAATTTGGCGGCGTAACGGCGCTCTTGAATGTTGATCTGGATGCCTATGCGGGCGAAGTGCTCGCGATTGTCGGTGACAATGGGGCTGGAAAATCAACGCTGATCAAGATCCTGACCGGGGTCTATCAGCCGTCTGAGGGGCAAATGTCACTTGCCGGTCAACCGGTGGCATTTTCAAACCATGCCGAGGCCATCGAGCAGGGCATAGATGCGGTCTATCAAACCCTCGCCCTGGCCGATCATCTGGATCCAGCGGCGAACATGTTCCTGGGCAATGAACTCACACGCAAGGTGTTCGGCATCACCATGCTGGACAACAAGCGCATGCGCGAAGAGACCGAACGGGTCCTGCTCGAGCGGCTTGGGGTTCGGCTCAAATCACTCGATGCGCCGACAGAAAGCCTGTCGGGCGGGCAGCGCCAGGCGGTCGCCATTGCGCGCGCCGTCTATCACGACGGGCTCCGGGTTCTGGTGATGGACGAGCCGACAGCTGCACTGGGTCCACAGGAAACCGCGCGGACTCTCAAATTGATTGAAGCTGTGAAGGCGCAAGGCCTGGCCGTCATCCTGATCAGCCACTCGCTCGATGATGTGTTTCAGGTCTCTGATCGCATTCACGTTCAACGCCGCGGCCAGTGTGTCGGCGTGGTCAGAACATCAGACAGCAATGTGCAGGAAGTGCTGGGCATGATTGTCGGCGCAGAGGAGGCCGCGTGATGGCGATTGCAGTGTCAGACAAGCCCACACTCACCGAGCGGCTGGAGCCCTATATCGCGATCATCGGGCCAATGGTGATGATCCTCGCCATTCTGGTGTTCATGGGGCTCATCGAACCCGCGCGCTATTTCCGGGCCTCGAACCTCAACCTGATCCTTCTGGACGCAGCCCTTTACATGCCGATGGCGATGGCGATGACCTTTGTCATCACCCAAAGGGGAATTGATCTGTCGATCGGCTCAATCGCAGCTTTGTCCGCGATCATAATGGCCTTTTTGATCAAGCAGTACGGCTTCTCTGTTTACATTGCCGTACCCATTGCGATTGCCCTGGGTGCTGTCATGGGGCTGGTCAACGGCCTGATCATCACCCGCTTCAACGTGCCAGATCTGATTGGCACCTTGGCGATGGACCTGGTGTATCGCGGCTTCGCCCTGGTGCTGGCCAAAGGGTTGGTGCTTGCCCGTTTTCCCGATTTCCTGACGGATATGGGGCGTGGCCAGATCCCAGGCTTTGTCCCGATTCCGGTCTTGATCGGACTTGCAACGATGATCGCCGGTTATGTCATGCTCAAGCGCACCTATTTCGGCCGCTATACGGTTGCCATCGGTTCAAACCCCGAGGCAGCTGAGCTGACAGGTATCTCGGTCAATCGGCACAAGGTCTATGCCTATGTGCTGTGCGGCGCCTGTGCGGCTTTGGCAGGCGTTATGCTGACCGGCAAACTCAATGCGATACAGGCCACCTCGGCACCCTATTTCAATCTGCATGTCATCGCCGCTGTGGTCGTCGGTGGCACATCATTGTTTGGCGGACGGGCTTCGATCATCGGATCGTTTGCCGGCGTGTTGCTGTTGTCGATGATGATCAACGCATTGGTGACACTGCGAATTGAATTCTTCTGGCAGTCGGTCGCTTCCGGTGTGGTCATCATCAGCTCGGTGGCCTTGTACACCTGGATGCAAAAGAAGGACCGGGACGGTTCGAACAGACTTCTCTCCGGGCTGAAAACGCCCGAGGGGCAGAAAATGCTGCGCTTCAGCGCAGCACTTATCGGTGTGCTTATTGCCCTGTTGGCGGTTGGTGCATTGCTTGCCGGGGACCCAAATCCAAGCGGGTAGCCGGCATCAAATGCGGGTGGTCGGGTCGGGGTGCATCCCGACGCCGACCGATGATCCCGCGCTCATCTAAAGGGAGGAACCAAGATGAAGCTTTTAATGACAACTGCAGTGGTTACAAGTGCGCTACTAACAGGTGTTGCGTTTGCTGATGGAAAATTGCCACTCAAGGAAACGGCTGGCATTGCCGACCGTGACTACTGGGTGCCGGATGAAGTCAATGCCGAGGGCAAACTTGAAGCCTTGCAGGCAATCGTCGGCTCTGACGCGGTGCCGTTCACCGGGACGCTTGAAAAGCCGATCGAGATCGCGCTGATCTATCCATCTGCCGATACCTCTGACTTCTGGGCACGCAATTATCTCGCTCTGACCAAACGGCTCGATCAACTCGGCATCGCCTACAAGACCACTGAATTCGCCAGCCGCCAGGTGGAACACTCCTTGCAGTCGACTTATGCCAGCCAGGTGGAGCAGGACGCTGACCTTTATGATTATGTCATATTCGGCCCGTCCGAGCTCGCCATCCAGGCTGACAACATCGACAAGCTGGCAGCCAATGACGGGTTCTCGACCTATGTCTGGGCGTTCCACACACCGCTGAAATACCTGAAAAATCAACCCGACGTCTGGTTCGATTTTTCCTCGGCCGCTGGTGCGCTGACCATGTGTGACTACATGCTTGGCCGTCTTGGTGAAGGTGTGACGATGGCGATGAACCGCGGCATTCCAGGGATCACCGACAACCAGCGCTCCGGTGATTTCAAAGCCTGCGTTGAAGAAAAGGGCGGCTGGAAGACCGCCTATGAGCACTATGGCGAGTACCAGACGGAAGGCGGTTTTGAAGGCACAACGCTGATCATGCAGGCCTATCCGGAAGCCACCATCATCCACAATGCCAATACGGCAATGGCGATGGGCTCGGTCGAGGCGCAGCTTGCAATGGGCAAGGAGAAGGAAATCTTCTCGACCGGTTGGGGCGGCACCGGCCTTGAGCTGGAGGCGATCCGCCGCGGTGAGTTGGACGCCACACCCATGCGGATGGGCGATGATGTCGGGGCAGCGACTGCCGAAGCCATCAAGGCTGATCTGGAAAGCCGGGCAGAGGAGCTTCCGCTGGTTTTCCTCGGCCGTATCACCATTGCGCATGACCAGATGAGTGCGGATGAGTTGAATGCACTTGAAGTCGAGGCATTCCGCTTCTCCGGCGTCGGTGCACTGTCACGCTAGTCACTTGAAACTCGCGGCACCCTGGCCCAATCTGTGATCGGTAACACAGGAGTAGACTCAGGGTGTCGCAATCAGAAAAAGGCGCGTCAAGCGTCACCATGCGGGATGTCGCGCGCGTAGCGGGTGTGTCCCGCATGACTGTTTCGAGGGCTCTCAAGAAGGACAGCCCGGTTTCAAAAGAGACCCGGGAGCATATCCTCAACGTGGTTCGGGACATGAACTACGTGCCCGACCAGATGGCCGGTAGCCTGTCGACCAAGCGCTCGGGCTTTGTTGCGGTTCTGGTTCCGTCGCTCAACAACCTGCATTTTGCCGAAACGGTCCAGGCTTTGACACAGCAGCTTGAGGGCATCGGTCAGCAGATATTGCTGGGCTACACCGACTATTCCGCTGAACGCGAAGAACGCCTCATCGAAACGATGTTGCGACGCAGGCCAGAAGCCATCGTGTTGTCCTATGATGGCCACTCCGACCGCGCGATGCGATTGCTCGGCGAAGCCAATGTCCCGGTGGTCGAACTGTGGGAGCGGCCTGAAGATCCGGTAGCGCACACGGTTGGGTTTTCCAATTTTACCGCCGCCGCCGACATGACCCGCGCGCTGATTGCGCGCGGCTATCGCAATATAGCCTTTCTGGGTGAGGATGAAGATGACTGGACCCGGGGGGCTGCGCGGCGCAAAGGTTTCCTGCATGCCATGGAGCAATCCGGCCTGTCTGCGCATCGTCTGCTGAGGTTTGGAAGGCCTCCCTTGTCGATTGAAGATGGGGCGGCAGCGCTGCCGGCTCTGCTGGCGCAGTTTCCCGACACCGACTGCATTTTCTGTGTTTCTGACGTTCCGGCCTTTGGCGTCCTGTCGGCGCTCAAGTCTCTCGGGCGCGTGGTGCCCGATGAGATCGGCATTGTTGGTTTCGGAAATTTCGAGGTTTCCCGCTTTGCTACGCCGGCAATCTCCACCGTGACCGTCGATCCCAAAACCATTGGCGACATGACGGGCCGGTTGATCGCAGACCTGCTGGCGGACAGGGCAGCAGGCGCTGCGCAGGTCCGGCACATCAATGTGGATGTTACACTGACATTCCGGGATAGCACGCGCAGTTTCTAGATCAGTAATCCCAGTCTGAAAATAATTCTCTGCTGACGCTTGTGTTACCGGTCACAATTGGTAGTGTGACCGATAACAATTGCGGACGAACAGAGATTCCATGCCAAAGATCCATCTAGAGAACCTAATCAAGCGCTACGGAGCCGTTGAGGTGCTGCATGGCATCGAACTGGAGATGGCGGACAACGAATTCACTGTTCTTGTTGGTCCTTCAGGCTGCGGCAAATCAACGACACTGCGCATGATCGCGGGGCTTGAGGATGTCAGCGAGGGTGAAATCTATGTTGACGGCAAGCCGGTCAGCAAGCTGGAGCCGAAAGATCGCGACCTGGCGATGGTGTTTCAGGACTATGCGCTTTACCCGCACATGAATGTCGCCAGGAACATGTCTTTTGCGCTGTTGTTGCAAAAACGTCCCAAAGCCGAAATTGACAGCAAGGTTCGGGACGTGGCGGCGACGCTTGGATTGACCGAATATCTCGGCCGCAAGCCTGGTGAGTTGTCCGGTGGCCAGCGCCAGCGGGTGGCCATGGGGCGCGCATTGACCCGCGATGCCGGGATTTTCCTGTTCGATGAACCGCTGTCGAACCTTGATGCAAAACTGCGTGGCCAGATGCGCGCAGAACTCGCGCTGATGAGCCAGCGGGTTCAGAAAAACATGATCTATGTCACCCATGACCAGATCGAGGCGATGACACTGGCCGATCGCATCGTGGTGATGCATGGCGGATATATTCAGCAGCAGGGGACGCCCGAGGAGCTGTTCAAAAAGCCCGTGAACAAATTCGTGGCCGGGTTTCTGGGCATGCCACCGATGAACTTTCTGGACGGTGACATCACGGACACTGCCGATGGTGTCTTTGTGACCGGCGATGGTTTTGCCCTGAAACTTGAGGGGGAAAGGGCCGCTGCCGCCAAGGCCCATTCCAGTCGGCAAGTGACTTTGGGCGTGCGCCCGTCTGATCTTGTGTATGACGCGGCTGCGGAAGCCGGAAGCGCTCTGCAGCTGGACATCATCGTCTCCGAATATGTCGGCGCGCAAACGGTTTTGCTGTGCAAATGCGGACCAGCCAAGGTGGTGGTGGAGGTGAATTCCCAAACCCCCATAGCCTTGGGCAAGACGCTGACATTTGCGGTCAATTCTGCAGGGGTACACCTGTTCGATCGCGATAGCGAGGTCGCTCTTTAGCGTCCATTTCATTCAAAGGGAGGAAGACATGAAGGCATATCTGAAAGCAGGGGCCGTTGGCCTTGCCATGGCCGCAATGATGGCAGGCACGGCAATTGCCGGCAGCCATGGCAAGGGCCCGTATGACGAATATGCTGGGACCACTTTGGTGGTAAACTTCCCGGCGCACCCGCATTATGATGCCGTGATGAAGATCCTGCCGGAGTTCACCAAACAGACCGGCATCGAGGTCGAGGTGGATCAGCTTCCTTATCTGAAAATGCGTGAGCGCCAGACCCTGGAACTGGCGCAGGAAGAGGGCGAATACGACCTGATCGCCTATGTGGTGTTTTCCAAGGCCGACTACGTCTATGCCGATCAGCTGGAGAACCTCGCCAAACATTTCATGAACCCGAAGCTGGCCGATCCGGCTTATGACTCCGCAGATCTGATTGATGGTTATGTCTACAATATCGGCTTTGCCGGTGGGGATCGCGGCTATCTGTCAGGGGTCACAGGGTCGCTGTTTGGATTGCCCTACGGTTCCGAAACATCGGTTCTTGGCTACCGCAAGGACATCTTTGAAAAGCACGGTCTGAAAGTCCCGGAAACCTATGACGAGCTGCTTGCGCTGGCCTGTCAGATTCCGCAGCTGGAGCCCGGAATGGGGGGCCTCGCTTCACGCGCGGCTTCTGGCCATCACGCCTCCCACGCCTTCCTGTTGCACCTGAACCCCTTGGGCGGTGCGATCTTCGATGACAATTGGGAGCCCGTGGTCAACAACGCTGAGGGTGTTGCCGCTGCCCAGGCGCTCAAAACCATTGTTGACTGCGGACCTGAGGGGGCCGTGAACTTCGGTTTCGGTGAAGCGCTGGGGTCGTTCCTCAATGGTGATACGGCGATGTTCCTCGACACCACCATTGTTGCGGGCCAGGTGGATAATCCCGATAAAAGCCAGGTGGTTGGCAATGTGGGCTGGGCCTTGCATCCTATGGGCACCAAGCGCGCCAGTCAGACCGGTGGTTTTGGCATCGGCATTCCCGCAAATGCTGAAAACAAGGACGCTGCCTTCCTGCTGATGCAGTGGTTGACGTCCAAAGAGGGTGACAAGCTGGTGGCTTTGGCCGGCGGCAACCCGTCACGGTTTTCGACCCATGCGGATGCTGAGGTGAACGCTAAGTTCCCGCATATGGCAACCTTTGGCGAGGCTTTGAAATATGCGGATCCAGACTGGCGTCCGATCATCCCGGTCTGGGGCAAGATCAATGCCGATCTCGGCACCACGCTTTCCAAGGTTCTGACAGAGGATCTGGACATCCAGGAAGCTCTGGACGGAGTTGCCGAGCGTGCCCGCACAGTCATGGATGAAGCCGGATACTACACCTGGAACTAGTCCTCCCAAGGATCACTGCCGCTGTGCAGGGCGTGAAGCGTCCTGCACAGCACACTCAACGCCCGAACAGCTGAAAGTCTCGTTATGTCACGCGCATTGGCCAATCGGCTTACGCCCTACATGTTCATGGCGCCCGCAGTCGTCATCATGGCGATGGCTCTGCTCTACCCATTGATGTACATGGTCTGGGGCAGCTTTCGGGACTGGAACCCAAGCCAGACGATTGGCGAGGCTGAATTCGTCGGCCTGAAAAACTATATCACGCTCTGGAACGATCCGAACTTTCACGAAAGCCTTGGAGTTACGCTGAAGTTTGCGTTCTTTGTGGTGAGTTTCGAGATGCTGATCGGTGTCGGCCTGGCCTTGCTGCTCGATCGCAATATCCGCGGCATGTCGGTCCTTCGAACTCTGTTCATCTTGCCGATGATGATCGCGCCCGTCGTGGTTGGCCTGATGTGGCGCTACATGTACCACCCGACAGTTGGCACGTTTAATCGTTTCCTTGAGGATGTCGGATTGCCGAAAGTCGATTGGCTTGGGCAACACGCATTGGGGTCTATCATCATTGCCGATATCTGGCAGTGGACGCCCTTCATCTTCATTCTCTCTTTGGCTGCGCTGCAGTCTCTGCCTCGCTCAGCGCTGGAAGCGGCGAAGATTGATGGTGCCACGGCGTGGCAGCAGATCATTCACATCAAGCTGCCTTTGATGATGCCGGTGCTGATCGTGACCTGTCTGTTGCGGCTGATTGATGCCTTCAAGGTGCTCGAAGTGATCCTGGTGATGACCGAGGGCGGTCCCGGACTGTCCACGGAAATTCTGGCGCTTCGGATCTCGCGCACGGCCACTGAATTTCGTGAACTCGGTGTTGCTGCGGCGATGTCGAACTATCTGTTGATCCTGTTGCTGGCCTTCACCGTTGCCATGTTCGCCTTCACCAGCCTTCAGGAAAAGCGCGCCGCCCGCATCCGTGCGGCTGTAGAGGAGGACGACTAATGTCCACCAGATACGAAAAGCAGAACCCCGCTTTTTTGGTCCTGATCGCCATTCTGGTTTTCATGTCCATAGGGCCGGTGCTGCTGATGTTCATGAACTCGTTCAGGCTGGATGTCGACATCATCTCCGGCACTTCGGGGCTGTTGTTCCTGCCGACCATCCAGAACTACGAGAAAGCGCTGTGCGATGTGCTTTGGTATGAACCGGACCATGTGGATTTCTGCTCGCTGAAGTTCGGTGGCGCCTTCATCAATTCTTTGATCATCGCCCTGATCTCGACGTTTCTGACACTGGTGATCGGCTGCATGGCGGCTTACGCCCTGGTCCGCTTCCGTTTCATGGGCCGTGACACCGCTTCGCTGACCACCCTGATGGTGCGCATGGTCCCGCCTGCCGTGCTGCTGGTGCCGGTGTTCGGCCTTTGGAACAACGAGTTCTGCCTGGACAAGGAAGGACTGATCGGCGGATTTATCCGCGACACCTTTGGCGGGAGAGGTGATGTCTGCCTTGCGGGCACGCATTCCGGCATCATTCTGATCTATGTGGCGATGAACCTGCCATTCGTGATCTGGATCCTGCAGAGCTTCATCGTGCAGGTTCCGCGCTCCCTTGAAGAGGCTGCAAGAGTGGATGGGGCAGGGCCGTTCCAGGTCTTCTTCAAGGTGGTCTTGCCCCTGATCAAGCCCGGCCTGGCGGCGGCGGCAATTTTTACCTTCCGGATTGCCTGGAACGAGTATCTTCTGGCCTCGGCCCTGAGTGACCGCAACACCAAGACGGTGCCGATCCTGATCGTCAACAACATGTCCGAGTTCAACGTCGAATGGGGTGTCATCATGGCCACAGGCATGTTGCTGGCCATTCCGCCGATCATCTTCACGCTGTTTGCATCGCGTCAGATTATCACCGGGATGACCGCTGGTGCAGTCAAAGGCTGATGTGGGACTGGCTACTATCACCGGTTGACCCGAGCCGCGCCCATGATGTCGGCCTTGCCGTCTCGTGGCACGCCCGATTAATGGTGCTGGGATGGGGAATTCTTGCGCCGCTTGCCGTGATTGTGGCGCGGTTTCTGAAGATTATGCCAGGCCAGGATTGGCCACGCGAGCTGGACAACCCGGTCTGGTGGCGCAGTCACTGGATGGGGCAGTCCGTCGTGTTCGCGCTGTCGATAGGTGCATTGGTTTTGGTGCTGCCAGCAGACCTTTCACAGATGAGCCTGCATCGCTGGATGGGCTATTGCGTGCTGCTTGGCATGGTGGTGCAAGTGGCTCTGGGCGTGTTTCGTGGAAGCAAGGGCGGCCCGACGGCACCTGCTGCCGATGGCAGCTTGCGCGGTCATCACTATGACATGACGCCACGGCGGCTGGGCTTTGAAGCGGTTCACAAGACACTGGGCTACGTCGTGTTGGTGCTGGCTGCAGTCACGATCCTCATGGGGCTGTGGGAAACCAATGCTCCTCGCTGGATGTGGCTGGCGATCGGCGCGTGGTGGGTTGTTCTGGTCGGCCTGTTCTGTATCCTCCAAAGCCGAGGCATGGCGGTCGATACCTATCAGGCAATCTGGGGGGCGGATCCTCAACATCCGGGCAATCAGAGACCTGCGCCCAAATGGGGTGTGCGACGGCCGGGAAATGACTAGGGAGAACGTGATGTTCGGGGTGATCGAGGGAACCGGCTTTCAAGCCATCAAACCGGAATTCAACGACTGCATTATCGGTCATGCGCGGGTGGAACGGTTGTGGACCGGTGCGCGCTGGTCGGAGGGGCCTGTGTGGTTTGCAGCCGGACGGTATCTCCTCTGGTCCGATATTCCCAACAACAGGATCATGCGCTTTGATGAAACCGATGGCAGCGTTTCGGTCTTCCGTGATCCCTCCAACAACAGCAACGGCCACACAGTCGACCGCCAGGGGCGGCTGATCAGCTGCGAACATCTCACACGGCGTGTCACCCGCACCGAACTCGATGGCTCGATCACGGTGATCGCGGACCGCTACGATGGCAAGAGGCTGAATTCACCCAATGATGTGGTGGTGAAATCGGATGGGACAATCTGGTTTACCGATCCGTCCTACGGCATCCTGATGGACTATGAAGGTGATCGCGCGACGAGCGAGATTGGCGCCTGCCATGTCTATCGCGCGGATCCAGAAACCGGCACAGTCGAGATTGTTGCCGACGATTACATCAAGCCCAATGGGCTGGCATTCTCTCCGGACGAAACGCACCTCTATATTGCCGACACCGGGATTACCCACACGGAGGGCGGACCGGCCCATATTCGCCGCCACAGCGTTGGTGCCGATGGCAGTCTTTCCGGTGGAGAGGTGGTGGCCGACTGCAGCGAAGGGGTCTTTGATGGCTTCAGGGTTGATCGTGACGGTCGGATCTGGAGTTCCGCCGCCGATGGGGTTCACTGCCTTACATCTCAGGGAGACCTTATCGGAAAGGTGTTGATCCCGGAGTTGGTGGCCAATGTCTGTTTCGGTGGCCCCAAGCTCAACAGGTTGTTCATCTGCGGGACAACCTCACTCTATGCCGTCTATCTCAATGTAAATGGCATCTCACCGGTTTGACCGTTGGATGTCCCTCAAGCCGTTACCGGGCCGCGCCCAGCTGATCGGTTTATGGGTGATGCCAACACCTCAGGGTGTGACTAATGCGAGGCCAGCGATGACTTATAAACGCGAGACGATCGAGCTCACCCACGAGGCCGCACTTGAAATGCTGACAGCGGCCGTCGCCGCAGCGGAGGCTATGGGACAGCCGCAATGCATCGTCATCGTCGACAAAAGCGGGGAGAGCATTGCAACGCTTCGCATGACTGGTTCAAAGTATCTCAGTCTGCTCAGTGCCAGGGCCAAAGCACGCACTGCTGCATCCATCGGGGTTGAATCCGGCATGATCCCTCCGCAGGTCGCTCCACTGATCGCCGCCGCCACGCAAGGGGCGGTTACGGGACTTGGCGGTGGGCTGCCGATTTACCTCGAAGGCGTTCTGCTGGGTGGCGTTGGGGTCGGGTCAGGGACGCCGGAGCAAGACCGGGCGGTCGCTCAGGCCGCCATCGCCGCCATTGGTGCGCAGTCTGAAAAAGCCACCAATGCATGAATGTGCGCCGCGGTTTTGGTGATACGCCCGGACGGAACGGCCGGCGTCAGCGCCCTGTCAGGCTTCTGCCCGTCGCAACGATCCGCTCTGTGGTAATGCCGAAATGGTCGTAGAGTTCAGGTGCCCTGGCGGAAGCGCCGAAGCCGGTCATCCCGATGAACTCATCTTCTGGTCTTAGCCATTTTTCCCAGCCGAATTTCAAGGCCGCCTCGATCCCGATGCGTGGAGCCGTGCCCAGAACAGCAGCGCGATAGCTCGTGTCCTGATCCTCGAAGAGCTCCCAGCAGGGCATTGATATGACTGTCGTGCGAATCCCGCCAGCTTCGAGAATGTGCTGGGCTCTTACCGCCAAACCAACTTCGGTGCCGGTGGCAATCAAGGTCAGATCGCGGTCTGTTTCGGGGCCAGCCAGAATGTAAGCGCCCCGGCGGGAGAGATTTTCAGATGCATCCTTGCGCACCTGCTCGGCATCTTGCCGGGACAGGGCGAGCATCGAAGGACCGTCACGCATCTCCAGTGCAATCTGCCACGCTTCTGCGGTTTCCAGCGCATCAGCGGGACGGAACACTCGCATATTCGGCATGGCGCGGTAGCTTGCGAGGATCTCCGCGGGCTGATGGGTCGGGCCGTTGCTGCCCACACCGATCGAGTCGTGACTGAAAACAAAGATCGCGGGCAGCCCCATCAGTGCAGCCATCCGCATCGCCGCACGTTCATAATCGGCAAAGGCGAGATAGGTGACATTCACAGGCCGCAAACCACCATGTGCCGCGATCCCGTCGACCATCGCGCCCATCAGATGTTCCCGCACACCGCAATGCACATAGGACCCGTCGCGGTGGTCGGCCGTGAATCCCTTGCGGCGGCGCTTGTGGTTGGTCGGTGCTTCAAGGTCGGCGCAAAGCACGAGGATTTCAGGAAGCCTGTCCAACAGTGCATCGCAGATATCGCCCGAGCTTTGGATCGTCGCGCGTGGTTCTGAGCGGGTCTGGGGCAAGGCATCATGCCAGCCGTGGGGCAGCGCGCCACTGGTCCAGCGATGAAATTCGGTGCGGTCTGCATGCTTGTCCAGCCGCTTGTGCCAATCAGCTCTCGCGGTCTGTCCCTTCATCATCGCTCTGTCCCAATCGGCGTAAATCGCCTGGGGGATATGGAATGAAGGATGGGGCCAATTGCAAGCCGCGCGCGCCTCTTCGGCGTCTTGGGGCGTGAGTGGCGCACTGTGCCCGCCGCGCTGGCCTTGCAGGCGCGGAATGCCGCGCGCGATTGTGGTGCGGCAGGCGATCAGGGTTGGGCGCGGATCGGCCTTGGCCGCGGCGATGCTTTTGTCGATTGCTGCAATGTCGTGTCCGTCCACTTCAAGCACATGCCAGCCTGCGGCCCGAAACCTTGCGGGGATGTCCTCGGAAACCGACAACACCGTATCGCCGTCATCGGTGATGTGATTGTCGTCCCACAGGAAGGTCAGCCGCCCAAGCTGCAAATGCCCGGAAAGTGAGATCGCCTCTTGCCCTATGCCTTCCTGAAGGCATCCGTCGCCCACAAACGCCCATGTCCGGTGATCCACGAGATCGCGGCCGAACCGTGCGGCGAGGCGTTCTTCGGCGACCGCCATGCCAACGGCGCAGGCAATGCCTTGGCCGAGAAGGCCGGTGGTGATTTCGATGCCGGCATCCTGTTCGATCTCCGGATGTCCGGCGCAAACTGAATGCAGCGTCCTGAAAGCCTTCAGCGCCTCGATCGATACCTTTTCATATCCCGACAGATGTAGCAGGGCGTAGAGCAGCATCGAGCCATGGCCATTCGACAACACAATGCGGTCGCGGCCGGGCCACAGCGGATCGCACGGGTCCACCTTGATGTGTTTGGCGTACAGGGTCGCGGCGATCTCGGCCATGCCCAATGGCACACCTTGGTGGCCTTCGCCGGCGTTGAGGATGGAGTCGATGGCAAGAAACCGGATCGCATCCGCCATATTCTGAATGGTCATTGTCTGAGGCATCGAGTAGCCTGTTGTGTTGCTTCAGCACGGGCGGCGAGCAGGGCTGAAAGGTTCATGAAAAGGCTCCTCCGGTGATCGCTCCGGGTCAGGATACCGGGGCCAGGGGGGAAGGCGCCATCAATAATTCAAACGCAATTGTTAAGCTCAGCTAAAGTGTGATTAATGATTTCCCGCTTGTCGAATTCTGTTTTTCGCGGAGATTCAAGGGGCAGTTCAGCGTGTGAACGCATAGCGGGCCGGAATTGAGGAAGGCGAGGCTTGAGGAGACAAGACGTGTCGACCATCGGCGAAACCCAGAGATTGAATGTGAGCCTCGCTCAAAGGGCATGGGCGATCCGTCGCTATGCCCTTCAGATGGCTGAAGTGCAGGGGCAAGGCTATATCGGGCAAGCACTCGGCGTGGCGGATGTTCTGGCTGCGTCGTATTTTCATGCGATGACTTACCGCGCCGACGACCCTGAGTGGGAAGGCCGGGACCGGTTCTATCTGTCGATCGGGCACTATGCCATCGCGCTCTACGCCGCCCTGATCGAGGCGGGGATCCTGCCGGAAGACGAGATTGAAACCTATGGCATGGACAACAGCCGCATGCCGATGTCGGGCATGGCGGCCTACACCCCGGGCATGGAAATCACCGGCGGCTCCCTGGGGCAAGGATTGGGCATTGCCGTTGGTGCAGCACTTGGTCTCAAGCGCAAAAAGTCTTCGGCCTTTGTCTACAACATGCTGTCCGATGGCGAGCTTGGTGAGGGCTCGACCTGGGAAGCGGTGATGTCTGCGGTGCAATGGAAGCTGGACAATCTGATCGCAATTGTCGACTTCAACAATCAGCAGGCAGATGGGCCAACACTGGACGCGCTCGCGACATCGGAAGAAGCGCCGAAATGGGCTGCTTTCGGATGGTATGCGCAGGAAGTGGATGGCAATGATCTGACCGCGCTGGTGCAGGCCTTCGACAATGCCCGCAACCATTCACAACAGCAGCCCCGTGTCATTATCTGCCGCACCAGGATGTGCAAGGGCATTCCCTTTCTTGAGCAGCGCGAAAGCACCCACTTCATTCGGGTTGAAGCCGATGAATGGGCAAAGGCCATCGCCTTGCTGGATGAGGACAAGCCGCAGTGACCATTCCATCGCTTTCCCGGCGCAAGTCGAAATATACGGCTCGTACTCTGCCAGCCTCGGAGACCGGCGAGCGGGTGGCAACCAGCGCCATGATCGCATCGCTCGATTCCGAGGGACGAGAGACGATTGCCGCCCCGTTCGGGCATGCCCTGATTGATCTGGCGAAAACCCGGGATGACATCGTAGGAATGTCAGCGGATCTTTCCAAATACACCGATCTTCATGTCTTCGCCGAGGCCTATCCCGACCGCTTCTACCAGATGGGCATGGCCGAGGCTTTGCTGATGTCTGCCGCCGCAGGTTTTGCGCGGGAGGGGTTTGTGCCATTCGCGACGACCTATGCAGTTTTCGCCTCTCGCCGCGCCTATGATTTCATCGCAATGGCGATTGCCGAGGAAAACCTGCCGGTCAAGATTTGCTGCGCGCTTCCGGGTCTGTCCACGGGTTACGGTCCGAGCCATCAGGCGACCGAAGACCTGGCGATCATGCGTGGAATGCCGAACCTGACTGTTCTGGATCCTTGTGATGCAGTGGAGATCGATCAGGCAACCCGTGTCATCGCTGACACGCCGGGGCCAGTCTACATGCGGCTGCTGCGTGGCAAGGTGCCCCACGTGCTGGGCGAGTATGGCTACCAGTTCGAATTGGGCAAGGCGAAGATGATCCATGACGGGGCTGACGTGCTGTTCATCTCGTCGGGCTTCATGACGATGCGGACGCTGGATGCGGCTAAGGCGCTTGCCGCTGATGGCGTGTCCTGTGCGGTCTTGCATTCGCCCACCATCAAACCACTGGACGCAGAAACAATCCGCAAAGAGGCTTCCAGGGGTGGACGCCTGGTGGTGACAGCCGAGAACCATTCGATCACGGGTGGTCTGGGGGAGGCCGTTGCCG
The DNA here is from genome assembly GCA_043585085.1 of Hoeflea sp. Classification (GTDB taxonomy): domain Bacteria; phylum Pseudomonadota; class Alphaproteobacteria; order Rhizobiales; family Rhizobiaceae; genus Hoeflea. The sequence goes on from CP121320.1 coordinate 3,955,456, forward strand.
GCGCGTTGATGCGCGCGCAGTTGCATGTGCCGTTCCGTCAGGTTGCATTGCCCGATGAGTTTCTTGATGCCGGTGCGCTGCCGACATTGCACGACCAGTACGGGATCACCGTTGACCGGATCACCGCGCAGGTCAAATCATGGCTGGATGCATAAGATGACAGATGCAGCAATAATCGGGCTGGGGATGATGGGACAGGGCATGGCCCGCAACATCATGTCTGCGGGTGTCGCGTTGCGCGGGTTCGATCTGTCACCGGATGCGCGCGCCCGCTTTGCCGAAGCCGGGGGCAAGACCGGAGAGAACGTGGTGGACGTGGTTGCCGGTTGCGACCTGCTTCTGGTCATGGTGGCGACGGCTGCGCAGGCGGAAGCTGCACTGTTCGATGGCGTAACTGAGGCTTTGGCTCCGGGGGCGGTCGTCGTCCTGTCATCTACGGTTGCGCCGTCCGAAGCCCGTGCGATTGCGGCACGACTGAACGATGCGGGCCATCTGATGCTCGACGCACCGGTCTCCGGTGGACAGGTCGGGGCTGACAGTGGAATGCTGACGATCATGGCGTCCGGCCCTGAAGCTGCTTTCGAGAAGGCAAGTGATATGCTCGCCGCCATCTCCAAGAAGGTGCACCATCTGGGCGACCAGCCCGGCATGGGCGCCACATACAAGGTGGTCCACCAATTGGCAGCCGGCGTGCATCTCGTGGCGGCGGCGGAGCTTATGGCGTTTGGCACGAAGGCGGGATGTGATCCTCAAAGACTTCTGGAGATCGTTTCGAGCTCGGCCGGACAAAGCTGGATGATGGATGACCGGGCGCCGCGCATGATGCAGGAGGCGGCGACCCCCACCTCCACCGTCGATATCTTCATCAAGGATCTTCGTCTTGTGGTTCAGACCGCACGGGATGCAGGGGCTCCGGTTCCGATGGCTGCTGCGGCCTATCAGATGATGGTCGAGGCCAGTGGTATGGGCCTTGGCCGCGACGACGACAGCGCCGTGATCCGCGCCTATGAGGCGCTGACCGGGTGCAAGGTTCGCGACCACTGAACGCGCATTGAAAATACGGCGAACAAGGACGACGTCATGAAACTTCTGGACGGAAAAACCGCACTCATCACCGGTGCTGCGAGCCCGCGGGGCCTGGGCAAGGCGACAGCACAGCTCTTCGCAGACCACGGCGCGTGCGTCGTGATTCTTGATCTGGATGCGGCGCAGGCCGAGGATACCGCTGCCGATATCGGTGAAGAGCATATCGGTCTGGCTTGTGACGTGACCCGCAAAGCTGATTGCGAAGCCGCCGTCGCGGTGGTGCTCGAGGCCTATGGGCATATCGACATTCTGGTCAACAATGCGGGCATCACCCAGCCACTCAAGATCATGGATATTACGCACGAGGATTATGATGCGGTGCTGGATGTGAACCTGCTCGGCACTTTGAATATGAGCCAGTGCGTTATCCCCCATATGCGCGAACGCAAGACCGGCAAGCTGATCAACATTTCGTCGGTGTCGGCGCAGCGTGGCGGGGGAATCTTTGGCGGGCCACATTATTCTGCCGCCAAAGCCGGCATTCTGGGGCTGACCAAGGCAATGGCACGCGAACTTGCGCCGGATGGAATTCGATCGAACGCCATCTGTCCCGGTTTTATCGCCACCGACATCACAGCGGGCAAGCTGACACCGGAGATGATGGAGCAGATTATTGCGGGGATCCCGATGGCGCGTGCCGGCGAGGCATCCGATGTCGCCGGCTGCGCCTTGTTTCTGGCCTCGGACCTGTCAGCCTATGTCACCGGCTCAGAGGTGGATGTGAATGGTGGATCGCTGATCCACTGATGCAGTTTCAACTGCCGATCAACTGGCCACCGTCCAGCTTCAATGCTTCGAACCGCAGCTTGTGCCTGGCGAGGATATCCGAGACCTGTGCGTTATGATCGTCGACTTCCTTGTCGAGCCAATCGAGAAACAGGTGCACGGCGCGGCGATTGAGATACCGGGCAGGGCAGATCGCCCAATAGGAGGGGAAAGTCAGCACCGGCAGATCGGGCAACACCGGAACCAGCCGTCCGTTGGCGACCTCGGGCAGGGCGAGGGCCAGAGATTCCAGCACGATGCCGGCACCGTCCAGGGCCAGTTGCAGCGCAATTGACGACCTGTCCATGAGGATCGATTTGCGGTTGCTGCTTGTTTCAATGCCGTTGTGATACAGCCAGAAATCCCACTGGCAGAGCGCTCGGGCACTGTCGATCAGCCGGGCTTGGTCCAGCAATCCGCCCGGGCTGTCTGATACGGTCAAACCGGACAGGTAGTCTGGGCTGCACAGCGGCAGCACGTGATCGTGCACCACTGGCTGGGCATGCAAACCCTGCCATTCGCCGTTGCCATAGCGAATGTCGAGGTCCATCACTTCCCGTTCGAAATTGGTGGGGTCCGGAGCGGCGTCGACCCGCAGATCCCAATCGGGATGCCGGGCAACAAATCCCGCAAGCCGCGGAGCCAGCCAGCGGACCCCGAAACTTGGGGTCACGCGCAGGTTGAGCCTGTGGGTCTCGCGGGTTTTCCCAAGATGCCGCCCGGTGTCGCGCAGCATCCTCAGCGCTGTCGTCGACACCTGAAACAGCTGTTCGCCTTCCAGCGTCAGGCTCAGCAAGCGGCCGTCGCGCCGAAACAGCTTGACCCCCAGGCGCTGTTCGAGAAGTTTGACTTGCTGGCTGACAGCGGAGGGCGAGACCGACAATTCCTCAGCGGCATGGGTGATGGTGCCACGCCGCGCAACGGCTTCGAAATACAGATAGGCGTTGAGGTTCGGGGTCAGTGCCATGAAAGCTGCTCGTACCTCGCCGAGTACAGGCCGTAAGACCTCACGTTGCTGCGGTGGCAGGTTGGCGCCGACGGCCAAGGCCAACGCCTGACGATGTCTCCGTGGCGATGATCCCGTCCGGCAGGCCAGATCCCAATAGTTCCACCGCTGCCTTCCTCATGTGTCCTGGTGCACAGTCTCATGTTGGATCGCGGATTTGATATCATCGGCGAGGTTCTGCAAATGATTGTTGATTGCATCGCGTGCGGCTTGTCCGTCGCGGGCATGCATCGCATCCAGGATGGCCGTATGTTGGTTGACCACGCGTTCCCGATTCCGCCGTTGCCGTGCTGCCAGGTATCGCGCACGCCACAGCCGCCTTAGAAAAGTCCCATGCGTCTCGGCCAATGCCTTGTTGCCCGAGGCTACCGCGATGGCCGTATGAAAAGACATGTCGACTTCAAACATGTCCAGCGGGTCAATCGCGTTATAGTGCTCCGCCATATAGGCGACGATGCTTTCAAGGCGTTTGAGGTCCGCTTCGGTCGCGTTCTTGCAGGCCAGCTCTGCGGACAATTTCTCCAGTGCAATCAACACCTCGGTTTGATCGGCGATTTCCTGGAAATTGGACAGCGCAACAATCGGGCTGCGCGACGGCCGCAGCTCGACCAGACCTTCCTTGGATAGAATTCGGATCGCTTCCCGGATCGGCGTCCGGCTCACATTCATGTCCGAAGCAATGTCGCGTTCTTTGACCGACATGCCGGGCGCGCGGTTTCCCCGAAGGATGTCCCGACGCAGGTGATTGGCAATCTGTTCGGCCAGGGTTTCTTTAGGCATCCGAATTTCCTGCACAATCAATGCGCTGAACATGCGTGGCAGAACGCAAAATCTCACCCTCTCGGAAGGGATTGAATTTTGGTATACCAAAAAATGTTGATTGTCGAGTTTCCATTCGCTACGTTCCCCCATGATGGTATACCATCTTCACGGTGCGTTTCCATGCACCAAGGTTGGACAGGCGGTTGAGGAGAGCCGCCAAGGGAGGACTAAGCATGAAATATATGTCGACACTGATGGCGGCAGGTGCAGCAGCACTTATGGCCACGTCAGCGCTTGCCGATCCGGTTACGCTGCGCATTCAGACACACTATGCAACCGAGCATCCCACAGGCAAAATGCTGGCAACATGGATCGACGACGTTCAGACCATGTCGGGCGGTGATATCACCATCGAGATGTTCTATTCGTCTTCGGTTGTTGCAACGACAGAAACATTTGACGCCGCGATCAACGGCATTGTTGATTGTGACGCGACCGGTGGTGCTTACCAGACCGGCAAGAACCCCGCGTTCCAGTTTGTCGGCGATATCATGGGTGGCTATGACACGCCCTGGCAGCAGTACAGCTGGCTGTACTACGGCGATGGCTATGAGGCCGCACAGGAGCTTTACAATGCGCAGGGTATGCAGCTGATCGGCTGGGCCATCTACGGTCAGGAATCCTTCGCATCGTCCAAGCCGATTGCCGGTCCGGAAGATCTGGTGGGCTGGAAGTTCCGTTCGCCTCCGGGCATGGAGACAGAGATTTTCGAAAAGTTGGGTGCGTCACCCATCGTGATGGATTTCACCGAAATCTTCACTGCGCTTGAAACCGGCATCATCGACGGCGCTGATGCGTCTGGTCTTGCGAACAATGTGGGCCTTGGTCTTTACGACATCGTAAAGCACGCCAACTATCCGGGCTTCCACTCGATGCCGTCTGACCACCTTGCGTGCAATAAGGATGTTTGGGACGGCCTGACAGACCAGCAGCGCCGCATCATCGATACAGCCTGGCAGAAGCTTTCCTTCCAGATTGCCATGGCCAATGAGAAGGCAAACACCGAGGCAGCCGCAGAACTGCAGGCAAAGGGTGTGACCCTTTATGCATGGTCCGATGAGGATCGTGCAGCCTTCCGCAAGGCCGCACAGGCCGCGTGGGATGACTGGGCAACCCGTAGCCCCGAAGCCGGAGCACTTGTGGAAAGCCACAAGACCTACCTCCGGCAGCTTGGTCTGATCGATTGATCAGGCGGGCCCGTTGAAGGGCCTTTGATCGATAGCATTGCAAGGGCCCCGTTTTCGGGGCCCTAACATCCTAATGATTGAAAACATTGATTTCGTTTTGGCTCTCCGGGGAGGATGAGTATGGAACAGGAAAGTGTATGGCTTGGGAACATGCGTCGACCGGTACGCTTGATTGCGATTGTGTTGACGGCCCTGGTCGCTCTGATTTTTCTGTGGTTGGTGGCGAACCGTATCATTTCCGATGATGCGGTTGGCATGCATGAGATGATCCGACCCGAGGGGCGCCCGCTTGTCTCGGTGATGTTGTGGGCCATCGCCGGCGCGATTCTGTTTGTGTCTATGTATCTTTCGGACACGTGTGGTGCGATCGAGATAGAACCGAACGGATTTTTCGACATCGTATCGCTGGTCTGTTCGCGCATTGCGATGATCATGACGGCACTGATCGTGATCGTGATGTTCTATGAGGTGGTTTCGCGCTACGTCTTCGCCCGCCCGACCCTTTGGGCCAATGAGCTGTCTCTCTGGATAGCGGCTTTCGTGTTCTTGTTTGCCGGCCAATATGCCATGCAGCAGCGCAGCCACATCCGAATCTATGTCATCTACGACATGATGCCCCGCTTTCTTCAAAAGGCGTCGGACATCCTGTCCCTCTTGTTACTGCTGTTCTTTGTCTTTGCCATGGTCTGGGGCGGATATGACGATGCCATGCGCCGGTTCCTGCGGATGGAAACCTTCGGCACAGCCTGGGATCCGCCCATCCCGGGCATCGTCAAACCAGCCATTCTCATCATCATCGTGTTGGTGGCAATTCAGGCGATCTCAAACCTGGTTTCCAACTGGAACAAGGCGCCCGAGCACCACGGTCCCGACGAGATCGACGAAGTCGAGATCGAAAATATCCGCCGCACTCTTGAGGACAAGTAAATCATGGAATTCCTACCGTACCTCGAGTGGATGAAGGCTCCCGACATTGCAACACTAAGTGTGTTCCTGCTGTTGGGCATGTTCTTCCTCCTTGCCATCGGGATGCCGCTTGGCTTTGCATCGGCCTTTCTGGCGGTCGCCGTTCTGATCATGAAATTTGGCCCCGAGTTGCTGTTCAGCAATTTTGGTAAAGGGCCGCTGTCGGTGCTGTCGCAAGCCGTTTACCGACAAATGACGAATTACGTCCTCATATCGATACCCTTGTTCATTTTCATGGCGGCGCTTCTCGAACGCTCAGGGATCGCCAAGGACATGTACAACTCGCTCAATGTCTGGTTGTCAGGCACCCGCGGCGGGATTGCCATTGTCACCTCGATCATGGCGGTGATCATGGCGGCAATGTCGGGCATCATCGGTGGCGAGGTTGTTCTTCTTGGCCTGATTGCTCTGCCGCAAATGCTCAGGCTCGGCTACAATCAGAACCTTGCGATTGGAACCATATGCGCCTCGGGATCTCTGGGAACGATGATTCCGCCGTCTATCGTGCTGATCTTCTACGGACTGGTTACCGAAACTTCGATCAAGGCGCTGTTTACCGCATCGTTCCTGCCGGGTTTCATGCTGGCATCCTTCTTCATCATCTACATCATTGTGCGCACCCGCTTGAATCCCTCACTTGCGCCGTTGCCGGAAATTGACCCGGATGCGCCTGCCGGTAGGGAGAAAGGCCTTATGTTCGTTGGCTTTTTGTCCAAGTTTGGCCTCTGGATCATTGGCGTGCTGTTCCTGCGTGCGCTGTTCTTTACGGTGACCGGACAAAACACCCTGCAGGAAGGCGAGGACCCGATTGCGCTCGGGATGGTCTATCATCTGCCCTGGATTGCAGCCGCTTTTGCGGTTGCACTTGGGATCATGCTCGCTATCGGCAAGCAGCGCGTGGCAGCCGGTTGGGACATGGGCAAAGGCTTGATTGCACCGACCGTGGTGATCGGCGTTGTGCTCGGATCCATCTACATGGGCATAACCGGTATTACGGAAGCTGCCGGTATGGGGGTTGTTGCGGTTTTCACCATCGGCCTGATCCGGCGTGAAATGACCTTCCAGATTGTCTGGGATAGCCTGATCCGCACCTTGAAATCCACCGGAACAATCATCTGGGTAACCATTGGTGCAGCCGCACTTGCCGCAGCCTACACTCTTTCAGGTGGACCGACCTACGTCGCCAACATGATCATTGCTGCCGAACTTCCAACCATGTCGATCATCCTGGTCATGATGTTGATCTTCCTCATCATGGGAATGTTCATGGACTGGGTTGGGATCGTGCTTTTGATCATGCCGGTGTTTCTGCCGATCGTGCTCAAACTTCCGGTTGAGGAGATTGGCCTGTTCGGACAACTGGAACCGCGCCATGTGGCGATCTGGTTCGGCGTTGTGTTCTGTATGAACATGCAGGTCAGTTTCCTGTCGCCCCCGTTTGGACCGGCGGCATTCTATCTGAAATCTGTTGCGCCATCGCATATTACGCTGACACAGATCTTTGCCGGGTTCCTGCCGTTCATCGTGCTTCAGTTGTTGGCGCTGACGGTGCTTGTTGTGTACCCGTCGATCGTCACAATCTTCCTGTGATGCTCGAAACAGTTGATTGAGACATACCAATGGAGGCGGATTCATTCCGCCTCCATTGTCTAACGCAAAGGCTGAGCACCCGATGACCATCACCATATCCCATGTCAAAACGGACCATTATGTGATCCCCTTGGCTCAGGTCCTTGAAGACAGCATGCATGGCGTGATGACCGGGTTTGAGGTTGTGACTGCCCGTGTCACTGACAGCGATGGGGCTGAAGGGGTTGGCTACACCTTCACCTGTGGTGTGAACGGTGGGGCGATTGCGGACATTCTGGGGCGCGAGATGGCGCCGATGGTCATCGGTCGTGACCCCTCGCTGATTGAAGCGATCTGGAAGGAGCTTTGGTGGGCCTTTCACTATGGTGGACGTGGTGGACCAACGGTGCTGGCGCTGTCGGCGCTCGACATGGCGCTCTGGGATCTCAAGGCAAAACGCGCAGACATGCCGCTGTGGCGGTTGCTCGGCGGATATGATGCCAGGGTGCCGTGCTACGCTGGCGGCATTGACATGCATCTCAGCCCAGAAGAGCTCGTCGCCCAGACGCATGACAACTTCGCCAAAGGGCACCGCGCCATCAAGATGAAGGTTGGGCGTGACATTTTGCGTGAAGACGTGGCCAAGCTCGCTGCTCTGCGTGACGCTTTTGGGCCGGACATGCCTTTGATGGCCGATGCGAACATGAAGTATACCGTTGATGGTGCCGTGCGCGCCGCCAAGGCGTTTTCCCAGTTTGATCTGACATGGTTTGAAGAACCGATCCCCCCGGAAGATCCTGCAGGCCACCGGCGAGTTCTAAGCGAGGGAGGTATTCCCATCGCCGCGGGCGAAAACCTCCGTTCGCTTTGGGAGTTTCGCACCGCAATTGAAGGAGGCGTGACCTTCCCGGAACCTGACGTAACCAATTGCGGAGGCGTGACCCCGTTTATGAAGATCGCCCGTCTTGCAGAGGCGTTCCATCTACCCGTCACAAGTCATGGCGCACATGACATCACGGTTCACCTGCTCGCCGCCTGTCCGAACCGGTCCTATTTGGAAGCCCATGGGTTTGGACTGGAAAATTACATCGAGACCCCGCTTCAAATTGTCGACGGCTATGCTGTTGCACCTGAACGTCCCGGCCACGGAATCGTCTTTGATTGGGAGCGTTTTAATTCTCGGCGCGTTTGAGGATATCCGTCATGCTGAAACAACACCAAATTGACGAATTCCATAGCAGTGGTGTCATCGTTGTTCCCGACGTTCTGCCGGCGGCAGTGCTGAGCGCGGTCAGGGATGAATATGCGTCGCTGCTTGATGATCTCTATAATGGCTGGCATGCCGACGGCTTGGTGCCGCCGCCTGATGGCATGGATTTCTGGCAGAAGCTTCTGGTCAGTTACGAGGCGGGGTGTGACTGGTTCCAGCCGATGGACATATCGCTGCCAGGTGGAGAGATAGCGCCGGATACTCCGTTTCACTTCGGACCGGCAGTGTTTGACATGATCACGGCACCAAGACTGCTTGATCTGGTCGAATGCCTGATTGGCACCGAGATAACGTCGAACCCGATCCAGCATGTGCGCCTGAAACCACCAGCCCCACAATTGAACGGGGCGGAAAACCGCGCGCATATCATGGCCACCGACTGGCATCAGGATCGCGCGGTCGCCCACGAGGAAGGTGACCGGACACAGATGGTTACGGTCTGGCTGGCGATTTCCGATGCGACCGTCGAAAACGGGTGCCTGCAGGCGATTCCCGGAAAACCAAAGATGTACCCGCATTGTCCCAAGAAGCAGACCGCCATAGCTGATGGATTTCTGGATTTGGACAAGGCACAGCCGTTGCCGGTAAAAGCGGGCGGAGCGGTGATCTTTGACCCGCTGACACCGCATGCATCATTGGACAATCTATCGGACAGGTTCCGTTGGTCTTTTGACATCCGATACAATGTGACGGGACAGCCGACAGGCCGTTCGCATTTTCCTTCCTTTGTTGCGCGGTCCCGCAAAGCACCCGAACAAGTGTTGACCGACTGGCAGGAATGGCGCGGCTTGTGGCTTGCTGCCCGCGCGAGCCTTGGCGGTCAGCCTCATATCCCGATTCACAGATGGAAAGGTGACAGCCCCGCTTGCGCATGAGCATTGCTTTCCAGTCGCAAGTTGCCGTTTGCCTCAACTGACCAAGCAGAGATGCCAAACCATGAAGACTGTACGCCTTGCCCCTGAAGACAATGTTGTCACCGCCATCATGCCGCTTGATGCCGGGCAGGGTGGGGCCACCCAGATGATCCCGCGTGGCCACAAGATGGCCAGCTGCGATATTCCCAAAGGGGCAGCCGTCCGCAAATACGCGCAGGTCATCGGTTATGCGGCCGAGCCTATTGCGATGGGGGCGCATGTGCACACCCATAATCTCGAATTCCGCAACGTCGAGACAGAATACGAGTTCTCCACCAATCTGCGCCCGGTGGCTCCCGCCACTCAGACGGACACGTTCATGGGGTATCGGCGCTCGACAGGTCGTGTTGGAACACGCAATTTCATTGCGGTTCTGACGTCGGTGAACTGTTCGGCCAGTGCCGCGCACATGATCGCAAGACATTTCACGCCCGACGTGCTTGCAGCCTATCCCAATGTGGATGGCGTTACCGCTTTTGTTCATGGCACAGGCTGTGCCATGGGCGGAGATGGCACCGGGTTTGAATTGCTCCAGCGCACGCTCTGGGGGTATGCGCGCAATCCCAATGTTGGCGGCGTTCTCATGGCGGGTCTGGGCTGCGAGATGATGCAGATCGACTGGTTGATAGAGGCCTACGGCCTTACACCCGGCCCGTTGTTTCAGGCAATGAACATTCAGGATGTCGGCGGGCTGGCCCACACCGTAGAAATGGGCATCCGGAAGATCGAGGCGATGTTGCCTTTGGTCAACGAAGCGCAACGCGAGGAGTGTCCCGCATCCGAATTGATGGTCGCATTGCAATGCGGCGGGTCCGATGCCTGGTCCGGTATCACGGCAAACCCGGCTGTGGGTTATGCCTGTGATCTACTGGTTGCGCAGGGCGGGACCGGTGTCCTGGCGGAAACGCCGGAAATTTATGGCGCCGAGCATTTGCTCACCGCTCGCGCCGTGGATCGTGCCGTAGGGGAAAAGCTGATCAGCCTGATCAAATGGTGGGAGGATTACACCGAACGCAACCGCGGGAACATGGACAACAATCCCAGCCCCGGAAACAAGAAGGGCGGGCTGACGACGATCCTTGAAAAGTCATTGGGCGCTGCGGCGAAGGGAGGCACAAGCCCGCTGACCGGCGTGTTCAAATATGGCGAACCGGTCACTGCGAAGGGGTTCACCTTCATGGACAGCCCCGGATATGACCCGGCGAGCGTAACCGGACAAATTGCCAGCGGCTGCAACCTTGTGTGTTTCACCACCGGTCGTGGATCGGCCTTTGGATCCAAACCGGCGCCGACAATGGAAGTGGCGACCAACACCCAGATGTACCAACGACTGACGCCAGATATGGATGTGAATGCGGGCCGGATCCTGTCGGACGGAGCCAGCGTCGAAGAGGTGGGCCGCGAGATTTACGAGATGTGGTTGCGCATGGCCAGTGGCGAAAAATCGAAATCGGAGGCGCAAGGGCTTGGGGACTATGAATTTGTCCCTTGGCAGGTCGGGTCGGTGATGTGAGTGAGCTGCCGATCGCCATCATCGGAGCAGGTTCCATCGGAATGCGCCATGTCGAGGTGGCGCAAGCCTGTTCTGCCACGCGGATATCCGCAGTGGTTGAGCCGGTTGAGGCGCAACGTGCGGCGCTGACGGCACTGGGTTTGAACGCGGTTGAAACGCTCGATGAAGTACCGGCGGAAACGCGCGCCGCAATCATAGCCACACCGACACAAGATCATCATGCCTCCGCGCTCGCTTGCCTCGACCGGGGATGGCCCGTGCTTGTCGAAAAGCCGACTGCCGCGACACTCGATCAGGCGCGGGAGGTTGTGATGAAAGCAGCACAGAAAGGCCTTCCGCTTTTCACAGGCCACCACCGCCGCTGCCATCCGTTTTCACGCGCAACACGTGATGCTCTGACGCAGATCGGAGAGATTGTCGGGGTTCAGGGGCTTTGGTCGCTTCGAAAGCATGAAACCTATTTTGATGTGAACTGGCGCCGCCAGCCTGGAGCAGGCCCGCTGCTGACCAACCTGACCCATGACATCGATCTGCTGCTTTTCTTCCTGGGTGAGATTGCGGAGGTCACAGCCCTGTCCTCGAATGCACGGCGAGGGTTCTTGATAGAAGATACGGCTGCACTGGCGTTCCGTTTTGGTAATGGCGCGCTTGGGTCTTTTCTGATTTCCGATGTCGGCGCGTCGCCCTGGTCATTCGAGGCTGCATCCGGAGAAAACCCGGCCATAGCTGCGTCGCATCAGGATTGCATCCGTTTCATAGGCACCGCAGGCGCGTTGGAGTTTCCGTCCTTGACGGTCTGGGGGCGGTCCGGCCCCGGCGAAATCGAGTGGTCCAAGCCGTTGAATTCAGCAGCAGGGCCGAAATTCGAGAAGATTGATCCGATGCTGGAACAGATCAGGCTTTTTGCTGGTGCGGTTGCCGGCGCTGAAAGTGATCTTCTTTGCCGTGGTGAAGACGGGATGAAGGCGCTGGAAATGACGCTGGCTGCCGCGTTGTCGGCGAAGGAGCGAAGGCCGGTGCGCGCAGGCGAGGTACCGGGGGACTATACCGGCGTTTAACTCAAGGGAGCTGGAAATGACGAAACCCAAAATAGGATTCATCGGGTTGGGGCTCATGGGCCGAGCCATGGTGGAGTGTCTTCAAGCGGCAGGGTATGACCTGATCGTTCTTGGAAATCGCGACCGCACAGGTGTGGACGAGGCCGTGGCTCGTGGTGGGGTTGAGGCACCAACTGGCAAAGCCCTGACCGAACAGAGCGATATCGTGATGATCTGTGTCGGAACATCTGAGCAGGTGGAAAGCCGCATTTACGGCGAGGATAGTATTCTGGCGGGGATAAAGCCGGGGCAGGTGGTGATTGATTTTGGAACCTCTTTGCCAGAATCGACACAAAAGATCGGTGCGGATCTTGCCGCGCAAGGCGCGACCTATCTGGATGCTCCTCTGGGCCGCACGCCAGCCCATGCGAAAGAGGGCAAGCTCAACATCATGTGTTCTGGCGACAAAGGTACATATGACCGGGTAAAACCGGTGCTCGATGTGTTGGGAGAGAACGTCTTTCACCTTGGCGCCCTTGGAAACGGGCACACCATCAAGCTGATCAACAACTTCTTCGGTATGACAACCGCGGTTGCCATGTCGGAGGCTTTCGCTGCGGCCGATGCGGCGGGCATTGACCGGCAGGCTCTCTATGAGGTGATGTCCGCGGGTCCACTGCGCTCAGGGATGATGGATTTCATACGCAACTACGCGGTAAATGGTCAGAATGATCTTGGTTTCGCCATCGGCAATGCCGCCAAAGACGTGGGATACTACGGTCAGATGCTCTCAGATATGGGACTACAAAGCCGCATGTCCGGTTGTGCTGCCAACGCGCTTTCCGCTGCCGTGGATAACGGGGACGGTGATCGAATGGTGGCGGAGATGGTGGACTGGATGGGCAAGAACCTCAAGGCAAAAGCGTGAGCGATCTTACGCAAGATCCGGCGTTCATCTCGGTGGGCCGGCAGTGACATGAGCGCACCGATCCCTCGCGAGGACCGCGCCGCCGCAGGCGTCTTGACCATGTTCTTTGCGGTGGTCTTTTTCACCTGTATCGACACCTCAGCCAAATGGCTGGTGCTTGCGGGATTGCCGGTGATGCAGGTGGTCTTTGTGCGGTACTTCGGACATTTCGTCTACGCCATGACCTTCTATCTGCCGCGAGAGCGCGCCGAGGTTTTTGTGTCCCGGGCTCCGTTCAAGCAGTTTCTGCGGTCGCTGTTCCTGCTCGGATCGACGATCTGCAACTTCTTTGCGTTGCAATCATTGCCCATCACACTGACGACAACGATCATGTTCGCAGGCCCAATTGTCGTCACGCTTCTCGCGATCCCGATCCTTGGCGAAAAGGTCGGCATGCGCCGGATCGCGGCGGTTTGCGTGGGTTTCATCGGCGTGCTTGTGGTGATCCAGCCGTGGGGGACAGAGTTTAACCCGGCAATGTTCCTTTCCCTGGCGGCATTGCTCATCGCTTCGCTCTATTTCATCATGACGCGGATGCTAGCCGGAGTGGAAACCAACGCGACACAGCAGGTTTGGTCTTCCGGTTTCGCGTCAGTTGCGCTTGCACCGTTTGCGCTGTCTGTCTGGGTCTGGCCCGACAATGGACTGCAATGGCTGATCATGTTTCTGATCGGCGGTTTCGGCATGCTGGGACACAGTCTTGCGACCCTGGCCCACCGTTGGGCGGATGCATCGATCCTGGCCCCGATGGTCTACAGCCAGATATTTCTCGCAGCACTGGTAGGCATTTTTGTCTTCGCCACGCCACCGACTGTCTGGACGCTGGTCGGTGGGCTGATCATCATTGCATCAGGACTGTATATCTGGCGCCGCGAGCGGCAAAGGGGACACAGGCAAGCCCCGGTTGGACAGCTCCCGCCCCATTAAGGGACGCTTTGACTTTCGGGGGCTTGGTTGGAACCATTCTCCGCCCAAAGACTCCTCTGGCATGACGTTGTCGCCGGCTCAGCCCCGGCCGATATAGGGCATATTGGTCGCCATGACTGTCATGAACTGCACGTTGGCATCCAGTGGCAGGCTCGCCATATGCAGCACCGAGTTTGCGACATTGGACACATCCATCACCGGCTCTACGGCGATGGACCCGTCAGCCTGCGGGACGCCTTTGGTCATCTTCTCGGCCATGTCAGTCAGTGTGTTGCCGATGTCGATCTGTCCGCAGGCAATGTTGAAGGCGCGCCCGTCAAGAGAAACCGACCTGGTCAAGCCGGTGATTGCGTGTTTTGACGCAGTATAGGCGGTCGATCCCCAGCGCGGCACGTAGGCTGATACCGAACCGTTGTTGATAATGCGACCGCCCTGTGGATCCTGTGCGCGCATCAAGCCGAAGGCGACCTTGGCGCAAATAAAACTGCCGGTCACATTGATGTCGAAGAGATCGCGCCAAGCGGCAACGTCGATTTCATCAACCGTGGCGGACGGCAGGGAAACGCCAGCATTGTTGAACAATGCATCCACCCGGCCCCAGGCCTTGGCGGCCTTACCGAAGGCTGCAACGACATCTTCCTCCCGGGTCACATCACAGGGCAGGGGCAGTGCATTTTCGTGCCCGCCTGCCGCATCTTCCAGAGCGGCAAGTGTGCGCCCCGCGAGGCCCACGCGCCAGCCCGCGTCAAGAAAGGCGGCTGCAGTGGCCTTGCCAATACCCCTGCCTGCACCGGTGATGATGATGGTTTTGCTCATGGGTTTTCCCCCGAATAACTTTCGTGCATGGGTGTGCGCATCAATGCGAACTCAGTGATTGTCGCGTGGCAAATCACGCCCCACCTTCTGGTAGGCGGTCGCAAGCTCGAGGCATCCACCATTGGCCAATTGACCGACATTGTTGCGGTAGATTTCCTGCCATGGTGTCTGGTGCACGAGGTCTGGTGGAGTCCAGGCATCTATACGCGCCTGCCACTCATCCTCCGGCACCAGCGCGTCCATCCGGCCTGCGTTCAGATCAAGGCGCACCGCGTCACCGGTCTTGAGGTAAGCCAGTCCACCGCCAACGACGGCTTCGGGCGAGGCGTTGAGGATAGACGGGCTCTCTGAGGTTCCGGACTGGCGGCCATCTCCCACGGTTGGAAGATGGTTCACGCCCGCCTTGATCAGCGCGTCGGGGGGTTGCATGTTCACAACTTCCGCGCTTCCGGGATAGCCGACGCAGCCGACACCGCGGATGAACAGGATGGTTTTCTCATCGATGCCCAGTGCCGGGTCGTTGACCCGCTCATGGTAATCCTCAGGGCCTTCAAACACCGCAGCAAGGCCCTCGAAGACGCCTTCGTTTCCGGGCTCAGAAAGAAAACGTTTGCGGAAATCATCGGAAATCACACTGGTTTTCATCAAGGCAGACTCGAACAGGTTTCCCGAAAGAACCTTGAAGCCTGCTTTCTCGCGCATCGGTGCGCTGTATGTCTTGATCACATCGTGATCGAGGCTTTTCGAGCCGGTGATGTTGTCGGCAAGGGAATTGCCTGTTGCGGTCATCACGTCACCATGAAGCCTGCCCGCCTGCATCAGCTCGGCCATCACTGCGGGCACGCCACCGGCACGATAGAAGGATTCTCCGAGATACTCTCCAGCCGGCTGCATGTTGACCAGCAAGGGCACGTCAAATCCGATGGTTTCCCAGTCCTGCACATTGAGGTCGACGCCGATATGGCGCGCAACTGCCTGAAGATGCGGCGGGGCGTTGGTCGATCCGCCAATCGCGCTGTTGACGACAATCGCGTTCTCGAACGCCTTGCGTGTCATGATGTCTGAAGGTTTGAGATCATCCAGTACCATCTGAACAATCCGGCGGCCGGTCTGATAGGCCATCGCCATTCGTTCGCGGAACGGGGCCGGGATTGCAGCGTTGCCGGTCAAGGTCATTCCGAGCGCTTCGGCCATGGCGTTCATCGTGCTGGCTGTGCCCATTGTGTTGCAATGACCCAGGGAGGGGGCGGACGAACAGACGCGGCTCATGAACTCTTCATAGTCGATCTTGCCTTCCGCCAGCAGGCGGCGGCTTTGCCAGACGATTGTGCCGGAGCCGGCGCGTTTGCCCTGCCACCAGCCATCCAGCATCGGGCCGCCATTGAGCGCGATCGCCGGAAGGTCAACCGTTGCGACTCCCATCAACATGGCGGGCGTGGTCTTGTCGCAACCTGTCGTCAACACCACTCCATCAAGCGGATATCCATGCAGCACTTCGACGAGTGACAGATAGGCAAGATTGCGGTCCAGCGCCGCTGTAGGGCGTTTTCCGGTCTCCTGAATCGGGTGGACGGGAAACTCCATCGGGATGCCGCCAGCCTCGCGGATGCCGGCTTTGATCCGGTCCATCAGAAACACGTGGATCTTGTTGCACGGGGCGAGGTCGCTGCCGGTCTGAGCGATTCCGATAATCGGATGCCCGCCTTGCAGCTCTTCCCGTGTGTACTCCTGGTTCTGATAGCGTTCGACGTAGAGAGCGGTCATTCCGGGATTATTCGGGTTGTCGAACCACTCCTGTGAGCGGAACCGCTTGTTTGCGCGCGTGTTTGACATCTTTCTCCTCCCGAGGGCTCAATTGAGGCCCTTTGCATAGCCTCTTCGAATGGTATACCAAATGCAAGTGCTTAGATGATCCGAATGATAAGGACAACTGCGATGTTGCTTCGTTCCCTTTGCCATTTGGCACCATTTGCCGTCCAACTCGCCCTGGCTGCACCCGCGATGGCACAGATGAATATCGATGGGGTCAATAGCTGTCTGAGCGAACGGCTTGCCGCCGGTCAGACACCAGCAACCTGCGTTGATGAGGCACATTCCGCCTGTACGGCTGTCAACAGCGACAGGCCCGCCGTCGCGACGCTGTGTTTTGTGGAGGTGGAGAAGGATTGGCAGTCGGGCATTGCCGCGTTGATGACCACTATCAAGGAGAAAGCCAACGAAGACATAGCCGCTGTTGCTGGTGTCGAAGGCAAGTACGACCTGCTGTCGGCCTTGCTTCAATGCAGCCGTATGGAAGAGTTGGCGGTTATCGTTGGCCGCGAGAGCGACGACGCGATCCAGCGGCAGACTGCGCGCTGCAAGGCCAATGCTGCAGGGCTGACCTATGCCCGGCTTTTCCTGCGGTCTCGGAATTTGTGATGACACCGAGGCAGGCGTTCTGGCGCGGATATCGGGATTGCGCGCCCTTCATCTTGATCGTCGTACCTTATTCGATGCTGTTCGGAGTGATGGCGCGGGATGCGGGGCTGGATGTCCTGCAAACCATGTCCATGTCGGTTCTGGTAATCGCCGGTGCATCCCAGTTCACCGCAATCGCCTTGTTGCAGGATCAGGCGCCGGTGTTCATTGCACTTCTTGCCGCGCTCGCTGTCAATTTGCGCATGGCCATGTATTCGGCTGCTCTTGTGCCGCATCTGGGACATGCCCGGTTCGGCGTACGGGCTCTGATGGCGTATCTGATGGTCGACCAAGCTTTCGCGGTTGCCGTTCGCACCTATGAAGAGACGCCCGACATGAAACCGGCGGTCAAGGTTGCCTATTACTTCGGCGCGATGCTGCTGATCTGTCCGTTCTGGTACGGGTTTACGCTGATCGGAGCCTTGGTGGGTCAGGCGATCCCGGCTTCGTTCAATCTCGATTTTGCGGTGCCGGTCTGCTTCATCGCGTTGACCGCGCCATTGTTGCGTTCCGGCCCGCATGTCTTTGCGGCACTGATCGCGAGTGGTGCCGCGATCGCATTTTCATGGGTGCCCTGGTCGCTCGGGCTGATTATTGCGGCCCTTTTGGGTGTGTTTGCGGGCGGCCAGGCGGAACTCTATGCGACGCGTTATGCGCAAAGGCCGGCTGAATGATCGACACCTCTTCATTCTGGTTGCTGACGGTGCTGCTCGGGATCGGAACGTTCCTGATCCGGTTCTCGTTTCTTGGCTTGCTGGGTGGGCGTAACCTGCCGGATTGGGCGTTGCGATACCTTCGCTATGTCGGCGTTGCAGTCTTCCCCGCCCTCTTCGTGCCATTGCTGGTCTGGCCCGAAGCGACAGGTGGGGAGCCGGATCCGGTTCGGCTGATTGCCGCGCTTGCTGCGCTGCTTGCGGGGCTACGATTTGGCGTGATCTGGGCCATCGTTGCCGGCATGGGCGCGCTCTACCTGATGCAGTATTTCTTGTCATAGGCTGTGGTTTTCAAAGCCAAACATAAACCGGAGGATAGAAAATGATCGAAGAACCACCCAAGCTTCAAATCCGCAAGACCATTCGCCGCCCCAGTGCTGCGCAGATCGAAGCCTTTCGAGGCATTCCCACAGGCTTTTTGTGCGATGCGATGGAAGGGCAGGGCGCTCTTTGCTCCACGATCCAGCCAATCGGCGGTGGGCGCGATCTGCCAACCCATGCTCATGGTCCTGCGGTGGTGGCCGAGAATGGTCCTGCGGAAATCCTTGCGACAATGGGTGCCGTTCATGTGTCCCAACCCGGCGACATCATTGTTTCGGCGGTGCATGGGCACAAGAACTGCTCGGCTGCAGGTGACCGGTTCTGCGGAATCATGAAGAACCGGGGCGTTGCGGCCTTCGTGACAGATGGGCAGATGCGCGACTATCCCGGAATCGTTGCCGCAGGCTTGCCTGCCTGGTGTGCTGGCCTCAGTCCGAACTCACCCTATTCCAATGGCCCGGCCAAGGTCGGGTTTGGCGCCGTGGTCGGCGGCAGATACATCGAAACCGGCGATATGATCGTTGCCGATATCGATGGTGTCGTTGTTGTCCCCTTTGCACGGATTGACGCGGTCATCGCGCAACTCGCCGCAATTCAGGAGCTTGAAACCGCGCTGGACGCAAAAGTGCAAGCTGGTCTGAGAGAGATGCCGGCGATCGAGGCGATGCTGGCAGACGGAACAGCAAAGCTCGTGGACTAAAGCCGATTTCATCCAACGATCCCCTGCTCCAAAGGGCACTCACTTGAATGCACTTTTTGCGCCTGCGCTTTCCTGTGTCTTGAAAATTGACCCGGTGTCGGGCGCGGGGGGCAGGGGCATCCGGATCGGGACATTCGCCACGCGCGGCTCCAATTGCGGCTCGCCGGTGATCTGGCGGTCCTGAATATCAGCCCAATAGGCTCGCTGCCCGAGGGAATGAATGTAGCTCGATGCCCCAAGGATCG
Organism: Hoeflea sp.; assembly: GCA_043585085.1. GTDB lineage: Bacteria > Pseudomonadota > Alphaproteobacteria > Rhizobiales > Rhizobiaceae > Hoeflea. Next base: position 3,974,737 of record CP121320.1, read on the forward strand.
GCCAGGCATCCGACGCACTGCATTCGTAAAACAGGATCAGGCGGTTGCGGTCGCTCATGTTTGGCGCAGACCCGTGCAGAGTGCGCACGTGATGCACGGTCATGTCTCCGGCCTTCCCGGTCAGGGTCACCGCCTTGTCCTTCTCGAATGCCGGATCGTCCGGGTTGATGGCTCCAGCGAAGTACCCGTTGGCCTGATGGCTCAGGACCGGGCCCTTGTGAGTGCCGGGAATCACCATAAGCGGTCCGTTGGCCTCGTCCACATCTTCAAGCATCAGGCCGAAGGCCAGCAGGCTGTCATTGGTCGCCGGATAGAATGCCCAATCCTGGTGCCATTCGACTGCCCGTCCGCCACCGGGAGCTTTTGTGTTTAGTTTCGAGGTCAACAGATTGGTGTGCGGCCCCAGAAGACCGGTCAGCACCTCGGTCAGTTTCGAGTTGCGGATAAGCTCCCAAAAAAAGGGATCGCGCTTGTGCGGCAACTTAATGCGCGTGAGACGAGGGGTATCCGATGTGTGCCCCTTATCAAGATCGTAGACTTCGTTGCTTTCGACAATGCCTCGCGACCCGTCTATCAGCGCATAGGTGATCTCGCGAAGCCGCTCAAGCTGCTCGGCGGTGACGGCATTCTCCACCAAAATATAGCCGTTCTCCTCATAAAACGCCTTCTGATCTTCGGTGAGCATGCATCGGCCCTTTCCCTAGCTTTCGTTGGCTTTCCTGACCGCCGCGGGCAGGTCAAATCCGTTCAGTCCCGCAATGTGATTGGCGATTGTTGGGACGAAATCCCCGCCCTTGCCGGTTGCAACGGCTTGATCGAAATAGTTGCGCACGGCCGCCCCGATCGGGTTCATCACACCGGCAGCAGTTGCCATGCTGGCGACATAGCGCACGTCCTTGGCTGCGTTTGCGATCGCGAATTTGTGCGCATTCGGATCACCACCAACCGCGGCCGAGAAGAATGTATCAAAGAACCCGCAGCCCATCCGCGACGGCGCCATGACGTCCCGCACCGATTGAGGTGTAAGGCCTGATTTCACCGCGACGCTCAACGCTTCTGCATAGATTGACGCATAAGACATCGACATGAAATTCATGATGAGTTTCATCTTGTGCCCGGAACCGACAGGTCCGATGTGCTTGATCGAGCCGCTCCAGCATTCGATCACCGGTTTCACTTTCTCAAAGGCTTCGTCTGAGGCGCCGACCATGGCGTCGAGTGTGCCCGATTCTGCTTCTTTCGGGGTCCGGCCCAGAGGGGCGTCCACCATGTGAACGCCTTTGGCTGCCATTTCTTCGGCCAGCGCCATTGTCGAGGTGGGGTCGGCGGTGGTCGTATCCACAACGATCAAGCCCTCCCGGGCGCCGGCCAAGATACCATCCGGCCCGCGCATCATTGCCTCGACCTGTGGCGAGTTGGACAGGCACAGATGGATAATGTCGCATTGCTGGGCCATTTCCCTTGCTGTCTGCACCTCGGTCGCCCCCATGCCGAGAAGACTTTCCACCGGCACCCGGTTGCGATTGCCCTTGATGACGAGCGGATATCCGCCTTTCAGGATGTTCTTGGCCATGCCGTGGCCCATCAGGCCGACACCGATAAAACCAATGACGCGTTTGTCGCTCATGTTCTTCTCTCCCTTAAAGGCTTGCTGTGATGCCGCTATCCACGAAAAGCGTATGACCGTTGACGTAACTTGCAGCGTCGGATGACAGGAGGATGCGGCCACCTGTCAACTCGTCAACGTTTCCCCGGCGGCCCGCCAGGGTGCGTGTTTCCAGCCAGGCACTGAACTCTGGAACCGCAACAGGCGCGGTGCTGCCGCCCAAGTTGAACAGTTGCATGAAACCTCCCCGGTGCCTGCTGTTTTCGCGGCATTGACATTGCGGGTCGAACCCGTCTTGATTAAAATGGTATACCATCTTGGGGGCATTGCAAGCACAACCCAAAGGGAGGGAGGAGCCTGCCATGAAAACGCGTTATGCAGACGCGGCGCATGATCTGCGTCTTCAGACCTGTGAAGACACGCCCGCGGGTTCCGCGCAGGTCGCGATTCGGATGCGACGCGGTGGCATGTGCGGTCTGCCGAATCAGTGTCTTGCCACCCGCAATTTCCGGTTGTCGGTTTACGGGGCCGCCTTCGCCATTGCACCTGACCGAAGCCAGGCGATGAAGGTGCGGTTGGAGTATTCCTGATGCTGACATTTGCGGCGGCGGTGCTGTTCTTGATCATAACTCCCGGGCCTGGTGTGATGACCACAGCCGGCTTTGGTGCGGCTTATGGGTTCCGCCCGTCGCTGCGCTATGTCCTGGGGCTGCTCATCGGCACAAATCTTGTGATGCTCTCTGTGATGACAGGACTTGCGGCGATCATCCTGTCGGTCCCCTGGCTGCGTATGGTGCTGATGGTCGGGTCCGTCGGATATCTGCTTTATCTTGCCGCGCGGATCGCCTTTGCCGGAGCCAGGATCTCTTTCATGGAGGCAAAGACAGCGCCCGGCGTACTGGGTGGCGTGATGCTTCAGGCAATCAACCCCAAGGCCTATGCCGTCAACAGCTCGCTGATCCTTGGCTTCAATTATGCCCCCAACAATTTCCTGTTCGAGATGGTGACCAAGGCACTGATCATGAACGCGATCTGGATTCCCATTCACCTTGCATGGCTCTGGGCCGGGGTGTACCTGAACAGGCTCAACCTGCCAAAGCGGACTCAACGCGCAATCAACATTCTTATGGCACTCTCCATGCTGGGCGTCGTCGCACTGGCACTTTGGTCCACCTCACGGAGCGTATGATGACAATTGCGGGGGCCATAGGCCAATTGACTGGACTGCTGGGCGAGCGGCTTGTGACCAGCCGTGCGGTGCTCAATGAACATGGTCAGAATGAAACCTACTATCCGCTGACGGTGCCCGATGCGGTGGCCTTTCCGGAGAGCGCCGAAGAGGTTTCCGCCATCCTCACCGTTTGCAACGCCGAGAAATGTCCCGTTGTGCCATATGGCGCGGCGTCGTCATTGGAGGGCCAGCATCTATGCACATCCGGTGGCATAAGCCTCGATATGGGGCACATGAGCAACGTGCTCCAGGTCAACGCGGAAGACCTCAATGTTGTTGTGCAACCGGGCATCAGCCGTATCCGCCTGAATGAGGAGCTTCGTGCAACCGGGCTGTTCTTTCCGATTGATCCGGGCGCCGATGCCAGCATTGGAGGGATGTCTGCGACGAGGGCCAGCGGCACCACTGCCGTACGTTACGGCACGATGCGGGAGAACATTCTCGCGCTTGAGGCCGTGATGGCCGATGGGACGATCATCCGCACCGGCAGCCATGCACGCAAATCATCGACGGGATATGACCTTACGCATCTCCTCATCGGGTCTGAAGGGACGCTCGGAATCATCACCGAAGTCACCTTGCGGCTGCAAGGCATTCCGGAAGCCATCAAGGCCGCGACCTGCCGGTTCGCGTCGGTGGAGGATGCGGTCAATTGTGTGATCCTGACGATCCAGTCAGGTCTGCCGATGGCGAGGATCGAACTCCTGGATGAAATGATGGTCCAGGGCTTCAACAAGTACTCGGGAGCGGGTTTGCCGGAAGAACCGCATCTGTTTCTGGAGTTTCATGGCACCCAGGCCGCGGTCGAGGAACAGTCTGCAACGTTTGAGGAGATCGCCGCTGATTACGGCGCCAAGGGGTGGGCCACTGCCGACACCACCGAGGCGCGGAACGCGCTTTGGGCGATGCGGCACAAGTCTCACTACGCCAGCGCCGCACTTGGCGCAGGCGGCCACATCTGGCCGACCGATGTCTGTGTTCCGATCTCAAGGCTCGCAGAGGCGGTGCTTCAGGCCCAACGCGATGCGGTCCGGCTTGGTCTTACCTCAACAATTGTCGGTCATGTCGGTGATGGCAATTTTCACGCCGGACTGAGTGTCGACCCCAATGATGCCGACGAAATGGCCCGCGCCGAAGAGTTTACCAGCGCCTTGGCCGAAACCGCGCTGCGGCTCGGCGGCACGGTCAGCGGCGAACACGGGGTCGGTTTGGGCAAACAGAAATTCATGGCCGCCGAACATGGATCGGCGCTCGCCTATATGCGCGCGATCAAGGCCGGGTTTGATCCCAACAACATCCTGAACCCGGGCAAGATGTTGCCCGTCACAAACTGAGGAAACCTGCAGATGCTGCCAGAAAACAATTCATCCCCGGAGGCCACATGTGTCGGCCGCATCTGGCGTCCCGGGATCGGCCCAGCACTGGTGCGGCTGGACGGCGATCGTGTGATCGACATCACGGCGACCGCGCATCCGACAATGGCCGACCTTCTGGCCTCTGCCGATCCACTGGCAACCGCGCGTTCAGCCAAAGGCGAAGACATCTGCAGCCTTTCCGATCTTTTGGCCGGTTCCACACCTGACGCCGGGCCAGATGATCTGCGTTGGCTGGCGCCGTGCGATCTTCAGGCGATCAAGGCCTGTGGCGTGACCTTTGCATCCTCGATGGTCGAAAGGGTGATCGAAGAGCAAGCGGCAGGAGATCCTGACAGGGCTGAAGCCATCCGCGCGAAAGTTGGCGGCATCCTTGGCGACAGCCTTGCCGGACTGGTTCCCGGCTCGGCCCATGCTCAAGAGGTCAAAAACGTGCTTCTTGGCGAAGGGCTCTGGTCGCAATATCTCGAAGTCGGAATAGGGCCGGATGCGGAAGTCTTCACCAAGTCGCAGCCGATGTCGTCGGTCGGCTGGGGCGCCGCGGTGGGGCTTCACCCCGTTTCAAGCTGGAACAACCCGGAGCCGGAAATCGTGCTGGCGGTCAGCCCCGATGGCCGTATTGTTGGTGCAACCCTTGGAAATGACGTGAACCTTCGCGATGTCGAAGGACGGTCGGCGCTGCTGTTGGGCAAGGCGAAGGACAACAATGCCTCCTGTTCCATTGGTCCGGCCATTCGCCTCTTCGACGACAGCTTCACGCTGGACACGGTCCGCGCCGCGCAGCTGAAAATGACAATCAGCGGAACCGATGGCTTCGAACTGGAAGGGGCCTCCTCCATGTCCGAGATCAGCCGCGATCCTGCCGACCTTGTTGCTCAGACGATTGGGGCGCACCATCAGTATCCCGACGGATTCATGCTGTTTTGCGGAACCATGTTCGCGCCGGTGCAAGACCGGGACGCGCCGGGGCAGGGGTTTACGCATCATGTCGAAGACGTGGTGAGAATCTCGGAAAGCTCTTTGGGCACACTTACAAACACGGTCCGCCTGTCCACGGATTGCCCGCAATGGACATTCGGGACCCGTGCGCTTTTCAAGAACCTCTCCAAAAGAGGTTTGCTGTGATCCAGGCGCCAGGAGCTCGGGCGTCGTACATATTCCAAGAGGGAGGACAAGCATGAACATTCTGATCATCGGCGGCGGAGGTGTCGTCGGGCAGAAACTCGCCGCATCGCTGGCAAAACGTGGCCAGTTGCGCGGGCAGCCGATTTCCAAACTTGTCCTGGCGGACGTCGTCGACCCGGCTCCCCTGGCAGCACCTTTTGAGGTTCAAACCACCACCTGCGACATTGCCGATCCGGCTTCTGTGGCAGATGTGGTGACTGAAGACACGCAAGTGATCTATCTGCTGGCTGCCATCGTGTCTGCCCATGCCGAAGAGGATTTCGAGGCCGGTTGGCGGATCAACATGATGGGGACGCTCAACGTGCTTGAGCGTGCGCGGACGCTCGGAACGAAACCGGTCGTCATCTTCACATCGTCGATTGCCGTCTATGGTGGCGAAGTGCCCGATCCGATTGTCGACCACAGCTTCCTCAACCCGCAAACCTCCTACGGCGCACAGAAGGCAGTGGGCGAACTTCTGATCAATGATTATTCGCGCAAAGGATTTGTCGATGGGCGCGGGTTTCGGCTGCCGACGATCTCGGTCCGGCCAGGCAAACCGAACCGGGCCGCGTCAAGCTTCATGTCTTCGATCTTGCGCGAACCGTTGAATGGGCAGGAAGCGATTTGCCCCGTCGATGACGATTTCCCGCATTACTATCTGTCTCCCCGGAAATGCGTGGAAAACCTCATCAAGGGCGCCGAGATCCCGGAGGCGGATCTGGGCCAGAACCGCTGCATGATGATGCCGGGGCGCATGTGGACCATCCGCCAGCTGATCGACGCCATGACCACGGTCGCAGGACCTCAGACGGCCAAGCTCATCAAATGGGAAGCGCAGCCGGATATCCAGCGAATTGTCAAAGGATGGCGTTTTGATCTGCGACCGGAGAAAGCGATCACGCTCGGACTTGAGGCTGATGGCAGTTTCGAGGACAACATCCGCTACTATCTGGAGGATGACAAACCAGCGTCATAGGGGACCCGCACGCTTCTCAGGCTTGCCAACCGCACAGGAGACGCCATTCGGATAGCGAAACCAACCCGCCGCAAAACTTCGGATCGGTCCATGTATGTTGTCGCTCGATTGATGCCGGTCGAGCGGGACATGCATCAGTCCTTCCAACCCTTGCAGGCTTCCAGGCGCAGCTTTGCAGAGCGTTGGAGAAGGCCGGCGTCGATATCGATGGCGGTGAACACACAGCCCGCTTCGACCACCAGATCGAGCAATTTTTGATCTGCAGACAGGAAGCCTGCAGGCTTGCCTGCCGCCCGTATGCGGCGCATGGCGGTGATGATTGCCTCAACGACATCGGGATGGCTTGGGTTGCCGGGGTGTCCCATTGAAGCCGCCAGATCTGCGGGCCCGATGAACAATCCATCAATGCCGGGAACAGCCGCGATCTCTTCAAGTGTTTTCAATGCCGCGACTGTCTCGATCTGCACGATCAGGCAAATCTCGTCGCGTGCATTTTCGAAGTAGCCGGGCACGTTGCCGTATCGGCTGGCCCGTGACCCGCCCGCGACGCCACGAATTCCGTGCGGAGGATAGGTTACGGCGGCTGCAGCCAGCTCCGCCTCTTCGACAGACTGCACATAGGGGACAATCAGCGTCTGTGCCCCGATGTCGAGAAGACGCTTGATCTCAGCAACGTTGAGATGAGTGGGCCGAACCGCGGGCACGGTCTCGCTGCCATTGAGCGCCTGAAGCTTGGCCAGAACGTCGGCCTCTGAATTCGGCGTGTGTTCGCAATCAATAAGCAGCCAGTCAAACCCGCAGCATCCCAGCATCTCGGTGATCTGCGTGTCGCGCGTCATATGCCAGATGCCAATCTGCTGGCGGCCTTCGGTGATCGCCTGTTTGAAAGTGTTCTTGCGCATGCTGGCGTCCTCAGTTCACGGCTGTCAGCAGGGCATTGCCAGCGTGAAATGCAGCGACATTGTCGCGCTGCAACTGCGCCATGGCGGCACGGGTTTCAACTGTGCCGGAACCCTGATGGGGCTGGATCACGACGTTCTCCAGTTGATAGAATCGCGGATCAATGTCCGGTTCGTTGAGGAAGACATCCAGTCCCGCACCGGCGATCTTGTTTGCCTCCAGCGCATCCAGCAGGGCGGCCTCGTCCACGGTTGTCCCCCGCGAGATATTGATCAGCACGCCACGCGGACCCATTGCCGCAATCACCTCGTGTGAGACGAATTTCTCGGTGTCCTTGCCGCCGACAAGCGCCACGACAAGGAAATCCACCGCGGCGGCCAGTTTCACGGGATCAGAGTGATAGGTCCAACCCGGCGTGTCCTTTTCGGAGCGGGCATAGTAGTGGATGTCCATCTTGAACGCGGCCAACCGGTTGGCAATTTCCCGTCCGATCCGTCCAAGCCCAAGGATACCAACCGTGCTGCCGGTCACCTTGCGGTTGAGACGGTATTCGCCGTTCCTGGCCCAGTTTCCAGAGCGTGCCCAGGCGCTGGCCTGCATCATTTCACGTCCCTGGCACAGCATCATGCCGACGGCGATATCGGCGACATCGTCATTGAGGACATCAGGCGTGTTGGTCACCTTGATCTTGCGCGCATCTGCGGCACCAACGTCAATGGCATCATAGCCGACGCCGTAATTGGCGATCAGGCCAAGGTTTGGCAAAAGGTCCATCTGTACCGAGCCAAACGGCTTGTGACCTTTGTAGGCGACAGCTGTCACATTTGCACGAGCCGCGTCGTCCAAACCGGCCACACCCTCCGGTCCAGGAACGAATACAGGATTGAACGTTTTCGAAAGGTCCTCTTGATCCCTGTCGTTGTAACCGCCGATTGCAAGTGTCTTGGCCATCTGGTCTCCCCCCTTTGCCTGTGTCTTGAGCCGCATCGTTACCCGGCAGAGATCTCCTTAGCTTATTTCTCGACGGCCTTCAGGCTAAAAACCTGGTCAAGCCGGTTTTTCTTGAAGATCAACAACTTCGCCTGATCAATTGGCATATATTGCCGCGTCAGGTTTTTCGGCCTCGAGCACCAAGCGACTGAGATTGTTGATCGAGCCGGGCAAGGTCCACAGACCTGAACGGCTGATCCAAACTGCTCCGCGATTGGCTTCGGTATCCTGCTCTTGGTTGCGATCCATAAGGTTTGTCGTGGTGGCCTTCCGCTACCATGCGGCCGGCATTTTTCAATAAGTGGCACGGCCTCCAGAGAGATCGAACACTCCGGCAGTGGTAAAGCTGTTCTCCCGCGAACACAGCCAGGCAATCATATCGGCGGCTTCGTTGAGTTCAAGAAAACGACCGCGGGGAATCTTTGACAACATGTAATCGATATGGGTTTGCGCCATCTGGTCGAAGATTCGGGTTCGCGCCGCCGCAGGGGTCACACAATTGACGGCGATATCGACGCCGGCAAGCTCCTTGCCCAGCGATTTCGTGAATCCTATGACTCCGGCTTTCGAAGCGGAATAGGCGGATGCATTGGGGTTGCCTTCCTTGCCTGCAACAGAGGCTATGTTGACGATCCGGCCAAAAGCCTGCGCCCGCATGGTCGGCACGACGGCCCGGTTGACATGGAAGGTGCCGTTCAGATTGACCGCGATGATTTTCGCGAATTCGTCCACCGGGTATTCGTCGACCGGAGCATTGGAGCCAGCGATGCCTGCTGAATTGACGAGGATGTCGATGCGGCCAAGCGCGCCGAGCGTTTTCGCAAAGGCGCTTTGAACCCCGGCCCAGTCGGAGATATCCACCTTAAGGGCAATTGCGTGATCAAGGCTCTGCGCGGTCCGTTCTGCCAGCTCTTGGTCCATATCCCATATAGCGATCCCGGCGCCGCCGTTGCTCAGCCGCCGCGCCACTGCTTCGCCAATGCCCTGGGCTCCTCCGGTGACGATCGCTGCCATGCCCTCAAACTGATTGTCATTCATGCATTCTCTCCCCAATCACGTACCTGATGGTGACGGTGCACCAAATATCCCGGAAAGAACATCTGGCCAGACAAAACCTCTGTTGCACCTGTCCTGCCATGCAGCCTTTGCCGCCCATTCTCCCGAGGAATCGCGACCTATGCCTGCGGCTTCGCATCGTGCTTCGGTACCGAGTTGACCGCCACACATCCAACCAAAAAAAAAGACGCAAAGGTATGGCGACCAACCCCAAGTGATCGCGGTGCCCAGTGAGACTGCTAACGTTGGGTCAGTTGCCGTATTTGTCATGCAGGCGACGGGGCGGTGACTTTGGGAGAAGTGGTCCGTGCCTGCTTAGGGAGGAAAACCATGAAAAAGGCACTCATCGCTTCAGTTGCGACCTGTTTCCTGCTGCCTGCGGGTGCAATGGCAGACGACACCGTCAAAATTGGTATTCTGGTTGCGCTCGAAGGCGTGTTTGCAGCCGGCGGCGCCGATGGCGTTCGCAATGTGGAAATGGCAGTCGAACAGGCTGGCGGCATGGCCGGCGGCAAGAAAATCGAGATTGTCGTCGCACCCAGTGACACCACGCCCGATACAGCCGTGCGCCAGGCGCGCAAGCTCATCGAGCAGGATGGTGTCGACATCATCCTGGGGCCGCTTTCTGGCTCCGAAGGCATCGCCATGCGCGATTATGCCAAGACAGTTCCCGACAAGACCATCATCAATGGCATTTCCGGAGCGCTTGAAACAACCTGGGTTGATCCGGCGCCAAACTTCTTCCGTTTCAATCTTGACGGATCCCAATGGGGCGCGGGGCTCGGTTCATATGTGGTCAAGGAGAAGGGGTGGAACAAGGTTGCCACGGTGGCCGCGGATTATTCCTTCGGCTACACCAACTTTCTGGGTTTTGCAGTTGATTTCTGCCGCTCCGGCGGTGAAATCGTCGAACGCTTTTGGGTGCCTTTGGGCTCGTCCGATTTCGGCGGCGTGATTGCCGCAATGCCCGATGACATCGATGCAATCTACCTTGGCGTTGGCGGCACGGATGCCATCAATTTTCTCAATCAGTACGAACAGGCCGGTGCGGAAACCAACCTGATTGGCGGCACAATCATGGCCGACCAGACCGTGCTGACCTCGAAAGGGCGGGCCAAGGATGCGCTGATCGGCACACCGACCTCCGGTCCGCTCGCCACTGATGATCCAAGCCCAGCCTGGCAGGCTTACGTCAAAGCCTATCAGGACGCTTTCCCGGAAGATGAGCGGTTCCCGTCACCATCATTGTTCGGCGTTGGCTATTATGTTGCGGCACTGGCTGCGATCCAGGGTCTCAACGAGGTTGGAGGCGATCTGAGCGATGGCCAGGCCAAGCTGCGTGACGTGCTCTCGACCAAACCGCTTGAGACACCGCTGGGCACCGTGACGCTCAACGAGAACCGTCAGGCATCAGGGTCTGTATTCATCACGGAAGTGGTTGAAGACGGGGCAGGTGGCCTCAAGGTTGAGCTCAAGTCCCGCGTTGACGGCATCAACCAGACGCTGGGCATGACTCCGGACGAATTCCGCGCCATGGGCCTGCCCTCACGCGACACGCCCGACTGCACCGCGCTCGGTGGCAAGGGCTAATCCGACTGCATCAATAGCCTCGGGCCGGGGATCTGTTCCCGGCCCGAGGCTGCTTCGCGCCTAGTCCATTCTCGGACTTGGCTGCATGCTCCGGTGCGGACCTGACTGATGTGAGAGAATGGGTTTATGTCGTTGATTTCATTCATGACCCGGATTCATTTTGCCGACCGCGTACTTGAGGACGCGCTGCCGGAGGAACTGGGCAAGCTGAATGTAAAACGCCCGTTGATTGTGACAGATGAAGCCGGGGAAAATGAAGATTGCCTGGAAAGGCTTTTTGATGCGCTCCCGGCAGATTGCCATCCGGTTCACCTGAGTGGATACCGGCCGCAGGTAAAACCGGCACAGGTTCGAGCGACATCGAAAGCCTACCTCAAGAACCGTTGCGATGCGGTGATCGGTTTTGGCGGCGCAGTTGCGCTGGATCTTGCGCGGGTGATCGATGCGCCACCCAGAAGTGGCACTCAGGTGCATTTGCTGACAATCCCAACGACGACTGAGAGCGTTGGACTTGGCCCCATTGGCGGAGCGATTTCCAACCTGCCGGTCTTCCATGCCAAGAACCCTTCGGTTGTCCTTTGCGATGCCACCCTGACGCTTGGCAACAATGCCTATGCCACAGCGATTGCAGGAATGGATACGCTGACCCATTGCCTGGAAGCTTATTTGGGAACCGCGTTCAATCCACCCGCTGATGGCATCGCTCTTGAAGGGCTGCGCCGGGCCATGCGTCATTTGGCACGCGCGGTTGAGAATGAGAGTGACATTGAAGCCCGCCGTGAAATGCTTGCAGCCGCACTCAATGCCGGACTTTCGGCCAGAAAAGGTCTTGGTGGAATAGACGCGGCCGCCAAGGCGCTGGAGGTCGAGGCAGGCATCTGTGGTCGGCACGGCTCGCTCAATGCCGCGCTGCTGCCTCACATTTTGACGTTCAATCTGCCGGCTGTCAGTGACCGTTTGACGGTGGTTCGTGAAGCAATCGGTCTGCAGCCCGGAAGCGATGTTGCTTCGGTAATCACCGAACTCGGAACCCGGCTTGGCCTTCCCGACAGAATTGGGACGCTGGGCTTGGGGCGGGCGTCACTTCGCCGTGCGGCAAAGGCTGCTGCAGCAGACCTTGCCAACCAAACCAACCCGCGCTTGGCGACCAAGGAAGACTATCTTCGGTTGCTGGAGGAGGCCCGTTAGTGTGCACTGCGGTAGTTTTGATGAATAAAGGCGCCAAGGAATCATGTGTTTACGACAAGAAAATTCCGAGTTATCGTTTTTGCAAAGTGCATCATAAGAATGCATGAGGGAGGAAAATGAGCACTGCATTGGCTGTGTTTCATGGTGCTTTCGGGAGAGTGTGCCTATATTTGATGGACCGCGGTATGGTGCCTCATGGACACCGCGAAGGACATCTTGTTTTCCACATCCAGGGCCCCCCGGCGGAGATGGTGGTCAATGATCGCCGCTGGCCGATTGCCCCCGGACAGGCCGTCGCTGTCAGCCCTTGGCAATCACATCATTACAACCGCTTGCACTTAGAAGCGCCGACTCTGGCACTTGTTCTCTACATTCGCCCGGCCTGGTTTCTCGAGGCATCACGGCGGGCGACCGCGTCGCTGAGTTTCGGTCGCGTCGGCATCGAAGTGACTGATCAGTTGGCGAGGCTGGTGTTTGGCACCACCCAGTCCATGATGGATCCCGACAAGGAAGACCCGCTCCTCGAGGACCGCTTGTGCTCGCTCACCCAATTGGCGTTTGATCAATCCTTGCAATGGACCGGTCGGGACGATGCCTTCACCGGCCCGATGTTCGCCAAGCGCGATTACCGCATTCGCAACGCCTTGCGGGTGCTGCAGCAGCGCGTCGGCGAAGCGCTGGCGCTGGATACGGTGGCGCGCGAAGTTGGCCTGTCACGACCTCATTTTTACAAATTGTTCCGCGAACAGATTGGCCTCACGCCAAACCTCTATCTCAATGCTCTGCGCATGGAGCGGGCCATAGAACGCTTGGCGGTCACTCAGGAGGCCGTTTCCGATATCGGTTTTGACCTGGGCTACTCAAGTCAGGCCAGCTTTTCACGGTTCTTTATCGCCAATGGTGTCGTGCCGCCGTCGGCCTACCGCCGCAGCATTCATGTCGCTCAGCCGCAATGATTTTTTCCCGACCCTGAGCGCAACGAAAAGACTGTCGGGTATGCCTGCAAAGCTTTGAACGGGCTAGGGTCTCTTTACCAGGGCCGGTAGAGCCGGGCCGAAATCACGGGCTTGACGCATGAGAGGTTTCTACAGTCGCAGACCTATCTGGTCCCTGATCATCGTCATCGCGGTGGCGATTGTGTTGTGGATGATCTTTGCGCCATGGCCTCCCGGTCTTGTCGAATTGCTCGGGCGCAAGCGCATCTTCCTCAATGCGGTTTTTGGCGGCGTTACGCTCGGCGCGCTGTACTTTCTTGTTGCGTCCGGTTTCACGCTGATCTTCGGGTTGATGCGCAACGTCAATCTGGCTCATGGGTCGCTGTATCTTCTGGGTGGCTATATCGGTTACGAGGTGTCCGATGCGACCGGATCCTGGGTACTGGCTTTTCCGGTTGTGTTCATCGTGGTGGCGGCTCTCGGGTTGATTTTGCAGAACCAGGTCTTCCGGCGCATGGAGGGCGAGGAGCTGCGCCAGACCATGGTAACCATTGGGCTGTCGGTGGTGATCGCCGATATCATGCTGTGGATCTGGGGCGGCCAATCCTACACGATCCTTTCGCCAGACTGGTTGAGTGGTCCTACGGTTCTGCCGATCATCTCATCCATCAAATCCAGTGGCGACGTGGTCTATCTCAAATATCCCGCAGTGCGGATCGCGATCCTGGTTGCGGCCATCGTTATCGGCATTGGGATGTGGCTGGTGCTCAACAAGTCCCGGCTTGGCATGTTGATCCGCGCCGGCGTTGACGACCGGGAAATGCTCGCCGCGTCCGGCGTGCGGATCCAATACGTGTTTCTGGCGGTCTTTGCTTTCGGCGCCGGACTTGCGGGGATGGCAGGCATCGTTGGGGGAACATTCCAGTCGCTGTCGCCGGGCGAGGACACCCGGTTCCTGCTGGCAAGCCTGGTCGTTGTGATCGTCGGTGGCATGGGATCAATCCCGGGTGCGGCCATCGGGGCATTGGTGATTGGTCTTTCCGAACAGATCGGACTTGTCTACGCGCCCACCTATTCGGTTGTTTTCACATTTCTGATCATGGCTGCAGTGCTGGCGTTCCGGCCTCAGGGTCTTCTCGGGTCGACACGGTGAGGGATGACCATGGCGCTAGCTGAACGATCTACTCCCTATCAGCCGTCCTGGGTCGAAAGGATACCTGCCTCGTGGTGGTTTATGGGGCTGTTGCTGTTGATCATGCCAGCCTTCGTCAATGATTTCATCCTGTTCCAGGTGTTCGGCTGGACCTTTGTGCTCGGGATGATCGCGCTCAGCCTGATGTTCCTCGCCGGATATGGCGGCATGGTCAGCCTGATCCAGATGTCGGTTGCCGCCCTTGGCGGCTATATGGTTGCGATCTTTGGATCCTCGGGCGTGGCGGCGATCAGTATGGATCTGCCGTGGTGGCTCTACATTCCGATCGCCGTGATCATTGCGGCTGCCTTTGGCACTCTTGTCGGTGCGCTCGCGGTACGAACGGAAGGCATCTACACGATCATGATCACGTTGGCGATCGCGTCGGCGTTCTTCTATTTTACTCGTCAGAACTACGGCATTTTCAATGGCTATTCCGGTTTCAACCTGGTGGTTCCACCGCAATTGTTCGGGGTGGACTGGCGCCAGCCGATGCCGTTTTACTATCTCACACTTGTCTGTGCACTCCTGTCCTATTTTGCCGTGGTCTACGTATCGCGGTCTCCCTTCGGTCTGGCGCTTCAGGGGGTGCGGGACAATCCTCGGCGGATGGCGGCGCTTGGCTTCAACGTCACCGCCCACCGCATCGCCGCCTATACCTTCGCATCCGTCATCGCGGCCTTTGGCGGAATTCTGCTGGTCTGGCAGAACGCCCAGATCTCGCCGGGCACAGCAGGCATCCCGGCGGTAATCGATATTCTGGTGATAGCGGTGGTCGGTGGTGTCCGCCGTCCGATTGGTCCTTTCATAGGTGCGCTGATCTACACCGTTTTGCGGACGTTCTCGCCCGATATTCTAACCGGATTCGGTTTGTCAGGCGAACGCTTCAAGCTGTTGATCGGACTCGGATTTCTGGCTGTCGTATTCTTCTCTCCTGATGGCGTTCTGGGGCTTTGGGAGCGCTGGCGCTCCCGCACGGGCCGCGGCAAGGATCCACTCACCGGGGAGGCGAAATGACCCTTCTAGAGACGCGCAGAAGCTCTGAAACATTGGGATCCGTGAGTTCCGGCAATGCGCTCGAGCTGCGCGGCGTGACCAAGATGTTCGGCGCGCTGGCGGCAATTGAGGATATCACGCTCTCGGTGCGTCCCGGCGAGCGCCGCGCAGTGCTCGGTTCCAATGGTGCGGGCAAGACAACATTGTTCAACTGTGTCACGGGTGACTTCCTGCCGACCTCCGGCACCATCCGGCTGTTTGGCGAGGATGTGAGCAACTTTCCGGCCTATGAGCGGATCCGCCGCGGCCTGCGCAGAACCTACCAGATCAGCCTGCTGTTTGGCGGGCTGACGGTGTCTGACAATGTCTATCTGGCCTGTCGCGGGGTTTCGCGCGGACGCTTTTCACTGCTCAGGCCGCGCCGGGGCGATCCGCTGCTCACACGCACGGCCGAACTGATCGAGGCGGTTCACATGACCGCAGCCGGTGACACGCCAGTAGCTGAACTGAGCTACGGACAGCAGCGCCAGCTCGAAATCGCATTGGCGCTCGCCGGTGCGCCACGTTTCATCCTGTTTGATGAGCCAGCCGCCGGCCTTTCTCCCACCGAGCGTGCGGAACTGATTTCCATTCTTACCGGCCTGCCATCGCATATCGGCTTCATCATCATCGAACACGACATGGATGTGGCGCTGCGCGTCGCCGAGAGCGTGACGATGATGCACAACGGCAGGATCTTCAAGGAAGGAACGCCTGAAGAGATCGAGAACGATCCGGAAGTTCAGGAACTCTATCTGGGAGACGGCCATGGTTGAGCGCAGCCGTTTTCCCGCTTTGGAGATCCGGGGACTGAACGTCTTCTACGGCGCATCCCACGCGCTGCAGGGTGTCGATTTGAAGCTGGAAGGGGGCGTGCTTTCGGTTGTTGGTCGCAATGGCATGGGCAAGACCACGCTGTGCCAGGCGATCATGGGAATGGTGCCCGTGGCATCGGGCTCGATCAATTTCGCGGGCCAGTCGCTGGTTGGGAAGACACCGGCGGAAATCGCCCGTATGGGTGTTGGTTATGTGCCTCAGGGCCGCCGCCTCTGGCGCTCACTCTCGGTCGACGAACATCTTCAGATGGTCGCCACCAAATCCGGCGCCTGGTCCATCGAACGGATCTATTCGACCTTCCCGCGGCTTGCCGAACGCAAGAGCAATGGCGGTGCGCAGCTCTCGGGTGGCGAACAGCAGATGCTGGCAATCTCACGTGCGCTGTTGTCCAATCCAAAGCTGTTGATCATGGATGAGCCCACCGAGGGTCTTGCTCCGGTCATCGTCGCCCAGGTCGAGGAAATGCTCGTTCGCCTGTCCGAGGAAGGCGATATGGAAGTTCTGGTGATTGAGCAGAACATCGGTGTGGCCTGCGGGATCTCCGACAATGTGGCCATCATGGTCAACGGCCGCATCAACCGGATTGCGCCGGCTGCGGAACTGGCTGCTGACCGTGAGCTTCAGCAGCGGCTTCTCGGAGTGGGCCGCCATAGCCATGATGAGACGCCAGAAGCGCCTGCGATGCCGTCCGCTGAAGAGACGACAAATGGGGCGTCGGCAGGGCATTCAGTCAAGATTTACATGTCCAATCCGGTCTCTCCGACCCGGTGGTCGCAACCCACACCGGTTGCCCAGCTTGAACGATCAGCGCGTGTGGTGACTACTGGTCTTGCGTCGGTGACCTCGGGGCAGGCGGAAATCCGGCAATTGGCAAGCCCCGGTGAAAACGTGGTGCTTGTCGCCGGGACGCTGGACACCAAGGGTGACGAACTGCGCTTCATGCGTGACCAGATCCGCGCCGCAGGCATACCGGTCAGGCTGGTCGATCTGTCCACCTCCGGCGCGCATTCGGGCGCGGAGATACCGGCCCACCAGATAGCTGCATTTCATCCGCGTGGATCGGCGGGCGTGTTTACGGGAGACCGTGGGCAGTCCGTTGCCGGCATGACCCTTGCGTTTTCGCGCTGGATCGAACGTCAGAAGGGAATTGGCGGCATCATCTCGGCGGCCGGGTCCGGCGGCACGGCCATGGTTGCCCCGGCGATGCGCGCGCTGCCAATCGGGGTTCCCAAGCTGATTGTTTCCACCGTCGCGTCTGGCGAAGTCAGCAAATATGTCGGGCCCGCTGACATCACCATGATGCATTCGGTGGCTGATGTGCAGGGGCTGAATTCGATCACCGAGGAAGTGTTGAGCAACGCCGCCCAGGCGATGGTCGGGATGGTCAAGGCCCGGCGCGGTTCAAGGGCCAAAGCATCCGGCAAACCAGCGGTCGGTCTCACCATGTTCGGGGTCACAACTCCGAGCGTTCAACAGATCGTCGGTCTTCTGGAAGACACCTATGATTGCCTGGTGTTCCACGCCACCGGTATCGGCGGTCAATCAATGGAGAAACTGATCGATTCAGGCAAGGTTGCCGGTGTCATCGATATCACCACCACCGAGATCTGCGACATGATGATGGGTGGGGTGTTTCCGGCGACGGAAGACCGCTTTGGTGCCGTTATTCGCACCCGGATGCCCTATATCGGATCTGTGGGTGCGCTCGATATGGTCAATTTCGCAGCGCCAGAAGCGGTGCCCGAAAAATACAACTCCCGCACCTTCTACCCGCACAATCCCCAGGTGACGCTGATGCGCACCACTCCGGAAGAATGCGCTGCCATAGGCCGGTGGATAGGCGAGCGCCTCAACCAAATGGAAGGCCAGGTCCGTTTCTTCCTGCCCGAAGGCGGGGTGTCGGCGCTCGATGCACCCGGCCAGGCTTTTCACGACCCGGCTGCGCGCAAGGCGCTGTACTCGGCATTGGAAGCCACTGTCCGCCAGACATCGAACCGGCAACTGATCCGGCTGCCCAACCATATCAATGATCCAGAATTTGCCGCTGCCGTCGTTGCCGCGTTTCGCGCGCTTCATGGGGGCGGCCGTCCAGCTAGCAAACGAGAGGCACAACGATGATCAGCAGAGACGCCATTCTCGAGAGATTTCGAGCCATGATCAACGCAGGAGAACCGATCATCGGTGGCGGCGCGGGCACTGGCCTGTCGGCCAAGTGTGAGGAAGCCGGTGGCATCGATCTGATCGTGATCTACAATTCGGGTCGCTACCGCATGGCCGGTCGGGGAAGTCTGGCAGGGCTTATGCCCTATGGCGACGCCAACGCAATCGTGCTCGAAATGGCCGGCGAAGTTCTGCCGGTGGTCAAGTCCACACCTGTGCTCGCCGGTGTATGTGCCACCGACCCGTTCCGGATCATGGACGTGTTTCTCGACGAGCTCAAACGCGTCGGGTTTTCCGGCGTGCAGAATTTTCCAACTGTCGGACTGATTGACGGCACCTTCCGCGCCAATCTTGAAGAGACCGGAATGTCCTTCGGGCTCGAGGTCGACATGATTGCCAAGGCGCGCGCCAAGAACATGCTGACCACGCCTTACGTGTTTGGCGAGGATGACGCCGCTGCGATGGCCAAAGCCGGAGCAGATGTAATTGTCTGCCATCTCGGGCTGACCACGGGCGGGGCAATCGGAGCCGAGACATCCTTGACGCTCAAGGACTGTCCGGCGCTCGTCGACAGATGGGCGGAAGCCGCGCTGAAGGTCAACAAGGATGCGATCATCCTGGTTCATGGCGGCCCCGTCGCCATGCCTGAAGACGCTGATTACGTTTTGAAAAACACATCCACCTGCCATGGTTTTTACGGCGCTTCATCGATGGAGCGGCTTCCCACCGAGGTGGCACTGACTGAGCAGACCCGCGCATTCAAGCGCATAGCAGGCAAGTAACTGGCAACGCGCCAGGGGAGGAAGAGATGACGGGACAGATCATCGGGCAACTGATCTTGTGGCTGATTGTAGCGGTGGTGGTGATCGCCATCATCTACTGGGTGATGCAGTGGCTCTACAAACGCTCGACCAAGGAGGTGGCCTTCGTCAGGACCGGTTTCCTGGGCGAGAAAGTGGTCATAGATGGCGGCGCGTTTGTCTGGCCGATCATTCATGAGATCACACCGGTCAACATGAACACGCTGCCTTTGGCGGTGGCGCGCAAGAACGAGACGGCGCTGATCACCAAGGACCGGATGCGCGTTGATGTCGAGGCGGAGTTCTACGTCCGGGTCAATTCATCCAAAGCCTCTGTCGCCATGGCCGCCTCGACACTCGGCCGCAGAACGCTGCAAGCCAGCAATCTGCATGGGTTGCTGTCGGGCAAGTTCGAAAGTGCCATGCGTGTCATCGCCGCCGAGATGACGATGGGGGAGATGCACGAAAACCGCTCGACCTATGTGACGCGCCTGCGCGAGGTCGCCCAGGAAGATCTGACCAAGAACGGGCTTGAGCTGGAAAGCGTGGCGATCATTGATATCGATCAGACGCCGCTTGAGTACTTCAATCCGTCCAACCGGTTTGATGCCGAAGGTCTGACCGATCTGATCAAGGACATCGAGGCCCGGCGCAAGTTGCGCAACGACATTGAGCAGGATTCGATGATCCAGATCCGCTCACGAAACCTTGAAGCCGAGAAACAGGCGCTCGATATCGAACGCGCCAGTGAGGAAGCGCGCCTGGACCAGGAACGTGAAGTCGAATTCCGCCGTGCGCAACAGCGGGCGCAACTGGCGCGAGAGCGCGCCGAGCGCGACACGGAGGCGGAGTCCGCACAGATTTCTGCCCGGGAAGCGATCGAGAAGGCCCGGATATCCAATGAACGCGGTATAGCCGAGGCACGCATCACGTCAGAACGAGAGATCAGGGCGCGGGAAATC
Organism: Hoeflea sp.; assembly: GCA_043585085.1. Classification (GTDB taxonomy): domain Bacteria; phylum Pseudomonadota; class Alphaproteobacteria; order Rhizobiales; family Rhizobiaceae; genus Hoeflea. The sequence continues at coordinate 3,994,735 of CP121320.1, forward strand.
GCCCGTGCATCGGCAGATGAAGCGGAAGAGATCGCCGCGCGCGAAGCGACCGAGACGGCGCGGATCCTGCAGGAGCGAGCGGTGGCGGAGGCCCGTATCGCCAATGAACAGGACACGCGGTCTCGCGAGATTGCCCGCCAGAAAATCCTGGAGGAGACCGAAATCGCGGCCCGGGAGGCAACCGAGACTGCGCGCATCGCCCAGGAAAGGGCGGTGACCGAGGCGCGGATCGCAAAGGATAAGGAAACCCAGTCGCTCGAGATCGAACGTCAGCGCACGATCGAACAGGCTGAAATCAAGGCCCAGGAGGAGACGGAGCGGGCTCGCATGGCGCAAAACCTGATCCTCGCCCAGACCCGTATCAAGGGCGAGGAAGACATTCGCCGCCGCGAGATTGCTCGTCAGCAAGGGCTTGAGGAAGCCGAAATCGCCGCGCGCGAAACAGTCGAACGGCTTCGCATTCTTCAGGCTGCAGAGGTCAGCGAAGCTCGCATTGCAGAGGATCAAAGGATCCGCGAGCTGGAGATATCCCGTCAGCAAGCTGTTGAAGCCGCGGAGATCGCTGCCGGTGAAGCAGTTGAGGCGGCACGGATCTCGCGCGAGAAGGAGATCGCAGCCACGCGGATCGCGGCTGACGAGGAGACCCAGAACCGCGAAATTGCGCGCAACCGCATCATCGACGAAGCGCGCGTTGCGGCCGACGAGGCCGTGGAACAGGCCCGTATCGCCCAGAAACGGACCCTGGAGGCTGAACGGATCGCTGCCGAGCAGGAAGTTCGCGCCCGCGAAATCGTCAAGGAAGAGCAGCTTGAAGCCGCTGAGATTGGCCGCCGGGAAGCCACGGAGAAAAAGCGTGTGGCGACCGAGCTGGCTCTGGAGAAGGACCGCATCGCAAGCCAGAAGAGTCGCGAGGTGATCGAGATCGACCGCAGGCGTTCGGTCGAGGAAGCCGAACAGGCCAGTGTCGTGGCACTGGCCGACCACAAGAGCAAACGTGCGGCTGCGGAAGCGGCAGTTGAACAGGCCCAGATTTCGGCCAAGCGCGATGTCGAGACTGCGGAAGTCGAGCGAGAGCGGACCCTTGAGGCGGCCAAGCTGGAACGGCGCCGGTCGCTTGAACAACTTGAGATCGCCCGGGTCCAGGCCCTGCGCGAAGCCGAGATCGAAAGCCGCGAGGATATCGAACGGGCACGGATCGCTTCCGAGCGTGGGCTCGATGAAATCCGGATCAGCCACGAAACCGAACGGCGGCGGCTGGAAGTCGAACGAGAGAAGGTCGTGGAGACGGTCCAGATCGAAAAGGCCATCGCCTTGTCGCAGAAGAGCCTCGAGGAAAGCGCTGCGCGCGCCAAGGCCGATGCTGGCCGGGCCCAAGCCGCAGAGGCTGAAGAGAAGGTCAAGACAGTTCGAGAGACCGAAGCCGCAAACCGGCGCAAGTCGATCGACGTGCTGATGGCGGAAAAGGCTGCGGCCGAAGCCCAGGCAATCGCCGGTGGCGAGAAGATCCGGCTGGCCGTCGAAGCCGAAGCGCAACGCCTTATCAACGAGGCGGAAAACGTACTCACCGATCCGGCACGCGCGTCGCTGTTCCGGCGTAAACTGCTCGAACATGTCGAGGGCATTGTCTCGGCCAGCGTCAAGCCGCTTGAGAAGATTCAGGACATCCGGATCATGCAGCTCGACGGCATTCATGGCGGAGGCGGCCGAGGCGCAAGTGGTGGCGATGGAGGCAGTCCCACCGACGAGGTGATCAACTCCGCGCTGCGCTACCGGGTTCAAGCCCCGCTGATCGACAGCCTTCTCAGCGACATCGGCATTGATGGAGCAAACCTCTCCAAACAGGGGGGGCTGATCCGGGAAGCCAGTGATATGCAGCGGGTTGCCAATGAAGCCAAAAAGAGCGGGGGAGGCAAATCTGACGACGCCAAATCCGAGGCGCCGAAGACAGCTGACAAGGAGAAGAAGTAGATGCCGCGGGTTTACATCTCATCCGTCATCGAAGCGCCGGCGGCGAAAGTCTGGGAGCGCGTCCGCGATTTCAACGGGCTGCCGCGCTGGCATCCGCGCATTCGCGACAGCCGCATCGAAAATGGCGAGCCGGCCGACCGTGTCGGATGTGTCAGGGATTTTCACCTGCAGAATGGTGACCGTATCCGCGAAAAGCTGCTTGGCCTGTCGGATTTCGACATGTTCTGCACCTACGCGATCCTGGAAAGCCCGATGCCGCTGACCGATTATGTCGCGACGTTGCGGTTGACCCCGATTACCGATGGAGACCGGACCTTTGTTGAGTGGTCAGCGGAATTTGATTGCGCTGAGGCCGATGCGCAAGGCCTGGTGACGGGCATCGGAAACGATGTGTTCCAGTCCGGTTTTGATGCCCTTAAGCGGCAGATGATGGGATAGCGGTATGGTCCGGGTGGTCAAAAGCACGATCATTGATGCGCCCGTTGAAGCGGTCTGGGGCGTGCTGCGGGATTTCAACGGCCATGACAGCTGGCACCCGGTGGTGGCGGATTCGGCGATCGAGCGCGGATATGCGTCTGACCGGATCGCCTGCGTCCGCCGGTTCCATCTCCAGGATGGGTCGGAGTTGCGCGAGAAGCTTCTGACACTGTCGGATTCTGAAATGGCGTTCTCCTATTGCCTGCTCGATACGCCGGTGCCGCTGCTCAATTACGTCGCCCATGTCCGGCTGCTGCCGGTGACAGATGGTGATCGAACCTTCTGGCACTGGGAATGCCGGTTCGACACGCCCGAGGGGCGCGAGCAGGAACTGAAGCAGATGGTGAGCGAAAACATTTATCAGGGCGGGTTTGATGCGATCCGCGCGCATTTGGGAGAGCAGGCGCGATGACCACCACGGTGCAAACAGTTGCAACGCTGACGGAAGCTGCGCGGGCGATGGCGCAGGGGGCGACCTTTCTGGGTGGCGGTACAATCGTCATGCGCGATGTCAATGCAGGCGTCGCAGCCACGCAGATCGTGCGCACGACCGATGCTTCGCTCAGCGGCATCCGGATCAGCGGTGACAAGGTGACCATCGGTGCAGGCGTCACCATGAGCCAGATCATCGCCAATCCGGATCTCACATTTCTGCACCAGGTTGCTCGGCTCATTGGTGGGCCGCAGGTGCGCAATATGGCCTCTGTCGGTGGCAATCTTTTTGCGCCTCATCCCTATGGCGATTTCGCGGTGGCGCTGCTGGCGCTGGGCGCCCAGACTGTCATGGCCGGACAGAATGGCGGTCGTCCGCTTGACGATCTGTTGCGCGACCGGTCGCGGTCGCCAGGGCTCGTTGCGGCCATCGAATGCCCGCGTCCTCGCGATGGCAGTTTCGGGTTTCTGAAATTCAGCCGCGTCAAGCCCAAAGGCGTGTCGGTGCTTTCGGTGGCGGTTTTGCTGCCGCGCGAAGGTGGACGCATCCGCGGCGCGCGTGTGGCCTGGGGAGCAATGGGCGCGGGGCCTGTTCGCGGTGCGTCCGCGGAGCGCGCTCTGGAAGGCCAGAGCCTCAATGCAGAGACCATTGGCCGCGCCGCGCAAGCCGCTGCGGAGGGTCTGACACCGCCAACCGACGCCATTGCCACCGATTGGTACCGGCGCGAGGTGGCGGGGGTTCATCTCAAGCGGCTGCTTGAACAGATGGAGCGTGGATGATGGCGAAAAAACCGGTCAACTTCACGCTCAACGGTCAGGGCCGCGCGGCCTTTGCCGATGAAGGTCAGAACCTTCTCGAGTTTCTCCGGCGCGGTGTTGGTGATCTGTCGCCGAAATATGGCTGCGGCCAGGGCACCTGTGGAGCCTGCACTGTGTTGGTGGATGGCGAGACCCAGCTGTCCTGCCTGGTGCTGGCGGAAACTGTTGATGGCAAAGCAGTGCGCACTGCCGGCGGTCTGGCAAACGGGGCTCTGGATCCGCTGCAAACCGCCTTCATGGACCATTTCGCCGCCCAGTGCGGCTACTGCACACCGGGGATGCTGATGTCGGCGCGTGCATTGCTGGACAAGAATCCACAGCCGACACGAGAGCAGGTCATCGAGGCGATTTCGGGCAACCTCTGCCGCTGCACCGGATATGAGCCGATCATTTCGGCCATCCTGGCGGTGGCCGAGGGGAGGGCGCAGGCATGATCGAGTTCCGCAAGGAGTTTTTTGCCGACGAGCGCGATGACAATCTCAACGAGGTCGGCAAGCCGACCCGGCGCCAGGACATTCTTGGGCATGTCACCGGCCGTTCGCCATTCTTTGACGATCACCTGTTTGACGGGCTGTTGCACCTGCGCTGCGTGCGCAGCCCGCATCACCACGCCCGCATTCGCCATTTAGACACCTCTCAGGCCGAGAAAATGCCCGGCGTTGAGCGCGTGCTGACGGGCCGCGATGTGCCGACCAATCTCAACACTCTCCTGAGCCTGCTCGATTTCGGCATCGATGACGAACCATTGCTGTCGACCCAGAAGGTGGCCTACCGCGGCGAACCGGTGGCGGCGGTGATCGCAGCAACGGAGGCGCAGGCGAGGGCGGCTGTTCAGGCCGTGCGCGTTGACTGGGAGGTCTTGCCGCATGTGCTTGATGTCGAGGAGGCGATCAAGCCGGGTGCGCCCACGGTGTGCGAGGTCTATCCGCAAAACAAGTTCATCTACCACGGCAAATATGATCACCAGAAACTGCGTTTCGGTGATGTCGAGGCGGCTTTCGCAACGGCGGATCACATCGTCGAAGGCCGCTACCAGATGTCCCCCATCGAACAGGCGCCAATCGAGACCTGCGGAGCAATCGCAGCGCCGGAGCAGAATGATCGCTACGTCTGCTATACCTCGACCCAGGCGCTGTTCTTCTCGCTCGGGACTGCTGCAAAGATCCTTCAAACACCCTCTTCAAAGCTGCACTTCATTGGCGGCACGGTGGGCGGCGGGTTTGGTGGCAAGGTGGATTCGATCCATGAGCCGCTGGCCATTCTTGGCGCGATGCTGACGGGACGACCCTGCAAATATGCCTGGGACCGGGAGGAGGAGATGCAGGTCGGCGCGCCGCGCGGTGCGGAACGCTGGTACATCAAGGATGCGGTCGCCAAGGATGGCCGGATCACCGCGCGCAAGTTCATCGGTTACTTCGACAGCGGCGCTTACACACGGCTGTCCTCCTACGCGATAATCAAGGGCGTCGGGCATCTGCCAGGCCCCTATACGATCCCGAATGTCTATGCAGATGTCTATTGCGTCTACACCAACCGCACGCCGGCGACAGCGATGCGTGGTTTTGGCATCACCGGTGTCGATTTCGCCATCGAGAACCACATGGACAAGGTTGCCGATACCGTCGGGATCAACCCGATCGAGCTCCGGATTCTAAACAGCTACCGCGATGGCGACATGAAGGCGCACCGGCGGGAGGCGAAGAATTGTGCACTGGTGGAATGCTGCCAGGTGGTGGCTGAAAAGGCGGGCATTAAACTCTCGGCGGAGGCGCTGGCGGCGACATCGCTGACCGGGGGCGGCGGCGAGCGTGCCCGGATCCCGAATTTCACGGCCACGGATCAGAATGGCAGGGTGGAAGGCTTCAACACCGGCTCCTATGCGCAGAAGGCGTCATCAGGTGCTGCCGCGCCGCCGCCGCGAACCCAAACGCCGCAAATACCACCTTCTCCTCCGGTGGGATCACAGACACCGGCGCGGCCTGCGCCATCAGCTGCGGTTCCGGCGCAGCCCGCCGCGCCACCGGCACCTCCGCCGCCAGCTGGGCCATCGAGGCCGGCTTCGTCGCGTCCCGGAGCGATGCGGTTTTCTTCTCTATCCGGCTTCAGGAGGCGATGATGGCACTCCACCGTGGCCGCGGCTTCGCGGCAATCAACTATCCCATCGGCATGAATCTGGGCGGCGACCCGAGCCAGGCTCTGGTTCATTCCAATCCCGACGGCAAGTTCACCGTGGCACTTTCTGCGATTGATCTGGGGCAGGGGATGAAATCCGTCACCCGGCAGATCGCTGCCGAAACACTCGGCGTGCCGATCGAGGATGTCTATGTCGACACCGCTGACAGCGACACCGGCCCGCATGACATGGGCTCCTTCGCCTCGCGCGGCACCCACCGGATGGGCAATGCCGTTATCCAGGCGTCGATTGAGGCCCGTTCGGTGATGCTGGAAGCTGCGGCTGAAGAGCTGGAAGTTGATGCCGCCGATCTGGTCACCGACGGGCGCGGCAACATCCATGTCAAGGGCGCGCCGTCGCGTTCGATCACCACCATGGCCGCATCACAAGCGGCGCAGTTCAAACAGGGACGCACCATTGCCGGGCGAGGGATCTTCCTTATCCCCCTGTCCGAGGTCGATCCCGAAACGGGCGAAATGACGCCGGTTTCCTGTTTTGCCCATGCGGCGATGCTGGTTGAGGTCGAGGTTGATGACGAGACCGGCGAGGTGGCCGTGCTCGACATGCAATCGGCCTATGAGGTCGGAAGGGCGCTCAATCCGAAACTGGTCGAGCAGCAATTGCGCGGCGGCGCCTGGATGGGGATGAGCCATGCGATCTGGGAGACCACCGAGCCCTATTATCCGTCGCGCGAGCATGGCCCGCAGGATTTCAATTCCTACCTGATGCCGGGGCCGGGCGATCTGGCACCGCACCACATTTCGGTGCTGGAGCGTCCGGCACCTGATGGCCCCTATGGTGGCAAGGGCCCGGGAGAGATGTGCGCCAATCCGGTGCTGCCAGCCGTGGTCAACGCAGTCTATGACGCGATCGGTGTGCGCATTGATGATCTGCCTGTCACACCGGAGAAGGTGTTGCGCGGCCTCAAGGCACAGGGCGGCGCCCGGCCGCGCAAGGCGCTCTGATGGCGATCCGGCCCAGCATACTCGGCCTCGATGGTCCTGAGCCGCTGGCGCTGGGGCTGCGCGATGCACAATATATTGCTGATGAGGGTCTGGCCACGTCGGCCTATCTGGCGCTGGCATTGGGAAAACCGCTCCTGCTTGAGGGCGCGCCCGGCGTCGGCAAGACCGAGGCGGCGAAAGCGCTGGCCTCAGTGTTGGGGCGGGAACTGGTTCGCCTGCAATGCTATGAAGGTATCGACGCTGCGGCGGCCATGTATGAATGGAATTTTCCGCGCCAGATGCTGTCGATCCGGCAAGCGGGCGACAATCACATCAATCTCTACGCCGACGAGTTTCTGATTGCGCGTCCGATTCTGCAGGCGTTGCAGGCCCCGGCGCAAAGGGTGCTGCTGATTGACGAGATTGATCGCGCCGATCACGAATTCGAAGCATTCCTGCTCGAGTTCCTGTCTGATTTCACGGTCTCGATCCCCGAACGCGGCACCATCCGTGCAAGCGAACCGCCAGTTGTGATCCTGACCTCCAACCGGACCCGTGAACTGCACGAGGCGCTTCGCCGCCGCTGTGTCTATCACTGGATCGATTACCCGGCGCCGGAGCTTGAGGCGCAGATCGTGATGATGCGGGCGTCGACCGTGGCGCAGGACACCGCACGCAAGGTGGTTGCGGCGGTTGGCGGCCTGCGCGCCGAGCCACTGGCCAAGCCGCCAGGTGTCGCCGAGACGGTGGAATGGGCCCAGGCCGCGACCCTGCTCAACAGCCAGGGCGTTGTCTGGCCGCACGCTTTCGCCCGGGCGATTGGCGTGGCGCTGAAAGACCAGGATGATCTTGCTTTCATGGCGCCACGGCTTGATGCGCTGTTGCAGGAGGCGGTGGCATGACGGACATCTCTGCCCGATCTGCCCGATCTGCCCGATCTGCCCGACATCCCGCTCCGGAATCGTCTGATTCAGAGACCCTGGCACGTGCGCTGAAACCGTTTGTTGAGTTTGCCACGGCGTTGCGCGGTGCAGGTATTGCGGTTGCGCCGGAGCAGGTTCAGGCTTTGATTGCCGGGGTCGGATTGCTTGGGCCGAGATCCATCGGCGATGTCCGCCGTGCCGCGCACGCCACTTTGGGGCCTGGTCCTGAGCGGGCCGAAACATTTGATGCGATTTTTGACGCGGTGTTTCTGGGGCGCGCATTGTCTGCCCCGGCGATGGGCGAAGCCGAGGACCTGCCGCAAGCCTTTGACGCAGGTGATTTTGATCTGATGCCGGAAAGCCCTGAGGAAGATCCATCGGGTGCCGATGCCACAACAGCCGAGCGGCTGTTTGCGCGACTGCTCACCCCCGAAGATGATGACGCCGCATTGCGCAGTTTTGCGCGTGCAGCACCTGGAACATTGCCAAGACGTCGGTCCAGACGTTCTGCGCCCGGCAAAGGGCGTCTCGCCGATCCACGACGGGCGTTTCGCGACATGCTGCGTCGTGATGGTGAAATCAGCCAGCTTCCGACGCGTCACCGCCGCACCCGGCAACGCCGGGTCCTGATCCTGGTCGATGTGTCGGGATCGATGAAGGCAGGCACCGATGGCGCGCTGAGGCTGTGCCATGCGCTGGTGCAGGCCGGCGAACGGGTGGAGGCTTTCACCCTCGGCACGCGGTTGACACGGGTGACGCGGCCGCTGCGACACCGCAACCGCCAACAGGCACTGACGCTTGCCTCTGGGCTGGTGGCGGACTGGGATGGCGGCACCCGGCTCGGCGAGGCGCTTGCCGTGTTCCTGTCGGTGCCGCGCTTTGCCTCTTTCGCGCGCGGCGCTTTGGCGATCGTGGTCTCAGACGGCTTGGAACGCGGTGGACCGGAAGCGCTGACCGCCTCCATGATCAGGTTGCGCGGTCTGGCCTGGTCGGTGCTCTGGCTGTCTCCGCTGGCTGCTGACCCCGCTTACCGGCCCGAGACCGGAGCGATGCGTGCCATCCTGCCAATGCTCGATCGTTTGGGTGACGGTTCAACACCCTCATCACTGGCGCGCGAAATTCTCGCCTTTTCAAAAGGAGCCAGGGCATGAAAGTGATCGACGCACATTTCCACGTCTGGCGTCAGGCTGATCTGCCCTGGCTTTCGGGACCAATGCAGCCGCGCATTTTCGGACCCTATGAACCAATCCGTCGTGACTACCTGATGGCGGAATACCAAGAGGATATCGCTGGAACTGGCGTTGAGAAATCCGTCTATGTCCAGGCCAACTGGCCGGTCGAGCAGGCCGAGGCGGAAGTGGCTTGGTTGACGGATGTCGCAGCCGAAACCGGTTGGCCGCATGGTGTCGTGGGATACGCCGATATGGGCGTTGATGATGTGCGGCCGATGCTTGACCGGCTGGCCCGATACAAGCTGATGCGCGGGGTCCGGCAACAGTTTCACTGGCATGAGAACCCGCTCTACCGTTTTGCGCAGCATCCGGATCTTTGCCTGGACACAACGATACAGCGTAACATTCGCCATCTCGCTGACTATGGCTGGAGCTTCGACCTGCAGGTCTTCGCCCGGCAGATGTCAGGCGCCTGCGAGCTAGCCGATGCCTGTCCGGACATCACATTCGTGCTGCAACATGCTGGGATGCTTGAGGATTTGAGCGATGAGGGCCGTTCTGTGTGGCGGGCGGGTCTCGCCGAGCTCGCAGCCCGGCCCAATGTGGTGGCCAAGCTGTCGGGCTTTGGGACCTTCATTCACCGCAATGACCCGGCCCATATCGCCTGGTTGATCGCACAGACGGTGGAGTTGTTCGGGGCGGAGCGCTGTCTCTGGGGCTCGAACTTCCCGATTGAGAAGCTTTGGACCAATTATCCCGGTCTTCTCGACGCACATGTTTCAGGCGCTGGCGGGCTTAGCGAAACACAAAAACACAGCATTTTTTACGGCACGGCGAGCCGGATCTACCGGATATAATGGGAGGAGTTGCATATGGCTTTGGAAATCAAAATTCTGGATTATGGCGACATTGAACTGGAATCGAGCTTCCTCGTGCTTGCGCGCGATTGCGGCCGGGTCCGCCGGGTCCCGGTCTACGGGTTTCTGATCCTTGGCGGACAATATCCAATCGTTGTCGACACCGGTTACCGCGACAATGCGATCATGGAGACGCTCGGTATGCGCGGGCTGCAGTTCCACGAAAACATGATCGAGCGGCAGCTCGCCAATCACGGCGTCAAACCCGGTGACGTGCGCTATGTGCTGCACACGCATCTGCATATCGACCACGCCGGCAAGGACGATCACTTCCCGATGAACACCACGGTGGTGCTCAACCGGCGCGAGCTTGAGTGCTCGGTGTCAGGCCTGATGCACCCCCAATATCCAAAGCCTGACATCCAGCACCTGATTGAGCGGTTGCACACCCGTGACGCCTTGCGGCTTGAAGATCTGGAGCTTTCAGGTCCGGTGGAAATCATCCCGGGCGTGGTGATGGAAGCTGCCAATGCCCACACCGAAGGCTCAATGAATGTGCATGTCGAGACCGCTGAAGGCAGGGCAACAATCTGCGGCGATGTGATCTATGATTTCAACGACCAGATCATCGAGCCAATCTATCAGATCAGCGATCATGAACCGCAGGTGACCGGAAACCATGCCGGCTCAAAGCGGTCCGAGAAGGCCGCGATCAAGAAGCTGCTCAACTCGTCGCGGTTCCTTCTGCCGGTGCACGACAAGCCGGCCCTGATAGAGCATGGTCAGGTGATCGGTCGACTGGACATGCAAATTCCAGGTCCCGTCAGCCAGACAGTTCCGAAGCGCAACTGGTTCGCCGTTTAAAGGGGGAGGTGAGCATGGCACACCAGGCTGTTGATCCGGACTTTCGGCGATTGATCGATGAGCACGCGCCGGTGCGCCAGACAGGCAGTGGTTTTACCTTCACCGAAGGCCCGATCTGGCATCCGGCGGACCAGTATCTTCTGTTCTCCGACATGCCGGGAGACGTGCGCCGCCGGCTTGATCGCGGTGGCGTGCGCGAGATCATGCGTCCTTCCAACATGGGCAACGGCATGACCTACGACAAAGACCTTAACCTGCTGGTCTGTGAGCATGCCACATCCTGCGTTGCCCGATTCCGGCCCGATGGCCGGCGGGAGGTTCTGACCAGTCATTTCGAGGGGCGTGAACTCAATTCGCCCAATGATATCTGCGTCAAATCCGATGGTTCGATCTGGTTTACCGATCCGTGGTACGGGCGCATGCCGGTTTTCGGGATCGAACGCCCGCGAGATCTTGGCTGGCAGGGTGTGTTTCGGCTGCCCCCGGGCCACCGTCCCGGCGACGAGCCGCAACTTGTCGTCGACCGCTACACCTTCTCCATGCCGAACGGGCTTTGCTTCTCGCCCGATGAAAGCCTGCTCTACATCAATGACACCGAGCAGGCCAACATCCGGGTTTATCAGGTTCAGCCGGACGGGACCCTCAAACACGGCAAGGTTTTCGCCTCGGGCATTCGCGACAGCCTGCTGCCGGGCGTGCCTGACGGCATGAAGTGTGATGCGGAAGGAAATGTCTGGTGCACCGCACCTGGCGGCGTCTGGGTCTATCATCCCACCGGCAAGCTTCTGGGCAAGGTGTCCATTCCCGAATTGCCCGCAAATCTGCACTGGGGCGGTGCGGACTGGCGTACACTCTATGTTTGCGCCTCGACCTCGGTCTACGCGGTCGATGTCAAGGTTGGACCGCGCAATGAACCGTTCATGCGAGCAAGAAGCAGCGCGACAACAGCAACAGCTGCAACCATTGCGCCCGCAGCGGATGGATCGGATCCGCTCAGGCTTGACGCCGGCCGCTGCGCGCTGATCATTCAGGACATGCAGAACGATGTCGTCATGGACGGTGGAGCGTTTGCAGAGTCAGGTTCGCCCGAGCATTGCCGTCAACAAAACACCATCGCCAACATCGCCAGACTGGCCGAGCGGTGCCGGGCCCTTGGTGTGCCGGTGATTCATGTGCATTTCCTGGTTCCGCCAGGAGCAAGGGGGCTCACGCTTAACGCGCCCCTGTTTGAGGGGGTCCTCGACAACTCAGCGCTTGTTCGCGACACCTGGGGTGGCGCGCCTGTCCCGGGCCTTGAGCCAAGGGATGGCGATTTCGTGGTCGAAAAATCACGAATGTCGGCCTGGGAAGGCTCGAATCTTGAAACCATTCTCAAGGCTGAAGGGCGCGATATGATCATTGAAACCGGCGCGTGGACAAACATGTCCATTGAGCACACCGCCCGCACCGGTGCCGATAAGGGCTATGTGATGGTGATCCCGGAAGACGGATGTTCGACAATGAACGCCGACTGGCACAATGCCTCGATCAATTACGCGCTTCAGAATGTGTCACTGGTGACCAAGACCGACGCCGTGATTGCTGCGCTGGGGTGAGGTTGCAGCAGCCGACGCTCGCGGATCCGGGACCTTTCGGAGCCTGGGGTTTCAACCCTCCGAACCGGCTTTCAAAGGTCCGCTGATTTGCCAGAGTGGTCAGATAAATACGCCAGTCGAGGGATGCTGCTATCGCTGCAACTAAGATCTCGAGTTTTGCTTGATTCAGTCGCGCAAAATCAGCACGTCGCACGCATCACCGGCCTTGGCGGCGGGCGCATAAGGCGGCCGGATGATCAGGCATCGGGAATCGGCAAAGACTTTCATCAGCGATGAATCCTGCCGTTGCATCGGGGTTGCGACAAGGTCGCCGGAAGGGTCGCGTGAGAGATCGCCGCGCAGATAATCCTGACGCAGGTCGTTTTCAGGCAGATCCGCGCCCAGGGTAGCGGTTTTGATCCTGGACGGGTCCGGCAATCCGGCAAGCCGGGTGATCAGAGGTTCGAAGAACAAATGCGCGCAAACCAGGCTCGAGGCCGGGTTGCCGGGCAAACCCAGAACCCGCATGTCCCCAAGGCGGCCTGACATCAGCGGCTTGCCCGGGCGCATGGCGATTTTCCAGAAATCGAGCGCCATGCCGCGCGCCGTGAGTGCCTTCTGCACCAGATCATGATCACCGACCGACGCTCCGCCGATGGTCACCAGCACATCAGCACCCTGTGAGATTGCTGAATCGAGCGCCGCATCGAGCGCCTCCATCCGGTCTTCCGCAATGCCCAGATCGATCACCGCGGCACCGGCGCCGCGTGCCAGCGCAGCAACACCAAAGGTGTTCGATGCAATGATCTGACCCGGTCCGAGTGTCTCGCCCGGCAGACGCAACTCGTCGCCGGTGGCGAGAATGGCGACCTTGGGCTGACGGTGGACGGGCAGGGTGGCGTGGTTCATGGCCGCTGCAAAGGTGATTGCCCCGGCATCGAGCAGGCGCCCGGCCTCCAGCCCTGTCTTTCCTTCTTCGAAATCTATGCCTGCCGCGCGAATGTGGCGGCCGGGCTCCGCAGCCTCGGTGATCCGAACCGAGCCATCGTCAAGCCGCTCGGTGTTCTCCTGGATCACCACAGTGTCCGCACCTGCAGGCACCGGCGCGCCGGTAAAAATCCGGATAGTCGAACCTGCGGTAAGTGTTCCGTCAAAGCCATGTCCAGCCGCAGATTCCCCCTGCTGCTTCAGCACCGCACCGGCCTGGGCATCGGCAGCGCGCACCGCATACCCGTCCATGGCCGAGGCCGCGAAGGGCGGATGAGTGCGCAGCGCCTTGAGGTCTCGTGCCAGAACCCGGTTGAAACTCTCTGCCAATGGCAGCGTTTCCGCCTCGTCGTCCGGTGCCGCGCCTTCGAGAATGCGCGCGAGCGCTTCATGAACCGGCATCAACCCCATCACCGATCACCCTCTGCTTCAACGGTCCAGTCACCGGACTTGCCGCCGGATTTGGCGATCACCCGGATGCCGCCGATCTCCATGCCCCGGTCGACCGCCTTGCCCATGTCATAGATCGTCAGGCAGGCGACAGAGGCCGCTGTCAGGGCCTCCATTTCGACACCGGTCTTGCCGGTGAGCCTGGCAAGCGTGCGCACCTGCAGGCCGGGCAGGGCCTCGTCGGGTGTGATCTCGACACTGACCTTGGTCAGCGCCAGCGGATGGCACAGCGGAATGAGATTTGCGGTCTGTTTGGCGGCCATGATCCCGGCGATTCGCGCGGCTCCGATGACGTCGCCCTTTTTCATGTCTCCGGCCATGATGAGCGCAAGAGTTTCGGGTTTCATACGGACATGAGCTTTGGCCTCCGCGACGCGCGTCGTATCGGCCTTGTCGCCGACATCGACCATTGCGGCGGTCCCGTCCTCGGCAAGATGTGTCAGGCGGGTGGAGGTCGGATCGGACATTATTCGGCAGCCGCGGCGGCGCCGGCGCCAGTGAGCAGCGCGCGGGTGGCTGCGGTCACATCGTCCTGCCGCATCAGGCTCTCACCCACCAAAAAGGTGGAAATGCCGCTCTCGGACAACCGCACGCAATCGGCATGGGCGCCGATGCCGCTTTCTCCCACAAGGATGCGGTCATCGGGAACCATTGCGGCCAACCGCTCGGACACGGAGAGTGACACTTCGAAGGTGCGCAGATTGCGGTTGTTGACGCCGATCAGCGGGCTGTCGAGCTTCAGCGCACGTTCCATCTCGCGCTCGTCATGCACTTCGATCAACGCTGCCATGCCAAGCGCATGGGCTTCGTCTTCAAGCCGCTTGGCATCGTCATCACCAAGCGAAGCCATAATGATCAGGATCGCGTCGGCATCCCAGCTCCTGGCCTCATGGACCTGGTAGGTGTCGAACATGAAATCCTTGCGCAATGCTGGCAAGGCGCAGGCGGCACGGGCCGCGGTCAAGAACTCCGGCGCGCCCTGAAACGACGGGGTGTCTGTGAGCACTGAAAGACAGGCAGCACCACCGGCCTCATAGGCCTCTGCCAGTGCGGGCGGATTGAAATCGGCGCGGATCAAACCCTTCGAGGGGCTGGCTTTCTTGATCTCTGCGATCAGTGCATAGTCGCCAGCCTGATGCTTGGCTTCAATCGCGGACACAAATCCGCGCGGTTTTTGCCGATCGCGTGCTCGGGCCCGAAGCTCTTGAAATGGCAAACGTGCCTTGGCCGCAGCGATCTCGTCGCGCTTGTAGGCTTCGATCCTTGCGAGAATATCGCTCATCGCATCACCCCTTCTTTGGTGCGGGTGCATGGGCGGCGGATACCGCCACCAGGGCCTCAAGAGCCGCAAGCGCTGCACCGCTGTCAATTGCCTGGGCAGCCTGTGTCAGACCGTCCTGTAGGGTTTCTGCCTGGCCCGCGACCACCAGAGCGCCCGCCGCATTCAAAAGCGCAATATCGCGATAGGCATCGATTTCGCCCTCAAGCACCTTTCGCAATGCCTTGGCATTGTGGATGCCGTCACCGCCCTTCAGCGCGGAAAGATCAACCCGCTTGAGGTCCAGTTCCTCAGGTGTTGTTTCGAATTTGCGGATCGCGCCATTTTCAAGGGCGACGACCTGCGTCGCTCCTGTGGTCGTCATTTCGTCCAGCCCGTCGCCATGCACGACCCAGACAGTTTCTGAACCGAGGTCCTTGAGCACCTCGGCAATCGGCTCGAGCCAGACCGGCGAAAAAACCCCGAGCAGCTGCTTTTTCACGCCGGCCGGGTTGGACAGTGGCCCAAGCAGATTGAAAATCGTACGGGTTCCAAGCTCAACCCGGCTGGGGCCGACATGCCGCATGGCGGAGTGATGCGCGGGCGCAAACATGAAGCCGACGCCGGCCTCGCGGATGCAGGCCGCAATTCCGTCGGGATCGAGTTCAAGCGAGACGCCGAGTGCGGCAAGCGAATCGGCTGCACCGGATTTGGAGGACAACGCGCGATTGCCGTGTTTGGCGACCTTCAGGCCTGCGCCAGCAGCGATGAAGGCAGCGGCGGTGGACACATTGTAGGTTCCCGAAGCGTCCCCACCGGTTCCGACAATGTCGACGGCGCCTGCGGGCGCGTTCACCGGCAACATCTTTTCGCGCATCACGCTGACGGCGCCATAGATCTCGTCCACGCTCTCGCCACGGACCCTCAGCGCCATCAGGAAGCCGCCAATCTGCGATGGGGTCGCATCTCCGGACATCATCACGCCGAACGCCTTGCGGGCATCCTCGCGGTTCAGCGGTTCGCCCGCAGCCACCTTGGCGATAAAGGATTTCAGATCAGCCATGTCCGCCGGCTCCCCCTGTCTCGCGGCAACGCCCGCGTTCGTCTTAAAAGGCCAGCGCCCGCTCGGCCAGTTCCCGATTGACCGAGACGCCGTATTCAGACTGAAGCTGCGCCACCGCCTGATCGAGAATATCGTCCGCGATCTGCTGGGAGATCTGGTCTCGCTGTTCTTTGCTAACCGTATCCGCCGAGGTGCCTGATGCATCATTAACCGAGGTGACCTTGATCAGAATCTTGTTGTCACCTGAACTGTCATTGGCCACCGTCACCAGCCCTTGCGGACCGGAAAACGCGGCGGCAACTGCCGCTTCGCCAAACACCGCGTCCGTATCGGTTCGGTTAAGTGAGAACTTGGTCTCAACCGCAATCGACAGGTCTTCAGCTATCGCAGAGAGCGCCGCACCTTTTTCCAGTCGCTCCTGAAGCGCAGTTGCCTTGGCACCGAGCGCTTCAAGCTCTTGTTCTGCGGTCCAGTCGGCGATGACTTGATCACGCACCTCGTCAAGCGTCCGGTCCCGTGCCGGTGTCACATCTTCGACCTCGAACCATACGAAGCCTTCAACGCCAAGGCTGATCGGTGGAGCTTCAACACCTTGGTCTGTCTCAAATACCTCGCGCAGCAATTGTTGGGATTGCGGCAGGTCGGAAAGCACTGTGCCGTCCGGAGCCTGTCCGCTGCGGTCGACAGCTTCGATGGTGACGGGTGTGAGCTTTTGCTGTGTTGCAGCCTCCACCAAGGTCATGCCGCCTGCGCGCGCATCCTCATAAGCGTCATGGACGTCAAGAAGAATTTGTGCGGCCTCAGCCAACGCCAGTTCCTGACGGATCTCCGTTTCCACCTCTTCGAAACCTCGGGAGGATTCGGGGGTGATCTCGGCGACCCGGAGGATCACTGGACCGAATTGACCGTCAACTACCGGAGAGACGCCGCCCGCTTCAGCGACCGCGAAAGCGGCATCGGCCAAGGACTGGTCTGGCACGGTTTCCTGGGTGAAACTGCCCAGCCGCACATCAGCTGCGGTCCGTCCCTGGTCGGTGATCAGTGTGTCGAAACTCTTGCCCGCGGCAAGTTCGGCCTCTGCCGCTTCGGCTGCCGCGCGATCGGCAAACACCAATTGATCGATGGTCCGGGTTTCTTCCGTGGTGTAGCGGTCCTTGCGTGCCTCGTAATCCGCCCGCGCCATCTCTTCACTGATCGCAGCAGGATCGGCGATATCTTCACTTTCAAGTTTCACGTAGGTGAACTTGCGATATTCAGGCGCTGCATACCGGGTCTTGTTGCTGTCGAAGTAGGCATTCAATTGATCATCCCCAGGTGCTGGCACCGGATCGATGTTGGCTTTGGTGAGAAGCAGGTAATTCACATCACGGGTTTCGGCTTCATACTGAGCCAGGGCAGCGATCATCGCGTCAGGTGCGGTAAAGCCTTCGGCAACGGCCTCCACAATCTGCGTCCGCACAGCCACCTGGCTACGGCTGCGGATATAGTCTTCCTCACTCATGCCGACCGAGTTCAACACGCGCCGGAAGATCGAGCGATCAAACCGGCTGTTGAAATCGTGGAATGCCGCGTCCTGGGCAATCAGGGCGGCAAGCCGGCTGTCGGAAAGGCCGAGGTTCATTTCGCGCGCCTGTTCGTCAAGCAGGGCACCGGCGATCAGCTGCGAATAGACCTGATTTTCAATCCCAAAGGCACGTGCCTGTTCCTGGGTGAGGCGGGTCCCGAGCTGCTGGCCAACCGCAGCCATCTGCCTGTCATAGGCAAGACGGAATTCATTGGGAGACACTTCGGTCTCGCCCACAGTAATCACCGAAGTCCCGCCGGCATTCAGAATCGATCCAGAGATGCCCCAGACCGCAAATGACGCAACCAGCAGAACGAGAAGAAATTGGGCAACCCAGCTTTTGGCGCCCTTGCGCAATGTATCAAGCATCAAAGCTCCTGCATCGAGATATCTGCGGCCTCGCACGCGTTCGAACACGTCCACAAAACCTGTCAAAGTCCCTTTAGACGAAAGCTTTGGCGAAATGAAGGGCAGGGATAGATTAGACGCCATCAAAAAACTGATCCGGGGCGCGGATCATGGTCACTCGCCAAACAAAGCCCGCCTCAAGCTCCACGTCGCAGTGCGATGCACCGCTCGCTCTGGCCAAGGCGCTGTAGCCGCTTGAAGAGCGCGTGTTTGATTGCGCTGAATGGCAATCGAGAAAGCACGACCTGTATTGGGCAGCAAAGGCAGCGGTGCGGTCCAGATGTGCAGGTGATTTTCAGGAAAGGCTAAATATGTCGCCGATGTTTTCGATGATGGCAACCAGCAGTACAGCACCAGCGACCAAAATCGCAACCCACCAGAAAAAATGAAAAACAATCGCGGCAACGCCCATTGCTGTCCCATATGCAACAAACCGCCGGTTCTCGCGCGAAACAGCGGACACCAGGGACAGCACGATCGCGACAATCCCTAGGATCGGTGCCGCGAATGACACGTAGACCCATAGTGAAACGGGCCCCGCCGCAGCCGGTTCGCTTTGCAATCCAAAGAAAGACCGCCAGGCCGATCGTTTGATCTCTCCGGCAATTTCACCGATTTGTGTTCCGACGGACGCCTTCGCCTCAAAAGAGGGGCCGACCATCTGGGCAAAGACCAGAATCAGGGCGGCGGCTCCTGCCATGACCGCCCAAAATCCCCATCGCCGCAAGATGGCCGGGTTTTCCGTCATATGATTTTCCATGCGGTCAGCTTGCCATCAACGAACTTAAAGAACGTTAAGCTGTTGCTTAAGAAACCGTGAGGAGAGCCTCCTGGAATCCGAAGCGGATTCGCCAAAAATGGTGCAGCCGATGCTGTCGTATCTTTCACTTCGGCACCTACCCTGTCCGTTTGCAAACCGGTCCTGGTCTGCTAAGCCCCGGTGCAACACTCTCTGAGGCAATTCCGAACGGGGACAATAGATGACACCTGACATTCGCCCGCTTGTGGCAGGCAACTGGAAAATGAACGGCACGCGCGAAAACCTTGATCAGATCAAGGCAATCGCAGACGGCCTCGGCCCGGATCTGACCGACAAGATCGATGCTCTGATTTGCCCACCATCTACGCTTCTGTATGTGGCGACTGCAATTGCCGATGAGACCCCGCTGGCAATTGGTGGGCAGGATTGCCACACCGAGCAATCCGGCGCGTTCACCGGCGACATTTCAGCCCAGATGATTGCCGACTGCTTGGCGGACTATGTGCTGGTTGGCCATTCGGAACGCCGTACCCTGCATGAAGAGAGCGATGCGACCATCCGGGCCAAGGCAGAAGCCGCAAGGGCCGGCGGGCTGGTCCGTGTCATCTGCATCGGCGAAACCGAGGCCGAACGGAAGTTCGGCGATACGCTGAAGGTTCTGGATACCCAGCTTGCGGGCTCCGTGCCAGATGGGGCGACCGCCAAAGACACCGTTATTGCCTATGAACCGGTCTGGGCCATCGGCACCGGACTGACGCCAACTGTTGCAGATGTCACCGAGGCCCACGCCTTTATCCGCGATCAGATGAAAAGCCGTTTTGCGGGCGAGGGGGAGCAGATGCGGCTTCTTTATGGCGGCTCGGTCAAGCCATCCAATGCGGTTCAGCTTTTGGCCGTGCCTCATGTCGATGGCGCGTTGATTGGCGGGGCAAGCTTGAAAGCGGCGGACTTCCTCGCCATCTGTAAGGCGTGCCGCAGCCTTTTGGGTTGATCCGCCATCCGTTTTGGTCGGACTGCAAACAGGCTAACGGTCAGCCGGGACTTGGAAAGATGGCGATGCTCGTGTAAAGAGCCGCCAAACGACGATGATTGCGCCCGTAACGGGCAGGAAAGAACCCTATGCAAACCGTATTGATTGTCATTCATCTCATGATCGTGCTGGCGCTTGTCGGCATCGTGCTGGTTCAGCGCTCTGAAGGCGGTGGTCTGGGCATCGGCGGCGGCTCCGGCTTCATGTCGGCGCGCGGCGCTGCCAATGCGCTCACCCGCACCACCGGAATTCTGGCGGCTGCCTTCTTCGTCACTTCGCTGGCGCTCGGCATTCTCGCCCGTTACGGCGACAGCCCAACTGACATTATCGACCAGATCTCGGTCCCGACTCAGGGCACCGGCTCGGGCGTGCTCGACCAGCTCGGTGGCGCGCCAACCCCTGCTGCACCGGCTGAAGGGGCCGCAGGCGATATTCCGGCAGCACCTGCTGCACCGTCGGACGTGCCGTCTGGTCAGTAAGCTTTAGAGCACAGCAACAAAGTTTCACCCATCGGCCCGCGCCAGATATGATCTGACGCGGGCCGATGTTATGTGGTGAACCGGATTGCGTTATGCACCGAAAAATCCGCCCGATGTTTTTTTGGGGTGGCGGAATCACCGAACTGAGGGTATCCGTCCAATCCCATGGCGCGATACGTATTCATCACCGGCGGCGTGGTCTCCTCGCTTGGAAAAGGCATAGCCTCAGCCGCCCTTGGCGCATTGCTGCAGGCCCGTGGTTACCGGGTGCGGCTGCGCAAACTTGATCCCTATCTCAACGTTGATCCGGGCACCATGAGCCCGACCCAGCACGGCGAGGTGTTCGTCACCGACGATGGTGCGGAGACCGATCTGGATCTGGGGCATTACGAGCGCTTCACGGGGCGCTCGGCTGTGCAAGCCGACAACATCACAACGGGCCGGATCTACAAGGACATCATCGACAAGGAACGGCGCGGCGATTACCTCGGCGCCACCGTTCAGGTGATTCCGCACGTCACCAATGAGATCAAGAACTTCGTGCTTGAGGGCAATGAGGATTATGATTTCGTGCTGTGCGAAATCGGCGGCACCGTCGGCGACATCGAGGCGATGCCCTTCATCGAGGCGATCCGCCAGCTTGGCAATGATCTCCCGCGCGGCAATGCCGTTTATGTGCACCTTACTCTTATGCCGTGGATTGCAGCGGCGGGAGAGCTCAAGACCAAGCCGACCCAGCACTCGGTCAAGGAACTTCAGGCGATGGGTATCGCACCCGACATCCTGCTGGTGCGTGCTGACCGTGAAATCCCGTCCGAGGAGCGTCGCAAGCTTTCGCAATTCTGCAATGTGCGCCCGTCAGCCGTTATCCAGGCTCTTGATGTGCCGTCGATCTACGATGTGCCGATCGCCTATCACAAGGAAGGGCTCGACACGGAAGTTCTGGCAGCCTTCGGGATAGACCCGGCGCCGAAGCCACGGATGGATGCCTGGGAAACTGTCTCCGAGCGGATCCACAACCCTGAGGGCGAGGTCACAATCGCCATCGTCGGCAAGTACACCGGACTCAAGGACGCCTACAAATCGCTGATCGAAGCGCTGTATCACGGCGGCATCGCCAACCGGGTCAAGGTCAAGCTTGAGTGGATCGAGAGCGAGATCTTTGAGAAGGAAGACCCGTCGCCCTGGCTTGAAAAGGTCAACGGTATTCTGGTGCCGGGTGGCTTTGGCGAGCGCGGCGCGGAAGGCAAGATCAAGGCCGCGCAGTTCGCCCGTGAACGCAAGGTGCCCTATTTCGGTATCTGCTACGGCATGCAGATGGCAGTGCTTGACGCTGCACGGAACCTGGCTGGCATAGGTGACGCCGATTCCTCGGAATTCGACCGCAGCAGCGGGACCCATGTCGTCGGCATCATGACCGAATGGCTGAAGGGCAACCAGCTGGAAAAACGCGCCGAAAACGGCGATCTGGGCGGTACCATGCGGCTGGGTGCCTATCCGCATCCTCTGAAATCCGGGTCACTGATTGCGGAGATCTATGGCTCCGAGCAAGTGTCCGAACGCCACCGACACCGCTATGAGGTCAACATCGCCTTCAAGGATCAACTCGAAGCCGCTGGCCTCGTGTTCTCCGGCGTCTCACCCGATGGCCTGCTGCCCGAAACCATCGAGTACCCGGTCGATGTCCATCCCTGGTTTATCGGCGTGCAGTACCATCCCGAGCTCAAATCCCGACCACTCGAACCGCATCCTTTGTTTGCCAGCTTCATCGAAGCTGCACTCGAGCAGTCGCGGCTGGTGTAACCAGCGGCAGGCAGGGTAGGGTACCGCGTCTTGCGGTCCCGTGCAGGCTTTCCGATGGACAAATCAAAGGACGGCCTGCGTGTTCTCGCGGCAGCTGCGTGACGTCAATCTACAGCCCGACCCCGTTCTATAAATAACGGCAGTCGCGTCCGGGCATGCTTTTGGCAGATAGACGCGGTGTCGTCCAGAGCCCGGTAGCGTTGCGAAGCCATCCGGGTTGATCCGTAGCCGGGAAGCGTCTTCGCCGGAACCGGGAAACATGGTATCCTCGACACTCGTGGTGTGGAGCGCCAGCGAGCCTCGGCCATGGGGATTGGCCCCGGCCGCCACTCGCACGCGCAACACGAGGAGGATCAGATCATGCGATATCGATACACAGTCCTTGCAGCCATTTCTGCGTGCATGTTGGCGGTGCCGGGCACAACACCGGCGCATGCCACGCAATCGATCACCTGCACTGACATGAAATCCGACTCCGAAGTCGACATACTTCTGGGCGCCGGCCCGGTTTCCAATGTCCTCAGGGTCTTGATCGGGGTTGGCGAGAGGACGCTGACGACTGATGCGAACCTGCCTGGAGAACAGGTGGTGGTTGTCCAGTCTTTCGATGATGGCGAGGTTTTTCGTATTGATCTGATGGACCTGCAGGCAACCAAGCGGATCGCGGCCATCAGATTGCTTCGCGGTGAGCACGACAGCGCGCCGTTGCAGATCGGCTTTGTGCAGATCGAGGGCGAACCGCCGGTCGGTATCTCCTGCACGGGACCTTGATCACATTGCTGCGCCGTACCCAGGCGGAACGTTCGCTGAACGGCTGTATCGGAAAGAAAGCTTGTATCGAAAGCTATTTGGCGCGCTTGATATAGGCGGACATCAGCTGGGTCATGCGCGCATCGCGAATGCTTGCTTTGTCCTCACCCATCACCACGCCAACGACCGACTTGCCCTGACGCCGCACCGAGGTCGCCAAATTGAAGCCTGAGGCGCGGGTGTAGCCCGTCTTCAGCCCGTCAGCGCCCGGTATCATTTTCAGCGCCTTGTTGTGGCCCTTGATTGTGCGACCAGCAACAGTCACCTCGGTCTGTCCGAAATAGCTGTAATATTGCGGAAACTTCCGTCTCAGTGTGATCGAGAGCCGCGCCATGTCCGCCGCGGTTGAAACCTGGCCTGAGTCAGGCAGGCCTGACGCATTCTTGAACGTCGTACGGCTCATGCCGAGCGTCCGCGCCTTGGCGGTCATCATTTCGGCAAATCGAGCCTCTGAGCCTTCGCCAAGAAATTCACCCACAGCTGTGGCGACGTCATTGGCGGACTTAACCACAAGCACCCGGATGGCCGTATCAACCGGGATCGACTGACCGGCCTTGAGGCCAAGCTTGGAGGGTGGGCGGCGTGCAGCATTGCGGCTGATCGGTATTGGTGTGTCGCGGCTGATGCGGCCCTGATCCATGGCCTCGAACAACATATAGACGGTCATCATCTTGGTCAGGGATGCTGGATAGCGCGCCTCATTGACATTGGCACCATACAACATTTTGCCGGATTTCTCATCGACAACGATTGCGGCATACTTGGCAGTCGTCGGCGCGACCGAATAGACGGCTTCATCAATCGACCCGCCAGACGAGGCGCAGGCCGACACAAACGCTGCCACCACAACCATGGATATCGACAATCTGCAGCGCACCCATGCGCCCGCAACCAGCCCGGTCAACAGTCTACTCCCTTTCAGCCCCTCATATCTGATAGCGTTTGAGGGCGATTCCCGCAAGGGTAGGACCGGTACGCACGTGGTTGCGCGGCAATCGGCGATGCTGGTAAGGGAAGGCGAAATGGAGTGCGTAAAATATGACATCCCCGCGAACCCCACGGCCGCTTGACCATCTGGTGTTGCCGGTTGAGGATCTTGAGACAACCCGTGCGCGTCATACGGCGCTTGGCTTTACGGTTGCCGCGGATGCGCGTCATCCCTTTGGCACCGAGAACGCCTGCGTCTTCTTTGCCGATGGCACCTATCTCGAGCCGCTGGCGGTGGCCTCGCGTGAGGACTGCGAACAGGCAGCGCTTGAAGGCAACGTCTTCGTCGCCCGCGATCAGGCTCACCGCTTTCGGATGGGCGACACCGGTTTCTCCGCATTGGTGGTCGGATCGAGCGACGCCGATGGTGATCATGCCCGTTTCCAGGAGCTGGGCATGTCTGCCGGCGACTTGCTGGGCTTTTCGCGGCCGATGACGTTTCCTGATGGCTCGGAGCAAACGGCAAGCTTCAAGCTCGCCTTTGCGGCCGATTTGCGTACGCCCGATTTCTTCGGTTTCGCCGTTGAGCGCATCAATGTGCCCGCTGCCGACCGCTCGGCCTTGACCGCCCATGCGAATGGCGTTGCCGGCATTTCGGAAGTGTTTCTGTCCGAACCCAACCCAACCGACTTTCAATATTTCATCCAGGAATTCTGCGACAACCGTGAGGTTGACGCCAACTCCTTCGGCATGACCATCGAGCTTGATGGCGCGGCAGTCACGGTGCTCAACCGTGCCGGACTCGAAGCCTTTCTCGGTCTGGTCGACACAAGCCGCGAACGTGGCCTTCTTGGCCGGGCCCTTGCATTCAAGGTGCATGATATGGTTGCGCTGGCCGAGCTGTTCCAGGAGAACGGAGTTACCGCCCGCGAGGTGGGCTCTCGTCTGATTGTTGATAAAGCACCCGGGCAGGGCGCGATCTATTGTTTTGAGGAAATCCGATGAGTGCAGCCAATTCAACCGTAACTGTCGGTGAAGCGGTTTTCGACAACACCAAGCCGCTAACGCTGATCGCGGGGCCCTGCCAATTTGAATCCCGCGACCACGCCTTCGACATGGCCGGTGCCTTGAAGGAATTGTGCGCGGGATTGGGCATCGGGCTGGTCTACAAGTCGAGCTACGACAAGGCCAACCGCACGTCGCTTTCAAGCACCCGCGGCGCCGGACTGGATGCCGCTATGCCGGTGTTTGATGATTTGCGCCAGCAACTCGGCCTTCCGGTGCTCACGGACATCCACACCGAGGAGCACTGTGCCATCGTAGCCCCGCATGTCGATGTGCTGCAAATCCCGGCATTCCTGTGCCGCCAGACAGATCTGCTGGTGGCGGCTGCGAAGACCGGCAATATCATCAATGTCAAGAAAGGCCAGTTTCTTGCCCCTTGGGACATGAAGAATGTGCTGGGCAAGATCACCGGCTCGGGCAATTCCAATGTGCTGCTGACCGAGCGTGGCGCCTCCTTCGGCTACAACACGCTTGTCTCCGACATGCGGGCATTGCCGATCATGGCGGATATGGGCGCGCCAGTGATCTTTGACGCCACCCATTCGGTTCAGCAGCCGGGCGGACAGGGAACCACCTCGGGCGGTGAACGCCGCTTTGTCGAGACACTCTCGCGCGCCGCCGTCGCAGTTGGCATTGCCGGAGTCTTCATCGAAACCCATCAGGATCCGGACAATTCCACATCCTCCGATGGCCCCAACATGATCCCGCTCAAGGATCTGCCAAGATTGCTGGAAACGCTGATGGCGTTTGATGCGGTTGCCAAACGTGGCGTTGCCTGAAACGCGATTTCAGACCGTGTATCCTGTCGGAAAATGAAAAGCCGCCGGCTGTACTGCAGCCGGCGGCTTTGTGATTTCGGAAAGATGATCCTGAGATCAGAACTCGTCCCATTGTTCTTCTTGCGTGTTCACGGAAGTTCCAACGCCAAATGCCGAGGCAATTTTGGCGCCGAGGGCTCTCGCGGGTGAAGCTGCCGGTCGCGTATTTGCCGAAGCTGGAGCAGGTGCGTTTCCGCGTACCGGAGGCCGGGATGGAGCCCGGGTCGAACCGGTGCTGTGCTGGGCGGCGCCGCCAGTCTGGAAGCGACGTACCAGGCTTTCGAGCTTGACGGCTTCGCCCGAGAGGCCTTGCGTGGCTGCATTGGTCTCTTCCACCATTGCGGCGTTCTGCTGGGTGACCAGGTCCATCTGGTTGATCGCCGCATTGATCTCGGCAAGAGCGGTGGATTGCTCGCGCGCACCGGTCACGATCGAACGGATATGATCGTTGACCTTGATCACCTGGCTCTCGATTTCGCCAAGAGCCGTGCCGGTTTCATTGACCAGTGCGACGCCCGCATTGACCTGGGACGACGATGTTTCGATCAGTGTCTTGATCTCCTTGGCCGCGCTGGCGGAACGACCTGCCAGCTCGCGCACTTCCTGAGCAACCACGGCAAAGCCTCGGCCGGCTTCCCCGGCACGTGCAGCCTCAACACCGGCATTGAGCGCCAGCAGGTTGGTCTGGAAGGCGATGTCGTCGATAACTGAGATGATCTGGCTGATTTTGCCGGAAGACTCCTCAATCTTGCCCATAGCCGAGATCGCATTCTGGACCACCTGGGCCGATTTCTCCGTCCCGGCCTTGGTTGCGCCGACCATCTCGCTTGCTTCTTCAGCGCGCGCGGAAGAACTCTTCACCGTGGAGGTGATTTCATCGAGTGCGGCCGCGGTTTCCTCAAGCGAGGCTGCCTGCTGTTCTGTGCGCTTGGACAGATCGTCGGCTGAGTTGCCAATTTCCGTAGATGACATCCGCACCGCATCCGTGGTGATTGCAATCTCCTGAATGGTCTCGTTGAGTTTTTCGACCGAACTGTTGAATTCTATGCGCAGCTTTTCGTAATCGGGGGAGAAGGCTTGGACAATCCGGTAGGACAGGTTGCCGGCCGAGAGATTTTCCAGACCGGCTGTCAGGGCATCGATCACGCGAACCCGCTCTGCATCTTCCTTGGCCTGACGCTCTGCTGCCTCTTTCTCAAGACGCAGCGCTTCGGCCTGCTGCTTTTCAGACTGGCTGCGCGCTGCCTTGCGGTCCATTGCGGCCTGACGGAAATGGGCCACCGATTGCGCCATATCCCCGATCTCGTCCTTGCGTTCGGCATGGGGAACAGTGTTGGAGTAGTCTCCGGTGGCCAGCAGCCCCATATATTCCTTCATCCCGACAAGAGGCCTGATCACAAGCCGCGAGATGTAGATCATCAAGGTGAAGCCGAGGATAAGCGCAATCGCGCCAAATCCAATGCCGACCAGTGAAGCCGTTTTTGCGGTCGCCACATTTTCGGCGATCTGACCATCCGTCTTGGAGTTGATCCGTGCCTGGACAGCCTCGATTTCTGCTCCTGAAGATTCGATTTCCTGCTGCAGGTCGTCAGCCACCTGATCGAACGAGGCCATGAGCTTGTTGCCTTCGGCCGGGCCGCCCGCAACGTAGGTCTGAGCCATCTCGATACCCGATTGGCGGAACACCGAGAACTTGGTGGTTAGCGTATTGATCGCATCGCGCAGTTCTGTTTCGCCAAGGCTGTCGCTGATCGCCAGAACACGGTTTGCTTTTTCAGTCAGGGCGGCGGCAGCTTCATCTGCGAGCGCAAAACCGTCATCCAGCCCGTCCAGCCCGCGTGTAGCCGATACATCGGTCAAGGCCTCCTGGGTGGAGACGATGTCCAGTTCAATGCCTTTCGCCAGCACTGAAAGTTCAGTGATCAGCGAACCGCTGTCGCGTGTGTCCGCAACCAGTTGCTGGTTGCTCCTTGCAAGGTTGTTGATCTGGTAGTTTGCATAACCAATTGCACAGACGTTGGTGACGATGAGGGCCGCGATCGCAAAAGGCACTGCGCGGCGGAGTTTGATGTCAGTTATAGGCAATTTTGCCTCTCCTATGAGCCGATATGAAATATACTTGGGCTTTATGCGTTGTTTAAAACAGACATTCCCTGATGGTTTTGTTTAGGCCTCCGTGCTTGTCGAAACGTTAACAGGCATCCCTCGCGCAGCCTCTGACATGGCTGCTCGGCGCTTGTGCCCGCGGTTAATCCGGGTTGGGCAAGGGGCTGTTCCTGCCTGCATGGAGGGCGTTCAGGTTCTTCATTGCCTGTCATGTGCAGCGGCGTTACTGACCCGGTCGGGTGTGGCCAGCGCCGCTTCCACACACTAAAAAACCGCCGGCTTGGAAACAGCCGACGGTTTTGGGTTTCAGCGAGTTTGGGATGCGATCAGAATTCGTCCCACTGCTCTTCCTGCTTGGCCGCTGCAGCGCCGCCACCGCCACGCACGCCGAATGCGGATGCGACCTTGGCGCCCAGCGCCCGTGCCGGAGACATCGCAGGCTTCGACGTTGAGGAGGCTGCGGCAGGCGCGGAGGCGGAGCCGCCAGTATGGAAGCGACGTACAAGGCTTTCGAGCTTCACAGCTTCGCCCGAGAGGCCCTGCGTGGCCGCATTGGTTTCTTCGACCATTGCGGCGTTCTGCTGGGTTACCTGGTCCATCTGGTTGATGGCCGAGTTGATCTCGCTCAGAGCGGTCGACTGCTCACGTGCGCCGGTCACGATCGAGCGGATGTGATCGTTGATCTTGATCACCTGGCTCTCGATTTCGCTCAAAGCTACGCCGGTTTCGTTGACCAGCGAAACGCCAGCACCGACCTGGGTCGAGGAGGTCTCGATCAGCGTCTTGATTTCCTTGGCAGCGTTTGCGGACCGGCCTGCCAGTTCGCGCACTTCCTGAGCAACCACGGCAAAGCCGCGACCGGCTTCACCGGCACGTGCTGCTTCGACCCCGGCATTGAGTGCCAGAAGGTTGGTCTGGAAGGCGATGTCGTCGATCACCGAGATGATCTGACTGATGCGGCCCGAGGATTCTTCGATCTTCTCCATGGCAGAGATCGCGTTCTGAACCACCGTAGCCGATTTTTCGGTGCCAGCCTTCGTGGCGCCAACCATATTGCTTGCCTCGTCGGCGCGCTGCTCGGAGCTCTTGACTGTGGCAGTGATCTGGTCGAGAGCCGCGGCGGTCTCTTCAAGTGACGCAGCCTGCTGCTCGGTGCGCTTGGACAGATCGTCTGCCGAGCTGCCGATTTCCGATGAAGACATGCGAACCGCTTCGGTGGTGGCTGCAATTTCCTGCATGGTCACGTTGAGCTTCTCAACGGAAGCATTGAACTCGGTGCGCAGCTTCTCGTAGTCCGGAGCGAAAGCTTCGCCGATGCGGTAGGTCAGGTTTCCAGCGGAAAGGTTTTCCAGACCAGCGGTCAGGGCATCGATGACGCGGACCCGTTCGGCGTCGTCGGCAGCCTGGCGCTCCGCAGCTTCCTGCTCCTGGCGAAGGGTGTCCGCCTGCTGTTGCTCGGACTGCAGCCGCGAAGCTTTGCGGTCCATCGCTGACTGCCGGAAGAAAGCGACCGACTTGGCCATCTCGCCAATCTCGTCCTTGCGCTCAGCATAGGGAACGTCTTCGGAGTAATCCCCCGTTGAGAGTTTGCCCATGTAATCCTTCATCGAATTCAGCGGCAGAATGGCGCGGCGGCGAATTACGAACAGGCCCCCAATAAAGGCAAGGAGTGAAAGGGCGCTTGCAGTCAGAGTGATGGTTGAAAAGAACGCGTCGGCTGACTGCGCATTGGCCTCGGCGCGCTCAAGATAGGTGGTCGCCATGGCAACGAGTTCATTGACCGCCTCATCATGCTTATGGAATGTGGTGTAGAGTTCCCCAAGTGCGACTATGGCAGCCGTAGAGTCGCCGGCTTCGAGGGCAGGGAGGTACTGCTCCTTCATGACTTTCCAGTAAGCGTCACCCTTGACCAGCACATCATCCTGAAGCTTGGCGTTGAGAGTTGGATCCAGTGTTGAATCGAGCCAGAATGTACGCCGCTCCTCATAAAGGCCTTCTAGATAAGCGATCCTGGAGGTGTTGGCTTCTTCAATGGTCGGGTGTGAGTTTATCTCGTTCGCCAGCATGTAGGATTCAACGATGTAGAGCGGCGGCGGGAGAATATCGGCAATCAAGTCCTTGCCGTAGACAATTTCCTGGTAGACTGGGCCATTTACCTTCAATTTGTCGAAGGCGTATTTCTTCAAAATAATCGACCCAGCAATACCGACTGATACAATAATTCCAAATGCCAAAAGGCTGCGACTGATATTCATCTTCATTTCACTGTCCCGTTCTTTAACCGTTGAAGGAAACGACCGTGCATCAGAGCTCTTGAAGCATGTGCGTCTGTCCGCCCTCTACGAGATCATTTCAACTCCGCAATCAGTTTCGATTGGTGCCGTTAACAAATGCTGAATCAGGTCTTAATAGGATGCACCCAGAATCTATGTGCGAGGTCTGAAGTTTTGGGTACGAATGCACCGGATTTCCAAAATCCATGCAAATAATTCTATGAAATTGAATAAATTGGCTCCGTATCCGGAGCGGGAGGCGTTTTTTTGCCCAAAAAGCCGACCGATTTGAAGTGGTTAACAATCCGGGCTGCAATAAATAAATTTTTCGGAATTAGCAAAAAATTGTTAAACTTAGAGAATGGGCGAACCGGATGTTGCGCAGGCCTGGTTGTGGGCCGGATTTGTTTGAACCGTGACGCCGGGGAATCAGGCGGGTATCATGCCCGTACGGGCTGCGATTGATTTTTCACAGCGTTGCGGTAAGACGGCGCGACGCCTGACCGGCGAACCGATCCCAGTATAGACAAGGAACCATGCCATGACCGCCATTATCGATATTGCCGGACGGGAAGTGCTCGACAGCCGCGGAAACCCGACAGTGGAAGTTGATGTCCACCTCGAGGATGGGTCCATGGGCCGCGCAATGGTGCCATCGGGCGCATCCACCGGTGCGCATGAGGCGGTTGAGTTGCGCGATGGCGGAAGCCGCTATCTCGGCAAGGGCGTTCAACGGGCGGTGGCTGCGGTCAACGGCACACTGCGTGACAACATCTGCGGCATGGATGCAGAAGGCCAGATTGCGCTCGACAAGGCGATGATTGCGCTCGATGGCTCTGCCAACAAGGGCACGCTTGGCGCCAACGCCATTCTGGGCGTCTCGCTGGCGGCGGCCCGTGCGGCTGCGCAATCGAGCGGGCTGCCACTCTACCGTTATGTCGGCGGCGCCAATGCGCGGCTGTTGCCGGTGCCGATGATGAACATCATCAATGGCGGCTCGCATGCCGACAATCCGATCGACTTTCAGGAATTCATGATCATGCCGGTCGGCGCGGCCAGCTTCGCAGATGCCGTGCGCATCGGTTCGGAAATCTTCCACACCCTGAAGAAGGAACTCGCAGCCGGCGGTCACAACACCAATGTTGGCGATGAAGGCGGTTTCGCTCCGGATCTGAAGAGCGCGCCCGAAGCGCTCGATTTCATCATGAAGTCGATCGAAAAGGCTGGTTACCGCCCGGGTGAAGACATCCATCTGGCGCTCGATCCGGCTTCAACCGAGTTCTTCAAGGATGGAAAGTACGATCTTGCGGGCGAGGGGCGTGTTCTCGAAAGCGCCGAGATGGCCGCCTATTATGCCGAGTTGGTCGCCAAGTACCCGATCATTTCCATTGAAGACGGCATGGCGGAAGATGACTGGGACGGCTGGAAGGTCCTCACCGAGATGATTGGCGACAAATGCCAGCTGGTCGGTGACGATCTGTTTGTCACCAACACCGCGCGGCTGCGCGACGGCATCAAGATGGGTGTCGCCAACTCCATCCTGGTCAAGGTCAACCAGATCGGGACGCTGACCGAAACACTTGAAGCGGTCGAGACCGCGCAAAAGGCGCGCTACACTGCCGTGATGAGCCACCGGTCCGGCGAGACCGAGGATTCGACCATCGCCGATCTCGCCGTTGCCACCAATTGCGGGCAGATCAAGACCGGTTCACTCTCCCGCTCCGACAGGCTGGCCAAATACAACCAGCTGATCCGCATCGAGGAAGAGTTGGGTGTGGAAGGCTTCTATGCCGGCACTTCGGTGCTTCGCAGCTGATCAAGGTCATTCGGCTTGAGGCGTACCGGCTGCGCCTCGTTTGTCCGTTGCTTGCGTCGATCCATAAAGTGCCCGCGGAATCACGCGGGCATTTTTGTATGTGAATGCCGCCTGGCCGAGTGACAGGGCTGTTCCTTGCCGCGGCGATCGCTGGATGTCAGAAACAGCGCCGGAAGCTAACCCATTCTTAAGTATGTGATGGCAGGTTCAAGGCATCGCACGGGTAAGGCGTTTTTGAATGCGAACACAGTTTCGGCGGCACCAATCATGGGGACTCTGGGTCATTCCGGTCCTCTCCATCGGCTGCTTTGTCTATTTCGGGTTTCATTCCTGGCATGGGGACTTTGGCCTCAATGCCACGGCGGTGCTTGAGCAGCGGCGTATCGAATTGACCGAGCGGCTTGCTAAACTCACCGAACGCAGGCAACATCTTGAGGCTCGTGTGCAATTGCTGAGCGATGGCGTTGTCGAGGCGGACATGCTTGATGAACGTGCGCGACTGATGCTCAACGTCGCCCGCGAAGACGAGATTGTGTATTTCAATTGATTTTGGAGATTAACCCAATTTAAGTTAATGTTCAGAATAATCAATAAAAACATACGACTACACATCATGTCAGCTATGCATTAATGCGCTTGCTGACAGGTCTGAATTTCCCTATGGTCAATTAACATGACCACTGGGAGGATGACATGGCTCCACGGAAAACTGCAACTGCAGCCCCCCGCAAGAAGCAGGCCGCGAAAAGCGGGCTGAACGGCGGAATCACTGAATTCGACAAGAATGCCGAGCTTGAGGCCTATCGTGAGATGCTCATGATCAGGCGCTTCGAAGAGAAGGCCGGCCAACTCTACGGCATGGGCTTCATCGGCGGCTTCTGTCACCTTTATATAGGGCAGGAAGCCGTTGTCGTCGGCATGCAGATGTCGCTCAAGGATGGTGACCAGGTGATCACCGGCTACCGTGACCATGGTCACATGCTTGCCACTGGCATGGAAGCGCGCGGCGTGATGGCCGAGCTGACCGGTCGCCGCGGAGGCTATTCCCGCGGCAAGGGTGGCTCCATGCACATGTTCTCCAAGGAAAAGAATTTCTACGGCGGCCACGGCATTGTTGGCGGTCAGGTGTCGCTCGGCACCGGTCTGGCATTTGCCAACCGCTACCGGGGCAATGACAATGTGTCGCTGACCTATTTCGGCGACGGCGCGGCCAACCAGGGCCAGGTCTACGAGAGCTTCAACATGGCAGCGCTGTGGAAGCTGCCGGTGGTCTACATCGTCGAGAACAACCGGTACGCCATGGGCACCTCGACGGAGCGCTCGTCCGCCCAGTCCAATTTCTCCTTGCGCGGGAATTCGTTTGGCATCCCTGGCTATCAGGTTGACGGGATGGATGTTCGTGCGGTGCATGCCGCCGGTGAAGAGGCGGTTGCCCATTGCCGGGCGGGCAAGGGGCCGATCATTCTCGAAATGCTGACCTATCGCTATCGCGGTCATTCGATGTCGGATCCGGCGAAATACCGCTCCAAGGACGAAGTTCAGAAGATGCGTGCCGAGCATGATCCGATCGAGCAGGTCAAGGCCCGTATTCTTGAGATGAAATATGCAAGCGAAGACGATCTCAAGGCGATAGACAAGAAGATCCGCGATGTGGTGGCGGACTCGGCCGATTTTGCACAGGCCGATCCGGAGCCGGATGCATCCGAGCTCTACACCGACATTCTGCTGTAAGGGGAGGGAAAACCATGCCGATTGATATCCTTATGCCTGCGCTTTCCCCGACCATGGAAGAGGGCACGCTGTCGAAATGGCTCAAGAATGAAGGCGACAAGGTCGTTTCGGGCGATGTAATCGCCGAAATTGAAACCGACAAGGCAACGATGGAAGTCGAGGCTGTTGACGAGGGCGTGGTCGGCAAGATCATGGTCCCCGGTGGCACCGAGAACGTCAAGGTCAATGCCGTCATAGCAGTGCTGCTGGAAGATGGTGAAAGCGCCTCCGACATCGGGTCAGCGAAAGCTGCCGAGCCTGCACCTGCACCAGCCTCCGAAGCACCGGCTGCAGAACCAGCCGCGTCAGCATCTGTACCTGCCGCTCCGGTCAGCAACGTCGAAGCTAGCGATCCCGCAATCCCCGAAGGCACCGAAATGGTTCCCACCACGGTGCGTGAAGCGCTGCGCGATGCGATGGCCGAGGAAATGCGCGCCAGCGAAGACGTCTACATCATGGGCGAGGAAGTGGCGGAGTATCAGGGTGCCTACAAGATCACTCAGGGCCTGCTCGCCGAATTCGGCTCCAGGCGCGTCGTCGATACGCCGATCACCGAGCATGGCTTTGCCGGCATCGGTGTCGGAGCGGCGATGGCCGGTCTTCGCCCGATCGTCGAGTTCATGACCTTCAACTTCGCCATGCAGGCGATTGACCACATCATCAACTCTGCCGCCAAGACGCTTTACATGTCCGGCGGCCAGATGGGTGCGCCAATCGTCTTCCGCGGCCCCAACGGTGCTGCCGCCCGCGTCGGTGCGCAGCACTCGCAGTGTTATGCCGCTTGGTACAGCCATGTTCCAGGCCTCAAGGTTGTGATGCCCTATACGGCGGCTGACGCCAAGGGGCTGCTCAAGGCTGCGATCCGCGATCCCAACCCGGTGATCTTCCTGGAGAATGAAATTCTCTATGGCCAGACCTTCGATGTGCCAAAGCTCGATGATTTCGTTTTGCCAATCGGCAAGGCGCGCATCCACAAAGAAGGCAAGGATGTCACCATCGTTTCGTTCGGCATCGGCATGAGCTACGCGGTCAAGGCCGTCGAAGAACTCTCCAAGCTCGGCATCGATGTCGAACTGATCGATCTGCGCACCATCCGCCCGATGGATCTGCCGACGGTGATCGAAAGTGTGAAGAAGACCGGCCGCCTGGTCACCGTCGAGGAAGGCTTCCCGCAGTCCTCCGTCGGCACCGAGATTGCGACGCGGGTGCAGCAGCAGGCGTTCGATTATCTTGACGCGCCGATCATCACCATCGCGGGCAAGGATGTCCCGATGCCCTACGCGGCAAATCTGGAGAAGCTGGCGTTGCCGAATGTCGGGGAAATTGTCGACGCGGTCAAAGCTGTCACCTACACTTCGTAAGGGGAGGACTGAAAGATGCCTATCAACATCACAATGCCTGCTCTTTCGCCCACCATGGAGGAGGGCAACCTCGCCAAATGGCTGGTCAAGGAAGGTGACAAAATTGGCCCCGGCGACGTGATTGCCGAAATCGAAACCGACAAGGCGACCATGGAAGTCGAGGCCGTCGATGAAGGCACGGTTGCCAAGATCGTGGTTGATGCCGGCACCGAAGGTGTCA
This sequence comes from Hoeflea sp., assembly GCA_043585085.1. Classification (GTDB taxonomy): domain Bacteria; phylum Pseudomonadota; class Alphaproteobacteria; order Rhizobiales; family Rhizobiaceae; genus Hoeflea. Next base: position 4,029,906 of record CP121320.1, read on the forward strand.
AGGTCAATGCCCTGATCGCGATTTTGGCAGGTGAGGGCGAAAGCGTCGAGGATGCTGCCAAGGGTGGTGGCGAGGCTCCGGCGCCTGCTGCGGCAGCAACGCCGGCCGAGGCTCCCGCTCCCAAGGCGGAAGCTGCACCCGTTGCAGCCCCCACGGCGCCTGCGGCTTCACCGGCACCAGCAGCTCCATCGGGTGAACGCACCTTCTCATCCCCACTGGCGCGCCGCATTGCAAAGGATGCCGGCGTCGACGTGGCTTTGATTTCGGGCAGCGGTCCCCATGGCCGCGTGGTCAAGAAGGACGTAGAGGCAGCAATTGCCGGAGGAACCGGCAAGGGCACGGCTGCCGCTTCTCCGGGCTCTGCCGCTGCACCTGCCGCAGCCCCCAAGGGCATGTCGGACGATGCGGTGCTCAAGAACTTCGCCGAGGGCTCCTACGAGCTGGTCAAGCATGACGGCATGCGCAAGACCATTGCCCGCCGCCTGCAGGAGTCCAAGCAGACCATCCCGCATTTCTACGTCACCGTGGATTGCGAGCTCGATGCACTGCTGGCGCTCCGGGCGCAGATCAACAAATCCGCGCCGGTCAAGGATGACAAGCCGCTCTACAAGGTCTCGGTCAACGACATGGTGATCAAGGCATTGGCCCTGGCCCTGCGCGATGTGCCCGATGCCAATGTTTCCTGGACCGATGAGAACATGGTGATGCACAAGCATTCCGATGTCGGCGTGGCGGTTTCGATCCCTGGTGGCCTGATCACCCCGATCATCCGCGCGGCTGAAGAGAAAACGCTGTCCGCCATTTCCAACGAAATGAAGGATCTGGGCAAGCGCGCCAAGGAGCGCAAGCTCAAGCCCGAGGAATACCAGGGCGGCACCACTGCGGTCTCCAACATGGGCATGATGGGCGTCAAGGACTTCGCCGCCGTCGTCAATCCGCCGCATGCAACCATTCTGGCCGTCGGCGCTGGCGAACAGCGACCCGTCGTCAAGAATGGCGAACTGGCGATTGCCACTGTGATGAGCGTGACCCTGTCGACCGATCACCGTGCCGTCGATGGCGCACTGGGTGCGGAACTTCTCGCGGCCTTCAAGGGCTACATCGAAAGCCCGATGGGGATGCTGGTCTGATCCGGGAGCGACGGTGATGAAAACCGTTCTGTGTTTCGGTGACTCGCTAACTTGGGGCTATGACGCGGAAAGCCGTTCCCGTCATGCTCTAGAGGATCGCTGGCCGTCTTCCTTGGCTGCCACCCTTGGCGAAGGTGTGCATGTGGTGGCCGACGGGCTCAATGGACGGACCACGGCGTTTGACGACATGACGGGGGATTGCGACCGCAATGGCGCGCGCATGCTGCCGACCGCGCTGCATGCTCATGCGCCGCTCGATCTGGTGATCCTCATGCTCGGCTCGAACGACATGAAGCCGTTGATACATGGCTCAGCGCATGCCGCCTCAAAGGGTATGAAGCGCCTGATCGATCTGGTGCGTTTCCACGCCTGGCCCGTGGAACAGGAACCACCACAGGTGCTGGTGGTGTCGCCGCCGCCGCTGGTGGAAACCGCGGATCCGGATTTCGCCGCAATGTTCGAGGGCGGTGTGCGCGAATCGGCGATGCTTGCTTCGTTCTACGCTGATCTGGCCGATGAAATGGGGGCAGGGTTCTTCGATGCCGGCTCGGTGGCGCAATGCACAGCCATCGATGGCGTCCATCTCGATGCGCAGAACACCCGCACCCTCGGCCGCGGTCTTGCACCGGTTGCCAGGCTGTTGCTGGGGCAGTGACAATGAGCGCGAGGGTGGTGACGCCAATCCTTTGCGAAGTAACGAATTATACGGCTGGGCGATTGATCAGGGTCAAGGAGGACAGATAGGCCGGGCAGCTAGAATGCAATCATCTTGGAACCCCATGAGGAGATGATTGATGTCGCACACGCCCCACGAACTTGCGGAGGAATTCCCCGAGCACGTCGCGAAAATGCACGAGATGAAAACAAGCGATGCCCATTTCGCCAAACTCTTCGATGCCTATCACGACATCAACCGGGCCGTTCACCGCGCCGAGACCAATATCGAGCCGACAGATGATTTCAACATGGAATCAATGCGCAAGCAGCGCCTGAAGCTCAAGGACGAAATCTACGGGATGCTGGCGGGATAAACCGCTTCCGGCCTGCTCCCGTTAAACCGGCCTGAAACGCCGGACATGACAGGAGCAGGCCTTGAATATCCGTCCAGCAACACGAGCTGACAGCGCCGACATCGTTATTCTTGATGACATTGCGTCATCGGGATTGGCGTCGCATGTGCTGGAAGTGGGTGTGCGTGACGGAAGATATGACCGGCCTTTGGAATTCGGCCGCGATGGCTACGCCTTCATCGACGGGCCTTTCTCCTGGAAAAATGTGCTGATAGCAGAGACCGAAGACGGGATTGCGGGCATGTCGCTCTCGTTTGAGCTCACCGGCGGTCCCGGCGATCAGGACCTGTCCGATCCGGTGCTGGACCCGCTTGAGGCGCTCAAGGCCAAGGCGATCGGCACCCGGTTGATTGACAGCGTGGCAGTCTACACCCGATTCCGTGGCCAGGGCATCGGCCGGGCGCTCGTCGAGGCTGAACTCTCCCGCGCAACCGGACCGTCCTCGATCATCACCCATGACACCAACACCCGCGCGCTCTCGCTCTATCAAAGCCTCGGCTTTGAGGAGCAGAGGCGCGCGGCTTACGTTGCCTTTTCCAAGAACCACGCCGCCGCGCAATGGGTGCTTCTGACGCGCCCGGCACTGCAGTCCCGCGGCGCCCAGACATCCGTCCAATGAGGAGATTGTTCCATGGCCAATAATTACGACGTGATCATCATCGGCTCGGGCCCTGGCGGCTACATTGCAGCCATTCGCGCCGCCCAGCTTGGCCTGAAAACCGCTGTGGTGGAACGTGAACACCTGGCCGGAATCTGTTCCAACTGGGGCTGCATCCCGACCAAGGCGCTGTTGCGCTCCGCCGAGGTGCTTCACCTCTCCGAGCACGCCAAGAATTATGGCCTCAAACTCGAAGGCACGGTAACGCCGGATCTTGAAGCCATCGTCAAGCGCTCCCGCGGCATCGCCGAGCGGATGAATGGCGGCGTCGGCTTCCTGATGAAGAAGAACAAGATTGACGTGATCTGGGGCGAGGCGAAGCTGACCAAGCCCGGCGAAATCGTTGTCGGCAAGATCACCAAGAAGATTGTTGAGCCGCAGGCACCAATGCCCAAGAACACGCTGGGCGAGGGCACCTACACCGCCAAGCACATCATCGTCGCAACTGGAGCCCGGCCCCGCGCGTTACCGGGCATTGAACCTGATGGCAAGCTGATCTGGACCTATTTCGAGGCAATGAAGCCTGAAAAAATGCCGAAATCGCTGCTGGTCATGGGCTCAGGCGCCATTGGCATCGAGTTCGCCTCGTTCTACCGCACCATGGGTGTCGATGTGACCGTGGTCGAGGTCATGAAAACCGTGATGCCGGTCGAGGATGCCGAGATCTCGGCCTTCGCCAAGAAGCAGTTCGACAAGCAGGGTATGAAGATCCTGCTCGAGGCCAAGGTTGCCAAGGTTGAGAAGGGTGCCGATTCGATCACTGCCCATGTCGAACTGAAGGATGGCAAGGTCGAGAAGATCAATGCGGACCGGATGATTTCCGCGGTCGGGGTGCAGGGCAACATCGAGAACCTTGGTCTTGAAGCCCTCGGCGTGAAAACCGATCGCGGCTGCATCGTTATTGATGGCTACGGCAAGACCAACGTGCCGGGGATCTACGCCATCGGTGATGTTGCTGGCCCGCCGATGCTGGCCCACAAGGCCGAGCATGAAGCCGTCATCTGCGTCGAGAAGATTGCCGGCCTGCCCAATGTCCATCCGATGGATAAGCTGAAAATCCCGGGCTGCACCTACTGCAATCCGCAGGTTGCCTCCGTCGGCCTGACCGAAGCCAAGGCCAAGGAGCAGGGCCGCGACATCCGCGTTGGCCGTTTCCCGTTCGTCGCCAACGGCAAGGCGATTGCGCTTGGTGAAGATCAGGGCATGGTCAAGACCATCTTCGACAAGAAGACCGGCGAGCTGCTGGGCGCGCATCTGGTGGGCGCGGAAGTCACCGAACTGATCCAGGGTTTTGTCGTCGCCATGAACCTCGAGACCACCGAGGAAGACCTGATGCAGACGATTTTCCCGCATCCGACCATTTCGGAAACGCTGAAGGAAAGCGTTCTTGATGCCTATGGACGGGCCTTGAACGCGTGATCTCAATTGTCCCGCGCGTGGTTCTTGTCTCGGTGCTGGGCGGCGCAGTAATCGGCGCTCTTGGCGGTTGGGCCGCACTTTTAGGCCGCGGCGCAGTTGAACTTGGCGCGATCCGGCTCGAGGGATTGGCCGGAATTCTTGCGGTTGCGGCGATCTTCGCATTGATGGGCCTGATGCTCGGCCTTATCTTGGTGTTGATCATGCGCACCATGCGTTCAGCAGCGAACAACGACCGGAGTTGAAGATGGATCCGCAGATGGGATTTATGGCAATGCCCGGTGTCGGTTTCTTCGGTCTATTGCTGATTGGCATCATTGCAGGTTACGTCGCCGAACGGGCCATGAAGCGCGACCACGGTCTGTTGACCAACATGCTGGTCGGTATCGCGGGATCGTTTGTCGGTGGAGCACTGGCAGGCGTGCTGAACATAAACTACTACGGATTCGCCGGAAATCTGGTCGTTGCCATTGTTGGCGCAATCCTGATCCTTTGGCTGTTCGGTCGCTCAAAGCGCGGCTGACGAGAGGCGGCAAACCAGAAGGGGACCTTTGAGATGGTCACGATCCTCGACACAATCGCACCTCAGCCTCAAAAGGCTGAGGCGAAGCGCGTCCGTCATCCGGAAAAGCAGAAACGGCCTGATACCGAAGTCAAGCGCAAGCCGGAATGGATCCGGGTCAAGGCGCCCACATCGAAGGGCTATCAGGAAACCCGCGCGATCGTGAAAGCCAACAAGCTGGTCACCGTCTGCGAGGAGGCCGGTTGCCCCAATATCGGCGAGTGCTGGGACAAGAAGCACGCCACCTTCATGATCATGGGTGAGATCTGCACCCGTGCCTGCGCCTTCTGCAATGTCATCACCGGCATGCCAAATGCGCTTGATCCCAATGAGCCGGAGAATGTCGCCCGCGCTGTCAAGGAAATGGGTCTCAACCATGTGGTCATCACCTCGGTCGACCGCGATGATCTCGACGATGGTGGTGCGGAGCATTTCGAACAGGTGATCCTGGCAATCCGCGCAACCTCACCCGGAACCACCATCGAAATCCTGACGCCGGATTTCCTGCGCAAGCCCGGTGCGCTTGAGCGCGTCGTTGCTGCCAAGCCCGACGTCTTCAACCATAATCTGGAAACCGTGCCCGGCAACTATCTCACCGTCCGTCCCGGCGCGCGCTATTTCCACTCGCTCAGGCTGTTGCAGCGTGTCAAGGAACTCGACCCGACCATGTTCACCAAGTCCGGCATCATGGTGGGCCTGGGAGAGGAGCGCAACGAAGTGCTGCAGCTGATGGATGATCTGCGCTCCGCCGACGTCGACTTCATGACCATCGGGCAGTATCTGCAGCCGACCCGCAAGCACCACGAGGTGATGAGCTTCGTCACACCCGACGAGTTCAAAAGCTATGAGCAGATCGCCTACACCAAGGGCTTCCTGATGGTCTCCTCAAGCCCGCTGACCCGCTCGTCGCACCATGCCGGCGATGATTTCGCTAGGCTCAAGGCCAACCGGGACGCCAAAATGGCGGCGGTTGGGTCCAAAAACTGATATCATGCCAACCTACGAAACAACCCGCCCCGTTCCCCATTCCCCGCGCCAGATGTTTGATCTGGTCGCTGATGTCGAGCGCTATCCCGAGTTCCTGCCGCTGTGCGAGGCGCTGTCTGTCCGCTCGCGCAAGCAGCGTGACGCCAAGACCTTGCTGATTGCCGACATGACGGTCGGCTACAAGAAGATCCGTGAGACCTTCACCAGCCAGGTGCTGCTCAAGCCCGACGATCTGGTGATTGATGTCAAATACCTCGATGGCCCGTTCAAATATCTCGACAACAAATGGAGCTTCGAGCCGAAAGGCGAAAACGGTTGCGAAGTTCGCTTCTTCATCGATTACGAATTCAAGAGCCGGGTCCTTGGTGTGCTTATGGGAACCATGTTCGATCGTGCATTCCGCATGTTCGCCGAAGCATTTGAACAGCGCGCCGTGAAGATCTATGGGACTGTACCAGCTTCATGATGCAGTCGGCTGGCAGTTGATCCGCATCGTTTGCATTTGAGATTATCCTGCCGCTTTCTTCCGGCACTTTAGGCACAGCAACAGATTGGCCCCTTATGAACAGACTGATTTCGTTCCACGATCTGCAGGGTCTGGTCTTTGGCGTATTGATGACCAGCCTCGGGGTTGTGTTCCTGAAGGCGGTGGGGCTGGTGACAGGTCAAACAGCGGGACTGGCACTGCTGTTGTCCTATCTGCTGCCCTTTGGTTTCGGGCCAGTGTTCTTTGCGGTCAGCATCCCTTTCATGTTCCTCGCCTGGCTCAAGCGCGGCCCTGATTTCACCATCAAGACTTTGTGCGCAGTTGCCGGCATCTCATTTGCAGTGCCAATGCTCGCGGCCCATATTGTGATTGAGGCCATCCCGCCCTTGCTGGCGGCGATATTGGCCGGTGCTTGCAGCGGCGTTGGGCTAATCGCATTGTTTCGGCACAATGCCTCTGCAGGCGGTTTGGGCATCCTGGCGCTCATCATTGAGCAGAAAACAGGTTTCAAGACCGGCTGGTTTCAATTGTGTTTTGATGTCTGTGTGTTTTTGCTGGCCAGCCTGGTGCTCGAGCCCATGCAGCTGCTCTATTCGCTTGTGGGCGCTGTGGTTCTGAATCTGATCATCGCATGGAATTTCACGATCGATCAGAGCCGGAAATCAAGCTGAACCTTCACTGAGCCTGACGACCAGTGCTTCAAGTGCAGCGCGTACGGTCGCGGCGCGGATCATCTCCCGGCTCCAGGACGGATCCCACCGCAACTCGGCAACGCTGGTCAGGTCTCCGGGACCGGACAATCCCATCCAGACCAGCCCGACAGGTTTGTGAGCCGTCCCGCCACCCGGGCCTGCAACGCCGGTTACTGAAACAGCAAATTCAGCTTGCGAGCGCCGCCGTGCTCCGAGCACCATTTCGGTCGCCACTTGTGGCGAGACGGCTCCGTAAGCCTCGAGTGTGGCCGCTTTGACGCCAAGCATGTCCTGCTTGGCCTCGTTGGAATAGGTCACAAAACCACGGTCGAACACCGCCGAAGATCCTGCGATGTCGGTAATCGCCCCGGCAATCAGCCCTCCGGTGCACGATTCCGCAGTGGCGATCATCGCACCATGTTCCGAGAATGTCTCGACGATCTGGCGGGAGAGGGCTCGGCAATCGGCTTGGATATGATCAAGCATCGTGGCCTCGTCCATCATACGCCCCTGTAGACCACTGTCGCCGTTGCGATGGCGGCAATACCCTCATGCCGGCCGACAAAGCCGATGGTTTCATTGGTGGTGGCCTTCACAGAGCACCGACCAATAGAGATCTCCAGCATGCGCGACAGGTTTTCCCGCATGGTTTCGCGATGCGGTCCGATCTTCGGAGCTTCAGCGATAAGCGTGACATCCGCATTCATGATCACGCCGCCAGCCTCGCGGACGGTCTTGACCGCCTCGGCCAGGAAGATCTCGGAAGCAGCCCCGCGCCATTGCGGGTCCGATGGCGGGAAGTGATCGCCGATGTCACCGGCGCCACAGGTGGCGAGCAAGGCATCGGTCAGCGCGTGCAGAGCCACATCGGCGTCGGAATGGCCATCAAGGCGCTGGTCATGGGGAATCTCGATGCCGCAGAGGGTGACATGGTCTCCCGGAACGAGCCGGTGCACGTCATAACCGTTTCCGGTTCTGACATCCGGCAGCGAATATTCGGACGGGGTCTCTTCGGAAAGCCGCTCGTCGGCCATAACTAAATCCTCGGCGGTGGTGAGTTTGATGTTGAGCGGGTTGCCCGGTGTGATCCGCACTTCGGTTCCACTCCATTCCGCAATAGCGCAATCATCGGTGAATTCGGCATCGGTGTCCGACGCGGCCCGTTCATGGGCGGCCAGAATGGTTGGATAATCGAAGCCTTGCGGGGTTTGTGCCCCGAACAGCCTGGCGCGCGGCACAGTGGCAACGACATTGCCGGTGTCGCCGCATCGTTTGAGTGTATCGGCAACCGGGACGGCAGGCAGCGCGGCTCGGTCGCCGCCGGCAAGCGCTGAAATCACACCGTCAATGACGATGTCCGAAACGAAAGGCCTAACGGCATCATGGATGAGCACGTGGCGCGGCGATGAGGCAACAAGGGCTTTCAGTCCTGCGCGCACCGAGGCCTGCCTGTTGTGGCCGCCGATTACGGTTCGCACCCGCTCGCGCCCGTCAATTCCCGCGGTCGCGTTGGCGAAAAGATCCTCATCGTCTGAGTGGATCACCACCACGATGTCACCGCAGGCGGGATGTGCAAGGAATCGTGAAAGCGTCCAGGTGATGACCGGACGGTTTCCAATCAGCCTGTATTGCTTGGGTCCATTTTGCGGCGCGCCAGCACGCTCGCCGCGACCGGCGGCGACCATCACCAAGGCAAAACGTTCGCTGTCATTCATTCCCACATTGTTCCCCGCCGGAGGTATCAACCCCGTGTTTAGGGGTTGCGCAGCCGGGAAAAAAGCTCTTTTGCATTTTTCTCATCGATCAAGCGGATTCAGCTTGGCTTTTGGACCGCGAATGTCTAAAAAAAGGGCAACCAGAAGAGTTGCACTTAAAGAATGCATGTCAACACTGATACAGTCAGCCAGCCTCTGGCGATCGGCCCGGTTCGTGCCCGCAACCGAATCTTCCTTGCGCCTCTGTCCGGGATCTCCGATTTGCCCTTCCGGCAGTTGGCGTGGCGCCATGGTGCCGGGCTTGTGGTCACCGAAATGGTTGCGAGCCGGGAACTTGTGACAGAGCGCCGGGAATCGCAGGTGCGTCTGCGCGGTGACGGAATCGATCCGCATGTGGTCCAGTTGGCTGGTCGCGAGGCGGACTGGATGGCAAAGGCTGCCAAAATCGCCGAGGGCGAGGGGGCAGCCATGATCGACATCAATATGGGCTGTCCTGCCAAGAAAGTGACCGGGGGCTACTCTGGGTCTGCTTTGATGCGTGATCCCGACCACGCGCTTGAACTGATCGACGCCACCGTCAATGCCGTCTCTGTGCCGGTCACCTTGAAAATGCGGCTTGGCTGGGACCACGACAACCTCAATGCGCCGTTGATTGCCGCACGCGCGGAAGCCGCCGGTATCCAGATGATCACAATTCACGGCCGTACACGGATGCAGTTCTACGAGGGCTCTGCCGATTGGGTGGCGATAGCGAAGGTCCGCGAAGCTGTCAGCGTGCCTCTGGTGGCCAATGGCGACGTGGCTTCGCGCGCCGACATCGAGGCTTGTCTCAAACACTCTGGCGCGGACGCGGTCATGATCGGACGCGCCTCGCGCGGCCGGCCCTGGATCTGCGGCGACCTTGCGGAATCCGACAAGGCTCCGGCGCCCGGATCGCAACAGCGTGCCATTGCTGTCGAACACTACTGGATGATGATCGAACATTACGGCGAGGATGTCGGCGTCCGCCATGCACGCAAGCACATCGGTTGGTACCTTGATACGCTTGCGCCACTTGCGCCTGATGCCCTCAAGACGGCCATGATGACATCGCGCAAGGCCGATGAAGTCGCCACCATGTTTGCCGAAGCACTTGAAACCGGGGTGCCGCCCGAAACAGCTCCGGGATCGGAAATGGAGGCCGCAGCATGAGTGATCGAAAGACAGAGGATGCAATTGCACCCGGCGCAATCGACACATCCAGCATGGTGCTCAATGCCATCCAGCACCCGGTCATAATGGTTGATGCACAGGGTCATGTCTGCTTTGCAAACTGGGAAGCGGAATCCTTCTTCGCTGCCAGCGCCTCGCATCTCAGTCGTCACAACCTCGACAATTTCATCCCCTTCGGAAGCCCGCTGCTCGAGTTGATCGAGCAGGTTCGTGAACGCCGCGCCGCCGTCAACGAATACCGTGTGGACCTCAGTTCTCCGCGGCTTGGCAGCGACAAGCTGGTCGATCTCTACGTGGCGCCGGTGTCTGGTCTTCCCGACAATGTCGTGGTGGTGTTCCAGGAACGCTCGATGGCCGACAAGATCGACCGTCAGCTGACCCATCGTGCCGCTGCACGTTCGGTGACCGGGCTCGCCTCGATGCTTGCCCACGAGATCAAGAACCCGCTTTCAGGCATTCGCGGCGCGGCGCAATTGCTGGAAATGTCTGTTGGTGATGAAGATCGCGCGCTTACCAGATTGATCCGTGATGAGACCGACCGGATTGTATCGCTGGTTGATCGAATGGAGATCTTTTCCGATGAACGGCCTGTCGACCGTGAGCCGGTCAACATCCATTCGGTGCTTGACCACGTCAAGGCTGTGGCAAAGGCCGGTTTCGCGCGCAACATCCGCTTCATTGAGCTTTATGATCCGTCCCTGCCGCCGGTCTATGCGAACCGGGACCAGCTTGTGCAGGTGTTCCTGAACCTGGTCAAGAACGCAGCGGAGGCGGTGGGCGAAGTTGCTGACCCTGAAATTGTGCTAACCACGGCATACCGGCCGGGCATCAAGCTTTCGGTCGCAGGGACCCGCGAAAAAGTCTCTCTGCCGCTCGAGTTCTGTGTTCAGGACAACGGGCCGGGGGTGCCATCGGACCTACTACCGCATCTTTTCGACCCTTTCATTACAACCAAGACCAACGGTTCTGGTCTGGGCCTCGCTCTGGTCGCCAAGATCGTCGGCGGGCATGGCGGCATCGTCGAATGCGACAGCCAGACCCGCAAAACCACATTCCGTATTCTGATGCCCGCATCACGTGACGCCCGGCCGGTTGAGCCGTTGCCGCCGCCGGGCGCCGTGGCGACCGAGTAAAAGGACAATAACCATGGGCAACGCCACAATTCTTGTCGCTGATGACGACGCTGCAATCCGCACCGTGCTCAATCAGGCTCTGACCCGCGCCGGATATGAAGTCCGCATTACATCAAATGCTGCCACGCTGTGGCGCTGGGTGTCTGCAGGCGAGGGCGATCTGGTGATCACCGACGTGGTGATGCCTGATGAAAACGCCTTCGACATGCTGCCACGCATCCGGCGCGCGCGCCCCGATCTGCCGGTGCTGGTCATGAGTGCGCAAAACACCTTCATGACTGCGATCAAGGCGTCCGAAGGCGGGGCCTATGATTATCTGCCAAAGCCGTTTGACCTGACCGAGATGATCGGCACCATTGGACGGGCACTCTCTGAGCCGCGCAAGGTTGCGGCTCAGCCCGAGGATACCACCGAGGGCATGCCTCTGGTGGGGCGTTCTGCGGCCATGCAGGAAATTTACCGGGTGCTTGCACGCTTGATGCAGACCGACTTGACCCTGATGATCACCGGCGAATCCGGGACCGGCAAGGAGCTCGTCGCCCGCGCCCTGCATGATTACGGCAAGCGCCGCAACGGCCCTTTCGTGGCGATCAATATGGCGGCAATCCCGCGCGATCTCATCGAGTCCGAGCTGTTCGGCCATGAAAAGGGCGCTTTCACCGGCGCACAGAACCGCTCAACCGGGCGCTTTGAGCAGGCAGAAGGCGGAACCCTTTTTCTCGACGAAATTGGCGATATGCCGATGGATGCCCAGACCCGGCTGTTGCGTGTTCTCCAGCAGGGCGAATACACCACTGTGGGCGGTCGTACCCCGATCAAGAGCGATGTCCGGATCGTCGCCGCGACCAACAAGGACCTCAAGATCCTGATCAATCAGGGTCTGTTCCGTGAAGATCTTTTCTACCGGCTCAACGTGGTGCCGTTGCGGCTTCCGGCTCTGCGTGACCGCGCCGAGGATGTGCCGGATCTGGTACGCCATTTCGTGCGTCAGGCTGTGGGCGACGGGCTTGACGCCAAGCGTTTCGACACTGACGCGCTTGACCTGCTCAAGGCCTATCCCTGGCCGGGTAATGTGCGCGAGCTTGAAAATGTGGTCCGCCGTGTCATGGCACTCTATCCGCAGGATGTCATCAGCCGCGAAATTATCGACAATGAACTCAGGGTCGAATCGCCCGAGCAATCCTCGCCCCAAGGCAGCGCGCCAATGGCACAGGCGACGATTGCGCAGTCGGTGGAAGAAAACATGCGCCGCTACTTCTCTGGCTTTGGCGAGGAATTGCCACCTCCAGGATTGTATCACCGGGTGCTTGAAGAGGTTGAGTATCCGCTGATTCTGGCCGCGCTTACTGCAACGCGCGGCAATCAGATCAAGGCTGCGGATCTTCTGGGCCTGAATCGCAATACATTGCGCAAGAAAATACGTGAACTCGGGGTTACAGTCTACCGTTCGCCCCGTCCAGCCTGAAACAGCAGCGCTCACGATCAGGCCGACTTGAGACTTTGACCTCAATGGCTGCCGTTTTCCTGGCTGCTTGACAGCACTCGCCCGCAGTTGCATTTTCGCCACAATATGTTGCTTGTTCGCAACTATTCTAGTCAGGTGAAACCGGATCGGCGAGGGACAGATGGAGATCAATACGGCTGCCGCTCCGCAGCGTTCCATGCCTGAAAACGGCAGTGGTTCGAGTTCTGTTCAAGACAGTGTTCAGCGCCGGAACCTGTTCGCCTTGCCTGGCATTGCGCTTGTTTTGCTGGCCTTTCTAAGTGCGCTGGTTTCGTTCGCCATTCTGCTCGGGCTGACGCCGATTGAACCCGTCGACGAGGTTGTGCTCGGGGCGGTGGTCATCAATCTGGTTTTTGTCATCGGATTGGTGACGTTGGTTTTCCTCGAAATCCGGATGCTCTTGCGCGCGCGACGGCGCGGCAAGGCGGCCGCAAAACTCCATATCCGTGTGGTGGCGCTGTTTTCGATTGTCGCCATCGTGCCGGCCATTCTCGTCGCAATTGTTGCATCGATCACGCTTGATGTGGGCTTGGATCGCTGGTTTTCGCTGCGGACCAAATCCATCGTCAATTCATCACTGTCAGTGGCTGAGGCCTACGTATTGGAGAATGCAAGGTTTTTGCAAGGCCAGACCGTATCCATGGCAAATGATCTCGACAATGCCCGTTCACTCTACACTCTCGACCGGATCGGGTTTACCCAGTTCATGACTCGGCAGGCTTCCGGACGCGGCTTGCTGGGCGCGTTTCTGGTGCGCAAAGACGGCAGTGTGATTCTGCAGGCCGATATCCGCACCGAACGCCCATTGCCGGCCATTCCAACAGTGGCGCTACAGGATGCGGTGAGTGGCAAGCCAACTTTGATCCCGCCGGGCATAACCAATCTCGTCGGGGCGGTGATGCCACTGCAGCAGATCGAAGATGCCCTTTTGTACACGGTTCGCGTCGTCGACCCGGAAGTCATGCGGTCTATGCGCTTGATGGAAGAAGCCACACTTGAATATCAGACGCTTGAGCAAGGGCGAGTTTCCCTGCAGCTTGCCTTTGGTATTCTTTATCTCGGTTTTGCTCTGATTGTGCTGCTGGCAGCAATTTGGACGGCTATCGCTGTGGCGGACCGGCTGGTTCGGCCGATCCGGGTGCTGATCGGTGCCTCGGATGATGTTGCAAGTGGCAACCTCGACGTTACAGTGCCGGTCCACGCCTCTGACGGGGATGTCGGCTCTTTGGCCCAGACTTTCAACAATATGATCGTACAAATCCGGACACAGCGCGATGAAATCCTCTCCGCCAAGGACCAGATTGATGATCGACGCCGCTTTACGGAGGCCGTCCTTTCGGGTGTGTCTGCGGGCGTGGTGGGCATTGATAACGTCGGCGCTGTGACCATTGCAAACCGGTCGGCACGCCAGATCCTCGCCGATGATGAAACTGAGGTGATCGGCACAGCTTTCAACGAAGTTGCCCCGGAATTCGAAACCGTCATGGCAGAAGCGGCGATGCGGCCGCGCTCTGATGCTCGCGCACAGATTACGCTGAACCGAAGCGGTAAGGAACGCACACTCAACGTCAAGGTAACCCGCGAAGAGACCCATGACGGGCTCGAATCCTTTGTTGTTACGCTTGACGATATCACCGACCTGCTTATCGCCCAGCGCTCGACCGCATGGGCCGATGTTGCCCGGCGTATCGCCCATGAGATCAAAAACCCGCTTACCCCTATCCAGCTTTCCGCCGAACGCATCCGCCGCCGTTATGGCAAGCAGATCCCGGATGAAGACCGTACCGTATTTGATCAGTGCACCGATACAATCGTCCGCCAGGTGGAAGATATTGGCCGTATGGTCGATGAATTCTCGTCCTTCGCCCGAATGCCCAAACCATCGAAGACGCGCTCTGATCTGCGAAACATCCTCAAAGACGCAGTGTTCCTCAGGGAAGTCAGCCGTAGTGATATTGAATTTATTCAGGAATTCGCCGATACGCCGCTCGAAGGAAACTTCGATACGCGTATGTTAGGCCAGGCATTTGGCAATTTGATAAAGAACGCAACCGAAGCGATCGATTCGGTCCCGGTTGACGAAGAACGCAGTGGCAAAACCGTTGTGGTACGTGCGGGTGTCTCGGGCGATGGGCACGATTATGTTGTCGACATCATCGACAATGGTCGCGGGCTGCCCGGCGAAAACCGTCACCGGTTGCTTGAGCCCTATATGACGATGCGGGAGAAGGGCACTGGCCTTGGCCTGGCAATCGTCAAGAAAATCGTCGACGACCATGGCGGAATCATCCAGTTGCGGGATGCGCCCGCAGACATTGATGGCGGCCGAGGCGCGATGATTACCGTGCGCCTGCCTATGGATGCGGCTTTGGACGATCAAGACTCAGTGCGGTCGGAACAACAACAAGAACAAGCGGAGCGAAACGATCATGGCGTCTGATATTCTGGTGGTTGATGACGAAGAGGACATTCGCGAAATCGTCTCGGGTATTCTCGATGATGAAGGACATGAAACCCGCACCGCCGCAGACAGTGATTCCGCGCTTGCGGCAATTACAGATCGCGTGCCGCGGCTGATCTTTCTCGACATCTGGCTGCAGGGCAGCCGGCTTGACGGCCTGGCGCTGCTTGACGAGATCAAGGCACGGTATCCGGACCTGCCGGTGGTGATGATTTCAGGTCATGGCAACATCGAGACCGCTGTTTCGGCGATCAAGCGCGGCGCTTATGATTTCATTGAGAAGCCGTTCAAGGCAGACCGGCTTCTGCTTGTCGCCGAACGGGCGCTCGAAACGTCGAAGTTGAAGCGTGAAGTGACCGAACTCAAACGCCGTTCCGGCGATCCAGCCGAGTTGATCGGCACCTCGGTCGCGGTCTCGCAGCTCAAGCAGACCATCGACAAGATCGCGCCCACCAACAGCCGGGTGATGATTCTTGGCCCCTCGGGTTCGGGCAAGGAGCTTGTCGCACGGCTCATACACCGCAAGTCGAATCGGGCGGGCGGGCCCTTCGTGGTGCTGAACGCTGCCGCAATAACGCCCGAGCGTATGGAAGTGGCTTTGTTTGGCACCGAAAGTGCCGCCAGTCACGAACGAAAGGTGGGGGCGCTTGAGGAGGCGCATGGCGGCATCCTGTACCTCGACGAGGTCGCCGACATGCCGCGCGGCACCCAGAACAAAATCCTTCGGGTTTTGGTTGACCAACAGTTTGAGCGCGTGGGTGGCACCAAGCGTGTGAAGGTCGACGTCCGCATCATTTCGTCCACGGCCCGCAATCTCGAAGAGCTGATTGCTGAAGGGGGCTTCCGCGAGGATCTTTACCACAGGCTCGCCGTGGTCCCGGTGCGGGTCCCTTCGCTCAGTGAACGCCGCGAGGACATCCCGTTCCTCGTCGACATGTTCATGCGTCAAGTTTCGGAACAGGCGGGTATCAGAAACCGTCGCATCGGTGAGGATGCATTGGCGGTAATCCAGGCTCACACATGGCCCGGCAACATCCGACAATTGCGCAATTACATGGAAAGACTGATGATATTGGCCCGCTCGGATGGCCCCGAAACGGTGATCAGCGCTGACATGCTGCCCGACGACGTGTCCGACATGTTGCCCAAAGCTTCCGCTGCCGGAGCCAACCACATCATGACATTGCCGTTGCGCGAGGCACGCGAACTGTTCGAGCGTGATTATTTGATTGCCCAGATCAACCGGTTCGGCGGCAACATTTCCCGCACGGCCGAATTTGTGGGTATGGAGCGGTCTGCGCTGCATCGCAAATTGAAATCGCTTGGCGTATAAGCGGCTCTGCGCACCGCGAAGGGTCGGGGCGTGAGACATAGGCGATCAAGGGGACGGTAATGAAGGTCATCATTTGCGGAGCGGGACGCGTAGGCTACGGTATCGCTGAACGCCTTGCCGCCGAAGACAATGATGTATCGGTGATCGATACCTCTGCAACGCTCGTGCAGGCCATTCGCGACACACTTGATGTGCGCAGTTATGTCGGCCACGGGGCACACCCGGATGTGCTGGCTCAGGCAGGTGCGGATCAGGCCGACATGATCATCGCCGTCACGCTCTATGACGAAATCAATATGGTTGCCTGCCAGGTGGCTCATTCGATTTTCAAGGTTCCGACCAAGATTGCCCGCATCCGCGCCCAATCCTACCTGAAATCGCACTGGTCGGATCTGTTTTCGCGCGATCACATGCCAATCGACGTCATAATCTCGCCCGAGGTTGAAGTTGGCCAGATGGTGTTGCGCCGGATTGCGCTCCCAGGCGCTACCGACGCCGTGCGCTTTGCCGATGACAAGGTGGCAATGGTCGCAATCGAGTGTCTCGAAGATTGTCCGGTGGTCAACACACCACTCTTGCAGCTCAGTGAGTTGTTTCCGGACCTGGCGGCGACCGTCGTGGGCGTTTGGCGTCACGAGAAGCTGTTTGTACCGCATTCAAGCGACCAGCTTGAAACAGGTGATCTGGCCTATGTGGTATGTGACCGCGATCATGTTCGCCGGACACTTGGCTTGTTCGGTCATGAAGAGCAGGAGGCCGGCCGCATCGTGATATCGGGTGGCGGCAATATTGGCTATTATGTTGCCGCTGCAATCGAGGAACGTCAGCCGAAAACCAAGGTCAAGATCATCGAGGCTGACCGTGAACGTGCCGTCTCTGTTGCCGACTCACTCAACCGTACCGTTGTGCTCAACGGCTCGGCGCTCGATCAGAACATTCTGGTTGAAGCCGACATCCAGAATGCGGACCTTATGGTCGCTCTGACCAATGACGATCAGGTCAATATCCTTTCCTCGGTGATGGCAAAACGGCTTGGCTGCAAGGCCAATCTGGCATTGATCAACAATCCGTCCTTCCAGTCGTTTACCAAGACCCTCGGGATCGATGCCCATATCAACCCGCGCGCCGTCACCATCTC
This sequence comes from Hoeflea sp., assembly GCA_043585085.1. GTDB lineage: Bacteria > Pseudomonadota > Alphaproteobacteria > Rhizobiales > Rhizobiaceae > Hoeflea. Next base: position 4,047,404 of record CP121320.1, read on the forward strand.
GCGCATCCTTCAGCATGTCCGGCGCGGGCGCATTCGCGCTGTCTACTCGGTGCAGAAGGGGGCGGCTGAAGTGATTGAGGCGGAGGCGCTTGAGACCTCGCCATTGGTTGGCAGGCCGCTGCGCGGCCTCGACCTGCCTGATGGTGTGCGCATCGGCGCAATCTACCGCGACAAGCAGGTGCTCAAGCCCGATGGGTCGCTGAAGATCAAGGCCAAGGACCGGGTGGTCATGTTTGCGGCGCTCGATTCGGTCCGCCACGTCGAACAGATGTTCCGCGTCAGCCTCGAATTCTTCTAAGCCCGTGCTCGGAATTCTCCATGTTCTGGCTGTTTCGGTTGGCGTGTTGTTCGCGCTCATCGTTCCCTCTGTTCTGTTTGCGATCGCCGACGGCGCCCGCGATCTTGCATTGTCGATGTTGCTTGTCGGTGCGCTTGGTGTGTTTGCAGCCTTGATGGTGCTGGGTTCGATCGCCGGTTTCGAACGGCGGCTCGGACGCGCTTCCGGTTATCTGGCGCTGGTCGCTGCCTGGGTCATGCTTCCGATAGCTGCAGCGGTCTCTTTCAAGACACTGGCTGGGCTCAATTGGGTGGATTCCTGGTTTGAGGCGGTTTCGGCGCTTACAACTTCAGGGGTCACATTATTGCCACGCGAAACCACGCCTCGCGCCATTCTGTTCTGGCGCGCGAGCCTTGAGTGGTATGGGGGCTTTCTGACGCTCGTCTCGATCATTCATGTGCTGGCACCTGGCGGTTTTGGTGGTTTGCCCGGCGGAGACAGGCGGATTCTCACCGGCAATGCCAGTGACATGACTGTCGATCTTTCGAGTTTTCGTGATGTGCTGGTTCAGTATGTGCTCATCACGGTCGCAATCTTCATCGCCTTGATGCTGGCTGGTGTGAATGGGCCGTTTGCCGCCATGATGTCGATGATCGCCATTGCAACAGGAGGTTTCTTGCCCTTCGAGGGCGCGCTTGAAAACCACGCCGGGCCGGTCGCGCAATTGGTGCTGGCCGTCGGTTTGGCGCTTGGAACTGTCAGCGTATTCTGGCGCCAAAGACTGTTGCGGGCACCCAGAACCCTCATAAAGGACAACCCCGAGGCTTCGATTGTGGTCGTCGCAATCTTGGGGATCGCGGTTCTTTACGCTGCCCGGCTATCAGCCGTGTCCGGCGGCAGCGATTTGCCGCCGATCTTCGTGGAAAGCCTGTTGGCAGCCACTTCGTTGATTGCAACCAGCGGCATCGAGAGCCGACCAGGCGTCATTGCCCTGTGGCCGGAAGTCCTGGTGTTGCTGGTCGTTCTCGTGGGTGGGGGGATTTACTCAACCACTGGCGGGTTCAAAATCTTCCGCATATCGGCGATGGCGGTGCATTCAATCCGTGAACTCAACCGGCTGATCTACCCCTCCAGTATCTCAAACCTGAGATTTGGTCGCTATCTGATTGATGAAGTGAGCATGCGGGCTATCTGGACCTACTTTGCCCTGTCGTTGCTGGTCATTGCCAGTGTGGCAATGGTGTTCACGCTGACAGCCACGGATTTCGAGGCTGGAGTTACCATGGCGATTTCGCTGTTTTCCAATGCGGGGCCGGTCTACAATGCACTCATTCCGCCAGTCTACATAACAGATCCTGGCAACGAGACCTGGCCGCATTTTTCGACGATGCCCGCAGCCGCCAAACTCGCAGGGATCGTTTTAATGACCCTCGGCCGGCTCGAAGTAATGGTGGTTTTCGCGGTTCTCAATTTGCGTTACTGGTTTACGCGCTAGCGCTTCGGGCAGGCCTCGAGAACTGCTGTGGCAAAAAATCAAGTGTTTACAAAACACCCTAACAATGATCTTCTATTGGTTGTTCGGACGAGCAAAACCTGTCAGCGGCAAACAATGAAAATCTGTCTGTCAGAGGGAGTCGAGGTGTTCGAGACTTGACGTTTCGGAAGGCTGGGTCAGAGACCCGTATTTTGGGGAACCAGGCCTTTCCGACCAGTTTCGAACAAACACGGAAATGACCTGCATGTAGCGGGCAAGAAAAAGACGGATGAAATAAGCGCAATGGCGGAGCGTTCACAGAACCTGCAGGATCTTTTTCTCAATACGGTTCGAAAACAGAAAATTTCCCTGACGATCTTTTTGATCAACGGGGTGAAGCTGACCGGTGTGGTCACCTCGTTTGACAATTTCTGCGTACTTCTGCGGCGCGATGGTCATTCGCAGCTTGTCTACAAGCATGCGATCTCCACGATCATGCCGAGTCAACCGGTTCAGATGTTCGAGAACGAAGACGCAGGCAACGGCGCCTGATTGGACAACGCACATAGAAACCGTAGGTAGTTCCGGAAATTTCAGCGACGCGGACAGCAAGTCCGACGTCACCAGCGCAATCGTGCTTGTTCCAGCCTTGCGCACCCGAAATGCTGCGCCCGGCAGTGGCCCTGACGGCGCCGATCTCTCCAAACGTCCCGACGCGCTGCGCCTGGAAGAAGCAATCGGCCTTGCTGGCGCGATTGATCTCGATGTGGCCGAAGCGCTCATCGTGCCGGTATCTGCGCCGCGGCCGTCGACCCTGTTTGGCAAGGGTAAGATGCTTGAGATCAAGGCGCTGATCGGTTCCACCGGAACGGGTCTGGTCATCGTTGACCATCCGCTGACGCCGGTGCAGCAGCGCAACATGGAATCCGAGTGGAAGACCAAGGTTATCGACCGCACCGGTTTGATTCTGGAGATATTTGGCCGCCGCGCCTCCACCAAGGAAGGTGTGTTGCAGGTCGAACTCGCCCATCTCAACTACCAGAAGGGCCGCTTGGTGCGCAGCTGGACCCACCTTGAGCGCCAGCGCGGTGGCGGCGGCTTTATGGGTGGTCCGGGCGAAACCCAGATCGAGGCCGACCGGCGGCTGCTGCAGGACCGCATTGTCAAGCTGGAACGCGAGCTCGAGCAGGTTCGTCGCACACGTCAATTGCACCGGGCCAAACGCAAGAAGGTGCCGCACCCCATTGTCGCGTTGGTCGGCTACACCAATGCCGGCAAATCGACGCTGTTCAACCGGGTGACCGGCGCAGCGGTGCTTGCCGAGGACATGTTGTTTGCCACGCTGGACCCCACGCTCAGACGCATGAAGCTGCCGCATGGCAACACGGTGATCCTGTCTGATACGGTGGGTTTTATCTCCAGCCTTCCCACTCATCTGGTCGCGGCCTTCCGCGCAACACTTGAAGAAGTGGTAGAAGCCGATCTCATCCTGCATGTTCGCGACATGTCGGATCCCGACCGCAGCTCGCAGGCCAGTGATGTTGAATCGATTCTCAAGAGCCTTGGGTTGAGTGAAGGCGACGGGCGAAAACTGGTCGAGGTCTGGAACAAGATCGATTTGCTGTCCGAAGAGGCTGCCGAGGATCTCAAGACCAGGGCGGCGAACTCTGAAAACGCCATCGCGGTCTCCGCAGTGACGGGCGAGGGCATCGAAGTCCTGCTCTCACGCATCGAGACGGTGATCTCGGGCAAGCTGATCTCCCGGCAAGTCAGGATCTTTCCCGATCAGATGAAACTGATCCCGTGGATCTATGAGCGTGGCCGTGTTGGCGAACGTCAGGACATGGAAGATGGCTCTGTGATGATCGAAGCCGAATTCACGACTGCCGATTCCGAGGAACTCGACCGTCATATGGGCAATGGTCCCAAGCCGTCTGACAGTTGGGAAGATGACCTGGACGATTGAAGTCTGTTGGGTTCCGGTCGACCGATTTGAGGGGATCGGGCATGCTGCACCAACAGCTCACCTATGTGTCTTCGCCGCCTGCCAAAGCACTTCCATCTCATCAAGCGTTGCTTCGGCAGGCGTTTTGCCCTGTACGCCAAGTTCCGCTTCGACATGGGCAAAACGCTTCCGAAACTTTGTGTTGGTGGATCTCAGCGCATCTTCCGGATCGGTTTTCAGGTGTCGGGCCAGATTGGCCACCGCGAAGATGACGTCACCCAACTCATCCGTGGCCCGGTCTTCCTGACCGCTGGCGATTTCGGCACGCAATTCACCGATCTCTTCCTCAATCTTGTCAAGCACCGGGCCTGCTGCGCCCCAGTCAAAGCCGACCTGAGACGCCGCCTGCTGCAGCTTCAGCGCTTCCATGAGTGCGGGCAGGGCGCGCGGAACGCTGGTGAGTTGCCCGGGCGCCTCTGCCTCGGGCAAGCCACGCGCGGTGCGGCGCTCCCGCCGTTCGCGTTTCTCTTCCGCCTTGATCTCGGCCCATTGCGCCTTGACCTTGTCCGGCGTATCCGCCTCTGTGCGTTCAAACACATGCGGGTGACGGCGGATCATCTTCCTTGTGATCGCCTCGACCACATCTTCAAACGAAAACAGGCCCTGTTCTTCTGCCATCCGGGCATGAAACACCACCTGCAACAGCAGATCGCCCAGTTCCTCGCACAAATCTTCGGGATCATTGCGCTCGATGGCATCGGCGACTTCGTAGGCCTCCTCGATCGTGTAGGGTTTGATCGAAGCAAAATCCTGCTTGATGTCCCAGGGGCATCCGGTGTCCGGATGCCTTAGGGCGGCCATGATTTCGATGAGGCGGGAGATGTCGCGGGATGGGGTCATGGACAAAGCTTAGCCGAGCTGTGAGACACCCGCGACTGCTCAGCCTTGAGCGTCCACCTTGTCCACAACTCAGTCGATCCCGCCTGACAAGCACCCGATCAGTTGAGCGGTATCGCGTTGTCGTCTTTGCTTTCCTGGTAGCTGTCGGACAGTTGAGCGTAATGATCGCGGATGCGCTGGGCCTGATTGAGCAAGGGTTTCGCCTCGGCATCTGGCAGCGTTGCCATCACGTCAAAGATGCCCCGACCGCGCCAGAAGGCATTGTCGTGATTGTAGCCGCCGGGCTCCAGCCCGAACACCTCTTTGAGCATCTTCAGATCATGCGGGATGGCAAAGCTGTCGCGTGAATCCTGATGGCTGAAGAAATAGAAGAAATTGTCAAAGCCGGCCCAGGCAATCGCCGACATGCACATCGTGCAAGGCTCGTGGGTCGACAGGAAAATCATGTCCTTGGTCGATTCCTGCTTCGACAGGGGGCTCTCGTAGAAGCTCTTGAGCAAATGCACTTCGCCGTGCCAGAGCGGGTTTTCGGTCTCTTTGTTGGTCTCGGCCATAACCAGCGAAAGATCGGACTTGCGCAACAGCGCACCGCCGAAAACCTTGTTGCCTTCTGCCACGCCTTTTTCGGTAAGCGGCAGAATGTCGTGTTCCATTGTGTCCAGCAGTCTGCTTACCAGATCCGCGTTTTCCCTGATCTCCATGATATGTTCCAAGCTTGTGTCATCTGGCCGCATGAGCAGGACGCGTCGCGGTTACGCATTCTTCATAACCGGCATTCCGGAGCAAAAGAATATCCGTATCGTCGGTTTGGCACATCTTTGTTCCTTCATTTGCTTCGCCTTTATCCTGAAAATAGCGGCAATTCAGGAGCTTTGACGTCTATGGCGGCACAATCTGCGCAATTGACCACATTCCCCGCTTTCATGCGGGTGGAGGCGAAAAAGGTGGCGATCTTCGGCAATGGCGCCGAAGCGGCGGCCAAGGCGCGGCTGGCCGCCAACACGTCTGCAGATATTCTGGTGTATGCCGATGCGCCGGAAGCAGAGCTGATTGAGAGTCTGGCCCGGCTCGATATCCAGCCGGTTCTTGCAGCATACAGCGCCGGGCAAATGGATGGCGCCACCCTGGTGTTTGCCGCCACCGGCAATTCGGAACTCGACCGTGAAATCGTCACTGCCGCACGGAACAGGCGGATTCCGGCCAACGCCGTTGATCAGCCCGATTATTGCGATTTCCTGACACCTGCTCTGGTCAACCGTGCCCCGGTGGCCATCGCCATTGGTACAGAAGGCGCCGGCCCGGTCCTGGCCCAGATGATCCGCGCCCGCGTCGACCAGATGCTCTCGCCTTCGCTTGGCAAGCTGGCGCGGCTTGCGTCGGACTACCGCGTTGCCGTCGACCGGCTGTTGCCCCGTGGCGTTGCGCGTCGCCGCTTCTGGCGCCGGTTCTTTGAGGCCGAAGTCGCAACCCACGTCGACAATGGGGATGTGTCCTTGGCCCGCCGTGCCGCAACCCGCATGTTGCGGGGCAGGGAGCCCGTCCCGGGCCACATCTGGCTTGTGGGTGCTGGCCCCGGCGCCGAAGATCTGCTCACACTTCGCGCCCAGCGCGCCATGATGGAAGCCGATGCGATTGTCTATGACGCGCTGGTGCCCGAAACCGTTGTCGCGCTAGGCCGGCGTGACGCTGAGCGTTTCGCTGTCGGCAAGCGCAAGGGATGCCACTCCAAGAGCCAGAATGAAATCAACGATCTTCTGATTCGCCTCGGCCGCGAGGGGAAACGCGTGGTCCGGCTCAAATCCGGCGATCCGCTGATCTTTGGCCGTGCTGGCGAGGAAATGGCGGCTTTGCGCCAGGCGGACATCTCGTTCGAGATCGTGCCGGGTATCACCTCGGCCTTTGCCGCAGCCGCAGATTTCGAACTGCCGCTGACGCTGCGTGGTGTGGCGTCTTCGCTGGTCTTCACCACCGGACACGATCTTACCGGTGCGTCACTGCCTGACTGGGCGCGGCTGGCGATCTCAGGTGCAACGCTTTGCGTCTATATGGGGCGCACGGTTGCTGCCAGCGTCGCCACACGGCTGATTGAGGCAGGCCTTGCACCTGACATGACCGTTGCAATCGTCGAAAACGCCTCGCGTGGGGATCGGCGCCTGTTTCACGGCACGTTGGCCGACCTGCCAGCTCTCGAACACCGCGCCGAACTTACGGGCCCGGTGATGGTGGTGATCGGTGACGCGGTCGCCGGTGCCGATTTTACCCACTCCACACCGGTTTCCGCGGGCCAGACAATCCCGGCCGCGGTCCAAACCACCCAAGCCGCCTGAGGAGGCCCACGATGAAAACCGCTCAGACAAAGACCAAGGTTCTCACCGCCAACCGTTTGACCGACGGGATCTCCGTCTGGCTTGGGGCCAATGGCGAATGGGTGTACTCACTCAAGGACGCCTTCCTCGCTCGACACGAGGACGCTGTCGCAGCGATTGAAGCGGCCGGCCAGCAGGCATTTGCTGACAATCGCGTCGTCGACGTCAATGTCATCGAGGTTGAGGAAACCGCCAACGGCCCACGCCCGTTCAGACTGCGCGAACGCATCCGGGCCGACGGACCGACAATCGACTATGCGCCGGCATCCGCCGCCCAGGCCTCCCAAGCCGCTTAAGGACCATACGATGTACCGCTACGATGAATTCGACCATGCTTTTGTGGCCGCGCGCGTTAATCAGTTCCGTGACCAGGTCGATCGCCGGTTGTCCGGTGAGATCTCCGAGGACGCCTTCAAACCGCTCCGGCTGATGAATGGCGTTTACCTTCAGCTTCACGCCTACATGCTGCGCGTCGCCATTCCCTATGGCACCCTCAATGGCCGCCAGATGCGCAAGCTCGCGCACATCGCCCGCGTCTATGACCGCGGCTACGGCCACTTCACTACCAGGCAGAACATCCAGTACAACTGGCCCAAACTGTCCGACATGCCTGCGATTCTGGAAGAGTTGGCTGAAGTCGAGATGCATGCGATCCAGACATCCGGCAATTGCATTCGCAATGTGACTGCGGATCATTTCGCAGGTGCCGCCGCCGACGAGGTGGCTGATCCGCGTCCCTATGCCGAAATCCTCAGGCAATGGTCGTCGGTGCATCCGGAATTCTCGTTCCTGCCGCGCAAGTTCAAGATCGCGGTGACAGGATCGGAGCGCGACCGCGCCGCCATTCAGGTCCATGACATCGGCCTGCAGCTCAAGAAGGACGAGGAAGGCCGTCTCGGATTCGCTGTCTGGATTGGCGGCGGGCAGGGGCGCACACCGATATTGGCCAAGAAAGTCAGGGACTTCCTGCCGGAAGCTGATCTGCTCACCTATGTGACGGCGATCATGCGGGTCTACAATCTGCACGGCCGCCGCGACAACAAATACAAGGCGCGGATCAAGATCCTGGTGCATGAAACCGGCGTTGAGCAGCTGTCTGCGGAAATCGAGGCTGAATGGGAGCATCTCAAGGACGGCGAGCTCAAGCTGCCCGAAGCCGACATCGCGGCGATCAACGCCTATTTCGCGCCGCCCGCGCTCACCGATCGCGCAGAAGGATGGGGTGAACTGGCCGAGTGGAAGAAGTCCGATCCCTCATTTGCCGAATGGGTTGGCCGCAGCGTCACGCCGCACCGTCACCCTGACTATGCCATGGTCACGATCTCGCTCAAGCCCATCGGCGGCATCCCCGGCGACGCGTCTGCGGATCAGATGGACACGGTGGCGCAGCTGGCCGAAGACTTCGCCCATGACGAAATCCGCGTCACCCATGAGCAGAACCTGGTGTTGCCGCATGTAGCTCTGGCTGATCTCGAGCCGCTCTACCGCGCGCTTGTGGCCGATGGTCTGGCAACTGCGAACGCTGGACTGATCACTGACATCATCGCCTGCCCGGGACTGGATTATTGCGCGCTCGCAAATGCCCGTTCGATTCCGGTGGCGCAGGACATTTCCAACCGTTTTGGCGATCCGGCGCGGCAAGCGGAAATCGGTGAGCTGAAGATCAAGATCTCGGGCTGCATCAATGCCTGCGGACACCACCATGTCGGCCATATTGGCATTCTCGGTGTGGAAAAGAAGGGTGCCGAACTCTACCAGATCTCGCTTGGCGGGTCCGGCGACGAGAAGGCTTCGATTGGTGAAATCATCGGGCGCGGTTTTGAGCCCGACCGGATCACCGATGCTGTCGAAACGATCGTCGACACCTATCTCGAAAGCCGCACAAGCGCTGACGAGACCTTCCTCGAATGCTACCGCCGGATTGGCGCAGGTCCGTTCAAGACGGCGCTTTATGGCGGCGCGGCCGAAGCCGCCTGAGACTGGAGTTTGAAATGCCAACCATCTGGACCCAAAACGGCATCGTCGAGAATGATCCCTGGGCGCTGATTGCCACTGATGACGCGGAAAACGCCAATCTGACGGCCGGTGGCGCCAAGCTGCTGTCTCTGGCGGAAGCGCTGGAGCACGCCCAGGACAATGCACAATTTGGCGTGGTCCTGCAGCCCGCCGATGATGTGCGTGCGCTCGCAACCGTGCTCGATCGCATTGCTTTCGTCGCGCTCACCTTTCCCGCCTTCAGCGATGGTCGGGCATTTTCGCAAGCCATGCTTCTGAGGGATCGCCTCGGATACAAAGGCCAGTTGCGCGCGATTGGCATGGTTCTGCTTGACCAGGTGCCATTGATGCTCCGCACCGGTTTCGACAGCTTCGAAGTCGAGCATGCCCCGACCATCCAGCGTCTGGCTGAAAAGCGGCTTCCCGGCATAGATCTGCATTACCAGCCGGCAGCCGACCAGACCGACGCCGGGCCAGGCTACAGCTGGCGCCGCACGGCGGTTCTGAACGGCTGATCGGGAGGGCTTGGCATGCACATTCATGTAACCGATCAGGACGGTGTCCGGCATACGCTTGAAGCGCTTGAGGGATTCCGGGTAATGGAAATCATTCGCGACGGGGGGCTGGATATCAAGGCCGAATGCGGCGGCGCCTGTGCCTGCGCCACCTGTCATGTCCATGTTTCGCCGAACTGGCTCGACAAGCTGCATCCTATCAACGACGAGGAAGAGGATATGCTCGATCAGGCCTTTGATGTGCGCGACAATTCCCGTTTGTCCTGCCAATTGTTGATGTCTGAAGAGCTCGATGGCTTTGAAGTCCGTTTGGCACCGGGTACCGGCCGTAAGGAACAGGCCGCGGCTTGACTGCAGAGTTCCAGATATTCGGTTGAAATACAATGAGCTGCGGTTCTCCGCCAAGGCCATCTTCGGACTTGCGTGAGCCACATCGCACATGCGAGTTTGGCCGACATGATCGACAAGCTTGAATTCTTTATAGTGCTCGCGCGGGAACGCCATTTTGGCCATGCCGCCGAAGAATGCGGCGTGACCCAGCCGACATTGTCGGCCGCAATCAAGCAGCTTGAAGATCAGCTTGGAGTTATTCTGGTGCAGCGTGGCTCGCGGTTCCAAGGCTTGACGCCTGAGGGACAGCGGGTGCTTGAATGGGCGCGCCGAATTGTCGGCGATGCCAAGACGATGCGCGAAGAGATGAAGGCGGCGCGCAAGGGACTATCCGGCCATGCACGGCTGGCGATCATCCCCACCGCATCCTCCATGGTCACGGCGCTGACCGTGGCATTCGCCGAAAAGCACCCGGCGGTCACCCTCTCCGTCACCTCCTGCAACAGCCTGCAGGTGCTCTCAAAGCTTGAGAATTTCGAAATCGATGCCGGCATCACTTATGTCGACAACGAGCCAACGGGCCGTGTGGCAACCGTGCCGCTTTATGCCGAGCGCTACCAACTGATTACATCTGCAGGTCAGGGCCTGGCAGAACGCCAACAGGTGACCTGGGCGGAGGTCGCCGAATTGCCATTGTGCTTGCTAACACCTGATATGCAGAACCGGCGGATTATCAATCAGCATCTCTCCGAAGCGGGGGCGAGCGTAAAGCCGACACTTGAATCGAATTCCATGATCGTGCTGTTTTCCCACATTCGAACAGGAAAATGGGCCTCGATCATGCCGGTCAACCTGGCTGAAACCCTCGGTGTCGAAGGCGATTTCCGCGCGATTCCGATTGTAGAGCCTGACGCCCGTCACATTGTCGGGATGATTGCCGCGCCGAGAGAGCCGCATACCCCAATTGTTTCGGCACTGCTGCATGAGGCGCGGATCTTTGCGCGTTCACTCTCCGCTTGATAGAAAATTTCTATCGCATCACGAAAACCCTGCATTGATTCAAGCCTTTGTTCACGTCCAACTGCTATTGGACAGTAGGCGGAGGAGATCTGCGTGGAAAAACGTCCCTTGGATGCGGAGATTGCGAACACAACGCAGGCCATTGTTGCGCGTTTGAAAACGCTCGAAGGTCCGTTGCTGCCGATCCTGCATGATGTTCAGGAAGCCTTCGGTCATGTGCCGCAGGCCGCATTGCCCGTGATCGCGGACGGTCTTAACCTGTCCCGCGCCGAGGTTCATGGTGTCGTCAGCTTCTATCATGATTACCGTGAGGCACCTGCCGGACGCCACGTCATCAAGGTCTGCCGCGCGGAAGCCTGTCAGTCGATGGGTGGTGATGAACTGGCCGAGCGGCTCATGGAACATCTCGGCGTCGATTGGCATGAAACCAGCGCCGACGGCGCGGTGACCATTGAACCGGTCTATTGCCTCGGCCTGTGCGCCTGTGCGCCGGCGCTTATGGTTGATGGAGAGGTGATCGGCAGGCTCGATGCAGATTCGGTGAGCGAGCTGGCTTCGGCGGTGCGATCATGAGCGTGAAGATCTACATTCCGGGTGATTCCGGTGCTGTGGCCGTTGGCGCGGACCGACTGGCTACCAAACTCGCGACCGAACTCAAGCAGCGCAATCTGGACGCCAGGATCATCCGCAACGGTTCGCGGGGCCTCTACTGGCTCGAGCCAATGGTTGAAGTCGAAACCAAAACGGGCCGCGTGGCCTATGGCCCGGTTAAGGTCTCTGACCTTGATGGCCTGCTAGAGGCTGGTTTGCTTGAAGGCGGTGATCATCCACTGGCCCTGGGCCCGACCGAGGACATTGCGTTCCTCAAGCACCAAACCCGCCTGACATTTGCCCGCTGCGGGATCACTGATCCGCTGTCGCTTGATGAATATCAGGGCCACGGCGGGCTGGCGGGATTGGCCAATGCCGTCGGTATGGCTCCTGAAGCCATCGTCGCTCAGGTGACGGAGTCAGGCCTGCGCGGCCGCGGCGGTGCCGGCTTTCCGACCGGTATCAAATGGAGAACGGTTCTGGAGGCTGACGGTCCTCAAAAATACATCATCTGCAATGCCGACGAGGGCGATTCGGGCACCTTTGCCGACCGAATGATCATGGAAGGCGATCCGTTTGTGGTGATCGAAGGCATGATTATCGCAGGCATCGCGACTGGCGCGACCAAGGGTTACGTCTATCTACGCTCCGAATATCCCCACGCCATCAGCGTGATGAACCGTGCTGTTGAAATTGCGCGTAAAAACAACATGCTCGGAGCATCTGTTCTCGATTCAGATCATGCCTTCGACATGGAAATACGTGTCGGTGCAGGCGCCTATGTCTGTGGCGAAGAGACGGCCCTGCTTGAAAGCCTCGAAGGCCGCCGCGGGTTGGTCCGTGCCAAGCCGCCATTGCCGGCGCACAAGGGCTTTCTCGGCCGCCCCACGGTGGTCAACAATGTGATTTCACTCGCCTCTGTCCCCATCATCATGGACAAGGGTGCGGAGCATTACCGCGATTTCGGCATGGGCCGCTCACGCGGGACAATTCCGGTCCAGATCGCCGGAAACGCAAAGCATGGCGGCCTGTTCGAGGCAGCATTCGGAATGACATTGGGCGAGCTGATCGATGATATCGGCGGCGGCACCGCCAGCGGACGCCCGGTAAAGGCGGTGCAGGTGGGCGGGCCTCTGGGAGCCTACTTCCCCCGCGATCTGTTTGATACACCATTCGACTATGAGGCTTTCGCAGCCAGGGACGGTCTGATCGGCCATGCCGGCATCGTGGTGTTTGACGACTCCGCCGATATGCTCAAGCAGGCCCGCTTCGCCTTCGAATTCTGTGCCGTGGAAAGCTGCGGCAAGTGCACGCCCTGCCGCATCGGCTCAACCCGTGGTGTTGAGGTAATCGACAACATTCGCGACGGCATCGAGCCCGACAAGCAGGTCGCGCTGATGAGCGACCTTTGCAACACCATGAAATTCGGTTCGCTCTGCGCGTTGGGGGGCTTCACACCCTATCCGGTTATGAGTGCATTCACACATTTCCCCGATGATTTTCGTCCCGCCTCGATGTCTCAGGCTGCGGAGTAAGAACCATGACGCTGATTAAGGAAATCGACTACGGCACCCCGGCTTCCCCATCGGAAAAGTCCGTCCGGCTGACCATCGATGGCAAGCAGATCGATGTGCCGGAAGGCACATCCGTGATGCGTGCCTCGATGGAGGCGGGGATTCAGGTTCCAAAACTCTGCGCAACCGACATGGTCGACGCCTTCGGCTCCTGCCGTCTCTGCCTGGTTGAGATCGAGGGCCGCAATGGAACACCGGCCTCCTGTACCACACCGGTCAGCGAAGGCATGGTGGTCCACACCCAGACCGGACGTCTCAAGGATATCCGCCGTGGCGTGATGGAACTCTACATTTCCGACCATCCGCTGGATTGCCTGACCTGCGCGGCCAATGGTGACTGCGAGCTGCAGGACATGGCCGGCGCTGTTGGCCTGCGTGATGTCCGCTACGGCTATGAGGGCGAAAATCACGTTCAGGCGCGCCAGAACGGCGAAGCCAATCCCAAATACATGCCCAAGGATGAAAGCAACCCGTATTTCACCTATGATCCGGCCAAGTGCATCGTTTGCTCGCGTTGCGTCCGGGCCTGCGAGGAAGTGCAGGGAACATTCGCGCTGACTATTGAGGGCAGGGGGTTTGAAAGCCGAGTCTCGCCGGGCATGCACGAGAGCTTCATGAATTCCGAATGCGTCTCCTGCGGCGCCTGCGTGCAGGCCTGCCCGACAGCGACCCTTCAGGAGAAGTCCGTCATCGAGATCGGCCAGCCTGAACATTCGGTGGTCACCACCTGCGCCTATTGTGGTGTCGGCTGCTCGTTCAAGGCCGAGATGCGGGGCGAGGAAGTCGTCCGCATGGTTCCGTGGAAGGACGGCAAGGCCAATCGTGGCCATTCCTGCGTCAAGGGCCGTTTCGCCTGGGGCTATGCCACCCATCAGGACCGCATTCTCAACCCGATGGTGCGCGAGAAGATCACCGATCCTTGGCGTGAGGTCAGCTGGGACGAAGCCTTCGCTCATGTCGCCAAGGAATTCCGTCGCATTCAGTTCCAGTATGGCAAGGGCGCCATCGGCGGCATCACCTCGTCGCGCTGCACCAATGAGGAAACCTTCCTGGTGCAGAAACTGGTCCGAGCCGGTTTCGGCAACAACAATGTCGACACCTGCGCACGCGTCTGCCATTCGCCGACCGGCTATGGCCTCGGCAAGGCCTTCGGCACCTCGGCCGGCACCCAGGATTTCGACAGCGTCGAGCACACCGACGTCGTCATCCTGATCGGTGCCAACCCGACTGACGGCCATCCGGTTTTTGCTTCACGGCTCAAGAAGCGTCTGCGTGAAGGTGCAAAGCTCATCGTCATTGATCCGCGCCGCATTGATCTGGTGCGGTCTGCCCACATTGAGGCCAGTCACCACCTTCCACTCAAGCCCGGAACCAATGTCGCGGTCCTGACCGCTCTGGCCCATGTGATCGTCACCGAAGGCCTGTTTGACGAGGCTTTTATCCGCGAGCGCTGCGACTGGTCGGAATTCGAGGACTGGGCCGGTTTCGTGGCCGATCCCGCCCATTCGCCGGAAGCCACCGAAGCTTTCACCGGTGTCCCGGCCGAGGAGCTGCGTGGCGCAGCCCGGCTCTATGCCCGTGGTGGTAATGGCGCGATCTACTACGGCCTTGGTGTTACCGAGCACAGCCAGGGCTCGACCACGGTGATGGCGATCGCCAATCTGGCCATGGCCACCGGCAATATCGGCCGTCCCGGCGTCGGCGTGAACCCGCTCAGAGGCCAGAACAATGTGCAGGGCGCATGTGACATGGGCTCGTTCCCGCACGAGCTGCCCGGTTACCGACATGTTTCCGGCACGGAAGTCCGCGATGTCTTCGAAAACCTCTGGGGCGTGGAACTCAACCCCGATCCGGGTCTTCGCATTCCCAACATGCTCGATGCGGCCGTCGACGGCACCTTCCGCGGCATCTACATTCAGGGCGAAGACATCCTGCAGTCCGATCCGGACACAAAACATGTACAGGCAGGTCTTGCTGCGATGGAATGTGTCGTCGTCCATGACCTGTTCCTCAATGAGACCGCCAACTACGCCCATGTCTTCCTGCCTGGCTCGACCTTCCTCGAAAAGGACGGCACCTTCACCAATGCCGAGCGCCGCATCAACCGTGTGCGCCGGGTCATGAGCCCGAAGAACGGTCTTGCCGACTGGGAAGTGACGCTGAAGCTGGCGCAGGCCATGGGGCTTGACTGGAATTACGCGCATCCTTCTGAAATCATGGATGAAATTGCTGCCACGACGCCGAGCTTTGCCAGCGTGACCTATGAGCTGCTGGAAGAAAAGGGCTCGGTGCAGTGGCCTTGCAACGAGGCGAAGCCGGACGGCACACCGGTCATGCATCTCGATGGCTTCGTGCGCGGCAAGGGCAAGTTCATCCGCACAGAGTATGTGGCGACCGACGAACGCACCGGTCCGCGCTTCCCGCTGCTCTTGACCACCGGCCGGATCCTGAGCCAGTACAATGTCGGCGCGCAGACGCGGCGCACAGAGAACGTCGCCTGGCACGGCGAGGACCGGCTTGAGATCCACCCGCATGACGCCGAACAGCGCGGCATCCACAAGGATGAATGGGTCAAGCTTTCGAGCCGCTCGGGCGAGACGGCGCTGCGCGCCACCATCACCGAACGCGTGGCGCCCGGCGTGGTCTACACCACCTTCCACCATCCCGGCACCCAGGCCAATGTGATCACCACCGACTTCACCGACTGGGCCACCAACTGCCCGGAATACAAGGTGACCGCGGTTCAGGTGTCGCCGTCCAACGGCCCAACGGCCTGGCAGCAGGATTACGAGGCGCAGGCCACCCGATCCCGCCGGATCGCCAGGGAAGACGCGCTGGAGCCTGCCGAATAGGGGCAGGCTGTGCCGAACAGGAGCAATGCCACATGACCGCCAAGGAGCGCAGCATCGCCAGAACCGAGCGGATCGCAGTCAGGGCAGGGGTCACGACGCCGGGTCTTCGCGCATTGCCCGAGGAAGTTCCGGTGGCGCTGTCCTTTGGCGGCACCACCCAGGCGGTGATGATGGCAACCCCGCAGGACCTTGCGGATTTCGGCGTGGGGTTTGCCCTCTCGGAAGCCATCGTCCGATCGGCAGACGACATTGCGTCCCTCGAGATTGTCGAAGCCGACCAGGGATTTGACGTGCAGATGCAGCTTGCCGGCGACCTCCAGTCGGCATTCTCCGCCCGCCGCCGCAAGATGGCGGGGCCGGTGGGCTGCGGGCTGTGCGGAATCGAATCCATCGAGGAGGCCCTGCGCCAGCTCCCGGACCGCGACGCGGTGGACATCCGTTTCAGTCACGACGATATCCGGGATGCGGTCCGCTCGCTGTCGATGCATCAGGACCTGCGCGCGCAAACCGGCGCGGTGCATGCCGCCGGCTTCTACCGTCTCGGTTCGGGCGTCGCCTGCGTGCGCGAGGATATCGGCCGCCACAATGCGCTCGACAAGCTGATCGGCGCATTGGCGCGTGAGGGATCAAACCCGGCAGACGGCGCATTTGTGATCACCAGCCGGGTGTCGGTGGACATGGTGCAGAAAGCCGTAATTGCCGGCGCGGGACTGCTGATCGCCGTCTCGGCACCCACAGCCCTTGCTGTGCGCACGGCGGAAGCTGCAGGGCTCACGCTTGTCGGCATCGCCCGCAGCGCGGATTTCGAAATCTTCACCCGGCCCGACCGGATCGTTCAAGGAGCCCAGAGCGATGTCGCCTGACAAACTGCGCTACCAGGCCAACCAGATCGCCACCTTCTTCGCCTCGCAGCCGGAGAGCGAGCAGATCGAGGGCGTCGCCGACCACATCAACAAGTTCTGGGACCCGAGGATGCGGACGCAGCTTTTCGAGATCGCGGACGAGAGCACCGAGGGGTTCAAGCCGATGGTGGTGGCGGCGCTGGGGAAGGTGCGGCGGCCTGTGGGGGTGGGGACTGCGAGCTGAGCGGTAGCCAGGTTGGAATCCCCCGCTAAGTTCATGTTGCCGATCGGAAGGTATTTGCAATGGTTTTCCACAATCTGCGATTTCAATGGCTTGAGTGTCGCGAAAAGATAGGCGAAATTCCTCTTCGAGCCCGATTGAGGCCTTCACTTGCGATTTCTGAAAATGTAAAGAAGGCGTCATTGGAAACGGCTGTACTGATTGCAACATTAGCACTATTGAGCCTGCGGTGCGCTGAGCGCTATCAATCCCCATTTAGAAATCAGTTTTGAAGCATGAAAGCCCACAATCGGCGAATCACAGCTCGTCAATCGATGTTAGAAGCCGTGTGCCATAGGCTTTATCCAGACGGGCCTGACGGGCGAGATTTATAAACGGCTTTTCACCAATAACTATATCGGCGAGCGATAAGACTATAGCGAAGGCTGACATATCGCGCAGGTCGTTTGCGTCGATAGGCCTAGCTTGATCCTCGAGTCTGACAGCCAGTTCCCTCTCTGTTGCGAGGATAGGCACGTCGGCTACGATGCCACGGGCAAGCGAAGCGTCGATTTTGCGTACATCAGTCCAATCCAAACCAAGCCTTCGGCCAGTTTCAAGTATGAAATCTAGCTCGTCGATCATCAAATGTGCGCCATAAGCGCGCTTGCGCAGTGCCAAGGAACCGGAAGCCGCAATAGCCCGACGTGCTTCGATTCTCGCGATAAGATCGGCTGAGCCTGCGGTAAAGCGCTTGACACCTTCGAGCCTCACATCTTCATCGTTGGCGGTTAGATAGTCAAATAGCACACTTGCCGAGTTGGTTCTCATATATTCGAGAAGCGCTTGTGAAAGTCGAAAGCCAAACGTATCGGGCGAATAATCGGCGACCGATTCGAACCATAGGTCAGATAGGAACCAGTGCTCTTCCATTGGTGTGCGCGGGATCGTGAATCTATCCGCCAGATATGCATTTAGAGTATCACCCAAGATACGGCGGCGGCCGCGAAATACATGACCTTTGCTGAGTGTTACCTGCGTTCGCGCAATATTGGCTCGACGAACAGGGTCATTAATTTTTGAGGTTTCGTAGATGTTGGCGAAGCTCAGTGGGAGGATAAAGCGGTTTTGCTGAAGCGCTTCGACGACCTTAACCAGCCGTGTATGATCATGCGGATAGCTCGCTTTGTCCCAAGCGCCCCGAGCCAGCGACACCCATGCATTCTGATCAAGGTATAGAATCTCCGCCATGGTTCTAAAATAGCGTTGTTGCGAGGCTGAGTATAGTTCGTTGGCAGCTATGCGACCTAATTGCGATCATTGGAGCCCAAGCCGCAATCCGGCCCATCTCAAACATCTGCTCAAATTCTCGATTTGGTCGATTCGTCCGCAATTCGGTCATTCAATAGGACGTTGCAAAAAGGATCCTTATTGCAACGGTTCGGGTTGTTGTTTCCAATTTCAACCAAGTCAGCCGCAATCGCAACTCGTTTCAATCCGCACCTCAAAACACCAGCCGCCACAACACCGGCAGCAGCACCGCCGTCGCAAGCGCGTTGAGCCCCATGGCCAGCCCGGAAAACGCTCCGGCCAGCTCGCCTGCCTGCAGCGCCCGCGCCGTGCCGATGCCGTGGCTTGCCGTGCCCATCGCCAGGCCACGGGCGCGCCAGTCCCTTATCCGCAACAGGTTGAGAACCATCGGCCCGATCACCGCGCCCAGGATGCCGGTGAGGATCACCAGCACGGCGGTCAGCGACGGCAGGCCGCCCAGTTGCTCGGTGATGCCCATGGCGACGGGCGCGGTGACCGATTTCGGCGCGAGCGACAGCAGTGTTTCGCGGCTGGCGCCAAGAGCCCAGCCGAGACCCACGGCGGTGCCGATCGCCGTAACCGAGCCGCAAAGGAGGCTCACGACCAGCGCGAAGGCCGAGCGCCGCACCCGGTCGAACTGCCGGTAGAGCGGGATCGCCAGCGCCACCGTTGCGGGGCCGAGCAGGAAGTGGACGAACTGCGCGCCTTCGAAATAGGCCGGGTAGGGCGTCCCGGTCAGGGTGAGAATGGCGACCAGCAGGATCACCGCCGTCATCACCGGATTGAGAAACGGCTTGTGCCCGGAGCGCGCATAGACCCAGCTGCCGGCCTGGAAAGCGGCCAGCGTCAACGTCAGGAAGAGAAGCGGGCTGGCGCTGAGATAGACCCAGACATCCTTGAAATCAGTCATTCGTTTTCGTCGCCTCCGCGCTCAGGGAGTTGCGTGCCAGCCAGCTCATCAGCAGCGCGGTCACGGTTATGGTGGCCACTGTGGAGCCGATCAGCGCCACAGCGATCGGCATCAGATCCTGCCCGAGCAGTCCCAGATGCGCCATCACCCCGACACCGGCTGGCACGAACAGCAAGGACAGGTTTTTCAAAAGCACCTCACCCAGGGCCCCGACCGCTTCAGGCACCGAGCCACGGATCATCAGCAACGCAAACAACAGCGCCATTCCAGCCACCGGGCCGGGAAGCGGCAATCCCAAAAACCGCACGGCAAGTTCGCCAATCAGCTGGCATGTCAGGATGAGAGTGAGGGCGGAAAGCATGGGTCTGGTCTCCCGGGTACGGTCTGAACGGAGAGTGTGGCCGATTCCGCCCCGTCTGTCGCCTTTTATGGCTTGGTGGCAGCACCGGATACGGGTTGTGTTCGAAGAATGGCCGGAATACGTTTTGAGCAAAACCGCTCCCTTTTTGGAGCCTGTAAATGGAACAATTTCATGAGTTTGAAGATTGTCCGCCGGCTCTTGCCAGAATGGGGAACGACCTATGGGCCACCCGGCGATGGTCCGTTTCCTGCTGTCATGGTGTTTCATGGTTCCGAAGGTGCGTGGTCGGGCTGGAGCCATCGCAACGCGGTTCTGCTTGCAGCGCATGGTTTCCTTGCGTTTCCCTTTGGCTATTCCAAAGGCGGCAATGCCTGGAACGCCGGAAGCATTGAAGAGGTTTCGTTGGATCGAAGTGTTACGGCGTTAACGGCTTTGCGCGCATTCTCCTATGTCAACGGCAAGCTGGGTGTTTACGGCGTTTCCCGAGGAGCAGAACATGCGCTGCTTCTCACTGCATTGATGTACCGTGATGCGGTTGATGGCGTGCCTGATGCGGTAGCCGCGCACAGTGCGCCAGATGTTGTCTGCGGGGCTTTTGATGCCCGTTCCTACCGGGACAGCGGTGATCCAGGCTGGCAGCCATGGGATCCCTCCAGGCGGGCCTGGTCCTGGCGTGGTTCAAGCGACGATTTGATGCCGACGCAGCCAATCGGGATCGAGCAATACGAGGGACCGCTATTCCTCAGTCACGGCACCGCAGACCGGGTCTGGTCTGTCGAGATGACCCGAAGGCTCGAAGCGCGGCTCAAGGCCCATGGCCGCACGCCCGAGGTTCACTACTATGAGGGCCAGGACCATATACCCAACAGCGATGGCGAGAACGATCACCACGATCATCTCATTTCTTTTTTGCAGCGACATTTGATCGGATAAAATCGGCCGTTTGACGCTCAAATCAGCAGTCCAAGCCCCCCGGCAATCACCGTATAGCGGCCGACCTTGCCGATCGACACCAGAATAAGAAACCGCCACAGCGGCTCGCGCATGATGCCCGCCACAAGCGTCAGCGGGTCGCCAATGATCGGCACCCAGGCAAGCAGCAGCGACCAGTAGCCGAAGCGTTGATATTGCGCCTGGGCACGTTCAAGTTGGGACTGGGACGCTGGAAACCATTTGCGTGTCCGGAACCGCTCGACGCCGCGCCCAAACAGCCAGTTGAGCATGGATCCGAGCACATTGCCCAGGCTCGCCACCGCGACCAGCATCACCGGGCTTTGTCCGCCCGCCAGCAACAACCCGGTCAGCACGCTTTCCGATTGCGCCGGGATCAGCGTGGCGGCCAGAAAGGCGGCCATGAACAGACCTGCATAGGCGGTGATGTCCTGCATTCGAGCCTGTTGCCTTTTCTCTGCTGCCACGGCGTTGCCAGCCGCGTTTTCGAATAGCCGGGTTCTCCGGGCGGCGATAGAAGGCGGGCCTGAATTTCCTCCAGGCCGGAACCGAAACCTGATTTGCAGCGGGCAGGGGTTTTCCATATTTAAATAGCCTGCTATGTGTAAATAAATAGCAGGCTAAGGGAGTGATGGGAAATGCAGGACATTGAAGCTTCTGCCGGCCAGACAATCTCCTATCTGGCCCGTGCCTACACCGCGAGCCTGAATCTGCGGCTTCAGCCCCTGGGATTGTCGCAGGCCCGCTATCAGGTTCTCGTGGCACTTGATGCTGAAGGTGAGCAGACGCAGCGCGATCTCGCGTTTCGTCTCGGCGTGGAGCAGGCGACCATGGCCAACACGCTCACAAGAATGAGCCGTGACGGGCTGATTGCGCGAAAACCTCATCCTGATGATGGCCGGGCTCAATTGGTGGCGCTCACGACAGCCGCCCGCGAGCTGGTCGAACCGGCCCATCAGGCCACAAGGGAGGCTGATCAATCCCTGCTGGAGAGCCTGCCTGCAGCCGAGCACGCACTGTTTCTCAGCATGCTGCAACGGCTTTCCAACGCGATCAAGCCAACCGGCTCAACGCCTTAGATACAGCGCTGTCAGAGCTGAAGCGGGTCGTCTACGCCTTTCCATTGGCCGAAATAACGGATAGGGACGGCAATGGCCGCGAATTTTTCGCGCTTCCATTCCAACCGGCAGGGTTTCTCAATTGGATAATATGCGCGGCATTGTGCTGATGGTGCTCGGCATGCTCGGCTTTGCCGCCGAGGACATGTTCATCAAGCTTGCTGCGGCGGGGTTGCCCGTCGGCCAGATCCTGGTGGTGCTGGGCTTCCCGGGCGCGCTGTTCTTCGCGTTTCTGGCACGCTCGCGCGGACAGGACCCGTTCTCGGCCACATTCTTCCGGCCCTCCGTCCTGATCCGCAATGCAAGCGAAATGCTCGGCTCGATCGGCTTCGTTACCGCTCTTGCTCTGGTTCCGCTGGCAACCGTAACAACAATCCTGCAGGCAGCTCCACTGTTCGTCACCATGGGCGCCGCGCTTATCCTGGGCGAACAGGTCGGATGGCGGCGTTGGACCGCCATTCTTGTCGGGTTCTTCGGCGTGCTGCTGGTGATCAGGCCGGGTTTCGAGGGGTTTGACGCCAATGTGCTCTGGGCCGTTCTGGGCGTGGTGTCGCTGTCGATCCGCGATATTGCCAGCCGCAAGGTGCCCAAGGCCGTCTCGTCGCTGCAACTGGCCATCTGGGGTTTCCTTGCGGTCGGCTTCGCAGGTTTGCCGGTCCTGGCGATCACCGGCGGCGCGAAGATCCCGACAATGCCCGAAACAGCCTATCTCGCGGCCGCACTGGCCATCGGCACCTTCGCCTACTGGGCGCTGACGGAGGCGACGCGGCTTGGCGAGATCGCCGTCGTGACCCCGTTTCGTTATTCGCGACTGGTATTCTCCATGATTGTCGGGCTTCTGGTGTTCTCCGAAGTGCCCGACACCTACACGCTGATCGGCGCCGGCATCATCATCGCCACCGGGCTTTACACTTTGATGCGTGAACGCAAGCGCCGACGCGAGGCTTCGGCCCTTGTGAATGACGAAAGCGATTTAAATACAAAGCACTAAGGCCCAAAGGGAAGGGGGTGAACCTGCCCTTTCCCGCTATGCCCCGTAGCGGGCTTCCAGATGGGCGATGAAATGCGCCGGATTGAGGCTTTCTCCGGTGGCTTCACGCAGGATTTCGGGCGTCGATCCCATTGAAGCCTTAAGCCAGATCCGGTTGCGGCGCCAGGCGTTGAGCGCGTCAAGGTCGCCTGCAGCGATATCGGCATTTGCTGCGGGATGTTCCGCAACGATCGCTGCCCATTGCTGTGTTGCCATCATCGCACCCAACGTATAGGACGGGAAATAGCCGAACGCGCCCGACGGCCAGTGCACATCCTGCATCGGTCCGTTCTTCGGATCGTCAATTGTGGAAATACCCAGATAGTCCCGCATCTTGGCGTCCCAGGCCTCGGGCAGGTCGCGGACTTCCATTTCACCTGAAAGCAGCGCCTGTTCGAGTTCGTAACGCAGGATGACATGCAGCGGGTAGGTGACCTCATCGGCGTCAACACGGATCTTGCCACGCTTGATCAGATGCACATGCGGAAGCAGATCCTCGATGCTCCAGTCTTCGCCAAGGTGGCGGGCCAGATGGGGCAGGGCAAACTGCCAGAATGCCGGGTTGCGGCCGATCTGTTTTTCAACAAACAGGCTTTGGCTTTCATGGATAGACATGCCGCGCGCCTTGCCAGACGGCCAATGCGCCCACTCCTTAGGCAGGTTCTGCTCATAAAGACCGTGGCCTGTCTCGTGCAGGATGCCCATCAAGGCCGACAGAAACTCGTCGGTCCTGTAACGGGTCGTCAGCCGAACATCGGTGGGAACGCCGCCGCAAAACGGATGATCCGACACCGAAAGGCTGCCATGGTTCATGTCAAAGCCCACGGCCTGCATCATCTCGAGTCCCAGGGCCTTCTGCCGTTCAACCGGATACTCACCGGACGGTGTTCTCAACGGCCGCTTTGCATGCCGCTCGTCCTGCAGCGCCAGCGCCTTGGGCAGAAAGTCCACCAGAAACATCTTGAGCTCGGCAAACACCGGTGTGATGTCGCTGGTACGGTTGCCCGGATCGAACTGCTCCATCAGAGCATCATAAGGAGCGAGCCCAAGCACTTCAGCGCGCATGGCAGCTTCTTCTCGCACCATTTCTACAACGCCCTCGAGTGCGGGCCGGAAGGCTTCCCAATCACCATTGGGTCGTGCCGTGCGCCACAATTGCTCCGAACGCATGCTGGTGCGCATCTTTCGCTCGACGAAATCGGAGGGCAAGCAGGTCATGTTGATGTAGCTGCGCTCGAATTCCGCAACGGCAATGTTCTGCTCCGTGGTCAGGTCTTCGGCTTTGGCATCGGCAATCCATTGAGCGAGTTTTGGGTCCGTGGTTTGCCGGTGCAGCATGCCGGACAGGCTCGCCATCGCCTCGGCACGCTGTTCACCGCCACCGGGCGCCATGGCCGTGGCTTCATCAACGCCAAGAATGGACAGCGCATGCTCAAGCGCGCTGAGAGAATGGCAATGGGCGTCGAGCTTTGCAAAAGACATGGATTGGGCTCCGGCAGTTTGAATGTCTGTGTCATTCCGGATAGGCCAAGGCGGAAGTGGTCGCAAGGGAGAAGAGGCGGCAGGCTCATTCGCCGCACAGCGTTGGCGCTCCTTTAGATACCTGCCGCAGATCGCATAAGATAGATTATGGAACTGAAACAAATCTAACACTTGCCGCAGCGGCATTCACCACAAGCGCACAGTGTTGTGAATTCCTGCCACGGCAATCGTTGCACTTTCATGCCTTGACCTTGATTCACATGACCCAAACGGATCTAAGCTGAAACTGAGACAGACATACGAACTGGATTCCGAACAGATGACGCGCACCGATGGCACGACACCCATGCCCATTCTCGATACGGTGAACATTCCCGAATTGCCCAACCACTATCATGGCAAGGTGCGCGAAAATTACGATCTGCCTGATGACAATCGCATTATCATCGCCACGGACCGCCTGAGCGCGTTCGACACTATATTGACGTCCATTCCGTACAAGGGACAGATCCTCACGCAAATTGCGCGGCACTGGTTTGATCAAACCAGTGACATCTGCCCAAATCATGTGGTGTCTTATCCTGATCCCAATGTGGTGATCGGCAAACGGCTTGAGATTTTGCCGGTTGAAATCGTTGTGCGTGGCTATCTTGCGGGGTCTACATCGACGTCAATTTTGACGCGCTACAAAGCCGGTCAGCGCGAGATGTATGGCATCACTCTGCCCGATGGGCTGAAACCCCATCAGAAGCTGCCCGAGCCGATTATCACGCCCACCAGCAAAGCTTTTGACGGCGGTCATGATGAGCCCTTGTCTCCGGCAGAGATCCTGTTCGAAGGCCTGTTGAGTGAAATGCAATGGCAGACCCTGTCTGACTATGCCTTCAAACTCTTTGCCCGTGGTCAGGAAATGGCGGCCAAACGCGGCCTTATTCTGGTCGACACCAAATATGAGTTCGGCGTCGATGAAAACGGCACGATCATTCTCGCCGATGAAATTCATACGCCGGATTCAAGCCGTTACTGGATTGCGGAAACTTATCAAAATAGCTTTGATAACAACAAGGTACCGAGGAGTTTTGACAAGGATTTCGTGCGCAATTGGGTCTCTCAGCGCTGCGATCCCTATAAGGATCCAATCCCGGAAATTCCCGCCAATCTGGTGCGCGACACATCAGCGGTCTATATCAAAGCCTATGAGGCCATCACCGGCGATGTGTTTGACGCCGCCGCAGTTGATCAACACATTCATGCACGCGTTCGCCGCAATCTTGAGCCTTATTTTACAGTGTAAAACGGGTAAGGCGGCCCCTGCCCTTATTCTTGATGGGCTGGTTTTTCAGTTCGGCGCACGCACATCAATGATTTTGGCCTCAATCGCATTTGCCAAGGCTTTGGAATTGACGCTGAACACGCTGTCAGGCCGACCGGCAGCGGCCCAGACCATTTCGTGATCCACAAGCGTGCGATCTATAAAGGTATCAATTGGCGCCAGATGCCCAATCGGCGCAACGCCGCCAATGGCAAAGCCTGTTTCATCACGCACGCGGCGGACATCGCAGCGTGTGAAAGAAAGCCCGTATTGCCTTGAAATATAATCCATATCCGCATTGTGAATGCCAGAAACCAGCATCAAGTTCAGCTTTTGGGTCTCAGCATTCTCGAAAATCAGCGATTTGACGATCTGCGCCACCTGGCAGCCCACGGCATCCGCAGCTTCTTGCGCCGTCCGAGTGGACCGGTTCATTTTCAAAATTCTGATTGTGAGCCCCAACCGAGCGGCAGCACCAGCCACGCGCGCCATGCTTGATCCGGCCTTGATCATGTCGGGCGTCATTTCGGTGGCGGTCATTGTGAAACTGTCAGGCTGTGTTCAATCGTCATTCCGTCATAGCACGGTTCAACCCTGTCCGGGGTTTCCCGGCGCACAGTTTCATAATCCAGCGGCACATGCATATGGGTGAGATAGGCCCGTTTTGGGTCTAGTTTCTCGATCCACCACAATGCCTGGTCAATCGACAGATGGCTGGGATGCGGCTTGTACTGCAGGCAATCGATGATTAAGGCATCGAGATTCTGGAGCTTGGCAATGGTTTCGCGGGGAAAATCGCTCACGTCGCAGCAATAGGCCAGATCCCCGATGCGGTATCCCAGAGAGCGGATCGACCCGTGAACCTGGTCCAACGGCTGGATTTCGATTGTCCCGCCTGCTCCGTCGATGCGGATCGGTTGATCAAGCGAATTGATCAGCCGTGGCTCGGTGATCGGCGGATAATCGCTTCCAGCCGGTGTTTCCAGGCAATAGCCGAAGCCCGCGCGAATCCGCGCCATCGTTTCGGGATCGGCATAAATTGGAATGCGCTTGCGCTGGGCCAGCGCAAAACCACGCAGATCATCAATGCCGTGCACATGGTCGGCATGGGAATGGGTGTAGAGCACGGCGTCGAGATTGTGCACCTTGTTGGCGATCATCTGCTCGCGGAAATCCGGACCCGTGTCGACTGCGACCGTCGTTTCACCGCCATCCGGCCCGATCTGCCGGATCAGAAAGGCGGCACGGGTGCGCCGGTTTTTCGGGTTTGCGGGATCGCAAGCCCCCCAATCCCCATTGACGCGCGGCACGCCCGGTGATGAGGCGCAGCCCAGGACAGTAAACAGGCGGCGATGGCTCCCGGTCACAGCGCTGGCATCTTGGTAAAACAGCGAAACGCATTTGCGGTGGTGATATCAGCGATTTCCTCATAAGAGACGCCTTTAACCTCAGCTAGCACTTCGGCCGTGTTGACCATATAGGATGGCTCGTTGCGCTTGCCGCGCCAGCGCTTGGGCGCAAGATAGGGTGCATCGGTTTCCACCAGCAACCGGTCCATAGGCACCGTCCTGGCGATATCGCGCAGTTCGGTCGATTTCGGAAACGTCAGAATGCCCGAAAAGGAGACGTATCCGCCGAGCGATACCCCAGTGTCCGCCAGCGCCTGGCCAGAGGAAAAACAGTGCAGAATGAAGGGGAAGGCCCCCTTCCCTGTTTCCTTAGTCAGGATCTCAGCCATGTCCTCGTCGGCACTGCGGCTGTGAATCACCAGCGGCAGCTGGGTCCGGCGTGCCGCCTCGATGTGACGCCGCAACCCGGTCTTCTGGTCCTCGGGCTTCTGTGTATCATAGAAGTAATCGAGCCCGGCCTCGCCGATCGCCACCACCTTGGTATTGGCCTCGGCCAGCTGCACCAGTTCATCGGCCGTTACATCGAGCTCATCGCCCGCATTGTTGGGATGGGTGCCCACCGAACAGAACACGCTTGGATAGCGTTCAGTCAATGCCAGCAGCGCATCGAGTTTGCGGACCCGTGTCGAGATCGTCACCATCTGCTTGACACCGGAGGCATGGGCGCGGGCGATCAGTTCGTCGCGTTCTTCATCAAAATCGGCAAAGTCGAGATGGCAATGGCTGTCGATCAACATCCGCTTCACGCCTCCTCAGGCGCGACATAGCGTGGAAAGATCGGTGCCGGCTTGGCAATCGGCGTGCCCGGAACCAGCCGCCCTGTCTCACCAAGCGCCGCAAAATCCCGCCGGTCGGCGGGAGTGGCAACCAGATCCAGCAGCTTGCCCGCCGATTGCGGCATGAATGGCAGCAACAGGATCGAAATCTGCCGCACAGTTTCCGCAGTCACATAAAGCACGGTCTCCATGCGTGCCGGATCGGTTTTCTTCAGCGCCCAGGGCTCCTGGCTTGCAAAATAGCGGTCGCCATCCGCCACAACATCGATGATCGACGCCAATGCCTTGTGGATCTGGAAATCCGCCATCTCCGCGCGCGCGATCTCAATCACCCTGTCGGCCGTTTCAAGCATTGCGTTGTCCTGATCGGTCAGCACGCCACACGCAGGCATTTTGCCATCGCAGTTCTTGTTGATCATCGACAGGCAACGGCTGGCGAGGTTTCCGATGCCATTGGCCAGATCGGAATTGATCCGCGTTGCAATCGCTTCCGGGCTGTAGCTTCCATCCTGCCCGAACGGGACTTCCCGCATGAAGAAGTAGCGCACCTGATCGAGCCCGTAGTGTTCGATCAGGGCAAAGGGATCAACCACATTGCCGATCGATTTCGACATCTTCTCGCCTTTGACCAGCAAGAAGCCGTGTGCGAACACCTTTGCCGGAAGCTCAAGGCCCGCAGACATCAAAAACGCCGGCCAGTAGACAGCATGGAAGCGCACAATATCCTTGCCGATCATGTGGATGGCCGGCCAATAGTTCCATGTCTCGCCTGTCTCGTCGGGAAATCCGGCTGCGGTGATGTAGTTGGTCAAGGCATCGACCCAGACATACATCACATGCTTGTCATTTCCGGGCACCGGAACGCCCCAATCAAATGTGGTGCGCGAAATCGACAGGTCCTTTAGGCCCGACTTGACGAAGCTTGCCACTTCATTGCGGCGCTCGGCAGGCGCAACAAAATCCGGGTTCTTTTCAAACAACTCCAGAAGCTTGTCGCCATAGGCGGAAAGCTTGAAATAGTAGCTTTCCTCCTCCACCCATTCGACAGGAGAACCAAGCGGCTCGCGCCGCACCCCGTCTTCGCCTAGCGTGGTTTCGCTCTCGTCGAAATAGGCTTCCTGACGAACCGAATACCAGCCGCCGTATTTGCCAAGGTAGATGTCGCCATTGGCTTCCATCCGCTTCCACAACTCCTGCACGGACGCCTTGTGGCGTTCCTCGGTGGTGCGGATAAAGTCGTCATTGGAGCAGTCGAGACGCTCAAGCATGTCGCGGAAAACGGCCGAGTTCTTGTCGGCGAGCGCGATCGGCGTGATCCCTTCAGCTTCCGCCGTTTGCTGCATCTTCTGGCCGTGCTCATCGGTGCCCGAAAGAAAGAACACGTCCTTGCCATCGAGTCGCTGAAACCGCGCCAGAACATCGGTCGCGATTGCCGTATAGGCATGGCCGATATGAGGAACACCGTTGGGATAGAAAATCGGTGTGGTGATGTAAAAACGCTCGGTGCTCATTGTTGCCTTCGTGTGCGTTGTTCTCGATGGCCGCAACCTGATCGCCCGCGGCCGCCGTTTACATAAGCGATAATGTCAACTGACACCATGCCCGGATTGCGCGGCTCCGACGAAAAAGCGATCAAGCCTAGCCTAGCGAGAAAAACAGGGTGAACACATGCAACACAGTCTGCTTGCGGTCGAGATTGTAGGCGGCAGCGGTTGCAAAGTGCTCGGCCAGTTCGACCGAGAGTCGCGCCAGCCGGTCGGCTTCGTTGAGGTCCCCCGCCGCCCCGGCATCCCGCGCCATTGCCTGGATTCGGTCGATCACCAGTCCGGTGAAAAACTGATAAGCCACATCTCGGTCCCGCGCCGATAGTGTTTCAGCCAGTTTGTGGATCGGTTCGCGATTTGCAAGGCTTCCGCGTTCGATAATGTTGACGAACGCCTCGGCGATCTCGGCGCCGCCATAATTGCGCAGCAACAACGCGCGCGACACACTGCCTTCACTTAAGCGAATGATGGAATCTGCCTCTCCTGGCCGCGCACCAAGATGCCCGAGCGCCAGATCCAGATCAGGGGCAGAAAGTGGCTGCAGCCGAAGCGACAGACAACGCGAGCGGATGGTCGGCAACAGTCGGCCCGGCGTGTGCGATAGTACGAGAAAAAGAGACCGCTTTGGCGGTTCTTCAAGAATCTTGAGCAGCGCATTGGCCGCATTGCGGTTGAGATCATCGGCAGGATCAATAATGGCGACCCGCCAATTGCCGGTCCCGGACGTCTGGCCAAAAAACCTACCCGCCTTTCGTACCTCGTCGACGGTGATCACTGATTTCATTTTGCCGGTCTTCTCATCCACCGGCCGCGCCATATGCAGCAGATTGTGCGTAGCGCCACTGGCCATTTGCCTGGAAACTGGGTCGTCGGGATCAGGATTATCGATCGTATCGGGCGCAAGAACCGGATCTGGATGGGCCAGCATATGGCGGGCGAAGCGGTAGGCAAGCGTCGCCTTGCCGATGCCTTCCGGACCCTCGATCAAAATCGCATGGTGCATGCGCCCGGAACGATAGGCATTGGCCAGAAACGACTGCGCCGCATCATGGCCGAAAAGCACGGTGTTTTCGCCTGGCGGTATTGCACCTTCAAGCACGCCCGGCTGTTCGCCATTCATACCTTTCGGTCCCGCGCCGTGTCTTCGAGTTCGGTGGGTTCGAGAACATGTTCCACAGCGCTCAGGATCGCCAGCGCCACCATGTCCTCGGGTTGCCCGGCATTGATCAGCTTGCAGCGTTCCGGTTCGCTACGGGTCAGGTCAATAAACGCCTCGCGCCGCTTTTCATGGGTTGCGATCTCTTCTTTCTCGAACCGGTCAGGCGCAACATTTGCCCCAACACGCGCCTTTGCACGACGCAGCCCCACCTCGGCGGGCAGATCAAGCACCAACGTCAAATCCGGCACCATGTTGTTGACTGCGATTCGTTCAAGATTGACAATGAATTGCGGCTCAAGATTTCCGGTCACGCCCTGATAGACCCGGCTTGAGTCCATATAGCGGTCACATAGCACGATCGCGCCTTCAGCAAGTGCTGGTCGAATGACTTCTTCGACATGGTCACTGCGCGCTGCCGCAAACAGCATCGCCTCCATGCGGATCCCGAACTCCTCCGCTGCGCCGGAGAGCAAAACGTGCCGCACCGCTTCCGCGCCCAGCGAGCCGCCGGGTTCCCGGGTCACCAGCACATCCAGGCCACGCTTGCGCAACACCGTGGCAAGGCGGTTGATCTGCGTCGACTTTCCGACGCCCTCACCGCCTTCGAATGTTATGAAGCAGCCCTTGCTGGTACTCACGTGCTCAAATCCTGGCCGTCAAACACGTCAGAGACGCGCCTCGAGCCCATTGCGAAAAACTGTCCGGATGCTCCGGCTTCAGCCTGTATGCATAGAGCAAATTGATGTGGATTTGAACGCCTGTCATCAGCCTCACCGCCAGAATTGCGCAAGTTCGATGAGGGCATCGAGCGCCTGGCTGTGCAGCGGCCCCTTAGCGACTGCGCTTTCTGTGTAGAGCGGTGTTTCCTGAGACAGAAGATCGCCGATATAGACCTTGAGCACTCCCACTTCTGCCCCTGCCTTGATCGGCGCGCGAAGCGGCCACCGATAGCTGATTCGCGCTGTGAGCCGATCCGGATTGGTGATCGGAACGAAGATGTCGACCGCGCCCCGCGCCTTGACGACCGCGCTTGTCTCGCCACCATAAACGCTGAGTTCGCCAATGATTTCATCATTCGCAAACAAGGTTTTGCGTTCGAAGGCGCGGACACCCCACTCCAGCATCTTGCGCGCTTCTTCGGCACGCTCCCGCTCGCTCGACAGTCCGCTCATCGCCACAAACAAGCGGCGCCCGTCACGATTGATCGAGGCAACGATGCCGTAGCCCGATTCCTCGGTGAAACCGGTCTTCATTCCATCGACGCCAATATCCAGGTTCAGGAGTGGGTTGCGGTTGCGCTGGCGAATGTTGTTCCAGGTGAATTCCGGTTCAGAATAAAACCTGTAGAATTCCGGATACGTGGTGTGAATGTAGCGCGCCAAGGTCACCAGGTCCTTCATCGAGACCTTGGACTCGGGATGCGGCAAGCCGGTTGAATTACCAAATTCCGATTGGGTCAAACCAATTTCTCGCGCCCTTTCAGTCATCAGTCGTGCGAAATTGTCTTCAGACCCCGCCATCCCTTCAGCGATGATAATGCAACCATCATTGGCGGATTGCACAATTACGCCCCTTATCAAATCCTCAAGCCGTATCGAGGAATTGAGCTCTGCGAACATGGTTGAGGTCCGTGAGATCGCTCCGCCCGTGCGCCAGGCGTTTTCTGAGACCTGGAACGTATCCTCCAGTGTAAGCCTGCCGCTGCGAATGGCGTTGAACACAACTTCCATGGTCATCAGCTTGGCGAGCGAAGCCGGCGGAACCAGATCCGTTTCATTCTTGGAGAACAGAACCGTGCCGGTGTCGGCATCAATCATGTAGGCTTGCGCTGCACGGGTTTCGAACAATTGCGCGCTTCCAGGTCCGCACATCCCGGTGAACAGCAAGACAAGCGCGAAAAACAGGCGACCTGAAAACGGCCTAATCATAAAAACCATCCACCCGGAATATGCGCAAATGCGATCTCCGGAAAACCTATCAACAGTAACGGTTTGGATCAATGCTGTGAAACAAAAGCAAAAGGAATCCCGGGATAACGCCGGAAGCGCTGCGGTTCAGCGCCGATTTTCAGATTTGCCCAGTAGCACTGTATCAAAGCGCGCTGTCACGCTGGCAACCCGCCCTCCCCAATAGGCAAGCCCGATATCGCGCAGCTCATACGATTTTCCGAGCACTGCAACCGGCAGGCCGAATGACGGTCGCTCGGGGAGCACAGGACCGATCGTAGGTAGGCTAAATCCAAGCGGCACGTCAGAAGTTCCAGTGCTTGCAGCCCGCACTGCGGTGCCGGCTCCAACTGCTCCGGGTGGCACTAAGCCAGCAGCTGTGGATCTCACGCCCGGAAGAACTGCGGCTGCCCCGTTCATGGCAAGCATCACTCCACTGGCAACGACACCACCGGCCGGTGCATCCGAGCCCCCGGGTCTGAAACTCGCCATCAGATAGGGTGTGTCGTCGCCTTCCACCGGCGCCCGACCCATATACTGGACCCTCACAGCGGCCACGCCCTCATGTTTCATATCGAGGAGCTGAGCCGCCTGTTTGGAAAGGTCAATGATGCGTCCATGGGCAAAAGGCCCGCGGTCGTTGACCCGCACCACCACCGAATTGCCGTTCTTCTTGTTGGTGACCCGGGCATAGCTCGGCAGCGGAAAGGTGGGATGGGCTGCCGAGAGATGGTATTGGTCGTAAATCTCGCCATTGGCAGTGAGACGACCGTGGAAATTCGGGCCATACCAGGACGCCAGTCCGGCGCGGTCATACCCTGGCTCTTCCTTTGGAGTGTACCATTTTCCACGCACCCGGTAAGGCTTTCCCACCATGGACCGGCCACCACCTTTTTTGGGGCGCTTGGCCGTTGTGAGGCGCGGGCTTGCAGAAACGCCATATTCGGTTGAAGAGAACTTGGTCTCGGTGTTGATATGGGCTTTGTCAGATTTGCCGGGTCTGGACGAGGATACACAACCCGACAGAGCCAGGACCAACGCAGCAAAAACGGGCACCGAACCTGCACGGCGCAGTGTTGACTTCAAATCATGAGCTACTGACTGTCCCACACCGCCACTCAATGCTTCTGCGGTCTCAATTATGGCTCGGCAGTATGTCCCCTGCAAAGCCGTCCCCTTTGACCAATGCTTGGATCCGATTATCGAAGCCTTAATTCGCCTTGCAAGATGGCAAAATTGCGTTGGTCGCTGGGCAGAATGCGCCGAAAGCCGACGTCATGGTGAACAATCTGTGAAAAACGCGACCAGGAAACCGGTTGTCCGCTGCCGATACCCAGATCGCCTTTGCCTTCAGCCCTCGATTCGGGCCTTGCCGCTGCGCCCATCCTGGCGCACCCATCTGAGCGTGCGCTCCCCGGTCTTTCTGATCTCGAAACAGCTTGGCTTGCCATCGTACCAGGTCGGCCACTGCTGACACAGCCTGTCTCCCCTCACCCACCAGCGCCCGGTTTCCTTCGGCGCCAGCCAGCGTCCCAGTCCCAGCGCGGTCCCATCCCCGGTCACGGCACCCGAAGGTTTGTAATTGAGCGGGAACTCGCCACCGAACGGTGTGGCAAGATAGATCCGTTTTCCGTTGACGAGGTTCTTGAGATCCTTGCCGGCAAGCTGTTCCGCCTCTGCGGTCATCGGAGCAAGACCCAGTCCGATTACAGAAAATAGACCGAGAATAGCTGATTTGCGAAGCATCGTGGCCTCCACTTGATTTGGTGTCTGTGCTGCTTCTACGCAAAGCCCTGGCATTCGGTTCAACGGTCTCTCGGTTTTTTGCCCCTCGGAATTCAAGAATGCATGGAGAAAGGTCGGCGAACTGTTTCGAGCAAGGCCTGTCTTGCACTTCTGCGGTATCGCTGCAGGCGGCGATAAACCAATCCCGAAACAAGTTGACGCCGTACGCCCTCGAGCGCTAAAAGCGCGCTCGAATCGCAAGTCGGTGGGCAAAAAAGACTCAGCGCCAGATCAACGCCTGAATGTCTTGATCAGAAGCCATCGGCCCAATGCATCCGGAGGGGTGGCCGAGCGGTTTAAGGCACCGGTCTTGAAAACCGGCGTGCGGGAGACCGTACCGTGGGTTCGAATCCCACCCCCTCCGCCACCTACCCCGGACCTACCGTCGAATTTCCTATCTCTCATAGATAGTTACGCTGTTTCCGCGCCTTAGCGTAGGCGTCAATTGGCAGAGACTGCTTTGCGCCCCGAATTCCGCCGAGAAACACGGAAAGTCTCAGTCCCCAGTTTCCGGACTTCCAGTTTGCTCCCGGCGCATCAACAAGCATCGGAGTCTGAAGTGTTTGTTTGTGGATTTGGGTAGGGCTCTCAGAGCCTGGCGACGATGCGCCGTTGCGCTTGCCAGTCAGCGGGCATCTGATTCTGAGCCAGCCACTGGGCAGTCATACCTACCGGCTATGCGTCCAGCGTAAATCGGGTTGGACAAGATGTAGTAGACGTGGCCCCGATCAAAGGGGGACTGGTCTGCAGCACCAGGCCTTTGTGATTCTGGCTCCCGAACCTTCTTCTTCAATCCCATTCGATCGGCCTCGTGCTTGACCGCGATAATCGAGCCATGTTCGAGATAGAGATCGAATAGGGTTCTGATCGTCAGAGCCTCGTCTTTAACGATCTTCAGAGTCCGCCCATCCGGCTCGTAACCGAGTGGAGCGGATCCTCCCATCCAGAGCCCCTTCTTCTTGGAAGCTGCGATCTTGTCCCTTATCCGCTCCGCTGTGACTTCGCGTTCGAACTGGGCAAAGGAGAGAAGCACGTTGAGCGTGAGCCTTGCCATGTTGAGATCATGCAGGCTGGCGATGATCGTCATGTCGAGGTCGCGGATCAGCCGGATAACCTCGAGCTGATGGCGGATATCGAGATGGTTTGTGGGTTCGTCGAGCACGAGCAGGGACGGTTCTTGCACCAGCGCGCGCGCCACCATCACCCGCTGTCTTTCGCCGCCCGAAAGCGAGCCGAAGCGGCGGTCCGCGAAAGCGGCCAGCTCAAGGCGCTCCAGAACGGAATCGACAACCTGGATGTCCCGGCCATCGCTGCGTCCGAAACCCAAGCGATGGGGAATGCGCCCAAGGTCCACTATCTCGCGCACGGTCAGCGAAAAATCGGTCGGCTGTTCCTGCAGCACGGCTGCGATCTTCAGCGCCACATCGCGAGCGCGCATGGCCCAGATGTCCTGGCCATCGATCAGCACTTCGCCGGATGTCGGTTTCAGGTAGCGGTAGACGAGGCGCAGGAAGGTGGACTTGCCCGCTCCGTTTGCCCCCACCACCCCGAGAACGCGGCCCTCCGGGAGCTGAAGCGTAACGGGTTCGAGGATCACCGGGCCGCGGGGCGCCTGCCACGACACGCCGTCAAAAGTCAGGCTGGCAGCACTCATTGGATCGCACCGTCGAAAGGCTCGAGCACCAGCATCGCGGCAGGAACGCGCGCAAGCGTGGTGTACCCCAGTTTCCCCGGGCGCTGGCTTGCCGAGCACCAGCCGTCATCAAGTCCGGCATACTGCTCGGCAAACCGGACCAGGTCTTCGATATCGTCCGCCGGGTCGATGTCGCCGAACAGGTAGGTGGCCTTGTCGGTCGCCTGATAGGCAACCGTGCAGGGCCGGTCGCAGCCTGCCATGCACGCCACCCCTGAAATCTCGAACAGCGCGCCTGTCGCATCCCGGGCCTTTTCCATCGCATCGCGCAATCGCGCGATCAGATCCAGGCCAGGGTGGCAATTGCTGCCGGTATGCCGGCAGGCGGTGCATACTGTTATTCTGTGGGAAGTCGGTCCTGCTGTCTGTCTGGTCGGCATTGCGCGCTCCGCACGAGAGTGCGGGGGCCAAAGCGATGATTGACTTTGCGATGCCCGGAATTCCGGTTGCTCATGACAATTCTCCCTTTCCGGACACCCCGCCCGGGTTGAGTTACGACGGTCATGGCAGGTCTCCTGACTTGCGGGTCACAGCTCACTCAAACCTTCCCGGCACGATCTTTGCGCCAGTGGTCAATCTTGAGGAAGCTCGCCGCTCACAGTTGCGGGGGCAGTCACGGATTCAGCGCCTTATGGCTACACCTCACCGTGTTCCCTTTTAATCCGCCTTCCCTTTGAGTCGGGCGGAACCATGCCATGAACCTAGATTGATGCTTTCACCTCGTCAATTGCCGTGTCGCGCCATTGCAGTGCGATCATCAAGTTTCACCACATGGTCGCAGAAGCGCGCGAGCAGGTCGCCATCATGGCTGACGATGAGGAGCGCCAGACTTTCCTCGCGCACCACCTCGCCCAGCATGTCGATCACCTCCTGCTGGGTGATCAGGTCGAGCCGTGAGGTCGGTTCGTCGGCGAAGAGAAAGACCGGATTGACCATCAAAGCCCGCATCAAGGCGATGCGTTGCAACTCGCCACCCGAAACATGGCCGGGCAGCCGGTCAAGCAGATCGGAGGAAAGACGCAATCGCTGGCGCAGCCGATCCATGCGCTGCCGCTCCACCCCGTGCAGCTTCGCCAGCGCCTCAAGCTCCCGGCCGATGGTCATCTTTCGGGCGAAAGCGCTCGGCGGATCCTGCCAGAGTTTCTGGAACCGGTGCGTGGCGATCGAGCGATCACGGGAAATGCCGCCGCCAGCCAAAGGAACCAGACCCAGAAGCGCGTTGCCGAGGCTTGTCTTGCCACAGCCGCTGGGCCCCAATATGCCGGTTATCGTGCCGGGCGCCAGATCGAAATCGACGCCTTCGAACAGCCGGACGCCGCCGCGCACAACCGCCAGACCGCGGCCAGAGATCACCGCGGCTTCGCCGCTTTCACTGCCCTGCCGTTGCGCCCAGTTTGACGGTTGCGCGGCAACAAGCCGTTTGGTGTATTCATGCGCAGGCGCCGAAAGCAGTTTCACCACGGATTGTTCTTCGACAATGCGCCCCTGCAGCATAACCATCGCCTCGCCGCCGAGCCGATGGGCCAGATCGAGGTCATGTGTGACTGTCAGAAGTCCGCCTTGCGAACCAACACGGCCAAGCAGCAAATCAGCGATCTCGTCGCGCATGGTTGTGTCCAGACCCTTGGTCGGTTCATCGGCGAACTGGATGGTTCCGCCACCGGCACGCGCGGCTGAAAATGCCAACCTCTGCGCCATGCCGCCGGACAATTGGCCCGGAAGACGATGTGCTGCCTTCTTGAGGCCTACGGTTGCAAGATCGGCATCGGCGCACACGCCGCCATCCCCATCCTGACGCACCAGGTGATGAACTTCGGCAACCTGTGCGCGGGAGCGCATGGTCGGATCGAGAGCCAGCCAAGGCTCCTGCGGCAAGACAGCGATCGTACGGCCCCAGAGCCGGCGCATCCCGGCAGGGTTTGAAAGATCGAAGTCTTCGTCCGCGATCCTCGCCGTTCCGGAGGCCTGCAGCCCTGCCGGCAATGTGCCCATGAGGGCCTGCATCAAGAGGCTCTTGCCGGATCCTGTCTCTCCGACGATGGACAACGGAACGCCGGGTTTGAGCGTCAGCGACACCGGTTCGACCAGACGTCCCTGCGGACCGTGGACCGCGACGTCCCGAGCTTGAATGAGCATAGTCATTTCTTCGCTCCTGCGATCGAGTTCAGAGCAAGAAGAATGGCGAAGCAGATGATGACCGGTTGCGCCAGCGCCCAGGGCGCTTCACGCCAGTAGGGAAGCAGCTCCACCATCATCAATCCCATTTCCGGTGTGGGCGCGCGCATACCGACGCT
Organism: Hoeflea sp.; assembly: GCA_043585085.1. Lineage (GTDB taxonomy): Bacteria > Pseudomonadota > Alphaproteobacteria > Rhizobiales > Rhizobiaceae > Hoeflea. The sequence continues at coordinate 4,085,386 of CP121320.1, forward strand.
GACGAAGCCCAGCGCCGCGATCACCATGATGGCGTTGGCGACGCCAAAGGCGGCGGTAGTAAGCAGCAGCGGCCGCATTTCCGGCCAAAGGTGGTGACGAAAAATATGCGCTGGGCCGAAGCCCAGCATCTGCGCCGCCTCAACGGCGGGCGAAGTGACCAACGATCGCATCATCGAGCGCGACAGACGGAAGAACTCGATCCATTGCACCGCCGCAAGACCGATCCAGAACGACATCGCCGTTGACTGCACCACCACGCCTGCGATCAGCACAAGCAGCAACGCCGGCAGGGCCAGCACCGCGTCCGCGACCAGGCGCAACACGCTGTCGATCCAGCCGCCGCGCCAGCTGGCGAACATTCCCAGCCCGATGCCGATGGCAGCAGAGGTTGCCGTCGCAGCAAAGGCAATTGCTAGTGAAAGCCGGACCGCATGGGCCATACGCGCAAACAGCGACCGGCCAAGATGATCGTAGCCGAAGGGTGCCACCATGTCGGGACCGGACAAGGCTCTCGACAACACCTGTTTGTAGGGACCAAGCGTATCGATGAGTGGCGCCAGGAGCGCGAACACAGTCACCGAGGCGAGGAGCATGAGAGCCCAGGGCACGCGTTGGCGAACCGGCCGGGTCTGCGCGATTGCGGTGATGTCAGTCATGCTCGTTTACTGTCCTGTTCATATTCTGGCGCTCATCGCGCGGATCGATCCGGGCAATCGCCAGGTCGACCATCGTGTTGACGAGAACGAAACCCAGCCCCATCACCAGCGCGGTGCCCTGCACCATCGGCACATCACGGTGAAAAATCGCGTGGATCAGCGCATGGCCTATGCCCGGCCAGCCGAAGATTGTCTCGACCACCACCACACCCTCGGCAAGCAGCACGAATTGCAGGCCGAGATAAGTCAGCACCGGAGGCGCGATGTTGCGCAGGCCGTGGCGGAAAAACACCTGGCTATCGTTGAGCCCCTTCCACCGGGCGAAGTCGTAGTAGGACGACTGCGCCACGGAATGGGTTGCCTCCCGCGTGATGCGCGCCAGCGCAGCGGCAAGACCGAGCGCGAGGGTCAGCGCGGGTAGAAGAAGGTGCTTGAGGTCGCCATATCCTGCCGCGGGCAATAGGCGCAACTGCACGGCAAATATGACGATAAGCACCAACCCGAGAAGAAACTGCGGCAGGGCGCGGGCAGCCGATGACAGCAGGATCAAAAGGCGGTCGGCCGTACTCCCGGCGCGCAATCCACACCATATGCCGACCGGCAGACCAATCAGCACCGCCAGGAGAACAGCGGCACCGGCCAATTGCAGACTGGCGCCCAGCTGGTGAATGATCTCGGACCAGATTGTTTCTCCCGAGACCAGCGAGCGGCCGAGATCGAAACGAACGATGTCGCCGATCCAGGAGAGGAATGCCAGAAGCGGGCCTTGATCGAGGCCGAGCTCGTCGCGCACCTGAGCCGCGGCTTCCGCCGTGGTGTTGTCGTAGCCATAGCGCCCAGCGGCGATGCGGAACGCCAGATCGCCTGGCAGAGCACGCATCATCACGAAGGTCGCTGCACCTACAATCAGCGCGACGACTCCCGCCTGAATCAGGCGGAAGCCAAGAATGCGGGCGATCCTGGTCATTGCGCCAATGTCATGCCGCGCAGGCCGAAGCTGCGTTCAAAGGGGTCGATGACGGCGCCGGACACGGTCTTGGAGACCGCCGCGGTCTGCTGGTACCAGGCAATCGGAATGACCGGAAGTTCGTCATTGAGGATCGCCGAGACCCGTGCACGATCAGCGTCAGTGCCTGTGCCCCCGGCGAGCTTGCCGACCAGACCGGTCAATTCGGCATTCTCCCAGCCCATGGCGCCCCAGTCGCCGCCCGGCGCGTAATCCTGCAGCAGCGTTCCGATCGGATCGGGAACCAGCCCAAAATTGCGCGCGAACAACGCCAGTTGCAGCGTGCCATCGGCGTGTTTGGCCGGAATTTCAGAGAAATTGGTCGAGTTGATGATCACCTTGATGCCGACATCGGCGAACATCTGCTCAAGAACCGCGGCAACCAGCGGCAGCTCCGGGCGATCGGGATAGGTCAGCAATTCCACTTCGAAGCGCTTGCCGTCTTTCTCGAGGACCCCATCGGCGCCCGGCGTCCAGCCTTCCTTCGCAAGCAGCTCCTTGGCGGCTTCCGGATCAAAACTGAGCGGGGAAGAGTCGTTCTCATGCCACTGTGCCATGGCCGGTGGAAACATCTGGTCCGCAGCAGCGGGGTAACGCAGAACCGCACTGGCAAGACCTGCGCGGTCGATGGCGAGACTCAAGGCCTTACGCTCGTTAACGGTGTCGAAATGCGGATCGGCCGCATTGACCTTCACCATAAGCGTGCGGGGAATGGCAACCGAGAAAACCTTGACCTGATCCGCCGAGGACAGCCTCTGAACCGAAGCCGGATCGAGATTGAAGACGAAATCGGCATCGCCGCTTTCCGCCATCAGGGCCCGGGTTTCGGCTCTACCGATGGCGGAGTAGCTCGCCTTCTCAATCGTCGGCTTCTCACCCCAATAGGCTTCGTTGCGCTCCGTCTTGAGCGACATCGGAGCCTGCATTTCGGTCACCTTGAACGGACCGGTGGCGATCACAGCGGTCGCTTTGCCGTCCGCACCATAGGCGGACGGCGCAAGGATCTGTGAACGGTACTCCGCGAGAAATGCCGGCAGCGCCCCGAACGGCTCCGTCAGGGAGATGACCAGGTCAGCCCCATCGGGTTCTATGGATTCGATGGGCGCGGAGGACAGTAGGCCCTTCTTTGCCCGGGCAATATCAAGTGCGGCGGCGGCGGCGGCGGCAGTAAACGGCGCGCCATCGTGAAAGGTCACGCCTTGACGCAGGCTGAAGCGCCAGATCAGACCGTCGCCGGACACCGACCAGCTTTCTGCCAGACCGGGCAGCAGACGACCGGTCGTGTCGGCATTCACCAGCGTCTCGGCGACGTCCATCTTGAGGAAGATGTTACCCGACAGGGACGGATCGGCGCCTTTGATCTCAAAGGGGGCAGCGACGTCAAGCACCCCGTCATTGGAAAGCGCAGCGGAGGAAAGGCTCGTCGAAAAGAGGATGGCGAGGGCGAGTTTCTTGATCATTGGGGATCTCTTTTTTTCGTTTGAAGCAAGGTGAATGTGAAACATGGGGTCGGGGCGCCCCGACCAGGCTTGCCCGGCGGGCGCCGGATCAGCCGATGCAGGGTTGCCTCCGTTTGAGGCAACTATGCCGCCTGCTTGTCCCACGCCGGGAACGGGTCCGGCATGGAGGTCCACAGGTCGGGAAGCAGAGCCGGTGCGTTCACGAGGCAGGCGTCGAGATCGGCGCGGATCTTCGCCTCATCCATCGGATCACACCCGATGAACACCAGTTCCTGGCGGCGGTCGCCCCAGACCGGGTCGAAATAGGGCGCCATGGCGCGATGCCAGGCCGGATCGTCGGGCCAGTATTCCTTCGGAGCCGCCGACCACCACAACCCGCGTTTTTCGGTGCGCACGAGCGCGCCGGCCATCGAGAGCTCCCCCACGAAGCGTGGCCGTGTCGCCAGCCAGAAGAAGCCCTTGGCGCGAACCACGCCGGGCCAGGGCCGGTTGATGAAAGCCTGGAGATTCATCGGCTCGAAGGGCTGCCGCGCCCGGTAGACGAAGGAGCGGATGCCGTACTCCTCGGTCTCAGGCACATGATCCTTGAACCCGTTGAGTTCCTTGTACCAGAGCGGATGTTCATGCGCCTTGTCGAAGTTGAAACGCCCGGTGCCGAGGACTTCGTCCAACTCGACCCGGGAAAAATCTGCCTCTATCAGAACAGCCTCGGGATTGAGCGAACGGATGATCTTGCGCGCGGCGTCCAGGTTTTCCGGCGCTGTCGCCGACACCTTGTTGAGGATGATGGTGTCGGCGAATTCGATCTGGTCGACCAGCAGATCCACAAGCGTTCGATTGTCTTCGTCGCCGAGTGTCTCACCCCGGTCGCGTAGGAAGTCGCTTGAAGCGTAGTCCTTGAGCAGGCTTGCCGCATCGACCACCGTGACCATGGAATCAAGCTTGGCGACATCGGACAAGCTGAAGCCCTGCTCGTCGCGAAACTCGAATGTAGAGGCAACAGGCAGCGGTTCGGAGATGCCGGTCGACTCGATCAGCAGGTGATCGAACCTGCCCTGAGCGGCAAGCGACGTCACTTCCTTCAGCAGATCGTCACGCAACGTGCAGCAGATGCAGCCGTTGGTCATTTCGACCAGTTGCTCGTCAGTACGGGAAAGGTTTGCTCCGCCATCGCGAACCAGGCTGGCGTCGATATTGACCTCGCTCATGTCGTTGACGATGACCGCGACACGCAAGCCCTCGCGGTTGTTGAGAATATGATTGAGCAATGTCGTTTTTCCCGCGCCGAGGAAGCCTGATAAAACGGTTACAGGTAGATTCTGGTCGGTCATGATATGGTGTCCTGATCAAGTGGTTGGACGAAGCCGGGAAACAACAGCGAGGCATGGCAAGCGATGCCGGCCTGGGCGCCGTCAGCAAGGGCGAAATTGATGTTTGGCATCGGCCGGGCGATGTCGCCGGCTGCGAATATCCCGGCAATGCTGGTCTGGGCCATCGGCCCGACCCGGACATGGGGACCCATGGGACCGTCGTCCAGCGTGACACCCAAGCGCTCGGCGGGCGCTCCAAAGAGAGACGTCTTGGGCCCGAGGAACAGCGCGGCGTGCCGCTCGACCGACCCATCGGTCAGCGTCAGGTCAATGCCGTCCGGGACCTCCGCGACCGCCTGAAGCCCCCGGGGATCGACCCGCATGCCGGCCTGCTTGAGCGTTTCTTGGTCAATTCCCTCCATGCCGGCGGTGAGCAGCGTGACCCGCTCGCTCCAGTCAGCCCGCAGCATCAGCGCCTGGTGCGCGCTCATCGGATGGACGGCTAGAACGGCCAGTGAGCCGCCCTTCACTTCGTAGCCATGGCAATAGGGACAATGCAGCACCCTCTTGCCCCAGGCCTCGGTCAGGCCTGGAACATCGGGCAGGATTTCGCGCACGCCATGGGCCAGAATGATGCGGCGCGCGATGACCTGCTCATTGTTCTCCAGCTCGAGCGTGAAAGCATCCTGAGTGCCGCTCACATCTGTTACCGCGCCCTTGCGAAGGCTCACGCTTGGGTAGGGCTCGAGATCGGCGCGGAACCGCGCCAGGATCTCGGCAGGTGGCACACCATCCCATCCGGCCACGCCATGGGCCCCCGGCGAGGTGCGGTTGCGCGGGGCGCCCGCATTCACGACGACGACCGACCGGCTGGCGCGGCCGAGCTGGAGCGCGGCGGTGAGACCGGCAAAGCTTCCGCCTATGATGGCCACATCGATCATCGTAAAACTCCCGCTCGCCGTATGACCGGCGACAGCAGGTGTCTTCGTTGTTGCTCAAAGCTGAAGACCGGGCGGTGTCCTGCCCGGAGACGCATGGTGGGGTTTTTCATATGTTATCTATGGCGTTTGAAGAGTGGAAAAACGAGCGGCACAGGCTGCCCGCTGCAAACAGACGTTCCCGTCAGCTGGCCGCTGCGATGTTCAATCCCGGCTCGCCCATACCTTTCATCTCCGCCGCCCCCAATGAAGGCACCAGCTTGATAGCAGCCACGACATTGATCTCGGCGTTTGCAGAAACCGCAGAGGGTGCAGTGAAGGTGGAAGCGAGGAGGAGGCCCTTGAGGCGGTTCATGACAGTCTCCAAGAAAGCGGAACGTGACGTTATCTCATTACATATTTGCGTAATGGTATAACGTGTGCCATAAGTTCCCGCAACCCCTTTGTCATGATCCGTAGGAAGCCGTTCAGGACCATCATGCTGCACAAAACAGATTCTCCAGTATCGCTGGACGATGCCGACATCTACCGCGCTGGTCGCTGGTTTGTGCACGGAGTGAGCCTGCTCATCTTGTCCCTCCTCCCCGTGTTTTCGCGCAGACCAATCAACACCATCGAGACGGCAAGACGTGCACATGAACCCCAGAAAGAACCCCGGTCATGAATGAACATGTTCACGAGGCAATGGACCTGACCAAGAACCAATCCCTGGTAATGGGCGCCCTGACCCGGTCGAAAGGCCCCCTGAGCGCCTACACCATTCTCGACCAGCTTCGCGACAACGGGTTTCGCGCGCCTCTCCAGGTCTACCGCGCGCTGGACAAGCTGGTTGAGTTCGGCCTGGTGCACAGGCTCGAAAGCCTCAACGCCTTCGTCGCCTGCCGCCATCCGGGCTGCGACGGGGACAACACCATCGCCTTCATGATCTGCGAGAAGTGCGGACAGGTGAACGAGATCACCGACAACGCCCTTGCCAAGCGGTTGAAACAACTGGCGGGCGACGCCAGTTTCGCATTGAAGAAAACGACCATCGAACTGCGCGGCATCTGCCGTACTTGCCAGGTGGCGTGAAACCATGGCCCTGCCCGAGCGGATACCGGTGTTCTTCCTGAGCGGCTTCCTCGGCTCGGGAAAGTCGACGTTGCTCAACGAGGTGCTGGCGGATCCTGGCTTCCGCGACACGACTGTCATCATCAATGAGTTCGGTAATGTGGCGATCGACCATCTTCTGGTGCGCCAGGGCGAAACCGCGATCAGCCAGGTCTCGACCGGGTGTCTGTGCTGCTCGGGAACGACCGACATCAGGGCAACGCTGTTCGACCTCCATTGCGCGGCAACCGACGGATTGGCGCCGGTATTTTCCAGAGTCATTGTCGAGTTGAGCGGACTGGGCGACCCCGCCCCCCTGGTCAATGCGCTGATTGCCAACCGCCACAGCACCCAAACCCTGCGCGACCGGACCCTCGACAGCATATTCTATTTGGCAGGCATCGTTACGTTATATGATATCATATTGGGAGAGCTGTCGATTGAGCGCCACTTCGAGGCGATGAAGCAGATTGCCTTTGCCGACCGCATCGTTCTGACCAAGACCGATCTGGCAAAGGATCCCGCGACGCTCGCCGATATCGCTGCCCTGCCCCAGGAACTTGCTATGTTGAACGCGGCCGCTGAGATCGTCGACCGCCGGAAAGCTGATCTTGCCAGCCTGTTCTCGCCTCGCCCCTATTCGGTCGTCGAGCGCGGAGAGGATGTTTCCGGATGGCTTGCGCTGGAAGCGGCGCTGGCGGCGGAGATGCGGCATGCACCGGCGCCGACCGGGCACGGGCGACGCTCACGGCATGCCGCAGGCATCCGGAGCTTCAGCATCGTCCACGATGCACCAGTGCCCGAGAAACGGTTCTTTCAGTTCCTTTCGGTGCTTCAGCAGTCTGCCGGGCAACAGCTCCTGCGGGTGAAAGGGATCGTCGGACTGGCGGAAGATCCCGAATGTCCACGGATCATACACGCCGTGCAGCATTCGATGTCCGATCCGGTCAGGCTCAAGGCATGGCCCGACGGCGACCGGCGAACCCGGCTGGTGTTCATCACCTCGGACATCGATCCCGAGCCGGTGCGAAAGCTGTTTTCAGCCGTGATCGGCGGCAAGCCATCCCGGTTCGACCGGCTGCTGGGACGCATCAGCGATACCGCCATGGTGCCGCTTTCCCGCTTTTCTTCCTATCTCACCACCCTTTCGCGGAGATCATCATGAACGCCATCGACAAAATTCCCGTCACGGTCCTCACCGGCTATCTCTGTGCCGGCAAGACGACGCTCCTCAATCGCATCCTGACCGAGGATCACGGCAAACGCTATGCGGTGATCGTCAACGAATTCGGGGACGTCGGCATCGACAATGATCTGGTTGTCGATGCCGATGAGGAGGTCTTCGAGATGAACAACGGCTGCATCTGCTGCACGGTGCGCGGCGATCTGATCCGCATCATCGACGGCCTGATGAAACGGCACAACCGTTTCGATGCCATCCTTGTCGAGACCACCGGACTGGACGACCCTGCCCCGGTGGCGCAGACTTTTTTCGTCGATGAAGACGTGCAATCGAAGACGAAGCTTGACGCAATCGTCACCGTTGTGGACGCCAAGCATCTGCTTGGAGAGATCGACAAGGCGCATGAGGCGCAGGAACAACTGGCCTTCGCCGACATCATCCTCCTCAACAAGATCGATCTGGTAGACGCCCGGGAGCTAACCGAAATCGAAGCGCGGATCCGCCGTATCAATCCGACGGCCGTCATCCGGAAAAGCGAACGCTGCCAGGTGCCCCTGGAGGAGGTGATTGGCCGTAACGCTTTCGACCTCGACAGGGTGCTGGAAATTGAACCTGATTTCCTCGAGCATTTCCACGATCATGAGCATGATGATCACGTCACAAGTTTCTCGCTCACAAGCAACGCGCCGCTCTCGCCGGAGCAGTTCTTTCCCTGGATTCAGTCCGTGGCCCAGCACTTTGGCATCGACATGCTGCGTATGAAGGGCATCATCGCCTTTGAAGGCGATGACGACCGCTACGTCATGCAGGGTGTCCACATGCTGCTGGAAGGCAATCATCAGCGACCGTGGAAGCCCGAAGAGACACGTCTGACCCGGATCGTATTCATAGGCCGGAACCTGCCACGCGACATAATCGAGGACGGATACAAGCGGTGCATTACCGGCGCGCAAAGCCGCCAGCAATGAAGAGCTTTGTCAACCCGCTTGCCCCCAGAACCAACCGGCTGCAAGCGAAATCGGCCGAGATAAAGTCGTGGGTACGTCAGCTGCTGGACCTACCGGAAGAGACGCCGGTGAGCGTCGTCGAACTCGCATGCCGGGATGACGGCTGCCCGGACATCGAGACCGTAATCGGGATCATGGAGCCGGGCAAACCGATCCGGACAGTTCGAGTTCACCTTCCTATGGCAGAGATAGACCGTGATAGTATTGCTAAGGCGATTTGAGAAGCGCCTAGATTCCGGCCCACCTACACCACAAACTTCCTGGCCCTCAGCGTTCGAATTTTGCCATCCTCATCCAAGGCGATCTCGAACCTGGCCCGCTCGAACCGCAGTGCCAATTCGAGAATGCCGATGCGCGCCACGGGATCGTTCATCTCTCACGCGTGGTGGGTTATGATCTGGAGCGCCCGGTCAAACCCGGCTTTGTATCCTCGCCCGAATATCACCGGTGTCAGCGATAACTTGAGATCCTTGGTGTCGAGCACATGCCCCCGAAACCGCCAATCACTGTCGCTGAGTATTTTCCGGGCATCGCCTTTCCCGCCGCGGAGCTCCCATAGTTCGGTGACGATGCAGTCAGCCACCATGAAGAGCGCCAGGATCGGTGCCTCGTCACGCGCCTGTGCCTTGGTGTAACGTTCCGTGGCGCGCTGAACATCGCGCAAGGCCATTCTGTAGCCGCGGAAGAATGGGGAGATGCTGGTCACGACATACCTATGCTCTGTCTGTAGGGGCGCAGTACGCGCCGCCATGGACGGAGCATTTGCGTGGCAATGCGTCGTCATTGCGTCCTGCCTGAGTTATGGAGCGGAAGTGCATGCGGCCTGCAGGGCCTCGGCCTTATGCCCCCTTTCCCACGAGACAATGGAAGTTGACCGGACACTCCGTTGGTGGCTGATCACGGCTCGCGGTTCATTCTCTCAACTGTCGTCGCGCCAGGACTTGCAGCCGGTCTGCAATATCGCGGTCGCTCCTAACCTTCCCTTCACATGCATCCTGCACCAGCTGTGCACTGCCGTCGGTGATGACTTCCAACATAGCTCGTGTTTGGTTGAACGACGGCGTCACCCATCATCCCGATCAGCTTTGCGGCCTCCACCCGGCTGTGACCGGCGATGATCGTGTTGTCGTCGGCGATCAGGACCGGATTGCAGAAGCCAAACCGGCGGATGCTGTCGGCGATCTGCCTTACCTGCTTCTTCGAATGGGTTCTGGCATTATTGGCATAGGGCGCGAGGTGTTCGATCGCGCAAGATTGTTCAAGGCATGCGTTATCGCTTGGCGGATGCATCTGCATACTCCATGTCGGCGCCACGAGGCGGGTCAGGTTTTCGAGGGACTTCAAACGCTTAACTGACCGAACAATACCGGAACAGAATCAGCCGCTGCAACCCTGGTTCTGCGAACGCAGGACTATTTTCCCACGAACGTGGGAACATCAGTGTGCAACCGTCCACCGCAACCACCCGCATGCATTGATGTATTTGCGGGAGCGCACCTGCTGGGGAATACAGAAAAATATTTTTTTGGCCCACACGAAAACAAGAACAGAACCCCATGAACCGGGCGCTTGTTTCCGGTTCAAGGCAGCCGTTTCAGTGGCTTCAAAGCGGTTCTGAAACGGCAGTTTCGCGAATCAAATACATCCCCCGAAACTCAAGGCGACCCCATCCCGCGCTGGTGCAATCTTGCTTCGTCAAAACGCAAGCTGAAGCACGCTGAAAGCCCGCCGGATTTCGTGAGACATCAAGCCAATCCCACCAACGCGCCTGGCAATCCCACATAACTGCAATCGCATCCCGCCGTTCGGCAGGAAGATCGCCTAAAAACGCGGCACCCGACGCCCATACTCTTCGTCCTTCGGTCGCTTCACCTGGCCGGCAGACCTTGGGCGAAGGCGCCATAAACATCTGAAATCGCGTAATCTTTGGCGCTCTCGCGAGATCCAAGTCCGCGCATATGCGCCATTCTCGCCTTCAATAGCAAGAGACTGGTTCGCCCAAGAAAATTTGCAGCGCCACTTTTGTTTGCGCCTTGCCGCCCGCCAACCAAAGCCGCAGTGGCTTCGGGTTCGGACTTCGTCCTCTCTCTTCCGTCACTGCCCCCTGTGTACATCCCGGAGACATGGGTAAAGTTTGTACCTAAACATAGAGGTCTGCCGGGGTCCTCATGTCGAGCACTTGGACAGGTTGTAGAGGCCATTGGGCTTTGCAAAAGGCAAACCGTTGTCGCTCCTGATTGGCGAGGGCTGGCCGCGATCCTTGAAGAGCCGCACGAAGGCTTCGATGACCGGCTGTTCCTTCTTGCTTTCAAGGGCTTCGAGAGAAGCGTATTGAGCATCAACCGCCCCGTTCTGGTCGCGGTGTTGAAGAATTGGGTCACTGTCACGAAGGATGCATCGGCTGCATCAAGCCGATCGACCAGGTTTGCGCTGTCGCTAAGGGAGCGGATGAGCCGGTCTATTCTTGTAGACGACGATTTGATCGACCAATCGCTGATCAACATGCTGGAGCAGTTTCTTGAGCGCTGCCCTTACCAGCGTGCCGCAGGAGATGCGGCCATCAGCCGTCGGCTTTTGTCGTGCCGGGCGTGACCTGGAGCACTGCCCGCACACCACGCCAACGGCCGGTTTCGACCAATTCCAGCAGGATCTCTCGGCATAGCGATTCAATCACGGTGACCGCATTCGGCATCGGTCGGTCAGCCGCGTGGGCAAGATAGACATCGCGCTGGAGCTCTGGTTTCCGGATCGGCCAGTGCTTCAGGCGGCCGTCCTGCACCTCGCGGGAGATCGCGTTGTAGGGCAAAACCGAGTAGCCCATCGCCTCTTTCACCAGTTCCTTGATATTGCTGTAGGAATCGACATCGATGATGGTGTTGAGTTCGACTTGTTTCTCGCCCGCCAATCCTTCCAGCAGTTCCCGCAGGCCATGATGGACGCTTGGCAGGATTAACGGCAGTTCCGCAACCTGCTTGTAGGAAACGGGACCATCGGTCGGCAGCTTGACGCCCCTCATCGGCGCAACCGGACCAAGCAGGCACAATTCCTCGCTCAACACCGGATAAGATGACAGCGTGCGGTCCTGATCCGGGATGTAAAGCACGGCAAGATCGATCTTGGCCTCGCGTATCCAGTCGGTGATGAACCCACTCATGGCTTCGGCAATTGTCAGCTTGATCCGCGGATAACGCTTCTTGGCGGCAATGATCAGCGGGACAGACAAGATCTGGCTTATGGTTCCAGGCAGGCCCAGCCGCACCTCCCCGCTGGGCTCACTTTCGTGTCCACGTATCTCTTCCGCGGCAAATGCGAACTGATCGATGATAATCCGCGCGTTGCGCAGCAGGATGTCACCGGCTTCCGTCGGCAGCACACCGTGCGGACTGCGGAACAGCAATTGCGTTCCAAGGTCCGCCTCCATGTTCCTGACGTGCAGGCTCAACGCCGGCTGGGCAACATTCAGCACCGCTGCAGCTCTTGAGAACGAACCGCTTTCCACGATCGCCACGAAGTAGCGCAATTGCCGAAGATCCAATTCTGCACCCAAATTTTTTGTATGGAATGCCACAATGGCAGCCAATTTCAATATACCCGGTGCCATGCGAGAATTGTCAAGTCAACTGCAGGATCAGCCTCACCTTCATGTCAGTCCGCATGTGGGGCCGGCATGAACTCCGCCCGTATCCGCTCGCTGTCTTCACCCAGCCCAGGCACTCTGCCAAGTGTCGGCTGCTCTCCGTCAACAAGGGCACCCGGTGCCAGAATGCGCACAGGGCCGCTCGGTGTCTCAATGGTCGAGTAGCGGTTTTGAGGATGCGCCGCGACATCTTCAAGCGTACTGATGCGGCCATAGGCAATGCGGGCCGATTGCAGCTTACGCGCCATGTTGTCTCGCGACAGCGCCGCCACGATTGGAACGATTTCGTCATCAAGCGCAACCCGGTTGGCGACCCGCCGGCTGTTGCTGTTGAAACGCTCGTCGCTGGCAAGGTCCGGCCGTCCGAGCGCCTCGCTGCAGAGCATCTGCCACTCACGCTCATTCTGGATCGAGAAGAGGATCGATTTACCGTCGCTACAGACATAGGCGCCGTAAGGCGCGATCGTCGGATGCTTGAGCCCGCTTCGTTCGGGCACCTTGCCTCCGTAGGCATATTGCAGATAGGGGACGTTCATCCAGTCCGACAGCGCGTGGTAGAGCGAGACCGCAATGTGTCGACCCTCACCGGTGACCGAGCGGCTGTAAAGCGCCTGCATCACAGCCTGTGTCGCCGTCATCCCGGCGGCAATATCGCAGACCGAAACCCCTACCCGGGCCGAGCCATGCTCGTTTCCGGTAATCTCGGAAAGGCCAGTCTCGGCCTGTACCAGCAGGTCATAGGCTTTTGAGTCGCGCAACGGCCCTTCATCGCCATATCCGGAAATCGAGCAGGTAATCAGCCTCGGATAACGCTGCCGCAACTCATCCAGATTGAATCCCAGCCTGTCGATGACGCCGGGAGCAAGGTTCTGGATAAACACGTCCGCCTCGGCCACAATCGCCGCCAATACCTGCTTGTCAGTCTCGAGCTTGAGATCCAGACACAGAGATTCCTTGCCGCGATTGAGCCAGACGAAATAGGCGCTTTCGCCATGCACCAGGTGATCATACTCACGGGCAAAGTCGCCTTCTGGCCGCTCGACCTTGATGACGCGTGCGCCGGCGTCGGCGAGTTTGCTGGAGAGGTAGGGGGCGGCAACGGCCTGTTCGACTGAAACGACCAGCACGCCCTCGAGATCCTTTTTCATCGCCTGCACCTGTGTAGTGTTGCTACAGCCGTTCCAAAGGCTGCTTCCGGGGGGAAATCATTGCCGATTTCGGCTATCACTACAAATAACACTGAGATGGGGAAGCGATAACAACACGCTATAGAGCTCAACTCCCCTATCGCCCATTGCGTTGCATAAACGAACGCGATGGCGGTTCAATCAAAATGCTATTGGCAGGCATTTGCGTGAACGGCCTATCGTTGCAATTCCAGTGTTCATGTCGCAGCGCGAGGCCCTTTGTCCCCCATGTCCGACCCGTCTCTTTTTCTTTTCGTACCGGCGGACCGGCCCGAGCGCTATGCCCGCGCTCTCGCCTCAGGTGCGGATGCCGTCATCATTGACCTCGAGGATGCGGTCGCGGCGGAGCGGAAATCACTTGCCCGCAACACTCTGTGTGACGCGTTGAACCAAGCACCGGCTTCACCCTCCCCTCTGCTTGTCCGCATCAACGCGATCGGCACACCGTGGCACTCTGATGATATGGCGGCCACCCTTGCTCTGCTGAGCATTGGCCGGATCACCGGGGTCATGCTGCCGAAAGCTGAAAGCGGCGATGACATCGCCGCGGTTCGTGCCGCCCTCGCCCCCGTGACGACAAATATCATTGCCCTGATTGAAACCGCTGCCGGGGTCGCCAACGCTGGGGCGATTGCCCTTGCAGCGGACCGGATCGCCTTCGGTTCGATAGATTTCGCTGCAGACATAGGATGCGACCATGTCCGGGAAGCGCTGCTCTTCGCACGTTCGCAGTTGGTGATTGCTGCCCGCCTGGCAAAACGCGGTGCGCCGATCGACGGCGTCACCCGATCAACCCGCGATGAGACCGGCATCGAGGCCGACGCCCGCTATGGGGCCGGCCTTGGGCTGAAAGCCAAGTTGCTGATTCACCCGGCCCAGGTTGCCCCCGCACGGCGCGGACTTATGCCGACACAGGCAGAGATCGACTGGGCCGATCAGGTTCTCAAGAGCAGCCCGGACGGCAGCGCGGTCTCCATCGACGGCCAGATGATCGACGCACCGGTCATTGCCCGCGCCCTGCAAATTCGCAATGATCACAACCGGCACTCAAACAGGCAGACATGATGACAGAGACTACAGCTATCCTGGGCGCTTACGTCGCCGGCCTCCGCTACGAGGACTTGCCGGAAGAGGTCCCTCTTCGGGCCAGGAACCTGATGATCGACCTGGTCGGTTCGGTCGTGCGCGCCGGGCATGAGGCCGATTCGACCCCGTCCATCATGACGATGATCGACCGGCTCGGACTTGGTGCACCCGGCGAAGCCCGTGTTTTTGGACAGGATCGCCGCTACGGTCCGGCCACTGCGGCTCTGCTCAACGGCATCCTCGGTCATTCGCTCGATTTCGATGACACCCATGCGGACAGCTCGCTGCATCCAAGCGCCCCCGTCGTTCCGGCCGCTCTGGCCGCGGCAGAGATGACCGGCGCGTCGGGCCGCGAGCTGCTGGTGGCAATCGTCGCAGGCTTCGAAGTCTGCTGCCGGCTTGGCAACGCCCTTGACCCGACCTCGCATTACGCACGCGGATTTCATCCCACCGCGACGGCCGGCACATTTGGTGCTGCCGCTGCGGCCGGAAAGCTGCTCGGCCTTGACGCCAGCGGCATCGCGTCTGCCTTCGGTGTGGCCGCAAGCCAGGCTGCGGGATCGCTGCAGTTCCTCGTCAATGGCGGCTGGAACAAGCGTTACCAGGTCGGTGCGGCTGCCATGAACGGCCTGATCGCTGCGACCCTGGCAAGCGAGGGTTTCATCGGCGCCGCCAATGCGATTGAAGGCAAGCACGGCTTCCTGCATGGCTACACCGACAATGCCCGACCGGACATGGCGACAGCCGATCTAGGCACAGGCTACGAGACCATGAAGATCGGCATGAAGCCCTATCCCAGCTGCCGCTACACCCATGCGGCAATCGACGGTTTGATTGCACTGCGCAAGGAGCATGGCTGGTCGGCTGATGACGTTATTGATGTGACAGTCGGCCTGCACCGCAACGGCATCGTCCTTACCGGTGCGCCGCTTGCGGAAAAACAAAGCCCCAAGAGCATTGTCGATGGCCAGTTCTCCATGCCTTTCACCGCGGCGGTGGCGCTGCACAAGGGCAGCTTCGGCTGGGATGATTACGCGCTTTTGGGCGATCCGGTCATTGAAGCCATAGCCGGCAGGATCGACGTCCGCCAGGATGAACGGCTGGAAGGCAAGCGCCACCCCTTCGGCGCCCACATTGCCGTCCGCACCGCCGAAGGCAGCTTCCCGTTGATGATCCCGGACCCGTCGGGGGAGCCTGACAGCTTTCCAGCGGCTGAGCGGATGGAGGAGAAATTCATGACCCTCGCCCGTCCCGTGCTCGGCAATTCGGCCTCCGCGCTCTACACCCGCCTCACCGGCATTGAAGAAGTAGCCGACATCCGCCATCTGCTCGGCTAGCGGCCGCTTTTCCATATATTTTACATATAGATACTCTCACTTCATGCTATTTGAAGTTATGGCGCTCGCCTCCTATCGTGAGCCAAACTGCAACTGAGGAACGATGATGTCCGGGATCGCCGAAGATGAGGATTATGCCGAAATCCGTGAAGAAGTGGCCAAGCTCTGTGCCGGTTTCCCCGGAGAGTATTGGCAGAAGCTTGAGCAGACCAATTCCTACCCTACCGACTTTGTTACCGCTCTGACTGAAGCTGGTTACCTCGCTGCCCTGATCCCCGAGGAGTACGGCGGATCTGGCTTGCCTCTGTCGGCAGCGGCCGCGATCCTCGAGGAAATACAGCGCTCTGGCTGCAATGGTGGTGCCTGCCATGCCCAGATGTACGTCATGGGCGCGATCCTCCGCCACGGCAGCGCCGCCCAGAAGCAACAATATCTGCCTGAGATCGCCGCCGGTCGGCTTCGGTTGCAAGCCTTCGGCGTCACTGAGCCCGGCAGCGGTACCGACACCACCTCGATCAAGACCTTCGCCACTCGCGATGGCAACGACTATGTGATTAACGGTCAGAAAATCTGGACCTCGCGCGCCGAGCATTCCGACCTGATGCTGCTGCTGGCTCGCACCACGCCCAAGGACGCGGTCTCCAAGAAAACCGACGGGCTGTCGGTGTTCATCGTCGACATGCGCGAATCCCTGAAGGCCGGCATGACCATCCGTCCGATCCGGGCGATGATGAACCATTCAACGACTGAAGTGTTCTTCGACAATGTTCGCATTCCCGCCGAGAACCTGATTGGCGAAGAGGGCAAGGGCTTCCGCTACATCCTCTCGGGGATGAATGCCGAGCGCATTCTCATTGCCGCCGAATGTGTCGGTGATGCCAAGTGGTTCACCCGGAAATCCAGCCGATATGCCAATGAGCGGGTGGTTTTTGGCCGCCCGATCGGCCAGAATCAAGGGATCCAGTTCCCAATCGCCCGCGCCTATGCGCAGATGAGGGCCGCGGAACTCCTGGTCCGCGATGCCTGCCGTCTTTACGAGCAGGGCGAGAACTGCGGAGAACAGGCGAACATCGCCAAGATGATGGCAGCCGAAGCCTCCTGGGCAGCAGCCGAAGCCTGCGTCCAGACCCATGGCGGCTTTGCTTTCGCCGAGGAGTATGATGTCGAACGCAAGTTCCGCGAAACACGGCTCTATCAGGTTGCGCCGATCTCGACAAACCTGATCCTGAGCTACATCTCCGAGCATGTGCTCGGCATGCCGCGCTCCTACTGACCTGGGGGACCTGGCCATGAGCGACGTCGACATCGATCACCTGCGCAGCTGGATTGGCCGCACACAGGAAAAGACCGACACGATCACACCGCGATTGGTGGAAAGCTTCAATTCCATCTTTGAAGCCAGTTCAGAACTGGAGCCAGGCGACAGCGCCCCCCTAGGCATCCATTGGTGCCTGGCGCCGGACATCGTTCCGATCAACGAGCTGGGGCCGGACGGCCATCCGGCACGTGGCGGCTTCCTGCCTCCGGTGCCCTTGCCGCGGCGCATGTGGGCGGGCGGCGAAGTCCACTTCGAGACCCCTTTCCAGCTCGGAGATACCGTTACCAAACACTCCCGCATCGAAGATGTCAGTGCAAAGGCTGGCCGCAGCGGTTCACTGGTTTTCGTGACCGTCCGGCACGAATACCTGACACCGCGCGGGCTGGCGCTCCATGAACGCCAGGATATCGTCTACCGTGATCAGGTCGGCAGACCAGCTCAAGTCCCCTCCGGCAGGTCACATGACCACCAGGCCGCTCAGTCATCCAGCTCCGAAGTTACCCGAACACTTGTGGCCTCGACACCATTGCTGTTTCGCTATTCGGCGCTGACGTTCAACGGCCACCGAATCCACTACGACCTGCCTTACACGACGCAGGAAGAAAACTATCCAGGCCTGGTGTTTCACGGACCGCTTCAGGCCACCCTGCTGATGCAGCTTGCCGCAGATGTGTCGCCTGAACCGCTTCAGAGCTTCGCCTATCGGTCGGTCGCTCCATTGTTTGCCGGCGCAATGATCTCGCTCCATGCAAAACACAGCGACACGGGTCGCGATTTGTGGGTCGCCGATCACCAAGGCTTGCCGACGATGAAGGCCACAATCGGTTCCACCGGCGGCTGAACGCTGGCACCACCGTGAAGCTGAAATCACCTGCGGGCCGCAGGCAGCCCGTGAGCGGGCCACCCGAACCGTCGCCGGCACTCATCTTCAGGGAGCAGAACGTAGCGGCAGCACGGTCGAGCGGGATCTGCCAACCGGCCGCATTCCTGGAGCAGGCTACAGCCTGCCCTGCTCTTCAAGCACCTTTCGCGCCACACGAAAACACTCCAGAGCCTGCGGCACACCGCAATAGATGCCGATGACATGAATGATGGCCCGGATTTCCTCGGTGCTGACGCCATTGGTGAGCGCACCGCGGCAGTGAATCTCCCATTCGGTCATCTTCCCAAGCGCACCGATCATGGAGAGGTTCATCATCGAGCGGGTCTTGGCGTCGATGACGTCATCGCCCCAGCCAAACCCCCAGCACCATGCCGTCATAGCTTCCTGAAATGGTCGGCTGAAATCGTCTGCCGCGGCCAGATTTTTCTCGACATACTCCGCGCCAAGCGTTGCCTTGCGGCGTTCAAGGCCCTTGCGGAACAGGTCTTCGTCAAATGTATCGGCCATGATCATGCCTCCGGATCAATTCACAATGCCTGGCTTACTAGCACAGTAAGCAAGGTTGGTTGATCAACTGTCTTTTACGCGATGAACCAGGGCATCCACAGCACAAATGTCATACTGATAAACAAAGAGTGGGTTGATCTCGATCTCGGCAATGGTGCCGGAATTGGCCATCACATAATCCCCTAGCTCTGCCAGCCTCGCTGCGAGAGCTTCAAGATCAACCACCGGCTTGCCACGAAACCCATCCAGAAGCTTGCCAAGTTTCAGGCGTTTGATTGCGTTCTTGATGTCTTGAGCGGTGGCAGGCAGCAACAGGGTTTCCGCGTCGGCCAGGAGTTCGACCAAGATACCGCCACTGCCAATCATCATCGCCAGTCCGAATTGCGGATCCCGGCGAATGCCGACAATCATCTCGGCCACAGGCGGATCGACCATGCGTTCGACCAGAAAATCATCTGTTACAGCGTCTGAATCATAACGCTTGACCGCTGCCTTCATGCGCGTGACAGCGGCGCGAACTGCATCACCATTCCCTAACCCCAATGCCACAGCGCCGGCCTCGGTTTTATGCGCAAGCTTCGGACCCAACATTTTCAGAACCACGGGATACCCCAGCGTGTCAGCTATGGCAGGTGCCGCCTTGCCTGTGGTCCTCGCGCCGTCGGGAACAGAAATTCCGGCAGCGCGCAAGATCTCCTTGCCCTCAGCCTCGTTGATCATCTCGATCTCATCAGGCATCGGCGCACAAAGCAATTCTCCTGGCCCCGAAGCTTCAATCCGGGCTCTCGACTGAGACCAGTGGCGGGCATGGCCGATGGCATTGAGTGCCTCATGAATTCCCTGCATCGGCGCAACCCCGGCTGCAATAAGCGTTGAACGGGTTTCTGCATCCATGTTTTCATGGATCGTCGAGCAAATCGCAGCAGGAATCCCGGCCTGTTTCGCCGCCGCACCAAAGGCTTGGGCATCCGCCAGATAGAAAGGCTTCGTTTCGTCCAACCCGGGAGCGGGATAATCCTGAACAAGGATGGCAGCGTTCACACCTGCACTCCTGATTGCCTCGGAAAACACCGGGCCGGTCAGTTCCGGTTGCCCCCATATCGGCGTTGTATAATCCAGCGGATTGGAGACCGTTGCGATGTCCGGCAAAAGCCCTTGCAGTGTCGTCTTGGCCTCCGGATCAAATTGCGGGTAGCTCAGATCGATGGTTTCAGAGTGATCCGCCAGCAGCGCCGCGCCACCACCGGAACACGTGAACCCGGCAATCCTGTTGCCTTTCGGCACACCAGCGATGCAGAGATATTTCAGCGTCTCGATGAACTGAGAAGGGCTGTCGACAGCAATTACGCCACAGCGTCTGAAAAGTGCGTCATAAAGCTCGTTGGCACCGGAAAGCGAACCGGTGTGGCTTTCAGTCAGCGCGCTCCCGATCGCTGAACGTCCGCTCTTCAAAGCAACGATCGGCTTACCAAGCGAAAGCGCCTTGAGCGCGACGCGTTCAAAACGCGAAACGTCTTGCAGACCCTCGATATGCAGTCCGATGGCGCGCACTGCCGGGTTCTCACACAAGACGTCAACGAACCCCTCCATGCCAAGCACGGTCTGGTTTCCGGCCGAAATCATATGGCTCAGCGGCAATGACCGCTGACTCATCGTGATATCGGAAGAGAACATTCCCGATTGGGTTATGATCGCCGCGCCATATCCCGGACAGCTTCCGCCATGGGCGAACGGCCAGAGCGCAACATTGTCCAGATAATTGATCATGCCGTAGCAATTGGGTCCGATCAGCGCCATGTCCCCGACCGCATCAAGGAGCGCAGCCTCGCGTTCCTTGCCCTTGCCACCGGCTTCGCGAAAACCGGCTGCATAGCAGACGACACCGCCAACTCCCATTTGCGAAAGTTCAGCAACAACGCCAATGGCCGCGTCTGCAGGCACCGCGAGAAAGACCGCATCCGGTACGCCGGGCAGGTCCGAAAGATTCGCAAAGCAAGATACGCCAGCCAACTCGGCTCGCTTCGGGTTTACCGGCCAGATTTCACCTGCATAACCACGCCGCTTCGCCTCGCCGATTGCCACGGCAGCATCCGTCCCGCCGATAAAGGCGATCTGGCGCGGTTTTAGCAGCCGTTCGAAATTCCTGCACTGTTCCGGTGTCATGCGCCCAACGGCCTCAGGATCGAGCGGGTGATGATGTGCCGCTGGATTTCGCTGGTTCCATCCCAGATCCGTTCGATCCGGCTGTCACGCCACAAGCGCTGCACCGGCAGTTCTTCCATAAGGCCCATACCTCCATAGATCTGCACGGTATCATCGGCAATCTTGTGCAGAACCTCTGAGCAATAGACCTTGACCATCGCCGCATCCTCGTCCCGCATCTCGCCCGCATCGGCCCTGCGAACGGCATCGAAAACCAGCAGGTCAGCGGTGCGCAGCCCGATGCTCATGTCGGCAAGCCGGAACCCAGTGGCCTGGAAGGTGCCGATCGGTTTGCCGAACTGCTTGCGGTTCGCTGACCAGTCGGTAGCGAGCTCGAGCAACCGCTCGGCCTTGCCGCAGCAGGTCGCTCCGACCCAGATCCGGGCCATGCCGAGCCACTGCCCGGCAAGCTCAAACCCGCGGCCCTCCTCGCCCAACACCTGGCCAGGACCAAGCCGGACATTGTCGAAAATCAATTCGTAGGTCTTGTAGCCACGGTTGCTCACACACCTGTTGCCCTCGCGAAAAACAACGCCGGGCAAGTCACGATCGACCAGGAAAGCGGTGATCCGCTTGCGTGGACCGCGCTTTGTCTCGTCGGTTCCCGTGACCGCAAAGACGATCGCAAAGTCAGCCATGGTCGGTGCCGAGATGAAGTGCTTTGACCCGTTCAGGATCCAGTCGTCACCATCGGGTCGCGCATTGGTCCGCATACCCATGGCATCTGACCCCGCTTCAGGCTCGGTCAGCGCAAACAACTCCCGCTTTTCCCCTGAAACGCAAGGCATCAGATATTTGTCGACCTGATCACCCTGGCAAGCCAACAGAAGCTCTGTCGGTCGCGCAATCCAGGAATGGAGTGCGTGGCTGGTGCGACCGAATTCGCGCTCGATCAGCGCCATTTGGGTATGGCTCAGATTGCCCCCGCCGACACGTTCAGGCAGGTTGGCAGCATACAGTCCAAGCGCTCGTGCCTTGGCCTCGATGTCACGGCCAATCTCTTCAGGCACCTCGCCAAACCGGTCGACCATCTCTTCGTGGGGAATGACTTCCTTGTCGAAAAACTCGCGGACGGTATCGCGCAGCAACGCGTCTTCATGAGACAAAGGGATATTCACGGAATTCTCCTGTACAGATATCAGACTGAGCGCGCGCGCCGGCGCGCCAGCAAGAAAGAAATCCAAAACGCGATAAGCGTAATGGCAATCAGAACCACCGCGGCGGCCGCAACCGTCGGATCGGTGTTTTCGCGGATACCGTTCCAGATCCGGCGCGGCAGCGTGTAGACGTTGAACTTCGAGATGAAGAGCGTCACGACGATCTCGTCCCAGCTCAGGATGAAGGCGAACAGCGCGCCGGCCAGAACGCCCGGCTTGATCGATGGAAGGATCACCCGCCGCATGGTGGTCCAGCTATTGGCACCCATGTTTCGTGATGCCTGCTCAAGGCTGGGATCAAAATTGGCCAGCGACGCACTGACCGTTATCAGCACCATGGGAGTGGCCAGAATCGTGTGCGCCAGCACCAGACCGGTATAATTGTCCAGCAGGCCCAAAGGGATCCACAAACGGTAGAACGCCATCGCTGAGATGATTTGCGGTATGATCAGCGGCAACAGCAAGAGCGCGCGAACCACTTCGCTGTATTTCGACGTCACCCGCCAGAGACCGATCGCACACAAGGTTCCCAGGATGGTTGCCAGCAAGGCCGTGCTGGTAGCAATCACCGCACTCTGATAAAAACTCGACAGCCAGTCGGGGCTGGTGAAGAATTTCTCGTAATGCCTCAACGAAACACTTCCTTCCGGAAAGGACAAGAAGCGCTTCGGTGTGAGGGAAACCGGGACAGCGATCAGCGCCGGCAGCACCAGAAAGGCGAGGAAAAGCCAGGCTCCGGCGCTGATCAGGCGTTGCATAACGCTCGTTCTCATGACGACGCCCCCCCGAAAGCAGTGCTCAGTTTCATAAAGCGCGACATGATGTAGAGCAGCGCCATGACGCCAAAGAGCATCAGCGCCGCGAGCATGGCTGCGGTGCCCCATTGCAGGGTGACGAGAAGCTGGACGGAAATGTATTCAGCCACCATCAGCACCTTGCCTCCACCCAGAATGGCAGGCGTAACATAGAAGCCAAGACTGAGAATAAAGACCAGCAGCGAGGCTGCGACCAGCCCCGGCCTGGTCAATGGCAAATACACCCGGAAGAAAGTCTGAGCGCCCGAGGCTCCCAGGTTGCGGGACGCCTGAACCAGACGGGGATCAAGTCCCTGCATGTTGGCCAGCAGAGGCAGCACCGCATAGGGCACCATGTAGTGAACCATGCCGATAAGCACACCGAGCTCATTGCGCACGAAAGCAATCGGCTCGCTGATCACATTCATGGCTTCCAGAGAATTGTTCACCAAGCCATTGTTGCCGAGCAGCATCAGCCATGAGAACGTCCGGACAAGAACGGATATCCAGAAGGAAATCAACAACAGTGACAGCATCAGGCTGCGGCGCTGCTCATGGGTATGTACCATCGCGTAGGCGATGCAGTAACCGATCAGCACACTGAAGACAGTCGTCACCAAACAGATACGCATCGTTGTCCAGATGATGCGCATCAGTGAATCGCTCGTCACCAGCTTGTGGTAGTTCCCCAGACCAGGCGTTGGATCAGTCAAACTGAGCCAAAGGATGTTGAGGATCGGCCCCAGATACAGAACCACCAGCAAAAGCAGGAAGGGCGCAATGAGAAGCCAGCCTGGCGCTATTACTTTTCGAAGCGTGTTTTGCAACGTCGCGACCTCGGGGATTGTATGGGCACCGGTCAACGCGCAAGCCTCCATAGGACCGGTCGCGTCGGCAATTGATGGCCGGCCGAGCGGAAGACTTTGCTCCGCCCGGCCGGATCCTGTCAGCTGATGGCTTCGAGGAAGGCGTTGACTGCGTCACCGCCATTTTTCGCCCACCATTCGGGATCATTGAACACCACTCTTTCGATGTTCTCTGCCGACGTGATCGCATAGGGAATCAGCTCCTCTGGGATCTTGGCAAAAGCTGCCGGGTTCGACGGTGTCATTCCCAGGCAGGAGAGGATTTCGAGCTGTGATTCCACTTCCAAAGCCTGCGCGATAAACTTCATGACATCGGCACCGCCTGGATTGCCCCTGGGCACGATATAGGCGCCCGGCATGGCAAGAGCCTCGTTCATCACCAGTTTGAAGCGTCCGTCTGTATCTTC
Source organism: Hoeflea sp. (assembly GCA_043585085.1). Taxonomy (GTDB): domain Bacteria; phylum Pseudomonadota; class Alphaproteobacteria; order Rhizobiales; family Rhizobiaceae; genus Hoeflea. Next base: position 4,109,417 of record CP121320.1, read on the forward strand.
CTCGATTGCCAGTGCCCGGTTCTGCCAGACCATACCCATCGACACCTCGCCGTTGAGGATCATCGAGTGGGCTTCGGACCCCGATCCCCAGTAGACGCTGTCATCCTTGATCGACTTGATCTTGGTCAGCGCTCTGTCCATGTCGAGCGGATAGAGCGCATCCTTGGCCACGCCGTCAGCCATCAGCGCGGCCTCGAGCGCGCCATTGGCCCACTTGTAGAGCGACCGTTTCCCGGGGAACTTGGCAGTGTCGAAGAAATCGGCCCAACCGGTCGGCGGCGTGTCGCCAAAGGCTTCGGTATCGTACATGAAGGCGTAACCGTAGAAGATCACCGACACACCGTATTCCATGGCGTAACCGTCAAGAACCTTGGACTTGTCGACGACGCCGTAATCGATCGGTTCAAGGTGCCCCGAGGCTCCGAGCGCGATGGCATCGAATGCATCGGCATCGGCCACATCGGCGGTGACATTGTCCGAATCCACCATCGCCCGGATTTTGCCTTGGAGCGGACCGGAGGTATCGATGCGCAGCGGGATACCGGTTGCATCGGTGAACGGCCTGCCAATCGCCGAGCCATGACATGCCTCTGCATCACCGCCCCAGTTCCAAAGAACGATCTGGTCAGCCGCGGCATGGGCATCACCCGACATGACGGCCGAACTTGCAAAGCCCGTCATCACGCACAGTGTAAGAAACGAGCGGCGGTTCATGGTACCCGCCTTGAAGGCCCTGGCACCGTCTACCAATGCCTCCTGCATCATCTTTTTGTCTGTCATTTCGTACTCCCAGTTTTCTGTGTTGCGTTCACCTGTTCATCCGATGCGGTTGGTTCCGCATTCCGATCGGTTTATTTGTTGCGGAGCTTGACCATTGCCTCCTGCCGCCAGGAGAGGTCGACACGTTGGCCTTCGGCGAATTCCTGTTCATTGCGCCAGACATCGGAGTCGACCTCGATGTCATCTTCGCCTTCGACATTGACGATGTATTTCAGGGTCGAACCGAAATAGGTCACAGAGCGAACGGTTCCGCTCATTTGCCTTGCATCGCCAGCCTGGCCCGCCGCGGCCAAGTCGATTTTCTCCGGGCGCAAGGCATAAAGTCCGCTGTCGCGATGCAGGAAATTGCTTTTGCCGAGAAATCCGGCAGCAAATCGTGTGGCCGGCTTTTCATAGAGCTCTCTGGGTGTTCCGACTTGCTCAATCTCGCCGTTCTGCATGATCACGATCCGGTCCGACATCGAGAGCGCCTCCTCCTGGTCATGGGTGACGAAGATGAAGGTGGTCCCGACGCGGCGATGGATATCCTTGAGCTGTTCCTGAACCTCTAAGCGCAATTTCTTGTCGAGGGCCCCGAGAGGTTCATCCAGCAACAGCACCGGCGGCGCGAATGCCAGAGCCCGGGCCAGCGCGACCCGCTGTTTTTGTCCGCCCGAAAGTTGGTCCGGCTTGCGGTGTCCGAAAGCCTCCAATTGCACCAACTCCAGCATCTCCGTGACGCGCGCCTCTATCTCGGCGCGCGGGCGTTTGCGGATTTCCAGTGGATAGGCCATGTTCTGCCGCACCGTCATGTGCGGAAACAGCGCATAGCCTTGAAAGACCATTCCGAAGTTCCGTTTTTCAGCCGGCACCCGCGCGATCGAGGCCCCGGACAGCAGAATATCTCCGGCGGTCGCATCAATGAATCCTGCCATCATCATCAACAAAGTGGTCTTGCCCGATCCGGACGGCCCCAGCAGTGTCAGGAATTCACCCTTGCGGATGTCGAGATCGACAGCCTTCACCGCCTCGAAATCTCCGAAGCTCTTGGACAGTCCGGAAAGCCGGAGGTCACCGGCAGTCTGTGCCGCATCCATCGATCAGCTATCCCCGCCGCGCAGTTTCAGCTTGTTGCGAGCTTCCTGTGGCGTAACCGCCCGGCCGCCCATCCGCTCTGTGATCTCAACAATCCGGGTCACCAGCTGAGCATTGGTTGCCAGCACACCGCGATCGAGCATCAGATTGTCCTCCAATCCGACGCGCACATTGCCACCCATTGCAATCACAGCTGCTGCAATCGGCATCTGCATTCGCGAAATTCCGAACCCGGCCCAGGAAGCGTCGACGGGCAGATGGTCCTTCATGACCTTGAGCGTATCGACACTCTGATCCGCGCCCCAGGGAATACCGAGGCAGATCTGGAACATCGGAGGATCGGCGATGAGACCTTCCTTGACCATCTGACGGGCAAACCGGATATGTCCGAGCTCGAACACTTCCATCTCCGGTTTCACACCCCATTCGCGGATCTTCGCCGCCATGTGGCGCAGCGTCGGGGGCGTCGAGATATAAATGTTGTCTCCATCGCCGAAATTCAGTGTGCCGCAATCGAGCGAGCAGATTTCGGGAAGGCATTCCTTGATGTGGATGAGCCGGTCATCGGCGCTGATCATGTCGGTGCCCGGGCCAGGCATTGCAGGGTTGTTGGCGTCAGGCACCCAGTCGCCGCCCATGCCCGCCGTCAGGTTGATGACCACATCGGTATCGCTGTCGCGAACGCGATCAACAACTTCCTTGAACAGTTTCGGGTCTCGCGACGCCTTTCCGGTCTCCGGATCACGCACGTGAATATGAGCGATTGCTGCTCCCGCCTTGGCGGCAGAAATGGCTGCATCGGCGATCTCTTTCGGTGTGACGGGCACATGCGGGCTACGTCCGGTCGTATCCCCGGCTCCTGTAACCGCACATGTAACGACAACTTCGTGGTTCATGTTTTCCCTCTCGTTGGCTGCCTTAACAATCAATCAGCCACAGCCAAGATCCTCTTTTTTTTCGCCATCTTTTGGATATTTATGTCGCATTAGCGTAAGTCGGGACGGCGATGTGGCGGGAAAGTAAAGTATGACATCCAGTTCAGAAGCAGCCTTGGAACCGTGGCATTGTGTGTGTGTCCTCACACCACGCTTCAACATGATGACCCTGTATGCGCTGCTCGAGCCGCTGCGCATTGCGAACTATCTTTCGCCCTCGCAGATCTACAGCCACCAGTTCGTCTCGGCAGACGGTGATTCGATTCTGGCGAGCAACGGCATGCCGCAAATCTGCGAGTCGCTGCCCGAAACCCCACCCCGGAATTCAACAATCTTTGTCTTCGGGAGCTGGGGCGGCGAGAGCTATGCCAACCCAAGGCTGATGTCATGGCTCAGACTTCTGCGTCGCAGCGGATACCAAATCTGCGGCATTGAAATGGGCTCCTATATACTGGCCAATGCCGGGCTTCTCTCAGGGCTCACTGCAACCACCCATTGGTCATATCTGAAAGGCTTCAAGGAGAAATTCTCTGGCACGCGAGTGGTTGAGCAACTCTTTACCGAGGACCGTAAGATCATGACCTGCGCCGGTGGAACTGCCACCTTCGATCTGGCCCTCCACTTCATCAAGCAATACCGTGGTGAGAAGCTGGCAGGCGAAATCGCCGATCAGATCATGCATCACCCCATACGTACGCACGAGTCACCGCAGCGCATAACCCACGGCCGGGGTATCGACTCGCTGCCCACAAATGTGCGCGGCGCGGTTGAAATCATTGAAAACAACATTGAGGATCCATTGCGGGTCGCCGAAATTGCCAGCAGGCTGGGAATTTCCCAACGGCAACTCGAACGCCGCTTCAAGAGCAACTTCAATTGCAGTGTCGCTCGCTTTGGCCAGTTGATGCGGCTCCAACATGCCCGCGGGCTGCTGGTCACCACCAAGCTCGGCATCAGTGAAATTGCAACCGCTTCAGGCTTCAGTTCGCAGTCGCACTTCAACCACGCCTTCAAGAAGTGCTTTGGGCGCAAACCGAGCCACTACCGGACGGCGTGGTCGGAATCCGACATCGCTCCCTACTGGCCCGGCACCCTTTCGTCGTTTTTGGACTCGGTGCGTACAGCGCCCGAAACCTGATACGATGACCCGAAGTCCACCTCAGGCGGTATCGCGAATGGCACGCAGCACAGCCACGATCTGCCGGTCACGTTGCTCCGCCATGGCTTCAAATCCGCGATCTCCGGCAATCTCGTTGCAGCCGTCCACCATGCGATCACGCAGCTCTTGGGTGAGCTCCGGAGCCTCGAGTCGGGTCCAGGGCAGTTTCAGCGCCGGTCCGAACTGATCGAGATTCGTGGCCATTCCGCCTGCACCGCAAGCCACGTGAAAAGCCATGCATTGCCCCTGCACCGCCATCCGCGGTGCCGGCCCGTTGATAAGCGCGATGTCGATATCTTCCGGTGTCGCCTCTCCGTTGGCCACCATGTGCAGTGCCTCGCGCCAGAGCGCTTCCTGCAGCCGTGTGGCAACGAAACCAGGGACTTCCTTCTTCATCAACAACGGAGCCTTGCCGGCGAGCTTGTAGAATTCTCCAGCCCAGCGTACTGCTTCCGGGTCGGTCTGCTTGCCGCCGACGATCTCCACCAGCGGGAGCAGGTAGGGTGGATTGAAGGGATGACCGATCACCGTCCGGCCGGGCGTTGCGCAATCGGCCTGGATATCGGTCATGGTCAGTCCGGAGGTCGACGAGCCGATGACAACTCCGGCCGGAACGATCTCGCCAAGCCGCTTGTAAAGCGCCTGCTTCATGGAGAGATTTTCCGGTGCGCTCTCCTGGATGAACTGTGCATCGCGCACCGCTTCTTCGAGATCATGCACGATTCGAAGCCGGTCCAGCGACGCACCGGGCGCCAGACCGAGGCTTGTCAGGCTCACCCAAGCGGTATCGAGAATTACCTTGAAGGCCGGCAGTTCCCTGGGGTCATGCAGATAGAGCGTCACATCATACCCGCGTGCCAGAAAATGGGCCGCCCAGCCGCCACCGATCGGGCCGCCGCCTATGCTGGTGACCCTTGTTACATCCCCAGGTGCTATGTACATGCTCAGCGCCCCTTGAAGTTTGGCGTGCGCTTCTCGACGAAGGCAGCCACGCCTTCCGCCGAATCCTCGGATTTGAGCATCTTGCGATAGGTCTCGAGGTCTTCGTTGCGCATCTTGCTGAAAGCCGTTTCAAGCGGTTCACACTCGATGGCGCGCAGCACCTCCTTGACGCTCTGCATCGCAAGCGGCGCAGAAGCTGCAATCGAATCCGCCCATTCCCGAGCGGCCTCCATCAGGTTTTCTTTCGGAACGACCTTGTTGACCAGGCCGTACCGGGCGGCCTCTTCAGCACCCATGCGCCGTCCAAGGAGGAACATCTCCATCGCAATGTTGTGCGGAATCCGTCGCGGCAGCCGCTGCAATGCACCCGCATCGGGCACGATCCCCAGCGGCATTTCCGGCAATCCGAACTCAACATGGTCTGCTGCAATCAGCAGGTCGCACCCCAGCGCAACCTCGAAACCGCCGCCGATCACCAGCCCGTTCAGTGCGGCGATCACCGGCTTGTTCAGGTTCCAGTTTTCGGTCAGGCCGGCGAAGCCGCCGTCGCCATAGTCAGCAGTCTCCCACCAGTTGTCGAGCTGCATGTCACCCGCGTTGAGCGCCTTGAGATCCCATCCGGCCGAGAAGATCTTGTCGCCTTCCGCCGTCAGGATCCCCACCCACAACTCCGGATCGTCACGCAATTGGGCAAACGCAGCCCCAAGCGCCTGGCTCATCGGAATATCGATCGCATTCACTTTCGGCCGGTTCATCTTGACTTCGAGAACCCGCCCCCGGCGGCTGACTTCAACACCATTCGTCACGATATAGTCTCCTTGGAAATTGGGCCGGTTCAGGCAAAGGCAGGGATGACGCGCTCACAGAACAGTTCCAGCGATCGCTTCTGTTCCTTGTGCCCAAGTCCCAGGCTTGCGTAATAAATAAAGCTGTCGACGCCCATGGCCTCATAGGCCTTCAGCTTCTCGATAATCTGGTCAGGCGTGCCGAACATCAGGTTTTCTACCAGCATGTCGGCGTCGTATTCCTCGCGGTTTTCCAGGCTTTCCAACGGAATCGGCTTGGCAAAACCATTCTCCACGTCGCCAAGATTCTTGAAGTAGTTTTCGAACTGGCCGAGCTGACGGCGCACGGCTGCAATTGGCACGTGCCGGTCTTCCGCTGTGTCGTAGACCGCTGTATGCCGCATCATCGCCATCTTCGGCCGAGGCAGATCGGGATTGTTGGCGACCGCCTCATTGAGCCGCGACATGTACAGTTCGGCCTCGGCGATCGGCCGTGTCAGCGGCCAGGACTGGATGTTGCAGCCATTCTTGACTGCGTAGTCAAATGTGATCGGGGCCCGCGCAGCCACCCAGATCGGCACGGATTTTTGTACGGGCTTCGGAACGGAAGTCGAGGCCGGGAACGACCAGTACTGTCCATCCATGGCATAATCGCCCTCCCAGAGCGCGCGAACCGCCGGCAGCATCTCCTGCATGTAACGCCAAGCGTCGGATTGCTTCAGACCGGGATGCATCCGGTCGAATTCGCGCTGGTAGGCGCCCGAACCGATGCCGAGTTCCAGCCGCCCATTGCTGAGCAGGTCGGTCATCGCCGCCTCTCCCGCGAGACGGATCGGCGACCAGTAGGGCGCGACCGCAACAGCGGTTCCGAGCCTGATCGTCTCGGTGTGCTCCGCCCACCAGGTCAGCAACTGGAACGGGTTGGGCGCGATGGTCATCTCCATTGCATGATGCTCGGCTGCCCATGCAATCTCGAAACCGCCCTGATCGGCCATCCTGACCATATCAAGCGTATGATCCCGGACGGTCTTCATGTCGAGGCTGGCGTCCATCCTCTCCATATTCACGGCAATCTGGAACTTCATATCGATTTCCACTTCCTTCATTCAATGTGGGTCTGCCGATCCCGGGGCCTCAGCCTTGCGCAGCTGCCGGGAACAATCGGAAACGCTGTTTGATGTCGCTGCGCCTTATCCTCAGCGCATGACGAACGGGTTCGCCATCGGGGTGTCGGACGTGTTCATCCAGATCGTCTTCGGGCGGGTGTAGTCGTACATCGCCTGAAACCCGCTTTCGCGGCCGTAACCGGATCCCTTGATGCCGCCGAACTCGGCAATCGGCGAGACCGCGCGATAGGTGTTAACCCAGACGATCCCCGCCCTAACCGCATTGGCCACACGTAGGGAACGCGCACTGTTGGTGGTGAAGATACCTGCTGCCAGCCCGTGTTCGGTATCGTTGGCAAGCGCAATCACCTCGTCCTCGGTCTTGAACCGCTGCACGCACAGCACCGGCCCGAACAGTTCCGTGTCGACAATGCGCAGGTCCTGGCGCGGACATTCGATGATCGTCGGTTCGTAGAACTGGCCGGCCAGCCCTTCGGGACGTTTGCCGCCAGTCAGAACCTTGCCGCCTTCCGAGATCGCATGTGCGACTTCCCGTTCGATGGTCTCAAGCTGACCGTTGGTGCACAACGGACCCATCTGGGTGCCATCCGCCAGCGGATCGCCGATCTTCACGGACGAGGCGATGGCAACCATCTTTTCCAGGAACTGGTCGGCAATGTCTTCGTGAAGATAAAGCCGTGAACCCGCCACGCAGCTTTGTCCTGCCGCGCCGAAAATCCCGGCGACCGAGCCGTTCACCGCGCTTTCGATATCGGCGTCCTCAAACACGATGAAGGGTGACTTGCCGCCGAGTTCCAGCGAGACCTCGGCGAAATTGTTCTTGGAATTGTCGAGAACGTGGCGCGCCGCATTCGGCCCTCCCGTGAAGGAAATCCTTGCCACCAGCGGATGGGAGGTCAACGTCCGGCCGCAGGGCTCGCCATGGCCTGTCACGATATTGATCACCCCCGGGGGGAAGCCTGCTGCCTCGATCAGTTCGCCGAATTCCAGCATCGCGGCAGAGGCGTACTCGCTCGCCTTCAGCACAACTGTGTTGCCGGCAGCCAGCGCCGGACCGATCTTCACGGCGACGAGAAACAGCTGCGAGTTCCAGGGGACAACCGCAGCGACCACACCCAGCGGCTCACGTTTCGTGAACACGAACAGATCGGGTTTGTCGATGGGCAGCGTCTCGCCGGAGATCTTGTCGGCGCAACCCGCATAGAACTGGAAGAATTCGGCGATATATTTGGCCTGCCAGCGGGTCTCCGCGAGCAGCTTGCCGGTGTCTGTCGACTCCGTCCTGCCCAACTGCTCGGTTTTCTCGGCGAGCAACTCCGCGAGCCTGCGAAGGCAGCCACCCCGTGCGCTTGGCGTCATGCCGGCCCATGGTCCATTGAGGAACGCGCGGTTGGCGGCCTGCACGGCCCGATCGACATCATCCGCAGTGGCTTCCGGCACCTTGCACCAGATCTCACCGGTTGCCGGATTGATACTTTCGAACTCGCCGCCGTCAGATGCGGAAACCCACTCGCCATCAATCAGCATCTTATAAGTCTGAATGTCGCCCATCGCGAAATCTCCCACTGTTGCAGCTCCGATCCTGAGTGAGCTCCACGCACCGGACTTATGTTTTTTCGCCATCGGGTGGCGGAAAAACGAAATCTCGATATCTCGAAGGCACTAGCCTCGCAGAAAACAACCGAGGAGTGCGGCGCATGGCAAAACAGGTAATCGGCGAGCCACTGGTGATAAACGGCCGGACACTTTCGCTCTCCCGCGCCATCCGTGCAGGCGATTTCGTTTTTCTGACCGGTCAGGTTCCCATGCGCGACGGTGTTCCGATGACCACTGGCAGCATCGAAGACCAGACCAGGGCCGTGCTTGATGACATCAAGGCGACACTGGCGATGGCTGACTGCGGGCTGATCGACGTTGTCAAGGCGATGGTGTGGCTGCGCGATCGCTCTGATTTTCCCGGCTTCAACAGCGTCTACGGCGAATATTTCCCCGAAGCACCACCGACACGTTCTGCCGTGGTCAGTGACCTGCTCGTCGATGTTCGTGTCGAGGTGGAAGTGGTCGCCTACAAGCCCTCGCCAGTGGAGCCTTGAGATGAGCATCGCGATGACGAACGGCACCGCCGTCGAACAGCACGGCCCGGCCGATGCGAAAACGGTCATCCTGATCCATGGCCTCGGCCTCAACCGTGCCTGCTGGCAGTGGACCAAGCCGGCACTTCTCGAGGCCGGCTTCCGGGTCATCAGCTATGATCTCCACGGACACGGCCAGAGCGATGCCCCTCCGTCCATGCCTGACCTTGGCCTGTTTTCAAAGCAGCTGCTCGTGCTGCTCGATACGATGGACATCACACAGGCAGCGATTGTCGGCTTCTCGCTGGGAGGGATGATAGCGCGACGGTTCGCGCAGGATCATCCGGACAGAACCGCCGCCTTGGCCATTCTCCATTCGCCGCATCAACGTACCCCTGAAGCCCAGCGTAAGATCCTCGACCGTGTGGTGCAGGCCCGTGAAGAGGGACCGTCGGCCACTGTGGAAGCAGCGTTGGAACGGTGGTTCACCGCCTCCTACCGCAAGGAGAACCCCGAGATGATGGACCTGGTCCGTAGCTGGGTACTGGCCAATGACAAGGCCATCTATCACCGGATCTACCAGGTGCTGGCAGATGGCACGGACGAGATCACCGCGCCGACACCTCCCATATCCTGCCCGACCCTGGTGTTGACCGGCGACGAGGATTTCGGAAACGGCCCGGAAATGTCCGCGGCAATAGCGGCCGAGATCGACGGGGCCCGACTGCTTGTTCTTAAAGGGCTCCGCCACATGGCACTTGCGGAAGCTCCCGAAGCCGTCAACCAGCCACTGGTTGGATTTTTCCAGGAGGCGTTTGTTATGCGGAAATCGGCATGACCCATACAGAAGCTCCCGCCGCACGGAGCATGCTTGACGGCCTGCGCGTGCTCGACCTGTCACGCAGTGTGGCCGGCGCCCATTGCACCCTGATCCTTGCGGATTACGGCGCAGACGTGATCCGGATTGACAACCCCTCCGGGGTAGTCTTGCCATCAGATGATGTTCCGGGCCGGCAAGGTGCTCAGGCCGGAGCCGATCTTCTCCAGTCCAAGAAAAGCATCGCGCTCGATCTTTCGACCCGGGAAGGCAGCGCAGCCCTGATGCAGCTCATTCAGGGAGCGAATGTGCTTGTCGAAGATTTCGCGCCCGGCGACATGGATGGCCTGCAACTGAGTTATGAGACTCTTTCAGCGAGCCGTCCCGGCCTTATCTGGGCTTCGACCTTCACCGACATGGACCAGGTGGCGGCCGGAACGTACATGGCCTTTGGCATCATCACTGCGCTGCGCGGTGCCGAGGCCACAGGCCGGGGACAGATCGTCAGCATTGCGGACCCGGGCACGGCCAGCCCGATCGTATTCGACGGCGCCCCGGCAAGGCCCCGAACGCCGCCACCGCCCGGCGGCAGCGATGCCCTGGATTGCCTTTCCCTGCCAGCGCCGCTCCCGGCAACCGATGAAGCGAAGCGGGCTTTGCGCAATGCTTTTGGGGCTTTTCCAACCGGCGTCACCGTAGTCACCACGCGGCAGACCGATGGCACACCGCGGGGCTTTACCGCAAACTCATTCACCTCGGTTTCGCTGGATCCGCCAATGCTGCTGATCTGCATAGCCAAGACCGCTTTCAGCCATGACACGTTCACGTCGGCAGACCATTTCACCGTGAACATTCTCGGAGAGGACCAGAAGGATATCTCGGGTCTCTTCGCATCCAGGCAACCCGACAAGTTCGAACAGGCCGATTGGCACGCCGGCCACGCCGGAATGCCTGTCATCGACGGGTCGCTGGCCAGTTTCGTCTGCCTGCGTGAACGTCTGGTCGATGCAGGAGACCATGTCATTCTTCTCGGCAGAGTCGAGGACTACAGCACGGCCAAGGGCTTGCCGCTTGGCTACCATGCTGGCGCATATTTTTCAGTGGGCGCTGAAGACCCGCTGGTGGACGCCACCGCCCGGGCCGCGGATGTCCGCATTGGGGCGGTTCTGCGCAAGGATCAGCATGTCCTGTTCTCCAGCGGGGCAGACGGCACGCTCACTCTGCCATGCGCGCCCGATGGCAAGCTCGGTCACGAAGGGCTCCTCTCCTGGCTCGCGGAACAGGGATATCAGCCTGATCCACAGATCCTCTATGCGGTCTATGAGGACACCAGCGCAGGCCAGATCGGTATCTACTACCATGGCACGATGCGCGGGCCCGCAGCAAACAATGCCGAATTCATACCGGTCAACGCCATCCCCTTCGAGCAGATCAGCAACCCGGTCGAGCGAAGCATGATGCGGCGTTACGCCGGGGAGTACCAGCATGGAAGCTTTGGCATTTATCAGGGCAACCAGGATGAGGGCACCGTGCATCACCTTGCATCCCCGATCATGCACGCCGAATAGACCAATCAAAAGGAGATCCGTATGTTTCCCGAGCTCAGAAAAGTCGTGACCTTTGACGAAGACATCTATCGCGACGGCGAGAAAGCGGCTGAACCGGTCCTGCGGGTCATCGGGGTGGCCGCTGTTCTGCGAAACCCTTGGCATGGAAAGGGCTATGTCGAAGACCTCGGCCCGGAAATCAGCCGTCTGTGCCCGCCTCTGGGCAAGTTGCTCAGCGATCGCCTCATTGGGCTTGCCGGAACAGGTGATGCGATCGAGGCCTATGGCAAGGCCTGCGTCGCAGGCACCGACTGCGAGCTCGAGCATGCCTCTGCGCTGATCCATACGCTCCAGTTCGGAAATTTCTACCGCGAGGCCGTCGGCGCCAAAACCTACTTGGGTTTCACCAACACGCGCGGCCCGGCGAACATACAGATCCAGATTCCGTTGATGGACAAGCATGATTCCGGTCGCCGGTCTCACTATCTGACATCGCAATTCTCCATCTACGATGCACCGGCAGCAGATGAAGTGGTCGTGGCGCTCGGCGCGGCAACCGGTGGTCGCCCCCACCACCGGATCGGTGACCGCTATTCAGACCTGGCCGCTCTCGGTCGTAACATCGAGAATCCGGCAGGCGTCGGGGAGTAGCTTCCGAAGCAGGCACCTCCTGCTTCACGAACTTCCTCGCACTGAGCGTCCGGATTTTCCTGTCCTCATCGGAGGCGCGCGACGTCCTTAAGACCTCGGGCATCGCCGCAGAGCAGTCTGTGCGGCCCGAGGCGCCAGAGGTCCCCTGCCCGCGTAACGACTATCGGATCCCGCGAAACCGCAATCGCATTTCACAATACGGCAATGAATTTGCCCAGAAACGTTGCGTCAGGGTTGGAGAGACCGGTTCGCCTGAAAAAATTGCATCGCCATTATCCCCCGAGCAAGCCTTTGCCCGTTAGGCTGCGGCCGGAATTTTCCGTGTTTCCGAAGTTTGTGGCGGGTGAGCTGAACACTGCTCCGGCAACAAGACTACCGAAATCAATCTCTCGGGCCAGCTTTTCTCTGGACCTCATGACCGTGCCGATCTGGTGACCTTCTGCTAAATCTTTGGAAAAGTGTTATGCTTTTGAGGGCTTAGTAATGCAATTCTACGCTGGTGACGTTACCCGAAAAGGACTGAGGTCAGACTTCTTGGTTCAGCTGGTCCGGCGCGCAGCCCGCGCGGTCAACAATCCAAAGTCTGCACCGGATTGAGCGATCACATCATGGAATCTATTATAATCTTGATCGGTGATTGCCTTGGAAATCGTTTTGCGCCCTCCACAATCCAATTTAAGTAGATCAGCATCGAAGAGGCGATGAAGGTCCGCCCTGAGGATGATCCCGTTTTGAGGAGCGTCCAAACCGCCGTCGGCTCGTGGCCAGAGATGAGCCGCATCCAATATCTCAGCAACTTCGCAATGGCTTATCGCACAGCGCAAACCGTCGCGCTCAGCTATCTTGCGGCGGAACTCCTGCTGTTCTGGTCGCGTCTCGCGCATCGCCCAATTACGTATTTTTTCCTTTCTGTTCGATGAAGTGGCAGCTCCTGAAAAACGCAGCCCATCGGGCTTCTCGAGGTGCAGCCTAAACTCGTGAGTGCCGAGACGCTCAAAGATGACAGTATCCCCAACCTCGGCTCTAGATTCTCGAAAGAACGTCTTTGTAAATTCTCCCCGATGACGGATAAATCCTCGGGGACGCCCTGTCCGCTTGTCTGTAGGAAGATCTACTTGAACCGACATCTCTCTCCACCGCAGCGTCAGCGGTTGACGCGCTATGTCATTGCGGGTCGAGCCACCCACAGCATCCTCTGGAAGTGCATCTAAGAAGGGAGTCACTGTAATCCGCAGAACCTTCGGATTCAGTGCTGACTCGGTAAGCCGCGCGCTCCGATACTCTACGGTCATACTGATGCTCCCGATTCAAGTCTGCTTAGCCTGCCAATGCCACCAGAAGGCACCTGTGCCACGGCACGTATCTCCAACAGGCCGCCGGGGACAATAAGTTCTGCGACACCTATGGCGGTCCAGGCGGGATAAGGTGCTTGAATGTAATGATCTTTTACGCGCATGAATGTATCCATATGGCGGGACATATCGACGTGGTAGGTTGTCAGTTCGACCACATCAGACAACTCGGCGTCAGCCGCGCGAAGAATCGCGCTCAAAGCTTTGAATGCAGTGGCGAATTGTGCTTCCGGATCGCGCACCGCCATCAGCGCGGTCAAATCGTTCGAGGCTTCTTGGGTTGTCGCCTTGGCCCCAGCCAGGCCATCCGCATCTGGTGTGTCGCCATTCGGGCTTGTGCCGATAATCCCTGAACAGAAGATCAGGCCGTCTGCCACAACGGCAGGCGCAAAGTGCCAATTGTCGTAAACGCCTTGAAGTGCAGGCGGGATAATGCGTTGTACCGGTGACATGTCCGCTCTCCTCTGCAGATTTGCCATGAAAGCGAGAGCGATTTTCGTAGCATCGCGTGACGGCAACCGACAACCCGGTTTTGCTTTAGAGCCGCCGCGGTCGTCGACATCGACGCAGCCGAGCGACTGGCGAGCTCTCCTGCGCTCTCACGTTGCGGCCATTCTCTGGTCCTGCTGAAAACAGGATATTCCTATCCCGGTTGGTGGACTGCTTTCAGGGGACCATTCCACCGCATCAAGATGCGGTGGGTCGGGTCATGATCGAATGTGGCAGAACAAACAAATCGTTGTCGGGCTTGATGCCCACACGCAGCCGGCACCCGAAGGTTTCGGAGAGAGCTGCGTCGCTCATCACGGTGTCGGGTGCACCCGAAGCGACGACATTGCCGCGAGCCAGGAGTGTGACATGATCGGCGAACATGGCGGTCAGATTCAGATCATGCATGACCGCGATGACACCGCCGCCACGCCGGGCATAATCGGTTGCCAGTTCCATCACGCCGATCTGATGCTTGATGTCGAGGCTCGACACAGGCTCATCCAGATAGAGCCATCGCGGGCCGTGCACATTCACCGGTTCCCAGATCTGGCAAAGCACACGCGCCAATTGCACGCGCTGGCGTTCGCCGCCTGACAACTCCTGGTAAAACCGCCCGGCAAACCCGGCAAGATCGACCGTTGCCAATGCCTCAGCCACCCTTCGGTCGCGGGAAACCCGGTCATCCGGAGCGCCTGCCTTGGCAGTCAGACCGATACGCACGACTTCGGCCACTGTGAATGGGAAGCTCAAACTTGTTTCCTGAGCAAGTACGCCACGCTTCGCAGCCATATGATGCGGCTTCAGCCCGCCAATGTCTTCACCATTCAGACGGACCGTTCCTTCATAGGCCAGGTCACCGGACAAAGCCTTTAAGAGCGTTGTCTTTCCCGAGCCATTCGGCCCGGCAATCACGGTCACACAGCCTGCTTTTGCCTCGAAAGAAATGCCGCGCAGGATTGGATTGCGACCGTATCGGACAGTCAGATTCTCAGCTTCAACCATGGCCGAAACACTCACAGATCAATTATTCCGCGCCGGCGCAGCAAAATCCAAAGGAAGAACGGCGCACCGATTGCGGCGGTGACGATGCCGATCGGCAATTCTGCCGGCTGCACGACGGTTCGGCTGATGCAATCAGCGAGGATCAGAAAACTCGCTCCGAGCAGCCCCGACGCCGGTATCAGGTAACGGTGATCCGGGCCTATCAACAACCTGAGCACATGCGGGACGATGATCCCGACAAAGCCGATACCGCCCGATACGGCAACCGACGCCCCTGTTGCGGCCGCAATGGTAAAAATCGCGATATTCTTCACACGTTGAAGTGGGACACCCATGTGCACAGCCGCAGCTTCTCCGAGTGCAAGCGCGTTGAGGCCCCTTGCCAGATAGAGGGTGAGCAGCAACGATGGCACCAGGATCGGGATAACGGAAAATACCTTTTCCCATGTCGCCCCGGCGAGCGATCCAAGGCTCCAGAAGGAAATTTCCCGCAGTTGCAGATCATCCGCAACAAAAATCAACATACCGGTCATCGCAAGGGCAAACGCCCCCAGGGCGATGCCGGCGAGTAGCATTGTTGCCACTGAGGTACGACGCTGCCGGGTGGCGATGGCATAGAGAATGTAGGTCGAAGCAAGACCACCCAGAAACGCCGCAAACGGCAGGGCGTTGGTGCCAGCAAGCTGGGCGTAGGGTGCAAACACCGTACCGCCCAGCACAATAATCGAGACCGCACCGAGGCTTGCCCCTGCGGATACGCCAACGATTCCCGGATCCGCCAGCGGATTGCGGAACAGCCCCTGCATCACCGCGCCTGAAATGGCCAATGCTGCTCCGATCAATGCTCCCATGATCACCCGTGGCAGACGGATGTTGGTAATCACGATCTGATCCACCGCTACCAGCCCCTGGCCGTCATCAAGTCCTGCCCAGGTCAAAAGGATACGCGATGTCGGCGCGTCAAACGCGCCGAATTGCAGGGCGAACCCGATCGTAATGACCAGCAGGAAAAGCAGACCCGCAAGTGCGAACCTGGCGCGCAGGGACCGGTCCCCTTCGAGATAGGGCTGGCGATTTGGGGCGGTCTGCGTGTGATTCACTCGCTGAAGCATGGTCAGTTGCCCGGCGAAGCCGTGTCGCTGTAGAGCAACTCACTCAACTCCCGCGCCGCCTCAGCGGTTCTCGGCCCGAAGCCGAGAATAAACAGACCATCCATACCGACCACCTTGCCTTCCTTGCCGGCCGGTGTTGCCATGATCGCAGGATGCGCAAGTACATCAGCGTCACTGGATTGATCACCGCCATTGCGCATTCTCAGGATCAAGTCAGGCGCTGCCTCAATGACCGCTTCATTGGAAACCGGCTTGTAGCCATTGACGTCGGCCATGGCATTGACGCCGCCTGCAAGTTTGATGATGCCATCGGCATGGGTGTGGCTGCCACCGGCCATCAAACGGCCGCCGGCGGCGGAAAGCAAAAACATCACCTTGCGCTTGTCCGCGATTCCCTCAGCCGCAGCCTGTGCAGCAGACAGTTCGGCGGCCGTTTTCGAAGCAAGCTCTTCGCCTGCCTCTTCGCGCCCCAAGGCGCTCGCCGTCGCCCGAATCTTCCGGATGATCGAATCATTGTCATAACCATCGGGGATGACCACAACCGGAATGCCTGCCTGCTTGATGACACTGGCCGCCTCCGGCGGACCAAATCCTTCAAGCGCAATGATCATGTCGGGATTGACCGACAAAACACCTTCGGGCGAAAGCTGGCGGATATAGCCAACATCCGGCAGTTCACCCGCAGCACTTGGAAACGAACTCGTGCTGTCGCGCGCGATCAGACGATCTTCCTCTCCAAGCGCATAGACGATTTCGGTCAACGATCCCCCGATGGTAACGATGCGACTCGGTTCGTCCGCGAAGGCAGGCACGATATGTGTTGCCGAACTGCCGGCCAACGCCGCGATGAAGAACCCTGTCACGAGCAGGCCGCGGCGGTTCATTTTGATAGCAGTGCGCATTTAGGCAGCCCTCTCGCTCGGAACGCGTGGCAACTGTTCCATGATCATGCGCCATCCATCCCGCTCATCCTGTCCCTCGACCCGCTTGCCGAAGAACTGAACGATAAGCTCGCCATCCGCATCATAGGCTTCAAGCGACGTGACATGACCCTTGTCGGTGGGTTTGCGGACGGCCCAGACCTCTTTCACGTTGTCCTCACGCAAATGCAGGTTGAAGCCCGGATCAAGAACATTGAGCCAGGGTCCCATAGTCTTGATGGTCTCCACAGGCCCTGAATGGATCTGGATGCAGCCCCGATTGCCCACAAAGCACATGATCGGCAGCTTTTCGTTTGCGGAGAGCCGGAGCATCGATCCAACAGCAGAAGTATCAATCTGCCAGGCGTACTCCTCACCGACGCTGCGGACCGCATCAATGCGGTCAATGCCGAGCTTCTTGAGAATAAACACGAACTGGTGGGTGTCGGTCATGCGGCTCCAGCGATCGCGCAATTCGTCGACCGAGAACTCGGCTTTCGGATCTTTCTTGGAAACCGGCTTGGCTTCAAGCGTCAGCGAGGCCGACTGGTCCTCATGGGAAAAAACGTTGACCAGGTCGCGCCACGCGCCAAGATCTGTACTCGGCCGCGAATGGATCTTGTGAACGGCCTCCCCATGGGCGTCGAAGAACTGCAGGCTATGTCGCACGTTATCGCCGTCACGCGTTTCCACCGCGAATGCATGGACCCAGTGCTTGGCAAACATCCGCATGTCTATGGTTTCACCGAGCATCATGGCCGCATGCTTGCCGGGGTGAAACTTGTCATAAATGCCGATCTTCTCATGCACGGCACTGTCGTTTCGGGTCAGCGCCATGACTTCGCCCAACCCTTCCAGAGCGGTGAAGATCAGATCAAAATCAACCCGCAAACGGCTCGTGCCTTCGCCACACCAGGCGGCAACATATTCCGCCTCGGTAATGCCGAGAGAGGTTGCCAGGTCGCGTGCGCGCATTTTCGGGTTATCGGCCTGCGCCGCACGAATCGCCACAGGTTCGAGTGTGTTTGCCATTGCCGAAGCCTCTTACTTGTTGAGAATCAGTTTGCCTTGCCGAGTGATCTTCAGCCGGTAGAACGTCCCCTCATGCACAAGCCCGATTTCGTTCGACGTGCCAAACAGCTGTTTGCTGTCGAAGACCGGTGTCTGAGGTGCAATGGAAGCTTCGATCGCATGTGCGGGAACATGCTCCGGAAAATCTGCGCGCGCCTGATCGGGCTGTCTCTTGGTGTTGTTCATGCTGGGATAATCCCTCGTCTCGCTGGGCTGGCGGCATGCTGGCTGGGCGAGGGTTGATGGTCGCTCGTTATATCTTGACAGGAATTATCATGTTTTATATCGAACGCAATAGTGGAGTCAAACTTTCATGAAATTGCGCCCACATCAATAGAGCCAGCAAGCCTCCGGCCAGCCAGCACTCGTCGAATTTTCAGAGAGGATAGGTTTATGGATATGGCGAAGCGGAACGGCCCCCATCTGGCCTCGGTGCTGGCACTGATATTGGCATTCATATCTCAACCGGCCGCTGCCCAGGAAACCGCCACGTCTCAGGGCCTGTCACTCGAACTCAATCGCCTTGAGCAAAACGGCGCGGCTTGCCGTGCCACCCTTGTCGCCAAAAACGGGTTTGACAATAATCTCGACGAGACCGCTTTCGAACTTGTGATGTTCGACAAAGCTGGCCTGATCAGCCTGATGACCGTGTTTGATTTCGGCGCTCTGCCTGCCGGCAAGACCCGGGTTCAGCGCTTCGACCTGCCGCAAACATCGTGCCCAGATCTGACGCGCATTCTTATCAATGGCGTATCGCGCTGCGCCGGTACTGGCATCGATGTATCGCGATGCGAGATGAACCTTAGCACCAACAACCGTGCCGGAATTGAATTCGGCCGCTGACCTTTGAAAGGCACTCCCGATGCCCATTGATAGCAACCTGATTGCGCAGATTGGCGCATTTCTCAGTCTCGGCGGCCCCGTCGTTTCAATCCTTATCGTGGTTTCGATCCTGAGCCTCGCAGTGATTCTGTTGAAGTTTTTCCAGTTTGTCCGCACGGGTGTTGGATCCCGCGGCCGTGCCGAGCGTGCCGTGTCATTGTTCGTTGCCGGTCGCGTCGGCGAGGCCCATGATCTTGCCGCCGCCGGGCGCAGTCCAACGGCTGAAGTCGTCGCACAGGCGATAGGCCTGGTGATGAAAAACAGGCTCGAAAAGCAGCCCCTCGACAAGCAGGCGATTGAAGAACGGCTCGCCCGGGTGGCGACAGCACGGCTGCACGAGCTCCAGTCGGGCTTCCGTTTCCTCGATTCGGTCGCCCAGCTTGCGCCACTTATGGGGCTCTTCGGCACCGTGCTTGGCATGATCGAGGCATTCAAAAAACTGCAGTCAGCTGGCGATTCTGTCGATCCGTCATTGCTGGCTGGCGGCATTTGGGTCGCGCTGCTTACGACCGCCGTTGGCCTGGCCGTTGCAATGCCGGTCTCACTGATCCTGGCATGGTTCGAAACCCGCGTCGAAAGCGAACGCGTGGCGGTCCAAACCCTCACGACCGATATTCTGACCGGCGTCAGCCCGGCCGTGTCTGAAGCCCCTTCTCGGGAACCTGTCCGGGAGCCCCAGCTTGCAAGTTGACCTCCCAATCAGGCGCCAATCCAGGCTCTCGCTGACACCGCTCATCGACGTCATCTTTCTCCTGCTGCTTTTCTTCATGCTGACGTCGACCTTTTCCCGTTACTCGGAGGTCAGTCTGGCAGGTGGCGGCAGTGGCGAGAGCGGCGCGGCCTCGCGCCCCGACGTTATTCTGTCCGTTACGGAAGGCGAACTCAAGCTCAATGGAAACCCGGAACCACTGGATTCGGTCGTCAGCAGGCTTGAGGAATTGAAACAAGCCGGAGCCGAACGTCTCTTGATCATTGTCAGCCCTGATGCCGTGGCCCAGGATTTCGTTTCCGTCATGGCGGAAGTCAACCGGTCCGGAATGCCGGCGACCGTTGCGAGGCAACAGCGATGATGCGCATCTCGCCCATGCGGACATCACGCAAGCCGGAAAACACCATCGCACTGATCAATGTGGTGTTTTTGATGCTGATCTTTTTCCTTGTGGCAGGAACACTTGCACCTGCGCCGGACAAAAATGTGGACTTCATCACGCTCGCGGCGAAAGATCCGGCGGCGCCACCGGATATGCTTTACATTCGCGCAGATGGAACGCTGACCTGGCGCGGCAATCAACTGCCCCTTTCAGATCATGTCCAGCGCTGGCTAAGCCTCCAGGGTGAAGCGGCGCAAGCAGTCCCCCTTCGGATTGCCGCAGACCGGTCGCTGCCCGCGCTCGACCTGCTAGATACGATCGACGACCTTCGCAAAGCAGGCGTCAACCAGATTACCTTGATTGCTGAACGGCTGCCCGAATGAGACTGACCCGCACCCAATTTCTGACCACTGTTGCGTTCTCGCTGGCGGTCCATGTGGCCGGTGCCGCAATCTTTATCGATCCCGAAGACCGGATAGAGATTGCCGGCGGTTCAGCGGCAAGCCAGCTCATCATAGGAACCGCCTTCAATGACAGTGTGATGGCGGGAGAAACGGGGGAGAGTCTCGACCCCGTCGAACCGGTCGAAGAGGTTCAGACGGTTACGACGGCGGTCGTCGAACCACCGACTGTTGAACCCCTGGAAACGGTGGAACCAGTTACCCAGGCCGAAATGGCCCCCACACCTCCTGATGTCCTTCAGCCAAGTGAGCCTGCAACGGATCTTGCGACAACGGCTTCGTACTTGCAGCCGCTGGCGCCTGCGGCTGACGAACCAATGCTTGTTCCGGTAACGCCCGAACCGGTGGCGAGCGAGACGCCCACAGAGATGGCGGCAATTTCTCCTGTGAACGAAGTCAAGCCGGCGGAGCCGGAAATCGCTCAGCCTGCAAATGTTCCGGTACCAATCGCGCGCCCGGAACCGCCAAAAACCAAGGTCGCGCAGGTCAAGCCGACCAAGCCGGTCGTCAAAAAGTCCAAAGAAAAACGCAAAACAGCCAAGCCTAAACCAAAAGGCGACAGCGGTGCCCAGCGTGTGACAGCCAGCAGATCCGCGAGTGGCTCTGCCACCGCCAAGCGCAACATTGCTGCTGGCAATGCCGCGGTCTCAAACTATCCAGGAAAAGTCGCCTCAAAACTTCGCCGGTCGCTGCGTTATCCGCGCGAGGCCAAACGCAAGCGGATAAGAGGGGAAGTCGTCGTGTCATTCTCCGTCTCCGCCAACGGAGGCGTCAGCAGGGTGCGGATTGCAAGAAGCTCCGGGCATTCAATTCTCGACAATGCCGCAAGAGAAGCCGTGCGACGCGCAGCCCCCTTCCCGCGGATCCCTGCCGGTTCCGGCCGTTCGAGCTGGTCCTTCTCTGTTCCGCTCGGCTTTACCCGTTAGATATTAGGGGTTTAGAGCCGTCTTTGAGACGGCAACACCTGCCAGCCCTCCAGCACAAGCACAAGCCGAGATGCTAATGCAGGTCGCACTCAATTGTATTCAATTGAGTGATAACGTACATGCATTAAATCAAAGTGTTAGAGCGACCTTTGTGCGTCCAAATGGACGCACGGCGCTCTAGAGAGGATCATTCAGCGTCAATGAAAACGCTGACACTCGCGGCCCGGCCTTCCGCGTCCATCACGGTGAGGTTTGAGGCGCCCGGCCCGTCCGGAATCCAGTTGATGATCTTTCGGCGGCTTGGCCGTTGAACCGGCGCACCATTGGCAATCAGACGATAAGGGCCCGCACCGCCCTGCAGCTTGATCACCAGCGGCGTGAGACGGCCCGGCCCACGTGCGTTCAGTGCGACACGGGCACCCTGAGGCGGGTAGACGATACGTGGCGGCGTGGAAGCGCTCGCAGACATCCCTCCGGTCTCGCCGCCGGAACCGAACTTTCTCAATGCGAACGGCAGATCCCTGCGTGCCCGAACCACCAGCCCCGGTGGAGCCGATGCGAACGCAACCGGCTTGATTCCGGTCCGGACAAAGGCGTCGAACAGCAACGGTGCGGCTGTGGCAATTCCCGACATACCGGGCACTGGAGCCGCATCGGCTCGCCCCACCCAGACCCCGAGCACGTAACGCCCGTCAAAACCGATCGCCCAGGCATCACGATAGCCATAGGAGGTCCCGGTTTTGTAAGCGATCGCTACTCTCGGCGAATTTTGTGGCGCATCCACGCCGGCGAGAATGTCACCCACCCGCCAGCTTGCCTGTTTGTCCAGCACCGGCTGACGCGATCGTATGTCCGGTTCGTCCCCAAGCCCAAAGGAGCCCGCTGCACCATCAGTCAAAACCAGTGCGGTGCCGTCATTGACGAATGATGTGTAGAGCTGAACCAGATCGCGCAGGCTCACCCCTGCCCCGCCCAGGCCGATGGCAAGACCCGGCGCGCCGCCCGGCGGCAGGTCCAGTTCAATGCCGCCGCGCCTGAACCGTGACAAGAGCCGATGCGGACCAACCGCTTCAAGCAACCGCACCGCGGGCACATTGAGCGACATCTGTAGCGCCTCGACAAGGCTCACCTCGCCAGCATAGCCGCGGTCAAAATTCCGCGGGCGATAACCGGCGAAATCGGCCGGCGCGTCATCGATGAGGGTCTGCGGATCGGCAATCGCATCCTCGAACGCAAGCCCGTAGATAAACGGTTTGAGCGTCGAGCCGGGAGACCGTACCGCCCGGGTCATGTCGATCGCACCGGCACGTGCTGCATCAAGGTGGCCGGTCGAACCGACGGACGCCAGTATCTTTCCGCTCCGCCCGTCGGCCAGCACCATGGCAAGCGACAGCTTCGGCCCCAGCCGGGGCGCAGTTTCCCGCGCCAGATTTTCAAGCCGTGCCTGCAGCGTCCGATCAACTGTAAGCACAACCTTACGATCGTCCGGTTGTGCGCCGAGCGCGCGATCGGCCAGATGTGCGGCAAGGTCCGGCATCGCACGGCGACCGTCGGGGATCGTCGCAGCCGAAGCCCGCACAATCTCGCTGGGCGGGATCAGCCCGGCCTCCCGCATCCGCTCCAGCACCCTGTTGCGCGCTTTTTCAGCCGCATCGCGGTTCCGGTCTGGCCTACGCGCTTCCGGCGCCTGCGGCAGCGCTACCAGCAAGGCCGATTGGGACAAGGAGAGTTTGTTGGGATCTCGTCCGAACCAGGCAAGGCTTGCCGCGCGCACGCCTTCCAGATTGCCGCCATAGGGGGCAAGTGTAAGATAGAGTTGGAGGATCTCCCGCTTGTCCAGCCGCCGCTCGATCTGAAACGCACGCGCCATCTGCCGGAGTTTTGCCGGCAGCGACCGCTTGGCACGCGGTTCGATCAGCCGCGCCACCTGCATGGTGATGGTCGAGCCGCCCGAAACAATCCGACCACCATTGGCGAGAAACTGCCCAGCCGCCCGAAGCATGGCCAGCGGGTCCACGCCAAGATGGGTGAAGAAGCGCCGGTCCTCATAGGCAATCAGCATCTTGATGTAATCCGGATCGACGCCCTCAAGATCGACCGGCAAACGCCAGTACCCGTCCTCAGTGGTGTAGGCGCGCAGCAATTGGCCGTCGCGGTCCACCACCTCGCGTGACATCTCGCGCGACGCATCGAGTGGCGGAGGATAGGCCCGATCAGCCCGCTCCAGCCCCCAAAGCGCCAGGCCCGACAGCAGCACCAACAACGCGCCAGCTGCTGCGGTCCGCTTCACCAATCTGGCGCGGACGCGGATCATGGCGTGCCCAGCACCTCGAGCAGTCCGGTTGACGTTCGAGCTGCCAGTTCCGGCCGGTACATGTCTTCGACCACGGCCGCCGGCTGCGCATAGATGCCGGGTGTGACAGCCCGCACCACATAGGCAGCGCGGAATGTTCGCTCCGAGGAAGCCCGCCGGTCAAAGGCAGCCACGAAGCGGTCGCTGCGAAACTCCGCATGGCTCGCAGACGTCTCACCAAGCCAGGCGAAATTGCCAAGCTCTGCGCTGCCCACAAGCCGTGGATTGTCGATCACGAAGCCCGCAGGCAGCAGATCCGTGACCACCACCCGAGACGTCCAGGCATTGATTTCGCGCATATCAAGCACCACAAGATAGCGCTCGTTCTGCCGCGCCTGGGCAATCGATGCGGGTTGACCATCAAGCGTGAAATAGCTGCGATTGATCTCAAACCCGGTGCCTCCGGCACTCAACGGCTGTGCGGGGGCGGCAATGGTTGTCACCACCGCGTCAACGGGGTCTGATCCCTGATTGACAATGGTCAGCGGATCTGCGGCGATTTCCTCGCCACTTCTGCGGGTCTCGTAAGCTCCCGCATAGGTCTGACCATTGATATTGACGCTGATTGCGCGATTGCCGGTAGCCACGGCACGTGCTGCGAGCACCATCCAGGCGTTTTCCTGGGTGCTGGTGGATTGCCGCGCGGATCGGGCTTCGCTCACGAAGCGGATCAAATCAGGCACGATTCCGGGTGTCGGAGTGGATTCCGCGGCCAGTGCCAGCATCGCTGCACCATCGCGCAGGTTTGAGCCGTAATCGTCACGCCCACCTATGAGGTTGGCCGTCGAACGGGCATGCGCAAAGGCTGAGCGAAAACTCTCATTGGCCCTCTGCGGATCGCCGTAGAGCGAAAGTGCCGCACCGATTTGTGCCCGCGCCAGGGGCTGCGCAAAGGCATCGATCTGGCTGTCCGAATAGTACCGAAGATCAGTCGCCGCGGCCTTGCGGTTGCGTGCGAGCACATAGAGCGCATAGGCGATGCCACTGCCTTCTGAACTCACGTCGGTCACATAGGAGAGCGTGTTGGACAGATTGTCGAGCGCCAGCCGGCTTGCCACCGGCGGCACCGAAAATCCCTTTTCCTGCGCACGGGTCAGAAAGTCGGTGACATAGGCATCAAGCCACAAATCACCCGACCCCGGCCCCCAAAGACCAAAACTGCCCGACGCAGCCTGATAGGCAACGAGCCTGGCAATCGCTCCATTGATGCGCTCGCGCACTTTGTCCGCATCATCGGATCGGTCCATCCCGCCCAGATCGCTCAGATACAGAAGCGGAAGTGCCCGGCTGGCGGTCTGTTCCGCGCAGCCATAGGGGTAACGGTCAAGCTCCATCAGCAGCGAGGCCACATCAAAGGCCGCATTGCCGGTCAGACCAACGGTCACGGAAGCGCCGTCCAGCAAACTGTCGGCAAGCAACTCGCCGTCGATGCGCAAGGTCCCGCCATTGGCGGCCAGGCTGATAACCCGCTTGGTCGTCACCGGTATCGCTGCGGGCCGAACCTCGATCTGCTCCTGCCGGTCAAGCGCCAGATCCTCTGGCCCGGTCAGGGCGAGAGTCAGGCTGTCGGAACCGGTGGAGAGCCCTTCCAGCGGCAATATGAGACTGGAACGCGCGCCGGAGAGAAGCTCTACCGAACGCCGTGTGTCTACTCCCGGGTTCACACGCCCCGCCACGGTAAACACCTCAAGCTGGTAGAGCCCGGCAGGTCCATCGGTGTTGGCAAGCTCGACCAGCATCTGCGACCGGTCGCCGGGCGCCAGGAACTGCGGCAGGCTCGCGCTGATGACCACAGGGTCGCGCACAATCACGTCCCGGCTCGCATGTCCCAGCCCCTTGCGGCTCCAGGCCACCGCATTGACCCGCACGGTACCGTTGAACTGCGGCATCTCAAATCGGATCATGGCCTTTCCATCCTGACCCACTTCGACCGGCCCT
Source organism: Hoeflea sp. (assembly GCA_043585085.1). Lineage (GTDB taxonomy): Bacteria > Pseudomonadota > Alphaproteobacteria > Rhizobiales > Rhizobiaceae > Hoeflea. The sequence goes on from CP121320.1 coordinate 4,134,906, forward strand.
TCGAAGAAGGCCACCAGCTTCTCACGCGGTGGAGATCCTTCCGAGCGCATCATCGGGCCGTCACCGCCAGTGCGGATCCTTCCGGTCACCCCGGCAGAACCGTCAATCAGACGGCCATAGAGATCGCGGATTTCAAGACCAAGCGCCCGCTGGCCAAAATACCAGCTTTCCGGGTCGGCGCTTAGGTGCCGGGTCAGGTTGAGAATGCCGACATCCACGGCCGAGACACTGACATAGGCCTTCTCACCAGCAGGCAGACCGGCAATCTGCACCGGAACGTCGAAAGCGCCACGCGGGCGGATTTGTTCGGGCGGATCGAGTGCGACCTGCAACTGCCGTTCGCCGGGCTCTACGGCGAGCCATTTGACTCCGATGGCGCGCATCGGCATGCGCGATGCCTCGGCATCGGACGGCCGGTAGAGCGTTGCCGTCACATAGGCGCCCGGCCCCCAATCCTCGGTGATCTCCAGCGGAACAGTGGTCCCGTCCTCACCCACGCTCGCAGTGACAGTTGTAATCAGGCGTTCCGAACCGACCGTGATCAGGGCTTCTCCGGCAAAGCGGGGTGAAATCCGCAATTGCGCGGTTTCACCAACGGCGTAACTGTCCTTGTCCAGCGCGATCTCCAGCCCGTCCGGGGTTTCGATCGATTTTGCCTCGACATACCAGCCCGCATCGAACAGCACGCTGGTCTCCGCGCCGTCATTACCAATCAGATCAAGCCGATAGCGGCCCCAATCAACATTCGCAGCAAGCGAAATGGCATCAGCACTCGACAGATCGATTTCGCCATCTGCGATTTCGGTGGTGAAGTCCACCACCTCGTAGTTCCAGGAATCGCCCTGACGGTACCATTGATAGTTCCGCTCAATCCGGACCAGAGACCATGACACACCGGCCATATCGATGCGCGCGCCCTCGGCATTGATGGCGATAACCCGGAACGCGGCCTCGCTGCCCTCGGCCACCTGGCCGTCGTCAAATTGTGGATCCACACCGATATGCGGCCCCTCGGACGCGACAGCAAGATCCACCGCTCGCTCAACGGCCCGGCCACCACCTTCCGAGGCGCGGACCGTAACCTTTGCGTTCAGAAACTGCGTGGTCGACGGCAGTGTCTCGATATTTGCCAGCACCACCGCCTGACCTGCCTGATCGAGGACGGGAGGGTTTTCCAGTGAAATCCGGGTGTTCTCGAATTCCTCGTCGGCAAGACCGAACTCGTAGCCAGGGTAGGCATCAAGTGTGCGGGTGCGCCTAAGCAGGACTTCGCCTTCAGTTCTGAGCCCGCCTGCAGGCGCGCCGTAAAGATATCTGCCGGTAACAGCAATTTCAGCCGCCTGGTCGGCAGATACAACACCCTCTCCCGCATCAAGCTCGATCTCGATCCGGTCGGGCTGGAAGTCTTCGACCAGGAATGTCGCTTCCGCAATCGGCGGGCGCTTGGGATCCATGTGTAAAGCGGCACGCCATCCGCCCTGCATGGCATTCTCCGGCAGCGCAAGCGCGAGCGCATGACCGCCAAGTGCTGCGCCGTCTGAAACAATCCGGCGATCCTCTAAACCGTCGGGCCGCTGCAAGATGACGGTCAACGGCAGCTCCGCCAGGGCTTCTGCACTACCGTCGCGCGCGAGCGCACTGAGATAAACAGTCTCGCCGCCGCGGTAGATACCGCGCTCGGTCCAGGCCATGACATCCACTCCGCCCGGAGACATCCGACCGCTCACGCCACGATCGGACAGGTCAAACCCGCCACGCGTGAGATCGAGAAAAACAAAATCTCCCACGGCTCCCTTGGCAAGCAGCGCTGCCGGCGCAAGGGCTGCCAACCCGCGGATCAAGCCTGGCTGGAACACGGCACGGCCATCGGCGTCGGTGGTGGCCTCGCCGAGGATTTCGTTATTGCGCGAGAGCAGGGTCAGCGACACATCACCCAGCGGCTTGGCCGAGGCGAGTGAGCGAAGGAAGACCGACAATCCGTCCTCACCCGCAAACGTGCTCATCCCGATGTCGGAGACGACGAACCATTGGGTGGCACGCGGTCCCCAATCCTCGCTCTTGTCACCCAGCGGTTGCGCGGTCATGACATAGACCCCGGCTTCACGTTCAGGCAAAATCGTATCGACAGGAATGCTGGTTACCACCTCCCTGTTCTGCTCCATGGCGATGTCGACTGAGCCCTCCCAGACGGGTTCGCCGACATCCTGTTTGATCGCCTCCATCGAATAAGTGTTGAGATCCCGCAGAAAATCGGACCCCGTGAGAACCTGGGCCAAAGCACGCTCGCCTACCCGGTAGAGTTTCAGATCAGCGGAAGGCGCATTGATGCTGATCAGCGGAATGCCCTGCCGCGACTTTGCCGGCAGCACGAAATTCGACACGGTAAAGCGCGCGGACGGCGCACGGTCACGCACATAAAGCGACAGCTCGACTGGCGCCTCAAGGAATTCACCCACTGAGGACGGCAGTCCCTGACGAAGAACCACACGGTAGCGCTGACCGTGATCAAGCCCGTTCGCACAGATCTGCCGGGCTTCGGTTTCAATCGCCACGTCATTGGAAGCATCGATGCTGACAAAGTCCGAGTAGTCCTGACCTCTGACCAGTTCCTCGGAAAATTGAACACAAATGCGCGGTGTCTGGCTCTCGGCGTCAACCGAGGTGTTGATCACCCGAAAGCCCTGGCGCGAACGCAAATCGGCATAGGTTGCGCGAAGTGCGGGAATCTCGCGCAGTTCGAGGCTTGCGCGATAGGCGGAAAGCGCCGGGCGCCAGATTTGGGACCGCTCAAGCGCCGTGCCCATAACTGCAAGCGCACCTGCGCGTGCGCTTGCAGTTATGGAGATTTGGTAGGCATTGATCGCCGCTGAAACCGCCGAAGAGCGCATCTGACGTGCAAGATTGGCATCGTCCGGTTGGTACCCAGTCATGGCGCGCGAAAGTTCAGCCCAGGTGGCGCTGCGAGCCGGGTCGGCGGCCGCCGCGATGGCGAAATTGCGAATGGCAACCTCAAGGTCACCTGTGGCAATTGTGGCCTCAGCCAGCCGCAGGAGGGCGTTCGCGCCCTGCGCACTCGCCCCAGAGTTCCGCGCGACAATGCGCTCCCGGTAAGTCCGCGCCTGGTCAAGCATCGAGGCAGGCAGAAAATTCAGCGTCGGCGCTGCTCCGAGATCAGGCTCACCACCTGGCACCACCCGTCCCGCAATCGCTCCGGCAAAGGGATTGATGGTGTTGTAGTCGGATTTTAGAAAACACCACTCAGCATTGGTGTTGTAGGTGAACGCCCGGCATTGACTGTCGGAGAGGCATGCAGCCTTGCACTGATCAAGGGAAACATCACGTTCGGTTCTCAAATCGAAGCCGTAATAGTCTGCGTCTTGGATGGTCTCAACAAGCCGCTGATTGTTCTGGGCCGTCGCCTGGCTCGCGAGCCCGAGAGAGCAACAAACGAGAAAAACAAAGCGAAGCAATGACATGAAACACCTCCCGCACCCGCTTTATCAGGTGCTCCTCTTGTTGGTTTCTCACCTCCGAAAACCAAAACGGAATTAGGTGGCTGTCGGGCAGTTCACGCCAAGAGTAAGATCGGAGTGTGGTACCCGGCAAGGAAATAGTAATATAAGCCGTCACCACTCGCCAAAAACGGAAGCGCCGCATCATATTGCGTCGCACAAGTGAAATGCGCTAAAAGGGATAACAAAAGGACTGGGCCGCATGGCCTCGCCCTCCATGACAATCCGCGAAATCGCAGCAAATCAATCCTGAACTACAAAGCACACAGGTCTTTCAACTTTTGCATCAGAACCGTATAAACGGGTCAATCCAGACGAGTGAACGCCAATCATGACACTCCCCAAAATCAATCCAGACATGAATGAAGAGGAATTCAACGTTCTTCTCGGACAAGCCCGCAAAGCCAGCGAGCTGCTCAAGGCGTTGAGTCATGAAACGCGTCTGATGATTCTCTGCATCCTTTCTGAGGGTGAGAAATCGGTGTCAGAACTGGAGGACATCCTGTCGATGCCGCAGGCAGCTGTTTCGCAGCAGCTGGCCCGGCTTCGCCTCGACGGTCTGGTCGACACCCGCCGCGAAGGCCGGATGATCTATTATTCGATCATGAATGCGGAAGTGTCTTCCGTTATAGGCACGCTCTACACGTTGTTCTGCGCGCCGGTCCGCAATCCCTCAGCCGACTGAGGAACACGAAGTTCCGCACACCAGATTCAGTGCTGAACCTCAATCGACAGTGTATCACGCAGTGCGATCTGCGATTGCCGAACCCAAAAAACCGCTCATCCTAAAATCAGAAAACGGCAGCCAAAATTATAGGAGCGATTTCCCGGTCGGGTGGATAGAAATTCGGGCAGCCGGTTGGATCGGACCGGTTAGGCGACCGCGCGTGCCAATGCGCATTGCGACCACAACTCATTGAGAGCACCCGCAAGATGCTGAATATCAGCATCCGTATGCATCGGGGTCGGCGTGATACGCAGACGCTCGGTTTTCACCGGCACAGTCGGATAGTTGATCGGCTGCACATAGATGCCGTGATTGTCCATCAGCACATCCGAAATCCATTTGCACTTGGCTGCATTGCCGACCATCACGGGCACAATGTGACTTGGATTGGGCATGTGGGGTATCCCGCGCGAATCAAGCGCCGCACGCACCTTCGCCACCGCATCCTGATGACGCCTACGCTCCAGCTGACTTGCCTTGAGGTGCCGGATCGAAGCCGCAGCACCTGCCGCCAAGGCCGGCGGGAGAGCTGTGGTGAAAATGAAACCGGATGCAAAGCTGCGCACAAAATCGCAGAGCGCACGAGACCCGGTAATGTAACCGCCCATCACGCCGAACGCCTTGCCAAGCGTTCCTTCGATTACGGTCAACCGGTCCATGATGCCTTCGCGCTCGGCGATGCCGCCACCGCGCGAGCCATACATCCCGACCGCGTGAACTTCATCCAGATAGGTCATGGCGCCAAATTCGTCCGCGACATCGCAAAGTGCAGCGATCGGAGCCACATCACCATCCATCGAATAGACGCTTTCAAACGCCACCATCTTCGGCGCGTCAGGATCATCCAAAGCCATCAGACGGCGCAGATCTTCCGGGTCATTGTGCTTGAAGACCCGCTTTTCGCAGCGCGAATGGCGAATGCCTTCGATCATTGAGGCATGATTGAGCGAATCCGAATAGACGATCATCCCCGGGATCTTGGCGGCAAGGGTGCCAAGTGCGGCCCAGTTGGAGACATAGCCTGATGTGAAGATAAGTGCATCTTCCTTGGCATGAAGATCGGCGAGCTCGCGCTCCAGAAGCACGTGGTAGTGATTGGTGCCGGAAATGTTGCGGGTGCCGCCCGCGCCTGCGCCGCAGCGTTCAATGGCTTCCTTCATCGCGCCGGTCACCAACGGGTTCTGGCCCATTCCCAGATAATCATTGGAACACCAGACTGTAACATCCTGCGTCGAACCATCGGACCGGTACCGCGTGGCGCGCGGAAAGCCGCCGGCATGCCGTTCTATGTCGGCAAAGACCCGATAGTTGCCCGCTTCGTGAAGGCCACCAAGCTTGTCCTCGAAGAATGCCTCAAAATTCATAGCAAATACCCTATGTGTCCCAAACAAGATGCGAAACATCAAAGCTGGCGTCAACCCGAAAAATCGGATTCACCGGCCCTGGAGGTTCAATCGCACGGCAATGGTCCTTGCATCCTTGTTCTAGATCAAATCGTTGAACGACTACTTAAACTATGCGGCAGAGATTCCAACCGCCGGAATGCCCCTTCAACTGCGACAAATTCACAGATAGGTGGACCGCTCCAGGGGGGTGATCTCATTGTCGAAAGCCTTCAATTCCTCTCGCTTGATCTCCGCAAAGATGCGGCGCAATTCAGGACCGAACAGCCGACGGATGAAATCAGAGCGCTCGAAATCCTCAATGGCATCATCCATGTCGTCTGAAAGCTGCGGCAGCGGCACACTATACGCACTGCCCTCAACCGGCGGCGGCGGTGCCATTGCCGCCTCCAGCCCCTCGAGCATTCCGCCCAAAACGCCGGCAAGCACGAAATAGGGATTGGCGTCCGCCCCCGACATCCGGTGCTCCAGCCGCCGCGCCTTGTCATCAGAGGCGGGAACCCGGACCACAACGGAGCGGTTGTTGCGCCCCCAGGCGATTCGTGTCGGCGCATAGGAACCTGCCTGCAGGCGCCGATAGCCGTTAAAACCCGGAATATAGAGTAGCAGTGTGTCCTTGAGCGTCGCAAGAAGCCCAGCTGCGGCATGTTGCAGCCGCTGATCGCCGCCCTCACCCGCAAAGATATTGTCGCCATTGGCGTCGATGATGCTTGCATGCACATGCATGCCGTTGCCCGGCCATTCCAGAAACGGTTTGGCCATGAAAGTGGCACGGAGCCCGTGCTTGTGGGCGCATTCGGTGATCAAACGGCGCAACAGAACCGTGTCATCAGCCGCAGCCATGGCATCGTCCCGGTGTTTCAGATTGACTTCGAACTGGCCCGGTGCCGCCTCCTTGATGATGGTGTCGATGGGCAGACCCTGCTCCATCGCTGCAGAGCGGATTTCGGCGAACAGATCACTCTGCCCGCGCAATTCCGAGAGCGAGTACATCTGCTGCTGATCCGGACCTGGGCCTTGATCCTTGCCCATGCGGCCGGAACGTTGAAACACCGCCGGATCAACCAGGTAGAACTCGAGCTCAAACGCGGTCACCGGCCTGAGCCCCTTTTCGGTGAACCGGTCCATCACGCGCTGCAACGCATTGCGCGGGTCGATCTCGCAGGGTTCTCCCGTTTCGGTGTACATGGACATCAGCACCTGGGCTGAGGGACGTGGAGACCACGGCGCACGGTTGATGCGGCCGGGAATCGCGCGACAATAGCCGTCAGTGTCGCCGGTCTCGATATGAATCCCGGTGGATTCGACTTCGCGCCCCCAGATGTCGAGTCCGAAGATCGATAAAGGCATATTGATACCGGGATAGCCCACCTTCTCCAGCGCTTCGGCCGGCCCCCATTTGCCGCGCATCACGCCGTTGATGTCCGGGATAAGAAAATCGACCGATTCGATTTCCGGATTCGCCGCAAGAAACCGTTGGGCATCTTCATTGGTTGGAATTATAGGTTCGTACGTGTCTTTTGTGGCGCCCTCGCGCATTGTCTCACCATGTCCCTTCAGGACTCTCAGTTGCCGCTACGGCGTCTCTTGTCGCGCTTGTCCGCGCAGTAATTTTGTGCACACAGTCATTTCAGGGTCAAACCGTATCGCGATTGACCTTGCTTACAAACCAATCAGGAAAAAACCAATGCTCGTCAATGTGTCATCCCACGATCTCAAGGTTTTGGATCATAAACACCATCTCCATCCCTTCACCGATCATGGCGCTCTGGGTGTGGATGAACGGCGGGTGATTACACGCGCTGACGGGGTCTGGATGTGGGATTCCGATGGTAACCGGCTTCTAGACGGAATGGCAGGCCTGTGGTGCGTCAATGTCGGTCATGGCCGCCAGGAAATTGGTGAGGCCGTCCGCGCCCAGATGAGCGAATTGTCCTATTACAACACCTTCTTCAAGACGACCCACCCGCCAGTAATCGAACTCTCGGAGATCATCGCGGATCTCGCGCCCGATCACATGAACATGGTGTTCTACGGCGGCTCGGGATCGGATGCCAATGACACCATCTTCCGCCTGGTCCGTTATTATTGGGATCTGATGGGCAAGCCCGAAAAGAAAACCATAATTGCCCGCAAGAACGCCTATCACGGCTCCACCGTGGCCGGTGCATCATTGGGCGGCATGGGTGGCATGCATGGTCAGGGCGACCTTCCGATTGGCGGGATCCATCACATCGCCCAGCCCTACTGGTTCGGCGAAGGCATGCAGTCGGGCATGAGCGAGGACGAGTTCGGGATCTGGGCCGCACGTGAACTTGAGCGTGCCATTGACGAGATCGGCGAAGACAAGATCGGCGCTTTCATTGCAGAACCGATCCAGGGCGCCGGCGGCGTCATCATTCCGCCCGACACCTATTGGCCGGAAGTCAGCCGGATCCTCAAGGAACGCGACATTCTGTTCGTATCCGACGAGGTTATCTGCGGTTTCGGCCGCACCGGCGAATGGTTCGGTGCAGACACCTACGGCACAAAGCCCGACCTTATGGCCATCGCCAAGGGCATGACCTCTGGCTATCTGCCGATGGGCGGAGTGATCGTGTCTGACCGCGTGGCTGATGTGCTGCACGAAAAGGGCGGCGAGTTCTACCACGGCTACACCTATTCGGGTCATCCGGCAGCCTGTGCTGCGGCCATCGCCAACCTCAACATCATGAAGCGCGAGAAAATCGTGGACCGCGTCCGCGATCAGATCGGACCCTATTTCCGCGAGCGCTGGCTTGGCCTTGGCGATCATCCGATGGTCGGCGAAGCCCGGATGAAGGGACTGGTTGGCGCGCTCGAACTGATCCCGGACAAGAACGATTTGATGAAGCGTTTTGGCGATGTCGGCAAGGTCGGCACCATTGCCCGCGATCATTCCTTCAACAACGGCTTGATCATGCGGGCCGTGCGTGACAGCCTGATCATTTCGCCGCCCCTCACCATCACCGAAGAAGAAACCGACGACCTGATCGCCCGGGCCCGCAAGACCCTTGATGACGCCTGGAGCACGGTTCGAAAGCACGGCCTCGCCTGAACTGGCACTGCCACTTTAACCTTTACGCTTAAGCTTAACGCCGGGTTATCAAGCCCGGCGTTTTCGTTTGCGCTATAAACCGCTGGTCTCGAGAAGGAGATCAGCATGCGTTTGGCGACATCCAGGCACAATCAGGACCACGCAAGCGGCCGCAACGGCCTCCTTGATCTGTTGCGCTTTGGCGCAGCCTTGCTGCTGGTTCTGTATCATTTTCTTTATCGCGGTGCGGTCGAGGGCGGATACCTCACTGAGGGCTTTGGCGCTGCCGGAGATGCCGTGTCACTGGGGTATCTCGGGGTCAATCTGTTCTTCATGATCTCGGGATACGTGATCATCTGGTCGGCTTCGGGTCGGGACTGGTATGGATTTGCTATCGGCCGTGTCGCGCGGCTCTACCCTGCGCATCTGGTCGCCATGACGATCACAGCGCTTGTGATGGCCTGGTGGGCACAGGCTCCAATGACGACCGATCTTGGTCAGTGGCTGGCCAATCTGACCATGCTTGCTCCCATGTTCGGCCAACCCTTCATGGATGGGGCCTACTGGTCGATCGTGATCGAACTGATCTTCTATGGCTGGGTCATGATCGGCCTGTTTACCGGGGCGTTGCCACGCCATACCGATTTGGCCGTCGCCATCTGGCTTGCCGTGATCTGCGTCAACAACCTGGCTCTGGGCTCGCGACCGATGGAGCTTCTGCTTCTGACCGAATATGGCGCCTATTTTGCCCTCGGTGCCATGGTCTGGCGCCTCACCGACGAGGGACTGAGCACCTTGCGGCTGACTCTGGCAGCCATTGCACTCGCTATGACCTTCCATACAGCCGAAATACAGCGGCTTGATGTGCTGGACCGTCTTGGGGAGGCCGGTTCAACAGCTCAATTGGTGCTGGGAAACCTGGCCATAGTCGCACTGTTCCTGGGTTCCGTTGTCTTCGGCCGTTTGGTGTCATCAAAACCGTGGGTCCTGGCGCTGGGCGGTATCAGCTATCCGCTTTATCTGGTCCACCAGAACGCCGGTTACATCCTTATCAACGTGGCCACGCCGAGCGTTGGCAAATGGACAGCAGTGGTGCTTGCAACGCTCATCTCGCTTGGCCTGAGCTGGTGGATCTACAGCATTGTCGAACCCCGTGGCCGCAAAATCATACGCAGCCTCTTCCACCCGGCTGCACGTTTTCTGCCACGCACCGGCAGAGCTTCCATAGTTCCGGCGGAATAACACCAAAAACGGGCCGGAACGAGAGGGGGCGGCCGTTATGGCCGCCCCCGATCCTGTGCATCAATGGCAGAACAAACCGTCCAGCTTACTGTGGCAGCTGGTCGTCGATGCCCTTGACGTAAAAGTTGAGGCCGGCCAGTTCGCCATCACCGGCGACGACGCCATCGGCGAGCCACTCCGAACCGTCCTGCTTCATGATCGGTCCCGTGAAGGGGTGAAACTCGCCGGAGGTGATCTTGGCCTGGGTTTCCTCGGCCATAGCTTTCACATCGTCTGGCATGTTTGTGTATGGCGCCATCACCACATGGCCATTGGCCATATCACCCCAGGTCGCTGCCTGCTCCCATGTGCCTTCGAGCACGGCCTCGACCCGCTCAAGGTAATACGGGCCCCAATCGTCGATGATGGAGGTCAGCTGGGTTTCCGGACCAAAGGCGATCATGTCGGAAGCCTGGCCGAAGGCCTTAGCGCCGCGTTCGGCTGCCACCTGCATCGGTGCGGTGGAATCGGTGTGCTGGGTGAGAATGTCCGCGCCCTGATCAAGCAAAGCCTTGGCAGCATCGGCTTCCTTGCCCGGGTCGAACCAGGTGTTGACCCATACGACCTTCATCTGGAAATCCGGATTGACCGACTGCGCACCGAGCATGAACGAGTTGATGCCCTGCACCACTTCCGGAATCGGGAACGATGCGATGTAGCCGGCGGTGCCGGTCTTCGACATCTTGCCAGCAATCTGACCGATCACATAACGACCCTGGAAAAACTTGGAATCATAGGTCGCGACATTGGGGTGTTCGCGCTTGTAGCCGGTGGCATGCTCGAATTTCACATCCGGGAAATCGCCAGCGATCTTGTTGGTTGCATCCATGTAGCCGAACGAGGTTGTGAAGATGATATTGCAGCCTGACCGTGCGAAACGCTCGATCGCGCGCTCGGCATCGGCGCCTTCCGGCACGCTTTCGAGATAAGCGGTTTCGACCTTGTCGCCGAGCTTTTCTTCGACATATTGTCGACCCTGGTCATGCTGGTAGGACCAGCCGAAATCGCCGACTGGGCCGACATAGACGAAGCAGGCCTTGACCTTGTCCATGCCAGCGGCAATTGCGGGAACGGCAAGGCCTGCCAGCGCGGTGGCCGCGGCGAGGGAAAGAAGCAGTTTTTTCATTGGTTGCACCCTGTCTGGTTTGTTGTTGACATTCTGTCCGGCGGTTTTCTTCGCTACCGCTCTGGGACAAAGGATTTGCCGAGAGAAGCCGGCGTATTGATCAGCGTCATCCTGCGATTCAGCGATATGATTATCAGTACCGCAATCGTGGCGAGGTAGGGAAGAGCCGAAAGGAATTGCGAGGGTATTCCAAGCCCAAGCGCCTGGGCGTGGAGCTGCCCGATCGAGACCGCGCCGAACAGATAGGCGCCTGCCAGCACCCGTGTCGGCCGCCACGAGGCGAACACCACCAGCGCAAGCGCGATCCAGCCACGGCCCGCGGTCATGTTCTCCACCCATTGCGGCGTGTAAACCAGCGAAAGATGGGCACCGGCCAGCCCGGCACAGGCGCCACCGAACATCACCGCAAGATAGCGCGTCCGCACCACCTTGACGCCCAGCGCATGGGCCGAGGAATGATTGTCACCAATGGCGCGGAGCCGCAAACCCGTGCGGCTCTTGAACAGGAACCAGTTGACCCCGACAACCGCCAGGATAGAGACATAGAAAATCGGGTCCTGATTGAACAGGATCGGTCCGACAAACGGGATTTGTGAGAGCACCGGAATTTCGATCGCCGCAAGCTTCAGACCGGGAAGCCCTATAAAGGCCTCGCCGATCATGCCTGACAGTCCAAGCCCAAGAATTGTCAGCGCAAGACCGGTGGCGACCTGGTTGGCAACCAGTGTGAGCGTGAGAAGGCCGAACAGAAGCGAAAACAGAAGGCCCGCAATCAACCCGCTGATTGCGCCGAGCCCGGCCGACCCGGTGATCTGCGCCACGGCAAAGGCTGCAACCGCCCCCATGATCATCATGCCTTCGACGCCGAGATTGAGAACGCCCGAACGCTCCACCACCAATTCGCCAATGGCTGCGAGGAGCAATGGCGTCGCCGCCGTCATAATGGTGAGAACAATGGCCTGGGTCATGTCCATCACGCGGCACTCCCTTTTTGCGTCGCGCCGGTGATGATCCGGATGCGGTAATGGATGAGCGTGTCGCATCCCAGCACGAAGAACAGAAGCAACCCCTGAAACAATCGTGTCACCTTGTCGGTGATCCCGATGGAAATCTGCGCCGCCTCGCCGCCCAGATAGGTCAGCGCCAGAATGAGACCGGCGGCCACGATGCCCAGCGGATTGAGCCGTCCGAGAAACGCCACGATAATTGCGGTGAAGCCGTAGCCCGGCGAAATTGTCGGACGCAATTGTCCGATCGCACCCGAGACCTCCGAAATGCCGGCAAGGCCTGCAAGCGCGCCCGAAACGATGAAGGCGAAATAGACCATCTTATTGTCGGAAAAGCCGGCAAACCGCCCTGCCCGAGCGGATTCGCCCAGCACACTGATCTCGAACCCTTTCAGCGTGCGCCGCATGACAAACCACAACACCACAGCCGCAATCAGCGCGAATGCGAAGCCCCAATGGGTCTTGCCCGTCTCGATGATCCGCGGCAGCACCGCATAATCATGAAAGTTCCGGGTTTCGGGAAAATTGAAGCCTTCGGGATTGCGCCATGGCCCGCGCACGGTCCAGTCGAGCAGCAACTGTGCCACATAGACCAGCATCAGGCTGGTCAGGATCTCATTGGTGTTGAGCCGGGCTTTCAGGAATGCCGGGATCGCCGCATAGGCCGCCCCGCCAATCATCCCGAAGACCAGCATCAACGGCAGCACCACCGGCGACTGCCAGCCATGGAACACCACCGGCACAATCGAGCCGGCCATGGCGCCGATGATGAACTGGCCTTCGGCACCGATGTTCCAGTTGTTCGACCGGTAGCAGACCGAAAGCCCGACCGCGATCAGGATCAGTGGTGCAGCCTTGATCGCCAGCTCATGCAGCGACCAGACCTCCGTCAGCGGTTCGATGAAGAAGCTGTAGAGCGCCTTGACCGGGTCCTTGCCCAGCGCCAGAAACAGGATGACACCGGCAATCAGGGTCAACCCCAGCGCAATGAACGGTGACAGGACCGAGAACAGCGACGACAGACCGTCACGCTTTTTCAGTTCAATGCGCATGGCCGGTCTCCTCGTGGGTATGGCCCGTGCCATCATGGAAACCGCCCATCAACAATCCGATGCGTTCGCGGGTCATGGTGTCGGCCGGCTCGGGAGCCGAAAGCCGCCCTTCGTTGATCACCGAAATACGGCTTGCAATTTCGAACACTTCGTCGAGGTCCTGACTGATCACCACAACCGCAGACCCGCTTTTGGCAAGATCGATCAGGGCCTGACGGATACGGCTTGCAGCCCCGGCATCAACGCCCCAGGTTGGCTGGTTGACCACCAAAACCACAGGCTGCCGGTCTAGTTCGCGACCGACAATGAACTTCTGCAAATTGCCGCCCGAAAGCGACCCGGCGGCGGGATCATCGCCCGATTTACGCACGTCCATGTCTTCACAGATGCGCTTCGTCGCATTGGCCACGGCCGCAGTGTTGATAAGCCCCAGCGGACCGCCCGAAAGGAACGCACTTCGATCAGAGGTGTGGCGCGACAACACAAGATTGCCGGTCAACGGCATGTTGGGAACCGCCGCATGGCCATGCCGTTCCTCAGGCACGAAACCACATCCCATCAGACGACGCTCGGTGATTCCGGTGCGGCCAACCGCCTCCCCCCGGATCCTGATTGCATTGGCGTCGAGCACCCGTTCCTCGCCCGACAACACGTCAAACAATTCACTCTGCCCGTTGCCCGCAACACCAGCAATCGCCACCACCTCGCCGGCGGAGACGGAAAGGTCGATGTCCTTGAGCGCCACCGCAAACGGCGAGCGCGCCGGTGCACTCAGCTTGTTGATTTCAATCAGTAGATCACCAGCTGTGCCCAATCCAGCGCCGGAAATCTCGGCCACTTCGCCGCCGACCATCATGCGCGCCAGCGACGATGGAGTCTCCTGGCGTGGATCGCAGGCGCCGGTGACCTTCCCATGGCGCAGCACCGTGGCCCGGTCGCAAATGCGTTGCACCTCCTCAAGACGGTGACTGATATAGAGAACCGACCGGCCCTCCGCCTTGAGTTTGGCCAATGTCTCGAACAGCTTGTCGGCCTCTTGCGGGGTCAGCACCGATGTCGGCTCGTCAAGAATGATCAACTCGGGATTTTGCAGCAACGCGCGGACGATTTCGATCCGCTGGCGTTCCCCGACCGATAAATCCGCCACATGGGCGGACGGATCAAGCGGCAATCCATACTCAAGCGACAGCCGCCGCGCTTCCTCCGAAATCCGGTCGATCGGCACATTGCCATCAAGCGCCAGCGCGATGTTTTCTGCGACCGTCAGCGCCTCAAACAGCGAAAAATGCTGAAACACCATCCCCACGCCAGTGGCACGCGCCTCACCGGGGCTGCCGATCGTGACCGGCTTGCCCTTCCACAGGATCTCACCGCCGCTGGGATCAAGGACCCCAAACAGCATCTTGACCAGCGTCGATTTCCCGGCACCGTTCTCGCCCAGAAGCGCATGAACCTCTCCCGGCGCAATCGCCAGGTTGATCGCGTCGCAGGCGCGCAGGCTTCCAAAGACTTTGGCCAGCTCCCTGGTTTCAAGCAGGGGAACATCAAGCGCTTGTGTTCGCGGAGACCCTCCGTCGGTCATTTGATTTTCCACATCACCCCCATGAAGCAAGCCCATTTGCGGCAATGCACAAACATTCGGCGTTCCCGCACCTTGCCCAGAAAACAAGCTTCACCATATCAACGCGAAATTCAAGCGACTTGGCCCGGATCCGACAACCGCACCGGATGTTATCAACGTCAATTATTGTGCATTGCACCCAGTGCATCCTGGCCGGAATTCTCCAGCAATATCAAGACAGCACAATGGTCATCTTTCGCACACACCAACGAACGCGATAGCTTTTCAATATTTTCCAGAGACTGTTTCAAACGCCGCCACAATCCATCCGTCGCTGCTCAGGGCAACAAAACCGTTGTGCCGGAGGTCTTTCGTGCCTCCAGATCGCTGTGCGCACGTGCTGCCTCGGCAAGCGGGTAGCGTTGATTGATCTCGATCTTCACATCGCCCTTAACAACCACGTCAAACAGCGCCGATGCGGATGCCTCGAGTTCCGCACGGCTGGCAATATAGGTGAAAAGCGTTGGCCGGGTCGCATAAAGCGAGCCCTTCTGGGAGAGGATTCCGATGTTGATGGGATCGATTGGCCCGGACGACTGGCCAAAACTCGCCCACATGCCGCGCGGCCTGAGACAGTCAAGCGAACCGGGAAAGGTGTCTTTGCCGACGGAATCATAGACCACATCGACACCCTTGCCGCCGGTAATGTCCTTGACCCGCGAGACAAAATCCTCCTCGCGGTAATTGATCACATGGTCATAACCGTTGGCGCTTGCGAGTTTGGCCTTTTCAGCAGAGCCAACCGTACCAATGACGGTGGCGCCAAGCGCCTTGGCCCATTGACCTGCAATCAGGCCAACACCACCGGCCGCCGCATGAAACAGAATCGTATCGCCAGGCTTCACCTCGAATGTGCGCCTGAGCAGATATTCGGCGGTCATGCCCTTGAGCATCATGCTTGCAGCCACATCCAGGGCAATTCCGTCCGGCACCTTGACCAGGCGATCCGCGGCAATCACACGCTGTTGCGCATAGGCGCCGATCGGCCCGGCATAGGCAACCCGGTCGCCGATCTTCAGCGCGGTCACACCCTCGCCAATCGCCTCGACAACGCCGACCCCTTCATTGCCCGGCACCAACGGTAAACCATTGGGGGCCGGATAGAGTCCGGTGCGAAAATAAACGTCGATGAAATTGAGCCCGACCGCTTCTTGCCGGATCAGCACTTCGCCCGGCCCCGGGGTTCCAGCCTCATGATCGCGCCATTCAAGAACTTCTGGTCCACCATGGGTAGAAATGACGATCGCTTTCATACTTTAAGCCTTTCCTTGAAATCACTGTATAACTTGATCAAACGGATGAACGTCGCCCCAACTTGGGAAACATCTGCATAATCCCGCCAATCACAAACAGATAGGCGCTGGTCAGCATCACAGCCCACATCAACCATTCAGGACTGTTGAAATGCAGCAGCAATGCGTAGCCCGAAAGGACCGACCAGATACCGAAAATGGTAAGATTGATCGGCCTCAAGCGCGCCACGCGCACCGGATGAAGGAAGTTGATGGGCAGGAATGTCATGACCACGGCAAGCAGAACGATGCCGAAAGCAACCAATTCCGAGGCCTTGATCACGAACAGCGTAAACACCAGCATGTTCCACACCACCGGGAACCCGGAAAAGAAATTCTCTTCAACCTTCATGCCTGTGTCTGCATAGTAGATGGCACTGGAAACCACGATCAGACCGGCCGCAAAAAACGACAATGTCTCCCCGATCATTCCGCTCTGATACAGCGCGAACGCAGGAATAAGCACGTAAGTGACGTAATCGATCACATTGTCGAGCATGATGCCCGACCAGTTCGGCAGGACTTCCTTGACATTGAGCTTGCGTGCGATCGGCCCGTCTATGCCATCGATCAGCAGCGCCAGCCCCAGCCACCACCACAGATCAACAAACCTGCCCTCAGCTGCCGCAACAAGCGCCAGAAACGCCATGAACGACCCACTGGCCGTGAGTATGTGAACCGAAAACGCCCGTATCTCCGCATAAGGCACGCGGCGGTAATTGAACGGAAGCTTCATGCCGCCAATGCCCTCCTTGGAAAGTTAAATGTTTTTTTACCGGAACTGCCTGTTTCAGTTCGGTCCACTCCAGTCGAGCGCGCAGATTTCAGCCGAACGGCCGGCAAAATTCCAGTTTCGACCAAAAGCTCTTAGCTTGGAACGCTCGGATTTGGCGACAATGATTTCGGGTGCGATCCAGTATTCCGAATTAGAGATGACGGTGTCCTCACCGTTATTTTTGCCGGGAATCGGCGCCACAATGCCATCAATGATCTTGGGGATTTTGACGATGCGCTTGTTGCCCTCAACCTCGTAGCTGATCGGCTCCTGCCGGACACCGAGAAAGTTCCCCACCAGGATTGAAAGCAACGAGGTGTTGCCGCCGGCCTTTCCGGTGAAAATCTTGGTGAAGGCCTTGGTGGCATAGATTGAGGCACGCTTGTCGACAAACAGGCCGGCAGTCCAGTTGCCCCGGCTCATATAGCCCGGGATTTCCATGATCAGGCCAAGATTGAGCCCGGAAAGATCAGTATCCCCATAGTAACCATTGTCGATGCGAAACCCTGCCCAGGTTTGGCAATAGCCCTCGGTGGGCGGATGCTGGCCGAGCGAAAGCACGCACGGGCAAAAGACGGTGCAATTGCAGGAGAGCACCAACTCACCCTTCAAAGCCCATTCAACATCAGCCATTCATATCTCCCGCTATCAGATCGCTGAACTGAAAATCAGCGCCACTCCCCAAAGGCCCACTATTGCGCCCACAACACGACTTGTCACGCGACCGCTGCCGGTTTTTTCAAGAAACGTAAGCAGCGTTAACACCGCCATCCAGATCACATTCATGCTGCCCACTGCAAGCATGATCAGCATCAGCGCCCAGCAGCACCCCAGACACCAGAGGCCCTGCTCCATTCCAAGCTTGAAGACGCCAGCACTGCGCGTTTGCCAGCGGGCGAATAGGGTAGTGAAAGGATTGCGGCACTTGGTTAGACACGCCTCCTTCAGCGCGGAGAACTGGTAAGCCCCTGCCAGCATCAGGATCAACCCCGCAACAATCCCCTGGGCGGGGCCTGCAGCCCCCACACCACTGAGCGAAGCCACCACAAGCTGAGCCGCCGTGAACAGCAGCGCCGCAATTGCCCAGACTGTGAGATATCCTGCGGTCAAAATAAGCGGATGCACCACCGGATCGCCACGGGCAGCGGCGGTATCGGCAATTTCGGCATAGGTGCGAATCATCGGCGCCGCAGTGGGAAGCATCATCGCCGCTGCCATTGCCAGCCACATGATCAGAAGTGCCGCAAAAAGGTCCGCTCCGGGATTGAACAACAACACCGCGCCCGTCTCGGCTGAAAGACAAAGATCGGCGATGGTCGCGGCAAAGGAGCCGGCATTGACGGGCAGTAACTCCGAAATCAGCGCCATCCCCGGACCCAGTGGCCTGGCGGATCCGGAAAGTTCGGCGACCGCGCCCGCCATCGCAAACAGGAACCACCAGGCAATGGCGGTGGTGATCGCCACCATGGCGAAAACCGGCCAGACCGGGCGGCGCGCCAATTGGGCCACGGCACGGCCGGACCGGTCGAGATGATCGAAGCGGCCGTCGAGCGGATCATTGCTGTTGCGCGGCGTGAACATGCGCCAATTCATCCCATGGAGTTGATCCCCACGGCGATGTAAAGGAGGTTGTGGCGATGTTGCAATCGTCAATGATGATCTGAAGGTTGATGCAGATGCAGGCTCACTATGACATCGCCGTGGTTGGTGGTGGTCTCGCCGGAACAGTTTCCGCCCTTGCTGCGGCGGCGGAAGGTTGGCGGGTTGCGTTCATTGCGCCCAAGCCGCCCCGTCAGGACGGCCGCACTACGGCACTGCTCACAGAGTCTCTCGATCTTCTGTCCAACCTCGGCGTCTGGGATGTGGTTCGCCCATCATCTGCTCCGTTGCGCACCATGCGCATTCTCGATGGCACCAGTCGGCTGTTTCGCGCACCGCCGGTATCGTTTCATTCCTCCGAAATCGACCTTGACGCGTTCGGCTACAACATCCCCAACCAACCGCTGTTTGACGCGCTGCATGCCGCAGCCTCCTCGCAAGGCAGGATCGACCGGTTTGAGGCAACGCTTCGAACAACCGAACAGGGGGAAGAGGGCATGGTCCTTTCCCTTGACGATGGAACCGAGATCCGCGCAGCCGCGGCACTGGCCGCCGATGGCCGCAACTCGACCCTGCGCGAAGCCATCGGAATCAAGGTCAAGACATGGTCCTATCCGCAATCAGCGCTGGTGATGAATTTCAGCCACCGGTTTCCCCATGGCGATGTTTCGACCGAGTTTCACACCGAACAGGGGCCATTCACGCAGGTGCCCCTGCCCGGCAACCGCTCGAGCCTGGTCTGGGCCGTCAAGCCTGAGCAGGTCGATGACATTCTCGCACTCCCCCGCACGCAACTGAACGCGGAAGTCGAACGCCGGATGCATTCCATCCTCGGCGCGGTCGAAATTGAAAACGATCCACAGGCCTGGCCGCTCTCAAGTCTGATTGCCACCCGTTTTGGTGTCGGCCGAACCATGCTGGTGGGTGAGACCGGCCATGCCTTCCCACCCATTGGCGCCCAGGGCCTCAATCTTGGTCTTAGGGACATCAGGCAGGCCATTGATGCGCTGCGGGAAGCAGGCGGCCCCGACGGAGCCGCGCAAGCAGTTGAAAGCTACAACCGCATGCGGCGCCTGGACGTGACCAGCCGCACTGCCGGCGTCGATCTGCTCAACCGCGCATTGCTGAGTTCCTACCTGCCGATGCAGGCGCTGCGGGCGGGCGGTCTTGCGGCCCTTTCATCCATTCCCCCGCTCAGGCTTCTGGCGATGCGCGAAGGTATGACACCAGGCTGGCGCAAGAGCGGGCCCAGTCCATAGTCAATCCTTGAAACGACCGGGCATCAGCTCGGGAACAGGTCTGCCGGCAAGGTTCCGCTCGTGATCAACCACAAAAGCGCTGACACGCTTGCCACGCTGCTCACGGTTGTCACCAGAACCGTGGCCGATGCCCGCTCGACCCATGTTGTGTATTGCTGGGCGATCACAAACACATTTGTCGCGGTGGGAAGCGAGGCGAGAAGAACTGCGGTGTAGACCCAGACCGGATCAAAATCGCCGATTAGGCTGAGCCCGAGATACATCAACACCGGATGTGTGATCAGCTTCATTGGAACGATAAAACCAAGCTCGACCGGCACCCGCTTGAGCGGCCGGAGCGCCAGCGTCACGCCCATGGCAAACAAGGCGCAAGGGGCTGCCGCCTGTGCCAGGTAGTCGATCAGGCGCCCGACCGGAACCGGCGGCACGAATTCGATCGCTGCTGCCGCCACCCCCACAGCCGTGGCTATGATGAAGGGATGAAAGGCGATCTTGCGCACCACACTGACCGCCAGTGCACCGGCACCGCGATTGTCACCGCCCGCAAGCGCCATCATCATCGGCGCAATCGTAAAGTGCATGATGTTCTCGAAGCAGAAAATCAGCGCCACCGGCACCGCTGCGGGTTCACCAAATGCCAGGATGGCAATACCGGGTCCCATATAGCCGATATTGCCATAGGCTCCTGCCAACCCCTGAATGGTCGCGTCACCGATGGTGGCGCGCCGGATCAAGATGGCGGCGGCAAAGACAAGGGCAAAAATGGTGTAGGTCACCACCATGCTGGTCAGCACATAGTCCCAGCGCGCCAATTGTTCGATCGGGGTTTGCGACAGCAACTTGAAAAACAGAGCCGGCAAAGAGACATAAATGATGAAGGTGTTGAGCCAGCCCATTGCCTCATGAGGCTGCTTCGTGATGCGCGCGGCGATGTAGCCAAGCAGGATCAGACCAAAGAAAGGTAACACCAAACCGGCGATTTCAGCCATAATCGAAGCCCACTGACACACATTTGCCTTGCCGGAGGTCCGGACCGGCAGACCGCTCCGGGCTATGTCTGTTCAACGCCTCCGTCAAGCCCGCAAGGTTGAACTTTCCTGGCGGCAACCCATTTTCAGGGTCAAAGGATGAAATGAAATGTCGCTAAAAACAGCCAAGTTCACAATCGGCCAGGTCGTCAAACACCGGATATTCCCCTTCCGGGGTGTGATATTCGATGTCGATCCGGTCTATGCCAACACCGAGGAATGGTGGAATGCCATCCCCGAGAATGTGCGCCCGCGCAAGGATCAGCCATTCTACCATTTGCTCGCGGAAAATGATGACACCGAATATGTGGCTTACGTGTCGGAACAGAACCTGTTGATCGATGACAGCGATACGCCGATCCGGCATCCGCAACTGACCGAATTCTTCGAAACCCAGATTGACGGCGTTTACATGCCGAAAGAGCGGATCAGCCATTGATCTGACCGGAGTGCCCTTGCCGCAGCCCTCGCCAATCCGTTTGTTTGGATACTGCATGGAAAAAGCCCGAGGGCCGCAAGGTCCCCGGGCTTCGCTGATTTTTCTGCTCTGATCCGGCGGATCAGTTCTTCTTGGCCGCGGCCTGCGCTTCTTCAAGCTTCTTGCGGGCTTCCTCGGCCTTCTTGGCCATTTCTTCCTGAAGCAGACGCTGGCGTTCCTGCAGTTCGGACTGGGCAATCGGATCGCCGTCCCAAGCCTGGGTGAAGCCCTCAAGCGAGATCTTCAGCGGGTTCGGCGTGCGCTGGTAGTTGACCGATGTCAGCACCATCTCGCCGCCCTTCTTGAACGAATTGACCATTGCATCGGTAAGCACTGATTCTGCCACACAGGTTTCTGGCATGCAGATCTGGTACTCTACACGCTGAGCCTGGCCACCATCAACCTGCAGATTGATGCCCGGCTGGATCAGGCGCGCAGTCGGAACAGTCACCTGAAGCAGCATGCGGTTGACCTTGCCGGTGATGCTGATCAGGCCGACTGCGGTCAGAAGCTGACCCGTCGGCGCGGTGATGATATTCTGCACAAGACAGACATCATTGTCTTCCTGCTTAGTGCAGGTCTTGTACCAGCCCTGGTTGGCACCCTGTGCCGAAGCGGTTGCCGGCATGAACGCAGCAGCGAGTCCAGCTGACATGATGGTTGCGAAAACGGTCTTGATGGTTGCGTTCATTGGATATCAACTCTCCTGAAGTGCGCGTCTGGCGCCAAACGGTTCGCGCGGGATTCGCGTCCTTTACCCATAGCTGCGCCTTCTTTACGGAAATTGCGGCGACAGCAAGGCTCATTCTGCTCCCTGTTAACGCGGGATGTTTCCAATATCCAGTCCGCGAATGGCTCTAATGTCAAAAAAACCGCCTGAATGGTGCTGCATTATGGCCCTATGGGATCACCACATATATCTTCTGCCACGGGAATCGGCCCAAACCGGCACCGAACGCGGCCCGAGAGGAACAAAGATGCGACAAAAACTGCTGATGTTGTTTTCACTTGCGGCAAGCCTGATGGTGTTCGCGGCGACCACGCGCGCAGACCCCGTGCACGGAATCGCCATGCATGGGGAACCGGCACTGCCTGCGGATTTCACGCATCTTCCCTACGTCAATCCCGATGCACCCAAGGGCGGCAAGGTCACCTACGGCGTGGTCGGAACCTTCGACAGCGTTCGCCCCTTCATCGTCAAGAGCATGCGCACCCATGCCCGCGGCATTGTCGATCCGGAATTCGGAAATCTGATTTACGAGACCCTGATGATCCGCTCGCAGGACGAGCCGTTTACACTTTACGGATTGCTCGCAGAGACCGTGGAATGGGATGAGGATCGCAGTTTCATCCAATACAACCTCAATCCGGCTGCGCGCTGGTCAGATGGTAAGCCGGTCACTGCCGACGACATCATCTTCACGGTGGAATTGCTCAGGGACAAGGGACGACCGCCCTTCTCCACCCGCCTCAACCGCGTCGAGAAGATGGAGAAAGTCTCCGACCTCTCGGTTCGCTTCACATTCAACGAGACGTCGAACCGGGAGTTTCCGTTGATCCTGTCGCTGTCGCCGGTGCTGCCGAAACACGCGACCGACGCCGAGACATTCGACCAGTCAACGCTCGAACCGGGCGTCGGCTCGGGCCCCTATCTGATCAGCGAGATCAAGCCCGGAGAACGGATCACTTACACACGACGCGACGACTACTGGGCGAAGGACCTGCCGATCAAGCGCGGCATCGACAATTATTATGAAATCTCGGTCGAGTATTTCCTGTCGGAAACCTCCCAGTTCGAAGCCTTCAAGAAAGGTGTCTTCGATATCTATCCCGACGGCAGTGCCACCAACTGGGCCCGGGGCTACGATTTCCCCGCCGTCGAGAATGGCGAGATCGTTCGCAAGGAATATGACCGGAAAACCCCTTCGGGCATGTACGGCTTCGTGTTCAACACCCGCAGCCCGTTGTTCGAGGACGTCAGGGTCCGCAAGGCGCTGATGCTGTTGTTCGATTTCGAATGGGCCAACCGCAGCCTCTATGACAATGCCTACACCCGCACCCGTTCCTACTGGGACGGCTCGGAGCTTTCGAGTTACGGCAAACCGGCAGACGCGCGCGAACGCGAAATCCTGGCTCCGTTTCCCGATGCCGTTCCGGCCGATATCATGGGCGGAACATGGACATTGCCCGTCAGCGACGGGTCCGGCCGCGACAGAAAGATCCAGCGCGCAGCGCTCAACCTGCTTCAGGAGGCTGGTTACCGGATTGCCGAGGGACGGCTGATCGATGCGGCAGGCAAACCGTTTGCGTTCGGGCTTATGACCCAGAACGAGGGGCAGGAAAAGCTCGCTGTCGCCTATCAGCGCTCGCTCAAAGCTCTCGGCATCGACATGTCGATCCGGACGGTAGATGATGCGCAATACCAGCAGCGCTCGCAGACCTTCGATTACGACATGATCATGAAGTCATTCCCGTCGTCGCTGTCACCCGGAGCAGAACAGATCAACCGTTGGGGCTCGGCCTCGCGGGACAATCAAGGCTCCTTCAATTTCGCCGGCGCTGCCAGCCCGGCGATTGACGCGGCAATCGATGCGCTTCTAAACGCACGCACCGCCGATGATTTCCGCTCCGCCGTGCGCGCCTATGACCGTGTCCTGCTATCAGGGTACTACGTTGTTCCCGCATTTCACCTGGGCAAGTCCTGGGTGGCGCACCGCAGCCGGATCGCCGAGCCTGAAGGGGAGCCGCCGCTCTATGGCTATTATCTTCCTGCCTGGTGGGACACCACAGCTGCCCGCTAACACCCGGCACCAATTCTCAAACCGTCCGATCGTGGCGTGAAAGGCAATCCAATGACCTCCACACCGACCCTCACCACAGCACCTGCCCTGACGATCGACGTTGTCTCGGATGTGATGTGCCCGTGGTGCTACATCGGCAAGCGCCGGCTTGAA
The DNA here is from genome assembly GCA_043585085.1 of Hoeflea sp. Taxonomy (GTDB): domain Bacteria; phylum Pseudomonadota; class Alphaproteobacteria; order Rhizobiales; family Rhizobiaceae; genus Hoeflea. The sequence continues at coordinate 4,159,075 of CP121320.1, forward strand.
GCAGCACTTGCCGATGTCCGCAAGGAGATGGATGTCGAGGTGCGCTGGCGCCCCTATCAGCTTGATCCAACGCTTCCCAAGGAAGGCAAGGACCGCAAACAGTATCTCGAGGACAAGTTCGGTGGTCCGGAGGGTGCGGAAAAGGCCTACGCCCCGGTCCACGCCGCAGGTCAGGCGGAAAACATCCCGTTCGCCCTCAACGACATCCCCGTCTCCGCCAACACGCTTGATGCCCACCGGGTCATCCGCTGGGCAGGCACGGAAGGCCTCGTCGCCCAGGATGCAACCGTCGAAGCGCTGTTCAAGGCCTATTTCGAAGACGGCAAGAACATTGGTGATGACGCAGTCCTCGTCGAAGCGGCAACCGAAGCCGGACTCGACCGCGAAATTGTGGCGCGGTTGCTTGCGGGTGAAGCCGACAAGGACACCGTAAGCGCCGAAATCGATCAGGCAAGACAGATGGGGGTGACCGGCGTCCCCTGCTTCATCATCGACATGAAATATGCCGTCGTCGGCGCCCAGCCGGCGGAAGCGCTGGCCGATGCCATGCGCAAGGTCGCTCAGGAAAAGCTCAACAACCCGGAAGCGGCGCCAGAGGCCGACAACGACGCCTGAGCCTATTGCTGGGCTCCGTCAACAGCTCTGCCGCCTGCATATCCACCCGGCCATCGCATTCGTGAATGCAAACACAAAGCCCCGCCCTCGCGAACAGGGTTTTCATGTATTTGATCGCCTGACGTCCGGCTGATCAGCCGACAAGTTCGGCCAACTGTGTCATCACAACCGCAGCCCCGGTGAGCCGCTTGTCCGGCGTCGGCAGGTCGCGAATGAACACAACACTCTGGTCGGGCCGGATCTTGGCCATGTTGCCCTGGCGGGAAATATGCCCCACCAGCGCTGCCGGGTCCGGGAATTCCTTGTTGCGGAAATTGACCACAACACCCTTTGGCCCGGCATCGAGTTTTTCGACATTCGCCTTGCGGCAAAGCGCCTTGATGAAGACGATCTTCAACAGATGCTGGACCTCGATCGGCAAGGGTCCGAACCGGTCGATCATCTCGGCCCCGAAACCGTCGATATCCGCAATGTCGGTGATTTCGCCAAGCCGCCGGTAAAGACCCAGCCTGAGATGCAGATCCGGCACATAGTCCTCGGGAATCATCACCGGCGTGCCGACCGTGATTTGCGGTGACCAGCCGGTGTCGAGAATCGCATCCTCGCCACGCACCTCCGCGACCGCTTCCTCGAGCATGTGCTGGTAGAGCTCAAAACCCACTTCCTTGATGTGGCCAGACTGTTCTTCGCCGAGCAGGTTGCCCGCGCCGCGAATGTCGAGATCATGGCTGGCAAGCTGGAAGCCGGCGCCGAGTGTGTCGAGGGATTGCAGCACCTTGAGGCGCTTGTCCGCCGTTGCGGTCAGCGTCTTGTTGACCGGCAGCGTGAACAGTGCGAATGCGCGAACCTTGGAACGGCCGACCCGGCCGCGCAGCTGGTAGAGCTGGGCCAGGCCGAACATGTCCGCACGGTGCACAATCAGCGTGTTGGCGGTGGGGACATCGAGACCGGATTCCACAATGGTCGTCGACAACAGCACATCATACTGGCCGTCATAGAACGCATTCATGATGTCATCGAGCTCGCCTGCCCCCATCTGTCCATGGGCAATGGCAAATTTCAGCTCGGGCACATCCGAGCGCAGAAACGCCGCAACCTCGTCAAGATCTGACACACGCGGACAGACATAGAAACTCTGGCCGCCGCGGTAATGCTCTCGCATCAGGGTTTCGCGCACCGTGACCGGGTCAAATGGCGAGATGAAGGTCCGCACCGCCATCCGGTCCACCGGCGGCGTGGTGATCAGCGAGAGCTCTCGCACGCCGGTCATGGCCAGTTGCAGCGTCCGCGGGATAGGCGTTGCAGAGAGCGTGAGGACGTGCACGTCGCTCTTGAGTTCCTTGAGGCGCTCCTTGTGCTTGACCCCGAAATGCTGCTCCTCATCGATGATCAGCAAGCCCAGATTGGTGAACTGGATCGACGAGCCGAGCAGCGCATGGGTGCCGACCACAATGTCGGTCTTGCCCGACGCAAGTTCGGCCTTGGTCAACGCCAGATCCTTCGCACCCACCAGGCGGGAGGCCTGCGCGATGCGCACCGGATAGCCGCGCAAGCGCTCGGTGAACGTCTTGAAATGCTGCCGTGCCAGAAGCGTTGTCGGCACCACCACCGCCACCTGCACACCGTTCATGGCGGCGATGAAAGCCGCACGCAGTGCCACTTCGGTCTTGCCGAACCCGACATCGCCGCACACCAGCCGGTCCATCGGACGACCTTCACTGAGATCCCCGCGCACCCGTTCGATCGCGGCCATCTGGTCTTCGGTCTCATCATAGGGAAAGCGCGCCGAAAACTCGTCATAAAGCCCTTCCGGCGCACCCAGTACGGGGGCCGCGCGCATGTGCCGTTCAGCAGCGATCCGGATCAGCCCCTCAGCCATATCCAGCAGCCGCTTCTTCAGCTTTGCCTTGCGCGATTGCCAGGCGACGCCGCCCAGCCGGTCAAGCTGCACCTCGGCGCTGTCCGAGCCATAGCGGGTCAGAAGCTCGATGTTTTCGACCGGTAGGAAAAGCTTGGCGTCCCCCGCATAATGCAGTTCGAGGCAGGCATGCGGCGCACCGGCTGCCTCGATGGTGCGCAGGCCGATGAACTGGCCGATGCCGTGTTCGGCATGAACCACATAGCTGCCCTCATCGAGGCCGGAGACTTCCGAAATATAATCAGCGCCGCGTCGTTTGCGCTTGGCGCGGCGCACCAGCCGGTCGCCAAGCACATCCTGCTCGCCGATGACAACGAGATCCCCGATCTCAAAACCGCCTTCGATGGCCAGAACCGCAGCAGCAGCCTCACCGGGCTTGAGCGTTTCAAGTTCGGCATGGCTGTTGATCCGCCGCACCCGCGCAAGACCGTGTTCCTCGGTGACTTGAAGCAACCGGTCGAGCGAACCTTCGGTCCAGGCGGTTACCAGCACCTTGCGGCCGGCTTCGCGTTTGGCGGCCACATGCGCCACGAGTTTGTCGAACAGATTGACCCGTGTGCTTTCTCCAGACGCATCTGCAGCCCAGCGCGGTCCGGTGGAAGTCGGCAGATCGATCACCCGGCGGGCGGAATTCTCTGGCTCGTGAAACGGCGTCAGGCGGATTGCATTGTGCTGATCAAGCGAGGCTTGCAGCTCGGCCGTGTCGAGATAGAGCAGATCCGGCGCGATTGCCTTGTAGGGAGTCGTCTGAACGCCCTTGCCCTTCTCTATTCTTTGGGCTGTCTGGCGCGCTTCATAATGATCGAGTATTTGAGCCCGGCGCTCAGCGGCAGCTTCCATGAGCATATGGTCCCCGGAGATCCGAAAACCTCCGAGATAATCAAACACCGTTGCCATCTCGTCGTGAAACAGCGGCAGCCAGTGTTCCATGCCGGGATACCGCCGACCTTCGCTGATCGCCACGTAAAGCGCATCATCCCGGGTCGCAGCCCCAAAGGTCTCGAGGTAGTTGCGGCGAAACCGGCTGATTGTTTCCGGTTCAAGCGTCACTTCGCTCATCGCATTAAGCGAGAATTCCTTGGAAGGCGTCGTGCTGCGTTGGGTTGCCGGATCAAAATTCCGGATGCTTTCGAGCGTGTCGCCAAAGAAGTCGAGCCGCACCGGTTCTTCGGCCCCGGGGACAAAGACATCAAGGATGCCGCCACGCACGGCAAATTCACCAACTTCGCGCACCGTATCAACGCGCTCGAATCCCTGCTGCGCCAACCGTCCCGAGAGGGTTTCCATTTTCAGCCGATTGCCAGGCCGGGCGCTAAAACCAAGATCCGAAACAACCGCCTTGGGCGGCACCCGCTGCAGCATCGCATTGACCGTCACGAGCACTATTGCCGGATGCGGATTGTCCGCGAAACTGGCAAGAGCCGCCAATGCGGACAACCGTCGCGCCGACACATCCGCACCGGGGGAGACCCGGTCATAGGGAAGGCAATCCCAGCCGGGCAAGGTCAGGACGGGAATGTCCGGCGCATAAAACGCAAGGTTCTGTTCAAGATCCGCCATCCGCTGACCATCGGAAATGACGTGTGCCAGTGGTCCTGAATTGCGGGCAGTCTCCGCAAGCGCCAGCCCCTCCAGACCCTGGGGAACGCCAGCAAGCGTGACTGGCGTTTGCGCGCCAGTGACCTGCGATACCGGAATGACAGTCTTCATGATTGCGAGGCCTGCCCCTTGCTATCAGGCTGCTCGGGTTCGAAGTCGGGAACATAGGCCCTTAGCCGCTCAAACACAGCCGTGCGGAATGGCTCGGGTGTCTCGGCTTCCCCGGTTACCCATTTGAGGATATCGCCATCATCCTCGGCCATCAGGGCTTCGAGCTGATCAAGTTCAGCCTCGTTGAGCGTTCCGATCTCTGCGTCGGCAAAGCCGCCGATCACCAGATCCATCTCGCGGATACCGCGCCGCCAGGCACGCACCAGAATACGGCGGCGTCTGGGATCAAGGTCCGCACTCGAACGTGTTGTTCCGGTCATGAAAATCCCTTGTCTGTTGGAGCCACTGCATATCCTGCAATTGCGGAATTGTCAGCCTTGCCATTGCGGCAAATTTGCCGTTCAACAGAACCAATGCGCCCGCTCGAACTCGATCCGCTGTTTGTCACTGTTGAAAGCCTGCCCGGAATCGGCCCGAAATCGGCCGAAGCGTTGGCCCGCGTGACCGGACGGGACGGGCCGGAAGACACCCGTGCGCTCGATTTGCTGCTATTGCCGCCGCATTCGATGATCGACCGCACCATGCGAGCAGGCATAACCGAAGCACCGGAAGGCACGATTGCAACGCTGAAGGTGCGGGTGGACCGCCACCAGCCGTCCCCGCCGGGACGCCGCTCTGTGCCTTACCGGGTCTATGTGCATGATGACACGGGCGAGATGGCGCTCACCTTCTTTCATTCCAAACAGGCGTGGCTCGAAAAAATCCTGCCGATTGGTGAAATCGTTCTGGTCAGCGGCAAGGTCGAATGGTTCAACGGCCGTCCCTCCATGGTCCATCCCGATCACATTGTGGCTGAAAGCGAGGCGGACAAACTGCCGTTGATCGAACCTGTCTATCCATTGACCGCAGGCCTGTCGCCAAAACTGCTGCGGCGGACGATCGAGGCAGCCATCGACCTCATGCCGAGCCTGCCGGAATGGGCCGATCCGCATCTGGTGACCAAAAACAGCTTTCCCGATATGGCCGAGGCCATCAGGGACCTGCATCATCCGCGCAGCGCCATCGATCTGGAACCACAGACCCCGGCGCGGCGCAGGCTCGCCTATGATGAACTGCTGGCAGGCCAGCTTTCGCTGGCGCTGGTGCGCCAGACCCTGCGCAAACTGCCCGGTCATCCGGTTCATGCAGAGGGCCGGTTGAGACAGGCCGTACTCGATGCCCTGCCCTTTTCGCTGACCGGCAGCCAGGCGACAGCGGTGAAGGAAATTCTCACCGACATGGCCGGCTCGGATCGGATGCTCCGGCTGCTTCAGGGCGATGTCGGTTCTGGGAAAACCGCAGTCGCGATGCTGGCCATGGCCGACGCCGTCGAAGCCGGCGGCCAGGCGGTGCTGATGGCGCCAACCGAAATCCTCGCCCGCCAGCATTTTGCCACCATCGAGAAAATGGCCGCGGCGGCAGGCATCGAGGTTGTCGTGCTAACCGCGCGTGCAAAGGGCCGCGAACGCTCCGAATTGCTCGAGCAGATCGCAAGCGGCCAGGCCCAGATCATCGTCGGAACCCATGCGCTGTTTCAGGACTCGGTTGTCTACAACAACCTGACCCTGGCCGTGGTCGACGAACAGCACCGTTTCGGCGTGCATCAGCGTTTGCGCCTGACCGCCAAGGGAACCGCTCCGCATATGCTGGTGATGACCGCAACCCCGATCCCGCGAACTCTGGTTCTGGCAGCCTTTGGGGACATGGATGTCTCCAAACTCACAGAGAAACCCGCCGGACGGCAACCGATCACCACTGTCACCATTCCCGATGAACGCCTGGGCGACATCGTCGAGCGTTTGCGCAGTGCCCTGCGCGACGGCAAGAAGGCCTATTGGATCTGTCCGCTGGTCGAGGATTCCGACGAGAGCGAGCTGATGTCGGTGGAGAGTCGTCATGCCAGCCTCGTCGAAGCCTTTGGTCGGGAGTTCGCAGCTCAGGTTGCGCTGGTCCATGGCCGGATGAGTTCGGAAGACAAGGATCAGGCCATGAGCGCCTTCAAGGCGGGGCAGACCCGGTTGCTGGTCGCCACCACGGTGATCGAGGTTGGTGTCGATGTGCCCGACGCCACCATCATGGTGATCGAACATGCCGAGCGATTCGGCCTGGCCCAGCTGCACCAGCTTCGCGGTCGCGTTGGACGTGGCGAGGGCGCTTCAAGCTGCATCCTGCTCTATCACGGTCCGCTGGGCGAGACGGCCGGCGCACGCCTTTCGGTGCTGCGCGAAACCGAGGATGGTTTCCGAATCGCCGAAGAAGATCTCAAACTGCGTGGTGAAGGCGAAGTTCTGGGCACCCGCCAATCAGGCATGCCGGGCTTCAGGCTCGCCAATTTGTCGGCCCACGCCGATCTGCTGGAGATCGCCCGTTCCGATGCCCGCAATGTTCTCGAAAGCGATCCCGGGCTTTCCAGCCCGCGGGGTGCCGCGCTCAGAATGCTGCTCTATCTCATGCGCAGGGACGAGGCGATCCGTTTCCTGCGTGCAGGCTGACCGCGAAAGGCTTCACGCGGGCTCCGTCTTGGACTTGGTTCCCGGCTTCACCGGGAGCTTCTTGGGATAGTCCGGCGAGACCAGACCTGCCGAAATCACCATCTTGGCCGCTTCTTCGACACTCATGTCGAGGATGATCACATCCTTGCGCGGCACGAAAAGCAGGAATCCAGAGGTCGGGTTGGGCGTCGTCGGCAGAAACACCGAAATCGATTCCTCCTCCGGCAAGCGGCTGTCGACTTCACCCTTGGTGTCAGTGGCAATGAAGACAATCGACCACAATCCGACCCGGGGGTACTGGATCAGACCGGCCTGCTTGAAGGAACTGCTCTGCTCGGCGAGCACCGTCTGGAAGATCTGCTTGAGGCCCTTGTACAGGCTTCGCACCAGAGGCATCCGGTCCAGCAGCGATTCCCCGAACGCGATGATCGACCGGCCGACCAGATTGGCTGTCAGGAATCCGATCATGGTGATCAGGAACAGAGCGGTCAGAAGCCCGAAGCCTGGCACGGCAAACGGAAGATATGTCTCCGGATTGTAAGCTGCGGGGATGTAGGGCTTCACCCAACCGTCAACCCAGCCGATAAAGGTCCATGTGAGGTATGCCGTGATGGCCAGAGGCGCCACAATGATAAGCCCGGTCAGGAAATAGTTCCGTAAACGCCGGCCTCCACCATGCCCCTTGTGCTTGTCACTCATCGTCTACCTCGTTCCTGGCGCCCTTATGAAATGATGCACCGCAACACCAATATAGGAACGGCCTCGCCGCCAAGGCAAGCACTGCCGGGAAAGAACAAACAAGGTGCCGCGAGAAACTCGCTATTCCACGGTCACGGATTTGGCGAGATTGCGCGGCTGGTCGACATCCGTGCCCATGAAAACAGCCGTGTGATAGGCGACCATCTGAACCGGCAACGCGTGCAGAATTGGTGCCACGATATCGTGAACAACCGGCAGCGCAATGGTTGCCATGGTGTCAAGCGGCGCAGCTTCTGCACCCTTCTCGTCAGTGATCAGGATGATCTGACCGCCGCGCGCAGCAACTTCCTGCATGTTTGACATGGTTTTCTCAAAGTGGCGGTCATGCGGCGCGATAACGATCACCGGCATGTTCTCGTCGATCAGCGCGATCGGGCCGTGCTTGAGCTCACCCGCTGCATAGCCTTCGGCGTGAATATAGGAGATTTCCTTGAGCTTGAGCGCCCCTTCGAGCGCCAGCGGGAAACTGGTTCCGCGGCCGAGATAGAGCACGTCCTTGAACCGCGCCAGCTCCCGCGACAGCGTTTCAATCTGCGGCTCGATATCACGGATGACTTCATTGAACAGCCGTGGCGCTTCCACCAGTGCCTGCACCATCACCGCCTCATCTTCAGCCGACAATGTTCCCCGCTCGCGACCTGCAATCATCGACAGCGCGGCAAGCACGGACAGCTGGCAGGTGAACGCTTTGGTCGAGGCAACACCGATTTCCGGGCCGGCAAGTGTCGGGAAAATGGCGTCGGATTCGCGCGCAATCGTCGATTCGCGCACGTTGACCACGGCGCCGATCGCAAGCGCGTTTTCTTTGCAGTAGCGCAAAGAGGCCAGCGTATCGGCGGTTTCGCCGGACTGGGAAATTAACAGTGCCGCCATCCGGCCGGGCAACGGCATCTCGCGATAGCGGAACTCCGAGGCCACATCGATTTCCACCGGCAGCCTGGCAAAACGTTCAAACCAGTATTTGCCAATCAAACCCGCATAGTAGGCCGTGCCGCAAGCCGACATCGCCAACCGATCGAGATTGGCGAAATCCAGCTGACCGGTGTCGAGCCTGACCTTGCCTTCCGCAAAATCAATGTAATTGCTCAGCGTGTGGGAAACCACTTCCGCCTGTTCATGGATTTCCTTTTCCATGAAATGCCGGTGATTGCCCTTGTCGACCACATAGGCCGCACTGCGCGAGACCTGGCTCTGCCGTTCCACCGAAGCCCCGGTCTGATCATAGATCTCCAGGCTCTCACGCGTAATCACGACCCAATCACCGTCATCAAGATAGGTGATCTCGTCAGTGAAGGGCGCCAGCGCGATGGCATCGGATCCCAGAAACATTTCGCCCTCGCCATGTCCAACAGCTAGCGGCGGACCGGATCGCGCACCCAGGATCATATTCGGCTGGTCTTCAAACATGACTGCAAGCGCATAGGCACCTTCAAGCCGCGACAACGCCTTCTGCATTGCTTCGCGCGGTGCAAGACCTTCAGCGCGATACGCCGCAAGCAATTGAGCAACCACTTCGGTGTCGGTCTGGCTGTGGAACTCGGCACCCTTGGCGGTCAACTCGGCGCGCAGCGGCGCAAAATTCTCGATAATCCCGTTATGGACCACGGCCACACCGCTGCAGAAATGCGGGTGTGCATTGCGCTCCGTCGGCGCACCATGGGTCGCCCAGCGGGTATGGCCGATACCTACAGTGCCAGCAAGCGGTTCGTCAGCCAGCCGCGTTTCAAGATTGACCAGCTTGCCTTCAGCCCGGCGCCGGCCGAGCTGGCCATTGTTGATGGTGGCGATGCCGGCTGAATCATACCCGCGGTATTCAAGCCGCTTGAGCGCGTCCACCAGCAGGGAACCAACCTCGCGCTTACCGACTATTCCGACTATTCCACACATATGTTTCTCCGGCCTGTTTTCTTGAAGAAGCTCTTACGCAGCATTTCCGCTACACGCCAGCTAAACCAGCCATCTCTAACGCTCAAATTTCGTGACACCGCGTAACCAAGCTATTCAGATCATTGAAGATCCCGATTTTCTCTTCTGTGCTTTGATCTCAGCGATCTTCTCACGCAATACTATTGCACGACCTGGCTTGGTCTCCTGCCGTGCCCTGGCAACGGCCAGTGCATCACGGGGAACTTCCATGGTCACCACGCTCCCGGAGCCGACATAGGCGCCATCGCCAATCTTGACCGGTGCGACCAAAGAGGAGTTGGAGCCGATGAATGCACCCGCCCCGATTTCCGTCAGATGCTTGTTCTGGCCATCGTAGTTGCAGGTGATTGTTCCTGCGCCGATATTTGCACCGGCTCCAATCACCGCATCCCCGATGTAGGTAAGATGATTGATCTTTGCACCTTCGCCGACCTTGGCTTTCTTGACCTCGCAGAAATTGCCGACCTTGGCCTTCTCCGCCAGATCCGCGCCGGGCCTGAGCCGTGCAAACGGCCCGATTTGGACATATGCACCCACGGTTGCTCCCTCAAGATGGCTGAATGCATGAATGACCGCCCCCTCGCCGACCCGGACGCCGGGGCCAAACCAGACATTGGGTTCAATCACCACATCATTGCCCAGCTCGGTGTCGAAGGAGAGATAGACCGTGTTGGGATCAACCATGCTCACGCCCGAGAGCATTGCCCGGTGGCGCGCGCGCTGCTGCCAAACCGCCTCGATTTCAGCGAGTTCAACGCGGGTGTTGCAACCCATCATGTTTTCTTCGGAAGCCTCAATGGCAACGCATTTCAGGCCGCGCGCACGCGCGATCTCGATGATGTCGGTCAGATAGTACTCACCCTTGGCATTGTCGTTGCCGATCGCCTCGAGCAGATCTATGGCCTGCGAGCCGGAAAAGGTGATGATTCCGCCATTGCAAAAATCAACTTCGAGCTCTTCTGCCGTTGCTTCCTTGTGTTCGCGGATCGCAACCAGTTCCCCGTCACGTTCAATCAGCCGTCCATAACCGCTCGGATCGGCAGCCCGGAATCCCAGCACGATCACATCGGCACCACCACTTCGTAGCTTGACCGCATCCTTGAGGCTCTCGGGATCGAACAAAGGCGCATCGCCATAAAGAACCACGACATCATCATAGCCTTCGGCAATGATGTCCCTGGCCATCAGCACCGCATGACCGGTCCCTTTGCGTTCGGTCTGCATCACCGCTGTGATCGGAACATCGTGGCCCAAACGTGCAGCCTGCTCCACGGCATCGACGTCCCTGCCAACCACCAGAGCAATCTTGCTGACGCCCGCTGCGGCGGCTGAACCTGTAACATGTGCGATCAGGGGCAGATTGCCGACAGGATGCAAAACCTTGGATTTTGATGATTTCATCCGCGTGGCATCACCGGCCGCAAGCACGACTGCGAGACATGTTCGCGCCATTGAAGTTCCTTTCAAGATTCCATGATCAGTGTTCGCGGCTGCTATAGCACTCAAGTCGTTTTCGGCAAAAGCTCTCATTGACCCCAAGCCAGAGCAAAAAAGGACTTTCCCGAACATACAGTCCTGTTAAGGAGGGCAATGACCAATGCTTCCCTGTTTGCCGCTTCATCAGGTGCATCACGCTTTGTCCCGCTAGCCGTGATGATTCTCACGCCACTTTTCTTTTCGTCCAACCTGATCTTCGGGCGTTCGACCATTTCGGAGGTGGCGCCGTTCACGCTGGCTTTCCTGCGCTGGACTGCGGCGAGCATAGCACTGTTGCCATTCGTCTGGCTGGCCCGCCATCGTGTCCGCGCCTATGTGACCGCCTCACCGTGGCATTGGATGCTTCTTGGGTTCCTCGGCATGTCGATTTGCGGGGCGGGTGTCTACTATGCCCTTCAGTTTACCACCGCAACCAATGGCACGCTGATCTACACCACATCGCCGCTCATCGTGATTTTGCTCGAGCGGCTTTTTTTCGGCCGTGCGACCGGTTGGCGCGAACTGACTGGCATCGCGATCGGCTTCTGCGGCGTGGCAATCATCGTGCTGAAGGGAGATCTAGACCGGCTCGCCGGGCTCGATCTCAACCGCGGGGACCTGATATTCATTGTCGCCGCGCTCTCCTGGGCAATCTACTCGGTGCTGCTGAAGGGTCCCCGCACCGCCGGTCTGCCGGTCGCCGCCCTGTTTGGCGCAATCACACTTGCCGGCGCCCTGCTGCTTGCGCCCTTTGCGCTTTGGGAATGGCTATCAGGCGCGCGCATGCCCGTAACCGTTTCCGCCTGGGGCGGAATCGCCGGGATCGTGATGTTCGCGTCTTTGCTGGCCTTTGGCGGGTTTCAGTACGGTGTTGCAACGCTCGGCGCCTCAACCGCCAGCATCTTCATGTATCTGCTGCCGGTCTATGGCGTCGGCCTTGCCGTGCTTGCCTTGGGCGAGCCGTTTCACACCTACCACGGAGTCGGGATCCTCACTGTGCTGGGAGGGTTGGTGCTGGCGACAGCGCCAATTGGCCGCCTGAAAAAATCCCGAGCCTAGCCAATCATCCCCAGCGCAGGAAAGGTCTCAAGCAGCCAATAGGCCATCGACGCCATGCCGCCGGTCAGAAACAGGATCCCGGTGAGCACCAGCAGTGCACCAGTGATCTTCTCGACGGTGCCCAGATGCTGGCGGAACCTTTGGGTAAAGCGCATGAACCGCTCGGAAAACAGCGCCGCGATCCAGAACGGAACGGCGAGCCCCAGCGAATAGGCCGCAAGCAACATCGCCCCGGACGACACGGTCTCATGCGAGGCGGCGACACCGAGCACAGCCCCAAGCACCGGACCGATGCAGGGCGTCCATCCGAAGGCAAACGCAAGCCCCATGACATAGGCGCCGGAAAACGTCGCCGGCTTGCCGCCGCCTGAAAACCGGGCCTCGCGCGCCAGAAGGCCAATGCGGAAAACCCCCAGAAAATGCAGGCCCATCAGGATGATCACCACGCCGCCGGCCTTGGCCAGCAGATCCATATGCTGCCTGAGTGCCGCGCCGATCGACGAGGCCCCGGCGCCCAGCGCCACGAACACCGTGGCAAATCCGAGCGTGAAGAACAGGGATGCAAAGAACACCGCCCGCCGGGTTTCCCGGCTGCGTTCAGACGCGCCCGAGCCGCGAAAATCCTCCACCGAAACACCGGCCATGTAGCACAGATAGGGCGGTACCAGTGGCAACACACAGGGCGACAGAAAGGAGAGCGCCCCGGCAAGCAGGACTGTCAGCAGCGGAATGTCGGCGATTGTCACGATAGGCGTTCCAGTGTGAGGCCGGTGGGCGTTCCGACAGGTGTTCGGATGGGTCAGAAAAAGCCCCGCCAGGGTCCAAATCACAATCTGTCTAAACGCCGCACCCGAATAAGGCCAGTCACGTTTTGGAGTGGCAAACGTGATCCGGTTGCGGCGAACCAGCGGGGCCGGTGATATACCCCATCCCGACAGACCCCATCCGGCACTCCCGCCCTTGCTGGCCCCTAACGCCGCTCATGCTGGCCCGGGCTTCCGGCCAGGCTTGCAACCATCCCAGGCCCCGCGGCCCAAAAAACGCCGCAGCAAGGGTCATTTTGTCCCCCTGCACCGGCCCGCAAAAAACCTTTGTACCGGTGTGTTTTTTGCGGTTGACCATGGCCACCGCCCTGCCTATGTTCCGCGCCAATCAAGCGGTGCTTCGGTGCCGCTGGCGAGAGCGTAGCTCAGTTGGTAGAGCAACTGACTTTTAATCAGTAGGTCCAGGGTTCGAACCCCTGCGCTCTCACCACTCTACTTCCATTCCTTCCTTGAATTCATCCAAGGTTACTTGACCTTCAAGCTCCCTACCGCTGCTCCATCGCATCTTCCCATTCCGTCAAAAATGCCCGCCGGTTGAGCGGGTCGAGATAGACCATCAAGCCCGGCCCCAGACGGATCGGGCCGAATCCTGTGGCTTCGCCCTTCTCAGTCTGGCTCAGCGAAGGCAACGGCCAGTCGCCGGGCAGCTCACGCAGAGCCAGCCTGGCCAGCATATCAATCATCGCGCCGGCGGCCTCGGGCTCCCCGGCTCCGCTCGGGATAAAGACCGTCCGCAACATCACATTGGCAAAATCCTCCATTCTGAGGATCTGCATGCGGCCGCTCTGATCCTTGGCCAATTGGTCTGCGGCGTAGCTGCCGAGCACATTGTAGGCGAGCGCCAGTCGCCCTTCGGCCACATCCGCAATCATCTGCGAGGAACAGCAATAAAGCCGCGGGCTCAGTCTGCCCATTACCTCGTTCAGCCGCCAATAGGCGTCGGTTGACCGGTCCTCCTGGGTGGCAAACAAAAAACCCAGCCCGCTTTCACGCACATCATAGGTGCCCACCGCACCGCCAAAACGCTCCGGGTAATCGCGCAGGATCGCAATCAATTCCTGCCGGGTCGCGGGCAGCTCAAGGCCGACAAATTTCGCACTGTTGATCACCACCACGGCAGGCTCGGCAGTGAATGCAAAGATCATGTCACGCCAGCGCGCCCATTCGGGAAGCGCGCCGGTTGCGCCGGAGCGGTATCGCTGCGCGAAACCGTCATTGGCCAGTTGAAACTGCAGATCCATCGCCGATGAGACCACCAGATCAAACTGCGCGCCATCACGGATCGCCCGGTGCAGATCGCTGGAGGACAACACCGTGTAATCCACTCCAATTTCCGGCCAGTCCTTCTGAAACGCCTCGACATAGGGCTCGAACACGGCCAGGTCGGTCGTCGAGACGACACGCAACACACGCTCGCCCGTGCCCGGGAAAAGCCGGTAATCTTCGACCTCCAGCGTCTGTGCGGTGCTGACACTCCACAGCGCGCTTGAGATCCACAGAATCAGACCAAGGGCAAGACGAGGGAAACGCATGCTCCTCCACTCCCGTTGTTTGCACTCGCCAGCTCCAGGCGCCCGCCATGGGCGTGAAGCACATCGGCAACGATGGTCAGCCCCAGCCCCGAGCCGACGATGCTGCCGGTGTTGTTGCCGCGCCGGAAGCGTTCGGTGAGCGCCGCCACCGGCTCGTCACCCAGACCAGGCCCCTGATCATCGACGCTCAGCCGCGCCTCCCTGTCCGACACCGTGACCCGCAACGAGACCGTTGTGTCCTCGGGTGAATATTTGATCGCATTGTCGAGCACATTGCGGACCGCGTTTTCAAGCAGCACCGCATCTCCCGAAATCTGCGCCGGCGTCGTTTCAAGGTCCAGCCGGATATCGCGCATCGAGGCCGTCGGTTCCATGGCCGCAACGGTTTGGGCGAGGAGATCGGCCAGATCCAAGGGATCTTGCGCAAGGTCCTCGGTGCGGTAGGCCACCGTCGCATGATCCAACAATTGCCCTGCAGACCGCGAACTCTCGTCCACGGCACGAATGATACGGCGCAAACGCTCCTTCTCAGAGTCCCCCTTGACGGTTCTGAGCGCAATTTCCGCCTGGGCGCGAACCGTGGCCAGAGGCGTGCGAACCCGATGCGCCGCTTCGGCAATGAAGTCCTCAGACCTTCGGATCGATTGCCGCAAGCGGTCCATCAGCCGGTTGAGCGCGGACAACAGCGGCGCAAGTTCCGATGGCGCCGCACGGACAAGCGGGCGCAGATCCGAAGGGCCACGCCGCGACACCGCCGCCGCGATCTCGTTCAGGGGCCGGAGCGAGGTTTGTGCAACAAAGGCCGAAAGCGCGACGGCAACCAGAAAGAAGGCCACCGACAAGATCCCTGCAAACCGAGACAACTCCGCGGCAATCGCCCCTGCTCCATCCCGCGTCTGTGCCACCGTAACCGTTACAAGAACCGGCCCGTCACCGGCCAGAACCGGCCGGGATATCGAGGCGGTTCTGATCGCCGCGCCGCTGTACTCGGTGGATTCAAAGACCACCTGCCCCTGCCCGGCAACATCCGGCAATGGCAGGTCCTCATAACCGGTCAGGGTCCTGTCACCCGCCGTCACGCGATAGAACACCCGGTCCTCACTGATGGCGCCAAGCATGGCAAAGGCGGCATAGGGCAGTTCCAGCCGCACCTTGCCCTGTTCACTGCGAAGCGTTTCGGCAATCGCCGTGACCGAGGCAGCAAGCACATTGTCCTGGGTGCGCTGGGTCGCTTCCCGGGCAAGGCCTGTCACCATCCCCCAGCTGAGCAGGGACAGCAGCGCCGCAACGCCGGCCAGAAGCAGGGTCAGCCGTTTGCCAATCGATGTGGTTTCGGTCATGGGGCGTCGATCTCAAGCCGGTATCCGAGGCCGCGCACGGTTTCAATCCGCAAGCCCACCGCTTCGATACGGCGGCGCAGGCGGCCGACATAGACCTCGATAGCGTTTTCGGTCACCGTGGTCTCGTAGGAAAACAGCCGGTCCATGAGCAGCGATTTCGATTTGATTTGCCCCGGATGCCGGGCAAAGATCTCAAGAAGGCGAATTTCGCGGCTGCGCAGCTCCAGGGTTTCGTCATCACGTTTGAGCGTTCCCGAAAGCAGGTCGAAGATCACCGGACCGAGTACAATTTCATTGCGTGCCGAACCACCCCGGCGCCGCAACACCGCCCTGCAGCGCGCTTCCAGCTCGGAGAAATCAAACGGCTTGGTGATGTAGTCGTCCGCCCCCTGATCCAGCGCTCCGACACGATCCGACACCTGGCTGCGTGCCGTCAGCACAATCACAGGCGTTTCAAGATGCACCCGCCTGCGCGCCAGGAATTCCCGGCCGTCTCCGTCGGGCAGCATCACATCAAGAAGAATCAGATCGTAACTGGCAGCCGCGAGATAATCCTCGGCTTGTGCCAGGGTGGCGGCGTGATCAACGGCATGGCCATCCAGTGTCAGCCGCTTGATGACGGCTTCCGAAAGCTCGACATTGTCCTCGACCAAAAGATACCGCACTGATGCCCCCTCAATAACACCTTGTCAGACTGGTCTCGTCCCTCTGTCAGGCTTCTGTCAGCTTGGCGTGGTTGAAGCCACCTATGGGCGGTGGAGGATCGCCTGTCAAATCGGAGGGTTTCCTATGAAGACTATTGAATGGACACGCCGCACGCTCATCGTCGCGGCCACCGCAACCGTTGCTTTCTCCGGCCTCGCCATGGCCGGCAGCCACAAGGTGATGGATTCGGTTCATTTCCTGATTCCCGGCGGCGCCGGTGGCGGCTGGGACGGCACGGCCCGCGGAACCGGTGAAGCGCTGATGAATTCCGGCCTCGTCGGCACAGCGACATTTGAAAACATGTCCGGTGGCGGCGGCGGTGTTGCCATCGGCAATCTGATCGAAAACGCTGCCAGCAGCCACGGCACGCTGATGGTCAACTCGACCCCGATTGTGATCCGCGCACTGACCGGCGAAATTTCGCAAAATTTCCGCGACCTGACGCTGGTCGCAGGCACCGTGGGCGACTATGCGGCAATCGTCGTGCGAGCCGACAGCCCCCTCACCTCGATGGAAGACGCGCTGAAAATCTACCGCGAAACGCCCGAAGAGTTCGCAATCGGCGGCGGTTCGGTTCCTGGCGGCATGGACCATCTCGTGGCGGCCATCGTGATGCAGGGCGCGGGCGAAGATCCAACCGCGTTCAACTACATCGGCTATGATGCGGGCGGCGATGCCATGGCAGGCCTGCTTTCCGGTGAAATCGATGCACTGTCGACCGGCTTCTCAGAAGCCGTGGCACTTGCAGGCCAGGGTGAAGTTCGCATCCTCGGCGTGACCGCGCCCGACCGGGTCCCTGCCTTTGATTCCGCTCCGACATTCGCCGAACAGGGCATTGATGCCCAGTTCGTCAACTGGCGCGGATTCTTCGCAGCCCCCGGCCTTCCCGCTGACAAGCTCGCAGCCTATCAGGACATGCTGGCGGCAATGATGGAAACCCCGGAGTGGGAAACCGTCCGTGCCCGCATGGGTCTGGTCAACATCTTCCGTCCAGGTGACGAATTCCGCACCTTCCTCGAAGGCCAGGAAAAGCAGATCGGCGATCTGATGCGCGAACTCGGCTTCCTGTAAGCCGGAAAAACCGCATGCTTGATTGAAGACAGATGACCCGGCGGCCTTTGGCATGGTCGGGACATCTGCAAATCCGAACACCCATGAAAACCTTGCCGGGAGGGATGAGTTATGGCGCTTGACCGCTGGATTGCGCTGGCCTTTGTCACCTTGTGTTGCGTCTATGGCTACGCCGCATTTTTCACCATGGACGACCAGTTGCCGCGGATCTTGCAGCGCAACCCTGTCTGGCCCTCCACCTTCCCCAAGATGCTGACCATTCTGGGCGTTGTCGTCGGACTGATTGTTCTGTTTACGCCAAAACCGAATGCGGAAGGCAAACCGGCCAAGGATGGGGCGATCGACCTGACCCGTCTGGGTGATTATCATATTGGCCAGGCCATCGGGCTTCTCGTGCTGATGGTGGCCTATGCGCTGACCCTTCGCCCGCTGGGCTTCCTGGGCTCCACAGTGGGCTTTCTTGTTCTTGGCGCGGCGCTGCTGGGCGAACGCCGGTTTCACATCCTTATCCCAGTCGCGCTGATCGCCACCGGGTCAATCTGGTATCTGGTCCAGGAGGTGCTTGGAATCTTCCTTCGCCCCTGGCCCGGCATATTCATGTAGGGGCTCGGACATGTTGGAAGGAATTCTCATAGGCCTGACAGCGGCCCTGACACCGTTCAATCTGATGATGGTGGTCATGGGCTGTGTTGTCGGAACCTTCATCGGCATGTTGCCGGGACTTGGCCCGATGTCGATCATTGCGATCATGATCCCGGTCGCCATTGGAATCGGAGATCCCACCGCAGCCTTGATACTCTTGTCAGGTGTCTACTACGGCGCGATTTTCGGCGGTTCAACGTCCTCAATCCTGCTCAACGCACCGGGAGTTGCCGGAACCGTCGCCACCAGCTTTGACGGCTACCCGATGGCGCGCAAGGGGCTGGCCGGAAAGGCCCTGACCATCGCCGCCGTATCCAGCTTTGCCGGCGGCACCATCGGTGCGGTGTTGTTGATGATATTTGCGCCGGCACTCTCCACAGTGGCCCTGCTCTTTCACTCGGCTGAATACTTCGCCCTGATGGTGGTGGGCCTGTCGGCAATCGCCGCCTTTGCCGGCACCGGTCAGGTCGCCAAGGCCCTGATGATGACGCTGCTCGGGCTTATGCTCGGCACCGTGGGCGAAGGTGCGTTGTCGAACACGCCGCGCTTCACCTTCGGGATGATGGAGCTGCAAACCGGCTTTTCCTTCATCACCCTTGCCATGGCGATGTTTGCGCTGCCCGAAGCGCTGTTCCTGGTCATGAATCCCGCCCGCGCCGCCACCGGTGAGAGCGGCAAGATCACCGGCCTGCGCATCACCGGCGCGGAAGCGCGCAAGATCGCTCCGGTTGTCGGGCGGCAATCGGTGCAGGGCTTCTTTATCGGCGTGCTACCGGGCGCGGGCGCCACGATTGCCTCGTTTCTTGGCTATGCCGTTGAACGCAACATCGCCAAGGGCGCAGAGCAGGAAGAATTCGGCAAGGGCTCGATCAAGGGGCTCGCGGCACCGGAAACGGCCAACAACGCGGCCTGTACCGGCTCCTTTGTGCCATTGCTGACACTGGGCATTCCCGGTTCCGGCACGACGGCAATCCTGCTCGGAGCACTCCTGGCACTGAACGTGACACCTGGTCCGCGGCTGATGACCGACACGCCCGAGGTGTTCTGGGCTGTCATCATCTCGATGTATCTCGGCAACCTGGTGCTTTTGATCCTGAATCTGCCGCTGATCCCCTATATCGCGAAGATCCTGACGATCCCACGGACGTTTCTGATCCCGTTCATTTTGTTTTTCACCCTGATGGGCAGCTATCTGGGGCAGAACAATTCGACCGAGTTGCTGATCCTGGTCGGCTTCGGCGTGATCGCCACGATCCTGCGCTTTGCAGACTTTCCGCTGGCGCCTCTGCTGATCGGGTTCATCCTGGGCACCATGCTCGAAAACAACTTCGCCAGGGCGATGCAGCTCTATGGCGGATTTGACTTCATTCTCGAGCGCCCGATGACAATGGCTTTGCTCGTTGTGGCACTCATACTGGTCGTGTTGCCGAGCTATCGAGGCTACCGTGCCCGCAAACGCGCGGAAGGCGTCGCGGACGGCGATTGAAATCGAACTGGCACAGTGCGTGCCGGATCCTGGAAAAACAGAAAGGGCGGGTTTCCGCCCTTCTTGCCTTATTTGAACGAAAACCGCCTCATCGCCGCCTCACACCTCGACACCCACCACCGCCAGACAGTCACCGGATTTGATCAGGCCGGGAAAGTGCCGCGACACAAGCAGACCTGAGCGCCGGGCACGATATTCGATCGGTAACCGGCCGGTGCGGTCGACAGGCCAGACCCGGGCAACGACTTCATTCTTTTCGACAGGTTCCCCCAGGTTCTTCATCGCCTCGAACATGCCGTCATCCTGGCAGAAGACAAAGCAGTCGCCGTCCGGCATATCGAGCATTTTCGACGGCCCGATCTCAAGCTCACCTCTCATGATGCCGGTGTGCTTGAGAACATTGCGTACGCCCTTCTTGGCGATGGCGTTCGATGTCGCAGTTGACGAGCCGCCACCGCCCAATTCCGTCGTCACGAAGATCTTGCCCTGATCCTCGACAGTCGTGTCGTACATGCCGACATTGTCGATTTCGAGCAGCATCATCGAATAGGGCGCGTTGAAGGCTTCGACAGCGGCGACACAGGCCGCCTGTTGATCCTCGTTTTCGAGCACATGCGCCGAGGCGAAGGGGACGAAATCCAGTGTCTTGCCACCGGAATGGAAATCAAGAACGACATTGGCTTCCGGCAAAAGCACGTTGGTGAAGTAGTCGGCGATCTTCTCCGTCACCGTCCCGCTGGGTGAGCCCGGAAACGAGCGGTTCATGTTGCCTCGGTCGATCGGCGAGGTGCGCCTGCCGGCCCGGAACGCCGGGTAGTTCATGGCCGGAACAATGATCACCCGGCCTTCAATGTCGCCCGCCTTCAGGCTCGTCGCCAGCTCCATCAGAGCGATCGGGCCTTCATATTCGTCGCCATGATTGGCGCCGGTCAGCAGCGCAGTCGGCCCTGCCCCGTTCTTGATCACGGTGATCGGGATCATCACCGAGCCCCAGGCCGAATCGTCGCGGCTGTAGGGCAGCCGAAGAAAGCCGTGATGTTCGCCGTCCTCGTCGAGCGGGATTGTGGCTTTGATGGGATTGCCGCTCATTTCCTGTCAGTCCTTCACATACAGCCGCCGCGGCACATTTGCGAGACATTCAGCCCCGCCAGCGCCGATGGCGATGCTTTCGGTAATCTCGAAGCCCCAGTCATCCATCCACAGCCCGGTCATGAAGTGAAAGGTCATGTTTTCTTCTAGCACGGTCTTGTCACCGGGCCGCAGCGACATGGTTCGCTCGCCCCAGTCCGGCGGATAGGACAGGCCAATCGGATAGCCGGTGCGGTTGTCCTTGGTAATTCCGTATTTGTTCAGCACGTTGAAGAACGCCAGCGCAATGTCCTCACACAGATTGCCCGGCTTCGCCGCCTCCAATCCGGCTTCCATGCCTTCCAGAACCGCCTTTTCCGCATCGATGAAGGTCTGCGTCGGCTTGCCCAGAAACACCGTGCGCGACAAAGGGCAATGGTAGCGCTTATAGACCCCGGCAATCTCGAAAAAAGTCCCCTCGCCGGTCTTCATCGGCTTGTCATCCCAGGTCAGGTGCGGTGCCGAAGCATCAGCCCCGGACGGCAGCAACGG
This sequence comes from Hoeflea sp., assembly GCA_043585085.1. GTDB lineage: Bacteria > Pseudomonadota > Alphaproteobacteria > Rhizobiales > Rhizobiaceae > Hoeflea. Next base: position 4,180,289 of record CP121320.1, read on the forward strand.
CACGATCGCCGGATAATCGCCGCCATAGCCAAGCCCGTCATCATAGCGCAGCGCAGCTTCGTAGATGTCGGCCACCAGATCGCACTTGCGGTACCCCACCTCGCATTTTTCGAAGATCGTCTGATGCATCCGCTCGACCAGACGCGCGGCCTTGCGCATGTAAACAAGTTCCTGGGCCGACTTGACCGCCCGCTGCCAATTCACCAGCGCCGTCGTGTCGGAGAAGCGCGCATTGGGCAGGTGTATCTGCAGGGAGGCGAAAGCGGCGGCGGAGAAATAGTAATTGTCCATCTCCACGCCGATGCGCTTGTTGCCCCAACCGCGCTCCTCGAGTTTGGACGACAGGTAGTCCATCGGGTGCCGCTCAGTCGATTGCACATAATGATCGGGATAGCCGATAATGTCGCTGTCAACCAGATAGGTCGTGAGCCGCGCCCCGTTGGCATCTTGGCCGCGGCCAAACCAGACCGGATCTCCCTCCGGACCCACCACCACGCACTGATGCACATAGAAGGACCAGCCATCATAGCCCGTCAGCCAGGCCATGTTGGAGGGATCGGACACGATGATGACGTCGACACCTTTGGCGGCCATGGCGCTGCGGGTCTTGGCAAGGCGGGCGGCATATTCTTCGCGGCTGAAATTGAGAGTGGGCGCGGACATTCGGTGGCGTTCCTTGTCGTTAAGTGCGGTCAGTTCGAAAAAGCCGTTCCAACACCACCGGCCTGGGCGCGCTCGCCGGTGAGCGTGGCGATAGCTGTGTCCTGGATGCCGGTCCCGGTGAGATCCGCAATGGTGATTTCATCATCGGATGCACGGCCCTGGGCGCGACCGGCAACAATCATACCGAGTTCCGCGAACTCGCGGTCGGCGGCGACAAGGCCCGACGCAATCGCGCTGCGAAGCTCTCCCAGGCCGCGGGTCTGGGACAAGCGGTCGGGAACATAGAGGTCGGCCTTGAGCAGGCAGGCCGGATCCAGTTCGTTCTTGTGATCCTGATCCGACCCCATGGCCGTCACATGCTGACCCGGCCGCAACCAGGCCGCCTCGAGCACCGGACGTGTCGCAGGCGTGGTGGTGACAATCACATCCGCAGCACAGACAGCCGCACCCGGATCGCTCGCAGCACGCACATCGATCCCGAGTTCCTGCGAAAGCTCCGCCGCCACTTTCTGCGCCTTATCGGCGTCCCGCGCCCAGATAGTCGCCGTCCTGATCGGACGCACCAGACACAGAGCCTTGAGCTGCAGCCGAGCCTGGCAACCTGCCCCAAGGATGCAGGCTTTTGACGCATCAGCGCGTGCCAGATGCCGTGCGGCAACTGCACCGGCGGCAGCGGTGCGCACATCGGTGAGATAGCCATTGTCGAGCAGCAGCGCCTCAAGCATGCCGGTCCGGGCGGAAAACAGCACCATCAAACCGGATGTGCTGGGCAACCCGAGCTGCGGATTGTCGAAAAACCCCGGCGAAACCTTGATCGCAAAACTGTCGATCCCCGGAACGAAAGCGGTTTTTACATCCACCTCGCCATTGAACGGCGCAATCGCCATCGACAGGATCGGCGGCATCACCACATCGCCGCCCGCAAGCGCCGCAAAAGCCTGTTCGATACAATCCACCGCTTCAAGATCGAGCTGCACCAGGCCGCGCAAGTCCGCTTCGGTCAGGATCTTGATGTCACCCATTTCACGCCTCCTCCCGGGTGACGTCGACACCCTCGCCCGAGATGATGCGATGATGCTGTGTCATGTCGATATTACCGCCGCTCAGCACCACCGCCACCGGCCCCGTCGTCTTGATCTTGCCAGCCAACAAAGCTGCCACACCAACCGAGCCGGAGCCTTCGACAATCTGGCGTTCCTGCCAATAGATGTGCCGGATTGCGGCCGCGATTTCGGCTTCACTGACCAGAACAAGATCATCGGCCAGAGCACGGGTCATTGCTAAAGTATGCCGGTTGTCGAGCCCGATACCGCCCCCCAGAGAATCCGCAAGCGTGGCGAGTTCTTCCACCAGCACCGGCTTGCCCGCCTTGAGGCAGGCATGCATCGCCGCCCCGCGCTCCATCGAGATGCCGATGATCCTCACCTCGGGCTTGCGCGCCTTTACCGCCGCCGCAACACCGGAAATCAGGCCGCCGCCCGAAACCGGCACCAGAAGGGTCTCAACCTCTGGCACCTGATCGAGAAGTTCGAGGCCAAGCGTCCCCTGTCCGGCGATGACATGGCGATGGTCAAAGGGCGGGATCATCGTCATCCCCTCCTCGCTGACCAGCCGGTCAACCTCCAGCTGCGCCTCGTCCTGTGATTTGCCAACAATCCGCACCTCGGCCCCTTGGGCCTTGATGCCGTCGATCTTGGCCTGCGGAACCAGTTGCGACATGCAGATGATGCACCGAACCCCTGCAGCGCGGGCGGCATAGGCCAGGCCGCGTCCATGATTGCCGGTGGAAACCCCGATCACGCCCCGCTGCTTCTCTGCATCAGACAGCGCGGCGACCGCATTGGTCGCGCCGCGCAGCTTGAAACTGCCGGTGACCTGCATGTGTTCCAGCTTCAGATGGACCGGAACGCCCAACTGATCCGACAGGCTGGCCGACAGCTGTACCGGCGTGCGCAACACTTTGGTATCAATCGTCTTTCGCGCCTGCTCGATCGCCGAGATGGTGATCCCAGAGGTAAACGCGTTCATGCTGCATCACCGCCGAACCTAGCCGACGCCTCTGCAATGGCTTCCGCAAGTGATTTGGGTGCAACACGGCACAGGTGTTGGTGGATTGGCGGCCAGAATGTCATGAAATATTGTTGATCATTATCCCGGAAATTGACAAGCCCCCGATGCTGGCTCAAAGGTCGCTGTCATGGCCCCGATCAAGCTCGATGACCGCGACATCAAGATCCTTGCAATCCTGTCTCGGGAGGGCCGGATCTCCAAATCGGACCTGGCAAAACGGGTCAATCTCAGCGCCACGCCCTGCTGGGAACGGCTCAGTCGTCTGGAAAAAGCCGGGATCATTTCAGGCTATCGCGCCGAGATCGAACTCCGCCATATCACTCCGCAGGTTTCGGTTTTTGTCATGGCCGAGCTCGATAACCACCGTGCCGCCACCTTTCAGACTTTCGAGCAAGCCGTTGATGGATATGACGAAATCATATCCTGCTGGGCTCTGGGCGGCGGCTTTGACTATCTTCTTCATGTCATCACCCGCGACATCGAGAGCTATCAGCAACTGATCGATGATCTGCTCGCACGCCCCACCGGGCTGGCGCGCTATTTCACCTACATCGTGACCAAACCGGTCAAACACTCCGCTGGCTTCCCATTCGCCCTGCTGACGGGCCCGGATCCGGAGACGCGATAGCGGCGGAAGCGTGAAAATTTGGATGGACCCTCTGCCAGGCGCCGCCGGATCAGAGGAATCCACTGGCACGGAGCCGCTAGATTCAGGCACATCGGATCAAACGCAGCCTCATCAGGCTGCTCAAGAGCCATCCCTTTTGACCCAGGCTGCCCGGTTCATCCGGACCGGCGCTGTTTTGCGGTTCTTGCTGCGGGTGTCGCAGCCGAGCCTGAAACACTCTCGAACCCAGAAACGCTCTCGAACGAGGAATAGAAAATGTTGCGCAATGATCAGCTTGACCAATGGGATCACGATCACTTCTTCCATCCCTCGACCCATCTTGGCCAATTCGCTCGTGGAGAGTTGACAAACCGCATCGTCACCGGTGGCGAAGGCGTTTACATCAATGATCGCGAGGGCAATCGCCTGCTTGATGCTTTCGCCGGGCTTTATTGCGTCAACATCGGCTATGGCCGTCAAGAAGTGGCCGAGGCGATTGCCGCCCAGGCCAGGGAGCTGGCCTACTACCATTCCTATGTCGGCCACGGCACCGAAGCCTCGGTGACACTTGCCAAAATGGTGATCGACCGTGCGCCCGAAAATATGAGCCGGGTCTATTTCGGCCTCTCGGGCTCCGATGCCAATGAGACCAACATCAAGCTGATCTGGTACTACAACAACATTCTCGGCCGCCCCGAAAAGAAGAAGATCATCTCGCGCTGGCGCGGCTATCACGGCTCGGGGCTGATGACCGGCTCGCTGACCGGGCTTGATCTGTTTCACAAGAAGTTCGATCTACCACTATCGCAGGTGCTGCACACCGAAGCCCCCTACTATTTCCGCCGCGACGATCTCTCGATGTCGGAGGCCGACTTCGTTGCCCATTGCGCCAATGAACTCGAAGCCCTGATCGAACGCGAGGGCGCTGACACGATCGCAGCCTTCATCGGCGAACCGGTGCTTGGCACCGGCGGTATCGTGCCACCCCCGGCTGGTTATTGGGCCGCGATCCAGGCGGTTTTGAAGAAGCACGACATCCTTCTTGTCGCCGATGAGGTGGTTACGGGCTTCGGACGCCTCGGCACCATGATGGGCTCAAACCACTACGGGATCGAACCCGATATCATCACCATCGCCAAAGGCCTGACTTCGGCCTACGCGCCCCTCTCCGGCTCCATCATCTCAGACAAGGTCTGGAAAGTTCTCGAACAGGGGACTGACGAAAACGGTCCGATCGGCCATGGCTGGACCTATTCGGCGCACCCGATCGGCGCGGCGGCCGGCGTTGCCAATCTCAAACTCATCGACAGTCTTGGCCTTGTGGCCAACGCTGGTGAAACCGGCGCCTATCTCAATGCCGGAGTGCGCGACGCACTCGCCGATCACAAGAATGTCGGAGACGTCCGCGGCGAAGGCATGCTCTGTGCTGTTGAACTGGTTGAGGACAGGGATGATCGCAGCTTCTTCGACCCGGCGGCCAAGATCGGCCCCTCAATCGCCGCCGCGCTTCTCAAGCGCGGCGTGATTGCCCGGGCGATGCCTCAGGGCGACATTCTGGGCTTTGCACCGCCGCTATGCCTCACGCGTGAAGAAGCAGACACGATCATTGCCGCTACCACGGATGCGGTGAAAGAGGTTTGCGGCTAAGACACTCAGCAAGCAGCGTCTCTCCGGACCGTGCGTGTTTCCATGCCATCCGGGTGGGAAGCTGCAAGACATCGCTGCACGGCTTGCTGCAGACATTTAACCGCAGCAACAGCTTCAATTGTGCCTAACCCGGCATGAACAAACTTCGCGCAATTTGAACAGTATGGATGCCCATTCAGTTCAGGAACATGATCCGTTGTGCGCTTCAAGACATATGAATAACGTCGAAATAACAGTTATTTATCTACTTTCTAGGTCACCAAGCTTGCCATTGTTAAGAGGCATTACGACCAAATCCACCACAGGCACCGGGAATTCATTCTGAACCATTGTCTAAACGTTTTATTAGCTTCGACATGACATGATAAAGTGATGTATTCTGCGGTTCTGCGAGGACTGACGATGACGCCAAAAAGACACGCTCTGACACAGATCGGCGGTGCCGGTGACAAGCGCCAAGTCTATGCGAAACAGGACGCCAATTGTCCTGTTGTCGCACACGTCTCGGTTCGCAATTCCGAGACACGGGTTCCGGTTCCTTGTTGGTTGGTCAACCTTTCCGAAGACGGCTGCCTGCTCACCTCGGACCATTTCCCCCCACGCGTTACTGATGTCTATCTGGTCATCCCCGGTTTGGGCGCCAAGGTTCATGCAGTCGCTCGCAACCAGGGCAAATTCACTCTTGGCCTCAGTCTCACCACCAAAATCCCTTCCGATCTGATCTCCAAGGTGGCGCGCATCAAAGCCGTCTCGAAAGCAGCTCCCGTAAGCTGAGGCGATCCGTCAGAACGCGCATGCTCACGCCAACCATTCGTCGAGTTTGGCGGCACGCATATCCGTCATGAGCTTTAAAAACCCCTCTGCCTGATGCTGGGCCGTAAGCTGGCCCTTGCGAGAAGTGGCTTTGGCCGCTTCGCCCACTGCTCCCGCAGCATTCAAGTCACTGGCAATCCAAGCGAAGGCATGTGTTCCGGTGTGCCGCAACAAACCAAATTCTGTTTCCGCACGTGTGACCGCAGACACAAAATCCTCTGCCTTCTCCATCGCGACAAGATCCGGCTTGAAATGCAGCATCAGTGAGGTTTCCACATCACCTCCATGAATGCCATAAGCCAGCTCGTCCGCGCTGTAGAGACCATCGGGAAACCCGAACCGCATCCACGATGTCTTGGCCACCAGCATGCGCGCCCGCACCCGCAATTCACGCGCGACAATGCCCATGATTTCCTCATTGCCGCCATGCGAATTGACGATCACCAGCTTGCGAACTCCGGCCCGCGCGATGGAATGGCCGAGTTCCACCCAATGATCGATCAGGGTCGCGACCGGGATTGTCAACGTGCCGGGCGCATGCTGGTGCTCGTTGGACTTGCCCACCATCTGGATCGGCAGGATCCGGATATCGAGGTCATCCGGTGTCTGCGCGATCACCGTGTCGAGCATACCCTGCATGATGGCACTGTCGGTGGAAACCGGAAGGTGCGGGCCATGCTGCTCGATAGCAGCAATCGGAAGAACCGCGATTGTGGCGTCCGGATCTATGTCATCGAACTCACGGGTGGTGAAGTCGCCCCACCAGATTTTCCGGCTCATGAGTTTTCCTCCTTTGCTTCGGCAGCTGCAATCACTTCGATTTCAACCTTGAAAATCTCACGTGCAAATCCCGAGACAATCATCAATGTCGAGGCGGGCGCCGGTTCGCTGAACAACCGGTCACGCACCTTCATGTAGCCCGGAAGATACGCGCGATCAGTCACATAGGTATTGATCCGTACGATGTCGCCAAGCCCCATGCCCGCAGCCGCAAGCACCGCCGCCACATTGGCAAAACACAATTCCGTCTGTGCTTCCACATCCTCCGGGATGGTGTCGTCGAGTGCGATCCCCAATTGCCCCGAGCAGAACACAAGCCGGTGACCCGGCGGCACTTCCACTCCATGGCTGTAGCGCGCGAAGGGTGCTCTCAAATTCGTAGGGGTGTGGTGTTTCATATTTGGGGCCTCGGTTCAGAAACGCCATTTTTAATCTATTCCAAACCACCTTGGAATGGCAGAGTGTGACCTCGAAACGGGAAATGCTGCTACAAGAATCGGCACAACGCCTATTTGCAAGGCAAACATCGACGCCAGTCGGAGCAGCTTGCAGAGCAGCAGCAGAGGGACCGCGGATCGCGCCATTGGCATGCGGCTTGCAGGGTTGCTCTGGTGTATTAATACCGGGATTCAAACGACAATCCCGCAAATCAACCAAGGGATGGTGTTCATGACGTATCTTCTTCGATCCTGCGCGACGGCGGCAATTCTGTTGGCAGCCGGGGCACAGGCCTCCGCCCAGGAGGCCGTAACCTTTGGCACCAACTGGCTGGCTCAGCCCGAGCATGGCGGCTTCTATCAATCGGTCGCCGATGGCACCTACGCAGCCTGCGGTCTCGATGTTACGATCGCCCAGGGCGGACCCCAGGTGAACAACCGGGCGCTGCTTCTCGCAGGCAAGATCCAGTTCCACATGGGCGGCAACATGCTTGAGGCCTTCTCCGCCGTTGAGCAGAACATCCCGGTCAAGGTGGTTGCCGCATCGTTTCAGAAAGAGCCGCAGGTGCTGATGACGCATCCGGGACAGGGGCTCGACACCTGGGAAGAACTGAAGAACGCCGACGAGTACATTCTCGGTGACGCCGGCTTCCAGAGCTATTTCCAGTGGATGGTGACGGAATTCGGTTTCGACGCGTCAAAACGCGTTCCCTACACTTTCAACCCGGCTCCGTTCATCGCCAACCCGAAATCGGCGCAGCAGGGTTACATCACCTCCGAGCCGTTCGCGGTTGAAAACGCCGCCGGTTTCAAGCCCAACCTGTTCCTCGTCGCCGATTACGGCTTTGACACCTACTCCACCACCATCGAGGTGATGCAGGCCACCATCGACGATATGCCAGACGCGGTGAAATGCTTCGTCGAAGGTTCGATCAAGGGCTGGTACAATTACCTCTATGGCGACAATTCAGCCGCCAACGCAATGATCCAGAAAGACAATCCGGACATGACCGACGAGCAGATCGCTTTCTCGATCGGCAAGCTCAAGGAGTACGGAATCGTCGATTCCGGCGACACCGAAACCATGGGCATCGGCGCCATGACCGACGCCCGCATGGAGAGCTTCTATGCCAAAATGGTCAAGGCTGGTGTGATTGCCGACGGCATCGACATCAAGTCGTCCTACACCCTTGATTACGTCAATCAGGGCCTCGGGCTCGACCTCAAGAAGTAATCCTTCCGCCTGCCCGGATCACAGGATCCGGGCAGGCTGATCTGCCGTATGATCTGGACTCCCATGCATTCCCCGAACGACCAACTCCTCCTCCTGCACGCAATCGGCAAGACCTTTGCGTCGGGTGTCACGGCGCTTCAGGACGTCAACCTCAGGGTCAATGAAGGCGACTTCATGAGCCTGCTCGGCCCCTCCGGCTGTGGCAAATCAACGGCGCTGAGAATCATTGCAGGTCTGTCCAACCCGACCTCCGGCGTTGTCGAATGGCGCGGCACGCCGCTCAAGCAAAACGACATCGGCTTTGTCTTTCAGGAGCCGACACTGCTGCCCTGGGCCAGCGTCTATGACAATGTCTGGCTGCCACTGAGGCTGCGGGGTGTTTCGCGGCGCGAGGCCGAACCGCAGATCGCCGAGGTGCTCGAACGCGTTCACCTGACCGGGTTCGAGAAAGCCGTTCCGCGCGAACTTTCCGGCGGCATGAAGATGCGCGTCTCCATCGCCCGCGGCCTGGTCACCCGTCCGCGCATCCTGCTGATGGACGAACCCTTCGCGGCCCTTGATGAAATTACAAGATTCAAGCTCAACAATGATTTGCTTGAACTCTGGGAGGCGCGCGGCTTCACCGTCATTTTCGTCACCCATTCGGTTTTCGAAAGTGTCTTTTTGTCGAACCGCATCACTGTCATGGCCGCCAGACCCGGACGGGTCTACAAGGAGGTGGTGGTCGACGCGCCTTATCCGCGCGTCCAGAGTTTTCGGACATCGCCGGAATATGCTGCCTTGTGCAGAAACACCTCCGATGTGCTGGTCGAAGCGATCAATGCAACGGCGGAAGACCTGGAGGCAGCAGATCATGCCGGCCATTGATCAACACATCAAAACCACACCGGTTGACCCCGATGAAGCCCGCCGCGTGAGGCTGCGCAAGCTCGAGCGCACCGGCAGCTGGCTGCTGCCGGTGCTGATCATGGTTGCGGCGATTACCCTATGGGACCGGATCTGCGTCTTGAACGAGATCCCGCAATACATCCTACCGCGCCCCGGCGTGGTGCTCGACACGCTGGTCAAGGATGCTGGTCTGCTGTTTTCGTCGCTGCTGGTGACGCTCAGGATCACCGTGCTGTCGCTGGCGCTGGCTGTAATAGGCGGCGTCGGACTGTCGGTGCTGTTCACCCAGTCACGCTTTATCGAGATGAGCCTGTTCCCCTTTGCCATTGTGCTTCAGGTGACCCCGATCGTGGCGATCTTCCCGCTGATCAACATCTATGTCGATGACCAGACAACCAAACTCCTTCTCTGCGCCTGGATCGTCGCCTTTTTCCCGATCCTGTCCAACACCACGCTGGGCCTCAATTCCGTCGACCGCAACCTGATCGACTATTTCAAGTTGAACGGCGCCAGCAGATGGCAGACGCTGTGGCATCTTCGACTACCCGCTGCGATGCCCTACTTTTTGGGGGGATTGAAGATTGCCGGCGGCCTGGCGCTGATCGGTGCCGTGGTCGCCGAATTCGTGGCCGGCACCGCAGGACAATCCTCGGGCCTCGCCTCGCGTATCATTGAAGCCGGATACAGGCTCAACGCCCCACGGCTGTTTGCCGCATTGATCCTGATCTCGCTGACCGGCATTGTGATCTTTCTGGCGCTCTCCTGGATTTCCCATCTCGTGCTGCACCGCTGGCACGAGAGCGCGCTCAAACAGGAGCAATGAGTGACATCGCATCGCATTTCCATTCCGGCTTCCGGAGCCTATCGGCTGGCCAATCTGCGGCTGCATCGCGCTCACATGGGGGAAAGCCAAGGGTTCACCTTTGATACGGACGGCTTCTCCCCGGCCGACGTGACGGTGGACACCGGTAGGATCAAGGCGATCACGCCCGCAGTCGGCACCGCTCCGGCTGACGAGGCCGTCGATTGCCGTGGCGGCATCGCATTCCCGACCTTCGTCGATTGCCACACCCATATCGACAAGGGCCACATCTGGCCACGCAAGCCCAATCCGGATGGCAGCTTTCCCGGCGCGCTCGAGGCTGTCGGCGCGGATCGCCAGACCCGATGGTCGGCGGACGATGTCGAGGCCCGCATGGAGTTCTCGCTGGCCTGTGCCTATTCCCATGGCACCAAGGCGCTGCGCACCCATCTCGATTCCCTGCCGCCGCAGGAGGATATCTCCTGGCCGGTGTTCGAGACCGTCCGCGAACGCTGGAAGGGACGCATAGATTTGCAGGCTGCCTGCCTGTTCGGCATTGATTCCGCGCGCGACGAAGCCTGGTTCAACCGTCTTTCAGATATCGTCGCTCGCCACAATGGTGTGCTGGGCGCGGTCACCTACATGGTGCCGGATCTTGATGCCCTGCTCGACCGAATGTTTGCCAAGGCGACCGATTTGGGTCTCGATCTGGACTTTCACGCCGACGAAACCGACGACACCAATGCGGTTTCACTTGACCGGATTGCCGAAGCGGCCCTTCGGCACGGCTATGAGGGCCAGATCCTAGTCGGCCATTGCTGCTCGCTCGCCCGCCAGGCGGATGACACGGTGAAGGCGACGCTCGACAAGGTGGCCCAGGCAAACCTCTCGGTGGTGAGCCTGCCGATGTGCAACATGTATCTCCAGGACCGCCGCCACGACGCCACCACACCGCGCTGGCGCGGGGTGACGCTGCTGCACGAAATGGCTGCACGCGGCATCAATGTCTGCGTCGCCTCCGACAACACCCGCGATCCGTTCTATGCCTATGGCGATCTCGATCCGCTGGAAGTCTACCGCGAAGCCACCCGCATCCTGCATTTCGACCACCCGGTGGCCTCATGGCCCGCAACCATCGCCGCCAACCCGGCCCGCGCCATGCGGCTTGAGGATGCAGGCCTGTTCAAGCCCGGCGCAGGCGCCGATCTGGTGCTGTTTCGCGGCCGCAGCCTCACCGAATTGCTGTCACGCCCTCAAAGTGACCGCATCATCATCCGCAACGGCGACGCGATCGACACCGCCCTGCCCGATTACAGCATACTTGATCATCTGATGGAGCCTCAGACCCATGAACATTGAAGCACTGATTGCAGAGCTTGACGGCATCCGGATCGAGGACAATGACAAGATTGTCCAGCAGAAAAGCCGTGATTTCTACTGGTATTCACCACTGCTCAAGCGCCAGCTCGATCATGTCACCGGGGATCTGGTGGTTGCGCCAAAAACCGAAGCCGAACTGGTCCGTGTGCTCAAGGCCTGCTACCGCCACGACGTGCCGGTCACGCCGCGCGGCACCGGCACCGGCAATTACGGCCAGGCCATGCCGCTGTCGGGCGGCGTGGTGCTGAGCCTTGCCGACATGAACGACATTCGCGAGATCAAACCCGGCCGGGTGATCTGCGGTCCCGGCGTCATTTGTTCCGATCTCGACAAGGCCACACGGGAGCACTCCGCACAGGAGATGAGAATGCATCCCTCGACCTACCACACCGCAACCGTCGGCGGCTTCATTGCCGGCGGTTCCGGCGGCATCGGTTCGATCAACTGGGGTGGTCTGCGCGACTTCGGCAACATCATCCGGCTGCGCGTCGTCACCATGGAGGAAGAGCCCCAGGTGCTCGAACTCACCGGCGAAGATTTGCACAAGGTCACCCATGCCTATGGCACCAATGGCATCATCACTGAAATCGAAATACCGTTGACCCCTGCCTATGACTGGATCGACGCGATGGTCGGTTTTGACAGTTTCGAGGCGGCAGCAGCCTACGCCAACGCGCTCGCCCGTCAGGACGGCATTCTCACCAAACTGATCTCTGTGGTCGCAGCCCCCTGCCCGTTTGACTATTTCAAACGCCATCAGAAGTTCCTCAAGGAAGGCCAGAGCGTTGTTCTGGTGATGGTGGCAGACCAGAGCCATGACGCCTTCAAGGCATTCAGCGCGCGCTCCGGCGGCGAGATCATCTTTGATGCCACCACCGCTGGTGACCTCAAGGGCCTGCCGCCGCTCTTTGAACTCTCCTGGAACCATACGACGCTGCGGGCGCTGCGCGTCGATCCGGCCTGGACCTATTTGCAGGTGCTTTATCCCTTCCCCAACCAGCTAGAGCTGACCTCGAAGATGGACAGGATGTTCCCCGGCGAGTTGATCTCGCATCTCGAATTCGTCCGTTTCGATGGCGATATCACCTGTTTCGGCCTGCCGCTGGTCAAATTCACCACCGAAGAGCGGCTTGAAGAAATCATGGATCTGCACAACGCCAATGGCTGCCCGATCTTCAATCCGCACCGCTACACGCTTGAGGAAGGCGGCATGAAGCAGACCGACGAAATCCAGCTCGCCTTCAAGCGCGAAGCGGATCCCAAAGGCCTGCTCAACCCCGGCAAGATGATCGCCTGGGACGATCCCGATTATGATTTCGGGTCTGGAAAAGTATGGCTGTTCAAGGGTTTGAAACAGGCAAGCTGAGGCAACACCGATGCGTATACTCGTGGTCCACGCCCATCCGGTCGAGACCAGTTTCAACAGGGCCCTGTTCCATCTGACGGTGGAACGGCTCGCTGCGCAAGGCCATGACGTCGACGCGCTTGACCTTTACGCCGAGGACTTCGACCCGCGGCTGACGGCCGCCGAGCGCGAGGCCTATCATGGTCTTGAGACCAACCGCGCCAATGTCTCCACCCATGTCGACCGGCTGTTGGCGGCTGAGGCCATGGTTCTGGTCCATCCTGTCTGGAACTTCGGCTATCCGGCGATCCTGAAAGGCTGGTTCGACCGGGTGTTTCTTCCGGGCGTCTCGTTTGGGTTGGTCAATGGCAAGGTCCGGCCGACGCTGCACAACATCGGCAAGCTCGTCATCGTGACCACCTATGGCGGCTCGCGGCTGCGTGCGCTGCTGGTGGGCGATCCGCCGCGAAAACTCGCCAAACGGGTGTTGAGGGCAACGATCAAGCCGGGCGAGCCAGTCAGATATCTGGCGCATTACGACATGAATCGCTCCACCGATCAAAGCCGTGCCGCATTCATGGCAAGGGTCAGAGCTGAAATGGATATTTTTTGATGCGTTGCCTTGTTGTCTATTGCCACCCGGTTCCAGAGAGCTTTTGCGCTGCAGTGCGCGACACCGTGGTCACCACACTCGCACGCAACGGCCACGAGGTCGATCTGCTCGATCTCTATGCGGAAGGCTTCGACCCGGTGATGTCCGCCGATGAACGGCGCGGCTACAACGAGATGAAGCGCGAGGATCACCCGTTTCCCGACCACGCCGAGCGTCTCGAGAAAGCCGATGCGCTGCTGTTTGTCTATCCGACCTGGTGGTACGGGCTCCCGGCGATGCTCAAGGGCTGGCTCGACCGGGTCTGGACGCCGGAACTCACCTTCCACATGCCCGAAGGCCCCGGACCGATCCAGCCATTGATGACACACATCAAGCTGCTTGGTGTGATCACCACCTGCGGCGCACCGCGCTGGTTGTCCTATCTGGTCGGCCACCCGGGCAAACGCACCATCCTGCGCGGCATGCGCGCGCTTTGCGCCAAGAGCTGCCGCCGGCTTTTCACAGCCCATTACCTGATGGACAAATCCACGCCCGAGAGCCGCGCGGCCTACCTAAAAAAGGTTGAAAAGCGGCTTTCATCCATCTGATTTTATGGGTTTTTCGCAGTCAGGCTGAACCCTTGCACTTGTCAGGATGTGCATTGGCGAAGGCTGGCAGTTCCTGACAGGCGGCACCAATGGCCGCAATCCGCGACAATCCCGAGATATCCGCGCCCCAGCGATTGGCATTGTAGAGCTGCGGGATCAGGCAAATGTCGGCCAGGCCGGGCGTGTCGCCGTGACAGAAGGTGCCGGTCTGGGGATGATCGAGCAGCTTTTCGAAGGCTTCCAGCCCCTGGCTGATAAAGCGCTGCATCCAGGCCGCCCGCACCGCGTCTCCGCCCTGGGTCAGCTCCATCACATGGGCGACGACCGAGAGATTGCAAACCGGGTGAATGTCCATGGCGATGACATCGGCCAGCGCACGGACCCGGGCGCGTTCCGCCGGTGCATCGGGCAACAACGACAGCCCGCGCGTCTCGATCAGATACTCGACAATCGCCAGCGATTGGGTCAGCATCAACCCGTCAATATCGAGCGCCGGCACCTTTCCCAGCGGATTGCGCGCAAGATGCTCCGGAGACCCGTGATCGCCCGCAAGCAAGTCGATCACCACCGGCTTGTAGACAATCCCTGCCAGATTGAGCGCAATGCGCACCCGATAGCTCGCAGACGAGCGCCAGTAATCGTAAAGTACGGGCGTTGTCATGGTTCATTCCCCATCATCGCGGCACAAGTTCCTATACCTTCTCAACCGTTTGCTCGATCGCACCAAAAATCGAATGCCCCTCGCCATCCTTCATCTCGATGCGCACCGTGTCACCAAATCGCATGAAGGGCGTTGCCGGCTTGCCCGAATTGATCGTCTCGATCATCCGGATTTCCGCGATGCAGGAATAGCCCAGACCGCCCTCGCTCACCGGCTTGCCCGGATCGCCGTCCGGCCCCTTGTTGGAAACGGTGCCCGATCCGATGATCGCGCCTGCGCACAATGGTCGTGTCTTTGCCGCGTGGGCAATCAACTGCGGGAAATCGAATGTCATGTCCGCCCCGGCATTGGCGCGGCCAAACGGTTCTCCATTGTAATCAACATCAAGCGGCAGCGTGACCTTGCCACCATCCCAGGCGTCTCCCAGTTCATCCGGGGTCACCGCGACCGGCGAGAACGCAGAGGATGGCTTGGACTGGAAGAAGCCGAAGCCCTTGGCGAGCTCGCCCGGGATCAGACCCCTGAGGCTGACATCATTGACCAGCATGACCAGTTTGATCGCCGCGCGGCAGGTGTCGAGATCGGCACCCATCGGCACGTCGCCGACGATGACGCCCACCTCGCCCTCAAAATCGATGCCCCAGGCTTCATCGGCCATGCGGATCGGCCCGCGCGGTGCGAGGAAACTGTCCGAGCCGCCCTGATACATCAGAGGGTCCTGCCAAAAGCTCTCGGGCATTTCGGCGCCGCGCGCCTTGCGCACCAGCTCAACGTGATTAACATAAGCACTGCCATCAGCCCACTGATAGGCCCGCGGCAGCGGCGACAGCGCATCACGCTCGTGAAACCGTTCATCCGGCTCCGCGCCGGTTTCCAGCATCTCAGCCACATCGGCAAGTCGCGGCGCCACATGAGCCCAGTCATCAAGTGCTGCCTGCAGCGTGCGGGCAATATGCGGCACACCGGTGGCGCGGGTCAGATCGCGGGAGACGACAACCAGGCGGCCGTCACGGCTGCCATCGCGGAGGGTTGCAAGTTTCATGCGGATTTCCTTTGTGGTTTGGAAGCTGGCAACGGCAGGCTGAGCCCGTCGCGCCCTATCGTCAGCGGACCATTCCAGGTGGCCGAAAGCTCCCGGGTCCAGTCGGCTTCAGTAATCTGTGGATCATCGGCGGGCACCAGATGGTTGAGCACCAGATGACCGGCCTGTGCCTGTGTTGCAATCCGCCCGACATCGGCGGCCATTGTGTGGCTTGCCAGAAGATGCGCCTTCAAACGCTCGCCATTGCGGGTGCGCGCCACCAGCCGGTCGACCCCGTCTGGATGCATCGCTTCATGCACCAGAATGTCAGCCCCCCTGGCAAACTCGGCCAGCGGCGGAAAATAGGCAGTATCTGCGGAGAACACGATCACCCGGCCCTCATGAGTGATCCTGAGCGCAAAGCAATCCGTGACCGGCGGATGGTCGACCCGCAGAGCCTCGATCGTCAGGCCTTCGCTGTCGATCAAAACGCCCTCGCCAAACTCACGGACCCGCACCAGATCGCGGATATCCGGTCTGCCCTCATCATCGATGCGAAGATCGATGTCATAGGCGAGCGAGGCAAGGAAGCCGTCCCAGACCGCCTGTGTTCCCTTCGGGCCCCAGACCTCGACCGGTGTTTTCAACCCGGCGGTCCATGCGGTATGGATCAGCGGTCCGAGTTCCAGCACATGGTCGGAGTGCAGGTGGGTGATCAGCACCAGATCCAGCTCCGGCAGCGCCATTCCCGCCTCGACCAGACCGCGCGAAACGCCAAGCCCACAGTCGATCACAATCCGCCGACCGCCGATTTCCAGCAGCGATGCGGTCGGAGACGGCCCGCCCGGACGGATCGCCGGGCCACCCTTGGAACCCAGAACAACAAGACGTTCACTCATCTAGAACCTGCCCTGCAGTGTGCATCCGCGCAGCGGCAAAGCGCAGCGCCTGTCGCGAGGGTTGACCCTCAAGCATGAATGTCCTCCTGAAACACAGACTGACCGGTTTCCACCTCACCGTCGAGGCCTTTTGAGCCCTTCGGGGCAAGCGCTGCGAGAAGGTCGGCATAAAAAAGGTTGAAAATGTAACTATCAAGCGATGATCACTCACTTTGTGCTTAAAATCGGCATTTCACCCTACTGGCCAAACGGGCACCGGACGGATGCCAAAACCGAGCCTACTTCAACCTCTCGATCATTGCGGAAAAATCCCGGCCCTTGCCTTCACCCGAGACAAACGCGTCATAGAGTTTGGTCGCCCGTGCACCCATCGGCGTCTGCGCCGACACACTGCCAGCCGCCTGCTGCGAGAGCTTGAGATCCTTGAGCATCAGCTCTGCGGCAAAGCCGGGCTTGTAGCCATTGTCCGCCGGGCTCTGCGGGCCGATTCCCGGCACCGGACAATAGGTGTTGACCGACCAGCAGGAGCCTGACGAGGTCGAGACCACGTCAAACAGGCTTTGCGCAGAAAGCCCCAGCTTTTCTGCCAGCGCGAAGGCTTCGCATGTACCGATCATCGAGATGCCCAATAGCATGTTGTTGCAGATCTTGGCCGACTGGCCTGCCCCGGCTGCGCCGCAATGCACCGCCTTCTGACCCATGATCCCGAACAGCGGTGCGGCCAGCGCAAAAGCCTCATCGCTGCCGCCCGCCATAAACGTCAACGTTCCCGCCGAAGCACCACCGACACCGCCCGACACCGGCGCATCCACCGACAACAACCCCTGTGCGGTCGCCATGTCGTGAGCCGCACGCGCGCTTTCGACATCGACCGTCGAGCAATCGATGAACGCCGCGCCCTTCGTCCCCGCAGGAACAATCTCGGCATAGACCGCGCGCAGGATCGCGCCATCGGGCAGCATGGTGATCACCGCGTCCTGTCCGCTCGCGGCCTCCGCTGCGGAAGTTGCTGTTTGCGCCCCTTCGACGCTGACGCCGGCCACATCAAAACCGGTCACCTGATGCCCCGCCTTGAGCAGATTGGTCGCCATCGGCGCACCCATATTGCCCAATCCGATAAATCCGATTTTCATGGCGTCCTCCCTGCGTTTCCTCAAACACCGGCCTTCAGGCCGGTTCGAATATGATATCGCCTCCCGGCGGCTCGGACAGCATCACCTCGACTTCGCTCGCACTCACGGCCGCCACAGATCCGTGCTGCCAGCGCGGGTTTCTGTCCTTGTCGATGATCGCCGCACGGATGCCCTCGATGAAATCGCCCTCGGAGGCGCTTCTCGAG
This sequence comes from Hoeflea sp., assembly GCA_043585085.1. GTDB lineage: Bacteria > Pseudomonadota > Alphaproteobacteria > Rhizobiales > Rhizobiaceae > Hoeflea. The sequence continues at coordinate 4,198,075 of CP121320.1, forward strand.
GTGAAGCGGTACTCCTGCCTGAGCGCACCCTCGATGGTGCCGTCCCGGCGGGCGCGGCGCACCAGCTCCAGTGTGCAATTGGCCGATATCGGCGATCCCGCGCGGATCGCTTTCAAAGTGGCCTGCCCCCAGTCGTCATCTGGCAGCGAAGCGATAATTTCGGCCAAACTGTCCTTTCCGAAACACGCGTCCACCCGCGCCTGCACCCCCATCAGCGTGCCATCCTCGGGATCTTCGGCCATGGATTGGATGACCGATGTGTCACCGGTCTCGATCAAGGCTTCAACCAGTTCACGCCACAATGCTTCGGGCACGAAAAAATCGGCAAACCCGGCATGCAATGCATCCGACGCATTCATCCGGTAGCCGGTGAGACCGAGATACTCACCCAGATGCCCGGGCGAATTGGCCAGCAGATGCGTGCCCCCAACATCAGGGACCAGCCCGATAGCGCATTCCGGCATCGCAACCCGCGAGCTTTCACCCAAAACCCGGTGCGAGCCATGCAAGGCAACCCCAACGCCGCCGCCCATGGTGAACCCCTGACACAGAGCCACATAAGGTTTGGGGTAGGCGGAAATCTTTGCGTTGAGCCGGTATTCGTCGCGCCAGAACGTCCTGCTGGCTTCGAAATCGCCCTTCGACGCCGTTTCATGCATGTATTGCAGATCGCCACCGGCGGAGAAGGCCTTGCTGCCATCCGCATCGATCAGCACGCAAGCCACGTCGTCATCATCGCGCCAGGCTTCAAGGGCCGCATCCATGGCACGCACCATGTCGTGGCTGACGGCATTCAGAGCTTCCGGTCGCTGCAAAGTGATCTGACCGATGCGCCCGGTCTTGCGTGTGCGGATGCTCATGCGGCGCGCTCGGCGATGAGGGCGCGGGAGATGATCACACGCATGATCTCGTTGGTGCCCTCAAGGATCTGGTGCACCCGAAGGTCGCGAACAATCTTCTCGATCCCGTAATCGGCCAGATAGCCGTAGCCGCCATGCAGTTGCAGCGCATCATTGGCGACCTTAAATGCCGTGTCGGTGACGAAGCGCTTGGCCATGGCGCAGAATTTGGTGGCATCCGGCGCCTTCCGATCGAGCTTGCTCGCCGCCTGCCTGAGGAAAATCCGCGCCGCCTGTAGTTCCGTTTCCATATCGGCAAGGCGGAACTGCAGCGCCTGGAACTGATCGATGGGTTTTCCGAAAGCCTGGCGCTCGCCCATATAGGTGAGCGTCTTGTCGAGCGCTGTTTGCGCGCCACCCAGCGCCGCGGCGGCAATGTTGAGCCGCCCGCCGTCAAGCCCGCTCATCGCATAGCGGAAGCCGGCCCCTTCCTCGCCCAGCAGATTGTCCGCCGGAATGACGCAATCATCGAACTGAACCTGGGATGTCGGCTGCGAGCGCCAGCCCATCTTGTTTTCCGGCGCGCCGAAGGAAAGCCCCGGCGTCCCGTCCTCGACGATCACCGCAGAAATACCCCTGGGGCCATCCGCCCCGGTGCGCGTCATCACCAGATAGAGATCGGAAAATCCGCCGCCCGAGATGAAGGCCTTGGCACCATTGAGCCTGTAGCCCTCATTGGTACGCTCGGCCCGGGTCCTCAGCGCTGCCGCATCCGAGCCGGACCCCGGCTCCGTCAGGCAGTAGGAGGCGATCTTGTTCATCGTGACGAGATCGGGCAGCAGCCGCGCCTTGATCTCGTCGGAGCCATAGCAGGAGACCATCCAGGCGCACATGTTGTGGATCGACAGGAACGAGGCCACCGATGGGCACGCCATCGACAGGGCCTCGAACACAAGGGTCGCATCGAGCCGGGTCAGACCCGAACCGCCATCAGCTTCCGGGACATAAATGGCAGACAATCCCAGCGCGGCGGCTTCTTCAAGCACGCCGCGCGGAATTGTCTCATCTTTTTCCCATTGGGCTGCAAAGGGAGCGATCTTCTCGGCGCCAAAATCCCGCGCCATGTCAAAGATCGCCTGCTGTTCCTCGTTCAGCTCAAAGTCCATGCCCCGTCCGCCTCCTCACTCCGGATAGGTACCAAGCTGATCCCCACCTCACATGGTGGGGATAACGAACTCGGCCCCTTCCTTGATACCCGAAGGCCAGCGTGCCGTCACCGTCTTGGTGCGGGTGTAGAAGCGGAAACCGTCCGGTCCGTGCTGGTTGAGGTCGCCGAAGCCGGACTTCTTCCAGCCGCCGAAGGTGTGATAGGCCAGCGGAACCGGGATCGGCACATTGACGCCGACCATGCCGATGTTGATCCGGCTGACGAAATCACGCGCAGTATCACCGTCGCGAGTGAAGATCGCGGTGCCGTTGCCGTATTCATGTTCCATCGGATAGCGCAGCGCTTCGGCATAGGTGGGTGCACGCACGACAGAGAGCACAGGACCGAAAATCTCCTGCTGGTAGATGTCCATGTCACGGGTCACATTGTCGAACAGGCAGCCACCGACGAAATACCCGTCCTCATAGCCCTGCATCGAGAAATTGCGACCGTCGACCACCAGCTTCGCACCCTGGTCCACGCCCGAATTGATCAGGCCGAGCACACGGGCGCGGGCCTCCTTGGTGACCAGCGGACCAAAATCGACATCATTGCCGTCGGTGTAAGGCCCGATCTTGAGGGCTTCGACGCGAGGCGCAAGCTTCTCGATCAAGAGATCGGCGGTCTTCTCGCCAACCGGAACGGCAACGGAAATCGCCATGCAGCGCTCGCCGGCGGCGCCATAACCCGCGCCAATCAACGCATCGACAGCCTGATCCATATCGGCGTCAGGCATGATGATCATGTGGTTCTTCGCACCACCGAAGCACTGCACCCGCTTGCCGTTGGCACAACCGCGCGCATAGATGTACTGCGCAATCGGGGTCGAGCCGACAAAGCCAATGGCCATGATTTCGGGATGATCGAGGATCGCGTCGACCGCGCCCTTGTCACCATTGACAACATTGAGAACGCCATCCGGCAGACCGGCTTCGGTCATCAGTTCGGCCAGCATCAACGGCACGGACGGATCGCGCTCGGACGGCTTGAGGATAAAGGCATTGCCGGCAGCAATCGCCGGACAGAATTTCCACATCGGAATCATTGCGGGGAAATTGAACGGGGTGATGCCTGCGACCACGCCAAGCGGCTGCCGCAACGAATACATGTCGATGCCCGGGCCTGCGCCCTCGGTGAACTCCCCCTTGAGCAGATGCGGTGCGCCAAAGCAGAACTCGGCCACTTCCAGGCCGCGGATCACATCGCCCTTGGCATCGGGAATGGTCTTGCCGTGCTCGCGCGACAGCGCTTCGGCCAGCTTGTCCATGTCGCGATGCAGCAGCTGGACGAACTTCATCAGAACGCGTGCGCGCTTTTGCGGGTTGGTCGCACCCCATGCAACCTGCGCCTTGGCGGCGACCTCGACAGCATGGGCCAGCTCATCGCTGGACGCCAGCGGCACCTTCGCCTGCACTTCGCCCGTGGCCGGGTTCATGACGTCAGCAAAGCGGCCTGACTGTCCTTTGACATGCTTGCCGCCGATGTAATGGGTGAGTTCGTTCATGATCGTACCTCCGCGTTATCAGTGTATGGCGTCCACCATGCACTGACTTTTCTTGATGCTCAACAGCTCGAAATGCTTATCCGTTGTGCAATTATACACAACAACAACTCTCAACCTAAGCAGCCGACAGCCCGCCATCCACTTGCAGGGTGTGACCGGTGACGAAACTCGAGGCCGGATCGGCGAGAAAGGCAAGCCCCGCAATCACCTCATCGACCTCGGCAAGCCGTCCCATCGGGATCGCGCGAACCAGCCCGGCCTCGGCAGCCTCCCGCTCATCGCCCGCCTTGTCGAGAAAATCATTGACCATCGCCGTGCGCGCAAAAGACGGGCAGAGTGCGTTGACCCGAACTCCACGCCGCGCATATTCGATCGCCGCGGATTTGGTGAGCCCAACGACACCATGCTTGGCAGCAGCGTAGACCGAAAGCCTGGGCGCCCCGACCACCCCCGCGACCGAGGCGACATTGACGATCACGCTGGTTTCACCCGTGTCGCGAAACTGTTTTTCCAGGGCTGGCAACTGCGCCCGCATGGCAAAGAAGACCCCCATCAGGTCGACATCGATGATCTTGCGCGCCACATTGAGCGGCGTTTGGGGCAAAAACATCAGATCGTGAACCGCACCGGCATTGTTGACCGCAACATCGAGCCTGCCGAACCGCGACAGCGCCCGCTCCACCAGGCGCTCGGAAAGCTCGGGATCTGAGATGTCGCCAGCACAGGTCTCGCACTCGCCGCCAAGTTCGGTTGCCAGCGCATCAAGCGCATCGGCGTCGAGATCACTCAACACAAGGCGTGCACCAGCGCGGGCAAAAAGCCGCGCCGCTTCCTGCCCAAAGCCGCCGGTCGCTCCACTCAAAATGATCACCCGGTCGGTGAAATCTGCCATTGTCATGCCTTTCCCGTGATAACATCCCCAGCCATCGCAGCCAGGCGCGGCACCGCCTTGCCATACTCGCGCGCTCGCTCCGGATTGGACGCATTGCCGTCAAGCGAACGCTTGTAGACCCCTTGCAGGATCGAAGCGAGGCGAAAGAATGAGAACGCCAGGCAGAAACTCCAGTTCTCGGCCTTGATGCCACTGCGCTCGGTGTAGCGCGCCACGTAATCGGCTTCCTGGGGGATGCCCAACTGGTCACGGTCAAGCCCGCCAAGGCCTCTGAACCCGCTGTCATGCGGCAGCCGCCACTGCATGCACTGATAGGCCAGATCCGCCAGCGGATGCCCGAGCGTCGACAGTTCCCAGTCAATCAGCGCCAGCACATGGCCGCCGTGGCCGTCAAAGATCATGTTGTCGAGCCGGAAGTCCCCATGCACCACCGAGACCTGGCCGTCATCCTCGGGCAGATTGGCATTGAGCCAGGCCATCAGCCTGTCCATATCCGCAAGCTCATCGGTCTTGCTGGCAAGATACTGCTCACTCCAGCGCCTGATCTGGCGGCCAAAATAATTGCCCGGCCGGCCGAAATCCCCAAGACCAGCCGCCTCCGGCTCGACGCTGTGAAGTGTGGCCAGCACCTGGTTCATGTTGTCATAGATCGCTGTGCGCTCGGATGCAGCCATTTCAGGCAACGCCGGATCCCAGAAGATGTGCCCTTCGATCAGCTCCATGACAAAATACATCCGGCCGATGGCACTGTGCTCGCGGGACAGGCCAAGCACTTTGGGCACCGGGACGCCGTGAGCCGCCAGCGCCTTCATCACCCGGTATTCGCGGTCGACCTGATGCGCGGATTTGAGCAACGTGCCGGGCGGCTTGGCGCGCAGCACATAATGGCCACTGTCCGCCTCGACCCGGTAGGTCGGGTTGGATTGCCCGGTGTTGAATTTCACGATCTCGTGCAGGCCGGAAAACCCAGGCACCAACTGATGCAATTCGTCGGCCAGCGCGTCCATGTCAAAAGGTTCGGCGTCCATATCAAGTATCCTCCCTGATGATGGGCTTATTGCATGCCTTCACGCATCCTTGAACAGCCGGACCGCGTGTTGAACGGACAATCCGCCATCAATCGGCACAATCGCCCCGGTGATGTAGGAACCGGCCCGGCTGCACAGGTAAATGGCTGCCCCGGCCACATCGTGCGGCTGCCCGATCCGGCCAAGCGGAACGCCGGTGCTGATCCGCTCCACCTGGTCGTCACGTGCGGTCGCAAAGGCCGTCATCTTGCTCTGGAAGGGACCTGGCGCGAACGCGTTGACCGTAATCCGCCGTCCGGCCAGTTCCTCGGCAAGTGTTTTGGTCAGATGGTGTACAGCGGCTTTCGAGGCAGTGTAGGAATAGGCGCCATCAGCGACCGGCTGTGTCCCCATCACCGAACCAAGATTGATCACCCGCGCCGGATCGTCGTTGCTGGCCGCATCCACCATCAGCGGCGTCAACTCGCGGGTCAGCGTAAACAGTCCCGCCACATTGACCCCCATCACCTTGGCCCAGGCTGCATGCGGGAACTGCTCGTAGCTCGCCCCCCAAGACACACCGGCATTGTTGACCAGAATGTGCAGCGCATCGGTTCGCGAGCGGACTTCAGCGGCCAGCGCCAGGACCCCGTCCTCGGTTGACACATCACCGGCGAACCCCTCAACCGAGCCCGCGCCACCAAGGGCGTTGATATCGGAAGCCACCCTGGCGCAATCCTCGCCCTTGCGCGAGGCGATCAGCACCCGTGCACCGGCCTGGGCCAGGCCGGTGGCGATCATTCGCCCGATGCCGGTTGCCCCTCCGGTCACCAGTGCGACCTTTCCCTCAAGCGAGAACAGGCTCTCCAGATAACTCATTTTGCCACCTCCCAATGGTCACGCCGGGCATTTAATTGCCACCCTGTTGAATGGTCTCGGCCGACGGGTCAAATCCGGCCGTGAGCGATTGCCGCCCGAAGCCAAGGCAGATAGCATGGCGCACAATTGACGTGTGCGTAAAGGGAAGATTCGGCAATTGCCACACCCCGCAGTGCACAACAGGAGGAGGAGATCATTTTGACAGACACGAGTGCAATGGACCTGGGCATTTCGAGCCATCTCAAGCCTCTGCTGGAAGCCGTACGCGACATGGTGCGCAACGAGATCATGCCGCTCGACGAGGAATTTCTGGCCCAGGTGGGATCTCAGGGCGACCGCTGGAGCTACACCACGCGGCAGACCGAAATTCTCGAAGGCCTCAAGGCCAAGGCGCGCGAGCGCGGGCTGTGGAACCTCTGGCGCACCCATGCCGGGAACGGTCTGACCACAGTCGAATATGCCTATCTGGCCGAAGAAATGGGCAAGGCGCATCTCGGTGCCGAGACCTTCAACTGCTCGGCACCCGACACCGGTAACATGGAGGTTTTCGGCCGCTACGGAACGCCGGAGCACCAGGCGCAATGGCTCGAGCCGCTGCTGGAGGGCAAGATCCGCTCCGCCTATCTGATGACCGAGCCGGACATGGCCTCCTCCGACGCCACAAACATTTCCATGAGCTGTGTCCGCGACGGCGATTCCTATGTACTCAACGGCGAAAAATGGTGGGCCTCGGGCACCGGAGATCCGCGCTGCAAGATCTATATCGTGATGGTGCGAACCGGCGATGAAAGCACCCCCAAACACGCCCGCCATTCGATGATCCTGGTCCCCGCTGACACGGCCGGGATCGAAAAGCTGCGCCCCATGCAGGTCTATGGCCAAGACGACGCGCCACATGGCCATTTCCACATCAGATTCACCGATGTTCGGGTGCCTGCAAGCAATCTGCTCGTGGGCGAAGGCAAGGGCTTCGAGATCGCCCAGGGACGCCTCGGGCCGGGCCGTATTCACCACTGCATGCGCGCCATCGGCCAGTCCGAAATGGCGCTCGAACTGATGTGCAAGCGGGCCCTCGAGCGCGAAGCCTTCGGCAAGAAGCTGGCGCAGCTTGGCGCCAATTACGACATCATCGCCGAATGCCGGATGGAGATCGAGATGGCGCGACTTCTGTGCCTCAAGGCGGCCTGGATGATGGATCAAGGCGATGCCCGCGCCGCAGCCCCCTTCATCAGCCAGATCAAAGTGGTGGCCCCGCGAGTTGCGCTCAAGGTGACCGACGAGGCGGTGCAGATGTTCGGCGGACAGGGTATTTCCCAGGACACGCCGCTAGCCCGGATGTGGACGCATCTGCGCACGCTGCGCCTCGCCGATGGCCCCGATGCCGTCCACCGCCGACAGGTCGCGCGCAACGAGCTCAAGCGCTACACCCAGGAAAAGGTGTGAACCCGCTATGAAAGCAATGGTTTGCCCGGACTACGGGCCCGTGTCCAATCTCGAGTATCGCGACATGCCGGACCCAATACCGGGCGATGGCGAAGTGGTGATCAGCGCCGAGGCGACCGGCGTCAATTATCCCGACGGGCTTCTGGTGCAGGGGCTCTACCAGATGAAGCCCGAGACGCCGTTCATTCCGGGCATGGAGGCCGCCGGCCGGATCGAGAGTGTCGGTGCCGGTGTCACCGGCCTCAAGCCCGGCGACCGCGTCGTCGCGATGATTGACCGCGGAGCCTATGCGCAGAAGGTCCTCGCGCCTCAAAGCCGCGTTTTCGTCCTACCAGACCGGATGGACTATGACGACGCCTGCGCGCTGATGTGCGCCTGGGGCACGTCGCATCACGCTTTGCGTCAGCGTGCGCAACTGAAAAAAAGTGAAACATTGCTGGTGCTTGGCGGCGCGGGCTCCACAGGCCTGGCGGCAATATCGATCGGCAAAGCCATCGGCACGCGGGTGATTGCGGTGGCCTCCACCGATGAGAAACGCAACGCCTGTCTGCAGGCCGGCGCAGATGTTGCCCTGCCCTATGACGGCTTGCGCGAAGCGCTCAAAGCCGAGACCGGCGGCCACGGAGTGGATGTCGCCTATGACCCGGTCGGCGGACCTGCCTTCGAGGTGGCGGCCCGCGCCATGGCGCGCAACGGGCGGCTGCTGGTGGTCGGTTTCGCCTCGGGCGAGATCCCAAAGCTCGCGGTCAATCTGGCGCTGCTCAAGGAATTTTCACTGGTCGGTGTGTTCTGGGGCAATTTCGTGGCGCTTGAACCCAAGGCCTATGCCGCCAACAACCGCGAGCTCTTCGCCTGGCATTCGAGCGGCCTGATCAAGCCGCGGATCGACGTACGCAGACCGCTCGCAGAAGCCGCCGATGCATTGCAGCGCATTCTCGATCGCGGTGCGGTCGGCAAGACCATCCTGATCCCCTGAGGACCGCACATGACCCTGCCAACCACCATGAACGCGCTCGTGCTCAAACAGGACGGCTTCAGCAATGCGCCGCGCACCGGCTCGGATATCGACAGCCTCGAGCCCTATCTCGACTATGGCGCCCTGCCCGTCCCCAGGCCCGGACCCGGCGAAGTGCTGATCAAGGTGCGGATGGCCTCGGTCAATCCGTCCGATCTCTATTTCATCAAGGGCGAATACGGCCAGCCGCGCGTCAAGGGCGCTGCCGCGGGGTTTGAGGGCGTTGGTGATGTGGTCGATGGCAATGGGCTTTATGCGCGCTTTCTCAAGGGCAAGCGGGTGGCCTTTGTCGGCGGGGCCGCTGGTTCCGGTGCCTGGGCGGAATATATCGCAGTGTCCGCCGCCACCTGTGTGGTGGTGAAACCTGCTATGCGCGACGAGGATGCGGCAGGCCATGTGGTCAATCCGGTGACCGCCTGGACCATGTTCGACATCGTTCGCCAGTCGGGATCAAAAAGCTTCATCTTCACAGCCGCCTTCTCGCAGCTGGGCAAACTGATGGCGGGGCTGGCGCGCGACCATGGCTACAGCATGATCGCAGTGATCCGCAAACAGAGCCAGGCCGCCCATCTCGAAAGCCTTGGCGCGGCCCATGTACTGATCGAAACCGATCCGGATTTCGAGACCCGGCTTGCGGACCTGTGCAAGAGCGAGAAACCGCGGGTGCTGCTCGATGCGGTGGCCGGTCAGCGCGCCGCAGGAATTTTCACCGCCATGCCGGCCCGCGCCCGCTGGGTGATCTATGGCAAGCTCGACACGGCTCCGCCGACCATTCCCGAGACCGGCCAGCTGATCTTCATGGACAAGAAGATCGAGGGATTCTGGCTGGCAAAATGGTTCAAGCGCGCATCGCTGATCGACAAGCTCAGGACCTTGCGCGGCGTGCAGAACCGTTTCATCTCGGGTGGATGGAAGACCGAAGTGGTGGCGACCGTAAAGCTCGCCGACGCCATGCAACAACTGCCCGACGCGCTGAAGCTCGGGGACGGCAAGGTGATGATTGCGCCATAGCGCCAGCGCGGGGGCGCGGAATCAATATTATATAATCCTCATAACCGAATGTAATGACTCGGCATTTTAGTCTATACTCATGTATTGCATGAAACGCGTTTGCGTTTGATCCCGGTGCAGAGCTTTCCATCCGCCTCGACCGTCCTATGTCAGACATATGGAGGCCAGATCATGATCACACGCACCCGTATCAAACCCAGACAGAGCATCGCCCATCTTGTTGCCACAGCAACGGCACTTCTGATCCTCTCACTCTCCCCGGTCCGCGCCGATGATGCAGCCGCCGCACAGTCGATCATCGAGAGCCAAATCCAGGCCTTTCTGGCCGACGACATGGCAACCGCCTATTCTTTTGCCGCCCCATCCATCAAGCGCATGTATCCCGATGAAAGTCGCTTCTTCGACATGGTCAAGCGTGGCTATCAGCCGGTCTACCGCCCTGGAAACTTCGCCTTTGGCCGCTCGAAGCTAGCCCCGGATGGCTCCGGTCTGATCCAAGAGGTGCTGATCCAGGGGCCGGATGGCCACGACTGGACTGCGCTCTATTCGCTTGAGCGCCAGCCCGATGGCAGCTTCAAGATCAATGGCGTGCAGATGATCAAAGCCGCAGCGCCGATCACCTGAACGGGCCGCGCATTGACAACGGGCCAGATCCGAAGCAGCTTCGGCGCCGCCCAGACGTCAGACATGCCGAAACCTTGCCGCACATTTTGCTGCGGCAGACGGTGAATGCGACCAACCTGATAGAGTCTTCTCAGGAATTGCTCATGGCACTGCGAAAATATCGAACAGCAGCGAAGTACAACATTAATGTTTCCTGTTGACTTTGACGTCAGACGAGCCACTTTTCGTCATTATTATTTATATAATTCTCAAATACATATATCATCATGGAAGGTTGCCCTGACGTTCGGCAGCTGATTGCTTTGAACCGAAGCGGAGACAGTGTTTTTTGGTCCAGACTGAAGATATTCGTGTTTTCCTGCGTGACAAAACAACGCCTCACCACATCGCAGTTGAGGATAGGCTCACCTATCTTGCGCCGGTTTCAACCTTATCCGGCTACGTGTTGCATCTGGTGATCATGCGAGATTTCTATCAGAGCCTGATAGTGTCGAATCGGGACCCGGACATCGATATCTCCTGGTCTGTTACCAGAACCAAAATACTGGATTCAATCTCGACTGATCTTGAGAAAATGAATGGTGAGAACACCGGGAAGTATCGACGCAGCACCCCAGCTATACTGTCACTGGAAAACGATGAAGCCTGGGGTGCAAGGTATGTGGTGATCGGATCATCTCTCGGCGCTCACTTACTCAGGAAAACGGTCATCGCATCCTTGGGACCGGATATTCCTGCAGACTATCTCGGTTACATGACGAACAATCCAGACAGTGGCTGGAAATGCTTTGTCGAGACTTTACGTTCGCAGACGTTGGATGCGCAATCGACTGTAAACGGGGCCATAAAGACGTTCGACCACCTCGCCGAAATTATCGAGAGACATCGTGGAGAGCATGACACCATTTCGAGTTGATCAGAACGCACTGGAAAACTGTGATCGCGAACCGATCCATATTCCCGGCACGATCCAGCCGTTCGGCTTCTTGATAGCCTGCGGTATTGGTACCGAGAAGATGGAAGTTGTCTCCGAAAACGCCGGCCACATCGTTGGCCGGGAGGTCTCCGGGTTGCTGGACCAGCCACTCGAGAGCCTTCTGGGCCCGGACCTCATGCACGAAATCCGGAACAAGCTGGGGTATAACTCCTCCTTTGAGCAGCGCGAATATGTCGGGATCGTTGAGTTTTCAGACTCGACGTTCGATATCAGCCTCCACCGAACAGACGACGTTTTTCTCCTTGAGTTTCTGCCGGTTGCGACGAGCACCAACAATGCACTCAGATCGGTCCAGGCGCTCGCAAATAATCTGGTCAACAAAAGTCGATTGGAGGATATTCTAGCTGTTGCAGTGCGATCCGTAAGGGAGGTCAACAGGTTTGACCGCGTTATGTTTTACCGCTTTCTTCCAGATGGAGCTGGAGAAGTTGTAAACGAAGAGCGATCCGAGCTGGCGGACTCGTTTCTGGGGCTTCGGTATCCAGCATGGGATATCCCGAAACAGGCGCGAGCTTTATATGCCCGCACTCCAATTCGAGTGCTCCTGGATATCGAGGAAGCACCTGTTCCATTGATCTCGAAGGAGGCTGCAAAAGCCGCCACGCTGGACATGTCCCTCGCCATATTGCGCGGACCTTCACCTATCCATCTCGAATATCTGTCCAATATGGGTGTACGGGGCACAATGACTTTGCCGATCGTTGTCGATGGGAAACTCTGGGGATTGATCGCCTGCCATCACAATGCGCCGGTCACGGTAAACCCCGACATACTATCGGCGTGCGAATTGGCAGGCAAAGTCATCAACCTCTCTATTAACCGCGCCTTGCAGAACCTCATTGATTCAATGAAAAAGGAGGTTCTGGAGGTCGGTACGCGTATTGTTGCGGTACAGGAGCCAAAAGACCCCGCCAAAGAATATGGTGAGGTTCTCCTGCCTGTCGCTGAGAAAATGATACCTAATGATGGGTGCGCGGTGTTTTACGATGGCGCTGCATGGGGAATTGGCCTGCTTGAAGCCCCCGCCTTTGCTATCGGCGTGAATGCGTACGCGGAAGCCCAGGAGGACACCATTGTCCATTTTGACGATCCCATGGACCGGTTGTGCAACGGGGAAGCGCAACACATTGCCGGCGCCTTGATTATCAAGATATCCGAGCAGCCCAAAATACGTCTGGTCTTTGCCCGCAGACCTATTGAGCGAACCGTTGCCTGGGCCGGCGCTCCGGACAAGGACCTGACAAATGTTGGCAATGAAGCGCGCCTGTCTCCCCGCAAGTCATTTGAAAAATACATGGACAGCTCGGGACATCGGAGTGACGAGTGGACTCCCGCTGATTTGCTTTCTGCGCAATCGATGCAGAGCTCTTTGCGGGAGAGTTTCGCGACATCTCTCGAGTTGAGCGATCAAAGACAGAATCTCGGACTTGTGGTCCACGAGCTCAATCACCGTGTACGCAATATTCTCGCACTTGTCCGTTCGGTTGCAAGGCAATCCAAAGCCTCTGCCGATGATCTTGATGACTTTGCGTCTGCGCTTGAGCACCGGATTCTTGCTCTCTCAAATGCACACGACCTGTTGACCAGGGACAATATGCAAGCTTTGTCGCTGACCCAGATTGTGAGAATTGAGCTATCTCCCTACATGGATGAAGAGAGACTGGGCAAGGCGATCACCGGAAAAGACATCCAGGTCACACTTGAAGCGGCATCCATGTCTGCTCTCGTGATTCACGAGCTGGTTTCCAATGCGGTGAAACACGGGGCCTTATCCCGGCCGCAGGGCTTGGTGAAACTGCACATCTCACACAATGAAAGTGAAGTCACACTTGACTGGCAAGAGACTGGCGGCCCCGAGGTAACCGTTCCTGATCATAGGGGATTTGGACTTACGCTGCTGGAAAAAGGCTTTCCCTACGAATTCAATGGAACTGCAGAACTCGATTTTGCCAAGGATGGATTACACGCCGTCTACAAATTACCGGCGCGCCTTTTTGTCGCCGATACGGAACAACTCACCCCGGATCAGACTATCGAACCCTCCACCAAAAAATCTGTTGATCGAAAAAGGGTGCTGATTGTGGAAGATAGTTATTTGCTGGCAACTGAAATGGGAGAGCTTTTGTCTGAGCTTGGTTCCGTCAAGATTGACAATGCGGCAACACCGGGGGCCGCGATAAATCTGATTGAAAAAAACCCGTACGACTTCTGTCTTCTTGACATTAACCTGCGAGGTGAGATGAGTTTTGCTGTCGCGGAAATTCTAACGGAACATAATATCCCCTTCGCATTTTGCACCGGATATGGGAGCGGAGCACAGATGCCCGAGAAATTTGCCGATGCAAAAGTTTTTCAAAAACCTGTCCGCAGGGATACGCTGGAGGAATATCTGAAGTCCAACGACGAAATCTAGACCCTTACAACCCTAACTATGGCTTCAAAAGACATGCCCAATGTTCTCATCCTCGAGGATGATCTGACCCTCTCGGATCAATGGCAGACTGCCCTTGAGAAAGAGGGATACGCGGTTGACTGCGTCGACAACGTCTCGGCTGCCCTAACCTTGTGCGAGCAGACGGAATACAAGGTGATCATCGTTGACATGTTTTTGCGCGATGGAGCAGGAAACCTCAAGAAGGAGGGAGGGCTCACCTTCCTGTCTCTTGTCTACAAAAAGAAATTGGGAAAAAAACTCCATTTTGCGAAAACAATCGCCGTGACAGGCGCAACGCAAAGTGAGCATTTTTTGTACGATCCTCTTGAGTCTGCCAGATCGACGGCAGTTGACGCAACACTCAGAAAGCCATTCACGGATGCAATCCTGATCCAGACGGTACGCGATTTGATTGAGTAGCGGGCAACCATCTACCCTGTACAGGGTTCACATATACTGAATGGTGGGTGGCGGCAGAGAGCACAATCTGATTTTCGATCGCATCAAGATAGATCACCAGTAGCATGAGCCATTGACTGGCTTGCCAAACCCTTTAACCGTGCAGGCGGATCGCTACAGCGGGCTTTTAGTGGCTTACAGGCGGACCACCGACGGCGGCGAAAACCGTATTCTTGGCCAAATATCTACGAAGAGTGTCCGGGGTCTCCCACCCCCATTTTCCCGTCGCCCCGAATCCGCTATGACCGGTCAGCAGCGGCCCGTGGCCGGTGCACTTTGCGATCACGCACGCCCCCGGAGTACTGTCAACCATGCGCTACCGCCTTGCAGTCTTGTCAGCTTTTGCCGTTGTTCTTTCCGCCTGCACCACCACATCGACACCATCAAATCCGCTGCAGGAGCGGTGGAACGGGAAGTCGGCGGGTGAGTTCTTTGCGGCCTTCGGGCCGCCCAATTCGGACCGTAGCGGCCCGGGCGGCACCACCATCAACACCTGGCGCGGCGGCTTTACCGGTGGTCGCTCGTGCCGTGTGGAGCTGACGGTCAACAAGGATTACACCATCCGGACAATCCGCGCGCTGGCCGACCGCCCCGGCACCAATGGCGGTCCATCGCATTGCGAGAAGACGCTCGACGCGGATTGAGGGCGTCTGCGGAGTCTCCTGAATTCGTCATGCTGCGCTTGTCTGGCTCAGAGGCCGGGATGACACAGAGTGTGGAGGCACTGCCTCAAGCACCCTACCCCAACGGCGCGATATCGCCTCTGGCCCAGCGCTCTTGTGTTTGGGCTGAAAACGCCTCGAATGTCTGCGCCTCGATCGCGCTACGGATCCCTGACATCAGGTCCTGATAGTAGGCCAGATTGTTCCAGGTGATCAGCATCATGCCCAGGATCTCGTTGGAGCGCACCAGGTGGTGCAGATAGGCGCGGGAATAGTCGCGCGCCGCCGGGCAGGAACTCTTCTCGTCGAGCGGCCGGTGATCTTCGGCGTGGCGCGCATTCTTGAGGTTGATCTTGCCGTGGCGGGTGAACGCCAAACCATGGCGGCCGGCGCGGGTCGGCATCACGCAATCGAACATGTCGATGCCGCGGCCCACGGATTTGAGAATGTCGTCAGGCGTGCCGACGCCCATCAGATAGCGCGGCTTTTCAGCTGGCAACGCCGGACAGGTGACCTCGAGCATGTCGAGCATCACCTCCTGCGGCTCACCCACGGCCAACCCGCCAACCGCATAGCCCTTCAGATCAAGCGCGGTGAGCCCCGCCGCCGAACGCTCGCGCAGCTTCGGGATATCGCCGCCCTGGACAATCCCGAACATCGCCTTTCCGGGCTGATCGCCGAAGGCCACGCGGCAGCGCTCGGCCCAGCGCAGCGACATTTCCATGGCGCGCTCGATTTCGGTTTCACTCGCAGGCAGCCGCACGCATTCATCGAGCTGCATCTGGATGTCGGAACCGAGCAGGCCCTGGATCTCGATCGAGCGCTCCGGGCTCATCTCGTGGCGCGAGCCGTCGATATGGGACTGGAAGGTGACGCCGTGCTCGGTGATCTTGCGCAGTGCGGACAGCGACATCACCTGAAAGCCGCCGGAATCGGTCAGGATCGGGCCGTCCCAGCGGGCAAAATGATGCAGGCCGCCAAGCCGCGCCACACGCTCGGCGCCGGGCCTGAGCATCAGGTGATAGGTGTTGCCCAGAATGATGTCGGCGCCCAGATCGCGCACCTGGTCCATATACATGGCCTTGACCGTGCCGCCGGTGCCCACGGGCATGAAGGCCGGCGTGCGGATCGTGCCGCGCGGCATCGAGATCTCGCCGCGCCGCGCCTTGCTGTCGGTGGCCTTGAGCTTGAACTGGAAGGTGTCAGTCATCGCTGGTCGCTCCGGAACAACAGGCTGGAATCGCCATAGGAATAGAAGCGGTAGCCGGTCTCAATCGCGTGGTCATAAGCGGCGCGCATGGTCTCCAGCCCGCAAAAGGCCGAGACCAGCATGAACAGCGTCGAGCGCGGCAGATGGAAATTGGTCATCAGCACGTCGACGGCGCGAAACCGGTAGCCGGGCGTGATGAAGATGTCGGTCGGGCCGGACCAGGGCTGGATCGTGCCGTTTTCATCAGTCGCACTTTCGAGCAGCCTGAGCGAGGTGGTGCCGACCGAGACGATGCGCCCGCCACTGGCCCGGACCTGGTTGAGCGCGGCAGCGGTCTCGGCGCTGACATGGCCGATTTCCGAATGCATCCTGTGCTCGGTGGTGTCATCGGCTTTGACGGGCAGGAAGGTGCCCGCCCCCACATGCAGCGTGACGAAGTGCCGGGCAATGCCGCGCGCATCAAGCTTGGCAAACAGCGCGTCGGTGAAATGCAGCCCTGCGGTGGGGGCTGCGACGGCGCCGTCCTCGCGGGCATAGATGGTCTGGTAGTCCTTGCGATCCTGCTCGTCCTCGCCACGTTTGGAGGCGATGTAGGGCGGCAGCGGAATGTGCCCGGTGGCCATGATAGCCTCGTCCAGCGCCGGACCGGAGAGATCAAAGATCAGCTCGATCTCGCCACCCTCGCCGCGCTCGCCCGCAGTCGCATCAAGCACGCCCTGCAGGCAGGCCGAACCATCGCCGCCAAAATGCAGCCGGTCACCTTGCTTGATCCGCTTGCCCGGACGCACAAACGCCTTCCAGCGGTCCGCGCCCGAACGCATGTGCAGCGTTGCGGAAACACGGATCTGATTATCACCGCGAATCCGGAAACCTTCGAGCTGCGCCGGGATCACGCGTGTGTCGTTGAACACCAGCGCGTCACCGGGCCGAAGCTGGGCTGCGAGATCGCGCACAATGGCGTCTGACAACGCACCATCCGGAGCAACACACAGCATCTTTGCACTGTCACGCGGGCTGGCAGGCCTGAGCGCGATGCTGTCGTCGGGCAGATCGAAATCGAAAAGATCAACGCGCATGAATGCGCCCCATAAAAAACGCGCGGGATCGAGGTGGCCTCAAGCCTTCGAAACCCCGCGCGTATCGGTGAATTAGGCCTTGGCGTCAGCCGCAACTTTCATCGAGACAATCTTGTCCGGGTCAACCACAGGCTCGCCGCGCTTGATCTTGTCGACATTGTCCATGCCTTCCATCACCTGGCCCCAGACCGTGTATTGACGGTTGAGGAAGCCGGCGTCGTCAAAGCAGATGAAGAACTGCGAATTGGCCGAATTCGGGTCCTGTGCACGGGCCATCGAGCAGGTGCCGCGGGCGTGGTTCATGTTGGAGAACTCGGCCTTCAGGTTGGGCTTGTCCGAGCCACCCATGCCGGCGCGGCGCGGGTCAAAGGATACGCCGTCGGACTTGCCGAACTTGACGTCGCCGGTCTGCGCCATGAAGCCTTCGATCACGCGGTGAAACACCACGCCGTCATAGGCGCCTTCGCGGGCCAGTTCCTTGATCCGCGCGACGTGATCTGGCGCAAGATCAGGCAGCAACTCGATGGTTACAGTGCCTTGCGTGGTTTCCATGATGAGCGTGTTTTCGGGATCCTTGATCTCCGCCATGGGGTGTCTCCTGTTTTTCAGATTGGAATGTGTCGTCAGCCGCCGGAGCGGACCTTGATCATGCGATCGGGGTCGGTCACCGAGCCGTTGGTGTTGGGGTTGCCGCGCTTGATCTGGTCAACATGCTCCATGCCCTCGACCACGGTTCCCACAACGGTGTACTGACCATTGAGAAAATCGCCATCGGCAAACATGATGAAGAACTGCGAATTGGCGGAATTGGGGTTCTGCGAGCGCGCCATGCCCACCGTGCCGCGCACGAACGGCTTGTCGGAGAATTCGGCTGGCAGATCCGGCTGCGAGGAACCGCCCATGCCTGCGCGACGGGGTGTGAAGCCATCTTCCATGTCGCCGAATTCAACATCGCCGGTCTGGGCCATGAAGCCCTCGATCACCCGGTGAAAGGCAACATTGTCATATTCGCCTGCATCGGCCAGCGCCTTGAGCCGCGCGGCATGCTGCGGGGCCACGTCATCGGCGAGTTCGATGACGACATCACCGGTCTTGAGCGTAATCGTCAGCAGCTCGGCCGCCGAGGCCAGGCCGGGAAACGCCAGAGAGAGAGCGAGAACTGCGGCGGGAATAAAACGAAACGAAGGCATGAGAGCTCCGGGAAATGAAGGGCTGCCGGACCAATCCGGTGCGGCGGCATCCGTTTGACATACTGCCGGGCGCTTTGCAACGCCGTGGCGTGAGGCCAGCTGATCCGCTGCCAGCTTGTGATGTTGAAGGCCTGTATGTGGTACATACTGCGACAAAGTCCATCGGACTGATGAGAAATCAGGTCCCGGCGACACGCGCGGCAAGCGCCTTTTGCACCAGTTCCGGCACAAACGGACCGACATCGCCGCCCATCTTGGCGATCTGACGCACAAGCGTGGCGGTGATATGGCGGGTTTCGGGGAACGCCGGCGTGAACACGGTGGTGATCCCGGGCGCCATGGCGCGGTTCATGCCCGCCATCTGCATCTCGTAGTCGAGATCGGTGCCGTCGCGAAGCCCGCGAACCAGTACTGTGGCACCGGCCTGGCGCGCTGCCTCGACCACCAGCCCGTCGAAGGAAACGACGGTAACCGTTTCAGAACGTTCAGGAAACAAAGACTGCACCACATGCGAGATCATGCTGGCGCGTTCGTCGAAGGAGAACATCGGCGCCTTGCCCGGATGCACGCCGATGCCGATGACCAGCTCATCGCACAGCGCCAGCGCCTGCTCAAGAACATCGATGTGACCGTTGGTCATCGGGTCGAAGGACCCCGGATAAAACGCTGTGCGCATCGCAATCTTCCCTTTGCCTCGCGTTTTGTCACGCAAGACGGAACGCATCAAGGGATGATTGCTTCCAACTGTTACCGCCGAGCGCAAAACACTCGCAACACCAGGGCCCTTCCCGCCCTGAAATCGCGGTCTGTTTGCTAAAAATCAGCGGTTGTCAGCCGGATCAGGGATTTATGGGTTCTCTGGTAAGCCTTGAGCGCAACGGCCTGGATCTGCTTCCGGTTGCGGTCGAAGGCCTCAAGATAGGCCGTTTCCGCAGACCGCGAGAGCCCCGCAAGACGTTCAAGTGCAGGCGCTTCAAGCACAAAGCGCACTTCCATGACGCCATCATAGCCCGAAAACCGGAAGGTTCCGGCCTCTTCGTCGAAGCTGCGCATTTCGTTCGGGAACGCGATCATGGGGCGGATCGCAATCGGACAGGGAGACATGATCTCATTTCTTGACCTTCTTCGGAAACGGACTGGTTTCGAGTTGCTTGACCGCTGAACCGGGCTCCACGAGAGCCTTTGCCGCTGTCTTGTCCTTCTTGGGTTTGCGGACTTCCCGGTTGGATCGCATTTGACCTTTTGCCATGTCTTTTCCTCGGCAGTATCTGCCGCATCGACCAAAACAGATCGAAGCTCAGCTTATGTGGGATGGTTTAGCACCCGGCGCCGCATGCGTCGGGATACGATGTCAGCGGGGCTTGAGGTGTGGGCTACTCGTCGACGCCCGGCGCGATCAGTTCGAGATTGCTGCCCTGCTCCACACGCTCATGGCCGTGTTCTTCATTGCGGATCCGGTATTGCGGCTTGCCGCTGTTGTCCGGCAACCGCAACTCGATCGTAAACTCTGTCGGCGTGCGCGGCGAAAGCCCCACTCTGGATTGGAGTGAAACCCGTTGACCCTTGGTGAAGATGCTTCTCGCCATAACGTCAGTCCTTTGCCTGCCTTAGAGATGCCCACGCCCTGGCGTCAAACGCCATTTCTGGATGCATGGTCGAGGAACAAGCGGAAGGTCTGGTAGCTGCGGATCGACAAGGCAGCAGCGCGCTTGGGTGCGAACGTCTGATCAATGCGCCACAATTGCGGTTTATGCAAGGCGCAGGCGCCGCAATCATCCGCCACGGAACGGACAAACCGGCACCAGAAGACAAATCACGGTCGCGGTTGCGATAATTCCTGCATCAGCGCCCAAGGACGTGCAATACTCAAGCACGTATGCCGCAGCAGAACAGCGCATGCCTTGCGCATTGAGGCCGGCGCAGCCGTTTTCGAGACTTGTCAGCGGCGATCCAGCTGCCTCTGCAGGTTGTTTCATTCCCCAACACAAGGCAGGTGCATGCTTATCAGGTTCGGTTTCGAAATCATGGTCGACTGTCCGGCGCCGGTGCCGATGCTGCTCGCACTGTCGACCCACACGGAGTTCAACGGACGGCTGATCGGGGCGGACTATGTCCGATCCACCTCAATGACCCCGATAACCTCCTATGTCGACAGATACGGCAACAGGATATCGCGCGCCGTTGCTGATCCGGGACGAACGACCTTTTGGTCCGACTGCGCTGCCGAGGTCAGCGGCTTGCCCGATCATGTCCCCAGTTTCGCGATCCAGCACCGGATCGAGGATCTGCCCAGCGACACGCTGACCTTCCTCACCGCCAGCCGCTATTGCGATTCCGACAGCCTGGGCAATTTCGCCTGGGCAAATTTCGGCACCACCCAGGAAGGCTGGCCGCGTGTGCAGGCGATCTGCAACTTCGTGCACAACCATGTCACCTTCGGCTACAAGTTCGGCCGTCCCGACAAGACCGCCCGGGATGTGCTCGAGGAGAAATCCGGCGTCTGCCGTGACTTCGCGCATTTAAGCGTAAGCCTTTGCCGCGCGATGAACATTCCCGCGCGCTATGCCAGCGGCTATCTCGGCGACATCGGCGTTCCCGATTCAGGGTTTGATGATTTCTGCGCCTGGTTCGAGGTGTTTCTCGGCGGCAGCTGGCATACGGTGGATGCGCGCTACAACGTACCCCGCATCGGGCGGATCCTGATGGTCCGTGGCTCGGACGCATCGGATGTGGCGATGATCACCTCGTTCGGTGCCTATCAACTCTCCTCGTTCCGGGTCTGGAGCACCCAGATCGAAGACGGCACCAGCGATCAGGAAATCCATGCGATGTTCGAAACCCTGCCCGCGCCGCGCCCCGGCGGGCCGGACTTCGGCCTTGCAGTTCCCGGTGCGGTGCACCTTTTCTAAGCACATCGATCCGTCATCCACCGGTTGGCGGCTTGTTCCAACCGGCCTTTCGCCCGTTCAGCTTCCGTTCAGACTGACTTTGCTTGAATGGCATCATCCGAACTGAAACGGACGAAAGGACATCGACATGACATATGCTCTCGCGATCCTCGCCTTCACAATCGCGGCTCTCTTCAGCGGCCTGGTGCTGGGTGCCATGCGCGAAGCCATTGCTGTCCGCGCCCGCCCTTCGGACCTGACGCGCGGCCGTGAGGCTGCCCCGTTTGCCCGCCGCTCCAGCTTCTGATCTTTACGAAAACCACCTGCTGACCTCCTCCTCCAGCAAGATGCCCTGCCCGGATCCCTGTCCCGGGCAGGGCTTTTTCATCAGTTCGGCATTGGCCGGTCTGTCGCGACAATCCGGATCCGGTGACCGTCGGGGTCGGCGGCGACAAAGGTGCGACCGAACGGCAGCTCCATCGGCTCGACAAGCACCGGAATGCCCCGGGCGTGCCAATCCTTGTGCAAGCCATCCAGCTTGGCCTTGTCCTTGACATCAAACGACACTTCGCTGGCGCCCGGCTTTCCCTGCCCGCCCGGCGCAGCCGCTTCCGCCTGCCAAAGCCCGAGCATCACCGTGTCGTTGAGTGGCAGCATGGCAAAACCGGGGCTGGCTTCCACCACTGGCTTGTCGAGCAGTCCGGAATAGAAGTCGGCACTGGCCTGCGGGTTGGCCACATGCAGCAGCACGAAATCGAAATTCATCATCTTGTCTCTCCGTCAATTCTTTAGTGCGATGACCTCTTGGCCACCCGGAAAGACTACAATTTAGTGCTGTCAGATTTTGTCAGTATTAAATACCACTTTACTCCCGGCGCTTCCTCAGATGCGCGCCCTCCTTCTCCTGCCATTGCTTCATCAGCACCGCGCGCCGCTGCGGATAGCCATTGCTCTCCACCGTCAGGCCAAGGATCCGGTCGGCTCGGAAATGGCGGAAATCATTGCGCAATTCACACCAGGCGACGATCACGCGGGCCTGGTCGAAAAACGCCAGAGCGATCGGCCAGATCACCCGGTCGGTGCAGGCTCCGTTGGCATCGGCATAGGAGATCGTGAGCTTGCGTTGCCGTCGAATGGCGTCGCGGATGGCAGGCAGCTCGCTCTCGCCGGCGGCAAGCGGCGCGCCGGGGCCGACGATCAGGGTCGACTCATCGAGTCCGGCTTTCAGATCCGGCGGCAGCACGGCGGCGATCTTGGTGAGCGCATTGCGCGCCGCAGCCCCCAGC
Organism: Hoeflea sp.; assembly: GCA_043585085.1. GTDB lineage: Bacteria > Pseudomonadota > Alphaproteobacteria > Rhizobiales > Rhizobiaceae > Hoeflea. The sequence goes on from CP121320.1 coordinate 4,220,698, forward strand.
GGCTGGTCAGCGCGCTCGGCTACCCAGCGCGAGCCGAGCACCAGTGCCTCGATCTCGTCCTCGGAAAACATCAGCGGCGGCAGCATGAAACCGGGCTTGAGCACAAACCCAACCCCCGCCTCCCCGTCAATCGCCGCGCCTTGGGCTTTCAGCGCCTCGATGTCGCGGTAGATGGTGCGAAGCGACACCCCCAACTCATCCGCCAACGCCGCCCCGCTGACCGGATGTTTATAGCGACGGAAGACTTGCAACAGATCAAGAAGACGGGCGGCGCGGGACAAGACGGACTCCGGGGTAAAATGGCGACGCAAGAGTGTAGCATGGGATGCTGACAGATTGTGGCAGGAGCCGGAAGGCCGAGGTGCTGATGATCGCGATTAACGCTCCGCATATGAAACGTGCAAACCCTACCAAAGCCCCATTTTCAAATGACAAACTGTGCAACCGGGCATCGAACCGATATGCCCCAATCTGCAAGCGCCAAGTGCCAAGCCGTGAGGTTCAACAGCTTACTTGCATTGCAGGGTAGCTTGCAATATAGGTTACTCTAATGAGCGAGAAGCAAACCATATCCGATTCCACCCAGATCCAGCTGAAAAAGGGCGTCCTGGAGCTCTGCGTCCTGGCGCTGCTGGCACGCAAGGAGAGCTATGCCTATGACATCTGCAGCACACTTTCAGGCGCAGTCGGCATGGGTGAAAGCACCATCTATCCGCTGATGCGCCGCATGCAGAAGGATGGGTTGGTCAAGTCCCATCTGGTCGAAACCAATAGCGGCCCTTCCCGCAAATACTACCGGCTGACGGAGCTCGGCCGGCAGGTGTTTCAAACTCAGAAACGCGACTGGATCAGCTTCACGGCAGCCGTCAACGAATTTCTCGGAGTGGGCGAATGAACAGTGATCTTTTTCTTCAGGCCTTGCGCCGTGAGTTGGGTGACATTCCAACGCCGGAAGCTGATGAAATCATTGAGGACTATCGGTCCTATTTTGAGGACGCTCAAGCGGCTGGCAGAAGCATTGAAGATGCTGTGGCCGCGCATGGTGACCCCAAGCGACTGGCCCAGGAGTTGCGCGCCGAACTTGGGCTGCGACGCTGGGAAAGTGAACGGACACCGGCAAATTTTGGCAAGGCCTTGCTGGCTTTGGGCGGCTTGGCCGCCCTCGACATCTTGGTCCTGCTGCCTGTGCTGCTGCTGCTGGGACTGGTGGTGGTGGTTGTGTTTTTTGTGCTGTCCCTCCTGGGCATCATCGGAATTGGCCACCTGCTCAGCTTGGCGCCGTTCAGCGACACCACGGTCGAAGGGTCGGCCATGTCCCGATTGGTCAGCGGCACCGGGCTGCTCGCCGCCAGTCTCTGTGGTGGCTATCTGCTGTTTCTTGGCTTGCGTGAAGCCATGACGCGTCTGATCCGCTACGCCCGGCTTCACTATCGGCTGTTGCGGCCGGGCACCCCCAAGCCCGCCCAATCGGAATGAAAGCTGCAGAGGCTGATGGCAAGCCTGGAAGGAGCAATCATCGCATGAAAAAGCGTATCCTCTATTCCATCTTCACCGTGCTCCTGGTTGCCGGAACAGGATTGACCTACCTGATCCAGACAGGAGAACGCGGCCTGACCAGCCAGGCCTTTGCAGCCCGAACACTTGACGTCATCCGCCTCACCCCGGACCAAACCAGCACATTGAACTGGAAACCGGAGGCTTTGGATGCGGTCTTCGCCTATGCCGCCACTCTGAGCACGGATTCGATGATGATCGTCACCAGCGGGCAGCTTGTTGCTGGCTTTGGCGATCTCTCCAGACCCTACAATGTCCACTCTATCCGAAAGGCGCTGCTCAGTGCTGTTGTCGGGCAACATGTGGGCGCAGCACCGGCTCAAATTCATCTTGAAGCGACACTCAAGCAATTGGGCATTGACGACACTCCCCAACCGCTGACCGACATCCAAAAGACAGCCACCGTCGAGCACCTGCTTGCGAGCAGGTCCGGAATAAACCACCCGGCCGCCGCGGAGGCCGGATTGACGTCGGATAAGGACAGCCGCCTTGGGAATGGCGACAATCAGCCCGGAACACTATGGGCCTACAACAATTGGGACTACAATGCGCTGACCACGATCTTTGAACAGGTGACCGGCCTCAGCGTCGCAGAAGCCTTTCAAACAGGAATTGCGCAACCGTCCGGCATGAAGGATTTCAGCTTCGACGCCGTCTCCTATGTCAGCGAACCTCAGCGGTCAGAACACCGGGCTGCCAGCTTCAGCATGTCGGCCCGTGACCTCGCAACATTCGGACAGATCTATCTCAACAAGGGGCGCGTTGGCACAAGGCAAATCCTGCCCGCATCCTGGATTGAGCGCATTGCAGATGGATACTCGCTGACCGGCCGGGACGATCTTCGGTGGGCTCACGGCGACCTTTGGTGGATTCCAAGCCCCGATAGCGGGTTGCCCGAAGGCACCTTTTGGGCCTGGGGATTGGGCAATCAGGCGCTGGTTGTGATCCCGGCTTGGGATACCGTGATTGTCGTACAGTCAGATACGACTGAGTTCCTCAAACGCTTTATTCCAATGATTGCGAGCGGCGAAACGCCGGCAGAAGCGGCATTGGAAAGGCTTATCCTGTCTTGCACAAAACGAAGCAACAAGAGCAGTGCCTACTGCACCGAACACCGCTTCACCACACGCCGTGAATTTGAAAAACTGATCTCCCTTGTCGAAGCTGCCCGCACCTGATGCAGACCGCGCTCACTTGGAAGCGCGGAGCTTCAGAAAGCCGCCCCGACGCGCCTTCCACCGGGACCCAATGCCGCAAGAGATGGCGCGAAGCGACACCCCCAGCTCACCTGCCAACGCCGCCCCGCTGACCGGGCGCTTGTAACGGCGAAAGACCTGCAGGAGATCAAGAAGACGGGCAGCGCGGGACAAGACGGACCCCGGGACGGGGTGGCAATGCAAGAATGCAGCACGGCATGCTGACAGATTGTGGCAGGATGGGGTGGATGCTGTTGGGTCGCTTTCGGCCCTTTGCTGTCATATGTGACGTGATCAATGAAAGTCAGCTTTCCAGGATCTGCATCAGAACCCTGTTGCAAAAGTCGGGCGCAAAATGTCAAATTTTGCGAGAGAGTTTTGCGACAAGAACACCGAAGGCTTTTCAATCGGTCCGGTTCTCCTGCAAGAAAAAGGAGTTCTGCGACAATCCAGGGTGGTGGGCGGAGATTCGAGGATATTCAGTCGGCCGGACCAGCAAACAGTATGAGATTTCCGTCTGGGTCCAGAACAATGAAATTTCGAGCACCCCAAGGTTCTTTCTTAAGCGTCTGGTGAAAATCCACTCCGGAGGCTTGGAAATCCAGATAGAGTTGCTTGATCTCGCTTGCGGTATCGACCGTAATTGAGGCAGAGAGCAGATGTTCGCGTTCTCTTACATCATCAACAAACACAGGTTCGCAGACCATCCGAAGCGCGAGCTGCGCTTTGTCACGTTTAACCTGTCCGTAAAACGGTGGGTCCCCATAAACGAAGTCGATTGCAAAGCCGAGTTTGTCCGCGAAAAAGTCACACGACGCATTGATGTCGGAGACGAACAGTTGCGCGGAGGTGGAACTCAGAAGGGGGCGAGGTGTAGTCTGTTTGCTTTGGGTGGTCATGGCATGGGCTCCAGACTTGAGCGCCTGCCATCCCTCGAATCCCAATTGACGTGCGACAAGTTCTTGCGCGTCCATTAGCTTGAAGCTGGATTCAAGTATCTGAGTATCGTTGAGGTGCTGAAATCGTGGCAAAGCAGCCCGGATATGGGCCGCCACCGGATAGTATCGCTCGCGATGCCAGCGCAAATACTGCTTGGCTTGCTTCTTAAGGTTTTCGAGGTTTGGCATAGGCGCTACCTTTGAAGTTCGCAGGCGGGCATTGCCCAGTCGGCCCGGAGCCGGTGCACCCTACGTAGCGCGCGAAATCACTATCGCAAAATTCACGTGAGATCGTCAAGGACCACACTTTAGCAGCTCTCTGCGATCTTCTGTCGCGAAAGTCCGGTGTTTTTTATCGATTGCGTGCCTGATATTTGCGACGCCGCAAACTAGGCATTTTTTGCGGCGATTGAACGGACCTCTTTCGCAAACCCGCCATTCAATCACCCCGAAGCTAACAGCAGCTCCCCGCCCAAAGCCGCCATTTGAGACATCGCAACTCGCACCCGCTGCGAATTGCAACATATCAACGCCACAAAAAAGCCGAGGATCCCTCCCCGGCTTCTTTCAATCATTCCACGCAGACCACTCAGCTCTGCGGATCTTCATCCGCTGCGGTGTCCCCTGCAGTGTCCGCCGCACCAGTTTCCGGCGCAGCATCAGCCGCGCCTTCCGCACCTTCGCCCTCGACACCCTCTTCCAGTTCATCCTCGGCGTCCGGTTCGTTGATCCGGTCGACCGAGACGACGCGTTCGTCCTTGGCGGTTGAGAAGATGGTGACGCCCTTGGTGGCGCGGCTGGCCATGCGGATTCCGCCGACCGGGACGCGGATCACCTGGCCGCCATCCGACACCATCATGATCTGGTCGCCCTGTTCCACCGGGAAGGCGGCGATCAACGGGCCGATCTCGCCGGTCTTGGAGGTGTCGGTGGCGCGGATGCCCTTGCCGCCGCGGCCCGAAATGCGGAACTCGTAGCTCGAGGAGCGCTTGCCATAGCCCTTTTCCGACACGGTCAGAATGAACTGCTCGCGCGCCTTGAGTTCGGCATAACGCTCATCGCTGAGGTCACCCTCTTCAACCGCGTCCTCGCCGACCAGAGCCACATCCTCGCTGTCACCCTCCTCGCCGGTCGCGGCACGCCGCTCGGCCATTGCACGCTTGAGATAGGCGGCGCGCTCGGAGGCCTCGGCATCGACGTGATGGACGATGGTCATCGAGATGATGTGATCATCCTGACCGAGGTTGATGCCGCGCACGCCGACCGAGTTCCGGCCAGCAAACACCCGGACATCATCAACCGAGAAGCGGATGCACTGTCCCAAAGCCGTGGTCAGCAACACGTCGTCCAGCTCGTTGCAGGTTTCCACATTGAGGATCTCATCGCTCTCGCTGTCGAGCTTCATGGCGATCTTGCCATTGCGGTTGACCTGGACGAAATCCGACAGCTTGTTGCGCCGCACGGTGCCGCGTTTGGTGGAGAACATCACATCGAGTTCGCCCCAGCTGGTCTCGTCTTCCGGCAGCGGCATGATCGAGGTGATGCGTTCACCCTTTTCGAGCGGCAGCATGTTAATTAGCGCCTTGCCGCGCGAGGTCGGCGTGCCGATCGGCAGGCGCCAGACCTTTTCCTTGTAGACAATGCCGCGCGAGGAGAAGAACAACACCGGCGTATGGGTGTTGGCGACAAACAGCCTTGTGACGAAATCCTCGTCCTTGGTGGCCATGCCCGAACGGCCCTTGCCGCCGCGGCGCTGCGCCCGGTAGGTGGCGAGCGGCACCCGCTTGATGTAGCCCGCGTGGCTGACGGTGACGACCATGTCCTCGCGCGCGATCAGGTCCTCGTCGTCCATATCCGGACCGCCCTCGGCGATCGTGGTGCGGCGCGGTACGCCAAATTCGTCGCGCACGGCAATCAGCTCGTCCTTGACGATCTGCTGCACCCTGAGGCGGGATCCGAGAATCTCGAGGAAATCCTTGATCTCCTCGCCGATCTTGTTGAGCTCGTCGCCGATTTCATCGCGGCCAAGTGCTGTCAGGCGGGCCAGACGCAGTTCGAGAATGGCGCGGGCCTGCTCTTCGGAGAGATTGTAGGTCCCGTCATCATTGATGCGGTGGCGCGGATCGTCGATCAGCCGGATCAACGCCTCGACATCCATCGCCGGCCAGCGCCGGGTCATCAGCTGCTCGCGCGCGGTGGCCGGATCCGGCGCATTGCGAATGAGTGCGATGACTTCATCGATATTGGCAACCGCAATGGCGAGGCCGACCAGCACATGCGCCCGCTCGCGCGCCTTGCGCAACAGGTACTTGGTGCGCCGCGTGATCACATCCTCGCGGAACGCCACAAACGCCTTGAGCATGTCGATGAGGTTCATCAGCTCCGGCTTGCCGCCATTGAGCGCCACCATGTTGACCCCGAACGAGGTCTGCAGCGGCGTGTAGCGGTAAAGCTGGTTGATGATCACATCGGCATTGGCATCGCGCTTGAGCTCGATCACCACCCGGTAGCCCTGGCGGTCGGATTCGTCGCGCAGGTCGGAAATGCCCTCGATGCGCTTGTCGCGCACCAGCTCGGCCATTTTCTCGATCATCGAGGACTTGTTCACCTGATAGGGAACTTCGGTGATGATGATCGCCTCGCGGTCATTGCGCATCGGCTCGACATGAACCTTGCCGCGCATGATCACGGAGCCGCGGCCGGTCTCGAACGCCTGGCGGATTCCGGCTTGACCCAGAATGATGCCCGAGGTCGGGAAGTCCGGCCCGGGAATGATCTGCATCAGCTCGATCAGGTCAATTGCCGGATTGTCCATGATGGCCATGCAGCCATTGACCACCTCGACCAGATTGTGCGGCGGAATGTTGGTGGCCATGCCCACCGCAATACCGCCCGCACCATTGACCAAGAGGTTGGGAAAGCGCGCCGGCAGTACCTTCGGCTCTTGGCCGGAGGAATCATAGGTGTCCTGGAAATCGACAGTGTCCTTGTCGATATCCTCGATCATCTCGTGAGACAGCTTGGCCAGCCGCGACTCGGTGTACCGCATCGCAGCCGGCGGATCGCCGTCGATCGAGCCGAAATTGCCCTGGCCATCGACCAGCATGGCACCCATTGACCAATGCTGGGCCATGCGCACCATGGCATCATAGATCGACTGGTCGCCATGCGGGTGATACTTACCCATGACGTCACCGACGATGCGCGACGACTTCACATATTTGCGGTTCCAGTGATAGCCACCCTCATGCATGGCATGCAGGATACGGCGGTGCACGGGCTTCAATCCGTCACGCACATCAGGAAGCGCGCGGCTGACGATCACGCTCATCGCGTAATCAAGATAGGAGCGCTGCATTTCCTCGATGATGGAAACCGGCTCGATGCCCGGAGTGATCGGCCCGGAAGGTGTTTTCTGGTCTGTCAAAGCGGTCCACGACAATTGGATGGAATCATTGCGTTCTTATAGCCCAAAGCCGACGCCACCGCCAATTTTGACAAGCAAATTTGGGCACACAAAGCCACTTTCTCCACCGTTGTGAACCGGGTTTGGGGTTTCGGTCGCTCAAACACTGTCGTAAGCCTCGTCAAACGACCTTTTGCAAGGCTCCGGAGGCCGCCATGAGCACCGATCTGCTGCTGAATGCATTCATCACAATCATCGTGATGTATGATCCGCCGGGACTGGCGGCGATCTTTCTCGGCCTGACCCAGGGCATGAACCGCAGCCAACGGCTTCAGGTGGCGCTACGCGGAACCCTAACCGGCGCCGGTATCCTCGCGGTCTTCGCAATCGCCGGCGCCGGTATTCTGGGCATTCTCGGCATCTCGATCGGTGCTTTCCGCATTGCCGGCGGCATTTTGCTGTTCTGGATCGCTTTTGAGATGATTTTTGAGAAACGCCAGGAACGCCACGAGAAAAGCGCCGAAGTGGCAATCACCAAGGATCAAATCTCCAATGTTTCGGTGTTTCCGCTGGCGATCCCGCTGATCGCCGGCCCGGGCGCCATTTCCGCGGTGATCCTGCTGGCGGGTTCGTTCTATGCGCCGGTGGAACGCTCGGCGCTGATCGGTGTGATTATCGCCGCCTCGATCGTGCTGTTTCTCACCCTGGTGATCGCCGAGCGGCTAGACCAGTTTCTCGGTTCCACCGGTCGCACCATCCTGACCCGGCTGCTGGGCGTGGTGCTGGCAGCCCTGTCGGTGCAGTTCGTTGTCGACGGTATCAAGCAGGTGTTCGTGGCGAGCTGAGGCGGGCAAAGCATCAATGCATGTCGCACGCAATTGTATCCAATTGAGTGATAACGTACATGCATTCAATCAAAGTGTTAGAGCGACCTTTGTGCGTCCAATTGGACGCACGGCGCTCTAGAGACGCAAGACCATGGAACCTGAACAGCATTACAGCTTCGAGGCCGAGCTCTGGCTTTATCCCGGGGACAAGGCCTCCTGGCATTTCATCACCGTGCCAGAGGACATCTCGCAAAGCCTGCGATTCTTCGCGGGCACAACAAATGGCTTCGGGTCGATCCGGGTGCGCACCCGGATTGGCGAAAGCCGATGGGAAACATCGGTGTTTCCCGACAAGAAATCAGGCTGCTACTTCCTGCCGGTCAAGGCAGCGGTCCGCAAGGCTGAGCGCATCACCACTGGCGACACGGTGAGCGTCGAGCTGAGAACCGGCTAGTTCTCAAGCTCGATTGTCAGCTCCGCCCCGCCCCAGCCGTGCTTCTTGTCATGGGCGCGGATGACAACGGACTGAACGCCGATGGGGATCTCGATGCCTGACTGGCTGCGGGTGAAGGGCTGCTCGGTGTCGTGCGGATGAAACAGCACCCGTTCGCCAAGCACAGTGCCGTCTGCATCAAGCACCTGCCATTTGTCGGCATAATGCTCCCATCCCGCATCCTCATGACGCACGGTGACGTCAAACCGGTAGGTTCCGTCGGCGCTCCTTGCATAGGCTGCCTCAAGCACGTCGGCCCCGCCGGCGAGAGCGGCGGCTACGGAGAGGACATAGAGCTCGAGAGCGAACAGGCCGCCAATCACGGTTTTGAGCCCGCCGTCGCTTAGCACAACCATGCGGACGAAATGAGTTGAAACGTTCTTCATGCACTTATGATGACCCAACCAGATACGGGTGTGCCAATCACATTGAAGTGTTTGCCCACAGCCGCAGTGCCACACCGCGCCCCGCCCCCGACGGCACGATGCGCATCATCAGCCGGCGACATGGCCTTGGCTCAATTGCAGCAGATCCCAGAGGTTTCCGTAGAGGTCTCGGAACACCGCCACCGTGCCGTAATCCGCGGTCTTGGGCTCGCGGACAAATTCCACACCCTCGGCGGTCAGACGGCTGTAATCACGCCAGAAATCATCGGTGTTGAGAAACAGGAACACCCGCCCGCCGGTCTGGTTGCCGACAAACGGCTCCTGCTCGGGCTTGGAGGCGCGGGCAAGCACGATGCATGTCCCCTGCCCGCCCTTCGGCCGGACCACCACCCAGCGCTTGTCCTGTTCCGGCTGATAGGTATCTTCGAGCAGATCAAAGCCGAGCACACCGCAATAGAATGCGATAGCTTCGTCATAGTCACGGACCACGAGCGCCACATGGGTGATCGATTGCTTCACTGGATTCACTCCTTCCCGTTCGGTCTTTTCCCTCAGACTGCAAATGCAAAGGCCCGCAAGCACCTGGCCTGCGGGCCTTTGAAATCAGTCGTGACACTCAGAACGGGATGTCGTCGTCCAGATCGCGGGAGCCACCACCGCCGCCGCCAAATCCGCCGCCACTACCGGAGGGCCCTCGGCCACCGCCGCCACCGGACGGGATCGAACCGCCGCCGCCATAATCACCGCCGCCAAAGTCGCGGCCACCGCCGCCGCCTTCATTGCGGCCGTCAAGCATGGTGAGGTTGCCGTTGAACCCCTGCAGTACGACTTCGGTGGAATATTTGTCCTGGCCCGACTGGTCGGTCCATTTGCGGGTTTGAAGTGCGCCCTCGATATAAACCTTCGAGCCCTTCTTGAGGTAGTTCTCGGCAATCTTGCACAGGCCTTCATTGAAAATGACGACCCTGTGCCATTCGGTTTTCTCGCGGCGCTCGCCGGAATTCTTGTCGCGCCAGCTTTCCGAGGTCGCAATCGACAGATTGGCGATCGGTCGGCCATCCTGGGTGCGCCTGATGTCCGGATCAGCGCCCAGATTGCCGATGAGAATGACCTTGTTGACGCTTCCCGCCATGATACCACACCTTCCAACACTTCAGGCGGCCTTGCGCCGCCCCGTCCAAATCTGCGCGCACCTTACAGGATCGCACCGCGACCCGTGAGGCGGGCGTGGACAATCCACAGGCCTTTTTCGTTCTTTCTTTGTTCTAATTCTCGTGTCATGTTTTGTCAACAGATTCGCCGCCAAACCGGTTTGCCCCGGCGGTGCGTCTCGACATTGGGCAGCATGTGATTATGTATGAGGATTGTCCGCTGACGGGATCAAGTTGCGTCGCTGGATGCGTTCGGGACGCGTCTCGGCAATGCGGCTGGCTTGCCCGGAGCGGACATGCAAGACTGAGAAGCCAATCCTTGAAGCAATGCAACACTGACAAGACATGAGAACGGACCGCGCGGCGCCATTGGCCGCAATGCGGCCTCCTAAAGGAACCAAATCGGCGGCGACATGACGGAACTGAAGTCAATCACCATTCGCGGGGCCCGCGAGCACAATCTCAAGAATGTCGATCTCGACCTGCCCCGCAACAGCCTGATCGTGATGACCGGCCTGTCGGGCTCGGGCAAGTCCTCGCTCGCCTTCGACACCATTTATGCCGAGGGCCAGCGCCGCTATGTCGAAAGCCTGTCGGCCTATGCGCGTCAGTTTCTCGAGATGATGCAGAAGCCCGATGTCGACCAGATCGACGGTCTGTCGCCGGCGATCTCCATCGAGCAGAAGACCACCAGCCGCAACCCGCGCTCGACCGTGGGAACGGTGACCGAGATCTATGACTACATGCGGCTGCTGTTTGCCCGCGTCGGCGTGCCTTATTCGCCCGCGACCGGTCTGCCGATCGAAAGCCAGACGGTGAGCCAGATGGTCGACCGGGTGCTGGCGCTGGAGGAAGGCACCAGGCTCTATGTGCTGGCGCCAGTGGTGCGCGGCCGCAAGGGCGAATACCGCAAGGAACTCGCTGAGTTCATGAAGAAAGGCTACCAGCGGGTCAAGGTCGACGGCCAGTATTACGAAATCGCCGACGTGCCGCCGCTCGACAAGAAATACAAGCACGACATCGACATCGTCGTCGACCGCATCGTGGTACGCCCCGACATCGCCGCGCGGCTGGCCGACAGTCTGGAGACCTGCCTGCGCCTGGCCGAGGGCCTGGCAATCGCCGAATTCGCCGACAAGCCGCTGCCCGAAGCCGAAACCTCGGCCGGCGGCTCGGCCAACAAGTCCTTGAACGAAACCCACGAGCGGATGCTGTTCTCGGAGAAATTTGCCTGCCCGGTGTCCGGCTTCACCATTTCCGAGATCGAGCCGCGGCTGTTTTCCTTCAACAACCCGCATGGCGCCTGCCCGACCTGCGATGGTCTGGGCACCCAGAAGAAGATCGATGACGCGCTGATCGTCCCCGAGCCGCATCTCACTCTGCGCGCCGGTGCGGTGGCGCCCTGGGCCAAATCCAGCTCGCCCTACTACACCCAGACACTGGAAGCGCTGGGCAAGCATTTCGGATTCAAGCTGTCGGACCGCTGGGCCGACCTGCCGGAAAAGGGGCAGAACGCGATCCTGCGCGGCACCACCGACAAGGTCGCCTTCAAATATGATGACGGCCTGCGCTCCTACACCACATCGAAGACCTTCGAGGGCATCATTCCCAATCTCGAGCGCCGCTGGAAGGAAACCGACAGCGCCTGGGCGCGCGAGGAAATCGAACGCTACATGTCGAACGCGCCCTGCCCGGGTTGCGGCGGCTACCGGCTCAAGCCCGAAGCCCGCGCGGTCAAGATCAATGGCTGCCACATCGGCGAAGTCACAGACTTGTCGATCCGCAATGCCGGTGACTGGTTCGATGAACTGCCCGCGCAGCTCAATGACCAGCAGAACCAGATCGCCGTCCGCATCCTCAAGGAGATCCGCGACCGGTTGAAGTTCCTCAATGATGTCGGCCTCGACTATCTCACCCTGTCGCGCAATTCCGGCTCGCTCTCGGGTGGCGAAAGCCAGCGTATCCGGCTTGCTTCGCAGATCGGCTCCGGGCTGACCGGTGTGCTCTATGTGCTCGATGAGCCGTCCATCGGCCTGCACCAGCGCGACAATGCGCGGTTGCTCGAAACGCTCAAGCACCTGCGCGACATCGGCAACACGGTGATCGTGGTCGAGCACGACGAGGACGCCATCCTGACCGCCGACTACGTGGTCGATATCGGGCCGCATGCCGGTGTGCATGGCGGCGAGATCATCGCGCAAGGCGCGCCCGGCGACATCATGGCCAATCCGCGCTCGATCACCGGCAAATATCTGTCGGGCGAGCTCGCCGTCGAGGTGCCGCCCCAGCGCCGCAAACCCGCCAAGAAGAAAGAGCTCAAGGTCATCGGCGCCCGCGGCAACAATCTCAAGAATGTCACGGCCTCGGTCCCGCTCGGCGTCTTCACCGCGGTCACCGGCGTGTCGGGTGGCGGCAAGTCCACCTTCCTGATCGAGACACTCTACAAGGCCGCGGCACGGCGGGTGATGGGGTCGCGCGAAAACCCCGTCGATCATGACCGGATCGATGGCTTCGAGCACATCGACAAGGTGATCGACATCGACCAGTCGCCGATTGGCCGCACCCCGCGCTCGAACCCGGCCACCTACACCGGCGCCTTCACCCCGATCCGCGACTGGTTCGCCAACCTGCCCGAGGCCAAGGCGCGCGGCTATCAGCCCGGCCGCTTCTCGTTCAACGTCAAGGGCGGCCGCTGCGAGGCATGCCAGGGCGACGGCGTCATCAAGATCGAGATGCACTTCCTGCCCGATGTCTATGTCACCTGCGACGTCTGCCACGGCAAGCGGTACAATCGTGAAACGCTCGACGTCACCTTCAAGGGCAAGTCGATCGCCGACGTGCTCGACATGACGGTGGAGGAAGGTGTGGACTTCTTCGCCGCCGTCCCCGCCGTGCGCGACAAGCTGCAGGCGCTGGAGGGCGTCGGCCTCGGCTACATCAAGGTCGGCCAGCAGGCGACCACGCTCTCGGGCGGCGAGGCCCAGCGCGTCAAGCTCGCCAAGGAGCTGTCAAAGCGCTCGACCGGGCGTACGCTCTACATTCTCGACGAACCGACCACCGGCCTGCACTTCCACGATGTCGCCAAGCTTCTGGAAGTGCTGCACGAACTGGTCGAGCAGGGCAATTCGGTGGTCGTCATCGAGCACAATCTCGAGGTCATAAAGACCGCCGACTGGGTCATCGACCTCGGTCCCGAAGGCGGCGACGGCGGCGGCGAGATCGTCGCCGAGGGCACGCCCGAGGACATCGTCAAGATCGAACGCAGCTACACCGGCCAGTTCCTCAAGGAACTGCTGGAGCGCAGACCTGGAAAACGGGTGGAAGCGGCAGAGTGAAGACCGGCAATCAAGAGGTAAAGAGATGACCCAGCGCCCCGGTTACCACACAGTCACCCCTTACCTGGTCTGTCGGGATGCGTCAGGCGCGATCACCTGGTACGCCCGGCATCTCGGCGCGCAGGAGCTGTACCGGCTGGAGATGGCCGATGGCTCGATCGCCCATGCGGAGTTTCAGATCGGCGACAGCCGTTTCATGATCTCCGATGAAATTGTGGCGATGGGGATCCTCTCACCCCAGTCTTTGGGAGGGTCACCGATGTCACTCAATCTCTATGTTCCGGATTGCGATGCGACTTTCGAAGCCATGACCAAAGACGGCGCCGAACCCTTGTTTGAGGTCAAGGACCAATTCCATGGCGACCGCTCAGGCAAGCTGCGCGATCCATTCGGCCATATCTGGCACATTTCAACCAACCGCGAACCCTGTGACGATACCGAAATCGTCAAACGCTTCAATGCGATGGTATCGGGTGGATAAGAGCCGGAATTCCGGCCCACATTGATTTTAATGACGTGAACGTTTGACGGGATACGAGCGAATGACGACTTCTGGAACAATCCGCACCGGCATCGGCGGCTGGGTGTTTGAGGCCTGGAACGAGAGTTTCTATCCGCCGAAACTGCCCAAGACACGGCAGTTGCAGCACGCCGGAAGCCAGTTGCGCGCGATCGAGGTGAACGGCACCTATTATGGCAGTCAGAAGCCTGCGACATTCGCCAAATGGGCGGCCGATGTACCGGACGGCTTTGTGTTTTCGCTGAAAGCGAGCCGCTACTGCACCAACCGCAAGGTGCTGGCGGAAGGCGAGCCGTCGATTGCCAAGTTCCTGACGCAGGGAATCACCGAACTCGGCGACCGTCTGGGCCCGATCCTGTGGCAATTCATGCCGACCAAGAAGTTTGAACCCGATGATTTTGCAGCCTTTCTCGCGCTGCTTCCGGCCAAGCAGGACGGCATCAGGCTCCGCCACGTCATCGAGGCGCGGCACGAGAGTTTCTGCACGCCGGAGTTCATCGCACTGCTGGCAAAGCACAATGTCGCAGCGGTCTGCGCCGATCATGACACCTATCCGATGATCGCCGATGTCACCTCGGATTTCGTCTATGCCCGGCTGCAGCGCGGCTCCGATGATGTGCCAACCTGTTATACGCCGGAAGACATCGATTTCTGGGCCAAGCGGCTTGCGACCTATGCCGCGGGTGAAGCCCCGGCCGATCTCGACCTGATCGCACCGGACCGGAACGTGGAAAAGCAGCCGCGGGATGTCTTTGCCTTCTTCATCACCGGCGGCAAGGTCAATGCGCCGGCCGGTGCGATGGCCCTTCAGCAGACACTCTGAGCCTGGCGGTCGAGCAACGTTGGTAGGCGATGGCCGGGACGGACTACTCCACCTGTCAGCCACCGCCCGAAACCGGCCCTCACCTGGTCTGTTTCGGCAGCAAGATCGTCAGCAAGCCCAGAAACGGCAGAAACGAGCAGATCTGGTAGACATAAACAATCCCCCTGGCATCGGCCACCTGCCCCAGCACGGCCGCCGAAATGCCGCCCATGCCAAAGGCAAAACCGAAAAACACACCAGCAATCAACCCGACCCGGCCCGGCACCAGTTCCTGTGCAAACACCACAATGGCCGGAAACGCCGAGGCCATCACAATGCCGATGATGACGGTCAGCACCGCGGTCCAGAACAGATCCGCATAAGGCAGCATCAGCGTGAACGGCAGCACCCCCAGGATCGACACCCAGATCACAGCCTTGGCGCCAATCCGGTCGCCGATCGGCCCTCCGATCAGGGTGCCCGCAGCCATGGCTCCCAAAAAGACGAACAGCAACAGCTGCGAATCCTGCACACTGACCCCGAACCGTTCGATCGCATAAAAGGTGTAGAAGCTGGTGAAGCTCGCGACATAGATGTTCTTGGTGAACACCAGCAGCGCCAGCACCACCAGGGCGATGATCACCCGGCGGCGCGAATGCGCCAGGGTCCTGTCAGCTGCAGGCCGTCCAGCCGAGGCGCGGCGGAAGGCGGCATACCACCGGCTGACCCAGGTCAGGATTGCCATGCCGGCCAGCGCCGCAACGGCGAACCAGGCAACCGAGGACTGGCCATTGGGCACGATGATGAAAGCCGCGAGCAACGGCCCGGTCGCGGTACCAGTGGTGCCTCCCACCTGGAAGACCGATTGCGCGGTGCCATGCCGGCCACCGGATGCCAACCGGGCGATCCGCGAAGATTCAGGATGGAACACCGCCGACCCCAGCCCGACCAACGCTGCAGCCAGCAACAACAATCCATAATGGCCCGCCGAGGCCAAAAGCAACAGCCCGACCAGCGTGAAACTGGTTCCAACCGGCAGCGCATAGCCGATTGGTCGCTTGTCGGTAAAGGCACCGATCGCCGGCTGCAGCAGCGAAGCGGTGAACTGAAACGCAAAGGTGATCAGGCCGATCTGGGCAAAGCTCAGATCATAGTTGATCTGCAAGATAGGGTAGATCGCAGCCAGCACCGACTGCATCGTATCGTTGAGAAAATGGCAGATGCTCAGTGCGACAACCACGGAAAACGCTGCCGGGGTGGCAGCTTTTGAAACGGCCCCGGTTCCGGAGGAATCTGGAGTAACACGCATGATCTTTCCTTCATTTCCCGTCAGCGGCGCAAGCCGATATCCGTGCCGCTGCGACCGGATTGAATCAGGGCATAACTGCAAATGGCCGCCCCACGGGAAGACAAGCAAACCTTTCGCCAGCAACATCAGTTGCAAAGACCAGAGTGCGACCGTGACAAGAGTGGTACATGCCTTGTGCGCAGCCCGCCTTCGTGGTTTGGTCTATTTTTTACGCGATTGGGCCAGCCATGACATCCCATTCCACCGTCCACGAGGACCTGCATACGATTGACATCACCACCACTGCAAACCCGCAGCGGGCCCTGGTAGAGGCGTCGGATATCCCGGTACTGGCATTTGCACGCCAGCTTACCGACGGCGAACATATTGCCGAACACGAGCACAGCAGATCCCAGCTTTTGCATCCCACATCGGGTGTGGTCATCGTCACCACACAGATCGGTCGCTGGATAGTGCCGCCGGATCATGCCTTGTGGATTCCGGCCGGCACACGCCATGCTGTCGACACGATCGGTGCCGTCGAGATGCAGTCCGCCTATGTCCGCCTGGATGCCATCAACGAACTCCCCGCGCATCTGCATGTGACCGGCATGACCCGACTGATGCGCAGTCTGCTTGATGAAACCGTCGCCATCGGAGCGGAGGCGCACGATGCCCGTGCGACCCTCATCCGAAGCGCCCTTCTGCATGAAATTCCGATCCTGCCGGAACGTCCGCTCGGCCTGCCAATTCCCCGTGATCTACGGCTGGCGGAATTATGCCGTGAATTCATCGCACAGCCTTCAGCGCAAATCGAGATCGACAACTGGGCCGACCGTATCGGCATGAGCCGCAGATCCTTTACCAGGCTTTTTCGTCAACAGACCGGGCTCAGCCTCTCGGCCTGGCGCCAGCAGGCCAGTGTCATGGCCGCCCTTCCCCGCCTGAGCGCCGGCGAACCGGTGACGATGGTGGCAATGGATCTCGGCTATGACAGCATCCCCGCCTTCACCACCATGTTCTCCCGCGTCATGGGCGCACCGCCAAAGGCCTATCTTCGAAACCAGAAACTTACCTGACCCAACACTGCATACCGTGCCAGGACCAAAACGTCCGCAGTCACACCCCTTAGGCGCATATAGTCGACATTGGCAACTTTCGGTAAGCAAATTGTGACATTTGTGAAAATGCGATAGTCTGAGTCGCATTCCCGTCAGACTCAGAGACCGTGGATGGTGTGCCTTGCAGCACCTGCCGATACCTTTCGGCTCTGGTTTTAGTATCTGGCTTTTGTATCAGGTGTGGATTTGCAATGTCCGGAATGGCCGTATTCATCAATCTCGCAGGCGCAGTTGCCCTTCTCTTGTGGGCCACGCGCATGGTCCGCACCGGCATTGAGCGCGCTTATGGCAATCTTCTCCGCGAAAAACTCAAACTCGCCATCGGCAACCGGGTCACAGCCGCCATGGCCGGTTTTTTCTTTGCAATCGCCCTTCAGAGTGCCACCGCAGTCTCTCTGATCGTGGCCGGCTTTGTCGCCAGCGGTTACGTCTCAATGGCCATCGGCATTGCCACCCTGCTCGGCGCCGACCTCGGATCGGCACTGGTGGTCAAGATCCTGCGGCAGGACCTGTCTCTGCTGATCCCGGTTCTGCTGCTTGCAGGCACAATTGCGTTTCGCGCCAGCGAGTCACGCAACTGGCGCCAGATAGGCCGTATTCTGTTCGGCCTCGGTTTGCTGCTGCTGTCGCTCAGATTGATCGGTGAAGCCTCGATCCCGCTCAAAACAAGCGAAATCCTGCCGGTGATCCTCAATTATCTGTCACGTGACTGGATCACCGCCTTTGTTCTGGCCACACTGCTGACCTGGGCATTTCACTCCAGCGTGGCCGCGGTGCTGCTCTTGGCTTCGCTTGCCGACCGCGCCCTGATCCCACCGGTGCTGATCATACCGCTGGTGCTGGGAATCAATTTCGGCGCCGCGATCATCGGCGCGGTGCTCACCCGCGGCGAGAACATTGACGCGCGCATCGTGCCGCTTGGCAATGTCGCCATTCGCGGCCTGGGCACTGTGTTGGCGCTGATGGCGCAACTGACATTCGAGCTTCCAAGCAGTGTTTTCTCCACCCAGCCCGGCGATGCCGTGGTGTTCGTCCATCTGGCGATCAACCTGGCGGTGCTGATCCTAGGCCTGCCATTCTGCGGCCTTGTCGGACGTCTGCTCAAGAACTCGATGACCCCAGAGCACAATGGCGCGGAGATTGAGGCTGAAACTCGCATGTCCGCGCTCAATCCAGAACACCTCTCAACCCCTCACCAGGCAATCTCAAATGCCACCCGCGAGGTTCTCACGGTATGTGAACGCATCGAGCTGATGCTGAACTGGATATTTGACGTCTTCGACAAGCAGGACAAACAAAAGATGTCGAGGATCGTGGAGCTTGATGATGAGGTCGACCTGACCCATCGCGACATCAAATTCTATCTTGCCAAAATCTCCGAAAGCGCGCTGGACGAAAAGTCGGCCGCATTGTGCCAGGACCTTCTGGGGGCGACCATAAAGCTCGAACAGGCCGCCGACATTATATCGCAGAATATGGTCATCCGTGCCCGCAAGAGGCATTCACGAAACATAACTTTTTCGAAGGAAGGCTGGCACGAACTCAAGGGTCTGCATCAGGAAGTGGTCAAAAACGCCAGGCTGGCGTTCAATCTCTTCATCAACCCCGACGTCGAGAATGCGCGGCAGCTGGTTGCGCAAAAAGAGGTCGTCCGCACTATGGTCCGCCACAGCGAGCAGCAGCACATGCAGCGACTTCGTGATGGCAATGACGACAGCTATGACAGCAGCTCGATCCACATCGACACCATGCGCGATCTCAAGGAAATCAACTCGCTGTTTGCGTCGATCGCATATCCGGTTCTGGCAAGCGCCGGAATGCTCAGGAAAAGCCGCCTGCTTTAGACCTTATCGGGGTCAAGACCGGAGCTGCAATTGCTGCTCAGTCCGTCGAAAACGGCTTTATGGCGCCGACCAGATCTTCCGCGGTCAATGCCTTACCTGCCCGTGCGCCAGCTTCTGCATGAAGAGCAACGCTCGCGCATCCAGCCTCGAAGACCGGCATGCCCTGCCCGAGCAAGCTACCTGCAATTCCGGCCAGCACATCGCCCGATCCGGCTGTGGCAAGCCAGGAAGGCGCATCGGAGTTGACCGCAGCACGACCATCCGGTGCGGCGATCACTGTATCAGGCCCCTTGTAGACAACCACAGCGTTGAGCATCTGCGCCGCAGCCCGGGCCCTGTCTATTTTCGACAGGCCCTTGTCACCGGCAAGACCGGGAAACAGCCGCCGGAACTCACCTTCATGAGGCGTCACCATCAACCGCACGCCTCCACCAAACAGTTTGCCGAGCTCATCCACCCCGCCCGCAAAAGCAGTCAGGCCATCAGCATCAAGCACAACCGGTCGGCCCGATTGCGCAAGCAGCGCACAATAGGTTCGGGCTTTTTCAATATCACCGAAACCTGGACCAAGCACGAAACCTGTAAGTCGCCCGTCTTCTAGCCACTTTAAAAGTGTCTCAGCATCGCCGATTGAGCGCTGCATGACCGCTGTGAGATGCGTGGCCTGGGCCATCACCGCACCCGGCGGTGTGGCAAGGCTGACAAGACCTGCTCCGGCGTGCAAGCCGGCCATGGCGGCAAGCCGCGCCGCCCCGCCCGAGATCAACGGACCGGAAAACACAACCAAATGCCCACGGCTGTATTTATGCTGTTGCGTGGACATGGTCGGCAGATGGGGCAGGTAAAGTCCCTTGTGATTGCGCCACACGGCATCACCAGCGGTGATCAACCGTTTTGGAATGCCTATATCGCAAAGCTCAACATCGCCGCACAAATCCCTGCCAGGCATTAGCAAATGCCCCGGCTTGAGTGCCGCGAATGTAACTGTGCGCGACGCGCGAAAACATGGGCCTGTCGGCTCTCCCGTGCGTCCCGACAGCCCCGAAGGCAGATCGACGGAGACCACCGGGATACCTGCAGCTGTGACCCGGTCAATCACTACGGCAATCTCCGGGCCAACGGGTCGGTCAAGCCCCGCGCCAAACAGCGCATCAACAATCACATCACCAGCTTCAGGCTTCCACTCGTCCAATCGACGAAGCGGCAAAGCGCACTCCGCATCAGCCCGCGCAGCATCGCCTCCGGCGTTCGGCGAGACACCATAGCGGACCACCGGCACTCCGCTCGCCGACAAAAGCCTTGCCGCCACGTGGCCGTCGCCGCCATTGTTGCCAGGACCGCACAGAACGACGGCGCGCTGAATGCCGGGGAAACAGGAAAGAACGCATGCGGCAACATGGGCACCGGCCGCCTGCATCAAACCATAGCCATCAAGCCCGCTGGCGACGGCGGCTGCGTCTATCACCCCCATATCGGACGGTGTTACAAGCAATGTATGATCAATAGCCATTGGCTTTCGTCGCACTGCGTACCGTAAGCGTCAAGAGACCGAGGTGCATGCCCGAGGACAACCATTTAACTGTCGTCAGGCCCATTTATGGCTATTTATTGCGCAGATTGCCCATCTAATAATCTTCAAGTTCTGCACATTTTTTCACCAAATCCGCGATGACAGACCTTGGCGCCACGCTCGCCAAAATTCAGAAAATGACGAATCGAACCGCCCAAGCCGCTCCAAAGCGCTTTTCCTCGGAGCTTTTGACCAATACACAAACCCTGCACCAGAAAATTGAAGGCATTTTACGAAATTTCCGCCATTTGGCACGGCACATGCATTAGACTTCGCGAGTGGGCTCAGGTGCATGCGTCGGCGCCCGCTTTCACGAGACAATGCGGAGATATGGTTCTCATGAAAAAGATCGAAGCAATCATCAAGCCGTTCAAGCTCGACGAGGTGAAGGAAGCTCTTCAGGAAGTTGGCCTGCAGGGCATTACGGTAACGGAAGCCAAAGGCTTTGGCCGTCAGAAAGGTCATACGGAACTGTACCGCGGTGCCGAATATGTGGTGGACTTTCTGCCCAAGGTTAAGGTCGAAATCGTTCTGGCCGATGAGACTGCGGAAGCTGCAATCGAAGCCATTCGCAATGCCGCCCAGACGGGCCGAATCGGGGATGGCAAGATCTTTGTCTCCGATGTGGAGGAAGTCATCCGCATTCGTACCGGTGAAACTGGCAACGACGCCATCTAACCACTGTGCCCGGCGTTCCGCCGTGCACCCATCGTCATTACTAACAGGGAATATCACACATGACGACTGCCACTGAAATTCTCAAGCAAATCAAGGACAACGACGTCAAGTTCCTCGACATGCGCTTTACCGATCCAAAGGGTAAGATGCAGCACGTGACGATGGATGTGTCCTGCGTTGACGAAGACATGTTTGCCGATGGCGTCATGTTCGACGGCTCCTCGATCGCAGGCTGGAAAGCCATCAACGAGTCCGACATGGTTCTGATGCCTGACACCGCGACCGCGCACATGGACCCGTTCTTCGCGCAGTCGACTATGGTTGTTTTCTGCGACATTCTCGACCCTATTTCCGGCGAGGCTTACAACCGCGATCCGCGCACAACTGCCAAGAAGGCGGAAGCCTATCTCCAGGCCTCCGGCCTCGGCGACACTGCCTATATCGGCCCCGAGCCTGAGTTCTTCGTCTTCGATGACGTCAAGTACAAGGCCGACCCTTACAACACCGGCTTCAAGCTCGATTCGACCGAACTGCCGTCCAACGACGACACCGACTATGAGACCGGCAATATGGGTCACCGTCCGCGCACCAAGGGCGGCTACTTCCCGGTTCCTCCGGTCGACAGCTGCCAGGACATGCGGTCTGAAATGCTCACCGTCCTCGCAGAAATGGGCCTGACCGTCGAGAAGCACCACCATGAGGTGGCAGCAAGCCAGCACGAACTGTGCATGGTCTTCGACACCCTGACTCGCATGGCCGACAAGACCCAGATCTACAAGTACGGCGTCCATCAGGTTGCCAATGCCTACGGCAAAACCGCAACCTTCATGCCGAAGCCTGTGTTCGGCGACAACGGTTCGGGCATGCACGTTCACCAGTCGATCTGGAATGGCGGCAAGCCGACCTTTGCCGGCGACGAATATGCTGGTCTGTCGGAAACCTGCCTCTTCTACATCGGCGGCATCATCAAGCACGCCAAGGCCATCAACGCCTTCTCGAACCCGTCGACAAACTCCTACAAGCGTCTGGTTCCCGGCTATGAAGCTCCGGTCCTGCTGGCCTACTCCGCCCGCAACCGCTCGGCCTCATGCCGTATCCCGTTCGGCTCTTCGCCGAAGTCCAAGCGCGTTGAAGTCCGCTTCGGCGATCCGACCGCCAACCCATATCTGGCATTCGCTGCCATGCTGATGGCTGGTATCGACGGCATCAAGAACAAGATCCATCCTGGCAAGGCCATGGACAAGGATCTGTACGACCTGCCGGCCAAGGAACTCAAGAAGATCCCGACCGTCGCCGGTTCGCTGCGTGAGGCGCTGGAAGCCCTCGACAAGGATCGCAAGTTCCTCACCGCCGGTGGCGTGTTCGACGACGATCAGATCGACGCTTTCATCGAATTGAAGATGGAAGAAGTGCTGCGGTTTGAAATGACCCCGCACCCGGTCGAATTCGACATGTACTACTCGGTGTAAGACCATCATTTGAAACAGAAAACCGGGGCGATCCAATCGCCCCGGTTTTTGTTTGTCTGCGTAGGCGTCCAGCCCGGCTGTGACGCCTTATTTTTTCGCCTGGCTGCCGATGAAATCGCGCACGATGCGGACAATGCCACGGCCCAGCACCTTGTCGAGGGCCGTGATGAACTCGTCAACATGCTGGGGGCCGCAGATCAGCGGTGGCTCGAGCCGGATGACATTCCGGTTGTACTCGGTGAATGCGACCAGCACATTGTGATCGCGCAGCAGTTCCGCACCGACGAAGCCCGACAGCGACCCCTTGAGCTTGTCATCAAGCAGTGCCACCATCGGACGCAGCAGCGCTGGCAGTGTCTGGCTGAAATCCTGGAACTCAAGCCCGACCATGAAGCCGCTACCGCGCACATCCTTTATGATCTGCGGGTACTTGGCTTTCAGTTCGTTCAGACGCTTGATCAGATAGGAGCCGACCCGTTCGGCATTGCCGATCAGATCCTCGTCATACATCACGTTGAGGCCTTCAATCGCCGTGACACAGGCCTCGCCGATGCCGCCGAATGTAGCCTGGGCATGGATCATTGCCGTCTTCGGCGAACCGTAGGCCTTCATGTAGACGTCACGGCTGGCAATCATCGCCGCCATTGCGCACTTGCCGGCACCCAGTGACTTGGCAAGCGCAGTGACATCAGGCACCACGCCAGCCTTCTCAAAGGCAAAGAAGTGGCCCGAGCGGCCCATGCCGCACTGAACTTCGTCGGCAATCCACAATACGCCATGCTTGTCGCAGAGCGCCCGCAGCTGCTGCCAGAATTCGACTGGCGCTTCAATGATGCCGCCGCCGCCCTGGATTGTTTCAAGAACGATGACACCGATTTCCGGGTCAGCTTCGAAAGCAGAACGGATCGCATCGATATCGCCGAAAGGCACCTTGACCGTGTTACCGGTCAGCTGGAATTCGCCGCGATACAACTCGGAATCGGTCAGCGACAACACACCCTTGGTCTTGCCGTGGAACGAATTCTGCGCGTAGACGATTTTAGGCCGCTTTGGTCCGGCAGCGCGTTCGGCCACCTTGATCGCCGCTTCCATGGCTTCCGAACCGGAAGAACCAAGAAACACCATGTCCAGATCGCCCGGAGCGATTTCGGCCAGGTTCTTGGCCAACGCAGAGGCGTATTGGCTCATGAACGCAATCGCGATCTCGTGGCGGTCCTCATTCTGGAACTGCTTGCGCGCCTCAATGATCCGTGGATGATTGTGACCGAAGGCGAGCGAACCGAAACCACCAAAGAAATCGAGGATCTTACGGCCGTTCTGGTCGGTGTAGTACATCCCAGACGCGGTTTCGATCTTGACCTTGTGGAAGCCCAGAAGCTTCATGAAATGCAGCTGGCCCGGATTGATGTGATCCTTGAACAGCTCGGTCATGTCGACCAGGCTCATGGTCTTGGCATCTGCAACGGTCAGCAGGTTCGGCCGCGAAGCGCGGACTGGCGCCGTTGTGCTCTCGACGCCTTCAAGCGGCGGGGCTTCGACGGCAACGCGATTGGGTGTATCAAGCATTTCTTTGCTCCCTCGAAGCGGTTTCATTCAGCTGGAACGGCAACAGTGGCAGCAGATTTCCCTGGATCCGCTTTCTTGGCCCGGTATTCGTCATAGGCTGCCATCAGCATGTCGATGTCATTGTATTGCGGCTTGAAGCCGAGTTCGTCGAACGCGCGCCCGGTTTCGCGAACACACATTTCATCAGCGATCAGATACTGTTCCGGATCCATCAGAGGCTTGTTGATCAGGTCGAGAAACGCCAAGGTTTTTTTGACGGCAAATCCCGGTGTCGGGATCAGGATCGACTTCGAACCGGCGTGCCGGATCAGCGATCCAAGCAGTTCTCGCACCGATGGTGGCGAATTTGATCCCAGATTGTATTCGGAATTGGGAAAGTCCTTCACCCAGGCCAGACGTGCGGCTTCTGCACAGTCATAGACCGAAATGAACTGGTAAGGCGCCTTGCCGGATCCGATCATCGGCACCGGAAGGTTGAGATCAACCAGCTTGAAGAGCTTTTCGAGAATACCCAGACGACCCGGTCCGATGATCAGCCGTGGCCGGAAGATCGATATGTTCATGCCACGGGTCCGCCACTCCTCGCAAAGCTTCTCGGTGGCAAGCTTGGACTTGCCGTATTCGCCGAGCGGAGCCTGGGGATGGTCTTCGGTTTGCGGGCTGACCACGGTGTGACCATAGATCATGTCGGTGGTGAACTGGACCAGCCGCGAAGCCCCGGCCTTGTCCATTGCCGTCATGATGTTTCCGGCACCGTGGTAGTTCACCGGCCAGAAGAAATCGTGACGCTTGGCGCGCACTTGCAGTGGAGCAAGCATTTTGGCAGCCATGTTGTAGACCGCATCATCCGCACCGATTGGCACACCCGCAACCTGAGTTGCATCAGTGACATCAACCTTCATGAAACCGACGTTGCAGTAATGCGGGTAGTCGGTGTGCTCGATATCCGCGACCAGGACTTCTTCGCCCTGAGCAGACAACTCACTCGCCAGATGGTGGCCGACGAATCCGTTGCCTCCGAAAATGATATGTTTCATCGTGTGTACTCGCTAGCTTGCTGAGGGACTGGATTGAGGGCGATTTCCTTTGCCGATCCCGTGCGGCCGGACTGGGCGATCAGAACGGTGCCAACGCAGATGAAGGCAATGCCTGCGATGCGCCAGCTGTTGAGATCCTCGCGGAAGACGAAATAGGCGAACACCGCGACCGCGACATAGGCCAGGCTGAGGAACGGATAAGCGAAAGACAGTTCCACCTTCGACAGCACATAGAGATGCGACGCCATCGAAATGGCGAATGTCGTCAAGCCTGCGAACACCCAGGGATTGAAAAGGATCTGGAAGACCCGGGCAATCATGGTGTCGGCGGTGAACGACAGCGGCCCAAGCGACAGCATGCCCTGTTTGAGCATAAGCTGGGCCGCAGCATTGGTAAGCACGGTGAACAGAATAAAGACGATGTATTTCATGTCCCGCTCCAGATTACGATGGAACAAGATCTAGTCAGATTTCCCAAACATCAGGTTCACATGCAGGGTCAACATTTACTTAAATTGTTAGCATTCCCGATTTGGTTCGGCAGCAGTTCCCAAATGGCATATGGAAACTACCGGCTGAGCAGAAATTCCAGGCTCGTCTTCCAATCGGTCATGCGGATCGGAGTGCCGTGGGATCCGGTGTCAAACAGAACAAACCGGGCCGGGTAGTCTGCGGACGTGGCGCGAACCACATCAAATACAGCCTTCTGACTTTGCCATGCATAGACGCTGTCATCGCTGCCATGGGTGAACACAATCGGCACTCTTGCTTTCACAGCGGCGCTTCGGGAGATCCCCATATCAGGCGCCCCACCCAGCAGCACCATACCGGCAAGACGTGAAACCACCGCCGGATCATTGGCAAGCCGGGAACAGATGATTGAACCCATCGATGCACACGCCAGTACCACAGGCGCAGGGCCCGCCTCTATCAATGCCTTCACATCCCGCGCACCGGTATCGTCAAAACTATTGATAGTCGGCGCAAGATAGGCACCGCCATTGGCGACCATGAGATTCTTGAGCCGGTTGAAATTGCCGCCAAAGGTGTAATCGTTCATGCCAAGGCGCTGGTCCCCGCCCCTGCCGTGTACAAAGATGACGGTAAACCGCGCGGCGGCAAAATCGCCGACGACGCCAGTCTCGATGGTGCGGCCATTGGCCTGGTGTTCGGCAATGCGGCTATGCCGCTTGACCCTGAGCGACACGTAACGCGAACGCACCCGCCGTTCCGGCTCCTGGTCGCGGCGATGAATGTCGCGTTTCTTGTCGTAGTCAACCACCACAAACGCGCCGTCTTCCGTTACAGCCAGAATGCCCGGATAGGCAAAAAGCCGGTCCTTATGCCCATTGAGCTCAAGGGCAGCGGCGGGCAACGTGAGCAACAGTGCAAGCAGGCTGGACACAAAAGCAACGCCCACCGGTGCAAGAACACCGCGCAAAGCCTCATTCCTCATGATACACGGTCGCTTGAAGGTTCGGATTCTGGCACACTCCGGATGATTCGTTTCCCAAATCTACACTAGGCTCGACCACAATATGGACGATTCCAACGATCTTTTTTCCTCCATGGGCACTCAGGCACCAAATGCCGATCCAAAAGCCGCCCCCCCGGCTGCTTCGGCATCCGAGCCCGCCAAGCCACAAGCCAAGGCAGCCGAACCGCAACCGCGCAAGCCCGCATCCAAAGGCGCGCCCGCCAGTGGCGATGACTATGATGCTTCGGCAATCGAGGTTCTGGAGGGGCTGGAGCCGGTTCGACGCCGCCCCGGCATGTACATTGGCGGCACCGACGAACGCGCACTCCACCATCTTTTTGCCGAAGTCATAGACAACTCAATGGACGAAGCCGTTGCCGGCCACGCCAATTTCATCGAGGTGGAGCTGGATGCGGAAGGCTATCTTACGGTGTCCGACAATGGCCGCGGCATTCCGGTGGAGAACCATCCGAAATTTCCAGGCAAATCTACGCTTGAAGTGATCATGACCGTGCTTCATGCCGGCGGCAAGTTCGACAGCAAGGTCTACGAGACCTCCGGCGGCCTGCATGGCGTGGGTGTGTCGGTAGTCAACGCGCTCTCCGACGATCTTCAGGTTGAAATCGCCCGCAACCGACGGCTCTACCGGCAGCGTTTCTCCCGCGGCATCCCCCAGGGTGGACTGGAAGAGGCAGGTGAAGTCCACAATCGCCGCGGAACAAAAGTCCGCTTTCACCCAGACCCCGATATTTTCGGCGCCGGAGCGCGCTTTGATCCGGGCAGGCTCTACCGCATGGCCCGCTCCAAGGCCTATCTGTTTGGCGGCGTTGAGATCCGCTGGTCCTGCGACCCATCGCTGGTTGAGGGCAGCGAAACGCCGGACAAGGCCGTGTTCCACTTCCCCGGCGGCCTTAAGGATTATCTTGAAGCTTCGCTCGGCAAGGAACACCGCGTCACGCGGGAAATATTCGCCGGAAAGACCGAGAAGCCAGGAGGCCATGGGTCCCTCGAATGGGCTGTCACCTGGTACGGCGGCGATGCCTCGATCAATTCCTATTGCAACACCATTCCCACCCCGGAGGGCGGCACCCACGAGGCCGGTCTCAGAATCGCGCTCACCAAGGGGCTCAAGGCCTATGCCGAACTGACCGGCAACAAGCGCGCCTCCGCGATCACCACCGATGACGTGATGATCTCGTCGATCGGGATGCTGTCGGCCTTCATTCGCGAACCGGAATTTGTCGGCCAGACCAAGGACAAGCTCGCAACCGTGGAGGCTCAACGGATTGTCGAAAACGCCTTGCGCGATCCCTTCGACCATTTCCTGGCCGACTCGCCCGCCGAAGCCGACAAGTTGCTCGAATGGGTGATCGATCGCGCTGAGGAGCGCGTCCGGCGGCGCAAGGAAAAGGAAGTCAACCGCAAGACCGCCGTTCGCAAATTGCGGCTTCCCGGCAAACTCGCCGATTGCAGCCAGACCACCTCTGAAGGTGCGGAACTGTTCATCGTCGAGGGCGATTCAGCTGGCGGTTCCGCCAAGCAGGCCCGCAATCGCTCTAACCAGGCAATTCTGCCCCTGCGCGGCAAGATCCTCAATGTCGCCAGCGCCGGCCGCGAAAAGCTCGGCGCCAACCAGCAGATCGGCGATCTGGTTCAGGCGCTGGGCTGCGGAACAAGATCGAAATACCGCGAAGAAGATCTGCGCTATGACCGCATCATCATCATGACCGATGCCGATGTCGACGGCGCGCATATCGCGTCGCTGTTGATCACCTTTTTCTATCAAGAGATGCCGGAGCTGATCCGCCAGGGGCACCTCTATCTGGCCGTCCCGCCGCTCTACAAGATCTCCCAAGGCGGCAAGTCGCTCTATGCACGCGACGACGCGCACCGTGTTGAACTTCTCGAGACCGAGTTCACCGGACGCGGAAAGGTGGAGATCAACCGCTTCAAGGGTCTGGGCGAAATGCTGCCGGCGCAGCTCAAAGAAACCACCATGGATCCCGCCAAGCGCACTCTGCTCAAGGTCGCAGTCGACATAACCGACCCGGAATCAACCCGGGAAGCGGTCGACAACCTGATGGGAACAAAGGCCGACGCGCGCTTCCGCTTTATTCAGGAGCACGCAGCCTTTGCCGACAATCTGGATATCTAAACCGGCAAAGCCTCTTGGCCGGCTGAGACAGCCGGCAGTCTTTGCGCTCAGGCAGCTTCCGCAGCAAGAGCGTGGGCATAATCCCGCGAATTCTGCCTGCTCCAATTGAGGTGCAGATGCTCAACCAGGCGCAACAGATCTCCGATCGCGGGTGTATGGCTTGCATCCACGGAATGCCGCTGCATCAGTTCCTGCGTGACAGTGCCAATATCGATCCCGCCCCGCTGGCGGGAAGCCGCACGCCAGATCAAGGTGGCGGTCACAAAAACCGGAGCCAGGTCGCGGTCCAGACCGATCGAACGATACAGCGCCCGGATCGCAGCTTCGCGACCATCGTTGAGAATGCTGCGAACCCGGCTGTCGCCCATTCCTGACAGCGCCACCACCGCAGCGGCAAAGAAATCGACATTGCCGGCGCACAGCGTGTGCATCAGGAATGCCGGAGTCAGGCGGCCGGAGATGCGCAGATGTTCGACGAGTGCAGGGGTTTCCTCGCTCGAAACCGTATCGGCGAGCGTCAATGTGGCGTTCACGCAGGCTTCCTCGGCCACTTTGCGGCTGCGGCTGGCACCGATCGTCGCGCGCACCAGGTCGGAAGCGGCCAGCGCTGCCCCCAACCGTTCCACCAGCGCCTGGCGAACATCACCCGGAAGATCGCTCCGATCAAACAACCGTCCGCGAATTTCGGCCTCATCGCCGAAACGTTCGGCAATCCTGCGCAACGAAATCCGTGCAATCGGTGCCTGCGCATTGTCGAGCAGATCCGCAACCGCTTGAGCAGGTCCGATTTCGGCAAGTGCCGCGCTCACCGCGACAGACAGATCACAACGGTACGCCACAAACTGCTGCAACGACGCGCGGCCACTTGCGATGATTTCGATAAGATCATTGTCATCGATAACCGGTGACAGGGCGATGACCCGGGCCGCGACCTCAAACTGGTCTTCAGCCAGGCGCAATATCACGCTGCGTGGCGCGTGATTGGCGAGTGCCAACCCCTCCGCAAGCGCGAGCCGTACCTTCGGCGAAGGATCATCCAGCAGATAAGCAAGTGCTGCTTCTGCGGCATGCCGTTCATCAGGGGCCATACACCCTTCACTGTACGCCTTGGTCAGTGCGACTGTGGCGCGGCATCTGTCTGATGCAGTGGCGGTTTCAAACCATTTCAAAAACGACTTTACAATCATGGTGCGTGCATTCCCACTCGATACCTGTATGGCCAGGGTAGCGCGCAAAGGTTTACGTTCGGTTCACCATCTTTGTTAACCGGTGGAGCTTGGCACCTGTCCGCCTTGCGCCCGGCACGGGAAAGCGGCAACTATGGAACAAGAAGCCGGAGAGGGTGACGAAAACCATGCGTGGAATGTATCTTGAGGAGTTCGAAACGGGCGCTGTGATTGCGCACACGCTCAGGCGAACGGTCACCGAAATGGACAACATGTTGTTTTCCAACATGACGCTCAACCCGCAGCCCCTGCACATCGATTTCGAATTCTGCAAGTCCACCGAATTCGGCCAGCCGCTGGTGAATTCTCTTTTTACCCTTGGTTTGATGATCGGCATATCCGTCAATGACACAACAGTGGGGACCACCATCGCCAATCTGGGCATGAGCGAGGTCACCTTTCCCAATCCACTGTTTCATGGCGACACCGTGCGCGTTGAGACAAAGGTGCTCTCGGTACGCGAATCACGTTCGAAGCCCGATCGCGGCATCGTCGAATTCGAGCATCAGGCCTTTAATCAGCACGACAAGCTGGTCGCCCGCTGCGTCCGTCAGGCAATGATGTGGAAGAAGCCGTGATCATGATGCGATCTCTGCTTTTTGTCCCTGGTGATTCCAAACGCAAAATGGAAAAGGCCGCGTCCTGCGGCGCGGATGCGCTGATTCTCGATCTCGAGGATTCGGTTTCGCTGGCTCGCAAACCCGACGCCCGTGCCATGGTGGCAAACTATCTCGAAAATGCCTCACGCCTCTATCCCGCACCCAAGCTCATTGTCCGGGTCAATGCACTCGACACCGGCTTGACCGAAGCGGATCTGGATGCCGTGATCAAGACACGACCCGATGCGGTGCTGTTGCCCAAGGCAGGATCCGGGGCAGACATCCAGGCTCTCGGCACTCGCATCGCCGTCGAGGAGGCCAAGGCTGATCTCACCGAAGGCTCGGTCCTGATCCATGCGCTGATGACCGAAACCGCCAAGGGCTTGCTCAATGCAGCAACATTCGCGGCAAAATCGGAGCGGCTGGCAGCACTTGCCTGGGGCGCGGAGGATCTCGCAGCCGACATCGGCGCCACATCCAACAAGGACGACCAGGGCGGCTATACGGACGTGTTCCGGCTGGCACGCAGCCAAACGCTGCTCGCTGCGGCGCATTCCGGCGTCGACGCAATTGATACGGTCTTCACCGATTTTCGCCACATGGCAGCACTGGAAAGCGAATGCCGTGCTGCCGTTCGCGACGGTTTTTCGGGCAAGATGGCGATCCACCCCGATCAGGTGCCGGTCATCAACGCGGCCTTCACGCCTGCGCCCGAGGACGTCGAGCATGCGGTACAGATTCTGGCGCTGTTTGCAGCTGCCGGACCGGAGGCAGGCGTGTTGTCACTTGGTGGCAAGATGATCGACAGGCCACATCTGCGCCAGGCCGAACGGGTGGCCCGGCGGGCGGGACTTGACCCGGCTGCCCTGCCCGCGCACGAGCCAGAATAAGAGCCAAATCCCCGCTCAGGCCGGGCGGACCAATACCGTCCAAATAGCCCATGCCAACTCTATGGCACGCTCCCTCGGCTGGCGTTATCCACGATCCCATTTCGGCCGACGCATCTCGAAAGTCTGCGAACCGTCGGCGTAATCCAGGTAGCCAAGCCTTGCCAATGGGGCGACAGCGGCCATGTCAAGCCGCCCCTCAACCAGTGCCGCCTCATTGAGGTGGATGCCCAGGACCTGACCGATCACCACAAATGAGCCGCTCGGCGTTCCGTCCAGGCCCTTGGCCTCGAACATCTCGGTCACCTTGCATTCAAGAGCGGCATGGGCCTCGCCTACATAGGGAGCGTCAACCATACGGCCCGGCATCATCGTCAACCCAGCCAGATCGAATTCGCTCTCGCCATAAGGCGCAGCCGCCGAGGTCTGGTTCATCTTCTCGGCCAGTTCGCGGCTTACCATGCTGGTGGTGAAGACGCCTGTCTCTTCGACATTGCGCACCGTGTCCTTGCGGCCCGAGGAGGAAAACATCACCATCTTGGGATGATCTGAAATGGCGTTGAAAAACGAATATGGTGCAAGATTGACCGACCCATCCTTGCCCTTGCTGCCAATCCACCCGATCGGACGCGGCGACACCATCGCCTTGAACGGATCATGCGGGAGACCATGAGCATTGGTCGCAGCCTCATAGAACATGGCGTTTACTCCCCCGAAAACGTCACGAGGCTCGGCACATCCGGCCGGACCCGCTCGCCGGGATGCATCTTCTGGGTGCCGATGTGAATGAACCCGGCAACACGTTCGCCCGGTTTGACGCCCAACAGGTCGAACACGCTCTCATCAAACGCGAACCATTCGGTCAACCAGTTCGATGCGTAACCAAGGGATTGGGCGGCCATGGACAGGTTGAGGCACACGGCCCCAGCGCTGAGCACTTGCTCCCATTCAGGAATTTTCACATGCGGCTTGGCACAGGACACCACGGCAATCACCACCGGCGCCCGGGTCAGACGGTTCTTCTCGACCTTGATCATGTCTTCCGCCATGGCCGGATTGCGCGCCATCGCCACCTTGGCCAGCTCCTCGGAGAGCCGTTCGCGTTCAGCTCCGGCGTAAACAATGAAACGCCAGGGCGCGAGCTTGCCATGATCGGGGACCCGGCTTGCGATCGTCAGCAGCTCCATGATCTCATCGCGCGACGGACCCGGTTCGCTCATCTGGAAAGCGGGTGTTGACCGGCGGGTTTCCAGATAGGACTTAAGCGCAGCATTGACCGGCATGTTTTCCTCGTGCATTCACAATTGGTCGGGGTTGGCCATGAAATCGCCATGGCTCTGGATTTCAAGTGACCCCTGAACTCCCGGAAGTCAACCGGACCGGAGCATATGAACAGACTGTCGACCGCCCTCTTCTGCACCTTGATGCTGGCTGCCATGGCTGCCCCTTCGAAAGCGCAAGACGCCTTTGGCGAATCTGCGGCACCGGAAATCTCCCTGCCCGGCTTGAGCCAATACGCACCGGCATCTGCAGCCGGTGCAAATGCAGCGATCAGCCGAAGTGTTGATATGCAGGCAGTGCTGACTGCGGATGGTGATCCGGTTGAAAACGGCCTCACCTGGCGCGTGTTTCACCCGATTCCCGGACCCGACGGCAAACTGCCGTTGCTCGCCACTTCCGAAGGCGGGTCTGCCCGGTTTGAATTCGAACCGGGAGACTATTTCATCCATGTGGCTTTCGGACGCTCGGGCGTTACCAAGAAGCTGACAGTTCCGGCCGAGGGACCGCTCGAAACCCAGCGCCTCGTGCTTGAAGCGGGCGGCCTCGTTCTCAATGCCGTCTCCGGCGTGGATATGCGGATTCCGGTCCAACAGCTGCGCTTCAACATCTACAAGGCCGAGGAAGGCCTGGACGGGGAACAGCAGCTGGTCGTCGAAGACGTCAAACCCAACACCATTGTCCGGCTCAATGCCGGCACCTATCACATTGTCTCGGAATATGGCGGCGTCAATGCGGTGATCCGCTCGGACATCCGCGTTGAGCCCGGCAAGTTGACCGAAGCCGTTATTCAGCACCGCGCGGCACAGCTCACACTCAAGCTGGTATCCGAGGCTGGCGGCGAAGCCATCGCCGACACCGCCTGGTCAATTCTGACCTCGGGCGGCGACGTTGTCTCCGAAAGCGTCGGCGCATTTCCGACCATCGTGCTTGCCGAAGGCGAGTACACGGCCATTGCGCGCAACAAGCGCCAGACCTATCAGCGCGAATTCACGGTCGTGGCGGGGCGCAATTCGGACGTCGAAGTCCTTCTGAAATAGCGCCGACCCAGCCTGCGTCTGCTGCGGTCAAGCGGGAAAGCCAGATCGAACACCGCCGAATGAAGGCGCTCCAGAAGCTGTTTCCTGTCGCGGATGGCCAAAAGCTCTTCAGCTTTCAAGACTGCACCGGATCGCGCCACAATTGTAGACCCGGAAAGCCGCCGGAATTCGCGCACCAGCAACGAAGCCCGCAAGGTCGGTGAGACCCGGCTAGCCAGATGGAACAATCGCCCACACTGGCCACCGAAGTAAATCGGGATAACCGAAGCGCCCGCGGACTGTATCAGGCGTGCGGGAAACATCTTCCAGGGCAGATCGACCGCCCGACCGAACCCCGTGGGCGCTGTGGCGACGCCGCCGGCGGGAAACACAACAACAGTCACACCCTGCTTGAGCAGCTTCACCGCTTCGTGGCGGGTGCGCATGTTCATCTCAAGCGCTTCACGGGTCTCGTCAAACGAGATCGGCAAGGCATAAGGCGCGATTTCCGGAACCTTCATCAGATCATTGTTGATCAGCACCCGAAACGGCCGGCCAAGCGCCTCGGCCATAGCAAGAACCGCGACACCGTCACCAATCCCGAATGGATGGTTGGCGATGATGACCAGCGGACCGTCCGGGACGTCACGCGGCGGCCATTGCGACAGGATGTCGAGGCGGATGTCGACGAGATCGAGCATTCTTGAGAACACCCGCTGCCCCTGCGGCACAACATCGGTGCGCCAAATGTCATAGAGATCGAGATAGTTGTCACGCCCGGACAGGCTCTCAATCGAGCGGATCAGCCAACGCTTGAAAGGCGGATGATCCGGATTGGCGTAACTGAACTGTTCGAGTCGCATGACGATCTTCCTCCGCACGAAACGGAGATCCGAATGACATGGAGCTGCGACAGTCTTGTGACACCCGGCGCGCGGACGAAACCAACGCGCCGGGATGTTGAAAATCAGGCCGCGCGGCTAGCCTTTTCCGCCTCTTTGCGCAGCACATCCGGCGGCGTAGCCTCGAACACCAGCTGCTTCTCGGCCTCTGCAAGTGTCATTGACACCTGATCACGACTGCCGAGTCGGCGCACATTCACGGTCTGCTCTTCGGCCTCGCGCATCCCGCAAACCAGAATCACCGGCACCTTGGCGACGGAGTGTTCGCGGACCTTGTAGTTGATCTTCTCGTTGCGGAAGTCGGTCTCCACCTGAAGCCCGGCGTCACGCAGCCTCTGAGCGACGGCCGCGCCGTAATCGTCGGCTTCCGACGTGATCGTCGCCACAACAACCTGCAGCGGCGCAAACCAAAGCGGCATGTGTCCGGCATGGCTCTCGATCAGGATTCCGAGGAACCGCTCAAGCGACCCGCAGATTGCCCGGTGCACCATCACCGGCTGCTTCTTCTCCGAATCCGCCCCGATATAGAAGGCGCCAAAACGCTCCGGCAGGTTGAAATCGACCTGGGTGGTGCCGCACTGCCAGTCGCGGCCGATCGCATCACGCAAGGTGTATTCGAACTTGGGGCCGTAAAACGTCCCCTCGCCCTCATTGATACCGACCTTGATGCGACCGCCCGATTCGGCGGCCATCTTGTCGAGCACCTTCTTCAAAATGTCCTCGGCATGATCCCACATCGCATCGGTGCCGACGCGCTTCTCCGGCCGGGTGGCGAGCTTGACCACCACTTCCTCGAAGCCGAAATCGCGGTAGACCGACATCATAAGGTCATTGATCTTCAGACACTCCGCCTCGAGCTGCTCTTCGGTGCAGAACACATGCGCATCATCCTGGGTGAAGGCGCGCACGCGCATCAGGCCGTGCAGCGCGCCGGAGGCTTCATAGCGGTGCACATTGCCGAATTCGGCCAACCGCACCGGCAGGTCGCGGTAGGATTTCAGCCCGTGCTTGAAGATCTGCACGTGGCCGGGGCAGTTCATCGGCTTGAGCGCGAAGATCCGGTTGTCGGCTTCTTCGTCATCCGGGTTGGTGAAGGCATGGGCGGATTTCACCGCGAACATGTTCTCCTGGTACCAGCCCCAGTGACCCGACGTCTCCCACAGGCTCTTGTCGAGGATCTGTGGCGCATTGACCTCTTCATAGTCATTTTCGAGCCGGCGGCGCATATAGGCGACCAGGTTCTGGAACATCTTCCAACCCTTGGAGTGCCAGAACACGACGCCCGGCCCCTCTTCCTGGAAATGGAACAGGTCCATCTCCCGTCCGAGACGGCGGTGGTCGCGCTTCTCAGCCTCTTCAAGCATGTGCAGATAGGCATCAAGCTCGGCCTGATCGGCCCAGGCCGTGCCGTAGATCCGGGTCAGCATGGTGTTATCGGAATCGCCGCGCCAATAGGCGCCCGCGACCTTCATCAGCTTGAAAGCACTGCCAATTTGTCCGGTCGATGCCATGTGCGGACCGCGGCACATGTCGAACCAGTCGCCCTGGCGGTAGATCTTCAGATCCTCATCCGACTTGATCGATTCGATCAGCTCGACCTTGTAGGCCTCGCCCTTCTCCTCAAACACCCGCCGGGCCTCATCCCGCGACCAGACTTCCTTGGTGAAAGGCTTGTTGCGGGCGATGATCTCTTTCATCTTCTTTTCGATCACCGGCAGGTCTTCCGGCGTGAACGGCTCGTTCTTGGCAAAATCGTAGTAGAACCCGTTCTCGATCACCGGGCCTATGGTCACCTGAGTGCCGGGAAACAGCTCCTGCACGGCCTCGGCCATCACGTGGGCGGCATCATGCCGGATCAGGTCCAGTGCGCGCGGATCGGTGCGGGTGATGATCTCCAGCGCGCCATTGCGGACCGGATCGCTCAGATCGGTGAGTTCGCCATCGAGCGCGATCGCGACAGCCTTCTTGGCAAGCGACTTGGAAATCGACACGGCGACCTCACGACCGGTCGTGCCGGCGGGGTATTCGCGTTTCGAGCCATCGGGAAAAGTAAGGGATACGGCGGAAGCCATGGCAGTCTCTCCTTGGTCCAGTCCCGCCTACGAACGCGGGTGGTTGAGTTTTATGTGTTTGCGCGGACGCGTTTACGCGCTTTGGGCAAGACGGGCAAGTGTTTGCCTGTGATTCCAAGACTACATAGCAACAGGGCGGATTATGATGATGACGCTCAATCCAATGGTGTGTTTTGAATCAGAAGCGCGCACGCGCGATTACAACGAGCCATCCCCGAGGCCATCAGCTTTGACAAACCGCCACGGCGCCCACCAGGCTAGGCGCGCATCAAGCGTCTCGGGGACATTGTCGATGCCGTGGGTACCGCCGGGTCCGCAACGCCCGACCCGGAAGAAAGCAAGCCAGCCACCCTTCCACAGCCCGTGCCGGGCGATGGCCTCATAGGCATATTCGGAACAGGTGGGCAGATGCCGGCAGGAATTGCCGATGAAGCCGGAAAGCGTGAGCTGATAGAACCGCACGAAACCGGTTCCCAGCAGCCGGCCCGGCGTCTTGCGCCACGGACCGCGCCAGTTGCGGCCCTTTGCCTGTGGTGTCATCAAGCGGCGTCTTCCGCGGCGCGCCGGGCTTCGATCTGGTCGAGACAGCTGATCACCGCATCAAAGGTCAGAAGTGTCGAGGCGTGGCGTGCCTTGTAATCGCGCACCGGCTCGAGAAATTTCATATCCGCAAAGCGGCCCTCGGGCGCGGGGCCGTTTTCCTTGAGCATCTTGCGCATGGCTTCGCTCGCAGCCCGCAGCTCGGAAGCGCTTGCGCCAACGATATTGCGCGCCATGATCGA
Organism: Hoeflea sp.; assembly: GCA_043585085.1. GTDB lineage: Bacteria > Pseudomonadota > Alphaproteobacteria > Rhizobiales > Rhizobiaceae > Hoeflea. Next base: position 4,258,276 of record CP121320.1, read on the forward strand.
CGAGGATGCCTGGCCCAGAGCGCAGGCTTTCACGTCATGGGCGAAGGCCGAGACCACGTCTCCCTCCATGCTGAGCCAGACCTTGACCTTGGAGCCGCACAATTTGGAATGAGCAGAGGCCTCCGCATCGGCGTTTTCCAATTCGCCCGTCAGCGGGATATTCCCCGCAAAATCCAGAATCCGGGCGTTGTAGACATCATCGATCATCAGTTCCGGCCTCTGCTCTTTTCAGGCTTCGACACATCTTGGCGGCATACCACCTCGACGTCAGCGGTTCAGACACTATATAGTGGTCATCACGTGTTCGGCAAAACCTCTTTGGCGAACACGTTGGGAAACCGTGCCGGAGGGCGATGATGCCCGAAAGCCCCGGAGCCCGCCGTAAACGATTGTGCGGTAAGATCCGTGAAACCGTCTGTGCGCGTGGTCCGACAAAATGCGAGCAACGTAAAGGGATGAAAATCCTGACGGAGACCAAGAGCATGGACGCCATTGTAAAGAATTTTCCCGGCAAGGACGACGACACCCGTCCGACACAAGCTGAAGCCGAAGAGGCCGTACGAACATTGCTGCGCTGGATCGGCGATGATGTGACCAGGGAAGGCCTGATCGACACGCCCAAGCGCGTGGCCAAGGCCTACAAAGAGCTCTTTGCGGGCTATGAACAGGACGCGGAAGAGGAACTCGGCCGCACCTTCGAAGAAGTTGCGGGCTATGACGACATCGTGCTCGTCAAGGATATTCCCTTCTTTTCGCACTGCGAACACCACATGGTGCCGATTATCGGCAAGGCTCATGTTGCCTATCTGCCTGACGGCAAGGTTCTTGGCCTTTCCAAGATTGCCCGTGTCGTCGAGATTTTCGGCAGCCGGCTGCAGACCCAGGAAACCATGACGGCACAGGTGGCGCATTCCATCGACGACACGCTGCATCCACGTGGCGTTGCCGTGATGATCGAAGCCGAGCACATGTGCATGGCGATGCGCGGCATCAAGAAGCAGGGCTCGACCACGATCACCACCACATTCACCGGCGCCTTCAAGACCGAGCCGCATGAACAGGTCCGCTTCATGACCCTGGTCCGCGGCCGGGACTGACCGGTCAGAAGCCGGCTTGGCGCCGGCATTGAACAGCCCTTGCCTACTGTCTGTTTCCTGAAACTGGTGCTAAAGCCTGTCTTGCCGTCGCTTTTGACGGAAGGACAGGTTGCCAGAGGTTGAAATGACGACGTTTTTTGAAGCTCCATCATCCGACAAGGCCGTGCTCGAAGAGGGCACGGTGCTCTCGCCGCGTTTCGACAGCGCCGGCCTGGTCACGGCCGTGGTGGCAGATGCGACCGACAACGAGATCCTGATGCTTGCCTATATGAATGCACAGGCGCTGCAGCTGACGATCGAAACCGGCATTGCCCACTATTGGAGCCGCTCGCGCAACAGCCTCTGGAAAAAGGGCGAAACCTCGGGCAATCTGCAAATGGTCGAAGACATTCGCATCGACTGCGACCAGGACGCCGTCCTGTTGAAGGTCCGTGTTGCAGGGGCAGATGCCACCTGCCACACGGGTCGCCGATCCTGTTTCTACCGTAAGGTCGAGCTTACAAATGGCGCGCCCGCGCTGGTTACCCTGTCGGATCCGCTGTTTGATCCGGACGCGGTTTACAAGAAAAAGTAACAATACTGTCCTGTTTCGGGTCAGAATTCGCTTCCTTCACCAATTGGAAACCGATTGGTGCTGAAATTGGACACGCTCTTAGGGGGAGTGTTCAGCGGGGAAGGACTTCGCATGCTGAACTGGAATATGAACCATATGGGTGAGCCGCAGGCGGCGCACCAAACCAACAGCACCGGCACCCCCGCGCCGCCAGTGAGACCCATGCATCACGACGTTCCACAAAAACCACGCATCGCACTGGCGCTCGGCGGCGGCGCCGCACGCGGTTGGGCCCATATCGGCGTGCTGCGCGCGCTCGATGAGGCTGGTGTCGAAGTCTCGATGATTGCAGGCACATCCATCGGCGCGCTTGTGGGGGGGTGTTATCTCGCTGGCCGGCTTGACGAACTTGAGGCCTTTGCTCGCAGCCTGACCATGCGCCGCATTGCCGGCCTTCTGGATTTTGCCATTGGTGGTGGTGGGCTGTTTGGTGGCATGCGGCTGAACAACCGCATGCAGGAGCACCTGATTGGTGTCAACATCGAGGATCTGGAACGTCCCTTCGTCGCCGTCGCGGCCGAACTCAACACCGGCCATGAGGTCTGGATAACCTCCGGATCTCTGGTCACCGGAATTCGGGCATCCTACGCCCTGCCCGGAATCTTCGAACCGGTCCGCTGCGGAAACCGGATGCTGCTTGATGGAGCCCTGGTCAATCCGGTCCCGGTATCGGTCTGCCGCGCCCACGAACAACCGCTCGTTGTGGCGGTCAATCTGCACTATGATCTGTACGGCCGTTCCGCCGTGATCAAGCACACAGCCAGCGAACCCACCCCCGACGCCCAGGCGGAAACTGCGCGGAAAGCCGCCCGCCGCGACCGCATCGGCATGACCTCTGTGATGGTGCAGGCCTTCAACATCATTCAGGACCGCATCTCCCGCGCCCGGCTCGCCGGTGACCCGCCGGACATGTCGTTGCACCCGAAGCTGTCGGACATTGGTCTTTCCGAGTTTCACCGCGCCAGCGAAGCCATCGATCGCGGCTATCAGGAAGCCTCGGCCAAATTGAGCGAAATCACCCGCATGCAGGCTGCCCTGAGAATGGCTTGAATCAGAGCAAGAATAGAAGATTTTTTTGTATTGATACGGTAATCGCGCTTTTGGTTACAGAGTTCGAGCGGAGGCTCGACGAGATCGGGACCAAAAACAATTATCTGCTAGCGGTCCTCGACCGCACTTTCGCCTCGCCATTTCAATTGGCGTTGGCTATCGGCTGGTTGGCGCTAGTCCCGCATGCACGTCATTGGCTAACTCTCCGGGTGTCCAGGCCTGAGCTTGATGCGTATTCGCGGTTTGCGGGTTGGGCTCAGCCCTTGTTCACTGCACTCGGCATTATCGGTACGATTATCGGTGTTTCGATAGCGGTCTCAGGTCCCGGGCAAGCGATGAAGAACAATGAACCGGATATCCTGATCGCAGGCCTCAGCGTGGCGTTCGACACCACTTTCATCGGCCTCGGCGCAGCATTGACTTTGATGCTCCTGCGGCAAATCTCCGAGGTGAGGTTGGTGGAGGTTCATACCGGTAATGACACACACAATGGAGTTTTTCCATCTCCGAAAGATACTGGTGACTTGAAAAAAGAAGCCCAGAATGTGGATGAAATCTCGATCGACAATCAATCAAAAGATGTCTCTAGCCAGCCATAACAGCCAAGGCAAACAGGGTAGAGTTAACGCCGGAATCGGTCTTGCCATGACCGACCTCTCCATTTCGCTGGCCGCGAGCTTCATGGTTGTGATCGCGCTGGCTGAGACTGCCCCCCCGTCCCGATTCCGGTTCAGGCCGACTTAAGAGCGTTTTGCTTGCCACGCTTGGAAGGTCTGGCGATTGCCGTCGTAAAACCTGCTACCGGCACAGCTGGAGATCAGCGGTTGTCGTCAGCAACCGTTTCACCAGTCTTGGCCGACACCTTTTCCAAGGCGGTCGGCGCGTTAGCCTCGCCTGGTGCCCTCTTAGTTACCATTGCGCTCACGGGTGTAGGTTCTTCCGGCCCTGAAATTGGATGCTACGAGCTTGTCTCAAAACTGGCTCGAGAACACAATCAGCGGCTGGAGAGGGGGGATGCCGCACTAGACGCAATCAGAATTGTGCCCGTCATACCACTGACCGTCGCACGTTTTCAGGGTAACACCAATGAGTGAAAATGAGGACAGCTCTGTCGATCTGGCGATCAGCTTTTTTGCAGCCATGCTGCTAAAGACCTTCTATCAGTCAATCCAGCAGATGCAGCAGGACCTCGATGCCTACCTTGTCACCTACAACACCAAACGCCCGCATCAGGGTCGCGGCATGAAAGGCAGAACGCCAATCCAGGCATTCAGGGACGGCTTGAAGCTGGTGCCAAAACCGGATTTGAGCCAAGAGAAAAAAGGAGGTGAAAATGAACCCCAAACAGACCGCCTGATCAAACCGACCTCAGGCAGCGACTGTCAGGCGAATACTGTGTTTGTACACACTGACGGTCAGTCTTTGCCTTTGCGCCAACCCGTGGCAAGCGCGCCGGGGAAACCTCCAGTGCCAGTACCAAATCCCGTTCTGTCATCTTGGTACACATCGCCGACTTCCAAATCGCGTCGGCAACCTATGAATCACTTTGAGATCAAATCCGGAATCCCAAAACTTATACCTGGGTCAACTCGTCCAGACGGCCTAGGTCTCTCCCATTCCCATTTACGTATCGCAATCGTGCGAGCTCCGTTCCCGTTTATGTTTCGCGCATCCACCAGCGCCCAAAACTCAATTCACTTGCGGAACACATAAAGAACATGCTATCTAGGTTCTGGTTTTGTTTCATAACTGACTCGGGATATCCAGATCATGCTAACGCGCAAACAGCACGAGTTGCTTCTTTTCATCAATGAACGGATGAAAGAGAGTGGAATACCGCCCTCTTTCGACGAAATGAAGGATGCACTCGACCTTGCGTCGAAGTCAGGCATTCACCGGTTGATCACGGCGCTGGAGGAGCGTGGTTTCATTCGGCGGCTGCCGAATCGCGCGCGTGCGCTGGAGGTGATCAAATTGCCCGACAGCTACCAGAACGGCCTGCAGCCACGGCGCGGATTTTCGCCGAGCGTCATTGAAGGAAGCCTTGGCAAGGCGCCCGAGCCGGTGCGTCGCAGCGAACCGGCCAATGACGAAACTCCGCAAGTCGCCGAAGTTCCGATGATGGGCCGGATCGCAGCCGGGGTTCCGATTTCAGCGATTCAGAACAACACCCACAATGTTCAGGTCCCCCTCGAGATGGTCGGTCCCGGCGAGCATTACGCACTTGAGGTCAAGGGCGATTCGATGATCGATGCGGGGATCTTTGACGGCGATACGGTGGTTATCCGCAACGTGTCCACCGCAAGCCCGGGCGACATCGTGGTCGCGCTGGTGGATGATGATGAGGCGACGCTTAAACGCTTCCGCCGCAAGGGTGCGTCGATTGCGCTCGAGGCCGCAAACCCGGCCTACGAGACCCGCATTTTCGGACCCGACCGGGTCAAGGTACAGGGCAAGCTGGTTGGGCTGATCCGCCGCTATCACTGAATTTCTCTGGTGCGGCAGGGAACCCGGCAAACAGGATGGCTTAGCCGGTTTCAGCCCTTGGCGTTATTGGTTCGGAATCAGTCCGGCAGATCATAGCTGCGTGAGCGCCAGTCATAGTAGCGTTGCACAGTCCAGGGCCGGATACCCCCCTCAAGTGCTTCGTTGATACGGAGGCGGGGACGCGGTGTATTCTTCATTGCGCCCATTGCGGGGTGTTCCGTTTCTGATGTGGCAACGGTTGAAACAGCACTTGTGTTTCGGTGCATCGGATCCAGCGGCTTCACCGAAACAACATCCCCATCAATCTGGACCGCGTGTTCGATCCTGATGCCCAGTGCGCCGGTCCGGCGCAGGCTTCTCGCAGTCACCAGTGTGGCCCCCGAACGGCAGCGACTCATATAGACCGGGATCGAGACAACCACCAGATCGGCACGGTCGCAGGCCGGGCCGATCAGTTCGGGGCGATCAATGGCGATGATCGTGGCGCCGCGCTGCCTGGCAGCACATATGCCGCGCGCGGCACAATGGAAACGTGACGGCTCGCTAATCGCGCCTTCGAGAAGCGGAGAAAGTGTTGTATCCGGCGTTTCGGGATCCTCACCGCGCGGTCGCAACATGGCTGGCGGCAAGTGTGCCGGACCACCAAGCGCAGTCTGCCATTGGCCGAAAACAAAGGCAGACGGCCGTTTTGCATTGCTCGCAAGCCCCTTTGCTCCGTAAAGCCCGACCAGGCGGCCATCCTCGCTGATCAGAATCTGCGGCCGGTCCGGCGCCAGCGGCGGCAAGGCGAGCAACGCGCCAAGACCGATCAACACAAAGCCTGCAAGCCGCAACCGGCTTCGCAAAAAGACCAGGGCAATGAACCCCGCCCCTGCGAGGGCTGTCGCATGAAGCGGAATCTGCCCGATCAGGATATCCCCGCCCATCTCGTTGACATGATTGGCGACTGCAATCACCCCTCTTAGCCCTGCGCCCATGGCTTGAAGCGGCAATTGATCAAGACCAAAAGGCATGAGCAACATCGCCAACAGCCCGGCAGGCATCACCACAAGTGTGACCAGCGGCATGGCGAGCAGATTGGCTAGAAGACCATTTCCGGCAACCCGGTGAAAATGATGGGCGGAGAACAATCCGGTCGCCAATCCTGCCACCAGCGAGGTGATGGCAAGGCCAAGGGCTGCCTTGAACAGCCATATTGTCCAAGCGGGCGCGATCGGCATGCTCGATACGGATGCAGGTGCCCTATCACGGTCCGCTTTGCGACGGCTCAGCGCAGCATAGGCCGCAATCAGCGCAGCTGTGGCGGCGAACGACATCTGAAACCCGGGGCCGACAACCGCGGAAGGCGAGAGAACAATGATCACGATCGCCGCCAGCGCGACATTGCGTATGGTCAGCGCGGGTCGATCCAGAACAACGGCAATCAACATGATGCTCAGCATCACCCAGGCGCGCTGGGTGGGGATGCTTCCACCCGAAATCGCCAGGTAGGCCGTTGCGGTTACCAGTGCACCGGCGGCGGCAAGCTTCTTGACCGGCCACCCTTCAACCAACGCCGGAAACCCTGCCATGATCAGCCGAAGCCCGACATAAAGAAGTCCCGCCGCAAGTGCCATGTGCAAGCCGGAGATCGCGAGGATGTGTGCAAGGCCGGTGGCCCTCAGTGCCTCCACAGTCGGTTTTGTGATGCCGCGCCGGTCTGAGACTGTCAGCGCCGCGGCAATTCCTCCGGCGTCGCCGGGCAAGACCGAGCGGACCCGCGCGGCGATATCTTCCCTCATCTCGCGCAGGCCCTGTCTGAATTTGCTGGCAATTCCACCTTCCAGTTGCGCCGGAGCAAGCTCTCGGGGTGCCTGAAAGAAAAAGCCATGAGCGCCTATTCCATCAACGAAAGCACGGAAAGCAAAATCATATCCGCCGGGCAATACAGGCCCGGAGGGTGTCGACAGCCGCGCGCGGCCTTCGATCAACGCGCCCACAAGAGCCGGCGTATGGGCCGTTCGGGCGACCAGGCGAACCCGCGTGGGCGGGCGCCTTATCTGCGGATCGCTGGTTGCGCTCACGCGCAGCAGGTACCGCACCCTGCCGTCTGCGTCGAACTCGCGCGCCTCCACAACACCCCTCACCTGGGTCGTCACATCGGAATCAAGGAGAACCGGCGCGTCCCGGATTTCGTTTGCAGCAGCCAGCGCGCCTACAAACATCGCGGCGAACAGTCCTCCGGCTCGTGCCAGCCCGGGATTTGAACTGCGCGCTGAAAACGCTATCACCCCACTGATCAACAATCCGGCAATAAGTGCGGCGACTGGCGGATCCCGCACCGCCATGAAAAACAGGCCGGCTCCAAGCCCCATTGCCACCGGCAAAAGCAGGAAAGGAAGGCCCCAATCGGCCTCCTCCCTCGTTTGACGCGCAAATTGAACGCCGATCCGACTGACAAGCGGCTGTGGGCTTGCTGATTTGCGGGTCGTCAGGCGCTGTTGCGTCCGAGAAACAGGCAATGAGGGTTCAAACAGCCCTTGCGCCCGGCGTGTGTCCTCAACGGAACCCGCCTGCGCCGGCGTTTGTGGCTCCTGCGCGGTTGTTTCCCGGATCATGCACGCCTCGTCGCAAGGTAGAAGTCTACACCCGACTGGCGATAAATTGCCACTTAAAATAGAAAGCAATCAACCTTGGCAGGGCATTCGCGACCTGGGTTGGAAAATTGGGATCCAAACGAATATTTGTCGCGCGTTTCCAGCATCTTAACCGCGCGCGGTGGAATGGACCGGCTCCTTGGCATACCGATGCGGCGATGCACAATTAGCCTTGAGCATAGCTTGGCAGGATCGGGTAAATCATATAGCTAACCGGTGACGGTCATCCAAGGCGACGGTACAGGCCGGGCGCTCGCATTTGTGGAAGGACATGCCATGGCAGACAAGAACGCGAAACTCACACTGGACGGAAACGAAGTCGATTTCACGGTCAAGACCGGAACTATTGGTCCCGACGTCATCGACATCGCCGCGCTGTACAAACATACCGGCGCATTCACCTATGATCCGGGCTTTACCTCCACGGCATCCTGCGAATCCAAGATCACCTTTATCGATGGTGACGAAGGCATGCTCTTGCATCGCGGCTACCCAATCGACCAGCTTGCGGAACACGGCGACTTCCTTGAGGTCTGCTACCTGCTGCTTTACGGAGAATTGCCGACTGCGACCCAGAAGGCTGATTTCGATTACCGGGTGACGCGCCATACCATGGTTCACGAGCAGATGAGCCGCTTTTTCACGGGCTTCCGCCGCGATGCTCACCCGATGGCGGTGATGTGCGGTTGTGTTGGCGCCTTGTCGGCATTCTACCACGATTCAACCGACATCACGGACCCGCATCAGCGCATGGTTGCCTCGATGCGAATGATCGCCAAGATGCCAACGCTGGCGGCTATGGCTTACAAGTACCATGTCGGTCAGCCCTTCGTGTATCCGAAGAACGATCTCGACTACGCGTCGAACTTCCTGCGGATGTGCTTTGCGGTACCGTGCGAAGAGTATGAAATTAATCCTGTGCTTTCGCGGGCAATGGATCGTATTTTCATCCTGCATGCGGATCACGAACAGAACGCATCGACCTCAACGGTCAGGCTTGCCGGTTCGTCGGGTGCCAACCCGTTTGCCTGCATCGCTGCCGGTATCGCCTGTCTCTGGGGCCCGGCACATGGCGGCGCCAATGAGGCAGCGCTCAACATGCTTGGTGAGATTGGCCATGTCGACAACATCCCGGAATATGTCGCACGCGCCAAGGACAAGAACGATCCGTTCCGTCTGATGGGCTTTGGCCACCGCGTCTACAAGAATTACGATCCGCGCGCCAAGATCATGCAGAAGACAACGCATGAAGTGCTCGGCGAACTGGGAATCAAGGATGATCCGCTGCTTGAGGTGGCCATGGAGCTTGAACGTATTGCTCTGACCGACAGCTACTTCATCGAGAAGAAGCTTTACCCGAACATCGACTTCTACTCGGGCATCACACTGAAGGCCCTGGGCTTCCCGACCACCATGTTCACGGTGCTGTTTGCACTCGCCCGAACCGTCGGCTGGATCGCGCAGTGGAGCGAGATGATCGAGGATCCAAGCCAGCGCATCGGCCGCCCGCGCCAGCTCTATACGGGTGAAGCTGCTCGCGATTACATACCGGTATCCAAGCGCTGATTGCGCTTGGAAAGCACCTTGCATCACCAGTTCTGAAAAGCGCCTTCGGGCGCTTTTTTATTTTGCAGATGCTGATGCAAGGTCGCGTCGGGAGCGCGCGAAAGGCCGCGAGGCTCAACCGCGCCCGATGATAGAAAGGACGGTTCTGGCGGCCAGGTCAGATGCCGGTTCACCGGTCTGCATGCGCGACCAGATAAGATCGAAATCCGAAATCATGGCTGCACGGTAAAGCGTGTTCTGAGCCAATTGGTTTGCAATGAGCGCAAGGCGTTCGGGGCGGACCTGCTTGTCGTAAGCCTCGGGAATCACAACATGCCCCGCGATCAGGTTGGGAAGCGCCGCCGTCCATGTGGTGACCATATTGAACAGCAATCGTGCAATTGGATCGAGCTTGTAGGAAGACATGTGCGGGACGCCGACCAGCGCAAGTTCGAGCAACACTGTTCCTGAAGCGGCAATCGCCACATCCGCCTCACCGAAGAGCTTCCATTTGGCTGCGTCCCCGGAATACACCGGGCAGTCGACATCCCACTCCAGAACCTTGTCGCGGATCTGGCGCTCGACTCGCTCTCCGGCAAGCAGCGCAAAGCGCATATCGGGATTGATCTTCGAGAGGTGCTCGGCAGCGAGGCCGAATACATCGCCAAGCCGCACCACCTCACTGCGGCGCGAACCGGGCAGGATCAGGCAGAGCGGTGGCTGGTCGCTGGTTTTGCATTTACGCCGCGCAAGTTGTGCATGGCGGGCTGCGCCAAGGCCCGGATCATCGATCAACCGGTGTCCCACATAGGTCAGCGGTGGACCGCCAAGACGCTCGACAATTTCGGCTTCAAAAGGAAAGATTGAAAGCACATGGTCAACATAGGCCCGCATGGCCGCAGCCCGCTCCGGCTTCCACGCCCAAACCGTGGGGCAGACATAGTTGATGATCTTGAGATCCGGCAAAGCCTTGTGAACCTTGCGCGCCACCCTGTGGCTGAAATCCGGACTGTCGATGATCACAAGGCAGTCGGGTCGGGCGGCAATGATTGCGTCCGCGGTCTGCGAGATCCGCCGGAGCAGCCTTGGCAATTGCGCAATGACCGCTGAAAAGCCTATGATTGAGAGTTCGCTGTAATCAAACAGCGAGCTCAGTCCTTCAGCGATCAGCCGTTCTCCGCCAACGCCGACAAGTTCAGGCTGGGCGCCGGTTTGAACGGCCAGTGCAGACACCAGATCAGCTCCCAGAACGTCGCCCGAAGGTTCACCGGCAACAACGGCAAGCCGTAGCGCTGTCATGGCTGCACTCCATCTTGCACCTGTTTATCCCGATCGAGTTCCAGTCCGGTTACGAAGAGACCGAGGCGGTTGGCCTCAGCGATCACCCGCTCACGGTCAAGCACCAGCGAACGTCCTGCTTCAATGGCGATGCCTGCAAGCCCGGCGGTGTGGGCGTTGAGCACCGTATCGGGACCGATCGCCGGCAGGTCAGCGCGCTGCTCCTGACCCGGCTTGCACAATTTGACGAGCACACCGCGGCTGCCTGCCCTGAGCCTACCCTCAGCGCGCAATCCTGCGACCCGCGTTAGCATGCTGTCGGTGCCCTCCAGCCCTTCAAGCGCAATCACACGGCCACTCACTGCCACCGCGCCCTGCCCGATATCGAGCCGGCCAAGTGCGAGTGCGGCTTGGGTAGCGGCAGCGATGTTCGCCTGGTCGGGCTTGCCAGGCCGGTGATTGCCCAGCGGACCGGCTTCACCTAGAAGATCCGGCGCAATCTCCTGAGCTGCCAGCACACACATGCCATGGGTTTCGAGCACGTGGATCGCGGCCCGCAGGATCTTGTCGTCCCCTCCTGACAGCAACGCTTTGAGCGCTGACGGCGCAGACCTCAGCGCGGTCCAGGTTGGTCTGATGTCGCGCAAGCCTGGGCGGCGCGCTATGCCGCCGGCCAGCACCACCGTGCCGATCGACTCCCGGCGAGCGATGTCCATAAATGCGGAAAGATTGCCGATGTTGAGCACGGCAGTGTCATAGCCGGACCAATCCTGATCGGCCTCACCATCAATGGTGAAGACAAACGGGTTGTGTTCCAACGCGCGCGCGGAGGCAGCAACGACCTGCGGAAAACTGCCACGACCCGCCAGGATCCCCAGCCGCCCCTTGATTTCGGGTGCGCGAGCCGCGGCAGTCATCGGCGTCAGCCCCGCTTGCCTCGGGCTGGCGATGACAGGGCCCGCTCGCTTTCGGCATCGATAAAGCCGATGATGTCGGCCACAGCTGAATTGAGATCAGACTGCTCACGAACCCGGGCAATGTTCTCTCGGACCGGGGTGGCCGTATCAAAAATGGTTTTGTAGGCACGGCGAACCGCGTGGATGGAGGCCTTGTCAAATCCGGAGCGCTGCATGCCGATGATGTTGAGGCCCATCAGCACTCCGGGGTTGCCGTTGAGCATGCCATAGGGAATGACATCATTGCTGACCGCTGCCAGACCGCCGATAAAGGCGTGGTGGCCAATGCGCGTGAACTGGTGTACAGCAGCACCGCCGCCCATGATCACCCGATCGCCGATCGAGACATGGCCCGCCAGCATCACATTGTTGGACAGAATGACGTTGCTGCCGACATGGCAATCATGGGCAACATGCGAATATGCCAGGAACATGGAATTGTCGCCAACGGTGGTTTTGCCACCATGATCCGGCATGCCCGGATGCATGGTCACACCTTCCCGGATGGTGCAGCCAGCGCCAACAATAAGCTCCGTGTCTTCCCCCTTGTAGTGCACATTTTGCGGTGCGCAGCCAAGGACGGCATTCGGGAAGACAACCGACCGCTCGCCTATGGTGGTGTTACCCATGATGACCACGTGGCTCATTACCTGAACATTGGCACCAAGCTTGACCTTGGGCCCGATGTGGCAAAAAGGACCAATTTCGACATTGTGACCCAGCACCGCCCCATCTTCGACCACAGCCGAAGGATGAATGCGGGCCGGATGAAGCGCTGTCGCTGCAGGAATCGTCATGCCGTCTCGCTTTCTGAAGGAGCCAACATAGCTCCTATGTCAGCTTCAGCCACCTTGGAGCCATCAACCATTGCCTCGCAATGGAAGCGCCAGATATTGCCGCGCTGCTTGATCTTTGTGACATGGTATTCAAGCCGATCGCCAGGCACCACAGGTTTGCGGAACTTGGCGTTGTCGATGGTCATGAAGTAGACCAAATTGTCGCCTCCACCTTTGGCTCTCGCGCAAATTGCACCCGCCGTCTGCGCCATGCCTTCGATGATCAGAACACCGGGCATAATCGGATTGTCGGGAAAGTGCCCGGTGAAATGGGGCTCGCTGGCGGTCACGTTTTTCAGCCCAATGGCTGAGTTATCAGAATCAATCTCAACTATCCGGTCCACGAGCAAAAACGGGTAGCGATGCGGCAACAACCGCATGATGTCCCGGATATCGGCGCTTGCAAGTGATGTGGTCGCCTCTTGCGTCATTTCTTCCCGTCACCTTTCTGTCGCTTTTCTTTGCCGAACGCCCGGGCGTTGGCCTCCGCCGCGTCGCGCAGGAAACCACGCATTGGGCGGGCCGGCTGGCCGCCCCAACGTGCACCGGCAGGCACATCTGTCGCCACGCCGCTCAGAGCTGCGAGTTGGGCGCCATCACCTATCGTAACGTGACCATTGACCCCCGCAGCGCCACCGATCATCACACCATCCCCTATCGTAGCGCTGCCGGCGACGCCAACCTGGGCCACCAACACGCAAAAGCGCCCGATGCGCACATTGTGGCCAATTTGAACCAGATTGTCGATCTTGGTACCTTCTCCGATGACAGTGTCATCAAGAGCACCACGATCAATGGTGGTGTTTGCACCGATTTCGACATGATCCTGAATGATCACCCGGCCTATCTGCGGAATCTTGAGCAATCCTGCGGGACCAGGGGCATAGCCAAACCCATCCTGCCCTATCCTGCTGCCGGGATGAACAATGACGTTGGATCCAATCAATGCATGCTGAATGCTCACGCCGTGACCGATGTGGCTGTTGCGGCCGATACGGCAACCGGAACCGACGGCGGCACCTGACGCGATCACTGTACCCGTACCGATTTCGGCTTCGGCACCGATGACAGCACCAAATTCGACTGTAACACCGGGCTCCAGCCGAGCCGAAGGGTCTACATGCGCTGCGTTGCTGACGGTGCCCGCTTCGCCCGCGATGATCCTTGGTGTCATTGAACTCGGAACCAATGCCGCAGCGGCAATCGCAAATGCGGTCTGTGGTGCACCCGTTATGAGGACTGCAACCCCCTCGGGCGCATGAGCACTGTTGGCAGCGCTCACGAAGACCGCAGCTGCCTTCGAATTTTTCAATTCAGGCAGCGACTTGCGTGAATTCGCAAATGTAACTTCATCAGCCCCGGCACGAGACAGCGGAGCCACACCCCGGACCCGCCGTTCGGCAAGAGAAGGATCAGCCAACTCCGCACCGCAGCAATCAGCAATCTCCGAAAGCGACATGCCTTCATGCGGCGGAAAAAAGCTGATTGTGTCCATAAGGGAACCGGGAAAGTGACAGGGAGGCGTTGCCGCCTCCCGATCCTTGTTAGAAGCGTGTCGAGGCGCCAAATCCAAACTTCTTGAGATCGTCGAAGCTTTCCTTGACAACAGGCTCGGCATAGTAGACCCGCAACGGACCGAAAGGAGACGACCAGGTGATTCCGGCACCAACAGATGCACGCCATTCCATGCCAGATCCGACGAGGGTTTGGGTGCCAAAGTCAGCAGCAGCAATGTCGTTGCCATACAACGTTGCAGCATCAGCAAACAGATTTAATCGCAGACCCATTTCCCGGGATACGACCGGCAGCGGCGCAGACACTTCAAGCGTACCGTTGAAGTAGGTCGTGCCACCAGCAGCGCCGACTTCTGTGGTGCCATCAAACACACGCGGGCCGATACCACGTGTATCGAAACCACGAATCATCTTCTGACCAACGAACAGGTGGTCAAAGACCCGCAAATTGCCGCCACCAACACCGGTGATGTGCCCGGCGCCAACCGACACCTGTCCGATCAAATCGGCAGATTCGGAAAGCATGTGGAAGTAGTTGGCTTTCGCCGTGGTCTTTATGTACTCGGAATCTCCACCGAAACCGGCATATTCCTGGGTCAGGTATGCCGAGATACCTTCACGCGGAAGGGTGCGATCATCCAGAGTGCTGTAAGACAGGGTGTAGGACAGCGAGGCAACGTCGTGACCACCATTGTTAATGGTCCGCTGAACTGCGTTGCGTTCGGGCATTGACGTGATCGATGTCAAAGTGACATCGGAGTACTTCGTCTGCGTGTATTTGAACGCCGTAGACAGATAGATGTCTTCTGTGATCGGGGCCCCGAGACGCAGATTAATCCCCTGATTGTCGATGTCAAACCCGTCATAGCTCGAATCGGTGTTTTTGAACACGTCGAACCCGGCGGCCAATCGATATCCCAAGAAGTATGGTTCTGTGAATGACAAGCTGTAATCGCGTGAGTCCTCGCCACCACCAACCGATGCACGAATGAACTGGCCACGACCAAGGAAGTTGCGCTCGGTAATGTCAACAGTGGCCGTAAAACCATCGGAATTGGAGAACCCGCCACCAACACCGAATTCGCCGGTCGAGTCATCCTGCACATCCACGATCAGCACCACCCGGTCAGGCTGCGAGCCCGGTTGGGTCGAGATGTTGACGGAGCTGAAGAACTTGAGCGCTTCCAGACGCTTTTTCGCCCGGCGTACCAGAACCTGATTGAAGGCGTCGCCTTCCGACAGATCAAATTCGCGGCGGATCACATAATCGCGGGTACGGGTGTTGCCGCGGATCTCGATCCTTTCGACATAGGCCCGGGTTCCCTCATCAACCAGATAGACCACGGAAATGGTACGATTGTTGAAATCACGGTCTCCACGCGGCGTGATCTGGGCAAACGGGTATCCCTGTGTGGCGACACGATCCGAAATCGCAAGAATTGTGTCTTCCACATCCTTTGCGCTGTAGACCGCGCCGGAACGGGTCTCGATCAGCCCCTTAAGCGATTCCGAATCGATGCCCGGAACTGTGCTTTCGATGCTGACGTCGCCGAACACATAACGCTCACCCTCTTCCACGGTGATGGTTACCACATATTCGTTGTTCGCCTCATCAAGCTCGGCGAATGACGAAATAACCCGGAAATCTGCGTAACCACGATTGTAGTAAAACCGGCGCAACAGCTCTTCGTCAGCGCGCAGCTTATCCTCGTCGTACACATCCTTGCGGGTCAGGAACGACAACATGCCGGAACGCTTGGTCGTGATAACGTCGGCAAGGCGACCGTCACCGAAGGCCTGATTGCCCACAAAATTGATCCCGGCGATCTTCGTGCGGTCACCTTCGTTGATCTCGAAAGCCAAATTGACGCGACCGCCTGCGACAGGAACCAGACGCGTGGTCACAGTCGCATCGCTACGTCCGATCGCGGAATAGGCATCACGGATCGCCTGAACGTCGGCCTGAAGGCTCAAGTCGTTGTAGGAACCAAGCTGGCGGCTTTGCA
Organism: Hoeflea sp.; assembly: GCA_043585085.1. GTDB lineage: Bacteria > Pseudomonadota > Alphaproteobacteria > Rhizobiales > Rhizobiaceae > Hoeflea. Next base: position 4,274,294 of record CP121320.1, read on the forward strand.
CGACCCGCTTGAGGTCAGCGTCCTTGAGCTTCTTGTTGCCGTTGAAGACAACCTGGTTGATGATCTGGTTTTCCTCGACTTCAACAATCAGCGTCGATCCGGATACGCTGATGCGCACGTCGGCAAAAAGACCCGTGGAGAACAGCCGCTTGACCGAGTCATCGACATCGTTGTTGTTGAACTGGGCACCCGGGGTAATGGTCAGGTTGCCCCTAACAGTCGATGCGTCAACGCGGGAATTACCGCGGACATCAATCCTGTTGACGACGGCCGCTTCGGCCACCGTCACTGCGGCGAGCGATACAACGCCCGCGCCTGCTACTACAATCCCCGCACTCAGCGCAATCGCCGACACAGCGTTCAAAAGATTTGAACCGGCCTTCATTGATGTACTTACCTTTTTTACCCGGATGCCCCAAATCGGAGACACGCATCGTGAGTCATGCCTGCGCCCGTTTTACCCGCTTTTGATACACAAGCAAGGGACGCGGTTAATTTCTGTTTACTTCCTGCTCAAGCGTTGCGCTTTCGCCACGTCTGAGCGCTTTCAAGGTTAACAATTCGTTAGCACGTCTGGACAGCTCTTTTCAACCGATGAGGCATTCAGCCGATCAGCATGGTGACGTCGTTCCAGGTGGCAAACAACATCAAAGCCAGCACGATCGTAAGGCCAAACCGGTAGGCCCATTCCTGCACGGCTTCGCCGGGCGGGCGACCGCGTACCGCTTCAAAGACGTAAAAAACCAAATGCCCCCCGTCAAGCATGGGAATCGGCATAAGGTTCAACAGTCCGATGGAAACGGACAGAACCGCTGCAAGCTGGATAAGAGCCGCTATGCCAAGTGTCGACATGTCCTTGGAATACTTGGCGACCCGGATCGGCCCGCCGAGCTGATCTGGTTTTTCCCGGCCAATGATGATGTTGCCGATGTAATCAACAGTGCGGGTGACAATGTACCAACTCTGTGAAACGCCCTCGCCCACCGCTTCCAATGGGCCATATTCCTGCACCCGGAAATTACCTGCGTCGGTGTTGGTAACCACACCGATGCGGCCGACTTCCATCTTGTTGCCGAAATTGTCCGAAATCTCGGTGCGCACCGGGGTTAACGTAAGGTCAACAGCCGTGCCGTCGCGGTCCATGGTAATGGTGATGGCGACACCGGGACGGACCGAAACATAGCGCTGAACGTCGTCAAAGGTCTCAACCGACACTCCATCTATCGCGACGAAGCGGTCGCCTGGCAAGACGCCTGCGGCTTCAGCCGCACTCTCCGCCTGCACTTCGGCGACCACCGGATCCGCGATCATGCGGCCGTTAAGGCCGAACATGACTGCAAAAATTGCAATGGCGAGAATGAAATTGGCCACCGGCCCTGCGGCAACCGTGGCAGCGCGACGCCAGAGGGCCGCATTGGGAAAGGATTGTGCCCGATCAGCGTCGCTCAGCACTGGTCCGTCGCCTCCGGCCGGCAGACTCGTCGCATTCTCATCACCGAGAAATTTCACATAGCCGCCGAGCGGAACCAACGACAATTTCCATCGCGTGCCATGACGATCGGTGAAGCCGATCAGCTCGCGCCCGAATCCGACGGAGAACACCTCCGCCCTGATCCCGCACCAACGCCCCACCAGATAGTGCCCGAGCTCATGAAAGAACACGACAATGGTGAGCACCAGCAGAAATGGCGGCAAGGCGCTGAGAATATTCCCGGCCGATGACGTCAGAAATTCCATGAATCTCGTATCCTTTCAGGATTCTGTTCCGGATCCGCAGTGTCTATCTCTGGCGCGACGACAGAATCACGATCAACCGTGGTTAGGGTTATAGCCCAAGCAACCTTGCCGCAAGCTCGTCAGCCGCTCTGGCGTGATCGGACAATGGCAGCACGCTGCCGATCAGAAAGGCCGCGAATGCGGCAAAGACAAGGCCATCCACACGATCCATGACCCCACCGTGGCCAGGAATAAGATGGCTCGAATCCTTGGCGCCGAAACGCCGCTTGACCCAAGATTCGAAAAGATCACCAAGTTGCGACGCGGCGGACAGGGCAAGTGCGACCAGCGGCACCAGCCAGCCGCCGCCCTGGCGGATCGCAAGCGCGACGCCGATGCCGGCGGCTACGCCTGCCGCTGCTCCGAAGATGGCCCCTGACCAGGTCTTGCCAGGCGATATGCGCGGCGCCAGCTTGGGGCCGCCCAACGCACGGCCGCAAAAATAAGCGAGCGTGTCGGTCGACCACACGATTGCGATCACAAACAGCATGGCAAACAGCCCGAACAGCCCCTCGCCCCTGATTTCCGCCAGTGCCAGCCCCGAAAACCCTGCGTAGAGAACAGCTGTCGCCGACCACAGACCCGCACCGCTCCTGAGAGCAGAGAAGGCTGCCCCGGCGGCACCGATTGCTATTGCGGCAAGCGCCATGGAGGGCAGAGAGGTCATGATGAACACGCCGGTTGCCAGAACAGCAAGCCAACCGATGGCATTGGCAAGCGGTGTTTTTTGCGGGGCTGAAACGATTGTCGTGAATTCGTAGTGCATCAACAGCATGATCAGCGTGGCCAATGCCCGGAACCAAAGCCCTCCAGCCCAGATTGTGGCCAACACCAATAGCCCGAGAATTACGCCTGAAATGATGCGCAACCGCAATTCCGGCGACATCAGGAACCGACCGCGCGTTCGGCTCTGGCCGGAATCGTCCCAAATCGACGATCTCGACGGCTGTATTCGTCCAGCGCGCCGAAAAACTCTTCCCGGTCGAAGTCAGGCCAGAGGCAGTCCAGAAAAACGAACTCAGCGTAGGCGGCCTGCCACATCAGGAAGTTCGACAAGCGCTGTTCTCCGCTGGTGCGGATCACAAGATCCGGATCCGGGATACCCGCTGTGTCGACGAAGGCTGAGAGGGTATGTTCGTTGATCGAGCGAGTATCGATCCGTCCGGCCTGCACCGCCTCGACGATCAACCGTGTGGCACGCGCCAATTCATTGCGGGATCCGTAGTTGAAGGCAATAACAAGGGTGACGCCGCTATTGCCACGGGTCCGGTCCTCAGCCTCGTCGAGAAGCCCGCGAATGTCAGGTTTGAGCGACTCCCTGCACCCGATCACCTTGACGCAGACATTCTCGCGGTGAAGTTCAGCGAGATCCTTGCGGATGAAATACCGCAGAATGCTCATGAGGTCCGAGACTTCCGTCTCCGGACGCTTCCAGTTTTCAGAGGAGAAGGCAAACAGCGTGAGATAGTCAATCTTGGCTTCGTGCGCGGTCCGAACGGCTTCGCGAACACGCTCGACACCCGCACGATGCCCGGCAGTACGCGGCAGTCCACGCGCACTTGCCCATCGGCCATTGCCATCCATGATGATGGCGACATGGGTGGGCGTCTTACTGGGTCGATCAAGCTGCATGGTTTCGGCCTATAGCCCCCTTTGAACGCGCGTCGAACCTAAACCTGCATGATTTCCTTTTCCTTCTCGACCAGCAGGCGGTCGATTTCCGAGATCATCTCATCAGTCATTTTCTGAACCTGATCCGATTCGCGGCGACTGTCATCCTGGCTTATATCGCCATCCTTCTCTGCCTTCTTGAGCGTGTCCATGCCATCGCGGCGGACATTGCGGATCGCAACGCGGGCATTCTCGGCGTAGGTGTGGGCCACCTTGACCAGCGACTTGCGGCGCTCTTCATTGAGTTCAGGCAGTGGAATTCTCAGATTCTGACCGTCGACAATCGGGTTAAGACCAAGATTGGCCTCGCGAATACCGCGGTCAACTGCACTGACCATCTGTTTGTCCCAAACAGAAACTCCGAGCATGCGGGGCTCAGGTACGGTCACGTTGGCCACCTGGTTGAGCGGCACCTTGGAGCCGTAGGCTTCAACCATGACCGGGTCGAGAACATTGGCCGAGGCGCGCCCTGTGCGCAAAGATGCAATGTCACTTTTGAACGCGTTGATCGCACCGTCCATACGGCGTTTGAGTTCTTTTGAGCCAACAGCGTCACTCATAGGCAGTCCCTCCTGCAATTCAAACCTTGCCCAGCGGCACGCGTCCCATCAACGGGTGCCCGTAAATCAATGATCGCGGACAATAGTGGCCCTGCCACCCCCGACCATGATCTTTGCAAATGCGCCCTTTTCATGAATGGAAAACACAACGATAGGAATAGAGTTTTCCCGCGCAAGGGCTACGGCTGCGACATCCATCACAGCAAGGCCTTTGTTGAGAACCTCGTCATGCGTCAATGTGTCAAAACGGGTCGCACCGGGGTCCTTCTTCGGATCAGCGGAGTAAATTCCGTCGACCTGGGTCCCCTTGAGAATGGCTTCAGCCCCCATCTCGGCCGCGCGAAGCGCTGCAGCGGAATCGGTGGTGAAGAACGGATTGCCGGTGCCGCCTGCGAAAATCACCACACGGCCTTTTTCGAGGTGATGAAGCGCTGCACGCTGGGAAAAGCTCTGACAGATCTCGGGCATGGAGATTGCCGAGAGTACTTCTGTGTCGACACCAAGCTTGCGCAAGGACGTCGCAAGAGCCAAAGCATTGATCACGGTGGCCAGCATGCCCATGTGGTCGCCGGTCACCCGATCACCACCTTTTGACGCCACGGCCACACCACGGAAGATATTGCCTCCGCCAACCACGACGCCGACCTCGACACCCAGGCCTCGAACTTCCGCGATGTCAGCCGCGATACGATCGACCACGGCAACATCGATGCCGAAACCCTGGCTCCCCATCAGCGCTTCGCCGGAGGCTTTGAGGAGGACGCGTTTGTAGAGTGGTTGGGAAGTCATGGAGTGGCCTGGATGATTATCTCAGGCCCGGATACACGAAGGGCACCGCGTTGTCACGCGATGCCCTTGCGGTTTTTCTACAAATCGGGGCTTGTTCAGCCCTTAACGGCTGCCGCAACCTCGGCAGCGAAATCGCTCTCTTCCTTCTCGATGCCTTCACCGAGCTGGAAGCGGATGAAACCAGCAACTTCGACGGGTGCACCGGCATCGGCCTCTGCAGCCTTGACCGCTTCGGCAACGCTCTGGTCCGGGTTCATCACGAACGCCTGGGACATCAGCGCGACTTCTTGGAAGAACTTGCGCATACGACCCTCGACCATCTTCTCGATGATGGCTTCCGGCTTGCCCGATTCGCGCGCCTGCTCGATGAACACGTTGCGCTCGCGGTCGGCAACCGTGGCGTCGACATCATCGGACGTCAGCGCCAAAGGGTTGGTCGCGGCGATGTGCATGGCGACCTGACGGCCAATCGCTGCAACAGCCTCGGCGTTGCCGGTCGACTTCACAGCGACGATAACGCCGAGTTTGCCAAGACCATCGGCTACTGCGTTGTGGACGTAGGTTGATACAACGCCATTGTCGACCGAAAGCTTGGCCGAACGACGCAGGTTCATGTTCTCGCCGATGTGGGCGACTGCATCCTTGATCGATTCGGTGACCGACTTGCCGGTCGAAGACATGGTGGCTGCGCCGAGGGCTTCGACGGAACCGTCTGTGCCCAGCGCGATGGACGCAACCGAACGAGCCAAATCCTGGAAAGCATCGTTGCGGGCAACGAAGTCTGTCTCTGAGTTGACTTCCACGACAACAGCCGAATTGCCGTCGGACGCCACGGCGATGAGACCTTCAGCGGCGGTGCGGCCGGATTTCTTGTCAGCCTTGGCAATGCCCTTGGCGCGCAGCCAGTCGACAGCGGCTTCCATGTCACCGTTGGTTTCGGCCAGCGCCTTCTTGCAGTCCATCATGCCGGCGCCAGTCTTGTCGCGCAGCTCTTTTACCATTGCAGCAGTAATGCTCATAACAGCCTCTTTTGTCTGGGTGCGACCGCTTCAGCTGTTGCAGCTTTGAAAAGCGGATGATCGCATGTTGGCATGTTCTCATGCCATTGAAACATGACAGCCCGGCAAAGCACGATGGCTTGGCCGGGCCGGTGCGGTCCGAAACCCGGCTATCAGGCCTGGGCGGGTGCTTCAGCCGAAGCTTCGGCAGCGGTCTCTTCGAGAGCAGGCTCGACAGGAGCGTCCATCTCACCAAGGTCAACACCTGAAGCGCCCTGCTGACGGGCAATACCGTCGATGCAGGCGCGGCTGATCAGGTCGCAGTAGAGCGAAATGGCGCGCGAAGCGTCGTCATTGCCCGGGATCGGATAGTCGACAACGTCCGGATCGCAGTTGGAATCGATGATCGCGACGACCGGGATGCCAAGACGCTTGGCTTCCTGGATGGCGATGCCTTCCTTGTTGGTGTCCACAACGAACATCAGGTCAGGAGTGCCGCCCATGTCGCGAATGCCGCCGAGTGCACGGTCAAGTTTTTCGCGCTCGCGCTCGAGATTGAGGCGTTCCTTCTTGGTGAAGCCCGAAGCTTCAGCCTGAAGGATCTCGTCGAGCTTGCGCAGACGCTGGATCGAATGCGAAATCGTCTTCCAGTTGGTCAGCATGCCGCCGAGCCAACGGGCATTGACATAATACTGGGCCGAACGCGAAGCTGCATCGGCAACGATTTCCGAAGCCTGGCGCTTGGTGCCGACGAACAGAACGCGGCCGCCCTTGGAAACGGTATCGGAAACCAGCTTCAATGCCTGATTGAGCATTGGAACGGTCTGGCCGAGATCGAGAATGTGAAGGTTGTTGCGTGCGCCGAAAATGTACGGCTTCATTTTCGGGTTCCAGCGGTGAGTCTGGTGGCCGAAGTGGACGCCGGCTTCAAGCAGCTGGCGCATGGTAAAATCAGGCAATGCCATGCCTTGTTCTCCTGTTTCCGGTTGAACCTCCGCAGGGCGTGAGCGCAACAGCGCCACCGGCGGACCAATCCGGATTTCTCCCGGACCAACCCATGCCCCACGTGTGGAATGAGCGAGCCCATACAGCCAATTGGCCATGGGCGCAAGTGCAACTGTTGGGTTTGGTGCCAAATGTGCGGCTTCGAGCGCAAACGCTGCAGACCCTGTTTCAGCCGCGAAGCCGTCCTGCGAGGATCCTTTTAATCCTGGTCGAAATTGCAGGGCCAACTGCCTGGTTTCGTGAGCCCGGCGGGCAGCACTGTCTCGTCATCGCCGCACGCGATATCCACCTGCGCCTGGGTTACGCCCGTAGCGGTGGACAGGTCGACGCCTTCAAGCCGGGCCAGAAACATGAAGGCACGGTCAAAATCCAATGCCGCGTTCGCAATTGTTCCCCGAAAATCGGCACGTGCCAGGTTGGCGAGCGAAAAACGGCTGCCGGAGATGTCGGCACCATCGAACTGGGCCCGGCCCAGATCCGCCTTGGTGAAATCCGTATTTGCAAGCTTGGCGGTGTTCAACTTGACGCGCTGCATCTCGGCACCGCCGAAACTGGCACCGGTCGCATCCACATTGCTGAAGTCTGCGCGGTACGCTTCGATCCTGTCAAAACGGGCTCCGATGGCTGTCGAACCCGCCAGCGACGCGCGAAACAACGTTGCCTTTTCCAGGTTCGCCTCAATCAGATTGCTGTCCCGCAAATCGGTGGAAGTGAGATTGGTCTCGACCAGATTGGCCCCACTCAAATCAGAGCCCCTGAGCATCAGCAGCTTTCTGTCACAGTCTTCCCAGTTTATGCCGGGCGCCGCCGCCGCGCGGCAATCAGCATAATCCGACGCATAGCCGGGCACCGAAGAAGCTGAAACGAAGAATGCCGCAAGGAACCCTCCGAAAATCGCAAACCCTCGCAGTGACATCATAGTTTGTTTTTCACTCCCTGCGCAGTTGCTTTGGCAAAGTCATTGCGCAGAGGGTATGGCGCACCGCGATTCCGGTCAAATCAAGATTTGCTTATCGGCTGCCAGAACAACAATTGCAAGCTGAGCGCTCCGGGCCTGCGCCCTCCATTGAGCACACGCAATCATATTCCCTAAACCGAGAAAGGCACGGTCCATTGGGCGATATCCTCACGTTCGCCAATCATCGCCAGGCCATGAGCAATCGAAATCAGTTCTCCGCCGGTTTCGATCCGGCCGGCTTCGAAGCGCTCGCCAAAGATCCGGCGCACTGCTGGCACGAAGGACGTGCCACCGGTCAGAAACACCTTGTCGATGGCAGCAGCCGGAGTGCCGGTCTTGTTCATTACCTCATCAAGTGTGCCGGCGATGCGGGCGATATCTGCTGCGATCCAGGTTTCAAAATCGCTGCGTTTAACCGACTTGTTCACGGCTTTGCCCAGTGGCGCGAAGCTGAATTCGGCTTCTTCCTGCGCCGACAACGCCATCTTGACCGCCGAGACCGCCTGATACAGCGCATATCCTTCGTCATGTTCGATCAGATCGATGAACCGTTCGAGCTTCTCAGGTTCCACGGCCTGACGCAGCAATGCCTTCAAATCCGAGTAATCCCTGGTCGTCTTGAAGATGGACAGCTGGTTCCAGCGCGAAAAACTGCGGTAGTAGCTCGCCGGGACGTCGAGCTGTTTTCCAAAACTGGTGAACTGGCTGCCCTTGCCGATCTCGGGCGCAACCAGATGATCGATGATGCAGGCATCAAACTGGTCACCGGCGACACCGACGCCGGAATACCCAACAGGAATGGCCGTGATCAGCCCGGCGTGCAACTCAAATCGGATCAGCGAGAAGTCGCTGGTGCCGCCGCCGAAATCGGCGACCAGCACGGTGGCGTCCTGAGTGAGGTTGCGGGCAAAGTAGAAAGCCGCCGCAACAGGCTCATAGACATAGTGCAATTCCGGAAAACCAAGCCGAGTGAGAGCATCATTGTAGCGTCGCATGGCAAGGGCAGCATCGGGACTGGCACCGGCAAAGTGAACCGGACGCCCGGTAACGATGCGATTGGTTGAGGCAGGCCACTCATCCCCGGCATAGGAACGCAGCCGGTTGAGGAATACCTCCATCAAGTCCTCGAACTGGAAACGGCGCGCATGCACCAGGGTGCCCTGGAACAGCGGTGAAGCAGCGAATGTCTTGATTGATTGGAGAAACCTGCAATCACCGGGGTTTTCGATGAAAGCGCGCACAGCAGCCTGGCCGGCCTCCACCTTGAGCGCCTGGGCTCCAAGCTGCGCATCCTTGATGAAGGACAGCGCCGTGCGCATGGTGTCGCTGGTGCCGGCGGACGAATTGAAGCTGACCGATGCTGTGTCCGAAGCCTCAGTGTGCCGCGCCAGAACCGTGTTGGTCGTGCCGAAATCGAGCCCGAGCGCATTGGCCATGGCCATTGCTCCATCTTGTCTGCAGTTGAGAAAAGGATTTACGGCACACGTGCCGCCGCGGAGCGCACCCAATGCCATAGCGCGGCATTGCAGTCCATCCACCTTGGGTAGGTCAGGAACCCATATCCGCTGCCCGGCAATCTAAAAGTGCCTGCGCAAAGTACCCGTGGACGCAGAGGCCGTGTCCAGCGACTCAGTCGACTTGGAATTTCGGATTTTCCAGCGCGTCGAAACAGTCCGTCAGCCGAATGCGGCTGAACCCCTCATAGGCAGAAGCGTAATCCGAAAGCAGTTTTTCACGGGCAGATGTAACCGGGCAAGTCGGCAGCAGCACCAGATCCGATTGCGCCAGCATCAGGGTTTCTTCTTCGGTGAGAGGCAATACCGCCCGGTAAGGATCGCCACCGATCACCACCCCTTTGGCAGGTGTTCGACCCATCGCAGCGGTGATGGGATTGGCGAAATCGCGCAGATCGATCACCTCGTAACGACGACCAAGATCCGCTTCACGGGCATAAATTGCAGCAATGACCTGATCCATGGTTTCAAGCACGTTGACCTGAAATCGATGGTCGAAATAGAGCCAATAGTGCGGCAGGATCTCTGCTTTGGCGTAGAGTTCATAGGTCCCGCGACCGTCCGCCATGACCACACGTGACTTTTCAGCGGCTTCGACGGTCAATTTCTTGGCGCTCAGATTGATGCTGGCCTGAAGATTCGGTGTCGGGATGCTCACGTCGCGGATGGCCGAGGCCGCAGCCCGAACTGCCGCATGCATAACTTTGGTGGCCGTGGGAAGCGCCACCAATGCGATCAGAATCACCATCACTGGTCGTGCGGCGCTTTTCGGCGCGGGCATGGCAACCAGCAAAACCACGAGCAGCGGCCAGATGGAGATGAACGCAACACTACCAAAATTCTGCGATTCGTAGAGGATGTTCGCAAGGATGAGCACACCCAGCCATATCCAGTCCTGATCCAGGCGGTTTGGCGTGGGCCTTCGACTTTGATCGTGTTCGAAAAGGGCGATCAGGTTTTCTGAACCGCGAATGCATGAGATCAGCAGATAGAGTGCCAGAAGCCCCGCGGCGAAAATGACATCAAACCGCATCGACACGGCGAACATTATGTTCTGCAGAAGAACGCCGGTGTTGTTCTCGAGCAGCCTGAACACGGACAGGATGTAGGCTGAAACCACGCCTGTTGCGAGTTCCAAAAGAGCAGTGAAACCGAGGCACAGGGCAGCCACCGCAAGCGACGTTGTCAGGCCAATTCTGCGGGTCAGGACGGCCACGAAGAGAATGACGCCGCCGGCAACAAAGGCATTGATCTTGGTGAAAGCCAGAGCAAGCAGAAGCACCGAGATGGCCGCGACCAGCGCCAGTCTGGAGCGCACGAAGAACAGGCTCGCCACAAGCAGGTAGAGCAGAACCGCCCCGTGGCGATTGTAATAGGAAAAGCCGTCAACACCCGGAAACACGTTCCAGTTCATCACATTGAAGGGCAGAACAGAGAAGATGATGTAAGGCACAAGCAGCGCAAAGGCCGCAAAAGAGCCACGCTCGAGCGCCGACCAGCTGATCACCGCCATAACCGGCGCAGTGACGATGATCATGCACCACTGGACCAGCAGCACCACATTCGCCTCTGCAAACAGCGTGTGGAGAGCCCCAAACAGAACGTAGCTCAGCGGGCCGACCGGAGCTTGAAAATCCCGATAGATTTCCTGGCCCTGCTCCATGCGGTAGGCGCCATCAAGGTAGATATAGGTGTCCCAGAAACTTGGTCCGATCGGCAATTCAATCGGGAACATCAAGGCGACAATCAGCGCTAGCAGGAATATTCCGAAGGTGATGAACACCCAAACGGAGGACTTGCCGTTCCATTCCACCATTTTTGTTATTCCCGCCCCATGGTCAGTCCAGATGGTTTCTGAGCATGTTCTGCCCCATCTCCCCAAGCCGAACGAGCCATCGGTTCAGGTCGCCCCGCACCGATTGGCCATACTGGCGCATCTCTGTCCAGGACAGTTGCGCCCTCCCCGTACCTGTTATTTAAATCGCAGCTAAATTACAAAAAAGTGAACACGCAACATCAATTGGTTTCGACACGCAGAACGGTCGAACAACGCGGCGGAGGAATAGCAGCAGCCGAATGTTACTCGGCGCAGGATGAGGGTTCAAACATGTCGAGTTGGGTGAGTTCGCCTTCCAGAACGAAATCACCGTAATCCATCGTCAAGTCACGTGTTACGCCATTGTCGTAGAGCTTGAACGCGATTGAGTAGACCGGCAGGCCGTCGCCCTCGACGTCTTCCTGGAAATAGGACATCGACACCGGCCAGAAATTGTTGCCCGCAAGCTCGCCTGCTGCCTTCGCCTCGGTGTCGCTGGCCTTGGGCGCTTGCGAGGCGCCAAGGATCGATGTGGTGATCATGGCGCTGTCGCCATCGTCAGAGCCATCGTAGATCCGCGATTCATAAAACCGTTCGCCAGCCTTGGCGCGCTCGATCATCTCCAAGAGGTGCTCGGTGGGAAGCTTTGCATCGGGGATATCGAGCGCCATTTTTTCCGGCTGTTCCAGCGTGATGGACAGCTGGTCGCCATTCGGGGTCGCTGAACCGCGGATTTCGCGATCGAGCTGCTGATTGACAAACGAGCGGGTGACAAACCGAAAGGTCCGGTCACGCACGTCCTCGAAGGTCGTGGTCTGCTGATCGGTCACGCGGGAATCTTCGCCGGAGGAGATCTCGCTGACAAAGCGAAAACTCACCGTATATCCCTCGCATGCAGACCCATTGAACTCATAGACCATTCGGCCAGCCATCTCGCTGATGCCCGAGCGTTCCGAAGCGCTTTTGAGCGTCAGATCATAGACCGCACGATGGGTGGCCAGCATCGCGGTCCCGGCTTTGGCCACAGTCATCAACGAACCTGTTGAAACCAGGGCGGCCAGAACGATTGCAAGCTTGCGCATCGGGTTTTCTCCTGTCGAATCTTCCGGCAATGATATATGACCAGACGCGGCAAAAGCGAGGCGGAACTTGCCCGCCACGCCGAAAAGCTTGAGCCGCGAACGAAAACCGACTTGCAGGAACACCGTGAAGGCAGCCCTGCCCTACCGCCACAGTCCCAATGCCCAGAGGAAGCCTCACGATGACCGACAGCATTCAATCCCGCCTTGCCGCCCGCAACATCACGCTTCCCGATGCGGCCGCACCTGCTGCAAATTACCTGCCTTACGTGATCAGCGGATCACAGCTTTTCATCTCCGGTCAGCTGCCAATGGAAAACGGCGCGCTGGCCGTGACCGGCATTCTGGGCCGTGAGGTGGACGTGCCAACCGCGCAACGTGCCGCCGAACTGTGCGCCATCAACATCCTGAGCCAGGCCAAGGCTGCACTGGGCGGCGATCTGGAACGCATTGTCCGGGTCATCAAGCTCAATGGCTTTGTTGCCTCCGATCCGGGCTTCACCGAGCAGCACCTGGTGATCAACGGCGCGTCCAACCTCATGGCCGAGATCCTTGGCGATGCAGGCAAGCACGCGCGTGCTGCAGTCGGAATGGCCAGCCTGCCGCTCAATGCGGCGGTGGAAATCGACGCCGTGATCGAAATCCGCTGAGGTTTATTGTGATGAGCATGCAAGCTGGTGATTTCAAATGGCTGACTGAACAGCCGATCGCTCATCGCGGCTATCACGACATGAACCAGGCGGTCTGGGAAAACACGCAGTCTGCCTTTGCGCGGGCCATTGCGGCCGGTTATGCGATCGAATGCGATCTGCAGATCGCCGCCGATGGTGTACCTGTGGTGTTTCACGACGACGACCTTACCAGGCTCTGCGGGCTCCCGGGCGATGTCAGGCAGCGCACATCACGTGAGCTGGCCCAGCTTGCCGTCGGCGGCACCGCGGACCGTGTTCCGACATTGACGGACACACTCAGGCAGGTTGCAGGACAGGTGCCGCTGGTGCTCGAGCTCAAGGGCCGTCCGGGTGATGACGACGGCTTTGCCGACGCGGTGCTGGAATGTCTTGAAACGTATGACGGGCCGGTGGCGCTGATGAGCTTCGACCATCATCTGCTGCGCGATCTCAAGGCCTGCAATCCGCCCCGACCAATCGGACTGACCGCTGATGGCACCAGACCCGAAGCGTTCTTTACCCACGAAGAGGCCATGCAGTTGGGCCTCGATTTCATCTCTTACTGTGTGCTCCATCTGCCCAACAGTTTTATTGAGGCCCAGCGCAAGCAAGGCGTCCCGGTTATCACCTGGACAGTACGCGATGCCGCCACTGTGGCTCTGACCGATGAACATGCGGATCAGATGACCTTCGAAGGATTTGCGCCCTGACCATCTTGCCAAGCCGGAGCAGCGGCTTACCTTGATGGGAGGGCCCTTTTCCGGTTCGGCCCTGGTTCGAAACGGATCATCATGAAGACTGAAGACAACGAGTACACCCTATCGACCGTTGAGGGCATGAATGCTGTCACAGCGGAAGAGTGGATCAGCTTGGGTGGGGCGTCGCGAACTTCACAGATTGAGTCCGGACTTTTTTATAACCCGTTTGTCAGTCACGCATTTTTGTCATCGCTGGAAGAGTCCGGTTCGGTGACTGCAGAAACCGGATGGCTGCCGCGCCACATCGTATTGCGCGGCCCCGATGGCGAACTGAAGGGGGCGATGCCCGCTTATATCAAGAGCCATTCGATGGGTGAGTATGTGTTCGATCATGCCTGGGCCGACGCATTTCAACGCGCCGGTGGCCGCTATTATCCCAAGCTGCAATGCTCGGCTCCGTTCACGCCGGCAACCGGGCCGCGGCTGATGGTGACGCCTGGTCCGGGCGCTCAGGCCGGAAGGCGCGCTCTGGCTGCCGGTGGGCGGTCGCTGTGCACCCAACTCGGACTGTCATCGGTCCATGCCACCTTTGTTCCCGAAAACGAGATTCCCGATTTCGAGGCGGAAGGCTATCTGCACAGGACTGACCAGCAGTTTCATTTCGCCAATAAGTCCTACCGGGATTACAACGACTTTCTCGACACGCTGGCCTCACGCAAACGCAAGCAGCTCAAGCGCGAGCGTCGCAGCGCGCTCGAAGCCGGCATCGAGATCGAATGGCTGACCGGCAGCGATCTCACTGAGGCGTTATGGGACACCTTCTACGGCTTCTACATGGACACCAGCGGGCGCAAATGGGGCCGCCCCTATCTCACAAGGCAGTTCTTCTCGCTGATTGGCGAGCGGATGGCCGAGGACGTGCTGATGGTGCTGGCGCGGCGCGAGGGCCGCTACATTGCCGGTGCGATCAACTTCATCGGTGGAGATTGCCTTTATGGACGCCATTGGGGCTGCGTCGAGGATCACCCGTTTCTGCATTTCGAGGTCTGCTATCATCAGGCGATCGATTTCGCCATTGCCAAGGGGCTGGCCCGGGTGGAAGCGGGCGCTCAGGGCGAACACAAGCTGGCGCGCGGCTACCTGCCGGTGACCACCCATTCGGCTCACTACATCGACCACCCCGGATTGAGAAACGCGGTTGCCGACTATCTCAAGCGCGAACGGCGTGAGGTGGAGCATATCGGGCAGGTTCTCACCGATCACGGACCGTTCCGGAAGGGCGGCACCGGTGATGACGTCGAACAGGACTGAAGCTTTGCCCGGCATCTGTTGACGCACGAAACCTACCGGCTACAAACAAGCCGACAAACCGCACGAGACCGGAGACCTGTCCCATGAGCGCGCCAACCTATGATGACGGCAATGTGTTTGCGAAAATCCTGCGCGGCGAATTGCCTGCGGAACGGCTCTATGAAGATGACCATACATTGGCAATCATGGACATCATGCCACGCGGAGACGGCCACTGCCTGGTGATCCCCAAGGCCCCTGCCCGCAATGTTCTCGACGCGGATACGGAGAGCCTGGCGGCTGTTGCCCAAACCACGCAGCGGATGGCGCGGGCTGTGATGAAAGCCTTCGGCGCGGACGGCGTAACGATCCAGCAATTCAACGAGAGTGCTGGTGGTCAGGTGGTGTTTCACCTGCATGTCCATGTGATCCCGCGCTTTGACGGCATCGCCATGAAGCCGCATACAGGCGCAATGGAAGATGCCGACGTCCTCAAAGCCAATGCAGAGAAGATCCGCGCGGCTTTGGGCTAGCAACATCGCGTTGCCGGATTGTCGGCTCAGTCCCGGGCTGAGGTTCCAGTGTTGACTGTTCCGCCGATGATAGGCTCGGGGAAATGTCCTGGCTGGTGAGGGCAGCAGCTTCATGCGTCCTGTTCGCAAACCATGTCGGCAAGCATCCGGGCCATCTCCGGGGCAAGGATGACCCCGGGATGGGCCACGGCAAGATAGAGACCTTCGACCTCATCTGCAGCGGAGACGATCGGGGCATCATCGTCGTGAAACGGGCGCATTCCGATCTCGACGCTGGTCACGCAAGGATTGGCAATGGCCGGATACAGGCGCTGAAGCTTCGAGAGAACCTCCTGCGCCAGCATTGCCTTGCTTGGCGTTTCAGGCCCATTTTCAACTCCGATGGCCACAATCAACTCACCGTTTTTCCGGGATCGGATTTCCAGACCGCCACCCTTGGTGACATGGGCTAACCTGCCGTTGTCAGCGCTCAGCGTTATCAGGGCGGCGGGAGACACTGTTACGCCGTTTTCGGGCATAGCATCAGCGATGAGTGCCGGGCTTTGAGCGCCTGCGGCAACGATCACCTGATCAGCAGCGATAATCCGATCCTGCAATCTGACACCGGCAACCCGTCCATTGCGGGTTTCAAGACCTTGAATTCTGCAGTTAAACATGACCTTGGAGCCGAAATCGATGGATGAGCGGACGAGCAATGCACAAGCTTCGCGCACATCCACCGCCCTCTCTCGTGGAAAATACGCCGCCAGCGAAGGCGGCGCCGCAATCAGCGGCTCCATCGCGGCAATCTCCGCACGGCTGACAAGTCGCACCTGACTGCCTCTGGCCTCGTGCCGCTGCGCCCATTCGAGCGTTTCGCCCTCATCCGCGCCCCAGATCAAGGCTCCCTTGGATGGCGCAAGAATCCGCCCGCCAAACTCCACATCAAGGCTCACATAATGGTCGACGGATTCAAGCCGGGACCTGTAGACCTGATCGGGGCTTTCCGGGCTCCCCGCGGCGCAGGTAATCCATCCAAACGACGCAGCACTAACCCCAAGCCCCGGTCCTGCAAGGGCGTCAACAATGGTCACTTTGAGGTCCTTGCGGCTCAGTGTATGCGCAATGCATGCTCCGACGATACCGGCTCCGATAATTATGATGTGGCGTGAGCGCATGGTCCCTGGCTCCAGAACTGACCCGGCGAGGAATAGGCGATCAAGGCTCCAATTCGATGACAACCGGGAGATGAAAACGAGGCCACCTGCATTTTGACCTTGTTCCGTCGCCCATAAGCCACACCGTGCCGACCGCTCGTCCGCGACAGACCAAATCCGCCTTCTTTTTGCGGCATTCCTCGGACACATCTTTCGCTTTCAGATTGTCGAGGGTTCCATGCAAACCGCTCTTATCATCATGACCATACTCGGCTGCGACGACAGCGCGATGCAATGCCATTACGTGGAGACCCTCGATCAGCGTTGGGAAACGATCGAGGCTTGTGATGCGGAAGCCGAGGCTCGGCTGTCGAACTACAACAACATCAGCTATCCGGTGGTGGTCGCTGCCTGCCAGACGCCGGGAGATACTGACCTTGCCGAGGCCGCTTCGGAAACAGGCCCGGTGCTGGCCGATGCGTCTGGTCAGCCGGTTGGCGACCTCGGCGAACAGCCGGTTCAACCCATGGAAGGCGAAAGCCAGGCACTGGACAGTGCCCTTCTTCCTCCTGCCGACATTCCTCAGTCGTCAGTAGGCTCGAACCCGGACGCCAATCCGGCGGCTGGCACTGATGTGGTGGAAACACCAAGGCTTGCCCGGCGAATACTCGGCACGATCAGGGAGGTTCTTCCCACACCTGAGAACCTCAAAACGCTGATCGAAAAGCCGGTGCATGTCGTGACCGATCAATATTCCTGGGTGGCAAAGCGTTTCGACAAGTAGCAAGGCGCGCGCACAGCCGCACCGGGCCGTCGCCCGGCTCAAACTGCGAGCATCAACTGGCCGCCGATCAGAAAGGCCAGCGACACCGCAATACCGACCCAGATGCGTTTTCTTGCGGCCAGAAACGCGGCAAATCCCACCGCAACTGCAATCAGCCGGATCACCACCGGGGTCTCCTGCAACGCGCCGGTTGGATAGAGAATAAGCTTGGCGATCACACCGGCCACAAGTGCCGTGGCCACGGCCCGCACCCAGGTGAGCGCTACGGACTCCTCGCTCAGTCGGTTTCCAACCAAGACCCCCAGCCAGCGCCAGATGTCGGTGGCAAGCCAGCCCGCTACGGCGATGAACAGATACGGCCACCACCAGGTGTCGAAACTCTCATAACCGATCATGTCGACCCGGCTCCCGATTTCCAGACACGGTCAATCAGGAACGCGATCGTCCCACCCACCAGTCCGGTGTAGAGGATGTCGAACTCGGGCGCGATCTGATGGAACACCGGGATCAACACCAGGCCCACGATCATGGCGATGCGCCCTGCCCGATCGCGTGTCGATGCCCAGATCGAGGTCAGGAAATAGACCGGTGTAAGGAAGAACAGCGCCCCCGCGAGCATTGCCGGGAGACTGCTCACAGTGGAGTAGATGATCGCCACCAGCACAATGTTGGCGAGCGTGACGGTGACGCCGAAGCCAGCGAAAAACGCGACTCTGTGCTCGCGTGGCACATCCTTGATCCGCTCCATTGTGAAGACATAGGCAGTGACTGCGATGAAATGGGACAGGAACAGCAGCAGCCAGGTCGGCGTCTTGCTGTGGCGGATTTCCGGGATCAGCGACGCCACCATCGGCATCAGCCGGATCGAGGACAGTGTCACCGTCAGGAACGCCGCGGGCAGCGATGCACCGGCCAGGATTGAGCCGACCAGCAGCACCTTGGCCGGCAATGCCCAGACCATGCCGGTCATGAAAACGGTTTGCCCCAGTGGAATGCCTGCCTCCACGGCAAAGCCGCTGAAGCCGACAAACGCGCTCATCAGGATGATCGCTGGAAGCGAGACAATGCCACGCACTCCTTTGAAAAACCAATGGAGCCCGTTCTGGCTGGAGGAAGATGTCATTTCTACCGTGTTAGCTGCTTTCCCCGTCGCTGCAAGTGGTTTTTGCCCCGCGGCCGCAGCGAACAGCTGTTCAAAGCAAAACACCCCGGCAGGAACCGGGGTGTTTTGTTGCTTTACAGCTTGCCGAACACGCAGCCTACTTCTTGCGCGGGACCTTCGGCACTGCGGTCGAAGGCTTTCTCGCGGCAGGCTTTTCAGCCACGTCGGCCTGAGCCTTTGATGTCTCGGGCGCGTCAGGCTCCGGCGACGGCTTTGTGGTCCCGCCACCGCGTTTGGACGCGGTTTTTGCGGCCGGCGCCTTGGCTTTTGCCGGAGAACGCTTCTTGGCTGGCACCTTTTCCTTCTTCGGCTTGACCGGCTGTTCTGACGGGATGGCCTCGAGAAGAAGTGCGTTCTTGTTGCCGTCCTTTTCTCCGACCGACACCTTGACGGTTCCGCCATGCTTGAGCTTGCCGAAAAGAAGCTCGTTTGCGAGCTCCTTTTTGATGTTTTCCTGAATCACGCGGCCCAGCGGCCGCGCGCCCATCCGCTCGTCATAGCCCTTGTCCGCGAGCCATGCGATGGCGTCCTCGCCCAAATCGAAGGTGACATTGCGCTCGGCCAGCTGAGCTTCAAGCTGCATGACGAACTTCTGCACGACCATGTGAACCACCTTCACCGGCAGCGAACCAAACGGAATGATGGCGTCGAGACGGTTGCGGAACTCCGGTGTGAACAGCCGGTTGATCGCTTCCATGTCATCGCCTTCACGCTTGGAAGAACCAAACCCGATTGCGGTCTTGGCCATATCGGCGGCGCCCGCATTGGTGGTCATGATCAAAATGACATTGCGGAAGTCGATTTTCTTGCCGTTGTGATCGGTCAGCGATCCGTGATCCATCACCTGCAACAGAATGTTGAACAGGTCGGGGTGCGCCTTCTCGATTTCATCAAGCAGCAGCACGCAATAAGGATGCTGGTCCACACCATCGGTCAGCAGCCCGCCCTGGTCGAATCCGACATAGCCTGGAGGCGCACCGATCAGACGGGAAACGGTGTGCCGCTCCATGTATTCGGACATGTCGAAGCGCAACAGCTCAACACCAAGTGAATCGGCCAGTTGCTTGGCAACTTCGGTCTTGCCAACACCGGTGGGGCCGGAGAAAAGATAGGAGCCGATCGGCTTGTCGGGTTCACGCAGACCGGCGCGCGCCAGCCGGATCGCTGCGGTGAGCGAATCTATAGCCAGGTCCTGGCCATAGACCACCGAGCGCAGCTCCTTGTCGAGATTGGCGAGAACCGTCTCGTCATCCTTCGACACCGTTTTGGCCGGAATCCGGGCCATAGTGGCGATGGTGTTCTCGATCTCGATGTCAGTCAGGGTTTTCTTGCGGCTCTTTTCAGGAAGCAGCATCTGTGCGGCACCGGACTCATCGATCACGTCAATCGCCTTGTCGGGCAATTTCCGGTCAGTGATGTAGCGCGCGGAAAGCTCGACCGCTGCCGTGATCGCCTCATCTGTGTACCCAACCTTGTGGTACTCCTCGAAATAGGGCTTGAGGCCCTTGAGGATTTCGATCGCATCGGGGATCGTCGGCTCGACCACATCGATCTTCTGGAACCGGCGCACCAGCGCCCGGTCCTTCTCGAAGAACTGACGGTACTCCTTGTAGGTGGTCGATCCGATGCAGCGGATCGCACCGGAAGACAGTGCCGGCTTGAGCAGATTGGAGGCGTCCATCGCCCCACCCGATGTGGCACCGGCCCCAATCACCGTGTGGATTTCGTCGATGAACAGCACCGCATGGGGCAGGTCTTCGAGTTCCTTGACCACCTGCTTGAGCCGTTCCTCGAAATCACCGCGGTATCGGGTTCCGGCCAACAGCGCGCCCATATCAAGCGAATAGATGACTGCTTCGGAGAGCACGTCAGGCACATCGCCTTCGACAATGCGCTTGGCAAGGCCTTCAGCGATCGCGGTCTTGCCCACGCCAGGGTCGCCGACATAAAGCGGATTGTTCTTGGAGCGGCGGCAGAGGATCTGGATTGTCCGGTTGACTTCCTCGATGCGCCCAATCAGCGGATCGATGCGGCCGGTCCCGGCTTTCTCATTGAGGTTCACGCAATAGGCTGACAGCGCATCCTGCGCCTTCTTCTTGCCGGCCTCCTCGCCGGACGGATCTGATTTGCCGGTTTCCGGCTCCGGCTCCTCAATGCCACGTACGGGACGGTTTTCCTCGGCCCCCGGACGCTTGGCAATGCCATGGGAGATGAAGTTGACCGCGTCATAGCGGGTCATTTCCTGCTCTTGAAGGAAGTAAGCGGCATGGCTTTCGCGCTCGGCAAAAATCGCCACCAGCACATTGGCGCCGGTCACCTCGTCACGCCCCGATGACTGGACGTGGATGACGGCACGCTGGATCACGCGCTGGAAGCCGGAGGTGGGCTTGGAATCCTCATCATAACCGGTGATCAGGTTGCCGAGTTCCTTGTCGACATAGTCGCCGACGGTGCGGCGCAGTTGATCAAGATCGACATTGCAGGCGCCCATAACCGCCGCAGCGTCAGGATCTTCGATCAGCGCCAAAAGCAGATGCTCAAGCGTGGCATATTCATGATGCCGCTCATTGGCAAAGGTCAGCGCCTGATGGATCGCCTTTTCAAGACTGTTAGAAAAGCTGGGCACGTTCAGGTCCTCATTTCTTTTCCATCACGCATTGCAGCGGATGATGATTTGTGCGGGCGAAATCCATGACCTGTGTCACTTTGGTTTCAGCCACCTCGTAGGTGAATACGCCACACTCGCCGACACCATGATTGTGAACATGCAGCATGATGCGCGTGGCCTGGTCACGGTCTTTCTGGAAAAATCTCTCAAGCACATGAATCACGAACTCCATCGGGGTGTAGTCGTCGTTCAAAAGCAACACGCGGTAAAGGCTGGGTTTCTTAACCTGCGGCTTGGTCCGGGTAATAACGGAAGTGCCCCGGTCAGGACCTCCGTCTCCGGTTTTCTTATCCGCCTGCAAGCGTGTCCGGTTCGCGCTGTCGTTCACTCTGGCCATTTCCCGTCATTTCCAACCGGCGCATTCATGGCCCAGAAAGCGGGCCGGACTCAACGCACCGGGAACTCTTGTTAACTTAGTCTTTCCTGCGGCGATTTTAAGCCCCCTTTTGCGCCGGATCAAAGAGATTTCCCATCAAGGTCCAAAACACCAAAACCCGCCCGCATTGAATGCGGACGGGTCGCTTCATTTTAACAAGCGGGCCTTGTGAGGACCAATGGCTGTAAGTATCAGGCAGAAACCTTGGAAGCAGCAGCTTCGAAAGGCTTGTAAGCTTCCTTGGCCAGATCCGCGTAGAGTTCGCTCATCTTGGTGGCCTGGGCAACGAATGTCTCATACGAGGTCTTGGCGTAGTCAGTCTGAATCTCGACAGCCTTGTCGAGGCTCTTGGCCGACACCAACTTTTCAACAACTGCGGCACCATCCTCGTAAGACTTCTTGGAATAGTCCGTTGCTTCCGCGGTGATCTGCTGGAAACCTTTTGTCATAGCCGACATAGTCGTCAGCATGCTGTCCATGGCTTCCTTGCTCATCTTAGATGTGCTGTCAAAATTCATCATGCCGGTGATTCCTGTTGTTGTGGAAGACTATGAACTCAACTTAGGTGCACTGCACAAAAATGTCAAGAATATTGTGCGGCGCACCTAGACCGAAGAAAAGACTGCAATCTTCACTCAGCGTCCAGCTGGCTACCCCTTCCCCGCAATCAACTTCCAAATCTCAGTTCGAACGTCTACTCGAATGGAGCAGGTCACTTGCCTTGTGAATGGAAGCGCCCAAATCACAAGGCCGCTCACTAGGCCGCAGTTCTCCGGTTGGCGCGACGCGGAGCAACCAGTTTTAATCTGATAAAAATTGGCAAGGAATTGTTCATCATAAACGGATTGGTAACGACGTGGCCTTAGGGTCAAAACCAATGGCTGCTCAGGAGGGCGGCGGCCAGAAACCTTGAAACCCTCTTACCTGTTCGTGAGTGAGACATCGTGTACCAGCGTAAATTCGGACTGATTGATCAGTTTGCCGCCCTTTCGCGTTCCCTGCTTCGTCTTTTGGCTTTTGCCGCGCTTGCCATGGCTTTGGGCAGCGGCGCTGCTATTGCCAATTCGAAGTATGCCGGAATCGTCGTGGATGCCAAAACCGGAAAAACCCTTTATGCCTATAATGCAGATGCGTATCGATTTCCTGCGTCTTTGACCAAAATGATGACGCTTTACATGGTGTTTGAGGCGCTGGAACAGCGCAAAATCAAACTCAACACCCGCATCGTGTTTTCTGCCAACGCCGCAAAGGAACCGCCGACAAAGCTTGGGGTTCGCGCAGGAAAGTCGATCTCTGTCGAGCAGGCGATCTATGCCCTGGTGACAAAGTCGGCAAATGATGCCTCAACGGCTGTTGCCGAGCACCTTGGAGGTTCGGAATCCAATTTTGCGCGGATGATGACTGCCAAGGCGCGGTCATTGGGCATGAGCAAAACGACATTCCGAAACGCACACGGGCTTCCCAATTCGAAACAGGTGACGACGGCACGCGATATGGCACGGCTTGGCATTGCCCTTCGTGAGCACTTCCCGCGCCAGTACAAATATTTCGCCACGCGTTCGTTCAAGTTCGGCAACACCCGGCTTGCAAACCACAACCGGCTTTTGGGCACGGTTCGCGGTGTTGATGGCATCAAGACCGGTTACACCCGCGCATCGGGCTTCAATCTCGTTTCATCGGTGGTTGACCGTAATCGCTCGATCGTCGCCGTGGTGATGGGTGGGCGGACCGGCGCAAGCCGTAACGCCCAGATGAAGAAGCTGATCGCCCGCTATCTGTCCAAAGCCTCGACTCGTGGCAACGGAAACCTCATCGCAAAGGGCGCCCCAAGCGCGATTTCTGTTGCTGCATTGGAATTGCCCAAGGTCGGCCCGGTTCCAGTTTTGCGGCACAAGGCCAGCGCCCGCATGGCACTCGCCTATGCCGCGCCCAGCCCCGCTCCAGTGCTGGGCCGGGAAGCATTGGCACAGTCTCTTGCCGAACAGAAAGTGGCCATCCCAACCCCCGCTCCGGCCATCGTTCCACCTGCAGCCATTGGAACCAACAGTCAGGGCATCGATCCAGTCATCACAGCATCAACGGCTGTGATGGACGGTTGGATGATCCAGATCGGCGCGACTCCTGACCGTGAAGCAGCGGTGGACTTGCTGTCACGTGCCCAGGGGGCGGCAGGCAACGCATTGTCAGGCGCAGAGCCCTTTACGATGGCCTACGCAAAGGACAACGAAAAACTCTACAGGGCCCGTTTCGGCGGCTTCGACGGCCAATCCGCCGCCACACGTGCCTGCAGGACGCTTAAGAAGAAAGGGTTTGCCTGCTGGGCAACCGCTAACTGAGAAACGCGGTGCTTGTTCCGCACCGCGGCCGGACATGAAGGGTTCGGTCACACCCACGTTTTTGTATCGCGTATTCGGGGATATCAGCCATGTCGACGCAAGAGAACATCCTTGGCAGCATTGATGCGGCCAGCAAGAAAAGCCGTCCCGCCCGCATCGGGATGCATCCGCTTCATGAGGCGGCGATGCGCCTCGCGGATCTCGGTTTCACTCGCCCCCGGAGCAAGACCAAGGACCTCGTAGGCCTCCTTCTGTGTCATGGCGCCCGGGCTTGGCGCAGCTCCCAACCTCGGATCGTGATCCATGTCCGGGTCGGCACGCCAGTCGGGCATTCGGCGGTCAAGATACGCCTCAAGTAGGCCCAGGCTTTCAGGGTCGGCAGCAAGTTCGGAATGCAGGTGCATGAGGTCCGCTTCATCGAGCGCATCAAGTTCCTGGCCTTCGAAGGATCCCGCCAGCACCAAACCATTTATGGCTCCGGTATCCAGGTCCAGCTCCATTTCGAGCGCCGCCGACCGGACATGCGAGTGGCCACCCGGCTGACGGGTTGCGTTTTGAGCTCGTCGGGCGCGGACGAACATCCCCACCGCCAAAGCCAGCAACGGAAAGCCGAGACCACCTCTGCCGATCACGGACATCACAAGCCCGATACTGCCCAATATGATCGGCAAGCCAAAGCGCAAAACCGAAGCAAGCACTGCAGGGCGGACCGACAGCAGGCCGCCAACGACTGCAACGAACAGCAGAAGGCCGCCGAAAAAGAGGGCAATCGGGCTCATAGCGCTTATTTGCTCCCGCCGCGCGCTGGCGGCAATTGTTCGAGCAGCAGGCGCTCTGCAGACCCACCGGATTTTTCAAGAGCGCGGCGACCGCCAGTGGCATAGGCAGCCACGGCGCGCAACAGCGCAGCCAGTTCGGATGCCGCGTTCTGGTTGAACCGGACATAGGCCCCGCCAGTTACCCTTGCGATTTCGCGGAAGCCAGTGGCAGCCGCGGGATCGTTGCCCTCATGAAACATGAAGCAAGGTACCTTGCGCATCGCCAACTCGCCGGCCGTCATGGCAAGTTTATCGATGTTTTCCTCCATCGCATCGCCAATATAGACCAGCGCGTTCACCGGCTTGGCCTTGGCTTCGTCGGCCGTATGGCGGAGCACCCGGCCAATCTGGGTCTGGCCGCCACGACAATCGATCCGGCTCATAAGATTGGCAAGCTGGCTGGTGTCTGTAACCCAGCGCGAGGCACGGCATTCGTCGAGCCCGCGAAAATACACAAGCTGCACCGACAGATCGCTGTTGCTGCCGCCCGCCTTGCCCACAGCATCAAACATCTGGGCCTGCAGCTTGCACGCAATGTCCCAGGTGGGCTGCCGGCTCATGGTTGCGTCAAGGGCAAAGGTCAATCGTCCCGAGCCTCCGGAACCAGGCGCAAGTGATTTTGCAGCGGACAGGAAGTCGGCGATCTCCGATCGCGACGACGTGACCACGGCATCGGCACCGCCGCTTGGCCGTGTCGAAATTGACTTGCCGAATCCGCTCTTGTTGTTGGTCATTGCGAACCGCTTCAACCTTCCTCGTGGCAATTGCGGGCACTTCCATTCGCCATCATATTCAACAATGTGGAACTTTCCCCAGCGAACACAAGTGCAGCCGCATGTCCTGCCCGCAGATCAGGGGTCTACAACAATCCCAGTACTGCCAGCTCACGCCGGAGTTCTGCCGGCAATTCTGCACCTCCATTGTCTGCGCCGAGATCCGGCGGAGCATCCTCAGGATCCAGATAACGCCATCCCTGAAAAGGACGACGCGGTGCCCATGAGGTTTCGTGCAAAATCGGCTCGAGCACCAGATGACATCTCGAAATGCCATCGGCATCGACAAAAGGCCTGACATCAATCAACCGCTGGCGGGCCTGGATGTTGCCCTTGATCACCCAGTACAGCGAGCCGCCATCGAGCAGTTCGGCTGTCCGCTTCGGCACCATCCGGGTGGTGTGAAACTGCTCTGGCGTCACACCCGCCGCTTCTTGTGCAGCCAGGCGGCTTTCGACCCAGTGTTTGTGATCTTCGACGCTTTCAGCACCGACGCAGAGTTTGAGCATGTGAAGAGCCATTCGCAATATGTCGGGCGCGTACGCACCGCGGTCAACCCGCCAGGGCAGCAAACCGGCCGCCATCCACAGGCGCACCCGCTTCGGCCTGTTTCAGACCCTCAGCATTCCACGACATTGACCGCAAGGCCGCCGGTGGAGGTTTCCTTATAGCGCTCGTTCATGTCGAGGCCGGTCTGGCGCATGGTTTCGATACAGGCGTCAAGCGGAACGAAATGCTGCCCATCGCCCTTCATGGCCAGAGATGCTGCGGTTACGGCCTTGACCGCGCCCAGCGCATTGCGCTCGATGCAGGGTACCTGAACCAGGCCACCGACCGGATCACAGGTCATTCCCAGATGGTGTTCGAGTGCAATTTCCGCTGCATTTTCAATCTGCTCCGGCGTCCCTCCCATGACCGCAGCCAGACCAGCTGCTGACATTGCCGCGGCGGAACCGACCTCACCCTGGCAGCCAACTTCGGCACCAGAAATCGATGCATTGTGCTTGATGATGCCGCCGATCGCAGCTGCGGTCAGCAGGTAATCACGCACGGCCGCGGTGTCGGCGCCATCGTGAAACTGCAGCATGTAGCGGATGGTTGCCGGGATCACGCCCGCCGCACCGTTGGTCGGCGCGGTGACGACGCGGCTGCCGGCCGCATTCTCCTCATTGACCGCCATGGCGTAGACGCTCAGCCAATCATTGGCGAGCAGCGGATTGCGCCGGTTCTGCCGCCACTCCTCCTGGAGCTGCTCATGCAGGACGCGGGCCCGGCGTCGCACCTTGAGCCCGCCCGGCATGATGCCCTCGCCCACCAGCCCGCGGTCGATACAGCCGCTCATCGCGCCCCATATCCGGTCAAGCCCGGCATCAAGCTCTTCGCCCGACATGTGCACTTCTTCATTGGCCCGTTTCATCCGTGCGATCGAAAGGCCGGAGCGCGCGGCCATCTCGAGCATCTCCTTGGCGTGGGCAAAGGGATAGGGAACGCTCTTGTCGGTCTTGACCTCTTTGACCGATTTGAGCGCTTCGAGCTCGCTATCGGTGACAACAAAACCACCACCGATGGAATAATAGACACGTTTGAGCAACATCGCGCCGTCACGATCATAGGCGGTAAACGTCATTCCGTTGGCGTGGCCTGGAAGCGGATGTTTTTTGTCGAACACCAGATCAGTCCTTGGGTCGAACTGATACTCGGGATGACCGGGCGGCGCGATGCGCCTGGTTCTCTCAACGTCTGCAATGATGGCATCCATCCTGTCGGGATCGACCTGGTCGGGAAGTTCGCCGGTGAGACCCAGGATCACCGCCCTGCCCGTTCCGTGGCCGACGCCGGTAAAGGCCAGCGAACCATGCAAGCTGGCAGTGATGGAGGTGACATGCGCTCCTGACGGACGCACCCAATCCGGGCCGGCAACTTCATCAAGGAACCGCACTGCGGCGGACATCGGCCCCATTGTGTGCGAGCTCGACGGGCCGACTCCGATCTTGAAGACATCGAAAACTGAGAGAAACATCGGCCAATCGTCCTTCGCTGCGCGCCGCATTCAAACGGGATCACCTGAGTGAAACCGTAAATGGGTCCCTTCAGAGCACCACACCATTGCCCATCTGTCCAATATGGCGATCCGAGCTGGCGACGTGATGCGAGACGTCAAATCTACATGAGGACAAGCCGCGTTAGCGTCAATCCGCCGACAGCGAATGCCGCGGAAGCGACAGAGCTGGAGATGCCAAGCAGAATTGCGACCGGCCACAAAAAAGCAGCGCCGACACATTCAATGTCAGACGCTGCCAATTGTCTTTGAAATTCGCTCAGATGCCGCCGAAAAGGTAGGCCAGTGCGAGAAGTCCTGAAAATCCGATCACTGCGCGGGCGGTAATGCCCCAGCAGGATTTCTGTGCGGTCTCTTCCATATTGACTCCGGTTGAGGTGCTGCTTGTTTCAGGCCGCGTAACCCGTCAGGTCCGCTCGGCTTGTAAGCGACTGTTTAACGATTTGATAATTTCTTCGCAACTGCAAAAAAGGCAAACCTGTGGCAGTGTTTACATGACAGCCATACCCCTCACGCATGGCTAGACGAAAAATCAAGGACTTGGCGGCATTTCCGAATCCTCGACCTTTATTGGCTATCCACAGTTCAACCACATTGGTAAATATTCGGTTGCCCAAACGCATTGCAATTGAACCTTTACCAAGCTGCCGCGCACATGCCAAAACCGCGGCATGACTGATTTCGATTACATAGCAATCGCCTGGTTCGCCTTGGGGTGGATCGGGTTCGCTGCGCTCACAGACGGTCGAATTCCGATTCGGCGGATCAGCCTGACGCGCGCAATGAATGAAAATCGCCGGCTTTGGATGCGCACAGCGGCGCGGCGCGACCTCAGAATGATCGACACCGCGATTCTCGCCGGCCTGCAAAACGGCACCGCTTTCTTTGCC
Source organism: Hoeflea sp. (assembly GCA_043585085.1). Lineage (GTDB taxonomy): Bacteria > Pseudomonadota > Alphaproteobacteria > Rhizobiales > Rhizobiaceae > Hoeflea. Next base: position 4,302,654 of record CP121320.1, read on the forward strand.
TCGACCACGATTCTGGCGATCGGCGGTTGCTTTGCGCTTCTGGGATCGACCGATCGGGTGCTCAGCGTTGCCGGCGACCTTCCAATTCCTCTGGTGGCGGATCGCGTCGCATTTGAGGCCAAGGTGTTCGGCCTGATCGGGATCTTCGCATATGCGTTCTTCAAGTTCGGCTGGTCCTACAGGCTGTTCAACTATTCCTCGATCCTGTTCGGAGCAATTCCGATGAAGGCCGATGCCGGGGGCAACATGGCTGAACTCGATGCCAGCGCCGACCGGGCCGCCGAGATCAACATCCTCGCAGGCCGCCACTTCAATGCGGGCCTGCGCGCCATATTCATGTCAATCGGCTATCTGGGCTGGTTTGCCGGCCCCTATGTGCTGATCGGATCAACCACGCTGGTGGTCATGGTGCTGCTGCGGCGGCAGTTCCTGTCCAACGCCCGATCAGCCATTCTCAAGGAGACTTCCTCCACGTGACCCCGTTTCAAACCACCGGCCAGATGCCAAGCGCCGAGCGGCTACGAACCGCGATATCCACGCTGCTGGCCGAGCGGGAGGCGGGCAAGAGCATTTGCCCTTCCGAGGCCGCGCGCGCGCTTGCAGGTTCTGATGAAAAGAACTGGCGGCTGCTGATGAAGCCGATCCGGCAGATCGCGGTGGAAATGGCCAAGGACGGACAGATCCGGATTCTGCGCAAGGGAAAAAGCGTGGCTGATCCGGACAGTTTTCGTGGCGTATACCGTTTAGCCTTGCCCGACGCTTCCCAACCGTCAGATCCATAAATTTCTAAGCGCCCAACCATCATGCATTCCCCATCAATACGGAGCCCCAACCGGCTCGACCTGACCTTGATGGTTATGGCCGCTATAATCTGGGCCTCCGGCTTTGTTGCGATTCGCATTGCAGTGCCGGAAACAGGGCCGGTGTGGCTCGCAGCGATGCGGGTCGGACTCGGTTTCATGGTGCTTCTTCCCTACGCATGGTGGCGCGGGATGACCTGGCCGGAAAACAGCACGCAATGGCTGCTGATTATCGGCATGGCCATGATGAACGTTGTTCTCCCTTTCGTTCTCGTCTCCTGGTCGGGCATGACGCTCGATGCCAGCGTGATGGCACTGCTGATGGGAACCGGCCCGTTCCTGGCCCTTGTCGGAAGCCATTTCCTGACCAATGATGACCGTTTGTCTGTGCGCAAGCTGGTTTCGGTGTTGCTCGGTTTTGCCGGTATTGTGGTGCTGGTCGGGCCGAGCGCGTTTGCGGGTCTGGCCGATGGCTCGTTTCAAGCCAAGCTGGTGATGCTGGCAGCATCATGCTGCTACGTCATGGCGGGGCTGATGATCAGGCGGATCACAATGCCGCCAGTGCGGCTTGCTTGTCTCGCTCTGGCAATCGGGGCTGCGGCCCTGTTTCCGCTGGCATTTTTGATCGAGGGATCACCAAAGACAGCCTTGTCCGTTCCGGCCGTCACCGCATTGATCTATCTGGGCCTGTTTCCAACCGGAATTGCCTATATCCTGAGATTCAACCTAATCAATGCCATCGGCTATTCGCGGTTTTCGCTAACGGTCAACATGATACCGGTATTCGGTATGGCACTGGGCATCCTGCTGCTGGGCGAACCGGTCACACTCAATGGAATGGTCGCGCTTGGTCTTGTGCTGTCAGGGCTCTATGTTGCTGCCGGCAAGGACAAGTCGCAATCAGGCGCTCAGTCTTAGTCCACCCAAAACCGAGCGGGCCTGACCTGAAACACCTCTGACACGTATTCAACGCCAGAGCAGCAACCGAACTGTTGTGAAAAGTTCTGGCTTCCACAGCTTTCACCCGGTGCATGATCGCGCCCTTCTGTTTGTCCCGCTCTTGTGCGAGACGTGAACGAAGCCGACCCCTCATTGGAGACCACAGCTTGAGTGAAAATGCCGACAAGGGCCAAGTGGCCGACCCGGCCAAGTGGCAAGTTCCAAATCAGGCACCCGGGCGACCGGTAGGACGGATCTTGGCACTCGACCTCGCCCGTGGCCTGGCCTTGTTTGCCATGGCAACCTATCATGTCTCCTGGGATCTGGAGCTGTTCGGCTATCTTGACCCCGGCACGACCGGACACGGGTGGCTGAAGCTCTATGCGCGGCTGATCGCCGGATCTTTTCTGTGTCTGGCGGGAATCAGCCTCGCACTGGCGCATGCTGCCGGGCTCCGGCCACAAGCCTTCTTGAAGCGACTGGCCATGATTGCCGTTGCGGCAGGTCTGATCACCCTGGTCACCTTCTTTGCAACGCGGGAGAGTTTCATTTTCTTCGGCATTTTGCATGCCATCGCACTCTCCAGTGTGATCGGACTGGCGTTTCTTCCGCTGCCAGGCCTGCTTGCGATTGTTGCTGGTGCAGTCTGTCTGGCGCTGCCGCAGTTTTACCGGGACGATATGTTCAACACGCTTTGGCTCTATTGGGTTGGTCTGCACAGCATTCCGCCCCGCTCGAATGATTTCGTGCCGGTGATGCCATGGCTGGGTCCATTTCTGATCGGGCTGGGGCTGACCAAACTGGCGATCAAGCGCGATCTGACGGCAAGACTGGCCATGATCAAGACCGGCTCCAACAGGTTGAGCCGGGTGACCCGGTTTTGCGGCCGTCACAGTCTTGCCTTCTATTTGCTGCACCAACCGGTGTTGTTGGCGCTGGTCTGGACATTTGCTCAGATTGCCCCGCCCGCACCCGCGGATCCGGTCCCTGGTTTCATGGCCGAGTGCCGCACGGGTTGTGAGGTCGGCAACGAGACCGGTTTTTGCCAGCGGTTTTGTACCTGTGTCACCGATGAATTGCTGTCCAAAGGCCTGTTTTCCGGGTTTGTTGCCGGCAGCATAAGGATTGAAACCGACAGCCGGATTCCCGCGATTGCGGACCAGTGTACGGCAGCGGCGCATCAGTAAGCCGAGCGGTGACCACAAACATTATACGGGCGTCTGCCCGGCTGGGGAATGGAAACTATGAACGCACGTCGCAATCGGCCCAATGTGATTCCGTGGCCGCCAATACTGATTGCCGGGCTGATCGCGCTCGGCTTTATCCTCAATATTGTTTTCCCGCTTGGATTCGGGGTTCCAGGGATGCGCGTGGCGGGTGGCCTGGTGATCATGGCAGCGCTGTCGATTGATCTGTGGGCCATGAAGACACTCAATGACGGGAGTACCACGATCTTGCCGCATCGCGGTTCGTCCTATCTTGTCACCCAAGGGCCGTTCCGCTACTCGCGAAACCCGATCTATGTTGCAAACATTATGTTGATGGTCGGGTTGTCGCTGTTCTTCGCCAATGGCTGGTTGCTGCTGCTGGCGCCGGTGAATGGGATCTTGACCCAGGCACTCGCAATAAAGCGCGAGGAGAGTCACCTGATCGCGCTGTTTGGTTATGACTATGAAGCCTATTGCCGAAGGGTCCGACGCTGGATCTGACCAAGTGGAACGACCCACTTGGGCTGACTTGGGAAGCCAGCGATACTCGATCATAATTACGTATTGACGCCAATCTCGGCCAACCGCGTCAGGCAGGATTCCTCGATATTATCGAGTTCCACCAGCGTGTCCTCGATGTCTTTGCGCTTCTGACGCAGGTCTTCACGCTTCTCCTCGATCTTGCGCATCAGCAGGCGCAATTGCCCGGCCTCGCCCGGAGGATCACGGTAGACCTGGATGATTTCGCGGATTTCGGCGATTGTGAAACCAATGCGCCGGCCGCGCAGGATTTCCTGAATCAGACGCCGGTCAGCACTCCGGAACAGCCGCGTGCGACCGCGGCGTTCGGGGTGAATCAGGCCCTCATCCTCGTAAAAGCGCAACGTCCGGGTCGAAATACCGAACTCCCGCGTCAATTCCGTGATCGTGTAGTATTTGTCCAATGCGGTTCATTCCTGAAACAGGGAGGAAATTGCCCCAAGGGGCCGGTCTTACTTTTACGTATAGGTCAAAAATCAAATCATGGCCACATCGTAGCGCCTGCAATTTAACCCAGTGCCAGCCACCAGCCGGCCAGACCGAGAAACGCGAAGAAGCCGACCACATCCGTCACGGTGGTCACAAACACCGCAGACGCAATGGCCGGGTCCGCACCGATCTTGTCGAGCAACAGCGGCAACAGGATGCCAGCAAGTGCCGCCGCCAGCATGTTGACGATCATTGCCGCCGCTATGATACCGCCCAGGGCACCGTTGGCAAACCAGAGCCCTGCGACAACACCAATGATGGCGGCAAACAGGACGCCATTGATCACACCGACGGCAGCCTCACGGCGGATGACCCGCCCGGCATTGTAGATATCGATGTCGCGGGTGGCGAGCGCGCGCACCGTCACGGTCATGGTCTGGGTGCCGGCATTGCCGCCCATCGAAGCCACGATCGGCATCAAAACCGCCAGCGCCACCATCTGTTCGATTGTGGCGTCAAACAGGCTGATCACCCATGAGGCGAGGATCGCTGTTGCCAGGTTGATCAACAACCAGCTAAAGCGCGAGCGCACGGTGGAGATGATGTTGTCGGAGAGCTCTTCGTCGCCCACGCCGCCCAGCCGTTTGATGTCCTCATCGGCCTCGGCGTGGATCACATCAACCACGTCATCGATGGTCAGCACGCCCACGAGCCGCTCATTCTCGTCCACTACGGCAGCGGAGAGAAGGTCATACTGTTCAAACAGTTGTGCTGCTTCTTCCTGATCCATTTCGGCATCAATGCGATAGCGCGTCTCCTCCATCACATCTTCGATACGGGCTTGCCGCTTGGTGCGCAGGATCCGGTCGAGATCAACGCCGCCGACCAGTTTGAAGGTCGGGTCGATGACAAAGATCTGGCTGAAATGATCGGGGAGATCCTCTTCCTCGCGCATGTAATCGATGGTCTGGCCGACCGTCCAGAACGGCGGCACGGCGACGAACTCCGTCTGCATACGCCGACCGGCGGTGTCTTCGGGATAATCCAGCGAACGCCGCAGCCGAACCCGTTCCGTGAACGGCAGGGCGGCGAGAATTTCACGCTGATCAACCTCGTCTAGGTCTTCGAGAATGTAGACGGCATCATCGGAATCAAGGTCACCCAGCGCTTCGGCGATTCTGGCGTTGGGCAGCGCGCCAACGATCTCGAGACGGATCGCTTCATCGACTTCTGTGAGGGCGGAGAAATCGAAATCATCGCCAAGCAGTGCGACCAACGCCAGGCGTTGCGGAGCGCTGATCGCCTCGAGAAGATCACCTAGCTCCGATTCATGCAGCGGAATGACCTGCTCGCGCAAAAACAGCACATCGCGATCGGCGATCGCCGCACCAATTGCCGCCAGATAGTCCTGGCGGATGGAGCCGTCTTCGCCATAGATCTCGTTTTGATCGTTGGCGTCCTGGGACATTGCAGGCTTTGTGGTTTCATTATCGCGGTCGGCTGATTCGGTCATGGCCATGTCTCGCGGGCTTGGAGTGATGCGCTGGCCCTGTGTACCGGATCATGCGACCAGATACCATTGGGGGCCGGTTTTTCTTTGTTGCGGTTCAAGGCGTTCGAGCATCCATCCGCCCTGGCAACTGCGTTCAAGCCCATATACAGGTCCAGTGGCGTGAGCTACCTGACTGCGCGAAGTCGAACGCGCTTCAGCCCGGCCGTCAAGCCGGGCTGCAACTGGCCTGGACCGTCCAAAATCAGGCAGCGCAGGCAATCTGTGGCCGGCTCCTTCAGAGCATGTCGCTCTGACCGGTTTCCATGAGCAATCGCTCGGTGCGTGCGTCGTCAATCCGGTTTGAGAGGCGGCGGGATTCCTCGATGTCGCGCAGGGTCTTTGTGATGGTCACGGAGGTGTGAACCAGCATGATTGCGGCCATGGCGTAAAATCCCTTCGCTGCGAAACTGGCTTCGAGGAAGTAGATGCCGCCCGCCATCATGCCGGCGGCAACAATAAAGCTCAGACCGGTGAACATGGTCCACGAGTTGCCCGGAGCGATTTTTGGTTGATTCTCAATCATTGTCTTAGTCCTTGTGTGAGTTGGTGGTGTCTGCCGGCGTTTCAAGGTCCAGCCTAGGTTGATGGTTGGGTTGAAGAAGTGGTGGCCGAGGCTTGGCGTGCAGCCAGGCGCGCCAGCACCTTATCGGCCGTTGTGTTCACCGGCGCGCCACATCCGGCGCCGGCAAGTTTTTCGACCATGTGGTCGGGGCTAGCTTCACGGTCCATCGATTCGAGGCTTGCCTCCACAAGATCCGCCTGGGTCTGACGGACCTTGAGCCGCTGCAAGGTTTCTTCCGCATCGCGCAATGCCGACTTGCCCCCATTGCCCTCACCTGCCCTGAGGTGCCGGACCCGGGCTGCTGCCGCTGAAACCTGCCGACCACGCTTGAGCGCGGAGAGACGAGCCGAAGCATCTTTGACCGAAGCGCGAAGCCTTAAGATTTCACGTTCGAAGCGCGCTTGTGTTTCCTCGCTCGCTTTGCTGTCTGCCTCAAGTGCGGCGATCATCTCGGCTGCCTCACGGGCAAGCTCGCCCTTTCCGGCGTGCATTGCCGCGACTGTCCGGCTTTCAAGATCTTCCAACCGGGTTTTGATGTGGTTGTGTTGCTTCGCCTCTTGCCTGAATTCGGCCTCGGCCAGCGCAACCGCCTTGCGCGCCTGGGTCAAGGCCTGTGCGCAATCACGGATCTGCTGATCAAGCACAATGATCGCGTTGCGATCAGTTACGTCCTCTGCAGCATTCCAAACAGTCCCCCGCACCAGCGCGGATAATCTCTTGAACATCGGTTGCTCTCCTTGTATGAACGCTGTTCACGTTTGTTAGATAGCACATTCTGAACGCCGTTCAAGTTATTTTTTGAACATCGTTCATTTTTTTGAAGGGGACCGGAAATGGTGGGAAAACGCGAAGCTCAACGACAGGCGCTAAAGGACCGGCTGTTTGAAGCGGCACGCGCACGGATCGAGCAACAAGGGCTTGGAAGCCTGCGGGCCCGTGACGTCACAACAGACGCCGGGTGTGCGCTCGGTGGACTGTACTCAGCCTATGAAGACATGGACGACCTGGTATTGCAGGTGAATGCCGCGACCCTGCGCAATCTCGGTGCGTGTCTGGAAGAGGCCGCCACCTCCGATGCGGAACCGGCAGAGCGCCTTGTGGGCCTCGCGCTGAGTTATCTCGATTTCGCGCGCAATCACATCAATCTGTGGTCTGCGGTTTTCGATCATCGGATGCAGAACGGACGCGAAGTTCCCACCTGGTACAATGAGGAGCAGAAAGTGCTGTTTGCGCATATCGGCAAATCGCTGCTTGCGCTTCAACCCGGCATGGCAACCGAGGATCTGAGCATTCGAGTGCGCACCCTGTTTGCGGCGGTGCACGGGATTGTTTCCATCGGCCTGCGCGAGAAGATCATCGGCCTGCCCCAAGAAGTCATCGCAAGCGAGGTTGAAGCAATCATCAGGCTTCTTGTCCGCGGCGCACAAGACTGACGAGGCTTCTCGGTGTAGTGGTGATTTCCTCTCGCCCCGGCGAAAATGGCGGAAGTCACAAGCCTGACACAACCTTCAGAGGTAATCATCATGGACAAGTGAAACCGAATCGATGACCTTGTCCAGATATTGCAAGTCAGCCCAATTGTTTAAAAACGTGATCTGAGTTCAACTCTTAAACTTTAATCGGGAAAGTTCGATGACACTCGATCTAAGACTGAGAAAACTCCAGCAAGTCCATACCGATAAGAAACGCGACATAATTCGCGTCGCTGCAGCGCCCGGAGTTCCTGTTCGGCGCAAGCAGCTTATCTACATCAATCTCAACAAATTGTGCCAACTCTCGGCTCGCTTGTTTGATGAAGCCTCCGCCACCCCCGGGAATCATGACTTGCTTGACGAGGCGGCCGAACTGGACGCTTGTCTGCTGGCATTGCGACAGCATGTCGGAAGTTTCATTCCAACGCGCAGCCAGCAGGCTGCCTGATCCGCTCTTGGGCTTGGAAAGCTGCCCGGTTTTACCAGCTTTGAGTTTGCGCTGGCAGATTTCCGGTCTCGATTTCCGTCGTTTATATGTAACAACTGAACTTCCAACACTTTACGGCGCGGACAATCGCGTCATTGAAACTGCACGCAGTATCAGCGGCCGCCGTTCCTTGCAGCACATAGTGCAACCCAAACATGTTTCGGCTTTGCCGCGAACCAGCAGCCTGCCCGCAAAGACAAACATGACTTCCAGGAGACGATGACATGGCAAGCCACGGTTATGAATCTGGACGCTTGAACCTTCCCTTCGTGGGAATCTCAACATTTGGAAAAAGGGAGTACGTGCCGGACTGGGACAAGATTGACGCTGACGTGGCAATCCTCGGTGCACCCTTCGATTTCGGATGCCAATTCAGGTCCGGCGCACGGTTTGGACCGCGCGCGGTCCGAGAGGCATCAACACTGTTCAGTTTTGGCCATGCCGATGCTTACGACAACGAGGATGATGCCACCTACCTTGGCAGTGATGTCCGTATTGTCGATATTGGCGATGCCGACATTATCCATACCCTGACCCACGAAAGCCATGCCAACATCGAATATGGTGTGAAGAAGATCCTCGACGCGGGCGCACTGCCAGTCACCATTGGCGGTGATCATTCCATCAACATTCCCTGTATCAACGCCTTTGCAGAGGATTGCGCCAAAAATGGTCCACTCCATATGGTCCAGATAGATGCGCATCTGGATTTTGTCGATGAGCGCCACGGTGTCACGGAGGGCCATGGCAACCCGATGCGTCGCGCGATTGAAAAAGACTATGTGGCGGGCATGAGTCAGCTCGGCATCCGCAACGTCTCTTCGACCGCGAAAGAGGGCTACGACGATGCGCGCGCTCGCGGTTCGGACATTCTTTCCGTGCGGCAGGTCCGCAAACTGGGAACGGAAGCTGTTCTCGACCGGATTCCGGAGAATGCCCGTTATTATGTAACCATCGACATCGACGCGTTTTGCCCGTCGATTGCGCCGGGAACAGGCACACCCAGCCATGGCGGATTTCAATACTACGACGTGCTGGAAATTCTTCAGGGGCTGAGCAAACGCGGCGATGTGGTCGGCATCGACCTGGTCGAGGTCGCTCCTGCCTATGACCCGTCAGAAAGCACACAGATCCTGGCGGCTCAGCTGCTGCTGAATTTCATCGGGCTTATCTTCCACAACAGAAAACAGGCCCGGTCCAGGAGCTGATCAGACCTGCCCTGGGCGAACAGCACGGCGCAAGTCGACACGTTTCTGCGGGAGATGGTTCTTGTACCGGCGTTAGCGCTCAGGGAAACAGAACGCCATTATGCGAGCATAAAAAAAGGGTACTGGCCAGCCAGTTGATGGTGCGGTCGAGAAGACTCGAACTTCCACGGGTTGCCCCACAGCGACCTCAACGCTGCGCGTCTACCAATTCCGCCACGACCGCACGTGGTAGAGCCGAAACCTGTCCGGCGCGCTGCATGTAGCAAATGGACCTGCCCGGCACAAGCGCCTTTGTGACAAATTATCCACCGCGACGGACTGTATCCCTCAAACACTGCCGCAACCTGGTTTTACCAGCTTTTCCAGCTTGTTTCGGAACCGGAAAAGGACGGATGACAGCCCATCATGGCGGCCATGACAATGATCCCGCCATGCCCCGCACATCACAGTTGACCGGCATCTTATGGCTCAGCAAGGCCAGTGTGGTGCGCCGGGTGTGACATCCGGATGGTGCTTGATGCCAAAGCCCCGGCCAAAAAAGGATTCCGCTTTGGGGCCGGATGGGCTAGACCACAATTGAAACTATGAAGCGGGTTTGCGCCCGCAAAATCGCCATAGAACAAAATCCAGATCACCAACATGAGCCAACGCGACGCTTTGGAAACACGATTCTTTGCCGGCGAGGGAAACCCGCCGGTGCGCTGGCGTGTTTCCGGTGGCCTGACCCCCTACCCGGAGGCCGTGGCGCTTATGGAGCGCGAGGCCGAGCTGATCGCATCCGGGGATGCCAGCGAGTTGGTCTGGTTGATCGAACATCCGCCGCTTTACACAGCCGGAACCAGCGCGCGAGCGGAAGATCTGGTTGCACCGGACCGATTCGAGGTTTTTGCCAGCGGCCGCGGTGGTGAATACACCTATCACGGCCCGGGCCAGCGCGTGGCCTATGTGATGATAGACCTCAGGCGGCGGCGCCAGGATGTCCGGGCCTTTGTTTCAGCACTGGAAGCGGTGATCATCGGCACGCTCGAGAGCATGAATGTTACCGGTGAGAGGCGTGAGGACCGGGTCGGCGTTTGGGTGCGTCGGCCGGATAAACCAAGGCTCGCAGATGGTACAATTGCCGAAGACAAGATCGCGGCCATCGGGATCCGGCTGCGCAAGTGGGTGAGCTTTCACGGCCTGTCGCTGAACATCGATCCGGATCTGGAGCATTTCTCCGGCATCGTGCCCTGCGGGGTGCGCGTCCACGGGGTAACCAGCCTTGTCGATCTGGGACTGCCGATCCCCATTCATGAAGCCGATATCCGGCTGCGCGAGGCGTTTGAAGAGGTGTTCGGCCCCACCATCAATGACCATGAGCCTGCAACCCGGGCGGACTAAGCGCGGCATGCTTCGGCGGATGTCTCTACGCCGACCAATACCAGGGAGGAGTGAATGGGCCGCAATTGCATCTGCATCATTGTCGAAAACGTCGCTGTCGCCGCCAATTTGATCTACAATGACGCAGCCTGAGTGCCGGCCAACCAAATAATGCACAATGCTGGACTGGACGGGCGCGCGCCAATCACCGATACTGCGTGCGCCGGTCCAGAGACCCCACCCCGCTTCGACAGGTCCGGCCTTCACTGAACAGTGATCCAGCAAGAGGGGCGCCGCCACGGGATTCCCGGGCGCGATGGGTCTCCACGCCTGACACGCCATGAGATGGCGCGCCGTTCACGTTCACAGGAACGACATGGACAGTACATAGGCAATAACAGCGAGGATGGCCGCCAGAACCGCCAAATGCAGCACTGAGGCCAGACACATACGAATGCCGAAGGGACGAATTTATGAATGACATGACGCCGGACACTTACGATGATGGTGACACTCTTGGTGGGCGCATCACCCGCGCGCGCGACCTTGCCGCACTGACGCTCGAAGATGCGGCCTCGCATATCGGCGTAACCGCGGAAACACTGGCCGAATGGGAGACCGACCGGTCTGAGCCTCGGGCCAACAAGGTGATGACGCTGGCAGGCGTTCTCGGGGTCTCACCGGCTTGGTTGATCAGTGGCGCAGGTGACGCGCCGCAATCCCAGGGCATGTCCGTAGCGATCGACGAAATGAAGGGCGAGATCAACCGTCTGCGCGAACTCGCTCTGCAGGTGACGGCCAGCGTGGAAACACTTGAAACCCGCCTTGAAACCCTCACCCAGGCCGCGCACGACTGACCGTCGTTCCGGTTTCGCCGGATCAACGCAAGACACCAAGAACAACACGAAAAGAAAGCTGACAAGCTGCGGCGAGGCGAATTGGCTCAAAGATCCCTTGTGGTTTTGAGCCAATTCGCATCTTTTGCAATCGGGTACGCACGGAACACGGAGGCGCTTTGAGAGATTCCATATCGAGCCTATGAAAGCCGATCCGGAGGTACGGGCAACACGCGCTGCCCGGTTGCCGGCACCGCTCTACCCGGCACTCAAGACGCCAAATGCACCGACCAGAATCAGGCTCAGCGACCAGACCACATCCAGGTTGAACCAGGTGCTGGACAGGAATTTCAGTCCCAGCCAGAAATAGATGGTGGCGGCGATCAGGCCGCCGGCTATCGTCATGGCCAGGGTATGAACGATTGCAACGACAAAGGCTGTGACTACATTGCCGGCCATCAGTGACGCGGCCGCCTGATGGCCGGCATCCAGATCCCCAATTTTGCAGATGCCCAGAAATATTGGCACCAGCATCAATCCCGCACCATGCGCCATCGCGGCCAGAAACGACCAAAGCGCGAGCCGGCTTGGTTTGACCCGTGCCAGAAAGCGCGGATGCTTGCGGTTGATCAGCAGATAGATGCCGAGACAAATCACCAGCAGGCCCGCGCCCAGCCGGATTTCGCGCTCCCACATCACCAGCACCGTCATCAGCGAGAACGGCAACAAAATCGCTGTCATCGCCACGAAGTGCCCGAAGGCGAGTGCCCCCAGCGCTTTCACCAATGCGCCCCGCTTGCGTTCCATCAGGGCCGCGGAAACCGCCAGCGGCCACCCCATGCCGGGATTGAGGCCATGATAGAGCCCGGACACGATGACGGCCCACCAAAGGGCCGTCACGGTAATCATGTCCTGCATAGGTTAGACAGACGGATAGCAGAAACTGTCGGTGGAGCAATCACCGCCCTCAAGCCGGATCTGGTGCGAACGCAAGCCTTTTGGAAACTCGACATAGAAATCCTTGTCGAGCGTCAGACCGCCGTTCTCGCCGACATGGGCCATCACCATCTGGCCACCCTCATCATTGGGATAGAACTGATCATCCCAAGTTGAGTAGAGCGAGTTGGTCCAGTAGACGCGCTTGCCGTCACGGCTGATTTCGACCATCTGCGGCCCAAAGGCGAAATCCTTGCCATTGGGGTGCTTGGTATCCTTGACGATGCCGCCGATATCGACCTTGCCGGTCAGCTTCGGGTTCATCGGATCGCTGACATCATACTGATGCATCTCGCCCAGCCCCCAGCAGGCGACATAGAGAAAACGGTCATCAAGACTCAGATCGATGTCGGTGACCAGCGGCGGCACGGCCCCAAACCCCTTGAGCAGATCCGGCAGGTCATCCGCATCGGCAGGAACCGGGTCGATGGTGATGGTTTTCTTCGATTGCCATTTGCCATCCTCGTCACGCCACCAGGTGAATATCGCACCCTGCAGGTTGGTGGTGTCGACGACGACCCCGCAAAAACCATAGGATTTGGAGGGATCATGCGCGGGGCGGATTTCCAGCGCCATCTGATGATTGGCACCCAAATCCATCGTCTGGATGTTCTTGCGTGCCCGCAGGTCCCAAAAATGGATTGCGTGGCCATATTTGTTGGACAGCAGGTCGTCGGGAACAATCCCGCCCTCGAATTGCGGCGGCAGGCCCCATTCAGAACTGACCATGTAGTCCTGGGGCAGATTCCACCAGAAATCATAGTGCTTGTCCTGTTTGCCGCGGTCCATCTCGTAGCGACCGATGATCTCGAATGTCTGGCAGTCCATGATGAAGATGCCGGGAGGGCCGTCAGTGCCGTCCTCGCCACCGCCGCCCAGCGTGGAAACATAGATCCCCTCGGGGCCACAATGGATTGTATGAGGTCTTGAATATCCGGTTTTTTCAAACACTTCTTCAGGTTCGATGATCTTGTGAATCTTCGCCTCAAGAGGTTCCTTGACGTCAATGATGTAAATTCTCGACGAACGGATTCCCGGCACGATCAGATAGCGGCGCTCCAGAAATGCATGGCCGGAGAGTGGCGAAAGCGATGACGAACAGGCGTTCCAGCCAAAATGATGAAACTCATCGCCCTTATAGGGGACGATGACCTGGTGAACGATCTGGCCATAGGTGTCTGATTTTGCGTCGAGGTCGATAACGGCGATTCCGTCCGACTGCGAGCCGTCGGGACTGAGCATGACTGTGAAGGCATATTTCTCCACCGGCGCCTGCATGGCGAGCTTCGGTGTGGCGTGAAACGTCGGGTCTGGTCTCAGGTTCATTTCAGTCTCCTCCCATTGAAAATGAAGTCGTAGCTGTCTGTTCCAGTTCCGTATCTGTTGTGCGCCCGGCAGTGGATCGACGTCTCCTCAAACGTCGGCGACACTGCACAGCTGAATGGCTCCGCTTATCCTTTCTGCAAGTTGCTTTAGTCTTTGACCCAGCTCCGCGCGATACTGAGTATCGAACCGCCGGATCGGGCCAACGGCGCCAACACTGAATGTGGCACCGATGTTGCCAATGGTGATGGGAGCCGCCACGCTGGCCACGCCTACCTCAATCTCCTGATCGCATTCAGCGAAACCGCGCTCGACAATGCTGGAGAATTCCGCCCGCAGCGTCTCAGGACTTGTCTTGGTCTGCTCGGTGTATTGCTTGAGCGACCCGCTCAAGATCGCCTCGCGGAACTCCGGCTCGGCAAAGGCCGCAATTGCCTTGGAGCAGGAACACGCATGCATCGGGCGGGCGCCGAGGCCGGGATAGATGTAAGCCTGGGTCGGGTCATCCGGAACTTCGACATGGATGATTTCGACCTGTCCGCTTCGAAACCGTGACAGAAACACTGTTTCGCGGAATTCAATCGCCGCCGACTTGAGCAGCGGCGCGGATGCCCGGCGCACATCGACATCGGACTTGCCAAGCAGGGCAATCCGGATCAAGCGCTCACCGATAACGAACCGTGAGGTGCCTTCGTGATCGTCAATAAGCCGGTGTTCCTGAAGCGTCTGGAACAAACGGTAGCAGGTTGGCTTTGGCAAGCCGGTTGCCTTCTGCATCTCGGCAGCCGAAACTGGCCGTCCGGCGACGGCTATCATTTCCAAAATTGCAACAAGTCGTTCAAGATGCATATTGACGGCACCCTACCACAGGATGATACTTGGTCTCAAGTTATGAGATTCCAAAGCTCAGTTTCAAGATAGCACACGACGAGGAGGCAGCAGATGCGGACAAGAGCAGCAGTGGCGCTGGAAGCAGGCAAACCACTTGAAATCATTGAAGTCGACCTTGACGGCCCTCGCGCCGGCGAGGTTTTGGTGGAAATCAAGGCGACCGGCGTTTGCCACACTGACGAATTCACGCTTTCGGGCGCAGACCCGGAAGGAATCTTTCCCGCCATTCTGGGCCATGAGGGCGCTGGCGTCGTTGTCGATGTCGGCCCCGGCGTCACCTCGCTGAAAAAGGGCGATCACGTCATTCCGCTCTACACACCCGAATGCCGGGAGTGCGAATACTGCCTCAATCCCAAGACCAACCTGTGTCAATCGATACGCTCGACACAGGGTCAGGGCCTGATGCCTGACGGAACCTCGCGCTTCTCGCTCGATGGCGTCCCGATCTTCCACTATATGGGCACCTCGACATTCTCCAATTACACGGTTCTGCCGGAAATCGCGCTCGCCAAGATCAACCCGGACGCCCCCTTCGACAAGGTCTGCTACATCGGCTGTGGTGTCACCACCGGCATTGGTGCAGTGATCAACACTGCAAAGGTCGAAATCGGCTCGAAGGCGATCGTCTTTGGTCTCGGCGGCATCGGCCTCAACGTGCTTCAGGGCCTCCGGCTTGCTGGTGCGGACATGATCGTGGGTGTTGATCTCAATCCGAGCAAGGTCGAGATGGCGACCCGCTTCGGCATGACCCATTTCGTCAACCCCGCCGAAGTCGAAGGCGATCTGGTGCCCTATCTGGTCGATCTGACCAAGGGCGGCGCCGATTACACCTTTGATGCCACAGGCAATGTCGGCGTGATGCGCACAGCACTCGAATGCGCCCACAAGGGCTGGGGCGAGAGCATCATCATCGGCGTGGCACCTGCAGGCGCGGAGATCTCGACCCGCCCGTTCCAGCTTGTGACAGGCCGGTCCTGGCGCGGAACGGCCTTTGGCGGCGCGCGCGGGCGTACCGACGTGCCGAAAATTGTCGACTGGTATATGGAAGGCAAGATCGAGATCGACCCGATGATCACCCACACCATGGGACTTGAGGGCATCAATGAGGCCTTTGACCTTATGCACAAGGGCGAGAGCATCCGCAGCGTGGTGGTTTACTGACGCTTGCAGCACGAGAGCCGGGCGGTGGCGCATGCACGACAGTGCTGGGCGCCACCGCCTTTTGTTTTGAGGTTGATTGCTCCAGGCTCCGTCGCGACCCGATCCGATCCGAAACAGCTATCAACTCACAACCAGCAAACCGGACAGATTCATGAAAATCATTTCCGAAGCCAAGGCCCATGACGGACGTCAGGGTGTTTACACAACAGAATCTGAAGCCTGCGGCTGTGACATGACTTTTGCGGTTTTCACCCCGCCGCAGGCCAAGGAGCAGCTTTGCCCGGTGGTCTGGTACCTGTCAGGTCTCACCTGCACCCATGCCAATGTCATGGACAAGGGGGAGTACCGACGCTTGGCCGCCGAACTCGGACTGATCGTGGTCTGTCCGGATGTAAGCCCACGCGGCGATCATGTTCCCGACGAGCCCGACAACTGGCAGTTCGGCAAGGGCGCTGGTTTCTATCTTGATGCGACCGAAGCCCCGTTCGCCGCACACTTCAAGATGGAGACCCATATCCTGACGGAACTCCCTGCCCTCATCGCCAGCCACTTCGCGGCAGACCTGAGCCGCCAGGGCGTCATGGGCCATTCCATGGGCGGGCACGGAGCGTTGACTTTCGCACTCAAAAACCCTGACCGGTTCAAAAGCTGTTCCGCGTTTGCACCGATCGCCCAGCCATCGACTGCGGACTGGTCCCGGCCGGCGCTCGAAAAGTACCTCGGCGCCGACCCCGCGCTCTGGCGTCGCCACGACGCCACGCTGCTGATCGAGGATGGCGCGCGGTTTGATGAGTTTCTGGTCGATCAGGGAACTGCTGACGGATTTCTGGAAAACGGGCTAAGGCCCTGGCTTCTCGCTGAGGCCTGCGAAAAGGCAGGCATCCCGCTGAAATTGAGAATGCAGGAAGGCTATGACCATTCCTACAATTTCATCTCCAGCTTCATGGAAGACCATCTCTCCTGGCATGCCAAACGCCTTGGCGGACCAGCGGCCTGACGACACTGCCCTGCATTGCATGAGATCAGAAGAAGCCGGGCGAGTTGCCCGGCTTTTATTTCGCTGTCCGGATGTTCAGCGGCTGTCAGGATCACTGCAATCATTCTCTACCGTGACAACACAGGGCTCATCGCCTTCCATGCTGACCGGGGTCTCACTGACTGAAATTTCCTGTTCTGCTGATGCCTCAACGCCGTTTTCAGGAGAAGCGACTGGTTCAACTGCGGGCGGCGCAACAGGGACTGAAGCTTCGATGTTGTCATCCTCGGCAACGGGCGTTGTTGATAGCAGCGGCTTTGAGATATCCAATGCAGGCGCAGCCTCAGTCTCCGGTTCGATATCCACAGTGGCTGGTGTGACCGAACCATCAAGCAACGGATCAGATCTTAGCTCATCCTCTGTGAAGCGGTTGTCGCCAGGCAAATCGTCACGGAATTCAGGGTACACAAGATCGCGCTTGGCGCCACTGACCGGATGAGGCGGATAGCCTGAGAGACCGAGAATGTTCCGGATGTCGCCGGTCAGCTGCGCAATCAGAAGGGAATCGGCAAGCGCATCACTTCGGCTTGCCGTGGAGGCACGGACAATTCTCGTGCGGACATTCAGACCACTCTCATTGTCGCTGAGGACAAGTTCGACTTCGGCGTCGCGCAGGGTTCCGGAAAACACCGCGAGCGCACCTACTGTGTCGCGGCGATCGCGTACGATCACCCGAAGAGTGGAAGCACGACCGACATCGCGTGTCGCCCGACCAAGCGTTTCCTCCAACCGCGTCTGCAATGTGGCCGCAAATCCAACATCGGCGGAACTGGCAGCGGTTACCCGCACCGATGTCACCTCGATGGGGTATTGTGGCTCCAGCGGCTTCGGGCGGCCCGCACAAGCTGCAAGCGTGAAGGACAGTGTAATCACCGCGACCAACTGCAATATACGGAATGGACAAGTTGC
Source organism: Hoeflea sp. (assembly GCA_043585085.1). GTDB lineage: Bacteria > Pseudomonadota > Alphaproteobacteria > Rhizobiales > Rhizobiaceae > Hoeflea. Next base: position 4,320,362 of record CP121320.1, read on the forward strand.
TTGATGTAACACGCAGGGGCTCCGTGGGGAGACAGATCTCACCACGGAAAATCGCAGCTTATGGTTAGCGCTTGGTTAAGGCGTCGGGTGATCCAGTGTCTCGCACCGCCACCAGGCACAACATCCGCATTGCGATCGTTCGCCCAGGTCCTGAGGATAAACGAACAGACTCAGTTCCGATGCGCGGCAAGAATCAGCGCAGCAGCCTCGAATTCGACCAGCCGCTTGGCCTTGCGTGCTGCAGCCTCATGGTCCTCACCCCATTGGGACATGTTGAAATCCTCATCGACATGGGCAGCACGCCAGATCTCATCAGCTTCGGCCTGCCCCTCGGCCAGCGCCAGCGCGAGCACCAACGAACCAGTAAGCGTGGTGATGGTGTGCAGCGCGGTCAATTGCAGGTCCGAGGGATGGCGGCGCATCAGTGCCGCCAGCGCACGAATCGATTCGGCGGGTTGCTCAACATGCATTATGCCCTCGGCCAGCAGCAGTCGTGCACCTTGTTGCGCCACCCAGTCGAGATAGAGATCCCAGTATTCGGCTTCACGGGCGACCAGCGATTCCGGGCCTTCGGCGCGGTAGCAAAGCATGTCTGTGCCGCCGAAACGCAGGATTTCTTCAAACACCGCTTCACGCGCAGTCGATACCCCGTCGATGGCGGTGTTGATCATGCGGGTCAGTGGCATCATTGCCGGATCGATGTGCTCTTGCTGCGCATCCCATTCGGCCGCTGTGGCTTCGGCTAGACCTTCGAACGGCACACCGAGCTCACGGCCCGATGGCGTGCGAACCGGCTTGCCATCAAGCGCAACGACAAAACCGCCCTCGGCTCCCGGCTTCACTCCCGCACTTGTGTAGAAGCGCTTGGGCAGCGGTTTGTTAAGCCCTTTTTGCACCTGGTGCACCGGGTCGGACATCTTGTCCTCTCCCAAATCAAGTTCGCCTAGTATGTCACGCATGAGCGCGTCTCCCTGGAAATTCAGTCTCGCGTAAGTGCCAAGGTCCTGGGGCAGGCAAGCCCCTTGGATCAGACAAGATCGGCAATATCATCAGCATGATGGACAATATGATCCGCTCCGGCAGTGACCAGCGCGTCCACCGGGGCATATCCCCAAGACACGCCAATACCGCGTGCACCAGCGCTCACCGCCATCTGCATATCATAAATCGCGTCGCCAATGACAACAGTGCGGTCCGCATCGATCCCGGCCTCAGTGCAGCATTCGAGCACCATCGCCGGATGCGGTTTGGACGGACAATCATCGGCGGTGCGGGTGGCGAAGAACGATGATGTCATTTGATGATGCTCCAGAATGGCATTGAGCCCGCGCCGCGATTTGCCGGTAACAACGCCAAGGATAACATCGTCGCGCGCTGAAAGCTCCGCGATCAGTGCGGCTATGCCGTCATAGGTGGGCTCCAGCGCACCGCCATTATGACGATGCAGCAGGAAGTGTTCCTTGTAACGCGCCGTCATCGCTGCGATTTCCTCGTCAACTGCACGGTTCAGCATCTGGGCAATTGCGATATCGAGGGTCAAACCGATGATCGATTTCGTGTGCGCCAGCGTCGGCTGTTCGAAGCCGAAATCCTCGAAAGTCCGCTCCATGCAGGTGTGGATAACATTGGCGCTGTCGACCAGCGTTCCATCGCAATCAAACAGGACCAGTTTCATTCCACGCCCTCGCCGCCTGCCGCTTCATCAAACCCGAGCAGGTTCCAGGACTGGACCATGTGCGGCGGCAAAGGGGCCGTTACCGAGAGGCGCCCGCCATCGGGATGCGGCACCGAAATATGCCTTGCCAGCAGATGCAGACGCTTCTGCATGCCGCCCGGAAACTCGCGGTTCTTGTCGTGGTCGTAATATTTGGGATCGCCAAGGATCGGGTGGCCCAGATGCAGGCAGTGAACACGCAGCTGGTGGGTGCGGCCAGTGTAGGGCTCGAGCTCAATCCAGCACAGGTTCTGAGCCGCCTTTTCGACGATCCGGTAATAGGAGACCGCGTGATCAGCGCCGGGCTCTCCGTGCTTGGCGACCCGCATGCGGTCACCATCCTCAGTGGCTTCCTTGACCAACCAGGTCGAGATCTTGCCTTCCCGGTCGCGCGGCACACCGGTAACCAGCGCCCAGTAGGTCTTTTTGGTGGTGCGCTCGCGAAACGCGGCCGTCAGTGCTTGGGCCGCACCGCGGGTGCGCGCTACCACCAGAACGCCGGCGGTGTCGCGGTCAAGACGATGGACCAGGCGGGGCTTTTCGCCCTTCTTGTTGCGCCATGCCTCAAGCATGTCATCCACATTGCGGGTGACGCCGGAGCCGCCCTGGACGGCAAGACCCGCGGGCTTGTTGAACACCAGAACCTTGGAATCCTCATGCAACAGCATCTGGCTGAGCACATCGCCATCGTCACGGTTGCGGATGGTCTTGGCGGTCAGCGGTGCCGAGCTCTTCTCATCAACGCCCATCGGCGGGATACGGACGGTCTGGCCGGGTTGCAGCCTGGCATCGGATTTCACACGTCCGCCATCAACCCGAATCTGGCCAGAGCGCAATAGCTTCTGCAACTGCCCAAAGCCAAGCCCCGGGAAATGCGTCTTGAACCAGCGGTCGAGCCGCATGCCGGTTTCATCAGGATCAACCTGTTTGAGCTGTACGCCCGCCATATCGATGGTCTCTTGGTTCTGGCCTGACCGGCGCCATGGTTTTCAAGCCCATGACACCGCTTAGGCGTATTCTGGTCCCGTGAAACGGGTGTTGCCTAGAGCTGGCGCGCCAGCCAGAGGCCCGCAAACAATGCAAGGATGGCCACTGTGACGCTGGCAATCACATAGCCAGCAGCCGCCGTCAACGCACCGCGCTCGTAAAGCGTCACAGCATCCAGTGAAAACGCCGAAAAAGTGGTGAACCCGCCCAGAAACCCGGTTGCCAGAAGCAACCGGAGATCGAAATCCCCAACCGAGCGACGGGCCAACCAGGCGATCAGAAGTCCCATGGCGAAGGAGCCGAGGATGTTGACGAGCATCGTTCCCCAAGGGAAGCTCACGCCAGCGATACGGCTGACCGCAAGGCCCGCCGCGTGGCGGCTAACCGCGCCAAGCCCGCCGCCTAGAAAGACAAGAATGTAAGCGTTCATACCCGCTGCTTAGCGGAATTTTCGCCAGCAATAAAGCAGCGCGGGCGCAACTTCTGTTTCCGCCGATCTTGGCTGCTCAGATCGGCGATGGCTCGGCATCCTCGGTGCGGACCACGAGATCCGAGAAATCGCCGACAAAGCGGTCCAGCGCGTCCCAATCGGTCAGTTCGTGATCCCGGCTGGTATCCACCGGCCCGCCTTCCTTGGCGGAGATATTGCGCAACATCATGCGCTTGAAGAAATCATATTCGAGATATTTCAATGCGCCGGCAGCGTGATGGACAAATTGAGGCCGATAGCCGGTCTTTTTCTCGAGTCCAAACGGGTAGGCCCTGGCATGCTCACGCTCTTCCTCGCTGTCGCTGGCGATGGCAAGCGAAACGGACACAAATGCGTTGGGGACCGAATTCAGCGCATCTTTCCAGTCGGTCACGAAATGGATCACCGGATCAGGATAACGGCCGATATGTATTGGTGCGCACAGGACAATCCCGTCAAATCTGCCTGGAACCGCAAATCCTGGCTCGCGCAGGTCGCCGAGCACCACCATGTGCCCACGTGATTCAAGGTCAGCCGACACATGCTCGGCAATCTTGCGGCTGTGCCCTTCCACCGTGGCATAGAGAACGAGAATGGCCATGTTGCTACTGCCTCCTTCAATATGGCTTTGAAGGCATCCTGACATTTGGCAAGGCAGGTTTGCATTGATGGCGATCAAGCCGGCAGAGCAGCTGGCCGTGACCATGACACTGCTTGCCTGAAAATCGTTTTGGGGCTTAACCTAGAGCGATGCGTACACGCGCCAGAAGCTCGTCACCGGTCATTTCGGGCGATGCTCCCGCGGCAAAGGCCCGATCCACAAAGTCACAGATCAACCGGTTAACCGGAGCCTGGAGCCCTTGGGCTTCGGCGAGCTTGCAGACCGCACCGTTGAGGAAGGCCGTCTCTGGCACCCTGCTCGCCTTGAGGTCATCCCATGAAGACGAGCGCGCGGTGGCGTCCATCCTGAGTTGTTGACGGGCGATAATGCGGAACAGCCAGGTCGGCAGCCGCAGAATTTTCGGGATCAATCGAGGATTTGTTCTGGTGGCGCCTGCGGGCTCGATTCCAGCCGCATCAAGGGCTGCCAGCAATTCATCAATCGCCATCGCAAGAACTTGCCGGTAGCCGGGATCGGAAAATTGCTGGCGCAAGGGGACGCCGTTCACCACATTCAGCCCGTTGTTGAGATTGAGCATCAGCTTTCCCCAGAGCACGGCATCGATGTCGTCACGGATCCCGATGGCAAGAGGAGAGCCATGAGCGGCCTCGACAAGGCGTTGCGACGCGACGCCGGGTCCAATCAGCACCATTCCCGTCATGGCGCAATGAACGGCATTTGGAGACATCCTGACCACATTGAACGGCACTGTGCCCGCGACAATCTCTTGACCGGGAAGGCAGGACCTTAGCAGATCGACATTTCCGACACCGTTTTGCAGGCTGATCACCGTCACAGGCTTTGATAGCACGGCTGCTAGCTCCCGTGCGGAACCTTCAGTGTCGCCGGATTTGGTGCAGAACAGAATGACATCGCAACCGGCAAGCCCGGACACGCTCCCTGCCCGGTAGCGTTCCGGCTTCAGCTCGGCCTTAAAGCCACCAATCCGGGTGACCGCAAGTCCGCGCGACAACGCCTCCAGCGTCCTGCCCCGGGCGGCAAATGTGACGCGCGCACCGGCGGTGGCCAGCATCCCGCCGACATAGAGCCCGATGGCGCCCGCGCCCATGATGCCGATACGAGGCATGCCGTTGTTGCCGTCTGCTGCGCTCATACCCGTTTCCCAGCAAGCATCAGCCCTTTGCCGCCCGTTCTTTTCTCAGCCTGGACCAGAACTCCAGCCGCTTGCGGATGTCGCGTTCGAAGCCGCGCTCGGGCGGATCGTAGAAGGTCTTGCGGCCCATGGCTTCGGGGAAATAGTCCTGGCCTGAGAAAGCGTCGGGCTGATCGTGATCGTAGAGATAGCCGTCACTGTAGCCTTCGGACTTCATCAGCTTGGTTGGCGCATTGAGAATGTGCTTGGGCGGCAACAGCGAGCCGTGTTCCTTGGCTGCGCGCATGGCGGCCTTGTAGGCAGTGTAAACCCCATTGGATTTGGGGGCTGTGGCGAGATAGACGCAGGCCTGGGCCAGCGCCAGTTCGCCTTCGGGTGAACCCAGAAAATCATAGGCATCCTTGGCCGCATTGGCGACCACCAGCGCATGCGGATCGGCATTGCCGATGTCCTCGGACGCCATGCGCACCAGCCGCCTGCCCAGGAACAGCGGATCCTCACCGGCATCAAACATACGGGCGAGGTAATAAAGCGCGGCATCGGGATCGGAGCCGCGGACAGCCTTGTGCAGCGCCGAGATCAGATTGTAGTGACCGTCCTGGCCCTTGTCGTAGACGGGCGCGCGGCGCTGAACCACCTCGACCAGGGCCTCGGTGTCAAAGCTCTCGCCCTCGCGCGCCGCGCGCCAAACTTCTTCTGCCAGCGTGAGCACTGCGCGGCCATCACCATCGGCCATGCGCAGCAGACTTGCGCGGGCTTCGGGCTCCAGCGGCAACGGCTTGCCAGTGTCAACTTCAGCGCGCTCAAGCAGGCTCTCAAGGCTTGCCTCGTCATGAGACCTGAAGGTCAGCACCCGGGCGCGCGACAAAAGCGCCGCATTGAGTTCAAAGGACGGGTTTTCGGTGGTTGCGCCAACAAGCACGATGGTTCCGTCCTCCATCACCGGCAGGAAGCTGTCCTGCTGCGCCCGGTTGAAGCGGTGGATCTCATCGACGAACAGCAAGGTCTGGCGGCCACCCATGCGGCGCGCCCGGGCGGTCTCGAACACCTTCTTGAGATCGGCCACGCCGGAGAAGATCGCCGAAATCTGATCGAAGGCCAGTTCGGTCTCTCCAGCCAGCAACCGCGCGACGGTGGTCTTGCCGGTGCCCGGCGCCCCCCAGAAGATCATCGAGCCGAGGCTGCCGGAGGCAATCATCCGAGTGATGGCGCCATCTGAACCAGTCAGATGAGGCTGGCCGGTCACTTCCGCCAGGGTTGCCGGACGCAGCCGGTCAGCCAGCGGCCGGTTGGTCAGTGTTTCGGTGGAACCGGCGAACAGATCGGACATGGGGTTCACCTGATGACCTGACGGATACGGCGGCCATCACGGATGATTTCGAAACGCCAGAAACTTGCCCCCTCGTCGAGAATTGCAAAAAGCACATCGACATCGGCAACCTCGACGCCGTTGATTTCGGAAATCATGTCGCCGGGCCGGAAGCCGTAGCGGCCTGCCAGTGACTGGCGCGGGACCTCGGTTATGATCACCCCCCGCAGTGAACCTGGAAGCCGCAGTTGATCGGCGATGCGCGGTGTGATGTTGGACACGGTCGCGCCTGCGAATGGATTGCGGCCATCAAGCGTGCGGCGATCACGCGGATCGTCGGCAGGCGGGGTCACGAGCTTGACCGTCACGGTCTTGCGGCCATCCCGGCTCAAAACGGTGAGGTCCGCACTTGCGCCCACGCCAGCTGTTGCGAGGCGGTATCCAAGAGCATCGGGATGTTCGACCGGCTGGCCGTTGAAACCGACTACGATGTCACCCGCACGCAAGCCCGCATCGGCGGAGGGGCCATCGTCTCTCACATCAGTGATCAGGGCACCGGTGGCACGTTCAAGCCCCAAAGCTTCAGCGATCTCCGCTGTCACACTGGCGAAAGTCGCCCCGATGTAGGGCCGTTCGAAGACCTCGCCTCCCGATTCTGCGGTTTGCGCCACAGCACGAACCAGATTTGCGGGAATGGCAAAACCGATCCCATTGGAGCCACCTGAGCGGCTGAAGATCGCAGTGTTAATGCCGATCAACCGTCCATTCATGTCGACCAGCGCACCACCGGAATTGCCCGGATTGATCGCTGCATCGGTCTGGATGAAGAAACCGAAATCGGACACACCGACACGGTTGCGCGCCAGTGCCGAGACGATACCGCTGGTCACGGTCTGGCCGACGCCGAACGGATTGCCGATGGCCAGCACGATGTCGCCAACCTCAATGGCGTCCGTATCGCCAAACTCGATCACCGGGAACGGCCCTGCCCCGTCTATTGCCAGGACCGCCAGGTCGAAGCGTTCATCCTTGAGCAGCAACCGGCTTTCAAACTCCCGGCCATCGGCCAGAGCCACGCGGATGTCGTCAGCGCCCTCGATAACATGGTTGTTGGTCACAACAATGCCGCGCGATTCGACAATAACGCCCGACCCCAGGGAGGATTGCCGCTCGGTGCGGTTGGGCATGCGCTGCCCGAAGAACTGCTCGAAGAACGGGTCACCGGCAAAAGGCGATGAGCGGCGTCGCACCATCCGGTCCGCATAGACATTGACCACTGCCGGGGCGGTGGCTTTGACCAGCGGCGAAAACGACATCATCATCTCGTTTCGTGAGCGCGGTGGCGTACGTATCGCCTGATCGTTTTGTGGCGTCGTCACGTCATCGGTCGAACCACGCAGCACATCCTTGAAAATCTGACCCAGCGCATCACCGATTCTGTCATCGGTCGACTGCTGCGCAGAGGCAGGGACAAAAGCTGTGAGCATCAACACAAGTGCAACCAAAGGGAAACAGAGTGCAAAACGGCGGCGCGCGCGGTCTTGAAGCATGAGGAAATTCCTTGAGTCTTTTGCAGGATTATGGCCTGAGAGGCGCTACAAAGTCATCATGAGTTTGACGGCTTGATGGCAGCGGAGCGTATTCACCCGTCGGCTCAAGCGGCTGTTCACGGCCACTACACGATAAGTTGGTCGAACCGGGGCTTTTCAATAGGGGCTCGCCATGGTTTTTTCGGCTTTGTCTTTTAGCTTACTCGGATAAGACCCTAGAGATGGAGTGACAACATCATGCGACGTTACCGCCCTCCACTTATTCCGGGATCTGAAATAACACCGGAAAGCGCCTATTTCGGTCGACGGGATATTTTGCGCATGGCAGCCGCTGGTGGCATCGCCATGGCATCGCCTTCGCTCGCTGTTGCAGCCCCCGAACTCGCCGCTCTGGACGCAAAGCCCAGTAGGTATGATCCGGGTGAAGACCTCACATCCGAAGAAGCCGTGACCACCTACAACAATTTCTACGAGTTCGGCACCGGCAAGGGCGACCCTGCGGCCAGATCCGGCGATTTCAACCCGCGCCCCTGGAGCATCATGATCGATGGTCTGGTCAACAAGCCTGGCGAAATCGGGCTTGAGGAAATGCTGGCCTTCGAGCTTGAGGAACGAACCTACCGGATGCGCTGTGTCGAGGCCTGGTCGATGGTCATTCCCTGGATCGGTTTCCCGCTGTCCACGCTGCTTGCCCGCGCGGAACCACTGGGCAGCGCCAAATATGTGGCTTTCGAGACTGTTGTGCGGGCTCAGGAGATGCCGGGGCAACGCGGTGCGTTCCAGCCCATGCCCTGGCCCTATGTCGAGGGTCTGCGGCTTGATGAAGCCATGCATCCGCTGACCATCATGTCGGTGGGTCTCTACGGCAAGGTGTTGCCCAACCAGAATGGCGCGCCAATTCGGCTGGTGGTCCCCTGGAAATATGGTTTCAAGGGGATCAAGTCGATCGTTCGGGTCACGCTGACAGAAGAAGAGCCGCCCACAAGCTGGAACATGCTCGCCCCCCATGAGTATGGCTTCTACGCCAATGTGAACCCGGAGGTCGATCATCCGCGCTGGAGCCAGGCCTCTGAAAACCGAATCGACGGTGGCGGCTTTTTCGGCTCGAACCAGCGCCCGACACTGATGTTCAACGGCTATGGCGATGAGGTGGCGAGCCTCTATTCCGGCATGGATCTCACAGCGAAATTCTGACCATGGCCCTGCCGTCCCTGCCCCGGCGTTTTCACAACGCCTCTATCTGGCTGCTTTATGTGGCGGGCTTTGTGCCCGCTGCCTGGTATTTCTATCTCGGCGCAACGGGCCAGCTGATCGGCAATCCGGTCAAGATCTTCGAGCACTTCCTGGGCGAATGGGCGCTGAAATTTCTCATCCTGACGCTGGCGATCTCACCCTTGCGCGATATCGCGGGGATCAACTGGGTCCGTTACCGCCGCGCGCTCGGGTTGCTCGCGTTCTACTACGTGATAATGCACTTTCTTGCCTACATGATCCTCGACAAGCGGCTGGCAATCGGTGTGATTTTCGATGACATCCTCAAGCGCTGGTTCATAACCATCGGCATGGCAGCGCTGGTTTTGCTGATACCGCTGGCACTGACCTCAAATGGCTGGTCAATCCGCAAACTGGGAGTGCGCTGGACGTGGCTGCACCGTTTGATCTACCCGATCGCGGCCGCCGGCGCGCTGCACTATTGCCTTTCCGTGAAGGTGATTGGTCCCGAGGAACTGATCTATTCCGGGCTGATCGCACTGCTGATCGGTTGGCGGCTGGTGCGCACCCGCTTTATGCAATGGAAACGATCGTCTCGACCGGCAGGCAGGATGACGGTCGGATAGATTTCAGCAAAAATCGCAGCGTCAGAAATGGCGCGAAAATACGCGTTGCAGAGCTCAGGTGCAAAATCGAAACTTTAATTGAGACTTTTGCGACAGTACTTTCAGCGTTGTTCACTGGGCGCTGAAAGCGGCAGTTGCGAACGAGATGAAACTGCGTAAACGTCGCGTCATGCGCCGATCGCGTTGATAAAGAAGCCACATGGGTCTTTCACCGAGACGCCATTCTGGGAACAGCTGGATAAGACCGCCTGTCTCGATGTCGGCCCGAACAAGGATTTCCGGCTGCATGATGATTCCGAGCCCTGCACGTGCCGCAGCGCACGCCGCCTGGCCGCTATTCACGGTGATCATCCGCTTGGGTGTAACCACTTTCTCTTCGTTCGCGCCAGCAAACTTCCATGGCGACCGAGCCGAAGGCGTGAAAGCGATGGTTTCGTGATCGTTCAAGTCATCAGGATCTATAGGCGTTCCTCGACAGCTGAGGTATTGGGGTGCGGCGCAGACCACCATGCGGTATGGGGTCAAAGGTCTGGCGATCAGGCTGTTGTCTTGCATCTGACCGATGCGGAAGGCGATATCAAAACCTTCCTCGACAAGATCGACATTTCGATCAGACAGGGTGATGTCGAGTTCCACATCGGGTGCGGCCTGTCGATAGCCGCCGAGTGCCGGCATCAGAGCCTCCACGCCGAAGGTCGTGGGTGCAGTGATGCGCAGCCGACCTCGCGCCCGCGTCTGCTGAAGCTCAGCAGCCTCTTCGGCAAGCGCGATGCGGTCCAGAATATCCCGACATTGCTCGACATAGCTTGTCCCGAAATCTGTCAGGCTTTGTCGCCGTGTCGTCCGGTTCAGGAGGCGCGTTCCCAGGCGTTCCTCCAGAGCAGCTATCTGCTGCCCAACCAGGGCCGGAGATTGCCCGAGTTCTGCCGCCGCAGCACTCATCGAACCGGCCTGCACCGTCGCAACGAAAGCTTGCATGCAGCGCACGATGTCCATTCAATGAAATTCCTTTATAATAATCCAATTTTATAGGATATTATCATTTCTATCCGCATCAATTACAAGTCCTTCAACGTCGTTCTTGAAGGAGTTGGATATGACACTCACGCGGTTTGCTGGAAAAACGATCGTCATCACGGGTGCTGGAACCGGTATGGGGCGCACAGCCGCGGTCCGCCTCGCCAAGGAGGGCGCACATAGCGTTCTCGTCGGGCGGCGTCATGCACCACTTGAAGAGGTTGCAGCCGAGATTGTTGCGCAAGGCGGCTCCGCAACGGCAATTGTCTGCGATATAACAAGCAGCGACGAAGTCGAGGCCATGGTGGAGCAGGCTGCGAGCGCCAATGGCCACGTTGATGGCCTCTTCGCAAATGCTGGCGTTTTGGGGGAGTTCAAGCCTCTCGCCGAAGCTGATATTTCCGACCTTGAGGGACTTGTAAACACGAACCTGTTCGGAACCCTCCTATCGATCAAACACTCCTTGCCACATCTGCAAGGTGGGGCCGTCGTGATCAACGCCTCGTGGACGGTCAACAGCGTCATGCCCGGTGCAGGTGCCTATGCCGCAACCAAAGGAGCGTTGATTGCCATGATGCATACACTCGCTATGGAGCAAGGTGCGCGAAACGTCCGGGTCAACAGCATTAGCCCAGGCATAATTCTCACACCAATGGCAGACGAAGTTCTAGACCCGGCTTTCTCCGCCAAGCTTGCTGCCCACTCACCGCTCGGGCGAAATGGAACCCCTGACGACGTTGCCGGCACCATCGCATGGCTGTTCTCTGACGATGCCCGGTTTGTCACGGGACAGGATATCCTTATAGATGGCGGCTTCACACTCGGAGGGCCACGCTTGTGAACGAGACCACGACGGATCGCGGCCGCAATTTGTCTGAGCGTCTCAATCCTGGCATGGAGGCGACACTTGAGGCACGTTACGGTCATCTGCTGCCTGGCATGGCCGAAAGCGTGGTCGATTTCGCCTACGGTCGGCAATATGCGCGGACAGGCCTGTCGCTTCGCGACCGCTATCTTGCAACCATCGCAGCCTTGGCGGCTCAATGCGCGCAGACCGGTCCGCAGCTCCGGATCAATATCATGGCGGGTCGAAAGGCAGGATTGAGTCAAAAAGAGATTGCAGAGGTCATTTGGCAGATGGCCCTCTATGGAGGGCTTCCAGCGGCCATTAATGCCCTCAACATGGCGCTTTCTGTTTTTGCCGAAGAAACGCCGAAATCAGACGACGCCATTAATTCATAAAACTCCGGTCGCGAACTGAAACCACACTCAAATTCCTGTCGCAAAAGTCCGCCTGAAGCGAGTGGCTTTTTGCGACAGTGCTTTGCCCGCTGTGTTGATCGGCTGGCGGCTGGTGCGGCCCCGATTTATGCGATGGAAACGCCCGTCTCGATCAGCAGGCCGGATGGCGGCCAGATAAACCTCGCCTGAGCCCGCAGGTGCAAGAACGCGCCGCTCGATCCATGCCGCGAGAAAAATGCCAAGAAGATAGGCCACGATGTTGGCCCAGGAAAAAATACGGCCGAGCAGCAAGGCTCCGACGAGTTCGAGACGGAACTGATCAAGCCAGGGCGTGTGATAGAGCCGGGTGAATTCGGTCACAACCGCAATGGCTGCCGAAATCATTGCCAAGCGGACTACGGGCTGATGCGGCAGGAGCACGCCGACCAACCAGAACACCATTGTTCCCCACAACAGCGAGCCGCCATATTTCACCAGGAAATAGCGAAGCCCGATCTCGTAGCCTGTCAGACGCAATGTCAGCCCGCACGCAATGACAAGCAGCGAAATCACCAATCGCCTGGCAACGATGCCCGAGGCTGCCTTGATTTTGACCATGAAGTCTCTCTACTTGGCTCGGGACAAAATACAACCGGACAAAAGGGCGGCACCATGACAGCTGCAACGCTGGGCAAAGGCCGTCTTTTGCAGAGGCTGGATACCATGCTGGTCAGCAAGGCACCGCTTCCGCAGCTGACCGGTTTTCGGCGTTTCGGCGTCGAGTTCCTTTTCTTCGGCATCAAGGAGGCAAGATCCTGCCTGTTTGCAGGGCTCTTCTTTGTCTCCATCTTCATGACACCACGCGAAGGCCTGTTTGGCATACCGCGTTATGATTTTCTGCTGATCATTGCCCTTGCGATCCAGGGCTGGATGATCTGGACCAAACTTGAAACGCTCGACGAATTGAAGGCGATATGCCTGTTTCATGTGGTCGGATTTGCGCTTGAAGTGTTCAAAACCTCAAGCGCTATCCAGTCCTGGTCCTATCCCGATTTTGCCTACACCAAGGTGCTGGGTGTTCCTCTCTTTTCCGGATTCATGTATGCCGCCGTCGGCAGTTACATCATCCAGGCCTGGCGCATCCTCGATGTGAGGATCCTGCATCACCCGCCCTACTGGATGGCAACACTGGTGGCCCTGGCGATCTATGCCAACTTCTTCACCCATCATTACATCGGTGACTACCGCTGGTATATCGCAGCGCTCGCTGTCGGGCTCTACGCCCGTGCCACAGTGATTTACCGGCCTTTGGACCGGGACCGGAAAATGCCGATGACGCTCTCCTTCATCCTGATCGGATTTTTCATCTGGCTTGCCGAGAACATCTCCACCTTCTTTTCCATATGGCACTATCCAAACCAGATCGGCGCCTGGTCGACTGTTCATCTTGGAAAGTGGAGTTCATGGACGCTGCTGGTGATCATGACCTTCACGATTGTCGCCTCTCTGAAGCACATCCGTGAGAAGATCCATATTCCGAAATAGGGCAGTCGCTGCCGCAAAGCAGGCAAACGCAAAAGGCCGGGCGCATCACGCACCCGGCCTTTGATTTCTGGTGTTTGCCAGATGAAAGCTGCTTACGCGGCTTCTTCTTCAGCAGCTGCCTCGGCGGCCACGCGGGCACGATCCTTGGCGCCCTTGGCGTCGACATCGCGGTCCACGAATTCAACAACAGCCATGGGCGCATTGTCGCCGGTGCGGAAACCGGCCTTCATGATGCGGATGTAGCCGCCATTGCGGGTGGCGTAACGGGTCGCGATGGTGTCGAACAGCTTGCGAACGGCATCATTGTCGCGGATCTGCGAGATCGCCTGGCGGCGCGCATGCAGATCGCCGCGCTTGCCGAGCGTGACGAGCTTTTCAACGATCGGACGAATTTCCTTGGCTTTCGGCAAGGTGGTCACGATCTGCTCATGTTCGATGAGCGAAGCCGCCATGTTGGCGAACATCGCCTTGCGGTGGCTTGAGGTGCGGTTCAGCTTGCGGCCTGAATTTCCGTGGCGCATGGCCTGTCTCCTTCACATGCAGGCGCACGCCTGCCGTTTGACGGTTTAATACTGGTCTTCGTAGCGCTTGGCGAGATCTTCGATGTTTTCCGGCGGCCAGGATGGAACTTCCATACCCAGATGCAGGCCCATGGAAGCCAGGACTTCCTTGATCTCGTTGAGCGATTTGCGGCCAAAGTTCGGAGTCCGGAGCATCTCTGCTTCGGTCTTTTGAATCAGATCGCCGATATAAACAATGTTGTCGTTCTTCAGGCAGTTTGCCGACCGCACCGAAAGCTCCAGTTCGTCGACCTTCTTGAGAAGCGAAGGATTGAAAGCCAGTTCGGCGACGGTTTCCTCGTGAACTTCCTTCTGCGGCTCGTCGAAATTGACGAACACACCGAGCTGGTCCTGAAGGATGCGCGCAGCATAGGCAACGGCATCTTCGCCGCTGACAGAGCCATCGGTTTCAAGTGTCAGTGTCAGCTTGTCGTAGTCGAGAACCTGACCTTCACGGGTGTTTTCCACCTTGTAGGAGCACTTCTTGACCGGCGAATAGAGGCTGTCGACCGGGATAAGGCCGATCGGCGCGTCTTCGGCGCGGTTGCGATCGGCTGCGACGTAGCCCTTGCCGTTGTTGACGGTGAATTCCATGCGGATTTCAGCGCCCTCATCGAGCGTGCAGAGCGCGTGCTCAGGATTGAGGATCTCGATGTCGCCCACGGTCTGGATGTCGCCGGCAGTGACAACGCCCGGACCCTGCTTGCGCACAACCATGCGCTTGGCTTCGTCACCTTCCATGCGGATGGCGATTTCCTTGATGTTGAGAATGATGTCGGTGACATCTTCGCGCACACCAGGGATCGAAGAGAACTCGTGAAGAACGCCATCAATCTGAACTGCGGTCACGGCAGCGCCGCGCAGCGAGGAAAGAAGCACCCGGCGCAGAGCATTTCCAAGTGTCAGGCCAAAACCACGCTCAAGCGGCTCGGCGACGACTGAGGCCTTGGTGCGGCTCTGGGTCGAGAACTCGACCTTGCTTGGCTTGATCAATTCCTGCCAGTTTTTCTGAATCATGTCTGTTGCCTTCCTGTTGCCGCACAATCCATTCGTGACGGCGAAGTGAGAAGAGGATCGAACGGGCGGAGGCGAGCCCCCTGCCCGTCGCAAAAATCAAGCGGGCTCAGACGCGACGCTTCTTGCGCGGACGGCAGCCATTGTGCGGGATCGGGGTCACATCACGGATCGAAGTGATGGTGAAGCCCGCAGCCTGCAAAGCGCGAAGTGCCGACTCACGGCCCGAACCGGGACCGCAAACCTCAACTTCAAGCGACTTCATGCCGTGGTCCTGTGCCTTCTTGGCAGCGTCTTCTGCGGCCATCTGTGCAGCAAACGGGGTCGACTTGCGCGAACCCTTGAAACCCTTCGAACCGGCCGAAGACCACGAGATGGCATTGCCCTGCGCATCGGTGATCGTGATCATCGTGTTGTTGAAGGTCGAATTGACGTGGGCTACGCCCGACGAGATGTTCTTGCGTTCGCGCCGTTTGACGCGTGCGGCTTCCTTGGCCATGTTTTTTCTTCCTTTCGAGATATCAGCACCGCCGTAGCACCAGCGGCTCCACCGGGATGTACCTGCCTGAAGGCCGAAACCGGAAGGCGGTGGTTGTCAGAACCACCGCCTCTAAGCTGCAGCCGCCAATCAGGCGGACCCCAAATTACTTTTTCTTACCAGCGATCGCCTTGGCCGGACCCTTGCGGGTGCGGGCATTGGTGTGGGTCCGCTGACCGCGCACCGGCAAACCACGACGATGGCGCAGGCCGCGGTAGCAGCCAAGGTCCATCAGACGCTTTATGTTCATCGAGTTCTCGCGGCGAAGGTCGCCTTCAACCTGATAGTCGCGGTCGATGGTTTCGCGGATCTGCAGCACTTCGGCATCCGAAAGCTGGTTGACGCGACGATCGAGCGGGATACCGACCTTTTCGACGATTTCGGCCGCAAACTTGTTGCCAATGCCGTGGATGTAGGTCAGCGCGATGATAACGCGCTTGTTGGTCGGAATGTTAACGCCTGCTATGCGGGCCATGTGCATCTCCATGTGGGCCGGGACAGGTCTGACCTGGCCGGCGGGTTATTGTTGACCCGCGTCCGGTGGAGGCCGGCCCTTGCGGGGTAGTCTGGCTTCGGCTTTCCACCACAGGCGGCAAACCGTATTCTCATGCTTGGTCCCGGCATGCTCAAAGCGACCAGAGCCGGTTCCCCGTACTTCGGAAAACCGCACCGATCGCCTGCATGTCGCGAATTGGCCGGGTCTTAGCGGAAGCGCAAGGGTTTCGTCAACCTCTGCGTCTCCACATTTTCAATCAAGACTGACTTAAACCGGCAACTGCCAAGATGCCGGCCCATCGCTATGGCCCCTCCTCAGAGCGAGGAGAGAACCTGTTCGATTTCTTCACTGACCGCGTCAATTGTCTTCATGCCGTCAACGTGACGCAAAACGCCCTTGGCATAATAGTAACCGGTCAACGGCGCGGTCTTCTTGTAGTATTCGCGAAGCCGCTCGTCGAAGACTTCCGGATTGTCGTCCTTGCGGACAGGCTGTCCGGCCGCAGCAGCCTCTTCGGCACGCTTGACGATGCGGCCCACAAGCGCCTTGTCGTCAACAATAAGCTCGATCACCGAATCAAGCTTCATGTCCTTGCCCGCAAGCATCGCCTCGACCGCATCCGCCTGCACCAGGGTGCGGGGGTAACCATCAAGGATAAAACCGCGCGCGCAATCAGGTTGGTCGATGCGCTCGGAAACGATGGCATTGACGATGTCGTCGGAAACCAGTTCACCCGCATCCATGACGGCCTTGGCCCGCTTGCCAACTTCAGTGCCGGCCGCAACTGCGGCGCGCAACATGTCACCGGTTGAGAGCTGCGGTACACCGTGCTTTTCGACAAGGCGCTGTGCCTGAGTGCCTTTCCCCGCCCCGGGCGGCCCCAATAGAATAAGCTTCATCGTCCCCTCTTCCCTCCCCGAAGTTTGGACTTCTTGATCAGACCCTCATACTGCTGGGCGATCAGATGCCCCTGAACCTGCGCAACCGTATCGAGTGTCACCGAGACGACGATAAGCAGCGATGTTCCACCCAAATAGAACGGAACGCCGGTCTGCGCGATTAGAAATTCGGGTAAGAGACAAACGAAAACCAGGTACATCGCACCGATCACGGTAATGCGTGTGAGCACGAAGTCGATGTATTCGGCTGTACGATCACCGGGACGGATACCGGGGATAAAGCCGCCATGACGCTTGAGATTGTCGGCTGTGTCCTTCGGATTGAACACGATCGCAGTATAGAAGAAGGCAAAGAACGCGATCATCGCAGCATAGAAGATCATGTAGGCCGGCTGGCCATGACCAAGCGAAGCGAGCAATGTGGTCGCCCATCCCGGCAGGTTTCCGGTGTTGGCAAAGCCAGCAACTGTCGCAGGCAGCAACAGCAGCGACGAGGCGAAAATGGGCGGTATCACGCCGGCCGTGTTAAGCTTGAGCGGCAGGTGCGACGTGTCTCCCTGGAACATCCGCGAGCCAACCTGGCGCTTGGGATACTGGATCAGCAGCTGCCGCTGAGCGCGCTCGATGAACACGATGAAGGCGATGACTGCAATAGCGACGACGATGATGGCAATAATCAGGCCCGTCGACAATGCACCGGTGCGTCCGAGTTCAAGGGTGCCGGCAATTGCACCCGGGAGAGCTGCGACAATGCCTGCAAAAATGATCAATGAAATGCCGTTGCCGATGCCGCGCGCGGTGATCTGTTCGCCGAGCCACATCAGGAACATTGTGCCACCCACAAGGGTGATCACAGTGGCAATGCGGAAGAACCAACCCGGATCGGTCACAATTCCATTGCCCGATTCGAGGCCGACGGCGATGCCATAGGCCTGTACGGTGCCCAACAGCACGGTTCCGTAGCGGGTGTACTGGTTGATGATCTTGCGGCCCTGCTCGCCCTCTTTCTTGAGTTGCTCAAGCGTCGGCACAACCGAGGTCATCAGCTGAATGATGATGGACGCGGAAATGTAGGGCATGATCCCGAGCGCGAAGATCGCCATGCGCTCGACAGCGCCACCGGCAAACATGTTGAAGAGCCCGAGAATACCGCCAGCCTGGCCCTGGAAAGCCTGCGCAAAGGCATCTGGATTAATGCCGGGCAGCGGGATGTAGGTTCCCAGGCGATACACAAGAAGTGCGCCAAGGGTAAACCAGATCCGCTTCTTGAGGTCTTCCGCCTTGGCGAAAGCCGAAAAGTTCAGATTGGAAGCGAGTTGTTCGGCTGCAGATGCCATTGCGTTCTCCGCGTGGCCCATCCGGCGCCTGATGAACCCGATCATCTCCGGAGGGTCTGAGTTGGTTTCACCGGACGATGCGGCCAGACCGTCGGTCCGGTACCTGGCGCCTGCCCCAGCCGTCGCGAGCTAGCGCGTCGACTGATCCCATATGGGATGAAAACCGTCCGATGTGAAGCACCGGACGGTCACAATTTTATCAGCCTTCGGCTGCGGCTGGCGCGGCGGCCAGTACCTTGATCGAACCACCGGCCTTTTCGACCTTCTCAACCGCGGTGCGCGATGCGCCTGCGACTTCGAGGGTCAGCTTGGCCTTGAGGTCGCCATCAGCCAGAATGCGCACACCATCCTTGATGCGGCGGATCACGCCTGCAGCCTTGAGGGCGGCGGCATCAATGGTGGACTTGCCATCAAGCTTGCCCGCATCGATTGCGGTCTGGATCCGACCAACCGAAACGACGTTGAAGTCGCTCGAGAAGATGTTGTTGAAGCCACGCTTCGGCAGACGACGATAGATCGGCATCTGGCCGCCTTCGAAGCCGTTGATGGCAACACCCGAACGGGACTTCTGACCCTTGACACCGCGGCCACCGGTTTTGCCAGAGCCCGAACCAATACCGCGGCCAACGCGCTTGCGGTTCTTGGTTGCGCCTTCGTTGTCGTTGATTTCATTGAGTTTCATGATCAATCACTCCCACTCACTGCTCGTCGACAACGCGAACGAGGTGGCTGACCGAACGGATCATGCCACGAACGGACGGGGTGTCCTCGAGGGTCCGGCGGCGGTGCATCTTGTTAAGGCCCAAACCGATCAGCGTCTGACGCTGGACGTTGGGGCGGCGAATCGGGCTACCGATCTGTTCTACGGTAACCGTCTTGCCCTTTTTATTGTCAGCCATGGTGTTGGCTCCCTAGTTTCAATAAGGCAGAGGCCCGATTACTCTTCGCCGCCAGCGGCAGGACCGCGGCGTTCCTGGAGCGTGGAGTACTTGATGCTGCGCTGAGCCGCGATGTCCTTGGGGTGCATCTGGTTCTTGAGAGCATCAAATGTGGCGCGAACCATGTTGTACGGGTTCGAGGAACCTGTCGACTTGGCAACAACGTCCTGCATGCCGAGCGTTTCGAACACAGCACGCATTGGACCACCGGCGATGATCCCGGTACCAGGCTTCGCGGAACGAAGCAGCACCTTGCCGGCGCCATGACGGCCATGCACATCATGGTGCAGTGTCCGGCCCGAACGAAGCGGGACAAAGATCAGATCGCGCTTGGCGGATTCTGTCGCCTTGCGGATTGCTTCCGGCACTTCGCGCGCCTTGCCGTGACCGAAGCCAACACGGCCCTTCTGGTCTCCAACAACCACCAGGGCTGCGAAACCGAAGCGCCGGCCGCCCTTGACGACCTTGGCAACGCGGTTGATGTGTACGAGCTTGTCAACGAATTCGCTGTCGCGCTCTTCTTCCCTGCCGCGGTTTTCGCGGCGACCTTCCTTGGCCATTGTCCTTTTCCTTATTCTTTTCCGGAATCAATCGGCTTGTTTGACTTAGAAGCTCAGACCGCCTTCGCGGGCAGCTTCAGCGAGGGCCTTGATGCGGCCATGATAGATGAAGGCGCCGCGGTCAAAGACCACATTCTTGACGCCTGCTTCTGATGCACGGGCGGCAATCAGCTTGCCGACAGCAGCCGCTGCGGAGACATCCGCACCGGTCTTGAGTTCACCGCGAAGACCGGTGTCCAGCGTCGATGCCGATGCAAGCGTACGGCCTGCTGCGTCATCGATGATTTGGGCATAGATGTTCTTCGACGAGCGATGAACCGACAGGCGCGGACGGCCATTGGCCACCGCCTTGATCTGGCGGCGAACACGGTCGGCCCGACGCGTAAGGGATTGTTTCCTGCTAGCCATTTCGCGTCTTCCTTACTTCTTCTTGCCTTCTTTGCGGACAATCCGCTCTTCAGCATATTTGACGCCCTTGCCCTTGTAGGGCTCGGGACCGCGGTAGCCGCGGATCTCTGACGCCACCTGGCCAAGCACCTGCTTGTCGATGCCGGTGATGACGATTTCCGTCGGCTTCGGGCACGCAATGTTGACGCCTTCCGGCGGCTGATAGACGACATCGTGGCTGAAGCCAAGAGCCAGCTGCAGATTGCGACCCTGCATCGCGGCGCGATAACCCACGCCGTTGATTTCAAGCTTGCGCTCATAACCATCCTTAACACCGGTGAAGATGTTGGAGATCATGGTGCGCGACATGCCCCATTTGGAGCGGGCGTTCTTGGAATTGTCCACGGGCGAGACGACGACCGCATTGTCCTCAAGCTTGAGTGCTACTTCGTCGTTTGCAACGAAGCTCAACTCACCCTTGGGACCCTTGGCGACCACTTTCTGGCCGTCAATCGTCGCGGTGACGCCGGCGGGAACCGGAACGGGCTTTTTACCGATACGAGACATTGTTCAACCTGTCTGTTCGAGATGGAGGCTCCGCACGATCAGAAGATCGAGCAGAGAACCTCGCCACCAACATTGTGCTCACGCGCGACATGATCAGCCAAAACGCCCTTCGGAGTCGAAAGGATCGTGATGCCGAGACCGTTCGCGACCTGCGGAATGGACTTAACGGAGACGTAGACACGCCGGCCGGGCTTGGAAACGCGGGCGATCTCACGGATCACCGGCGCGCCTTCATGATATTTGAGCTCGATGCTCAATTCAGCCTTGCCGTTGTCGAAAGCCACCTCGGTGTAACCCCGGATGTAGCCTTCGGACTGCAGCACGTCGAGAACGCGAGCACGCAGCTTGGAAGCCGGTGTCGAAACCGACGACTTGCGGCGAGCAACACCGTTGCGGATACGGGTGAGCATATCACCCAATGGATCAGTCATTGCCATACTGCTCGCTCCTTACCAGCTCGACTTGACCAGGCCGGGCACCTTGGCCAGCGACCCGAGTTCACGCAAAGCAATACGCGACATGCCCAGCTTACGGTAGTAAGCGCGCGGACGGCCGGTAACTTCGCAGCGGTTGCGAACGCGAATCTTCGCGCCGTTGCGTGGCATCTCAGCCAGCTTCAGCGTTGCACGGAACCGCTCCTCAATGGGAAGCTCCTGGTTCTTGATGATCGCCTTGAGCGCAGCCCGCTTGGGGGCGTCGCGTGCGACCAGCTTGCGGCGGCGCTTGTTCTTCTCAATTGCGCTGACTTTCGCCATGATCAGTTATCCTTTTTCACGAATGCCGTTACGATTACTGCGGGAACGGGAAGTTGAACTCTTTGAGAAGAGCGCGAGCTTCGTCGTCCGTTGGTGCCGTCGTACAAACGATAATGTCCATGCCCCAGATCTGGTCGACCTTGTCGTAGTTGACCTCTGGAAACACGATGTGCTCCTTGATGCCCATGGCGAAGTTGCCACGGCCGTCAAAGCTTTTGGGGTTCAGGCCGCGAAAGTCGCGCACGCGCGGAAGCGCAATGGTGATGAGGCGATCCATGAACTCATACATACGGGCGCCGCGCAGCGTCACCTTCGCGCCGATCGGCATCTGCTCGCGCAGCTTGAAGCCGGCGATCGAATTGCGCGCGCGAGTGATGACGGGCTTCTGACCGGCGATGGCCGCCAGGTCTTCCGCGGCCACAGCGGGCTTCTTGGAATCGGCAGTTGCCTCACCAACACCCATGTTGATCACGATCTTGTCCACACGCGGGATCTGCATTTCGTTCGCGTAAGCAAACTTTTCCTGCATGGCCTTGCGGATGCGTGTCACATATTCGGTCTTGAGCCGCGGCTCGTACTTCGCATCAGCCATCGATCACTTCTCCAGAACGCTTTGCCACGCGCACCTTCTTCTCACCCTCGACGCGGAAACCGACGCGGGTCGGTTTGCCGTCCTTGGGATCTGCAACCGCGAGGTTGGAGAGGTGAAGCGAGGCTTCCTTGTTGATGATGCCGGCTTCCTGGGTCTGGGTCTGGCGCTGGTGGCGCTTAACCATGTTGAGACCCCGGACCACGGCCCGGTCTTCCTTCGGCATCACAGCCAGGACTTCGCCGGTACGGCCCTTGTCCTTGCCTGCCAGAACGACGACCTTGTCGCCTTTGCGGATCTTTTGCATCGGTTCGTTCCTTACAGCACTTCTGGAGCCAGGGAGATGATCTTCATGTGGCTCTTGGCGCGCAATTCACGCGGAACCGGTCCGAAGATGCGGGTGCCGATCGGCTCTTTGTTGTTGTTGATCAGAACGGCTGCGTTCCCGTCGAACCGGATTACGCTGCCATCGGTGCGACGGATGTCCTTGGCAGTGCGGACAACAACCGCCTTCATCACATCACCCTTCTTGACGCGGCCGCGCGGAATGGCTTCCTTGATCGAGACGACGATCACGTCGCCGATGGAAGCATATTTCCGCTTGGAACCGCCCAGAACCTTGATGCACATGACACGACGGGCGCCGGAATTATCGGCAACGTCGAGGTTTGTTTGCATCTGAATCATATCAGGCCGCCTTCTTGTTGTTACCGGCACGGTTGGACACGAAGGCCCCTATGCCAGCTTATGAGTCAATTCTTGTCGTGCGCGGGAAGGATGTTGCCAAGGTGGTTTCCCGAGATGGGACCTTCCATGCGCTGAAAGCAGAAGAACGCCCGTCTAAGGGGCGTTCTGCGCCAATGGCCTGCTTCATACAGGATTCTCGGCAAGGTGCAATAGGCGCACCTGCCTCAAACCATGATTAATCAAGCCTGGGCAGCCTCAACGACTGTCCAGCGCTTGTCCTTGGAGATCGGCGCGCATTCCTGAATGGAAACTTCGTCGCCTACCTTGCATGTGTTGTTCTCGTCGTGCGCCTTGTAGTTCTTGGTGCGACGAACAATCTTGCGCATCACCGGGTGTGCGAAACGACGCTCCACGCGGACGACCACGGTCTTCTCGTTCTTGTCACTGACTACAGTGCCCTGCAGAATGCGTTTTGGCATCTTATTCGGTCCTTAGGCCTTGGCTTCTGCCGCCTTCTGGCGGGCAATGGTCTTGATGCGAGCGACATCGCGGCGGATCTGACGAACCCGCGAGGTCTTTTCAAGCTGGCCGGTAGCACCCTGGAAGCGCAGGTTGAACTGCTCCTTCTTAAGCTTGGCGAGCTCGTCATTGAGTTGGTCAACGCTCATCGCGCGAACATCTGCAGCTTTCATGATCGCTCTCCTTAGTCTGCGATGCGCTGGACGAAGCGGGTCTTGACCGAAAGCTTCGCCGCGCCGAGACGCAGGGCTTCGCGGGCAAGCTCTTCGCTCACGCCGTCGATTTCAAACATGATCCGGCCCGGCTTGACCTTGGCCGCCCAATAATCAACCGAGCCCTTACCCTTACCCATACGGACTTCGGTCGGCTTGGAGGTCACGGGCACATCAGGGAAGATGCGGATCCACACACGACCGGCACGCTTCATGTGACGGGTGATGGCACGACGGGCCGCTTCGATCTGACGTGCATTGACGCGATCAGGCTCCTGCGCCTTCAAGCCGTAAGAACCGAAATTCAAGTCCGAGCCGCCCTTGGCGACGCCCTTGATGCGGCCCTTGAACTGCTTGCGGTACTTTGTACGCTTTGGCTGCAACATTGTTTACTTCTCCGAATTGTCTGCCTGCGCGTGATCAGGCGTTTTCGCGCCGGCGATTGCCGCCCGAGGCATCACCCTCAGTGGCGCGGCGTTCCGATGCCATTGGGTCGTGCTCAAGGATTTCGCCCTTGAAGATCCAGACCTTGACGCCACAGATGCCATAAGCGGTCTTTGCCTCGGCTGTGCCGTAATCGATATCGGCGCGCAATGTGTGAAGCGGAACGCGTCCTTCGCGGTACCATTCGACACGCGCGATTTCCGCACCGCCGAGACGGCCGCCGCAAGTGATCTTAATGCCTTCAGCACCAAGACGCATGGCAGACTGAACCGACCGCTTCATGGCGCGGCGGAAAGCAATACGACGCTCAAGCTGCTGGGCAATCGACTGCGCGACCAGGGTCGCGTCAACTTCCGGCTTGCGTACTTCAACAATGTTGAGGTGAGTTTCCGACTGCGTCATGTCGCCGAGCTTGCGGCGCAGCTTTTCGATGTCTGCACCCTTCTTGCCGATGATCAGGCCAGGACGGGCTGCGTGAATGGTCACGCGGCACTTTTTATGCGGGCGCTCAATGACGACCTTCGAAATACCGGCCTGCTTGAGTTCAGCGAGCAGATACTTGCGGATCTTCAGGTCCTCATGAAGCAGCTTGCCGTATTCGGCATTGTCTGCAAACCAGCGGCTGTCCCACGTACGGTTGATGCCAAGACGAAAACCGATTGGATTAATTTTCTGACCCATTATGCGGCCTCCTCTTTGGCTTCCACTTCACGCACCACAATGGTGAGATGCGAGAACGGCTTTTCGATCCGCGAGGAACGGCCACGACCGCGGGCATGGAAGCGCTTCATAACGATGGACTTGCCGACATAGGCTTCGGCAACGACCAACGAATCAACATCGAGATCGTGATTGTTTTCTGCGTTTGCTATCGCCGATTCAAGCGTCTTTTTGACGGTCGAAGCGATGCGCTTGCGGGAAAACTCAAGCTCGGCCAGCGCTGTGCCAACCTTCTTGCCACGGATAAGCCCGGCAACCAGGTTGAGCTTCTGCGGACTGACACGAAGCGTGCGGGCGACTGCCTGCGCTTCGTTGTCCTTGAGCCGGCGTTCGGTTTTTGCCTTGCCCATTGTTACTTCCTCTTCGCTTTCTTGTCGGCGCCGTGGCCATAATAGGTCCGCGTCGGGGAGTATTCGCCAAACTTCTGGCCGACCATGTCTTCCGACACGTTGACCGGAATGTGCTTGCTACCGTTGTAGACGCCGAATGTCAGGCCGACGAACTGCGGCATGATGGTGGAGCGGCGGCTCCAGATCTTGATCACTTCATTGCGGCCGCCTTCGCGCACCTT
The DNA here is from genome assembly GCA_043585085.1 of Hoeflea sp. Classification (GTDB taxonomy): domain Bacteria; phylum Pseudomonadota; class Alphaproteobacteria; order Rhizobiales; family Rhizobiaceae; genus Hoeflea. The sequence goes on from CP121320.1 coordinate 4,345,580, forward strand.
CTCAGCTTTCTTGAGAAGATAGCCGTCAACAAACGGACCTTTCCAAACTGAACGAGCCATTGGAGACTTCCTCTCTTATTTCTTACGCTGATGGCGCGAACGCATGATGAACTTGTCGGTCGACTTGTTCGAACGTGTGCGCTTGCCCTTGGTCGGCTTGCCCCAGGGGCTCACCGGATGGCGACCGCCGGAGGTCCGGCCTTCACCACCACCGTGCGGGTGATCGACAGGGTTCATGGCAACACCGCGAACATGAGGGCGCTTGCCCTTCCAGCGCGAGCGGCCGGCCTTGCCGTCATTGATGTTGAGGTGGTCAGGGTTCGAGACCGCACCGACAGTGGCAAGGCAGGCGCCCTGGACCAGGCGCTGTTCACCCGAATTGAGACGCAGGATGGCCATGCCCTGATCGCGACCGACCAGCTGTGCGTATCCACCGGCCGAGCGAGCCACCTGGCCGCCCTTGGCCGGCTTCATCTCGATGTTGTGGACGATCGTGCCAACCGGCATGAACTGAAGCGGCATGCAATTGCCCGGCTTCACGTCAACCGCCTTGTCCGACGAGATCACCTTGTCGCCGGCAGCAAGACGCTGAGGCGCAAGGATGTAGGACTTTTCGCCGTCAGCATAGGTGATCAGCGCAATGAATGCGGTCCGGTTCGGATCGTATTCCATACGCTCCACAGTCGCCTCAACGTCAAACTTGCGACGCTTGAAATCTACCATGCGGTAGGTGCGCTTGTGACCGCCACCAATAGACTGGGCCGTAACCCGGCCTGCATTGTTGCGACCGCCCTTGCCTGTAAGGCCCTGGGTCAAAGACTTGACCGGCTTGCCTTTATGAAGACCCGAACGATCAACGATGACCAGCTGACGCTGGCTCGGAGTCGTCGGATTGTAACTTTTCAGTGCCATATTCCTGTTCCCTTTTGAGGGCTAGTTCGCACGCGGCCCTTACAGACCGGTTGAGACGTCGATCGACTGACCTTCGGCAAGCGTCACATACGCCTTCTTCACATCAGACTGGCGGCCGACAATGCCGCGGAAGCGTTTGGTCTTGCCCTTGCGCAGCAGCGTATTGACCGCCGTAACCTTGACGCCGAACAGCGCTTCGACCGCAGCCTTGATTTCAGGCTTGGTGGCGCGGCGGGCGACGTTGAAAACTACCTGGCTCTGCTCGGACACCAGCGTCGACTTTTCGGTGATTACCGGAGAGACAATCACATCGTAGTGGCGAATATCCGTCATTTGAAGCGCTCCTCCAGAGCAGCGACAGCGTCCTTGGACAAGACCAGCTTGCCGCGGCGCAGAATGTCATAGACGTTGATGCCCTGAACCGGCAGCACATCCACGTTTGGAATGTTCTTGGCGGCGAGGCGGAAGTTCTTGTCAAGCTCGGCACCGCCGATGAACAGAGCGTTGCTCAAGCCCATCTTGTCCAGCGAACCGGTCAGCGCCTTGGTCTTCGCCTCGCCAGCTGTCAGGCTGTCGACGACGATGATGTCAGAGGCCTGCGCCTTGGCCGAAAGTGCATGACGCAGTGCCAGAGCACGGACCTTCTTGGGAAGATCATGCGCGTGGCTGCGCACGACCGGACCGTGAGCCCGGCCACCACCGCGGAACTGCGGGGCGCTTGCAGCGTGGTGACGAGCGCGGCCCGTACCCTTCTGCTTGAACATCTTGGCGCCGGTGCGAGCGATGTCGGAACGGCCGAGGGTCTTGTGACCGCCCTGCTGTTTCTTGGCAAGCTGCCAACGCACGATGCGCTGGATCAGATCCTGGCGCGGGTCGAGGCCGAAGATCGCATCGGAAAGAGTGATCTTTCCAGCGGACTTGCCCTCGAGAGTGGTGACGGTGAGATCCATTATTCGGCTCCCTCATTCGATACGTTGGCCGCAGCGCGAATGGCTGCAGGAAGAGGAGCATCAGCCGGGATGCCGGACTTGATCGCATCGCGAACGACGATCCAAGACCCCTTGGAGCCAGGAACCGCACCCTTGATCAGGATCAGGCCGCGATCAGCGTCGGTCGACACGATCTCGAGATTCTGCGTGGTCACGCGGGTCTGACCCATGTGGCCAGCCATCTTCTTACCCTTCCAGACCTTACCCGGATCCTGGTTGGAACCGGTCGAGCCGTGCGAACGGTGAGAGACCGACACGCCGTGAGTGGCGCGAAGGCCGCCAAAGCCGTGCCGCTTCATGGCACCAGCGAAGCCCTTACCCTGGGTGACGCCGGAGACGTCAACCAACTGGCCAGCAACGAAATGGTTGGCCGAAATCTCCGAACCGACATCGATAAGATTGTCGGAGCTTACACGGAACTCGACCAGCTTGGCCTTGGGTTCGACATTGGCGATGGCGAAGTTGCCGCGCATAGCCTTTGACGTGTTCTTGACCTTGGCGACGCCGGCGCCGAGCTGGACGGCAGTGTAGCCGTTCTTCTCTTCCGTACGCTGGGCAACCACCTGGCAGTTTTCCAACCGCAGGACGGTCACGGGAACATGCTCTCCGGCGTCGTTGTAGACCCGGGTCATTCCCACTTTTTGTGCAATCACACCTGAACGCATCGGTTCATTCCTCTTGAGATGAGCCTGTCGGGGCCCTGCCCCTTCCTGCCTCGTTCCCTTTGCCTAAGACGTCTTGCGCCTTACAGCTTGATTTCCACATCAACGCCCGCAGCGAGATCCAGCTTCATAAGCGCATCTACTGTCTGCGGTGTCGGATCGACGATGTCGAGAAGACGCTTGTGGGTCCGCATTTCGAACTGCTCACGGCTCTTCTTGTCGATGTGCGGCGACCGGTTGACCGTAAATTTCTCGATCCGGGTCGGCAGCGGAACCGGGCCGCGGACGCTCGCGCCGGTCCGTTTTGCCGTCGACACGATTTCGCGTGTGGAGGCGTCAAGGATCCGGTGGTCAAACGCCTTGAGGCGGATGCGGATGTTCTGGCCGTTCATTCGACTTGTCCTTGCTTGTGAGAGGACCGCGCGATCCGGTTTGACCGGACCGCGCGACCTGCCCCCGTTTGTTACTCGATGATCGAAGCGACGATGCCGGCGCCGACGGTGCGGCCGCCTTCGCGGATGGCGAAGCGCAGCTTCTCTTCCATCGCGATCGGCACGATCAGCGTCACGTCAGCCGAGATGTTGTCGCCCGGCATCACCATTTCGGTGCCTTCCGGCAGTGTCACAACACCCGTCACGTCGGTCGTGCGGAAGTAGAACTGCGGACGGTAGTTGGTGAAGAACGGTGTGTGACGACCGCCCTCTTCCTTGGTCAGGATGTAGGCCTCTGCCTTGAACTTGGTGTGCGGCTTGACCGAACCAGGCTTGCAGAGAACTTGGCCGCGCTCCACACCTTCACGGTCAACGCCACGCAGAAGCGCGCCGATGTTGTCGCCGGCCTGGCCCTGATCGAGCAGCTTGCGGAACATTTCAACGCCCGTGCAAACCGTCTTCTTGGTGTCGCGGATGCCGACGATTTCGATTTCTTCGCCAACCTTGACAACGCCACGCTCGACACGGCCGGTCACAACGGTACCGCGGCCCGAAATCGAGAACACGTCTTCGATCGGCATCAGGAACGGCTGGTCGATCGGACGCTCAGGGGTCGGGATGTATTCGTCAACTGCAACCATCAGAGCCTTGATCGCGTCTTCGCCCTGGGCCTTGTCGCCATCGTTGAGCGCAACCAGAGCAGAGCCCTTGATGATCGGAATGTCGTCGCCCGGGAAGTCGTAGGATGAGAGAAGTTCGCGAACTTCCATCTCGACCAGCTCGAGCAGCTCTTCGTCGTCGACCTGGTCGACCTTGTTCAAAAACACCACCAGCGAAGGCACACCAACCTGACGGGCAAGCAGGATGTGCTCGCGGGTCTGGGGCATCGGGCCATCAGCAGCCGAAACAACCAGGATCGCGCCGTCCATCTGAGCCGCACCGGTGATCATGTTCTTCACATAGTCGGCGTGGCCGGGGCAGTCGACGTGGGCGTAGTGACGGGTGTCCGTCTCATACTCAACGTGGGCGGTCGAAATGGTGATGCCGCGGGCCTTCTCTTCAGGCGCAGCGTCAATCTGGTCATAGGCCTTGAAGTCACCAAAAAACTTGGTGATCGCAGCCGTCAGAGACGTCTTGCCGTGGTCAACGTGACCAATCGTGCCGATGTTTACGTGCGGCTTATTGCGCTCGAACTTACCCTTTGCCATCTTCGGCTCTCCATTCTCATTCAGCCCCAACAGGGCAATTTACTGTTTCGGTCTCCGGGCCGGACCGGCGTCTGTGACGCGGATCCGACAGCCGGACAATTAAGCGTATTTCGCCTGAATCTCCTGCGAGACATTCGACGGCACGGCAGAGTAATGATCAAAGACCATCGAGTACTGCGCCCGGCCCTGGGACATGGAGCGCAGCGTATCAACGTATTTGAACATGTTGGCCAGCGGCACATGTGCGTCGATCACAACGGCGATGCCGCGCATTTCCTGACCCTGGATCTGGCCACGGCGGGAGTTCAGATCGCCGATCACGTCGCCGACGTAATCTTCCGGCGTCACCACCTCGACCTTCATGATCGGCTCGAGCAGCTGAGGGCCCATGAACTTCGAGTTTTCGCGGAAGCAGGCACGACCGGCAATTTCGAAGGCAAGGACGCTCGAGTCCACATCGTGGTAGGCGCCATCGACCAGGGTGGCCTTGATGCCCAGCATCGGGAAGCCTGCGAGCGGCCCCGAACTCATGACGCTGTCGATACCCTTCTGGACGCCCGGGATATATTCCTTCGGCACCGAACCGCCAACGATCTTGCTTTCGAAGATGAACTCTTCGGTCTCGTCGTTGGGCTCGAACCGGATCTTGACGCGGGCGAACTGACCCGAACCACCCGACTGCTTCTTATGGGTGTAATCGGCTTCGTAGGCCTTGGTGATGGATTCGCGGTAAGCAACCTGCGGCGCGCCGACATTGGCCTCGACCTTGAACTCGCGGCGCATACGGTCGACGAGAATGTCGAGGTGCAATTCGCCCATACCGGCGATAATTGTCTGACCGGATTCCTCGTCGGTCTTGACGCGGAACGAGGGATCCTCGGCAGCCAGACGGTTGAGCGCAAGGCCCATCTTTTCCTGGTCGCCCTTGGTCTTCGGCTCGATCGCGATCTGGATCACCGGATCGGGGAATTCCATGCGCTCGAGGATCACCGGCTTGAGCGGGTCGCAAAGCGTATCACCCGTGGTGGTTTCCTTGAGGCCTGCAAGCGCAACGATATCGCCAGCAAAGGCTTCTTCGATGTCTTCGCGCGAATTCGAGTGCATCTGCAGCATACGGCCGACGCGCTCGCGCTTTTCCTTGACCGTATTCATCACCGACGAGCCCTTTTCGAGCTTGCCCGAATAGATGCGGGCAAATGTCAGCGAACCAACGAATGGGTCGTTCATGACCTTGAAGGCCAGCATCGAAAGCGGTTCATCGTCGCTTGCCGGACGCGTGGTCTCTTCTTCGGTCTTGACGTCGATACCTTCGATCGCAGGCACTTCGGCCGGGCTCGGCAGATACTCGACGACTGCGTCGAGGAGCGGCTGAACGCCCTTGTTCTTGAAGGCCGAGCCACAGAACATCGGGAAGAACTGAACGGAGATGGTGCCCTTGCGGATCAACGCGCGGATCTCATCATTGCCCGGCATTTCACCTTCGAGGTAACGCTCCATCGCGCCCTCATCGATTTCTACGACCGTTTCAATGAGGAGTTCGCGGTACTCTTCCGCCTTTTCCTTCAGGTCTTCTGGGATCTCAACGACGTCCCACTGCGCGCCGAGCGACTCGTCGCGCCAGACCAATGCGTTCATCTCGATGAGGTCAACCACACCAGCAAATTCGGATTCTGCACCGATTGGCAGCTGACAGACGACCGCAGTTGCACCGAGGCGCGACTTGATCATCGAAACCGAGCGGTAGAAGTCCGCGCCGGTCTTGTCCATCTTGTTGCAGAAGATCATCCGCGGAACATTGTACTTGTCGGCCTGACGCCAGACAGTCTCGGTCTGCGGCTCCACACCGGCATTTGCATCGAGCAACGCGATAGCACCATCGAGAACGCGCAAAGACCGCTCAACCTCAATGGTGAAGTCAACGTGGCCTGGAGTGTCGATGATGTTGAAGCGGCACATCTTGCCGTCGCGGCCTTTCCAGAAGGTCGTGGTGGCAGCAGAGGTGATTGTGATGCCGCGCTCCTGCTCCTGCTCCATCCAGTCCATGGTGGCGGCGCCGTCGTGCACTTCACCGATCTTGTGCGACTTACCAGTGTAGTAAAGCACACGCTCGGTGGTCGTGGTCTTGCCGGCGTCGATGTGCGCCATGATGCCGAAATTGCGGTAGTCTTGGATTGCGTATTCGCGGGCCATTTTCAATGCCTTTCGGAAACAGGTCTTGGATTACCAGCGGTAATGCGAGAAAGCGCGGTTGGCATCGGCCATCTTGTGGGTGTCTTCCCGCTTCTTCACAGCGCTGCCGCGGTTGTTGGCGGCATCCATGAGTTCGCCCGAGAGGCGCTCGATCATGGTGGTTTCGTTGCGCTTGCGAGCCGCAGCAATCAGCCAGCGAATGGCCAGAGCCTGACGGCGCTCAGGACGAACATCGACAGGAACCTGGTAGGTTGCACCACCAACGCGGCGCGAACGGACTTCCACATGCGGCGCGACATTTTCCAGCGCCTGATGGAACATCGGCACAGGCTCCTGCTTTGCCCGCTGCTCGACCTGGTCAAGCGCGCCATATACGATCTGCTCGGCAACAGATTTCTTGCCGTGCATCATGATGGCATTCATGAACTTGGAGAGAACCAGGTCACCGAATTTCGGATCCGGGTTGATTTCACGCTTTTCTGCACTGTGACGTCGTGACATGCTTTTCGTCTTTCAACAGATTGGTCGAAACAACGAGCCGCATCTCGTGATGCGGCCCGCAGATACAATTACTTCGGACGCTTGGCGCCGTACTTCGAGCGGCGCTGCTTGCGGTTCTTGACACCCTGGGTGTCGAGAACGCCACGAATCACGTGGTAGCGCACGCCAGGAAGGTCCTTTACGCGGCCGCCACGGATCATCACCACGGAGTGTTCCTGGAGGTTGTGCCCCTCACCCGGAATGTAGCCGATGACTTCGAAGCCGTTGGTCAGGCGAATTTTGGCAACCTTACGAAGAGCCGAGTTAGGCTTCTTCGGGGTCGTGGTGTACACTCGGGTGCAAACACCGCGCTTTTGCGGGTTCTGCTCCAGCGCGGGAACCTTGTTGCGCTTGACCGGCGCCTGGCGCGGCTTGCGGATCAGCTGGTTTACAGTTGGCATGAAACCATCCCTTTAGAATTCATGTTTCGCCTTTTCAGGCACCATGCCTGCAGACTGTATGCGCAAAACAAGGGCCGGACCGGTTTTGCCGGAAGGCCCAAGAAAGCAGAGGACGCAATTGGCAGCGTCGTGCGTGCAGCATTGTCAGTTCACAGTGCATTCAGAAACCTTGTTTGAGACAACTTTCAGGACGTGTCGTCCCGAAGAAAAGCGCCTCACATCGGTCTCGGTGGCCGGTAACTACTGATTTCCCCTCACCTCGTCAAGGCCAAGACAGATAAAATCGTCATTGCCGGGTGCGCAGCTCCCGAACTTGACCAGCGGCGACACAATATTGTGCCTGATGACAGGAAACAGCCTTTTTGTTGCCCGGCAGTTTTGCCGACTGGACCACCCGAACCGATTGTTTGTCAACTCGGCCGCGAAAACGCTTTTGCGACGGGAATCACTCTTTGGACCTAGTCACGTTCAGCCGCGTTTGACGAGCCCGATCACGAACAGAAGAATCACGGCACCAATGGTCGCGTGGATTATTGAACCAACGATTCCGCCGCCGATCGAGATGTTCACCATTGGAAGAACCAGACCAGCCACGAACGCACCGACGATGCCGACAACGATGTTACCGATCAGGCCGAAGCCGAACCCCTTCATGATGATCCCGGCGAGCCAACCAGCGACCGCGCCAACAAGGAGGAGAACCAAAAGACCCTGAACACCCATAGTCAAACTCCGTTTCTTTCCCATGGTGGAATGCTGTAGTCTTATAGGCAACAAACCATGATGGCGCCATGACATGCAGGCGGTCGGGACAGCAGACAACCAAAATGCTGGTCGGTGCTGTCTCTTGTAGTGCTCTCCACAGGCTGTTTTTGCCTGGCCCGCGCAAACATTGCCCTCGCTGCTGCAACATGAGAAACAGCCACAAAGATCAAGCTTCCAAGGGGATATCGAAATGAACTCCGACAATGACAACAGCAATGGGTTCGCCCACCCTGACGATGAGGCAGACAAGCCGTCAATTTTCATCATCATCGGGCAGACCAGCAAACGCAAAGGCGGCGAGATGAAGCCGGTTCACGTGCTGATCGCAGCACCCGACGATGATACAGCCGTCCGCCTGTGCCTTGATGCGCTGTCCGCAAAGGGATTTGCCGAAGCAGATCTAGACCAGATCGGCGTTCTCGAGGAAATGCCTGATGAAGAACCACATGCATCTGCCTATCAGGGGGCGATGGAAGGTGAAGTGGCAGTTATTGCATTTGAGTAGGGATTGCATGTGTGAACGGAGATGCTGAAATCCGGACCGACCGGATTCGCTTGTTGAGCTGGCGCGAAAGCCACCGCGATGCCTTTGCAGCCATGCATTCCGACCCGGAAGTGATGGCGGATCTTGGCGGCCTGATCGACAGCACCAATAGCGATGCCAAACTGAACCGCTACATCGACAGCTATCGCAGATACAGAACTTCCCGCTGGGCGGTTGAAAGCCGCGATGGTCGGTTTCTCGGTTACGCGGGCGTGATGGCGAGGCCCGCCACCGCGCATCCCCTGGGCTTTCACTACGAGGTCGGCTGGCGCTTTGACCGCAAGGCCTGGGGATATGGATATGCAACGGAGAGTACCAGTGCTGCCATCGAATATGCCGTCCGGGTCACAAAACTTGAAGCCATTGTCGCTTATGCGCTTCCCGACAACCTGCGATCGCACAAAGTGATGGCACGTCTGGGACTGCTGCGCCGGGCCGATCTGGACTTTTCGGAACCAATGGAGGACGGCGGGATCTTCGAAGCCCTTGTCTGGAACGTGGAGATCGAGCGCTACGGGTGAGCTTACCACCTGTTGCATCAAATCTCGAATGGTTCGAACAGCCCTGCCCCAAAACAAAGGCCGCCCCGAAAGGCGGCCTTTTCGATTTCTGTTCGAGAACCTATTCGGCCGGTGACGGCTCTTCGCTGGCCATGTCGGTGAGCATCGGAGCGGCTGTTTCCGCACCCGACGTCTTGCGACGCTCGTCGAGGATAAGATCGTCGCGCGATGTTGCGATGCGACGGATCTGGGTCATGGTCCCGCCGGTACCTGCTGGCACCAGACGTCCGACGATGACGTTCTCCTTGAGGCCCTGCAGGGTGTCGATCTTGCCGGCAACTGCAGCTTCGGTCAGCACCTTCGTGGTCTCCTGGAACGACGCCGCCGAAATGAAGGACGGGGTCTGCAGCGAGGCCTTGGTGATGCCGAGCAGAACCGGAGTTCCAACGGCAGGCTTGCGGCCTTCCTCGATGAGACGCTCGTTGACATTGTCCAGCTCGATCTGATCGACATTGTCGCCGACGATGTAGACCGAATCCCCGGAGTCGGTGATTTCGACCTTCTGCAGCATCTGACGGACAATCACTTCGATGTGCTTGTCGTTGATGAGCACGCCCTGGAGACGGTAGACTTCCTGGATCTCGTTGACGAGGTAGGACGCAAGCGCCTCCACGCCCTTGATCGCAAGAATGTCATGCGGCGCAGGGTTGCCGTCGAGGATATAGTCGCCCTTTTCGATGTAATCGCCATCCTGCAAGTGGAAGGGCTTGCCCTTCGGGATGAGATATTCGACAGGCTCGACACCGTCTTCCGCCGGTTCGATCTGGATGCGGCGCTTGTTCTTGTAGTCGCGACCAAAACGGATCGTGCCATCGACTTCTGCGATGATGGCATGATCTTTCGGCCGGCGTGCCTCGAACAGTTCCGCCACCCGCGGCAGACCGCCGGTGATGTCCTTGGTCTTTGCACTTTCAAGCGGCACACGTGCAAGCACGTCACCCTGGCTGACCTTGCCGCCGGGTTCAACCGACAGGATCGCGTCAACAGAAAGCTGGAAGCGGGCTTCACCGCCACGAGCCAGCTTGGCGATTTCACCATCCTTGCCCTTGATCACAATCGCAGGCTTGAGATCGCTGCCACGCGGCGTCGATCGCCAGTCGATGACCTGACGTTTGGTGATACCGGTCGCCTCGTCTGTCGATTCCGTAACCGAAATACCATCGACCACATCTTCGAATTCCACGGTGCCTTCGATTTCCGTCATCATCGGGCGCGTATAAGGATCCCACTCGGCCAGACGCTGACCACGTTTGACCGTGTCACCGTCATCGACATAGATCTTCGAACCGTATGCCACACGCTGTGATGAGCGCTCGGTGCCCTTTTCGTCCAGGATCTGGACGGCCATCGAACGTCCCATGGCAATCAGGTTGCCATCGGAATTGCGCAGCATGTTGCGGTTCTTGATCCGGACCGTGCCTTCGTAGGACGCTTCCAGGAACGACTGGTCAACCACAGTGGCGGTGCCGCCAAGGTGGAAGGTACGCATGGTCAGCTGCGTGCCCGGCTCACCGATCGACTGCGCGGCGATAACGCCGACAGCTTCACCGATGTTGACGGGCGTGCCGCGCGCAAGGTCACGGCCATAGCAGGCCGCGCAGATACCGGTCTGGATTTCACAGGTCAGCGGTGAGCGGATGCGTACCGACTGGATGCCGGCGGCCTCGATCTCGAGCACCTGGGCTTCATCGACCATGGTGCCGGCCTTGACGATGTTGTCGCCGGTGACCGGGTGGTTGATGTCATCAAGTGCGGTTCGGCCCAGAATACGCTGGCCGATGGACGCCACAACCTGACCGGCATCGACGATTGCCGTCATTGTCAGGCCTTCTGTGGTGCCGCAGTCAATCTGGGTGACGATGCAATCCTGTGCAACATCCACCAGACGACGGGTCAGGTAACCGGAGTTCGCGGTCTTCAGCGCGGTATCAGCAAGGCCCTTACGGGCACCGTGGGTCGAGTTAAAGTACTCGTTCACGGTCAGGCCTTCCTTGAAGTTCGAGATGATCGGCGTCTCGATGATCTCACCCGACGGCTTGGCCATCAGGCCGCGCATTCCACCCAGCTGGCGCATCTGGCTCGGTGAACCACGTGCGCCGGAGTGGCTCATCATGTAGATCGAGTTCATCTGCTTCTGACGGCCGTCTTCATCGAATTGGACCGACTTGATGCGAGCCATCATTTCGTCGGCGACCTTCTCGGTGGCCTTGCCCCAGGCGTCGACGACCTTGTTGTACTTCTCGCCCTGAGTGATCAGGCCGTCATTGTACTGCTGCTCGTATTCCTTCACCATCGTGTCGGTATCGCCGACGATCCGGGCCTTGGAATCCGGGATCACCATGTCGTCCTTGCCGAACGAAATGCCGGCGCGGCAGGCGTGGCCGAAGCCGAGTTGCATGATGCGGTCGCAGAAAATGACCGTGTCCTTCTGGCCGCAGTGGCGGTAGACGGTGTCGATCATCCGGGAAATGTTCTTCTTGGTCATTTCCTGATTGCAGACATCAAACGGCACCATGGCATTCTTGGGCAGAAGCTCACCCATGATCATCCGGCCAGGGGTGGTTTCATAGACTTTGGAAACCGGGTTGCCCTCGGCATCCACGGTCTTGAACCGGCCCTTGATCTTGGTGTGCAGGGTGACAACCTTGCTTTCAAGCGCATGGTGGAGTTCACCCATGTCGGAGAACACCATGCCCTGCCCCGGCTCGTTCTCAGCCTGGATCGAAAGATAGTACAGACCCAGCACCATGTCCTGCGATGGCACGATGATCGGTGCGCCGTTGGCCGGGTGGAGGATGTTGTTGGTCGACATCATCAGCACGCGGGCTTCAAGCTGTGCTTCCAGCGAAAGCGGTACGTGAACAGCCATCTGGTCGCCGTCAAAGTCGGCGTTAAACGCTGTGCAGACCAGCGGGTGCAGCTGAATGGCCTTGCCTTCGACAAGCGTGGGCTCAAACGCCTGGATGCCCAGACGGTGAAGTGTCGGCGCGCGGTTGAGGAGCACCGGATGCTCGCGGATTACCTCATCGAGGATATCCCAGACTTCCGGCTTTTCCTTCTCGACCAGCTTCTTGGCCTGCTTGACGGTCGAGGAATAGCCCTTGGCGTCAAGACGGGCGTAGATGAACGGCTTGAACAGCTCAAGCGCCATCTTCTTGGGCAGGCCGCACTGGTGCAGCTTGAGCTCGGGGCCGGTCACGATGACCGAACGGCCCGAATAGTCGACGCGCTTGCCGAGCAGGTTCTGCCGGAAACGGCCCTGCTTGCCCTTGAGCATATCGGACAGCGACTTCAGCGGGCGCTTGTTGGCACCGGTGATGGTGCGGCCACGGCGGCCATTGTCGAACAGCGCGTCTACTGATTCCTGCAGCATCCGCTTTTCGTTGCGGATGATGATACCAGGTGCGCGCAACTCAATAAGCCGCTTGAGGCGGTTGTTACGGTTGATCACGCGGCGATAGAGATCGTTGAGGTCCGAGGTCGCAAAGCGGCCGCCATCAAGCGGAACCAACGGACGCAGGTCCGGCGGGATCACCGGCACGATCTTCATGATCATCCATTCCGGACGGTTTCCTGACTCCATGAAGTTCTCAACGATCTTGAGACGCTTCATGAACTTCTTCTGCTTGAGCTCAGAGGTGGTCGAGGCCAGCTCGGTGCGCAGTTCGCCAGCAATCTTCTCAAGATCCATCGCGGCGAGAAGCTCAAAAATCGCTTCAGCACCGATCATCGCAGTGAAGGAATCCTCACCGAACTCGTCAACGGCGAGCATGTACTCTTCTTCAGAGAGCAGCGAGTGCTCCTTGAGGGATGTCAGGCCCGGTTCGGTGACGATGTAGTTCTCAAAGTACAGGACCCGCTCGATATCCTTAAGTGTCATGTCGAGCAGCGTGCCGATGCGCGAGGGCAGCGACTTCAGGAACCAGATGTGGGCAACCGGAGCGGCGAGCTCGATATGACCCATGCGCTCGCGCCGTACGCGGCTCAAGGTCACTTCAACACCGCACTTTTCGCAGATGACGCCCTTGTACTTCATGCGCTTGTACTTGCCGCACAGGCACTCATAGTCCTTGATCGGGCCAAAAATTCGGGCGCAGAAAAGGCCGTCGCGCTCCGGCTTGAAGGTCCGATAGTTGATCGTCTCCGGCTTTTTGATCTCGCCGAAGGACCAGGAAAGAATCTTCTCGGGGCTGGCGATCGAGATCCGGATGGAATCGAACGTCTGCGCCGGAACGTTATTGTTAAAAAGATTCATGACCTCATGGTTCATGCCTGTCTCCTTTTAGGGCTCTGAGCCCTTGGCTTGCGACGGCGCCGGCAGACCCCCGGCAACAGGCCATCGCCTGAAATTCTTGTCGCCCGCTTACTGCGGGCATCGACTGCCGCTCGCGGACTGACCGCGGAACGGATGATGGCGCGGGACAGCAACCCTGCTCCCCCGCGCCTTCCAGGCTTTATTCAGCCGCGTCGGGCAACTCGTCCTGATCGGCGATGCCGTCGATCTTGGCCGATTCCAGCTCAACATTGAGCCCGAGCGAGCGCATTTCCTTGACGAGAACGTTGAAGCTCTCCGGAATACCGGCTTCGAAGGTGTCGTCGCCACGCACGATGGCTTCGTAAACCTTGGTACGTCCGGCCACGTCGTCCGACTTCACAGTCAGCATTTCCTGCAGCGTATAGGCAGCGCCGTAAGCTTCCAGCGCCCAGACCTCCATCTCGCCGAAGCGCTGTCCACCGAACTGCGCCTTGCCGCCCAGCGGCTGCTGGGTCACGAGCGAGTATGGACCGATCGAACGGGCGTGGATCTTGTCATCGACCAGGTGGTTGAGCTTGAGCATGTAGATGTAGCCCACGGTCACCGGACGGTCGAAGGTCTCGCCGGTCCGCCCATCATAGAGCGTCGACTGACCCGAGACGTTAAGACCCGCCTGCTCGAGCATGACGTTGATGTCGGCCTCGACCGCACCGTCAAACACCGGAGTGGCGATGGACACGCCACGACGGGTCTGTTCGGCCAGACGGACAATCGACGGATCATCGTACTGCTTGATCGGTTCACCCTTCGGACCGGTGCCGATGACGCTGTCGATGGTGTCACGCAGCGGCTGGATTTCACCACCCGCATTGTAGGCGTCGAGCATCTCACCGATCTGCTTGCCCATGCCGGCGCAGGCCCAACCCAGATGGGTTTCAAGGATCTGGCCGACATTCATGCGCGACGGCACGCCAAGCGGGTTGAGCACGATGTCGACATGAGTTCCATCCTCAAGGAATGGCATGTCTTCGCAAGGCAGAATGCGGGACACCACACCCTTGTTGCCGTGACGGCCGGCCATCTTGTCGCCAGGCTGGATCTTGCGCTTCACAGCAACAAAGACCTTGACCATCTTCATCACGCCGGGTGGCAGCTCGTCGCCACGCTGGACTTTCTCGACCTTGTCCATGAAGCGGCTTTCCAGCAGCTTCTTGGAATCATCGTACTGGGCACGAAGCGCTTCGATCTCGCCCTGAAGCTTTTCGTCCTCAACAGCGAACATCCACCATTGCGAACGCGGATACTCGGCAATCGCTTCCTCGGAAACCTCGGCGCCCTTCTTGAAGCCCTTCGGTCCGGCGATGGCGGACTTGCCCTTGAGCATGTCCGACAGACGGCCATAAACGTTGCGGTCCAGGATAGCCTGTTCGTCGTCACGGTCCTTGGCAAGGCGTTCGATTTCTTCGCGCTCGATCGCCATCGCACGCTCGTCTTTTTCAACGCCATGGCGGTTGAACACGCGCACTTCAACGACCGTGCCGTAGGTTCCGGGCGGCATCCGCATCGAGGTGTCACGCACATCCGAAGCCTTCTCGCCGAAGATGGCGCGCAGAAGCTTCTCTTCCGGCGTCATCGGGCTTTCGCCCTTCGGTGTGATCTTGCCCACGAGAATATCGCCCGGCGCCACTTCGGCACCGATATAGACAATACCGGCCTCGTCGAGGTTCCTCAGGGCCTCTTCAGACACGTTCGGGATATCGCGGGTGATTTCCTCCGGCCCAAGCTTGGTGTCACGCGCCATCACCTCGAATTCGTCGATGTGGATGGAGGTGAACACGTCATCAGAGACGATGCGCTCGGAGAGAAGGATCGAGTCCTCGTAGTTGTAGCCGTTCCAAGGCATGAACGCGACCAGCACGTTGCGGCCCAGAGCCAGATCACCAAGATCGGTCGACGGACCGTCGGCGATGATGTCGCCCTTGTTGATATGATCACCGACAGTCACCAGCGGGCGCTGGTTGATGCAGGTGTTCTGGTTGGAACGCTGGAACTTCTGCAGACGGTAGATGTCAACACCGGACCGCGAAGCTTCCATGTCCTCGGTGGCACGGATCACGATACGGGTTGCATCAACCTGATCGACCACGCCGCCACGGCGGGCGGCAATCGCAGCGCCGGAATCACGCGCGACAACCGGCTCCATACCGGTGCCCACAAACGGGGCCTCGGCGCGAACCAGTGGCACCGCCTGGCGCTGCATGTTCGAGCCCATAAGCGCGCGGTTGGCGTCGTCGTTTTCCAGGAACGGGATCAGGGCGGCTGCCACAGAAACCAACTGGCGCGGCGAGACGTCCATCAGATCGATGTTTTCACGCGGCGTCATCATCACGTCGCCGGCATGGCGGCTGACGATGAATTCGTCGACGAGAGAGCCGTCTTCGCTCAACTCCGCATTGGCCTGGGCGACGTGATACTTCGCCTCTTCCATAGCCGACAGGTAGACCACTTCCTCAGTGACCTTGCCTTCCTTGATCTTCCGGTACGGGCTTTCGATGAAGCCGTATTTGTTGACCCGGGCAAACGTGGCCAGCGAGTTGATCAGACCGATGTTCGGGCCTTCCGGCGTTTCAATCGGGCAGATACGGCCATAGTGTGTCGGGTGAACGTCACGGACTTCAAAGCCTGCACGTTCACGGGTCAGACCGCCCGGTCCCAGAGCCGAAAGACGACGCTTGTGGGTGATCTCGGAGAGCGGATTGACCTGGTCCATGAACTGCGACAGCTGCGAAGAGCCGAAGAATTCGCGCACGGCAGCGGCCGCTGGCTTGGCGTTGATCAGATCCTGCGGCATGACAGTGTCGATCTCGATCGACGACATGCGCTCCTTGATCGCACGCTCCATGCGAAGCAGGCCGAGACGGTACTGGTTTTCCATCAGTTCGCCGACGGAACGAACCCGGCGGTTGCCGAGGTTGTCGATGTCGTCGATTTCGCCCTTGCCATCGCGCAGCGAGACAAGTGTCTTGACGACGGCAAGGATGTCGTCCTTGCGCAGAACCCGCACAGTGTCTTCGGCATCGAGGTCAAGACGCATGTTCATCTTCACCCGGCCAACAGCGGACAGGTCATAGCGCTCGGAATCGAAGAACAGCGACTGGAACATGGCTTCCGCCGATTCCATGGTCGGCGGTTCACCTGGCCGCATCACACGGTAGATGTCGAAAAGCGCGTCCTGGCGGCTTTCGTTCTTATCGGCAGCAAGCGTGTTGCGGATATAGGCGCCGACATTGATGTGATCGATGTCGAGCACCGGAATCTCATCGAGACCAGCCTCAGCGAGCACTGGAAGAGTCTTTTCGTCGATCTCGTCGCCGGCTTCGAGGAAGACCTCACCGGTTTCAAGATTGACGATGTCCTCAGCGAGATAGGAACCAAACAGGTCCTCATCCGTTGCCTTGATCGACTTGACGCCCTTCTCGGTGAGCTGGCGCAGCAGACGGGGGGTCAGCTTCTTGCCGCCTTCAACCACCACTTCATTGGTGTCGGCGTCGATCATGTCGACGATCGTCTTCTGGCCCTTGAGGGTTTCAGGCTGGAACGGAATCCGCCAGCCTTCACCGTCACGGCTGTAGACCGAATGGGTGTAGAAGGTCGACAGGATCTCTTCGGCATCCATGCCGAGCGCCATCAGCAGCGATGACACCGGGATCTTGCGGCGGCGGTCGATACGGGCGTGGACGATGTCCTTGGCGTCAAATTCGATGTCGAGCCAGGAACCGCGATAAGGGATCACGCGGGCCGCAAACAGCAGCTTGCCGGAAGAATGGCTCTTGCCCTTGTCATGGTCGAAGAACACGCCAGGCGACCGGTGCATCTGCGAAACGATCACGCGCTCGGTGCCGTTGACAATAAAGGTTCCGTTGTCGGTCATGAGCGGCATGTCACCCATGTAGACGTTCTGCTCCTTGATGTCCTTGATCGACTTGGCGCCTGTGTCCTCGTCAATATCAAACACGATCAGGCGAAGCGTCACCTTGAGCGGCGCGGAATAGGTCAGGTCACGCTGGCGGCATTCCTCCACATCGAACTTTGGGTGTTCGAACTCATAGGACACGAACTCCAGCATTGCGCTGCCGGAAAAATCGGAAATCGGGAACACCGATTTGAAAACTGCCTGCAATCCTTCGTCGGTGCGGCCGCCCTGGGGCTCCTCCACCATCAGAAACTGGTCATAAGATGCTTTCTGAACCTCGATGAGGTTCGGCATCTCTGCCACTTCCGGGATTTTTCCGAAGATCTTGCGTACGCGCCTACGACCATTGAAGGAAAGGGTCTGAGCCATCGTCGCTCCTTGTCAATCTGCATCCGGGCCTGCAACAGACGATCGCCGCTGGCCAAGCGACTCCGTCATATTAATGGTTTCGTTCAAACTCGTCTCTAAACCAGGACGGCGCGGCCGGAGTGCCTTGCGGTCTGGTTCGAGACCATCCTCTTGAAGAACCCATTACCCAAAGGCCGTTTTCAGGCCTTTGGGTAATATGTTCACCGTCAGAATATAACCGGGGGCGAGACATGCCCGCCCCCGGACAAAAAGCAACTTACTTGACTTCGACCTTGGCGCCGGCGTCTTCAAGCTTCTTCTTGATTTCTTCAGCTTCGCCCTTGGAGATGCCTTCCTTGACAGCCTTCGGAGCGGCTTCAACAAGATCCTTGGCTTCCTTCAGGCCGAGACCTGTGATGCCGCGGACTTCCTTGATGACGTTGATCTTGTTGGCGCCGGCTTCGGCGAGGATCACGTCAAATTCAGTCTTTTCTTCTGCAGCTTCAGCAGGAGCAGCACCACCACCAGCAGCAGCAACAGCCACCGGTGCAGCGGCGGAAACGCCCCACTTTTCTTCAAGCATCTTGGACAGCTCAGCGGCTTCCAGGACGGTCAGGTTGGAAAGGTCTTCCACGATTTTGGCGAGATCAGCCATTTTTCACTTCCTTGTATTCGGTTCGAACCGGTTTTGAACTATTCACAGCGAAGGTCCGCCTTATGCGGCTTCGTCCTTCCGGGCATGCGCGCCGATGACGCGTGCCACCGCACCAGCCGGTGCGTTGACGATCTGGGCAATGCGCGTTGCTGGTGTCTGAATCATACCAACAATCTTCGCACGCAACTCGTCGATCGATGGCATCGTGGCGAGCGCCTTGACCCCATTTGCATCGAGAGTTGTTGCCCCCATCGCGCCACCAAGGATGACCAGCTTGTCGCTGACCTTGGTAAACTCGACGGCGATCTTCGGAGCAGTCACCGGATCATCGCAATATGCGATGAGCGTCTGACCTTCGAAGAGGCTTGCGGCCGCTTCGGACTCCGTGCCCTGAAGAGCGATCTTGGCAAGGCGGTTCTTCGCGACCTTGACGGTGCCTCCGGCTGTGCGCATGCGCGACCGAAGGTCGTTCATTTGCGCAACCGTAAGACCGGCGTAGTGGGCCACGACAACCGAACCGGCGTTGGTGAAAACACCGTTCAGTTCCGCGACGAATTCGCGTTTTTCCGCTCTATCCACTGCGTTTCTCCAGTTGGCAGGCGATGCATGCACCACCTGCCGGGTTTGCCTTTGCCGCCAGGGATTCTCATCGAACCCACAAGCGACGCTTGAGGATCCTGTCCCCTTACGCCGAAACCGAACAACGGAAGCGGCACAAGGCAAGCTAGGTTCGAACCGTTGGGGCATTCACCCCGAAAACGGATCTTACCCGTCTCATGCAGGCTTAGGATTAAGGCGGGCTGGTTAGAACTCGCCACCTGCAATCTCGGACAGGGAGCCCGGGAATTAATCCCGGACCTTTTCGGCCCGAAAGCCGAAAACTGATGAAAACCGGAGCAATGCACCGGTTTCCTAAACTTGTTTATCAGGCGACGCTGAGCGTTGCCGGATCGATCTTGACGCCAGGACCCATGGTCGAGGAAATTGCCACGCGCTTGACGTAGTTGCCCTTGGCGCCGGCCGGCTTGGCCTTGACCACGGCATCTGCGAACGCGCGGATGTTTTCTTCGATCTTGTCGGGACCGAAAGACGCCTTGCCGATGCCGGCATGGACGATACCGGCCTTTTCGACGCGGAACTCAACGGCACCGCCCTTGGAGGCATTGACCGCAGCGGCCACATCCATGGTCACGGTGCCAACCTTCGGGTTGGGCATCATACCGCGCGGGCCGAGCACCTTGCCGAGACGACCGACGAGCGGCATCATGTCAGGTGTCGCGATGCAGCGATCAAAGTCAATGTTGCCAGACTGAACGATCTCCACCAGATCTTCAGCTCCGACAACGTCTGCACCAGCTGCGCGGGCTTCGTCAGCCTTGTCGCCACGGGCGAAAACACCGACGCGAACGGTACGGCCTGTGCCGTTGGGCAAATTGACAACGCCGCGGACCATCTGGTCGGCGTGACGCGGGTCAACACCCAGGTTCATCGAGACTTCGATGGTCTCGTCGAACTTGGCGACGGCACGCTCCTTGATCAGCGAAACAGCTTCGCCGAGCCCGTAGAGCTTGTTACGGTCAATGCCTTCATTGACCTTTTGCATGCGTTTAGCAGTCTTGGCCATGGTCTTATCCCGTCACTTCCAGGCCCATGGAGCGGGCGGAGCCCTCAACCATAGCCATCGCGCCGTCGATATCGGCAGCGTTGAGGTCCTTCATCTTGGTTTCAGCGATCGCGCGAACCTGGTCGCGGGTGATCGAGCCAGCCTTTTCCTTGCCAGGCGCTTTCGAGCCGGACTTCAGCTTGGCTTCCTTCTTGAGCAGGAAGCTGACCGGAGGCTGCTTCATTGCAAAGGTGAAGGACTTGTCCTGATAATAGGTGATGGTGACCGGGATCGGCATCCCTTTTTCCATTTCCTGCGTGGCGGCATTGAACGCCTTACAGAATTCCATGATGTTGATGCCGCGCTGACCGAGTGCCGGACCAATCGGGGGCGACGGGGTCGCCGATCCGGCCGGAACCTGCAGCTTGAGCTGGCCTGCAACTTTCTTAGCCATATTCTCTCTGCCTTTCGTTGTGGCGACGGTGTGTCGCCTTCATGCCGGACAAACCCGGCGGCTGCGGTTGCGTGGTGCGGCTTGGCGGACCGGCAAAAGCCCGGGCACCTCCCACGCGGACTGCAGCGCCAGAACCCCGGCACTGCAAAACCCAGCCCGCACCATCATCAAAGATTGCGCAAGCCGGGCAATTCGAAATCAGACCTTCTCGACCTGACCGTATTCAAGCTCGACCGGAGTCGCCCGACCGAAGATGGAAACCTCGACCTTGAGGCGCGAACGCTCCTCGTCGACTTCCTGAACCGTACCGTTGAACGAGGCAAACGGCCCATCTGACACGCGCACCTGCTCGCCGATCTCGAAAGCAATAGAGGGCTTGGGCCGCTCGACGCCTTCCTGAACCTGAGTGAGGATCCGCTCAGCTTCCGAGTCCGGAATCGGAACCGGCTTTGAATCGCTGCCCAGAAAACCGGTTACCTTCGGTGTGTTCTTGATAAGGTGAAATGCCTCATCGGTCAGATCGGCGCGAACCATCACGTAACCGGGGAAGAATTTGCGCTCGGCATCAACCTTGCGGCCGCGGCGCACTTCGACAACCTTCTCAACCGGAACAAGGATTTTCTCGAACAGATGGCTAAGACCCTTCTGACGTGCCTGCTCTTCAATTGAGTCCGCGACCTTCTTTTCGAAGTTCGAGTAGGCGTGAACGATATACCAGCGTGCTGTCATCTTGATTCCCGCCTCAAGCGCCAATGTTCAGAATGAGCGAAATCACCCATCCCAATGCCTGGTCTGCGGCGAAAAAGAAAATCGAGGCAAGCAGCACCATCACGAGAACCATAATCGTTGAGATCGAGGTTTCGCGACGCGACGGCCACTTGACTTTTGCAGTTTCGGAGCGAACCTGCTGAATGAAAGTAAACGGGTTTGTCTTGGATGCCATTGTCTATCCACGCTTATACGGCGCGTAAAGCCAGGTCGCCCAGCTCCACACACCGCGTGTCTGTTGCAGCCTACATAAAGGCCGATTCTCGAATCCACAAGAGGGGCAAAGGGCTTTTTTGCTTTCAAAGGACGAACTGGCCCAAACCTTGCCCCTCAAGGTCCATGTCCGTCTGATCACGAAACAGGTTTACAAGTCCGGCAGGACTGGCAGGGGCAGCAGGACTCGAACCTGCGACCTACGGTTTTGGAGACCGTCGCTCTACCAACTGAGCTATACCCCTAGGCTTGTGGCGGACCTGATAGCGCCAAAACGACAGGTTATGCAAGAGATAGATGGTGACTATTTCACTTCCTGCGCCATTTTATTCCTGGGTCCTGACCCTCTCGCCGATGCCCGCTGAAAATAGACCGGATTTTCGTTGCAAAATACCGCCCTGTTGCGGACGCCAATTCAATTTTCTGATTTTCCCAGGGCGCATTCGCGGTTGGCTCCGGTTCCGGGCGCGTTTTCAAATGTACATTTGCGTGTGGGCGGATCCCCGCACTTTGCCTTCAAGGCTTTAAAGCCAACACATTGGCCTGTGGACTTGAGTCGATAGCCAGGGCCACCCTTGCACCCGCAACCACGACAGGCTGGCCGATCGGGACAGCCTGCAGCATAGGCTGGCGGCATCGCGGTCAATGAGACAGCTAGCGGGACAACAAGGAGCAACAGGACAGCGAGCCAGAAAACCGACGATGTCAATTTCATAACCGCACGCAAACACCCCTCCCCGAAACGCAGATTGGAAATGCTATCCGAATTTGGGCGGCACAGTCAAAAAACACGGGCCCTTTGACCCGCGTTTTGCATTGATTTCCAGTGGCCGTCGGCAGCTTACGCCATCGGTGCAGCGATCATCGATTACTCGATGATCGAAGCGACGATGCCGGCGCCGACAAAACAAAACGCGCCATGCGGCGCGTTTTGCATTGCTTCCAAGTGCCGTCGGCAGCTTACGCCATCGACGCAGCAATCATCGATTACTCGATGATCGAAGCGACGATGCCGGCGCCGACGGTGCGGCCGCCTTCGCGGATGGCGAAGCGCAGCTTCTCTTCCATCGCGATCGGCACGATCAGCGTCACGTCAGCCGAGATGTTGTCGCCCGGCATCACCATTTCGGTGCCTTCCGGCAGTGTCACAACACCCGTCACGTCGGTCGTGCGGAAGTAGAACTGCGGACGGTAGTTGGTGAAGAACGGTGTGTGACGACCGCCCTCTTCCTTGGTCAGGATGTAGGCCTCTGCCTTGAACTTCGTGTGCGGCTTGACCGAACCAGGCTTGCAGAGAACCTGGCCGCGCTCCACACCTTCACGGTCAACGCCACGCAGAAGCGCGCCGATGTTGTCGCCGGCCTGGCCCTGATCGAGCAGCTTGCGGAACATTTCAACGCCCGTGCAAACCGTCTTCTTGGTGTCGCGGATGCCGACGATTTCGATTTCTTCGCCAACCTTGACAACGCCACGCTCGACACGGCCGGTCACAACGGTACCGCGGCCCGAAATCGAGAACACGTCTTCGATCGGCATCAGGAACGGCTGGTCGATCGGACGCTCAGGGGTCGGGATGTATTCGTCAACTGCAACCATCAGAGCCTTGATCGCGTCTTCGCCCTGGGCCTTGTCGCCATCGTTGAGCGCAACCAGAGCAGAGCCCTTGATGATCGGAATGTCGTCGCCCGGGAAGTCGTAGGATGAGAGAAGTTCGCGAACTTCCATCTCGACCAGCTCGAGCAGCTCTTCGTCGTCGACCTGGTCGACCTTGTTCAAAAACACCACCAGCGAAGGCACACCAACCTGACGGGCAAGCAGGATGTGCTCGCGGGTCTGGGGCATCGGGCCATCAGCAGCCGAAACAACCAGGATCGCGCCGTCCATCTGAGCCGCACCGGTGATCATGTTCTTCACATAGTCGGCGTGGCCGGGGCAGTCGACGTGGGCGTAGTGACGGGTGTCCGTCTCATACTCAACGTGGGCGGTCGAAATGGTGATGCCGCGGGCCTTCTCTTCAGGCGCAGCGTCAATCTGGTCATAGGCCTTGAAGTCACCAAAAAACTTGGTGATCGCAGCCGTCAGAGACGTCTTGCCGTGGTCAACGTGACCAATCGTGCCGATGTTTACGTGCGGCTTATTGCGCTCGAACTTACCCTTTGCCATCGTCCTGTATCCTGTAATCCTGTTGGCAGTCAGTGGAACCGGATGCGTTTGGCCCGGGTCCCGCGAGAAGTCAACGCGACATAAGGCTTTCGCCCCGATTTCGCAAGGGGTAATGTTGGGCGTCGAAAAGCGGCAAAACCCAGTATTCGTGAAAGATCTCAATCAAACTGCAGCATTGGAAATCAGATTTTCCAGTTGCACAGTTGCTTGGTTGCGATGTTTTGATTCCCCCAAAGGGTCAGAACACAATCCAGGCACGGAGACAGGTCTCCGCTACTTCTCGGCCTGCCGCAAACACAGGCTGAAGATCCTTTCCTACACCGCCTACCCCGTCTGCGCCAGAAACTCGCCGATCAACTGGTGAAACCGGACCGCGCCAAAACTGGGGAAATGGCCGCCATGGACGATCCTTGGCTGATATTCCGACAGCATTTTCATGGACCGGCGGTAATTGGCCATATCCGCGCCATCGCAATCGGTTACCAGCGCTCCGTCATAGATCACATCCTGGGCGATGAGGGTCCCGGTTGCCTCCTCCCACAAGGAAATGTGTCCAGGCGAATGGCCGGGCGTGTGCAGAACCTCGAAGGACCGGTCACCAAGATCTATCCGCTGGCGATGCTCGAGCAGGCCGGTCGCAGGCGCCGGCTTGATCCGGTAGCTCTGCGCGTCCCATCCTTCAGGCGGCGTGATGAACAGCTCCGCATCGCGTCCGCCATGCGCATAATACTCAAACAGCGTGGCGTCATTCCTCGGATCGGCCTGGATGTCCGCTTCAAGCGGGTGAACCAGCCGCTCCTCGAATTCGGCGGTCATGCCGATGTGATCGAAATGGGTGTGGCTCGACACGCACACAATCGGTCTTTCATTGAGGATCGGCACATTGCGCCGCAACGGGAACGCGCCAAGACCTGTGTCGACCAGAAGATCGCGGTCACGGCCGCGGATGTGCCACATGTTGCAGCGAAAAAAGAAAGGCATCCACGGCTCGTGGATCAGGGTGATGCCATCGGCAAACGGGATGGTCTCGTACCAGTCCTTCTCACTGATCATGCCCTTCTCCTAGGATTGAAGCGCGGCTGCACCGCCCGGTTTGAGAAACACTTCGACCGTTTTGCCGGAACCGGCGATATCGGCCGGGGGAACGCGAAGCCTTATCGCCACGTTGCCGATTCGGACAGAAAGCCTGACAAAACTGCCCTGAAACACCACTTCCTCCAGCTCTGCCATACCAAGGGAAGCGGTCCCCTCGCCCGCCGTCACCGCCAGGTTCTCCGGCCGGATCGCCACACCTGCCGCACCGTTTCCCTGAACCGGGAAACGGCCAAGTGCGGTGTCGGCGATCCCATCGGCAATGCTGGCGTCGAGAATGTTGCTTTCACCCATGAATTGGGCGGAGAACCGGCTGCGCGGATGGGAATAGACCTGCTGTGGTGGGCCGACATCCTCGATCACACCATCCTTCATGATAACGATCGTGTCAGCGATCGCCATGGCCTCTTCCTGGTCGTGGGTGACGTGGACAAATGTCCGGCGCTCACGTTTCTGCAGCGCGCGAAGCTCATCCTGCATCTGGCGGCGGAGATTGAGATCAAGCGCACCCAGCGGTTCATCAAGCAGCAGGATCGCGGGGTCCGTCACCAGCGCGCGGGCAAGCGCGATGCGCTGCCGCTGACCGCCGGAGGCTTCGGAGATCTTTCGCTTTTCAAAGCCCCTGAGCCCAACCATGTCCAAAGCCTCGGCCACCCGGCGGGTGGTCTCGGCCTTTGCGACCTTGCGGACGCTCAGGCCAAAGCCGACATTGTCGCCGATGCTCAGATGCGGAAACAGCGCGTAGTCCTGAAACACGGTTGCCGTGGGCCGCTGCGCCGGTTGCATCATGGTGATGTCGTCATCATCGAGACATATGGTGCCGGCCGTGGGCGCAGTGAATCCGCCCAACATCGACAGAAGCGTTGTCTTGCCGGAGCCGGAGGGCCCCAGCAGCACCACATAGCTCGACGCCGGGATCTCGAGCGACAGGTCGCGCACCGCGATTGTGTCATCGAACTGCTTGGAAAGCGCCCTGAGCGATAGGTTCGCGGTCTTAGTCATTCGGTTTCTTTCTCAGCAGGAACAGCTCGACCACCAGCGCGAAGCAGACAGAGACGAGGAAAACCAGAGTTCCGGCGGCATTGGTCTGCGGATCAAGTCCGGTGCGCAACAGCCCCCAGATCACCACCGGCAGGGTCGGGTCAAAGCCTGACAGCAGGAAGGCAACAATGAACTCGTCCCAGGAAAAGGTGAAACACAAGGCAAAGGCTGCAATGATCGGGATCTTCAGGGATGGCAGTGTGACGCGAAAAAACACCTGGGCTTCGGACGCGCCAAGATCCCGTGCGGCGGCTTCCAGCCGCGCCTGGGCCGTGTCGAACTGCACATAGAGAATGGCGAAGGCGAGCGGCAGATTGAGCACCACATGGCCGATCAGCACGAAGCCTACCGATTTTGGGATGTAGGCGGAAAAGCTGACCATCAGGCCGACACCGACAATCAGATAGGAGACTGCGAGCGGCATCATCAAAAGCGCCTCGACCATCTTCCGTCCAGGCACCCGGTGACGGGCAAGCCCCCAGCCGGCGAGCAGGGCCAGAGCCACCGAGATCACCGAGGAAACAAGCCCGATGATGACGGAACTGAGCGTTGCCGACATGATCCGGGGATTGTCGAGAATACGACCGTACCACTCCAGAGTCGGGCCCTGGAACGGCGGCACCGGCACCCGGCCGTCATGCAGCGAGAACAGCACCAGCGTGCCGACCGGCAGATAGATGAACACCAACGCAATAACGATGATGGCGAGGGTGATCGAGGTCGATGCCAGCCTGCCGGTCATGACCGTTCCGCCGTCAGTTTGCGCGCCATTGCGAGATAGGCAAGCCCCACCACCAGCATCATGATAACAGACAGTGCTGCGGCCATGGGAATGTCGGCGCGGCGCTGGATCTGCATGATGATGGTCTGCGGCAGGACGAGCTGGTTGCTTCCACCCAGGATCTGGGGCGTCACATAATCACCAATGGTGATCACGACAATGAGAAAGACCCCGGCGACGACGCCGGGTATGGAGAGCGGAAAGATCACCCGCCAGAAGGTCTGCCACTGGCTGGCGCCAAGATCGCGCGCGGCCAGGATCAGCTTGGGATTGATGCGGGCAAGGCTGGCGTAAATCGTCAGCGTGCCCAGCATGGTGAAGAAATGCACGAAGCCGAGCACCGTTGCCCCCTGCGTGAACGACAGCGTCAGCGGCTCGGAGACAAGCCCTGCCGCGAGCAGTGTGCGGTTGACGACACCGTTGGGCGCCAGCACCAGAAGCCAGGCGTAGGAGCGCACCACATAAGAGGTCCAGAACGGCAGCACCGCCAGCATCAGGCACAGACGCCGGTAGCGCGGTGCGACACGGAAGGCGATTGTTGCGGCCAACGGATAGGCCAGCAGGATCGACAGCACCGCGACGATGGCCGTCAGCTCAAGTGAATTGAACAGCGATTCCCGGAAATAGCCCTGGGAGACAAAGCGTTCGTAGTTGGCGAGAGTCATCTCGCCGCCAACCCGGCCGCCGGATTTCTTGAAAAGTGAAAGCCAGAAGATCGACAGGGTCGGTATCAGAAAGAACGCGAACGTCCATAGCGCTGCCGGCGCGACGAGAAGCAGGCCCTGCCTGCGCTCTCGCCGCGCCGCCATTGTCTCCGGAGATACGGTGACCGCAGTTTTCATTCCGGCCTACTGGATCTTCTCGGCCCAGAGGTCCTGCATGGCCTGATCCATCTCCTCGGTCGGAGAATAGTAAGGATAGGATTTTGCCAGGAAGCCGGGCTGTTCGTCCCAGCGCAGCCGGGTCTTCTGCTCGTCGGTCAGCGCAGCCTTGGAGTTGGCAGGCATGCCCCAGTAACAGGACGACGTGGCAAGACGCGCCTGCCCTTCGGGCGATAGAATGTACTGGATGAACTTCTTGGCATCGTCCTTGTTTTCCGAGTCTGCCATGACGCCTACGGCCTGCTGCCAGCGAATGCCGCCGATATCGGGGAGCACCCAATCGAGATTTGGTTGCTCAGCCTGAAGTCCCGCCACCGCATATTCACCGCCGCCGACCAGAATGCCGGCCTGGCCCGTGGCAAGGGCCGTCTGCGAGGTCACCACATCACCCAGCAGGGCGGAGTTTTCACGAATGGCTTCGAGCTTCTCGCCGATCGCCGGGAGATCCTCGATTGTCAGCTGCGAGGGTTCCTTGCCGATGGTAAGCGCAAGCTGCGAGATGATCGGAAGATAGTAATCATAGATGATCAGGTTGCCCTTCTGATCGGCGCTGAACAGCGTTTCGATGTCACGCGCCTGTTCAAGGCTGACTTTGCTGGAATCGAAGGCGATGGCGTTGTAGCCGAACTTTTCCGGCACCGCGTAGGTCACGCCATCGATCTGGTGATAATCGGTAAGCTGCACTTCGGGGAACACGTCTGCAAGCGGATAGTCCGCCGGATCGAGCGGTGCGAGCAGGCCGCGCTCGGCGACGCGCTTGACGTCGGTGGTGTCGACCACGAAGACGTCCCAATCGCCCGCACTTGACTGCTCCAGCAGCGCCAGCGCCGTACCGGTGCCCTCATATTCGCGGATGTTGACCTTGATTCCGGTGGACTCGGTGAACGGCTCAAGGAATGCCGGGTCAGTGTGATCACACCACACCAGCGCGTTGATTTCCTGGGCATTGGCACCAACGATGCCAAGCAGCGTCATGGCCACAATTGATACGGATGACTTCAGTTTCTTCATGTCAGAATATCCTTTCATGCAAGGGATCGATCGGGGCGTTTTCCCTGCGATGCCGTTCGACTTTTGGCAGCACGCAGAGCATTTCGTAGAGGATGTTGGAGGCCAGCAGCGCCGTGGTGCCGCCCGGATCATAGGGCGGAGAGACTTCCACCAGATCACAGCCGATCAGGTTCAGCCCGGCGCAGCCGCGCACAATCTCCAGCGCCTGGATGGAGGTCAGCCCACCCATTTCCTGGGTACCTGTTCCGGGCGCGAGACCCGGGTCAAGGCTGTCTATGTCAAAGGTCAGATAGACCGGCGCGTCGCCGATGCGATCACGCACCACGTCCATCAGCGGCGTCAGCGAGCGGTGCCAGCAGTGTTCCGCAGGCACCACGGTGAACCCCTTGTCGCGCGACCAGTTGAAGTCGTCGGCGGAATAGCCGGAGCCGCGCAGCCCGATCTGGAACACCTTGTCATTGATCAGCGCGCCGGCTTCATGCGCCCTGCGGAACGGAGTGCCATGGGCGATCTTTTCGCCAAACATGTCATCATTAATGTCGGCGTGGGCGTCGATATGGATCAGCGCCACCGGCCCATGATGGTCACTGGCAGCCTTGAGGATCGGCCAGGTGATGGTGTGGTCGCCGCCAAGTGTCAGCGGGATGCAGCCGGTGGCAAAGATCTCGGCATAACGCGCGGCAATGATGTCGACCGAGGCTTGAAGGTTGAAGGTGTTGATCGCCACATCGCCGATGTCCGCCACCTCGATGCAATCAAAGGGGGCTGCGCCAGTGGCCATGTTGTAGGGGCGGATCATGGCGCTTTCGGCGCGGATCTGGCGCGGCCCGAAACGGGTGCCCGGACGGTTGGAAGCGCCAATGTCCATCGGCACACCGATGAAGCAGGCATCAAGGCCTTCGCAGGTCTCAGCCGCAGGAAGCCGCATCATCGTCGACGGGCCGCCAAAGCGCGGCATTTCGTTTCCGCCAAGTGGTTGATTGAAGGTTTTGCTCACGCCCGTCCCGTCCCCTGAACCAAGATCGGGAGATATAAGCAGGCATTGAGAAACGCAGGGAGCCTTAAGTTCCAAAGTTCAGTTTTGGAAATCCAAACGTATCCTATTCGGCCCCGTGAGCGGCAAGAACCTCCGCCGCAAAGCGCGATACCACGCGGGATTTAGGGGCTGACTGGCGCTGGATCAGGTCAAATTCGCAAGCGTAATGCAGCACATCGGGGCAGATCTGGCGCAACCTTCCGGTTTTTGTCCATTGTTCTGCATAGTGATTGGGCAAAAAGCCCAGATATCGCCCAGACAGAATCAGGATCAATTGCGGCTCGATCTGGTAGCTGGTCGCCGTGACATTGTTGAAGCCCAGCTGCAGCAGGATATCATCACGCCAGTAGCCGCGGCTGACCACCGGCCAATTGCGCACTTCTTCGGGCGAAATATCCACGTCGTCACGCTCATAGAGCGGATGCAGGTCCGAGCAGAAGACGCCATGGGTTTCGCTGTAAAGCGGTTGGTATTTGATGCCGCCGGATTTGAAGGCGAAGCTGCCGATGCCCAGATGCAGATCGCCGGTGCGCACCCGTTCCTGCAACACGTTCGGAGTGTCCTCGAAGATCTCGATGGTGACGGCCGCGGCGCTCGACTTGAACCGCGCCAGCGCATCGGGCAGCCGCATCACCGGGTCAGTGGAGATCGCGTCGACTATGCCGATCCTCAGATTGCCGACCAGTTGGTCGCGCAGATTGTCCATGGCACCGGTGAATTCATCCATCGAGGTGAACAGGGTGCGCGCCGCATCAAGCACATATTGCCCCTTCTGGGTCAGCATGAAACCTGAGCGGCCGCGATCACAAAGCCGGACCCCGAGCCGTTCTTCCAGCGCTGCGATGTGATTGGAGATCGAGGACAGGCTCAGTCCGGTTTCAACCTGCGCCTGGGCAAAGCCGCGGTTGCGGGCCACGGCGTCAAACACCCGCAGCGCGGTCAAATCGGTCCGGGAGAGTTTCATGAGGCGGGCCCAAACAATCGGTTGCGTGGAAGTCTCAGGGTTTCAGTCGGGCCCATAGTGCAAAATCGGCGGCGAAATTCCATAGGGTACCGCAAACAGGGGCCGCTGTTTCTCTGCACCACGGCACACGGAAAACGGCTGCCAACAGGATGGCAGCCGTGAGATGGCCATATCAGTGCAATACCCGGCCCGGCCAGGCCGTCGTCCGAGACATCCCTTCTCCGCGTTAGAGAGCCGCGACGCAGATGATTTCGACCTTGTAATCCGGCGTTGCCAGTTTGGATTCACCGGCAGCCCGCGCCGGCGCATTGCCTGGTGACACCCATGCATCCCAGACAGCGTTCATCTCGGCAAAATCGTCCATGGATGCCATCCAGATGGTGGCCTGCAGGATCTTTGTCTTGTCCGAGCCGACTTCGGCCAGCAGACGTTCGATTTTGGCGAGGATGTCCTGGGTCTGCACTGTGACGCTGGCGCCGGCGGTGCCGACCTGACCTGCCAGATAAACAACGCCGCCATGGACAACGGCCTGGCTCATGCGCGTGCCGGTTTCAATGCGTTTGATGTCACTCATGTGTCTTGTCCTTGTTGAAATTCCAGAGCCGAGCGCCCGGGGCTGAGTGCTTCTATTACAATCTGATCCAGCGGCGATAGACGCCCCAGGCACAAATCCGCAGCCAATTGCGACAGCGCCGGAGCGGTCTGCATTCCATAGCCGCCCTGCCCTGCAAGCCAGAAGAAGCCATCCGCCTCCGGCGCAAAGCCGACCACCGGCGTCCTGTCGGGAGCAAAAGTGCGCATGCCGGCCCACGAATGCTCAACCCGGGTGACCGGGATGGTCACGGCTTGCTCGAAGCGGTGCAGCCCCTCGGCGACAACCATGTCGTCGGCCCACACGTCATGGGGCTCGACCGGATCTTCGTCGGCTGGGGAGATCATCAGCTTGCCCGCTTCGGGCTTGGCGTACCATTGGTCGCCCGCATTGGCGAACAGCGGCCAGCGGTTTATGTCGTGCCCGTCGGGCGCAGGGATCAGCACAGCGGAGCGCCGCAAAGCGGACAAACCAAGAGTTCGCACACCTGCCAGTTTCGCCACGGCGTCGGTCCAACCACCCGCGGCATTGATCACCACCGGTGCAGAAAACTCTCCAACCGGCGTAACTACCGACCAGAGACCGTTCTCGCGGGAAATAGAGTTGACCGGTGCGCCGGTGACGATCTTGCCGCCATGACTGCGAAGCTTACGGGCAAAGCCCTGCAGCATGCGATCCACATCAATGTCTTGCGCGTCCCACTCAATCGCGGCTGCGGCGATGGCCTCTTTGTGCAGGATCGGCACCAACTCGAGCGCCTGCTCCGGAGACACCCGTTCCAACCCGTCGCTGCCATCGAGATAGTCGTTGAATTTCGAGAGATCATCTTCCGTTGCCAGCAGCAGTTCGCCGCGTGGAGAGAGCAGGCTTGCATCACAAACCCCTTCGGGCTCTGCCAGAAACGGTGCGGATGCGGCATTGAGTGCGCGCAACGTCGCATTGCCGTAATTGCGGATGAAAATGGCAGCCGAGCGCCCGGAGGAATGATGACCGATCGCCGGTTCGGCTTCGAGCACGATAACGCTGGCATCTGGCGCCAGCCTTGCTGCTGCGCTGATTCCAGCGATGCCGCCGCCGATTACCAATATATCGGACTTTATGCTCATCCGGCCTCATACCCTTTTACAAAGCTCGTCAGATTGTCGCCCAGATCGGCCGACAGATAACCACCTTCCTGCACAATGACCGTCGGCAGGTCCATTCCCGAGATTGCCGCAGCGATCCGGCCAAATCCGGGTGTCGTTATCTTGAAGCCATGGAACGGGTCATTCTCATGGGCATCGAGACCAAGGGCTATCACCAGCACATCGGCACCGAAGGAGCGTATCCGCGCCAATGCGGTTTCCAGCGATGCCAGATAATCCGAATCCCCGGTTCCGCGTGGCAGCGGCAAGTTGAGATTGTATCCCATCCCCTGCCCCTCGCCATGTTCGTGCGCGTGCCCCCAGAAGAACGGATAGAACCGCGCCGGATCAGCATGGATCGACAGCGTGAGAACATCGCTGCGATGATAGAAGATACCCTGGGTGCCGTTGCCGTGGTGCACATCGACATCAAGGATTGCCGGGCGGCGGCCGGCGCGCAGCAGGGCCTGCGCCGCAATCGCGGAATTGTTGAGAAAGCAGAAACCGCCAGCGAGATCGCCGAACGCATGGTGACCGGGCGGGCGGCACAAGGCATAGGCCGCAGGTTCGCCTGCGAGCACTGTATCAACCGCGCTGAGGGCCGACTGCGCCGACCAGTAAGCCGATTGCCAGGTGCCGGCAGCAATCGGGCATGACGTGTCGGCCTGGTGAAAACCGGATTGCCCGGTTGCGGACTTGGGATAGCTGACAGTCCGGCGATCGGGGTGGATATTGGGGATCACTTCGTCGGATGCACCCTCGGTACGAACCCAGCGGGCATGAATGGTTTCCAGGAAAGTCAGGTATTCCGGAGAATGAATTTCCGCGACAGGGCCCAGACCATGATCGGTTGGCGCGATGAAATCACATCCTGCCGCACGGGCGCCGCGGCTCAGCTCTTGGATGCGTTGCGGTTGTTCCGGGTTGGGCGAAAGCCTGCCATTTGCCATGAAGTGTTTCGGGTCATGCGCCCGCTGACGCTCATCAAATATGGCCTTCATGCATCTTCTCCCAGGGACTGGAGCGCTTCGCCTGCCAGCATCATGAATTCGGTTTCTTCCGTAGAGACAAAGCCGATGCGCTCGTAAAAGGCGCGCGCTCTTGGATTGCTGCGGTAGACACCGAGCCGAATGAAGCTCGCATCCCAGGCATCAACCCCAGCCATGCGCACAGCCTCCAGAAGTCTCTGTCCCAACCGCTGACCACGCATTTGCTGGTCCACCCAAAGATCAGATACATAAATCCCGACAGAGCCGTACACAGTCGAAAAGAAGGGCGAATAGGCAGCAACACCGACCAAACGACCATCTGAAGTGTTTGCCACAAGCGCATGAAGCACCGGGTTCGGACCGAAGCAGACGCGCGCGATATCCGCATCGCCGGCTTTGTGCTCATCGCCCATATCGGCTGAGAGTTGAGCCAGCGCACGGTTCAGCGAAGCCACATCGCCCGGCACCGCTGGCCTGATGCTGATATCAGTCATGCTCAAAATCCCACATTGTCCTTGCCCTTGAGATCCAGCATCGCCCGCGCCTCATCGGGTGTTGCCACTTCGCGTCCGGCGGCTTCAACGATGTTGCGCACCATCGTCACCTGCTCGGCGTTGGATTTCGCCAACTGCCCGCGCGCGATGTAGAGATTGTCTTCCAGTCCGACCCGCACATGACCGCCCATTCGCGCCCCAAGCTCGGCCATCGCCATTTGCTGGCGTCCTGCAGCGAGCACCGAGAACATGTAGTCGTTGCCAAACAGATTGTCCGCGGTCTGCTTGAGATAGGCCAGATGCTCAGGCTCTGCGGCAACGCCTCCCAGCACGCCCATGACGAACTGAATGAAAATCGGCGCCTTGATCAGACCGCGGCCAACAAAATGATGCAGCATCTGCAAATGGCCCAGATCATAGCATTCGAACTCGAAGCGCGCGCCACGCTCTTGCCCCATCTGCCGCAGCACGCTTTCGATGTCTCTCGGTGTGTTTTTGAAAACGAGATCGTCCGAATTGCGCAAGAAGGGTTCTTCCCAGTCATGCAGCCATTCGGTGCGCTTGCCGAGCATCGGATAGAGCGCGAAATTCATCGTGCCCATATTGAGTGAACACATTTCCGGCGCAGCCGTCAGCGGCCCGGCCAGCCGCTGCTCCAATGTCATCACCGCACTGCCGCCAGTGGTGAGATTCACCACGGCATCGGTTTGTGCATTGATCACCGGTAAAAACGCCATGTAGTGCTCGGGCGCGGCGGATGGCTGCCCGGTCACCGGATCGCGGGCATGCAGATGCAGAATTGCAGCTCCGGCCTCCGCCGCTCCAATGGCTTGCTCGGCGATCGCTTCAGGTGTCACCGGCAGATAGGGCGACATCGACGGGGTATGAATGGACCCGGTGACCGCGCAGGAAATGATGATTTTGGACATGCGGTTTCCTAACAGGCCGTCGCCACATCGAGCCCTGCCCTGGCAGCGAACTTGTCAAGCGCGGTGGTCAAAATGTCGATGATTTCATCGACCTGACCTTCAGAGGTAATCATCGGTGGGCAGACCAGAAAATGGTCGCCTTCGACGCCACCGCGGGTGCGGCGGGAATAGATGATCAATCCTTCTGAATAAGCGAGTTCCACCAGTTCATTATAGGCATTGAGCGCCTTTGGAAGCGGCCGCATGGTCTGCCGGTCCGAGACCAGCTCAAACGCCAGCAACAGCCCCTCGCCGCGAACGTCGCCGATGAAGGAGAAGCGCTGCATCAGATTTGTCAGCCGCGCTTTGAGCAGACCACCAACCTGCGCGGCATTTGCCATCAGTCCACCGGTCTCAATCTCCTCAAGCACCGCCAGACCTGCCGCGCAGGCCAGCGGATTGCCGGCATAGGTGTGGCCATGCTGGAAACCTCCCGCGTCAAGCACCGGATCGATCAAGCGGTCATGGGCAATCATTGCGCCGAGCGGTGCGTAGCCTGCGCCAAAGCCCTTGGAAATCGCTATGATGTCGGGCTCGACGCCCCAATGTTCTGCGCCCATGAACTTGCCGGTGCGACCGCCGCCAGACATCACCTCGTCATGGATCAGAAGCACGCCATACCGGTCACAGATCTCGCGAACCGCCTGCATATAACCCGCCGGTGGCACCAGCGCCCCGGTGGATGCACCGCCGATCGGTTCCTGAATGAAAGCCAGAACGCTCTCCGGCCCCTCCTTGATGATCTGGGCTTCCAACATCGCCGCGTAATGGGCACCGGTCGCCGGGTCGTCCATCGCCAGCCCGTCGAGATAGGCACGCGGTGCGGGAACTTTCGGCATTGCCTGCATCATCGGCAAAAACGGATCGGCAAGTGGCGCGTAACCGGTGAGCGCCAGGGCGCCGAGAGTGGATCCGTGATAGCTGGGACCGCGCGAAATCACTTTCCAGCGCGATTCCTCGCCGGCGGTCACAGCATATTGCCGCGCCAGCTTGATGGCGCTTTCAACCGCCTCAGAGCCGCCGGATACAAAGAACACCTTCTCCATGCCCGCTGGCGAGAGCGAGGCCACTTTGGCGGCAAGCTGTTCGGCAGGCTCGGTTTCGAAATGCAGCCGGTAGCCAAAGGTGGATTTTTCCATCTGCCGCCGCATGGCGTCGAGCACCCGGGGGTTGGAATGGCCGATGTTGCTGACCATGGCACCCGACGAACCATCGAGATAGCGCTTTCCGTCGACATCCCACATGTAGACGCCGCGGGCCTCGGCCAGCATGGGGCGCCGGGACCGGGTCTGGTAAAAAAGGTGGCTTTTGGCTTTCACGAATTGCTCTCCACCGGCAAAGCGGCACAGTCCTTTGTGCGAAACTGCAGAACCACCTTTGCGCCGGCCGCAAAGGGGCGATCTTCAATCATGTTGATGGCCTGCATCTGATGATCGCCGACACGCAGGAAGTAACGCGCGGACTGACCTTGATAATCAACATTCTCGACAATTGCATCAACCGCCAGATGCCCTTCCGCGGGTGATGCCTTGGCTTTCAGATGAAGTTTCTCGGCGCGGATCACCAGCCGAACCGGACCGGGTCCGGAGACGCGCGGAGCTCTGCTCTTCGGGATTGTAATCTGGGGGAAATGCGGCAGTTCGATCATGATATCGCTTTTGGATACGTCCTTGCAGTGTGCCGAAAGCAAGTTTGAAGCGCCAAGGAACTGTGCGACGAATTCGGTCGCAGGCGTGTTGTAGACCTCTTCCGGCGCACCAACCTGTTCGACGCGGCCTTCCGACATGACAATAATCTGGTCAGACATTGCCAGTGCTTCGGTCTGGTCATGGGTGACGAACACCGTTGTCACACCAATGCTTTGCTGAATGCGTTTGAGTTCAACGCGCATGTCTTCGCGCAGATTGGCGTCAAGCGCCGACAGCGGCTCGTCGAGCAGCAGTACGTCGGGTTCGATGACGATGGCGCGTGCAAGCGCAATGCGCTGCTGCTGGCCGCCGGACAGTTCTTTTGGATAGCGCGCGCCCAGATCAGGCAATTGCACCAGGTCCAGCGCCTCGGCGACTTTGCGCCTGGCGTCTTCCTTGCCGACATTGCGATAGTTGAGGCCGAAGGCGACATTCTCGGCCACCGTCTTGTGTGGAAACAACGCGTAGTTCTGAAACACAAGGCCGAGATTGCGCTTGTGGATCGGTACATCATTGACCCGCTTGCCCTTGATGGAAATTTCTCCCTCGCTGGGATCCAGCAGACCTGCGATCATGCGCAGTGTCGTGGTTTTGCCGCAGCCCGAAGGCCCCAGCAGGGTCACGAAACTGCCCTCGGCGATGTCCAGCGACATCTGGTGCACGGCAGTGTAGTCGCCAAAGCGCTTGACGATGTTGCTCAGGGAAACGGCGCTCACGGCATCATGCCTCCAGTTGCGAGAAATGTCCGGCCCCGTCAGTGCGACGGAGCCGGAGACTGGCTTAATAGCCGCGCTGGACGCGGCCAAATTCCTTCGACCAGTCGGCCTCGTTGCCGTTCCAGTAGGCTGGATTGGCAAAGGTCAATCCGGCAAGCGTACCGGTCGGATCGAATGCCGGCAGCTTCGGAATCTTGGCGCCGAGATCAACCTTTGTCGGGTCGAGCGCAGGCGGATAGCTCTGGCCCTCGGCCACCGCAATCGAAGTCTCCTTGTCGAGCATGAAGTTGAGCAGCTCTTCACAGGCCGCCATCGGGCTGCCGCGAAGAACGAACAGGCATTCCTGCCAGCCAAAGCCATTCGGCGGGTCGTAATAACCGATGTCGTGGCCCTGTTCCTGCAATGCGAAGATACGGCCGGACCAACCTTCGGTGACATGGATTTCTTCCTCGGCGAGCAGGCTCATCAACTCGGCGCCGGAAGCCCAGTACTTCAGGGCCAGATCGCGGTGTTTGCGCACGGCATCCCAGGCAGCATCAACGTCCTTGATGTCGTTGGGATCCTGTCCTGTCTGCAGGGCCGCATACCACATGCGGGTGCGCCAGTCGCTCCAGCCGCCGATCTTGCCCTTGTACTTCTCGTCGATGAGGATCTTGGCGCCCTTTTCCTGCATCTCCTCGTCGGAGATGTATTTGCGGTTATAGGCAAGACCCGTTGTGCCGTAATCGTAGGGGGCGGCACTCAGGCTGTCGGGCGTAATCGACTTGAACGCATTCATCAGCGCCGGCATGACATTGGCCATGTTGGGAATGTTGGCGATGTTGAGCTCGCTGGTCAGATCGAAGCTGGCATAGCGGGCATAATCGAACACGCCGGACAGGTGGGCGATGTTGTATTCGCCGGGCTGGCTGGCACGCACCAGGGCGAGATATTCATCACCGCCGGGGAACGTGCCATCGATGACCTTGACGCCGGTCTTGGCGGTGTAGGGATCAAAAGCGTGCTTGCGGAAGGCCTCCGAGACAACGCCACCCCAGCCATCAAAGCGGACCTGGGTGACATCACCGGCTGCCAGTGCCTGTCGGGTAAAGGGCATCTGCAGGCCGTAGGCAGCGCCTGCGGCACCCAGAAGGCCGAAAAAGCTGCGGCGGCTGATGTCGCCGTTCTGGAACCGCTCGCGCAATCGTTCATAGCGTTTTGTATCGTCCATTTTGTTCTCCATCTCTGATTCCGGTTCGTTTAGGGCGGTTTATCCGCCGCTTCTTGTTGCAAGTTTTCGGGCAATGGCCGCACCAAGCAGCGGCAGCCCGACGGTCAGCACGATCATGACCGTGCCAAGAGCGTTGATCTCGGGAGAGATCGAATTGCGAAGCATCGAGAAAATCTGCGTCGGCACGGTCTCAACCCCGCCCGGCTTCCAGAACAGCGTTCCGGTGATATCATCGAAGCTGATGGTGAAGGCAAACAGGCCGCCCGCCGCGACCGCCGGCATCAGCAACGGAAGCGTGATCGTGAAAAAGGTCTGCATCGGAGAGGCGCCAAGACTGAGCGCCGCCTCCTCAACATCGCGCTTGATGCTGACCAGGCGCGCCTGCACCACCAGAATGACAAAGGGCAGCGTGAAGATGACATGGCCCGCCAAGAGCAGAGTAAAGCTCTTGCCGACATTGAGGAAATTGAGAAACAGCAGCAGTGCCACCGCAAGCACCACCTCGGGCACCAGAATCGGCGCGATCAGCAGCGTGGTGATCAGGTTGCGGCCCGGAATCCGGTACCTCACTAACGCCAGGCTGGCCAGCACCCCCAACGTGGTCGAAATCACTGCGGTGAGCACCCCCAGCACGATCGACGTCCGGAAGGCCCGCATGATGGCGTCGTTGTTCCACAACACCTCGAACCAGCGTGTGGACAGCCCGGTCATCGGGAAACTGCCGAACTGGTTGGCGTTAAACGACAACAGCACCACCACCGCAATCGGCAGGAACATGAACATGTAGACCAGAATTGTGTAGGTGCGGATCAGACGCCAGCCCATCAGCCAAGCCCCTTCGCCAGTTGCGCCATGCCGAGATAGCGGTTGTAGATCAGCACCAACACGCCAAGCACGATGAGCAACAGCAGCGACAGCGCAGACCCGAGCGGCCAGTTGAGCTGTCTTATGATGGCCTCGTAGACCAGGTTGGCGAACATCGCATCGCGCGGCCCACCAAGGATGACCGGGGTGATGTAGGTGCCGGCAGCCAACACGAAGCAAAGCAGCCCGCCTGCGGCCAGGCCGGGCAAGGACAGCGGCAGCGTTACCTGCAGAAACCCCTGCAGCCGGGTCGCACCCAGCGAAGACGCCGCATCTTCCAGATTGGTGTCGATGCCGTCGAGGCTGACGAAGATATTGAGCACCATGAACGGCAGCAAGAAGTGGACAAGGCCGAGGATCACGGTGGTCTCGTTGTAGAGCATCTGGATCGGCTCATTGATGATGCCCAGCCAGATCATCGCCGAATTGAGCGCACCCGACACACCGAGAATGTTGATCCAGCTCATCGTGCGGATGATGTAGCTGATCCAGAACGGCAGCATCAGGAGCACCAGCAGCACCACCTTGTTGCCCTGCGACCGGGCGATGAAATAGGCCGCCGGGTATCCCAGCACCGCGCAGGCGATGGTCGTCACGGCGGCGATCTTCAAGGTGTTGAGCAGGATATCGCGATAGAACGGATCGCTGAGCGCCTCCTGCCAGTTGTCGAGGAAAAAGCCTGGCGTGTCAGCACCTGCGGCGCTCTTGAGCCAGAACGAATAGACGATGATAAACACCAGCGGCACGATCAGCAGCAAGCCGATGGCCGTCAGTGCCGGCGTCAGCAATATCCACGGCTGCCGCGCCTCACGTTGTTCGATGCTCATGTTCCCAACGCTCCCCGGCGTTTTTTGTTGGGGACATGATGTTGAGTTCGATCGCATTGATCAAATAGATAATTGATATCCTGACCATTGCTGATATCAATATTGAAATGAGCAGCCTTACCCCACCCGAACGCCTGGCCCGTGATCTTGACTGGAATCTGCTGCGCACGTTTCTCGTGCTCGCTGATTCCCGCTCCGTCACGGAAGCCGCTGAGCGCCTGAGCTTGAAGCAGCCAACCGTATCAAGCGCGCTGAAGCGTCTGGAGGACCGGCTCGGCAAGCGGCTTATAGACCGCAAGCCCGGCCGGTTTGAACTCACCGCTGCAGGGCGGCTGCTTTACGACGAAGCGATAGATATACACGGTGCCATTCTGCGCCTCGGCACGGCGATCCGGGATGTTGAAGACGAAGTCAGCGGTCATGTGCGCATCGTCATGGCGAGCCACGTCGTCAGCCCCTTATTTGACGCGACTCTGAACAACTTTCACACCAATCATCCCCGCGCCACGTTGTCGATCGAGGCTATGGCCAGCCGAAGCGCCTTGGCGGCCGTTGCGGCGCGGCGCGCTTCGATGGCCATCTGCCTGGTGATGGAGCGCAGCCCGCAGCTCGAATACCGGCGTCTGTTCCGCGAGTATTTCGGGTTCTTCTGCGGCCCGACACACCCGCTTTATGGCCGCGAAGGCATTACCATTGCCGATCTCGCCGGCCACTCCTCGGTAAGCTTCGTGACCGACCAGATGGGCGACGCGCTGCGGCCTGTTGCCGAGATGCGCGCCGAGGCCCAACTCGACGCCCGCATTGTCGGCACCTCACCCAATCTTGAAGAGGTTCGACGGATGATCATTGCCGGCCTGGGGATCGGCCCGCTGCCCTTGCATGTGGTGCGCGAAGACGTCGAGCGAGGCAGGCTTTGGCGGTTGCCGCCCTATGAAGCGCCACCGGCCATTGACGTGCATGTGGTCTGGAATCCGCATGCAAAGCCAAACCGTGCGGAAGTCGCCATGCTGAGCGGATTGACCGAGCTGATCGAGCGCACGCCGATGGATGAGCGCATCTACAGCTGAGCTGCACAGTTCACTGCAGTTACGCACAGATCATGGAGGCTTTGGTATGTCGTTGGAGCGGGTAGCGGGAATCGAACCCGCATATTCAGCTTGGAAGGCTGCTGCTCTACCATTGAGCTATACCCGCATTCACAACCCGCCGGCGGTGGTGGAGGAAGTTGGATTTGAACCAACGTAGGCGAAGCCAACGGATTTACAGTCCGTCCCCTTTAACCACTCGGGCATTCCTCCGGACCAGCCGCCAGGGTCGTGCATCCAAGTTGGACAACCCGATTTTGTCGGGCAGCGCGGTCAGCGCAATCAAAACAATTGCCCCGTCCGCGGTCGGCGTTATGACGGGGCACGGACAACCTGTCAACACGGATCAGGATAAAATCGAACAGCCTGGCAAAGATCAGACATGGACCTGTCGGTTTGACAGGACTGTGCGGCCATGGACAATTGCGATGCCTTTCAAAACAGACACAGACATGGCTTGAACAGCACCAGATTGCGCAACGGCACAATTGGCGTATAAGCGCGCCATGAGCAAAGATGATGATGCCGGTGCAACCGGCTCCAACCGCGACACCCACTATGCCAAACTGCGCCGTTCGCACCGCGATGCAAAGCGCGAACGCGAAGGCCTGCCGCCGGTTCAACCACGTGGAAAACGCGACCTTCCTGCGCGCAAGGGCACGCTTTATGCCGAACGTGGGCCGGCCGAGAGCGTCTATCTCTATGGCCTGCATACGGTTCGCGCTGCCCTCGACAATCCTGCACGCAAGATCACATCGCTGAAAGCCACGCGCAACGCGCTGATGCGGCTCGAAATCGCGGAAGATGCGGATCTGCCCTTCCCCGTCGAACTCGTTGCCCCGCAGGAGATAGACCGGTTGCTGGGCGACGATGCGGTGCATCAGGGCGTACTGCTGGAAGCCAGGCCGCTGTCCGCACGTCCTCTCACCGATCTCGGCGACGCGACGCTTTTGGTGATTCTCGATCAGGTCACCGATCCGCACAATGTCGGCGCCATCATGCGTTCGGCGGTGGCCTTCGGCGCCGGTGCCCTTGTCACCACCCAGCGTCACAGCCCACAGGAATCGGGTGTGCTGGCGAAGGCCGCCTCAGGTGCGCTGGAAATGATCGATCACATCGAGGTGCGAAACCTGGCAAGCGCCATCGAGGACATCAAGGCACAGGGGTTCACCACCATTGGCCTTGATTCGGAGGGCCCCGCCCCCATCGAAGCGGGCCTCAAGGGGTCTCGGATCGCGCTGGTGCTGGGCGCTGAGGGCAAGGGGTTGCGGCAAAAGACGCGCGAGACAGTCGATATCCTCACCCGCCTCGACATGCCCGGAGCGATCAAATCGCTCAACGTCTCCAACGCCACCGCGATCGCACTCTATGCCGCGCAGCAATATTTGAACCGCCGGGATCAGGCCTGAGCCCAAAGGCGCAAGTGCCTGACTGAAGGCGTTTGCCCGGCGCGGCAGTTCACAATAGACCGCCGCGAACACATTTGGAGCGGTTTTCACTTTACAGCAGCGGAGAATATGCTATCCGCATCCCGCTGCCCTTGTAGCTCAGTTGGTAGAGCACCTGATTTGTAATCAGGGGGTCGCGGGTTCGAATCCTGCCGGGGGCACCACTATTTTACGTTAACGCATTGAAATGTCTTCGGCTTTATTCGATCCACCAAATCCACGCTACCATGCGCGGATTGGGGCCTTTCTCAGCAAAAACAGGTTTTGACGCTGCCTTACGCCGCTTAGCAGGACTTCCATGGCGCATAGATGGCGCATGCGTGGTACTCTTTATGAGCTCGTGACCTCCCCATATGAACGGAAATTCAGGTGAAGCCGAGGCAACGCTTGGCGTTCCGGCACCTCAGAAAGACGAGTGTATCTAACCTTGCCCCCGCGCTCTAATCCAGTTTGCAGTTCGTTCTGGCCTAAACAGAAGACCGGGAGATGAAGCGTAGCCGTTTTTCAGAAGAGCAGATTATCGGGATATTGAAGGAGCATGAGGCCGGGATTGCGGCTTCGGAGATCTGCCGCAAACATCGTGTCAGCGACGCCAGCATTTACAAATGGAAAGCGAAGTTCGGCGGAATGGAAGTGTCCCGCCGAGGCGGCGCTTCGCTTGCCTGCTTGGCAATGGAAGCGAAACGGCTTCCATCACCACTGATCCACTTCAGCTCTCCCGAAATGCCCTCTGGAAACTGTCGCGGATGGGGCGCGTCACATAGTCCAAAAAGGTCCGGTCCTCGGTCTGGATGAAGGCCTCAACCTGCATGCCAGGATACAGGCTTTGGAATACCGGCAGTTCACGGTCTTCTTCACTGAGCCCGAGGCGGGCAAGATAGTAGACTTCCTGGGTGTTCGGATCGACCAGGCGGTCGGCAGAGACAAATTCGACATGGGCCCTGGCCACCGGCGTGGTCTGGCGGTTCAAGGCACTGAACATGACCGTTGCCTCGGTCTGCGGCGAGACGACGTCGATGTCTTCAAGCCGGATCCGGGCCTCGATCAGCAACTCCGCATTCTGCGGCAGGATTTCCATGAGCTGTTGACCCGACTGGATGACCTCTCCAATCGTGTGAACGTTCATCTTGATGATCGTGCCGGCAGACGGCGCACGGATGACGATCCGGTTGAGAACATCCCGTGCCGTTCCGATCTGAGCCTCAACATCCTGGAGGTTTGCACGCTGCGACACCAGATCCGAAGAGGCCTGTTCACGACGGGTTGCCTTGACAACCTGTGTTTGCCGTTCGGTCTGAGCGATCTGCTGACGAACCTTCGCTATTGACGCTATGTTGCCGCCACGGTCGCCCTGCAATGAAGCCTGAGCCCGCTTCAACGCCAGCAGCCGTTCCTGAGTAGCCAAGCCGTCTCGCATCAGGCTCGAAATCGCCTCTACCTCTTGATCCAACAGGTCGATTTGCGCTTCGAGCGCGCTATTTTGCGCTTCAATTCCGATGATCTCCTCCTGATATGCGCGGACCTGCTTGCCCAGAACTTCGAGTTCTTCCTTGTGGCGTGTAAACCGGGCATGGAATTCAGCCTGTTGATCCTCGATCAGGCGCATGATTTCCGGGCGATTGGATGCAGTGGAGAGCTGGCTGGGGAACTCGATGGTTTCCAAACCATCACGTTC
This sequence comes from Hoeflea sp., assembly GCA_043585085.1. Lineage (GTDB taxonomy): Bacteria > Pseudomonadota > Alphaproteobacteria > Rhizobiales > Rhizobiaceae > Hoeflea. The sequence continues at coordinate 4,389,700 of CP121320.1, forward strand.
AGATAGCAAACGTGCTTCCAAGGCCCACAGGACAGATTGCCGTTCAATTAACCGCTGCAGATTGGCGGTGGGAACCGTCTGATCCAGAACAATCACCGGAGCCCCAAGTTCGACGATATCCCCCTCATGCACCAGGATCTCCTTGATCGTCCCGCCTTCAAGGTGCTGGACAATCTTGTTCTGACCGGTGGCGACCAGCGTTCCCATAGCCAAGGCAGCGCCAGAAATCGGCGCGGTGGCCGCCCAGACGCCAAACCCGCCGAAGAACAAGGCAAGAGCCAGGGTCGCGAGCATAACCGGCCAACGCAATGAGAAGCCCTGGGGCGCCGCACTGTTTGGATTGGTTTCAGGTTTTGTCATTGTTCTGCTTGCCCATTGAGAAGACCTTGCCCATTCCATAGCTGGTGTTGATGCCGCCCCCTGCCGAAGCTACATTGGCGGCCGCCGGAGGTGATGGTTTCCGGTTGGCCTGCGCGCCTGCAGTCAAGCGCGCCATAATTTCGTCGCGCGGTCCGAACGCCTCTATCCTGCCCCGGTTCAAGATCATGACACGGTCAGCTATCTGGACAACCCCAAAGCGCTGCGTAATCACCACTATTGTGGTGCCGCGCGACTTCGCTGCGCGCAGCGATTCGACAAGGATTGCCTCTCCTTCCGTATCGAGATGGGAGTTTGGCTCATCAAGCACCACGAAGGATGGTTCGCCGTACAGGGCACGCGCCAGCGAGATGCGCTGCAATTGTCCGCCAGACAACTGCCTTCCCCCTGGACCGACCTTTGTTTCATAGGCTTCAGGAAGCTCGACTATCATGTCATGCACACCGGCACGTTCTGCAGCCTGAGTAACCGCTGAATCGCTGCGAGACAGGTCAAAACGCGAAATGTTCTCAGCGATCGTGCCTGGCATAAGTTCGAGCAGCTGTGGCAGGTATCCGATATGGTCGAAACGATCAGCATCTGGCCAAATGGCAATATCCGCGCCATCCAGCCGGATATGGCCGCGAGTCGGTTCGGCCGCTCCTACCAGCATCCGCGCAAGCGTCGACTTGCCAGCGCCGCTTGCGCCGATCACGACCACCACCTCACCCGGTTCGAGCTTGAAATTCAAGCCGTTGAGCAAAGGCTCGTTGCTGTCTGATCCGGGCGGCAAGTAGTAAAGTGACTCGGCCTCAATGCGCCCTTCCGGCTTGGGCAGTTTTGTGCGCTCGGGATCTGAACGGGTTGCTGCAAACAAAGCGTCGATACGTTTGAGGGCCAGCCGCGCCTTGGAAAAGGAAGACCATCCACCAATCGCCTGTTCGATCGGCGCAAACGCTCTTGAAGAGATGATGGAGGCTGCGAAAATCATTCCGGCAGTCATCTGATCAATCAGCACCAGATAAGCTCCAAGCCCGAGCAAGGCCACCTGCAACAACAGACGGACAAAACGGGTCAACCCCAGAAAGGACGAATTTTTCGTGTCGATGCGATCCAGGGTGCGGAGCGCTTTGCTCTGACTATCCGACCACTTGGCAACGCTCGGGCCAAACATACCCATCGCGCGGATCACTTCCGCGTTGCGGATAACCGCCTGAGCGAATGCTGAGCCTGCCATGGCGTCTGCAACAGCTTTGCCCTGCTCACCATGCGTCATCCGGTCATTGATCAAAGCAAGTGCAAGCAGAACGACCGCGCCTACCAGCGTTACATATCCCAAAAGCGGATGGATGAAGAAAATTAGCGCGGTGAACACGGGCGCGAAGGGCAGATCAAGCAAGCTGATTGAGACCCGACTGGAAATGAATGCTCTAACCTGAGAGATGTCGCGAAGGATTTCGCCGCCCAGCGATGGCGGACCTTCGCGCTGCAGTATCCGGGCCATGGCCGGTCTGGATATCTTCGCTTCGAAACGTGCAGCAGCCCTGCTTGCCATTACACCGCGCACACCTTCCAAAAGCCCGAACACGGCAATCGCCAGCACGGCGATCAGGCTGATCATGACCAGAGTGTCAAGGCTACGGCTCGTCAATACCCGGTCGTAGATCTGCAACATGTAAAGCGGCACAGCCAGAACAAGTGCATTCAGGAATACGGTGAAGAAGGCGATCAAGAAGAATGTCCGGCGCACCGGCGCCAAGAAATCTGACATATTAAAGTCCCCAAATATTCTTTCATGCCGAGATGTTTCTCGGCCGAGCTCGGAGGCAATTAGCTAGAAACAGTATGACAAATACTTCTGCAATCCAAAAGGCGAATGGACCGCCCTGCCCGCCGCCATTCGGTCCGTCAGTCAGGATCAGAGCTTTCATTCGGCTCCTGTTGATTGATACGTTTTTGCCATGCGCTTTATTCTTACAAAACTTCCATAGTTTTTTTAAATGTATTCTGGGCACAATCTCCCAAGGAATTCGAGTTCTCGATTATCTATATATTTCAAAATGTTATCTTTAACCGCAGTTAAAGGGCACGACCGGCAAGCGCAAGATCCGCACCATACCGTGAGAACAATTCATGCCAATAGCCATCAACCAAACCAGCACAACAAAGCCACCTTTGACATGGAGAGATACCTCCTTTTGCAATTAAGGATAAAATGGATCTGGTGCTTGGAAAAGGCACTGGCGCCCGGTCATAAGCCGCCATGACTTGCCATTCTGGCTTCTCCGCCACCGAGGCGGAGATGTTTCCAAACACTCACGGCATTCGTTGATGGGAGTTGTTTTCGATTGTCCGGCGTCCACATTCAACTTCGGCAAAGCGGCTCGGCGTGACCCAAGTCAGTCGGCGTAGAGGCTCGCTGTGCGGGCGCGCAGTGTGACCAGGGCGAGCACCGTGTCGATGGCGGGAGTTGGCGTTTCGGTGAGGCGGCCCAATTCCTGAACCGATCCCACCAGAGCATCGATTTCCATCGGTCTGCCTGCAAGAAGATCCTGCAGCATCGAGGTGCGGTGCGCGCCGACCGCGGCAGCGCCCTCGATGCGGCGATCGACATCGATGGGAAACCTCACGCCCAGTTTCTCGGCGATCTCCTGGGCCTCCAGCATCATGTTGCGGGCCACCAGGCGGGTGCCGGGATCGGTGCACAGAACATCAAGCGTGGCATGAGTGAGCGCTGAGAGTGGATTGAACGCGAGATTGCCCCAGAGCTTGACCCAGATTTCATCGCGGAGTCTTGGCCGGACAGGGGCCTTGAGGCCAGCGGCCTGCAGTGTCTGCGACAGCCGCGTGGCGCGCTCCGAGCGTGAGCCATCGGGCTCTCCGAGTGAGAACCGGTTGCCCTCGATGTGATGGATCACGCCCGGTTCGGACACCTCGGCCGCCGGATAGACCACACAGCCGAGCACCCGGTCCGGTCCGAAGCCGGTCCATTGCGCGTCGCCCGGATCGACACTTTTCAGCCTTGTGCCCTCAAGCGGCCCTCCCAGCTTGTGGAAATACCACCAAGGCACCCCGTTGACGCCGGAAACGATGGTGGTGTCCGGACCAATCAGCGGGGCCATCGCCGGCACCACCGGCGGAACCGAATGGGCCTTGAGCGTGACGATCACATAATCCTGCACGCCAAGTTCGCCGGGATCATCGGAGACCTGAACCGCAACATTGCTTCGCTCGCCCTCCTCGATCAGGGTCAGGCCATTGGCGCGCATGGCAGCCAGATGCGGCCCGCGCGCCACAAGACCGACCTCGGCGCCGGCCTGTGCCAGCTTCGCCCCCATATAGCCGCCAATCGCCCCGGCGCCAAAAATACATATCTTCACTGAAAAAACTCCTCAGGCGGCTTCCGTCAGACCAAGCTTTTCGGCCAGCCCGATGCGCTGCAGCTTGCCGGTGGCACCCTTGGGGATTTCCGCAAGAATGACAACACGCCGCGGCACCTTGAAGGGCGCAAGACGGGTTCCGGCAAAATCACGAATATCCTTTTCATTCGCCTCAGTCCCCTCGCGCAGAACCACCGCGGCACCGACCTCCTCACCGAGTTTGGGATGCGGGATCGCGAATGTCACCACCTGCGCCACCGCCGGATGATCCATCAGCACCGAATCCACCTCGAGCGGGGAAATCTTCTCGCCACCGCGATTGATGATCTCCTTGAGCCGTCCCGTCAGGCTGAGATAGTTGTCCTCGTCAAAAGCCCCCTGGTCACCGGTGCGAAACCAGCGGCGGTCCTCCGCTTCGAAGAAACTTTTGGCGTTGGCCTCCGGATTGCCCTCGTAGCCAGGCGTCACATTCGGACCCGAGATCACGATTTCGCCAACGCCGTCGATCAGACGGTTCTCCACCTCATGGGCGATCCGGACCGCGGGTCCGGCTTCAACACCCACGGAGCCCGGCTTCTGCTCCCGTGGCGGCAGCGGATTGGACGCCATCTGGTGCGCGGCCTCGGTCATGCCGTAGCCCTCGATCACCGGCGCCTTGAAGGTTGCCGCCAATTCCAGCATCACCTGGCCCGGCAGTGAGGCCGAAGAAGAGCGCAGGAAACGCAGCGGCACACGTGCGATCGTGTCTGCATTGCGCGCCGCGCGCGCCAGGATCGCCTGGTGCATGGTCGGTACCGCCGTGTACCAGGTTGGTTTTGCGGCCTCGATCCAGCCAAAGAACTTGAGTGCATCAAAGCCCGGAGCGCACCAGACCGAGGCTCCGGCGCCAAGACTTGCCGACACCGCGGCCACCAGACCATGTATGTGGAACAACGGCATCACGTTAAGGCAACGGTCCGCCGGGGTAAGCGCAAGCGAGTGGGCGATGTGGCGCGCCGAGGCTGCGAGATTGGACTGCAGCAGCGGCACGATCTTCGGGCGCGAGGTGGTGCCTGAGGTGTGAAGGATCAGTGCGATGTCGCCCTCCTCCGGCAAGGCGGGATCAGCCTCCCCCTTTGCGTTGCCTTCGGTGGCAAGGTCGAACCAGCCTGCCGGTTGCGAAGCGTCAAAAGACAGGCGTAGCACCGAGAGGCCCGCGGCAGTGGCCGCATCAAGCGCCGGGCCATCATAGCCCTGGGGAACAATGATCGCCTTGGCCTTGAGATCTTCGAGATAGAAATCGAATTCCTCGCGCCGGTAGGCCGGGTTGAGTGGCGCGGTGACTGCGGCTTGCGCCACCGTAATGAACGCCGTGGCCATTTCCGGTCCGTTGGGCAACACGATTGCCACCCGGTCACCGCGCCCCACGCCGGCTGCATTGAGGCTCTCGCGGGTTCGGGCGGACAGGTCCGCCAACGCACCAAAACTCAGCCAGTCACGGTCCGGAGCACCAATCGCCGGGCTGCTTTTGTCATGGGGGGCAAGAAGGGCATGCAATGTGTTGCTCATATCACGTCAGTCCCGGATGTTTGAGGGTATGATGTCATTGAACCGGAGACGTCCTGGCCCGGGTCAATCCGTTGCGAAGTCTGCCCAGAAGCGGCAGGGAAAGGAAAAACAAGGCGATTGCCATGAAGATAGCAGAGATCGGCCGTTCGACGAAAATCAGCAGATTGCCCTGATCGCTGATCATCGACTGGCGGAAGCTCTTTTCCATCAATGGTCCGAGCACCAATGCCAGCACCAAAGGCGCCATGGGATAGGAGGCCTTGCGCAGCAGGTAGCCTGCGACGCCGAAACCGACGATCAGCCAGACGTCGAGCATCTTGGAATTGGGCGCGTAGCCGCCGACGATGCACAGCACCAGCACAACCGTGCACAAAATGGCAAAAGGCATCTTCAGGGCCCACACAAACAGAGGAACCAGGGCAAGATTGACGATCAGGGAAGCGGCATTGGCTGTGTAAAGCGATGAGATCAGCCCCCAGACAAAATCCGGCTGCTCAATGAACAGCATCGGTCCGGGCACCAGTCCCCACATGACCATGCCGCCCAGAAGCAGTGCCGTGGTCGGCGAGCCAGGTATGCCCAAAGTGAACATCGGCAGCAGCGAACCGGTTGAGGCCGCATTGTTGGCGGTCTCGGGCGCAATCACGCCTTCGACATTGCCCTTGCCGAAGGTCTGCGGTTCGTTCGAAGCGCTGCGGGCAATGCCATAGGCCATAAGTGCGGCGGGTGTGGCGCCGGCGGCGGGCAAGAGCCCCACGAAGAACCCCAGAAACGAGCCGATGGACGAACTTTTCCAGAACCGCCCAAGCAGCTTGAAGCCCTTGATGATCTCGGCAAACGTGACCCGCGCGGAGGTCACTTGCTGGTCCTTCTTTGTGTTCTCCAGGGTCCACAACACCTCGCCCACCCCATAAACGCCGATGGCAAGCACCAGGAAGGAAATGCCTGAATAGAAGCCGGGCTCGTCGAAAAAGATGAGCCGTGGATTGCCGGAGATCAGATCGAGGCCCACGGTCGACAGAACCAGGCCAAGCGTGATCATGATGATGGCCTTGAACGCGTCATCGCCGCCAAGTCCGACAAAGGTGGTGAAGGCGAGCAGCACCAGCGCGAACTCCTCTGCAGGACCGAAGGCCAGAGCAAGATCGGCCAGCGGGATGGCAAACAGTGTGAACAGGATGACCGAAACCGTGCCGCCGGCAAAGGACGCCACGGCAGCGGCGATCAGGGCAAGACCCGCCTGCCCGTTGAGCGCCATGGGCCGCCCGTCAAAAGTCGTGGCGACCGCGGTAGACGCGCCCGGAATGCCCAGAAGAATGGATGATATGGCACCGCCATACATCGCGCCGTAATAGATCGCGCACAGCAGAATAATTGCTGAACTCGGCGGCACAATGAATGTCAGCGGCAGCACGATCGCCACACCGTTGACAGAGCCCAACCCCGGCATCGCACCAATGAAGATGCCGACCGTCACCCCGGCAATGACGATGAAAAGGTTGAAGGGCTGCAGCGAAACCGCAAAACCATCGGCAAGAAGTGACATCACATCCATGGCGCGGTCCTTAAAAAAAGATGGCGTAGAGCGGGATGAACAGCGGCTCGGTCCAGCCCTTGGGCAACAGGATTTTCAGCGTCACCTCGAAAAAGAAGAACAAGAACACAAGAGTCGAGACTGTCAGGATGACAGTCAGTCCCCACCCTTGTTCGCCAAAGAACCGCAGATACCAGACCATGAAGGCCGCAAGCGCCACATAGGCCCCAACCCAGGGCATCACTGCGACAGTTACGGACAGTGCAACCACCACCAGCACCACCGACCGAAAGGTTTCGGATTTGAAGAACAGCGTTTGCGCGCCCCCGGCGAGCACCGAGCGGGCAAACACCACACCAGACGACACAAGCATCAATGCGGAAAGCCAGAACGGAAATGCCCCACCGCCAGGCCCTGCCCCTTCGGTCCAGCCGATCGGCAACACGGTGGCATGCCACATGAAGTAAGCGGCAAGCGCCATCAATCCCAACGCAATCAGGCTTTCGGCTCTGCGCATGTCACATCCCCAGGCGAGTTCAACTTCCGCCAAGGCAATGGCGCGCGGGCTGATGCCGCGCGCCAGATCCCGGGCGCATGAGACGACCGTGAGTGGGCGTTCAGTTGCTCATCGAGCCAAGAAGATCCGCATGCTTCTGACGTTCGGCCAGAAAATAGGCCTGCAGTTCCTCGCCTGCGAGGAAATCACCCTGAAGCGCATTGTCGGCCATGTAGGTCTGCCAGCGCTCGGAGTTGCTCAGCGTCTCCAACATCGAGATGTAATAGCTGGCGGCTTCCGCAGGCATTCCCGGAGCCGCAACGAAACTGCGCTGCATGGTGTATTCAAGCTCGTGACCAAGTTCGGCCATGGTGGGCACATCAGGCAGGCTGGGGATGCGTTCCGACGTGAACGCCGCAATCGGAAGCATTTTGCCGGCCTTGTAGAAGCCCATGGCCTCGGACGGATTGTTGACGGTGGAATCGATGTGGCCTCCGACCGCCGCCTTGGCAACGGCACCACCGCCATTGAACGGCACATAGGTGAATTTGAGGCCGAATTCGCGCTCCATCATGGCTGTGACAAGGCTGTCTTCCTGGCCGCTGCCGGTCCCGCCCATCTTGAACGTGCCATCGGCGGCCTTCACCGCGGCGACATATTCATCAAGCGTGGTGATCCCGCTGTCCGCGTTGACCCAGAGAACGAAGGTGTCGAGGGCCATCCGCGCCAGCGGCGTGAACTCTTCGATGTCGACTCCGATATCGCTGCGCAGCGGTGTGGTGTAATAGCTGTTGAGTGTTGCCATGATGATGTGCGGGTCGCCGGCCTTATCAACCATGTAGCGCAGCGCCTCAGCGCCCGATCCACCGCCCTTGTTAACGGGGATCAACGGCATTTTTGACAGCTTTTCTTCCTGGATGATGGCCTGGAACAGGCGGGCAAGACGATCGGCACCACCGCCGGAACCGGCCATGATGACCATTTCCACCGGCTTGTTGGGTTCCCAATCGGAGGCCAATGCCGGGACGGTTGACGACATGGTGGCTGCAAATCCGGCAGCTGCTGCGAGAGCCAGAGTATGGCGGCGTGAGAATGCGCGTGCAAATGCGTTGGTCATGGTTTCATCTCCCGTTGATACCGTCCGAACGCCCCTCAGTTTCCGGACATCTCCCAGCGGCGCGGCCTTCGCCTTCTCCCACTGGTTGCTAAGAGACTAGCGTAGCACGCATGAATTTCACGAAAATTCGTGTGAATGTGTTGCTAGTAAAGTTCACTATGTGCTAATATGTTAAACAGTAAACTTTCCTGGATTTAGCCGTTGAAGAAAGTTCTTGTTGGGCCACGACTTAGAACGCTTCGCCGAGAGCGAGGACAAACCCAGTCGGAAATGGCCGCAACACTTGCAGTGAGTACGGCCTATATCAACTTGCTGGAAAACAACCAGCGCAGCCTGTCGGTTCAAATGCTTGTCAAGCTGACGGAATCCTATGGCGTCGACTGGCGGGATCTACTCAAGGAAGATGGCGGGGCCAGACTGGCCGATCTGCGGCAAGCGCTTCGCGATCCGCTGTTTCGTGAAAACGGACCGGACCTTCAGGAACTGCGCTCCAGTCTCGATCATGCACCCGGTCTTGCCGATGCTTTCCTGACATTGCACGGGGCTTACCGGCAGTTGCTTGAAAAAATGATGTGGCAGAAATCAAAACCCCGGGAGACGGAACTGATCATCACGTCGCCGGAAAGCACCATTCATGACTTTTTCCGGCGCAATCGAAACCATTTCCCCGAACTGGAAAGTGCTGCGGAGAAAATCCGCTACGATGTGGCGTTTTCGGTCGATGACACCTACGGCATGCTCAAATCGCGGCTGTCGCAGCGTTTCGGCGTCACGATCAGGCTGGGCACAATCGCCGAAATCGGGGATTCCCTGCGGATCTACGACGGATCTGAACGCGTGCTTGTACTTTCCGAGGCGCTTGATCACCAGAACCGGGTGTTTCAGATCGCCCATGTACTGGGTTTGATCGAGGCAACGGACACAATAGCCCTCTACATGGAGCGGGCCGCCCTGCCCGAGGCGCGCGGCCACGCACGCTTGCAGGCAGAGCTGGCGAACTATTTCGCTGCTGCGCTGATGATGCCCTATGAGGACTTTCTGTCGGCCGCGGAAACCTCGAAATATGATCTCGATCTGCTGGCAGCGCGGTTCGGCGCTTCTTACGAGCAAGTCGCCCACCGGCTGACAACGATGCAGCGCGAAGGCGCCCTGGGTGTGCCGTTCTTTTTCCTAAGGGTCGATCGTGCGGGCAACGTGTCCAAACGCTTCAACGCCACCTCCTTCATGCTGGCCGAGCATGGCGGCGCCTGCCCGCGATGGGATGTGCATGCCGCCTTAAGGACCCCGGATGTCACCTTGCCGCAATTCGTGGAGCTTCCGGACGGCGAGCGCTTCTTCACCATCAGCCGCACCGCCAATCGACCGGTCTTCCACCGTGCGGCGCAGGACCGGCGGCTTGCGGTGGCGCTTGGGTGCGAGGCACGGCACGCACAAAGGATCGGCTATGCCCAGAGTTTCAAGCTCGACGATCCGGACCTTTACGCCCCGATCGGCATCAACTGCCATCTCTGTCCGCGAAAATCCTGCGCCTTGCGTGCTCACCAGCCTCTGGTGATGGATCTGCCGCTGGAGATCGGACGGCGTGGCAGCACGCGCTACGAGAGTTGACCGGCCAGGCAACTACCCACGCCAAGCCACCCGTCTCTGGCTTATGATCGCTCGGTCACGCTAGCCGCCATCATGGCTTCCAGTGCGGACCGGCTGGCGTCGTCGGCAGGAAACAACAGCTCCACCCGGAGTTCGGACAAGGCAATATCCTCGGCGGTGCCGAAGTGCGAAATCGTGGAAAACAGAGACAGGTGCATGCGGCCGGCACGGTAGATTGTGGCGACAACGGGCGAGCTTTGCCCGGCCGCCTCAACCGGCGGCGCTTCGGCTCCGGAACGGGACTGGTCGCCGAAACACTGCAAAAGGCGCTCACGGGCTGAATTGAGCACGGGGTCCTGGCCGAAATGCGCTGCTTCGGTTGCCAGACGGGCCAGCATGTGATGACGAACCTCATCGATGTTCTCGATGCTGTCAATCATCGCCTGATTGTCGATCAGCGCATCGAGCAAGCTGTCTCCGGCACCAAGACCGGCTGCGCCGAACAACATCGTTGCAACCGCATTGAGCTTGACGATGCGCCAATGCCGGTCAAGCGCAAACCCCGGATAAGGCAGATGCCGCTCGAGCATCCAATCAAGAGCCTGGCGGACAGGCTGCATGTGTGCATCATCAAGCGGACGGGTTTCGTATTGCGGCGACAAACCGGCGGAGGTGAGCAACTGGTTGCGCGCCTGCAGAGGCACGTCCAGCCGTTCGCACAGTTTCATCACCATGGCCCGGCTCGGCTTTGAGCGCCCTGTCTCAAGGAACGAAAGATGGCGCGCAGATATGTCGGCATCAAGCGCGAGATCAAGCTGACTGAGCCGCCGCCGTCCCCGCCAATCCTTCAATACAGAGCCGAATGCCGCATCCCGCATGCTCAAACCTCCAATTCATTCGTTCACACCATAGCCGATCCTGAACGCAAAACACTTACCTGGGAGGTAATTGCATCGCCCACATATCAGGTGGAAAACCGCCACATCCAAAGGAAAATGTATCCGGATTACCAGGACCTGATCATCTCGGAAGGAATTGTCACGATGACCCACCAAACAAGCATATTGCTGCTCAAGAGCGCGGCTCTTCTCATATTCGGATTTGGCGTGCTCATGGTGCTCTCGGTGTTTACCCCGCTGCGCGCGACAATGGAGATGTTTGTCGACCTTGCGTTCTGGCCGCTTAATGGCGTGCAAACACTTGACGCAGAAGAGACACGGCTGATGACCGGCATATCCGGCGGCGTTCTGGCTGGCTGGGCCTGCATGATCTACCTTCTGGCCCGGGACGTTTATGCTCAGAACCGCGCTATCGGCGGGCGCATGATCCTGATCTCGGCTGGGGTATGGTTCGTGCTTGATGGCATCGGCTCGATCATGGCCGGTGCGCCGATGAACGCGCTTTACAATGTGGTTTCCCTCGCCCTGGTGGCTGGGCCGGTGCTGCTAAGCCGCGCCCCCACAAAAACCCCTCGTGTGCACTGAGATCCAACTGCCCCCTAAGCCCTCGGAACTTAATTTTCCGCTCGCCAGATCCGCACCCCATGCTGCCGCATCCTCACATTTCAACCGGCGGGCACCCTTGCAACGCCCCCCCGCAATCGCCATTGTCTGACCTCAAGTGGGAGCAGGTCCAGAGTTCATGACACGCAAATTCAGTTTCATCGCTTCAAACACGCCGGACGCCCAGGCGGCGGCACAGCATCTTGCAGCACTTTACGGCAATGCAAGGTCGGGCGAAGCCGATGTTGTCGTGGCCCTTGGCGGCGATGGTTTCATGCTGCAGACATTGCACGACGAAATGAACAGCGGCCGCGTGGTCTATGGCATGAACCGAGGGTCTATCGGCTTCTTGATGAATGACTATTCCGACACGGACCTCCCTGATCGTATTGATGCGGCGGTGGAGAACACCATTCGCCCGCTGGAAATGACCGCCACGGATGCAAACGGTGCGACCCACATGGCGCTTGCGATCAACGAGGTCTCGCTTCTCAGGCAAAGTTATCAGGCAGCCAAGCTGCGCCTTTCCATCGATGACCAGGAACGGATGGAAGAATTGATCTGCGACGGCATCATGGTGGCAACACCTGCAGGCTCGACCGCCTATAATCTGTCGGCCCATGGACCGATCCTGCCGCTTGATGCGCAATTGCTGGCGCTCACACCCGTGAGCCCGTTTCGGCCCCGGCGCTGGCGCGGGGCGCTTCTGCCTAACAAGGTCACCGTTACAATGGATGTGCTGGAACCGGAGAAGCGGCCGGTGAACGCGGTTGCCGATCACAATGAAGTCAAATCGGTGACCCGGGTCGAGGTGGCAGAATCCAAGGACATGACCGCGCGCATCCTGACCGATTCCAGCCACTCCTGGAATGACCGCATCCTGGCCGAACAGTTTCTCTACTGAACGGTTCAGGCTAACCCGCAAGGAATTTTCCATGCCCCCGCTTGCTCCGAAAGTTCTGATTGTCCTCGTCGGTCTGGCAACAGGCGCGGTGGCTCACGCCCTCGCCCAGGATGCCGACGGCATTGCCCAGAGCCTCAACGAGCGGGTTCTGTTCGTCACCAGCGGCGGCTTTTGGGAAGAGGCGTCGGCACCGCAAGGCGATGCCGACGGAGAGGCATCCGGGAAAGGCGACAGCACCACCGAAACAGCGCCAACCACCACACGACGTGGCTACTACCGCCTGGTCGCCATACGCGGGGAAGACAACCGTTCACTGGTCGAACTTCATCAGATCGCCCTGACACCTGAAGGCCCGCAACTCGCGTTGTCGATCGGCCTTGAGGAAATCAATGCGTTGGGTGCCTATGTCACCGATATCAGGCCCGAAGATTCCACCGGCACCGCAAGCCAGCATGGGTTCTCTGCTTTCATCTATCTCAAGACCGACCCGAGCGCGACGGAACCGCAGACCTGGGCGTTGTTCGTCGACGAGTTCGGCGACATCGTGGTGGAGAAATCGAGCAACTGAAGCTTTGAGACAGTGCCGCCGCTTTCGGGGTTGCATTTTCATGAAGCTGCATCGCATGCTTGGTTTCCGGTGCAACAACGGCAAGGGGAACCCGGTGGAAGGTTTTGACAGCTACCTGGCCATTGCGGTCGCATTCTTCATTGTCACCGTGTCGCCAGGCCCAGCCAATATCGCGGTTGCGACCGTGGCCATGCATTCCGGCCGCAGGCCTGGCTTGCTCTTCGGCCTTGGCCTTTCTGTCGGGTTGGCTTTCTGGGGTATGGTGGCGGCCACCGGTCTGGGCGTGATTCTGCAAAGCACGACCACTCTCCTGACACTGCTCAAGCTACTCGGCGGTGCGTATCTGCTGTGGCTGGCAATACAATCAGGTCGTTCCGCAGCGCAAAGCAATGCGGAGATGCAGGTAAGGACAACAACGGGACGCTGGTTCTGGCGCGGTTTGCTGCTCAACCTGTCCAATCCAAAAGCCGTGGTCGCCTGGATGGCTGCCCTTTCGATGGGACTTGGACAAGACACCGGACCGTATGCTGTGGCGGTTGCCACGCTGTTCTGCATCAGCCTCGGCGTTGTCAATTATGCAGGATATGCACTGACATTCTCGCTTCCGGGCTTTATGGCCGGATACCGCCGCTCGCGGCGATGGATCGAAGGCGTGGTGGCGGGGCTGTTCGCGCTCGCTGGATTTGGCCTGATCCGCTCGGCCCTGACGCGATAGCCGCTCGATTTAAACCTGTTTGCAGACCCGTCAAAGCATGTCAGACTGGTCAGTCGATATCGGCAACCTCTTCACCGCCGCCATAGACGCGCTGGGCCAGCGCTGCTTCCATGAACGGATCGAGCTTTCCGTCCAGCACATCCTGCGGGCTGGTGCTTTCAGTTCCAGTGCGCAGATCCTTGACCAGCTGGTAGGGCTGCAGGACATAGGAACGGATCTGGTGGCCCCAGCCGATTTCGGTCTTCGAGGCCGCTTCCTCGTTGGCCGCCTCTTCGCGCTTCTTCAGCTCCGCCTCGTAAATGCGGGCGCGCAGCATGTCCCAGGCCTTGGCCCGGTTCTTGTGTTGCGAACGCTCCTGCTGGCACTGCACCACAATACCGGTCGGGATATGGGTGATGCGCACCGCGGAATCGGTGGTGTTGACGTGCTGACCGCCGGCGCCCGATGCGCGGTAGGTGTCAATGCGGCACTCGCTCTCGCTGACCTCGACATCGATCGAATCGTCGATCACCGGATAGGTCCAGATGCTCGAAAACGAGGTGTGACGGCGTGCCTGGCTGTCGTAAGGCGAAATCCGAACCAGCCGGTGGACTCCGGATTCGGTCTTGAGCCAGCCATAGGCGTTGTGACCCTTGATCAGGAGCGTAGCAGATTTGATGCCGGCTTCTTCACCATCATGGATTTCGAGCAACTCCACCTTCATGCCGCGGCGTTCGGCCCAGCGGGTGTACATGCGCAACAGCATGTTGGCCCAGTCCTGGCTCTCGGTGCCGCCTGCGCCGGAGTGCACTTCGAGATAGGTATCGTTGGCATCGGCCTCGCCTGACAGCAGCGATTCAATCTGTTGTTTGGTCACATCCGCGCGCAATTCCTTGAGCGCCGCCTCGGCCTCACGCACGATATCGTCATCCCCCTCTTCCTCACCCATTTCGATGAGCTCGAGGTTGTCGGAAAGTTGCGCTTCCGTGCGTTTGAGGCCGTTGATCGAATCTTCAAGCTGCTGGCGTTCACGCATCAGCTTCTGGGCTTCCTGCGGATCATCCCAGATCGACGCATCTTCAGCCTTGGCGTTGAGCCACTCGAGACGTTTTAGAGCAGGATCCCAGTCAAAGATGCCTCCTCAGCAGGCTTACGGCCTGCTTGATTTCGTCGACAACGACCTGGGTTTCTGCACGCATTGATCAACTTTCCATCTGATTGAATCGCCTCAGCGATGGGGCAAAGCGGGCGGACCATAAGGGCGGCATCCAATGATGTAAAGCCGTGAGATTGGCCCTGATGGAAGCGCTGGCCGAGCTTAGTAAAGACCGCCGACACCATTGACCACGGCCTGGTTGGCCTGCGGCGAAATGTTGGTGATGGCATCGCCAATGGAATAGTCATCAAGCCCGATCACAGAATAGACATCGGACGGCCCGGTGCCCGGCTTGAACGCTTCCATGATCACTCCCGCCTCGCCTTCGAATGCCTGCATGCCGGTCTTGCGGTTGATCGCGATCAGCTTCATGCCTTCCGGAACGCGGAAATCGGCCGGGCGGGTTCCCTCAAGGGCAGCCTGCATGAACTCGTTGAACACCGGTGCTGCCAGCGCGCCGCCGGTCGAGCCACGCCCCATCGGGGTCGGCGTGTCGAAGCCGATGAAGACACCAGCTACCAGATCGGCAGTGTAGCCAACGAACCAGGCATCTTTTTCCTCATTGGTGGTACCGGTCTTGCCAGCGGTCGGCCGGTCGAGATTGACCTTGCTGGCAGCCGTACCACGGGTCACCACGCCTTCCATCATCGAGGTTATTTGATAGGAGGTCATCGGGTCGAGCACCTGTTCACGGGTATCGACAACCTCGGGCTCTTCCTGTGACAGCCAGGCCGTTGCCACACAGGCGTCGCAGGTCCGCTCTTCGTGTTTGAAAATGGTCCTGCCATAGCGGTCCTGAATACGGTCGATCAAAGATGGCTTGATCTGTTTGCCGCCATTTGCGAGCACCGAATAGGCCGACACCATCCGCATCACGGTGGTCTCGCCCGAACCCAGCGACATCGCCAAGACCGGCAGCATATTGTCATAAATACCAAACCGTTCCGCATATTCGGCAACCAGGTTCATACCCATATCCTGGGCCAGGCGTACGGTCATCAGGTTGCGCGAGCGTTCAATGCCCAGGCGCAATGTCGATGGACCGGCGGAACCGCCGCCATAATTTTTAGGCCTCCACAATTCGCCACCGGAGACGATCTCGACGGGTGCATCGAGAACCACCGACGCCGGCGTGTAACCATTGTCGAGCGCCGCCGCATAGACGAACGGCTTGAAGGCAGAACCGGGCTGACGTTGGGCCTGGGTGGCGCGATTGAACTCGGACTGGGCGAAGGAGAAGCCGCCCACCATCGCGAGCACTCGACCGGTGTGCGGATCCATGGCGACAAGCGCACCCTGGACTTTCGGAGGCTGACGCAAGCGGAGACGCTGCTCGCCCTCGACCTCGATCGTTTCAACATACACCACATCGCCCGGGTTGAGCACCTCGGCTGCGGATTTCACGTTGCGGCGGTCATCTCCGGCAATGTTGAGGCGGAACGCCCATTTCATGTCTTCGGCAAGAATGGTTCCGGTCGGGCGGTCGGCAGACACTGCACCGCTGGCTTCCCGGCCAGGACGGAGGCCGACATCAACGGCATCATCAGTGGCGGAGAGAACCACGGCGACCGTCCATTCAGGCACGTCGCGCAAGGGATCGACTTCGGCGAGTTGCTCGCCCCAGTCTGCGCTCATATCGAGCTTGGCCACCGGACCGCGGAAACCACGGCGCTCGTCATAATTGATCAGGCCCTTTTGCAACGCCTTGCGTGCCAAAGCTTGAAGCCTGGGGTCAAGCGTGGTGCGGACCGACAATCCGCCCTCATAAAGCGCATCATTGCCATAGCGGTCGATCATTTCGCGACGCACTTCCTCGGCGAAATACTCCGATGCAAAGAGATAGGAACCACCACGCCGCGGAACCACATCGAGCGGCTGGGCCTTGGCCTCGGCTCCATCCTCGGCGCTGACATAGCCGTTCTCGACCATACGGTCGATCACCCAGTTGCGGCGCTCGATCGCGCGCTCGGTGTGGCGGAACGGATGATAGTTGTTTGGCGCCTTGGGAAGGGCTGCAAGATAGGCCGTCTCGGCAATGGTCAGCTCATTGACCGATTTATTGAAATAGGTGAGCGCGGCTCCGGCAATGCCGTAGGAATTGAGACCGAAGAAAATTTCGTTGAGATAAAGCTCCAGAATCCGGTCCTTGGAATAGGCCTGCTCGATCCGGAATGAGAGGATTGCCTCCTTGATCTTGCGCTCATAGGTCTGATCGGAAGAAAGCAAGAAGTTCTTGGCCACCTGCTGGGTGATCGTGGAAGCACCCTGACGGGCGCCGGTGCGGATATTGTTGATGACCGCGCGTGTAAGGCCCACCGGATCAACGCCCGGGTGGCGATAGAAGTTCTTGTCTTCAGCCGACAAGAATGCCGCTTTCACCCGGTCGGGAATGGCCTGAATCGGCAGAAACAGCCGTCTTTCGCGCGCATACTCCGCCATAAGTTCACCAGACGCGGCATGCACTCTTGTGGTCACCGGAGGCTCGTAGCTGTTGAGGACTTCGTAATCCGGCAGGTCTTTCGAGACGTCTCCGATGTACCAGGCGACCCCGGCTGCCACGATGAGAAACATCACGGTCCCGATTCCAAAGAAGTATCCAATCAGTCGTATCATCAGTCAGCTGCCGTTTGTGTTCTTGTTGACCCGGCCAAGCGGGACACCTGTGTTGTCAATAAGCGCAACGCTCCTGCTCGACACACGGGCATGTCGACATCGGTTAGCCCGGACAATGTGCGGAAAATAGGGCCTAATTTGGGTTTCGTTCCCGTCGCGCTGTTTGCCGGACTCGTCGTTGCCAATCTATCACACCCGGTGAGCGCCGCCCATCGCGACATTGACATCAAAATGCTCATTTCCGGCCCGCCAATATGGTTTGTCGATATTTCACAACCGATTGGGCCAGAAGTTTTGCGGTCTTTTCCTGCCAATCCTCGTCATTGAGCATTTCTTCGTCGTCCCGGTTGGATAGATAACCAAGCTCAATGAGCACGGACGGCACATCAGGTGCTTGCAGCACCCGGAAGCCGGCATAGCGGTGCGGATTGTTGATCAGTCTGACCTGACCCTCGAAGGAATTGATAACCTGCTGCGCCAGTCCTGTTGAGAAGACACGTGTTTCGGTTCTGGCCAAGTCAACCAGGATTGCCGCGACGCCTTCAGCCGCACCGTCGAGTTTGACGCCAACGATTTCCTCAGCGGCATTCTCCTGATTCGCAAGCGCCCGGGCCATCGCGTCCGAGGCCTTGTCGGAGAGCGTGTAAACGGTCGCTCCTCGCAAGCTCTTGATTCGGATGGAATCGGCGTGCAGCGAGACCAGAAGATCAGCATCAGCATCACGCGCCATGCGCACCCTCGCTGAAAGCGACAGGAACTTGTCTTCGGTCCGGGTCAAGCTCACGTTGATCCCGCCTTCGGCCTCCAGCGACTCCTTGAAGGCCTGGGCAAAGGCAAGTGTGACGTTCTTTTCCATTGTCCCGGCAGGCCCTTCAGCTCCTCCGTCAATGCCCCCATGACCGGGATCAATGACGATATTGAGTGCGCCGGACACATCGCCCGCACTGGCCTGCTCTGTCCCGTCGCCGTCAAGCAGAGTCCAGACCGTCTCTGCGACCTGATCCAGATACTCGCTCTCATCGACCGTTATGGCGTCAAAGACCAGGCGATGGAGAGCACCATTCGCCTCGTCCCCCGTCTGCGCGAGCTCAAGACGGGCCGGCTTGTTCAAATCGAGCACAATACGCGCCCTGCCCTTGCCCGCCGCCCCGTATCGCACAGCAGACACCAGGCCACGTCCGGCCAGAGTGGATTTGTCAAAGGCAAATACGGTCTCAGGCAGCTCAATGACCGCGCGATCCGGCGCTTTGAGGTAGCGAATTGCAAAGTCCGGCTCCTGCTGGAATTCGAGCACCAGGCGAACACGGTTGTCGTCACCGACCATCCGCGCGGCAACGGCCACCAATGCATCGCTGGTTGCCGGGCTCGCAGCCGGATCGGCGCGGGCGCCAGGCGCCAGCAGCAGCAGTAGCAGCAGACACACGCTACCGGCTCGACACACGGTTGCCGCCCCCCACCCTGCGACCTGCTGGAAACTTGCAGCACCTAGCAATTGCCTGACCTTGCCTTCTTTCGGTTGCGTGGGTTTCAACGCCGGGTGCAACTCATAACCGGTGCGATTCGCAGTTTTACACCCCCGGCGATCCTGAACAAACATGGTTAACATGCATTTACCAAGTTGATTGCGAGGCGGATTTGGCCCTCCTTCCGCAGCGGAACATGCATGTCGTCTTGTACAAAGCATCGCTGAAGGAAGAAACGTTTTGAGCTTGCCAGACAGGTCAGCACCTCATAAAAGCGGTATTTGGGAAAGTGTTTTGACGGGATAGATCCGTCACCCCTCCGGCCGCCGCCCTAGAAAGGGTCCACGGCGCCAGGAGCGCGGCTCATCCGTCGTCCTTTGAAACCCTTCCCAAGAGCCATCGACTCAGGCTCCTTTATTGGAGACCGTTAGGTGCGCTCATCAAAGGCAATATGGCCGAAAATGCGGCGAGGCAGAAAAACCCTTCTTCGCAAAATGGCCAGCAAACTGATCAAACCAGGCGAAGACTTATTTTTCGCCACAACCTTCGCGGCAATTCAGCCGCTCGTCCCAAACGGGACTTCCATCGGTCCGCAAGGACTATACGAAAATGAATTTCCGGCCGGCTCTTATGGTGCAAAAACGGATTACCGACAGTGTGAACAGGCCCGGGGCGTCTTGCGTCCCAGCTTTAGCCCCGCCATGCATCGCCCAAGCCCAAGCTCCGGAATCTCTTTCATCCGGCACATGCCACGATCGCTCTCCCCTGCACCGGTTTCCGGAATTTAGGGGCTTGCTACTGCGTGCGCGCCGAGGAGCTCATACTCAATGGCAGAAAAAATGCTTATCGACGCCTCCCATCCCGAGGAGACTCGCGTCGTTGTCGTTCGTGGAAACCGCATAGAGGAATTCGACTTCGAATCGCAGCACAAGAAACAGCTGCGTGGCAACATTTACCTGGCCAAGGTTACCCGCGTGGAACCCTCGCTGCAGGCAGCCTTTGTCGACTATGGCGGCAACCGTCACGGATTTCTGGCTTTCTCCGAAATCCACCCCGATTATTATCAAATTCCCCTCGCCGACCGGCAGGCGCTGCTTCAGGCTGAGGCAGAAGACGCGGCCGATGACCCTGACTTCGACAGCTCCGACGAGCCGGAAGCGCCCAAATCAAAGCCAAAGCGCCAGTCCAGATCCAAGTCGCAAGACAAGGACAAGGCGAAGGCAAAGGACGAGTCAGAAGCTGGTGACGACGCAGAAGAGCCGAAATCGCGGCCACGACGCAGCCGGCGCGGTAAGAAGAACACCGATGAAACGGCAAACGCCGGCACTGAAGAAACCGCGACTGCCGAGGCTGTGACTGGCGAAGCTGCGGCTAGCGAGGCAGAGGTCACGCCGGAAGCCGAAACCGGTGGCCTCGGAACTGAGATTGCAGCCAATTCTGCCGAGACTGCCAGTGACGGTAGCGGCGAAAGCGACGGCGATCAGAACTCGAACGACAAGGACGACGACAAGCCAACCGAGATGGCCGCTGATGTGGAGGCTGACGAAGTCTCCGAACCCGCCCCGCGTCGCCGCCGCAAGAGCCGCAACGACGATGACGGCAAGAGCTCCGATGACAATGGCAATTCCGACGACGACGATGTGGAGTCGGTCGGCTCCGAAGATGCCCAGGAAGAGCTGCCGGCCCGTCCGCAACGCAAGCCGCGCAAGCAGTATCGCATCCAGGAAGTCATCAAGCGTCGCCAGATCCTTCTTGTCCAGGTGGTCAAGGAAGAACGTGGCAACAAGGGCGCTGCACTGACAACCTATCTTTCGCTGGCAGGCCGTTATTCGGTGCTGATGCCGAACACCGCACGTGGCGGTGGTATTTCGCGCAAGATCACCAACCTTCCCGACCGCAAACGCCTCAAGGAAATCGCACGCGAACTGGAAGTTCCGCAGGGCATGGGCGTTATCCTGCGCACCGCCGGCGCGAACCGCACCAAGGTCGAAGTCAAGCGCGACTTCGAGTATCTGATGCGGCTTTGGGAGAATGTGCGCAATCTGACGCTGCAATCAACGGCGCCGAGCCTGGTCTATGAGGAAGGCAGCCTGATCAAGCGTTCGATCCGCGACCTCTACAACAAGGATATTTCCGAGATCGTGGTTTCCGGGGAAGAAGGCTACCGGGAAGCCAAGGATTTCATGAAGATGCTGATGCCGAGCCACGCCAAGGTGGTTCAGCCCTACCGCGATCTTCATCCGATCTTTGCCCGCTCCGGCATCGAAGCCCAGCTCGACCGTATGCTGCAGCCGCAGGTGACGCTGAAATCGGGTGGCTACATCATCATCAACCAGACCGAAGCGTTGGTTGCGATCGACGTGAACTCTGGGCGCTCAACCCGAGAGCATTCGATTGAAGACACCGCGCTGCAGACCAATCTGGAAGCGGCAGACGAAGTTGCGCGCCAGCTCCGCCTGCGCGACCTGGCCGGCCTGATCGTGATCGACTTCATCGACATGGAAGAAAACCGCAACAATCGTGCGGTCGAAAAGCGGATGAAGGATTGCCTGAAAAACGACCGCGCCCGGATTCAGGTCGGACGGATTTCGCATTTCGGGCTTCTGGAGATGTCGCGCCAACGCATCAGAGCCTCGGTGCTGGAAAGCACCATGCAGATCTGCCCGACATGCGGCGGCAACGGCCACATCCGTTCGCAGTCTTCGGTCGCCCTGCATGTGTTGCGCGGTGTCGAAGAGTATCTGCTCAAGAACACCACGCACGACATCATCGTGCGCACCACCGGTGATACCGCTCTCTACATGCTCAATCACAAGCGTGACACGGTTGTCGATCTCGAAAACAGATTTGGCGTCGCGATAAGTTTCTCTGCCGACGAAACCGTGGGCGCCAATCATTTCGCCATCGACCGGGGTGCTGCCGTCGACAAGCCGGTCAACATCGACCACATCACCGTCAACTCTCCGCTCTACCCTGAAGATGACGACGATCCGGAGATCCCACTCGACGATGCGGAGGATACCGACGAGAACGGTGACGCCTCGGAGGCGCAGGAGTCCCACGGCGAGGACGGCTCCGGCCGCAAGCGCCGCCGACGGCGCCGGCGTGGCGGGCGCAAGTCCGAGGGTGAAAACGGCAATGGTGACGAGCGCGCCGCCGCCTCCGATGACGCTGTGTCAAGCGATGGAGATGCGGACGGCGAAAGTCTGGCTGATCGCGAACAGGGTGAGACCGGTTCGGATGGTGACGGCGAGCGCCGCGGCAAACGCCGCCGTCGTGGCAAGCGCGGTGGACGCCGCAACCGCGAGGATGGAAACCAGGCAGGCAGCGACGCCCAGACCGATGGTGATACCGCGTCCGGCGAAGCACCGGCTTCCGAGGCAGATGCCACGGCCCCAGAGGCGATGCCTGAAACCGAGCATGACGCCGCGGCATCATCTGACGCTGACACAGATCCGTTGCAGGTTGAGCCAGAGCCGGAGGCCGAAAAGAAACCTGCCCGCAAGCGGCGACGCACCAAGGCGCAGATAGCAGCTGATGAAGCGGCGAAAGCCGCCGAAGAAGCAGCAAGTGTCGAAGCTGGTGATGAAACTGCCGAAGCCGCCGATGACACCGCGCCTGTCGAAGCTGAAACCGCTGCTGCGGCGCCTGTGGTGAGCGAGGATGCGGTTGCGGCTGATGACGAGGACTCCGGAAAGCCGGAAGAAGACCGGCGCAACCGCACCAATCTCGACGCAATCGCAAGCGAACCGGTTGTGACGTCGTCTTCCGAGAAGCCTGAAGAGGCTGAAAAGCCCAAGAAGGGCGGCTGGTGGCAGAAGCGTGGGTTCTTCTAAGACCAGCAAGCATTTGAAGTTGAAGCGGTCGCCGAAAGGCGGCCGTTTTTGTTTGGGAGTTTAAAGAAAGGCGTTTTTGGTGTGGTCAGATGGCCGGCTTCAACCGCGCCATGACCACAACAGGGCTGCCGCCGATCTCACCATCGCAGCGATAGACGAAGCCGTTCTTGGCCGCAACGCGAAGTGATGCCGGGTGCTCGGGATCAATGATGCACACGGTTTGCTCTGCAGCCAGATTGGTGTCGCTCCACTCAAGCACAGCAGCAACTGCCTCGCTCGCAAGACCGCGTCCGTGGGCATGTGTAGCCAGCACCCATCCGATCTCGGGCCAAGGTTCGAGTGACGGAGTCATGTCGCGTTTATAGTCCGCCAGGCCGACTTCCCCCAGAAACTGCCCGGTCTTGCGGTCCTCGACCACCCAATAGCCGAAAGACAGCGCCTGCCAGTGGCCGATGTAACGCGGCAGCCGCGACCAGGATTCTGAGCGTGTCGACGGTTTGCCGGAGATGTAACGGACAACATTGGCGTCACTCCAGAGCGCCGCGGAGTGATCAAAGTCGGCAATGGAATGGCGCCGCATGCGGGTTCGTTCTGTCAGGATGTCAAACTCGACCTCAGTCTTTGCTCCATCTTTCATCGCCTGCCAATCCAGGTTTCGATGCGATCGAGCACGGTTTCCATCTCGTCATGGCTTCCCGCATAGGAAAAGCGCATGAACCGTGCACCATCGACAGGATCAAAGTCGCGGCCAGGTGTCGCCGCCACATGAATCTCGGCAAGCATCTGACGGGCGAAGGCCATGGAATCATTCGTGTGGGCCGACACATCCACCCAGGCGTAGAAGGCACCATCCATAGGGGCTGCGAAGGGCAGACCCAGTTCCGGCAGGCGTTTGGCCAGAAGCGTGCGGTTGTGCTGATAGCCCTGGCACACCGCGTCCATCTCCTCGGTTCCCGACAGTGCCGCTTCGGCCGCGATCTGGGAGAGTTCCGGTGCGCTGATGTAGAGGCTCTGAGCCAGGCACTCGACCGGCCGGATCAGATCCTCGGGCAGGATCATCCAGCCGATGCGCCAGCCGGTCATGCAGAAATATTTCGAGAACGAATTGATGATCACCGCATTGTCGGACACCGCGAGCGCGGTAGTCTCCTCGCCGCTCCAGGTCAGGCCGTGATAGATTTCATCTGAGATGAAAGCCACGCCGCGGTCGGCGCACCACGTATCAAGGCGTGCGATTGCAGCGTGGCTGTGGACCGCGCCTGTGGGATTGGCCGGACTGGCAATCAGCACACCGGCAATGCGGACGCCGGCCTCGGCCTCGGCGCGCTCGATGCCTTCCGGCGTCAATGCATGACCGGTCTCGGGTCCGACGGGAATTTCCATGACCCTCAGCCCCAGGGCTGAGAGAATGTTGCGGTAGGCGGGATAGCCCGGCCTTGTGATCGCCACCACATCACCGGGATTGAACAGCTGCAAAAACGCCAGATTGAAACCTGCCGATGAGCCGGTGGTGACTGCGACCCGCGCGGGATCAATCTCGAGGCCGTAGGTCTGCGCGTAACGTTGAGCGATAGCCTGCTTGAGGCTCTGAATGCCGAGTGCATCGGTATAGCCCAACCTGCCCTGCTCAAGCGCCCGGGCTGCAGCGTCGCGCGCGGCGCGCGGTGCGGGGTGCGCGGGCTGACCGACGGCCATGGAGATCACATCCCTGCCCTGCGCCTTCAGGCGGGTCGCTTCTGCCAGGACATCCATGGCGTGAAAGGGTTCAACCGATGGCTTGCGCGTCAGTGTCACTGTGGCGGCTCCGGGGCTTGCATTTGACATTGGTGACTTGGCCGCACAAATGCCTGATTGTCGTGGCCTTCACAAGTGCGGCACCATGGCCTTTTGGCGGGTTTCTGCGATTGCATTTCGGGGCTTAGCCATTACCTTTCACTGTCATGTGGAGAAAAATCAGATCAATGGCCAAGACCGGCGCGCAGTTGTCCAGAACCCACAGCTCCGAACGACAGGGCCGATCCGGCCTTCTCAAGCGGGTTACATGCAGCGTTGTCGCCGCTCTTGTTGCCGCGTCGGCCTCGGTTCCGGCCAATGCGCAGGGACGCGTGGCCGTGGTGCGCGACGCTGAGATTGAAACTCTTCTCAAGGATTACGCAAAGCCGGTGCTGCAGGCTGCAGGGCTTAGTGCGAACCGTGTGGATATCGTGCTGGTCAACGACCGCAGCTTCAATGCCTTTGTCAACGGCCAGCGGATCTTCGTCAACACCGGCGCGCTGATGCAGGCTGTCGTTCCCAACGAGATCATCGGCGTGCTGGCGCATGAGGCCGGCCATCTGGCCGGCGGCCATCAGCAGCGCCTGCGCGAACAGCTCGCCGCGGCGCGGACAATGGCCATTGTCGGCGGCCTGCTTGGCGCAGGAGCAATTGCAGCGGGCAGCATCTCGGGGAATTCAGGGGGCGCACGGGCCGGTGGGGCCCTGATCACGGCAACCCCTGGCCTCGCCCAGCGCAGCCTGCTCAGTTACCGGCGCTCGGAGGAAATGAATGCCGACCAGGCAGCCGCGCGTTATCTTGACGCCACCGGACAGTCGATCCGCGGCATGCTGACCACGTTCCAGCGGTTTTCACAAAGTCTGTCATTGTCGGGCGTTCAGGTCGACCAGTACCAGATCAGCCATCCGCTGCCACGCGAACGCATTGCGCTGCTTGAGGAACTGGCGCGCAAGAGCCGCCACTATGATGCGACGGATCCGTTGCCACTGCAAAGGCGGCACAATCTGATGCGCGCCAAGATCGCCGCCTATACCGGCGGTGCCCAGGCGGTCGCACGGCTCTTCCCGAATGATCGCGTCTCGCTGGCCGCGCGTTATGGCGAAGCCATTGCGACCGACCTTGCGGGCAATTCGGCCGCGTCACTCCAAAAGATGGATGCGCTGTTACGCGAGGCCCCGAAAAACCCGTATTTTCACGAGTTCCGCGGCGAAGTGTTGCTGAAACTGCGTAAGAACGACGAGGCAATCAAGGCGTTCAGCACGGCGGCAAAACTGGATCGGGCCAAATCTCCGTTGATTCGAGCGCGACTGGGCTTCGCTTTGGTGACCTCTGGCAAGCCCGGCAACATGAGCCGCGCGATCGACGAACTGCGCGCGGCGATCCAGGCGGAACCGGACAATTTCAACGCCTACCGACACCTTTCCCAGGCCTATGGGATCACCGGTGACGTGGGAAATGCGGAACTGGTGATGGCAGAGGGCAATTTTCGCGCTGGCAACACACGTGACGCACAGGTGTTTGCAGCCCGTGCGTTGCAAAGACTGCCCAAGGGGTCACCCGGGGCACTCCGCGCAAGTGACATCTTAACCGTCGGCAACTAGACAGCACTTGCAGCGGGCAATCGGATATGCCGCGCAAGACTTCGCAAAAGGAACCACCTTCATGGAACATCGCAACCGCACCGGACTTTTCGCTCTTGTTGTCGTGGGGGTCGCGGTTGCTTCGGGCGCGGCGTTTTTCGCCGGCAAATCCACAATTGCAGCGGAGCCCGTACAACAACAAGCCGGTCTGACGGCAGAAGACATCGGGCCATTGGTGCGCGAATATCTTCTCGCCAATCCCGAACTGATCGAGGAAGTGCAGCAGGTTTTGCAGGCCAAACGGGATGCGGAGTCCCAGAAGCTTGCCCTGGCCGCAATTGACCAAAATCGGGATGCGATTTTCAACGCGCCGGAAGACATGATTATCGGCAATCCGAACGGCGATATCACACTTGTCGAGTTCTTTGACTACAATTGCGGGTTCTGCAAACGTGCGATGGAGGATGTGGTCAGGATCATCGAAGCAGACAGCAACGTCCGGGTCGTGCTCAAGGAGTTTCCGATCCTCGGACCGGATTCACTCGCCGCCCATCAGGTCAGCATGGCATTCCGCAAGCTGGCGCCGGAACAGTATGGTGACTACCACATGGCGCTTTTGGGAGCGGATGTGCGCGCCACCGAGGCGCTCGCCATTGAACTGGCCACGGAGTATGGCGTCGAAGAAGAAGCGCTCCGGGCAGGCATGACAGATCCCGCGATTGAGGATTCGATCCGCAAGGCCTATACGCTTGCGGATGCGCTCGGCATTTCCGGCACGCCTTCTTTTGTTCTCGGAGACGAGACCGTTTTCGGCGCTGTGGGTTCGGATGCGCTTTTGGCCAAGATCGACAATATGCGGCAGTGCCAAAGCACAGTGTGCTGACCCCGAAACCCAGACCATCACAGCTTGGATTGTGGACAAGCCGACGGGGGATGCAAAAGCATTCCCCTGGCTCTCAGCGGCGGTGTATAACCGCAATTAGGGCGGAATTCGCCTCTTAGTGGTGAAAAGCAACGGCTATGCAGCAGATGAACCCCCTGTCGGGCTTGTCACCGGGCCGCGTGGGGCTGTAAAGGGACCGTCACACAGCGATACGCCGTTCAACGCCGTATCCCGTCAACAACATAACGAGGCAATTGTCCGATGGCGACACGCAAACAGTCGATCGACCAGGATCTGATCCGGGATCTGGCCAACATTCTCAACGAAACCGATCTTACCGAGATCGAGATCGAGCAAGACGATCTGCGTGTCCGCGTGAGCCGGACCGGAACTCCCCAGACCGTACACGCCCCAGTCGCCCAGGCAACTGCCCCACAGGCGCCGGCTCCTGCCCCTGTTGCGGCAGCACCTGCGGAAGCAGCCCCGGCTGCGCCATCAGTCAATGCTGTGACCGCGCCGATGGTTGGCACGGTCTATCTGGCGCCAGCACCTGACGCCAAGCCCTTCGTCGAGGTCGGCCAGAGCGTGAAGGAAGGTCAGACCATTCTGATTATCGAGGCGATGAAGACCATGAACCAGATTCCCTCGCCGCGCAGCGGCAAGGTGACCAGTGTTCTGGTTGGCGATGGCCATCCGGTGGAATTCGCAGAACCGATGATCGTGATCGAGTAAGTGAGTGGGCCAATGTTCACCAAGGTTCTGATTGCAAATCGCGGCGAGATTGCACTTCGCGTGCTGCGCGCCTGCAAGGAACTCGGCATTCAAACCGTGGCAGTGCACTCCACCGCCGACCAGGACGCCATGCATGTGCGCCTGGCCGACGAGAGTGTGTGCATCGGACCGCCGCCGTCCCGTGACAGCTATCTCAACATTCACCAGATTGTTGCGGCTTGCGAAATCACCGGCGCGGACGCTGTGCATCCCGGCTATGGCTTTCTGTCGGAGAACGCCAAGTTTGCGGACATTCTCGATGCCCACGGCATCACCTTTATAGGGCCGACCGCCGATCACATCCGGATCATGGGCGACAAGATCACGGCGAAGAAGACCGCGGAAGAGCTGGGAATCCCGGTCGTGCCGGGCTCCGAGGGCGAGATTACAACCGATGAGGAAGCCGCCCGTGTGGCCAAGGACATCGGTTTTCCGGTGATCATCAAGGCTACTGCCGGCGGCGGTGGTCGCGGCATGAAGGTTGCCAACAACGAAGAAGAGCTTTCAATCGCGCTCTCCACCGCACGCTCGGAAGCCGGCGCGGCCTTCGGCAACGCCGCAGTCTATATCGAGAAATATCTCGGCCGCCCGCGTCATATCGAGATCCAGGTGCTCGGTGATGGCGAAGGCAACGCGGTGCATCTGGGCGAGCGCGACTGTTCGCTGCAGCGTCGTCACCAGAAGGTCTGGGAAGAAGCCAATTCGCCTTCGTTGAACGAAGACCAGCGCATGGAAATCGGAGAAATCTGCGCCAATGCCATGCGCAAGCTGAAGTACCGCGGTGCAGGCACCGTTGAGTTCCTCTATGAGGACGGCAAGTTCTACTTCATCGAAATGAACACGCGTCTTCAGGTGGAGCATCCCGTGACCGAAGCGATCACCGGCATTGACCTGGTCAATGAGCAAATCCGCGTCGCCTCCGGTGCCGGGCTTTCGGTGACCCAGGACGACATCCGTTTCCATGGCCATGCCATCGAATGCCGGATCAATGCGGAAGACCCCAATAGCTTTGTGCCCTCTCCCGGCACCATCACCCATTACCACCCACCCGGGGGACTGGGTGTGCGGGTGGATTCCGGGGTCTATCAAGGCTACAAGATCCCTCCTTATTACGACAGCCTGATCGGAAAGTTGATCGTGCATGGACGAACGCGTGTTGAATGCATGATGCGGCTTCGCCGGGCGCTGGATGAGTTTGTCGTCGACGGCATCAACACAACGATCCCGCTGTTTCGCGAGTTGCTCGCCAACCCGGACATTGCCAATGGCGATTACGACATTCACTGGCTGGAGAAATTCCTCGCCACCAAAGCCGCTGGGAAGTAACGAGATCGGCAGCGTTGCCATAGGGAAACGCTGAGCCATGACGGATGGCTCGCGTTTTCACATTACACCCGACCTGCTACTCCGGGCCTATGCTTCGGGGCTGTTTCCGATGGCAGATTCGGCCGATGATCCGGAGTTGTTCTGGGTTGAGCCGGAGCTGCGCGGTGTCCTGCCGCTGGATGGATTTCATGTGCCCCGGCGGCTGCAGCGGACCATCCGCCAAGCCCCTTTCGACATCAGGATCAATACGGCCTTCGACCGGGTTGTCGCCTCCTGTGCGGAAAGCGTGGAAAACCGTCCATCGACATGGATCAACTCCACCATTGCCGAACTCTATGGCAGCCTGCACCGGCTTGGTCACGCCCATTCGGTTGAAGCCTGGAAGGACGATCAACTCGTCGGAGGGCTTTATGGCGTCTCCCTTCGTCGGGCATTCTTTGGTGAAAGCATGTTCAGCCGTGCCACCGATGCCTCGAAAATCTGTCTCGTTCATCTGGTGGAAAGGCTCAGGACGCGTGGATTTGTGCTGCTTGATACACAGTTCACAACCGAGCATCTCAAGCGCTTCGGCGTCATCGACGTGCCACGCGAAGACTATGCGGTGATGCTCGCACGGGCGCTCGAAGGCGAAGACATCGCTTTCGATTGCCACCCCTAATCCAGCGTATCAAAGATCAGTTGGTGACTTCGGGCGAAGGCGGCGGGATATCCGACTGTTGCTTGCATTCCTTGAGCCAGACGTCATAGACGGCGTGATCGACCGCATTGAGGCCAGGTGAGTCGGCAAACATCCAGCCGGTGAACAACCGCCTGATCTTTCGGTCGAGCGTAATCTCGTCGACCTCGACAAAGGTGGTGGTCTTTGGCGCTTCGCTCTCATCGCGGCTGTAGCAAACCTTTGGCGTGACCTGAAGTGCGCCGAACTGAACAGTCTCGCCGACATAGACATCAAAAGTGGTGATTCGTCCGGTGATCTTGTCGATCCCGGAGAACACCGCAACAGGGTTCTCAATCCGCGCTGCAGAAGCCGGCGCCAGACCGGCGGCGCTTGCCGTTAGTCCAATGACCAATGCAACCGAGGCTTTGGCCAAACTCATCGTCTTGAACGTCATCTGCTTCACTCGTCACATCGCCCGTGCCCGGGGGCATCGGCACATCTTGGGCAGCGAGGCTAGTTCACCGCCGTCAATGAAGCGTTAACCATGCAATTGTGGCGCGGCTGCGCCAGAAACCCGGCGAATGTCAGGATTTTGGGGTCCAGGCATCATAATCACCGGTGACCGTCGGACGGGCACCCTGATTGAGGATGGACCCTTTCGGACGATAGGCGCGACCGGTGCCGGTCAGGTTTTCCTGATGCGGCTGTTCCCACGGCTTGGCATTGTAGGTCTCTGACGGCGGTGCCACATCTGTGCGATGATGCATCCAGCCGTGCCAGCCGGGCGGGATCATCGACGGCTCGGACGGGCCGTTGTAAATCACCCAACGCCGGGTGCGGCCTTCGGAATCTTTGCCGCCCTGATAGTAGACATTGCCCATCGCGTCTTCGCCGACGCGCTCGCCGTTCCGCCAGGTGTGGAATCGCACACCGATGGTCTGGCCGCTCCACCAGGTGAAAATCTGAAGCAGTAACGTCTTCATGAAAGCCTCTCGTGCCGAAACCCGCCGGCAGCCAAGTGTGCCGGTGCTTGCCTGCTTATGGCCCGCAGAAGCGATGATGTCCAGTGGTGCGGGCACTTATGCTCAGCGCAATTTCATCTTGAAGCCAAGATGGCTCTGGCTGAAGCCAAGCCGCTGGTAAAACCGATGCGCATCGCTGCGGCTGGCGTTCGACGTCAATTGTACAAGCCGAACCCCTTGCCGCCGCCCATCTTCGATGGCATGGCGGAGCATCGCCTCCCCGATGCCTGCGCCACGCTTGCCAGTCTTCGTGTGGACGGCTTCCACGGTGAGATTGCTGGCGCCCTTGCCGGTCAAAGAGGTAATCAGCGTTGTCTGGAAGGTACCGACAACCTCGCCCTCCAGAACGGCAACATAAAGGCTGTCATTGGGGCTTGCCGCGATCCGGTCAAATGCTCCCAGATAGAGCGGCAGATCAGCCGGATCGGCACTGTCGCCATGCCCGCCGAGCGTATCCAGGGCGAACATGGCCGCAATTGCTGCGACATCTGCGCGTTCAGCTGGGCGAATTTCGATCATGGCAGGCACAGTCTGAGGCTCCTTCGTCGGGGTTGGCCAAGCCGCAGAGCATTGACCGATGCGCATCATCGCCCGGCAGTTGGCGAGACGTATCATGTCCTCCATACCGCGCACCGATTGCAAGAGGCATTTACATGCCGCCAGCAATTGCCATGATGCGGTTTCCGAATGTGTGTTTAGGGGGACAGAACGGTGTTATTGAAGAAAGCTGCGACGATAACCACCACACTTTGTTTGCTTGCCATGCATAGTGCCAACCCGGCGTCGGCACAGGACGGGCCGATCGGCATCGCCTTTGCCCAGGCGCCTGAACAGTCCTCGGGTGTGTGCACCGGACAGAGCACCGACAAAACACTTGCCTGCGCGCGGGCAAAATGCGTCGAGGGCGGTGCGATGGCGCAGGATTGCCTCAGGGTGAAGTGGTGCTATCCGGCAGGCTGGTCAGCCGATCTGTTCGTACAGCACCGGGAAGGCATCCACTGGCATGAATATCTTTGCGGGTGGGACAGCAAGGAAGCGCTTATGGCCGCCGTAGCGGTGGCCTGCGACCGGGAGCGCAGAGATTTCCTGATCGAATGCTCAGCCGTACGGTTTTGGGATGACCAGGGTCAGGAGCTGGAGGTGAATTGAGCAGACACACACTGTATGCTCAGAAACAGGTAGCGGCAGCAGACCCTCGTGCCAACATACATAGGTTTTCAATTCTCATTATGTGCCCTTTTGCCATTCATCGCTGAAACGATAGGCAAACAAATCCTTGTGGGCGTCCTGCGTGAATGTTCCACCAATAAGCATGGCGCCCATATCACACATGCGGTGATAGGCGAGCGCATCCGAAACGGCTTCTTCAGCCGTGTAATATTTGCTTCCAATTTTTTCGTACACCTCATGCATCCGTTCTTTGGCGATCGCTGGGTAATCAACCGGGTGCTTGTGCGCGGCCATTATATATTTTTTCATTCCGCGTCTAATACCGCTTACACTTTGTATTTTGCCGAGAAAAAGGCTTTGTTGTACAAATTCATTTGAAAGGATAGACCCCGGACGTTCAAATGCTCCAGATATATTTGCCGCAAAACGCCCGATTTCCCTACCCGGAAAAATCGCAGCCAACCCTCCAATCAGATCCCCTATTAGGTTTTCACCTACACGAGTTCCCAGCTCCACTCCGTAAATCCTGTAGTGATAGTTGGCGCACATTTGATCTGAATATGCCATCATCAATGTTTGAACTCTGTTTCTTTGATACCTATCAAGTCCATATGATTCTATCGAATTCTTTAACTCCTCCTCCTTCACTGCAACATTGTAATATCTGGACTGGCATTGGTGGCCGGACACCGTTTTACAATAGTTATCATACACACTTGCGCTGAGGTTTACCTCTACAGAATCCTTTCGTTTATACACATCAGGCGCCTGTAACGCGGATGTACAACCCGCCAAAGACATTGCCATTCCAAAATACAATATATATCTCATACGCCGCCCCCAGAAATATTAACCGGTGAAAAAATGTCATTGCGTTCAACCAAAGACAACCCGATCACGCCGGTTTATTTTCCGCAGATAGACGAGACTTTTTCAATAAAATACTGTTTTATTTTTGAATTTCTAATTCTGGAGAATCCAGTCCCCACACATTTTTCCACAGAAGATTGCAAACCTCACACAGCACCACCGAAAAAATCCTCCTGTACTGACGAGCGATAAGCGGACTTACTTCTGTAGATAAGCCCGCTCCCAGCCAGGCAATAAGGCACAAAGAAGAAAACGGCTTATTGACTGGCGAGATTAATGTCCAAGGTCAAAAACGGTGCGCCAAGAAAGAAGATCTCAATTCCCCAAGCGGAGCATAGCTATTGTTCGCCCCGTACCCTTGTACCATCAACCAGCCAGCGGTTTGCTCATGATCAGAGCCGGAATACCGGACTGATCCTTGCCGCAATTGTCTGTGCGGC
The DNA here is from genome assembly GCA_043585085.1 of Hoeflea sp. Classification (GTDB taxonomy): domain Bacteria; phylum Pseudomonadota; class Alphaproteobacteria; order Rhizobiales; family Rhizobiaceae; genus Hoeflea. The sequence goes on from CP121320.1 coordinate 4,422,948, forward strand.
CGGTCTCTTTCATCCCATGCGCCTGGTAAAATGCGATGGCCGGTTCGTTGCCGGGATCGACTTCGAGTGAAAGAGTTTTGGCTCCGGGAAAACAGGTCTCGATCTCGGCAAAAAGATCGCGACCAACGCCCATCCCCTGACATTCGGGCCGCACATAGAGCTGGTGAAGCGCGACTGTTTGGGTGTCCGGAACCTGGCTGGCGAAGGCTATGCCGCCGATCATCTTGCCATCGTCAGCAACCAGAAACTCGCCTTCAGGCCGCGCGAGATTGGCCTTGATCGCAGTTTCTGAATGCCAGTCTGCGATGATCTCCTCGACCTTCGCGGCCCCGTAAAACGGGGCATAGGTTGCCCGCCAGGTTTCAGCCAGCACCTCACGGATTGCCTCGACATCCCGGGACGAGGCGGAGCGGACGAAGAACATCGGCTGTTTTCCTATGGTTTGCGACGGTGCGCCGTGCGGTTGAGTTTTTGTTCTCGAAGAAAGACTGTTTTCATTTCCAATGGGTTCAGCGGTCAAGAAGTGAGCGAACCGCCGACGGCAAATGACTGGTGAAACCGGCCGCTACAAGTGCGTCAAACGCCATTTGCACATCCGTCCCCACAGGCTGGTGCCCCTGAAACCCTTTGTCAACATAGGCAGCCATACGCCAGACGTCGCCGACCATTTCAGCGGCCAACGCCTCAAACGAATGATCCGCCAGAGGTTGCGCGGCCAACCTATGCTGCGGAGCGGTGATCATCGAGACCACGTCAGGCCAGTTGACCTGAAGTGTCGCACTCACCCGTCGCTGCGTTTGTGGCTTGGTCACCCAGATCACTTCGCCAGCACCGGGTGCCTGGGCGCGAACGAAACGGATGTTTTCGCCAATATTTGTTGCGCGTTCTTCAAGCCTGATTGCGTCTCGCGGCACACCCAGCGCCACCGCGCGCTCTGAAAACGCCCGGGCCTCAGACCCTGCAAACCGTCCGCTGGTCCAGTTGCCTGTGGCTCCGGTGAAGATAATCAGCGGTGCCAGTCCATTGCCATAGAGCTCCGCGCACCGATCCGCCACGCGCAGATCATAGCTGCCCAGACCGACGACAATGTCCGCCTTGTCCAGCGGCGTCCCGGCATTGTGGTAATCCCAGAGAACCTGGGCACAGTCCATAACCGAACGATCGCTGGCTGCCACGGCAGCCTATTCCAAGATGCCGAGCTTGGTCTTGACCAGGTCCTGCACCGCCTTCGGATTGGCCTTGCCACCGGTGGCCTTCATCACCTGGCCGACGAACCAGCCGGCGAGCGCGGGCTTGGCTTGAGCCTTGGCGACCTGATCGGGGTTGGCGGCGATGACCTCGTCGACGGCCTTTTCGATGGCGCCGGTGTCGGTGACCTGTTTCATGCCGCGTTTCTCAACCACTTCGGCCGGATCGCCACCCTCTTCCCAGATGATTTCGAACAGGTCCTTGGCGATCTTGCCGGAGATGGTCCCGTCCTTGATCATGTCGATGATTGCGCCAAGTTGGGCTGGGGAAACCGGAGTCTCTTCAATGGCTTTGCCGGATTTGTTCAAGGCACCCAACAGGTCGTTGATGACCCAGTTTGCAGCCATTTTGCCGTCGCGGCCCCTGGCGACTTCCTCGAAATAATCCGCAATGGCCTTTTCCGAGACCAGGATCGACGCGTCATAGACGCTCAGCCCCATCTCGGCGACAAAACGCGCCTTCTTGTCGTCGGGCAGTTCCGGCAGATCGGCCTTCAGACTCTCGACAAAGGCGTCGTCAAATTCGAGCGGAAGCAAGTCAGGATCGGGGAAATAGCGGTAGTCATGCGCATCTTCCTTGGAGCGCATGGAGCGGGTCTCACCCTTCTGCGGATCGAACAGGCGGGTTTCCTGATCGATGGTCCCGCCATCCTCGATGATCGCGATCTGGCGGCGGGCTTCGGAGTCAATCGCCTGACCGACGAAGCGGATCGAGTTGACGTTCTTGATCTCGCAGCGCGTGCCGAAGTCGCCGCCGGGCTTGCGGACCGAGACGTTGACGTCGGCGCGCATAGAGCCCTCATCCATATTGCCATCGCAGGTGCCAAGATAGCGCAGGATCGAGCGCAGCTTGGTGACATAGGCCTTGGCCTCGTCAGCCGAGCGCATGTCTGGCTTGGAGACGATTTCCATCAGGGCGACGCCCGAACGGTTGAGATCGACATAGGACATCGAGGGATGCTGGTCGTGCATCGACTTGCCGGCGTCCTGCTCGAGGTGCAGGCGCTCAATGCCGATCTCGATGTCCTCGAACTGACCCTGGCGGTCCGGACCGACCGAGATGATAATCTTGCCCTCACCGACAATCGGATCCTTGAACTGGGAGATCTGGTAGCCCTGCGGCAGGTCCGGGTAGAAATAGTTTTTGCGGTCGAACACCGAGCGGTTGTTGATCTGCGCCTTGAGCCCCAGCCCGGTGCGCACGGCCTGGGCCACGCATTCCTTATTGATCACAGGCAACATCCCGGGCATCGCCGCATCGACGAGGCTGACATTGGAATTGGCGGCCTTGCCGAATTCGGTTGAAGATCCGGAGAACAGCTTCGAATTGCTGGTCACCTGGGCGTGGACCTCAAGGCCGATGATGATCTCCCAGTCGCCGGTGGCGCCTGAAATCAGCCGTTTGGGATCTGGGGTGCGGGTGTCAACGAGGCTCATGGAGTGCTCTTTGTCTTGGAAAGATCAGTGCCCTGTCCGGTAGAACAAAGCCGCCCCGACTGCAAGGCTTAGAGGTCCCGTCTGGCCATTGTGATGCTCAAATAGGGGAATTGACCGAGATCAAGGCGGGATTGAAGGGACCGTGCGAATCTTCCGTTGAGATCAAAAGGGAGTGGATCATGAGCGTTTTGAATATTTTCAGCCGTCTGACCAACCGGGCGGACCTGATGGACGACATGATGGACAAGCTCGGCGTGAGCGATGAAATGCATCAGATGCCCGACCATGCCGGTGTATTGCGACGTGCAGCCAACCGCTGCCTGACCTGCGAAAAACCCGATTCGTGCCAGCAATGGCTCAACACCGAGATCAACCCGGACGAAGCGCCCTATTTCTGCAAGAACCATGACCTTTTCGAGCGGGTGCTCGACAAGATGGAGCAGGACACCGCGAACACCTGATTTCAACACTCCCGAAAGGCAGAGTGAGCTTTGCCCGCCTTAAGACCCCGGACCGGCCTTGCCGTTTCCGGGTTTCTTTTGATCGGCATCACATAGTGTAGGTGCCATCCTCGTCCAAACCCTGTTCTGAGGCGATGGCGCCGGGTTCGAATTCCTTGATCATCTCCACTTTGTCGATGTCCTCATCAAGTGGCTCGGAATAGGTGACAAAATAGGATTTCACTTGGTAGCCCAGACGCTTGTAGAGCTTGATGGCGGCGGCGTTGCGGGCATGGGTGTCGAGACGTGCCACGGTGAAGCCGCGTTTGCGGATGCCCTCTTCGATCTCGGCCAGGAGAGCGGTCCCGATGCCCCTGCCCTGGAAATCCGGGTGGACCCAAAGATCGGTGATGAAGTCATCGGCCTTTTCGCAGGCGCCCCAGCCGGCGAGATCGCCATCCCATTCGGCAACCATAATGTCGGGCCAGCAGCGGGTACAGAAATCGAAATAGGCCTGTTTGGCATTTTCACGCAGCCGGTCGGCATCCTCGCCCCAGACACGAATCGCCTTCTCCCAGGCAGCGAGGCCGATCCTGGCGAGATCCTGGGCTTCCGCGGAATTGGCAGGCCGAATTGAGAGCATTCAGACCGCTCCGTAAGTTCATCGTCACGCCAAAACGCGCGCTACATGGCCCAACTGTCGTGGTATTCTAGCTGGCGATCAAGTCTTTCCCGGAGCATTTTGTCCAAAAGGCACGTCACTTGCAGCCGCGCTTTTCCACCTCAGGTTATATTTTGTCTCCTATTTCCAATAGAAATGTGTATCTCTTTCTGAGCCAACAGAGGTGTAAATCACTATGACAAGCGAGAATGTCAGGGAATTATCTAAACTAGTTTTGAAATCATATTTTTATGATTCTGGACCAACAAGAAGCAATCGCAACAGTGACCGCACAAGCCACTTCGCAAAAACCCCACCAATGAGATTTGAACTTCCAATTTACTCAGAACCATCGTCACTAATATTGGCCTCCCTATTTCTTCGTGAAAAGCAGAATCGAATATTCGACGCAGTGCCAATTTCAACGATTGACAGCTTCATAGACGAAGTATTTTGCAATGAAATCTACGATTTTGTTTCAAAAAGGCATCATCTTGAGAGAGATAATTGCTATTTTGATAGCTTCAATTCCGATGATCTTACGAAATTCGTCGGCTCAATAGGCTGTCGAATTTTCAACGGCCCGCCTCCGAAAACCTACTCTTTTCCAGTATCCTGCTTAAATGTCTCAAGCCCGTATCATGGTGATGAGTTCTACATCCTAAATGAAGAAGAGGTTGATCATGGTCGCGAAGACGGTGTTATTGCCAATTCGATAAACGATCAGACTGTTGACGGCTGGGTCGGCTTTAGCGCGCCATTTACTGAAGTAGCCCAGAAACACAAACGAATTGTCATGGCTGCGGTTTCTCTTCGTTTGGGACGAACTGAGCGAACGCAGAAAACAATCGCTCAGCCTCCGAACGGCTTCTTAACCCATGGAATTGCTGAAGATCTTAGCTGGTCGACATCCACTGAGCATGCACCTCAATTGGGATATCAAATAAACATCGAAACCGAAGATCATTACTGGCTGGGAAAAATCGACGGCTTAATATCCAGTGACACCAAACCCGACAGGCGAACAAGAAAATCTCTCGAATATTTCTACTATGGTTGGTTTAGGTCAGACAATGAAAGAGTTCCATTCAATTTCATGGCGATAGATGCTCTATTTGGGCAAGGATCAGGACCAACTGGATTTAAAATAAAAACCGGCATTATGAATAATATAGGACAAATAATTGACGAGAATCGCTTAGATCAAATAATTTTGATACGCAATCTATTTGTGCACGGATCATGTCCGGACATATACGATTCTTCAATATACAAAGATTACATTAAAACCTATGGATTTGACCCTACCGTTGATATTGATTACATAACCGCCTCTTGCCTCCGCAGATTTATTTTTGGCGAAAATTTTAAAATTCAACCAAACCCCTACTACGACGACCTAGAAAAGCTGAAGACGCGCGGCATATTTCCAACAAAGTCTCTGCATAACCCCATCATTACAGAGATTTAATACATAGACTCATTCACCACCACCGCTTCGGCTCGAACCGGCCTGCTGCCTGCTCGATCACGTGGGCGGTCTTGAACAGGGTTTCTTCCTCGAAGGGGCGGCCGATCAGTTGCAGGCCGAGCGGCAGGCCCTTGGGGTCAAGGCCTGCGGGCACCGCGATGCCCGGGAGGCCCGCCATGTTGACCGTCACGGTGAAGACGTCATTGAGATACATCTTAACCGGATCGGCGGCCAGTTCCTCGTCGCCGATGGCGAAAGCCGATGACGGTGTGGCGGGCGTCAGGATGGCGTCGACACCGGCCTCGAAAGCCAGTTCGAAGTCGCGCTTGATCAGGGTGCGGACCTTCTGGGCGCGCAGGTAATAAGCGTCGTAATAGCCGGCTGAAAGCACATAGGTGCCGATCATGATGCGGCGCTTGACCTCCTGGCCAAAGCCTTCGGCGCGGGTCTGTTCATACATGTCGGCAATGTCCTTGCCGGGCACGCGCAGGCCATAGCGCACGCCATCATAGCGCGCCAGGTTTGACGAGGCTTCGGCCGGGGCGACGATGTAATAGGCGGGAAGCGCGTATTTGGTGTGCGGCAGCTCGATATCAACAATCTCGGCGCCCGCATCCTTGAGCCAGGCGATGCCCTGCTGCCAGAGCGCATCGATCTCAGTCGGCATGCCGTCCATGCGGTATTCGCGCGGGATCCCGATCTTCAGCCCCTTCACCGAACCGCCGAGTGCTGCTTCGTAATCCGGCACCGGCAGGTCGACAGACGTGGTGTCCTTGTCATCGACCGAAGCCATCGACTTGAGCAGGATCGCCGCATCGCGCACATCGCGCGCAATCGGGCCGGCCTGATCGAGCGAAGAGGCAAAGGCCACGATGCCCCAGCGTGAGCAGCGGCCATAGGTGGGCTTGATGCCGACGGTGCCGGTGAAGGCTGCGGGCTGACGGATCGAACCGCCGGTGTCGGTCGCCGTCGCACCGGCACACAGCATTGCCGAGACAGCGGCTGCCGAGCCGCCCGACGAGCCGCCGGGCACCAGGTCGGAGTTGGAGCCTTCCGCGCGCCACGGGTTGATCACCGGGCCGTAATAGGAACTCTCGTTCGACGAGCCCATGGCGAACTCGTCCATGTTCAGTTTGCCCAGCATCACCGCGCCATCGGCCCAGAGATTGGCGGTGACGGTGGATTCGTAGCGCGGCTTGAAGCCGTCAAGCACGTGAGAGCAGGCCTGGGTGTGCACGCCTTCGGTGCCGAACAGGTCCTTGATGCCAAGCGGGATGCCCTCGAGCGCGCCAACGGTTCCGCTGGCACGGCGGGCGTCGGAGGCTTTGGCCATGTCGCGGGCCTTGTCGCCGGTCACCGTCACATAGGCGTTGAGCGCGGTGTTGGCGGCTTCGATCGCGGCCAGGTAGGCGTCGGTGAGGTCAACGCTTGAAAGCGCGCCCTTGTTCATCTCGTCGCGGGCTTCGGCGATGGTCAGGCGGGTCAGGTCACTCATGCGGACAACTTCTTTTCAAAGAACCGGGAATAGTCGGATTCGGGATAATCAAGCACGACACCACACTCTGTGAAGCCGTGGTTCTCATAAAGGCGGACGGCGGCAGCGAGCCCCTCGCCGACACCGGTCTCAAGCACAAGCCGCTCGATACCGAGCGCCCTGGCGCGGCTTTCGATGGCGTCCAGCAGGCTCGCGCCGGTGCGCTGCCCGCGCACGGCGGGATCGGTGTACATGCGCTTGATCTCGCCGAGATGCTGGCCCTGATAAAGACCAATGTCCTTGAGCGCGCCAACGCCGACTGCCAGGCCATCGCCATTGCGGGCAACAAAGACCGTGGTATCGCTGGCTGCCATCTCGTCAATGTCGAGGCCGAAATTGAATTCAGCAGGCGCCAGAGGTGCCAGATGCGCATCAAGTGCGGCAACCAGCGTCTTTACCTCGTCCTGGAGCGGACTTTCAATGGCGATCGAGACAGCCATCAGTCTACTCGACAACCTTCGGAACCATGAAGAAATGGTCGGTCGTCTCGGGCGCGTTGGCAACGATGTCATCAGCCTTTGAGCCATCGGTCACGACATCCTCGCGCTTGCGCATCGCCATCGGCATCACCGAGGTCATCGGCTCGACGCCGTCGACATCGACTTCGGACAATTGCTCGACAAAACCCAGGATGGCGTTGAGTTCGCCTTCCATACGGGCGGCTTCCTCATCGGTGACCGCAATGCGGGCCAGGTGCGCAACGCGTTTGACGGTGGCAAGATCTACGGACATCGGGTCCTCATCGGATGGTGTGAACGATTGGCCCCGCTATAGCGGCGGGCGGCGGGGCACGCAACTGCGGGGCAAGGATTTGTCGCTGAATCGCCCGGGCTAGCCCGGTTCAGACGGTCACGCTCTGGCCGGATTTGGGCACCGCGACCTTCTTGGCGTCGTCCTCCATCGCCTCGACAAAGGCATCCGCCGTCTGATCGATGATCGGGAATGTGCCGTAGTGGCAAGGGATCACCTTGCCGAAGGAGAAGAACCTGCGGCAGGCAAGCGCTGCCACCACACCGCCCATGGTGAAGCGGTCGCCGATCGGCACGATCCCGATCTCCGGGCGGTGCAACTCGTTGATCAGCGCCATGTCGGAGAAGATATCGGTGTCGCCCATATGCAGCAGCGACGGCTCATCCTCGAAGTGCAGCATCAGCCCATTGGCATTGCCCAGCGAATGCGACACGCCGTCGGAGGTGATGTGAGCCGAGGAATGCAGCGCATTGACGAAGGTCGCGGAAAACCCGCCCAGCGAGATCGTGCCGCCGGTGTTGCCGGGCTCAAGCTTGTCGAGACCGTGGTGATGGCCAAGCCATCCCGCCAGGTCGGCATTGGCGAGCACCACCGCGCCGGTTTCCTTGGCAATTTGCGCGGTGTCACCGACATGGTCACCATGACCATGGGTGAGAAGAATATGGGTCACGCCCTTGGCCGCATCCTTGAGGTCATTGCCGGCAAAGCCGGGATTTCCCGTGAAAAACGGGTCTATCAGAATGGTCGCCTTGGCGGTTTCCAACCGGAAGGCTGCATGGCCGAGCCAGGTGATCTTCATGCGCGTGTGCTCCCTCGCCTTTTCCGGGTTTCTTGGCTAAACCCGATTTTTGCAAACCTAGCCCGACACAGGCTGAGGCGCAAAGGCGGAGTTTTTGAAAATGGCGGCAATCGACATCGAGGATCTTGAGGCGCTGCTCTCGCCTGGCCAGACCATTGCCGGGCTGGATCTGGGAACCAAGACCATCGGCCTGGCGGTCTCGGATCTGTCACGCTCGCTGGCCTCGCCGCGGCCGGTGATCAAACGGCGCAAATTCACGCTCGATGCGATTGATCTGCTCGCTGCACTCAAGCGCGATCAGGTTGGTGCGGCGGTGATCGGGCTGCCGGTGAACATGGATGGTAGCGAAGGCCCGCGGGCGCAGGCCACGCGCGCATTCGTGCGCAATATGGCTGAGAAAACCGACCTGCCCTTCGTGTTTTGGGACGAACGGCTGTCGACGGTTGCTGCCGAAAGGACACTGATTGAAATGGATGTGTCGCGCAAGAAACGCGCGGAGCGGATCGATTCGGCGGCGGCGAGTTTTATCCTGCAGGGCGCGCTCGACCGGCTCAAGGGACTGCGTGGGACAGCCTGAAGCGGTTCATGACATCCGGGGATATTCCTGGTCGGGCACTTTCAGGCCTTCTATGGGCACGTTCTGGCTCTCGTCCCGACCGAACCATCCTTTGATTGCCGACCAAATCTGCTTGCGGCGACGCTTGAGCACGATGAAACCAAGCACCAGGAATGTGTCGAGGATGATCGCCTTGAGCACCAGCGGCGGGATCGATTCGGGTTTCATCCCCAGAAGATCGCCATAAATGATGAAAACCAGGTCATGCAGGTCACGGCTCAGGATCCTGTAACCGAAATTGATGTCGTAGTAGGACAGGCCGTACCAGCCGCCAAGCAGCGCGATCGGAGTAACCCAGAGGATCAGGAATGTTCTCATGTCTGGAACTCCCGGCGCGAAAGGCTGGCGATCTGTGCGCTGAAGGCGGCATGCGTGGCAACATGATCGGCGATGACATCGTCGATTCCGGCGGCGGCTTCATCATGACCGGAGACCTCCACCGGATCAGGACGACCGACGGCCAAAACCATGAGCCCCAGCCCGCCAAGTGCCAGCAATTGCAAAAGCAGCAGAAAACCGGCCGCTCCGCCGGCAAATGAAATCATCACAACAGCTGCAGCTGCCACAGCACCGCAGGCCGCAGCGCCTTCCGCGAGTGGCCTGGCATCGCGCTGCTCAGCTTCCTGACCGAACACCCAGAACAGCATGGAAAACAGAACAAGCCCGGCTGCACCGAGATTGAATCCGCCAACAAGACCAAGCAGGACGCTCTGCGCTGAGGCCGAGAACCCGATCGCCGTCATCGCTACCAGCATCGGATCGATCAGACCCGGACTGGCAAACAGCGCAAGCCCGGCAAGTTGCACCCCGCCCTGCGGCGCATAGGTAAAGACCAATGCCAGCATCGACAGCATGACCATCCAGAAGGACATCATTGAGGCATAGAACAATCGGCCCGGCTTCATCAGCAATCCGTCTACAATCTGGAATGGCAGCATTTACTCAGTGTCAGCATGGACACAGCACCGCCTCGGCGCAACGTAAACCATTTGTTAAGGTTAATGCCGGAGGCATTGCCCAACCAGTGCCGCAGGCTTAAGACGAGGCCTGCTTCACCCGGTTGTCCCCATGATTCCAATTTTCGAGAGCATTCTGCCGATTTTTCTGATCGTGCTTCTGGGCGCGGTTCTCAGGCGTGCGAAAGTCATCGACCAGAGCGTCTGGCCCGGGCTTGAAATCCTCGGCTACTATGTGCTGTTCCCTGCCCTCTTGTTCCTGACGCTGGCACGGGCAGATTTTGCGGGCCTTGAACTCGGAAAAGTCGCTGTGGTTTCGTTGCTGGCAATCGCAGTGATGACGCTGTTGCTGGCCCTCATCTACCCGCTTGGGCGCCTGCGCGGATTGAGTGACCCGAGCTACACGTCGGTGTTTCAGACCTCTTCTCGCTGGAACGCATTCATTGCGCTGGCAATTGCGCAGAAAATTTCCGGGCCGGAAGGCCTCGCGCTGGTGGCGCTGGTCATGGCGGTGATCATCATCCCGCTCAATCTGGTCAATGTCGCGATGCTGGTCTGGTTCAGCCCAGGCGCGCGCAGCCTGTCCGTGCTGGTCAAGCGGATTGTCGGTAATCCCTTGATTCTTGGCTGCCTGCTTGGCCTGGCCGTCAACTTTGCGCCCTTCGGCATCTATGCGCCGCTGGAACAGGCCGTCGATCTGATCGCCCGTTCCTCGCTTGGTCTCGGTCTTCTGATGGTTGGCGCGGGACTGAAAGTGTCCGATGCGCTCCGGCCCGGCCCGGCTGTGCTGCTGCCCACAGTGCTCAAGCTGGTGGTGTTTCCGGCCATCATGATCGCCGTTGCGCTCGGCTTTGGGCTGGAGGGTGAGACGGTGACCATTCTTGCGCTTTGCGCCGCTGTGCCAACTGCGATGAACGGTTATCTGCTGGCGCGGCAGATGGGCGGTGACGCACCACTCTATGCTGCTGTCGCCACGCTGCAGACGGCCGCGTCATTCCTGACCATCCCGGCGGCACTCTGGGCTGCCGCTCAGCTGGCCGGCGGGTAAAGCAGCTCGACGATCTGGCGGGCGTCAAAGCGGGCGTCAAGCATGCCATAGGTCGAGCGCCAGGCGCCGCCGAGCCGGGTTTCAACAAAGGCTTCCGCCACATGACCGGCTCCAAGCCTGGTCAACTCCGCGGCGGCAGCGGCGAGCGCCAGCTGTTCGGTCAGCAGCCGGGCGGCTCCCTCGTCCCGCTCCGCCACCGCCATGCAGGCGCGCAAGACATCAACGGTGCGGGGACCCGCGGCACCGAGATCGGCATTGATGCTGTCGAGCGCCACATCGCAGAGCTCGCGACCGCGGGTAAGCACCCGGAGCACATCAATCGCCATCACATTGCCGGAACCTTCCCAGATCGCGTTGACCGGCGCTTCTCGGTAGTGGCGGGCAATCGCGCGGTCCTCGACATAGCCATTGCCGCCCATGCACTCCATCACCTCGTAGATGACCGAGGGGGCCATTTTGCAGACCCAGTACTTGACCACCGGAGTCAACAGACGGGCAATCGCGGCTTCTGCAGGATTATCACGGGCATTGTCAAAGGCCCGGGCCAATCTGAGCGAGAGCGCCGTGGCGCCGGCCACATCCAGTGCAAGATCGGCAAGCACGCGGGCCATCAAAGGCTGATCGATCAGCAACTCGCCAAACACCCGTCGGTGACGGCAATGATGCACGGCTTCGGCCAAGCTGGCGCGCATCATGCCGGCCGAGGCCAGCGCGCAATCGAGACGCGTCAGCGTCACCATATCGAGAATGGTGCGGATACCCTCACCCTCGCCGCCGAGCAAAAAGCCATAGGTATCGGAGAATTCAACTTCCGAAGAGGCGTTGGAGCGGTTGCCAAGCTTGTCCTTCAGACGCTGCAGGCGCAGACCGTTGAGCGTTCCGTCCTCAAGAATGCGCGGAACGAGAAAGCAGCTCAGCCCCTCCTCCGGCGAGGCCCCATCTGAGCCAGCGCTGCCGGTCCGGGCCAGCATCACGAAGGCGTCGGACATCGGCGCTGAAAGGAACCATTTGTGTCCCTCGAGCCGGTAGACCCCCTCGCCGACACGCACTGCGCGACTTTCATTGGCGCGGACATCGGTGCCGCCCTGTTTTTCGGTCATTCCCATGCCGATGGTGACGCCGGTCTTCTGCATCGCCGGGCGATGGCTGGAATCATAGCGGCGCGAAACAATCTGCGGCGCCCAGCTTTTTTCGATCTTCGGGGCGGCCATGATTGCGGCAATCGAGGCGTTGGTCATGGTCAGCGGGCAAAGATGGCCGCATTCAAGCCCGGCGGTCAGATAGAAGCGGATGGCGCGGGACTGATGGGCAAAGCCTTTTTCCTCGCGGCGCCCTTCCCAGACCGAGCCCTGCAGGCCGATCGAGACCGAACGGCGCATCAACGCGTGCCAGCTGGGATGAAAATCCACCTGGTCGATGCGGTTGCCGGAGCCGTCATGGGTTCTCAGTTCAGGCACGGCGCGGTTGGCGATGCGGGCGAGATCCTGGGCTTCCACGGAGCTTGTGTATTTGCCCACGGTTTCAAAATCTGCGCGCAGTCCGCGCGGCATATCGGCAGCGATGTCCTTGAGCAACGGATCTGAACGAAACGCGTTGTGACCTGCAAAAGACGGGCTTTGGTTCTTGGCCTTGGGGGCTGATGACTGTGTCGGGCTCATTCAACCTCGCATACAGGGATTCGCGCCTCATTGCATGGGGACATCGTGAATTTCGGGTGCCGCCGTCCTTGCCCCTGCCCCAGAACCTTTCTATGAACGCCTGAGATTGTAAATCACAGGATGTCCGATGTCATTTCCGCACCGTCATCTGCTCGGCATCAAAGGGCTTTCGGAACACGACATCCACTATTTGCTGGATCAGTCCGACGAAGCGGTTAAAATCTCGCGGCAACGCGAAAAGAAGACCACGACGTTGCGCGGTCTCACGCAGATCAACCTTTTCTTTGAAAACTCTACCCGGACGCAGGCCTCGTTCGAACTGGCGGGCAAACGCCTGGGCGCGGACGTGATGAACATGTCGGTCGCTAATTCGAGCGTCAAGAAGGGTGAAACGCTGGTCGACACCGCAATGACGCTCAATGCAATGCGGCCTGACGTTCTGGTGGTTCGTCATTCCTCCGCAGGAGCCGTGGCGCTGTTGTCGCAGAAGGTCGGCTGTCCGGTGATCAATGCCGGCGACGGTGCCCATGAGCACCCGACCCAGGCGCTGCTTGACGCGCTGACCATCCGCCGCGCCAAGGGCAAGGTCGGGCGGCTGATCGTCACCATTTGCGGCGATGTGCTGCATTCGCGTGTGGCGCGCTCCAACATTCTTCTGCTCAATGCGCTCGGCGCGCGGGTTCGCGTTGTCGCCCCCTCCACGCTGCTGCCCTCAGGCATCGCCGAGATGGGCGTCGAAGTGCTTCAAAGCATGCAGGACGGCCTTAGGGACGCTGACGTGGTGATGATGCTCAGACTGCAGCGCGAACGTATGGCAGGCTCCTTCGTGCCTTCGGTGCGCGAATATTTCCGCTATTACGGGCTTGATGCCGATAAGCTGGCATTTGCCAAGGATGACGCGCTGGTGATGCACCCGGGCCCGATGAACCGGGGCGTCGAGATCGCCTCAGACATTGCCGACGGGCCGCAAAGCGTGATCGAGCAACAGGTGGAGATGGGCGTGGCGGTGCGCATGGCCGTTATGGAAACGCTGATGCTCAGAGGGGAGTTGGCACGATGACCACTCGCCTCTTGCAAAATTTGCGGATTGTCGACCCGTCCCAAAACATGGACGAAACCGGTTCGATCCTGATTGTCGACGGAAAGATTGCAGCTGTCGGTGCCGCGGCAGACAATGCGGACCTTCCCGCAGGTTGCGAAACCGAAGACTGCGGCGGACTGATTGCCGTGCCGGGCCTTGTCGATGCCTGCGTGCATATCGGCGAACCAGGCGCCGAACACCGCGAGACCATCGCCTCGGCCAGCAGGGCTGCAGCCAAGGGCGGGGTCACCTCGATCATCATGATGCCCGACACCGAGCCGATGATCGACGATGTGGCGCTGGTCGATTTTGTCCAGCGGCTGGCGCGCGACGAGGCGATTGTCCATGTCCATCCCGCCGCGGCTCTGACCAAGGGGCTCAAGGGCGAAGAAATGACCGAGTTCGGTCTGTTGCTCGAGGCCGGGGCGGTGTGGCTTTGCAATGGCCGCCACACGGTCGGCAATCCGGCGGTGATGCGCCGCGCCATGACCTATGCGCGGGATTTCGATGCGGTGGTTGCAGTGGCGACGCAGGACCGGCATCTGAGCGCCACAGGGGTGATGAACGAAGGGCTGTATGCAAGCTGGCTTGGCCTGTCGGGTATTCCGCGCGAGGCCGAGATCATTCCACTTGAGCGCGATTTGCGGCTGGCGGCCCTAACCCGCTCCCGCTACCACGCAATGAGCATTTCGGTGCCCGAGTCCGCCGAGATCATTCGTGCGGCGAAGGCCAAAGGGCTGCCGGTCACGGCCGGGATCTCGATCAATCACCTGACGCTCAATGAAACCGATATCGGCGAATACCGGACTTTCTTCAGGCTGTCGCCGCCGCTCAGGACCGAGGATGACCGGCGCGCTATGGTGGCTGCCCTTGCCGACGGAGCCATCGACATCATCGTATCCGCACATGACCCCCAGGATGTGGACACCAAGCGGCTTCCCTTCGCGGACGCCGAGAACGGTGCGATCGGGCTTGAAACTCTGCTGTCCGCAGCGCTGAGATTGCACCATTCGGGCGACGTCGACCTGATGCGGCTGATCGATGCCATGTCGACCCGCCCGGCGCAGATTCTAGGGCTTGATGCCGGAACCCTGAAAGTGGGCGCAAACGCCGATATCGCGTTGATTGACCCGGAATATCCCTGGGTGCTCTCCAAGGACGACATCGTGTCAAAATCCAAGAACAGCGCGTTTGAAGATGCACGGTTTACGGGCAAGGTGTTGCAAACTCTGGTTGCAGGTGCCACAGTTTATCGGGCCTGAACCTGTTTTATTTTGGTTGGTGCAACACCGATTGAAGCAAGGAACTCCCTGTCGTGCCTGAAATGATCAGCTGGACACTGCCTCCCTCCATCATGCTCGGCGCGCTGCTATTCGGCTATCTGTGCGGCTCCATCCCGTTTGGTCTGCTGCTGACCCGCATGGCAGGGCTGGGGGATGTGCGCAAGATCGGATCGGGCAATATCGGTGCAACCAATGTGCTCAGGACCGGAAACAAGAAGCTGGCGGCAGCGACGCTGCTCGCCGATGCACTCAAGGGCACGGTGGCAGTCGTTGTCGCACGGCAGTTCGTCGGCATGGAAGCCGCGTTGATTGCCGGTCTTGGCGCGTTCCTGGGGCATCTCTACCCGGTGTGGCTCAGGTTCAAGGGCGGCAAGGGTGTCGCCACCTATCTGGGCGTCCTTCTGGGGCTTGCACCATTGATGGTGCTGGTGTTTGCCGCAGTCTGGCTTGGCATGGCAAAGATCTTCAAATTTTCGTCGCTGGCAGCGCTTGCGGCGGCGGTGGCAGTACCGGCTGCACTTTATTTCTACGGGCAGCCGGAGATTGCATCACTGTTCGTGGTGATGTCGCTGATCACCATTCTCAAGCACCACGAGAACATCCGCCGTCTGATGGCCGGCACCGAAAGCCGCATCGGGGACAAGGGCTGATGTCTGCCGACGGCGAGGGACGGCGCGGTGTCGTCCTTTCCGACCGCCAACGGCTCTCCTGGCTCAGGCTGATCCGGTCCGACAATGTCGGGCCCGCAACCTTTCGAGACCTGATCAACCATTTTGGCTCAGCCGATGAGGCAATCGAACAGCTGCCCGAACTCTCTCGCCGTGGCGGTTCGGCACGGGCGATCCGGGTTGCGAGCATCGAGGAGGCCGAACGGGAACTGGAAGCGGCCGAGCGGTTTGGCGCGGTGTTCATCGGGATTGGTGAACCGGACTACCCTCCTGCGCTCAGACGCATTGATGGTGCCCCGCCACTGATTGCTGCGGTTGGTGACCTGGCGTTGGCGACCCAGGTTGCGGTGGGCATGGTCGGTGCCCGCAATGCTTCGGTTTCGGGCGCCAAGATGGCGGCACGCATGGCACGTGAGCTGGGGACTGCAGGCTATGTGGTGGTTTCCGGGCTGGCCCGCGGCATTGATGCGGCAGCCCACCGGGCAAGCCTGGAGTACGGAACCATTGCCGCTCTGGCTGGCGGACTGGATCAACCCTACCCTCCGGAAAATCTTGACCTCTATGACGAGATCCGCGCCGGCAAAGGCCTGGCGATTAGCGAAATGCCGATGGGGTGGGAACCGCGGGCCCGCGACTTTCCGCGCCGGAACCGCTTGATTGCAGGCGTCGGACTTGGGCTGGTTGTGGTCGAGGCGGCTCAACGCTCGGGCTCACTGATCACCGCGCGCCGGGCCGCTGATTTCGGTCGACTGGTGTTTGCCGTTCCCGGCTCTCCGCTCGACCCACGCGCCGCCGGCACCAACGGATTGTTGAAAGATGGTGCCATCGTCACCACCTCGAGCCAGGACGTCATTGAAGCGCTGGCTCCTTCAAGTCAGCTGTATTCCGATGATGAACCGGTGATGGAAGAACCCGATGATGACGAAACAGATCCCTTTGTTGAACCCAGGGAGGATGACCGGGCACGGGTGATTGAAGCCCTTGGCCCCTCACCGTCAGAGGTCGACGATATCATCCGGCATACCGGCGTCGCGGCTGCCACGGTGTATCTGGTTCTTATTGAGCTTGATCTGGCAGGCCGGTTGCATCGGCACCCCGGCGGGATGGTGTCTCTAGCCTTTGACGACCCGTAGCGGTCTGTGCCCGGCAAGAACGTCACCGGCCTCAAGATAGGCCATTTCGATGAGATAGCACAGCATATCGGCGTTCTCATTGTCGGCGACCGTACGCAGTTCACCAAGCATCTGCCTGATATAGGTGATGTTTTGCGCTGTTTCGGCACTCTTCAGTGAAACTGGTGTGGGGCTTTTTGCCATTCCCGATCCCTTGGATTGAACGGTGCCCTGACAGCTTTGCCGGCAGCCAAATGCGATCAAAAAACAGGATAGAGCATTTATCCTGAATTGCAATACAGTTGTAATCGCGCTTTAGTTGTATTCGGGTGTGAAATGGCTGCTTTTGACAAGATGGGGTTGACCGAACCGGATTCCCTGTACATTTCGTGTGCCGGATCGGCATGGCGCGAATTCGCGCGGCCTGCCGAAACCCCGGTCGAGTGCGAGCAACTTATGAACGTAGTGGTAGTGGAATCGCCAGCCAAGGCGAAAACAATCAACAAATATTTGGGCTCCGGATTCAAGGTTTTGGCCTCTTTTGGCCATGTCCGTGATCTCCCGGCCAAGGACGGCTCGGTGCTGCCTGATGAAGATTTCGCCATGTCGTGGGAGGTCGATACCGCGTCCAACAAGCGTCTCAAGGACATCACCGAAGCTCTCAAAAGTGCAGATTCGCTGATTCTCGCGACCGACCCTGACCGCGAGGGTGAAGCGATTTCCTGGCATGTGCTTGAAGTGCTCACCAAGAAGAAGGCGCTCAAGGACAAAGCCGTCAAACGTGTGGTCTTCAACGCGATCACCAAGAAATCCGTGCTCGACGCCATGGAGAACCCCCGTGAAATCGACACGCCGCTTGTGGATGCCTATCTGGCACGCCGTGCGCTTGATTACCTGGTGGGCTTCAACCTGTCGCCGGTGCTGTGGCGGAAACTCCCCGGCGCGCGTTCGGCCGGCCGGGTACAGTCCGTGGCGCTGCGACTCGTCTGTGACCGCGAAAGCGAGATCGAACGCTTTGTCGCCGAGGAATACTGGCAAATCTCCGCTGATCTGAAGACACCACGTGGCGACGCCTTCACCGCAAGGCTGGTTTCCCATGACGGGGAAAAGCTCACCAAGATGTCAGTGACCAATGGTGATGTTGCCGGCGATATCCGCACCATGCTGGAGAGCGCGTCGTTCCTTGTCGACAGTGTCGAGGCCAAGCCGACCCGGCGCAACCCGTCACCGCCGTTTACCACGTCGACCCTGCAGCAGGCGGCATCCTCCAAACTCGGTTTCAACGCCTCACGCACCATGCAGGTGGCGCAGAGACTCTACGAAGGCATCGATATCGGCGGGGAGACCGTCGGTCTGATTACCTATATGCGTACCGACGGCGTTCAAATGGCGCCCGAAGCAATCAACGAAGCGCGTGAAGCGATTTCGACCCGCTTTGGCAACCGTTATGTGCCCGATCAGCCGCGAATCTACTCCACCAAGGCAAAAAACGCGCAAGAAGCGCACGAAGCTATCCGTCCAACCGGGTTCGAGCGTGCGCCGGATGATTTGAAGCGCTATCTGGATGCCGATCAGTTGCGACTTTATGACCTGATCTGGAAGCGGGCGACGGCGAGCCAGATGGTCTCGGCGGAAATCGAGCGCACCAGCGTCGAGATCACCGCGTCGGGCAATGGCAAGACCGCGGGCCTGCGCGCCACCGGTTCGGTGATCCGGTTTGACGGTTTCATTGCCGCCTACACGGATGCCAAGGAAGACGGCGAGCAGTCCGATGGGGATGATGAGGACGGTGCACGGCTGCCCGAAATCAATGCCAGGGAAGCCGTGGCCAAGGAAAAGATCAACGCCACGCAGCATTTCACCGAACCGCCGCCGCGCTTTTCGGAAGCCTCGCTGATCAAGAAGATGGAAGAGCTCGGCATTGGCCGCCCCTCGACCTATGCCTCAACGCTGGCCACGCTGCGGGACCGCGAATATGTGGTGATCGACAAGCGCCGTTTAATCCCCGAGCCCAAGGGCCGGCTGGTGATTGCATTCCTTGAGAATTTCTTCGAACGCTATGTCGAATTCGGTTTCACGGCCGATCTCGAGGAAAAGCTCGACCGGATCTCCGCGGGCGAACTTGCCTGGAAAGACGTCTTGCGTGAGTTCTGGGTGCAATTCCATGCACATATCGACGACACCAAGGAACTTCGCGTTTCCCAGGTGCTGGATGCGCTCAACGAGGCGCTGGCGCCGCTGGTGTTCCCGGTCCGCGAGGATGGCTCCAACCCGCGTATCTGTCCCACCTGCGGAACCGGCAACCTGTCGCTCAAGCTCGGCAAATACGGCGCATTTGTCGGCTGTTCGAACTATCCCGATTGCAATTTCACCCGCCAGCTTTCGGCCGATCAGGATGCGTCCGGCGACGCGGCGCTTGCCAATGAGCCCAAGGATCTGGGCAAGGATCCGCATACCGACGAGCCAATCACACTTCGCACCGGCCGTTTCGGGCCCTATGTCCAGCGCGGCGAAGGCAAGGAAGCCAAGCGCTCGAGCCTGCCCAAGGGCTGGGCGGTCGATTCCATCGATCACGAGAAGGCTTTGGCGCTTTTGAGCCTGCCGCGCGACATCGGTCAGCATCCCGAATCGGGCAAGATGATTTCGGCCGGTCTTGGCCGCTATGGCCCGTTCGTGCTGCATGAGAAGACCTACGCCAATCTTGAGAGCATCGAGGACGTGTTTTCCATCGGGCTCAACCGCGCGGTCTCGGTGATTGCGGAGAAAATTGCCAAGGGCCCGGGGCGCGGACGGGGTACACCGGCTGCGCTCAAAACGCTTGATGATCACCCCGATGGCGGCCCGATCACCGTTCGCGATGGCAAATATGGTCCTTACGTCAACTGGGGCAAGATCAACGCGACCTTGCCCAAGGACAAGGACCCCGCCTCCGTCACCATGGAGGAAGCGCTTGAGCTGATAACCGCGAAAGCCGGGCCTTCAGGCAAGAAGAAAAAACCTGCAGCCAAAAAGCCGGCGGCAAAGAAGGCAGCCAAGCCAAAGGCGAAAAAGGCTGCGACTGCTAAGGCCGCACCAGCCGAGAAGGAATGAGTTTGGGCTCCCCTCCCCGCAAGCCCCGAGCCGGCAAGCCAAAGCCGTCGGGCAAACAGGCCGCCCTCAAAGCGGATGGCGAGACAGCCAGGGCATTTCGCCGAGGCGATCTCCCTGACCGCGAGACAATATTGCGGTTTTTGAGCGAGAATCCGGATCGGGCCTCGAAACGCGACATTGCCAAGGCCTTCGGGCTCAAGGGTGACACACGCAGCGAACTCAAGGCACTTTTGCGCGAGCTTGAGGACGAAGGCCTGATCGAGCGCGACCGCAAGACGCTGCGGCGGCCTGGAACCCTGCCCGCTGTAACCGTGCTCGAAATCACCATGCGCAGCGCCGATGGCGACCTTGTCGCCCGCCCCGCAGAATGGTCCGAGGAGCATGGTCTCGCGCCGGTTGTCACTGTCCGCCAGTCGAATGCCGGACGCGACAAGGGCCGCGGCAAGTCTCGCACGCCATCGATAGCAGCCGGGATCGGCGATCGGGTTCTGGCCCGGATATTCTCGACGTCACACGGCGCTTCCACTGCCTATACGGCACGAATCATGAAAGTTCTCGACCGGCGTGGCGGGGCCATTCTTGGCGTCTTCAAGCAGACCCCGGGCGGCGGCGGTCGGCTGATGCCGATCGAGCGGCGCGGCGAGGAGTATCTGATCGATGCGGACTTCACCGGCGAGGCCAAGGATGGCGATCTGGTCGAGGTCGAAACCGCCCGGCTCGGCCGCATGGGCCTGCCGCGCGCCAAGGTCATGTCGGTGCTGGGATCCGTGGAGGGTGAGAAAGCGATCTCAATGATCGCCATACATGCCCACGGCATTCCGTACATCTTCCCATCCGAGGTGCTCGCGGCCGCCGAAGCCGCCAAACCGGCTCCGCTCAAAGGCCGCGAGGACTGGCGCGACATCCCGCTGATCACCATCGATCCGGCCGATGCCAAGGACCATGATGACGCGGTCTATGCCGAAGAGGATCCGGCGCCCGAGAACCCCGGCGGCGTGATCGTCACCGTCGCGATCGCCGATGTGTCCTGGTATGTGCGCGCTGGCACGGCGCTCGACCGGGAAGCGCTCAAGCGTGGCAATTCGGCCTATTTCCCCGACCGGGTGGTGCCGATGCTGCCAGAGCGGATCTCCAATGATCTTTGCTCGCTGCGCGAAGGCGAGGACCGCCCTGCACTCGCGGTGCGGATGACCTTCTCAAGCGACGGACGCAAGATCAGCCACCGGTTCCACCGGGTGATGATCAAGAGTGCCGCCAAACTGTCCTATCAACAGGCTCAGGCGGCGATTGACGGCAATCCGGACGACAAGGCCGGTCCTTTGCTGGACCCCGTGCTCAAACCGCTATGGCACGCCTATGACGTTCTGAAGCGTGGCCGCGACAGGCGCCAGCCGCTTGACCTCGACATGCCCGAACGCAAGATCCTGCTGACCTCTGAAGGCAAGGTCGACAAGGTGGTGGTTCCGGACCGGCTGGATGCGCACAAGCTGATTGAAGAGTGCATGATCCAGGCCAATGTCGCTGCTGCGGAAACGCTCGAGAAGCGCCGTCAGCCGCTGATTTACCGGGTGCATGACCAGCCCTCGCTGGCCAAACAGGAGGTGCTGCGCGAGTTTCTGGGTACACTGGGAATGTCGCTGGCGCGAGGCGCTGCCGTGCGGGCCAGCGCCTTCAACGGCATTCTGGCAAGGGCCGCGGGTGAACCGCACCAGATCATGGTCAACGAGATGGTTCTCAGAAGCCAGAGCCAGGCCGTCTATTCGCCCGAAAATCTCGGGCACTTCGGTCTCAACCTCATGAAATATGCGCACTTCACCTCACCGATCCGGCGCTATGCAGACTTGATCGTACACCGCGCACTGGTGGGGTCACTGGGCCTTGGTGAAGGCGCAATCACACCCGAGCAGGAAGCCGCACTCGAACCGATCGCTGCGGAAATCTCGACGACTGAGCGACGGGCCATGGCGGCCGAGCGCGAAACCGTTGATCGTCTTGTGGCACACCATCTGGCGGGGCGCATTGGCGAGGCGTTTGATGGCCGGGTGTCAGGCGTGACCAAATCAGGCCTGTTTATCAGCCTGCCGCAATTTGGCGCAGACGGCTTTATTCCGGTTTCAACTCTCGGGCTCGACTACTATCATTATGACGAAGCGCATCAGGCGCTGACCGGTGAAAAGACAGGCTTGGGCTACCGGCTGGGCGACAGCGTAGAAGTCAAGGTCGTGGAAGTGATCCCCCTGGCAGGATCGATGCGTTTCGAGATGCTGAGCGAGGGGCGGAAAATGCCCACAGGGATACGCTCATTCCACAAATCCGGCCGCGCCCGTCGAGGCGGGCCGAAAAAACCAGGCACAAGATCGCCACGCGGCCGCCGGTGAAACGAAGTAAATATGAGTGGGTGGCGGGTCGCGGAGATCGCAGGCCCGCGCCGAATGAAGGAGATGGCAATGCTCGAAATTGGCGGCAAAGCAGCGGACGGGCGTGAGCCTGAGCAAGCCACCCGCAACACCGGCCAGGCCATCAAACGCGGTCTGCTTGGCCGATGCCCCAATTGTGGTGAAGGCAAGCTGTTCCGCGCCTATCTCAAGTCAGTCGACAGCTGCGCCGCCTGTGGCGAAGAGATGCATCATCACCGCGCCGATGACCTTCCGGCCTATCTGGCAATCTTCATTGTCGGCCACATCGTTGTGGCGGGCTTTATGGCGACTGATAGCTGGCTGGTGCTTGAAAGCTGGCAGCATCTTATGATCTGGATCCCGATCACAGTGATCCTGTCGCTTGCCCTTCTGCAGCCGATCAAGGGCGGTGTCATCGGATTGCAATGGGCATTCCGTATGCACGGCTTCAGCGGAACGGACGATGAGGCCATGCTTGAGCCGGTTGGCGAGGACGTAAGATGAATGCTGGTGGTTCGGTCAAAGCCGATCTCCTGACAGAAGACGTGGCTAGGCGACATGAAGACATGCGTCACCCGCCGCGCAGGCCAAAGGATGCAGCTTCCCTGCTTCTTGTCGACCGGCAGAAGAAAACACCGCGGGTGCTGGTTGGGAAACGTGGCAAAGGCCATGCCTTCATGCCCGCCATGTATGTGTTTCCCGGCGGCCGGCGCGACCCGAATGACAACAGGACCGCGCTGGCGCAGCCCCTTAAGGGCGAAGTTGCGGAACAATTGCTGCGGCGAACCGCAGCACAGTTCGGCGAATCAGCCGCGCGCGGATTGGCGGTGGCGGCTGCACGCGAGATGATGGAGGAAGCCCATCTGTCGCTGACACCAGCCGAGCACACGCCAAATCTGTGCCCAGATGTCTCGCATTTCCGCTATCTTGCCCGCGCCATTACGCCTCCTGGCATGCCGCGGCGGTTCGACACCCGGTTCTTTGTCTGCTTCACCGATGAAGTCGGCGCCGATCCAGCAACTGTCCGCGACAGCGATGAACTGCAAGACCTGACATGGCTTCCGATCGACCGGCATGAAGGCTATCCGTTGCCCGGAATTACCAAAGTTGTGCTCACAGACCTTCAGGAAGCGCTTGACGCGGACCACACTTTACCTTTTCACAGTAAGATTCCGTATTACTACTATCGCAACGGGCGATTCGTTCGTGAATTGATTTAGGCGCCTTACATGGATCACTCATCACCTGACGCGCCGGTTATCCGCGAAGAGATCCACTGGCCGGCTCTCATTGCCGCCATCGCATCGATAACCGCCGTCGGGATTGCTATTGGCCTGGGCTTGCCGCTCTTGTCTGTGATCCTTGAAAAACGAGGCATCTCCTCAAGCATGATCGGCCTCAACTCGGCGATGGCAGGGATTGCAGCAATGGCTGCGGCACCGGCGACCACCTGGCTTGCGCGGCGCCTGGGTGTGGTGATCACCATGGTGCTGGCCATTGTCGCGGCGGCAGCCAGCGCGCTTGGATTCTATTTCGCGGAAGCACTGTGGATGTGGTTTCCACTGCGTATCATTTTCCATGGCGCCATCACCATCCTGTTCGTGCTTTCGGAATTCTGGATCAACACCGCTGCGCCTCCCTCGCGGCGCGGACTGGTTCTCGGGATCTACGCCACGGTGCTGTCGCTGGGGTTTGCCGCGGGACCATTGATTTTCTCGATTGTCGGTTCAGAAGGCATCCTTCCGTTCGCCATCGGCGCCGGAATCATCCTCCTTGCTGCAATTCCCGTTCTGATGGCGCGGAAGGAAAATCCGGTCATCGGAACATCAGCAACTGATCTGCCGTTCATGCGCTATGTGTTTCTGGTGCCGACCGCGACAGCGGCGGTGTTTATCTTCGGGGCGGTCGAATCAGGTGGGCTGTCGCTGTTTCCGGTCTATGCCACGCGGACTGGCTTCACCGAATCACAGGGCGCACTGCTGCTGACCATGATCGGCCTCGGAAACGTTCTGTTTCAGATCCCCATCGGCATGATCGCTGACCGGATTGGCGACCGCCGTCGCTTGCTGTCGCTGTTTGCCATTGTCGGGCTCGTAGGCTCCCTGGCCCTGCCCTTCCTGATCCACAACTGGATGGTCACAGCCATCATCCTGCTGTTCTGGGGCGGCAGCGTCGCCGGGCTCTACACCGTCGGCCTGGCCCATCTGGGCGACAAGCTGCATGGCGCGGACCTCGCCTCCGCCAATGCTGCCTTCGTATTCTGTTACGCGCTGGGCATGTTGGTAGGTCCGCAGACCATCGGAGTGGCGATGGATGTGACCGGCCACCACGGTTTTGCCTGGGCTCTGGCGTTCTTTTTCGGCCTCTATGTGGCCTTGACGCTGTTTCGCCTTGTGTTGAGCCCAAAACGGGCTTGACTTTCGGCCCGGCTTTTGTAGTTTCCGCGCAAGTTTCGCCGTGGAGCCTTCTGTGCTGTCCGCGGCTTCATTTTTGAAGAAGGCAAGACACCATGGCCAAGGCGACCACCATCAAGATCAAGCTCCTGTCGACAGCCGACACCGGCTTTTTCTATGTGACCAAGAAAAACAGCCGTACATTCACCGACAAGATGGTGAAGACCAAGTACGATCCGATTGCCAAGAAGCATGTGGAATTCAAGGAAGCCAAGATCAAGTAATCTGCTTCCCGGCCCTGAGGGGCCAATTGTCGAAGACAGCAAAAAACCCGCCTCCTCACGGAAGCGGGTTTTTTTTGATCGAGGGCCGGTCAAAACAAGAGCGTGGAACGAGGATGCCACTATGCACTTATTCTTGACCGGCCACCCCACGACCCAGGAGATGCGGCGGACCTGAACATCATGGGGTATTCGAATTCATTGTGCCAATACGCAGCAAATGCGTAACGATGTTCACACAATTTTCACCATAAACTTTTGTACCAATCCCCCGAAAAATCAACAGTTTCTTAACTCATGCGCCAAACTGTCCACGATTGTGGTTAATTTCAGGGCCAAAAAAGCCTTATAATAAAAGCATTTAAGTAAATTTGCATATAAATGATGCAGGCGGCACCCAATCAGATCCGATTGAACACCAAAGTAGATACGCCACTTCAGAACGGTGCACGCGCTTCGCCCTTGCCACTGGATTGGCCTCACATGCGATGGCCGCGAATCAGGCAGCCTCTCCAACAACGCGATTGCGACCGCTGCTCTTGGCTCTGTAGAGCGCTTGATCTGCGCGCCGTAAAAGAGCAGCCGCATCCTCACCGTCGAGCTCAAGCGTTGCAATGCCGACGGACGTTGTCAAAGGCACGTGGGCACCGCTGGCGGCAACCTTGAACGGCGCGGCGGCCACCGCATTGCGCAGGCGTTCGGCAATTTGGGCAGCCACATCCAGCGTGGTGTCCGGCATGATCACCACAAATTCTTCACCGCCGTATCGGCAAGCGAGATCGGCGCCGCGCACTGCCCCGCGCACCCGGCGCGCGAAATCCTTAAGAATGTCATCTCCGCCTTCGTGGCCGTGGACATCGTTGATGGCCTTGAAGTGGTCAATGTCGGTGATCAGCACCGACAGTGCCCGGTCACGCTTGATGGAGCGTTCGACAAGGGTGTTGAGATGGGTGTCGAGATATCGCCGGTTGTTCAATCCCGTCAGGGCATCCGTGACTGCAAACTCCACCGATTGAGTCAGACTTGAACGCAGGAAATCCGAATAGCGCTTGCGGCGAATCTGGGTGACGCTGCGCGCAACCAGCTCATTGGGGTCAAGCGGGCGAACCAGGTAATCGTTGACGCCCAGCTCAAGCGCACGGATGACAAGGTCCTCTTCGCCTTGCTCGGCAACCACGAGCACCGGGATGAACCTCGTTCTTTCGAGCGAGCGCAACTGCGAACACAGCCGGAGCGGATCATAGTCCTCAAGCGCTGAAGATACGATGATCAGTTCATAGGGTTTTTCGGCAGCTTCGAAGAGAGCGGCCTGGGGATCTCCGATAACGGTGACATCGGCAACGTCCTTGAGCGCCCGGCCCATGCGATCCTGGGCGTTGGCCCGGCTCTCCACCAGCAACACCAGACCAGGCTCTTCGAGCTTGCCCTGGTGCGGCGCCAGCAGGGCTTCGAGGTCGAGACTGCGCGCAGTTTCTGCGCGAAGCCGCAACTCGTCACTCAACGCCTTGAAGCGGACAAGGCTTTTCACCCGGGTCATCAATTGCAGATCATTGACAGGTTTGGTCAGGAAGTCGTCGGCACCCGCCTTGAGGCCGCGAACGCGGTCAGCTGGTTGGTCAAGCGCAGTCACCATCACAACCGGGATATGGGCGGTACGGGGATTTCGCTTGAGCCGTTCGCAGACCTCGAATCCGTCGATTCCGGGCATCATGATGTCGAGAAGAATCAGATCGACCTGGGTTTGGTCGCAGACCGACAGCGCGGTCATGCCATCGGCGGCAGTAAGAACCTCGAAATACTCGGCGAGCAGCCGGGCCTCAAGGAGCTTCACATTTGCCGGTATGTCATCAACCACCAGGATCCGCGCAGTCATAAATTTTCTCCGGGACTAGGCATCGCCAAGGAAGTACTTGATGGTTTCGATGAATTTGGGCACCGAAATCGGCTTCGAGATATAGGCCTCGCAGCCCCCCTGGCGGATCCGCTCCTCATCGCCCTTCATGGCAAAAGCGGTCACGGCGATGACGGGGATCACGTGAAGATCATCATCCTGCTTGAGCCATTTGGTGACTTCCAGACCGGACACTTCGGGCAGCTGAATGTCCATCAGGATAAGATCCGGGCGATGCTGACGCGCAAGATCCATCGCTTCCATTCCGTTGCGGGTCTGGACGGTCTTGTAGCCCGATGCTTCGATCAGGTCCCGGAAGAGTTTCATGTTGAGTTCATTGTCCTCAACAATCATCACCTGCTTTGTCATGTCGGTTCCCATCCCCGGCCCGAACCGGCTGGCTGCCCGTCCGCTTCTTCTGAAGTATCACAACACCGGACAAAAACACCGGCATTGATTTGAACCAAAAGACAGACAATCGTCTGCCTGATGTCATTCCTTACGATAAGCTTAGTTCCATTAGGTTGAAAAAGTGGTAATCCGACCTCTGCAATTCGGCAGATAAACTTGGGCAAGGTCAACACGGCAATGGCAGACGCAGAAGATACCGCAATCGCGGTCCTGGTATGGCTTGCCGGAGAGCCCGAACTGATGGGCCGTTTTCTGGCACTGACCGGGCTTGAGGCGAACAATCTGCGCGATGCTGCGCAGGAACCGGGATTCCTTGCAGGCGTTCTCGGGTTCTTGATGAGCCATGAACCGACGCTGATGGATTTCTGTGCCGCTACCGACACCAAGCCTGAAACCGTCACCCGTGCATTCCAGGCGCTTGTCGGCGCGGGCGAAACGCCATGATCACGATACCCGATGCCGAACACGACACTCTGAGCCTTGGTGAGCGGCCACTGATTGTCTGCGATATTGACGAAGTGGTCCTGGAGTTCATCACCCCGTTTCAGGCATTTCTGGTCAACCATGGCCATGAACTGCAGCCCCGCTCGTTCCGGCTCACCGGCAACATTGTTCGTCTGGCCGATGGAAGTGAAACCGCAGCGGAGGAAGTCGACCGTCTTCTCGAGGCATTCTTTGCCGAGCAGGATGGCTGGCAGACGCCTGTCGAGGCGGCCGCTGACAGTCTGGCAGAGCTTTCCGGCAAGGCGGACATCGTTTTTCTGACTGCCATGCCGCCGCGACACCGGACAATCCGGCGCAGCCTTCTGAGCCGGCACGGCTTTGATTATCCGATGATCGCCACCGAGGCGGCAAAGGGCCCGGCAGTCAAGGCGCTGCACGGCGCGCGTGACCAACCGCTGGTCTTCATTGACGACATCTTCGTCAATCTGCATTCGGTGAAAGCTCATGTGCCCGAGACGCTGCTGATCAATCTGATGGCCAATGACACCTTCCGCGCGCTGGCGCCGCATCCGGGCGACGGGGTGGATATCGCCTCGGACTGGATGCATGCGGTCGAACTGATAAGCGCGCACATAGGCAGCACCGGCGCCTGAACGGTCAGACTGCCGCCTCGGCGAACTGCCCGCCCCGCCCTTCAAACCAACACCTTGCGCATTAACGGCCGCCCGGCCTTACGCTCGGCCGCAACCGCAAATCCAGCCCTTTCAAAGATCGAGGCGGCCCCCACAAACAGGCCAACCGATTTTGAATGCTTTGCCTGAACGATCGGGCAGGCTTCGACAACGCGGGCTCCGTGAGCGGTTGCATGCGCCACCGCGGCCTCCAGCAAACCATGGCTCAGCCCCTCACCGCGTTTGCGCTTGGCGATGAAAAAACAAGAAATCGCCCAAATCCCCGGATCCTGCGGATCATCGCCCTCCAACGGACGCGACACGGTGCGGCTTGTGTTCCAGCGGGGAACATGGGCGCGCGGCGTAATCTGAACCCAGCCCACCGG
Source organism: Hoeflea sp. (assembly GCA_043585085.1). Lineage (GTDB taxonomy): Bacteria > Pseudomonadota > Alphaproteobacteria > Rhizobiales > Rhizobiaceae > Hoeflea. The sequence goes on from CP121320.1 coordinate 4,451,672, forward strand.
TTCACCATTCTCAAATCCGATCAGGCCGGGTGGCAGCGGTTCGCCAGTCGCCTGCTTGAGCAGCGCCTCCTTCTCATCCCGGCCGAGGGCCTCGCGCAGCTTCGGCTCCAGCCGGAAGTAGCTGCACCAGCAGCCGTAGCAGGCACCCTGGGGGCCGAAAAGTGCCTTGAGTGCGGGCCAGGTTTCAATTGTTGCGGGACGGACATCAAGGCTCATTGGTCACAGTCTCCAGCGCAGCGGAACAGACAGACTTCATACCGACTTGTGAGTCGCATAGTTATTGCGTAATCTGGCGATGTTCAACCTTTGTTCTCGATCGCCGAGCCGATGACCGACGCGCCGCTGCAGTCAGACCCAGCACCCGGCTTTTGCCGGGATTGCCTCGCGCCTGCCCGCGCCGGCGTGCGGCGCTGTCATGCCTGCGGTAGCCCGCGGCTGACCCGGCACGCGGAAATTGACACATTGACGCTCGCGCATGTGGACTGCGACGCATTCTATGCGACGGTCGAAAAGCGGGACAATCCGGAGCTTGCCGACAAGCCGGTGATCATCGGTGGAGGCAAACGCGGGGTCGTCTCCACCTGCTGCTACATCGCCCGGATCCATGGTGTGCGCTCCGCCATGCCGATGTTCAAGGCGCTCGATGCCTGCCCGGAAGCCGTGGTGATAAAACCGGATATGGAAAAGTACTCGCGGGTCGGCCGTGAAGTCCGGCAGATGATGGAGGAACTGACACCGCTGGTGCAACCGATCTCGATCGACGAGGCGTTTCTCGATCTTGCCGGAACCGAGCGGCTGCACAAGGACACCCCTGCCCGCACGCTGGCGCGCTTTGCGGCCCGGGTGGAAACCGAGATCGGCATCACGCTTTCGGTCGGCCTGTCCTATTGCAAGTTTCTCGCCAAGGTCGCCTCCGACCTCGACAAACCACGCGGCTTTTCGGTGATCGGCAAGCAAGAGGCACTTGGGTTTCTCAAGCCGCGGCCCGTGACCTTGATCTGGGGCGTCGGCAAGGCCTTTGCCGCAACGCTTGAGCGCGACGGCATCCGCACCATCGGGCAGCTGCAGACCATGGAGCAGGAAGCGCTGATGCGTCGCTATGGCGTGATGGGCAAACGCATGTTCCATCTGGCCCGCGGCGAGGATGAGCGCACGGTCCATGCCAATGAGGGGGCCAAAAGCGTATCGGCGGAAACCACTTTCAACACCGATCTCTCAAAGGCCGAAGAGCTTGTTCCGATCCTCAGACGTCTGTCGGAAAAGGTGTCAGCGCGGCTCAAGGCCTCCGGCATCGCCGGTCACACCGTGGTGCTCAAGCTCAAGACCGCGGACTTCAAAAGCCGGACACGCAATTTCAAGCTTGAGGACCCGACGGTTCTCGCCGACAGGATCTTTCGCACCGGCCTGCACCTGCTTGAACGTGAACTCGGGGGAGACCGCTTCCGGCTGATCGGCATCGGGGTCTCGGACCTCACCGATGCCGCGCTCGCTGATCCGCCAGATCTCGTCGATCCAGCCGCTGCCCGTCGCGCTGTGGCCGAAAGTGCGATCGACAAGGTGCGGCAGAAGTTCGGGCGGGACATCGTCGAAACCGGCTACACCTTCGGCACTTCGCGCAAGGTGCGGCAGGCGGATCAGGATTGATCGCCGCAAGGCCGACCCCGTAAACCGGTCCCGCGACAATTGTGAACCGATGCCCCCAGAATCGGGCTCTTCCGGCAGGGCCTGAGAGCGCTATTGATCTGCTTGCACGGAGCGACCGCTGGATCTGCGTCGTCTCGCATCGGAGAACGATGAAAGCACAGCGGTTTTGTGACTTTCAGTCAGGTTGGCAACTGGACGCCATTCGGACCATGCAGTGCGAAGCAAGGACAAGTCGCGACAAAAGCAGCTCTCATCGGCTGGAAAGCACCACCCCAAGAGCAGTTATCGCTCGCGTCCAGATCGAGAAAGTGACGACAGCAACAGTCTTCGTGAGCGTCGCAGCAACTGCCAGGGGCGTCTTTGCATATTTAATTTCTTATGGTTGATATTTCTAATATCTCGCGCATAGGTTGTCTTCACGTGAGAAATGCTGTCCGCCATATCATTTTCTTCCGCACGACCACCCACCGCGGATTGGAAACTTTCCGACTTCTGGTGGCCTCGGAAGACCTCGATCTTGACCGTTTGTTGCGGAAGGTCATCCGCAACACCGTAAATCTCGACTTCTTCGAGACCTTGCCCGAGCGTGACACTATCCAGAATCATATAGTCATTTCTGACTGCCGCGAACACGTTTCGGAAAATGAAGCCTCCACACTGCCGAATTGCGGCACCGACATTGCAAACATCGCTCTGATCGTTCCGGACCCGCAGTGCCGGCACAACGCCTACATGACAGGTTTTGCGGACTTCCTTTGTTGGCCGATCATTTCACAGGAACTGTTCTCCCGGCTTCTTGCGCAATCAAGAGCATGCTCCCTGAAAGACCCCAACCACCGATACTCGCGCGTTGCCATGGTCGAGCGGTGCTGCGCTTTCATGGCGGAGCAAATGGCCTCGCCCCTATCGATCCGATCCCTGGCCCGAAAGTTCAACACCAACCACAACACCCTGAACGAAGTGTTCAAACGTGAAATGGGCCTCCCACCGCTCACCTGGCAACGCAAACTGCGGATGGAACGGGCGGCACATCAACTGCGACTGACAAACACGCCGATCAACATCATCGCGGCCGACCACGGCTATGAATTACCTGCCAATTTTACCACAGCATTTCGGCGCCACTTTGGCGTAACACCACACCAATACAGAAAGAATGAACAGATCATCTAATTGCATGATCCTGAAACATAGAATATTTTACCAATTTTAATAATATTCAAATCAGATAATCCAATATTTCTCGATGAGAATCGATATTTAATATTTGGCTTATCTTCAACTCGAAGGAAATCAAACGCGATTTTATATGGAGAAGCAAGATGCCGACTTATGAACTGGATATCACATTTGACCAAGCCGGCCTGGATGCACTGAGCGCATCGGGACAGAAAGTTACCATCGTCAAACAGAGCTCTGGCGGCAAGCCGACAGCCTGGATCACGTTCACCCCGCAACTGGCCAACTCGGTCACCTGGACCGAGCAATATTCCGTTTATTCGTCGACGACCAACGCCCAGGCCGGGGCAAAGATCATCACCAGCTCGGAAGCAGATGCCATTGGCGGCAGCAGCTACACCCTCAACACGTCCGGATATTTCGATCCGGGTGTGTCCGGTGTCGTTGGCCCGACCCAGTATCAGATCATCAACGGGGATCCGGATCTGATGATTGGCACGACGCCGATGGTTACCGGCGGCCTTGTGCAGGGCGCGAGCGTCAACGGCACCACCGTTTCCTCGCCGATGTGCGCAGTGGGCATCCTCTACAACCAGACCGCCATGTTCACACCGATCGAGACCATTCTGGTTTACACCTCGAGCTACTCCGACAACGGCATCGTGATTTCGAGCGTCGCTGGCAATGCATTGACCGTCACGTACACAACGAACACGACGGCAGGCATCAAATACAACGACCAGAACAACCAGTTCATCATGGCTTAAGCGGGCGCAGCGAAAGCCTCGCTTTCGCAGAAACCTGCAAATGCCATGACGGCGAGTTTGGCCGACAGGAGGAAAACTCATGCCAAATCAAGCACTACCGCGTGGGCACACGGCAAATATCGGTGCCAACGTAATCGCGGACGACCTCCACATTGTTGGCGTTGCGACACCCTATACGATCTCGATCAATGGTGCTGCAGCCACAGCACATGTCGCAGCGGTTGGTGTGGTCGATACCTACAATATCAATGGTCAGACCGTGTCGGTGACCAACACCACAGCCGTCCCAGGCCCCGACAATCTGACGTTGAGCTGGTAGCACAGAACCAGCACACACCATGCGTTTGCCCGGAGTGCACTCATTGCAGTTCGGGCAGATGCCCTTGCCGACCTTGCTTCTCGCCTTGGCGTCGGCGTTCCTTTTCGTTTTGCCGCGGCGTCAGTCGATGCGTGACCGGATTGCACAATGACGGATTATTTGCTTGAGATTCAAATCGACCAGGCCGGAGTTCAGGCGATCGCCGGATCAGGAATGTCGATCGCAATTCTGCTGCCACAACAAAATGCCGCCTATCAGATTGTTGCAGTGCTCACATCGGCGACGAACACGATCCATGTTGAATGGACAGATGCCCTGTCGGTCTATGTGTCGCAGTACTCGTTGACAGCCTATTCCGTTCCAATGATCAACAACTCAAGCGCGGCACTCTCCGGGCAGGTGTTTACCTACAACAGCACGACGATAACCCAAACCGGTTCCACCAGCCTTGCGGACACGGTGCAGCTTTCAAATGCATCAGGCGGCACGATTACGTCAGGACTTGCACGCGTTTATACCATCAATGGGCAAACCCAAGATCTTGCAATCACCAGCGCAGCATCGCTTCTGAACAGCGTTCTCGGCAGCTTCACGATCTCTGGACAGCTGTTGCTCACGCTGCTGGGTGGCGCCCAGGCGGGGATGGCTCTTCCCACCCAAACCATCCCCAGTTTTGGCACCGTGCAAAAACGCAGCATTCCACAGGTGGCCGTCGCCCAGCCGCTGCTGCTCGATTTTACAGCGAGCAACAACAGCCAGACAGTCCACTTCAATGATCAGAGCAACACCTTCATCAAGGGCGGCCTTCCCTGACCCATGGAGGCCGGGTCAAACCAGCTCCACATCCAGAACACCCGGCGCCGCCTTCAGCGCGGCAGCCATTTGCGGGGAAATCTTGTAGCGGTCAGCCAGCGTTACCTCGATCTCACGGCGGCCATCATCCTTGATCATGATGAAGGACACCTGGCCTTCGCCGCGGGCTTTCAGGTGGGTGGAAACAGAGTTGATCGGCTTGGCATCACGCACGAATACCCGAAGCGCGGTTTGTCCGCGTGCCGCACGGTCTTCAAGCGATTCCGCGGTCTGGATGCGTAGACCGACGCCCTCCGGGCGTTCCTCCGCCAGGACCGTGATAACGATGGACTTGCCCGGTTCCAGCAGATCCCGGTGCAATGCCCAGGTCTCGGAAAACAACACCGCCTCATACTGCCCGGAGCTGTCTGAAAACGTCACGATGCCCATCTTGTTGCCGGTCTTGGTCTTGCGTTCCTGCTTGCTGGTCACGGTTCCAGCCAACCGCCCGGCAGTGGCCCCGGCCTTCACCGAAATCTGAAAGTCTCCCCAGTTTTGCACCCGCATCTTCTTGAGCAGATCCGCATAGGAATCAAGCGGATGGGCGGAAAGGTAAAAGCCCAGAGCCTGGTATTCCCGGTGAAGCTTCTCGGCCGGCAGCCACGGCATGGTATCGGGCAGATGAATGGTCTCGGCGCTTTCACTGGCGCCCGCGCCAAACATGTCGCTCTGCCCACTGATGCGGTTTTCCTGAGCACGCTGGGCAAAACCGAGAATGCGATCGAGCCCCGCAACCAACGCAGCACGGTCGAAGCCGAAGCAATCGAGCGCACCGGCGGTGATAAGGCTTTCGAGCACCCTCCGGTTGACCTGACGCGGGTCGATGCGCAGGCAGAAATCCTCAAGCGAGGCAAACTCGGTGTCGCCGCGAACCTCGACAATGTGCTCGACCGCCGCGTCGCCCACGCCCTTGATCGCGGCAAGCGCGTAGTAGATCCGGTTCTCGCCTGTTTCGAAATGCCGGAAGCTGGTCTGCACGGAAGGCGCAGCAACCTCGATGCCCAACCGCTTGGCATCCTGACGGAAGTCATTGAGCTTGTCGGTATTCGACATATCCAGCGTCATCGAAGCAGCAAGGAACTCGACCGGATAATGCGCCTTGAGATAGGCGGTCTGGTAGGACACGATGCCGTAGGCAGCTGCGTGTGATTTGTTAAAGCCGTAATTGGCGAACTTGGCCAACAGGTCGAAAATCATATCCGCTTGCGGCTTGGACACGTCGCGCTCGACCGCGCCGTCCACGAAGCGGACCCGCTGCTTGTCCATCTCCTCCTTGATCTTCTTGCCCATTGCGCGGCGCAAAAGGTCAGCTTCGCCGAGCGAGTAGCCGGCGAGCACCTGAGCAATCTGCATCACCTGCTCCTGATAGACAATCACGCCCTGGGTTTCGGCAAGAAGACTGTCGATCTTGGGATGGATGGAGGCAAGTTCCTCTTCGCCATGCTTGCGCGCATTGTAGACAGGGATGTTCTCCATCGGGCCCGGCCGATAAAGCGCCACGAGCGCGATGATGTCCTCGATCCGGTCCGGCCGCATGCCGATGAGCGCCTTGCGCATGCCTGCCGATTCCACCTGGAACACACCCACCGTCTCGCCGCGTGAAAGCATCTCGTAGGTCGGCTGGTCATCCAGCGGCAGGCCTTCCAGATCAATGGTGATGCCGCGCTTGGCGATGAAGCCGACCGCTGTCTTGAGCACGGTCAGCGTCTTGAGACCGAGAAAGTCGAACTTGACCAGACCAGCCTGCTCGACCCACTTCATGTTGAACTGGGTCACCGGCATGTCCGAACGCGGATCGCGGTACATCGGCACCAGTTGTGACAGCGGCCGGTCGCCGATCACGATGCCCGCGGCGTGGGTCGAGGCGTGACGATAGAGCCCTTCCAGCTTCTGGGCGATGTCGAGCAGCCGCTCGACGGCAGGCTCCTTGTCCATCTCCTCGGCAAAGCGTGGCTCTTCTTCGATGGCCTTGTTTAGCGGGGTTGGATTGGCGGGGTTGTTGGGAACCAGCTTGCAGATGCGATCGACCAGCCCATAAGGCATTTCCAGCACGCGGCCGACGTCGCGCAGTGCCGCGCGGGCCTGAAGACTTCCAAAGGTGATGATCTGCCCGACCTGCTCACGGCCATATTTCTTCTGCACATACTTGATCACCTCCTCGCGGCGATCCTGGCAGAAGTCAATGTCGAAGTCGGGCATCGAGACACGGGCGGGATTGAGAAAGCGCTCAAACAGCAGGGAAAACCGCAGGGGATCGACATCTGTGATGGTGAGCGCATAGGCCACCAGTGAGCCCGCGCCCGAACCACGCCCCGGCCCCACCGGAATGTCATGGTCCTTGGCCCACTTGATGAAGTCGGCCACGATCAGGAAGTAGCCAGGGAATTTCATGTTCTCGATAATGTCGAGTTCGGTCTTGAGCCGCTCCCGATAATCCTCCCGGGCATAACCTTCAGCCAGACCAATCCGTTCAAGGCGACGTTCAAGCCCCTCCTCCGACTGTCGCCGCAGCTCTGCAGCTTCCGCCGCGAGCGCTGCCTCCGGATCCTCCTCGCCGCCACCGGTAAAGCGCGGCAGGATGGGCGGGCGGGTTTCGACAATCGCCGAACAGCGCCGGGCAATCTCGATTGTGTTGCGCAGCGCTTCGGGCACATCGGCAAACAGCGCGGTCATCTCTGCACGGGATTTGAGACAACTGTCGACGCTCAGCCGTGGACGGCGGTCATCCGACATCACCGCATTGGCCGCCACCGCCATCAGCGCATCATGCGCCTCGAAATCATCCGGGGTGGGGAAAAAAGCATCATTGGTCGCAACCAGCGGGACACCCGCTGAATAGGCCAGCGCGATCATCTTGCTTTCGTGGGCGCGGTCATAGCCTTGCTGGCGTTGCAGTTCGAGATAGACGCGATCCTGAAACACTGATTTCAGCCGATCGAGCCGCTCCGCAGCGCGATCGGGATGTCCCTCGCGAATGCAATGATCCACCGGCCCCTTGATCGACCCGGTCAGAGCAATCAGCCCCTCCGCACTTTCCTCAAGCCAGGACATGAGAATATGCGGGCGCTCTATGCTGTCGCCATCGAGATAAGCACGGCTGACCAATGCGGTCAGTCTTTCATATCCCTTGGCCGTGGCGGCATAGAGGACAATCGATGGCAATCTCTGAAGTTGATCCCGATGCGAGCGACGCTCGCCGGTTGCTTCGTCTTCCATGTCGATATCAAGCTGGCAGCCGATCAGCGGCTGAATGCCGGCTTCCATGGCCTTGATCGAAAATTCGAGCGCACCGAACAGATTGTTTGAGTCCGTGATCGCGAGCGCGGGCTGCTTGTCGGCAAGCGCTCGCTTGATCAGCGTCTTGATCGGCAACGCGCCTTCGAGAAGCGAGTAGGACGAATGCACACGCAGATGCACAAAGCCCGGCCAATCACCGATGGATTGAACCTGATCTTCTCCGCCCGAGGCCCCTTGCTCATTGGCCTGAGAGGCCGGCCCCGAGGCCAGATTGGCCAACATTTTTGCCGACTTGCTTTCCCGCGCCATGGATATCCCCTACCAAATGAACCGGGCCTGTTCCGCGTCTGGAACGGCGGAAAGACTCACAGATCAATTGTGGGGACGTGGACCCGAAAGTCCAGTCTGTGCAGGTGGGAAATGGGGCACTTCACACAGCCAAGGCTCACGCAACGTCGCAGGATCAGGCACCCTGCTTCGTTTCCCGATGAAGCCCATCCGCCGTTTTATGAAACGCCCTCACGGAATGGTGACGGCTTCAGGCGCTTGCAGCGGACCGGAGGCCGCAAGTCTCAGCCTCGCGCGGACCTTATGGACTGTTTTCTAGATCGCCATCGCAATCACGGCGAAGCTGGCAACGAACAGCGACATGGAAACGAAAGCGGCGAGATCGCGGGCAAATGCAGGCATAGTCAACTCCCATAATTTCTGTTTCTGTTTTCTTTATGTTCTATTTTTGTTCGATTGTCAAACCCGCCTCTGAATTTCTGCCTCAGTTGATTGAAGGCGCGAAAAAACGGGAACGAAGCGCCCCCAGTTCATTCATTTGTTTGGAAAAAAATTGGGCACAATCTCCAATAACATTGAGAGATCGCAGACCCCGATCCGGATTTGCAAAGCTTCGGGTGTGTTCATTCCCAGACAAAAATGAAGCCGTTGATTTTAAGAGACTTATTGCGGACCGGCAGTCGACTGGGTGTTCAGTCTCGGCATTTGGTGGATTGGATTGATGATGAAACGATCCTTACACTTACCGCAGAAAGCTACAGTCAAAGACGCTTCAGTTTTCAAGGGTCAGAGCATTTATCCATAGCAACTGAGCCCTGACCTTCAGGTGCCGCCCCAACGACGGTTACGAGCGCATGTCGTCCTGAACAATCCTTCCGTCTTCCAGCGTGACGACCCGGTCAGCGAGATCGAGAATGCGCGGATCATGGGTGACCATCACGGTCGTTGTGCCACGCGTGCGACCCAGGTTCCTGAACAACTGCACAGCGGCCATGCCACTGATCTTGTCAAGCGCCGCGGTCGGTTCATCGGCGAAGATGATGTCGGGGTTCGAGACCAGGGCCCGGGCGATCGCCACCCGCTGCTTCTGGCCTCCCGACAGATTGCCAGGCAGGTATTCAATCCGCTCCCTCAACCCCAGCAGGTCCAGAAGATGATCTGCCGCCGCCGCATGGCGCTCGGGAACACCACGGCCATGGACCTGCAGGCCCATGACGACGTTTTGCCGGGCTGTCAGGCTGTTGTGCAGATTGTGGGCCTGAAAGATGAAACCGAGCCTTCGGCGCATGTCGATCCGCGTGACCTCGTCAGACTGGAACAATTCTCGTTCCAACAGCCTTATGCTCCCGCCATGAACCTCGCGCAGACAACCCATGAGGGTCAGGAGTGTGGTTTTTCCCGAGCCCGAGGGCCCCATCAGGATGGTCAGCGATCCACGCCGCACAGAGAGATTTACATCGAACAAAGCCTGTTTCCGGGCTTCCCCCTCTCCGAAGAAGTGATCGAGACCACTGACATCTATCGCAGAACCGGTCATGGCGCCCTCAAAACAGATCGGCCGGTTCGGCGGCGGCAAGCTTGCGCATGGCCAGCATGCCCGAGACGGCGCAGGCGATGATGGTGCCGATGAAGACCGCGACCGCACGCTCCGGCGTCATGAAGATTGGAATGTTCGTCAGGTAAGCCAGCGTTTCATAAAACAGCAGCGAAAAAGCGAGGCCCGGCCAGAAACCGATCGCAGCCAGGATAATCGCCTCTTCGAGGATGATCCCGATGAAGAAGCTCTGCTGGAACCCCATGGCCTTGAAGGTGGCGTATTCGCGGATGTGGTCGGCGACATCGGCTGACAGGACCTGGTAGGCAATGACAATCCCGACGACGATCCCGATTACCACCCCGAATGCGAAGATCAGGCCTGTGGGGCGTTCGGTCATCTGGTAGCGCACCTCCTGTTCCATGGCTTCGCTGATCGGGCGGATCCGGACTGAGTCCGGTGGATAGAGCTGAACCAGTTCCGCGGCGACCCGCCCCGGATCGGCGCCCGGGGCCAGGGCGAGCAGGATGTGGCTTGGTGTGGCTGAACTGCGTTGCGGAAACAGATGGAAGAAGGTCTGGTCGGATACCAAAAAGACGCCGTCACCACCAAATCCGCCGCCGATCGACACGGTTCCGATTGCTCCAAGCTGGCGGCTCTGTATCTCCAGGGGCACCGGTGCTTCCGGGTGCGATGCGGCAAAGCTGCGCATGTCGACAAAGCGCGTCAGCGTGTCGACGAGCACCGTGTCCGCAAGCGAAAGGCTGGCCAGTGGTGCTGCCAGCGCATCATGAAAGAAGGCTGTCGCTTCGGGGGCGAGGCCGAAGAACTGGATCGACGAGGAAGCGTCATGTCCCGAGATCCAGGTCGAACGCCCCATGTAGACCGGCGTACCACCGGTGACATCCGGATGCACCAGCGCCTGAAACAGCCTTTGCCTGGGGAGTGTGGCCGCATCGGACAATGCCTCGGATTCAGCCGGCGACAGGATCAGCAGATCGGGCTGGAACAGCCTGTAGGGAATGGCGACGGACTCAGACATCGATCCGGCCAGACCCAATTGGACGAAGACCAGTACGTTGGCAAAGGCCACGCCGGCCAATGCGGCCAGCAGACGGCCGGGATGGTGCATGAGCTGGAGGTATCCGATGGGCAATCGCCCAAGCAGGCGGGTCAGGAAGGCTGTCATTGTTCTGCGCCTTCGGCCGGTCTGCTGTCGGCGACGGAGATCCGGGCCACGACCTCGAGGTTGATGTAGCGCGCGGCGCGAATGCTCGACGCTTCGTCCAACGTCACTTTGACCAGAAGCACCCGCGCATCGGTGTTCGCCGCCGGGTCGTCGGCGGTGACACTCTGCCTGCCGACGAGCGTGCCGATGCGCGCCACTGTTCCGGTGAGCGGTTCGGCCCCCAGCACCCCTGAGACGAGCGACACGTCTTGTCCGGCCGCAACCCGGGGCGCCATGATCTGGAACACCTCGAGTTCGGCCTCCATCTGCGCCGTGTCGCCCATTTGCAGAAGACCATCGGAGGGAGGACGTTCGCCGGTGCGCGCCGCCACCTCGACAATGGTCCCGTCCCGCGGTGCGAGAACCCGGGCACGGTCAAGATCGCTGCGCGACTGCTCCACCGCCGCTTCGGCCGCCGCGAGGTCGGCGGACGCCACGGCAACATCCACCTGTTCGCCGCCCGGTCCGGGTTGATAACGCAGCTGCGATGCCCGCAAGCGGTCGAGATCGGCTTGGGCGTTGTCGTTGGCCTGGATGGCGGTTTCAAGGGTTGCCTGTGTTGCAAAGCCTCGTTCTATAAGGCTTCGCACCCGGACCAGTTCGCGTTGGGACGCCGATACCGTCGCCTCCGCGCCGCGGATCTGCGCGTCAAGCTCCGCCTCGGTCGCCTCCACCTGGACCCGCGTCTGGGCCAGCGCGGCCCGCCGGATCGCGAGCGTGCTTTCGGCGCTGGTCAGTGCCGCATCATAGAGCGTGAGACTGTCGAGCACGGCCAACACGTCTCCTTTGGCCACGACATCGCCCTCGGCCACCAGGATCCGATCGAGGCGCGCATCGCCTGCGCCCTGGGGAAGCGCCACCGAAACAACACCGCCGGAGGGCTGCAAACGCCCGAGGGCGACGACATCTCCGGTTGCCATTGCGGCCACCCGCTCAGGCGACGGCACGCGTTCAACGGGGAGTGCGATCGGCTGGCGGGCACCGGCGCCGGGTTCGAGTGCGGTCCAGTCGAAGATCGCCCGCAAGGCCGGGCCCTGGAAATAGAGCCCGACGACCCCGCCGAGAAAGAGAGCCAAAACAAGCGCCAGAATTCTCAACGACCAACTTGCCTGCCTGCGGGGAGATTGCTTCGACGAAGACCGGTCCTTGCCATTGTCGATGAGAGGCAAAGAATTGGCTGTCGCTCCTTCTTCGCCGTTTTGGTCGTTTGTTTTCATTGCGCGAGTGCTTGTATTTCTTGCCGGGTCACCAGACCATTTCCATCAGCATCAATCCGGTTAAAGGCCATCGATTGGCGGCCAAGCCTGACGATTTGCGCTGCTCTGCCAAGTTTGTCCTGTGCGTTGAGTTGCAGAAGCATGTCGAATTCGCCGCGCGAGAGCGCCGCATCGCCATTGGCATCAGCCTGGGCAACGTTTTCAGCCATTTTCTGCTTGTCTGCATCAGACATGGATTGAGCCTGGGCAATGGGCAGGGGCAAGGGGAAGGCAATGACAAAAGCCAGGGCAGCTATGGAGGTCTTTTTCATGTCCGTATGATCCTTCTTGTGTGGTGATGGAAAAGGCAGCAAGAACCATCCTGCGCCTTGTCATTCCTGGTCAATGACTGACCTCAGTTCTGGTTGCTCGCAGCCTCCAATTCGGACCGGGTCAACGCGTCATCGCCGTTGCGGTCGGCGCGTTGGAACAGCAGCGGCGGTCCATTGAGGAATTCGCCCTGGCTGATCCGGCCGTCACTGTTGGCGTCGAGATAGGTGATCTTCGCCAATTGCGTCCTGAAGCGGTGGGCGGCAAAGCGGGGGAAATCGTCTTCGGCCAGGAAGCCGTCGCCATTGAGGTCGATCTGCGGCCATCGCACGATCTGAACGTTCTGGTACTCCCCGCGCGATATGATGCCGTCTGCATTGGCATCGATCCGGTCGAAATTGACCAGCAGCAGCCGGGCCAGGTGCTTTGCCGGATTCTGCGCCGGTTCCTGCGCCGGTTCCTGCGACTGTGCGAAGGTCGGACAGGCACCAGCTGACAGCAGGAGGGCCGTGATGATGGGTCTGAACAAAATCGTCTCCTTCTCGGAAAAAATAAATCTTTGCCTTTGCGGCCGCTGATCGCAGCAGCAATGCAGCTCACCGGCTGAAGGTACGGGTACCCGTTGAAGTGCCGCCGCGCGGGCCGGTCCGTGTCATTTTGCAGCTGCGGTCGCCGGCGCTGCAGTTGCGGACCCGGGAGGCTGAGTTGCCGTATGGTCCGACCGTTTGGCGTGTCGCGCTGCATTCACCATTTGCACAATTGCGGGTCTGGTTGGTCGTCCCGCCATAGATGCCGGTGGCTGCACGCGTTCCCGTGCAATTGCCGTCAACACAGGTCGCGCTGCGGCTTTGTGAAGTTACCCGCGGGGCTGCTACGGGAGCATAGGGGCGGTAATAGGTCGTCCAGGACCGGTACCAGGGCTGGGCCACGTAGTAGGTGTCCCACTAGACGCGGTTGTAAGACACCACGGTCACTCCGACCGCCGGGGCGACGGCTGAAGACAGCACGACCGGACCACCCTTGTAGATCACCTGGATGTAGCTGGCAGATACCCAGCCCCGGTACTGGCCGAAGGCAACATCGCACCACCTATAGTCGGCGACGCAACCATGAGTGACGATGCGGCTGCCCTGCGGCACGACGGTGACCACCGGATAGCTCGTTGCAGGGCCGGCGCGCAGATTGACGTTTGCCGTCGACACCGCGACGGTGGAGGCTGAGGCGGTCGTTGCCCAGACCATCGCAAGGGCTAGAAATACAAATAGTCTTCTCAGCATGATTCACTCCGTATCTGACGACCCGATTTGTTCGTCTCATGGGCAGCGGTCTGCAGGAGCTGAATGTCACTGGTGTTACGGAATCTGAGTAAGATGTGACAAAGTGTTTCAGGGATCTCAGCCTGTCATGGTTTGAAACAATTTGATGTTGCACAGGATTTTGGAACCATGACACGATCAGCTTCATGACCGTCAAAGCAGACAAAGTCATTGTCGTGGACGACGACCCGGAACTCCGACTGCTTCTGCGCCGGTTCCTGTCCGAGCACGGCTTCGAGACGCGCGCGGTGGATGGCGGCGGCGCACTTGACAAGGAGCTGTTGCGCAACCCGGCGGATGCCATCGTTCTCGACCTGATGATGCCGGGCGAAGACGGGTTGAGCATCTGCCGGCGTCTTCGCGCAACGGGCGACATGACACCGATTGTGATGCTCACGGCGCGTGGTGACCCGATCGACCGCATAGTCGGTCTCGAAACCGGCGCGGATGACTATCTGCGCAAGCCCTTCGAGCCGCGCGAATTGGTGGCCCGCCTTTCCGCCGTGCTCCGGCGTACCCGGGGGGCTCGGGAGGTTTCGACGGATGATATCGTCATGGTCGGGTCTCTCACGATCAATCTTTCAACTCGAATGGTGACGCGCGACGGCGAATTGCTCAAGCTTTCCAGCCGGGAGTTCGCGCTGCTCGCTGCCCTGGTGCGCAGCCGTGGACGTCCGTTGAGCCGGGCGCAGCTGATTGAACGCGCGCTGGGGCGCGACGCCGAGGTTACCGATCGCGCTGTGGATGTTCAGATCGCGCGGCTCAGGCGCGCAATCGGCGGCCGTGCCGATGACGCCGATCTGATCAAGACAGTCTGGGGCGTGGGTTACGTTCTGGTGTTCGACGGTGCTTGATTCACTCCTGAAACAAAGCATCGCGGTTCTTGCCGCTGCTATCCTCGGTGCACTTCTGGTCTCGCTCGTGCTGATTTCCTACCTTGTCCTGCGCCCCCAAATCGAGCGGTCGGCCGCCGACACGGCACAGACCATCCGGAATCTCGAGCTTTCCTTTGCGCAGATGGACCCGTTTCAGCAAATCCACTTCGCCGAGGCCCTGCGCGCAGCTGAGGCGCCGGATTTTCTGGTCACCGAATCCGCGCCGGTAGACGCAAACCAGCTGCGCAGTTTGTTTTCGCGCTACTTCCTGCGCGTTCTGTCGAACCAGCACGGAATCTCGCCGTCCAACGTCCTGGTCGATGCCGAGGGCCGTGTCTGGGCCCGCATGGCGACGGCAGATGAGCCTTATTGGCTGTCGCTGAGAAATTTGCCTGCGGCCGATCTGGTTGCAGGTCTCTCGGTTGCTTTTGGGATCGCCCTGCTTTCAGCCCTTGCCGGAGGTATCGCGCTTCAAAGCCGGATTGGCTTGCCACTGAAACGGCTCGAGGAGGCGGTTGGCCGGCTGTCCAGCCCAACGGATATCTATGACCTCGACATCGAACAGCCCCGGGAGATTATGGCGGTGTCTCGCGCGCTTGCGAAAATGTCTACGCGGCTGCAAATGGCCGAGGCTGACCGGGCGCTGCTGCTGGCCGGGGTAAGCCATGACCTCAGGACGCCCCTGACGAAGCTGAGGCTGACCTTTGCGATGCTCAAGGGGGCCGATGCTGATCTCGTCAAGACGGCTGAACGCAATGTGATCCGCATCGAAACCATGCTGGCCCAGTTTCTTGATTTCGCCCGCGGATTCGAGGAGGAAGAGGTGCGGGCGGTTCCGCTGCGGTCCCTGATTCAGCATGCTGTCGAATCCTGCGATGAGCCCGTCGCTGTGGTGGTTGATAAGTCGGCGGATGGTGTTGTCCAAGTGAAAGAGGCGGCTCTGCTTCGGGCTCTGGAAAACCTGCTGACCAATGCCGTGAGGCATGGCAAGCCGCCGATCGAGCTGCGCACCCGAATCACGGACGGAGACCTCACGATCGACGTCGGGGACGCTGGCCATGGCATCGCCCCCGCAGAAGCCCGGAACCTGATGCGCCCGTTCGCACGGGGAAATGCCGCGCGCGCTGGGGAAGGGACAGGCCTTGGTTTCGCCATCGTCGCGCAGGTGGCCAGGGCGCATGGCGGTGACGTCGAATTCCAACAGGATACCGCAACGTTCACAGTCCGCCTCCGCATTCCGCAATCCGTTGCTTGAGCATGACTCCGGCTGCCGGTCCCGCCAGCCACAACGTTCGGCGCAAGCCATGCTGGGACTGCTTGGCCTGGCCCTGAACAAGCCGGATTGGATGGTGGGAAGATCCATGCCGCAAGACTTCAGAAACGGCATCTTTCAGGGTCTATCAGGCGCGGCTGCGAGTTGATTGACGCATCCTTTGGAGTTGAGGGGAATGCAGTTTGCGACTTTGTTGCCCCCTCATCACAGTTTGCGCAAATGCGTTGACCAGTCCGGATGTTCCATGATCGAGCGCGCTCGCATTTTCTTCCACATTCCGTATTTGTGAAAGTCGAACCTGAGACGTGAAACCTTGAGCTGAACCATCGACCACAGGCACCATTTCACATCGGCAAGAGCTTTGTGGACAATCACACGGGACACAATGTCGGAACGCACTTCACCGAAATACTCCTCAATCAGCTCAAGTTCCCGCTCGGGCGAAAAGAACATCTCGCCAAACCAGATGCCGAAATCGTAACAGCGGTCATTCATCGACGCATATTCGTAATCGATCAGCATGATGGAGCCGTCCTCGCCGATCATGAAATTGCCCGGCATCGGATCGTTGAACGAGGTCACCAGATCAAGGCCGGAGGCGTTCATCGCGTCGCGTGCGATCGCAGTGTTAAGCAGGATCCAGTCACTGTCCTTGTACATCGGAGCACCGAGATCGCGCACCTGACCGACATGTTCGTCGATCATGTCGAAAACCGTCTTGGTGAGCCCCAGAGCCGGCAGACCGTGAAGGATGCGGTAGGCGCCGATTGCCGTCTTGCAGGTGCCGAGATCAGCGAAATCACCATGGTTCGAAGGGCGGTGGCCGGGCAGGAAATCATTGATCTCCACGCCCCTGTCGGCAAGATCATCATAGACCCTTGGCCCAAGACCGGCTGCGGCAGCCTTCCTGGAGGCATCAATCGCCGTGGCGCGGTCGATGAACATCTCGGTGCCGTTGCCGGGAACCTTGACGAACCAGTCGCCAGCCCCTTGCGTGTTCTTCACGCGCCAGTTCTCGTTGGAGATCCCGCCTGAAACAGGTCCATAGATCATTCCGCTACCGCCTTGAAACAGCGGTGCTTCGCGGATCACACTCTCAATGGTTTCTTCCATCGGGTGCTGCGCACTTCCAAGGGCTTTCATCATGATGTTGCTCCCGAGATGCGGATTTTCTCTTCGAAGAGCGGATGCACCAGGGCCATACGCAATCGCAGAAGCCGCCATTCGCCATATTTGATCCATTCGACTGCCTTGCGCTCGGAGCGATGCGCCATTCGCCGGCTCCAGAGCGCATGGAGCATGTCATCGACATGGGACCAAAGCCGCGCGCGCGCAAACCCGACCGGATCAAAAGCGCCAGCATAGGCAGCAAAGGCGTCATGCATATCGCGTTCGTGATCCGTCATCTCGGCCAGAAGACAACCAACGTCATAGAGCGGATCGTTCATCCCGGCGCTGTCATAGTCGATCAGCAAAACCTTTCCACCGGGGCCAATCATCAGGTTGGACGAGGACCCGTCATTCCGGCATGGCGCAAGTGTTGCGCTGCCGCGCAGCGGCTCGGCCATGGCGATGACCCGGCGCAACCAGACAATGTCGTCAGGCAGCGCAACACCTTCGTTGGCACAAGAGTTCATCAGCCCGTCGATCCGGGCAAAGGGGTCGAAGCGATGGGAAATGGCGGCGCAGCCATGGAGCTTCTTCATTGCCTGCATCGCAGCTTTGATTACAGCGGGGCTTTGCAAATCGTTCTGGCGGGCCGTGGTCCAGTCATCATCAAGGGCTTCCATCGCGATTGCCCCTGACGCCGGATCACTCCAGAACACCTTCGGCCCCGCGCCCGCCTGCCCTGCCCGTTTGGCGAGTTCAAACGCGGCCGCAAGGTCGAAACCTTCCTGCATTTCCGGATGGATGCGTTTGACGAAGGTCCCCCCGGTGATGATCGAACGGCTCTCCAGGGCCTGATAGCTGGGAGAGGCGAGCGCTGCCGGGCCGGCAATGGCCCCATCCATCGCGAAACCAGCCGCGGTGACGGCCTCTGCCATCATGGTGTCGCTCACAAGTCCATTCATTTGACGTCTCCTGCGTTGTCCAAAGAGCCACCCGCCAAGTCCAGTTGCCGGATCATGTCGAGAAGAACATTGCCACCGGCGGCAAGATCCTCTGGCGAGGTGTATTCATCACAGCGGTGGATGACTCCATTGACCGATGGCACGGCGATCACGATGGCCGGGAGCACCGCGTTGACGGCCACGGCATCATGGCCAGCGATCGTATCAAGGCGCATCCGCGGATAGCCAAACTTGTCAGCACCCTGCTCTGCTAGACTCACCAGCCTTTGGTCGAATTTGCCGGCGGGGCGATGATCGATTGCAATGATCTGGGCCTCGACCGAGGCTTTTTCCGAAAGCGTTGGAAGAGCTGCTTTCAACTGCGCTTCGGCCCAATCCAGAATATCCGGCTCGGGCGCTCTCAGTTCCACAAAGAGAACGGCCTTGCCGGGAACGATGTTGGGTGAGTTTGGCGAGATGTCGACGCGGGCAACGGATGTGTAAAGCGTGTCGGAAGCAGTGTCGGCGAGTTCGCGAACCTTGGCGATGATGTATGCGGCGCCCAGCACGGCATCATGGCGGTCTTGCATCGGTGTCGGGCCGGTATGGTTCTGCTGGCCATTGACTTCAACGCGGATCTTGAGTGCACCCCAATGGCGCACAAAGGGTGCAATCCGTTTGCCCGCTTTCTCCAGGGCGCTGTCGCCTTCAATATGCACTTCAAGGAAGCAATCGGGTTGCGGAGGCTCATCAGTGCCCAGATAGCCTGTGCGAAGCAGTTCCTGCTCCACCGTCTTGCCATCCCGATCGGTGCGCGCCAAGGCGAAGTCGCGGGTCAAGCTGCCCGCATAGACGGAAGAGCCCAGCAGCGAGGGCTGAAACCTCGCCCCCTCCTCGTTCATCCAGTCAACGACGACGTAATTGCATTTCGGTTCGACGCCACGTTCTGCGGTCTCTTTCCGCCATGTCTCAACCGCCGTCAGCGCCACAACCACGCCATAGGCCCCGTCAAAGCGCCCGCCTCTGGGCTGGCTGTCGAGGTGCGACCCGACCATCACGACGGGGGCCTCCGGTCCAGCCAGGTCGAGGCTGCCAAAGACATTGCCGACATTGTCGACCAGAACCATGTAGCCGCGTGCGCGCAACTCCCCGCAGAACCAGTCGCGCGCCGCCTTGTGATTGTCGCTCAATGCCGGCCGGTCCACACCACCGTCACCGGTGTCGCCGAACCTTGAGACCTGCTCCATCAGAGCTTCGAGCAGCGCAGTGTCGATAGGATTGAGGTCGTCGGGTTCACTCAAAATACGGTCCTTCCATTGTCTGTTGCCGCTTGGGCAACAAGCCTCACCGGCCCACCTAGTCGACGGCTGGTTTCCGGTGCAGCGTCGACTGCTCATAGGCGTAGGCCATTCCGATCAACTCCGCCTCGGACCACTGCAGGCCCAGGAAAATCAGCTCGAACGGCGAGCCGGACGCGTAGTACCCGGCAGGCACGGTGACCGCAGGAATCCCTGCGATGTTCAGCTCGCCAACGGTCGTTTCCATGAGCGGCTCGCCAGAGTGAAGCCCGGGCAACTCATACTGCATTTGCGGGTAGACCAGGCCATCGAGGGAATGGGTGTCAAACACCTCCGAAAGCAAACCCAGATAGGCCGCCTTCAAGGCCATGAATTCAGGCAGCTCCGGCGGGGCTGTCGGGTTTTCCATGGCCGTGCGGAAATCCGGCAAGGACGGCATGAAGCTCAACACACCACCGGGAGCAAACGGATCCTCAGCTTTGACCGCTTCGACGAACTCGCTCCAGCTTCTGATTGCCGCGCTCGGGCCAAGCCGCTTCAGGTAGCAGTCGACATCCCAGGCGATGGACTCCAGTCCGCGCCCGTCAAAATGGGGTGTCGGCGGGGTCACTTCGCGCAGATCCGCGAAACCGGTTCCTGCAAAGGGATCCTCGATGAGAATGGCTCCGGCATCCGAGAGTTCAGCCTGGGCCCTTTTGTAAAGCGCGGTCGCTTCATCGGACAATGTGTCGGGGCGCCAGCCTGGGCCATAAAGGCCGAGCCGCTTTCCGCTGAGCGCGCCCGTAGACATTTTGGATCCAAAGCCACCGGCAGGAATTTTGCCCACGCTTACCAGCGTTTTGGGATCCTCCGCGCTCCATCCGGCCAGCACATCAAGACAGCTGGCGGCATCCGCAACTGTCCGGGCGATCGGGCCGACCACGTCACGGTTGCCTGAAAGCGGAACCATACCGGCGTTCGGCACCAGACCCATGGTAGGCTTGATGCCAACAAGGTCATGGGCAGATGCCGGGTTCTGGATCGAGCCGCCGGTTTCTTCGGCCAGGCCCACAACACACATGTTGCAGGCAACGGCTGATGCTGTGCCCGCGCTGCTGCCACCCGGCAGGCGGTCCTCCATGACAACGTTGATCGTCGGGCCTGCCCAACTGTCATTGGCGTGGGAGCCCGTGTGACTGAGAACAGGAACATTGGTCTTGCCCAAGATCACGGCATCGGCGGCCCGCATCCGCGCAACAACCGGTGAATCCGTCTCCGGCATCAAATCCACACCGCCGGTCTTGCTGTACAGAAGATGCCAGCCGGCCGTGGTGGGGAAGCCTTTCATGTCCATCGGGTCTTTGACCACAACGGGCACGCCCGCAAGCGCCCCCATTGCCTCACCCGCGGCGCGGCGCTTGTCGATCTGCCGCGCCGTTTCAAGCGCTTCCGGATTCTCGAGAATGATCGCGTTGTATGTGCCGTTGAGTTTTTTCACCTGTTCGAGGCTTGCCAGAGCAAGGTCTTCAGCGCTGAAGCTCCCATTCGCCAGTCCCTCCTTGATCGAGGCGACGCTGAGGGTTTCCAGATTGAGTGAAGGATGTGTCATTGCATGTCCTTTCCAGGGCGGAACGTGGTGAAATGGCGGAGCTGAGGCCGATGACTGATCCGGCTCTTCATCGCGACAGCTTGAGATAGAGGGTGGCAAGTTTCGCAGGCAGGTCCTGAACCGTGGTGATGTTTGCAAAGCCGTTGCGACCGAAAATCGAACTCTGATGCTCGACAGTTGTGCCCCCCAAGCCGACGCAAAACACGTCGATGCCTCTTGCCGCCAATGAGCGAACAGCGCGCCGCGCATCTTGCAACAGGTAGTCGGGGTCATCGCAATCGATGTCGGAGGGTTCTCCGTCACTCAACAAGAGCACCAGACGTCGACGCGCCTTGACCTTCATGAGTTCTGATCCGGCACAGCGAAGAGCAGCGCCCATGCGGGTCGAATAGCCCGGGCTGAGCGCAGAAAGCGCCCGCCCCATTTTCTCACTGGCCGGTTCATCAAAGCTCTTGATGGGGTGATACCGGACGTCATCCCTGCCGACCGAGCAAAACGCGTTGATGGCGAAGCGGTCTCCGATCTCGTCAAGCGCTGCTGCCAGAACAGCCACCGCCTCGGTTTCCAGCTCCAGAAGCGTGGCGCTTGTCTCTCCCACCCGGTCACCGGTTGATTGGGAGATGTCCAAGAGAATGCTGACCGCCAGTTCGCGCGCCGGATTGCCGCGCTTTTCATAAAGGCCTGGGTCCGGCATCTGCCCCATTTTCAATTGAGAGAGCGCAGCGATGCAGGCATCGATGTCCAGAGACTCTCCATCGGGCTGCCGCTTCCGGTTTCTTGTTTCACCGAATGCGCTGGATCTGATCAGAGACGTCAGACGGCTGATCAACTGTGATTTTTCCGAGAGAATTCTCTCCCAGAACGCCTCGGAACCAGACACTGCCTCGTAGCGATTTACAGTGACCCAATCGGCTCTCTCACGATTGATCTGGACATCAAATTCGGGGAAGCGGCCGATCAACCGGCCAGTCTCCTGGCTTAGATCGGGCTCTATCGGCTTTGCGGTCTGGCGCTCGTCCGGCTCACCTGCTTGGGAGTTGTTGTTTCTGGACGACCCATTGCTTTGCTTTCGGATTTTTATCGCTTCGGTCTGCAGTTCCACCGTTTCGGGATTGTTGGCCAGCGGCGGATCAGGGAAGTCCCAGATGCCAAGATTGTCGTCCCGATAGGCGGGCTGAACAATGTAATTCTTGGCATTGAGCTGCACCCGCATCTGCCCCAGATCATTGCCCAGGCCGTTTCCAAGCCTTCGGCTGAGATCAGGGTCCTGCCACTCATCGCGTGCATCAAAAAACAACCTGCTGGCTTTGCCGACCCAACTGTTTTCCTGGCCCGTATCCGGAATGAAGTCAGGAGCAAAGAGCGCGTGCGTCAGGGAGGCCAACATATGTGGCGCAGTCTGCATGGCAGAGGGTTTGGCGGCGTGAAACGGCTGCCACAAACGCCTCAGACCTGGCATATCGCGCATCGCCAGATGCTCTACGCGCGCATCTTCGATCACCGAGACCACCGCAATCTGGATCGGGCGGAGACGTCCCTTGGTAATCTTGCCTGGCGAATACGCCAGATGCGCCCCGACATGGGCCAGACTCGCCCGATAAAGCGCCTTGAGCTCAGACCGCCCAAGCCCTGGCATGGCGGCGGGAAGATTGACCACGCCGTGTGAAAATGTCGCCCGGTAATCGGCTGGATCGACGTTCGCGGGTACGTTCTCCCTGAGTTTCAATCGCAAACCGTAAAGCCCCGCCAGATAGGCTTCCATACCGGTTGAGAAGTCGGCAAAACCTGCTTCTCCGGCAGCCTGTGCCAGCCCGCGTATCGCTTCAGGAGCCTCGAGTTTGAAATAGGCCAGCTGCCGGGCTCGATCGCTGCCCGAACTTCGAATGCCGGACCACACCCAGACTTCAAGACCTTCAATCGTGAGACGTTGCGTCAGCAAATCCATCTGCTTGAGAGCAATTGCCAAAGACGTGGCAGCGCGGCTTATGAGGAGATCGACAAGCACCAGCCAACGGTCGAAAGCGCACGGTTCGGTATATCGCCGACTTACCAGAACCGCATTGGCGCAAACAGCTTCAGCCGCCGATGATCCGGATTTGATGGCTGCCATCGAGACCGTGTCGGCCATCTTGATCGCGGCGGCGGAGCCACTTCTGTCAGCGATTTCGACAGATGCTTTTTGGTACGCCCTTGCGACCCGAGGCGCATAGCCTGCCGATCTCAACCGTTCACAAGCCTGCGCCCAGATCTCATGCTGGTCATGCAACGGACTGCTGATCGATGATCTGAATGACTGAGCGCACATGGCATCGGCAGAAACCTGGGCTTTCCGGATCCGGGTTTGTGCTGCGCTCATGTCATGCTCCCGGAAGACAGGCATCGACAATCCCGCTCAGGGCATCGCGAACATCCAGATCATCGGTAAGCGGCACGATGAGTGCGAATTGTGCGGCTTGATCGAGCGGCAAGCCGGCAGCCGTCAGTCGCGCCATCTGAACAAGGATGCGCGTCGATGCCCCCTCGGCAAGCCCCTCTCCGCCAAGGTTGCGGGACTTTTCGCCAATCTCGACAATGGTCCTTGCAAGCCGGTCTGAAACATTGCCTTCATCGCGCACGATCTGCGCTTCCAAAGACCGGTCAGGATAGGCGAAATCAAGGGCGCAGAAGCGCTGTTTGGTGGATTCCTTGAGGTCCTTGAGAATGCTCTGATAGCCGGGATTGTAGGAAACCACCAGTTGGAAATCCGGATGCGCCCGGACCAGCTCGCCTTTCTTTTCAAGTGGCAGCATACGCCGGTCATCGGTGAGCGAATGGGTGACCACTATGGTGTCCTGCCGCGCCTCGACAACTTCATCAAGGTAGCAGATGGCGCCCATTCGAACCGCCGTTGTCAAAGGCCCATCCTGCCAATAGGTGCCGTCGGCACCGAGCAGAAACCGGCCGACCAAATCCGCTGCTGTCATGTCTTCATGGCAGGATACGGTGATCAGAGGCTTCTTCAGCCGCCAGGCCATATGCTCGACAAAGCGGGTCTTGCCACAGCCGGTCGGCCCCTTGAGCATGACCGGCAGCCGCATGACATAGGCCGCCTCATACAAGGCAAGCTCATTGCCTCCAGGGTAGTAGCGCGGCTCGCTCTCCAACATGTACTGATCGCAATCCAAACCGACCGCCTCCGGGATAAAAAGTCCGGAAGCCCGCCCTGTCAGGCGGGCTCCCATGCGCTTTGCCGCCTAGCGATGCACCGCGGCGGTCTTCTGGTTCGGAATGTTGTCCATCGGGCATTGATCCGTCCCCACGGTGGGGCGTGTCATTGCCTCCACCATCTCGCGGGTGCCCTCGGGGTCTTCGGCCCATTTGGTGTAGAACTCGTAGGGACAGGCGGCGACGCCCTTGTCGCCATCACCGGAGTTGATCATGCCGGTGTATCCACGGTGGACCAGCTTGAACAAATGGTTCTGGGACTGACCGTTGGCACGCGCGTCACGGATCGCTGAAACCGAGAATTGCCCATACTGGATGCCCATTTCCTCTTCACCGCATTCGCCCAGCGTCCGGCCATCAAATCCGATCAACGCGGAATGCCCGAAATAGGAATAGACGCCATCAAAACCAGCGGCGTTGGCGACGGCCACATAGACATTGTTGGCCCATGCCATGGCCTTGGACATGACAACCTGCTGTTCCTTGGCGGGATACATGTAGCCCTGGCAGCGCACGATCAGTTCCGCGCCCTTCATCGCGCAATCGCGCCAGATTTCCGGATAATTGCCATCATCGCAGATGATCAGGCTGATCTTGAGACCCTTCGGCCCTTCCGCGACATAGGTGCAATCACCCGGATACCAGCCTTCAATGGGAACCCAGGGCATGATCTTTCTGTACTTCTGAACGATCTCGCCCTTGTTGTTCATGAGGATCAGTGTGTTGTAGGGCGCTTTCCTGGGGTGCTCCTCGTGACGTTCGCCGGTGAGCGAGAACACGCCCCAGACATTGGCCTCGCGGCAGGCGGCGGCAAAAATCTCGGTCTCTTCGCCTGGGATGGCGGAGGCCGTTTCATACATCTCGCGCTCGTCATACATGATGCCATGCGTCGAATATTCTGGAAAAATGACAAGATCCAACCCCGGAAGGCCCTGCTTCATGCCTTTGAGCATGTCCGCGATCTTGTGACAGTTCTCTATCACCTCAGCCTTGGTGTGCATCCGAGGCATCTTGTAGTTGACCACAGCAACGCCGGCGGTGTCGTTGCTGCTTGAGATATCACCATGGTACATGACGTTAACTTCCTCTCTGTTGTTTCGGCCATCACGTGTGGCCGATGGCTCGTTATTTTCTTCTGGGCATGGGAGTTTCTCCGGTCAGGGCAACGCGTATTGCACTCCAGAGGGCCTGCATTGCATTGGTCAGGTTTGCGCCGCTGGTGGCGATCAACCGAACAACGACAATCGAGCGGTCGGCCAGATGGGTTTGGCCGGCGTAAACAAAGCTTGGATCAAACCCGGCAATGCAGGCTTCAAGTGCAGATGAGATCAGCGCTGCGTTGCCGGTGTCATAGACAAGGAAGGTGCCTGCGCATTGGCGACCGTCCGTTGCGCCAAACCAGTTCTCTCCCCGCACCACCGCCCGATCAACATAGAAGGTCTCGCCCTCTTCGTTCTTGAGGCTGATCTTGTTGTCGAGTTCGTTGAAGGTGGCGCCAATGCCTTGCGGATCATGGCACAGCTGCGCATCACAGAACAAAAGCTTGCTGGTCGGATGAACCTGGGCCGTCAGCGTGCTTTTGAGCCGCGCGCCCGGAAACAGGATTGCCGGCTCCGGGCAAAATTCCAGCCAGCCGTTTGCACCAACCGTCAGCTCGACATCGATCCTTGAACCGCTCTGATGGGAATTGTGGATGATGGTCGACGCCTGGCTCGTCACATGCGCACAGGCTCCGTCTTCGACCGAGACGGACATGTGATGGTCATCATCATGGTAGAGCCCGCCGGCGCTCGACTGCAGGTACAGGGTTGCCATGCCTTCAGGGTCGCCGCTGATCGCGAACGGTCGCGTGATGTGAAACGGATGCGGCGTGTGCTGGTCGGCAAGATAGGTCTTGTCTCCAGACTTGCGGAACTGAAGCCGCGCGCGAACACTCCTGCCCAGGCTGGTCGAGCGGAACGGAAGATCCTGGACCGGCACAGGGATATTCATGCCGGGACCTCGGAACCGAAGAACAACACTTGGTGGCAGATGAGATCGACGATCTCTTCCAGACCCTGTTTCTCCGCAAGCCCGCGGCTGATGCAGCCAATGGTCGGACGCTCACCGCGGATGGCTGACGCTTCCGCAAGAATATTGGTGGAATCGACCAGGACATGGGGTGCCAGATCGAGCTTGTTGATGACCAGCAAATCGCATTGCAGCGTGCCCGGTCCGCGCTTGCGGGGAATGTCATCGCCCTGTGCGACATCGATCACGAACATCCACCAATCCACCAGATCAAGCGAGAAGGTGGAGGCGAGATTGTCGCCACCGCTTTCGATCAGGATCAGATCAAGCTCGGGGAACTTGGCTGCCAGATCATCGGCAGCCGCTATGTTGAGGGTCGGGTCTTCGCGGATCACAGTGTGCGGGCAAGCGCCGGCTTCAATGGCGACCACCCGCTCCGGATCGATCAGGCCGCTGGCCTGCACCCGCCGCGCATCCTCCTTCGTCACCAGATCATTGGTGATCACAGCCAGTTCGACACCGCGCTGATGAAACAGCGGAATGAGCGCTTCAATCAGCGCCGTCTTGCCCGATCCGACAGGGCCACCGATCCCGATGCGGGCAGCAAACTGGCTCTTTCGGCTGGTCGGCTCCGCGGCGGATATCTTCTCTTGAATGGTCATCGCAGCATGTACCTCTGGGCCAGAGGCAATTGGGTCGCGGGCTCGCAGGTCGCCAATTTGCCATCAACGAAAACGTCGAAGGTTGAGGGGTCCACTTCGATGTGCGGGCAGGCATCATTGTGCAGCATGTCGGCCTTGGTCAGCACTCTTGTGCCTTGTGCGGGAAGCAGCTTCTTTTTCAGATCGAGGGTCCTGTCGAGGCTGTTGTCGATCGCACGCGGGTTGACGAAGCAGGCGCTCAAGGCTTGCGCAGCGCGTCCGAAAGCCCCCCATTGCGGGCGCATGATCAGCGGCTCGCAGGTCATCAGGCTGGCGGCGGAGTCTCCCATCACCCCCCAGGCAATAAAGCCGCCCTTGACGATCAGTTCCGGCTTGCTGCCGAAGTAACCCGGCCGCCAAAGCACGATGTCGGCCATCTTGCCGTCTTCCAACGAGCCGATATGGGCATCGATGCCGAAGCTCTTGGCGGCATTGATGGTGTATTTGGCGATGTAGCGCTTGATCCGCTCATTGTCGCCTTTGGCTGATTTCTCCTCGGGAAGCCGTCCACGCTGGGTGCGCATCTTGGAAGCCAGTTGCCAGGTGCGGGTGATCACCTCATGGATACGGCCCATCCCCTGGCTGTCCGACCCGAGCATCGAGATCGCACCGATGTCATGAAGCACATCTTCCGCAGCGATTGTCTGGGCCCGAATCCGGCTTTCGGCAAAGGCCACATCTTCCGGGATCGACGGATTGAGGTGATGGCACACCATCGTCATGTCGAGATGTTCATCAAAGGTGTTGATGGTGAAGGGGTTGGTCGGGTTGGTCGAAGACGGAAGGCAATTGGCAACACCGGCGACGCGAATGATGTCGGGCGCATGCCCGCCGCCCGCGCCTTCAGTGTGATACATGTGAATGGTCCGGTCGCCGATTGCGGCCAGAGTGTCTTCCAGAAAACCGCTCTCGTTCAATGTATCGGTGTGCAGTTGAACCTGGAAATCGAGTTCATCGGCGACACTCAGACAGCAATCGATCGCCGCCGGCATGGCCCCCCAATCCTCATGGATCTTGAGCCCCAGGCAGCCCGTGTTGATCTGCTCGATCATCGCTTCGGGCTTGTGCGAATTGCCGCGGCCCAGAAATCCGAAATTCATCGGCCAGTGTTCAGCGGCCTGCAGCATCTTGCCGACATTGAACGGGCCGCCAGAATCGATGCCCACGGTGATCGGACCGAGCGAACCGCCAAGCATGGTGGTGATACCGCTCGACATCGCATGTTCGACAAGCTGCGCGCTGTCAAAATGCACATGCACATCGATGGCACCGGCCGTGGCTATCAAGCCTTCTGCATCGCGGACCGTGGTGGACGCTCCGACGATCAGGCGCGGATCGACGCCGTCCATGATGTCCGGGTTGCCTGCCTTGCCAACGCCGACGATCTTGCCGTCCTTGATGCCGATGTCACCCTTGACGATGCCCAGCACCGCGTCGATGACCACGACATTGCATATCAGCATGTCCAGCACACCTTCAGTGCTGGTCTTGCCCGCGACCAGTCCCAGCCCATCACGCAGCGTCTTGCCGCCGCCATGCATGCATTCGTCGCCGTAGACCGCATAGTCATGTTCGATTTCGGCCCAAAGCTCTGTATCGCCCAGGCGAATACAATCCCCCTTGGTGGGGCCGAACATCGCCGCATATTCTGATCTTGTCATTTCAACCACGGCTCACGCCCCCTTGAATCCGGATGCGCGCGCCTTTTCCAAGGCAGCCGGCTTCGCATCTTCTGTTGTTTCGCCATTGGTCAGCGAATTCAGGCCTCCGACCTTGCGGGCGCCACCAAAGCGCACCAGCGCAACTTCGCGGCTCTGACCTGGCTCGAAGCGAACCGCAGTGCCTGCAGGAATGTCGAGCCGGAAGCCGAAGGTTTGCGCGCGGTCGAACTCGAGCGCCTTGTTGACTTCGAAGAAATGGAAATGACTGCCGATCTGAACCGGCCGGTCGGCGGTGTTGACCACATGAACGGCGGTTTTCTCTCTGCCCGCATTGAGTTCAATCGTGCCTTCGGCGGCCCTGATGTGGCCGATCACGCCCAGGCTTTCGTCCGGCGCCATTTTGCCGGGCCGGATCGGATCGTGAACCGTGACCAGCTTTGTGCCATCGGGAAATGTCGCCTCCACCTGGATCATCTGGACCAGATCTGCGATGCCGGGCATGACATCGTCCTGGTTCAAAATGGTGGATCCGAAGGAGATCAGTTCGGCGACGGATTGGCCGTCGCGCGCGCCTTCCAATATCTCGTCGCAGATGATGGCTATCGCCTCGGGCGCGTTGAGACGCCGTCCGCGCGCCCGGCGCTTGCGCGCCAATTCCGCTGCCGAGAAAATGGTCAGTCGTTCCAGTTCGGTGGGTGTCAAAAGCATTGCTCGTTCCTGACCATCTAGGTTGAAAACAGGTTTGCGCCGCCGGACGACTTGCGCATCACCGCGATGTCGGCCAAAGGCGAAAAACTGCTCGGGAAGGGTTGCGGCTTGTCTTCCAGCTGTCCGGCCGCAACGACGGAGACATCTGCAAGGATGCCTTGCGCCTCAATGGCGCCGAGCTTGCCAAGCCGAACTGCAGAAGACACGAACCCCATCAGGGTGCTGTTCAATGCGGCGACGTCCGCCTGGTGCTTGCCCAGTCCCAAAGCATGCGACACCAGGCCCTGGATCACGGGTTCGTATCCCGCACGGTCCATGGCCTGGTTCGACGCAATCATCGCCTTGTAGGCAGCTGCCCCGGGGGTTTCGATCCTGGAGTGCACATTGAGGAGCGCCCTGCCAATCCGCCGGGATGCCTGCGCAAGATCATGATTGGTGTTGTAGAGATGGCATTGCTGATCAACGTCTGCGACCCGGTCGAGATCACCGGCGCATTCAAAGGCCTGCCGGACGAAATACCGGTCCAGCGAGAGCCAGCGCGGCAGGATTTGCGTTTCAATGACTTCGGCAATCCCCTTCGCGCTTCGAACCCGGCCCTCGTTGACCAGCGTTTCCAGACCATTGGAAAATGCAAAGGCGCCCGATGGAAACGAACTGTCGTTGCATTGCATGAGACGCAAAAGGCTCAGGATTTCAGCCATTCATCGCACCTCTCTCGAAGTGAGCCTTGACCGAGCCGTCCTTGATGAGTGTCTCAATCCTGTCCGTGTAGCTCTGCAACTCTCGCTCAACAGCGACGAGCAGGTCATCACCGTCGAAGCGCACTCGCCAATGCAGGTTTCCGGCATGAAACCCGACCTGGAGCGCAGAGGACTGATCCCTTGGCGTCAGCCGTAGCCAGTCCTCGGCTTCGACTTTCACCACCAGCGCATTGGTCTGATCCAGCATCAGGACCGCGCCATCAAACAGCTGCTCGTCACGCGCCAGGCTTATGGCGATGTCGGACCCTTTTTCGGTCGACGAACGAAACCGCCGCCGAGAGAGGTCCTGCCGGGCCAGCAACAGAAAATCGACAGCATGGGCATGCTCGAGATCATGAATGCGATCATGAAGTGCGGCGTCCGACACGGAGCCGATGATGTGATCGATCTTCAGCATCGGCGACCCTCGAAGCTTGCATCGCTCGACGCCCGATCAGGAAATTCCGGCTGCAAATGTCCGTTACGCTGCAACATGGCTTTTCGCTTTCCTGTACATCAAGACCCAGTTTCTCTCCGCACCAGCTGGAACGGGAACGGTATCCGCGGACGGGCTGTTCATCCCGAAGCGTGAGACCATGTGCTCCTTGATGAGCGTCGCCGCGCGTTCGCTCAGCGTTGGTTTGCAGATCCAGATGATGGATCCGGCTTCACCATCATGAAGGCGCAGAACGGCCTGATCATCAGTCCCCGTGGTCAGTTGGATGGTCCAGTCCGCACCATCGGTTCCGAACTCCTTGAGGTAACTCAGAAGCTCGAACTTGATCTGCTGGATGCTGTATTTCTGTTCCATCTTCGCCGCCTATTGCAGTGTCGGATCGATGATGGCCTGGCTCGATATCGAGCTGGTCTTGCGACGCCATGAGTGAATGAGCGCGGCTCCCTCGCGCTTTTCCTCGGCTGACATGTCCTGCAGGATGCGCTCCAGCGAACTCAGCGCTGTGCCGACACCGTGCTGCGCGGCGAGCGCATACCAGACATAGGCGTTGACCCGGCTTTTGGGGACGCCGGACCCGTGCTGGTAGCAATAGCCCAGCCGCGCCTGGGAGGGATAATGCCCCTGCTCCGCTGCACGCTTGTACCAGTGCGCAGCGCGGTCCATATCGGGTTCCACGTCCTTGCCCGATGACAGGATGGTGGCGAGATTGAACTGGGCGCCGACATCATTGAGCTCCGATGCCATTTCCAGCCACTTCAGACCGGCCTCCACATCCTGGGCACACCCTTGCCCGGTCGCCAGCATCGCGCCCACATTTGTCATGGCCTGTGCAAAGCCGGCTTTGGCGGAGCGTTCGAAACACTCGAACGCCTTGGCCGGGGACACCGGTTTGCCCTCACCATTGGCGTAGCAGGAGCCGAGCCACATCATGGCTTCCGCGTCGCCGGTATCGGAGAGACTGGTGAATATCTCGGCCGCGGTTTCAAATGACCCCGAGACGTACATCGCGACACCGTCAGCGACCGTCTGATTTGCAATTGTCTGGTTCATTGCTTACTCCACGCGCATTGTTGCTAGATCAGATAGTGCTTGAGAGGCTGATACATCGGGTCATCGGCGGTGGTCCGCGGCATGGTCATCAGCCGGTCGATCAGCACCGATTGTGCCCAGTGTTCGCTCGGCGAAACCCGATCATTCGCGGGTGACGCAGCAGGTTCGACAAGTTGCCTGTGCTCTTGGCTGACGAGATCTCTCTGGGCTTGTTCAGCGGTTTCACGGGTCTGGGCGATAACCCTCACCAACGCCTCCAGGCTGCCGGCCGAACCAGCGTCATCGGCGTCAGCAAAATACTGGATGCGGCACATGGCCTTGCCAAGTGCTGTCGGCTGAATTCCGATGGTGCATGCTGCACCTGACGCACGGAGCACGACAAGATTGGGGTACAGCCAGGTTGCGAAAACCTCGACAGGGGCATTTTCGCCATCGGACGTCTGCAGCATCGCGGAGAGCACGTCCGGCTTGCCGGAACCGGCTGTCGCCACAGCCCCGAACATCGCTTCGCCGACGGATTTCCAATTGCACTGAAATTCAAGCCACGCCTTCGAGGTGCGATCCCTCGAGACAGCTTTCACCATGTCCGCGTCCAGATCGGCGGCACGATTTGTGAAGTCCTTGTCCGGCCCATCCAGGTTGACGAAAATCAGCTTGCCCGCCTGCGCCACCGAAACCCGCAACAGCCGCTCGGGACGCAGCCCGACATACTGAAACATCAAAGCAGTCGAGGTCTCGGCGTCCGAGGCGGATATGGCATCCCTGTCACGGCTGTAGCCGCAAGATGTGAAACTGCATTTGGTCTTGCTGCCGCTTTGGCATTGCTGCGGCACGACGCGGCAGCCGCCATGCTGGGCATTGTTGAACCGGCCTTCCAGCGAGCCGTCAGCCATGCGCTGCACATGAATGCCGTGATTGCCGATCGTGTAGGGCAGCAGATCGGCTTCATCGGGGATATCGTCTGTGGTCCCGATGAAGATCCAGTCCCGTGTCCAGATCGCCTCGTTCTCAAGCAGTGAAAATGTAAGGGATCTATAGACCAGTGGATTTATCGGCTCGGCCAGTTCAACAGGAAGCCGCGCGCGACTCCAGATGGATGGGTCCAGCAGATCAAGATCATCTTCAAAAAAACCAATATCGGGACGTCTCGCCATCAGCCTGTCTCCGGTTCCTCTGACCTTCGTGGTTGGCCACCGCGCCCGAAAGCGAGGTGGCGGCTTGATGCTCTGATCAATAGTCGGCGCGACCGCGGTACTTGATTGCCTCGGCTGGAGCCGGCGGCAAAGGTCCATCAACCATGAAGCGGTCAAGGACGTTCTTGGTCAGCGTCGAGATGTTGTTGTCGCACTCGTTCCAGGGCAGCGAACCGCAATAGGCGATCGATGAGAACGAGAAGCAGGCGCCACCATTGGGGGTCTCATGGTAGGCGATGTCACCACGGACCCGTGGGTGGGTGGTGCCATCGAGACCCTGTTGGTTGAAGCCAAAATCTTCCATCACCAGCAGGTAGGCTTCGGTATGCCGGCCTGCGGATGTGGCCACGGTCAGTGTGTGCGGCGGAGATCCGAGCATCGTGTCCACGATGTCGAGTTCGAGACCGGCAGCGCCACCGCCGACAAGGCCGAAATTGCCGAGCTTTTCGTCGTAATCGATGCCTTCGAAGGCCCAGCTCACACGGCTGTCATTGCTCTCCGGCGTGCGTGAGAAGTATGACGAGATGTCGAAGCCTTCCGACGACATGCCGACACCGGCAACCGAATGCAGGTAACGTCCGCGGTAGCGCCACATGCCGCCAAGCTCGCCCGTACCTTGGTGATAATATTCACCCGGATCGGCGCGCCAGGTCCGAATGCCCGATTCACAGCGGCGCATTTCGGTGATGACGCCACGTCCCATTTCATCATAGGCCGGGTGGAATGAGTGCACCCAGTACCAGGCATCCGCACCCATATACATGAGCCGTCCGCCGCGCTGGGTGTAGTTGTGCAGCGCATCGAGCTGGGTGCCGGAATTGTGCTCGGGATGCGAGCCGGTGATGATGACGTTGTAGTTCTCAAGCCGGGCAATGCCGTCATAGGTGAGATCTTCATCGGTGATGCAGTCATAATCATAGCCCATCGTCTCCAGCCAGTAGATCAGGTGGAGGTCGGCCGGATACTGCCATGGCGCCTGGGCCAGGAAGTGGTCGTATTTGGGCCTGATGCTCAGGATTGGCCGCAGGCGCGATGACAGGCAGATACCCGATCCATCGGTATGGGTGTCATAGATCGAACCACCGTACTCGCGGTGCTCGGACAGGAACATGTTCTGGTGCTGCATGATCGGCACGCGGTAGATGAACAGCTCCGCACCACCGGCATTGCAGGCCACGTGCTCATTGGCGTAGGCCATGTAGCTGATGGTCGGCACCATGAAGGCGATCTTGGACTGCTCCTTGCCGATCTCCGGGACAACCCAGAACGGAATGTAGTCCTCATCGCCGTCTTCGGTCGTCAGCTTGGCGGCATAAAACCGGCTCAGGCAATCCTCGGGAACGGTCCATTCGAAGTCGACATCCCAGCGGGCGTCATCGACATCATCATCGTGGAAATGGATGGCGCCGTATTGTTCAGGCGCCTGCTTCCAGTCGAACACCGTGCCGGACCAGTTGTGCCCGGTAAGTGCACGGGTCGGGCAGTTCACAAGCTCGGCATTGAGCCGATAGGGGCCGAAATCGGTGGCGACGATCGTGTTGATGCCCTCGGAGAAATCCCAGGCGGCGACGATGACTTCAGACAGCGCGCCGGTCGGGCCGCTGTTGCGGCGCTCGGTCAGGCCGGGCTGTGCGCCGAGTTTCATCATTTCGATTTCAGCCCGGTTCAGGGCCTTGGAACACAGCCGGGGCGAGTCGATCTTGCCGTTGTATTTGCCGGTAAATACCACACCGGCAGGCTTGGATGACTTCGCCAGGGGATCATCAGTGACCTCGTCCACATAAGCAGCGATTGCCAGTGGAACCAGGGCATTTTCGATGCCCGAAGACAGGGTCGTCTCCACAGGTTCGATCACCGGGTCGAGCGCATACTGGATCTGCGGCTCATGGATGAGAACCAGCTTTCCGGTTGCCGCATCGAAGGTTGCCGCGAGAAAATGCCAGGCATGATCGCGCAGTGGCGTCGGGGTCTCGATTGACTGACCGTTGACGCGAACCTCGGCGTGGCCCTTTTCGTTGATGAACAGGCCATAGCCCTTGCCGCCCGACCATTTCGTCACCAGCCCCTGGGCACCATGCTTCCAGTATTTCGGGTGCGTGATCGGTGTCGTCGGCCAGACATAAAGCTGCAGCGTGAAGCTCTCGACATTGAGCGCTTTGACATCGGGGACAAAGCCATAAGAGCCGCCGTGAATGATCTGCTTCTTGCCCGGCAATGTCTCGTTGAGCCCACCTGCAATCGGCTTTTCGATGAAGCCCGGACCGCGCGGGTTGGTGTCACCATTGATCATCTGGACGATCTCGGCCTTGTAGGATGAAGCCCCGTCACAGTTGACGTAGAACTTGATTTTCTCGCCTGGATGGACGCCGAACTTGTCGGCGTATCCGGTCAGTTTCATTGCAGTCATATCCATTCTCCTGATCAAAGATCGTTTTCCCCGGAGCCTCCCAATGGACACAGCTCCGCCGTTCGCGCCACAGCGCGTCAAAATTTGTTTCAACGAATCAAGGCCTTGCCTCTCCCCCTAGGGGAGCGACGTCAGGTCACCGGCCAGTTGTCGCTGCGGCGTTTCCAACCCTCGTTGTAGTGCTCAGGCATGCCTGCAGACTCGGGCAGCTCATCCAGACGCATCAGGAATATTTCGTGCTGAATTTCCTGCTCGTTGTCGTAGACCTTGTCGTCAATGAACTCCGGCGGGACGCCGCGGATGCCGGAGAGCCGGGCAATGCGCCATTCCTTTTCCACCTCGGTGCAGATGACAATTAGCTTGCCGGCCGGGCTCTCGCCGCGCATGCGCAGCAACACGCGTTTGAGAAGCGGGCTTTCATGCACGCCGCCGGTGATCACGGTGGTATCGCCTGGTGTCTCGCATTTGAGAACCGAGAACCCGGCGACGCCTTTCATGGAGTCGACGCAGGCGCGATGTTCGGCGATCAATGCTTCTCTCTCGGGAGAGCCCTTCGGAGGTATGTCAATCATTGTTCTCTTCCTTTGCTTCTATCCAACTTCACTCAAATCAAACCGTCATGTGACGCTCGACCACCTCATCGGTGAGGGCCGAAATGTCACCGCTGTCGACAACGCGCCCGTTGTCCATCATCACGAAGGAATCGCCGAGTTTGCGGGCGACCTTGATGTGCTGTTCTGTCAGGATGAGCGTGATGCCGAGCTTCTTGTTGAGCATCTGCAGGGTTTCGCCGATCTCAGCCACGATGTTGGGCTGAATGCCCTCGGTGGGCTCGTCCAGCAGCAAGATCTGCGGATCAACCGCAAGCGCGCGGGCGATTGCCAATTGCTGTTGCTGCCCGCCGGACAGGAGGCCGGCACGCCGGCCCAGATTTTCGCGCAGATAGGGAAACAGCTCCAGGCATATTTCCGGAATGGCGTCCGTTGCCTGCTTGCTGGCAAACGTGCCAAGCACGATGTTCTCACGCACCGTGAACTTGCCCAGGATCTGGCGGCCCTGCGGAATGTAGCCAATGCCAAGCTTGGCGCGCTCATCGGTCCGCTGGCTTGTCAGCTCGGATCCATCGAGATTGATGGAGCCTTTCGTCTTGTCGGTCAGTCCCATGATGGTCCGGACAAGCGTGGTCTTGCCGACACCGTTGCGTCCCAAGACACAGACACATGCGCCCTTGGGCACACCGATGGATATGTTCCGGAGGATTTGAGTTTCACCATAGTAGGATGAGACGTTTTTGAGGTCCAAAAGCATCAGTGATCCTCCGTTCCAAGATAGACATCCCGAACACGCTGATCTTTCTCGATTTCCTCAATGGTGCCCTGCGCGAGCAATGAGCCCATGTGCATGACAACCACCTCATCCGCGATCTCGCGGACAAACCCCATGTCATGCTCCACGACGATGAGCGTCTTCTTCTTCTTGAGTTCGTTCAAGATCTCAGCTGTTTTTGCGATTTCCTGTTCGGTCATTCCCGCGACCGGCTCATCCAGCAATAGCAAGGTCGGGTCCTGCATCAGAACCATGCCGATCTCGAGCCACTGGGTCTCGCCATGCGAGAGCGTTCCTGCGACAATCTCCAACCGCTGCGACAAGCCGACCATTTCGGCGACTTCATCAATGCGCTCTTCGCATTTGGGATTGAAAAAGGTGAACAGGTTGCGCAGCGCACTGACCTCAAGGCTGTAGGCAACCTCGAGGTTCTGCGCGACGGTCAGTTCCTTGAAAATGGACGGGATCTGGAACTTCCGGCCCAACCCGCGGCGTGCGATGTCCGGCTCGCTTTGTCCGCTGATCACATCACCGCGGAAAATGACCTCGCCAGATGTCGGCTTGAGACGTCCCGTGATCAGGTCCATCGTGGTTGTCTTGCCTGCGCCATTGGGCCCAACCAGGCAACACAATGTGCCTTCGACAACAGACATGCTGAAGTCATTGATGACTTTCGCAGCATCGAAATTCTTCTGCAGATTCTTGATTTCCAAAACGCCGACCATGACCGGTTATTCCTACTCAGATGACTTGCTGGGTTGTTCGATGCCGGGGGACAGGCTGATGCCGCCGGAGACAAGACGCCCCAACAGGGTCTCGACCAGGCCGGCCAGGCCCGTGGGCAGAAACCGAACAACCAGAATGAAGAAGAAGCCGAGGATCAGGATCCAGGTGTTGAGAAATTCGTCACCCAGATAACTCTGCGCACCCTGCACGATGAAGGCGCCAAGAATGGCCCAGAGCAAAGATCCGCGACCGCCGATTGCAGCCCAGATGACAATGGAAATGCTGAAGCTGACATCGAACTGGCTGGGCGACACATACTGGGTCAGATAGGCAAAACAGCAACCGGCCAAGGCAGCCATCAAGCCCGAGATCGTGTAGATCAGGGTTTCATAGACAGCGACATTGTAGCCCAGGAATCGCACCCGCTCAGCGTCATTGTTCTGGGCACGAACGATGAGACCGAACTTGCTCAGCGTGATCAGTTTCGCGGCAATCGTGCACACCAGCAGAACAATATACACGCCCCAGAATGATGTGGTTGAATAGGGATCAACCTCGAGCGACCCCAACATCAGCGATTGCGGCGGGCTGATGCCGTTGACGCCATTGGTCAGATATTGAAGGTCGATGAAGACGGTGTAGATGGCGCTCAGCATGGCCAGCGTCATGATCGCGAAGAACGGCCCTGACACGCGAGCCTGGAACATGAGCGCGCCAAAGATCAGGCAATAGAGCGTCGGGACTGCAAGCGCCAGGAAGATACCAAGGCCGGTGTTGGCAAAGGGCTCCCAGATTGCCGGTAAGGCATCAAGACCGTTGTTGAGCATGAAGGGCGGGATCGGGTCGGCCGCGTCCTGGGTCTGCATCTGCATGGTCATTGCCATGCCATATGCCCCCAGCCCGAAGGCAATGCCCTGCCCCAGATTCAGGATGCCGCCGAAGCCCCAGCACAGGCTCAGGGACAGCGCCAGTATCCCGTAAACGCCATAGGTCGAGAGCTGGTTGAGCAGGAAGGCGTCATCCATGGACAGCGGGATCAATGCGATCAAGGCAAAGAAGACGGCATATGCCCCCCACTGATACCTCACATTCTGATAGGGATTCTGTTTCAGCACTTTTGAACTCCGGTCATTCTGACTCACCACGGATTTGATCGGGATAGGCTCTCCGATCAGCGGCGGTTTGCTCCCGCGCTAATCATGCCTTGCGGCCTGAATCTGAGGAAAATTACGATCAACACGAACACGAGGAATCTTGCGTATGTGTCGTTGTAGATGAATGCGAAGGCTGACTGGATCTGGCCCGTCAAAGCGCTTGCAAGGATACTGCCCAGCAGGCCTCCGCCTCCCGCCACCACCATCAAAAAGGCTTCGACCACGTAGCTGGTGCCCATGGTCGGCAGCACGATGTTCATGGCACCAAACAGGGATCCGGCCACCCCGGCCAGGCCAGCGCCGATGGCGAAGGTGATGGAATAGATACGGCTCGAATTGATGCCGAAAGACGCAGCCATGTCCTTGTTCTGGGTGACCGCCCTGACCTTGATGCCAAAGGTTGTCCGGTAGAAAAGATACCAGGTGGCGAGCACCATGATCAGGCAGATGAACATCACGAACAGGCGGAACGTCGACAGGTTCACGATCCCGAGATCGATGTTGGTCGACAGGAAGGACGGGACCTCGACATATTTGGGGTCGCTGCCAAAAATGATGCGAACGCCCTGCATCAGCACAAGCGACACACCCCAGGTCGCGAGCAATGTGTCCAATGGGCGGTTGTAGAGACTGCTGATCAGGACTTTCTCGATCAGGTATCCGATAAAGCCAACAATGACGAAAGACAGCGGAATACAGATGAAGAAGGGCAGGCCCAGAACGGTTTGCATCATGAAGGTGCTGTAGGCGCCAAGCATGATCAGTTCGCCATGGGCCATATTGATCACGCCGGCGGTGCCGTAGATGATCGCCAAACCGAGAGCAGCCACCAGGAAGACGCTGCCAATACTCAGACCGAGGAACACGGCGCTCGTAATAGAGCCAATATCCATTGGATGCCTCTGCAGATTGTCAAAACAAACAGGGAGTGCGGACGGGCGCGCGGAGAATGAGCGCCCGTCCAAGGCGCAATCTGTGATCAGATCACATCGGTCTTGAGTGTCCCGTCGGGCGCCAGCAGGCCATCAGCCGTACAGGTGCCGAGGTCGGGATAGATCGAGTACGGATCCGGTGCGACGTGCTCTGGTGCTTCCTTGACGATCTTGAAGCTGCCGTCGGGCTGGCACTGGCCGATCTTGGGAACAAGCCAGGTGTTGAAGTTGTTCTCGTCGATCCAGACCAGACCTTCTGGGGAGACGTCTGCCTCGACACGAACGCCGGCTGCCGCATCACGGATTTTCCGTGGCGTTACATCCTCGATGCCGTGCATCTCGATGGCTTTTTCCAGCGCGGCCTTGAAGACGTAGGCAGAGATGTAGGTCTCTTCCATGTTGTAGTGGGTGGTGCCGTTCTTGCCGTATTTGCTGGACAGGAAGCCTTCCACGAACTTGGCGTTGGTTTCATTTTCCATGTTCTGGAAATAGGGCGCGGACAGGAAGTGGCCTGCACCGAACTCAGCACCCATGGCCTTGGTTTCGATTTCACCCGTTGTCAAAGAGGCAATCGGCATTGTGTCTACGTTCAAGCCAGCCTGCTTGAACTGGCGGTGGAAGGCGATATCGGAGGCACCCACCACGGTGGAGAAGATGAAGTCCGGATTGGCTGCCCGGATTTTTTCAAGAACCGGACCGAACTCGGAAGATCCGAGCGGAATGTACTCTTCGCCCAGAAGTTCGCCATTTGCATTTTCAAGCCAGATCTTGGCGTTCTTGTTGGACTCTTTCGGCCAGACATAGTTCGAGCCCACGAAGAACACGCGTGGCCCGAACTGCTCGACCATATAAGGTATCAGGTCAAAGGAGTGCTGGTTGGCCAGAGGACCTGTGCAGATGGTGTTCTGCGTGCATTCCGCGCCTTCATAACAGGTCGGATAGAACAGCAGATTGTCCCGCTGCATGATCGTCGGCAGGACCGCTTTGCGGCTTGCGGATGTGTAGCAGCCGAAGATCGAGGTGACCTTGTCGCGCAGAATGAGTTCGCGGGTCTTTTCGGAGTAAACCTTGAAGTCGGATTTCGCGTCGACGATGACCGGGTCGATCGGCAAGCCAGCCACGCCGCCAGCAGCGTTGATCTCATCGATCGCATACTGCATCACCAGGGTTGAATCCTCCTCGGGGACCGCGAGGCCACCAGTGAGCGAAAACAGCAAGCCGACCTTGATCGGTTCGCCTTCGGTCAATGTGGCGCCCCAAGCCTCACGGGTACCGGGCATCCAGATATGCGGAGTTGCGAGTGCGGCAGCACCCAATGCGGAGGTTTTCAGCAATTTCCTGCGGGTTACAGACATGATTTTCTCTTCCTTTTCACAGTTCCACCGGATTATTGGCCAGCACGTCTCACGGCACCGGCAATTTTTACCCCTGGTAATATTTTTTTCTTCGCCTGAAATGGTCGAGCGAAAACCCCGCCATCCAAGTGACGAGCGCAGACATGGCTCAAGTGAATCCCCAGAGGTCGGGATCACAACACTTAAAAGACAGAGGATTATGAGAAACGGACGGTCAATGGGGAGCTACTCGTATTCCCTGCTGAGTAGATCCTAGACCCAATCACCTGTTTCCGGCGACGGTATCTTTGTCCGCATAACGCTTAAAGAACATCGTTCGTCAGGCCTGTTGCGCCAAAAAAACGAATACGATTCTTATCAAGCAAACTGCTGTTTTGGAGCAGCTAGTGAGACATCGTTGGCCCACAATTTCGAACTATACACGATCAATGCCCTTTGACAAGAGGTCATTTGCATTGATGACAGCGACCGCCATTTCTTCAATCGAGACCCGCTTGGCCATCGCTTTGCTGCGCAAGACGCGATAGGCCTCGCTCTCACTAATCGACTGTAATTCCATAATTATTTCTTTTGCGCTGGCGATATTTTTTTGCGCAACGATCTTTTTTTGCAACCGGACGGACTTCTCGGCGAGTTGAATTGACTCCTCCCATTTCGACCGCGCGACGACAAGATTGATCAACATTCCAAACTCTCTTATTGGCTTGGAAATTACCGCGAACGCGCCCAGCTCCAGCACATTTTGAAGCATGGCAGGATTTTCATAGTTCACGATGGCAAGCACGGTCGGAGACGATGCCTTGG
Organism: Hoeflea sp.; assembly: GCA_043585085.1. Lineage (GTDB taxonomy): Bacteria > Pseudomonadota > Alphaproteobacteria > Rhizobiales > Rhizobiaceae > Hoeflea. The sequence goes on from CP121320.1 coordinate 4,493,075, forward strand.
TTTTCTTCAGCATCGCTTTCAACTCGTTTTGCGATTCGAAGAAAACACCGGCAATCACGATATCGGTGCCGGGGGGCAGTGTCTTGGTCGGCGGCCAAACCTGCTCGGTCCGGCACCCAATTCTGTTGAGTTGGTCCAGCAGCGCTTTTCCATCCTGGTCCAATGGATGCACGACGATGACCGATAAATCTCTTAGATCCTTAAGCCGGAACGTCGTCATTTAAGCGCAATCCTCCCTACTAGAATGACTTTTCGTCATTCTGGCTGTTTCCGGGATCAAAGCCTTTTAGGTAGGGGTCGGGAGGGACCGGCTCGAAAGACTCCCGAACGATCCTGAACTCACCATTGGCATCGACAATGGCGACTTTCGGCCAGAGATGCGTGTGATGGTTTTCCCTGCTCACACGCACGACCCCCTGGGGTGCCTCGAAGCTGAATGTTGGCAACACCCGCAGGATACTCTCCCTGTCGACCGCTCCCGCCCTTTTCGCGGCCTCAGCAAACAGATGCACCTGAAGATAAGCAGCTTCTGCGGCAGCACAGATCGGAGATTCCTTGCCATACCGGTCCCGATAATGGGCCACAAATTTCAAATTCTGCGGAGTCTCAATGGAGCTGAAATAGGGTGCGGCAGTCACATGCCCTGCAGATGCCCGGGCACCGATCTGCTCAACCTCCGCTTCTCCGGTGATCAGGCTGGCAATCGGACTGGTCTTCGGATCGATCCCCGCTTCGTGATAGGCCTTGTAGAAAGACACGGCCCCCTGCCCCACCAGCGTCGAAAACACAACAATCGGCAGCGCAGCTTTGATTTTTTCAATAACCCGGGCGATCTCTTCGGGACTTGGGTTCAGTGGAATGTAGATTTCATCGACAACGTCGCCGCCCCGATTGGCCACTAGGTCGCGCATGACCCGGTTCGTTTCATAGGGGAATACATAGTTTGAACCGACAAGCAGGTATTTCTTCTCATAGCTGTCGAGGAGATAATCCGCCAACCAGAACATGTTCTGGTTGGGCACGGCGCCCGAATAGATGCAGTTCGGGGAAAACTCGAAGCCTTCATAAAAGGTCGGGTAAAACAACAATTTCTGGTGTTGGGCGATGATTGGCAGCGTCACCTTGCGCGTGGATGACAAATAACACCCGAAAAAAGTGGATACGCCGGACTCAAGCAGCCGGTGAGTTTCCGACTCGAACACCTTCAACTCACCTTTCGGATCCGCTTCTTCCAGGGCAAGATGCCGACCGCCTATTCCGCCACTCGCATTGACCTCGGAAACGGCCAGAGAGACCGCGTTGCTCAATGTCTTCTCGATAAAAGCTGTCACACCGCTTTTAGAGAAGAGGCTACCTATTTTTATGGTATTGGAATCTGTATCGGTTGGCATGGCTCTATCAGACAAAGGCCGCAGAAAAATTCGCGGAAATTATTCGGCTCATCAAAACTCAGTTGGAATTTGATTGCAACAAGGGCCAATAATGTTGGCACTCCGGACCCCAAGGTGGCAACTTCCACAAGTTACAGTCTAAGTGATCCGCAGAACAATTCCAACCGATCCTAGGCGTGCACCGAAAGCCCAGCAGACAAAATGACAAAACGGCAAATCATGCTTTACCAGCCCAGGTCATAATGTCCACAGCCCCTGAAGCAACTGTTTCTCAAAGTTATCCCACCGGTTATCTGGAGGGAACTGTGAAGCCTCGGGACAACCGGGCCTCAGGACCATCAATCACAATCTCAAAACCCCGGCAGATCCCACATCCCCCCGGATAAATCCCGCCGTTCCCGATTAAGTGCAACGGATGTATTTTCAGGCTGGATCACGCAACCAATTATCACGGTTGGCAGGACCTGCCACTTCGAAACAAAAAACCCGGAGGATCAGATCCCCCGGGTTCGATTCAGTCAGATGCTGAAAGCGTCTGGCTTAGTTGCAGGCGTCCTTGAGACCCTTGCCGGCCGAGAATTTCGGCACGTTGCGGGCCGGGATATCAACTTCCTTGCCAGTCTGCGGGTTGCGGCCCTTCGAAGCTTCGCGACGCGAAACAGTGAAGTTGCCGAAGCCGATAAGGCGCACGTCGCCACCGTTCTTCAGTTCACCGGTGATGGTTTCAAACACGGCTTCGACGGCCGAGGTTGCATCACCTTTGCTGATGCCGGATTTCTCGGCAACTGCGGCCACGAGTTCATTCTTGTTCATTTCCGTCCCTTTCCTGGCGTTAAGTCGACTCAGTTTGTTCGATGGCGTGATCCTACGCATCTGGCGATGCTACGCAACCAAACACCTTGCAAACCAAAGGTTTTTGGGCATTTTTCACAGCTTATGAGACAAAAAAACGGGCAGGAAATGTTCCCGCCCGTTTGATTTGTCCCAATTGCGGACAACACCCCTCAATGGGCGATTGTCGCGCCGCCTTCTTCGCCGGCTTCAGCGGCAATCGCGGCCTCCGGTTTTGCGTCCGGATCCCAAGTGATCGATTCGGGCATACGCACCAGCGCATGCTTGAGCACATCGCTCATCTTGGAGACCGGAATGATATCCAGGCCATTCTTGACGTTGTCCGGAATCTCGGGGAGATCCTTGGCATTGTCCTCCGGGATCATCACGGTCTTGATGCCGCCGCGCAGTGCAGCGAGCAGCTTCTCCTTGAGACCTCCGATCGGCAGCACCCGGCCGCGAAGCGTGATTTCCCCGGTCATGGCGACATCACGGCGAACCGGGATGCCGGTCATGATGGAGACGATCGAAGTGGCCATCGCGACACCGGCGGACGGTCCATCCTTCGGCGTGGCCCCTTCAGGCACATGCACGTGGATGTCACGCTTGTCGAACATCGGCGGCTCGATGCCGAAATCGACCGCGCGCGAGCGGACATAAGAAGCCGCTGCCGAAATCGATTCCTTCATCACATCGCGCAGATTGCCGGTCACCGTCATCTTGCCCTTGCCGGGCATCATGACACCTTCAATGGTGAGAAGCTCACCGCCAACTTCAGTCCAGGCAAGCCCGGTGACGACGCCGACCTGATCATCGCTTTCGGCTTCGCCGTAGCGGAAGCGCGGCACGCCAAGATAATCGGCAAGATTCTTGTCCGTCACCTTCACCGCCTTCACACCGGTCTTGAGGATCTCGGTCACAACCTTTCGTGCGAGCTTCATCAGCTCACGCTCGAAACTGCGGACCCCGGCTTCGCGGGTGTAGGTCCGGACAACCTGAAGCAGCGCCTCATCGGTGATCTCGAACTCGGCATCCTTGAGAGCATGATCGCGGATCGACTTGGGCAACAGGTGCCTGCGGGCGATTTCGAGCTTCTCATCCTCAGTGTAGCCAGCGATCCGGATGATCTCCATCCGGTCCATCAGCGGTGCCGGGATGTTGAGCGTGTTGGCCGTGGTGATGAACATCACGTTGGACAAATCATACTCAACCTCGAGATAGTGGTCCATAAAGGTCGAGTTCTGTTCCGGATCCAGCACCTCAAGAAGCGCCGACGACGGATCACCGCGGAAGTCCTGGCCCATCTTGTCGATCTCATCGAGAAGGAACAGCGGATTGGATTTCTTCGCCTTCTTCATCGACTGGACGACCTTGCCGGGCATCGAGCCGATATAGGTGCGGCGGTGACCACGGATTTCCGCCTCATCACGAACGCCCCCCAGAGCCATGCGCACATATTCCCGGCCCGTCGCCTTGGCGATGGATTTCGCAAGCGACGTCTTGCCGACGCCGGGAGGGCCAACGAGGCAGATAATCGGCCCCTTGATCTTCGAAGACCGCGCCTGAACGGCGAGATACTCGATGATCCGTTCCTTGACCTTCTCCAAACCGTAGTGATCCACCTCAAGCACCTTCTCGGCCGCATTGAGGTCGATCTTGACGCGGGATTTCTTGCCCCAGGGCAGACCCAACAGCCAATCGAGATAGTTGCGCACAACAGTGGCTTCCGCCGACATCGGGCTCATCTGCTTGAGCTTCTTGAACTCGGCATCGGCCTTTTCACGGGCTTCCTTGGAAAGCTTGGTCTTGGCAATACGCTGTTCGATTTCGGTCATCTCGTCGCGGCCATCCTCGCCGTCGCCGAGTTCCTTCTGGATCGCCTTCATCTGCTCGTTGAGGTAATACTCGCGCTGGGTCTTCTCCATCTGTCGCTTGACGCGGGAGCGGATGCGCTTTTCCACCTGCAGAACGGAAATCTCGCCTTCCATGAAGCCGAGCGCCTTTTCAAGGCGGCCCTTCACCGAGACAGTGGAGAGCATGTCCTGCTTTTCTGGAATCTTGATCGAAAGATGCGAGGCCACGGTATCGGCGAGCTTGGAATAGTCGTCGATCTGGCCGGCTGCACCCACCACTTCGGGTGAAATCTTCTTGTTCAGTTTCACGTAGTTTTCAAACTCAGAGACCACGGAACGCGAAAGCGCCTCGATCTCGACCGCATCCTCATCGGGCTCGGCGAGTTCGACAGCGTGGGCTTCGTAATAATCTTCACGATCGGTGTAGCTGACGATCTCAGCGCGGGTGCGGCCTTCGACAAGCACCTTGACTGTGCCATCGGGCAGCTTGAGCAGCTGGAGCACGTTTGCAATTGCACCGATCTGGTAGATCCCCGAGGGGTCCGGATCGTCGTCACCGGCATTGATCTGTGTGGCAAGCATGATCTGCTTGTCCGAGCCCATCACCTCTTCGAGCGCACGGATCGATTTTTCGCGACCAACGAACAGCGGCACGATCATGTGCGGGAACACAACGATGTCGCGCAATGGAAGAACGGGATAGATACCTGCCTCTGTGGGCGACTGTGATGAACTCACGTTTTTATCCGGCATGTCATTTCCTTTCCTGGCCCTTTCGGCCCGGCCCGTCAGGGCCAATTGGCAACGCAAGCGGCGGTCCCGGTTTACCAGCAACCATCCATGGCGTCCTTGTCGAGGGGAACTGCCCTCAGTGGACTAAGTGGAGAACCAGCCACCAGTTTTCAAGTCACCCGACTGTCCTAATCCCTTGCCAGCAACGCCCTGTCACCGATTCGAAACAATATTAGAGAACGAAGGTGGCGGGAAGCTGGAATCATGCGATTCTGCACTGGTTCTGCGGCAAACCACAACCCAAGTCCGCCACTCCCGGCTTTGAATCAGCCATGGCGGAATGATCAGGGGCAGTCCAGAGGCTTGGCATCCGTCAAATACGCCCCAAAAGCGCCAGAAACGGCTATTCGGGCACTCGAAAAAACCAAACCGCTGTCGAGTCTGCCGCTCAGGCGATCGAGCGTTCCATCCTGGATGTTCGCGTCCAAACTGAAGCAGGCATAGTTTCTGTTCGATGTGGAAAACCCGGTGAAGCTCAGACCTGGCGGCAACAACCAGCCATTAGGCTGGATCGCATAAGGTCCGGGCGGGTTTCCCGTGTCGCTTACGACTGAAACAACACAGGAAAAGGTCTTTCCTGGAACCACCACTGCGGGGCAGATGGCCCGGGCCCATTTCACCGGCTCCGTTTCCTGGTTTGCAAGTGGATGCAGGAAGGCACCGCTAAAGGACTGTTTTATGGTTTTCACCCGCCTCGATCCACCCGGGATCTGCCGATCTTCAATTTGGGAGACAATCGCATTGACCTGGAATACCTGTGCGAACGCGGGCTGTGATGGAGTGGGCAGGAATTTCGGCCTGAGTTCGATGCTGCAATCCGTCTGGCCGGTTACGTTGTAGATTGCGGAACTGTATTGCCACACAACCTCGAACTCCGGCTTTTGACAACTTAGGCGTTCACCGCCCCGATTGAGCGGGATTGCGCGCAAACGGCACTTGTCCACATTGCATTCATCGACAATGGTTTCGGCCATCGCCATTTCCGACTTCAACCTGCCAGCGCCAGCTTCGACGACCTTAACCCTGATGGCCGTCCGGGCGAGACGGCTAAGATGCGGAGGACGCAACAGACTTATGCTACCATCAACACGTCGATTGAAGTCCTGTTCGGCGAAAGCTTCTCCTATGAATATCTCTCCGGCACCCACATCCCGCCCGTGTATGCAGAGAAATGCCGAATGATGGGCACGCGGCTGCCCCAACTGAGATCTGTAGTGCCCGTCATAAAAGCGCGGACTGTTGCCGAGAAAAAAACGCCGTTCGCACCCAAGACCAGCCTGCACCGGACTTGTCGCCGCGGGTCCGGCAATCCCGGATGGTAGCAGACCGCGAAAGCCAAAGGCAGACAGGGTAACCCCGTTGGTGGCGTAGGGGCGCGACTTGTCAATCGTCGCACCGGCAATGCTTGCGATGTTGTTTTCAAGGGTCCAGAGGATCGGCATCGGGAGGCCGTCCTCGATTAACGAAAAAACCGGCACCAGAACGGTTTCCCCAACCTCCAGCTCGATCTCTGTTGTTTCTGCGTAGATCCGGGGGGCGAGGCCCCGAGCACGCAAATGCGGCTGGGTGAAATTCCGGTGCACACGGGACGGCTTGTCTTCTGAGAGATAGAAGACGGGGAAAAACGAATCCGCATATGCTGGAAAAAGCGCCGCGCAAGGAAGCACTATCAATCCTAGGACCAGACCGATCAAATCACGGATCCTGCCCATCCGCCTCAGCGCAGCAGCCCTTGAACCGATGACCGGTGCAGTCACGACACAGCCGCAATGAGTTCGGATCGTATATCGTCCAGGTCAAATTCAGTCTCCAGCAACTCACGCAATTGCCGCAACCTGCTCCGGTCTTGCCGATTCAGGACCGCCTCCTGAAATGCCAGAAACACATAATCCTGCATGATTCGTCCCTGTTGCTCGAACCGGTAGCTCAGGAAGGCTTTGCCCGGAGTGATAACGTAATCATAAGGGCGTTTGTAGCTGAGATGCTCGAGCGCAACAGCCAACAGCGAGTACCCGGTTCTCTCACGGTTCTGGTGTTGCCAGACATGAACCATTTCATGTGCAAGAAGGCTCAACTCGTCGACAACGACCTGGCGCGGGAACCCCTCGGCAAAATCTGACCGGTAAGAGGTCCTCGCGTAATAGATACTGTTTCCAAGTACCAGTGCTTCGGGCCTGGCCCGCATTGCCGCGAACGAACGGTTGACGAATTCACTCCGGCTCAAGCCACGCAACTGACCAGACTGCTTGGTTGAAACTTCACGTTTCAATGCCCTCTCAAGACGCCTTTCATCGGCTTTTTCGGACGAGAACGGGGAATGGAGCCTCACTGCATCATAAGCGACCTGATTGCTATAAATATTCGAAAGAAACGTCGTTTCCCGCTCCGTGAGCATGCGGCAGCCCGACAATACAACAGCAACAAAAATCAGCGCTAACGGCACTCTCATGTCGCCTGCAAAATTGTTCATGGACACCCCCATGCGTTTGGGTTGCTTTTCGGGCCCTAGAGGACGCCCGGAGCAAGACCTGCGCTCTCTGGTCGACGATCCTCACCCCGTGCCGAGCCTAGGAAACCCGTCTCAAGGCTGTCAACCGACACATCTATGTTTCGTGCGATTGGAGTAATTTTGTCCGCCCCAATGCAAAACGGCGGCGCTCGCGCACCGCCGTTTTTCAAAAAGCAATCAGGATCGATATCAGGCTGAAGCCGAATCCTTGGCCTCGTCATCACGCTCAGCATAGATGTAGAGCGGACGGGCGTTTCCGTTGACCACCTCATCGGAAATGACCACTTCGCGCACGCCTTCCAGGGCCGGCAGCTCGAACATGGTGTCGAGCAGGATTTTCTCCATGATCGAGCGCAGGCCGCGGGCTCCGGTCGCCCGGATAATGCCGCGCTTGGCGATTTCCTGAAGCGCGCTTTCGTGGAATGTGAGTTCCACATCTTCCATTTCAAACAGGCGCTGATACTGCTTGACCAAGGCGTTCTTGGGCTCGGTCAGGATTTGGATCAGGGCAGCTTCATCGAGATCTTCCAGCGTTGCAAGCACTGGCAAGCGGCCGATAAACTCCGGGATCAGACCGAACTTCACCAGATCTTCCGGCTCGAGCGCGCGCAGCACTTCGCCCACGCGGCGTTCATCCTGAGCGCGAACGCTTGCCGAGAAACCGATTGATGTTTTTTCCCCACGATCCGAGATGATCTTGTCGAGGCCCGCAAAGGCACCGCCACAGACAAACAGGATGTTGGTGGTGTCGACCTGCAGGAATTCCTGCTGCGGATGCTTGCGACCACCCTGCGGCGGCACAGAGGCAACAGTGCCTTCCATGATCTTGAGCAGAGCCTGCTGGACCCCCTCGCCCGACACGTCGCGGGTGATTGACGGGTTGTCCGACTTGCGCGAAATCTTGTCGACCTCATCGATATAGACGATACCGCGCTGGGCACGCTCAACATTGTAGTCAGCCGCCTGCAGCAGCTTGAGGATGATGTTCTCGACATCCTCGCCGACATAACCTGCTTCGGTCAGGGTCGTCGCATCGGCCATGGTGAACGGCACATCGATGATGCGCGCCAGCGTCTGCGCCAGGTAGGTCTTGCCGCAACCGGTCGGACCAACGAGCAGGATGTTGGACTTGGCCAGTTCCACTTCACCGGATTTCGAAGCGTGATTGAGCCGCTTGTAGTGGTTGTGAACCGCCACCGAGAGGATCTTCTTGGCCTGATGCTGGCCGATCACATATTCATCAAGGGTCTCGATGATTTCCTGCGGGGTGGGCACGCCTTCACGCGACTTCACCATCGAGGATTTGTTTTCCTCGCGGATGATGTCCATGCACAATTCAACGCATTCATCGCAGATGAACACGGTTGGACCGGCGATGAGTTTGCGCACTTCATGCTGGCTCTTGCCGCAGAAAGAGCAATAAAGGGTGTTCTTGGAGTCGCCGCCGTTGCTGCCGCTAACCTTGCTCATTTCACTTTCCTTCCCGCGATCCGCACGATCTGCCCGGATGTTTGGCGCCTGCCCGCTTTTCACACCTGAGCATATCAGCGGTAAGGCAGTTTCGGGGTACAATTCCGACCATCAGGTAATCGACACCTGGGGCCTTTGGCAACGAATCCCCATCAATTTTGACGATGCTACGCCCGAGAAATTGAATATAGACTTAACGCCGAATATTAGCGCGGTCCAGCCGAAGCACCAGCCCCCACACGCGGAATCGTGTTGCAAGGACGGCGCAGTGGCTGAAATTCGTTGTTTCATGAGGCCCTGATCAGTCTTCCGAAGGGGCTTCGATGTTCTCGCGCTTGTCAAATACCCGGTCGATGAGACCGAACTCCAGCGCTTCATCAGCGGTCATGAAGTGATCGCGGTCAAGCGTCTTTTCCACCGTTTCGTAATCCTGTCCGGTGTGTTTGACATAGACCTCGTTGAGACGGCGCTTCATCTTGATGATGTCCTGGGCGTGGCGTTCAATGTCGGAAGCCTGCCCCTGAAAACCGCCGGATGGCTGATGCACCATAACCCGAGCATTTGGTGTGGCAAAACGCATACCCTTCTCACCGGCACACAACAGCAGCGATCCCATCGAAGCGGCCTGGCCGACGCACAGCGTCGAGATTGCGGGTTTGATGAACTGCATGGTGTCGTAGATCGCCATGCCTGCCGTCACCACGCCACCGGGAGAGTTGATGTAAAGAGCGATTTCCTTCTTCGGGTTCTCGGCTTCGAGAAACAGAAGCTGGGCGCAGACAAGCGTCGCCATGTGGTCTTCCACCGGGCCGGTGATGAAGATGATGCGTTCCTTGAGCAGGCGCGAGAAAATGTCGTAGGACCGTTCACCGCGGTTGGTCTGCTCGACGACCATCGGCACCAGTGCCATGGCGGTATCGACTGGATTTGTCATGAAGCTTCCCTTGTCATAAGGCCCCGCGGACGCCTTGGCCCGCCGGGAATCAGTCATATTGAACACTCTACATAGAGTGTGCCCCCCCGGCCCTTCAAGACACAAGATGGCGAAAGACCTGCCCACCGTTGTTAACCAGCAGCATTAACGAAAGGTTAAGCTTTCCCTTTCCTGGCCGTCCATTGTGCGGCAAAGTGAAGAAAGGATTAGCGGAAACGGCCTTTGAGAACCGTTGCCGCACTAGGTTGGGAGTGTGTCATGAGTGCAATCAAGCCGATACTGCGAGGGGTCATTGCAGGCCTTATGGCAACATCGATCGCGTCACCGGCATTTGCCGGCGGCAAGTCGCTGGCTTGCTATCAGCAGGTTCATCAACCCGCGGTCCACAAGACCGTGCACCAGCAGGTGGTGGTTCGTCCCGCGGGTGTGGTGCATGAAACCATCCCGGCACGCTACGGTGAAGTGACCGAGAAGGTTCTTGTCCAGCCGGAACAGGTCATCGCCCGTCATGTTCCTGCCGTGACCAAGACCGTGCATCAGAAAGTGCTGGTTCGACACAAATCAGTCGGGTGGGAATGGCGATACGTCAACGGCGTCAAGACCTTGTGCAAAGTGGTCCATCCCGCTCAATACGCCACCCAGGCACGGACAGTCGTCGTAAAGCCAGGACACACCGTGCACGAGCGGATCCCGGCACGCTATGCCTACCGGACCCGCACTGTCGTGATCGAGCCTGCCCGTACTGTCACCCGGCATGTGCCGGCGGTGGTCAAGACGGTGGCCCGCACGGTGGAAGTCCGCCCCGCCTCATCCGCCTGGGTGCAAGTGTCGGGCAAGAAACGCTGTCACTGAGGCCGTCGCGACAACGAGCCAACAAAGCAAGCCGTCCGGAGCAACCTGGGCGGCTTTTTAGCTTCTCCGGCAGGGCCGAGGAAATTGCGCAGGCGGATTTCGCCGCGTGCGAATCCACGCTACACCGCAATCATGACACCACACGCACTTTCCATCTCCCAGAACCCCAAAGATCCGGATTTCGTTCAGGATCCCTATAACTTCTATGCCGAGATGCACCGCAGCTCTTCTGTCTTTTTCTGGCAGGAGTACGGCATGTGGTGTGCGGCGGGCTATGATCAGGTCAACGCTCTGCTGCGCGACCGGCGGCTCGGCCGGGAGAACCGCTGGGGCGCGCCGCTGAACCCGGTGGAAGGCCGTGGTCACCTCACCGATTTCGACCGGATCGAAAGCGCCTCGTTGCTGGAACGCGAACCACCCGTCCACACGCGTCTCAGGACGCTGGTCAATCGCGCCTTCGTTTCGCGCTCGGTGGAACGGCTCCGGCCGCGGATCAGCCAGCTGGCTCAGGAGCTCGTCGACGCCCTGCCCGCCGGCCAACCTGTCGACCTGCTGCCCGCATTCGCCACGCCGATCCCGCTTACGGTGATCTGCGAGTTGCTAGGCGTGCCGGTGGAGCGTGGCAATGATCTGCTCAACTGGTCGCACGCCATGTGCGAGATGTATGTGCCGCACCGCTCACGCGAGACCGAGGAGCGCGCCAATCGCGCCGCAGCCGAATTCGGTGCGTTTCTGATGGCCCATATCGAGGGGCACCGGCACAATGGCGCCGATGATCTTCTCTCGGCTCTGATCGCGGTGCGCGACACCGGTGAAAAACTCTCGGACGACGAGTTGATTTCCACATGCGTGCTGCTGCTCAATGCCGGGCACGAGGCGACCGTTCACCAGACCGGCAATGCGGTGAAAACCATATTGGAACAAGGCGGCGATCCGCGCCGGTTTTTCGAGACGCCCGACCGCGCTGCAGCCACCATCGAGGAAACTCTGCGCTACGATGCGCCGCTGCACATGTTCACCCGCTATGCCTATGAGGAGATTGACCTGGGGCCGGTCACACTCAAGCCAGGCGAGCAAGTGGCGTTGCTTCTGGGTGCAGCCAACCGTGATCCGTCCGCCTTCGACGGCCCGCATGAGTTCCGGCCCGGCCGTGCGGACCAGAAGAATGTCAGCTTTGGCGCCGGACTGCATTTCTGTATCGGCGCACCACTCGCCCGGCTTGAACTGCAGCAGTCGCTTGGCGTGCTGTTTGAACAGCGGCCGGACCTTACGTTGCAGGCGCCGCCGCGCTACCGGGACAGCTACCATTTCCATGGGCTGGAAAGTCTGATGGTGGACTGAGACGGCCGCGCTGCTAGGGTAATGGTCTTGAGGAGGACATCATGACCGTGATTGATCAGCGCCGCAGCGGCTATTTTGGCGAGGATGACTGCGATCTTGCGCAATTCAGCGCGCTTGTGGAGCAAAATCCTGACCGCAGCATCGCGCCCCATGCAGATGATGCCCAACACAATGTTCCGATCTACGATGTGCAGCGGCTTGAGGCCGTGCTCTGGGATCCGGGCAGCCGGCGCGGGCTGATGGCAGAATGGGCGGAGGTGTTGCAATCGGGTCCGGGTGTATTGGTTCTCAAAAAAGCCTGCCGGGATCTTGAGGTCATTGATGCGGCGACCAAGCTGTTTGACGGCATCATCGCAACCGAGAAACAGAACAATGGCGGCGGGGCGGATCATTTCGCAACCGCGGGCGCAAATGACCGGATCTGGAATTCACTGCAAAAGCTTTGCGAGGCGTCGCCAGAGGTTTTCTTGCGCTATTTCGCCAATCCCGCCATTGATGCAGTCTGCGAGGCTTGGCTGGGGCCGAACTACCAGATGACCGCGCAAGTCAATCTGGTGCATCCGGGTGGCCAGGCACAACAGGCCCACCGGGATTATCATCTGGGTTTCCAGACCGCGGACATCTGCGCCAGCTATCCCGCACATGTGCACGACCTGTCGCCGGTGCTGACGCTTCAGGGCGCGATTGCCCATTGCGACATGTCAATTGAGAGCGGGCCGACCAAGCTGTTGCCATTCTCGCAGCTCTACCGACCGGGATATGTTGCCTGGCACCGGCCGGAGTTCCGCGCCTATTTCGAAGAGAATTGCATCCAGCTGCCGCTCGAAAAGGGCGATGCCGTGTTCTTCAATCCGGCCCTGTTTCATGCGGCCGGGGCCAATCTGACCGCGGACATTCACCGCATGGTCAACCTCTTGCAGGTCTCTTCGGCCTTTGGCCGGGCGATGGAGAGCATTGACCGGGCGAAGATGTGCCGCCTGCTCTATCCGCACGCAAAGGCGGCGCAGGCGAATGGCACCATCGAACAAGCCGGGTTGAGAGCTGCGATCAGCAGTGCGGCGGAGGGCTATTCATTCCCGACCAATCTCGACCGCGATCCCCCATCCGGAGGCCTGGCACCGGAAACGCAGGCGCAACTGTTCGTACGGGCACTGTCAGAGGCGATGCCGCCCGCTCAGTTTGAAGCGGCACTGGATGCGCAGATGGAGAGACGGCTGGCCTGAGTTTTAAGCCGCCACTTCTCATCGCAAATTCTGGGCGTCAGAACACCGCGTGGTCGCCACGCTCGACCGAGGCTTCGCCCCGGAGCACCTGCTCGTAGTAGTCAAACAGCGTGTCGGACCCGAAGGATGGTGTTGCGTCCCGGTCGTAACGGCCGGTTTCAGGATCGAGCACCAGCATCGATTCGGTCGCGTAATAGCGGCCGATGCGCGCCAGTTCCGCCTTGTCCTTGAGCTTTGCCGAAAAAAGCCCGGCAGCGTCCAGGACATTGATGATGATGTCCATCATCGCGACCGGGACATGCTTGAATTTGGGCTTGAGGTCCAAAAGCGCAAACAGATATTCGCCCTGTTCGCCCGGAGTGATGGCCGGCCCCGGACCGCCGATGGGCAGGATCCTATTCCAGCGGCTTTGATCTTCAAGGCAAGCCGCGATGAACTCTCCCAGGTCGCGATCACTGATCGGCGTGCAGGCGGTCAATTGGCCGTCGCCAAACAGCAAGAACGGCTTGCCGTTGCGCACCCGGTCAATCTGACCGGACAGCGATTTGAAAAAGGCTGTGGGGCGGACAACGGAATAGGTCAGGCCGGAAGCGATCAGTTCGGCTTCGAAGGCGAGTTTCGCCTTCTGGAATTCGAGCACCGGCTTTTGCACACAGATCGCCGAGAGCAGCACCATCTGCCCGATCCCCGCCTCTGTTGCGACCTTCAGGGCCTTCGAATGTGCCTGGTAATCGATCGCCCAGGCGTCCTTCGGGGCACCGGTGCGCGAGGCCAGGCAAGTGACCAATGCGTCAAACTTCTCGCCACAGATTCCATCACGCGCAAAGCTCAGTGGATCGGTGATATCGCCATGGCGGACACTGACGCCAGCTGGCCAATCGCCGCGTGCTGATTGTGCGGGAGCGGTTTCGCCACCAGGCTTGCCCCTGACGAAACACACGACCTCATGGCCTTGATCAACAAGCGCGCGGACCGTTGCGCGGCCGATGGTTCCGGTGCCTCCGAGGACCATCACCCGGCGTCCGGGTGGCACGGCTGCGGCGCTTTTGCTCATGCCCTGGGCCTACAAACGAATGACATAGTCTTTGCGAGTCGTTTCAATCACTTCCCAGAATCCCTTGAAGCCCGGTCTCAGGATAAAACTGTCACCGGCCTTGACCGTCACTGCGTCGCCACCCTCTTCGGAGATCACCGAAACCCCCTCGAGAATCCGGCAATATTCCCACTCCTCGTAGGAGACCTTCCACTTGCCCGGGGTCGACTGCCAGATGCCGCAATAGAGCCCGTCGCGCTCCTCAAGGTTCCAGGTGGTGTGGACAGGATCACCGGAGATGACCTTGTCCCCATCAGGTCTTGAAACCTCGGCTTCGGCAGTGGGGACAACGGGGATCATATTCTCTATGCTCATGGCAGATCACCAAATCATTTCAACATATCGATAATGGACCCATGCGACTCGACAAAGCAATTGAACAATCAATGATGATGAGTGACGCGACCTGGGCGCGTCATGCCAATTCCCTGAGTTTCTGGACCCGGGTTCCGATCCTGCTGCTGCTGACGCTCGCCATCTGGTCACGCGTCTGGATCGGCTGGTGGTGCCTGGTTCCTTTTGCCGGACTGATTGTGTGGACCTTTGTCAATCCTCGTGCCTTTCCGCCTCCAACTCATCTCAATGATTGGGCTTCGAAAGCCGTGCTTGGAGAGCGCC